>NZ_CP028858.1 GCF_003058365.1 Halococcoides cellulosivorans | reverse complement strand
GTTCGATCCCGATCACTCGACGAAGCGTGGAGATCGTGACCGTGGTGGATTCTCTCAGTGGCCGTCGATCCCGCCACATATTTGGTCTCGAACACCGATCCAACGGTGTGCCACTCGAAACCCCCGCTCGAATCGCGAGTGCGCTCGCAGAGCGGGGGTTCAACGCCGACCGAACGGCGATCACGTTGCTCGCGGACGCGACCGATCCCGAAGCAGCGATTCTCCGTGCAGTCGAAACCGTGCCGTCGGGGACGACGAAGATCACGACCGATCACGTCGAGCGTGTGCTCGATTCATCACAGACGGCGACGGAATCGGACGGTCGACCCCGACCGGGAGATCCCCCCTCGTCTGGGTCGACTGGGGCCACCGAATCTGACCCCTCTGTTTCGACTGCGTCGGGTGAGAACTCGACGGGTCAGGGGGCGTCGACGGCCCGACCCGGAGCCACGCCCACATCGCCGTCGACTCAGTCCGAGTCGTCGGTCGAGATCACGGGCGACATCACCGGCGATTCCACCGGATCGGGGGAGTACGCGGACTTCCTGTCGGTGTTTCGCGACCGATACGAACGCCTCTCGAAGCAGTTGCGCGGGCGCGTGACCCATCGCCCGACCGACGCACTCGACGCGATGCCCGGGGGGAGTGACGGCGCACTCGTGGGGATGGTCGCCGAGATCGATTCGACGCGTGGGGGCCACTGGCGGATCGAACTCGAAGACACGAACGGAACGTATCCGATCCTCGTCCTCAAGGACCGCGACATCGCGAGTGCCGTCGAGGAACTGCTCACCGACGAGGTGATCGCCGTCGAGGGGACGATCAGCGACGACGGCGAGATCATGTTCGCCGATGCGATCCACTTCCCGGACGTGCCCCGAACCTTCTCGCCGTCGACCGCCGATCGCGAGGTCAGCGCCGCCCTCGTGAGCGACCTCCACGTCGGCAGCCAGGAGTTCGCCGCCAAGGCCTGGGAGCGATTCGCGGACTGGTTGCACACGGACGAGGCCGATCACGTCGAGTATCTGTTGATCGGTGGCGATGCCGTCGAGGGGATCGGCGTCTATCCCGATCAGGACGAGGAACTCTCGATCGTCGACGTCTACGACCAGTACGAACGGTTTGCCGAACTGTTGAAACGTGTTCCAGGAGACATCGAGGTGGTGCTCATCCCCGGGAACCACGACGCCGTCCGCCTGGCCGAACCCCAACCAGCGTTTCGTGATGAACTGCTCGACATTTTCGACGCGACCGACCCGCGGATCGTGGGCAACCCCGCGCGCGTCACTGTCGAGGGCGTCTCGATTCTGATGTACCACGGCGTCAGCCTCGACGAGATCATCGCGGAACTCCCCGACGAGCGCGCGAACTACGACGAACCCCAGAAAGCGATGGCCCAACTCCTGCGCAAGCGACATCTCGCGCCGCAGTTCGGCGGCCACACCCGGATCGCGCCCGAGGAACGCGACTACATGGTGATCGACGAGGTCCCCGACGTCTTTCATACGGGCCACGTCCACAAACTCGGGTACGGCTCCTATCACGGCGTGTTGACGATCAACTCGGCGTGCTGGCAACACCA
This sequence comes from Halococcoides cellulosivorans, assembly GCF_003058365.1. NCBI lineage: Archaea > Methanobacteriati > Methanobacteriota > Halobacteria > Halobacteriales > Haloarculaceae > Halococcoides > Halococcoides cellulosivorans. Next base: position 2,721,538 of record NZ_CP028858.1, on the reverse strand, counting down.
GACCTCCTTCCAGGAGTCGGTCAACATCGACCCCGAGGTGGGGTACGCCCCGATCGTCCGCCTCGACCGTCTCGACGCGACCGATGTCGGTGAGTATCTGACGATTCGGACGTTTTCGGATTAGCCGTCGGCGTCAGCGACGGCCGACTCCCTGGAGTCGTCGGAATCGTCGCGTCCCTCACCGAGCAGCCCCCGGAGACCACTCGACACGACGCGCCACAGCCGCCAGCACAGGATTCCGAACACGCCGAGCATGATCGCGGCGATGCCGACCGGGATGATCACGCCGAAGAAGACGATGACGGCCTTGATCGCGAGCGTCCCGACGAACAACGCCGCGAAAAAGGCGTCAGAAAAGCCCCACTCGGAGGTGTACGTCGCGGGTGGCTTCCGATCGGTCGGTTCGGTCATCGTGACCGTGATCGTACTGAACGCCTCTCGTCGCTCCAACTGCGCCTGGTCGGCGGTCACCCGATCGAGTTCGTCGCGGATCTCCCGGAGTTCGCTCCGGAGTCGAGTCGCCTCGCTGGCGTTCGAGGCGTTCGCGAGCAGCGCCTCGAAGCGCTGTTCGTCCTCGCGAAGCCGCTCGATGCGGTCGGCGCGGCGGTCGTACTCCGCAGAGAAGTCTTTGGCGTCGACCTGTTCGCTCTCGACGCGGCCCAGATCGGTGATGGCGTCGCGTGCGGCGGAAAATTCGGCAGCGGGCACGCGGACCGTAATGGTCCCGCGATCCCACTCGCCCTCGCTCGACTGTGATCGATCGCCCAGATAGCCGCCGTGGTCGTCGGCAATCGTCCGCAGTTCCTGGAACGCCGGTTCGAACTCCTCGACACGCACCGCCATCTCGGCGGTCCGCACCACGACCCGATCACCGTCGCCGTCGTAGTAGCTCCCGACGCCGCCGGAATCGACCTGCAGGTTCTCTCCGTCGAAGTCGGCCTCGGCATCGGCGTAGACGTCTTGGTTCCCGGAAGGCCCGATGGGATCGGTGCCCGTACAGCCCGCAAGGACGATCAACACCACGAGCACGACCCCGACCGTGATACGTCGCGATCCGATCGAAACCATAGTCGAGAATCTATGCCACACTCAATAAAACTCGCCGAGGCACAGACGCCGATTTGATCGAACTGCGGGGTTGTCGGTCAGAGTGCGGCGCGATCGCTGCCGGGGCCCTCTGCGTGCGGCCCGGTCAGTGCCCCGCCTCGTGGGGCCGAATCTCGCCGCCGTAGTTCTCGACGTGATCCGAATACTCGATAAAGCGCGGCGCATCCGGATCGAACGCCCGCTCCAGGCTGTCGAACGCCTTCTTTTTGTCCCAGCTCTGGAGCTTGCCGACTGCCGACCGGTCTTCGAGGTCGTGATAGTCCAGATCCGCTTTCACGGCGTTCCAGGCGTCGAGGCCCGTCTCGGTCCGGACGATCACGCTCGAATACGCGTCGCTCGACCCGACCGACCCGACCGTCAGATCCGCACAGTAGCCCGTGAAATCGGCACACTCGTCACAGCCCTTGAGCGCGGCGTCGTGGAAATTCGAGACGTCTTCGTCGACGATCAGCTCTCCGTCCTGATCGTAGACCATCATCTTCCCGTCGAGGACGTCCATCTTCGAGACGTTCGCCAGGTCGACGTCGCGCTGCTCTTCGAGCGCGTCGCCCATCAGGCGTTCGTAGTTGAAGTTCTTCGTACACATCAGCGCGATCGTGTAGTCGATCGCGCGTACGCCCGTCTCCTGAGAGCCGTACTCCCACTCGAAGTCCTGCATCGCGCGGATGCCCTCGATCTCACAGGGCGTCCCGACGACCGCGAGCGAGGCGTCTTCGATGGGCCCGTCGATCTTGTGGGCCCACCGGTCGAGATCCAGATTGCCGAGCGCGAGCGTCTGGTTGTACACCGACCCCGCGGCCTCGATGCACTCTTCGGGCGTGGTCGCGAGAAAGGCCTCGGCCTTCCAGGGGTCCTCGTCGCTTTCGGTCGCGACGAGTGCGCCGTCGATCTCGCCCGCTTCGAGCAGGTGGATCAGTACCGCGGTGACGACACCGCCGTCCTGTGAGCCTGCGCGCCAGTCCTCCTCGACGCGCGCGGAGAACTCTGTGATCGGGTCGCCCGCGCCCGAGACGTTGTCGTCGCCACCGGTGACCTTCCACTGGCGCTCGTAGCGCAGGCCACCACGGGGACAGAAGTCCCAGCACAGCGAACAGCCCGTACACATCTTCACCAGTTCGGGCAGGTTGTCGTCGCCGACGCCGATCGAATCCGAGGGACAGGCCGCCACGCAGGTCCCACACTGGATACACCGATCGGCGTCGATGACGGCATCGTCGAGTTCCATGAACCAGGTCTTCTGTTCTGGCTCCTCGATGTCGGACATCTGCTGGCGGATCTCGTAGCCCGGCGTGTCGAGATCCAGATCTTCTTCACCCGGGCGCTGGACGCGCTGGTCGGGTGCGGTCTCGTAGACGTCCTGACTGGTCCCCTCGACTGGCTCGGTGAACTCGACATCCTGGAGCTGCCCGTCCGAATCGACGTTGGCGGGGCGGCCGACCGATTTGGCTTGCCCGCCGTCCGGTCGGACCTCCTCTGACGCCCCTTCGGACTCGCTGGACTCCTCGTCGCCACCGCTCTTGCAGCCACAGCTCGACCCGCAGCCACACCCGCCGTCGTCGTGATCGTGGCCCGCGCTCGAATCGCGACCGCGGTCCGGAACGCCGGGACGACGATCAGTCATCGCTGGCCCCCCGGCCGCCCGATTCCTGTGCGACGCCAGCGGCAACGGGCGCGTCGGCCCGCTGCATAACCGATCGCAGCCGATCGTTCTCGACGCGGCGACACCACTCGTAGAACCGTTCGCTCTCCTCGCGCTCTGCGCTGTAGGCGTCGAACAGCTCTTCGAGTGCGGGAATCACCGCGCGCGCGGGCACGGCGGACTCGACCCAGTCCAGGAATTCGTTGTCCGCCCCGAGCGCGCCGCCCAGGCCGAAGTCCATCCCTTCGACGATCGCGTCGCCCTCGACGTTGCTGGAATCTTCCGGATCATCCACTTTGACGGTCTCGCCGCGGAAGCCGATGTCGGCGATCTGGGGTTGCGCACACGAGGCCGAACAGCCCGACATGTGCATCCGGACGACGTCCAGATCGTCGGGCGTGTCGATGCGTCGGTCGAGGGCTTTCGCCCACCGGTAGACGCGATTTTTCGTCTCGATGATGCCGTAGTTACAGAACTCCGATCCCGTACAGCCGACCGCGCCCCGCGAGAACGGCCCGGGATCGGGGCTGTACTTCCGGGCGAACGGCTCGCTCATCAGGTCACTGACGTTTTCGGCCGGAATATGGGTGATCAGGAAGTTCTGATCGGTCGCCAGCCGGACCGAGGCGTCCTCGGTCCCGTATTTCTCGGCGGCACGGGCGGCCTCGGCGAACTCCTCGCCGCTCATTCGGCCCGCGATGACGTTGAAGCCGACGTATTTCAGGCCGTCTGTCTTCTGGTCGTGGACGCCGACGTGATCGCCGGTGTACCCCTCGGTGAGGTCCTCGCCACTCGTCGGCAGTTCGACCGAACAGCGCCGCCGGACCGCGGCCTCGAACTCCTCGGTGCCCATCTGTTCGACCAGATAGCGCATTCGGCAGACGCCCCGATTGTTGCGGTCTCCCAGTTCCTTGAACGTCTGAGCGATCGCACGGCAGAACTCGACGGTGTCGCCCGGCGGGACGAACACGTCCATCTGCGTGGCCATCCGTGGCCCGTCCGAGAGCCCGCCGCCGACCTTGCAGTGGAACCCGTAGATGTCCTCGCCCTCGACCTCTTTCCGGGCCGGCGTCAGCCCGACGTCGTTGATCTGGGACTGCCCGCAGTCGTGGGTACAGCCCGTGATCGTCATCTTGAACTTCCGGGGGAGGTTGGCGTACTCCCGATTTTCGGTGAAGAATTCGTTGACGGCGTCGATCACTGGCTGGGCGTCGAAACACTCGTGGCCGTCCAGCCCGGCGGCCGGACAGCCCAGCACGTTCCGTGCGGAGTCCCCACAGCCCTGGATCGTCGTCAGGCCGACCTCCTCGTAGGTCTCCCAGATCTCGGGGACGTCCTCGACTTCGATCCAGTGCATCTGGATGTCCTGGCGGGTCGTCAGATCGAGGTACGCGTCGCCCCAGATGTCGTTTTGCTCTGCACCGCCGAACCGCTCGGGTGCGGTGGCGTACTCGGTGGCGACCTCGCCGATGACTTCGGCCTGCTCGGGCGTGAGATACCCGCCCGGGGCCTTCGTCCGCTTCATGAAGTAGTCGTCGTGCTCGCCGTGGGCGTACAGCCCGGCCCACTTGAGCCGCTCCCATTCACCGTCGCCGGCGCGGTCTTCGATCTCTGCGAAGGAGAGCCCACCGTCGGCGTACTCGCGGACGTCCTGGATGACGTCGAGCGGATGTTTGTTCTGTTTGTACTGTTCGACTGTGTTCATCGTGACCACCCCACGGTCACCCGCGCGGGCCGACGGCGTCGTCCGCCGACCAGTCTGCGTGCCTGAATCATGGTGCTGTTCGGCCTTGCGGCCGTCCTTACAATCGACACGCCGTCCCCACCGATCAACCCCGTTCAAGCGGAAAATGCTGACCCTCGTGCGCGCGAGCGGCAGGCGATGCCGCAATCGGTGACGATGACCGTCTAGATCGGTGTGGACCATGCGAACATACCAGTATCGGCCATTCGTTCCCCGATCGCGGTTACCGGGACTCGGCCAGCGCGAGGGCAACGAGTGCGAGGCCGGTCGCGAGATTGAGTGCGATCGTCGGCCCGCCGTAGCCAATAGCGAGTTCGAGGCCGATCCAGGCGAGCAGTCCGACGCCGACCGCGCCAGCGGCCCAGGACCCGCGCGGGTGTCGCCGCCAGACGGCGACTCCAGCGAGCAGCGCGCCACCGCCGATCCCGACCGCGAGCACGAGTCCCGGAAGCCGGAAGTCCGCGATGGGGAGCGCCGCGAGTCCGGCCGTCGACCGGCCGACGATTCCGCCGGTCGGATCGACGACGAGTGCGATCCCGCCCGCGAGCGCGCGCACTGACAACTGGGCAAGGACTGCGAGCAACGCCCACCGCCGGAGTCGCGACCGATCGATTGCGATCTCGAACACGCCCGAACATCGCGCGCCCGATACTCGACCGTTCGGGTCGATCCCGACGCCGTGGTGTCCGCGCTCTCACAGCATACCCGTCACCGACAGGTACGCCAGGCCGAACAACGCGACGTTGTACAGCGCGTGGACGGCGATCGGGGCCCAGAGGGTGCCCGACCGCTCGTAGACGACCCCGAGGATGACCGAAATCACGCCGACCGCACTCGCGCCCAGAATCGCGACCGGCAGGCTGGCCAGGTAGTTCGGCACGTGAAACAGCATGAAGGGAACGCTCGCACCCCCGATCGCGGCGATCGCGCCGTACTGGGCCCGAATGCGCCCCTGAATCGCGCCCCGGAAGAGCAGTTCTTCGGCGGGCGCGATCAACACGACCGACAGGGCGGCCATCGCGAGATACACCCACGGCGCACCGCTCGCGGCGTTGCCGAACACGTTCTCGACGGGTTCGGGGGTAACGAACTGAATGGCGCTCGTCAGGGCGAGACCGAGGACGATGGCGACGACCGAACTCCCGACGATCAGCCCCACGTCCTCGCGGTCGGGGGCTCCGATCGGGAGGTGGTCACACATGACCGCCAGGTAGCCGCCGCCGACGACCGCGAACGCGACCGATCCGGCGGCCGTCCCGGTGAGAAACACTGGCGGGGCGGTCGGATCCGTGACCGTGACTCCCGCAGCTGCCAACCCGAACCCCGCCACGACGCTGATCACCATCGTCAGGACGAACCCGGCGACCGCCAGGGCGACCGCCGCGCCACCCGTTCGGGCCCACTGTGGTATCGATCCCGTCCGCTGCCCGTCCCACTGTTCGACGTGCATACAGCGTCGTCGTTCTCACAACATGACAATATGTGTTTCGTTCTTCTCTGGAGTGTCACGGCGCAAGTAGGGTGGCCTCTCTCGATCGCCGCGTCACCGGTTCCGGCAGGAACACGCCCGGGAGTGGAAGGTATACGGTCGTGGTCCACCAACGCCGAGTCGTCATGACCGACGACTCAGGCTTCGCGACGCGATCGTTGCACGCCGGCCAGGTGCCGGATTCCGACACCGGTGCGCGCGCACCGCCGATCTATCAGACCACCTCGTACGTCTTCGACGACGCCGAGGACGCCGCCGCACAGTTCGCCCTCGAAGCGGAGGGCCACATCTACTCACGCTTGATGAATCCGACCGTCGGGACCCTTCAGGAACGCCTCGCTTCGCTCGAAGGCGGCGTCGGCGCGGTCGCGACCGCCTCGGGCATGGGCGCGATCAACCTCGCAACCTTCATGCTCGCCGATGCGGGCGACAACGTCGTCACCGCGTCGGCGCTCTACGGCGGCACGGTCACCTACTACACGCATTCGGCCCCGCGCCAGGGCGTCGACGTGCGCTTCGTCGATACGCTGGATTACGCGGCCTACGAGGAGGCGATCGACGAGGACACCGCCTACGTCCATTGTGAGACGATCGGCAACCCCGCACTCGTCACGCCCGACCTCGAACGACTGGCCGATATCGCTCACGCGAATGGCGTCCCGCTGGTCGTCGACAACACGTTCGCGACGCCGTATCTCTGCAACCCGATCGAGCACGGCGCGGACCTGGTCTGGAACTCCACGACGAAGTGGATCCACGGGTCGGGCACGACCGTCGGGGGCATCCTCGTCGACGGCGGATCGTTCCCCTGGGCCGACTATTCCGAGAAGTTCCCCGAGATCGGCGCGGCAAACCCCGCCTACCACGGCGTCGACTTCAGCGAGCGGTTCGGCGACGCCGCGTTTACCTACGCTGCGATCGCACGCGGCCTGCGCGATCTGGGCAACCAGCAGTCACCGTTCGACGCCTGGCAGACGATCCAGGGCATCGAGAGCCTCCCGATGCGGATGGAGCGACACTGCGAGAACGCCGCGCAGGTCGCGGCGTTCCTCGCGGATCACTCCGCGGTCGACTGGGTGAACTACCCCGGTCTCGACGATCACGAGACCCACGACGCCGCCAGCGAGTATCTCGATGGTGGCTACGGCGGCATGATCACGTTCGGCCTCGAAGCGGGCTACGAGGCCGCCCGCGACACCGTCGAGTCCACCGAGTTGGCCAGCCTCCTCGCGAACGTCGGCGACGCGAAGACGCTCATCATCCACCCGTCGAGTACGACCCACCAGCAGTTGAGCGACGAGGAGAAGACGGCGGCGGGCGTTACCGACGACATGGTGCGCCTCTCGGTCGGCCTGGAGGATCCGGACGACATCATTGCGGACCTCGATCAGGCGATCGATCGCGCGACACGGTGACCGGCGCGCCGGCGGTCGAACGCCGACGCCCACGATTCAGTCGCGCATCGTTTTCACGGCCGTGACTGCCAGCACACCGACGCCGAGCGTTTGGAGTCCGATCGAGAGCATCGCGTTCGCGTCACGATCGACCACCAGCAGTCCGACGGTCGAGAGCGCCACCCCGACGACGATCAGGGCGGTGGCTGTGGCGTCGTCCATAGACGATGGTTTCCGTGGCCGATATTCAATGGTGGCCATCCCGGCCGATCCGCCGATCGAACGTCCTCAGTACACGCCCCGATCCTGGAGCACGTCGCCCAACTCGGGCATCGATTCCACGACGACGTCACACGCTGGCTCGACCGCCGGCTTCGGGTCGAATCCGATCGCGAGGCCGGCGCGTTCGAGCATCGGCAGGTCGTTCGCGCCGTCACCGACGGCGACGGTGTCTTCGAGTGGGACTCCCTCTGCGGCGGCGAGGACTTCGAGGGCGTCGTCTTTGGTCCCCTCGATCAGCGGCCCCTCGACCGCCCCGGTCAGGCGCTCGCCGTCGTCGACGAGGCGGTTCGCGACGATCGTCTCGACGTCCGTCCCCGCGGCCGCGAGCGCACCCCGGACCCCGCGTTCGAACCCACCGGTCAGGATCGCGGAGCGGACGCCCGCGCCGGCCAGATCAGCGAGGACGTCGCCAGTCCCCGGTCGGAGGCGCACACCCTCGAAGACCGTCTCTGCGGTCGGGAGTTCGAGGCCTTCCAGCAGCCCACACCGCTGGCGGAGACTCTCGGCGTAGGCGATCTCGTCGTTCATCGCGCGCTCGGTGATCGTAGCGACCTCGCTGGCGGCGTCCTGTCGGTCGGCAAGTTCGACCACCATCTCGGAGTCAGACAGCGTTCCGTCGAAGTCGAAGGCGACGAGCATACGGCAGGTTGTGACCTCACCGGCACAAATGTCCCGGTATAGCCCCGCCAGACACCTGGGGTAGACGCGTGGCGAAGTGGGCTCTCCGTCGGTGCCGCCGCCGTGAACGATTTCCCCGCGGCTGGTGAACCACGTTGCAGTGACTGCTCTGCCGTGACTGACCTTCGCATCCGGGCCGCGCGGGCGGACGACGCCGCCGACCTGCTGGTCTGCAAACGCGACGCGATCCTCGCGATCAACCACGACGCGTACGACGCCGATCAACTGGCCGCGTGGGCGCCCGACGGGCGCGACCTGGGGGCGTTCGAGACGGCGCTCGACGGCGACGAGTACGAGGTCCGGGTCGCTGAACGTGCGGGTGCGATCGTCGGCTATGCCGTTCTCAATCGTGCGAGCGGGACGATCGACGCGGTGTTCGTCGACCCGGACCACGCACGCTCGGGCGTCGGTCGTCAGTTGGTTGGCGTCCTCGAAACGACGGCGTCGGTAGCGGGACTCGACACGCTCTCCGTGGCGGCATCGCTCAACGCCAGGGCGTTTTACGCGGACCTGGGCTACGAGCCGATCGAACGTACCACCAGGACGTTCGACGACCACTCGGTGCCGGTCGTCCGCATGCGACGGTCTCTGGCGGCGTGCTGAGTGTGTCTCTCTGTCTCGTTCGACTGCGTGACACGGATAGTCCCAAATTTCACCGGTGATAATTCCTCCGATACAATTATATACCAACGAGCGTGTTGAATAATACGTGGCATCGGTCAGCCCGGTGCCATTCCCCCCCCACCCCCCCACCCCCCACCCCTCTTTCCCCGTTTTTTCATGCTTTTCACCCGCCGACGAGGTCTGGCTGTCTCGTCGGGTCTGCACCCGAATCGACGCCACAGCGAGTGTGTCGTCGCGGCCGGCCCGTCGTTGACGAATGAGTGACACGACCGAACCGAATCGACTCCTCGACTGCGGTCGACGCTCTCGATGGGGCGTCACTGGTTTCGGAAGCGCTTGCCGCAGCACGGGAGAACGGGCCAGGATTACGTCAGCGCGCGGCCTTTTGCGTGTCTCGGTCCAAGCGCCACTCGATGCATTACGAGACGACTCGACCGGCGACCTGGGGCCGGTCACGGAGGGACCGATGAGCGACACGAGCGAACAGCGAGCCGACGGCCACCTGGACGACGTCGATGACGGGTGTGGCTGTGCCGAAGTCTGGGAGCACCTCTCGGAGTCCCGGGACTCGACTGCCGACTGATGGGTTTCGAGCGACGAACGGTTTTTGCGTCCGACTCTCGAACGCCACGTCAATGAGCGAACGTCCCGAGGACCTCCCCGCGCGCCGTCAGTCCCCGGTCGGTGATCCGGTCATCAGGGGCGACCCCTCGGTGACGGGACGCGACGAGGACGCCGCCGTCGCGTTCGACCCAGACGACCCCGAGAGCCTGGACCTGGCCGCCGAGACCGTCCAGTCGTTTGCCGGCGGCGACCCCGGTGACGACACCGTCTACATGCTCCGTGGCGCGGCGGCGTGTGCGGCGCTCGTCCGTGGGGAGGGATCCTATACCGCGGCGGCCGAGCGCGCGGGCGACGACGTCTCGATTTCGTTCGTCCGGAAGTGGGCGCGAGTCCACGACCTCCCGCGGGCGATCCGTCGTCACGTCGCGAGCGGTGACATCGCCCCCACGGCGGCCAAACACGTCGCTCGGGTCGGCGGAACCGATCGCCTCCTGCTTGCGTGGGCGCTGCTCGATCACGACCTGACCGTCCGTGAGGTCCGATCGATCGCCGGTGAGATCACGGACGGCACGCCCGTGGGTGAGGCGCTCACGGACGCGGGCGTGGACCTGGGGCGGATGGACCTCTCCCTCCCGGTCGAACTGTACAGTCGCCTGCGACGCCGGGCTGCCCTGGAGGATTCGAGTCCGCGCGCGGTCGTCGCGACCGCACTCGGAGAGTACTTCGAGCGCCACCCGACCGAAACCCCTTAGACCCGACGGCCGTGAGAGTGCATCGAGGGCCGGTAGCTCAGTCAGGCAGAGCGTCTGGCTTTTAACCAGACGGTCATGGGTTCAATTCCCATCCGGCCCGTTTTCGTTCGTGTCGTCGGTCGGCCGCCACCACCCCAACGTGTACATCGTTCCAGAGCCTACACTGTCGGATGATACAGGGGGGAGACGGGGACGTGCCAGCAATCGATCGTCGGACGATGCTGACCGCGGCGGGGACACTCGCGGGGGGCGCTCTCGTCGGGACGGTCGGTGCGGCGACGGCGCCGCTGTCGGGCGTCACGAACGCTGCTGCGGACTGGGAAGAGCGGGCCGACGAGCGCATCGACGAGTACCGGCGGGCGACACTGACGGTCACCGTCGAGGACGCCGCCGGTCGGCCGGTGCCCGACGCCACGGTCGAGGTCGCGATGCAGTCTCACGACGTCGGGTTCGGCGTCGGTGTCAACGCGCCGCGTCTGCTCGGCCGGGACGACGCGCTGTCCGCGACCGACCGCGCGAACTACCGGTCGATGATTACCGACCTGTTCGAGACGGCCGTCCTCACCAACCATCACAAGTGGCGCTTCTTCGAGGAGAGCCCCGATGTCGCGGACGCGGCGACGGCGTGGCTGCTCGATCACGGCCTCTCGATGCGCGGGCACACCTGTCTGTGGGCGAACGTCGAGGGGTGGGCCGTCCCCGGCGACGTCGTCGACGCGATGGGCGTCGATCACCCGAGCGGTGAGTCCGGCCCGGATCGCGATCCAGCGCACGTCCGCCAGCGCTCGCTCGATCACGTCGAGACGATCCTCGACCACTACGCCAACTTTTCACACGACGGAACCGAGTACGGCTCGGCCATCGAGCACTGGGACGTCGTCAACGAGGCCCAGCACGAACCCCGGTTCGTCGAGGTGGTCGACGGCGAGGATTCCGATCCGGTGACCGCCCCCTGGATCGCTGACGCTTACGCCCGCGCGACGGCGAGTGCGCCCGACGACGTGGCCCTCGATGTCAACGACTACAACGTGCTCGTCGGACCGTACGAGGACACTCGACGGACCTATCACGACCAGATCGGGTTCCTGCAGGCGACCGACGGCGTGCGACTCGACGGCGTCGGCCTCCAGTGTCACTTCTATCGCGACGAGTCGTACGACGAGACGCTGACGCCAGCCCAGACCTGGGCGGCACTCGACGCCTACGCCGCTCACGACGTCGCGGTGCGGATCACCGAACTCGACGTCGGCGGTGCGATCTGGACCCCCGAGGAGCAGGCGACTTACCTCCGTCAGTTCCTCACGAGCGTCTACGCTCATCCGGTCGTCGAGGACGTCCTCCTCTGGGGGCTCTGGGACGGCCCCGAGGGGAGCGACGACTACCCGTTCTATCACGCCGACTGGACGCCCAAGCCCGCTCGCGACGCCTACCGCGATCTGGTCTTCGGGGAGTGGTGGACCGACACGTCGGGGGCGACCGACGGGACCGGCGTGTACGCGACGACCGTCGATCACGGCACGCACGCGATCACTGCCCGCGCCGACGGCACCGAGACCACGACGACTGTCACGGTCGCCGCCGATCCCACACGCGTGACGCTCACCCTCGACGGCGAGCACGCCGCCGACGGGCCGCCCGCGGTCGACGGGGTCGTCCCCCGAGACCTCGACGAGGACGGTGTTTACGAGGACCTCTCGGGGAACGGTCGCCTCGACTTCCCCGACGTGAATCGCCTGTTTCAAAACGCCGAGACCGACACCGTCCAGTCGAATTTGATGTATTTCGACGTGACCGGTGACGGAAGCGTCGATCAACAGGATGTCCTCGTACTGTTCGATCGAATCTAACGAGGACGCGTTCGGACCGTCTTTCGATCGGTCTCGGTAGTCTCCGAGCGCTCACCGCTCGGGATGGATCGGCGCGTCGAACCCACCGCGGACGAGCGGTTTCGCGACGTGACGCCGCGCCAGCGGCGGGACTTCGTACCACCCGATCGCGATGTCACGCTCGATCGGGCGCTCGACGCGTCCGGGCGCACTCGTCGAACAGTCCCGACACCGATAGCCCGCCGCGCGGCCCGCACTCTCCATCGAGCGCCCGCAGGCGGGGCAGTCGGGAGTCGCCCACTCACTCCGCCGCAGATCGCGGACCGCGACCTTTTCGAGTTTGAGCGTGCCGTCACTGACCTCGCCACAGACGGTCACCCGGTCGCCGACCCGGAGCGCGCGGACGTGATCGCGAAACCGCTCGGTCGGTTCGAACGCGACCAGATCGATCGTCTCGGCGTCGGACGGCGACCGCTCGGCGTGATCGACGGCCGCGCCGCCGTCGGCGGCCGCTGCGGGATCCAGACGCGTCCCGAGCGTCGCGAAGACGTGGCCCCCCTCGCGTGTGTCGGGTGCGCTCACGACCTGGCCCGTCACCCGATAGCTGTAGCCGTCCTCGCAGTCGTCGATCGTGGCCTCGCGGAGGTGCGCATCGGTGCCCTGGTTCGTCCGAAAGATCGCGCGGCGCTCGACCGGTTCCGATTCGATCGCGCGCGCGACGCGCGCGACCGTCGTGGGGTCGTCGCCGCGGATCCCGTGGAGGATCGGCCCCGGCGCTCGGGGGACACACACCGCTCGCCCGGCGGTCCGGTCGACGGTGTCCCAGGCGTCGGGATACGCTCGCTCGGCCGCCGCGAACACCGTGTCGTGATCCACCGACCGCTCGGTGCCGCGCCGCGAGGACTCGCGATAGGAGATACACTCGACGGTCGGGGTCCGGACGCGGGGCGCGCCCACCGCGGCGACCGCGCCGACGATCCCGCGGCCCGTGGCGAGCACGTCCCACTCCCGGTCGCGGGCCAGGCGTGCGGCCCGGTCGGAATCACAGTACGCCCGCATGGCGCGCCGGGCGAAATCAGCGATGCCTTCGTCGGTATCGCCTGCCACGACGGCTCCCGGGTCCGTCCGTGGGCCGTCGGCGGCCAGCGAGAGATGCTCGCGGGCGATTCGGCGCGCGACGCGTCGGGGAGCGTCCGTCTCGACGGCCAGCGCGGCGTTACCGCGGGTCTTGTGCTCGACGGCGGGGTTCAATCGGAGGAGATACCGCTCGACGGCGTAGCCCCGATCCGCGAGGCGGTCGGCAATCCGGGCCGCGACGTAGGTCGTGCACATCCCCTGGTCGCGGGAGTCCGTGTCGTCGAGGCCGACGATCGTCACGGGCGACGGTACGCACTCGGGAGGGCTTAGCCCTGTGGGTCCGGGCCTGGACGCGTCTCTCCACCCGTGTCGCCCCCGACCGAGACGGGCGTGTCTGTCGGTGAGATGGCGTGTCAGCAACGCTGAGACGGCACAACGCATTTATGCGACGACCGACCACTATTATACATGTCACGGTCGGCGCTGGTCGAAAATGTCACCGCGATGCTGGAAGACGCGGGCTTTCTCGTGAGCGACCGGTGTGCGATCCGACCCAAGAGTTTCGACGTCGCCGCTCGTCGAGGCGAGGACACCATTCTGGTGAAGATCCTCGGCAACATCGATGCCTTCGACGGACGGATCGGTGTCGAGATGCGTCGGTTGGGGGAGTTTTTGGGTGCGACACCGCTCGTGATCGGACTCCGGACGCGTGACGAGGAGCTGAAACCAGGGGTGGTGTACTTCAGACACGGTGTACCGGTGTTGAGCCCGGACACGGCGATGGAGACCTTCGTCGAGGAGGTCCCGCCGTTGATCTACGCCGCCCCGGGCGGACTGTACGTCACCATCGACAGCGACGTGCTCGCGGACGCCCGCGAGGAGCGCGATTGGTCACTCGGCCGCCTCGCCAACGAACTCGGGGTGTCTCGCCGGACGGTCTCGAAATACGAGAACGGCATGGACGCCTCCGTCGAGGTCGCCACGAAACTCGAAGACCTGTTCACCGAACCGCTGACCGAACCCGTGAGCGTCCTCGAAGGGGCCGACGACATCGACGACGAGGAGGCCGCCGAGGACCCCGACCCGGAGGACGAACCGGTCGTCTCCGTCCTCATGCGGGTTGGCTTCGACGTGCACGTCACCCAGCGCGCTCCGTTCAAGACCGTCAGCGAAACCGACGGCGAGACCGCCCGCCAGGACGGCGTGACCGATCGCCTGCTGACGGGCCACTCGACGCTGACCGAGGCCGCCGAGAAGCGCGCCCGGATCATGTCCTCGGTCGGCCAGGTCACGCGCACCCGGTCGGTGTACGTCGTCGAGAAAGCGCCACGCGATTCCGTCGAGGGAACCGCTCTCGTCGAGGAGTCGGAGATGGCGTCGATCGACGACTCCGACGAGTTGCGCGATCTGATCCGGGACCGCGCCGGAACCGCGTAGGGACTGGCGCCGGTGATCGGTCCGATGGCTCGGAGCGGTGGGCCAGCCGAATCTGTCTCCTGCAGAGCGGACGGATCCGCGCGATCTCGCGTCAGGACCCGTCTGGGCCGGCCGCGTCCGGCGTGGGGACGCTGTCGAGCATCTCGTCGAGGACGTCGTCGATCGATCGATCGGCCAGTGCGGCGTCCCGGTCGAGGTGGATCCGGTGGCGCGCGATCGGGACCGCGAGCGCCTTCACGTCGTCCGGGAGGACGTACTCGCGGTCGTGGACGGCCGCGCGGGCCTTCGTGGCCCACTGCCACTGGAGGGCGGCCCGCGGCGAGAGGCCGATCGAGAGGTCCGGGCTCTCACGGGTCGCGACCGCGAGGTCGACGATGTACTCCCTGATCGCGGGGGCGACGGTGACCGCGTCGACGGCGGCCCGGAGGTCGTCGATTTCGTCGGCCGAAACGACGGTCTCGACCGCACTCGGCCCGAGTTCGGGGCGGTCGTCGAACCGATCGAGCATGGCGCGTTCCTCGTCGGCCGTCGGCGGGCCGAGGCTGACCTCGAACAGAAAGCGGTCGCGCTGGGCGCGGGGCAACTCGTAGGTCCCCTCCATCTCGACGGGGTTCTGTGTCGCGACGACCATGAACGGCCGCGGCAGGTCGTGAGCGGTGCCGTCGACGGTCACCGATCGCTCCTGCATCGCTTCGAGCAAGGCCGACTGAGCGTTCGGCGTCGCACGGTTGATCTCGTCTGCGATCACCAGGTTCGCGAACACCGGGCCCTGCTGAAACTCGAAGGTGCGAGAGTCCTCACGAAAGACGGTCGTGCCGGTGATGTCCGCGGGGATCAGGTCGGGCGTCAGCTGAATCCGCGAGCGATCGAGGCCACTCGCGCTCGCGAACGACTCGGCCAACGTCGTCTTCGCGACCCCGGGGATCCCTTCGAGGAGGACGTGCCCGCGCGCGAGCAGGGCGACCGTGAGCAACTCGACCGCCTCGGACTGGCCGACGATCACGCGCTCGATTTCCTCGTGGATCCGCTCTGCGGTCGAGCCGACGGTCATTGCTGTGTCCTGTTCCCCCGGGCAAATGAGTGTAGTGGTCGAGAGCAACGCTGAAATCCGTCGATCTTCTATGGAGTCACGTGCGAGTCGGGGTGGCGGTCGTCGTGGGGTGTCTGTTCGTCCTCGCGCTGGGCTCTGTGGGGGCCGGCGCGGCCACGCCCAGCGACTGGAACGGGACGCATCACGTCCCGCCCGAGGCGGCCGGTGAGCCCACCGATCAGTCCGAGCTCTCGACGCGGTTGCTCGCCTCACTGGAGGGCCGCCTGGCGAACAGCAGTGAGTCGCTCGCGAGCGGCGACTTCGCGGCGGCCCGTGAGGCGCTCGGAGACGACTTCGACCGCGACCTCGACCGGTATCGCGAACTCGCTGAGCGAGCCGACGACGAGGACCGCGCTGAGATCGCGGCGTCGATCGATCTGACGCGCTCCGAACAGCGTCGCCTCGCGGCGACGGGCCGTGACCTGCAGAACGCGACCCAGGAGTACCGTCAGGCCCGCGAGCGCGGCAACGAGACCGCCGCGCGAGAAGCGCTGCGGCGGGCCGAACGACTCAATCGCTCGCTGGCGACCCAGAGCGAGCGCGTCCAGTCGGGCTACGAGGCGCTCAACCGGTCGGGCGTCGACACCGGCGGGGCGAGCGACCGCGTCGCGGCGCTCACACGGGACGCGACGGGGCGCGTCGGTGACGAACTCGACCGCTCGTTCGAGCCCACGGAGCTGACGGTGCTCGACGCCGACAGCGCGGCCGGACCGACCGACCCACTCTCGATGCGGGTTCGACTCACCGGCCCCGACGGCGCGCTCTCGCCGGACGACGGCACCGTCACGATCGACGGGCGACCGGTGACGTCGGCCGCCTGGAACGGCTCGGTCGTCTCGATCGAGCACCGCCCGCTGTGGCTGACCGCCGGCGACCACGACCGCGAGGTGGCGTTCCAGCCCGCTCCCGAGCGCCCCTACGCCGCGAGTGTGGCGACCGTCGGGATCACGATTCGGTCGCGAGAGCCGGCGATTCTCGTCGGTGACGTCCCGACGGTCGGCTACCGTGACCGCGTGTCGGTCACGGCGACGGTCCAGATCGACGGCGAGCCAGTGGCCGACGCGCCGGTGCGGGCGTTCGTCGCGGACGAGCCGATCGCCACGGGCGAGACCGCCGCGAACGGTACGGTGGCGCTGTCCGGACGGCTTCCCCCGGCAATCGAACCCGGTGATCGCCAGCTTCGTGTGGCGATGACGGCGACCGACCGCGCGGTGGCCGCGACCGAGGTCGTCGAGGAGCTCTCTGTCGAGCGGACGCCGACGCGTCTCACGGCGTCCGTCGAGGACGGCCGACTCACGGGTCGGCTGACGACCGCCGACGGGCGGCCGCTGCCCGACCGCGAGGTCGTGATCGGCGGCGTCGACCGGACGGTCACGACCGACGCACAGGGGGCGTTCGACGTCTCGGTGGCCGGCCGGAGTGGGTCCGTCACCGTCGCCTATCGAGCGGCGACGGGCGCACTCGGACCCACCGAGACGCGCGTGTCGCTGCCCGACGCCGGCGGGGCGCTCCCCGCGACGCCCCGATGGCTGCCGATCGGACTGCTCGCAATCCTGGCGGTCGGCGCGCTCGGAGCGGTCTGGCGGCGATCGGGCGGGTCGCCCGGGCCGACCCCGAGCGGGACGTCGGCCGACGGCGCCGACGCTGGCGTCGTCGACGCCGCCTCGCTGGCGTGGCTGTATCGCGCCGCGCGGGAGTCCGTTCCGGGGAGCCACCCGGCGTTGACCCCGCGCGAGACCGCCAGTCAGGCGCGTGCGGAACTGTCGGGCCGGCGGGCGGCGGTCGTCGCGGCGATCGCGCGGGCGTACGAACGACAGGCGTACGCCCTCGATCGGGTCGACGACCGCGCGATCGAGGCTCACCGCGCGGCGCTGCGCTGGCTCCGCGATCGCTAACGACGCGTCCAGCCCACGATCGCGGCCAGTCCGATCGCGACCGCGCCGAACACCAGAATCTGTGCCGCTGGCGACGATCTGAGCACGTCCAGCGCCGCGTACAGCGGCGGGCGTCCACTCGTCGCGTGACTCCGATCGATGACGACCCTGTCGGCGTCGCCAAACAGGTGGGTGACGAACGCGCGGTTGTCCGCCCGGTCGAGCATGCTATCGATGAACAGACTCGGGTCGGCCAGGACGATCATGCGCCCGTCACCGACCGACTGGGTCGCGGCCACGGTGAAGGGGCCGAGCGGTTCGTCGTCGTCGGGTTCGCCGTCACCGTCGGCGTCGCGGAACGCGGTCGAGGCGGTGACCAGCACGCGCTGCTCGTCGGGGACGTTGTCGATCGATCCGGGCAGATTCGTCGCGACCGAATCGACCCCGTCGATCGGGCGGTCGGCGGGCGGGTGGACCAGCGGGAGCGCGGTCCCCTCGGTGAACGCGGCGAGGTCTCGAACGGGCGTTCGATCGATGCGATACCGGGTGAGGTTCTGGACCAGCCAGTCCGCCGACCGACCGCGGTCGCCCGCGACGACGACCGTCCCGCCGCGGTCCATGTACGACTGCATCGCCTGGCCGCTACGGGCGTAGTGTGGCTGTTCGGGGGCGAGGACGAACACGACCGATCGATCGGCGTCCAGGCCATCGTAGGCGGACGCGTCGGTGATCAACTCGGCACTGCCCTGTTCGGCCGCCAGCGCTCGAAACTCGCTGGTGCCGTTCCAGTCGGGGTTGTACGGATCGAAGGTCACGGTCGAACTCGCGGTCGTCGCGACGAGCACCACCAGCACGGCGACGGCGACGACGGCGAGCGCGATCCGGAGCCATCGCTCGTTCACAGTGACCCCTCCAGGATCGTCAGCACGCGCCGGAGGACGATCAGACCGAACACGACCAGGCCGGCGACGACCAGCCAGCGCACCCGACGCCGCCAGGGCGGGCGGACCGCGACGGGCGCGGTGAGTTCGGTCACGACCAGCAGGCCGATCAGCGCGACGACGAAAAACAGCTCCGCGGAATAGGCGTCGAGTGCGACCAGGACGACCAGCAGCGCGGCTGTCCAGCCGACGACGCCGGTCACGAACCCGGTCCGACGGTGTGTCGACACGCCGAGGCCTACGACGAGTCGGTGTTAGAATCTACCGGTCGATCCCACGAACAGATCACGCGGTCGCCCTCGACGCGCACCCGGACGGGCCGGTCGAGGTGTTCGGCCAGGCCGACCGCGAGCACGGAGCCGATCGGGTGGTCGCGCCGACCCAGATCCTCGATCGAGGCGTCGGTGACCGTGACCGTCACGCACTCACCGTCGCGGTCCACGTCGATCCCGCCCGCGAGTTCGAACCGGTCGACGATCGCTTCGGTCAGCCGGCGGATCCGCTCGTCGGTCGACTCCGCCGATCGCGGGTCGTCCAGGCGGGCGAGCAGCGCCGCGCCGACGGGCGCGACCGACAGGCCGCGCGCCCCCGCATCGGTCACGAGCGCGTCCGAGACGTCGTCGGGCAGTGGCCCGTCGGTTCGGGCGACGTACAGTCGCACGTCCGTCCCGGTCGGGACGTACACCGCGGGGCCCGCCAGATCGAGTTCCATCGCGAGGCGGTCGATCGTGCTCGCGTGAGCGGCGTGGACGCTCTCGGCCACCAGCGCGGGATGGCCGGGCGTCCGCACGACGAGTCGGGTGAGCAGCGCGCCCAGCCAGGCCGTGCCCGCGAGCGCGATCAGCACCGATCGGTTCGCCGGCACTGCGGCCGCGGCGGCCGCGGCGATCACGCCGACGGCGACGAACCCGAGCGTGACGGCCCGGTCGTTCCGCCGATCCCGGTCGGCCGCGCTCATTCCGGATCACCCACGGTGACGACGGCGACGCGATGGACGAGGCCGGCGAGTCCCACCGCGACGAGGCCCACCCCGGCGGCCAGCGCCCACGGTGGGGCGATCGACTGGGCCGCGAGCACCGCGGTCGCCGCGACGCTCGCCGCGACGATCGCGAGTGCGATCGTCCGGCGGTCGAGACCGCGCGCGAGCAGCGCCCCGACTGTGAGTGCGACGATAGCCGCTTCGAGACCGGCCAATCGGGCGAGGCCGGGGTCGACCGCTGCGACCGCGATCTGGGCGATCACGACCGCGATCAGCCCCCAGCCGACGAGATACAGACCCAGGGCGACGACGGTGCTCGCCGCGACGACCGCGAGCCATTCGGGGTCGGTGCGGCCAGCACTCAGTCCGCCGGCGACCGCCGCGAGCCCCAGGGTCGCGAGGCCACCGCCGGCGGCGGTGCGCCGATCCAGTCGCTGGCGTACGCGCGCGGGCGAGATACGCCCGACGGACTCGCTCGCCCGCTCGAAGACCCCGTTCATCCGATCGTGGACGCCGGTCATCGTCGCTCACCTCCGGCGAGAGCTCTGGGGTGCTCGCCGTCGATCCACGCACACTCGACGTTGTCGAACCGATCGAGGTCATCCCGGAGGCGGTCGTCACCGCGGACCGGCGAGCACAGCACGGTCGTCCGGTGACCGCGCGCGTCCGCGATGCGGGCCGCCCGACGGACCGCCTGTGGGTCGGCGTCTTCGGTGAGTACGGCGATCCGTGACCGATCGCCGTGCCGGGTCGCGGCGTCGACGGCGGCCGAGAGCGGGTCGTCGACCGGGCCGGGATGGGTGAACGGCTCGATCGCCCGGTCGAACGTCGTCTCGGCGGGCGGCAGCGAGCGGTCGGCCAGCGGTCGACCGGGATCGGTGGGCCAGTCGACCCGCTCGGCGGGCCGGGTCCGCTGGAGGGTGGTCTCGGGGCTGTCTCGTCCCGAGTCGAGTGTCGTCCGGCCGCTCTCGTCGACGAGTGTCACCGTCGCGCGGTCGTTCGATCCGGTCGCCCCACCGAGCACCGCGAGTGCCGCCTCGCGACGCCGGCGGAACGCCGTCTCGTGCCCGGGGACGGTCCGGCGATCGAACACGATCGTCAGCGGTCGGCCCCCGCGGTGGACCGGATCGCGCACCAGGCGGTCGTCGTGGCGCGCGCTGGTCTTCCAGTCGATCCGCGTGACGGGGTCGCCCGCGACGTACGGCCGGATCCGGCCGGGTTCGAGGCCGCGGCGGTCGCCAGCCTCCGAGCGGTCGTCGCCGTGCCCGCCCTCGCCGCCCGCGAGCGTCGCGTCCGCGGCGGTCACCGTGACCGCGGCGTCGACCCGGTGTGTGAACGCGAGGCCGACGGTGTCGATCCGGTCGGTGAGGCTGACCCGGGCCGCATCGATCGCGTAGGTGCCCGCTTCCCTCGTCTCGATCGTCACCGGCACCGTCGTCTGGCGCTCGCCGGCGGGCACGGCGACGGTCGCCGGCCGACACGTGAGCCCCGCCGGCACGACGAGTTCGACGGACAGATCGGCGCCGATCGGGGCGGCGGTCGCGACCGTCACCGTCGTCTCGGCGGTCGACCCCGCGGTCACCCGGACGCGGTCGGGATCGAACGCGACGTCGAGGGCCGCCCGGGCCCGCCGGCCGGCGAACACCACGCTCACCTGGACGACGAGGCCGATCGCGACGATCCCGGCGGCCCCCGCGACGGCGAGCGGCCGGGCGGCGACGACGCCCGCGACGACCAGCGCGACCGCCGCGCCGACGATCCGCCAGCCGACGGGACGGAGGTACATACCGGATTCGGGGAGGGCCACTCAGTTCAAACTGCTGGTCGGTGGCCGAAACCGCTTAGGGACGGCCCGTCCAACCTTGACCGTGATCGACGCGTCCGCGCCCGATCTCTTGCGCCTGATCGCCGTCCCGGCTCTCGGCTGGGCGGCCTGGCGTGACGTGCGCACGCGACGCGTCACGAATCGACTCTGGCCACCGCTGGTCGCCCTCGGCGTCCTCGTCCTGGCGTGGGACGCCTCCCAACTGCTCGGCACGCCGACGGGCCCGCTCTTTACGATCCAGGTCGTGCTGAGCCTCGGCCTGATCGTCCCGCTCGCGCTGGGCTTCTGGATGTTCGGTGCGTTCGGCGGGGCCGACGCGAAGGCCCTGATGACGCTCGCGGTGCTCTTCCCGACGTATCCGACGTACGCCTTTGTGGGTGGCTCCATCCCCGGGCTCGGGGCGACCGCGGTCCTCACGCTGCCACTGTATCAGCCGATGGCGGGGCTGTTCGCGCTGACGATCCTGGGCAACACCGTGATCGCCGGGCTGGCCTACCCGGTCGCGCTCGCGGTTCGCAACGCCCTCGCGGGTCGCGTCTCGTGGGTGATGGTCGTCGGTCGTCCGGTTGCCGTCCCCGACATCCCGACGACTCACGGGCGCTTGCTGGAGACGCCCGCGGGGTTCAGCCGGGCGGGCTGTGACATCGACGCCGTCCGGATGTATCTCGACTGGCGCGAGACCGATCTGGCGACGCTCCGGGCCGACCCCGACCGGGCGCGTCGCCCGGCGAGTGTCCCCGATCAGCCCGCCGATCCCGGCGACGGGTCGGTCCGGACCGACGGCGGGACGCCGGACGCGGGTGACGCCACGGACGGCGCGGCGTCGCCCCCGACTCCTCCCCGAGGCGACCCGTCCGCGACCGACGAGCCACTCGATCCGTGGGGCGCTCAGACATTCCTCACCGACGCCGGCGGCGCGTACGGCACCACACCCGAGCAGTTACGAGGGGCGCTCGACGTGCTCACCGAGGCCGACCGCGAGACGGTCTGGGTCTCGCCGGGCATCCCGTTCCTCGTGCCGATGGTCGCGGGGCTGGTGGTGAGCCTGACGGCGGGCGACCTCCTGGTCTGGGGGATGGACGCCGTCGGCCTGATCTAGTCGCACAAGAGTCATAGCGTCGCTGCCCCGACTCCATCCATGAGCGACGCGGTCGATCTGGCCTTCGACGAGGTCGAGTACATCCCGGCGGTCGCCCAGGACGCATCGAGCGGCGCGGTCCTCATGCTCGCGTACGTGACCCCCGAGGCGCTCGAACGCACCCGGGAGACGGGACTGGCCCACTACTACTCGCGGAGTCGAGACGCGCTCTGGCAGAAAGGCGAGTCCAGCGGGCACGTCCAGCACGTCGAAGAGATTCGCGTCGACTGTGACGGCGACGCGTTGCTCTACCTCATCGACCAGGAGGGCGGCGCCTGTCACACGGGGTACGAATCCTGTTTTCACCGCCGGCTCGACGGTGAAGTCGTCGGAGAGCAGGTGTTCGACCCCGACGCGGTCTACGACGACTGACACTCATGGTCGATCCCGGACGGTCACCCCAGTTGGCGCGGGCCGCGGGCCTGATCGCCAGCCTCGATCGGGCGGTCGCAGACCACGAGGCCGCCCAAGAGCGCATTCGGGCCGCCGACGGTGATCTGCAGGCACTCGCCGCGGCCCACCAGGAGGTGACGGCGCTGCTCGATCAGTACGACGAGACCGCCGTCGGCGACGCCGACTTCGAGTCGTATCTCACCTTTCAGGACGAGCTGGCGACCTTCTTCGAGGACCTGGACGACGACCTCCCGGAACGCGAGGCCTTCGAGAGCGTCGACGAGCGCCTCCACCAGCGCCGGTTGACCGAGTCGGATTTCGAGGCCGCCCGCGAGACGCTCGCCGGCGTCGCCGACCGGGTGGCCGTCCTCGACGAGCGCCGCGACGCCGCCGAGCGCATCCGTCGCCGGCGCTTCGCGATCGAGCGCGCGATCGAGGACCTCCGCGAGCGCGTCGAGGCGTGTGCGGCACTGGAGGCCCACGCCGACGCCGACCTCTCGGCGGACGTCGCCCGCCTCGCCCGGCCGATCACCGACTACGACCGCCGGATCGAAGCGGACTTCGCGACCTTTCGCCGGACGGCGTCGGCCAGGGAGTTTCTCGACTGGCTGGACGACTGTCGGTGGTACCCCCTGGTCGACCTCGATCCGCCGCCCGCCGACCTCCAGCGCTACGTCGATCGGACGCCCGTCGGGACCGAACCGCTGGGCACACTCCGAGAGTACGCGGACTATTCGCACTCGAAACTCGATCATTACGTCGACGATCCGGGGGCACTCAAACGGGCGGTCGGGCCGCACACGGGCTATCTCCGCCGACTCGACGCCGGGCCGCTGACCGTCGGGTGGCCACCACCCGAGGCCGACGACCTCCGATATCGCACGCGCGAACTGCTCGCGGTCGTCGATCGGATCGCCGACGACGCGACGGTCGCGGCCCTCCAGCGCGTGCGGGCGCTCGCCTTTTCGGACGACTACTCACGGCGTCGCGAGGCCGCCGTCGCCCGGGTGGCACTCGACCCGACCGACCGGCGACGCCTGCAGTGGGGGCTCGTCCAGCGCGAGCGCGTCGCCGCCGAGCAGGCGATCGATCGGCTTCAGTCGGCGCTGTCGGACGCGCCGGCGCCGTGAGTGGGTGAGGCCGGTGGTCGGGTCTCCCCAAGCGAGGCGTTGATTATCGATCGGTGCTGAGTAGGGCCATGGACCTGGCGGCCCAGCGCGAGGACATGGTCGACGGCCTCGAACACGAGGCCAAAGGCTGTGTCGTCAGTGAGGCGGTTTCGCTGGCGATGCGGGCGGTTCCGCGCGAGGCGTTTCTCCCCGAGGACGCCCGCGCGTACGCCGACCGCTCGTTCGATCACCTCGGAACGCGCGTGTTCGCGCCCCGCACCGCCGCTCGACTGCTCGAAGCGCTGGCCGTGACGCCTGAGGACAGCGTCCTCGTCGTCGGCGTGGGTGTCGGCTATACCGCCGCGCTCGCCGCGGAACTGGCCGATCCCACCGCGGTCCAGGCCGTCGACATCGACCGTCGCCTCGTCGGTGCGGCCCGGTCGAATCTCGCCGCCGCGGGCTATCGCGACGTCCTCGTCGACTGTCGATCGGGCAGCGACGGCCTGCCGGCGTACGCCCCCTACGACCGCATCCTCCTGGAGGCCGCCGCCGTCGGGCCGCCTCGACCGTTGCTCGACCAGCTCGCCCCCGACGGTCGACTCGTCATGCCCCTGGGCACCCACGACCCGGCGCTCGTCGCCGTCGGGCCCGAGGGCCGCGTTCACGACCGCTATGGCCCGATTCGCGTCCGCCCGATGCTCGTCGACGGCGAACGCGCGGACACCGTCGAGGCCAACCGCACGCATCGCGAAAATCGGGAGTTCGCCGCCCGACGGCGACCGCCCGGGTGGGAACGCGACTGGATCGACTGGGACGCCCGGGAGGCCGGTCGTGATCGGTCGACAACTCACCGATCGGGGAACTCTAGAGAGAGTCTGGACTGACCTGAACGCTGTTGGAAAAATCTTTTTTCAGCCCCTTCACCTCTCGAAACTCATGCAGCGACGCGACACTGTCGATCCCGAGGAGCAGTACGACACGCAGAGCGGAGGGCGACGATGACACGACGGGCGGTCTTCGTCGTCCTCGTGGTCGTCCTGGCCGGCCTGGCCGCGCCGGCGAGTGCTGACCGACCGCTGGATGGCGCGGGCACCGCCGACGATCCCTACCGGATCGAGACGGCAGGTGATCTGGCGGCGATCACCGACGATCCCGACGCTCACTACGTCCTGACCGCAAATCTCACCCTCGACGGGGCCGAGACCGACCCGATCGGGACCGATCCACCGGCCTTCGAGGGCACGCTCGACGGCCAGGGCCACGCGATCGCGAACCTCTCGACGGCTGCGAGCGATCCGGCGCTCCTGGGGACGATCGGCGCGAACGGGACCGTCCGGAATCTCTCGCTGGAGGGCGTCGACACCACCGGTGTGGGCACGCTCGCCGAATACAACGACGGCACGATCGCGGGCGTGACCGTCTCGGGTCGGTTGCACGTGACCACTGCCACGACGGCGGGTGGCCTCGTGGCCGGGTCCGACGGGTCGATCGTCGGGAGTACGACCAGCGTCGACCTCGCGCTGTCGACGACGGCGCCGCCCCGCCACGCGGGCGGCCTCGTCGGGCGAAACCGGGGGACGCTCCGGGACGTGCGGGCGACCGGTGAGATCTCGCTCGCTGGCCCGGCCGACGGTCTCGACGACCACGACAGGCCGAACGCTGGCGGTCTGGTGGCGACCCATCGTGACGGGACGATAGATAGCGCGACGGCCGACGTCACGATCGAGGGGGTTCAGAGCGGCGGTGGACTGGTCAGAGACGCCGACAACGCCTCGATTACCGAGGCCCACGCGACCGGGCGCGTCGCCGCGAGCGAGACCGCCGGCGGGCTGGTCGGGACCGCTCGTGACACCGTGGTTCGGAACGCCTCCGCGAGCGTCGCCGTCACCGGCGATCGCGAGGTCGGCGGCCTCGTCGGGCGTCTCTCCGAGGGCGGGGTCGTCGACGCGACTGCGAACGGATCGGTGACCGGGACCAGCCAGGTCGGCGGCCTCGTGGGCTGGAGTCAGGGCCCGATCGTCCGCTCGGCGGCGACCGGGCCGGTGCGAGCCTCCGGCCAGCGGGCCAGCGCGGGTGGACTCGTCGGGGAGGCCGACGACGTGGTGTACGCCAGCGCCGCGACCGGAAGCGTCGAAGGCGTCGGCGCGGTCGGCGGCCTGGTCGGACGGCTCGACGGGTCGATCGAGGCCGCGTACGCGACCGGGTCGGTCCGCGGGCAGGCCGGTGTCGGGGGCCTCGTCGGTGTCGTCGAGTCCGCCGGGACCGACGCTGCATCGGACCTGCCGGTCGCCATCGGGGCGCGATCGCTCGGCCCGGTCGATCACACTTACGCGCTCGGTGAGGTCTCCGGCGAGCGTGCGACCGGATCGCTGATCGGCCAGCGCAACGACGACACGCCGATTTCGGGCTACTATCTCGACCGTGACGGCGCACCCGGTGGGATCGGAACGGCCGTCGCACGCGACGCACTGACGGGTGAGGCGGCTGCGAGCCTCGATCTGGGCGATGGCTACCGGACGACCGCATCGTTCCCGGTCCTCGACTGGGAGTCCGGCGACCCCGAGTCACTCGAATCGATCCAGCTTCGGACCGTCGGGAACCGAACGATGACCGACGACCCGGTCCGCGTGCGCGCCGAGCCACTGGTCGGCTCGATCACCGCGACCGAGTGGACTGTCTCCGGCCAGACCATCGACGGGACGCCGGTCGAGGAGACGATCGACCGGTCGAACGCCAGCCTGGCGTACGCGTTCCCCGCGGTCGGGAACTACACCGTCCGCGTCACCGCGACCGGCCCCGAGGGCACGACGGCGACCGCCCGCCGGTCGGTGACCGTCATGAAGGCGCTCGGCGATCTGGAGGGGTCGGGGACCGCGACGGACCCATACCGGATCGACTCGGCGCGTGACCTGCTCGCCGTCGAGCGCGATCCCACCGCCCACTACGCGCTCACGGCCGACATCGACGCGAGTGAGACTGCCGACTGGGCGGGCCCCTCGGACCTGCCGCTGTACGAGCAGCGTGCGGTCGATCTCCACGACGAGCGCTACGACGACCCCGAATCCGTCGGCTTCCGGGGAACCTTCGACGGCAACAATCACACGATCGATAACGCGACCGTCGCGGTCGACGGCCTCTTCGCTGCGACCGACCCCGACGGGACCATCCGGAACCTCACGCTCGCGAACGCGACCGTCGACGAGCGGTCGGGAGCGTGGCTGGGGTCGGTCGCCGGTGCCGGCCTGCTCGTTGGGGCCCACGAGGGACAGATTCACGACGTGACTGTTTCCGGGACCGTGACGGCCCACCTGACGGCTGGCGGCGTCGCTGCCGTCAACGAGGGGCGGATCACTGACACCCGAGCCGACGTCACGGGGACTGCCGAGAGCAACCTCGGCGCGATCGTCGGCGAGAATCAGGGCGTGCTCACGAACGTCGAGGCCACCGGGACCCTCGAGGGCGCCGACTATCACGCGACTGTGGGCGGGATCGCCGGGAAGAGTCGCGGTCGGATCGCCGATTCGTTCGCCGACGTGACCGTCCAGGGTGGCCAGGCCACCGGCGGCCTGGTCGGTCAGGCCGATCGGTTCCCCGACGAGCAGGCCCGGTCGCCCCGGTTCTACCGGCCAGCGGGCATCTACAACTCCGGCGCCGCGGGCCAGGTCGAGGCCGCCAGTGGCCCCGTCGGTGGGCTGGTCGGGACCACGGCGACGCCCGTCGAGCGATCCTACGCGATCGGGCCAGTGTCGGGTCGCCAGACGGTCGGTGGCCTGGTGGGCTACGCCCGCGCGCCGATCGTCGACAGCTACGCGACCGGTCGTGTCACGGGCGAGGAGGACGTCGCTGGCCTGGTGGCGAACCTCTACGACGGCGGGACCGTCGTCCGGTCCGTGGTCGCGACGCCGCTGCCCGGTGCCGACGACCACGCGGTCGTCGCGGCGATCGACCACGACGCCACCCGGGCTGACCTCCTGGAAGACGTCTACGTCGACCGCGGTGTCGTCTCTGCGCCAGTCGACGCCGCGACGCCCGTCGACACGGCGGCGCTGAGCGGCCAGAACGCCACCACGACGCTCGCGTTTGATTTCGAGGAGACCTGGCAAACGACGGCCGGTCGACCGGTGCTGCGCGGCGTCGACGGGCCACAGATCGACCGCCCGACGCTGTCGGTTCGTCTCGACGCCGAGAAGGTCCCCGACGAAGCAACCGTCACGGGCCGAATCGTGGTGACCGACGTGCCCCACGGGCTCTCGGGGGCGCTGTTCGAGGTTCGGACGGGCAACGCGAGTGTCGCCACCGTCGAGAACGTGTCTGTCACCGATGCGTTCGCGCTGACCGAGACTAACCACACCGAGGCGGGCATGCGCGTCGAGGTCAAGGCCGCCGCCCCCGGTGACGACATCTCGCCCGGGTCGGGCCCGATCACGCTGGCCCGCTTCACGCTTCGGACTCACGAGGGCGGGACCACCGCGGTGGCCCCCCACGCCGAGGAGATCCAGGGCCTGCAGGGCGGTGCGTACCAGCCGATCCGTGACCCGGCGACCGTCCAGAGTATCGACATCGACGTCGACCCCATCGACGGCACGACGCCCCAGGACATCGACGACGACTGGAAGCGCGAGGATCTTGACGGCTCCGGGACGGTCGCGTTCCCCGACGTCGTCGTACTGTTCCAGCACATCGACGACCCGGTCGTGACCGACCATCCGATCGCATACGACTTCAACCGGAACGGCCGGATCGACTTCGGCGACGTGATGGCGCTGTTCCGCGACGTCTGACGCGTGTCGTCGATTCACGCACTGACGGACCGAATTTTACCGTGACTTATAAGTAGATATTCGCCCTATCGCATGCCATGGAAACGAATACCACGATACAGTGGTTCGACGACGGCGACGAGCGCCGGTCGGTGCTGTTCGCGATCACGATGGCGACGGGGTTTCTCAGCATCGTCGCCGGCGTGAGTACGGTCCTGGCGACACCACAGCTTCTCGTCGGGGGCACGCTGTTCGTCGTCGGACTGGCGGTGTTCGCGCTCGCGACGGCGATCGCCTCCGGTCGTGTCGACCGGTACGTCTTTACGACGTCACCCGCGACGAGCACGGCGTCGGACGCGCCGGTGGATCGCCCGGCGGAGACGGAGGCGGCGACCGATCACGAGGCCGACGAGCCGGTCTCGACGCCGTGATCGCAGCCTACAGCGCCTCTCGATACGCGTCGAGCAGCGTCTCGACATCTGCCTCGGTGTGGGCCGCCGAGAGGAACTGCGATTCGAACTGATTGGGGGTCAAGAACACGCCCTGTGCTTTCATCGCCGGCCAGAACAGTCGCTCCCAGCGCTCGGTGTCCGCTCGCCCGACGTCCGCCCCGTCTTTCGGGCAGTGTTCGAAGCGCGAACAGTCCTCGTCCTGGCGACAGCCCGCGGTGCAGTGGCGCTCGTCGGTCGCGCCGTCGCGCGTGAAGATCAGCTTGAACATCGAGTCCCGTCCGACGACGGTGTACTCGGGGGCGCGATCCGCGACGACGTCGGTCAGGCCCTCGCGCACCTCCTGGCCGAGGGCGTTCACTTGCTCGTAGACGTCTTCGTCGGCCACGTAGCGCAACGTTTCGAGCCCGGCGGCCATCGTGACCGGGTGCCCCGAGAAGGTTCCGGACTGGAAGACCTCGCCCGACGGCGTGAACTGCTCGATCAACTCGGTTCGGCCGCCGATCGCGCCGACCGGGAACCCGCCACCGACGATCTTGCCGAACGTCGTCAGGTCGGGGTCGACGCCGAGGGCGCCCTGGGCGCATTGCAGGCCTCCGACCCGAAAGCCCGTGATCACTTCGTCGAAGATCAGGAGCGATCCGTACGTATCGCAGAGCTCTCGCAGTGTCTCGTGATACCCGTCGACGGGGTGGACGATGCCGGTGTTCCCGAGCATCGGTTCGGTCAGGACGGCGGCGATCTCCGACCCGTGATTCTCGAAGACGCCACGGGCGTACTCGGCGTCGTTGAAGGGGACGGTGATCGTGTGCTCGGCGAAGCTCTCTGGAATCCCTGGACTCGACGGGGTGGTGTGGTGACCCTCGCCCGCGACGAGCGTCGACTCCTGTGCGCCGTGATAGCCGCCCTGCATGACGACGATCTTCTCGCGGCCGGTCGCGGCCCGCGCGAGTCGGACCGCCGAGACCGTCGCCTCGGTCCCCGAATTCACGAATCGCAGCATCTCGACGCTCGGGACGTGGCGCGTGACGAACTCCGCGAGTTCGACTTCGCGTTCGGTCGGCGCACCGTACATCGGTCCCGCGGCGGCCTCCCGCTGGATCGCCGACTGGACGCGCTCGGGCAGGTCGTGACCCAGGAGGAGCGGGCCATAGCCCATCACGCAGTCGAGATACCGGTTCCCGTCGGCGTCGATGACGTGGGCCCCGTCGCCCCGTTCGACGAAGAAGGGATACGGGTGGATGGCTCGTACCGAGGAGTTCACTCCGCCCGGCGCGACCGAGAGCGCGCGGTCGTAGAGGGCGCGTGAGTTCTCGTCCATGGCCGGGGTTGGACTGGCGACGGGAAGAACACTCGGGAGTCGGCGCACACTATCGGCGCACCTGATTCGAATCGAACCGAACCGACTCGGCGTCTACACCGCGGTGTAGCCGCTATCGACGGTCAGGCCCTCGCCGTTGGTAAAGGAAGCGTCGTCCGAACAGAGCCAGAGCACGGCGGCGGCGATCTCTTCGGGTTGAGCCAGGCGGTCCTGGGAGTGTTTGCCCTCGATGTGCTGGCGGACGCCCTCGTTGGTCGTGATGCCCGCGTCGGCGAGCATCTGGGTCTCGACGAAGCCCGGACAGACCGCGTTCACGCGGATGTCGTCGTCGGCGTACTCCCAGGCGGCGGTCTTGGTGAGCCCGAGGACACCGTGTTTGGCGGCGACGTAGGCCGCGGTGTTCTCCATGCCGATCTGGCCCATGATCGACGCCATGTTGACGATCGCACCGCCGCTCTCGCCCATCGCGTCGAGTTCGGCGGCCATCGCGCGCCAGACGCCGTTGAGGTTGATGTCGACGGTCTGCTCCCAGTCCGACTCGTCGATCCCGCCGGCGGCCTCGGCGGGCCCGCCGATGCCCGCGTTGTTGACGGCATAATCGAGGCCACCGAACTCGGAGACGGCGGTCTCGACCATCGCCTCGACGTCGCCCATCTCGGTCACGTCCGTGTTCACGTAGACGGCCTCGCCGCCCGCGCTCTCGATCTCGTCGACGACGCTCTCGCCACCGTCGTCGTCGACGTCCGCGACGACCACGCTGGCTCCCGCCGCTCCGAACTCTCGGGCGGTCTCGGCACCGATACCCGACGCTGCACCGGTGATCGCGACGACGTCGTTCTCGAAGTCGTAGTCTACCATAGCAGGCGGGTCTATACCCGTGGGCGACTTGATGGTTTGGGCCCTTCTGTGGTGTGGTGACGTCCACCAATATCACGGACGGCGCGCCGACACACCCCACGGCGGTGACTCGTGGTGCGATGGGAGCACACGGTGTCGACTGGCGTCGCGATCGCTGCGATCACCCGGTCGCCGCGAACCCCTCTGTTTCAGGTGCGCAGGCCCCGATACCACCGTACTCGCGTCGTACGCGACCGGATCACACTTTCACTCCGGTCGGGGTGTCTGGGCCAGTCCGGCGGCCATCCGTTCCGGTTCGATGTCGCGACGACGGTGGCTCGCCGGCTTTTCGTCGCGTCGGGCCGACGATCGATCGTGCACGACCTCTCACATCCCGTCGTCGACGGCATGCCGACGTATCCGGGCGATCCGCCGGTGTCGACCGACGCGGTCGCCACGCACGCCACCGACGGGTATCGCCTCGCCCGACTGTCCTGTGGCACGCACGCGGGCACGCACATCGACGCACCAGCGCACATCCTCCCCGACGGGCGGACGCTGGACGAGTTCGACGTGAGCGCGTTCGTCCGGGTCTGTCGGCGGGTCGACTGTCGTGATCTGGGCCCGCGCGCGGCCATCACTGCCGATCGGTTGCCCGATCTCGACGCTCTCGACGACGCAGTCGACTGCCTCGCCGTCTGGACCGGGTGGGACACCCACTGGGGGACGCCCGCCTATCGCGACCATCCCCACCTCGTGCCCGCCGCGGCCGAGCGGATCGCCGATGCGGGACTCGCGGTCGCACTCGACACCGCGGGTCCGGACCCGACGCCCCCCGTGGACGGTGCACCCGCGGACACTGCGAGTGTGGCGGACGCGTCGAGCGAGACGACCGCGGACGGCGACGCCAACTGGCCGGCCCATCGCGCGATTCTGGGGGCGGGCGAACCGATCGTCGAGAATCTGCGGAATCTCGGGGCCGTCGGCACGACCTTCGAATTGCGGGCGCTGCCGCTCCGACTCGACGGCGGCGGGTCGCCCGTGCGGGCGGTGGGTGTCGAACGGTGAGCGCGGCCGGTCGAGCGATCGGATTAGCCGCTCCCGGTCCGTTCGCTCTCCGGAACAGGTCCTACCCCACCGTTCGTAGACTCCTCGCTTCGATGATGGGGTCGATCACCGAGTCCCTCGTTCGTCCGCGTCCGATCGCGACGGCGCCGAGGATGGCCTGAACGGCCCGCACGGCCCCACCGACGAGCGGATCGCTATCGTCCGTCTGGTACCCGTAGATCACAGCGTAGCCGTCGTCGGTCTCGACGACCGTCTCGGAGAGATCGAGTGGCGACGACCGGGTGATCGGGCCGTTCGTGACGATCCGACGCGCCGCTGGCGACAGCCACGGGGCGTCCTGCGGGACGGCGAGTTCGTCGAGTGCCGCCCGTTCGTCGATCGGGCGGTAGGTGAGCGCCGCTCGGGCGGGTCCGTCGTCGCGTGGCATCATTTCCAGCGACCGCTGATACAGCCTCCCGTCGAGCACTGCGATCGAACCGGCCGTGTCGGCAACGGTTCCCCGGTCGCTCTGGACGAAACGCGTCCCGTCGGTGACGGTGCCAGCCCCCGATCGGACGACCCAGGACTCCAGGACACACAGTCGGTCCGCCACGTGCAAACAGTCAACCGTGGTCGCCTCGTTGGGGATCGTCTCCAGAAACTGATCTCCGTCCGTCACCTGCACCGTGTCGTAGCGATAGGCGGGTGACCCGACGTCGAGGACGAATCCGCCAGCCGCATTGACGACCAGAAGGACCCCGATCACGAGCAGCAGGTCGCCCGCGACGGGCCAGCCGCGGATCTGCCCGTTCCAATCGAACATATTTCGTCAGTGTTTGGACGACGAAAATTAGTGCGTTTTGACTGACGATCGGTTGTCCGCTCCCCCGATCAGCCACCCACCGAACACCATTGCCCAGCCCTGGATCGGAATCGAGATGAGCCGTTCGAGGCCGCCGACGCCGAGTGGGGTGTCCCCAAAGAACACCAGAAAGGCCACCAGTGCGCCCAGCGCCCACGTCCCGAGGAGCGCCGAGAGCCACCGTATCGGACCGCGCGTCGCACGGGCGGCGCCCAGTGCCGTCGCCCCGCCGCCCGCAAAGGCCACGAGCGCGCTGATCGCGTGCGGGGCGCCGAGGTGTTCGGGAAACGCTCCGACGCCGAGGACGCCCAGTCCGGTCAGGCAGAGTCCGCCCGCGACGGGCCGATCGATCGTCGGCCACCCGGTCACACCCGCCACGATCAGGAGCACGCCAGTGAGAGCCAGCGCCAGCGTAAAGACGAGCGCGGCAGGCTGGACCAATTGCCCAGACGCGTCGTGCCCGCCCAGTGCACTGATGGTCTGGGCGTGAATCGAGTAGTCGGGATACAGTGCGCCCGACACGGTGATGCCGGTCGTGAGCACGAGTCCAGCGCCTGCCAGCGCGCCGCCAGCGAGTCGGGGGCGGTCGGTCTCCACTGCGAGCGCGTCGCGCCAGCTCGACTGGGCCATGGCGACACGGCACGCGGATCGCCCAAAAGAGCGTCGACCGCGTGGTCGAGCGGTCCGTTCCGTTAGGCCCGATCGGCCACCGGGAACTGCTCGAACGACGCGGCGACCGACCGAACGACGGCGACTTCGACGTCGCGAACGCCGTCGAGCGCGAGGATCTCCCGGTGCGTGTCGTCGAGCGCCTCCCGATTCTCGAAGCTCCCGATCGCGATCACGTCCGTCGGGCCGGTGACCGCGTAGACGGAGGTGAGTTCGGGACGCTCGTCGAGACGGTCGAGCACGCCCTCTCGGGACGGCCCGTCGACCCGGAGGCGAACGATCGCGGTCTCGTAGCCCAGCTGTTCGTAGTCGATCAGCGGGACGACCGACCCGACCACGCTTTCGAGTCCCTCCAGTCGCGCAGAGACGGTGGTCGGTGAGACGTCGCTCCGTTCGCCGATCTCACGCAGGCTGGCGCGACCGTCCGCGAGCATCGCGTCGATCAATCGGCGGTCGGTCGCGTCGACCATTTACACCGCGTCGGGGCCGCGCTCGCCCGTGCGGACCTGGATGGCGTCCGACACCGGGAGGACGAAGATCTTCCCGTCGCCTTTCTCACCGGTGTGGGCGGCCTCGCGGATCGCCTCGACCACGTCGTCGGTCGGGGTGTCGGCGACGACACACTCGACTTTGACCTTCTGGAGTAAGTCGACGACGTACTCCTCGCCGCGCCACTGGCCCTTTTTCGCGGCCTGTGAACCACGGCCCGAGACCTGGGTTACCGTCAGCGACGGCGCGCCCGCCTCCGCCAGCGCCTGTTTGACCGCGCCGAGTTTGTCCGGACGAATCATCGCGACGACCATCTCGATGTCAGCGTCGGTCATTCGTGGTCACCTCCGTGTTCGACGACACTATCGTCGGCGGTCCGCGAGCGCTCGGAGGCCACCATCCCGCCGTCGGCCATGATCGGGGCCTCGTCTCCGACGCCGAACTCGGGGTAGGTCTCGACGCCGTGTTCCGAACTGTCGAGGCCTTCACGTTCGTGTTCGGGCGTGACACGCGCCTGCCCGGCGAGTTTGAACGTGTAGAACACCGCGGCGGTCGCGCCGACCGTCCAGGCGGCGATGACGCCGACGCCGATCACCTGGGCGGCGAACTGACTGGCGAGCCAGGCGACGCCGGACGCCCCACTCCAGAACTCCGTCGCGACGAACGGGAAGGCGAGCGCGCCGAGGATGCCCGCCGAGCCGTGGACGGGGAACACTGCACAGACGTCGTCGATGTGCAGGCGTTTCTCGACGAACCCGAAGACGATCGGCAACTGGACGCCCGCGAGGAAGCCGACGAGTAGCGCGCCGGGCCAGACGATGGCGTCCGCGATGGCCGTCACGCCGACGAGGCCCGCGAGCATGCCGTTGGCGACGTACAGCGTGTCGACCTTGCCGGTCTTGTACCAGGCGGCCGCGCCAGCGCCCATCGCGCCGGCGGCCATGCCGAGCGTCGTCGCGAGTGCGACCGCTCCGACGTTGGCAAAGGCCCCGAGTGCGAGCGTATCACTGCCGGGTGCGAACACGGTCGCGGCCGTCCCGACGTTGAATCCGTACCAGCCAAAGGCGAGGATGAGC
Organism: Halococcoides cellulosivorans; assembly: GCF_003058365.1. NCBI lineage: Archaea > Methanobacteriati > Methanobacteriota > Halobacteria > Halobacteriales > Haloarculaceae > Halococcoides > Halococcoides cellulosivorans. The sequence continues at coordinate 2,686,066 of NZ_CP028858.1, read as the reverse complement.
GTCCCGAGCACGGCGAACGTTATCGAGTGGCCCGGAATGACGTTCACACTCCCCTTCTCGAAGCGGCCGAGGCGTGCGCCGATCACCGCGGCGGCGGTCAGCCCCGCCAGTCCGCCCATGCCGTGGACGATCATCCCGCCCGCGAAGTCGTGGAAGCCGACGCCGAGCAGGTTCCCCAGCGGGCCGCTTCCAGCGAGCAGGCCGCCGCCCCAGACGAGGCCGGCCACGACGGGGTAGATCACCGCGGCGAGCAGGATGGTGTAGCCGACGTACGCCCGCAATCGGGCGCGGCCGGCGACCGCCCCGGAGACGATGGTCGCGGCGGTCATCGCGAAGACCGCCCCGAACAGCCACGAGACCAGGCCACTCGACCCCATCGTCCAGGTGGCGAGCAGACCGGGGGCCTCACCGCTCATGCCCGCGGTGAGCCAGCCGGCCAGACTCGAAATGCCGGCGCCGATCAGGAAGAAGACCGTCACGCCCACACTCCAGGTGAGCATGTTCTTCGTCAACTGGTTGGCGACGTTTTTCGCCCGGACCTGGCCCGCTTCGAGCATCGCGAACCCGGCGTGCATGAAGAAGATCAGGAAGGTCACCACCAGCACCCACAGCAGGTTGACCCCCTCTGCGAGCGTCGCCGGGTCGGTCTGCATGACAGTCCCCGTCATGCGTGGTCCTCGTTGATTACGCTCTCGAACTGTTCGAACGTCGAATCTACATTGCGCGAGTGGTCGTTCATGGTGCTTCCTACGCGAGAACCGTGAGGATCACAGCCAATAAGGGTTGGCTTGACAATAACTCATTTTTCGACCGCTCAGAACACATATGGACAAAATAGGTGAGAATATAATCTGTATAAGGTCGTCGGACGTGGCGAAATCGATCGATCGTGGGCCTCTATCTGGACGTTCGTCGACCCGGTCGGCGCCGCGACGGGAGCCGATCGGGGCCGCGACCCGAGCGCGCACTCGCTGGGAGACGTTCGATCGGGGTGGACGACGCGCTCGTCACGTCACTCGCCAGCGGTGTCGAAGGACGTGAGGACGTCTTCGGGGACCGGGTTGTGGTACTCGACTCGTCCGTCGGCACACAGCGCCGCGAAATCGCGGTCGGTCGTGACGATCCGGTCGGCGTCGATTTGCCGTGCGAGTGCGAGATAAAAGCAGTCGTAGACGTCGTGATCGTACTCGCTACTGATCTCGTAGGCGTCCATGATGGTCTGGGCGTCGATCGGTGCGTTCTCCATCGGATACTGCAAGAGCGATCCGACGGCATTGCGCGCGTCGATCGTCGAGACTCCGAGATCCTCCAGAATCCACTGCACCCGGAGTGGCTGATAGCCGAACACGACGAGGGTGTCGGGTCCACGGAGCGCCGGTGCGAGTGCCTCTGCGATGGAGGGATGGCCAGGGTGGTCCTCGACGAGCTGGATCGCGAGTGCGTTCACGTCGGGAAGGACGCGCATTCACTCCCCTCCGAAGGTGGCCTCGCCAGCGTCACGGAAGGCGACGCCCTCCCACTCCTCGTCGGATTTGCCCGTCGAGAGGGTCTCCAGGTCGGGCAACTCTCGAACGAGTCGCACGTCGGTTCCGTCACGAACGACTCGAAACGTCGTGCCAGCGTCGATCTGGAGGTCTTTCCGGAGCGTCTTCGGGATCGTCAGCCGACCGCGGTCGTTGACCGTGGCCTCGCCGTATGCGTCGTCGTCAGACTGACTCATCTATTCACACCAGATAATACTGACGAACTCGATCACCAAATAGTGTGGTGACTCTATTACTCATCACCACGTTGTCGGCCGCGCACTCCTCCTGGCTCGGTCGGCCTACTGTGCGCGCGACGGCGGTGGTCGGGACCAACAGCGAGTTCGAGGGTGTGCCCGTCGACATCGAGCGGTTCCGCGAGACGGGCGTCGAGTGAGTCGCCCGCCGTCCAGACGCTCTTGGAACGCCTGGACCTGCGCGAGAATCTCAAATTATAAGATATATTTAGATATTTTTTTAATTTGGGGATTAACGAGACAGATTGTATGCCTGAAGAGATGACCAATTCAGAGCCCGATCGGAAAAGAACCATTTCACGCAGGACTTTCATGGGTGTGGCGGGTGCTCTCCCAGTTACAGCAATCACTGGAAAGGGCACTCTCCACCGCGCTCGAAAACGTGTTACACGAGTTAGGGTCAACAACGGAAAGCATCGGGTAGGGGGGAGCAAGAAACTGAATACTTCTTGGTTGTCTCATCGAAAAAACGTAGAACGGAAACTCTACTCATTCAAGGGGGAATTTCTCTCAAAACCAGGTGTCTGTGCGGTAAGCATTACTAATACAGACAAGAAGATTGGCGGATCGAACGGTCGACAGAAGTTCCAGTATGAGGTCAAAGTAGATCCGGAGGTGGCGCGAAAAGCTGGATTCGATCCTGAAACCGATCTCCCATCGATATACCGGGGCGTTCCGGTTACGAAACAGTCCGTGTCACAAAAGGAACGGCCCCGTCTGATTGGCGGAGATATGTATCCGTGTTATAACAATATTAGCACCGACACCGTAAGCGGAGGGTGCGTCCTTCAGCAATCAACGCTAGACGATTCATGGGGAACATCCTGCTTTGCATTCACTCACAACGGAGTGAGGTATCTTGTTACCGCCAACCACGTCGTTGGGGAAGCATGGGAAGACAATACAGGAAATACCGTCTACGATGCTGACCAGTACATTGGTCGTGTTGAACACAGTTTCCCTGATCTAGATGTCGCATATATTGGGGAATCACACAATATTGACAATTTCGAGGATAACATTAAAAGAGAATCTGACTCGATATCGATCTCTGGGTATATTAATAAACTTGGGATATCGGATCGTGCTGGACAACTCTGGGATACAAACCGGAAGATGGGGACGAGTACCGGAGATTTGAAGGGTGCAATCAGAAATTACAAAGCTGATTACGGTGGATTCAATACGGCATATGAGGACGATTGGAGACATTACAAAGGTGAGGGGGTTGAGGGCGAAGCGGATTCGGCAGGTGGCGATTCTGGTGGACCAGCGTACGATGTCATTGAGGGGGAGGCATGGCTGTTGTATATGACTTCTGCGAGTTCTAATGGAACAAAGACCAATAAAGGGGTCTGTTATAGCGACGATTTCTGGGTGAGAGGTACCTTCACGGTGGGGCCGGCGGTCTATTCGATGAAACTATACTCCGACCCCTCGAAACGGTGATGCGAATCGAATCCACGATGAACCGACGAACGTTCCTCCTGGGCACGAGTTCGTCCATGATCGGCGGTCTCGCCGGGTGTACTGAATCGGCGGTCGACTGCGAGGGCCGCCACGCCGAGAACGACACCGGTCCACCGCGACCCGTCGGATCCGGACCGTGTGAAGACTCCACAGCCGTTCGCATCCGGATCCTCAATCGGACCACCGTCTCGCGGACGGTCGAGGCCCGCGTGCTCGATCCGACGGGGGCCGAACTCGTGGCCGAACAGACCGAACTCGACACCTGCGCGATGTGGGCGTTGCGAACTCCCGACCCTGTCGACGGCTTCGTGGACGTTCTCGACGTTCGAGCGGGGTTTCAGGGACTGATTCGGATCGAACGTCCCGACGAGGTTCGGGGCGAACTCAACTACTGGGTCGTCTCGATCGACCTCGTCCCGTCCGCTGCACCTCGACTCGACGACCGCGTCTCGTACGCCGGGCCGATCGAACGCCCCGACCTGGTCACGTGTTTCGACGGAAACAACTGACTCTGCCTCGTATCCTCACCGCTCGGCTGTCGCTATTCGCCGTCGATCCGCTCTTGCCACGCCTGGACCTGCGCGAGCAGTTCGACCGGCGGCGTCGAATCGACGTCCACCGATTCCAGGGCCTCCAGCACGCGCTCGGCGTCCGCCCCGAACCGGTCGGCGATCCGATCGGGTTCGCGGCCGCCGTCAGCCGACGCCGACCCGCCGAAGGTCCCCGAGGAGAGATCGAAGACGGCCTGGGTGGTGTCACTCGACCCGCCGCCGCGGACCTCGACGGCCTTCTCCGCGCGCAACTTCTCCAGGACGTCCCGGGAGCGATCCACGACGGGGTCGGGCACGCCCGCCAGATCCGCGACGTGGACGCCGTACGATCGCGAGGTCGCGCCCTCCCGAACCTGCCGAAGGAAGGTCACCGACCCGTCGCGCTCCTCGGCGGCGACGTGGACGTTCGCGACGCCGGGCAGGCGATCGCCCAGCCCCGTGAGTTCGTGGTAATGGGTCGCAAAGAGCGTCTTCGCGCGCGTCTCGTTGTGCAGGTACTCGGTCGCGGCCCACGCGATCGAGATGCCGTCGTAGGTTGCCGTGCCGCGGCCGACTTCGTCGAGGATCACCAGCGAGTCCGCACTCGCGGCGTGGAGGATGCGCGCGAGTTCTTGCATCTCGACCATGAACGTCGAGCGGCCCTCCGCGAGTTCGTCGAGCGCGCCGACGCGCGTGTAGATACCGTCGACCAGCGGGACCCGTGCCGCGTCGGCGGGGACGAACGACCCGATCTGGGCGAGCAGGACGATCAGCGCGGTCTGGCGCATGTACGTCGATTTCCCGCTCATGTTCGGGCCCGTCACGATCAACATTCGGCGATCTGCCCCCAGGCGGCAGTCGTTGGGGACGAACTCCGTCGTCTGCTCGACGACGGGGTGTCGACCGGCGTCGATCGACAGGTCGTCGCCACTCTCCCCGTCGCCGTCGCTCCCCTCGCTCCTCCCGCCGCTTTCGCTCCCATCGCCCCTCTCGCTCCCGTCGACCAGCTCCGGTCGGACCCAGTCGTTGCGCACGGCGTGGGTCGCCAGACTCGCCAGACAGTCGATTTCCGCGAGCGCGCGCCCGACTGATTGCAGCACCTCCGAGGCGGCGGCGACCTGTTCGCGGACGGCCTCGAACAGTTCCCGCTCGCGCTCGTGGCGCTGTTCTTCCAGGCGGAGGATCTCGCGTTCGCGTTCGTCGAGGGCGTCGGTGGTGAACCGCTCGCTGTTCTTGAGCGACTTGATCTGTCGATAGTCGTCGGGAACGTCGCTCGCCTCGCTGTTGCCCACCTGGATGTAGTAGCCGTCGGTGGTGTTCCGATCGACCGAGAGGTGGGTGATCCCCGTGCGCTCTTGTTCGCGCTCGGGCAGGGTCTCGATCCACTCCAGAGCGGCCTCGTGATCCGCGACGATCGCATCCAGCGACTCGTCGTACCCGCGGGCGATGATGCCGCCCTCGGTGATCGTCCCCGGCGGATCCGAGACGAGCGCCCGGTCGAGTTCCGCACGGAGCGTCGCGACCGTCTCGCTATCGCCCGCGTCGAGCAATCGGGCGATCGGTGAGTCGTCGATCGCGTGGCGTTCACAGATCTCCGCGAGCGGGTCGAGCACGCGAAGCGTCTCGCGGACCGCGTCCAGATCGCGTGGGTCGGCCGTCCCCGAGACGGCGAGACTCGCCAGCCGCGCCAGATCGTAGGTCCCGTCGAGTTCGTCGCTGATCGCCTCGCGAGCCATCGCCGCGTTCGCGAGCGCGCTGACCCCGTCCTGGCGCCGCTCCAACTCGGCGCGATCCTGGCGTGGCCGACAGAGCCACTCGCGCAGACAGCGCCGCCCCGCCGCGGTGACGGTGTGATCGAGCGTCGCGAGGACGGTCCCCGTCGACTCGCCGTCCATCGTGTCCGTCAACTCCAGATTGCGCTGGGTGGTCGCGTCGAGGTCGACGTGTTCGCTCGCGCCGTAGGGTTCGATCCGGGTGATCGAGGCGAGGACGCCCTGGCCCGAGGCCTCGACGTACGCGAGGACGGCCCCGGCGGCCTGGATCGTCGCCGCACTCGTGAGGCCGACGCTGTCCAGGGCCCCATCTCCGAACTGCTCGCGCAGGCGTGCTTTCGCGCGCCCGGGCGCGAACGCCTCGGTGTCGAACAGCGTCGCCCGCCCGTCGGTCTCCGCGCGGATCCGTTCGAGCGCGCCGTCCTCGCCGCGGAGATCTGGCCCGGGCAGCACTTCGACGGGGTCGAACCGCGAGAGTTCGCCGATCGCCGTCGCCGGGTCCTCGGCGCTCGTCACGTGAAACCGGCCGGTGGTGACGTCCGCGAGTGCGATCCCACACTCCTCGCCGTCGACGATCGCCCCGAGATAGCGCGAGCGCTCGTCGGGCGTCGCGAGCAGCGTTCCGGGCGTGACGATCCGATCGATCTCGCGGGCGTGACCGTCTTCGGTCTCGTACTGCTCGGCGACGGCGACCCGATAGCCCCGCTCGACGAGCGCGCGGAGATACGGGGTGAGTTCCGCGACGGGAACGCCCGCCATCGGGAACGACGATCCGTGCGAGGACTTCTGTGAGACCGTCAGATCCAACTCCTCGGCCACCCGCTCGGCGTGATCGTCGAAGAACTCGTAGAAATCGCCCACCTGCATCGTGAGTACGTCTGCGTCGGCCTCCTCGGCCAGCGCGAGGAACTCGCCGACGATGCCATCGGCCTCGGTCATACCCCGCGTTCGGCGCGAGGCGGCTTTCAACCTGGCGGGATCAGTCCTCGGGGACGAACTGCTCGAAGACGTCCGCGCCGGTCGCGACCTCCCAGAGATGCCCGTCGGGGTCGGTGAAATAGCCCGAATACCCGCCCCAGAACGTCTCGTCGGGCGGGTGTGTGACCGTCGCGCCGGCCGCCTCGGCCTCGTCGATCAGGGCGTCCACGGCCTCGCGCGACCGGACGTTGTGGGCCAAGGAGACGTCGCCCGTTCCGGTTTCGCTCGGATCGAGATTCGCGCCCGCGGCGTGGGCCTCGCGGGGGTACAGAGCGAGCGCCATCCCGTCGAGGTCGAAGCTGACGAACGAGTCGGACTCGTCGAGGACCGGAAACCCGAGGCCGTCGCGGTAGAAGGTCGTCGCGCGGCCGAGGTCGTCGACGCCGAGCGTGATCACCGTGAGTCGGGGGTCCATGCCTCGCGATCGATGGGTCGTCCCAAAGCTGTGCTGGTCGCTCACCCCAGAGCGGTCAGTCCTCCTCGACGCCCGGGGCCGCCTCGGTCGGAACGTCAGCGGGTTCCTCGCCGCCGCCGATCACCGTCTCGCCCGCGTCGGTCTCGACGTACACGTCGTCGGCGAACCCGCCCTCGGCGTGGGGATGCTCGGGGTCGTCGAGGCGCTCGGGCGTCGCGGGGGCCTCGGGGAGCCCACCCGCGGGCGCGAACGCGCCGAGCGGGTCTGCGATCGTGATGCCGTGCGTCCCGAAGAAGTCGGCGTACCGGTCGTAATGGGCGTCGAGTTCGTCGGTCGGGATCTCCATCATCTCCGTCCAGCCGTGATTGAAAAAGTCGAAGTTGGCCTGGATGTGCGTGATCTCGCGGGCTTCGGCCTCGCTCAGCCCCGCGCGAAGGGCCGCGACGTACGTGTCCATTGTCGCCGAGAACAGCGCGTTGAGGTGGTCGCGACGCTCGGCCCGGTGGGGAGCGTCGGCCCGGTCGGTGAAGACGTCCGTATGATAGCTCACCAGTTTCGCGTGCACGGCGTCTCCGACGATCGGCGCCGTCAGCGCCCGTTTGGCCGCCCAGTGTTTGAGGCCCTGTTTGATCTTCATGGCGGGCGTTGACGGCCCAGGCCAAAGAGCGCCGGGACGGCGGCAGTCGACAAGCCCTTTCGGCCACCGGCCCGAGCGACGGTCGTGTCCGTCTACCGTACCGACTCTGGTCGGGATACTCTGCTATCGTGTTACGATGCGGCGCTCGACGACCTCTCGCTCGACGTCTCCGAGCGGACCGTCTCGACCCGTCACGGCGACACCCATCTCCTGTGCGCTGGCCCCGACGCCGCCCCGCCCGTGCTCGTCGTCCACGGCGCGAACGCGACCAATCCGATGACGCTCTCGTGGGTCGCCGGTCTGGCCGACGACTATCGCCTGATCGCGCCGGACGTGATCGGCCAGCCCGGGTACAGCGCGACGACGCGACCCGACCCCCGTGGTGACGCGTTCGGTGAGTGGATCGTCGATCTGTTCGACGCGGTCGGCGTGACGAGCGCCCCCGCTATCGGGGTCTCCTACGGCGCGGGGATTCTCCTCCGGACGGCCGCGGTCGCCCCCGACCGCCTCGACCGCGCGGCGCTCGTGGTCCCTGCGGGGTTCGGGACGGGGTCGATGGTCGGCATGGCAAGCCTGGGCGCCTCGTCGCTGACGTACTGCTTCTCGGGGAACGGTTTCGCGCTCGATCACGCACTCGGTCGCCTGATGACCGATCCCGACGGCGATCCGATCGCTCGCGAGACCGTCGCCGCGTCGCTGCGCCACGTCAACCTCGAAACGCGCTTTCCCGAGGCCACGGCCGCCGACATCGCGGGCTTCGACGCGCCCGTCGCACTCTTTCTCGCGAGCGAGGACCCCTTCTTCCCGCCGTCGTCGGTCGCGTCTCGCGCCCGCGAGCGCCTGACGAATCTCGTGGGCGTCACCACGCTCGACGGCGAGTCACACATTCTCTCGGCGGCGGCCCGCGAACGGGTCTGCCGGGAGATTGCGGCGTTCGTCGACGGGTGACCGTCGGGACGGTCTGGCTCACTCCGTCGCTTCCTGGTACTGCGCGAGCAGTTCTTGCATCGAGTCTTTGGCGTCACCGAACAGCATGCTCGTGTTGTCCTTGGCAAAGAGGGGGTTCGGAATGCCCGCAAAGCCATGCGAGAGGCTGCGCTTGTTGACGATCACCGATCCCGCGTCCCAGACTTCGAGGACGGGCATGCCCGTGACCGCGATGCGCTGGATGTCGAATCCCCGCTGGCACCGTATTCGGTAAGGGCCGTGTTTCGGGGCGAGACCTATCTCTTCTGGCAGGCGGCTCGCGAGCGTGTCTGCCTGGAGAGCGTTCCCCATGGAGATTAAATGGGAAAAGAAGATTACGGACGGCTCGCAACGCAGAACCGCTCATCGACGGTAATCGATTGGACGAATCTATGAAGGAAAAGATTTCCAGACGAGCGGTACTCGCGGCGCTTGCAGGGCTCGGTGGCGTGTCGGTCGGGTCGTACTACTTTTTCGGTCGCGGAGATCCGACGGTGCGATTGTGGCTTATTCGGATTATAAATTACGGACCTGCAGTGTCGGTCGACCTCGAACTCCTGAAAAATGGTGAACTAGTGTTGGACGACACCTATCATTTGCCGAGCCTTCAGGACTCAATTAATCCGTACCTTCGGGACTACCCCTACGAATGGGACATCTCGGATGTCAATCCGCGACGGATTACGCCAACATGGGGCCCCTCCGAGGCGAACTACCGCGTTCGATATCGCCTACGTGATCAATCGTCGTGGAATGAATTCACGTTCGAGAATGTCAACTTCGAACACGTCGCTTTGACTTTAAGCATAGACTACGTCGTTCGCGCCGGTGATGGTCACAACTACCACACACCGAGGGTCATCCAGGCACGGACGATGAATCTGCGATCGGCGTCGCACGCCCAGGTGATGGTCGAGAATTCTACACTGCCGGAATCTCCCGATTCCGAAGACCTCTGAGTCTACTCCGTCGCTTCCTGAAACTGCGCGAGCAACTCTTTGCACCGTGGTAACGGGATTGCAGGGAGACCTCCCACTATCTATTTATACCTCGTCCCGTAACATCGGACGGTGTCCGACGAGACAAAACAAGGGATAAAAATCTGCATCGACGTGGACGCCGACCCCGAGACGGGAGTGTTCCGCGTCGAGGCCGCCGACGACATTCTCGCTCTAGTCGCCGACGCCGACGACACGGAGTTTACGATCGGCGAACTTATCGCGGCGACGGGCGCGTCCCGTTCGACGGTGTGGCGGGCCGTGGACCTTCTCGCGGAGATCGGCGCTATCACCGTTCGTGAGACGCCCCAGCGGAACTACGTGGCCGTCGATCACGACCGCCTCCAGAAGGACGATCCACTGTTCGCGATCGAGCAATCGGAGTTTCGCGCTCCGATCGAGGCCTTTTGGGAGGCCGTCCGAGCGTCGATCGACGAGATCGAGGGAGTCTCTGAACTGGCTGGCCTCGTCGTCTTCGGGAGTGTGGCTCGCGGCGATGCCGACCGCCGAAGTGACATCGATCTGTTCGTCCTCGTGGCGGGCGATCGAACGGCGGCGCGCCGCGCCGTTGCCGACGTGGCAGACGAGATCGAGCGCCGCCGGTTCGACGGGGACCGGTTCGCCATCGAGGCGCAGGTCGAATCCGTCGAGAGCGCTCGACGTGCCGGATCGAAGCTCCGACCGATCTTCGAGGAGGGCGTGACGATCGTTACGACTGATCGACTGGATGCCGTTCGGCGGCGGGTGTTCGACGATGAGTAGCACAGAGATCGAGCGCCTCGTCGAGGCCGCGCACGCGGCCTTCGACCGTCGGCCCACCGAGGTCGAAACGGGGCTGGATGTCGACAGCGGATCACTCCTCCAGTTGCGGAAGGGCTGTCGATTGCTCGACGGGGCCGAAACCCTCCGAGAGGATGGCTACTATACGATCGTCATCGAGGCTTCGTTCGTCGCGATCGAACGCACGATCGAGTTCCGACTCCTCGAACGCGGGCGGACGCAGCCAAGTGATCTCCCGGGCACCCATCCGGGGGTCTATCGCGAGGCGGCGTCCGCAGGGATCGTCTCCGAAGAGACGGCGAACGATCTCGCGGATCTCTGGCGCGACCACCGCGCGAAAACGTACTATCGGGATGGACTCGCGACGGCGGATCGCGCCGACGCAATGCTGGCGCTTGCCCACGAACTCCACGCCTTCGTCGTCGGCCGTTCGAGACACGGCCACGAGTGCCGGTGTGACGAATTCTGATTTGTGAACGACGGACCCGCGAGACGGTCGGCGGACGCCGATTCGCTCACTCCGTCGCTTCCTGATACTGCGCGAGCAGTTCCTGCATCGAGTCCTTGGCGTCACCGAACAGCATGCTCGTGTTCGACTTCGCGAACAGCGGGTTCGGAATGCCCGCGAAGCCATGGGAGAGGCTACGCTTGTTGACGATGACCGATCCCGCGTCCCAGACTTCCAGCACGGGCATGCCCGCGATGGGGCTGTCGCTGTCCTCGTTCGCGCTGGGATTGACCACGTCGTTCGCGCCGGTGATCAACACCACGTCGGTCTCGCTAAATGTCGGATTGACCTCCTCCAGTTCGCGCATCTTCTCGTAGTGGACGTCGGCCTCGGCGAGCAAGGCGTTCATGTGCCCGGGCATCCGGCCCGCGACGGGGTGGATGCCGAACTCCACGTCGACGCCGTTGTCGGCGAGCGTCGCGGCCAGATCCGCGACCGCGTGCTGGGCCTGGGCGACCGCCATGCCGTACCCCGGCACGATCACGACGCGATCGGCGACTTCGAGCATCATCGTGACCTCCTCGGGCGACGTTTCCGTAATGTTGCCTTCGTAGATATCCGGCTGGTCCTCGCTCGACTCGCTCCCGCCGAGGCCGCCAAAGAGGACGTTCGTCAGCGAGCGGTTCATCGACTCGCACATGATCACCGTCAGGATCAGCCCCGAGGCGCCGACGAGCGTCCCGGCGACGATCAACGCGGTGTTGTTCAGGACGAACCCGGTCGTCGCGGCCGCGAGCCCCGAGTAGGAGTTGAGCAGGGCGATCACGACCGGCATGTCCGCGCCACCGATCGGATAGACGAGGACGACGCCGAGCAGCGCCGCGGCTCCGACGAGCAGCCAGTAGGTCGGCACCCACGGGGCCAGCGGGGCCGTCCCGAGCGCGGTGCGGACGACCAGCGCGAGACCCGCGAGGACCGCGACGGCGAACAGCGCGGCCTTGATCGCGTGACCCAACCGCGCGTCGAACGGCCAGTCGCCGACGAGGCCGTGGAGTTTGCCCGCCGCGACGAAACTGCCGACGAGGGTGACCGATCCGATGATCCCTGCGATGGCGGCGGTCGTGGTGAGTTCGACGGTGAGTGCGGCCGACGAGGGGCCAGCGATGTCGACGAGTTCTGCACCCGCGACGAGCGCGGACGCGCCACCGCCGAATCCGTTGAACAGGCCGACCAGCTGAGGCATCTCGGTGGTCTCGACACTCACTGCGAGCCAGACGCCGACCGCCGTCCCGATGAGGAGTGCGGCTCCGAGGAGGGGGAGCGAGAAGAGACCGGTATACAGGACCGTCACCACGACGGCCAGGGCCATCCCGCCGGCCGAGAGACCGTTTCCGCGAACGGCCGTCCGCGGATGGGTCATGTCGCGGAGGCCCTGAATGAACATGACTGCCGCGACCAAATACATCAGTTCGAGTCCGCTCTGGGGAAGTCCTTCGAGGACACTCACCATCTTATTGCCCCCCGAATTCGGCGAGCATGAAGTGGCTCACGAGATACCCGCCGACGACGTTGATCGTCGCCATCACGACCGCGATAAAGCCCAGTACGGTCGCGAGCAGCGTCGTCTCGCCCGATCCGGCGATGACGACGACCGATCCGAGCAGCGTAATCCCCGAGATGGCGTTCGCGCCGCTCATCAGCGGGGTGTGCAGGTTCGTCGGGATCTTCGTGATGATCTCGTAGCCGACGAACGCCGCGAGCACGAACAGCGTCAGGTTTTCGACGAGGGTCATGCGTCACCTCCGTCGTTGGCGGTATCGGCGGCCGCTTCGTCAGTGGCGTCGCCGTCGTCTGCACCGGCGTCGTCGGCGTCTCCGCCGTTCGTGTCGGTGCCGTCCGCGCCGTCAGTCTCGTCCGCGCCGCCGTCATCGTCTGCGCCGTTCTCGGAACTCTCTCCATCGTCTCGGTGTGGCGCACGGACTCGTCCCTCGTGAGTCAACAGCGTCGCGGCGACGATCTCGTCGTCGAGATCGAGCGCGAGCGCGCCCTCGTCGGTGATCAGTTCGAGCAGGTGCGCGACGTTGCGCGCGAACTGATCGCTGGCGGTCGCGGCGACCTGGCCGGCCAGATCGGTCGGACCGAGGACGGTGACGCCCTCGTGAGTCACGCGCTGGTCTGGCTCTGTCAGCGCGCAGTTACCGCCGGTGTCGGCCGAACAGTCGACGAGCACGGAGCCGTCGTCCATCGCGGCGACCATCTCACTGGTCACGAGTTCGGGCGCGGGTTGGCCCGGGATCGCGGCGGTCGTGATCACGACGTCGGACTCGGGGACGACGCGCGCGAGCGCCTCGCGCTGGGCCGCGTAGAACTCTTCGTCCATCTCGCGGGCGTAGCCCTCGTCGTCGCCTGCGCCCTCGGTTTCGAGGTCGAGTTCGACGAACTCCGCGCCGAGACTCTGGACCTCTTCGCGGGCCTCCAGACGAACGTCGTACGCTCGCACGGACGCGCCGAGCCGATCGGCCGTCGAGATAGCCTTCAGGCCGGCGACGCCCGCGCCGATGACGAACACCTCGGCGGGCTGGATCGTCCCCGCGGCGGTCATCTCCATCGGGAATAGTCGATCGGCCTCGCTCGCGCCGAGCAGCGCGGCCTGATAGCCCGCGAGACTCGCCATCGAGGAGAGCACGTCCATCGATTGGGCCCGGCTGATCCGGGGGATGAGTTCGAGTGCGATCGCGTCGATCGACCGGTCGGCGAGCGCAGCGAGATCGGCCTCGGACTGCTCGTACGCGCCGAAGACGCCAACGACGGTCGCTCCGTCTGTGCCGTCGCCGATCTCGCTGGCGGCGGATCCGTCGATCGCGGCGATGAGGTCCGCTCGCGTCAACTCTGCCCGGTCGACGATCTCGCAGTCGGCGTCGCGATAGGCGGCGTCGTCGATGCCGGCCGTGGTCCCCGCGCCGGATTCGACCAGTACGTCGTGGCCGTCCGCGCTCAACTCGCCGGCGACCTCGGGGGTCACCGCTACTCGCCGCTCGCCGTCTGGCTCACTCGGTACGCCGACGATCACGATTCACCACGCCTCCCGACTCCTCGAAGCGTCGCTCCCGGATCGGTCGCGGTCGCGGGCGATCGCTCGCCACTCCCCGATCGGGGCATCGGTATGACTCGCTCCATATCCGCAATATTCGCGTGGGGATTGATATGGGTACCGTGAGAGCGTCAAATTGTACCGCTATCGAGGGCGAACAATCGAACGCACCCTCAGGCGAGCAGGTGGCCGTCGAGGGGACCGAGAGACCGACGGCCGTGGGCTTGGGCCTTGCGATCGCTGCGCCGGGGACGATCCACTCCGCGCCGGCGACGAGCGCCACGCTCATGGTCGCGGCGCGCGGACCGCATGCCATGACACGCTCCGTCTGGCTGAAAGCCGACGATTCGGTCGGCAATTGGGAGGATCGCAAGGCTCGCATCACTGCTGGCCTCGAAGCCGGGGTCGACGCCGTCCTCGTCGACGAAAGCGACATCGAGCGCGTCCGGGAACTCGGCGCGGTCGACGTCGCGGCCTTCACCGGCGACGACGTGGACGTGATCGACGCCGAGAGCGACGACGCCAACCCGGATATCGCCGTCGTCGGCAAACGCGGCGAAGGCGACGGCACCGTCGATCTCCCCGGCGATCTGTCGTCGTCGGGTGATCTAGCGGCCCTCCAGACCGACGGGCCGTCGGCGGGCTACGTCGAGATTCGAGGGAAAGACTACGAAGCGTTCGCGGAAGCGGTCGCCCAGGCCGCCGACCACACGCTCGTCATCGGTGAGGACTGGCAGATCATCCCCCTCGAAAATCTCATCGCCCGGATCGGAGCCGAGACCGACCTGATCGCGGGCGTGACCTCCGCCGAGGAGGCCCGCACGGCCTACGAAACGCTGGAAATCGGGGCCGACGGCGTCCTCCTCGACACCGACGACGTCGACGAGATCCGCAAAACCGTCGAGGTCCGGGACAGCGTCGATCGGGAGACCCTCGACCTGTCGTTCGCGGAGGTCACCGCCGTCGAGGAGACCGGCAGCGCCGACCGGGTCTGTGTCGACACCGGATCGTTGCTCGACCACGAGGAGGGCATGCTCGTCGGGTCGATGGCGCGCGGCCTGTTTTTCGTCCACGCCGAGACCGCCGAGTCGCCCTACGTCGCGTCGCGACCGTTCCGCGTGAACGCCGGCGCGGTGCACGCCTACGCCCGCACGCCCGGCGGCGAGACGACCTACCTCTCGGAACTGGAGAGTGGCGACGAGGTCCAGGTCCTCACCCGTGACGGCGAGACCCGCGAGGTGATCGTCGGGCGCGTGAAGATCGAACACCGCCCGATGTTCCGCATCGAAGCGGAGATCGAGGGCGACACGATCGAAACCTTGCTCCAGAACGCCGAGACGATCAAGGTCGCGACCCGCGACGGCCGGACCGCCGTGCCCGATCTGGAGGAAGGCGACAAGATTCTGGTCTACTACGAGGACACCGCGCGGCACTTCGGCGAGGCCATCGAGGAGTCGATCATCGAGAAATAGCGATTCTCTCCGAGAATCGAGAAATAGCGATGCGCTCCGGGCATCGAGAAATAGCGATATCCTCCGGATATCGAGATAAATTGGCTGCTGGAAGCGATCGGAGTGAACGGCGACACCGCACAACACCGAGCGGTGGATCACACCGAGTGACGGGGGTTGTCGCAGTGCCGGATCTGTACTGATCACGTCTCGTGGAAACTGGCCGGTTTTCGTCTCAAAGCAGACGATATCGGCGGAATTGCGTCTCCAACCAGTTGTGAACGAACAATAAGTCAATAATCATCCTGTAATATCTGACAGTAAATCTACAAACGGCCGTAGTCGGGTAGTTTTCACCACCCAATATACCGCATGAAACTCAATCGCAAAATAGGTTTGGCAGTTTGCATTAGTTTTTTTCAACTATCCACTTGACTCCATTCCTATGAGGTCACGACGGACGGTGTTACAGAACGTCGGTGTCGGTGCTGGAACTCTCCTCGCGCCATCGGTTTTGGCGGCCGAGGACGATGGACTACGGGCGGATCTCTCGAAGACGCGGTCGACCGTCGTCACGGTCGATCTTCGGATCGAGGATCGACCTGAGGACAGCCCCCGGGTCTCGGGCAGTTCGGGATCACCCCCGATCGAGATCGGAGAAGGCGGGACGGTCTTCGTCTCGGAATCCGATCATTCCCCGAACTTCTCTCGGGGAGCAGATGTCGTCATCGCTGGTTCAAATCAACGGTTTCACTCGGCGGCGGTCGGCGAGGACGTTTCGCTCTCGGAGGGCATTCGCTCGTTTCGAAGCGTCGAAGGCGACCTGATCGGCGAACTCCAAACTGAAGTACACCTCAATGTCGCCGCACAGCGGTCCGGAACGAATGGCGAGGGTGGATCGTCTCCGGCTGTCACACTTCGGATCGGCAATCGTGAGACGACGCTCCATCACCGGGAGTCTGCAAAGGAGCGTTCACCCGTCCGGATCCGATATCAGGATTCAGATGGCAACTGGGCGGTCTTCGAGACGGTGTTGGTTGCCACGGTCGAACATCTCGGCACGCGGAACGTAGTCGATCATCCTAGTTATCGGATTCTGCCATCGAACCACCGATTGGCCAATCAGGCCCGACATCTCATGTCCGAACAACCGACGAACGGGACGCTTCGACTCGACACCAAAGACGTTCGCGTCGAACACTCACAGAAGTACGGAGCGTTCGTCCTCTACGAATCGAGTGTCTCCCCGATCGGAGGTGATGCCTGATGACTACGACCACTGCCGCGTTCGTGGCCACGGAAGAATTCAAGGGTCTGTTCGCGGATTATCCTTATAATGAAGCCGAAGAGACTCAGTCCAAGTGGAACGACGATGTCGCGACCGATGGTGATTACGAGATCGCAATCACTCCGACTGGATACGTCAGTCTGCAGGACCCGGATACAATAGACGAGGCTTTCACTCAGGTCGGCAACAACGGCCTTGTCCAATATCTATTGAATACTTGGGCTTGTTTAGACGCCTAATTTCACGGTCCTGAGTGGCTCACACTCACTTCGATGTTTCTGACAGCGCATTTCAGGACGAGTTCGCGGAACTGACCGAACCAGGTTCGGGCGCGAACGATCTCGCCGTATTTGCGCCGGAGCGCGAAAAATGTCGACTCGACGTTCGAGCGTTGATGGTAGATCGTATCATCTTGCAAGATATTGTTCGCGACGCCGTACCAGCCGAATTCGCGGTGACGAATCACTGGTTTAACGCCTTCTGCACGCAGTCGTTGGCGAAGGAGCCACCAGTCGTACCCTTTGTCGGCGGTAAGAATGCTCAGTTTGTAGAGGTTCCGCTTCACCATTTGCCAGCCGATCTTGGAGTCGTGCGGTTGTTTCATCGAGCAATGTATGTCGAGAATCGCATTTGTATCGCAGTCGATCAACGTGGTCACTTTCACCGCCTGGAACGTGTAGTTCGTCCGTTTTGCGTAGTGTTGGCTGGCAGCGATCCGATCCATGCCGGTTGCGTCGATCGCCTGAACGTCACCAGTGTCGTGCAGTTCCGCCGATAACCGCAGGAGGACGCGCCAGATTCGCATTTTGAGGTCCTGCTTGCGCGTACAAACGGTGGTAAAATCGGGCAGCTCAGTCACCGCTAGGTCGAGTTTCGCGACGATTCCAGGCATCTCGTGCAGCACGTCCAGCAGCCGCCGGTACGGGTGATCGAGATATTCTCTGAGACCGTGAATTGCCACGATCACCCAGTCTGCGTACCCTCCGTCACCGGCTTGGTACGCTGGATCTGGCTCACCGACGACGGCTTTTTGAGCGAGCGAAACGACGCGACTAGTGAAGCGGGCGAGTTTCGTAGGCACAAACTCCGTTTCCCGCTTCACTTCCTAGTATCTTCGACAATTAGACGCTCTTATTAGCGTCTAAACACGGCCCTATATCTTATATATGTGTATTTTAGTGTCCTCCGTAGATTTCCTATAATAGTGATCCGAATTTCGTGGTCGGGGTGGTCGATTGTCTTGTCTGGCTGGCATGGGAACTACTAAGAAGCGGCCTCTTCACGAGTTAGTATCGACCACCAGTAATGCAGTACATCGATTCGAATACGAACCCGGGCAGGTTCCCGGACGACGTCGACACGTTGTTGGAGGCGATGCTGGCGAACAAACAGATCCGCTATGTAGATCAGGAAGATCCGCCTCCGGTCACCCAAGCAATCAAATACGAACGTAAACGGCAGCAGCGTCGAAAGACGAGTCCGTATTCCGGCTCGGATTCGTTCGTCGAATCGATTGTAGACATCTTTGGGTTTGATCCTCTGGATTTCCAAGTCACGAGCTGGCAATTGATAGATAGGATGGCACAGACTTGCAGTTTGGAGAACCAGAGCAAGGCAGCAGTTCTTTCTGCACCAACGGGATTCGGGAAGACGGAAGCGTTCTTGGGACCACTCTATCAACTCCTTCGGAGTGGTCGCCAGGATTCTGTCGCCATCGTCTATCCACGCCGTGCGCTCTTGCAAGACCAGCTTGGACGTGTTTTAGAACACGTCCATTCTATCAAACAATCCTGCGGTGACCAGTTATCTGTCGGCTGCTACGTCGGGAACATGGCCTGGAATCTATCGGATGTCGGTGACCGAGGATTCTTCCACTCCGGTGACGGCCGGAAGCGGTTCACCCCGTGCAACTGCTGGTGTAGTTCCGACGGCCAGACAAACTCGTTTGAACTCCATCAGAACAGTGAGTCCTATTTCCTTCAGTGCGAGAACGATTCGACACACCGCTTCACGCAGGACGAGCTCGTACTGGCCCGCAAGGAGATGGTTTTCGAAGAGACACCAGATATTGTCTTGACAACCCTCGAGTCAATGGAGAACTTTGCACATAAGCCCCATTACGACCTCCTGGACAACTTCGGAACCATTGTCTTGGACGAAGTCCATTTGAACACTGGCCTACGCGGTGCGCATGCAGCGAAGATTATCCAGAACGTCGACGACATCTCGTCAGGTCCTCTATTGTGGGTGGGGTCGAGTGCGACTATCGATGACCCCGCGCGGTTTGGACAACAAATCTTTGGCCTCGAATCCGTGGATATCGTGACAACTGCCCCACCACCGTCGGACTTCGATGATACTCACGACGATCACGAACATTACTACTTCATGATTGCTCGTGAGGATGGTCCCGGAGTCACCTCGATGTCCATTCAGCAGTCGATGCTTCTCGGACACACGATGCTTGCGAGTAACGACGGAAGCCGCGCCAAACAGCTCTCGTTTATCGATAGTATCTCCCAAATCAACCAACAAAGGGTACAACTGGAAGACGCTGACCGGACGAATCAGCTCTGGGAGTTCCACCTTAACGATGAGTTCGAGGAGGACTGGCAACGCGTCGCGACGGCGATGGGCCAGCGGTTCATCGACGAACCACTGTCGTTCATGCCCGTTTACTCGGAGGAAGGGTTCGACCGCGAACGAGCCAGTGAGAGCGATATCTTGCTCTCGACGAACTTCCTCGAAGTCGGTATCGACGTCGGCGATATCAAGCTTGTCACCCAACACCGGACACCGTGGAATCTCTCATCATTTCTCCAGCGAGCTGGTAGGGCTGCGAGAAAGCCCG
Source organism: Halococcoides cellulosivorans (assembly GCF_003058365.1). Taxonomy (NCBI): domain Archaea; kingdom Methanobacteriati; phylum Methanobacteriota; class Halobacteria; order Halobacteriales; family Haloarculaceae; genus Halococcoides; species Halococcoides cellulosivorans. The sequence goes on along the minus strand of NZ_CP028858.1, from coordinate 2,666,611 downwards.
GCATGGATTCACACGTGGCGGTGTATCTGTCAACTCTAACTGGAGATGCCAACATGTTCTATCGTGCTGATCGATTTCTTGCATCGGACATCAGGACTCCCGTAAATACGAACAACCGGGTGGTCGAGTGGATGCATGAACGGTTCAATCGTTACTACCACCGACTCAATGATATCTCGGGCCGTACCATCAGATCCGACCTACGGAGACACACGACGTTCCTCGAGGAGTATCTCTGTGACGACTTGGGATACGAGACGTACTACGAAATGCTGCTGGAGCCCAGGACGTTCTTTGAGGAGCGGCTTGGAGTAGAGGTTGATTCCAACCGGCTTATTTCGCCCCGATCTGTCGACGAGGTGCGAAACTCTCTCCAGCAGTACAAAGAGCAACAACGGGAGGACGTCGCTGACATCGAGGTGTACTTCGATATGGATGGTGGCGACGTGGTTCGCGGTGTCGACTCCGTTGAAACGTTCGTCTTGGAAGTGCAGGAGCAGACGCTACGTACAACCAATACTTTCGATGGACAGGTATCCGGTTTTGCGGCGAAACTCGATGCGGAGGATGCGAACGAATATCAGTCGATGGTCGAGAGGCTTCAAACCTCGCTCGCGGATATCAGATCGTCAGCAACAGACGTTCCGGATGACAATGGCGAAGCTGTCCAACTGTTTGGTTCGCTCGTGGCGGATCTGTACCAGATAATGGGCCAACTGATGGGGCTCCGACAGCAGGCAAACGTCGTCGCCGACCAACCGGTTCCACAGGTCGACGACGGTGAGATTCAAGCCCTTAAATCCGTCGTCACGCAATTGGAGACTCTAACTGAGGATGACCGGTTGGAAGCGTACTATACTCTCGAAGAGCAGATTTACTATCTCGACCGGGCGCTCGATGAGTATGCTTCCTATCTTGATTCCCCCGGTAGCCCGTATAATTCCCTTTTTCGGGTCAAAGACCTTCTTCGAGGGGCGTACTATGTCGATCGGTTCCTTCGGACCGTCGACGAGCAGCTTGGAGATACAGTTTGGTTCGTCCCCCCAGACTACTTCGGGGGCGCTGGTCAGTTTGTCACCATCCAGCGTGAGGGATCGACTGGCAGTCGCCCCGAAGAATCGATGGACCAAATTGTCAGCACCTATAGCCCATATCGCTCCGAGTACCAGTCCGAATCTGGGGTAATGCACGCGTTCCTCCCCCGGACAGAGGTCACGGAAGATGGTGTCGTGATGGAGTATACTGGCGACGTCGCCGGCGAGGAACACGATGGACTCCTCGTGCCGGACACTATTTCGCTCACTGAGATCCGCGACCTCTCCGGCCAGAAAGCGATGGAGATGGTGCGGTACTGTCCGGAGTGTTTCCAGATCCTTCCAAACCTCGATAGCTGCTTGCGCCACGATACGTCTGCATACGGAAAGATCCATTCCGAGCCACACATCGATACGACTGTCACTGACCGGACGCCGGTTGAGTCACGCGGGGATCTGACCCTGGCGGACCTGAAAGCACAAGTCACGTTGGAGAGTGTTACACTCGAAATTACACCGGGACAAGACGCCGGTCCCGACATCGGCGTCATCTACGCCTCGGAGGGAGATCGAGTCACACAGGAGCTCCAGAGTCCGGACATTCCGCTGGGATTCACCACGCAGACTCGGGGTTTGGTGTTCGACATGGACGGATTTCTCGACGGATTGGAAGATAAAATAGGTGACCTAGTCCGGCGCTATCATGATACCGACGACTACAGCCTCGAATTTCTCGCATACCACACTGCTGCTCACTTCTTCCTTCAACTGGTAACGGACGTGAGTAGCGTTACGGCCCAGCGGGTGTTCTATGGATACGATCAGCATCTCGCTGAAGTATACGTCTTTGAACGGACAGAAGGCGGTCAAGGCATTGTTGATCTAGTCTACCAAGAAATCGAGTCTGATCCCGGGTCCGTTTTGGAATCCATGCACCGGCTGCTATACAACGAGCAGGTCATCAACGAACGGCTGTGGGCTGACCAGGAATTCGTAGCGGCCCTCCCGATCGACGACATTAGCACGTCTGCTATTGAAACCGTCGTCTTCGAGAATCTCGCTGTCCCGTTCGATGACGTCGTCGAACGTGTGACTGAGGAAGTTGTTGCAACTGTCGACCAGGCTCATCAGCTAGCAATCGACCAAGGTATTGAACATGCCGCCAGCTATGCACTCAAACACACGGTTGCAGCGGCTCAAGTGCGTGGCTGCAATGAGTTCCCGGCTGCAGAGGTCGACGACCACCCCGCTGACATCGCGGATTACGAGCGCGTGAGGACGGCCTTCTACTCGCCAGACATCGATGGCTGTGTCGAGAATCTTCATCTGATGGAATGTATAGCGACGGACGATCAGAGTGAAACACTCAGTTACATTCTCCTCGAGGCGCTTCGGGATTACCTTTTGGAGATGGTCAACTCGGAGGACGCGGCAAATGAAATGTTCGACCGAGAACAGCCACCAGGTGGTGAGACGGATGGGACGAGCGTTTTCCTTAACCTCTGAGAGCCTGGGGTACTTCCTCGGGTACACGCTTGTTCATGCAGATAAGGTCGCTTTCGTCTCGCCGTGGGTGAGTGACGTCTCGCTTCGGTTGCCAGTCACTGACTCCGTCGAGAACCGTCACCCGAGTTTGGTCGAGGCAGTCACACAGTTAGATACAGTCGTCACCTTCGTCATACAGACGGGACAAGAACACAATGCGTCCGTCTGTGAGCAGCTGCCAGACACGGTAACGGTACTGGAAGTTGACGACCTCCACGCCAAAGTCGTTGTTTGTGACGAATTCGCCTATGTTGGGTCAGCCAACATCACTCACGGTGGGCTGTCCCTGAACCGCGAACTATGTAATGTCGTCGAGAACGAGTACCGTGATGTGGACACGTACCTCGAAACTGAACTCGACATCACTCTGGACTCAACATAACTGGTATCTGCAAAAATCCGGCTCTGTAATGTAATTGGTCGGCGCCACCTGGCAGTTATGTCTCGAACGTCTCGCTGAGATGATCCTCGATTTCGTCACCGATCTGCTCAAGGTCGGATTTGATGTCCGTATCAACAGGCTCGGCAGTGTCAGTAGTATCTTCGCCGCTTTCCCTGTCGCTTACTGACTCGTCGCTGTCGTCAGGTTGTCCTGAAGTCTCGGTGGTCAGCATCGATGAGATTGCCGTACGTTCGTCATCCCAGCTGTCCCAATTCTTGACCGCGTACTTCTGGCGCCGGAACCACTGACCGTCCTCGTTCTGCCAGAGATAGACGACAACTTCCTCCGTTTCGTAGGACCCCTTCTGGTCGATGCGAACGATTGCTTTCCACCAGTCGTCTGACTTTGAGATGGTCGTCCCGGCGTCGACGTGATAGTAATCACTGACCGGAAACTCATTTTCCGTTTCCGACATCGCTCCGTTGAGCAGGGACGCAATGACACGACGGTCTGTCTCCCAGGCATCCTTCGTCTTGATGACGTACTTGTTCTTCCGAGTCCACTCGGAATCGTCACGGTGCCAAAGGTAGACCGCTGTCTCCGCGGCGCTGTCCTCGTATTGATATCGAACGACGACTTTCCACCATTCGTCAGTCCGATAAATTGATTTGGAACTAAGGACAGTCAGCGAATCGTCGACTGGAGGCGTCTCGATGGAATCGTTCATTTTAGTTATCCTGCATCATTTCCTCGTCGAAACTACTGACGATTTTTCCAAGTTCGCCACTTGGATTTATGTCTTCGTCTTGTGCCGATCGGATGTAGTTGACGACCGCGTCGGTCGGATCGCCAGCAACAGTTCCAAACTCTTGCTCGGCTATTTCGAGACCACCCGCCGCGTATTGTGCGAGGATTTTTGCTTGCTTTCTTTCATTGACCAAGGCAGTTGGATCATTCGTCTCCTGAAACGCCAGACACGCCATTACCGTTCGGTAGAGCTCGTTTTTCTTCAGGTTGTCAACACCAATCTCGCCAGACATCCCGTCGTTCCCAAGGTACTCGGAGGTAATTCGTCGGTTTTCCCGGTAGCCCATTACCGCTAGGAATACCATGAAGTCATACGAGTTTTCGAAGATACCGTGCCTTTCAACGACCCGGTCGTAAAGCTCAGACTTATTGTATTTCTGTGTAATCATTGTTACTCATCCCCCACAGGTAGTCGGCCAGTTTCTATTGTCGTTTGGGGGTAGTTATGCTTCCCGTCGCCGTCGGTGAAGTTCAGCGAATATCGATCTCCGACGACACTGTCCATCTCTTCACTTACTGGGCCGTCCCACTGTGCGTCAGTCGCGAAGACGACAACTTGGTTTGCTAAGTTCGGAATGGCACGGCTGACTTCCCGCGTATGTGATTTGTCAAGTGCGCCGAACGGTGAGTCCATCACGATGGGGTAGATGCCCCCAGTGTCGAAGTATTCCGCGTCATTGTTGGACTCGTACCGTTCGCGAGCGATATCGACTAGACTCCCGATAAAGGCCAGGCTCGCTATCTGGCGCTCTCCTCGCGACTTGTCGACTTCGATTCGTTCGCCGCCGACGTCCTGCCAGATTTTCAGCTCGAAGTCTTCGGAGATCTCGGCCTCGAGATCTTTGCTGGCAATCTGACTGAACTCCGACTGGATTCGTTCGTTTGACCACCGTCGGACTTTGTCTTTGAGTTCGTCGAATACCGTTTGCAGTTCTCGTTCGATCTCCTTGGCGGCCTTGCGTCGTCGCTTTGCCAAAAGGGTCTCTTCATGTTCGTCTTCCTGGTCGTCAATCTCATCTTCGAGCTCGTCGACGCGGTCTTGTTTTTCTTCGATCTGTTTTTCATAGGTCGCTTTTTCACCGATAAGGTCGTCTCGGGTGCCGAGTTTCTCCTTTCGTTTGTTCTCCAGGTCTTTGACTGAGAGGCCTTCCTCCGTGGTAGCGTCCATTTCCTGGAGCTCGGCACTCACCTCGTCAATTTTCTCCTCGAATTTTCCAATCTCATCGTGAAGATCTTGTCGATCAGCGGTCAGCTCCTCGATTTCATCGAAGAACGTTGCTTCGATATCAACGATCCGGTTGAGCTGGCCCACTATGCGGAGTGCTCCTTGCTCGACGCCGTCTTCGATTACTTCTCCACGTCGGCCGACAACTCGCTCATACGAATCTGTTCCTTGGTTCAATGGGCGCCCGCATATACACTGCTCGGCCGCCAGCAGTGACTCGATGAAGGAATTGCTGAGTTCCGATGGAATTTCACCCCGTTCACGCATTCCATCAATCTGCTCGGCCGTTTCCTTGATTAGTGGCATCGCCATGGGGACCACGCCCTCATCGGAGAGTTTCGACCGAATTTGTTCGTTTATATCCTCAATTTCATGCTCCAGTTCATCAATTTCACCCTGATACTCCGATCGCCGCTCTTGGAGTGCGGCACTTTCGTCGAGCCGCTCTAACTTCTGATCGATATCGTCGATCTCTTGTTCGATTCGGTCTTTATTGCGCTTTGTATCGTCGCGGTCGCGCTCTAGCGTTTCAATTTCCTCTTCGACCCCCTGTTTTTTCGAAATGAGGTCCGTGAGCTCTTCACTCGCGCTATCCTGGGTCTCGTCCTCGAAGCGACCGGCCGCTTCGTCAAGGTGGTGGGTTGCTCGCTCCAAGATGGTTAGACCCATAATGTTCTGGATTGCTTCCTGAATGCGGCCCTGATTATCTATTCCCGCAAGCTCGTCAATGTCCTCTCCGTCGAAAAAGAACAATCCACTGAGTCGTTCGGGAAGTACTTGGTCGAGCGTATTCGAGGGATTGTTACGCTCGTTCCACGAACCGTTCTCTCGATATTTCACGCGCAGGTCCATCTCGACGATTTCACCGTCGAAATCGTCCGGAGTGCGCTTTTCGTACACCGCTACTCGCTCAGCGACATATTCTGTTCCGTCATGTTCAAAAGAGAGGCGTACCGATACCTGTACTCGATTCCCAGACTCTGCTCCGGCCATGGCCCCCTCACTAGCAAGTCGTTCTGGGCGTGTATCAAAATCCACCTCATCGTAGAACAACCACGTAAATGCATTGAGGATTGTCGTTTTGCCTGATCCATTCGAACCGTGCACAACGGTTACGTTCTTATCAGCGTCGTTGGCGAACTCGATACTTTCGCTTCGAAACTGCCGAAAGTTTTCGAGCTCAATACGTTCTAACTGCATTAGTTTATTTCCTCTCGAATAATTTCTTCAATATTGTTAATTACCCCGCGAGGGTTATCGAGATGGAGTTTATCTTTCTCGGCCTGTAATACGCGTTCCCGGATTCGTTTCCGCTTGTCCGCATCGATTGAAACGTCGCCTTCGCCTGGGATCTCCGTCATTACGCTATGTGGGTAACTGCATGTATTTATATGTTAGCCGCAGACTTCTAGCTCGCAATTTTTTCCGCACGCGACCCATACGATTTGGTACTTAAATGGATCCTGCGGTCTTATTATCTGTAGGACTGAGTTTGGTACAATTTCTTTGGAGGTGATGGTCGAGTTACTACGAAGACCCCTCGTATTAGGCACCGAGTAGGTTGTACCGACGTTTGATTTTCTGGAGTGTGCCGTCGGTTGTGGGCACCCCATCAACCTCCGCATCAGGGTGGTTGCGTGCAGAGTCCGTAAATGTGGATACTCGCTCGAGTTCTTTGCGAATTAACGTACGCTCCACCTCATATTGCCCGTCAGAGAGGATTTTCGGATGCCGTGAGGTATCCGGTACAGTGACGAAATCATGGATGACTGCGAAGTCTTTGTCAGCGTGGCGGCGAAGGATCCGTCCGCGCCGTTGCACATACTGTCGGGGATTCGATGTGCTGGCGAGTAAATAGGCGGTCCGGGTCGCAGGCACGTCGACACCCTCGTCGAGACACCGAATAGATGTGAGCACTTCTATCTCTCCCTTTTCGAACGCCGAAAGCAATCGTTCGCGCTCGGCTTGATCCTCTCTCGCGGTGAATCGTTCAATATTCAGGTCTGTCTCTTGCCGGAGTCGATGAGTAGTCGCGTCTACGTGGCGCTCGCCATCTTCATCAACACCTGTTGTCCCGTCGCTGCAATAGACCAGTGAGTGGCTGTGAGTGGCCTGCCGATCGAAAAGGTCCACCAGGACGTCAAGTTTTTGCTGGGCTGTCCCGATCAACCTGGCACGCGAGAACAGCGCCTGTTGGAGTGCCTCATTTCCCTCTAACACCATGGAAGGGCTGTCGCCATCTGCTTTGGCCATCAAGCGCCCTATCTTTCGAGTTAGGCGCATGTAGACCTCCATCTCGTCGTCACCCAGCTCTACGATATGTGGGATGTAATAGTACTCACAGAGGATTCCCGTCTCGATTGCACGGTCGAGCCCGTAATCGAATATCGTCCCGTTGAAATAGTCATCGAGAGCATCTGTTCCCTCGTCGTCGTACCAGCGCTCTGGTGTTGCGGAAAGGCCGAGACGAAGGTCGAACTCGTCCATGAGGGCTTTTTGCGTTTGTGGGGCCCCCATATGATGCACTTCATCGCCGATGAGCATAGACGGCGCCTGGGCCCGTAGAATCGTTTGTTGGGGGCTTTGGCCAGAGAGTGTACGGTGGGTGGTGACCATGACAGTGGCATTTCGATTTCCAGAATTCTGTTCGAGAAGTTCCCGCTCCAGCTGTGGTTGCCAGTTGCGTCTGGATTCGTAGGCCAGAACGGGATTCACTCCGAATTCTCGAATATCAGCAGCCCACTGGTCAACGAGGTGCTGATAAGGAACGGCAACAACGAGCAGAAGCGGTCCATCAGTCATCTCTGCGACGCTACTGGCCGCTAACAACGCGGTCACCGTCTTTCCCGTCCCTGTCGCCATACGAAGGATGCCACGCCCCTCAGCCCCCATCCAGTTCTGAATTGCCTCTTGCTGGTAATCTCGTGCCTCGACCCACTCGGGCGCTGTCAGGTTAGCCATCTGTAGTTCGGTGCTGGAAAAAATAGGTACGTCATCTTGAGGCTTCTCCCCACCTGCTATATCCGTCCAATCGATGCGCGAATGAGTTTGATTCGTTGCTCTGACGGTCCCTCAACGGACACTAATTCCTCGTCCGTGGCAGTTTGGAGATCACTCAACGTCTCGAACCCGGCCGCGGAGAATGCCTCAGCAGCAGCCGAAGAAACGCCTCTGACGTCAGCGACGGGAGTATCCGCGAGCTCGTTCTCAGCTTGCGTATTTTCGGGCTGCTTTTTGACGGACTGACTGGTGTCTCTGTTTTCCTGATCCTCAGTGAACGACTGTTCCGGGGGCATTGAAGCGAACTCCTCGAGAAGGGCCTTTGCGCGCCGAAGCTCTGCCTGTGATTCGACGAGGACAGGGAGTGGAGTCTCGCTATCCGGTGCCAGCGGTACGTACCACGTATCCAGATTTGCGAACCTATCGCCGATCAACGCTAACACGGCTGACGGTGGCTGTGTGACGGTCACCGTCTCAAACTCGGTAATCCGCTTTCCGTCGCCATAGAATTCTCGATAGTCGTCGATATCGACGGCCTCGCTCGCAGCTAACTGGGAGCCATACCCGACCGACTGTTCACCGAACCCCTCTTCATTCAATATTCTCTTGACTAACCTTACCCACTGTTGGAACGGGTCTTCGTGGTCAATCTCGCTCAGACCGATGTTCTGCAGTCCGCGGTGGATAATCCCGAGGCTGCGGAAGGCATCGTAGTGTTCGGCTAGGGGTGAGAGCGGGGTTTGGTTATCGTTCTCTCTGTCATCCTCGTCTTGCTGCTGGTCGTCTGTTGAAACCATCTCCTGGCTTGGTGTAGTGACGCCGTAGGCAGCTGAGAACCAGTCTGTCTCAACGGCAGGTTTGTCTAGAGGTGTCTCTTGGATTGCCGCTGCGTAAGCGGCCTCAATGACTGTCCCCCTTGCGTCAAGTCTGAGACTGTCAGCACCGAGCCGTTCCAACGCTGCAACGTCTTTCGAGACAGTATTATTGACTCTTACAGTCGGCGATTTAAGGATCCCATCAGTATCCGGCTCAATGACTTGTCCAAAGAATTCCGAGACGGTCTGGACGAATGACTCGCCGTCGGGCTCAACGGCAGTGTCCCTGGGTTGTACCCCCATAACGTGGTAGAAATCCACGGTATCCTTGCTTCCCGCGTCCCTGAGTAATCGTCCTAGCCGCTGTACCAGTGTTGCGTTGACGCCACTCCCCGGCTTGGCGATGTTGATGCCGACTTCGACAGAGTGGATGTCGTTCCCCTGTCCGATACGGTTTCCAGGCCCAATGAGAACCTTCTCTTCTGTCTCAGCCTCGTCAAACTCCCGAATGGTCGACGCGTGCTCTTCGGCTGACCCTCCAGCTTCGAGCCGTTCGACGACTCGATCGTCACTCCCATCGTAGAGCTGTTGCCACAGCGCTTTTGTTTCCCCATATGTCCGTGTCAGCACCAATGTCGGTCGTTTCTCCGCTAGCGAGCGTTCAGCTTCGGTAACGATAGCGTCGAGGTCGGCCGACAGGTTTAGCCGGTCGAGGGTTCGGTCAGAAAGGCCTTTGGCCAGTGACTCAAGCCACTCGGTCGGGGCTGTTTCACCGCCACCAACTTCTCGCAGCTGGTTCGCAAGTGCAGTCCCGGACGTATACTTTCCTGCGATGGCTTCACACGTCTCCTCTTCCAGTTCTGGAGCCACTGATGCCACCGCCGACCGCTCAACATGAAGTTTTCCTTCCTCATATGTTATCATTTCCTGGATGCGGTCAGAAGTTGTGCGCAACCGGTCCAGCGCATCGCTCTCAATGACGTCCGTAAACCACAGCGTCCATTCGAAGTCCGGGATAACGCCGTCCGCCAGTGCGAGTTCGTGAGTGTACCGATAGAGGACAGGAAAATTCTTGTTAGCCCGACGAACGGTCAATTTAAATGGCTCCGTAACACTTCCTGTAAGCGCTAAAACTGGACATACGGAATCGACGAAGGATACGAGGTTATCTCCCCACCCAGACTTCGAACCATAGTTGTGTACCTCGTCGAAGATGGCGAGTCCGTAGTCGGCCGGGTCAAGGTCGTCGAGGCTTCCTGCAGACCTGATTTCAATCTCCATTCGTGGAAGCTGGATACCTCGATTCGTGACCCGGGTAAACTCCTCTGGCGTGTGACAGTGCTCTTGGAATAGCCGGGACCACTGGATCCCAAGGAGATCGTCTGTCGTGACAATGAGGACGTTATTTGGACGCTGGCTGTCTGGTTCGGGAACAGCGCCATCGAAAATGTCTTCGAGCCGGTGCTGGTCCGCGGGATGCAACGAACCACTATCAACGGTGTGAGCCACCGCCGCTAGACCGAGAACTGTCTTTCCAGTTGCTGTCGCCATATCAACGTAGCCGTTCGACCCGTGGTGTAGCCACAGCGCAAGGCTCTCGAGCTGATGGTCCCACAGCTCGGTCGACAAATCTAGCGATGCAAGCTCTTTTGCGAGTGTTGATGGGTTATCAGTGTCCGGTACTGCGTCCGATACGACGTCAGCAAGTTCCGGTGCCGAAGTCAGTTCGGCAACCAGCTCCCGTGGTGTCTCCGTGTCTGGTCGGAGTTGGCTGGCCAAATCAGCTCGACTTCCACTTGACTGTCGTTGAATTGTGCGGGTTAGCAGGCGAGATAAGATCTCGCCTGCCGGTATCTCATCTCTATTTACGTCGGCAAGTCCGCCTCGCAACTCCTGAAACTCCACGAGCAACGCTCCGATATCGAAGGTATCTGGCAGTGCTGTTTCCCGAGTTCTGTCTCCCGTGAGTGCTGCGATTCCCTCAAGATAATAGTCTCGGGCCTTGTCTTCCACGTCCCATCCGTCGGATAATAATTGCTGGTTGTCTATGTTGCCAACGACGTATTCGCCCTCTGAGACCCGCTTTGCGATGTAGTCGATTTTTCGCGGCCACTCGGCCTTGTCGTAATCCGAGAGCTCCGACGATTTGAATATCGGACTGTTGTCAACGAAATCATCCCAATTGCTCCCTCCTGTCATTGTGGGTCTTTATCAAACCGATGGTGTTGATTTTTGATTGTATCCGTCCTCTCTGGATATCGCGGAGGCGTGGAAATATCCACTATTCCTATCCTGATGAGCTACCTCAACACACATAAATGGATGTCCTGTTCTGATTTAATGTTACTACTCCGACGGAAATATAACGATCAAATTATAGTGTGCGTCCATTTATATTGGCTATATAACCATTTTACGGCACCGCCAAACGGTAAAATATTCGTTTAGTGGTTGGGAGCGGGTCATCGCCTCCATACCCAAATTTTTCGTTATTCTGTAGTAACTCGCAAATAGTAATGGGTTTTGTGATTCTGGCGTATTGTTCGACGCTCTTTGTCTGGGTTTCAGGCGATTAAGGTCGAGTCAAGTGGCAGTGACTGTTCCTTAGGGATCATACCCAAAACATAAACCAGAGTGATCTCAACAACTACCCATGGCAGTACTGCTGGTACAGAGTTGCTCAAAAAGCAAAGCTGAGACAGAAGCCCGTCTACCGGCGCTCGATTTGTACTCTGGGTACTTCTTTAAAATTATAAAAAAGTCTATGCGTGAGGGAGAGTTTGATGAGCAGATAGACATTGCAATACTCTCAGCGGAACATGGCTTGGTTACGGGTAGCACTGAGATAGGATGGTATGATAGACGAATGGACGCCAAGCGAGCTGCGGAGTTGGCCCCAGAAGTCAAAACTGGCCTTCGCGAACGGGCTGATTCCTACGAGAATATCGTCATCAACACTGGTTCAATTTATCAGCAAGCTATCGAACCCGTTCCTTCAGAGATAAAATCAGATGTTTACCGTATCGAAGGGGACGGAATCGGTGAGAAAGGAAGTGTTCTCAAACGTCTTGTTCGAGGTAAGTTGGACTTGGATAGTGCGACTAATCTCGTAAAATACTCCTCGTAAGGATGAGCAGAACTTCAGTGAAACCAAATGTCGAGTTTGCAGTGGAGGAGATGACGGGTGATGCCCGAGCTGGAACTCTTCTTATTGACGGGAGGACCCTTGAGACGCCAAATCTCTTTCCGGTGATGAACTTCTATGCTGGTGGAACCGAGAATAGCGTCTATGGCGGCGGTATTCATCGGACGCTCAAGGAGTTCATGATCGGTGCAGATCGAGTCGATGACGTGAACGCCGGAGAGTATTTTGATGGCTCGATGATGTCTGTCTCGTCGCTCACCGACTACAATATCAGTCGCGAGCGATATGAGGATTATCTCGCAAAACCAATCAAGGAGCGCGATCTCTTCACTCAATATGATGGTCTCATCTTTATCGACTCCGGAGGATTCAAATTCCTGAATAATGACGGTATTGACGGGAGCGACTTTGAAGTCGAAATGAACCAGCGTGCAGTCTACGAGATCCAGAGTGCAATGGGTGGTGATATTATTGTGAATCTCGATTATCCTATCGCACCGGATGATTCACATGCAGATCGTGTGGAGAAAGCTCGAAAGACAGCAGAGAACATTCACACGTTCCTGAGTGTTTCGAGAGAGTTTGAAGGCGCCAAGTATCTGACCCTCCAAGGCTATAACTATTCGATGATGTCGGAGTTCCTTGAGGTGATTACCGATAGTGTCCCTGAGGGTGTTCTCCGTGAGGGGTTTGACGGCATCGCGCTAGGAGGGCTCGTTCCAAAGAAGGACGACCGAGACGCACTCATCAAAGCTGTGACTGATTGCCGTGAGGTGATGGCGGAGTGGGATATCGATCATTGGCCGCTACACGTCCTCGGCATTTCGAGCGGTGCAGCCCCAATCCTCGCTGCAATCGGTGTTGATACGTTCGACTCGAGCACACACATTCATAGTGCTATCAACGGCAAGTACTACAAATCAGTCACCGAGCCCATCAATATCGAGGATGTTGATTTCTCCGATTGTGACTGTCCAGTCTGCCAGTCTGACCTGCTCGTTGAGCGCATGAAAGGAAACGCGGAGTATAAGAAGGATATCGCAGGTCCAATTGCGATGCATAATTTGATAGTAGCAAAACACGAGATAGCAGCAGTCCGTGAACGGATTCAGACAGGCGACACTGATGCGTTAATCGACTATTTAGAAGAGACTTTTAGCCACGATCAAACCATGCGACGATTCGCGCACAAAGTTGTCAACCAGTCCCTTGGAGGGTACTTCTAATGAAGAAAGCACCAAAAGTAAACGAAGTTAACGAGTTTTTAGAAATTGCGAGCGACTTCGAGGATCCTCTCGAAGTCATCAGGGAATCGCTATCGAACGCCTACGACGCGAACGCAACAGCGGTCGATATCTCCATCAAGGATTGTCCTGATGGGTCTGACATCATCATTGAGGACGACGGCCATGGTATGAACGAGCGCGATCTTGAGTCGTTCTTCGATTTGGGGAACTCTCAAAAGACGGATTCTATTGGCTACAAAGGTCACGGCACGAAAATATTCTATAAGAGCGACCGGATTGAGGTAACGACGGTCCACGACGGGGACTCATATCGCGCTGTGATGGATGACCCCTGGGAGAAGCTAAATCATAAGGAACTCCCCAAATATGAACTAACTGAGCGGGATGTCCGGCCAGGAAACCCTGGGACAAAAATCAAAATATCCAACTTTCGGTCAGGACAAGGTTTCGACGCTGAGTCACTAACCTACAATAAGATAGAGCACTATCTCAAGTGGAAGACGATCGCTGGATCGACTGCCCACTTCTTTGATGACGGGCTACGGGAGATGGAAATCTCGGTCACTTTGGACGATCAGATCGACGATACCCGTGACGAACTAGTTACCAACAACAAATTCGAGTTCCCGGACGAACAGCTGGACCCTGATGATGGGGAGTTCCCGGCTGAACGAATGTGCAAGCACTATCCGGGGCGGGAACTCTCAGTTGAGTTTGACGGTGGTGAGACAACAATCCAAATCGTCGGGATGGTCGGTGGGAAGGAAACTCGGGATGAGCTTCCAACGTATGGGCGACACTCAGCCCAGTTCGGAATTTGGCTAGCGAAAGATCACATCAAGGTCGAACGGTACAATGAAGCTATTTCGCACGACAATGAATACCTTCACTTCTTTTTCGTTGCCAACTGCCAGGACATCGAACTTTCAGCGAACCGTGAGACGATCAGGAACAAGTCTAGCCCAGTATTTCGGGCCATCCGGCAGGAGTTAGAATACTATCTCTCAAAGGTGACGCAGGACCCGTGGTTCAAGTCCTATCTGGAAACCCGGAAAGAGGGTGAACAGAAGCGTAAGGCAGCCAAACAGCAGTCCTCGCTCAAAATGCGCCGCGAGACCATCAAGGCGAATGGCTTCCAACCGGTGAACAGCGCTGAAGTACTCATAGCTCTGGAACGCGCTAAGACACAGTCTTCGATTACAGTCGAGGACTTTGACCCAGCTGCCGATATCCACGCTATCGTCAGGCAGAACGGACATCTGCGGAACGCCGTTGTGGGTCCGACACTGACTGAACTTCTTAATGACGATGTGCTCCTCACAAATATTGACCTTGCAATCTGTTGGAACCACGGCGATCCAGCGGAACTCTCCGAGTACGAACGTCATGGGTATCTCAACGGTGAGGTCGAGATGGATCTGTCAGACGGTGGGTTCACCTATCGGGATGAGGGGAGCCACAATATTGACGTTATTGAGGTTGCACCGTTATTGAAGCCCCAAGAGCCAGCAGTTGCCGACGACTAATAGATATCCTTTTGGCTCCGATGCTGTTTGTATCTTTAGTATTTGGGGTGGGGGGAGGAGGGGAGGGGTGGAAAACTCCCAAAGACACAGACCAGGCTAGTTTATTACGAGGGTGTGGTTAAGTATATATCCCGAAGATGTTACCGCGAACCGCCATAGCCTTCTCACTTCACAATTTATGTATGGCGAGCAGTTGCGTATAGTAGACGCCCTTAGTGAGCAGTCAAATAGCTCTGTCTGGACGACACCAATCAAAATACGATGACTGAAACATCAGATACTGACTCGGGTATTGGACCAGCTGCACTGGTGGCGGGAATAGGGAGTCTTCTATTTAGTGCCGTGTTGTTCCTTGGGTCCACTGCTCTTCTGACCGGATTTCCGACACTATCATTCTCCTTAGTGGCATACGCTCAGGGGTTCACGTACGCAGTGTGGGGCTGTTTAATTCTCGGGGCCGGACTCGGAACGGCGCTGGCTACGACGTTGACAATTCAACGCTGGAATCCGGAAGGGGAAGATGTACAAACAGGTATCTGGAGAAAATTTGCCACTACGTTTCTTACGGTCTCGATGCTAATTACGACACTCAGTTTTCTTCGACTGATCTCTTCATTAGTAATTATATCTACTGTTATCTTACTCACTGTTGTAGGACCTTTTGTATTTTTAGCGGGATTGGTAAAAAGGAACAAAACATGGATTGGGCTCAGTCTCTTCGGACTGATTTTTTGGGTTGGGACAGCCTGGTTAGCGGGATTTTACGATGAAGTACTGACAATCGGCCATACTAATATATTTATGAATATGATAATTACCGCTATGATTATTGGGGTATATCCGCTGGTGAGCCTGCAGAATACTGTTGATGAGGGGCTAGACGAAGAGAATGGTACAGAAGTCTACGAACAGGTGGGTGAAACGACCGAATCGTCCGACGCCTTACCACCGAGGAGTCTCTTCACGGACCTCCCTGATGTGACTGAAGCGCATTCTCAAGCGCTGTTCAATGCCGGATTCACTTCTGTTGATGAACTAAAGGAAGCAGAGCGTGAGGAGATTGCCAATGCGTTTGAGTCTGTTCCTATTTCCCCTGGGCCATCGGGTGTCTTGTCTGCTGTCGAAGGCGAAGACGCGACACCAGACACCATGGAAACCGCTGATTCGACAAGATCTCGTGAGGATGCTGAACCCAATGAAGCTGCTTCGGCTACACCGACTGATGCATCTCACAATTGTAGTGTCGGCACCCCATCGCTAGCCGACGATGAATCCAACAGTACGGCTACCAAATCAGAACTCCTCACTGCTCTCAAAGAGTTGGACTCTGGACGGGGCTATCCACTTTCAACAACGATGCGGTCCGAGGGTGCGTATACCCCTCGGGACTATTATGATGAATTTGGTTCGTGGGATGATGCACTAGCGGCGGCAGATATCGATAAAGAGGACCGGTTGCTCGATGAAATTCGGCGCGTTGCCGATATCGTTGGTCACCCACCGACGACGACGGAAATGGACGAACATAGTGTCCATTCTTCTGGGATATATGTGTCCCACTTCTCGAGTTGGAATGCTGCACTCTGGACTGCTGATCTCTCCGATATGGCGGTAGAATCACAATCCGATGAGATCCAGGATAAACTGAACAAAACACAAGCCAAATCCAAAACAGTCTCCCGCAAAGAGTTGACGTTGGCTGTCCAGGACATCACTGAGACGGTAGATGGATACCCCGATATCGATGATATCGATACCGCTACCGACTACTCCAGCCAGCAGGTTATGAACACCTTTGGATCATGGCATGCAGCGCTTGAAGCTGCTGATATCGATGTGGAGTCTTGTCTTGTCCGTGAGCTTCGTCGTGTCTCTGACGAATTAGGCCATCGACCTTCAGAAGATGAAATGAGCAAGCATGGAAACGCTGATTCATCAGACTTTACTAAGTACTTCAAGAGCTATGAAGCCGCCCTTCAGGAGGTTTTTGAGACGACTGATACAGAACCATCGACAGGGGAAGACATGTCTTCGTTGATAACATTAGATCATATCACGGACAACAGTCGCCTCAATGAGCCGATTCCGGTCATGCTCAAAAGGTCCGCTGATTCCCCGAGCGAAGAGAAAGAGGCGAGCTTTGAAGTCGAAGATATCGACGGGGACACTGCCTGGTTCAATGTATGGACGACACACGACGTGGACTGTGAATGGGAGCTTGGTCGTTGGTACCTGTTAGACCAAGCTCGGGGGAAGGCTTGGACAACAAATGGCGGTACTCAGAAATGCGCATTGAGTTCGACGAGAGATATGAGTATTACAGATCTTGGGACTGCCCACCCCACTTCTGAGGCTATCGCTTCTCCAGAGAAAGAAAATTCGGGAGAAACCCCTTCAGATACGAATAGGGATGCTACTGAGGATGCCGATACTGAAACTAAAGACGACGTCATTGAAGCGGATTGGGATTTGATAGATGGCGATCAGATGCACGAAAATGTAGACGGAAGTCTAGATATCGTTTCACAGCCGGAATTCGCAGATTTATCGCAGCTGAAACGCGATATCCTGTATGTCATATCTGGACTGGATGACCCGAAGGGCCTTGAAATCAAAGACGAGCTTAGCACATATTATGACGAAGAAATCAACCATGGTCGACTCTATCCAAATTTGGATGACCTCGCAGAGGCAGGTTTCGTCGATAAGTTCAAAGTTAATGGCCGGTCGAACGGGTACCGACTCACAACTGGTGGGCGAAATCTCATGGAGTCCCGCCGTCGGTGGGAACAGACGAAATTGGCGCGTCTATCTGTAGATACATCTGACTCTGAGGAATCTACCGTCAAGCCAAGACAGACATCGCCGGGTGATGACTCTGAGGAATCTACCGTCAAGCCAAGACAGACATCGCCGGGTGATGACTCTGAGGAATCGATGGCTGATGACGATGCTTCAGATATCATCGCGGAAAACAACATCTTGGATGAGCTGACGGACGAGTTTGAGGATATCTGAGTGGTTGAGCGGGGAGCCGGCTTCTTCTCCACTGAGTAGTATCCATGCCGATACCGAATGGATTGGGATCGGATGACCTGTCGATTATCTCCCAGGGATGGTTAATCACGGTACCCAGTATACACTGCGACTTTGGTTGACGTCGACAGTTCGTCCACTTCACTGGTGTCAACCACAAACTCGGCATCTGGCTCATGGCCGGAGACCAGGGACTGATACAGCTGCTTCCAGGCTTTCTGTTGCTCGTACTTCCGTGGATCACTGTTTACTGCCCGAAACAGCGACTTCGAGACGAGGATAAACAGCTTCTGCTTCATGCGACTCGCACCAACATTGAACCGATTAGCGTCCAGCAGGAACTCGCCAATCTGATTGACATACCCTTGATTTCCAGCGGTCAT
The DNA here is from genome assembly GCF_003058365.1 of Halococcoides cellulosivorans. NCBI lineage: Archaea > Methanobacteriati > Methanobacteriota > Halobacteria > Halobacteriales > Haloarculaceae > Halococcoides > Halococcoides cellulosivorans. The sequence continues at coordinate 2,648,466 of NZ_CP028858.1, read as the reverse complement.
CGACAGCGTCATCACGTCTCGCTCGGCTCCCTGGAACCGCTCAACGGTGTCTACCGTCAGGTCAAATTGGTTTTGTAATCGTCGGCGCATCAGCCGGAACGGAACGACGATGCCTCCTGTGATTTCCTCGTCCTCTGGATTGGCTTGAACGACCGGCAGCGGTTGCAGGAGTTGCTCAAGCAGGTGGGCCTCCAGCGGACTATCCTTGGTAAACACGTTGTCGTCGTGTAGCAGTAGGGTGACGCGGGGCTCTGGGTCGAGTGCACACCTAAGCCACTCCGGCTGCTCGGACGTCCGAACATCTGGCATTCGTTCTGCCGATGTCCCGGACTGGAGATCTATGTCGTCCCGGTAATAGAATAGATCCGTAACGAACTGTGCCATCGCTGGCGGGAGTCGGTACGTCGTCTGGAGTCTGTCCATCGGCAGGACTGATTGTTTGTCTGCCCAGGTCGGTGCCTCACGCTCCAGTCGTTCGAATGCACTCTCTTCCTCGCCGCGCAGAAAGCGAACGAAGTCAAGTGCCGAGACGGATGGGGTATTCTCTTCAATCGTCTGGCGGTCCTCGGTCTCCCAATCGTGTTTTTGGATGGGCTGCATCTGCCGGTGATCGCCCACGAGGAGCAACTGCTTGTTACGACCGAGGAAGGCACCAAGCAGGAACAAGAGCGGTAAGTCCATCATGCTCCCCTCGTCGACGAGCGCGAAGTCAAAAAGTCTCGCTTGGCCCCGTTGCATGAGTTCTTCGGCCGATTCAGCATCTGCGATAACGTCTGAAGCACTGTTAATCAAATTCCGCAAGGTGACTGGGGCTGCGAACACCAGCAGCGGGACTGCTCCGTCTCCTTCAAGATGCTGCTCTAATAGCCGATTCAGCTCGTCCCGGTCGTCGTAGTAATTGAAATCTTGAACATTATGTGGAAGGTCGCTGGACCCATTTCCCGACCGAACGCGAATCATCTTCACGTCCCGGGCGTACCCCTCGGCAGACAGTGCCTGTTGCGCCGTTCCGACGGCGTCGGCAATTTCGTCGACAGCAGTATTTGAGTGTGCGGATGCAATTCCCGCGAATCCAGGCCCTGCCGCGTAAGCACGCGAAAGTATGGCCGGTGCAGATGCGTACTGTGTCTTTCCGGTTCCTGGGGGTCCTTGTAGTGCTGCGACTGTGTGGTTAAGACGAGTCACGAAAGACTGCTGGTCTTGATTCGCAGATTCCGGCATCGCCATGTCAAATGCCTCGATAAATTTGTTAATCGCTTTCCGATCAAACAGTGGCGCTGGTGTCTCTAGCGCGTCCGAGATCTCGTCATCGTACACATCCACAAGCCGGTTGTGGACGTCGTTTTCCTGGGCTTGAGACAATGCCTGATGGGCACGGTGCCCGACGAAGTCGTCGAGGGCCGTGTCCACGACGAACGTCATGCCTTCGTCAATGAACTGGCGACCATATTCGTCGTCGCTATCGGTCGTCCATCCAACGTGGTTTGGTTTGAACGTCTCTCGAGACATATTGTATCGCCAGTTCAGTGAGACGCGGATAGTCCCTTCCGCGGGGTCAAGTGCTGTGAGAACACCGAGCACTTGGTGTTTGATTTTGACTGGGTCGTCGACGGCCTCGGTGAGTCTCCCGTTCTGTGAGCTGACCAGTGGCGTCAGAACGACGAAGTTGCCTACTTCGAGGCTCGGTTGGCTATCAGGTTGGAGTCCGTCGTTCCGTCCCGGCGTGAGCGAGCGAAGGATTGATCCTTTCACCGAGTTCCGCTGCTCATCTTCATCGGCTGATTCGACCGGTGGGACCGTCACTTCGAAAGGGATTGCTGATCCTTCACCGACTCGCTCTGGGAGCGGTGTTCGGTACGTTTGTTCAAGTTGGCGTCGTTGTGCCCCGTATTCGAGATTCTGATACTCGAGGCAGGTCGACTGAAGCTCGGATTCGCCAAGGGAGTTGGCCGACAGATCTCTGAGGTTTAATGGATTCTTCTCAATGGTGGCATCCTTATCGCGAATGCATCGTTCGATGTGTTCGTACGCTTCGCAAATCGCTTGGACGCCGTCCTCAATATCGTCGAAAGTGATCTGGGGGGAGTTCTCATCGGTATGGTGGCGGTACCGGATGATTTGCTCCCGTACCTCCTTATCATCCGCAATCTCAGGTCGGAGAAGGTCGAATTCCTTAGAGGCATAGATGTATTCCAAGGGAAGGACTTCTTGATGACGTCCGACGACCGGGTAGCTGCTCTGGATCATATGGTCATCAGGAATCTGTAGTCCATCGTCGAACCCGAGGCTAATTCTATCATCAAGTATATTGTATTCAGCTCCAATCTCCCAGAACCCCGCCGCAAATGTCTCCTTGAGTGGTGTTTTTGAGCTATCTCGTGGCCCCTCCCAATCCAGTTCGGAGTTCCTCCCCCAGAACTGTGCGGCCGTTTGGACAATTCCAAGTCCGGGATATCGTAACGCGTGTCGGTCCCGGAACTCCTCCTGGAGGATGCTGACCACAGACTGGTCGATAGCTTCGCGATAGCCCAACAGGGTTCGGAGGGAACGGGCTGCTTCGGAGTCGGTATGCCGTTTAACTGCCTCTACGAGCCACTTCCGTTGTGAATCGCCGTAAGGATAGAGATGAATGAAGCCCTCGGTTGGGTCGTAGTCATCTGTGGTGAGGTCTGGACGTACCTTCTGAATCGCCACCGAGAGCTTCTGGAAAAAGTCCTCGATTAGTCTCTGTTCTTCTTCGTCTTTGGCGTCAGTGTCGTTGGGGTGTCCCTCTGGACGTGCAGCCACGAAGAGTCCATCGTCATGGGACTGCTCGTAGTGCGTCGATGTGACTTTCGCGGCGAGGAATACAATTCTGTTCCGGACGATATCATGTTGGACATATGGGTACACCCGGACCAGCGATTGTCTCGGATAGCTGAGGTTGAATCCGGATGGTGGGTCGTCATCGGGGAGATTCCGACCGGTCCCGATAAGATAGTCTCCCCAAGGGCCAGCATCAGCGCTTTGGTTCCACTCTGTATTGTATTCTGGGCTAATCTCGCGGAGGAACCGGTGGGCGATTTGTGCGATGTTGCGTAGGTTCGAGACGTCTGTCTCACGTGTGATGCGAGAGACGAGATCTGGATCCGTTGGCTGTGGGTGTGCGTGTGAGGTTGCTCGTCGGTCCCTCGTATTCGTCGGCCAATCATAAAGTGTTGCCAGATCATGGAGGTCGTTTACGCCGAGTTCGGCCAACGACTGCTGAACGCCTTCTGTCAACCCAAGTAGTGAGAGCTGTTTGGTCCTTACCGAGTGTGCAACACATCGAATCTGCTTAGAACACCCGTCACATCTCCCATCGATCCGGTACGTCGGTGGATCTCCACTTGAACGCATATCTCCATCCTCAAGAAGGATATCGTCGACTGTACCGCCCGCTTCGAGCAGTAGTTGAACGTCGTTTTGGCGAGTCTGTAAGTCGAACGTACTTAGCCGGCTGGGTTCGAGACCAGCAGTGCTCGTCACGATCGATGCCAGATCGTTGTATTCTGGATCTTGCGATACAATACTGGCCGAAACCTGAATGTTGGATTCTTCTAGTAGGCACTCGAACAGGAGCGCATAGGTTGCAGCTTGGAGCTGATGGTGGGTTTGGACAGCACTCGAGGATTTGACTTCGATGACTCGCAGCTCGACGCTTGCACCAGCCCTTGATGCGCCGGAGGAAGCGATGACGACGTCTGCAGCACCGTGGACGGGCCACGATCCGATGGTGCCGGCTAGTGGTGGTTGGAAGAAGACGACTGGTCGCGACCGTTCACCGGATGCTAGCTCCTCGATGAGTCCGCTGATCCGGTCAATGTCAGTCGTCTGATTGCCGGCCCAGGTTTCGTCGAACGGTAAGACGCTATCGGAGTCTCCAACGCTGTAAACGTCGGCTTCCAGAAGGCGTCGTACCTGACTCTCCTCAAACTTCTCGCCTGTAGCAGCAAGTAATGGGCTGAGCGGGACATCAGTTAGCTCAGCGAAATCCTCGTCGACGTATCGATGATAGAGATACATTGGGCACTGCTGTAGTTTATAGAACTGAGCGATCGCACTCGGGCTGAGCGTATCACGTGGTTCGGGGGAGGGACTCATAGGAAGATGGGGTTATTTTTCCAGAGGGTAAACGCCTTTTTAATTGTTATCACGAAAACCTGAGCTGTACCGTGGTCAGGAGTACGTGCCACAAGGAAGTTACTCGTGGATACGTTGATCGAACGGGCGAAAACACGAGGACTTAATCATTCCACTCGGTCAGATTGGTGTTGTTCTGTGGGGGTTCGACGTCGAGAAATTCAACAACGTTTTGATAAAGAATCCGTTGATGCTCGAATACCGTCTGTTTTGTGTCATCACTGTGCCCAGCCAGCTTTATTTTGTCGAGCATACGCAGTAAGTGCTCTAACTTTTGTTTGGATCGATTGTATGGATCTGCCCGAAACTCTAATTCATCCTTGGTTACCAATTCCAGGGTTCCGTCTGGGTCATCTACGGATATCTCTGTCTCGGCACTTGACGCTCCCACGTCTGCATCGAAATTCAAGTAGGGACGATATTCAGCGAGTAGTTTCTCCTCTGCGCGGTTCGTCTCCTCTGTGCTCCACCAGTCGACGAAAGAAATATCCCAAATGTCCAATCGTCCATAGCTCACCACGCTGGAGTCCTGTCGGATGAAATGTTGTCTGAGACGGCTTCGCAACTTACTACTGCGGCCTGCATAGGCTGGTTCACCGTCCAGGTCAAACATGCAATACACACCAGGTGTTCCAGTAGGAATTGACCGTAGCTCTTCGGATATCATTGGGTAGCCTATGGTAGCAACTCCTTTCAATTGTAACGGTTCTTCTCACTCTACTCCAGTAGAGGACGATTTTATTGTGTTCGTGTATGGTCATTTCCCCCGACGTTCTGACGTAATATATTCGCGTTATATCTGCCGGCGGTGGTCGACGCGGTATGCGACCATCATATCTAAGTAATACCCCGATATTATCGTTCTTGTGCGCGACCGCAAGCTTACAGAGAGTGATGATCCCATCCAAACAGCCGGGAAGCGGACGCTAGAAGTTGGGCGGGACCGGCCGATCCGGATTAGCGCAGGACACCGGATCCGTCACCACGTAGGGAAGTGTTCCCGTCCACACGGCCACAACTACAAGATCAATGTAGAGGTGACCGGTGAACTCACCGAAGACGGATGGGTCGTCGACAAGGGCGATATTACTTCAATAATATTCGAGTGGGATCATCAGTTTCTGCTGGAGAAGGGCGATCCCCTGATTGAGGCGTTCGAAGAGAGTGGAGATGGAGATGCTGTTATCATCCTCGACTACCCACCGACAGCCGAAATAATGAGTGCGGTTCTCGAAGAACGGATGTTGGAGACATTTCCTGAAACCGTCTCGGAGGTTTCGGTGACGGTACGGGAGACTGATGAACTCTGTGCGAGATAACAATGCTGGTCAACGCTGAAAACATCGAGATACCTGATGGTGAGCCACGGCGTTCCGGAAACTCTCTTCCGATCAATGAGCTCTTTTATTCGCTGCAAGGAGAGGGGATTCTCGCTGGAGTGCCGACAGTCTTTGTTCGTACGAGCGGCTGCAACCTCCGCTGTTGGTTCTGTGACTCTTATTACACGTCTTGGGAGCCAAATCATTCGTGGATGGAGATTGAAGGTGTCGTTGACGAGGTACAATCGCACGACGCGGACCACGTCGTTCTTACGGGTGGTGAGCCTCTACTGCACGAAAATAGCGTCCGCCTTCTTGACGAACTGAACAAATCTGGGTACCACATAACAGTCGAGACAAATGGAACCATCTATCGGGATGCCCCTATCGACCTCGTGAGCATCAGTCCGAAGCTGGCAAGCAGCACGCCGACCGAAAAGAAGGACCCGCAAGGGGATGGAGAGTGGGCGAGTCGTCATGAAAATAATCGGATCAATCTCGAGGCCCTCGCTTCTCTCGTGGATGACCACGAGTTCCAATTGAAATTCGTCATCACGGATCGCAACGACATGGTTGAAATTGAGGAACTACTGGGGGAAATACGAGCGGCAACGACCTCCAGGATTGCTGATTCTGCTGTTCTTCTCATGCCCGAGGGAATGACGAGAGAGCAGTTAGACGAGACACGCAAAATAGTCGCCGAGTTGGCGATGGAGTATGGCTATCGATATACGCCGCGGCTTCACGTCGACTTGTGGAACGATGAACCAGGAACATGATTGAGAAATCTCGATTGAGCGGTGAGCAATACGTGATTCAGAGCGCAGTCACGGTACAGGACCGAAAACAACTCTCCCCACACAGATGATTGATTCAAAACGCGCCGTAATTCTTGTCTCCGGTGGAATGGACAGTGCAACTGCAGTCTACGAAGCGATGGACCGTGGATACGAACCATATCTTTTCCACACTTCCTACGGTCAACAGACGGAGTCCACAGAACGTGAGTGTGCGAAAGTGCTGGCCGAAGAAGTTGACGCGGCGGATTTCTTGCACATTGAAACTGAATACCTCGCCACTATCGGGACGTCGAGTCTCACGGACGATTCGATTGATGTCGAGGATGCAGACTTAGAGAGTGACGAAATCCCGACTTCGTACGTTCCGTTCCGGAACGCGAACCTGCTCGCGATGGCTACGTCGTACGCAGAAGCCAATGACTGCTCAGCGGTGTTTATTGGCGCGCATAGTGAGGATTTTTCTGGATACCCGGACTGTCGGCCAGCGTTTTTCGACGCCTTCCAATCTGTGATCGATACGGGGACGAAGCCGGAAACCGAGATCGAACTCATCGCGCCCTTTGTGGAGTGGTCAAAAACCGATATCGCCGAACGAGGGGTGGAAATGGATGTTCCCTACGAACTCACGTGGAGTTGCTATCGCGAGTCATCACCTGCGTGTGGCACCTGCGATGCGTGTGCATTCAGATTACAAGCGTTCCAACGGATCGACGTGAACGATCCGATCGAATACGAGCAGCGACCGGAGTACGTTGACGAGTAGATTGCAAAACGACGAGGTTGTTTGTGAGCCCCAATGGGTGGGGCTCCATCAATGAAGAAAGAGCTTAAACTCATCGACGCAGACGGATCAGAGATTCAGTTGATCGGATCGAAACACCCAGATTGGGAGCAGCTCAGTGATCCATGTCCAGAATGTGGAAGCAGTGAATTCCGTCACTTTACGGCTGAAGGAGGACGATACGGTATCGACTGCGACGTGGTAAAACTGAGAAGTGATTACTGGAACTCGAAACGCTCCTTACTAACCCAATGTCTGAGCTGTAAAGCAGTACTACAGCGCCATCCCGCTTTTGACCTGTTGTATGAGCTTGAGAGTCAGTGAGTCAATCTGGCACCCTTATCTCGATGACGAGTCCCAAAATCGTCAACCCAAATCCGGTAACGTTTTTATAGGTTCCGGGATTAGGGTAGACACAGATGATCACCAGGGCCGGCCTCGTAGTCCTTGACGCGCTGCGCACCGGCCGAGAGGCGACGCCAACAGATCTGGCGTCAGAAACCACGTATTCCCGGGACCATCTATACGAGGTCCTCGATGAACTGCTCGAAGCGGGCATTCTCACTGAACGCCGTGGCCCCAATAATCAGCGGCGAGTTTCCCTCGCTGACCATCCGATCGTCGAGGCCTACCGGACGCTGTACGCGGAACTCGGCCACGTGGAGTGGGTGGACCTCTTGTCACCGGCCACACTCCGGGTGTGCTGGTATCTCGACGAACCACGCCGGGTCTCCGAGATCGCTGATCGACTTGGGCTCTCTCGCCAGGGTGTTCACAAGGCGCTGTCTCCCCTCAAGGATCGTGCAATGTTGTCTCCGTCCGGCCCGGAGTACGCGTTGCAGGAAGATCTCTCACCGCTGTTGGCGTTTGCCCGTGCTGTCGTGGCCCACAACCACCGGTCGCGAGTTCGAGCACTCGCTCCAAGCGCGACTGTCGAATGGTGCGATCCGAAGCGAGCACTCGTCCGGGTCCAGACGAGTGAAGATACAGAGGCACTCGAGACAGCCGCCGACTGGGACCTGACCGGACTCGCTCGGTTCGCGGAGTACGGACTACAGTTCTTCCTCGCAGGTGAACCTGCGTTCTGGTATGCACCCGAGGAGGACCTCACACCCGCCGACGTGGTGTGTCATACGCTCGTCCTCGGCAGTGGATCCCGCCGCGTCAGCTATACTATGCTCTTGATCGAGCAGCTGGATATTGACGAGGAGACGCTGACCGAGACTGCACACTGGTACGGTTTGGAGCGGTCGGTCACTGCGATGTATCGATCACTTCAGGGTGAGTTCGACGATCCGGATGAGGCTGCTGTTGTCCTCCCGAGTGAATCAGAGTTCACGGCGCTCAAGAACCAATACGGAGTTTCGTGAATCCTCCGCGAGCGGCCGAACGGGTACTCACCCACGACGCGATTTTGCAGTCGGAAATCGAACTGATCGCCGACGAGGCCGGCGGCGACACCCGCGTCGCGGTCGCGCCGCTCAAACTCGCCGCGCGACAGGCCGATCGGGATAACGCCGAGTAGATCGCTACCGACCACGTCACAGTCCGTTCCGGACGCCCACGAGGAACTCCACCAGAAGAATTTGGATGCGCTGTCGGACCATCAGCGTGTGATCGACGAGATGATCGAAGAGCACGAATCGGTCGCACCGAGTGATCTGAATACGGAGTACTGGTCTCGCGTCGCGAACCCGAAATCCGATCGAACCGTCCGAAGGTATCTCACGAAGATGGTGTGGTACAACCGGTCGCGGGCGAGGGATCGACTCAGGACCGCCGCTATCGGAGTCTGGCACCGCCCTGTCACTCTTGATTGTGAAAACAAGCACTTCGCAGGTCTGCAGGTCAGGTACTAAGCGACACGGAAATGCTTGGCCACAATGTTATGGGAGGTCTAACCGATATATGGGATAAAACCTATATTCGACCCAAACTAATGGAGAACCATGTCAGTCGAAACAGATTCACACGGACGGCTCTACCTGTCTTCAGAGGTACGGCAGAAGTACGGCGAGAAGTTCCACGTGGTCGAATACGAGGACCGGCTCGAGCTCATTCCAATCGACGAGAACCCGCTGCAGGCGATTCGTGACGCAGCCGGCGACGCATTCGAGGGAGAATCTATCGAAGCACTCCGTGAAGAAGCTCGTGAACAGGCGAAAGCCGATGCTGAAGACGGACTCCAACGCGGAAAACACGCGGCGGAGGAGACAGACGAATGACGCGATTCGTCGAGACAGATTTTCTCCTCGCTCTCGTCAAAGACTCCGACTGGCTGAAAGACCAGGCAGAAGCACAGCTGGAAGAACATGACGTCGTCACATCCACGTATTCGTATCTGGAGCTATTGCTCATCAGTGGGCGTCACGAGTTCGATTTCACCAAGTTGGTCTCGAATATGCTCGATGTTGTCCCCGTCGAGACCGAGGAAGAACGCCAGATCGTACTCAAAGCGGTGAATTACTTCGAGGACGGGATGACCGCATTTGATGCCTTCCACGCTGCGACTGCCGAAACCCGCGGACATTCCATCCTTAGCTCCGACAAAGCGTACGAGGATGTCGATCCCGAGCGTTTGCCGCTGGAACCGGGGGCCGACGGGTAACGGCTACGACGTCTTACTCGACTTTCTCGAAGGAATCAATGATACTCTCGTCGAGGAGTACTTGGCTACGAAGAAGAACGAAGAGCAAACTCTCTCTGACCTCCGTACCGTCTCTCAAAGTCTTCGAGATCTGTTTCTGGACTGGATACCGGCGGAAGAGTAACCGTCTGGAGATACGGAACCGAGGGAATCAGCGTGACCATTCGCGGCCCGTCTTGGCTGGAACTAAGGATTCAGCACAACCCTGTAGGCCGAATTCGGTCCAGTCCACCAGCCCTGTGCCTTTGCATATCACACCCCAGTTAGAATTAATACCCCCGCGTCAATGAGTTGTAATTGAAGCACTCACCCAACGTCAACCGACGGTGATTCCGCATGACGATCGCAAAACCCACTCCACGGCCCGTTCGCCCGACCGGAGCCGTGGGTGTGCAATTTTGCCTACGCGATCAGCGTGCGGAACCGGACGAATCAGGTCGGAATCCCAGTCGCGTCGAATCGATCGACGCCAGCGATTCCGGCTCCGTCCGGATCACCATCCCCGCATAACCTGGCCCCCACACGGACTACCCGTTCGGGGCCGGGGAACACGGGCCTGCCGCAACTCGTCGCCCAGCGTTGGGTCAGTCCAACAGACTGGCCGTCGACTTGTGGTGACGTTCGCGGCACACTGGTTCCGTTCGCACCTGTGAGCGGTGCGAACGCGTCGTTCCCGACGCGCTGAGCGTCTCTGGAGCGACTGGTAAGCACTCCATCCACGATCAGCCGCGGATCCGTAGCCCCGGAGTCTCCGTTGGCGTCCTCGTGAGGGCCGGAGGTCCGAACGAGGGCTCGGAAGTCGAGCGAAGCGAGTCTTCCGGCGAGGGACGCGGGACTTTGGATCCCGAGGTCGGGGGTTCAGATTCGCTCCGCGAATCTGATCCCTGCCAGACGGTCGAGACCGTCTGGCTCTGGTTCGATTCGCCGCGGGAGCGTCGCTCCCGCGAGCCCCGTCGCGTGAACGCGACGGGACCCCTCGGGGCGATCCGTGGCGAGCCGACGTGGTGTAGTCCGGCTAGCATGCGACCCTGTCACGGTCGTGACCTGGGTTCGAATCCCGGCGTCGGCGTCCAGCCGAGCCGATCGAGGCTGGGCTCGTCAGAGCTGGTCTCTGACGGCGTGGCTGCGTGGTCAATCCACGCTGGGGATGCCCATCGAGGCAGGCACTCTCGCCGGTACGTTCAGACCGGCGGGCTGGGCCCGGAAGGGTCTGCAACCTGCATGGACCGATGCGGCATTCCCGACCGCTCCGACGGTCGAAGCACGCCCCAACGCGACGGGAGACGGTAGCGAACAGTCGTTCCGTCCCCGTCGCGTGCGCAGACGTATAGACATACAACCATCCTTTGGGTCGATGGTCTCGTGGTCGAAGATCCGTGCCTTGGGTGCACGAGACCGAGGTTCGAATTTCCGAAAGAGCGCGGCGCTCTTTCGGCGTCCCGTTCGCTTTGCTCACGGGACCCTCATCGACCCAATTGTGCCGCGACTGGGTACCGGTGAACCCAACGGCCTGCTACGCCGTGGCCGGTGAGTGCCGGTCTCTCGGTTCGAATCCGAGTCGTGGCGTCCCGCTGAGCGAAAGCGAAGCGGGGCTCGGAAGACGAACGATGCGAGGGCGACCGGAGGAAGCCCTCGATTGCGAGCGGGGAGGAACGACCCGCGAGCGGAGTGAGTCTTCCGGTGTGGTGAGACAGGCAGACAGGTGACTGCACTCGATTTGAAATCGAGAGCCGCTAGGCTTCGGAGTCCGCGGCTCCGATCGGAGCCGCGGGCTTGCGAATCTCTGATTCGCGGCGTTCGACTCTCCGTCTCACCGTTCGGCGGGATTTCCCTAGCCTGGCCAAGGGACCGTGCTGGAACCACGGTGTCCACGAGGACACGGGCGTTCAAATCGCCCTCCCGCCGTGATCTGCCGAGGTTCCCCGAGCCTGGTCAAGGGATCGCCCTCGAGAGGCGACGGCTGCGAGGCCACGAGTGTTCGAATCACTCCCTCGGCGTTCTCAGCTGGGTACGTGGTCCAATGGCAAGACGCCCGCCTTCAGGCGGGAGACGGCTGTTCGAAAACCGTCCGGCGGTTTTCGAGCCCTGGAAGACGAGCGGAGCGAGTCTTCCTCTGGTTCGATTCAGCCCGTGCTCATCCGCGGTAGCCAAGTGGTCGACGGCAGCGGGCTTAAGACCCGCCGGATAGACCTTCGGAGGTTCGAATCCTCCCCGCGGAATGCGCCGCCATGCCCGAGTGGCCAAAGGGACACGGTTGAGGGCCGTGTGGTGAGTCCTTCCCAGGTTCGAATCCTGGTGGCGGCATGCCGAGCGAAAGCGAGGCACGCCTCGGAAGACGAGCGCTGCGTGGTTCGAACGAATGTGAGGACCACGACACGAGCGAACGGCTCTGCCGTGAGCGATCGAGTCTTCCGGTGGCATGCCAGCGCGCTGCTGGCGAATGATTTTGCGCTTGTCGCCGTACCCAAGCGGTCAACGGGAAGCGGCTCAGGACCGCTGGCGAAGGTCCTACCCAGGTTCGAATCCTGGCGGCGACACTCTCGCGGGATTGGGTAGTCTGGCCGATCCCGGCTGGCTCACATCCAGCAGACCCACGTTCGAATCGTGGTCCCGCGATTGTGGCCCTTAGCTCAATCTGGCAGAGCGCTCGCTTTGCAAGCGAGAGGCTCCGGGTTCGACTCCCGGGGGCGTCCACTCGCACCGACCGATGCGCTGGAGTCACAACCAGCCGCCAATCTGGCGTCAGGACCGGAGACGGCTGACATCGGTCGGTGCATCCCCGCCGATCAAACTCTTCACAGACGAACTGGGTCGAGTGGGAGCGATACTTCGTTCCACCAATCCACACGGGCCGACGGGCGAGAGCCCGCTGTTCCGAGGGTGAAATGCCTCGGTGTAAGCCGGCAGAGCAATCTGCCGGCCAAACACTCCCGCTCCCACGGTTTCCCCCGGTCGCCGGTGGGGAGTTGACGCATCGGCCCATCTCCCCGTGGTCAAGCGGCGACGACGTCTCCCTGTAGAGGAGGAGACGCACGTTCGAATTCCGGAAGACGCTCGCGTCTTCCGACCCTCGCGAAGCTGTCGGCTTCGCTCAGTCGTGTCGGGGAGACTCGACGCACGCGCGTGCGTCGGCTGGCATGTGGTGCCCTCATTGGGCATTCATCTTTGCTCCAGTGGAGTAGTGGCCAAACTCACGGCCCTCTCGAGGCCGGGCCCCCGGTTCAAATCCGGGCTGGAGCACTCCGGGCCGGTAACTTAGCGGCTAAGTGGTCGACTTTTAATCGACTGTTCGACGCGGGTTCGAGCCCCGCCCGGCCCTTCTGCCGGGAAGTCCCGCCTGGTGCGGGAGCTCGGCTGTTACCCGAGCTGTGCGAGGTTCGAGTCCTCGTCCCGGCGTTTTCGCGGGGCCCCTAGCTCAATCTGGCAGAGTGCTCCCGTGGCACGGGAGAAGCTCCGGGTTCGAATCCCGGGGGTGTCCATCAGGTCGCGGTGGCAGAGTGGTCGAACGCGTCCGCCTGCAGAGTGGAGTATCGTCGGTTCGAATCCGACCCGCGACTCTGTGCTCCTGGAGTCTCCGTTGGCGAGGGACGCTGCCCTTTCAAGGCAGAGGTCGAGGGTTCGATTCCCTTCGGGAGCATTATGAATCGCCTCACCGTCGGTGAATATCGAACGGACACTCCATCCCCTGGCGCTGGATGGCCGATCCGAACGGTGCAATGACGACACAATTCGAGGAATCACAGATGACGATATCCGACCTGAATCTGGCGTATAGTGACGAGAAACTACGCGAGTTCATCGAAGACGCCGTCGCGCAGAAGGGGACCGAACACTGCCCTCGCTTCTACGCGGTCACGGGAAGTCATATCTACGGGTTCGACAGCGAAGACAGCGATATCGACGTCAGGGGCCTCCACGTCGTCCCGCCCGAGGAGTACGCCTACCTCGACACCCCTGCGAGCGAGGTCACCGTCAACATGGACGGGACGACCTAGGGGTTCGAGGAGTATAGCGAGGTCGACCTGCGGAGCTACGAACTCAAGCAGTTCGGCACGTTGCTCGCGAAGGCGAACTACAACGTTCTCGAGCTGGTCTTCGAGGCCCCGACGGTGATGAATGGCATGCCCCTCGAGATGGACGCGCTCCAGGAACTCCTCCGAGAGTTCCTCCCGATGAACGTCCCTCACGCCTACCTGGGCATGGCGAAATCGAACTACTACAAACACCTCGACCCCGAGAAGAGCGAGGGCTACGACCCGCGGCCGAAGAAGTTCCTCTACGTCTATCGTGGCCTCCTCGCGGCCCAGTACGTCCTCGATCACGAGGACATCGAGGCCGACATCCATCGGCTGGCGACGACCGTCGACGGTGGCGATCCCGATCTGGTCGATCGGCTGGTCGAACACAAGCGAGCGTCCGCGGACCCGACCGTTCCGGACGATCTGGAGGGGCGCGCTCGTGAGGCGATCGCCACACAGTTCAACGCGCTCGATGACCTGCCCGACCCCGACAAGAGCGGGTATCGAGACGCCATCGACGACTGGATGCGGAAAGTTCGGGCATAGGTCGGTCGCTCTCGGTGAGAGAATCTGATCATTGAACGATCGTGGGGTGTTGATTCATGGGTCGATCGATTGAGTGCGCCGTTCTCGATCCCATTCTCGAAACGACTATGATCGTAATGGTCGATATCGACACCCATGGGACTTTTCGACTCGATTATCGGATTGTTCGGTGGCAACGACGACGACCAGTCGAACGCGACCGAAGGCCCGGACCAGTCAACACAGGCGGCCGAGGAGACGCGCGTGATCGATGATCGCTCGGCGTTCGGCGACGAGAATCACGTCCCGCCGGGCTGTCTCGTCGGTGATTCGGTCACCGACCTTCGTGAGATGGCCGAGGACTACGCCGGCACCTGGGAGGAGTTCGGACCGACTGACTACTCGATCGAATCGATTCGTGGGGTCGACGAGATGTTCGCGACCCAGCAAGATCGAGCGAACTGGCTGGCGATCGACCTCGAAGACGGGCGGACCGGTGGGTTCGCACCGATGGCGGCCCAGCCGGCGTGTTATTTCGGTGAGGTTCTGATTCGTCACTACGACGCGCAGTGGGTACTCGACCGCGACTATGGCTGGGCGATCGGCTTCGAGGGACAGACGATCGTGAATCTGTTCGGGACGGCCCACAGCGCCCTCGACACCGAGCCACCGTTCGTCCGTATGCACGACACCTTCGTCGAGAACTACGATCTCGACGGAGAACTGCTCGAACCCGATGGCGAGCGCCTCGAGGAGCGTCGGCAGGACAGCGGTATCGATCCGTCGGAGATCGACGCAGACGGAGCGGACGAGGATCTGGCTCCCGAGGACATGCACGGCTTTGCCGACGATTTCGTCGACCGGCACGACGAGTACGACCTGGATTTCTCGGTGGAGTCACTCGCGACAGTCGATACCCTGTTCGAGGAGCGGTATCGGACGCCGGAGTTCGCCGACGCCGAACTCGGGGAGACCGACGATGAAGCTTCTATCGTGCTCACTGCCACGGCGAGTGAGGCTGCCGGCTACTTCGGCGAAGTCATCAGACGAAATACTGCGGCCGAGTGGAATTATCTCGACGGAGACGGATTGAAACTCGCATTCCCGTCGGCGAACGCCGAGATCCGCGTCGATCCGATCGCCACCGCGACCTCGGCGATCGAAGACGGGGACAGCTTCGAAAACTCGTATCTCGAACTCCGGGAGACTGTCGAGGTTATCGACGACGAACTCGATTCTCTCGACTCCTGACGCGGCTGCTGTCGGTGTTTCCAGCGTGGACCGGGTGTGTTCCTGGCCCTTGGGGTGGCCGTCGAGACGGAGCGTTCCTTCATCTGGCACCCAGCGGGTTCGACTCCCGCACCCGCTCCGTCGGTTTTCCGGCCACCTATCACCCGTTAATGGCGACCGTCGAGTCGGAGCGATCCTTCGAATGGTTCATCCGGGTTCAAATCCCGGCGGTAGACGAGCAGGTCTACTGTGCCGTCCAGACAAAGGGGCTCTCCCCGACAATGGGCACCGCTCCGGCAGTGTTCCGGTCGTCGCTTCTCGTCCAGATCGCCGTCAGAATGCATTGAAGTATTCCCTCACAGAAGCAATCGAGTCCCCGCGATCATCGAAAGCGGCCTCTCAGAAGTCGATTTCAATGAGGTTCATCGTGGTCGTCAAAACGGAGCGTTCCTTCCTCAGGCCACCACCGGGTTCAACTCCCGCACCGCTCCGTTGGTTTTCCGACCACTACCGATTCGTTGGCGGCGACCGTCGAGCAGGAGTGTTCCTTCGCTCTTACGCGATATCCGGGTTCGAATCCCGGCGCTCTGCCAGACGACTGGCAGCCACGCGATGACCGATCACAATGGTCTCGAGTGGGGACGATATGTCCTGCGCGGTTTGGCGACCGTCCTACCGCTCCTGCGATTTTCCGGTCGCCGACACTCATCAGTCGGGTGGTCGTCGAGCTGGAGCGTTCCTTCGCCTGTTCAGCGAGAGATCTCGGTTCGAATCCGGGGTGCGGACCGTCCGCTCTGGTGTAACTGGGAACACGCTATTCCTCGCTCCTGCGATTTTCCGACCACCGTTGTCCCCGTAGCTCAGTCTGGAGAGCACCGTCAGAGCAAGCTCTGACGAGCCCTCGTTCGGGCTTTCGGCCCTCACGAGGACACCGGCCTTCGAAGCCGAGTGTGGCACGTTCGAATCGTGCCGGGGACGTGGACCACTCGCACCCCGCGAGTGGCACTGTTCGGGGTCGCCCATTGCGGCTCCGGTGATAGCATGCAGTTCAACGACACCACACAGACGGTCGCGGAGGCGACGCGGACCACCAACAACGAAGGTGGGGAAGCGTTCGACCCCGCCGACCCACGACTCGCCCTGTACAAGCGCACGATCAACCAGCTGCTCGAGGACTCCTACTACGAGGACGACGAGGAGCACCTCGCGGCCATCGTCCAGCGCTTCGACGCGGCGGCGGACGAGGATCCAGAGTTCGTCCTGAAGCTCGCCGCGTATGCTCGGCAGGAGCTGTATCTGCGGGACGTTCCCCAGGTCCTGCTCGTCCTCGCGGCCAACGACGACCGGTTTAAAGACGACACCGACGAGTCGCTGATCCGCGAGTGGGCGCCCCAGATCATCCAGCGGATGGACGAGACGGCGACGGCGCTGGCGATCCACGACGATCTGTTCGGCGGGACGGCACCCTGGCCGCTCCGACGTGGGATCGAAGACGCGCTCGTCGACATGGCCGACGCGTACACGCTCGAGAAGTACGAGCTCTCGCGACGCGAAGTGACGCTCCGGGACGTGTTCAACCGCGTCCACCCGACGCCCGTCGACGACGACCAGGAGGTCCTCTTCGAGCGATTCATGCGCGGGGATCTGGACGACTATCCCGACGTCGAGCCACTGCCCACGCCCAAGACCTGGGAGACGGTGATCTCCGAGCGCGGGAACACGCGAGACGCGTGGGAGACGCTGATCGAAGACGACGCATACTCGCTGCCGATCTTCGCATCGATCCGGAACCTCCGGAACATGCTCGAGGCTGGCGTCGAGGAGGCGACCATCGTCGAGTACCTCGATCTCGAGGCGGTGCGCCACGCGCCGCTCTACCCGTTCCGGTACTACCAGGCGTACAAAGCGTTGCAGGACGCCGGGATCGACGCACCCGCAGTCGAGCGCTGGCTCGAGTGGGCCGTCGACGTCTCCGTCGAGAGCGTTCCCGAGGGCCTGGGTGACACGTTCGTCGGTGTCGACCTCTCGGGGTCGATGGATACGGTCCTCTCCGAGCAGAGTGCGATCCGGTACAAAGAGATCGGCGCGTTGTTCGGCGCGGTATTGGCCGACCAGGGCGCTCGCGTCGGTGGCTTTGGCGACGACTTTCAGGACGTATCGACTCACGTCGACACGCCGGTGCTCCAGCGACAGGACGCACTCCTCGGCATCGACCGCGAAGTCGGTAACTCGACTAATGGCTGGAAGGTCCTGGAGTACCTCCGCGAAGAGGCGATCGCCGTCGATCGCGTCGTGCTGTTCACTGACATGCAGATCTGGGATTCGCGCTGGAGAGTTCCCGACGACGCCCGGACGGTCCGGGAGGCCTTCGAGGCCTATCGCGATACCATCGCCCCCGATGTCTCCCTCTACATGATCGACCTGGCGTCGTACGGCGACCTCGTCACTCCAGAGGGCTACGAGGGGGTCTACAACGTCTCGGGGTGGTCCGAGAACGTCCTCGAGTTCATCGAGCACGCCGAGGACCCTCTCCAGGTAATCGACGAGATCGAGGCGTTCGAACCGGTCTAAGCGATTTTTCGTTTCTATCGCGCGAGTAGTGGAGCCTGGCCACCACGCGGCATAGCGGGCCGAGCCGAGAGTTCGAATCTCTCCTCGCGCAGTTGGGGCCGCTGTCGTGCGCGATCGTGCCGACGCCGCTCCAACGGAGGTGAATCCAATGGCAATATCCAGTGACAACGAGACTCGACAGACGAACGAACTGGTCGTCGAAATCCGGATCCCCGACGGATCGGACGGCGACCTCGTAAGTGAGGCGGAGCGGCGGCTCTCTCGAGTCGACGGCATCGTCGACGTTTCGATCGATGAACTTCGCAGTCTCGACCCTGGGCTTTCGGCGACGGAGATCACAGTCGCAGTGACGGTGGAGACGGTCACGGGAGCGGTTGTATCGCCCGAGGATGAGGTCGCGATCGAGATAGTCGATCGGGGTTTGATATAATAATATGATCGCTCACTGTCATCGTCTTCTCAGTTCTAACAGTATATGAAACCAGCCGTCGGCCGAAGCCAAAATATTTTAACCCCTATACTACCACCGTTAGATAATGTACGACATCACGGGATTCCAGCGCGACCTCTTGTACGTAATCGCCGGGCTCGACGAGCCCAAGGGCCTCAAAATCAAGGACAAGCTTGAGGAATATTACGAGAATGAGATCCACCACGGCCGCCTCTATCCCAATCTGGACAGCATCGTTGAAAAAGGGTTGGTGGAGAAGGGTGCGAAGGATCGACGAACAAACTACTATTCCATTACGAAGCGCGGTGAGCGAGAGATTGAGGCCCGGCGCGAGTGGGAAGACCAATACGCATCATCTTTGAGATAAGAAGATAGTATCCCGAGGAGATCGAATCTCTTCGGAGATTTTCGACCAAAGCGGAGCGGAATCTTCTTTGAGAGCTCGTTGCTGTAGCCTTGGGCGCTTCGTCGAGTCCGGGGGTTCTGAAGCAGTCAGAGCCTTATGTAACAATGTGCTCCCTTTCCGGGGATATTGTTACATAAGGTATGCTCAGCCAGGGATCGACGCTAGTCGGATGAACCTGGCGTTTGAACAAATTACACCGATCCGGGGTCTGGGTTTGCTCCCCTCCTTTCTCCCAATTCCTGGGGATTGCTGCCCGAGGGGTGTTCGAGGAAAGTTTTCGCTACCTGCTTTTCGCCGGGTACCGATCAATCCCCAGCTATGCTGTCGTCGGAACTGATACATTCCTCGATAACTCGTGACACGCCGGCCTTGAACCAGACAAAGAACTTCCGAGCGTGAGAGTCGAGTACGGACCGACGATAAGATTCTTTACTGTTACACAACTATGTGCAATCATAAGAAGACAGATGTATACCGCATGCGGCGAAAAGGAGCTGAAAATTCTGCTCGCGATCAAGCCGGGCGACACGATTGTCGGCGTCGCACAGAAAATCGACGAGAACCGCGAGACGATCCGCCGGACAATCGATCGTCTCGAAGCCGAGGGGTACGTCGAATACGACGACGGGCTCACTGTCGTCGACGAATCTGTCCGGGACGCTGGACTGCAGTTGCTCGCGACCTCGGCAGGCGTCTCACCACCATCGATTTCCGAGGCGTACGTCCTCCCGCAGTTCACGGGCATGGACTTCGCGTTCACTGGAATCGACGCGGTGTACGTCTGGACGCGCGGCGGCTATCAGGTCGCGCGTGAGCCGGACGATTATCCTCTGTTCATCGCTGTCAAGGAATCCAACCTCGAAGCGTGGGAGCGATTCTTCGAGCGGTTCGATATTCCCGTCTCCGGCGAGCGACAACCGCGCGACGAAATCGACGGGCCACTCCAGGTCGTCGTCGAACTTCGCGACTCGACCGACGCGGAATCAGTCGACGGCCGTCCGGTCATCTCGATGGATGAGACGGTCGAATTCGCCCGTGAACACTATGCCACGTTCCAGTCGGCCCTGTCCATGCTTGATCGGATGTACGACGAGGTCGATAGCGACGCAGACTACTGATCTTCCAGAGAACGGTCGGGAACTGACCGAAGGGGTTCTCGCGGTCGAAACCGATGTTCCCATCCTTGAGGGCTTCGTGGACCCAGGGGGTGACAAACGGTGACGACACGCCTCGCGATCGTCGGGTGCTCACAGTCCAAACACGACCCCGACGAGTGGGGGAAAGCCCATCCTGACCACGAGGAGGGCGACGATGTCGATGTGCTTCCGCTCAGGCACCTCTACAAGCGTTCCTACTGGGTTGTTAAGCTTCGGTATGCGCGTCTCGTTGCTGACGACTGGCGGATACTCTCGGCTGGTCTCGGTCTCGCAAACCCCGACCGACCGATGGAGGACAGCTACGACCGGACGATCACCGAGATGACCGACGAAGAGATCGAGGCGTGGGTCGAAGATGTCGGGCCGGACATTCGGTCGTTTGTGGAGCGTCACTGGGACGAGAATGTGGTGATCGACGTACTCCTCGGACAGCGCTACCTGGAGCCGATCCAGCACATCCTCGAGGACCTGCCCGCAGAAGTGGTCTACCCGTTCGAGGGGACTGCCGGGAACGGCGAGCAGATGTCCCGTCTCAAGGAACTCGTCGAACAGTACCGCGACGAGGGAAGCATCGACCTCGAGCGGGCGAAAGCGGCCGAAAGCTGACACGGCGGGCGGAAAAGGAATCGCCAATATCGATAGTATCGAATCTATTAGAGCACCCGGCGAAAGTGGAGTCGACCCCCACTCGAGAACTCGAAGGTGCAGAGCGTGAGACACTTCAGCGAGTGCCAGTGTTCTGAAGCAGTTCCGGCCTTATGTAACATCGTGCTCCCTCCCTTGGCCTTTGTTACATAAGGCTTAGCCACTCAATACTCTCCGACTGCTGCGGATCGCTGCCC
This sequence comes from Halococcoides cellulosivorans, assembly GCF_003058365.1. NCBI lineage: Archaea > Methanobacteriati > Methanobacteriota > Halobacteria > Halobacteriales > Haloarculaceae > Halococcoides > Halococcoides cellulosivorans. The sequence goes on along the minus strand of NZ_CP028858.1, from coordinate 2,627,557 downwards.
GAGAAGTTCGTCGAGGAGGCGGTCCTCGCCCCACCCAGTCGGTCCGAGTACGCTCGCCGCAGCCCTCACCGCTTCCGACCGATAGTAGTCCGGATCGTATGCCGTCTTGTCGTCCACTTCTGGCGCGAGTCGCACTCGATCGACGCTGTCCTTCTCGTCGTCTTGGACCATGAAGACGATGTCCTCGCCCGGGGCGAACTCGAGGCCCAGCTGCTCCGCCCGTTCGAGCGCAGCGACCGTCCGCGTTCGCTGGGAGTACGCCTCGAGGGACTTCGACGCCCGGGTCCGGACGAGCAGGTCCGTCGCGTCGACGTCGCCGGCCTCCAGGACGGCGAGACGATCTTCCAGGGTGGCGACCACGGCCTCGGGGTTCCGCGTCTCGTCGAAGACATCGATCAACTCCCGTTGGACCTCGGCGATCCACGCCGGCGTCGATCGCTGCCGACACTCGATCCCCCGGAGCTTGTACGGATCGTCGTCGGCGTCGCGACGCCGCCCGAAGTAGCGCGTCAACGCCCCGCCGCGCCCGTCGCGACGTGGGCAAAACCCTACCCAGTCGAACGCGCTCTCGTACTCGAGGGCGATGCCGACCGCCTCGCTGATCTCTGTCGCGAGCTCATCGAGTGGGCGCTGGTCGGCGCCGTCGCGAGCGGTCACCCAGATCGAATCGACGATACCGTGCAACACCGTCCAGCCGCCGGCCTCGAGTCGCTCTTTCGCGGTCAGGAGGATGTCCCGTGCATAGGCGTTGATCGCCTCGTGAACTTCGATCCGACCGAACTTCGCGTTGCTGAACCCCTGGTAGCCGAAACACGAGACGAGGATCCACTTCAGCGCGTCCGACTGGCCCTCGAGGGCGCGGCGCTCCTCGGCGTCGAGGTCCTCACTCGCCAGTCGGTCTTTGATCCCAGCCCGATCGTCGATGATCGGCTGGAGCACGTCGGGCAGGTAGCCGTCGCGATCGCAGACCGCGTAGTCCAGGTCGGGGACGTCATCACGATCGTGGCACCGACACCGGACAGTCTCGGGCGAGAGGTTGTGCTGGCAGATGATGTTCGGATACATCGACGCGAAGTCGAGTTCGTGGACGTCGTCGTGGACGCCCACGACCGGCGAGAGCGTCGTCCCGCCCCGGTCGGCGTCGTGGAGGGTCCCGGCAGTCTTGAACCGCTCTGGCCGCCACGCACGCCACTGGACGAGCACGTCGCGACGGGTCGCCTCGCGGATCTGGATCGCCGTGAGGACGTTCCCGATCGACGCCCACGCGAGTTCCTGGAGTGGCTTCCCCGAGCGTTCGACGAGATCGAGCGCGCCGGCGAGGTTGGTCTCTTCGAGGAAGAACGTGTTCGACCGGTCGATCACGACCCGGCCGGGGACGTTGTATCGCGCCGGCGAGTGCAGTCGCCGGCCGTAGGACTCGAACGTGGACTCGCCGGCGAGTTGTTGGTAGTCCGGGACCTGTGCGTCGGAGACGCCGGCGGGTACACGCGGAAGGCCGAGATCGATGCCGTACTCGTCGGCGGCGTCGGCGACCATCGGGACGATCGCACTCCGCTCGACCGAGAGGATGTCCGGATCAACCACGCGTAGGCGGCGTTCGAGCTCTTCCAGGACGCCAACGGTGTCGGTCGCGTCGATCTCGCCCCAACCGTCGCCATCGCCGTCGACGACGCTGACCTCGAGGGCGGTGAGGTCCCCGTCCGCCGCAGCCGTCCGGGGGAGATCCAGCCGGAGTCGTTGCGGCCGTCGCGACGGCGCCGGATCGGTCCCCGTTTCGAGGCAGTACCGGAACTCCGGGGAGAAGTCGACGTTGAACGCCCGGAACGGGACTCGCCCCGGCGGGCCTCGATTTTCGACGAACCGTGCGATCTCTCGGACCGACGACGTCCGATCGACATCGATCCGGAGGACGGGCTGATCGGCGAAGCGGAACCCCGGGCGCTTCCACGCGACCGAGAGGTCCCCGACGGCGGGATGCATCTCGAGGTCAGCGCGCATCTCGTCGAGCTCGTCGACGCAGGCCTGCCGGTCGGGGTCGGCCTCCTGCATCCCCCGCGCAGCGACGGCGAACAGCGTCGGCGTGTAGTCAGCCGCCCGCGTCGCCGACCAACCGGGGGTCTCGCTGGTCCCTTCGAGGGACCACACCAGCGGCGCACCGTCGTCGAGGAAATCGATCGTGAAGACCACGGCTCAGTGACCCCGCGTTTCCGTCGTCTTGGCTGGCGAGCGCCATACTCTGCCGTGATCGCCGGTCGCGATGGCCATCATCCTACCTCTCACCCCGGGGGTTCGTCGCGACGATCCGGTGCTTTGCCGTCCGAGTCACCGAGGCGCTGTTCGAGCTCGTCGATCCGGCGTTCCTGGCCGATCGCGATCGCGACGAGGATCGGCACCATCGGGGACTGATGGTTGAGGTTTCCCGCCGCGTCGGCGTGGGTGTGGGCGTGTTCGAGGAGGCGGTCGAACCGCTCCTGGTCCTCGTGACGGAGCGTCCGCCGAAACGGCTTCCACCGGTCCTCAACCGACCGGAGCACGTCCCAGAAGGTAGGGTTCGTCCGACCCATCGCGATCACCTCGCGTCTCCCAGGCCGGCGATCGTCGACGAACCCGACCGCCCCACGCTGGACGGCGCCGGCGAAGACGCGCCGGTCGCGACCGATGGGTGGCGGGCGGCCAGGATCTCCGCCCAGTAGGTGATCGTCGTCTGCTGGATCCCGTCGCCGACATCGTAGACCAGCGTCTCGAAATCGAGCTCCTCACACTCGAATCGGGGCCCGAACCGTGTCTCCTCGAGGGCTATCGTTGTGGCGGCCGTCTCGAGCGCCGTGGCGACACCGTCAGGCCGCGCCCGCGTGAGGATGACTGGTAGGTTGTGATCGCGTGAGATGGCCCGTAGCGTCGCGAGCGACCGCAGGAGCAACGCCTGCGCGTCATCGTTCCGGAGGTCGCCGCCGCGATACAGCGCGTCCAGCGCCGGCGCGACGACCACCGCCGGGCGGTCGGTCGCGGGCCCGCCGAACGGAGACGTCGGGTCGTCGCGCAGCCACCGGCCGAGTTGATCGACGAGCGTGACGTGCTGGTGGGTCGTGAATGCCCGTGCGATGTGGACGCGGTCGAGCGCCCGTTCGGACGGGACCACCTGCGCGAACGCGTGGGTCGTGGCGTGGCCCTGCGCGTCGATCCAGACCACGTCGCCGCCGGCCGAAAGCGCGGTGTCGAGCGCGAGCGCGTGAAGTGTCCCAATCGTCGCCGTCCGTCGCGAGCGTGGGGACTGGGCGTCGGGATCGAGCAGATAACAGTCGTCCTCGAGACTCGGAAACTCCGGCAGGGTGAGGCCGGCGTCGGCGGTCGCGACGGCCGCGTCGTCGATCTCACCGGACGATCGTTGCCGTGCTCGCTGGCCGAGGAGATCGTCGCGATTCGGCCCTGGCCAGCGGCGATCGCCGGTGGTCGTGGCGCCGTCAATGCTCCCGTGATCGAGCTCTCGAACGGACTCGGAGTTTGGCATAGACTGAGATAGCCCGACCAGCCACAAACCGTCAATCGGGGACTTTCCGAATTTCCAGAAGGGGACTAGGGCCACATATCGGGTGTCTGGGAAGGCCGATCAGCCGGCTTCACCGCGTTTCCGGAATGGTTCCGGAACTTAGATCAGATCGATCACGGCATAGTGTGACGGCGTCGAAGAACGAGACAAGCGGATTTTCGACCGGAACGGGGCGAAGAAGACGGTGTGTGAAAGATTTCTAAGCCCTGTTCTGGTTGTCGCTCCCGATGCTCGATCGGATGGACGACGATGTCGATGTGAGCGATACCCTCAATATCTAACGAACGGTCGTAATATATTTTGAGTGTGCGCTCGTACAGGGTCGTAGCATGACCGACTGGAAAGATGATCTCTCTCCACGCGAGCGGGTCAGGCAGATCGCCGAAACAGTGACCGACCCCGTCTCGCCGAACTGGGTCGCAGAACAGGCCGAGGTCGGCTGGCAGACCGCCAAGGACGAACTGGAGCAGCTTGCGGACCGTGGCGATCTCCGAGAAGTCGACCAGGACGGCGACGTCAGATACGTTCCGGACTTCACACGCCTGTACACCGAACGTATCCGTGAACTCGTGCTCTCCTTTTCCCGGGAGGAGCTACGCGAGGAACTGGTCCAGGCGAAAGAGGATATCCAGGACATCCAGTCCGAGTACGACGTTGAGTCGCGATCGGAACTTGAGGCGTCGTTGAGTGACGAGGACGTGTCTGCCGCGGAGGCACGAGAGCGCCAGCAATCGCTCCGAGAATTGGAAGAGATCGTCGACGAGTTGCAGCTCCTGGAGCACGCACTCAGCCTCTACGAGGACCTCCACGAGATCGATCCGTACGTCGAAGAGGGGGCCGAGACGCCCGAGACGAGGGCTGCCTAAGACCTATGGCGCCGCTCGGGTTCGTTTTCCTTGCCAACAGAGGGAATCTTACGAAGGCGAAACTCTTCACAGCGATCCGCAATCGACTCGACAAAGAGCCAGGGTGTCATGACGTTCGAGTCCGGCCCTCCCGTGCTCGCCCGCGGTCCATCCTGGCTCGTGTGACACCATCGGAATTTTTAGGGCAGGGGTATGCCATCGACGAGGCAACGCTCACAGTACGGTTCTCGTATCCCAATGCTGTGGACTACGAGTATTACGTCATTGAATGGAGTGAGGAAGAACGCGACCTCGGAATCGGCTGGCATCAGGACGAAGATCACCCAGACCTCGGTGAGTGCCATTTCCAGATCGACCATGCGGGGCAGACGGTGGACCGGCGATCAGCGACGTTTCTCAACGACCACCCTCTGGAAGTGCTGGAGACACGTCTCGATCAGCTCCGGGCGGTACTGCCTCGGATCGAATGGGCCGAAGGAGCGCCGACTGTCCCCGACGACGGATTGCCTCCTTCGGAATAAGAGATATGAATCTTCTTACGCGGCAATCACCGAATCCTCGCAACGGGAAGACAGAGACACCACAATGACGTTTCAGGAACGACTCCGCTCGATAGAAGAACGGTTCGACCTCGAGGAGAGCGAACATGCTCGAGAACTCGGTCGCATTGTCGCTGATCTCCAGGACTGAGAGCGGCTATTCTGCCATTGTGAGAGAGTCAGAAAATCCGCTGTTGCTAATTCCAGCAGTAGTAATGGGATTGTCGTGTTCAGCGCAGGTGACGGAGTCCGCCAGAACTCCGTACACCGTTCTGTATGGGTAACTCCGTGGACGCGTTGGCTTTTGGTATGAAAGCGTCTCGCTAAGGATTGCGTCGATAGACTGCCCGGCGGTAGCACTCTGCGCTTCTCAACCCTCCCAGGCAGTCCTGACTGCAGCTGATCGGTCTTCCTTCCGCTTCCGCTTCGTCCGCGGATCGTAGTGTTTCCGGATCGTTTCGATCGAGACATCGAACCGCTCACTCGCGATCGCCGGTTGGAGGCCACCGCTGAGGTGTCGGACGATCGCACCGCGACGGATCGCATGCGGGTAGTACGAATACTCGCAGACTTCCGAATCAGGATCGCAACTCCCGTCGCATGATCGGTCGTCCGAGCTCTCGGGTGCCCAGCGGCAGCTCGTCGCCTCGTAGACTCGTCGGCGAAGTGTCGATCGCGTCGCGCGGCCGTGCGTCGTCGCGAAAAGTGGGTCGCGACCGTAATCGTCCGTGACGGCTGGACGCTCGTGATCGAGATACGAATCGATGGCCGTGACAACCCGATCGCTGAGTTCGACGTTTCGCTCGCCGTCGCCTGCCGTGTGTTCGTCCTCGCTCCCGTTCTTCAACCGCGTCCCGCTCTCGGGACGATGTCTCAGACAGACTTCGCTATTGGCAGGATCGAAGTCCCGAACGTCGAGCGAGTGGACGCCTCCGAGACGTAATCCGGTGTTCCAGAGGAGTTCCAGGAGCGCGTGCTTCATCGACCCACGACGGCGCTGATGCAGTTTCCCGAGGATGGCCGCAGCCTCATCCGTCGGGAGGGCCTCGTCTCGTGCCCGCGGAGTGAGTCCGAGCTCGTCCTTATCGAGAATCCGGCAGACGGCATCATCGCAGTGGTCGCGCCTGTTGAGCCATCGCAGCCAACTCCGGACGTTTTTCGTGTAGGTGAGAATCGTCGCGTCGGTATCGTATCGCTCCTGGAGTTCGTCGACGTACGCGTCAACCAGCGTGGTCGATATACCAGCCGGTGTGGTCACACCGTCGTCTTCGGCAAACCCGACGAAGTCCGGAATGGTCCGGCGATACTGGGCTCGTGTTGAGGGGCTCCGATCGCGCCTCCGAGCGAGGTATCGGTCATAGAGGTCGCAAAGCGCTGGTCCCCCGGATGGATCAGTGAGACTCTCGGCAGAGTCGTCGCTCTGGGACAATGCGAGTACTTTTTCGATCGTTTCTGGATCGTCGACGTCTGCGAGGACGTCAGCCATTGAATCTGTCATTGTTGGTTGAGGATCTCGGACATCGCGTACTGCCAGATGTCGTTTGGAAGAACTGGTCCTGATTCGTCAGCCGATTCTGGGGAAGCGTTTGTACTCGCGATTTTGATCGAGCGACGCAGGGTCCCGGAACTGGCACGGCCATTGTGGGTCGTGAACAGTGGATCTCCTCCGCAGGAATACTCAGGCTCGTTACGTTCGTACTCGGTATACGTCTCGAGAGCATCGAGCGTCGTCGTAGACAGGTTGGCGACACGGTCAGTGAGGAGTCCGGACGAGCTCACCAGGTGTGTCTCCGGAACACCGACGACGACCCGTTGGGCCTCGTAGTCGATATCACCGAGGTCGATCTGTCTGACCTGCTCGGGCCGGCCTTTCGTATCGAGTAGAATCTCGACAAAGAGGTGTGTTCGAGTGCCGAACTGACGCTGGCGGAGAAAGGCAAGGACATGGGGGACCTTCGTCCACGCGATACCCTTTGGATCGGTCGTGTCGACGTCGACGATCTGATCACCCAATTTCCGAATGGTCGGCACAGATGATGCACAGAGCACCGATGCGATTTCGTGCGTCAAAATCTCCGGATCACACTCGCAGTGGTAGGCGAGTACGTTCGTGAGGGTTGAGATATAGCTCCGAGCCGTTTCAGCTGACCACTCCGATTCGACAAACAGATGCTGAACGAAGCGAGCAACGATATCATGCTCATGAGTCACAATATCGAATGACGTGTCGTTATACCATTCATAGAAAGACGACAGCTGAGATTTCTGCGACCAGTAGGTGGTAGCCGGAGCAGCACTGGAGACCCCATCGAGATAATTTCCAACTGTTACGGTCAGATCCCCTTCGATGCCTGCAAGAGTGGAGTCCCAGTTTCGTTGCTCCATGCCGGACACACTTAGCTGTCGAAGTTACAAGAGAAATACTCTGATTTTCAGGACAATGGTGGTGTAATATATTCTAGAAAACGTTACAATCACTCGCTGGCCGAAGGGGTTCTCTTGGTACCAGGTCTCGACCACTCCGATCTCGTTCACCTGCTTCCCCACGTGTTCACACATGAGGGGACAATTTTTCACCCTGTACCGCGTACTTCGTAGTATGAGTCAGGACTCGTTCGATGATACGATCAAATTCCGTGCCGGCCCGCTCAAAGAGGCGGCGAACGAACTCGACTCCGTGCATTTGGGTGGCATCAACATCAGTGAACTCGCACGTGAGGGACTTTCCCAGATGCTCGGGCGAACGATGACAGACGACGACAAGATCGCGATTTACGAACGCTATTCGGTGGGCGACCTTTCGGAGGACGCCACTCGTCTGCTCCTTGGTGACGAGTTCGACCTTCTCGAAGAGGACATTGACGCCTTCCGCGAGGCTGTCGAGGATGACACCAGTGACTATCTCCTCTAATGGTTCACGACGACACTCGGTATCCGATCATCGTCGACACGGACGCGTTGATCGCCGTCGCGAACAACCCTCTTTGGACCGAAATTACCGATCATATCGGCCTCACAACAACGAACGTCTGCAAACAGGAGCTCGAACGGCACCGTGAGAACAGCCGGGAGACCGCACCGGAGGGAAGCCGTCCGTACCGGCTTTATCACGGGAGCCGTACCGCACTCGAAGCGCTTGCGGACGACGAGACACCGCTTACCCAGGTGACGAGCGTCCCCCGCCCACACGGAGCAGACGCCGGTGAGGAATCGCTTCGACAGGAAGTGCTACAGAACCCGGAAACTGTCGACTCCGTCATCCTGATGGATGCGGCCGGCCGACGCTCGATTCGTCGTGTTGTCGACGACCACGATGAAGACATCCGTGTCGTGGCACCTCCGTTTCTGTTTTATATTCTCTTCGACAACGAGCTCATTTCTCGGCGCGAGTTCTGTGACGCGTGTGGGGAGCTGTTGGAACGTGAGGGCTGGACCGGATACAACGCCGTGAAAGCTGCGTGGGAGGCAATTCCGATTGATTGCAGTGATATTTTGGACGAGCACCTGCTTCCGTGACGAACACGTCCGAATCAGCCTGGCTGCCTTTCTTCGTGAGTCCTTCGTTCCATAGTCTTTCGACGGACGGCAAAGTGGGTGGTTCCGGCACACCTTTCTGACCATCCTCCGTCGGAACGACCATGCTCGACCGACGTGCCCTCGCGACTGTCGCCGTTGTTCTATTGCTCGCCCTCGCCGGCTGTACTGGCGTCACTGACGGTGGCCCAACCAACCCGGACACGACCACGGACGCACCAACGACGGCGCCGGAGACGACACCGACCACGAGTCCAGCCGGGCCGAACGGAACACTGTCGGTCCACTTCCTCAACGTCGGCCAGGGATCCAGCTCGCTCGTCGTTACCCCCGCAGGCGAGACGATGCTGATAGACACGGGCGATTGGCGTGACGACGGTGAGATCGTCCTGGACTACCTCCGCGAGCGTGACATCGACCGGATCGACTATCTCGTAACCTCGCACCCGGACGCCGACCACATCGGGGGGCACGAGGCCGTGATTGAATATTTCGAGACTGAGGCCGACGGCATCGGGGCGGTGTACGATCCAGGCATCACCTCGAGTTCAGCCACCTACACTGAGTATCTCGACGCGATCGAAGCGCACGACGTCACCCTCTATCAGACCCAGGCCGGCGATTCGATCCCGATGGAGGGCGTCGAGACGGAGGTCCTCGCACCGCCCGCCGAGGGCATCGCGAACGGCGATGCGAACGAGAACAGCATCGTCCTCCGGCTTGGATTCGGCCAGTCGAGTCTTCTCCTTCCCGGCGACGGCGAGAGTGCGAGTGAATCCTACTTGATCGAGGAGTACGGATCGACACTCAACGTCAGCGTCCTCAGCGCTGGCCACCACGGCAGTTCGTCGAGTTCGAGCGACGCGTTCCTCGAAGCCACGTCGCCGCGTGTTGCGGTGATCAGCAGCGCGTACGATTCGCAGTACGGCCATCCCGACGACACGGTCCTCCAGCGCTTTGACGACCGGTCGATTCCGACCTACTGGACGGGGACCCATGGCACAATCCGCATGACGACCAACGGATCGGCGATCAGGGTCGCGACGCAAGCGGACGCCCCGACCGATGCACTCGCGCTTCGCGACGGCGACCCGGTCGAGCCTGGGAGCACTGACGCCCTCGAGCGACGGACGGTCGTCCCGGTCGCTGGGGATACGGCGCCGGTCGCGACCGACGGTGGGACGGCCACGACCGAGACGGCAACGCCGACCGAAACGACCACGACTGGCGGGACGCTCGCGATCGCGACCATCAACGCCGACGGCGAGACGCTCAACGACGAGACTGTGACCTTCACCAACAGCGGCGACGCACCGCTGGATCTGTCGGGGTGGACCGTCTCGGACGAGGCCGACCACACCTACACGTTCCCCGATGAGGCCACGCTCGATCCCGGCGCCGAGCTCACCCTTCATACTGGCAGCGGAACCGACACCGCGACGGACGTCTACTGGGGGTCGGGATCGCCGATCTGGAACAACGCTGGCGATACGGTGATCGTGACGGATGAGAACGGAGACACGATCCTCGAGGAGGCGTACTGATGCTCGACGACGGCAGCTACACGGCAGTGGTCGATCGATTCGAGGGCGATCAGGCGGTGCTGTTGATCGAGGACGACGGCGAGACGATCGACGAGCGGGTCCTGGACGGCGAGCGCCTGCCCGAGGCAGGCCGCCACGCCGACGCAGTGCTGAAAGTCACGTTCGTCGACGGTGACGTCAAGGAGATCAACTATGAGGCCGACGAGACCGAAGCGCGTTCCGAGCGCGCTCAGAGCCGTTTCGATCGCCTCTCACGGCGGCCGCCGGACGACGACGGGTAACCCATTGGCCACCGGTGTCAATATTTCAGTGTGGACGCTCAATTCGGAGATACCAAAGATGAGTCTCGTCGAACGATACCGTACCCGAGACGACGTCGCAGAGGCGGAGATCAGCGCGGAGCGCGACAAGCGACTCCGGGCGGCGTTCGATAGCGCGGAGTACGGCGAACGGATCCAGGACTGCGTTGCAGCCACCTTCGAGCCGGACGAACCCCTGGGGACGTCCGGCGTGGTCCTGTCCAGCCGGCTCCACCACGACCGGATTTTCGATCTCGTCTCGTCGTTCGCTGCTGGGAGTGAGACCGACGAGCCCGACGAGATCAAGGCGTCCGCGACGGTCGTGGACGTGGACTCGAGGGAACGGCTGTCATCGCACGTAGCCGAGAACAGGGTGCTGGTATCGCTCCGGAGCGAGGACACCAGATTCCAGGCCTTCCGAGACTACGTTCTCTACCTCGAACAGCGGCTCGGCGTGTCGCTCACCCCGAAGCTACCTGGGGACCATGCTTGAAGAGGAGCTTATCCAGACGACGATGATGCTCAGCGAGCGGCATCGAGAGGTTCTCGACGCCGAAAGCGGGTCGAGTCGGACAGCCGTCGTCCGTGACCTAATCGATAACCTTGAGGCGGCCCGAGAGGGGTCGGTCGAGGGCAAGGAGGATCCAGACATCTGCCCGGTCTGTGGCCGGACAGCCGATGCCGTGATCCTCGGGGATATCGTCGATCTTCGGGCGATCGACGATGAGTCCCTGTCTGTCTGTGAGGAAAGCGACACGGTGAACTGGCTGTACATTCACCGTCTCGACGCCTAAAAACGGGGAATCGACGCTCTACCGGACCTACTCGCTTTGGTTCAATCGCTTCCTGGCCGGGTGGTTGCGGAGTCGCTTTCGAAGCATCTTCCACCGCTCGGGATCGATCTCCGATTCGTTCTCGTCAGACATTGTATCTCGTCCCAGTGTGGGACGGTCATACCAGTAATACCAGCGGGCAGATCGGAAGTGAACGCACGTGCGCTGTCTCAGGTTCACACGTGAACGAGGCCGATTCACCCCGCAGTGGCCGCCCGATTTAAGCCGGGGCCGACGGGTGGAAGAAGCACGATGGTGAGAACAGAGGACCGGGATGTCGTCGACTCATTCCAGGTGTTTTTCAAGGAACACTGTCGAGAGGGCATTACCGAACTGGCCGAGAACTATCGAACAGAGCAGACGAGCCTCAACATCGATTACGAGGAGTTAGTGGAGTTCGACGAAGATCTAGCAGCCGACGTCCGAAGTCGTCCAGCCCAGCTTCAAGAATATGCCAAGGAGGCACTGCGACAGTACGGTCTGCCTTTCGAGCTCGCATCTAACGAGACCTATATCCGCTTCAGGAACCTCCCGGAGAGGACGGCAATCCCATCGATTCGTGCCGACCACCGTGGTCGGCTGGTCGCGGTCGAGGGTATCGTCCGGGACGCTAGTGACGTCCGCCCGAAGATCACGACGGCAGCCTTCGAGTGCCAGCGGTGTGGGACGCTCACCCGCATTCCACAGCGTGATGGCAGCCTCGAAGAGCCTCACGAGTGCCAGGGCTGTGAGCAAGAGGGCCCGTTCGAGATTAACTTCGACCGGTCCAAGTTCGTCGACGCCCAGAGCGCCACGATCCACTCGCTCACCCCCGGCGATGGGCGCGCAGAACTCGAAACCAGGGTCGAGGACGACCTCGCCGGGACGTTCGCCCCCGGGGATCCCGTCCGGATCACCGCCGTCGTGCGTCTCGAAGAACGGGGCGATTCGCCGGAGTTCGAGATCTACCTGGATGGGATGTCTGTCTCGGCGGCTGACTGGGACGCACTCGAATGGTCGCCGGCGTCGGCCGAAGAGCAGCCAGCGGATGTCGAGGAAGCACTCGAAGAGTTCCAGGCGACTGCGGCGTCAGTACTCGGGCAGCTTTCGGACACTGTTCGCGAAGAGGAGACCAAGGCGAAGCTCGTCACGCCGTTCGTCGACGCGCTCGGGTGGGATCCGACCGACCCCCGTCAGGTCCGTCTCGAGTACACCGACGGCGAGATCAACGACCGGCCAGACTACGCACTGTTCGTGCCCGATCGCGACCACCCGGTCGTCGTGATCGAGGCGAAGAGGTTGGGGCGTAATCTGGATATGGAACATCGGACACGGAATTACATGCGGGAGTACGGCGCTGACTGGGGAATTTTCACGAACGGCGAGACGTACAGAATCTTCGAGACGGCCGAGGACGACGACCGCCCCACCGAGGAGTTCGTCGCAGAAATCGGACTCGACGACGTCCACCGGTCGGACGTTCTCTTACAGCTCGCCCGCAGCGCCTACTGTTGATCACCCCACGGTTGAAGGCCGTTCCTCGCGAACAGACGTGCATGTGCGGCCGGAACTCGCTGTTCGTCGATCAAGCCGACCTGGAGGCCACCTTCGACGCCACGCTCGTCGCCGACGGCGGCTACAAACCTCGATACAACATCGCCCCTGGGGACGATCTCGAGGTCATCACCACCGAGGCCCCGGACGAGATCGACCGCTTCCACTGGGGACTGGTCCCGCCGTGGGCGGACGACCCCAGCGATGGGATCATCAATGCTCGATCAGAGACCGTCGACGAGAAGCGCGTGTTCCAAGACGCGTGGGCGTCGCGACCCTGTCTGGTCCTCTCCTCGGGCTTCTACGAGTGGCAGGCGGCAAACGGTGGGCCGAAACAGCCGTACCGGATCTATCGCGAGGACGCGCCGGCGTTCGCGATGGCCGGGATTTACGACGAGTGGACGGGAGACGGCGAGACGCTCTCCTGCGTGACGATCCTCACGACGGAGCCGAACGACCTGATGAAACCGATCCACGACCGGATGCCGGTGGTCCTCCCCCAGGGGTCAACCGAACGCTGGCTCTCCGCCGGGCCCGATGAGCGTCTGGATCTTTGCCAGCCCTATCCAGAGGACGACCTCGACGCGTATCCGATCTCGAGACGGGTGAACGACCCGAGCAACGATTCGCCCCAGGTGATTGAGCCCGAGGACCACGAACAGTCGGGACTGGGTGATTTCGATGGGCGATAAGTCTCAAATCCCCCTTAGCCACTACTTCCGTCGCCGGTCCGGTGATAACACGTGTACTCCTCGTCCTCGATAACCTCCGATGGGTCTGAATCGGATCCATTGACGGCATCTCTGAACCGGCCGACGTAGATTCGCATCAGGTCCCCTGGATCTGCGTCAGCATCTTCAAGCATCTCCAGGGCTGCCTCCGTGTCCGTGACAGTTGATCGGCTCTGTGTTACTCTCACTACGTCGCCCACGTTGTCCCCGACGTCTACCTCTTCGTCCAGTGCAGGCTCAATCTCGCCCTTTCGTGCGTCTTGAGCTGCATCTTCCAGCCTCTTGAGAGCGTTCCGCATTTTCGCGAGCGCCTTGGCGTTGCTCGTGTCGATACCCTCCTCAGCCACTCTCTCTGCATGGCGGGCTGCGTCCTGGAGAGTTCCGGGATCGGGGAGTACCATTGTACTTCGACAGTCGGGAAGAGTCCGTGTATAGCTTTTTGAATGGGTGAGTAGAGTTTTGATCCTAAACTGAGAAGGTCGCAATATGGCCATTCAAGACTCACTCCCTGATCGGCCGCTGTCGCTTGACGAACTCCGTGACCTCCAGAACTCAGACCGGTTCGACTCGGTCATGACGAGCAATACCCCCGCTGGAGCGGAGGATGATCACCTCTTCATCCAGGTCGGGGACGAGGAATACAGGCTCCACTATACCGAGGAGAAGGGTTGGCACGAATGCGGCCCGGAGGCGAGCGACTAAGTTGCCACATTGTCAACTATCTCAATTATTCCCGAGATAAAATCACCGACCCAGCCGAGACACCGACCTTCGGAGGAACAGGCAACGCTGACGATGCCCAACCGGTCACGATATCGTTCGACCTCGAGTAACAATGGAAATCTTCACACCTGCTCATCCCACTGCTGACGGTCAACTGAGTGACGACGTGACTCAGTCGCGTCGAACTGCGACGCGTGGCCAATTGATGCACTCTACTGGGACATAAAAATCGCCAGTCACGAGAATCTGAATGTGGAGAGGCTGATCTCTCAGATTCTATTGGGGAGGCCAGTTGTTAGAATATCTTACATCGAAGAGTACGGATCTCGGCAGTATGCCAAAAAGATAATGAATAAGTAGACGACAACTAATCGCATGGAAATTGCGGATCAAATTAGCTCTCGTTCGATGGGCTTTCTCTTCGAAAGCAACGACCAATTCATCATTCCCTCGTATCAGCGGCGATATTCGTGGGAGAGCAATCAGGTCAACGACCTCTGGAAAGATTTACAGAAAATTGAGGGCGATGATGAGGATCATTTCTTCGGGACGATCGTCTTCATGTCTCGTTCCTCGGCCCAAGGAGCTACAAAATACGACATCGTTGACGGACAGCAGCGCATCACAACTGTTTCGATACTTCTCTGTGCTATCCGGGATTATCTCGATGAGCACTTCCCAAAGGAGGATGTGAAGAGTAGAATCGAAAATATCAATGAGTCGCTATGGTTAGTCGACCGTGACAACAAACAGCAGGGATTCCGGCTGCTGCTTGGAAATCTAGACCAAGACTCGTATGAGGATCTCATCAAGGGTCATCCAGATGAGGTCGAAAACGAGAACATCGTCAACGCATACGAGTCGTTCATACAACATTTGGGGAATATTGGGGATTTAGAGGCCATCAAAGAGGTTCACGACCGTATTCTGGACCAACTCATCTACGTTGCGATCACCGTCGAGCAACATTCGGACGCCTACCAACTCTTCGAGGCAATGAACAACAGAGGTTTATCGCTCTCCCCGATCGATCTGATGAAGAATTATCTCCTCATGCAGGCCTCGAAACAGGAGGTTGAGGACCGAATCGAGAACCTTTGGGGTGACGTGATAGAAAATATCGATCAGATCTCGGGCATCAACAGCCCCGGAACTACGTTCTTTCGGCAATACTTCATGGCATCAGATCAGTATGGAGTCAACGATAAAATTACAACGAACAAACTGTACGAGCCGACGTTCATTAATAGTATCGAGGATACCAGCGATATCGAGACGCTGATGGAAGATATCAGAGACAAGTCGACCCTCTATCGAAAACTGATAGAGCAGGATATCGATATGTTCGACAGGTCTGCAAACGTTGAGGTCAAACGATTGCTCAAAGACGCGAAAACCGTGTCCATCACACCATTTACGCTATTTCTCCGTGCGTTTTCCAAAACTGATAACGTGGAGAGGCTGAAGCGGATGATCGAGAAATCAAACGTGCTGATGCTTCGGAGACAGATCTGCGACAGGAGCACGAGTCCTCACGATACGATGTTCAACCATCTCGCACAGGAGATGTTCGAAACGGAGGACCCTCTCGCGTACATGGACGAGTACCTTAAATCAGAAGATAGGATCCCCAGCGATGAACAGTTCATGCAGTATTTCCGACGGGAGAGTTTCAGAAAGACTGATCGGACGAAGTACATCCTGAGCAACATCGAAGAAAAACACTACGGCCAGGGTGGCAAACGTGTGAGCCAGAGTCGGTACGAGGTCCACATCGAACACATTCTCCCTGAGCGACCCGGACAAAGTCTGCGAAAGCTGTGGCTCAAACCGTTCAATATCTCCGATGACGACCACGAAGAGTACAAAAAGCGAATCGGCAATTTGACGCTACTGGAAAGTGATCCGAATATCCGAGCGTCGAACAGGACGCTCGAAGAGAAACAAAACTACTACACGGAGGAAGCAACCGATTTCAAAATGACTCACGAACTGCAAGGGAAGGAACGGTGGGACACGCAATCGATACAAAAGCGGAGTAGGAGACTCGCTGAGATTGCAGTCGACATCTGGAGCCTGTAGGAGATTAGTCTCCAAATGCCTCACTCAGCTTCTCGCGCATGAACTCCCGCCGGAGTTCGCGTCGGCGATCTTCCTCGAGATAGTCCTGCCAAACGACGTCGGCTGACGCACTCCCCTGTTCCTCAGCGATTTCCGAAATCTGGTGTTCGACGAGTTGCTCCACAGTATCTGAATACCGATCGTACCAGAACCGCCGCGCCATCTGGGGGATCGGTTCGCGACCGTTGATCTCCTCGGGCAGCCCGGCCCGGTCGGCGAGGTCGTCGAACCAGTCGCCGATCGTCCCTCGCGTGCGGTGGCCTGACGCCGATCGGTCGGACGGGAACAGGTAGCCGTTCCAGTCGTCGTCCTCGACGAGCGTGACGATCCGATCACGGGCGACGTCGGCGCCGTAGATCACGGCGACTGTCCCGGGGCCGTTCTTCCGCTCGTCGAACGCGACGTGTGGGTGATCGTCCTCGAGGTTGAGCTGTCGGCGATGCAACGCCGCGACCTCACCCGACCGGAGCCCCCACGCGCAGAGGGCGACGACGAGGAGACGCTCGCGAGTGTCCGCAGCGGCGTCGTACAGCGCCCGGACGTGCTCTGGGGCGAGCGGCGGGTTCTTGTCGCCATCACGGTCCTTTCCGCCCCAGTCGTAGTCTAGGCCGTCGGTCGGGTTCAGCGCGGCCTCACGCCGGCTCACGAGCGTCGAGTACCAGCTGGACGTCGACTTGTAGATCCGCCGAAGCGTGGTGCGATCAACGGTCCGGTCGAGCGCGTCGAAGGTGTCCCAGCACGCGTCGACGGCCACCGAGGCCGGGACATCGCTGTCGCGGGCGACCGGCGTGAGGACATCGCTGGTTCCGTTGACGTCCTCGTACGCGCGGACGTACTGCGCCAGCCGGTAGCGATGGGTCTGGACGGTGCTCTCACTCCAGGAGAGTCGCTGTTGCTGGCGGTCGAGGTAACGTTCGAGCGCATCGATCGTCGGTCGATGGTCGATCTCCCAGTCGTACCCCGGGGATTCCGTGTCGAGATGGTCGTTCCAGAACTCCGAAAACGAGAGGTCGTGGTACTCCCGCAGTGCGTAGGTGAGACCGCGGCACCCGTTCTCTGATAGCCACTCGTACGAGGGCCGGTCAGTTTCTGGGTCCCGCCCTTCGGCCCGCAGCACGGGTGCGATCTCGTCCCAGTAGGCGGCCGCGAGGCCCTCGAGGTCGAGCAAGGTCCATCGAGGCTGGTCTGTATCGGCGGCAGTTGGCATGTCCACCTATCGTATCCGAGGCATTATGGTTCTGTTGACTGCACAGACGAAATATATCCTGTTTCGCCAGAAATCACACGACACGACCGGCATTGATGCCATTGTGATGTTCTCCACCACAACATTAATAATGATGTGGCCTGTAACATCATATGTCGATGGCCCC
This sequence comes from Halococcoides cellulosivorans, assembly GCF_003058365.1. Taxonomy (NCBI): domain Archaea; kingdom Methanobacteriati; phylum Methanobacteriota; class Halobacteria; order Halobacteriales; family Haloarculaceae; genus Halococcoides; species Halococcoides cellulosivorans. The sequence goes on along the minus strand of NZ_CP028858.1, from coordinate 2,609,914 downwards.
CGAAGACGACGTGCGCGTGGTGGAAGACACGGAACGGCACTTCGACGATGGAACGGTCCTCCGTGTTCGCGTGTTGTCCGTGCCGGAGTCCGAGAATTTCCCGGACGGGATCAAGTACCGGCTCCACTACGGTACTGTCGGGGGCGAGACGATCGTCCGGTACGATAACTCCCACGGCGTCCACGAGCGCCACACGTCGGACGGTCTCGACGACGCGTACGACTTCCCCGGCTACGACGCCGTCCAGGATCGGTTCTGGACCGAGGTCGAACACCACCGCGACGAACCCTAACCCATGACCCGAAACACTCTCATCGTGACCGTCGAATCGATCGGTGACGTCCAGCAGCGGACCCGTGACGCGTTCGATCAGGTACTCGACGACGATGCCCCGGCTGGCGGTGCCCCCAGCCGGTTGAGCTTCGAGACGACCGATCAGCTGGCGCAGGTCTTCACCCCACGGGCGATGGACCTCCTCAAGGCGATCGCAGAGCATGAGCCGTCGAGTATCCGCGAGGCCGCCCGGCTGGTCGACCGGGACATCAAGCAGGTGTCTGGGAACCTGGAGCGCCTCGAGGAGTACGGTGTCGTGGAGTTCGTCGACGAGGGACGAGCGAAGCGACCGGTGGTCCCCTACGACGAGATCGACATTCAGCTCCCGCTCCGGGACGCGGCTGATCCGGATGTCCAGCCGGCGTGAGCCATGGGTTCATTTTGAAATATGGTCTGGTTTCGTTCCGATTGGTGGTCGCGAAGTCTTTGAGACTGAATGTGGTCTATCTGGCTCTGGGTCTGATTTCCTCCGATAACGTTCCCCCGAAAGATAGCACTCTCTGTGTCAGCTACGACAATTCGAGCATCTCCTCCATCGTCGATTCAGCCTCTTGTTCGTGTCCAAGCAGGGCGTAGACTGGGAGACCCCCAGCTCCACGAGTGTACTGTGCGTACACCTGGCTCAGGAAGATATGACTAAACCAGATTTCGACGGACCCACGAAACGTCGCGACTGCATCTTCGAATCCCTCTCGACAGATCGGCCGATGGATGGTGGCGTCTGTCTGGAGTTCGTCTCCAGCCGATGTTGGTACTGATGCCAGGCGATCTGGTCCGATCGACAGACCGACTGTGTGCGTTTCCTCCTCGATGTCGAAGAACGACCACTCGACAGTGTCATCCGCCACGTCCACGCTCAAAATCATATGATCGTGGTTTCGATCAGCGCTTGCGATCCCCTGGAGTAGCTCTGCGTCCACGGAAAACGACCCATACTTATTATAAACGTGACTCACCTCGGTCAGGTCGAACCGGTTCGTTTCACGGAGCTCTGATTTGGGCTGTTCAGGGTTCATGCTCTCCTCCTCGGAGTCTTCTTTGAGAAGCGGGAGCGAATCAGCGTAGAGGTCAGTCACTCCATCAGGGCTCTCCAGAATGAGATGCCCATCCGGCGTCCCCCGGAGTGCGACACGATCACTCTGGGTCGTCCGGGCAACTTCACCGAGTGCGTCTGGGTCAATCCAGAAATCTGCGTCGTCGCCCTCGATCAGTTCCAAGACCCGGCGTGGAAGGTCGATATCGAACCAGTAACAGTTGTAGCTTCGACCCCGGACGCGGAGCCCATGTTCACCACGAACGAGGACAACGGCGTTGCCGTCCGTCTGGCCGTGAACGGTGGCGACTTCGACTAGGTGCTCCGGATCGACGATCGCGAAGAACACATCGTCGGGCCGGGCAGTCGGTTCGAAGTCAGTTTCCTGCTCTCCGATGTCTGATATCGTCGCGTTTGACGAACTGGTGACTGCTGTGTCGTCCATGGACGGTAATTCTACGGCTGTCACTTGATTCTATCCAGATTCTGGTGGAGTCGAGTCGACTGCCACTCAGACGAAAAATCTCCACGCCGGCTGAGCTTCGAAACGACCGATCAGCTGGTACAGGTCCCCCCCACCGTGGCCGATCGACCTGCTTCAGGCGATCGCAGAACGTGAGTCAACAAATATTTGCGAGGCCTCCCGGTTAGTCGGCCGGGACATCAAGCAGGTGTCCGAAAGCTTGGAACGCCTTTACCAGTCGATCCTTGCGCTATACTTCGCCGCGCTTGCCCTATATGTCCCTCAAGCGTCGTGAGTTCGCGTCGAGACGGACAGCTCCGCACCGATCCCCAGTGCGCCAACGTCTCGACGAGCGTCGACAAAAAGTGAAATGGAATTATTCATCTCCAACTATATTCGATTGGTTTCGAATATCTCATCATATAAAAGATCAACCCACAGAACCAGCCAACTATGTGGGCGATGTTCCCACCCCCTTTAAGTTCAGATAGGAGGGCATAGGCTGCAATCAGTACCAAAATTAGGCGAGAGACGGAATATATGAAATCACCCTCTGAAAGCTCTCTATCGTCTAATATCACCATAGCGCCACCATACGAAATTAGCGAGTATATTCCGCCACTTGCTCCAACGATGCCCCAAACTTCGTGAATTGGAGCAGTGATGTTGGCAATGAGCGTCGATAAGTATGCAAAACCAACGACTAATAGAAATACGTCACTTTCCTTGACCTCCGTCTCGACAACCGATCCTGCAAAGACGAGGAACAGTACATTTCCAAGTATGTGCTTGAAATTATCCAACTCGTGGGAAATCGGGGAAAGAACCAATCCCGGGTCGAATGAGGTGAGGAATCGGTCCTTCTCCCAGTAAAACCAGTATTCGGCCGTTTCAAGCCCAAAGCGAGTGTAGACGATGAGTTCTAAACCGAACCAGAGTGTGAAGAAAAGAGCCAATCCAAATGTGACTCGACGACGAGAGATCCAGGCTCTAATATTCTCCATGCGGTTATTTTGACTCTGCCTATCAATATATTTCTGGCACAGCTCGGCCCTTTCGCCGGGCCAGCACCCTGATCGTAAGAGACCGAGCCGAAGAGCCCGATTATCTCATTCTTCTCCTCGATCTCAAATCGGACGACGATCTCGCCCGAGCCCCTACCGCATCTTATTTCGAGCGTAGACAGCCACGAACATCGCGAGGATGATCGTCCCGATGAGAGACTCAAGCGACGCGAACGCCTTCACCAGTGACCCATGCGGCTGAATCCCTCCGTATCCCAGCGTCGTGAATGTGATCACGCTGAAGTACAGGCTCGTGAGGAACACCGACCCGTGATGCGCCAGCGGCTCGACGAGCGGCAATGACGCGACTGCGTCGGGGACCAGCGGAGGAATCCGCGTGAGAATCGATCCGCCGACGATATCGCCCGATCCGTCGCCAACCTGGACGCCCCCGAGCATCGGATAGAACACCGCCGAACCGATGATTAAGACCCCGGAAATTCCCACCAATAGCCACGGACGCTCCCCGTACCCCATCGTCCATTTTCGAGCGGCCAGACCGACGTACGAAAACCAATTGCCTTTTGCGAGCGCTTCGCGGTGTTGAGCCCGCTTCGCACCCTCGTATGCGTCGCCGATCCGATCCGTGAGGGAGTTCTCGCGATAGAGGCGTTCTCGTTCGCGGTAAGCGTTCCTGGCCTTCTCGAAGTGCGTGATGCCTTTCTCGTCGGTGTCGGGATCGTCCATGCGACGGAGGGCGAACCACCGGCGAAGGCCCCGACGCTTGATCTCGAAGATCGATGGGTCCGGGTCGCGAAGGTGATGGTCTTCGGCATCGATCTCGACTGAATCGAGATCCGGGTTGAGAACGATCCACTCGATTGAATCAATGGCCGGAGGGATTTCGAGGGATGGCGTGTCGATCGGGTCAGCGTCGAACACGTCGCCTGGTGGTGCCTCGAAGTTAGTTCTATCCGAGATATGTATATCCAGCAATCGGGCCGCATAGAGGTAGTTTCCTCCAAAGGTCGCACCGTCGCATTCCATAGAAGTCAGATTCGCACCCTCGAAGATGCAGTTGTGAACCTCAGCATTGGATAAATCAACATCTTCAAGATTCGCCCCAGTAAAATCGGCCTCTTCAATGGTTGAAAATAGGAATTCTGCGCCCGAGAGGTCTGAACGATGTAAATTCGTGCCATGTAGTTTGGCTGACCACAGAAGCGCTCTCGGCAATTCAGCAAACGAATAATCTGCGTCTTGAATGTTGGCCGCTATCAGATTCGCGTCAGACAGGTCGGCATGGCCAAGATTCGCCTCATGAATGTTGGCCATCATAAGATTCACGTCCGACAGGTTGGCACTCCCGAGATCCGCGTCCGACAGGTCGGCTTTAAAGAGATCCGCGTTCTGTAAATTAACGTTAAGCAATTTTGCCTACGAAATATTGGCCAAAGATAAGTCTGCGTCGGACAGGTTAGCCTCTTGAATATTCGCACGGCACAAGTTAGCATTTCGAATATTTGAGCCCGATAGGTCAGCACTTCTCAGATCCGCGTCCCGCAAGTTGGCCTCCGACAGATCTGCGTCCGACAGATCGATATTTACAAGATTTGCGTCCGAAAGGTCACCATCCTCAATATCCGAATCCGAAAGGCCAGTATCCTCAAGATCCGCGTCCGAAAGGTCCATCATTAATATCTTTGAAAGCCTCGACCTTCGGCTTACCGATCCGCCGTCACCCGAACCTTCACCTCTCCCTCGCCCGACCCCTCCATCGTGAAACGCGCCCTCGCGCTCCTCGTGATCGTCCTCCTGGCGGGCTGCACCGCGCCGATCCGACCGGCCCCCGACACCGCCACGCCGACAGCCACCGCTACTTCGGCCCCCACCCCCACATCGACCACCGTCACGGTCGAGCGCGTCTAGGGCGACACCCTCGAGGTGAGCTACGCAAACGGGACGCGCAAAACGCTTCGCCTGCTCAGCGTCGACGCGCCAGCTCCACACCGGCGTCGACCCGGCGGAGTTCCAGGGTGTCCCAGACACGCTCGCCGGTCGGTCGTGGCTCAGCGACTGGGGCGACAACGCCAGCGCATTCGTCGAGTCCCGCGTCGGGAATCGCTCGGTCGAGATCGTCGTCGGTGGCGATCACCGCGGGTCGTACGGCCGCCTGCTCGTCTACCTATTCGTCGGGGACTCGATGCTCAATCGCGAGCTGCTCCGCGAGGGCTACGCCCGACTGTGCGACTCTGAATTCCGCTATCGCGATGGGTTCACCCCCCTCGAGCGCGAGGCCCGCGAGGACGGCGTCGGGCTCTGGGGCTTCGAGGGCTCGACCGGAGCGTTGCAGATCGCCGAGATCCACGCCGACGCTGCGGGTGACGATCGCGAGAACCTCAACGACGAGTACGTCGTCCTGGAGAACGCGGGTGACGAGGCGCTCGATCTCTCGAGCTGGTAGGTGAGCGACAAGGCGAACAAGACGTACACCGTCCCGACGGCGTCGTGCTCGAGGCTGGCGAGCGGGTGACACTCTACACGGGCTCGGGCACCGACGGCGAGGGCGCGCTGTACTGGGGTCGGGATTCGCCGGTGTAGAACAACGGCGGCACGGTCCTCGTCGAGACGGATGGGGGCCTGGTGGAGGCGGGAGAGACGTACTGAGTCTGACCGGCGCAGTGGTTATCCTGGGACGAACCAGTTGAACCGATCTCCTGCGATCGAAACTTGTGGTTATTTGAAATCCCCCACCCACAGACCGCAATATGACCGATCCAGTTGTGCTTCCGTTGTGTGTGAATTTGGTAGCGGCGGGCATCACAGCGGGTACGGCTGCTGGAGCGGACAAGGCAAAGGACATCATCCGAAGGCGAACCCATTCCGAAGATCTCGAACACGTCGCGACTGAGTTCAGCGTATCACTGCAAGAAGCGATCGAAGAGCAGGATGCCCGATCCGAGACGAAAGAACTCGCGAATGTCGCCGTGAATTGGGAAGACGTCATCGAGGAACTCGCCGATCTTCCGGACGAAACGACCGACTCCCCGGGACGGGCCCGGGTGCGTGAGCAGATGCCATTCATATTCAACACCGGAGATACCGAAGAAGATGCAGTTCGACAGGTCGCCGATGCGATAGCGGCGGCGAACGGTTTCGATCTCACTAACACACCTGAGCTCCGCGAAAATCTCATCGACGCGGTTTCCCAGGCCTATCAAAGCGCGATCGCGGAATTCCAGCATCAAATTGCTGGGACCGATCTCGCCGACGTGTTTCAGCAAGAACTTCAACTGGACCTCGTCGATCGACTGGAGGATGTTCAACACCAACTCTCGACACTGCAGGAGGTGAACGAGCGGTTACTCGAGCAACCAGCCAGAAACGACGGGTTTCGCCAGCTATCGACCGCCTATTTCGAACGAGTACCAGTCTCCCCCGAACGCTCTTGGCGGACAACCTTCACACTCGCGGACGTCGCCGCCGGCATTCCAGCCCGTCGGTGCGGCCGTGAGTGCGACACTGCGGCTGAGGAACTGCGAGAGCTCCTCCTCGAAAGTGCCGATCGGGTCGTCGTCGGACGGGCTGGCGCAGGCAAGAGTACACTCTGCAAACAGGTCGCCGTCGACTGGTATCGAGACGAGGCGACGGGGCCAGTATTCTACCGGGATAGTGATCAGGCGCAGAGTCACTTCCAGCATCGAGAGTCGCTTCGGGCGGCAATTGACCGGGCTACCGGCCACGTCCTCGTGGTCGTCGAGGATGTCGTCCGACCCAGCGCAAACGCCGCCCTCCGGTTGGTCGAGGAGTACGACACCGACTCTCAGGTGAGCTTTCTGCTTGATGCCCGCGAAGAGGACCTCGAGCGCGACCCTGGAGCTCAAAGACTCGACGTAAGTCGAGACCGCCGTCACCGCGAGATCCTCGACAATATCGAGCCCTATCCGTTGCCCAAAATTTCAGAGACTGACGTGGCTCGAACGGTCGACGCTTTCGAGGAGGTGACTGATCGGTCCGTTTCAGAGTCACCGACGAAACTACTCGAGACGATCCAATCCGAATTCATCGAAGGAATCGGTTCGTATCTGCTTCTCTCGTTCCACCTGCCACTCGGCGATAGTGCGATCGATCGGTCTGACACCAGTACGACCGGTCTGGAAGCCCACGTCAGGTCGAGATACGAGACACTCATGAACCCAGGAAGCGACGACGCTCTTCGGGATCTCTCTGGGTTCGATTCGGACCTCCTGGCAGATGTCGGGGCGATGGTGGCACTGCTGAGTGCCAGCAAGATCGGGATCCACCGCGAACTCGTCCATGCGTTGGGGTACGTCCACGGCCACGATCGGGAGGTCCACGAGGAAATCGCAGCGATTCAGCACGAACTGGAGGGCTGGTTCCTGTTCGAGTCGGACCAGGAAGGACAGACGCCAGCGTATTCGATGCATCCGCTGTGGTCGACTCTCTACCTCCGGTGTCTTGCCCGTGACCATTCCGAGAAGAAATCGCCCTCCATTCTCACGGAGAAATCCGAAAAGCACGCCGGACATGCACTCGACTCGCTGTTCGCGTTGTTCGGTGACGTGGAGCATCGAGAATCCTTGGCGGCACAGGTGGGATCCTCGGCGAAACTTGAGGAACTACTGTCCGAGCCAGATGAAACCGCTCGAGAGTACGTCCACTCCGTTTTCGACCTCGTCACCGAATGGCCAGTTTTGGCTCCACTTGTAGGAACCGTCGAGACAGCGCGGTACGAACTTCCAGAAAATTGCTCGAAGGAAACCTGGCGTTGGGTGGTAAGAAAACGAGGTGTAGCCCATAAGGGCCGTGGTGCGTACAAAAAATCTCAAACCGAGTTCAAAGAGCATCTACAGTTTGCACGAAGAAAGGAGAACCGACAAGGCGAGGCAGCCAGTCTCAACAACCTTGGGCTGGTCGCCAAGAAACTCGGCGAGAACGACGACGCCCGGGAGTACCACGAAGAGAGTCTCGCCATCACGCGAGAGCTGGGCGACCGACAAGGCGAGGCAGCCAGTCTCAACAACCTTGGGCTGGTCGCCGGAGCGCTCGGCGAGCTCGACGACGCCCGGGAGTACTACGAAGAGAGTCTCGCCATCACGCGAGAACTGGGCGACCGACAAGGCGAGGCAGCCAGTCTCGGTAACCTTGGGCTGGTCGCCCGAGCGCTCGGCGAGCTCGACGACGCCCGGGAGTACCACGAAGAGAGTCTCGCCATCACGCGAGAACTGGGCGACCGACAAGGCGAGGCAGTCAGTCTCAACAACCTTGGGCTGGTCGCCCGAGCGCTCGGCGAGTACGAGGACGCCCGGGAGTACCACGAAGAGAGTCTCGCCATCACGCGAGAACTGGGCGACCGACAAGGCGAGGCAACCAGTCTCAACAACCTCGGGGTGGTCGCCAAGAAACTCGGCGAGAACGACGACGCCCGGGAGTACTACGAAGAGAGTCTCGCCATCACGCGAGAGTTGGGCGACCGACAAGGCGAGGCAACCAGTCTCGGTAACCTCGGGCTAGTCGCCCGGGCGCTCGGCGAGTACGACGCCCGGGAGTACCACGAAGAGAGTCTCGCCATCGCCCGCGATCTGGGCGACCGAGAGGGCGAGGCCAGCGTTCTCGAGGACCTTGGAACTACTCTTATTGTGGAGGGGAATCCCGACGACGCGGACGAGTACTTGGAGAGGAGTCTCGATCTTGCCCAGGAGATCGGCATTCCTCGCCAGGCAGCTCTCAGTTGTGGCATGGTCGCGGCGGTCAAACTCGCGTCGGGCGATGTCGAGACTGCCCGCGAAGAGCGCGAAACCGCGCTTTCATCACTTCGTGAGATGGGGCTCCTCCCGGACGAACTTCGGATCCTCAGGCACCATATTAGAGTCGAACGCAATCACGGGGATGTTGATCAAGCACGAACACTGTGTCAACAGGCCCATAACCGAATCGACAGTGTAGATTTGCCGCTTTCCCACCACCGCGAGCGACTCGAGAATGTCTGTCCAGGCCTTGCAGACGATCGCTAAATCTCGCTCAGAGACCACTCTGGCCGACCTCAACTTCTTCGCTTACCTCGATCTCGAGCGTCCCCGGGATCGAGGGTGTCTCGCCGATCTCTCGTTTCTGCTGCAGCGTCAGATCCTCGCGGTCGGGAGGCAGTCGATCTGGACGTCACGCCGGCGTGAGTGGGGGTTCAGCTGGAGAGTTGGCCCGTCCTCGTCCCCAGTAGGCGGCCGCGAGGCCCTCGAGGTCGAGCAAGGTCCATCGCGGTCCAGAATCCCCAGCTGAATCAGCGGAATTCTCCATGCTCAGCGATTTTATCTGAAAACATATGTTTCTGTTGGGTACGCAGACTGAATGAGTCTGTTCGTTCATCGGTTGAATATGTGTGGTGCGCATAATTTTTTATAAATCGTATACCGCTATACAAAATGCGGGGGCTAGCCGCCACCACTAATCCGGCCGATTGTCGGCGTTTCCGGCGCTCATGATGGGATTAGAATTTCGGTGGGCCTCGGAGTCCGTCTAAGAACCCCACACCACAACCCATCCGATATAGGCAGAAGACATTGCTGGACGAATCGGCATACGGATTCAATCGCGTCGTCAAAAAGAAATAACCGAGCTCTGAAGAACCGGTAAAGGAAAAAGGCATAATGACTTCGAGGAGTACTACCGAACTACTTAGATGGAACTTACCTCGAGAGAGTGGGCTGACGAGCTGACTGAGAGATACGCTGATCTTTTGGAGAAACTGGAATCGATTGGGCCAGACAGTCGATACGATACTCCGAAGAAAGCACTTTTCCATGAGACAAGTATCGGTGGCGGAGAGGCAGGGACGGCAGGGGCACATCAAGACCGTGAACTTGTCGAACTGTTACAAAATGGGCGCGATGCCATCGAAAAGGCTGACGAGACGGGAACACTATACGTCGCCGTCTCACGTGAGGGCGTTCTCGTCGCGAACACGGGCGCTCCGTTTGAATTCGACGACCAAGAGGTCCTCGAAGACTTACGAAAGGTCAGTCGATCGGGGAAGGAAACAGACGCAATCGGCGAAAAAGGAGTAGGTTTGACATCGGTCTGTACTATTGGGGATGCCTACGAGGTGTGGACAGACCTCAGCGACGGGAATCTTGCACGACTCCAGTGTGGTCCTGTTAATCCGACAGCAGGTGTTCTTTCCCGGTCGACGGCGACGAATACCAATCCTGAGGTCAAAGATCGACTCGACAGCTTTCGAGAGCGACTCGCCACGTCTGATCTCACCGAACTCGTCGGGACGGCGGATCAGGAAAACCGTATCACATTAGATTCCCTTCGCGCTGAAGATGTCACAAGTCTCCCCTTCTTTTCCTATCCACTCCCACTCGAGATACCAGACGACAGAGCAGCTTTGGATGGATCATTGCAGCAGGTGGCAAGACAGCTGTTGAGTGATGCGTCCGTGATCGTTGAGGGGCCAGAGATCCCTGATCAGTTCACAACGGCAGTTATCGTCCGCTTCAAGGACGAGGACCTCGAGGCGTTCCGCTCTGCCCTCGGAGTCGAAAAGGAGCGCGACAGAGATCCCGACCGAATCGCAAACAACCTGTGGGCTCGGCTTCGGTACTCAGCGACTGTGAACGCCTATGGGGAGTCAAGAGGTGAGGTCACACCAGAATCTCTCATTCATTTCGGCAACATCGACCAACTCGTACTGGATCAACTTGAGGGGACCGAGCGAACGGCCCACGAACGGTGGGATATCGACCGATCTGAGCCAGTGTTATTCACAACAGATACCGAATGTCCTGTGGAGTCTACATCTGTCACAGTCACGGTCAACCAGCAGGAGCAAGATCATAACCCAGATCAAGAGCAGGTTCAACAGACCTACGAACTTTTCCACTGGGAAGAGGGGCACGAACCGATTGTCCCGGATTCCTTGCTGACTACGGAGCAACGCCGGTCAACAGACGACGAACAGGTGGTTGATGTACGACCGCGAATCCTCGTCCCCACGGATAACGAACCTCCAGCTTGGCTATCTAACCAGAACCTGCAGGCAGTGCTCGGAGAAGAGGCATTGGACGGTATCGGACCAGAGTCACACGCCTACCCACCATACCTCTACTACCCCATCACGGGTGCCTCGAAACGGTTCCCCTTTTGCCTGCACGCGAACGTGGAGGTTTCCAAAGATCGGGAAAAACTCTACTCAGACTCAGACCAATACAACGCGTATATCCTAGACCACTGCGCCACGCTAATTGGCGACGTTGCCACCGTGCTCGCTGGACAGGAAGGAGGGACAAAGAACCAGGGTACCGTGAACAGTCCGTGGAACCTCCTACCACCGACGCCAGCAGGCACCAATGGCGTGACACTCGCAGACATCGTCAACGACGAGGTACATCTTGACGAAACCGGAGTCGGCCTTCTAGACCTATTCTCACGGGCCGTCTACGAACAGCTAGGAAAAAGGCCGTGTCTACCAACGCAAGAGATAGACAATAGCGACGCACCTTCGACGGCTGTCAACGAGGCGCTTCTGCATCCAGATCCCGAAGTGGTGGGAGCCTTCGCAGCACTGTATCTGGTCAGAGAGAATCTGAATGAACCCGCCCAGGCAAGGAATCCGGTAAAGACGACCCGTCGTCTCCCCACCCTCGAAAGCCTACTCATATTTCTTCGATGGAGTATTCACGATGATCTCGACACAGTGGACTGGTCAAAACGATATCACTATCTCATAGAAGAGGCACCACCGTCAACCAATGACGAAGCTGAGCGGCATCATTCTCTAGTGGAGGCTTGGACGACCCAACTCTCAGAACGCCTCACAACTCCGGACGCTCGAATTGTTGTCCCGGCAACGATCGGGAGGCAACTCTTCCACGGATCTGTGAGGCTCGTGGACGGGTATGCCGAGATTAAGGATATAGACGTTCAGAATGTATTGGCCGACGAATTCGACATCGAGACCGCTGGCGTCCATATACTCCCGTGTTCCTATCGTTCGACCACCATCGAAGAGGACCGTGTCCAGTTGGTCCCAGTCGAGTCTCACGGCGAGGGGGGCAACGTATCGGAAACGTACACGCGGACGGTGTTCTGGCGGGGAGATGATGCACCCGAGACGGAGCTACGCATACCCCCAGACAGTATCGGCCTTAGCGTGTTCGTCATCGACGAAGCGATATCCGATAACTCCCGGTCCAGCAACATTCTCTCAAAGGCGGGGAATGACTGGGGCATCGTCCAGCTTCGGTCATATCCACAATACGTCCGTGAACTCCTCGGGTCAACCCAACGCCAACTGGGACGTACAGGCGAAACCGGACCCTCCAGTAAGGGGCTCTCGGACGCCGCTCTGAGCTTTTTCGCGGGAGCCGTTGCCGACCAAGAGCGGGAGCGCCTCGATCCGACGGAAGGAGCGTATCTCAACCACAACAACGTCCAAAAACACACCTACAACTCCGAGCGGCGTCGAAACCTATTGAACCGCCTCGCAGTAAGGCAGAATTGTCTGAGGGCGGATCTCCTTGATCAGTCTGATGGAATGGCTCACCGAATCGCCGACGTTCGCCTGCCACCGAAATGGCAGGCACTCCGGGACGTCAACGAGCCGATCGATACCTGGGAGAGACTGTCTTTAGACTTTGATGAACAGACAACAACTTCGGTTGAGCCGGTGAACGGTGGCCCAACCGTCCGCCCGCCAAACGATGATCGGTGGCAGTTCTTGGCCGACCAGGGTATCAGCCCGACGACGGCGGCAAAGCTCCTCGGCATCCTTGGACTCTCTTCATTCCCGAAAGTGGATGCCCTTGCACAGACGGAAACGCCAAAGGGGGGTCGTGACCACTGGAACCCGCTCGAGTGGAACGTTGGCGATGTTCGCTCTGAGGTTGACCAGCGGTCGATTTCGAGTCTCCGGACAACACTACAGCAAGTCATCGACAGGACAGCTGTCGGGAGCCGTGGTGAGGATAGTGGATCGTATCTCGACTTGATCACCGCACCAGAGTTCGGTCCGCAAACGACGGCTGGCCACAGCGATTACTGCTCGGTAAAGGATCTTCGTGGCCGATACACCGAAACCGAACTCGCCACTGAACCGTCAGCCGTTGAGGGCGGGCTGGATAGTTACGATATCGCCTTGGAAGCGTGGATCTGGATTTCTACTGAGGGTCCAGACGATCCATTCGCTCGACTGGGGGTAGAGTACGTTTGTGACCTCCTCGCCACCCACGGCGACAGACTCGAACAGTCGATCCTATCCACGGGATGGTCATGTCGTGCCGACCACGGCGGGCGTCATGGCTGGACGGAAACGGTCCCAACACTGCTTAATTGGCAGCTCCGCGCCGCGTCAATGTGGCGTGAGCATAACGCCGTCCACACACCGGACTGGTGGTCCGACAACTCCATACTTTGGGCGGTTAAGCGCGCCGGCGAGGGGTCACAGACCGGCAGCTGGCTACCGACAGTCGATGTGGCGTCTACTGAGGTCGACGTTTCGATTTGGGAAACGCTTGGCGTCAGACCGCTTGAAGAGCTGTCGGCACCAGAGGCTGCACTCCGTCTCCAGAAAATTCAGGAGGAGCTTGCAGCAGCGCCGTTGATGTCCGAGATGGACAATCCTGTGACACTCGAGCAGTTGGCCACTGGCGGCATCGCCGACGGCTGGAAGACCGTCTACTCACGACTCATTACTCCCATCGCTGATTACCTTGACCGTGACGACACAACGCTCGGTGAACTCCCCTTCCTTACCCATTTCCCAGTCAAGGCTGGCGATCGGTGGGCATCGGTACCAGTCGAACTCGTCCGTGACCGAGAGAGCTACTGGTTTAGCGACAGCCAACAACTCCCGTGGGAAGATCGAAACGGATCGTGGGAAGGTCCGTGGGTCGTAGAGACGCCGACTGTGGGACGAGGAGCTGCCCTTGCAGAAGCTCTCGATTGTAAATTCCGGACACAGGCTGGCGATCGACCACAGCTATCGGCTGCTCAACTTGATGCTTCGGCCAACCCCGAGATGGACGAGCGCCTCGCCGCAAAACTCCGTAGTCGCCGACCACTCATTCTCGCCGCATTGAGTGCCGAAACGAGCGAAACGTTCCAACCCGGTCACAGCGAAGATCTGGAGGTAGCCATCGACCATATCCGAAGTGTTCCAGAGGAGGTGTTTGTCGGCTACCGTGAGCGGTTCTCGTTGCAGGATACCAGATTCGGCGAACGTTCTGCTGTCTACCCGCTTGGCGGAAAAGGAACTCAGGCCGGAACAACCCGGTATGGAATCGCCTATAACGTAACATCCGTTGATGAGAACAATCCAGATCCGACGATATTTACAGAGGCTCTCCAGGTACTATTCGAGCGCTCACGCTCTACGTACCTCCGTCTCGCTCTCGCTGACGAGGAGGATGTACTCGCTGCGGATCTCGATGTAGACGCCGTTCGGCGCGCGATCGGTCAGGGTTCAGGTGACGCGCTCAGATCAGACATCGAGGCAGCAGCCACTCTCCTGGATACGGTCGGAGTATCGGTCGACCCAGATCAGGTATTGAGTCGCCTGGACGACCGACTTGCCGAGGCGGATACGGATGCCTATTCCGTCCGGACGAACATCCGACAGGCCATCGGGAATGGTACACCCGACACCGATGCCCTGAAGCCGTTTATTGACGCTACGCAGTCGGCTTCGGAACCGGCCGTTGAGATGGTCCAAACTTTACTCTCCGATCGGGCGGCTTTGGTGGACGACTGCCCCTGCAAAACACTGTCACAGACGATTGCTCCGGAAAGGTTCGTCACGTGGGCGGACGACCATCACCCGATTTTCCAAGAGCACCACTCGCTGCCGAAAGAGCAAGCACAACGTCTAGAAAAGGTGTGTCGAATCTGGTGGAACGCTGATAAGGAAACCCGGCGGACTGACCTCCGAGACGTCCAAGAATGGCGAATTGAGACACGCCAGCAGCCCGCGGAGTGGTCTTGGTCCAGGCCCCCGCTCGCATATCGCCTCTTGGAAACAGATGACAAAACTGGCGAAGAGAATTGCTGGCTCTCACTTGGCTCTGCCGCCGTGGACGACCTCTCTGAAGCTATACTCACAGTCATCTGTAACGACGGATCACCTGAATCTGGGTCGGGGGAAGAAAGTCGGGACGGCAATGAGACACTTTGTCGATCACTTAGGCAGTACCTCGAGACCGGAACCTTCCCAGACATTCACGATATATCGGGTCCCGAAGAGACACATACACGAAGAGTGCGAGAACAAGCTTTTGAGACTATTCTAGCCGAACCGATACGGTTCGATGCACGCGACAGTGTCGAGGTGAGCGGTCGCATTCAATCTCGAGATGCCGGATACGGAAGCGGCGGGAGCAGCGAACTCACCGACCGGCCAGAGTTCGCTGAGGAGGTCATTTTCGCTTCTGTCTGCAGCCAGCTACAGACATGGGCCAATGAAACCGACGACTGGCAACAGCGACTGGGGGAGCATCTCCAGCCGATTGTCAACGAGTCGAGTCCATGCCCTTGGCATAACCCTGGTCGTTGCAGCGACCTCAACCGCCTGGAGCGAACCCCTGAGAGACTCGCCAGACGTCTTCAGCATTCCATCGAAGCCGGTAAGACGACTCGATCCGACGATCCGCCCCGTCTCGCCTTCGTCGCCGCTGACGAGCGGGGCCCAGGGTACGATATCCTCGATATCACAGGGCGGGTCGCAGGAACAGCTGTGGATACAACCGCACAACCAACTCCGGTCGAAGTAAAGGCTGTTGTAGGCGAGGCGCCCTATACGGTTCGCTTCACGGTAAATGAGTTCCGCCGAGCGCTGAAGTTTGTTCGTCATGATGTCCCGTATCGCATCCAATTGGTTCGCGTCGTAGGTGACGAAGTTGGCTCCTTAGATTCAATGTCGGTCACGTTAGCACCAGGCGTTACGTTCTGGACGCCATCAGACCTCTATGCGTATCTCCCTGACCTAGATCTACAGGCAGTTGAGGACGTGCCTG
The DNA here is from genome assembly GCF_003058365.1 of Halococcoides cellulosivorans. NCBI lineage: Archaea > Methanobacteriati > Methanobacteriota > Halobacteria > Halobacteriales > Haloarculaceae > Halococcoides > Halococcoides cellulosivorans. The sequence goes on along the minus strand of NZ_CP028858.1, from coordinate 2,594,053 downwards.
ACAACGTTGTGGATTGTATCGTCGCTACTACTTTAGAACGGACAATCCGCGGAGGCTATCTCCGTATCACGTTCGACTGAGAAGATTGCATTGCCGCTCACGACTACCCAAAACCGAACCTATAATTCTATCCTGAGGTTGGGATCAGGACCGATCATCGGAGTTGTAGGCTGCCACAGTCTACGCTCTTCTTTAGTCGATTCGCAAGCACTTAACATGAGTCCACGGTACCAGAAAGCATGTCGACTGCGACCGAAGCGTCTCAAGTATTCGATTGGTTGGACGAGGAGCGATTGGCCAACGTCGCTGCGAAATTGCGCCGGTTGCCGACCGGAAGTGAGTTCGAACGCCGCGTCGAAGAAGCTCTCAGTTCGACAGTCGATATCGAGGGGCGGACGTACGAAGAGATCCTCGACGACCACGGTGATCTGGTCGGCTACGCCGATCCCGACGAGGAACGGCTTCCGTGGTGGTTAGACGGATTCAAGTGGACCGTTACCGCGGAACCGCTGGATACCCTGACCATCGACGACCGGTCTCTCGACCAATTCGAGGAGTACCCGCTAGATTCGACGAGCGTGGAGGATATCACCCTCAACAGTGCGGCATCAGTGGTAGAAGGGCTCGAGGCGTTTGCGACGCTCGAGGAAACCCTGACGAACGCCGTGAGTGATCCGACTGAGCACGATCGAGAAGCGGACCTTTCGGAGTTCGAGCTCCCCCAGAAGCTGTTCGTCGTTCCGGAGGAAGGGCGAATAGCCACCAGCGAGTCTTTCGAGACCTGGTTCGAACGGATGATAAACCTGTGTCCGCCGGGGTGTCCGGAACTGACGGCGCTTTTCCGCGTCAATGCGAACGTAGAGCGTCGACACGCTGACCGAGTCCTCGATGGTGACGAACTCGAGCGGCTCACTGAACTGGGGGTGTTCGACAGTTCGGAGCCCGAGGCCCGGGCGTTCAACGAGGACTATCACGAGTCGCTGTCGACGCTGCTGCAAATCAGGCCGCCGTTCGATCTCGAGTTCGATCTCGAGCACGACAAAGGCGATCTGACGAAGCTGCAGTACGCCTATTATCGCGCATGGGCACGAGATACAAACCGGTTTTCTAACGAACAGAAGTGGCTCCGAAAAGCGCAGAATCGGGACGACATCGGAGAGGGCGAGGAGTATCGATTCACCGAATACGCGTTTCGCCTCCCCACCAGGATTTCGAGGTCTAACGTGGTGTTCGAAGATCAGAGCAACTACGGGAATAGTAGTGAGTCCGAGGCGATAGGGGAGCTCATTGAGGAGTTCGGGCATCCAGTGAACGATGACTAACTCCCGTGACAAACGGGGTCGTCGCATGGACGTCGACAATCCGGAAGAGGCAGAGATAGCCGATCAAGTGACGGGTGTGAGTTCCAGTGCGACCCAGTCTGGGGAGGACGACGAAGAGCCCAGCAGCCCGCTGTCACTCGAAGAGCGTGAACAGTTAGCGATCACGAGCTCGGAAGACGCGATCGAAGAACGAAGCAGGCCGATTCCCGCCATCGAGCGATCCGAACCGCCCGCGCCCGACGTAGCCGGAATCTCCCTGCGGCGAGCCCAGGATACCGTCGCGACGGCAGTGCGTCCGACACCTCCAGTGTCGAGGCACGAAACCCACATATCGGCACACGAAGTGACCGTGGGGCGGCGTCGGGAGCAATCCGTAGAAGGGTTGCAACTCCGACGCCAGAACCAGAGTACTGGGCGCCGAGAGAAACCCGTTCGAGGACGCGACATCGAGGTCACCAGATCAGCGGACAGGATCGACAGCCAGTCCCGCCCGACGGCGCAGTCAGTGGTTCAGGGCGGAGGACAGGTACTGCTCGACGACATCGAAGACGCCGATCCAGTGTTCGGCTGGCGCGGCGGTCAACCCTACGACTCGGATCGACCGACGCTGATCCTCCACTGTGCCGACAGCGACGACGAGATCCAGTCCTTCTCGTTCCTCCAGCACGCGCTCCGGGACACGTTTACCGAACTCCAGGGTGGCGAACCCACAGTCGAGCAGGTAGACTTCGTCGCGAACGAGGTCCAGATCCCGACTGTGAGCGGGCGAATTGTCACGCTCGATCTGACAGACGACGAGTGGACCGCCTCCGAGGAGAACGGCAGTCCCACGATCAAACGGGGCGGGGTCGACGTCGTCCCAGCACTCAGGGACCACGGGGACACCCTCTACTCTGGCAACCTCGGCTACCTGGTCGTCAACGTTCCTCAAGAATGGGAGTCAACGTATCGACGCCGGAATTTCGTCGAGAACCTCATCGCAGACCTGGCCGACGCCGCGCCGCCTCAGGACAACGATAATACCACTGGAGCGTTCGAAACGCTCCGCTCGGCACCCGTCACTGTCGCTCGGCCGCGAGTGACCGATGCTGACCGCTTTGCGGAACGCGTCGCACAGTACTTCGGCTTCACGAACGCGCCGGCCTACGAGACGATCTCACAGTTCGACGCGAGCTTCACGGCCGCCCTGCGAGCGGATCGGTGGGCGAAGGTCGCCCTCACCGAGCGCCAGTCCTACGGTGAAGAGAGTAGTCGACACTACAACTGGAAGGCCCTCGTCGCTGAAGGACTCGCGCGGACGCTCTGGAATGCTGCGAGGGACGGGGACCAGCCGTTCGAGACGTTCGTGCGAGAGTCACTCATCAATGACGGACCACTCGCGACAGAACACGTACTGAGTAGCGGCGTCGAAGACGACGACAGCGTGATTGCCGACGTGTTTCTCGACGAAGATCGGCGCTTGCCAACCGACCAACTCGACGGGTTTCTCGACAGGCAGGAGCACGAGGCTCCGTTGGCGATTGAATTCGAGACAGGCTTCTCCGAGGCCGCGTTCGGGTACCGAAAGCTCGTCGAGTCGGTCGAGAAATATCAGGAATCTCAGTCCGTGGAGACGCTCTTCGTCGTGGTTCCGCCACGACTTCTATACAGAGGCGAACGACAGGCCCGTCACCTCGACAGGCTCGTCCAGAATCAGGAAGACATCTTCGAGACGCTGCGAGTTCGGCTGTGTGTTCCCTGCTTGAGCGAGAGTCGCTGCATTGGCCTCCAGACTGCATCGGACCTCATCACCAGGCTCTACGACGATGTCTGATTCGAACGAGAACCACGAGGGACTACAGGATCGGCTAGAGCTGGATCCGACCACGACCGGTATTCGCGTCGGCGTTCGCGACGACGAGGGGCGGTTCTCACACCGGGAGCTCTCGAATTCGGTCGATGACGACGATGCCTTCACGTTCGAACGGGCGGATCAGCAGGAAGCGCAACGACGACACCGTGTACGGGTCGAGGGCGATTCGTTGGCACACGAAGTGTGGCAGCGATACAAGTTCGACCAGTCCAGCACCTCGGAAGCGAACGACCTCCGGTTGCTCCTCGAGGTCCCGGGCAGCCACCCAACAGAACCAGCAGACAGGTTCGAGATACATGGCGACACACTGGCCAGTTCACTGGACTGTCCAACGGTCCACCCACTGTCATCAGAACGCGTGGCAGGGCTTTCGGAGCAGAAGGAAGCCCTCCGCCGATTCTTCCAGGCAGACAATGACGACTGGGGGCTCGCCCATCGCACGGGGATCCTGCTCGAAGGGCCACCGGGGACCGGGAAGACAGAGCTCGTCATGGAAACCTGCGAAGAGCTCTTCGGTGGAATGCCCGTGACGATCTCCGGACCGGAGATTCTCAGCAAGTGGGTCGGTGAGTCCGAACGGATGCTCCGCAAGCAGTTCCAAGAGGCCCGGGAGAGCCAGTCACAGGTCCTCTATATCGACGAGATCGACGCGATCGCCCGGAGTCGGAGTGCCTCGTCCCACGAACACAGCGCACAGTTGGTCGCCCAACTCCTAGTGCTCCTCGATGGTGTCGACGCGAAAACCGACGACGCACCGAGGGTCGTCGCGTCGACTAACCTCTCGGAAGTTCTTGACCCGGCGCTTCTTCGACCGGGGAGGCTCGGAAACCAGCCGATTGAGTTCCACCGGCCGACCGCTACTGAACGAAAGGCCATCTTCCACCACTACTTGGAACAGATTCGCGTCAGCGACGAGGGGGACCTCGACGAGATCCTCTCCCACGCAGTAACGACACCAGCGGAATCCGACTGGCTGGATCGTATCGCGGAGGCTGCAGAGGGCTACACGGGAGCTGACATCGAAGACGTACTTGTCGCAGCCGTTACCAAGGTCCGGACCCCCGGCGACGGACTACAGCCTCCACTCTCGGCTTCCACCGTCCGAGAGCACGTTCGACAGCGGGAGAAACGTGGGGGCACGGAACTTTCCGGAGACACCGTGAGGGCCCACGAATCGAATGAAGTCCGGTTGAGCGAGAACGGGAATGCAGTCGCTGTGGACAAGGACACCACTGAGGAGGAGTGTCGTTTGATCGCAGCTGATCGCGCCCGCCAAACTGACGAAACAGATGAGGTGGTATTTCGTTCACTCCGGGCTCCCCAACTGCTTGGGGCGGACGAGTCAGCTACTCGCGACCGTGTCGTTGCAGCCTTCCAACACGAGGACTCCGACCCACTGTGTCTCTATCTCACTGAATTAGACAGTGTGATCAGGAGCAGCGACCGGGCTCCCCTTGCCAGTATCGCCGTCGAGACGATCCACGAGGAACTGCTTCGATGGCGGGAGGACAACCTCCTCATCTACGAGAGTGCGGACGGAGAACCGTCTCTCGCAGTCAATCACGTCGAGTTGATTGAATGAAGTGGCGCTGACACTGTCCCTGCCACTCACCACACCCAGTCAGATCGGCCCGATACAAACATATCCGCCTTCCTTCCGTCCCATTCAGTCGAGACTGCCCTCAAAACAGCCTCCAGATCCAGGTCGGTATCCGGAATTAGCTCGACGTGAACATGGGTACTGTCGAATTCTGCCCGCAACTTGTCCCACAGTGCATCCCGAACGAACTCCATCTCGGCGTCGTCGAGCAGACGAGAGAGGTCAACGGAAGTCCCATGTACCAGATTAGCCAGGACAGCACTGTCGCCCAGGACCTCGCCCAGTTCGAGTGGGATCTTCTCGACGTCGTCGCTGAAGATGCCTGAACGGCTCGTTTCACGTTCCGTCACCGGACGATTAGCCAGATTCACCGCCGGTCCGCGGCTTCCTCGATATCCTCGCGGAGCGACGTCAGTTCGTCTTCCAAGCCGGGCTGCCGTTCGAGCAGGCGTTCGATGTTTGAAGAGACGACCACGGACTGTAATATGCGCCGCACGTAAGGTCGTACTTGGTCGGATCACATTCATATTCTAGTTTCTGGGTTGATTGGTGATGAAGCCGATATACCGACCTCCACTTCCCTTCTCGTCACTATTATAACGACCTCATCCAGAGGTCAGATCCTATACAGCAATCTTGGCATTCGCAATTACCGCGGGGATATTCGTCCAGAGCATTCCAGTATGGATTTTAACAAATCCGGCGCCGGGCGACAGATTATCCGGAGTGCCGGTAGTTACCACCGGAAACACAATGTGTCACACCTAGCCAACCAACGCAGCAGGTGATTACAGAATTCAGATTGGATTATTTTAGAGTCAAAACTGGAGAAGTGTGAGTCATCCCCAAAGGTGATAAAAGCAGTCGTTTCAGGCATGTCCGTGGAGGAGGAGCATCGCATCTACAGCTCCTCATTCACCGTCAGGCCAACAGGGATCGGCAAAATCGTCTTTGATGTAGACGACTCGGATTCCCAACTCGGCATTAATCCGTTCACGGTGCCCGTACATATCTGATTTGTCTGCGGTCACCACCTTATTGACCAGATTTCGGTCGTTCTGATGCGCAGCGTCGGATAGGATTACCTTGTCCATATACCCGTCCACGAATCCAAGACGCTGTCTGCGCTCAAACTTACCGAGGGACCCGGAGGGCCCTTGTGTGACCCGGTTTTGGAGCTTTTGCTTCGTCTCGTGTGCTTCGTATATAACGGTGTCACACAGGCTGTCCAAGGCACGTCGGGCCGACGCGGTAGTGACCTCTTCGTCAGCGAGTGTATCTTCCAACTCGTTTCTAATATTAGTTTTGATGTGTTCTTCGATTAGTCTTTCCGGCTTGATGCTACCCATCACGTCAGTCTCTTCGAGAAAAGCCTCAACGAGCGTTTCAATATCCAGTTCGTAGTCTTCGTACCCATCCATTCGTAAGTTGAGATTCATCTGGGCAGCGCGAACCTTCGCTAAGATTGCCCCGAAAAGACCCGCATCCGTGTCCCAGTCCACGACTGTGTCCTCAAGTCTGCTCGAGTTGCTGTTGTTGCAGTACTCGTAAACGACTGCTCGGCTTGTGTAGAGGCCGTTATCGGTATCGTAGAGTCGTTCGGCGTCGTCGTGCCACAGGTCGTGGAGGAACGTCAGGCCAACGAGAACACCGGTGTCAAGAAAGTACCGAGCCATTAGTGCAGAAGTAGGTCGTTGTCGATGAATGGCACGACGAAAGCGTCGGCCGCTTCTTTGGCGACCCGAGTATCCTTCGAGTTCCGCCTCGCCTTCTCGCGCTCCCTCCGGCGGAGGCGCTCACGAATCTCTTCTTTAGCACTTTCGACGCTGCCGACGCCTCGTTCTTCGGCAATTTCCGACCGGGAGAGATTGTCCGCTCTACACGCGAGTTCAAGACAGTACAGTCGCCAGAATGATTTCGCAAGCATCTCTGCGGTCTGAGGGTCGTAGTCCTCCGAGTCTAACTCAGCACTCATCAATCGGTACCAGATGTGAAGATCGTCCTCGTACTGGGGGAAGTCGTCAATCGGGAAGCTCTGGACGAATCTGTGGAGCGTTTCCCGAGTGCGCTTTTCGTTCCGATCGAGGGTGATCGTCAGCTGTTTAGAGTCGCCAGCCGCGTCGAGTTGCTTGTCCAATTCCCGAAAGTGTCGTTGAACATCGTACGGGGCCTCGTCATACATCTCGTCGGTTAATCCTTCGATGCCGCGGTCATAGTAGCGATCTAGTGTGCTGGAGATCGCTCGTCGGGCGCGTCGAATAGTAGTACGAGGGGCATCAATGTCGGAAACCTCTGTCTCACATATCACCCGTTGCCCATCAGTCCCCTCTCTTATTTCGAGAGACGAATCAGACGTCGCTACCACCGCACCCCACATATACCAGTACGTGTCGATGGTTTCATCGACACATTCTCTGTCTAACTCCTCCTTTGCGAAGTATAGGATCTTGTGGAAGGCCTTAGGCCGGATGTCGCCGTTGTAACGCCGCTCGTCGAACAACAGTGCGGCCACATCGTCTAAATCGAGAGAGTCGGGCATCGCCGGATTTCTGAATGGGTGTTACTGCGCCTCCGTCTTATCCGCTACGGGAGCGGTTTTTCGCTGCACCCGACATTTTTTGCTCTGGGCCGCGGTATGCAACGGTAGTGACGTTCGAGAATCTCGAGGGGGAACAGGAGTCCAGCCACCACAAAGCAGAGATGTATCGGCGGCGGGTTCGGGACTACCTCGAAGCTGGCGAATATTTGGAGGTTGGTGACGGTTATGCAGGAACCTCTGATATTGTATTGTCCCGACCGGCTCACGCAGAGGACAAGAGGTTCCGTGTCGAGACCAAGAACACCAAACTCTCACTGTTCGACAACGGTTTTATCGACGAATTAGCCCGTCAGTTTATCGACTTTTCGCGCTCTGAGAGGGGAGAGTTCGAATTCATCGTATTCGCCGAGGACTACGCCAGTCAGTCGCGGTGGAAAGACATCTTCCACGATCGTATTAGGAAAGAAGAAGAGGTGCGGACTTACTACGAGGAACTGTGTGAGAGGCACAATCTGAACGAAGCGGAAGCAGACCAATTCGAGTCACTCGATTTTCGGGAGTTTTGGCGATTTTTGGAGCGAGTCAGCATCAAAAAAGCGGGATACGAGCGACTAGGCGAACTCATTGAAGATCGCGAGTCACAGAATCGTGGAGACAAGAAGTGGGACTTCTACACTCGTGAGAACGAACCTGTAAAGGAGCGCGGCAATCCCACGCCAAATTTCGTCCGAATCGTTGACCTCCCCGACAAGATCTGGACACTGCGGAGTCTGGCCCCCGAGTACCATGACGTGTATGATCAAAATCCGCGTTATCTTCCGATCTGGTTCCAAAGTGGTCAGATGTACAGCCTACTACCACCTGGGGAAATGCCTGGTTCACTCGTACAGTTCGTGAAGACGGACACGTCGGAGTGTCACGACTTCACGGAATGGATGAGTCAGACAGGAGACCAACACAATCGCGGAGTAACCGCCCTGTTGAATCGGCAGGTGCTGTGGCGCGGTGTTAGCCGCCACGACCGCTGCGTCAGCATCCGTCACCGTGGCCGACATAAACTCATTATTCAGAGGGACAGAGACATCGACCAGAATTCCGACGAGACCAGGCAGCAAGAATTGTCAGGTGCTCTAAGACCCTCTGGCGAGAACGACTCAGAAGCCAATCAGAAGTTCAAGGGATACGTCGCACTAAAGGACTGGGGTAATGCCTACGCACACCGGTACGGGAGGCCCGTTGTGAAACAGTACGGCGACCAATACTATGTCTTCGTTGAGACAGGGTGGTTGTTCACCGAGCGTGGGCAAGGCGATTCGTTCATCAGTGGCGACCGTGCTGACGAGCTCCACAATCAACTGGACAAGAACTCACTATCTCGGAACCCCAACCAGAAAAGTCAGTTCAGACAGTGGCGAGCTTACCTCGGTCTCGATGAAGGACGGGGTGGTTATGCGGCAATCCCAGGAACGGGCGGGCAGCGGATGACTTTCGAGGACGCGATCGACGTTCATCTCCGAGAGCGGCCACCCAAGAACACCGAGGAACGAGACGCACTGATGGCAGGTGAAACCGTGGTGAAACAATGAGCGATTTCAAGCTCCGCCGGATTATGGAGCCTGAATTGCTATTCGCCGATGGCGAAACGGCGAAGGATCCGCGCGGAGGGCTGCTGAAGTATGGCCCCCGCCCTCGGGCCAATATAGAGGAAGAGGTCGTGAACGTCGGGATTGTCGGAGACAGTCGGTCGATCTCAATGATGGAGGAACTGCTCCGCAAGATGCGAACCGGTATTCCGAGCAACTCGAACCGGAAACGATGGCGACAACCATTCCCAGGACTCGGAGTCGACTCGCGCCTCCAGTTCGACTACCAAACGCACGAAAAGTGGAGGGGGCGCATCCGTCAGAAGGATATGGACACGATTGCCGAGATACCCGACCGGCAAGAACGCGTCCAACCCGCCATCAGACACCTGAAACACCAAATCGCAGGACTCGGGTCACAGACGCCACCGCCCGACATCACATTCGTTGCCATCCCCGAGCGTTTCGTGGAACTTTGTGGCGATCCGAATACGGACACCGGCCGGATTCAAACGGAGAACAGCGATTTCCGGAGTCAGGTCAAGCTCGCAGGCATGGAAGTTGGCACCCCCACGCAACTGATGTCACCGAAAGCGCTGCGCGGGGGTCCTGATGTACAGCACCGTTCTGAGTTCGCGTGGAACATCGCCGTCGGGATGCTCTACAAAGCCCGTGAGGGAAGGCCTTGGAAGACGGCGAGTTTTGACAGCCAGCAGTGTTACGCGGGTATTTCGTTCTACAGAGAGCGGGGCGCCGATCCAGACGTCAGGGCGTCGATCGCACAGGTATTCATAGAGGGCGGAGAGAACTTCGTCATTCGCGGAGATCCCGTGCAAGACATCGCCAGCGATGAAGCGCAGACCCACCTCTCGTACGCAGACGCCAAGCGGTTGGTTGAAAGTATTCTTGAGAAGTACGGCGACTATCGAGACTCGCAACCGAATCGACTTGTACTTCACAAGTCGTCCAACTTCTGGCCGAAGGAGAGTGAAGGGTTCGATGACGGTGCCGCCCAAGTGGACGTGAAAGAATTCGTCACCATCAGGAACCACCACCCACTCCGCCTCTTTCCAGAAGGCGACAATCCGCCGTTGCGGGGCACACTTGCTCTCCCTCCTGACCGGAGCGAAGGGTACCTCTACACTACCGGATACGTACCCGAGCAGTCCGTGTACAACGGGCCGGGCGTGCCCACTCCCATCGTCGTTAGACCTCACGAGGAGCACTTCAGCGGCGATTACCGACGCCTCTGCCGTGAGATACTCACTTTCACCAAACTGGACTGGAACAGTTCGGATTTCTGCAAGCGGCTCCCCGTCACCATCGGAATCGCAAATGCCGTGAGTGAGATTCTCGCCGAACCGAACGCGGACGACATCAACCTACAGACCCATTATTACTATTACATGTGACTAGTAGTGGCTTATCCATATGGACCACTGGATTAGAAGAGTGAGGGAAAATTCTCCCAACTACATATTCCGCCACACCCGAAACAGGACCTTAGAAGCGTGTTGGGCCTGCTCCCGGTACCCCTCTATGTCGCTTTCAGTGATGTTTGTCTCGATAGAGTGGGCCTCTGCGTTAGCGTCCTGCCTGAAAGAGTTCAGTTCGTCAATGAAGTCGCTGTCAAGGCCTCCGGAAAGATGCTTGAAGTCGCCAAGGTTAGTCTCGAAGCTGTCGATAAGGTCGCTGAACTTACTAAATCGGTGGTTGTCGGGGAGGTAGTACAGGTTGATCTCCTGCTTTCCGTATTGGTCTCTGAGGATGTCGATAACTAGGTTCTCCAGGAGCTTCCGTGTCAGGACGAGGGTAGCGTCGTAGATCCCGAGGCTGTAGCACCGGTTGATGTTCTCCACGAGGTCCGGGTAGAACGTCCCGGGTACGTTGTCGATGTCGAGGAACTGTTCGGAGTGGATTGAGATTTGAGGTGCAGTGATTCCAGCTGGTTCTCTGTCGTCGTCTTCCAAGACCTCCAGGGCTGGGTACTGTTGGAGCGTTTCTTCGTCGGAATTTGCCATCGTATACATTCGCCGCATAATCCCGAGTGCGACGTCTTCGTCATCGTCAGCTACTGACCGTAGGAAACGTGCTGCAGTTACTTGTCGGTCGTCGTCTCCGAAGTGCCAGCTCCGGTAGAAGCGGTCGATATTAGTTGCTTTGCCGTGGACTCCAAATTCAGTCGCGGCCATCTCCCAATCATTTTTCGTGATATTGTTTTCGACGGCGAATCGGGAGAATTGGCCGATGAGAGCCTGCATTGAATCCTGAGACATAGTCGAATAATTCAGTGATCAGCCACCTGTATCTACCGGAGTCTCTTCAAAATTCTGGAAAGGACCACAAGGGGCCGTGTTTAGACGCTAGTAAGAGCGTATAATTGTCGAAGATACTAGGAAGGGACTTGTTTAGACGTTTTAGATCTTCTCCGGCTTATTTACCTTAGTCGCAGTACAAAAGAATGCAACAACCACCACCTATAAGCACGTTTCCCCCTTACCCATCCACAATGGCACCGCGCACGGCGGGCTCTGACGTGGACCCCGAGGAACTGGACCACGTCCTCGGGCAGATCAACGAAGAGACCGGGAAGAGCGTCAAGGAACTCGCCTCAGAGACCGGCTATTCCTCCCGGCACGTGCAACGGATTCTGGAGGAGCTGATGGAGCGCGGCAAGATCACGAGCACGCCAGACTGGCGCTATCGCGAGTCCCGGCGGAGCAAGGCCTGACGTTCTTCGGTCCGTCGATGAGCGACACACAGTCGGAAGACCGCACTGAGCGATTCGTGAACGAGTTGGAGGACGAGTGGGCCCGGTCAGAGTTCGAACGCGACCGGGACCGGATCCTCTACACACGGGAGCTCCGTCGCCTGAAGGACGTCACGCAGGTGGCCCGCTCTGGCGAATCGTACCTGTACCACGATCGGCTGTCCCACTCTCTCAAGGTCGCGCAGGTCGGGCGGGGGCTCGCCCGGATACTTCGGCAATGGCCACGGGAGGATGACATCGATGTCGAGACCATTCTCGATTCCGATGTCGTCAAGTCGGTCTTCGCGAGGAAAACGCGCTCTTCGGACGTGGGCCCATCCTCGAGGTCCAGCATTGTTGTGCTGCCCTTTGATGCCTCTCCTGAAACGCGGCGGTTAGACTGAGATGATAGTCCAAACTCTACGAATCGTATTCAGACATACCGTGTTCAGACATATCGTGTTCAGCCATCGGAATACTTATGGGTTCGTCGATCACATACCCGTGTATGCCACCCTCGTTCGTCAACCGCTCGGAAGAGTTGTCGCGGATTCAGCGGGCTTATGAGAGCGATTCCGCCGAGTTCATTGTCATCCTGGGACGCCGACGGATTGGAAAGTCGGCGCTTGTCCGCGAATCAATCCCGGACGAGAATACCGTCTACTACCAAGCCACACGGGACACCGACGCAGTTCAGATATCTGACTTCATCCAGGAAGCCCAAGCGGTGTATTCTGGAATTGAACGGATTCGCGAAGACTGGGAAGCATTGCTCGGGTATCTCGGCGATCAGAACGCCACAGTCATCATTGATGAGTGGCCGTTCCTCGTTGAGGCAGATAGTAGCGTTCCGACGAAATTCCAGCGCGTGTGGGATACGGAACTTGAAGAAACGGAGATGACGCTTGTCGTAGTCGGGTCGGCGATCAGCATCATGACGAACAAAATCACGGAGCAGGATGCCCCGCTGTACAACCGAGACACGGTTCGATTGGATCTCGCACCGCTATCGCTCGGTGATGCGGCCCCGTACTACCCTGCCCCGGCAGATGACCCGATTGGAATCCTCGAAAGTTGGAGTATCTTTGGCGGCACACCATTCTATCTCCAGCTCATTTCGCCAGATGAGTCGCTTGCGACGAACGTGAACCGGCATATTATCAGCCAGCACGGGCGACTGCACGGTGAACCCGAAACGATTCTTCAGACAGAGAGTGTGCGGAAGCCGGAGCGATACATGAGCATTCTCCGGGCACTTGCCGACGGGCGACGTGAAACAAGTGAGATTGCCGATTACGCGGGATTTGATGACTCGAGGGGAGTCTGGCGGTATGCTGAGCGACTGAAACAGCTCCGAGTGATCGAGGAAGACCAACCAGTCACGGAAGAGACGTCGAGCCCGAAACGGTATCGCATTCAGGAGCCGTTGTTCCGGTTCTGGTTCCGGTTCCTCTACGGGAAGAACCCACAGCACATCACTACTGACGATCCGTTCACGGAGCAGATTCGCCCGGATTTTTCGGCTTACGTTGGGCGTGTCTTCGAGGACGTATGTCGTGACGCGCTCCCGGTGCTGTTCCCGAAAGCGTCGTTCAGTCGCATCGGTGGGTGGTGGGACTCAGAGGGTGAACTGGATGTCGTTGGACTCGATCACACTGGACGCATCGTCGGTGGTGAGTCGAAGTTCACTGCGAGTCCGATGCATCCGGGACACCTAGACGATGTCGAAACGCGAACGAAGCGTATTGAGTGGACACCACCGAACGAATCGGAAGTGACCCGACAGTACTGTCTGTTTAGCCGGTCTGGCTTCACCGATGCACTGGAAGAAACCGCACAAACCCGTGACGATGTGCATCTGTTTTCGGTGGCGGACGTTGTGACAGCTCTCAGAGACTCATAGCGGGGCATTTCTCTGAGGGGTACTGCGAAACTCATCCCGTGAACGGTGCGTGTCGATCGTACCTTGACGCAGGGAGGAGCGGGGTGGGGAGACAGGGTCAGGTAAAATTGCTTTAGCTCGGTTTCGGGCAGCCTCTCGATACAGCGCCTATATATTGGGCGGAAATAATGTTATCCGGAAAGCTTGTCGGGGCTGCGTTAGCATAGAACTTTTCGTAGATGTATTTCAGGATCTCTCTACGAATTTTCGGACAATATTCATAAATTCTTAGGGTTAATAATTCTCTCCACGGAGATTGTTGACTCCGTACTGCAGTTCCTCGACATCGTCAGCGAGATCCTCAATGTCTTCCTCTATGCTACTGAACTTGCGGGGATAGACATCGACAATCTTGGCGATCGGGGAAACCGATTCCTTGTCCGAGTTCGTAAAGTAGACCGTGCCGATATCGGCGTCTTCGTACCCTATGACCTTCCATTCGATGAAATTTCTCCAACCAAGATCTTCCAGCTTCATCGCGATACGGGACTTAATCAATCCGTACGTCTCCTCGTCCACTTCTTCGAGTGCCTGCTCTTCATCGACGCTGTCTAACAGGAACAGGGCATCCGCCTCGTCCTCGATAATGTGATCTGTTATTTCTTCCAATGTGAAGGCCTGCTCATCATTGCGACGTAGAATATTAGAAATGTGGACTTGAAGCGGATCCAGTCGGCGGCCCTCCTTCCACTCTTCAGAATCTTCGTTGATTGGCATACAGAATACACCGAGGATGGCCTTATAAACCCTTCCCACGCACTTATAACACTCAGATCAATCGGGAAGGGCCTCAAATCCGTCGAGATCATGGTCTTACGGTCCTACGTTGACGTCCTCGGTGCAAGGGCGGGAGTCCGCGGCGCCCTTGTCACCGGCGAACACCTTCTGGCCGTTGCGGCGCTTTCATCCCTGACGGCGCCACAATGATCGGTGCGGACTCGCCGTCGAGGAGAAGCTCGCGATCCTCCATCGTCTCCGGCGTCCAGGCACAGTCGGGCGTGAACGGCTCGGTGTCACTCGAGTTGATCCGGTAGTTCAGGATCGACTCGCCCATGAACTCGTCCTGGCAGAACACATATTTAGACCGCAGTCAGAATGACTTCTCGAGAGAACCGACCGATCAATATTCATCACTCACAACGATACACCAGCCACAATGGTCGATTACACTCACCGGTTCGCGGCATATCTCCTCGAGGCCGATACCGACGTGGATGCCCTCTCGCGAATGGTGAAGGGGTTATTTCGGAGTGGCTTCACTGCGTTACCCAAGACCCCATCAACCGACGCTTCGGAGGGACTTCCGGACACGATCAAGTGCGGCCCGAGGCCCAATGAGTCCACGCTACTCGATATCTCGCGAGCCTGCCGGGAAACTGCTGCTAGCGGTGGGTTTCTCACAGTGTACCTCGATGGATTAGAGGTCCCGATCGAGATCCGACCGGACGACGATGGTCGATTGGCACATATTCCAATAAGCGTTTGGGGCCCGAAGAACGCATTTCCGGTCCTCATCTGGGACGATAACGATCGAGTGGAACTGATCGATGTCCAACCAGAGGCAGCAACATGGCGTGCCGACACGCTGATCGATGGGATCGTCGCTCTTTCCGAAGCCACAACTCCCTGGGGTGTTATCGGAACCACCGCTGAAGGAGGCGTGTCGACGCCGGACGGGCCACCGTCGACAGCTGAACTGTCCCGGCTCCCCTGGGTGAGCGTGTTCGGTGAGGAGTGGTATCGACACCTCGGCGGACGCGACCGCCTGCTGGAGACGCCGGCGTGGGAAACACGAGAGCTGTCGACTGGCGCGGTCCTGATCCGGCGAACCGAACTCCCACCGACTGGTGTCGGAGAACGCCGAGACTTCTGTCTCGACGGCGATTTCGTCGATCCTGCAGCGTACGTATTCGATGGTCGCCCAATGCCGAATCTCTACGAGCAGCGCGAACGAATCCTCGCAAACTATGAGCGCGAGCACCTGGATCCTTTTCGCTCACTCGATGATGGTGAGATCGGGAGCGATCTCGTCATCTGTCCCGACCACTCACCGTTCGGGGCCGAGGACCTCGAACCGCTCGATTACACGAAACTAACGGGACAGTCGTTCTGGACGCAACAGGCCTGCCAGGTACTCCACGTCGAGCGTGACGGCCATCGATTGTACGTTCCTGAGACCGGCGAGTTTATCAGACGACTCGTCGACGAAGACGGCACACCACTCGGAACTCGACCGAACGGGGTCACGTGGAACGACGAGTTCCTCACGCTGACAATCCTCTCTGAGGATCACCAGGAAAATCCGATCGAATTCTACCGTATGGACGACATCGACGATCCGAGTCTCTGTCAACAGTTCCATGGACTCCCGAACTGGAGTCAGAATGGCTCGCTGTGGCAAGACCGAGACGAGCCGCTGACCGGATCATCCTGAAGTATCTCAAGCTGGTGGCCCTACACCGGTTCCGCATCGGTGCTTTTGCGAAGGTCCCGTGCGGGACCCGACAGCCATACGGTCGGAAAAGTCAGTCAATGAAAGCTGTTCGCGTAAAGCTTCTCGACATCTTCCAGCGTCCATTCTCCGGCGGTGTCCTCCCAGACAGCGATAGCAGCCCATGCGGTGCCCGGTACCGTCGCCCCGCCGCCGATCACGGAAAACGAAACGGCGTACACATCGGGCTCGATGTACTCAAGGTCCTCTACCCGGAAATGTCGTTTTCCGGGGTGGCCATATTCATCCTCGAGGTGATTAGCAAGTGCTTCGAACCGCTCATCATCGATCTCCACGCCCTCGGCAGGGTAGCCTTCCGGATTGTCCAATAAGTCGTAGTCAAGGTCGTATTCAGTTGCATCCCAGTCCTCAGCCATATTTGGAATTCACTGAGCGGGACGAAAGCGCTTAACGATCAGGCATTCCACGGCGGCAGTATGTCCACCAGTACTGAACGGCGGCAATTCACCGTAGAGCCCAGAGACGGCATCCAACCGACGACGTTAGCGGAGCAGTTCGACGGAATCGGTGACGCGACCGTCCGCGTCCGAGACGGGGTAGTTCTGATTTCCGGCCCAGATTACGAGTGGTACGAGCAGGGCCATGACGATCTGATAGCAGCGATCGAACCGACCCAACAGATCGACCGAGCCTGCTGGGTCGAGTACAACGATACGACCATGGACGCCACACTCGAGTATTTCGAGCGGATCGATGGGGAGCTGACCCACGTGGAGACCTACACGGCCCACGGCCATGCCAGGGCCTACGATTACGTGTGCAGGGAATACGGGTTCGATATCGATGAGCACTGAGTTCGAGACGGCCCGTGCAGTAGTGGCTGCATCCGTTCTGGAGGCCGTTGACCGTCCATCGGGGACAGATCTCAATCCGGACGATCCCGAGGATGTCCGCCGTGCGATGGAGACGGTGCTCGAGGTCGGGACTGACGACCGGCCGATCGATGGCCTGTATGGACTCGCGATCGCGGCCGTGAGTGAGTCCAGATCGGTTCGAATCGCGGCTCGACAGCGGATACAGCAGCTTTCTACCGCCAAAGGGGACCACCTCGTAAGGATTCGTGGTGAGGACAACCAGCGATTCGTCGGGGACATCTCCGCCGACGATATCGTCGTTCGTGCTGGTGTGGTCTGTGCCGTCCGGTGGCTCGCGCCGTACGCGTCAGGCCATCTGTTCCCTCGCGACGTCCTAGACGAACTGATTCCCGCGATCGTGGATGCGCTCTCGGACGAGCACCGAACGGTTCGACGTGGGGCCGCACTCTCGATCGTCGAGTGCCGGGACAACGACGGTGTGCTCACGCTGCTCGATTCGGATCTGACGGAGTACCTCGAAGAGTTTGCAGCGACGGCCAGGGATGACGACCCGTTCGTCCGCGGACACGCTCTCGCCGCTCTCAGGGCACCTGAGTCGTCCGACGATCCCGATGGGTTCCGGACGGCGATCGATGCATACCGTGACGGACTTTCTGATGACCGTGTCGGTATCCAGCGCACTGCACTCGATGGGCTCCGCCAAGCCCTGTCCGAGGTCCGTCCCGCTACCGAGCCACCCGAAGAGATCGTTGCGCTCGCGCCGGGGATCGCACGGGGGTTGAACGAGTCTCTGGGGTCGTCCTCACCGGTCGTTCGACGCCGAGCCAGTGAACTTCTCTGGAGGAACTCCTCGCTGTTCACCTCTCCATCCGACAATGGGGAGGAAATCGTGACGGAGCTCAAGGCCATCGGCGAGACGGCGACCCAGCTATCACCAGACACAGAGATTGACCGAAACCTCGTCAACGCGTTCTCCCGGCTCCTCGAGCAGTACCCTCAACTCGCTGAACCAGCTGCGTCAGTAGCAACCCGCACGGCGTCGAATCGTGTGTTCGCCGGCGATTCCTTCGGGAAGGAGAGCGCGCTCGACCTCATCGAAGAGTCGCTCGACGCCGCACCGGAGACTGATCTGCCGATGGACGGGCTGTACGCTGCGCTCGCCGACCCGGCCGAGACAGTTCGGGTCCGTGCAGCTACGGTGCTCGCCGAAAACGTCGATCGGGCACCCGATTCGACAGCGGTGCAAACTGTTGGTGATATTCTGAGCGCGCACTGGGAGGCTGAGTCAGACGACGCGGCAGCGGACCCCCTTGTCACGGTCGCTCAGAACGATCCAGAGAGGGCTGCAGCCCTTGGGCGACGTCTCGTCGCTCGGACCCCCGATAGTGACGTAGAGGGTGCTGTGGAATTGCTTCGAGCGATGTCGGAAGGCGCTCCAGAGACGCTTGAGCCAGTGCTTGAGGAGACTCGAAACGACCTCGAGTGACGGCCAGGGATCAATCCCGAAAGTTTCGGGGGGGTCCTAGACCAGGTGAAACGCATTATTCTGCTCAGAATTCCTGTGAGAAGTGACGGGGTCCCAGCTCCCCCTCTTTGTCGATTACCACCGCCCCACATATATGCGCGATCGGGCGCGCGGGCGTCCGATCGCGCCCGAATTATAATGCTCGTAGTATATTGTTAAGGCCCATATTATGGAGTTAGAAGGCCTCTATACCCAAAATTTAAGTCCCTACCTAACAATCATGGTACTGTGATGTCGGCTGCAAAATCTCTCCGCGAAGAGACGCACCGAGCCGGACCAAACACGCGAACGGGGGGAGCGCTGCCCCCAGTCACCGACCACGCACGGACGCGCTGGGCCGAGCGTGCGCCTCGTGCGGACATCGACATCGAGACGGCGTGGCAGGAGTCGGTCGTGGTCGGAGCCTCGCAGCAGGCGTGTGAGGGGGCACGGCTGTACGCTCCGTGTGACGTCGTTTTCCGAGTCCAGAACAGCCAGATTACCAGTGTCTGGCCTGCGAACTATGATACGCTCGACACTGACCATCTTGGCCGGTGCGCTGAGTGGGGGAACCTCGACCGATTCGACACTGTCGAGTCGATCTGCCGCTGGTGCCAGAATCGCTCACCGACTGTCGAGATGGAGAACGGAGTGACCGTTCGATTCGAGGGAGGGGCATAAGATGGCCTCGTCAGTGCAGGTCAAGGACCTGGACGAAGTAGAACCGACTGGCAACTACATCGTAGTGTACGCGTGGGTGACCTACATCGAGGATCTCGACGCGCACAAACCCTATCAGAAGGGGATGCTCGGGGACGACAGTTCACGGGGGATCGAACCCCGGAAGTTCGTCGTCTACGACCCTGACCTCAGACTGGAGAAAGGAAACACGTACAAAATCTTCGGCAAGGAGCGGGGCTACGAGAAACTCGACGAGATCCAGATCCTGATCAGCGACGCCGACCACGTCGAACTCGTCCACGAAGGGGATTAGGTCTAGTGGCGGGACTACTTTCGTCTCGCGTGTCGTCCGTTAGAGCACCAACAGTGACTGTTCCCCGAATACAGGCAGGGTAGAATAGCGTAGGATATCGATGAATGGGGCTCTGTGGTCTCCCTTATTGCTGGTCCGCGACAGCCTCGATATCCTCGCGAAGCGACGCCAGTTCGTCCTCAAGTAGGGCCTGCCGTTCGAGCTAGGATGTCAATCTGTGGCTGGTCTGACGATTTGACGTTTGAGCCATGTTGATAGTATTGACCGAATTCGGATTGGCGAAGCAATGACTATGGAACAGAACCACCGTGAATCAACATATAAAAGAGAGTAGCTATTTAAAATCGGATAGTCCACTTTGTGCGCCGTTTCTATCCACGTAGTACTCATATAACTCGCGTGACTCGGACTTAGATATCTTCTTGACTTTGCGGATTTCGGTGCCTATCTGTTTCAAGCGCTTGTTGAGGGCCCTCCGTTCGGCGTCAGTAATCATCAGGTCTGAGTGCTCCTCAATATCAAGCTGTCTAAGCTGTGAGGGGAGGGATTGGTTTTCGAATTTGCTGTGGCATTCCCGGCAAAGTGTGACGAGGTTCACTGGAAGGTGAGGGTCAAACTCATCCGAAATGTCTGATTCAGGAACCAAGTGGTGGACGCTAAGGAATTCCTCTCTTTCCGGTTCATCACAATGGAGGCAGCGTCCTGCATCCCTGTTGCGAACGGTTCTTGCAATCTCTTTGAACCGCTGCCCTCTATTTTCCACCATACGGATGTAAAGGGTAAGGAGAAGCGTCTTAACGTTGTCCTTTGCTGACAACGTCACGTGCAGACTAGTTTTTGACGGAATTCAAAGAGGGAGCGTAAGACAGTAGTTCTCGACCTCGGGTGCAAGTGAGATGATCTGCTCCCGACGCCGGAGTTCGTCGCGACGCGTTTCGATTCTCTCCTCGAGCTGTTCGAGACGCTCTCGTTGGCCACGGATCGCGATGTCCATATCCGATCCGGCGTCGGCTTTGCGCTCGTATTCCTCGATGAAGGACTCGATGCGTTCCCGTTCCGCCTGCGCGTATTCCTTGAGGTTCTCCAGCTCCCGAGCGGTCTCTTCGTGACGCTTCTCTTGAAGGTGGTTCTTGATCTCGTTGACCCGCACGCTCACATACCGATCGGCAGCCGTCCGTAAGTCGGATTGAGCGTCGAGAACCGCTCGTAGGTCGTCGACGTCGGGCTTTGCTGCTACCGAGTCGCCCTCAATAATACGTTCACCGAGCGCCTGCTGAGCGTCCTCTTGCGCAGCATCTACGAAGACGGGGATGGTCTCCTCGCGAATCACGTCGCCGGTGCCGTCCTCAAACGCCACACGATAGTTGTAGGTGATCCCCGGCGTGTCGACGAACGGGAGTAGTTTGAGTCCGACTTCACCGCGTACGTCCTCCAACACGCGTGCCATGAGCCGTTGCAGGACGTCCGTGTCTGGAGCGAGGTAGGTGATATCCTCGTGATCCATCGCGAAGTCGCGGTCGAACGTGAACGGACCGAACGTTGTATCTTGGCCAGGCGAATTGATTTCGTCCGGTAACTCGGCCTGATAAAGATTGGTGCCGCGCTTCTCGAATTCGCCTCCGAAGGCCTCCACAGCTCGCTCGAAGAACTCCCGAATGTCTCCCTCGCTCCCGTAGACATTTTCTGACTCGTCGACGACCTCCTGAATCTGCCGGCGACTCTCGGCGTCGAACGTACTCGTATCGACGAGGCTTCGCTCGTACCACTCCTCGAGCGTCCGCTGACGTTCTTCAATCATCTCCTCGAGTTCCTCTTTGGTCGCACTCGGCGGTTCGTCGTTCTCGATGGACTCCATGATGAGCGAGTCCACGTCGATGTCGTCGAGGATGCCGAGCACGTCCGCCGTGTTACCGAGCTGGGAACGGATCTCCTCAACCTTGGTTTGGAGCATCTCGAAGATCTCGCTCTCGCGGGTGTCGTCGAAGAGGAAATTCCAGACTTTGACTTCCTCCTCCTGTCCGTAGCGATGGATGCGGCCGATCCGCTGCTCGAGCCGGTTCGGGTTCCACGGCAGCTCGTAGTTGGCCATGATGTGGCAGCTGTGCTGGAGGTCGATACCCTCGCTCGCTGCGTCGGTCGCGAACAGGAGCCGCGACTGGCCGTGGTTGAACTCGTCTTCGATCCGCGCCCGTTCCTCTTTGTCTACGTCGCCATGAATCACGAGAATCTCGTCGGCCCACGGCTCGTCCTGCACGAACTCGAGGAGATAGTCGAGCGTGTCTCGGTACTCCGTGAACAACAGGAGTTTCTCGTCCGGTTGTTCCTCGAGGAGTTGGGAGATGAACCGTCTGACCTTCTGGGCCTTGGAGTCGACCGGTAAGTCCTCCGCCAGCGAGACGAGATCGCGGAGCGTATCGATCTCCTCTTGGAGCTGTTCGTCGGTACTGGTGACGGTCAAACCGCCGATCTCGTCTTCCGCGTGTTGCTTGTCGTCCTCGTCCAGATCCTCGCCGTCGAGGTAGGCCCGCGCTTCCTCGGAAAGGCCATCCGTTTCTGCCTCTTCGTCGAGAAGGTCGTCCAGTCGTCGACGGAGCGTCGCGTGAATCGCGCCGACGCTGCTCACCAGCCGTTTCTGCATGAGCGCCATCGCAAACCCGACCGCGGGTTCGTTCAGTTTCTCCGAGCGGTTGTAGACGTTTTTGACGTAGTCAGTGACCGCCCGGTAGAACTGCCGCTCGTCGTGCGTCATCGAGACGGATACCGAGTTGACCTCTCGGTCTGGGAAGACGCGTTCACCATCTTCGTCGTAGATGTCGGTCTTCCCGCGACGGATCATGACGCGGTCGACTGTCTCCTGTGAGAGTTCCCGGTTCTCGGCGACGAGGAACGGGTCGATATACTCGACGAGTGAGCGAAACGCTTCGCCCTTCCCGTCGTGGGGCGTCGCGCTGAGGAGCAGCAGCGAGTCGGAGTTCCCCGTGACAGTATCAACCATCTTTGCCGTCTTGCTCGGCGACTCGCCCCGCTTTGCGGCCTTATGTGCCTCATCGACCACAACCACGTCCCAGAACGCGTCCCGGAGTGCGGGTCGGAACTCGTCTTGCCGCAGGAACGCCATGCTGGTGACGAGCTGTTGCTGGTCTTGGTTCCAGATATTGGCCTCCTCGCCGAGTCGTCGACGCTCACCTTCGACCCACGCCCGGTCTGCGACGGTGAGATCGACATCGAAGAAGCGATTCATGTCTCGAATCCACTTCTTCTGGAGGTGGGCAGGGACGACGAAGAGGACGCGGTCGGCCCGATTGCGGGCCGAGAGTTCCTTGAGGATGAGCCCTGCCTCGATCGTCTTCCCGAGCCCGACGTCGTCGCCGATGAGTGCGCGCTGGCGAAGCTTCTGCATCACCCAGTTCACGGCGTCAAGCTGGTAGGGCTCCAGTCGAACGAGCGAGTTCGAGATGCTCAGTAGTTGCCCCTGTTCGTGGGCGAGTTTCAGTTTCGTCGCCTGCGTGTGAAGATCGAACCACTGCGCGGACACGGAGTCGTGATCCGGATGGAGATCATCGAGTTGCTGTCCGGGGAGACGCTCCAGTCCAGTTTGATGTGGTTGGACATCGATGTCGTCCAGACAGACCGTCTTGACGCCCTCGCCGTCGATGTATGCTCGAAGATACTCGATGTCACCAACTGTCCGCCTCTGGATGACCTCCGCGGACGTGCCGTTGAGAACAATCTGCTGTCCGGGCGAGAAGGTGGCGTCCGTCATCGAAGGATATTGCACCTTCGAAGCACAGATTCTTGAAAGTTATCAGCGGTTTTGTGCACTACTATCGACACCTCACGAATCAAGCGTGGATTCAATGGTGTCAGCTAACGATTCCCAGTAAGCGTCGTGGTTGTCGATGCCGTCAATATGACGCAGATTTCGGAAAAGGTTACTCCAATGATATGAAGGTATTACATAGGGCTCGTTATCGCGGTACACCGAGAGCGCAACGTCGTTGAAAGCCTCAATATATTCGTCGACATCATAGAGATCAAAGGTAGTATCGGTTGCCTTCTCCCCGAAGACCACTATAACTTCTGGGTCGACAGCATTCATTTCAGGCTTTAAGTACTCACGACAATGCAGTTTGGCTTTGATGTTCTTCCACTCCATGTCTTTTCCATCGATGTCTTGGCACTTTTTGGCGTTCGTGAAATAGATCCCGCGGTCATACTGCCCCGTTCCTTCGAACCAAGCATCAACACTGTCAAAAAATTCGTCCGGAATTCTGTTGCCGTCTGTAATCCAGCCCGGTTTGCTGGCCCCGCCTCGTTCGGCACTAAAGCTCCCGGGTAGCTCCCAGTCGAGTTGATCTTCATTTTGGATGTCTCGACCGCCTCCGGGGGTTTCCGCCACGAAGGCGATCTCAGCATCAAGAATGCCGTCACCGTAGTAGGGGGTATAGCATCCTGCATTGTCCCGGTTAGGACAATCTTGGCAGGGGCCGGAACCGAACTGCCAATTGTTCCAGATTCGATTCAAGTAATTCTCGACTCTTTTATCAGACGCCATTTCCGTGGTGGTAGATAGACCTTCGACAAAAAGGTGATCGCCCGTCCGGTCGTTACTAACCCTGCGTGATACTGATGAAGTCGAGCACAAACTCCTGGGGGAGAAGCCCACCGTGGTAAAAGCGGGCGTCGCCGACGCCCTGCTTGCTGATTCGCTTGAGTGGGCTCGCAAAGGCGCTGACGTTGGCGTCAAGATAGCCTAACCGAGTGCTGGCGTCGAGCAGCACACCGGGTGAGTCCTCGTCGACGTCCTCGCCGGCGATCCACCGACGTCCGGAGTCCGACGCCTCTGACGGCCGCGAGATCTTCTCCGGGGTTACGTCGTCAGGAAGGAGAACGAACCCGTGATCAGTCAAGACGTATGCCTGATCCCACTCGCCCTGCTCGATTTTCGTCCCAATGAACTCCGCGAGCGAGTCGACACGCTGGGCGAGCATTGCTTCGAGGTCGCTGAGTTCCGTCTCGCCAATATTGTCGAGGTCGTTCTTGAAGTAGGCCACACGCGTGGACTGCCAGCCGTCGTCTTGCTCGCGGGTGACCGTCCAGCCGTCGCCGTCTAACAGCGAATTTCGTCGGTTTGGAGTGACTTTTCGGTTGTTGCGGAGCGGTAGCAGCTCGCCGTCGACGAGCGAGATGTCGAACATCTGCACTTCGCCAGGCGTGAGAGCGGCCTTCCCGAACTCGGTCTCCGAGGGGAGCGTCCCCAGCCAGACACTCTCTTCGACGGCGAACTCGGGCGCGTCGGCTGGGAGAGTTGCCACGTACTCGCGGAGTTCGTCCGCAAGGCGTCGGGCGAGGTCAAGCCGAAGAGCGTCGATCACGAACAGCGCGACCGTCTGCCCGCTTTCGAGGCCGTCGGACTCCTTGGTGAAGAACTGGTAGGCGTGATCCTCATCGACGAAGGGAGCGCCTGCCTCGACGGTCTCAGTGACGAGGTCGCCGAGGTCTTCGAGGTAGTCGACGTAGTCCGACTGGAGCTGGGTGCGGAGGTCATTGAGCGTCTCGGTCGCCGGGTGGTCACCAGGAAGGTCGGTCTCCGGTTCGCCTGAGACGACGAGATTGAGGACGGCGTTGTCGATCTGCCACGTGCCATCGTCATCGTCCGCGTACAGGGAGACGACGTCGTCGTTCACGCGTTCGTCCCACGTGTCGAGTTGATGTGCGAGACGCGCGACCTCGGCGGCTTGCTCCCACGTTTGTGTCCACGGACTGTCTGGGCCAAAGGCGCCTCGGTAGTTCCCGTGTCTGTCTTCGCTCCCGAGGAGGGTTTCGTACCGTTCCTCTGCTCGGTCGAGACACTCCTTGTAGTCGCCTGCGTCGAAGGACGCGTGCCACTCCTTCCAGAGACGGCGTTCGAGTGCGGCGTCGACAATGCAACTCGACAGTTCCCACGGATCGTCGATGGAATCGATGACGTCGGGCCACATCGCCTCACCGAGATAGCGGTCAGCGATCAGGTCAGGTGATGTCGTGTTGTTCAGCAGGGACTTGAGTTCCGGGAGGTCGTGAGCGCCCGCGGTTTCGGCCCGGAACTCGCTAGGGAAGCGGTCGGCGTCGGCGCCGGCGTGAATCAACCACTCCGCGACCGCCCACCGACGCGTTTGGGTTTCGATGACTGTGGGATCAGTCTCGTCGGCGACCGCGTCGACGCCCTCGCTGGTCAGCAAGTCCTTCATCTGGTCGATGGTCTGGGGGTCGTCGTCGATATCTGCCCAGCCGTTCTCCAGCACGAACGCCACGGGATCGGTGTACCCACCGGTGACGATTTGGGTCTGGAGTTGTTCGAGCGTTGGGAGCTGGCCACCGGTGAGCTGCTCATGAAGAATTCGCGCGATCTCCCGGCGCTGCTGTGGGTCGTCGGACTCGGTAGCGTTCTTCAGTTTCCACGCATCGAGTTGCCCGCGCTCAAACGCGTGGACGGTGAGGTCTTCGATGCTCATCTCTACCTCGCTGCCCGTATGCTGGACGTCGCGGAACCAGTCGTAGTCGCCCTCTCTATCGGCTGGTTCTTTGACGTGTGGGACGTACCAGACCTGTTCGCCGTCGACGGGGTCAGAACGGAGTTCGAGCGGTGTCTTTTCAGCAGTCTTCAGCGGGACACCCAGTTCGGAGCAAGCCTGCTGGAGGATGTCTTCAAGGTAGTTGCCATCATCCCACCAGAGGACTATCGGATCTTCCGACTCTGCTCCATCGAATTTGCGGCGAATCGTGTCTTTCGCGGCTTCTGGGAGAGATTTGGATGCTTGCATTATTAATTAGGCCTCTTGAGATTGATGTCCGTGTTTGAGCAGTTACATCGCCTCACTATTCATGCTTAACTGAACACCGCCAATAATTCTGGAATTGGTTAGAGTTGGTTCAAATATATTTTTCGACCTCAATTGACTCATCATCTGGGTCATACGCATGGTGTCCCGCAGAGCCATAACCATCGGGTGCTTCAAATTGGACGATATCTCCCTCAGAAGCAAAATACGAGATATGGTTTGGCTCAATTCTCAGATCTTGGCCTCCGACACCCTCCTGGAACGTCCTGATGAAGCCGCGTTGCTCCTCAAGCATGCTAATATATCCGACTTGTAATTCAGTGCCACTCAATATATCTTCTATATTTTTTGATGGATCGCTTTCTTCGAGGTCTAAAATCTCTCCCCAGATATCAATTATTTCCTCCATTGCGTACCAAATGAGAAGAATTGAGCTCAAGAGAGTGGGATCAGTTTCCTGCCCTGGAGTGGGTAAATCCGAAGGGTGAGAGATGTACCCCTCCCGATAGAGGTTGAACTGTTCAATTGCAAAGATATATTCGATCTCGATTGGGGAGTCCAGTGCGATTGTAGCATACAGTTTAATCCAGCGACATAGGTCAACTGGGTTATCCTGGATCTTCTGCTGGCCTCGTTCTTCTCGGAAAAGCTTGTCCTCAAAATCCCGTTCTTTAATCAAAGCTCGGAGAAAGAACTTGAGCTGGTCAAATAAAGTGGAGGTCTGGTATCGGTCGGAAAAGCAATCGAGAGTAGCATCCTCAACTTGACCAAGAAAACCGTCGATATCTTGGTAGATGTCGTCCTCGTCTTCCAGATCCAGACGGTCTCCAATTATTTCCGCTACACGGTCGTTACAGGTATCGATTTGATCTTGAATGAGTTCCTCGCTTACAGCCGGTGAATCGTCAATAGGGATAGAAGCATCACTCATTATATCACCTCACACGAGATCCTCGATCTCATTTTCAAGCGCCTCACGCCGCCGCTCATGGTCTTGAATCTCTTCTTTGAGAGAGCGAATCTCCGAGGCTTTCTCTATGATTTCTGAGTCTTTGAAGTCGGGAACGAGAAGCTCGCGTAAACGCCGTAGCGAGATATATGGAATGCTCGAACCACCACGCATCATTTCTAACTGGTCTCGGCCAAGTTCTGAATCAATGTAGGTTGCATAGACCAACGCAACGTCTGGGGACTCAACTCGGATGACAGCCCAACTTGAGGAAGGAACAATAGCTTCTCTGGGTGCATGAACGACAGATGGAGACCCCTTTACGGATACAAGAACATCACCAATATCCGCAATTACATTTGCTTCTTCTGCAGGTATATACTCTTCTGGACCACCATCGTTTACGTCCTTGGGGCGTAGGAAAGGAACTGTGTTCGGAGTCTGCTCCGTAGACGATTCTGAGGGATTAATCCCTGATCGGATATCATTGGCTCTATCCCCAAGTTCAACAATATCCAGCTGGGTGTAATTATCATTAATTCGTTCAACAATTTCTTGTCTACCAATAATCTCGCTCGGGAGGAACGACCCCTCGCGTAACTCTCGGATTTGCAGTGATGGAGTGGAAGACTTCAAGATATTATCGACGGATCTTGCCAGTCCCCGCTCTGCGTCTGATTCTGAAACGATATCATACTCAACTTCAGATGAGTCCTCAGCAGGTTCGTTGACAATCTGGATAATTGCAGTCGGGACAGCAGTGTGCTGAAAAACAGGCTTATTCACTTCGATTATGGTCGAAAGTCGGTACTCGTCCGTGATCAAGTCACGGAAATCTGCCCACTGACGCTTGAATAAACTTCCTTGAGGAACGGCAACGGTAACTGTGCCGCCTGGTTTCAATCGTTTAAGCGACTCTCGGATGAACAATTCTTCGGCATTCCGGACATGGGACCCATCCGGTTGCTCGTAATGAAGCCCGAATGGTGGGTCAATAACAACTTTATCGAGATCATCAGGAAGAGTAGAGCTGTTGGATTGAGCAGCCTCCAAGAAATCAGCCACAGTGTACGATACATCGACGTCGTGGACCGCACTGAGAAAGAGACCACTATTCACAGCCTCAGGGTTGATATCGACCGCCAAGACGTCGGCTCCTCGATGGGCAGCTTCACGAGCAACATTCCCGATTCCCCCCGCCGGATCCAGAAAGAGATCCCCATCAGCAGGCCTAGCAAGGTCAACAAGTGCATCAGCAACGCGAATCGGTGTCATCGATGCAGAATCTGAACGGGATGATTCGACGAGTTCCACGAAAGCCCGGGCAGCACTTGGCTGAATCGCACTAAGGTTCACCTCCTCGAAGGCCCGGAGAATCTGACGATGAACCTCAACGTTACGGGGGGCAACGCTTGGTGTGTACGCCGAAAACCGATCTTCAATTTGAGAGTCTTTTTCGTCAAGCCACCGTTCGTCGATAGCTTGAATATCGATTTCCTCCCCATGCTCGTTTGCTATCCATTTTCGGAAGAGTGCGTGAAATAGCTGGTAGGAATATTCATTCTGGGGCATCTGGTCGCGCAAAATATCCGCAGCACGCCACAAGCGGAATTCGAGTTCTGCCGCTGATAACATCTCTTCGAACTCGCTATCCCGGCTATCTGGGTAATCCGGAATCTCTCGCTCCACTTGTTCTCCATCATATTCAGTTAGTTCGAAAATATATTCTATATTGTCTGAAATTAGAGCTCCAAACGCGACATCTGCTTTATTTAACATCCGTTTGAGAGACTCGATATCTTCACGTCTCCGGTGCCGGGTCCTCATGGAACTAACGTTGACCAAGACGAGCAGATCTCGACTGTCTTCATGG
The DNA here is from genome assembly GCF_003058365.1 of Halococcoides cellulosivorans. Taxonomy (NCBI): domain Archaea; kingdom Methanobacteriati; phylum Methanobacteriota; class Halobacteria; order Halobacteriales; family Haloarculaceae; genus Halococcoides; species Halococcoides cellulosivorans. The sequence continues at coordinate 2,564,998 of NZ_CP028858.1, read as the reverse complement.
CGGATCCCAAAATCAGGTCTAGCGGATGTATGTAGCAGTTCTGGCTTCTCAACGATACGGTTCTCGTCGTACTGTTGGTGCAGGGTGTCCCATGCCTGCTCTCGGAGTTCCTCTTTCATATCCTTGACCGGGTCCGGTTACTACAAAGAGCTTGGTTCTGACCTCTCAAATTGGACCAAGTTATAATACCTTATTTTCAATTATCTCTGGAACAACACTCTGCTCTGCAAGCGGTGTGATGTTGATCACGACGCCGTGCTTATGGTTCGGCTGGTAGCCGGCCGTCGTAATCTCCGACAGCGCCCGATCAGACCAATCGGAGGGAACCTGTTTATCGACGGTCTGGCAACGGTCGTCGATCTCCTCGGCCAGCGCCTTGAACTCCGCTAGCGGCGGTAAGTCATCGACATCGTCGACATCTTCATCGTCCGCAACCTGCTCGAGATACTCCTCGTCGATTATGGACGCATCGTTGACTCCCGTCGCAAGCGAGGCAAGCATTCGTTCGTCCTCAGTTAGATTCTCGAAGGGGCCCCCATCGTCGTTCAGCAAGTCGGCACCCTCTCGCTCGAAGTAGTAGGTCATGAAGAGGATGCCCGTGCTGGAGTAGTGATCCGAACCCTTGAGCCGCCAGTTGAAGTAATCGAAGAGGTCCGCGAGATGGGCCTCGACTGACTCGTCGCTGGGCTCGGCGTACTCCTCGCAGGCGTGTTCGAGTTCTTCGAGGGCGTCCAGCCACTCGTCGCGCCATTCGTCGACCTTGTCCCAGAAGCCATCGGAGAAAGTGTCCTGGAACCACTCCTCGCCGTTCATCTCACGGAGTTCGGCGAGCGTGTCGATACGCTCGGCGGTCTCCTCGCGGAACGCGGCGACCTTGGGTGCGAGTTCCTCGACGAGTTCGCGGTCGTCCGCGTCGAAGTCCCGCTCGTTGGTGGCACCGAGTTCCTGCATCACCGCTTCGAATTCGGCGATCTGTTCGAGGGCACTCGAACAGAACTCGAACTCGTCGGTCGCATCGGCGCGGTCGCTCGTCGAGAGTGACTCGTCGTTCCGGCGCTGGTTCGCTGCCGACAGGCGGTCGCGGAGTTCGGCCTTCCGCGGTTCGAGGTACTGGTTGCTCAGGCGGTCGAACAGGCTGGCGTCGAACTGGTGGTAGTCGACGAAGCACGCGAAGCCCTCGCCTTTCGCGTCGGCAAGGAGGCGTTCGGTGCTGAGCTTCCAGACGATGGGCGTATTCTCCATCGTATCGACGTGGTAGGCGAAGAGGTCGTCCTCGATGAACGACCGGAGGTTGGGATATGCCTCGTCGCCGGCGGATTCGGCCCCGAGGATGTCGTCGACCTCGACGAGGCGGTCTTCGGCGTACTCACCGTACGCGTCCTCGAACCGCTCGACAATGCGGTCGAGCATGTCTGCCTGGTTTTCCGCGCCTTCGAGTGGGATGATGCCGTCATCTTCCTCGCGGACGGCCTCCATTGCGAAGTGGTGGACGAGGTCTTTGACCTGCTCGTCGAGATTGTCAGGGACTTCGGGGACAGATTCAGGATCGGGGAATTCTCGGTCTTCTGATGACTCGGACGTACGGAGGAAGATTTCTTGTTCTGCCTCCTCGCGTATATCCGGACTCAGACCAAGGAGGTCAAACACCAAAGCGTCCATCTTCGATGCAAGCTTCTCTATACGACCCTCCAATCTCAGTCGTTTCTTCTCCCACTCTCTGGCAGATTTCTTTAGATCCTGTGGACTTCCATCTGGGAGATCTTTCTGAGTCGTATCTATCGTTTCTAGATGTGGGTGGCTGTAGTAAAACTGAGTAGATTGATTCGGAAGAAGAAGCGTTGGCCCTTCATAATATGGACTTGTGGGGTCTCCGCTTCGCAGCTGAGTTATAAGTTCGTATTGCTTTCTTGCGTATTCTGCTAACTGGCTGTTCTCTTCAAGAGCATCTTTCCAAGGAAGTCTGCCCAACTCTCCGACATTCCAATGTCTTTCAATTGTAATCGAGATTATAAGTGCGTGATATAGATTAGAATTCAGAACAGCCAGCATACTCCACAGGGATCTGTCCCCTCGCGGGAACAACATTGACCCTGCATAGTCGAAAAGACCGTCTTCAGGGAAGTAGCCGAATCTACGGCCAGTCTCCTTAATATACGTCCAAGTGAGCCCTTCCCTGCCATAATACTGTTCGTTCCGTACTAACGAACCAGAAGTCCGTTTTATTTCTTTTCCGGAGTTCCAATATGCTGTTTGAGTTGTGTGTGGCTGTATCCAAGCATCCGACCCACCACGTGAAATCGGACGGTAACCTTCTACGCCTATTGTTTCCCAGTGATTTCGGAGAAAACGGTCATTGTTCCCCGAAGAGAGGCCCTGAACTGCATCAGCGATGTTTTCTCCATCAATCCCTGCCCGTTCAGCGTCAATTTTTGTCTCAGTATCGTGCAAAGCCCGGATTTCCTCCGGCGTATAATATGAAATCGGAGATCCGGGAACCTTGGCAAATTCAGAAATATCAATTTCAAAGAACCTCTGTATATCTTGGCCAGATGTGTCGGATAGAATCTCATTCAGGTAGACATTCTCTTTTTCAGAACCGTCAATATCATGAAGGCGTATAAATCGACCAGTCATTTCATCTTCTTCCTCTACTCCTGTTTTGATAACAGTTCCAACAGTTCGGACTGTCGCATTATCCAAAACTCCGAGACCATATTCAGCCAAAAAGTCCACACCTGCCCCTCTTCTCAAGATGCCTTCCCGGAAATCTTGCAGAGTCCGTTTGAACATAAACGACCGCGGCACAAGCATACCGATACGACCGTTATCTACCGACAGATTTTCGCATATTTCATAGAAATTTACATAGAATTCTGGCCTGAATTGATAATTCTCTTCGACATATTCCTCTACAGAATCGGGCATGCGATTCTGCGACCCGTATGGAGGATTCATCAGCGCCACGTCATGGTCTTGTGCTAGAATATCTAGTAATCGGACGAAGCTCCGCAAGTCTTGTGCGAGAAACGAATCAGCCTCTCGATGCTCCTCCACAGCCCCATGTAGACTGTGGAGCACCTGTCCGAGCGTGTGACTCTCCCGTGGGTCGTCACCGAGAGTCAACTGGATACCGCCGACATCAGCGTCGTCTTCGAACAAATCGCCGAGGGTGCCGCGTACGTCAAGCAGGCTGCCGAGACCGTGGACTTCCTCAAAGGCGTCGAGAATGCGGTCAAGCGCCTGCTGCACTTCTCGGTCGTCGCCAGCCACCTCGTCAAACACCTTCTCGACACCCTCAACATCGACCACTTTCGCGTCGGCACAGACGATGCCGACCTCCGGCATATCGAAGCCATTCGCCCCCTCCGCTTCGGCACGCGTACGCCCCTTCAGATAGAGGTTGAACGCGGCGAGTTGGCAGGCCCGCATGTCGAGGTCAACGCCGTAGAGGTTGTTCCGCAGAATCTCCCGAGGAATCTCGGCGTGGTCGAGGTCGGTCTCGGCTCGGTAGATGCGCTCCAGCACGTCGAACGCGTACAACAGGAAGTGTCCACTCCCACAGGCTGGGTCGATGACGCGAATGTCTTCGGGGCCGTCGAACTCCGGTGGCTCCCCTTCCTCTTCAGATGGAACGAGATAGGTGCAGAAGTCCGCGATATCCGGAGATTCGTCGGGGGTGAGCGGGCGGTTCTTGCGCTCGTCGGGAGACATCGAGTCCTGTCGCTTGACGGTCTCCTGTAGTGCCCCCCTATCTTCGAGATAGAGTTTCCCGAGAGAATTGTCGGTAAGCATCCGCACGACCCAGTGCGGCGTGTAGAACTGGTTCGCTGCCGGCACGTCTTCGGGCTCCAGCCCCTCGCGGTCGCCCTTCCGACGCAGATCGTCGAGGAGTTTGATGTTGTAGTATTCGTAGACCCAGCCAAGCACGTCGTCGGCACGCCAGACCTCGTCAGAAACCTCGTCGAGCATCCCACAGAGGTCTTCGTAGGTGTCGTCGTCGGGATCGATCAGACTGTAGGCAGTCGACCGGTCGAAGAGAATCTCGATTTCCTCGGCGAGGTCGTCGCACGCGTTCCGGTAGGCGTCGAGGACGGCTTCTTCCTCGAGCATGAACTCCTCGGTGACCAGTCGGTCGGCTGCTGGCGTGAGTCCATCCTCACGGAACCGAGTTACCTCCTCGTCGATGAAGTTCCGAACCTCCATACAGCGGAGGGCAGCGAGCCGGTTGACGATGGTGTAACCGACGCCCGTGATATACTGCTCGTAGCCGTCATCCCAGTCATTTCCGTCGACGGCTTCCAATTCGATGGCCTCGACGAGGTCTTCCTCCTCGTCGCTCAGGGACGCGTCTTCGTCGGGACGCTCGTCGAGGTCGTACGCATCGAGTTGGTAACGAACGTTTGCCTCGACGCGCTCGCGCATCTCGGTGACGATGTCTTCGAGATGTTCGCGCTCTTCCTTGTCGAGCTGGGCCTTCCGTGGTGTGGCAGAATTCCCGTCCATATGAAGGTCAGCGATGTCTCGTTGAGAACCACGGGAGTGTCTTGAAGATTGTCTATCAACGCCCTCATCCATCGCTGATAGAATCGCTGCCTACTTTCTGAAATCTTGATAGAAGAATTGATACAAAAGTCACTTTGACTTCCGTATAGAATCTATTGCACCTAATGGGGCGCATACCGAGTTGGGCTAAGGTCGTCCTTTTCCTCAGTTCCTACAGCCCGCTCTACATCATTGTCGCACTTCGCGCCCACGACGCCGTCCATTCGATTCTGGGATACCGGCTTGAACCAGTCGCTGTCGGCTTTCTCGAGTTGTCCTATCTCTCGATTGGTTCCTTGATTTTGACTGTTGTCAGCGTCGCCTTCTTGACCATCATGATCCGGATGAACCGTACGCGTCAGGGCCAATTGAGCGAGATCGAACAGTACCGAAATCGGTCGGACATGTTCACGGAATATCTGTTGGTCTATATCTTCCCGTTCATCGTCTTCGAATTCGCTAACGTGTTCGATGTAGCGGCATTTCTGGTTTTGTTTGTCACGGTCGCAGCGATTGTGATCCGGTCTAATCGTCTCTTTGTCAACCCTGTGCTGGTCGCCTTCCGTTACCGAGTTTATGAAGTCGAGACAGAGCAAGATAAACGAATTCTTCTAACCAAAGATCGGCTGGATGGCAATGACATCACAATCAACACCGCAAGAATTAGTAGTGAAGTGTATATCACTACAAGGCAATGAGTTCAGCGAGCCGGAGCGACGCTCGAGATCAATTCGACAGACTGGTCGATTTTCTCCGACGGATTGAGATCGTCGATACCAACGAACTCGGGATCGATCTCCTACTGGCTCGTTTAGACGAAGGTAGCGTTGAGGATTACGACTACAAGTTCGAGCGCATCTCGTTAGATCAAGAGATTCCCGAGGAATTGGAGGGGCTGTTTCGCGAGAAGGTCGAAAGCAAGCGATCCGCACTGGAAAATGAGAGCATCCGTTTCTCGGAATACAGCCTCGAAAATCGCGATCGGGATCAGACCTTCGTCCAGTACGAGTTTTCCGACAACATCCCTCAGTTCGACAATTTCGGACGGTTGCTGGAAGGGCAGCGGTTCAACCATACCACATACACTGAACCACCTAAACCGGAATTCCAAGCAATCCGGTTGCGTGACGAGGATAATGATGAGATGGCGATTGCGTTTCTCCACTACAGTCGGCGGCAGATTATGGGGAGAACTTCTTGGACCCGCATGAAGGTCGGGAGTGAAAAACACAGAAAGGTAGACGAATCCCTAATCTCCATCCCCGACCGTGTCGATGCCGTCTACTACGACGATTTGATGTACATCTTCAACCAATCCAAGTTTGAGAAGGTCTTCGACTATCTGGCCGAATATGAACGCTGCGCCGACGAGGTCATCGACGCAATTGACGACACTGACATTCCCTTCCACGACTTCGGGATGTTCAAAGATGCTGTCTATGGAAACAACCGGGTTCTCCGGCTAATGTACAAGGTTCACGAGCGAGGGACTTACGAGGATTTGGACTCTGACGATGCGAAGTACATCCGGGACAATTTCGACACCGACGTGAAGTTTGAAGAGAACGATGAGGGAGAGATGGCGGTTAAAATGGACGACAAGCGGGATGTGTGGGCTGTACTTCGCTTCTTCAACGATGATCACCTTGACTCGCCACTCACAGACGAGCAGTACATCTCACTCTCAAAGCAAGACGCCGGATAGATACCATCAGGTCGCTACCCCTCTCCCACGTCTGCCGAGTCAACCCGAACGACCAGATGCCGAAAGGTTGGATTGTTCCGGACGGAAATTTCGTCCCGATAGCTGTAGTCTGACCACTCCATCTGATATCGACCACTCAATTCGATCGGCGCAGACATGCCGTTGTCTTCAATCCAGTCTCTACGGTCACGCCACTCCAGTGTTCCCTCGACGGTCCGCCCCTCGTGAATTCGGAATGCATCGTGGAGGGCCTCGTACGGTTCTGATGGCTCCGACCAGTAGTTCGAGTCATTGGTCAACACCACGACGTACCCGTATCGCCCCTGCTCGTTCACGATGTTCTCGATGCGTTTGATGTCCTCAAAAATCCAATAGTGAGCACCCGATTGAGCGCCCTGTGATGCGAGTGTGAAAGATTCGTTAAATACATCGTCTTCAACTGTCGCAGCATCAGTCTTGTACTTGAGTTCGACAGGAATTGTCACGCCGCTCCGCCTGATCCCGATGTCAACTTGTGCTTGCGTTGCTGGCTGCCATTCTAACCGGACGCGTTCGTCCCCATACATCTGAGCCAGCTCAGCGCCGAGCGAGAGCTTGAAATGATCTTCAGAATGATGAATTTGATCGAGTTGCTTCAGCGACCATTCGATGTCGACCATAGTCGGGCAGACAACCACGACCGACTAATACTTTTCAACATGGCGAATCGTAGTGGTTCGATCATTCGAGAGATTCGATCAACACAACTGAGCCATCGTCGAGAGCATCCATCGTCTCCCGAATTTGCTTCAACCTCCCGTCGCCGCCATCAAGCAACTGTTCGGCAGCATAGATCAACTCCCGCACACGCTCATCACCTGGTGGGCTGTCTGCTTCGACGGCAGCGACAATGTCTTTGGTCGTATCGTGGTCCGGATACTCCGACTGGAGTTCACTGGCCAATTTCTCCAATCGTTCGTCGATATCAAATGGTTTCTCGGCTGCCTCAAGCAATTCCTCGACCTCAGTAATGGACGGCGGTCGTGACTGGGCAAGTGTCTCCTCCACGTTACTCGTGACCGGGTGGTTCGGATACTCCTCATCGAGCCGCCTCGATGCGTCTTGAAGCTGCGACCAGAGACTGGCCTCACCGTCGGGTGATTCGAGGAGCTCTCGTGCCTTCGAGTATCGCTTGGCCTGCTGGACGACCGTCGGATCAACGAGTTTCTCTTCCGAGAACGAGTCGCCTTCCCACGCCGTCTCGAAGAGGGCGTACAATTCATCGATGGTTAGGCCCTCGAATTCGACCGAGACGCGGTCACCAATTTCCTTACTACTCGCGTCGTGGGCAAAGAGCCACGTCGTGAGGCTGGAGACGACGCTCTCGGGCGCCTCATCGGCCGGCGTTTCACCGGTTATGCGCTCGTACTGCTCCCGAACAACGCGCTGTCTGTGGACGTCTGCCTCGTGGATCAATGTCTGCAGTCGCTCGGCGTCGGGCACCTCGCTACCGCCGGCAGTGCTCTGCATATCGCCGGTGACGTCCGCACCGGGATGCAGCCGCTGCATCTCGGCCGTCCTTTCGCTAAACCGATCCCAGAGCGTCTCACCGTCCTCGTCCGGACGGAACAGCCCCCTGGCCCGAGCGAACCGTTCGGCTTGTCGCTCGACCGCATCGGTCGCGAAGTCTTCGGTCTCGAGCGCCTCACCGCCGAGTGCCTGTTCAAGAGCGTCCTCAAGCTCATCCAGCGACGCACCCTCGCCGAACTCTCTGCTGACGCCCCGAAAGACGCGTTTCACGAGGACGCTGTTCTCCTTGACCCATTCGGCCAGCCCAGAGAGCCACGCGTCCGGGTCGCTCCCCTCCGGGGACTCGTCCATAACCGTCCGGACGGTGTCCCGAATCTGGTCGGGATCGATGCCCTCCAAAGACTCGAAGCGAATCTGAACGTCGGTCAGATTCGTCTTGTTCCTGACCGCCCGTCCGATCTCCCCGGGTTCGGTGATGTACTCGTCGTCGCGCCGGAGCGCAATCTCGTTGGCCGTGGCGAGTGTAATCAGTAGCGCCGCGATAGACTCCCGCGGTGTCCCACGGTAGTTACCCCCGCGCTGGACGGTCTGGGCGAGCAAGTCCTCACCACGGAGCGACTGGGTGTTCTCGTAGTCGTCGATGACCTCCTGACACCAGCCGTCGGCGAGTTCTCCCCGATCGGTGTCCACACCGAGAGTGACGGCATCCTCACTCGACAGCGGCCAGTCGTCGACACCGCGGAAGAACCGCGCCATCTGCTTCGCATCGTCGACCTCGGTGATCCCGTTCGTCAAAGCGTGCCTCGTCTGGCCGAAGACCGACTGCACCTGACTCGTCACGACCTGCTCGAACACGTCGCCGTAACGACCCCTCGTGTCACCAATTCGGACGTAGACGTCGGCTTCCTCGAGTTGGTTACGCACCGTCGACTCGAGCGCACGCTGATCGTCGCGGTGGTCGGACTCCAAGTCCGGATAGGTTTCCGTCTCCTCCGAGAGGACTTCTTGCATCCCCATCACGTCCCGCAGACGCTCGACCGTCGACTCCGAGACCTCCACGGCCACGAGGACGTGCTCGCCGCCGTCCTGCCCCTCGTTGGTCGATTGCCACGCGTCCACCTGATCGGTTACCGTGTCGGGGCGATCGGCGACAAGCCGAATGCGGATCGCATCGAACTCCGGAGTAGGGGCCCGCTCGATCGGATCGAGGACGGAGTATTCCAACCGGAGCGGTACCCGACGCTCGCTGTCGAGGTCGACCTCGTGGCGACTGCCCTCCGAAAGCAGGTGATCGTTTCCATCCTGCAGGTACGTCTCCAGCTTGGCCGACAGCCGGTGCGACGAGATTTGCTGGGCACGTGTCTTCGCTCGTGTTAGGATGTCTTCCTGCTCCTCGGAGACGAGCAAGTACTCCTCGTCGCCGCGGTCGTTCGTCTCGGTCAGTACTTTACGGTCCTCGACGAGGTCTGCCAGCGCCGATTCGACGTCGTCTTGGACGTCTCCGAGTGACGTGTCAGTCGACCCAACCATCAGCCGGGCGAGGTTTTCCGGCGTGGATGGCACCTCCGAGCGAACCTGATTCAGGAGGTATAGCGCCTTCGCGACCCGCACCGAGAACGTACCTTCATCCCCATCTGCGGACGGGACGAGCTTGTTCTCGACCATCTCCTGCACCCACAGCGGGACATAGGTCGTCTCCTCGACCAGCAGGTCGTACAACTCGTCCCACGTGACGAGCGCCCCGACGGACTTCTCGCCCCACTCGAACCGGGTGAACAGCGACCGCACGAGGATGAGCAGGGCCCGGCCCTGTACGTACTCCTCCTCGGTCACGCGACCCCGCGGCATCAACTGCTGGATCACCGTGCGTAACAGCCCGAGGTCGTACTCGCGGAACGGATACGACTCGACGGCATCGGGATCCGCGCCCGTGATGTCCGCGTACGTATCGAGCGTGAGGTCGGAAAGCTCCTGAACTGTCGCGTCGACCACCTGTTCGCTGTCGCCGTCCTTCTGGAGCCATCGTTTGCGGACGATGATCTCTGTGTCAGCCCCCTCCAGTGGCTCCTGCTCGCCCCACCACGGCTCGTTGGTGACGTCGGAATCCTCGAACTCCCCGTGGATGCGATCGAAGGGATACTGTCCCGTCCCGACGATGGGTGGGTTCGGCCCCGTCACAGGGTTAGTCAGGGCCTCCATCGTCTCTTGGAACTCCCGGTAGCGGTGGCGGCCGTCGCCGATGAACAGTGCCACCTCGTCAAGGCCGATCAACAGCTCCGTCTCTGTCTCGGGCGTACTCAGCGCCGCCTGCGCCGCCTCGATCCGGTCGACGAGTTCGTCGGGGTCGAACTCGTCCGGGTCGACCTCGTCGATGGCGTCGTCGATCGAGCGTTTCACCTCGTCGCTGGAGCGATACGGCGAGTCGTCGAGTGTGGGAACGGCTCCATAGAGCCAGCTTCGCAGCGAGGCACGCTCGTCGTACACCTCGTCGAACGTCCGCCCGTCGTATTCGATCTCCTGAAGTTGCTCCCAGCAGTCGCCGTGATTCATCTCCAGCTGCCACGCCCACTCCAGCAGCCAGTTTGGATCGGTCGGATACCCGAGTTCCCGACCGATGGCTTCGTAGATGAGGTAGGGGAGTGGCGGCTCTTGTGATGCGTCTCTGTTGAGGAGGTTGAGAAAGACCGGCTTCAGGCGGTCGACGTGAGAGTCCGCGATGCTCTGTCTGAACGACTGAAAGCCCGGCCACCGGCTCGCCAGCTCTTCGCCGAGATCGGCGAACTCCGACTCGGTATCCGCGGCGAAACCGGCGAGTTTCAGGAGGTGGGTCTTCCCCGATCCAAACGTCGCGGAGATGTACAGGAAGCGCGGTTCCTCCTGGGGGTACTTGTCGACGAGATTCCCGAGCGTCGTGAGAACACTCCGTGCGCTGTCGGTTTCGTAGAACTCGCGCACGTCGTTCTCGGCCTGCGCTCTGGCGTTGACCTTCTGGACTTCCTCGAGTTCGCGGGTCGGTGGCTGCTGGAAGATGTCGTGGATTCGGTGGTCACTCATTGGAGATGCACCTCCTCGATACGACCGTCGATCTGGTGGGCGGGATAGTAGTTCCGCGATTCCTCGCCGAAAAAGCTCAACTTCCCGCCGACGATGTCTCCGGGGAACGGAATGCCGATCGTCGACTGGACGTTGCGACGGTCGAGTTCGTCCAGCAGCTCCGAGGCCCGCGTGAAGGGATAGAGACTTCCGAGATGGGTCAAGACGACCACGTGACGCTGCTGATTGGGAGCGGAAATTTCTTCGACCATGACCTCGACCAGCTCTTCGGCGAGTCGATCTTGCATCGTGTCCTTGATCGTTGCCGGCTCGGTCTCCTTGCCGAGGTCAACCGCGAGATCGAACACCTCGGTCTCCACCAGCAACTCGTCCAAGCGGAGAACTTGGACGGTACCATCTTTGGGGAACTCTTCTGTTTCGTGTGGGTTGTCAGCCCACTCGACGAGGCGGTTGGCGACGCGTCGCTCGTATTTCGGCTGGACAGGGACGATTACGAACGGGTTCCGGATGCCGCGTCTCCCGTCCGCGAACCGGGCGAGTCGCTCCGTGAAGTCGTGGAGCGGTCGCTTGCTCGTCATCGGACGATCACCCCCGTTTCTGTCCGCTCGATACTGAGATCGCGCCGTTCGGCCAATCGCTCGAGTTCAGCGTCCAGGGACCCCCGATCAGACGGAAGCACACCGATCGCAATGACATTCGACGGTAGCTGGTCGCCGACGACTGTCTGCAACTGTTCGAACGTAGCCCGAAGTTCGCTGACCCCACTGCTTGTGACCACGCGGAGAGGCTCCGTGTCGACAACCGTGTCCGTCGCTCGGATGAGGGCATCCGCCTCGGTGCCCGTCGTACCGCCAGTCACGGTATCGATAGCCCCCGAAATGTCTTCGTACCACGATACAGCACGGCGAAGCGGCGTGATGTATTCGTTCCCGAAGGCGGGACGGACGTTCGACCCGAATTCGCTCGGTGGTCGTATCCACGGGTGGTCATCGAGTTCGCTTACGAGCGCATCGACGTCAGTCGAGTCTCGGAACGCCTGCCACGCATGTTCAATGGCGTCGTCCAATGACGGCGAGACAGTGCGAGCATCGTTGAACCGGTCCCATCCGTCGTGCGTCCACCACTCGTCGTCGTACTCAGCAATAGTGTCCCGAAGCGTCCGGCTGGCAGTTTCGCACTCGTCAGTCAGCCAGTCGAAGGACTGTCGAGCGAGAGTGAGCTGGGCATCGAGTTGTACAAGTGCCGGCAGGCGGAGGTTCCACACCTCCTTGGCGTCATCATACCACTCCTGGGCGGCGTTAGTGGCTTCGACGACCCGCTTCCAGTCGGTGTCGCGGGACTTGACAGCCTCGTGGCGGTCGTAAGCGTCCTGTTGCTTGTCTTCAAGAGCGTCGACAAACGAATCGAGCAGATTCTGAATGTGTTGGGTCTGGACATCGCTTTCTGCGACCAGTTTCACGTCCTCGATGAGGCTCCCAAGGCGGCTGGCCAGCGTGTCGTTCGCAGACTGGAGCCTGACCATTCCGTCCGGGATCGTCTCCGTCGAGTCGATGAAGCCACCAGCCTCGAGTACCTCGCGGACGCCACTCCCTCCTGCAATCTTGAGGCGCGTAGTCATCAGTTCGTTTAGATCGATGACCGAATCGAGTTCGAGAGAATCCCCTGTCTCGTCGACGGGGAGGAAGTCACCCTTGCGACAGAGCCCCCAGATGATGGCACACAATGCTGGCCGGGTATTGCCATACACTGCGAGTTCAGAGGTCTTCTGACGCTGCTGATTTTCCTTCTCCACAATCCCGTCGATAATGGTAGTCATCGCGAGACTGCCGTGGCTCTGCTTCAATTGCTGGCCGGTGAATGCCCGCACGTTGTTCTGAATGGAACCGCCGTGGGTCTCCGGATCCTCAGTCGCAACCTCGATCTGTCGAGCCCACGCAGGCAGCGGGTCTTGGGCCGAGAGTCCTCGGAGTTCCTGGAGGTGCTCATCGCTAATCTGCAGCATGACGGGGTGGAAGTCGTCGGGATAGCGAACATCGACAAATTCTTCGACCGCAGAGGCCAGTCCACGAAGGTCAGTCCGATCCTTGACGGCAAACGAGCCACTCTTGAGGGTCTCGACGAGCTTGCTTCGGACGCGCGTCGCCCGATCCGAGAGATCACGCTCCACAGACTGCGGGAGCGTGTGGTCGCCGACGGCGGCCCTGAGCGACCACCACTCGATGAGGTTATCACGGAGATCTTCGAGACCGTCCCTGCTGATCCTCCATTCGAGCGGATTGCTATCATAGTCGACCTCCGATACCTCGGGTGACAATCCTTCGATGGCGACCTCGACATCGAGCGCGTCGTCGGCCTCGGCGGTCGTATCGAAAGCGATGCCGTCAACGCTGAAGTCGTAGCGAACAGGATACTGCTCGCCAGTGTTGGCGTACTCGACGGACGTTGGAAGTGAGAGATCGCGGACAACGTCGTCCCAGAGGTAGTTGTCGACGGACTCGATGATAGCCTCCCAGTCAGGGTCGTCGAGGTTCTGCTCGGCGGTCTCGATAATCTCCCGCTCCTCCGGGTGGGTGAAGGCGTACTTCGGCCCTGTCTCGTCGTGCGTGGGCCGAATGAATTTCCGGAGACGCTGGAGTGAATCCTCGACTCGGTTTTCCATTTGGAACTGAGTCGGGCCGTCGAGGTCGCTCAGTATGGCCACCGCAAGGTTCCGCTCGGACATGGGAATCGTCTCGGGAACGTGCTGGAGGAGCAAAACGGCCTTCGCGACATCCACGTCGAGGTCTTCCAGTTCGCCCTGTTCCTGTTGGCCTTCGATCTCCTCAATGACGGCAACGTCCTGCGGCGTGATGTCTTCGAGTTCCGGTTCGATGAGGTCGTAAAAATCGACAAGCGAAACGAGATGTGCCTCTTCGCCGACCTCGATCCACTCCTGAAGAAGGCCGTGGACGAGTGCCAGAATGGCCCGGGCAGTCCCTGAGAAGATCGACTTGGCTGGATCGCGGGCTTCCCGCCGGAGGTTCGAGAGAATGTCGAGGAACAGCGGTGGCTGATACGGGAGGAACGGATAGAACTCGACGAGTCGCTCGCGGTCGATGTCGTCAAGCGGCGGTTCGGTGTTCTGTTCGATACCCGAATACACGAGCAGCGTCTCTGGTTCGTTACTGGTGCGTTCGAGGACGCTTTCCGTTGCCCGTCTGCCGTCCCCGGTCTTCTTGAGCAGTCGCTGGGTCGAGATCTCCCCGACGTGTCTGCTCGGGAGTCCGAACCGGTGAGGGAAGCGATCTTTAACGATACTGAAGTCGGCCCCGCGAGCCGCAAACTGCGGTTGGACGTCCTCGATTTTGGCCTGTGCCGTCGCCACCAGTTGGATGTCGCCGTCACCGATCTCGTCGACGCTCTCGGCGAGTGTCTGTAACTCGGTGAGACGGTCGAAATCCGTCCCGATGAAGAGACTGACCTCGTCGAGGAGTAGAACGAGTTTGACCGGGTGACCAAGTTCCTCTGCGCGATCGCTCCGCAACTGTTCGAGGCGCTCGACCATCGCTTGCGGGTCGAGATCGGACGGCACCAAGTCCTCTAGACCATCCCCGGTGCCGGTTTCCTGCTCGAAGAGCGTGGGAAGAACGGCGTCCGCGAGGGCGTTGTACTGCTGGACGTCCTCCCAGCCGTACTTCTCGGGGCTGTCAACCGTACTCCGTAGTGCCGTTTGGGTGTTGATCGTCCGGTCATCCCATGCGTCGGTCGTCCGGTACCAGTCCTCAAAGAATGCGACGTCAAGCTGCGACGAGAGCCCCCCATCGACACCGGTGAGCCGTTCCGACGTGTGAGCGCTTCGGAGCACGATCTCGCTGAAACTCAGTTTCTTCTGGCCCTGATGCTTCAAGAGGTTCACCGAGATCGGAATGATCTCGTATTCCTCGTGGATCGATGACCAGATGGACTTAAGCGTGTCCAGCTCACGACCGTCGGTTAGCTGCTCCCAGACATCCTCGCGCTCTCGAAGCCATTCGCTATCCAGCAGGCCACGAAGCACGCTGAGGAGGTGACTCTTTCCGCTCCCGTAGTACCCGTAGAGCCAGTAGTTCGCACCCGACCGCATATCCTCGGAACGGCCGAGCAGGCGCGAAAAGAAGTCGGACATGAATTCCTCGGACTCCGCCGTCACGTGGTAGGTATCAATTGATTGCAGCCGGTGATCACGACCGTCGTCTTCGCGGTCAATGCGGACAGACTCCTCGAAATCGCTCCCGACATCGGTTGCGAACCAGCTCTCGTCAGTCATACTTTGCCCTCCCATGGTTCGGCCCAGTCGTATGTATCGCTGACCGGCTGGAGTCTCAGCTCACCGTGAATCCCACTCGCTTCCCAGTTTGAATCGTCGCTCACTCGTTCGGCCAAGGAGTCCCAGTACTGTTCCGATTGGAAGAGGTAGAGCCAGCCAGTCGGCTGGGAGAGCCAGTCATCCCCGTGGGTCTCCCACGAGTAACCTGACGCCACGAGTAGTGGCGTCGTTCCCATGTTGGGAATTTGCCCTCGAAGAGACTGCTGGGTATCGAGAACACCGATTTCTCGCATCACCGATCGGAGTCCTTCTCCCCATCGACGGGTCGTCGATTCCGCATAGTCAAACTCGCTTCCGTCGTCGTAGTGGAACTCGTTCAGAAGGCGATTGACCGTCTCCTGCTCGAAATTCAGTCCCTCGACACCGGATTCCTGAAGTTGGTCGACGTACCGGTGAACGGTGTACTTCACGAGTGGGTCGTCCTCCAGCAAGTAGAAGTACAGCACCTGAGCTTTGTCGCGCACCGTCTCACACTGGTCGAGGACGGAGGGGAGTTGGACGATAGACGGGAGTTCGCTACCAGCAGTCTTGAAACGGGAACTGAGAGCCCGGTAGATTGTTTTCGAACTCCCACGCGTGCTGCGCTCGTCGAAGCGTTCTTCAACCCATTTCTCTTCGACGACAGTCCAGTCCCGATGGTGGGCGTACAGCCGAGCGAGCGTCTCCGCTCTATCCACGAGGAGTCCGCATCTGGTGAGTGCCATCGACACCTCGTCGTGAGAATATGTCGAGCCAAGCGACGGTAGGGAAGTTCCCCTCCCGTCGGTGCGAAGAGTCATATATCATCTCGAACCATCCACACCACTTAGTTGATAGGGAAAAGCGGATCGAGGAGACCAGGTATCCGGGTACAGGTGCGCATCATCACCTGGTTTTGACCATAAGAGCCGAAGACCTACAACGAGTTCTCATTTCGCGTGTCGGCATCTACCATTTCCCACAGCGAACTGTTAGGTGGAATGCTTGATGAATGGAACCCGGTGGACAAGTGTCCGCGACGTGGTGAACTGGTGTGCGATAACGTCAAGCCGGGTGGGAAATGCGAGGGATCGTCAATCGGTGATACTCAAATCTATATGACAAAGGAATGCGCGTTCTTCCATAGCTAACGAAGTTTCGTGCTGTCTCGTCGATACCTGGGGATATATGCCGAAGATGAGTCATCGATATAGATGGTGACAATCAACGACGTTCCGTGGGTGACGTTTGCTCTCGCGACTGGGATGGTAGTTGTCTACTTCGTCTCGCCCGCGATCACGCCGTTGAACTATACGCTCCTCGCCCCGTGGATGCACGCAGGCTTCGGACACATCTGGCAGAATCTTCTCGTCTTCGTCGTTCTCGGTGCGTGGGTGGAGCATCGGGTGGGCTGGTTGCCCTTCCTCTTCTTCGTTGTGATGATTCCCTATCTCGCTCTACATCTCCCAGTCGTGTTGGAGTACGGTGAGTTGTCGAGAGGAGCGAGCGGGTTGACAATGGCGCTAACCGGATACGTATTTCCGGTCTTACTCGTCGATCTCGCCAAGCGGATCGAGTCCTTCGAGTGCGATGCAAAGGAGGTGGCCGTCGGACTCGGGATTTTGCTCGTTTTGGTCTACTTGAGCGTAGACTCGTGGATGACTGTACAGCGGTTCGTCGGCCTTGAGCCTCGACCGGGGGGCGTGTCGGTGTCGTCGCATATGACCGGTCTCGTTCTCGGAGTGCTGTGGTTCGGGTGGCGGTCGGTGCGTCAAGGGCTAGTGGATGCGTAGTAGGAGCTTGACCGGGAAAGCTACCCTACTCGCCGACCAGTACCAAGGTCAAGAATGTATAGTAGTGAGCGGGCAACCGAGTGGGAGACATCGCTCCCCGGTGCTATATTACATTCCGTCCGAAAGATGAATTATGGTGTCTGTCCTCGCCCTTCTCGCCGGCCTCTTCGCAGCTGGTGGCCTCGGTACGTATGCGACAAAGGTTTTCATCGTAGACCCGATTCAAGAATACCGGCAAGTTCGCCGAGATGTCTCACGGGATTTAGAATATTACGGGAACCTAATTGGGAACCCGGGGAGCGGCGAGTCAGATCGGATTGATGAAGCGGAGGAAACCTTCAGGAGTCACGCGTCGGATTTGAAGGCGACTATTGATGACATTCCGCTGTATGGGATTTGGGTGAGGGTGAGACTCGTTCCGCCACGGGATGACGTGTTGGAGGCGAAGAAGCAGTTGGTTGGTCTGTCGAACTCACTTCAACAGGGTCGGGTAGAGCGGAACGATGAGATGCGGAATAAGCTCAAGGATTCGCTCGGGTTGTAGCCGGTAGTATGTTCACCAATTTGGTTTTATCAGTAGGGGAAGTATCTTCGAATATGATCGACCCTGTCATCAATTTGGTGTCGAGATTCGATCTCCCGACCGCTGTTGTCTCGGTCATTCTGGGATTTCTGCTGAAGATGGTGTGGGACGTGGTCTCCTCGGGCCTAAAGAGGCGTCGGCAGGCCGTTCGTGACGACTTGGAGTGGTACCACGAGTTGCGAGCATTGGCCCGACGGATCGCGCTTGCTCACGCGGTCACGAAGACGTATACGGACAAGTTCGATGTTGACCGGGAAGAGATGGACATGCCTGATGTCGAGTCCGATTCGTCGATTCCGGAGGAGGCGGCTGAACACATGGAGGAACTTTTCGAGAGACATCAGGAGGCGGCGTACAACCGACAACTGGAGCAGATGGACATTCTCTACGATGAGTTACTCACTCACGTGTCGACGACGGATGTTGATTTGAGTGATGAGATGCGGGAAGAGATCGAAAATTTACTATTTCACACGTTCATGGGTTCGTTAAACAAGTTTGAGGTTCCCGAGGACAACAAGATGCCGGCTGAGAAGGGTGCGGAGGTAATTGTTGAGATGTGCGACGACACAATTGACGAGATGGAGAAGAGTCTGTCAGTCGGGAAAATAGCCCTGTCTCGACTTCTAATTCTGACCCGGTCAGTTACCAATCCTTAACAGACCAGTGGCTGAAAGGACTCTTATGGAAGATTCTGACGAGTTTGAGACGAGCGTTGACTCGGATAGTGTGGAAGCGATTTCGATGTTCGTGGAGTACGACTCCGTGCGGGACGCGGAGAGTGTCCAAGAGAGCATCGAGACAGCACTCGACCTCTACGGCACGCCAGCCTACGGGTATACCGCTGTGACGCCGCAGACGATGGAGGACGAACCGGCGTTCATCGCCTCGGTTGGGATCGCGTCGCTGATGCAGTTGCTTGACGAGTATGGCCACGTGCTGAACGAAGAGACAGAGGAGGCTTTCAAGGAGACCAAAGGACGGTTACTTCGATTCGAAGAGGCGCGGATGCGAATGGACGACGAGTAAGGGTGTTCGGGAACCCAACGATTGGGAAAGCACATTGAGAATGGTACCCCGGTTCCTAAAGGACGGTTGGTGCTACTGCGAGCAATAGTCCAGCAACGAGTCCGGGCAGCTCAGTTTTCGGATTCCAGTCACTGGAGCTCTCATGAACGAGCAAGATACCGAGGACGATTACTGCGCCCACCGTTTGGATTACGAGATATTCGGCGGCGGTCCGGACAACGTTGGGTACAGCGAGAGTGATGACAGCTGACACGCCGGTCATAATGCCTACGCGAGCGACGAGGGTTTTGTCTTTTGAGTCGAACTCATTGCTCCCAACTTTCGCATACTCATCCCCTTGCTCATACAGATACTCAGCGACGAACCCGATCAAGACTCCTTGGATGGCTAGAATCACGACCCATTGGAACCCCGAAGCGGCAGCCTCAAGCGAGCGGAGGGTATCGGTGAGTGGGCCGATGTCGAAGTAGAGGATGAGACAGAGTATGATAGCTGCTGCGAGCAGGTAGACCTGCCAAGGTTTGTATTTACTATGCTTAACACGGACATGGAGTTCCAGTAGCACCATTTCTATGCATCGCGTTCTCACTTTAACTCGAAGTAACTATCGTCAGGTTGATCCCGAAGATTGAGTCAGAGTCTGAACCTCCAGGAGTGTGGGGCGATGATCAACTACGACCTCCCCTGGAACCCGATGCGCGTCGAACAGCGGATCGGCCGGATCGACCGCATTGGCCAACGGTTCGACGAGATCACGATCCTCAACTACAGCTACGAGGACACCGTCGAGACTGACATCTACGACCGGCTGGACGATCGGATCAACCTCTTCGAGAGCGTCGTCGGGGAGATGCAACCCGTGCTATCGGGCGTGAGCGATCAGATTCGAGCCGCGACCTTGGAAACCGACGCCGAGTCGAGTTCCGAGGCCGTCGAAGCCGCCGATCGGGAGTTCTCCGAGCAGGTCGAAGACCAGGACCAGACCGATCGGGTGGACGTCGGCGAGTCACTGGACTCCGTGGACACGCTCCTCGAGGAAGATGTCGTCGACGAAGCGAAACTCGACGCCTGGGCGTCGTTCCGCCACCCCGATCTCGTCGACGTCGGGGACGACGAGTACGCGTATCCCGAGCCCTTCCACGTCGCGGGTGTCGAGGCGATCCTGGTCGGCAACGAGACGCTCTCGGACGCCGGCGTCACGTTCGTCCCGGCCACCGACATCGACACCAGCGCTGCGACAGACGGGTCCGGCTTCGAGTTCGATGGCGCGACGTATCGCCTCGAGTGGGACGCCCTCGACGAACAGACAGGACAGAACGGTGGGACACTCGCGGAGGCGATCGCGCCGGCGGACGGCACGGTCGCCGTCACGTTCGACAGCGAGTGTGCCGACGAGTTTCCGTCGATCCAGTATCTCGCTCCCGGGAATCCCCTGCTCGATCGACTAGTTCGGACGCTTCGCTCTGCGAGCGACGAGCCTCTGCGCTTGCCGAAGGTGGACGCGTTCCGATCGGAGTCGATCAGTGTCCCACTCGTCTGTGGCTGGAGTCGGACCACGACACTCGCACGTGTTACGCCTCAGGGAGCGGTGGGCGATGTGGACGACATTTCGGCCATCCAGCGGTGGCGTGACGAATTCCTCGGCAACCAGCTGGAATGAGATCGTCTGTTCAGGGCTTCCCCAGGTACTCGGAGGTCAACTCACCGTCCACTCTGTAGTAGCGGTACAAATACGGGCCGTGAAGGTCTCCGTCAGCACACGCGCAGTTCTCGTCGCCACAGGTGACCATCTCTTTCACGACCGTCCCCTTCCCGCTGCTCGAATCGTCCTCGACGGGTTCGGCGGTGTTCGGGAGTTCGTCGGGATAGACAGACTGGGTTCGATACTCGATCAGCTCGTCGACGAACTGCCGGATCGCTCGAAGCGTCTCAACGTCCTGCTTCGGAATGCCCTCGGCGAGGTAGTTCGGCAGCGACGACGGCGGGTCGGGAGTGTCCATGCCTTATGTAACACCTGTGCCCTCAAGCGGCTTGAATGTTACATAAGGCTAAGCAGACCAACCGAACAGCATTCCAGAGATCTTTCGCGACGCCTGAACCCGTACACACGAGACACTCACCACCAAACCTATATTCCTCATCAATCATTATCGATTCGTCAAGCGATGCAGGTCAGCTACCACCATGCGAACCCCCACAGCGGTCGCGAGTCCGTGCTCCTCAGATTCTACGACGAAATTCACGACCAGACGACCTGCATCCTCATCGACTCGGGCAACGGCGTCGACGTCGACGAGCTCCTCGGAGACGACGAATACCTCTCAGCGATCCTCCTCACGCACGCTCACCTCGACCACTACCGCACACTCGGGTCGAACCTTCGTGATCAGGCCACCATCTACGCGACGAGAGAGACGGCCGCAGCGATCGAAACACGTCTCCAGACCAACGCTGACCACGACGATCTCGACCTCTCAGGCGACGTTCGAGACGCATTGGAGCCGATCGTAGACTGGACGGAGATTTCTCCCAACGTTCGAATCCATCCGGTGCCGGCCGGGCACGCCCCGGGCGCCAGTGGGTTCGTGATCCAGTTCGACGACGGCGAGGACTCGTACAACCTGCTCGCGAGCGGCGACTTCACGACACGCCGAGCCGCGGGCTATCCGGGCCTGGCCACGGAGATTCCGATCGACGCGGTCTTCCTAACTGTCGCGTCGAACGCCGAGTTCCCCGACCAGTTGACCGGCGCTGTCGAGACCATCGTCCAGCGAGCGCACGCCGGCTCGACCGTCCTGGCGACGGCCAGTGGGACGACCGGTGTCCACCTCGCGTACTTGCTCGATAGCCTGAGCCAGACCACCGATCGTTCGATACCTGTCACCGTCGCCGGACGAGTTGCCACGGTGTGGGACACACTCGAGTACGATCGGTCCACCGTCGAGGCGGTCTCCGTGTTCGACGATCCAGCCGACGTGCTCCAGCCAGGCAGTGTGACGATCGCGGGGCCAGAAGTCCCCATCGCCGGGAGTAGTAAGCGACTGTTCGAGGCGATGCGAGACGACGGCGGAGCGACACTGATCCAGGTGACGAGTGGAGCCTTCGACGAGATCGACTCTGCCAGCTGTACCGTCCATGAGTACGAGTTGAGCAACCACCCGGACGAGGCGACGATCGACGCAGTCGTCGAGGAGTACGAGCCGATCCACGTCGTCGTGACCCACGCGCAGGGCCGTGCAGCCCGTAAGTACAAAGACAGGTACAACAGCTTCGTGTGGGCCCCCAATGATGACGATCAGTACACGCTCTACGACGAGGGATGGGAGGGACCACCGTGGGTGAACGACGCGACACACCGGCGCGTCATGTCCAGGCAGTATACCCAGACTGATGCGATGGGACAGGTGATGGGTTCGATCGATGTCGGACTGCCAACCGTCGAACGCCTCGAAGACGTTGACCTCGAGGCCGAAGGACTCGACACCGACCGTCTGGATGACGCACTGCACCGCGATGTCGATGGCTCGGCGCCCGCCCCAGAGGGTGATCCCGCCGATGAGAGTGCGCAAACAGTGAGTTCGTCTCCAGGAGATGCAGAAGAAGCATCGCAAACGGACGTGGTCGCCGCCGATGGATCAACGGCGGTAGATCGCGAGGAGAGTCAGGAACCGACTCAAGATCAGTCGGCCAGTTTGCCATCAAGTATCGAGGAAGCAGCCGATGCCATCGATGCAGAGGCGTATGGGGACATCCTCGAACGACTCGATCGGATCGAAGCCGCCGTAACCGGAACGACGACCACTGCGACCGTCGTCGACGCAGGGGACGGGGTCATGCTTCTCCGGTTGACCGACGATTCGATCGCCGAGGATTTGGAACACGGGCAAACGATCGAGATTGCAGTGCAGACTGATGACGAGCCAGCGATCCGCGAGGAAGACGAGACGGAGCCGTGACCTGTCTGTCCGACGCTTGTGTGAGCAGACCGGCGTCGCCTTATGTAAAAATTGAGGTGGATGGGGTCCAAATATTACATAAGGTTCAGCCGGCGAATCGGGGAGAGTTCGACATTTCCATCTGGAGTTCCCATAGCCAGTCTCTTGGTGCTGACAGCAGAAATTCGAACTCATGACCGGGCGGTTGGGGCTGACAATCTACTCGAATGACGCGCTCTTGAAGCTGGATGACGCCCAGTTCCAAGATTCGATCGAGTACTTCGATCCAGATGTCGTTGCCATTCCCAGTCCCCATCACGAGCGCACCGTCCAGCGCCTGGCCCCGCCAGAAACCGACAGTATCGTCCTCCACCGCCCTCGCGGGACGGGCCCAGCGACGTCCACCAGCGGATCGGTTGCCCTCGTCCACGTCTCGGACATTGCGGCACTCTCCGCCCTCATCGCCCTCGAATCCGAGAACACGTTCGACCCGACCGGCGAGACCTACGTGCTGTCGGACCAGCTCGCCGTCGCGATCGATCCGATCAACCTTGAGAGCCGGCTGGACGGGATCGACGCGTATCGAGACGCGTTCCCAACGTCCGATCTGGACGGGTCGTACACCCACCTCACGACAGAAGCCCATCCAACCTACCACCACCAGTGGGGTGAGCTTACGGTTCGCGGCGTCATGCCCGGTGCGACCGAACGGCTTGGACGCCATCAGACTGACATCGCCCATCTCGACCTCCACGCGGACGGCACGATCTGCGCCAAAGCGCGGTCGGCCGACAGATTTGGGCTCAGGGCCGTCAAGCAGGTGGGCCGTTCCCGAGTCACGAAGCTCTGGGAAGAGGGGTATCGCGATCGGTCCGATATCGCGCGAGCAGACATCCAGGATCTCAGCTCGCCCTCGGGGATCGGGCGCCCGACCGCCGAAACGATGATCGCGAGCGCTCGGGCGATCGTCGACGGCGAGGTGCAGCGGCGCAGCGAGGCAACGCTCCCGTCGGCCGAGCCTGTCTTCATCGACATCGAAACGGACGGCCTCACGCCGACGATGGTGTGGCTGATCGGAGTTCTCAACCGCCAGGGTGGTGAGAGCTACATGTCGTTCCTGGCCCGCGATCCTGACGAGCCCGGCCAGGCCGTCGAGGCGTTCGCCTCGTGGTGGTCGGCGAACGCCGCCGACCGGCCACTCGTCGCGTACAACGGCCGCAAGTTCGACATTCCGATCCTCGAAGAACACATCGAACGGCACTGTCCGGAGCATCTCGATGCGTTCGAAGACGCTCGAGTCGTCGATCCGTACTTCTGGGCGACGGTTCGGGACAACGCCTTCCTCCCCGGACGGACGAACCGCCTCGAAGACGTGGCGAGCGGACTCGGCTGGGACCACGACGAGACCGGACTGAGCGGCGCGACGGTCGGCCGTCGGTTCCAAGAATGGGCAGCCGATCCCAGCCCCGAGACTGAACTCGACTGGGAGCGCCACGAACGCTATTGTGAGGACGACGTCCGGGCACTTGCGCACGTCTACGATGCGATCGACGCGCCAGTCAGGACGGAGCGGCAGACGAACGCCAGCGGAAGCACACCCACCAACACCGCCCAAGGAACTCTGAGTGATTTTTAGATGAGCAACGAACGCCTCACGTCCGAGACGGCAACCCTCCTCAGTCCGGAGTCGCTTCGAGAGACGTTCCCCCAGTACGAAGATCAGCTGGAACACGTCCGCACACAGGAGCCACGCGAAGCCAATCGCGTCCCAAATGACGAAGTGCTCCCTGGCTCGATCGCAGACGAACTCGAATACGATCTGTACACCCACCAAGCACAGGCGATCGAGCGCCTTCGTGACGGCGACGACGTGACCGTCGCGACGTCGACCTCGTCGGGGAAGACCTGGGTGTTCGCACTCTACTACGCCCTGTTGAAACGCCAGGATCCCGATGCCCGCGCGCTGTTCGTCTATCCAACGAAGGCGCTGAGTTCCGATCAGGAGACGGCGATCAACGATCTGTTCAAAGAACTCGACATCGACGCCACCGCCGAGACCTACGACGGCGACACGCAGAGCGACCGCCGACCGCTGATCCGCGAGCGGGCTGACGTCGTGATCACCAACTTCGCGGGGCTGAACGTCTATCTCGATCACCACCGGAAGTGGCGGGACTGCTTCCAGAACTGCCAGCTGCTCGTCGCCGACGAGAGCCACACGTACACTGGCGTCCACGGCATGCACGTCGCGTGGACGCTCAGGCGTGTCCGGCGAATACTCGAGTCGTACGGGGCCGACCCACAGGTTGTCTGTTCGACGGCGACGATCGGCAACCCGGCGAGCCACTCCGAAACGCTGACCGGGGCCGAGTGTTCGGTCGTCGACGAGGACGGCAGTCCCCGCGGAACGCGTGAGATCGCGTTCTGGCAGCCGCCGATCGACGATGACGACCTCGAAACGATCGAGGAGACCGTCCCGGCGATGCGGCGCAGCGCCGGCAACGAGGCGTCGAACGTAACGGCGCATCTGGGCCTCAATGACGTCCAGACGCTCACCTTCGCCCAATCCCGGCAAGGGACCGAAATCGGCGTGAAGCAAGCAGTCAGCGCTGCCACCGACCACCCCGACTCCGGCTATCTCGACGTCGAACCCTATCACGCCGGCCTCAGCAAGGAGAAACGCCGCGCCATCGAGCACAACCTGAAAACGGGCGAGCTCGACGCCGTGATCTCGACGAACGCCCTTGAGCTGGGGATCGACATCGGCTCGGTCGACGCGACGGTGTTGACGGGCTATCCCGGCACGCGACAGTCGTTCTGGCAGCAGGTCGGCCGGTCCGGACGGGGGACGTCGGACGCGCTGTCGGTATTCGTCCCGCGTGGCGACGCGATCGACCAGTACATCCTGGACCATCCGGAGTACCTGCTCAGCGACGACGTCGAGGACGCGGTCGTCGATCTCTCGAACAACGCCGTCTACGCACGACACGTTCTCTGTGCAGCGGCGGAACGGCCGCTGACGCGGGACGACGCAGCGTGGTTCGGCCCGGAAGAGCGCCTCGAACGCGCGATCGCGATGTGGCGAGACGCCGGGCAGATCGTGGGCGATCTCGATCGCGGTGCGCAGTACGACGGCCCGCCGCGTCCCCAGACCGACATCTCGATGTACGCGACCACCGACGACCAGTATCAGGTCCGGTGTGTCGACGGCGAGATTGACATGGAACCGCTGGACAAGGAGCGGGTCTACCGAGATTACCATCCTGGCGCGCTGAAGCTCTACGACGGCGAGCAGTACGAGGTGGTCGACGTCGTCGAAGATCGTCCCCAGCCGTACGTCGAGGTCGAGCGCGTCTCGACACGGAAGTACACGAAGACGCTCAGCGACAAGCGCGTTCACGACATCGTGAGCGAACGGCACGTCGATCTCGGCAACGGGATTGAGCTTCACGCCGGCATGGGAACCGTTTCGATCGACTATCACTCGTTCAAGCGGATCGATATGGACTCCGGATCGGCGACTGGGCTTCCCGAGCCAATCGATCTGGATCCGATCACGCTCCGAACCCAGCTGATGTGGATCGAGATCCCAGGCGAGCACCTCGAGAGAGTCATCGAGACGATACCCGCTGACGCGATGCAGTCAGCATCTGGAGACGTGGCGATGAGCGAGGCGGAATGGACGCTCGCCGGCGGACTCCACGGCGCCGAGCACGGCATGATCAAGATGTCGCCGCTTGAACTTCGGCTGGACACCGACGACATGGGCGGGTTGAGCACCCTGTCACACCCCGAAGTCGGATCGCCAGTCTGGTTCATCCACGACGCGGTCGAGGGTGGCGTCGGGTTTTCACACAGCATCTACGAACACGTCGAGCAGGTCGCTGAACGGACGCGCGAGCGGGTGGCGGACTGTGACTGTGGCCGAGTCGATGGCTGTCCGTCCTGCCTGATGAGTTCGGATTGTGGGAACGAGAACGAGCCGTTGCATCGCGAGGCGACGACGAAGATTTTGGACGTCGTGCTAGGTCGATTCGAATAGAGACGTTCCTCAAAGGTGCCCAGAACAGAGTCGCAACTTTCTCATTTACACAGAAACGGAATACATGTATTTGAGTTATTAGTTTATCTTGTATTAACCTATAATCGATACGTATTTGTTAACTACCTCACAATCTCGCCAGTATGTACCGGGATTCAGCCGGTGCAGACACATATCAACACGTATGATTACGAGGTCAGTTACCATCGAAGACATCGATGATCTGTATCTGATGTGGAACGATCACATCAATGCCTCTGCCCTGTATCGCCAAGCCCTCCGCGAAGAGATGGACGTTCGCGGTGTCGATCCCGATGAACTCCGTGAACTCCTCGAACGGGCCCTCGAGCAAGGCTATACACTCGACGATGTTGTTGAAAACACCAACCGGATGGCTGATCTCCAGTCGCTCGTCGAAGACCAGCAGACCCATCGAACACCTGGAGATGCGCCGGATTACTAGCCCACAATGTCACAAGACCAGTCTTCCCCCAAAACTACCCGTAGCACCGATATCGAGGCACAGCTGACCAGAAAAATCCCTCGGCAGGTAGCGCTCATCGTCGTCTTCTTGACCTTGTTCGCTGCCCAACCGGTTGCTGCCGCAGAAGAAAGCGCAGTCTGTAGCGCGGACAAACTCCCGAGTATGATTGAGGGGTTCTTCCAGATAACCACCGCACTGGGGATCATGGGTCTCGTGATCGTCTGGCAGGCTGATTCCCTCATGGAGATGTTCACCTTCAATCCCGAGCAGAAAAAGGGACTCAAGCGGCACAAGCGATCCGCAATGAAGTCCGCAGTCATCCTCCTCGTCCTCGGTCCATTATACTCTGTCGCAGGGGAGATAATGGGGCTCCCGCTGGCGGAGTGCATCGATCTCGTCCCTTGGTGAACACCCAGAATTCCCTCGTCACGAGCTATGAATTACCACGTCCCCTCCGCCCTCATGATCGGCCTACTCGTGACGAGTCTCGTCTCGGGCGTCGTCGCCGCTGATCCGCCACGGCCGGGGACAGAAGGAAACGGACTCACAGAAAACGAGACGGCAACACTGTGGTCCCGTGATACGGACAACTTCAACGACAATGAGTCGGGCCAGTTGTACGGCGAAGACCGTTCAGCGATTGATCAGTTGGCCAGTGGGACAGATATCACGTTCAAACGTCCTCCGGCAACCGCTGCAACGTGGACGCGAAACGACTTCAAGGACCTCGAAGCAGGTGACACGAATACGTCCGTCCATCCACCCCATGCGAACCTAGAAGATAGCGTCTTCATCAAGGACGCCCACGCGACGATCTTCGCGGTCCAGCCTGCTACCCGTGGGCACATCGAGCCCGGCGATACCCCACTCTACATCGCACCGAACGGGACGATGCGCGGGTTCGTTGATTACCGCGTTCGAGTGCCCAACGAGAGTTCACCCGCCTACACGAACATCACTTGGTCAATCACGGAACACGAGATCGATGAGGTTCGCTTGAAGAAAGACGGAGAGATCATCGCCGAGCATGACGGGTCTCATACTCCAGCTCTCGACTACCAGATCGTGGGTGATCAGGAAACGACCCTCACGTTGGAAGCAGAGATCAGCGTCCGACTCAAGAAGGCCATCACGAGTGGTCTGGGCAACCAGACAACCACCGACGTTTCCTACCGGACTGAATCACGCAACGTCTCCGATTCGATCGCCGTCGAAGTCTACGACATCTCGGCGTCTCCGTACTATGCTGAGTATCCAAACGGCGATACCGGCGTGGCCATCTTCCAATCCCAGTTGTGGCAGGGATATTCGCTCACAGCGGACGGTGAGACACGAGTTCGTGGACTCTGGCGGTTCTATACGGCTCGGAACACCAACTGGGATACGCTCGTCCGGTCGAAGCGGACTGACAGTGCCACCGTTCAGTCTGATGCGATTCCGGTCTACGTCCACGCCTTTCCATCTCGAATCGGCCCGCGTGCAGAGCCAGTTCGAGACGGCCCTAAACTCCTCGATAGCTGGGGGACAGACCGCCCGTCACCGGTCGGCACCCTCGGTGAGAATATCAACATCGACATTGTCAACAAGCCGTACACGACGACGTACGGCGTCGCCGTTCGCGCCAAGCGCGTCGACCGCGAGGCGCTGCACGTGTCTGGAATCGTCCGGGGCGTGAACGCGTCGATCGTTGAGCCAAATGCTGGATCTAATCGGCAGCTCCGTCGCAGTAATCTCACGGCGGAAATCGTCGATCAGAACCAGTCACAGGCGACCCTCCGCCTCGAACTACGAGACAACCAGACAGACGCACCGATCATCCTCGACAAAAGTCGAGGACACCCCATTCGCGGCGCCACCCGGAACGGGTACATCACGATCGGGGACCGGCACATCGAGACCAACGCTTCGGGAGAGGCTATCGTGACCCTCGACGAATCGGGAATCTATACGGCCCGCTACCATCCGGGCTCGTGGCTCGATCACGACCCGGCGTACGTCAGCGATTCTGCGACGGTACGTTGGCACCCACTGGCGACGATTGACGGCTGGTTTGCGCTGTTATTCGAAACTGGTTGGCAACTGCTGCCGTTCTTCGTAGTGTTCTACGCCGGCAAGCACCTCCTGCGGATGATCAGTTCAGAAAATGCTATCCAGCAACCCCCATGACTCAAGACAATCCTCAGCTCAACAGACGAAACGCCATTCGAACATTCGCCGGCGCCGCTCTCGTGAGCGTGGCCGGATGTCTCAACGACGAAGATTCCACAGGCGGCGGTGCTCTGGAGCAATCTGGTGGGGGAGTTTTTCGACAAGTCTCCATAGAAGAGACAGAACTCGTAGTTAAGTACTCATCAGAGGATGGGATAGACCAAATCAACCTCATTCAACCAAACGGAGAGTTATTCGGACAACAGGATGTCGCCACTGGCACTCAACAGGTGTCCTACGAACTTGGTGCATCCTACGCTCCTGGCGAGTATACGATAGTTGCACTCAGTGATGGAGAGAGTATTGGAGAAAGTTCGGTGTCCATCCAACCAAATGTCGAGATAAATGAGATGGGAATCGGGAGAAATCAGCCTGAAAAGATGTGGGACGGCGGGGAAAATAATACCGATCGAAACGCGTTCTTCACCACCGATGAGGAAGTGTTCGTCACCATCGAAAACCACGGGACAGGCCCCAATGCGATTACAAAACTATACTTTATCGGTGATGTTCCCTATCCCTCAGACGACGAGGGGACAAATTATGTGGAGAGTGATGATGTTAGTGGGATATACGATCCGGAATCAGACTCCGAAGTCCAGCAGGTCATCATCGCCCCAGGTGAACAAATTACACTCTACAGTTCACGCTCGCCGTTTGCTTTCGTTCCTGGAATAGGCACGTCCTGCTCAGAGAGTTCAAAGACCGGTGAATTCGATCTAATATTGGAGAGTAAGATTGGCGGGGGCCAAATTTCGAAAACGTACAGCATCCACTATTCAGCTTCGCAGGAGTCAGATGGGTGTGAAATATCCATCAGTGAGGATTAGCCGTGGTTGATCTAATCGACATCGTTCTTGAGGGATTCAAAGAGATCATCGATTGGACGACCAGCCAGTTCACGGACGGGCTTCAATCCGGCTATGAATCGCTCACCGAGGGGATGTTCGGTACACCCACCCCCGAAACGGATGGTGCGTTCGTATTTGGAGCACCCCAGAATCCCCCCTGGCCGTCAATTCAAGACGCGCTCGTCGGTGGCGATATCATGTTGATATCCATACTGATTCTCGTGATGTGCGTCCAAGCACGTCACACAGTACGGATTTTCAATATCGGTAGCACATATGAAGACAGACGGACTCAGAAAACCGCCTGGGCCGGTGCGTTCTTGATTGCCACCTGGTATTGGGTTGCGATTCTCGTACTCTACCTTATCAATGGATTTACATTGGTGATGATGCCGAGTCTGGACTCTCTGAACAAATTGATGCTTGACTTGCTGAAAGGGATTGTGACAAACCAAGAGCTTAGCCCAGGGCTATCGTTCATTTTCGCGCTCATTGGAGGGCTCTCAATGTGGGCTTTGGAAGCCCTCTACTACATTCGTGAGATATTGATCTACATCTACGTGTATGGTATGCCGATTGCGTTCGCGGTTGCTTTCGGAAATGTTCCCGTACTGTCAGATATTGCGGTGAAATTCTGTAAGAAATTCGTTCCGTTAATTGTCCTGCCTCTACCTGCCGCAGTGTTATTCAAAGGATACGACCTCCTGTACTCCCAGAATGGAATGATTCCGAATGATAGCCTCTTTTTACGATATTTAGTCGCAATTTCTCTCCCACTAATCGCAGTCTACCTGACGTGGAAGACGTTCAAATACGCGACCCCACTGACGGCGAAAGTACTCGGGGGCGCGACTAAGATAGTAGCCAAGGGAACAGCGAAAGGGGCCAAGGGGGCACTTCTCATTGGCGGTGTAGCTGGTGGAGCCTATATCGGTGGCGCCGGTGTCGCGACGACCGCTGCCCGGTTTGGTCCAAAAGCCGCTGCTGGCCATGCTGTTGCCCAGAAAGCTGCTGCTCGGCGTTCGAAAAGTGAAGGGAACAGCGGTACCCCGTCCTACCGGCGGACCGAAAACGATCCTGGAAGGTAAACATCCATGTCTACCGATCAAGACGCAGCCGCACGGCGGATCATGAACCAATTCGGAGAGAAGAGTCGCATTCCCTACCTCAATATCGAGGAGGGCGACGTCGGTCTGATAATTGCCTTCCCGGTCGTCGGCCTGTTCATCGCTGGCCTCACCGGCATTGAATCACTGGCCCTGCCGTTCGTCGCAGGCGGGTTCGGGTTCGGCATCGCGATCGTTTCCGTCTCACCCGACCACCTGAACGCGTGGACGTGGACAAAAGATGTCTACCGGTACCTTAAGCGCCCCCGGATTACCTTCAACGCCCCAAAGGACGCCGATAGTACCACCAACGAAACAGAGCGCAACGAGGGCGGGCTCGCGAACTATACACCCTTCAAGCCGGACGAGCGGACACAGGATCTCACGAACATCGAGCGGGCGTGGCCGGGCGCTGACGCGATACAGCGCACCGATGGGTCGATGGAAGCTTTCATCGAGGTCGATCCCGGTAACATGGACTTCGCGATGTCCGACGACTGGGCACAGCTCCAGGACGCCGGCGAACAGTTCGCCAACAAGGAACTGAACTCAAAACTCAAACTCCATGCGACGACCCGATCGTTCCCGGTCGAACAGATTACAGAGACCATCGAGGATCGACTGAACGACGAGGACGTCACAGAGAACCCGATCTTCGAAGAACTCCTCGAAGAGTACCGTGAGAATCGACCAAAGGAGATGCGCGACCGAGGCATTCAACAGGTTCGGTACTATCTCGGCGTCGAGGTCACGCCGCTCGAAGTGTATGACCGCTACCGTGATGAGGGGACGCCCGCCGAGAAGCTGACGCAGTTCCCCGTTATCGGCTTCCTGTTCAATCCGTTCGTCACCCGCCGAAAAGACCTCACCGATGTCGAGCACCGCGTCCAGATGTTCGAGAAGCTTGACGAGCGGGTGAATGATGTCCGCACCGAATTCATCCAGCAAGCCGCAGGGTGGTCCGCACGCCGGCTCAGCACGGTCGAGCTGTTCGTACTGAATATGGATTTCTGGAACGGGCGCGAACACGACCACGACAAAGCAGAACGCTTCGTTCGCCAGCAGCCCATTATCGGCCACTCGCACCGGGAGGACGAGTTCGATGCATAATGTCGTCCTCCAAGCGGGAGGCGGATTGATCAGCCAGCTCGTCGAATGGCTCACCAACCCGTTCTCTCTCGGAGGCGCGGTTCTCTATCTCATCTTGCTCACCCTGATCGCAATCGAATTGAAACTCCTCTGGGACTGGTATACCGAGAACGACACCGAGGAGGTCGAGTTCTCCGATGTTCTCGACGAGGAGACGCTCGAACAGGCGACAGTCGAACACCAGCTCCTGGACGATATTTCTGAGTCGCACAAGACGGTGACGGCGCCAGCCGCCATCGAATGGGAAACGCGATCCGCACGGGTCGGGGAACAGTGGACGACGACGCTATCCATCGCTGACTATCCTGACTACCCTAAAGACGGGTATCTCAGTGAACTCTTCGAGATGAGCGATGTCAAATTCGACCTGACAGCCCATATTACCCCGAAGAACCAGGAATTGGCGCGAAACGAACTGCAGGACATCGCTGATGACCTTCAGGTCGACGCCGATCTCGAACAGAGTGTCCGGAGTGGGTATCTCCAGGAACGGGCGCACGAAGCTGCGGCGACGTACACGGCCGTCGAGAACGGAGCAAGCGTCTTCGACCAGGGGATGTTCATCACGGTGCGAGCCGACGAGAAGGCGGACCTCCAGGACGCCGTCCAGAAGGTCAAGAGTACACTCCGTGACGATCCGGCGCACCTGACGCCAAAGACCGCAATCGCTCGGCAGGATCTGGCCCTTCAGGCCGCCGCGCCCATCGGCGACAACGCGTTCGGACGCACGTCGATTGCACTCGGCGGCGCCGTCGGTGCGTTGCTCTCCTCACCGCACAACGCGACGATCCTCGAGGAGGGCGGAGTCGAATTCGGGATTCACAAGGACAATCAGAGTCCGGTCGTCATCGATCCGTTCGCCAGAGATAACGGGTACGCGATGTTCACGGTCGGCGACACGGGGTCGGGAAAATCGTTCAGTTCAAAACAGAACTTCATCCGGTCAATCGAGCAGAGTAAGGACCGTATCGGAATCATTCTCGAACCGTTGAACAACTGGGCTGGCGTCTCGGAAGCACTCGATGCCAAACGGATCACCGTCGGCGGAACGCTCGGCCTCAATCCCTTGGAGATCCGCAAAACGCCCGAGCACGTCCAGCGAGCGATGGGCGAGGACGCCAGTCCATTCAACGAGAAGCTCGACGACGCGATGAGCTTCCTCACCAACTTCTTCGCACTCCGGGGTATCTCACTGGGTGACCGCCGAACGACACTGGAACTCGGTCTCAAGCGGTCGTACAAACGCAACGGCATCACCGACGACATCGCCACGCACGGAAACCCGAGTCCAACCATTCGCGATATGATGGACGTCTTTGAGGATATGGTCGACAAACCCGAGACGTTCGTCGTCCGATCCGATGAGGAGGCAGGCAAAGTCAAAGAGGATGCGACGTGGCTGCTCACCCAGCTCCGGCCGTTCGAAGAGGGTGGTCGACATGCCAACCTCGGACAGCCGTCGGATTTCGACATTCGCAACGAGAAAGTCATCTATCTCGATCTCGCTCAACAAGAGGGGAGCGTCGACAGCAGCACGGCACTGACGATGCAGTTGCTCATCTCGCTGGTCTACGAGCGCGCGAAAGTCACAGAGAAGGAGGTCGTGTTCTACATTGACGAAGCGCGGTATATCATGCAGGACGCCGCGAGCCTGGCGTTCCTCGAGACGGTCTTCCGGCACCACCGCCACCACGACCTCTCGATCCGGCTAGTCACGCAGACCGTCGACGAGTTCTTCGAACACGCCGAATCCGAGGCGATTTTGGACCAGTGTGCAGTCAAGCAGTTCCACCGATTGGATGGGATGGACGAGGAGTGGGCCGACGAGTTCGGCCTGAACTACGCGCAGATGCGGTTCGTCCAGGATGCCGTCCCCGGCAACGAAGACGCCGGTTTCTCCGAAGCGCTGGTCGGTGTCGACGGCGAGTGGCGCGGCACCAAGGTCAAAGCGATGCCCAAAGAGAAGCAGGTCATCGACTTCGACCCCTCCGTACAGCGACGGTCCTCACTGCCCGGCGCCGGTGACGACGCCGTCGATGCCGAGATCCAGGCGTTCCAAGAGCGGCTCGAACGTCGGGAAATGAGCGAAACGAGTGAGTCGAACGAGGAGCCAGACTCGATCAAAGCCACGCCGGACGGCTGGTTCACCGAGGAGAGTACCGGTGCCTGACTACCTTCGCGTTAGGCCGACATCCGAGCGACTCGATCCCGAGAGCATACCCCGCGTCCTCGACAGCCTTCACAAACTGACCACGTCCGGCTCGTCCGGGTTCGGAGCGAAGCTGAACCCACTCACCAGTAAGACACCACCTCGATTCGAGTTCCTCGCGATCAGTGATGGCCCGGACGACCCAGTAGAATTCCTCTACGGGGCCGATGCGCATCTCGAGACGCTCGAGAAACGCCTCCGCTCGATTTACCCGGCCACGTTCGACATCGAGCGCGTCGACGTGGACGTCGCTGCTCGGCTCATCCAGCCCGTCGAGTTCACACCCCAGGAGTTCGTCGATCAGTACGAGGCCGGGCGACTGCAGTACGAGTTCGGTCCGGCGGAACAGTACGATATTGTCGACGAGGAGTCAACTGACTCCGAGCCACCCAACGCGAACCCCATTGTCGACGGGAGAAAGACACTCGATTTAGTCCCGACCCATCACGTTGTTGCCGGGGCCACAGCACTCGAGCTAGCGCCGCCTGATGCACTCCCTGAGGACGGGGAGCCACGCGCCATCGAGAAGCCGACATTGACACCAGCGGGAACGATTCTGGCTCGTCCAGCGCGGGATACTGTCTCGCCACTCGGTGTCCAGTGGTGTGGGTCGGCAACGCGAAAGCAGGACTGGATGACCTCTCTGACACCATTCACAACGAAGGAGACGGACAGAGCGCTCTCCTCCGTCGACCACCCCGGCGCAGCGCTGGCGTCGCTCGTCGACCACCTGATGGAGGCGAGAGCGCCGACAGCATTCCAAGTCGTCTTCGAACGGCGGGCCAACTGGCAATCCGACGCAGAAGTGCGAAAAGAGGACCTCATCGACGGCCGGGATACGTTCTTCCAAGAGGTCATCGGATCACTGTTCGAGGGCGACAACCAGCGGAGCGACCCTGACAGACGGCAGCTCAACGAGTCCATCGAGAAGCGACTCGAGTATATCGACGCGAAGAACGCCAACCGGTCGTTCACAGCCAATATCCGTGCGATCGGCGTCCCCACCGATGACACCCGCGACGACCTCGATGCCCGGATGGAGTCACTGCTCCCGGTGTTCGACCCGCTCGATGGGCCGTTCTACGAGGTCGAGGGGAAACGCCTCCGAAACAGTGGCTTCCGTGAGAAAACGAAGGCAAAGAAAGCACGGGCCGCTCTTCAGCGCCTCCTCGACCGCGAGCTGACGACCGGACGGGGCAAGACCCGGCCAGAGCTGGTTCTTTGTGGGACGGAACTCGCGAACTTCGTCCTCGTCCCCTCCTCCGAGCAGTTGACGGTCGAAGGGACTCGGGGGACGAGAGCCGAACAGCAGAGTCGGAACCCACTCCCGTGGCCCAATCCCGATCTGATCGAGCAGTTCCAGGACGGAATGGCCATCGGGTACGCCCTCGACGAGAACGGCGAGCCGCGACCGGATCCCATCCGAATCCCGCCAGATCTGTTGACGACCCACTACGGACGGTTCGCATCGACTGGGGGTGGGAAATCGAAGGCAATCATCAACGATGCCCTCTCGCTTCGAGAGACGACCGGCGGGCCCGTCGTCATCGTCGACCCGAAAGGCGACGGAATGTGCGAGAACTACCTGCGGTGCCACTACAAACAGTTCGGAGGCCTCGACGACGTCTACCAGTTCCGCGTCCCCGAGACCATCCCCGCCTTTTCCTTTTTCGACATCCGTCCCGCCCTCGAGGCGGGTCGCAACCGAGAAGATGCGATACAGGACAAAGTCGAGCACTTTCACGACATCCTCGGGATGATTATGGGCCGCGAGCAGTACGGCCAGGCGTTCGTCGCGAACGAGATCCTCAGCTACCTGATCAGGGCACTGTTCGACGAAGAGTACGGGAGCGACGTGTTCGGTCTGAACGATCTCTTCGACGCAGCCCTCCGGATGCAACGCGACCAGACGATTCCACCCCTTGCAGCCGACAACCAGGCCATAGAAGAATCGCTGACGCGTCACTTCTCGAAAGACGACCGCCAGTTCCAGGTGTCGATGGACGCCGTCGGAAACCGTCTCGACAAGCTCAGAGAAGACGCGCATCTTCGGCGGATGTTCAGCCACGTGCCCGAGCAGAACGACGCCGGCGAGTACGTCGACAACCGTTTCGACTTCCGCGCGTTTCTCGATGAAGACGCAACCCTTCTCTTCGACCTCGGCGACCTCCGACCGGAGGCTCAGCGAGCGATCACCCTCCTGCTGTTGAGCAATCTCTGGGACGCCGTTCAGGTTCGTCGACGCGAAAACCAGACCGACTACGAGACGCTCACGAACCTCATCATCGAGGAGGCAGCCCCGGTCGCGTCGACGAAGCTCGTTTCCGAACAGCTCCTGCCCCAGGGACGGTCGTTCGGGCTGAGTATGGGGCTCGTGATGCAGTTCCCCGAACAGGTTCGAAATCGAAACGAGCGGGCGTATAGCGAGGTGCTCAACAACATCAAGACGAAACTCATCGGGAACATCTCGGTCGAGCGGGATCTCGCCGAATCGTTGGCCCACGAAGATCTCAGCCCGACCGAACTCCGCAACAGAATGAACACGCTTCCGAGTGGCGAGTGGATCGCCCAACTCCCGAGCCCGTCGTTCGGAACGACTGGTCCCGCTCCGTTTTCACTCGCGCCGCTCCCGATTGCACCTGGGCATCCAGAAAGCGATCAGCCGCTGACTGAGCCACAGGAAGACCATTTCGAGTCAGTGTCCCGACCACGGATGATGGAACGCTCCCAGGCCCAGTACGGACTCACAGCGGCGACTGAATCGGGTGGTTCCGCAGACACAGCTGGCTGGGGGAGTCCAGGCGCTGACACACCCACCGCAACCGACGACGAGGCATCGACCGCAGCCCCGACTCAGTCCTCGTTTATCGATCACCCAACGACCGAGACGGGGTCCACGTCGAGCGACTCCCTGGCCGCTGGGACTGCAACCGAGGAGGATCCCCAGGAGATCAGCCCAGTGGTCGGGGGCTCCACCGTGACCGAGAAGGCAGCCGCTGCAGACCAGACGGAGCTGTCGGAAACCGGCTCGACTCCAGTTCGAGAGAGCGACGTGGCAGTCCCAGACGACGAACTCGAACAACGCGGACTCAGCCGTGACGACGTCAGCTTCCTGCGTCGCGTCCTCGACGTGATGAACAGAGACGCCGACGAGTACACACTGCTCGACTCGATGCGGTCGCTCCGAGACGAGTTCGAGGATCTCGATGTTCAGCGCCTTATCGACCAGAATCTCCTCGAGGAAGCATCAGCCTGTGGCCGGAAATACTACACCGTCCTCCCAGCAGGACGCGAGCTTCTGGGCGACACGCTACAGGTGGGTCCCGGTCTGGGCGATATCGGCGAGAAAACCCCGCACAAGGTCGGGGTCAGACTCCTGGAGCTGTGGATTCGACAGCAAGACGACGTCGAGCGTGTCGAGCCGTACTATGAATACGATAATGAGACCGTGTTCGACGTCGCCGGGTTCGGTGCAGATGGTGACCTCGTCTGGGTTGGCGAAGCAGAACTGCCGAGCAACAACGTCCACGCGCCGGTCAACGATTACGATAAGCTGCAATCGGTCGACGCAGACGCAATCTGGACGTTCAACACCCGTGAGACGGCTGTCGAGGTGCTTGACCGGCTGGTCGAGGCGGACCGACTCGAAGAGAGCGTCAACGGACGTGACGCACGGTCATTCTCGACGATCCAAGACGCGATCGCTGAGTTCGATGCCCCCGGGATGACCACCGTTCGTGGGTTCAGAAATCTCGATCGGGAGATCAGCCAATGACGTGGCGGCAGGCGACCCGCGAGGAGATCGACGCGTTCTACGCCACGGAGTTTCCCCGCCACGTCGAGAATCTTCCCGAGTTCATCACGGCTGACGGGCCGAAACAGTACGCCGTCGCCTTTCGAGATCCCCATCCCGTTCGCAAAGACGACGTCCCCGACAGGGAGTTCATCCGACGGGATACGTGGCAGACCGATGCATCGGGCGACCGAACGACCGCCAATTTCGACGACGTCGACGATGTCGTGGAGTTCATTCGGCATCCGGCTCGCAATGATCCGCTCGATCGGAGCCGGTTCGCGCTCGCCGATCCGGATGTCGTGGACAAAAAGGATCCACGCCCCGACGCAGTCTATTACGCACTGGATCATTGGGAGCGGCCGTGGGTCCTCCTCGTCGATATCGACGCGAAAGAGATCGCCAGGCAACGAGCAGCGGAGATGGTCTCGATAGCCGTCGACGACCCGGACAGCGATGCGTTTCTCGATGCCGTCGGGATCCTCGAGGCCGCTCCGGAGGGGTATCCGTATGCCTTCGAGGATGTCGACCGGGCGATCGAGTACGGGTTCGAAGTGCGCGACATCTTCGAGGATGATTTCGACGCCGAGGAGACGATGGTCGTGTACACCGGGCAAGGCGTCCACGTCTACCTCCTCGATACGGACCCGGCGCACCGATACGACGCACAGAGCCGAGAAGTGTTGAACGACCTCCTCCTCGAGAGCTACGAGATCCCCATCGACCCCGTCGTGACGGCCGACCGCCGGC
The DNA here is from genome assembly GCF_003058365.1 of Halococcoides cellulosivorans. Lineage (NCBI taxonomy): Archaea > Methanobacteriati > Methanobacteriota > Halobacteria > Halobacteriales > Haloarculaceae > Halococcoides > Halococcoides cellulosivorans. The sequence continues at coordinate 2,525,953 of NZ_CP028858.1, read as the reverse complement.
GCGTCGCTCGCCTGCCCTACTCGCTTCACGCCGACGTCTGCAAAATCGTCCAGCCGATCGAGAGTCCGGCGTTCGACGTGCAGTCCGCGACGCCGGAGGTGATCGACCAATGAGTACGAGTGTCCCCACCGAGGATGAGGACGCGGCGTATCGGGTCGCCGCGCTCCCGGTGGAGTACGGTGAGACCCGCATCAACCAGCTGTTTACGCGTGGCTACAACCGATACGTCGTCGACGGCGAGGACCAGCCCGAAGACCTCCTCCACGACATCGAGCGGTTCGGAACGGCCGCGTTCAAAGAACAGGTGCGTGCCGACGCCGTCGAGGAGCCGTTCGTCGACGAGCCGGGGACGCTCGCCGTGCTCGCGACGTTGAGTGCGATCTGTGTGAAAGCCCACCCGAAATTCGAGCACGCGTCGCCACGGAACATCCAGGTGCTCTACGACATCCGGGAGCTGTTCGTCAACAATCTCGCGTCGCTCATCCGCGCCCACGGTGACGGGTCGCTCCAGCAGGACATCGCCGAGGTGCTGTACCGCAAGGAGCCCGGCGAGGACGGCCCACACCCCGGCCGCGTCTGTACGGGCATCACCGAGCTGCCGGAGTTCGGGGATGGCCTGTATCTCGAAATCCCGATGGTGGCGGCCTCTCGCAGCTGTCTCGTTCGGGAAGGCGAAGGGTCGAGGAGTGATGGCGGAGAGCTACTGACGCGAGTGAAAGACAACTACCTGTACGTCCCGGTCGGCGATTTCGACACCAAGTATCGGGAGTATGCCGAGCGGGCGTTCAAGGCGCTTCTCCAGGTGCAGGAGGATGGCCTCTCAGAAGATCAGCTGACGTGGTTGACCACGAACGAGTCGGCGATTACAGAGCGGATCGACCGCTTCCTCGAGACCGGACATCACGAGCGCATCTGGCGAAACTGGGACCGTGGCGAGCGGACGATCCGCGTGCTTCGACGGGCGCTCAACGATGTCTCCGACGACATCGCCCAAACGGGGGAGTTCCACACCGCGAAAGAACTCTATCGTGCGATCGAGGCGTACGATGCCGAAGACGACTGGGAATCCTCGGTGACGGACTGGATCTCGAGTCCGAGTAGTCTCGCAAAGACGCTCGCCGACCACGAGTCCCACTCGGCCGTCACGATCGACCGCGATGGGCGAGTCAACACGTATCGAATCGAACGATCCGGGACCGGCGCAGAGCAGATCGAGGTCCAGGAGATCGAGGACCTCTTCGAACTGCCCTGTATGGCGAACATGGAGGAGCGGCTGCACGAGAAAAAGCCCGTCCGGAAAGACCTCTACAACTTCGCGCGAATGGTGATGTGGCTCCCGCAGTATCGAGACCGCAGCCTTGAGGAGATCGTCGCGGACCTCAAGGCTGTCTTCGCCCGGTGGCCGTGGTATGACGAGCAGCAAACCGAGTACCAGGTTCGCTACGAGTTCTCGAACACGATCGACGGCGACACGCCGTTGCCAATGAACTGCGACAACGACGATCTACAGCGTTACTGCATCGGCCAGGACCAGTGTCCCTATTCGATCTGGGGCAGTCTCCCCTTCCCTGATGAGATGTACGAGCAGGTCGACGAGGAGTCCGGCGGTCGCCCCGAGGAGTTCTGAACCTCAAGATTTCTTGATCTGGTAATAAACGGTCGATTGGACACTGTCGGATATGAATCAGCTGTTCAGTATCTAATTCTAAGGGACTGATTCACACATTCAAATCTGTATTGCACAGAAAGCCTATATGATAATGCGAGAATGATTTGATTATGAACGGGCCCTCCCGTCGACGGTTCCTCAAGGGAAGTGCCATCGCTATCGCTGGTCTAGCAGGCTGTTCATCCCTCTCAGGCCACCCACCAGCTGACTGTTCCGACGAAGAGTTGGTTCACGAATCTGACGCCAATCTTAACCAGGCAGCATCGTGGCCATCGTACCAGTACGACTCGGCGAACACCGGACACAATCCGGAGGCGAGCGGTCCGAAAGACGATGTCGAGGTGGCCTGGCGATATCCCGCGTGTACAGAGGCCGAATCCGGTGCCGTCGTCCACGACGGACGTGTTTCTGCCGGTGGTCTCGTAGTGGACGGTCAGACGGGCCGCGCGGTCGGTGGTGAGTGGGACAGCCACGCTAGTACACCGACGTTCGACAACGGACGAGTATACGTTGGGGCGCACGATTTACTCGCACTTGACGCGACGACTGGCGAACGTGATTGGACGTTCGAGACCGACAGTGATAGCGGTGGGCTGGCGACTCCAGCCGTCGAAGACGGGACAGTATACACGCGAGGCCAATTCGACGATCCGACTATCTACGCCGTCGATGCATCGAACGGAGAGGAAATCTGGCGATTTGAACCCGACAGTGAGGGTCGTTTTCCGCTGGCGGTTGCCGACGAGACGGTCTACAGCATCGACGAAACATCGACAATCTACGCGATAAACGCGACCAGCGGAGAGGAACAGTGGCGTCGAACCCCATCGGCCGATATCAAGCGTTCGACTCCAGTCATCGGGGACGGAATCCTATATCTCGGTACAGGTGAGGGAGACCTCCTTGCCCTCGATGCCGACGATGGATCGAATGTGTGGCGACGTAGCCTTGGCACCGGCTCCGTTGGTCCTGTCGCTATCGCTGATGGAACCCTATTCCTTCCAGGCCAGGAAAAGTCTTTGATAGCACTGACTGCGTCTGACGGGCACGAAGAGTGGAGGCGTTCCGTCAGTGCGACGCTCTCGGGACCACCTGTCGTCGCAGATGATATTGTGTACGTCGTCGCAGGCCAAACGCTGTACACCTTCGATGCGAGTAACGGCGACGAAGGCTGGCAGTTCGAAACAAGAGAAGTACTGTTCGGAGACTACGAGCGAGGCTGGGTTAATAGTGGTCTCGCCGTCGTTGACGACCTCGTATATGTTGCCACGGCTCCCGGTGATCTCTATGCTCTTCAAGCACAGTGAGTTTCACCGACAACCTAGCGATTCCATCGGAAATCGCATCTATCTCAACCCATCCATCTGATTAAAATCGACGGTTCTGTTTTTGCCTGAACACCCCTCAGACCAGGATTCCTTCAAGAAGCGAAGCCGGAATGCTGAACTCAGGCTCTATATCACGCACGGTGTTCTTGAAATATATTGAGAAACTCGGTAGGGTGATCGGTGTGTAAGTGACCGGTATCCAACTAGTTGACTCCCGCAGCAGAATACAGTTTGAGGTTTCGCAGAGTTAGACTCCCATCAGAAATACTAGGTTTAGATTGCGGATCAGGACAGACGCCTCTAAATCGTCGTCGGGCAATTCTCAGCAGCTAAGACGGTCATATTCCAAGGTATCGGGGGTATTTCATAGTTCGAAGTGCTGAGCTGAAACCCTCGAAGAACTCACGATAGGGGACTCGCGAACCCGAAGACCTTCGAATACCGCCGATATCTCCTTCCTTACCCCGCCGTCAAGCAAATATTTGAATCGCAGAAATATCCCCGAAATCGTCGGGGTATATTTAACGCCCTCTAATCGGCCCGACGGGACTCTACTACGATATCCAGCCGTTATATTGAATTGCATATTGCGCGATTCGTCCAAAGAAAGAACCGCTATACAGGGTGCGAAGGCCGCCGGCTCTCTCAGGCCGAGAGGCCATCCCCGGACAGTTGAAGTCCACGATATATCAAAATCACCGCATTGATCAAACCGCTCCGCTCCGGTGGTGTTTTTCGCCCCCTCGAGAGGCGGAGGGGCGCAACACAAGCGCTCTTCAGACTATGATTTCGGAACGAACCGGCGAGACACGGTCAGAGCAGCGAGAGGCAACTACTTCCGACGACAAAGCTCCGTGGGCGAGCCTTGAGGTGACGGCTCCGATCGATCGGGACTACGCATCAGTCGTTTCACTCGTGGAGTGCGCCCTCGTCGAGTTGACCCACGAAGATGTGGGTGCCGTCTTCGTCTCACGGCAGATCGGGAGTACGACGCGCACCCAGTACGTCGCGATCGACGAGACCGGCGAGCGGTTCCAGAAGCGGTACGTCGATGACCGGCTGGGATGGTACGAGACCACCATCCCTCGACGGACCGTTCGTGATGAACTCATTACCCAGCTCAGGCTATCATCATTCCCGATGGCGGAGCATCCTCGTGAGGCGCCAGGGTGCGAGCCAGACACGTTCGCCGTGAAGCCGGTTCGAGACCTCCACACACCGTAGCGTAATTTCTTAACCAACATATCGAATCAATTCTCGCCCAGTGTTGGTTAACACTGGTGAGCGTGGCATGGAAAATTGGATTTCCAATATCCCCGAATTTACCAGAACCCACCTGTTAGGTCCAGAGCGTATATTCAATACAAGCCGAAAATTAGTATGAAAGTGAACGTGGGTCTGAGACGTGACGACTCATAGCGATTGGAACCACCCATTACCATAGTAATGATCTACAGCGGTAATGAGATCTGCAAGGTGGCCATCATTAGACACTATCTGTGAAGAAAGTCGCACCAACCAGGCGGAGTCAACTTGGGACCGACGCCACACGCTTTTGCCCTGGTGCATCGAAGCCCGCCATATGCCCCTTGTGGAAGAATACGACGATCCGTTCGACGCTGCAATCCACGCGTTCGAACTCTTTGGCTTCGACGAAATAGCCATTCTTGAGTCGGATATCCCTGCAGCCCAGGCCTCGGATACTGCCCGAGAGGCCCTCATCGCACATTTCCAGGAGGGGTGGGGCTATCCGGAGACCGATCCGGATTTCGATACCGCCTGGGCCAACATTGAACATTGGTTCCTCATTGCTTTCCCGACCAGTTTGGGCGCAGACTACAAGGTCCACGCTCACAAGATACCGAAGCGATTAACGCTCGTTCTCGACCAGTGGGGCTACGATGTCGACGTGACGCTCCCGGCCCAGCCCGACGCTCGGTACCCGTCACTTTCGGGCGAGCACCCTGAGGTGTTCATCGTGACGGTTACCGACACAGAGACCAACGAGACGGTCGCAGAACAAGCGCTTCGACTGTACCCACACGCCACTGAAACTCTGGCAGTTCAGGATCACACCGCCGCTGCTGAGCTCTGCAATGAGACTGTACTTGCGGAGTTGGGTTTAGAGATCGTTGGTCGTCGCGAACCACTTGGGGACGATACGCCGTTGCTATTGGCTGAAAGCGAACGTCTCGACGCCCTCGAATCAGAGTATGGCCCGGAAATCCCACTGTTTCACGATGAAGAGCCACTAATATACCGCCCTCTTCAGGAATACAGCGGCTTCGACGACTACGAACCTGACAATGCAATCGATCACAAGCAAGCCTTTGGCGTGCCCGAGCCGACAGATACGTTCCGCTTGGAAACCGCCGAGGCGACCCGTACATACTTCGAGTAATGGCCGGTGGGGCCATCTCATCACGCTTTCCTGAAGGGAATCTTGTTCATTGACGACGTCGCCGTCATTGGCTATCGCGACCCGCGACCGGACTGACGCTGGCCGCCCTGGCCGGTTTGTCGTGCACGCCGCGAGGCGTGCGGCGCGCGGCAAATGCGCGGCGTGATTCACTATGGATACTCCCGATCCTCACGACGATACGAGTGCTGACTACGAACAGATCGAAGCCACGCTCCTCGCTCAAGACCGTGACATTCCTGGCGTCGACACAGCGGACATCGACGACGCGATGGCCCGCAACCTGATCAGCGACCTCGTCGACGGGGACGTCGTCACTCCGATTCCTGAGCACCAGGTTCTGGTCCACGAACCGAGTGGGACCGCGTTCGACTCGACGACACTACTGGCGGTCTTCCACCGAGGCTGGACGGCGGCTCGGTACGCCGACGAGGAGTGATGCAACAAACACTCGTCGGCTGTGCTTTTTGCGACGCCCCGCCCGGCACCGAGACTGGCGTGGCGCATACCTGGAGACAAGACGAGCGAGTCAGCCACCCGATCTGTGTCGACTGCGCCATCCAGACGCGGTCGGACCCCGACGAGTGCAACCTCTACGCCTGCGACGGCTGTGGCCTCGTCGTCGACGCGCTCGCGGCGCTGACGCGGTTCCGCGTTGAGGTCGGACATCTCGACGGTCCGTTGCGCGACTCCGAGGTAACCGGAATATCTCATTTCCAGCTCTTCTCATCGTTCGATTTCAGCAGCAGTCTTAGCGAAAGACGAATGCGACCGCGATTCGAACAGAAATAATTCAGTATGCGATAGATATACATCGCTTCAAGCAGTAACCCCTAGTAAGAGGATTCACGAATGGATATCACCGACATCCCCGACGATGCGTACGCTGGTGACGAATCGCCGCCCGACCTCAACGAACTCGAATCACTCGAGTCACTACTCACGGACGGCCCCATTCGGGAGCGACTCCTCGACATCATCATCGAACTGCGAACTCCCACGAAGGTCTCTGACATCGCAGACCTCGTTGACTGTGATACTGAGACCGCCCGCGACTACCTCGAATGGTTCACCGAGATGGGGATCGTTCACCGTCACGACGGCCGCCCCGTTCGATACGAGCGTAACAATACGTACTTTCAGTGGCGACGCATCAACCATATCCGCGACGAATACACTGACCAAGAGATCGTCAATGCGCTCTCAGACGCCCTTGATCAAATCGAAGACTACAGAGCCCAGTTCGATGCAGACGCTCCCAACGATGTCTCGCTGGTGGAAGCCAGTCGTGACATGTCAACCGAAGACGCGTGGGAGGCACTCTCCGAGTGGGAAACGCTCGAACGTAGAGCAACGCTCCTCGACGCGGCACGACGCGATGACTTAGCAGCCAGTAGCAAACCCGGCCCGATCGATGCCTGACAATTCAGCTGACCCGCCCAGTACGGGTCCTATCGATGCTGAACTCCTCGACCGGATTGCCGGACATCTCGACCGAAGCGCTCGCTTCGACAAGGTCCACGCACGCCCTGTGTCTGCACCGAACGCTGTCGTTGCCGACTACGATCTGGGGTACTTCCCGAGCGGAGTCACGCGAGCGTACCTTCGGATTCGCTGGTTCGAGACTGACGATTTCAGCATCCACTACGCCGAGCAATACCAGACCGGGAATTCGTGGGAATGCCGCTGGGACCGCCACCCCAACGATCACAATACCCGTGAGCACTTCCACCCGCCCCCGGATGCACCGACACCAGGCCAGGACGAAGACTTTCCAAACGAGTGGCGAGGTGTACTCGGTACCGTTCTCGATCGGCTCGACGAACGGATTGAGGCATTTTGGAAGGAGTAGCGGACGGCGGCGACCCTATCTCCCGTCGGTATCACGTACCGGTACTCTCGTCCTCACCCACGATGACGTTGCTGACGCGGTCCGCAGTCTCACGATCATCTTCCGGTTCATCGAGGACCTGATGACCGGAGATAACTGACGGAGTCCTGCATTTCGGGAGGCGACCACACCCGAAAGCCCGCGGCCGCTCGGCATCCCGCGACCGCCGCTGCGCGCCTCGTGCCTGCGGTGCTTGACGGAGTCGGGGGACGCTCACGGCGCGACGCGCCGTGTGCTCGGGAGACGGCGTCTCCCGATGGCCGAGGCGGCCGCGCCCTTTCTGAGTCCGACCAGGTGGGAGATGACCCACTGAGCGAGAAAACGGCTGGCCAGGTGTACGTACCGGCCCGCCCCGCTCGCCGCTGCCGCCCTCCGCTTACTCACGGCTCACTGCGTTCGCCGTTCGCATCGAGCCGCTCCCGACTGGTCGCGGCTCGCTTCGCTCGCGACCGACCATTCCGGGCATGCGGGCGCTCTCCGCACCGCCCGCGCCCGTTCCGGGCTAAAATGAATGTGCCCTCGACGCCAGCGGGTAAGCGCGAGGGGTTGCGCGCTGTCGCTGCTCACCCCTCACGCTTACTCCGCTGGACGCTCGCTCCGGGCGGTTCACTGGAAGACTCACTCCGTTCGTCTTCCAAGCCCTGCCTCGCTGCTCGCGGGTCGTAGAACTCCCCGCTCGCTAGCCCGTGGCCTCCCGACGGTCGGCCACGCACCGCTCGGCAGGACGGCGCGCGGTTCTGGTTGGGTAGCTCCCTGAGGCGCGCTCTCGCTCGCGCCCAGAGGGCGCTCGCGAAGGCGCGAGCGAGAGCGCACAGATGGGTCTGTCAGTCGTCGTTATCGGAAAACCGCGATGTAGGAGCATCGCGGTGTCGGGCGCTGAGCGCCTTTAGTGGTACCCAGGTGAGATACCAATGTCAATTAACAACGCTAGTGGAAAAGTTGTTTCGGTCGATGAACAGGCATTCGAGACAGCGGGCGGTCGGGCGGTCGATGAAGAGGGCTTCCCGGTCGTCGACGAGACGCCGGAGTTCGAGGCGACAGTCGAGCAGGAGATACAGGCAAAGGTGGATGCAAACCACCCGGACGGGATCGCAGACACGAGCGAGGATCGGATATACGGAGTCACCCTCGAACAGGAGGAATGCATTCGAGCACGGGAAGCCGAACTGGAACACATCAGTGCCCAGGCCGAGCTGGGAACGCAGGAGGGACGGGAAGAGCGCACGCGGGCGGTCGTCAGCGAGCAGTGTCGCCGTGAAGAGCACGAGGCAGTGAAACGGACGGATCCCCGAGAGAAACTATCACAGGACGAACTCGCAACGGTGAACGAGCAGGCGAGGCGGATCAAGGCCAAGGTGAACGGTGGCTGGTCGAGAGCAGTCGTCGCGAAACAGATGGCAGAAAAGGTCCAGCGCGGTGAGGACGTCACGACGGCGGTGCTGGAGACACTCGAAGATCTGAAGGCGGCGCCGGGGGCGATCGTGCCCATTGCAGATGTGCCGAACGTCCCGGTCGGTGAGGTAACCGTCGAAGGGACCATCGAGACACTCTGGGAGCCATCCTCACCAAGCATCCAACAAGTCGGGCTCATCGAAGACGAAAGCGAGAAAATCAAGTTCACCGTCTGGACCAAGAGCAACCAGCCGGTCGTGCAAGAAGGCGAAACGGTCCAGTTCCGGGGAGCAGCCAAGAACTGGTACAAAGGTCGGTGCTCAATCGCGCTGACCGGGTGGTCGCAGATCTGGTTCCCAGAGCGCGGTCAGTGGTGGACAGTATAGCCAGCTGGCTCAGCCAGTTATTTTTTATTTGCCGGACCGACCCAAACCCCACCACCCCACCCTCCGCTCCGTGCTCGCTCCCTGCGGTCGCTGCGCGCGCAGCCACGACCTCAACCCAGCGGTCCAGGAGCAGGGATCACGATCGGAACCACAGGCGATTCGATCGGCAGAGTTTATCGGCGCCCAAGAGGGGCGCGGCAGCGAGGAATCAGGAATGCAGACAACAGTCGCAATATCGGCGACGGAAGTGGTGTCAGAGACAGACAGCTGTCCCGAGTGCACCGAGGACGCACTGGCCTACGAACCGATGCTCCACCACGGGGGACTGTACGAGATCACCTCGGGGCTCGCCTGCCAGTCGTGCACCTGGTCGCAGTGTCACTCGGAACGCTGTCCGAACTGCGGTGCGTCGACGCTGGTCAGCCAGGACACCGACGGTCGGGACGAGAAGACATGTGCCCAGTGCAGGTGGACGGGATCGCTCGGTGATGTGTCCATTCATCGGCAACCGTAGCGTCGGTGCCGGCCGTGGACCAAGCATGCCACTGGCATTGAAGCCCGTTCACCCACTACCCCCCACCCCACCCTCCTCCACGTTCCGGGCTGTTCACTCCGTTCACAGCCGGGCTTTCGCCACAGCACAGCAGTACGCCGACTCCCCACCGCTGGGAGTCTATTGACCCCTCAATGAGTGAGGGGCGTCCGAGAGCTGCGATCGCCGTGGTCCCCCCTCGTGAGAATCATGGCAACGAGAGACATCTACGACACTGGCTTCGACGAGGACATTCGAACGGACTCGAGTGCAAACCACTGTCCCGAATGCGACGGTCGGGTCAGCACCAACGCGATCGAAACACTCTGCGAAGACTGCGGCCTGGTCATCCAGGACCAGCGTATCGACCACGGGCCGGAGTGGCGGGCATACGACGAGGAGGACTGCGAACGAACGGGGGCACCGCTGACGGCCGCTCGGCACGACCGGGGCCTCTCGACCGAAATCGGTCGCGGTACCGACGCAAAGGGGAACACACTCTCCGGGCGGAAACGCCGCCAAGTCGCCCGAATGAAACGCGAGCACAGCCGGGGACGGTTTCAGTCGAAGGCCGAGCGGAACCTCGCACACGGGCTCGGAGAGGTCCGCCGGATCGTGAGCGCCCTTGAGCTGTCCGAAACTATTCGTGACCAGTCGTGCCAGCTCTTCCGGAGTGCTCAGAACGAGAATCTGCTTTGTGGCCGATCTATCGAGGCCATCGCCGCCGCCAGCGTATACGGAGCCTGCCGGTGCAATGGCCTCTCGCGATTGCGAGGCGAGGTCACAGAGATGGCCCGTGTCGCGGCGTCGCGAGTCACGAATGCCTACAACATGCTGAACAAAGAACTGGGCCTCCCTGCCGAACCCGTCGTCCCCAGTATGTACGTACCCCGACTGGCCTCAGACCTCAATTGTCCCGATGCGATCCACCAGCGGGCGCGGGGACTCGCGGAGCGGGCTGAAGAACTGGGAGCCACGACAGGCGTCCATCCGGCCGGGTTCGCAGCGGCCTGCCTCTACACAGCCGGTCTCGAGCAGGGCCACGGGCTGACGCAAGCCGAGGCCGCAGACGCCGCCAACATCTCGACGGCGACCATCCGAGCGCATCAGGAGACGATCGCTGAACGAGCTGACTAGACCGGCCAGGTTGGAAGCGAAGGGGTCCCATTCTTCCAGCGCATCGCCTCTACCGCCGACGGGAGCTGCTGGAGTCGGTCATCAAGGACGGAAAGCGGGTGTGCGTCAAGAAACGTCGCACCATGCCGATCGACGGGCGTGTCTTCGTGATTGAGTTGGATGTGACAGGGCCCAAGGTCCGGATGATCGCCGTCCTGGTGGAAGCCAAGCATCAGGTTCCGGTTCGGTTCGACCCAGTTGATACGGTAGTATTCACGGTCGACGCCAGCTGGGTACCAGAAGCGAATCTCCAGTCGTGCGTTCTCCACGTCGTAGGAGTTGCTCAGGAACAGTGTCGGATCGACATCCACGATGACGTATCGCGGCCGTCGTCGAGACGGTCGATACCGCACGGTTTCACACCCAGCCTCCCTCGTCAATCGGTCAGGAACATCTCGGAGGAGGGTTCGCTGTGTATATCGATCGCGACCGGCAAGGAAGATCATACTGTTGGAATGAGGGGTTAGCTCGTGGCGCGGTCAGCCACATCGGTCATTTCCTCGCGAGCAGCTATGACATCTGAATAGAGTTCCAATGCGTGTTTGATGAGGCGACGATCCTCCTCGTTCTCGCGCCAGAACGCGATAACGTCGCGCCGTTCGCGGAGTTCTTCACTTCCGAGATCGCCGTCGGCAAGCGACTGTTCGAGATCCTCCCACGTCTCGACGTCGTAGGTGGCCTGCCACTCCTCAATCTCCTCGGTGATCGCGGCCAATTCGTTCCGAAGCTCCTCGCGCGTGTTCTCCTCGATGAGCGTGCGGATTTCCTCGAAGAGCAGTCGCGTGAAGTCCGGCCGATAGCGCGTCGTCTCCCCGTCCTCAACGCGGCGCAGCTGCCCCTGCTCGACGAGCGCCTGAAGTTCCTCGCTGGTCGTGCCCCATGCGGCGTCGGCCTGCTCGCTAATCCAGTTGACTGAGCGGGGTTCGCGAAGCGTCTCCGCGACCGACCGAATACGTTCGCGGGCATTCATCGACTCAGCCCACGATTGGACGCCATCTCCCGGAGACTCGGACATACTGGTCACCTCTATCACGAGTGTTCGCGCCTGGCTCTCATATATGTTTGTACCCTCTCGTATAGTCAAGAGACTATCGCGATTGAGGCACCCCAGACATTGAAATACGATACCGGAAGAAACTACGAGTCAACCGATGCACAACCGATATACTGACTTCGAGGAACTACGGCCAACCGGCGAGGTATCCCACATTCCAGACGACACTCTCGAAGACGGCTGTGATGGCGACCCCCAGCGGCAACGCGTCGCAACGAGCACAGGGGGCTATCCCGACGTCTCGTCGGATGCCGAAGCGGAATGCCAGTCCTGTGGGGCTTCGATCCCAGTTGGCCAGACAAAGTGCCGGTGCTGCCTCAGCAACCACCTCGGCAACGAAGCCGTCAGTACGGACGAGACGGCGACGACGTTGCTCGGGATCGTCCACATGGTCGTCGATTCGACCACGTTCTACGGCGCTGTCGCGAAGGGCAGGGCCGCCACGAAACTCTACACCGCCACGGGAACGGAGTCGGCCGACGACTTTACGCTCATCTACGACCTCGAGGAGGCGCCTGCACCGCAGCTGACCGATCGATGGCCATCCCTCCCCGACGCAGTCCACGTTAACTCACCAGCGGGTGAGCAGCTGCTCTCAGCCGCCCGTGATCCAACAGGATGGGCTGGGCGCGGCACGTCGGCGACCGACCGGCAGGCCCCGACGCAGTTCTACGACGAGTGTGGACACGAGATCCACGATGAGTCTCGCCTCAGTGAGGTCCTCGACGACGCCGACCACGCGGTCTGGCTGGTCCCAGCGATGGCACTGACCGACGCTGCTGGCGAGGATGAATCAGATAGCCAGCGTTCGTCCCGACCGAGTGTTGAGCGCCTCGACTGTCAGAACTGCGGCCAGGCGACCGAGCATCGGTTCAAGGCCTACGAATCGGTCCCAGACGAGACGTGGTCAGGGCAACCGATCTGGGGGTGCCAAGAGTGTGGCACAGCTCGCTACGGCCCCGCCCTCGAGTAGTGGAGGGTCAACGAGAGTTAACCAACATCCTGTGAGGTGTTCCGAGTTTTGTTGTTTAATGAAACGAATATCCGAGATTTAGACGACAATCCCAGTGGAGAAAGTCGGTCGCGAGTTAGTCGGGCCTTCCCGACGACCAAATAAATAGGGTCGCTTACCGCCGCCAGCCGGTTTTAGTGCACTCGCCAGTATACGGATTCCAGGTCATATAGTCGTCGCACACCCAAGTACTCACTCCGGGAACGTCCCCGAATCCAGGAAACGCAATTCCCACGCCTTCCAGGTGCCAGCGGAGCAATCCGTCGAGGCCGACACCGATCACCGGTCGCTCTTCGGTGATTTCGCCGAACTGCGGGGCGTGGTCGAGCGGTGGCTGGACTGTTTCGAATGCCTCAAGCTCGGCGATTGGGACCGATCGGTCGGTCTCCACGTCGAACCGCACCACCACGACATCGTCGATCTGAAACGCCGTCTGCACGTCGAGCGGGGCTGATCGTGCCTCCCCTGGCAACGGGAGGCCACTGGTCCCGCAGGCCAGCGACACGTCACCAGTCTCAAGGTTAAGATCGAACCAGCGGCCGTCGTCCGTTCGAAGGGTTGGCCGGTCACCCATCGATCGGAACGTGACGAAGCGACCTTCGCCTGCTCGAGTCGACCGAGTCCATCGCCTCGATCCATCCTGGTCGAGGCAGACGAGGCGCTGGTCGTCCGAATCGCCCACCCAGACCAGGGTCGCCTTCGTGTCGCGATCGACAAACCGGTAGGGGGCCCGTGATCTGTGCTCTTTGAGTTCCACTACCGTCTTCGCGTGCCGATCGAGGCGTTCGACACTGTCGAACCGATCGATCCGACGACCGTTCGGCATTGCAATCTCGTTGCCGGCCAGTTGTGGGCGGGCAGGACGCAGCTCACCGGTCTCTGGGTCGACAGTGTGCCAGATCTCTTGATCGTCCACCAACGCGGTCACGCGTTCGGGCCCGGATCGAATCGTCGAGAACTCACCGTCTTCGCCCGTGTTTTCCCAGGCTAGCTTCCCGTCAGGAGTGACGCCGAGCAATCGCTTGCCGTCGCTGCCGTCGACGAGGGCGATCGCCACGTCGCCGTCGGAGCGGACCTGGTAGACGCGACTGTCTGTCTCGAGACTGCCCTCTGCCGCCGGGACAGTATAGCCGGAGATGCCCTCCTCCTGGACGTGCCCATCGTCGGGGTCAATCCGGTATCGGGACGTGGCCCTTGCTGTCTCGCCCCAGAGAGTGTCGCCGAGGATGGTACACCATCCAAATCCAGGGTTCTTCATCGTCGGTCGGACACTCTCTGAGACAGTCCACTCCAACTCGCCGGTACTGGGGTCCAGCGCGACCACGTTTTTTCGAACCCCCGTCGAGAATCGCACGAGCAACCGACCTTCGTGCTCGATGACCTGCTTGATCTGCCCGTCGAATGTCCGTTCCCATGCCGGGGTATGGAGGCGGCTGAGATAGACCCGGTACTCGGTCACAGAATCGAATTGTGTTGGTTTGGACAATAGCAATACCGATCTATGATGACTGGTTCCAGTCGCGGTCAGGACGCACATCCGTTCGTTGTCGTCGCTGTTCGTCGCAGTAGCTGACGAAGGTCCGGAGAATCGCCAACCCTGTCCTGGCGCACTTCTCAAAGGGGGGGGAACTGCTGCCCACCATGTTGCCAGCCTCGTTGGCGACGAGATGGGTAAAGTTGACCCCAGACTCCCTCAAGGCAGTCACCGCGCAATCTTGGTTCGAGTCACTATAGTGGGAATGGACGAAGTACGCGTATTCCCCGTCCCCGCCGGGAAGATGGTTGAAACGGAAGCTGGCTGAGCGAGTCGGGGACCGGCCAGAGTTGCTCATCCCGACCGAGGAATTACCCTTCGAGAAGCCGGTGATGAACCACTTTGAGCGCAAGGATGGTGGCGTGGCCGGGAGTCGTGGTCACGAAGGCATGTTGACTGACTCGAATCGCCAATCGTCCCGACGACCCGCTCATCGTCGCGAGCCGGTATCGGTGCACTCGCCAGTGTACGGATTCCAGGTGATATGAAAGTCGTACACCCAGGCACTCACACCAGGAACGTCCTTGAATCCAGGAAACGCAGCACCCGCGCCTTCCAGTTGCCAGCGGAGTGTCCCGTCGAGTCCAACGCCGATCACCGGTCGTTCTTCGGTGAGTTCGCCGAACGTCGGGGCGTGGTCGAGCGGTGGCTGGACCGGTTCGAACGCCTCGAGGTCAGCGATTGGGACCGATCGGTCGGTCTCCACATCGAACCGCACCACCACGACATCGTCGACCTGAAACGCCATCTGCACGTCGAGCGGGACTGATCGTGTTTCCCCGGGCAACGGCAGGCCACTGGTCCCGCAGGCCAGCGACACGTCACCAGTCTCAAGGTCCAGATCGAACCAGCGTCCGTCGTCCGTTCGAAGGGTTGGCCGGTCACCGAACGACCGGAAGGTAACGAACCGCTCTTCGTCGACTCGAGTCGATCGAGTCCATCGCGTCGATCCGTCCTGGCTCAAACAGACGAGACGCTGGTCGTCCGGATCGTCTACCCAGCCCAGGGTCGCCTCCGTATCGCGATCGACGAACCGATAGGGAGACCACGATCTCTGTTCTTTGAGTTCCACTACCGTTTTCGCGTGCCGATCGAAGCGATTGACGCTGTCGAAGCGGTCGATCCGACGGCCGTTCGGCATTGCGATCTCGTTTTCGAGTAGCTGCGGGCGGGCCGGACGCAGTTCACCAGTGTCTGGGTCGACAGCCAGCCAGATCTCGGGGTCGTCCTGCAACGCGGTCACGCCATCGGGCCCGGATCGAAGCGTCGAGAAGCCACCGTCACCGCCCTCGTGTTCCCAGGCTTGCTTCCCGTCTGTAGTGACGCCGAGCAACCGCTTGCCGTCGCTGCCGTCGACAAGGGCAATCGCCACATCGCCATCGGAGCGGACCTGGTGGACAGGGCTATCGGTTTCGAGGGTGCCTGTGGCCGCCGGGACAGTCGAGTCGGAGATACGCTCCCGGACCTGGCCATCGTCGAGATCGATCCGGTATCGGGATTCGGCCTCCGCTGTTGTAGCCCAGAGGCGGTCGCCGACGATCGTACACCACTCATAGCCTGGAAATCTCATCGTCGGTCGGGCCCCCTCAGAGACTTGCCATACCCGGTCGCCGGTATCGACGTCCAGCGCGATCAGGTTCTTCGAACGCTCCGTTCGGAGTCGGAAGATCAGCCGCCCATCGTGCTCGACGACCTGCGCGATATACCCCTCGAACGTCCGTTCCCACGCCGGCGTATACAGACGATCGAGATAGACACGGTACTCAGTCACAGGATCGAACTGTGTGGGTTTGGGGGATAGCGATATCGATCCGTCATGACTGGTTACGTTCGGAGTCGCGATGACGACCATCCGATCTCCTTCGCGGTTCACTGAAGCCGGTAAGAAAATCTATGCATTCATTCCTCCCAGTGAATGGCCCGCTCAATCACCTCCTGCTCGTCCGAATGGAACTCCGAGAGCTTTACCTGAACCTCTCGATTCTGCGATCGAACGGTTCGCTCACGCGAATCGAGTGTTGAGAAAGGATTTGGAACCTGAATCAATCTCGCCTCACCGCTCTTGCCGGCCTCCAGTTCGACAGCGACGTATAGATAGTAGGCCTCTCTGAGGTCTTCGTTTCGCGCTGACTTCCATTCGTTCCAGCTGATGGAGGGTCGTCGAGTGTTCGATCCAGACGATTTCAGCTCGATACAGCGCTCTGGCTCGCTCGTCTCTCGAGCCACAATCAAGAAGTCGAACCCTGGATACGGCTTGGATATCACGCCCTGTTCCTCCAATGCAGTCAGGACTGGGCCAGCGATGTCGTCGTCCTTTGCCTCAAGATAGAGGTTACGCGTATGGATATCGTGAACGTACGCATCTGGATCCGTACAACCTTCTTCGCGCAGACGCTGGAGTTCCGCACGATACGTTGCTTCCATCCCGAACTCGTCGACTTTGTCGATATAGTTCGCCGTCACCGTGGTCTTTCGAGACGACGAGTCTCCAGACCCACCCCCGGTCGTCCCGGATCCGTCAGAATGCGAGCTGTTGCCTGTGTCCGTGTTCCCAACAGCGAGCGTGGAGCTGTCGCCGATGCCAGTCAGCTGGTCGGCTGACGGGACACGTGACCCGTCCCGGACTGTGGCACCCGTCTCCGTGGTCTCCATTGACGGGTCGCTGGAGTCTCCAGCATCAGTGGCAGTCGAGTTGGTTCCATCTGAAGTGATTTTCTCACTGTCGAATCCAGTGCTGGCGACCGTTTCGATCTGCTGTTGGTCTGCTCGCCCCTCGTAGGCTGCCTGTCTGGCCTCGATTTCACGCTGGCTAGCTGGCGCGCCAGCCGCCTCTAGTTGGGACTGCATCGCCACTGTGTCTGGCGCTTGTTGGAGGAGGACGTACAGAGACTCCCAGCTCCCCAAGCCGCGATACTCCGCGAATGCTTTGGAAATCGTCTCCACTGGGGCGTCCTGAACCGGATCAGGACTGTCAGCGACGACGTACACCCGCTTTCGATTCCCGTGCTCGTCCCGCTCGATGAAATACTCCGCCGGCCGCGTCGATGGGTCCGCTTCCGGACGATCGCGGAGCTCATACATGACGTCCAGAGAGCCGACAATGACCATTTGATTGACGAACCGAGACAGTCCGGCTGCGTCCTCACGTTGGCTACTCCGCGTCGCTTTCAGCCGAGAGAGAACGTATGGCGCAGCCACATCCAACCAATCCTCCTGGAACCGCTCTGTCGCCTCAATGCGTTCTTCGTCGACCTGTGGCGTCTCCTCGACAGCCTCGACCAGGTCGATCATCCCGAAGTGCATGCCGATCGTTGGCGTCTCATCACGAGTTAACGTAAAAATAGGAACAGCCAAGTCCTCGAACCGTGACGCCTCCTCGTGACTCCGCGTAAAGTAGGTCTCTGAAGCCTGATGGAACTCTAACTCATCACCGGCCATGGAAGGGATAGGTGCAGAATCGAGTCCGGTTGTAGTCGGCTCCCACTCGGAAGACTGGATTTGGCCCTGGGTATCGAGTGGCGGTAGGTCCTCACTCAGGTTGCTGTACACCGCTTCAATTTCGGAGAGAAAGTAGGCACCAGGGCCGGAGTCGCTCCAGAGTTCCGCGACGAGCGATCGAATTCGTTCTGCCACCGTTCTGGCGTCGCGCGGCGTGAGCGTCCGTGTCTCGACACGCCGCCGAATCGACAGCGCATCGAGTAGATCAGGAGTTTCCTCAATGAGGTCTAGATACACCTCTCGGCGGAGGGTCGGGAGAAGCGGATGGCGAGTGTCACCGATGTCGATCGAGTAGCGCTGTATGTCCTTGTCGGTGAGAACCCATGCGTCTTCAGGAGAGACTTCTCCGAGCATAGTCGGCAACCATGAGGCGCGTTGGAGCTGCCACAGCCAGAGGTTCGGCATGACGCCCTCGATTTCGTCCTGGTCGAACAGATAGGTGGTCTGGTATCGGAGTCGGGTGTTCGAATAGAGCGCAACGGTTGCGTTCGCGTGATCTGAGAGTTTCTCCCACCACGTGTACAGATGCCCCATCAGCATATTTCCGAACGCCCGATCCTTCCCGGCCCCGAGTATCGCGTGATCGTACTCTAGGCCATTGACTTGCCAGATGTACGGTCGCTCTCCATCGTCGTCGTTCACTGCATCGTCCGCAGCGGACTTCAACTCGGTCAGGTACGTATCGAGCTCGCCCTCGGAGAGCAGCCGCGGACTAAACTGACTCTCCGGATCGAGCGTGGAATTCGCTGCTCGGTCGACGTGTTCCGTGACGCTATAGCGGTGGGACTGTGTCGGGTGGAAGAACGGCGTAACACGAATGTGTTCGGAGACACCGATCCATTGGAAAAACTCCCGCCACTTCGACCAATCGTCGGCGTCGTCTAGCCCGAGGTCCCGTGGGGGTGCTACCACCGGCGGTGATACCCCCGCCGTCTGAAGGAGCTGCTCTACACGGCCCGCAGCCGGCCTGTTGCGTTGCCAGCTGGCACCGAAGTACACCTCATAGGCACGCGCCCAGCCACCGTCAGCCGTCGGGACCGGAAGCATACACAAGTCGTAGTATGGCTCGTTACTGCGGTACGTGTACGGGAGCGGCTCATTCGGAGAGGCTGGCGGTTTTCCGGTCGTACTGCTCGTCGCCAATCGCTGAACGAATTCAAGTACCTCAGTGTCTCGGAGCGAGCTGTCATCGACATCGCCGGACGATGGTCCAGGAAGAAGTGGAAATACACCCTTCTCGGCGATGTCCTGGAACCCGAAGTCGTTGATGTCCCAGAGGGCATCCAAGACACTCTCAAACTCACCGCCCTCGAGGATCTCGGCACGAGCATCCGAATCCGCCTGTAGAGAGCCGTCCGTGTAATACAGCTCCGTCGGAAACAGTCGAATGCCCGCGAGAGCATCTGTTGGGACACGCTGCTGCGGTGGAAAGAAGCATTCGACGGACTCCGGTGTGGACTCGTGCCTGAAATACGCGCCGTGCTCACCGTCCTTGGGATCGCCGACAGGGAACACAGCCGCCGTTCGAGCTGCCTCAGCGAGCCGTCGCTTGTCCGCACTGTCAGTGAGCGTCTGCCAGGTGTTCGCCAGGGCGTACACGATTGGATCGACGGTGAGTCGGTCAGGAACATCCTGATACTGGAGGATGGCATTCTCGTCTGGGGCGGCACCGAGAACCGCAGGGGTTCGATGGGTCTCGAGTCGAGTTGCTCCCAACTCCTCCAGAACCGCCGCGACATCATGGTCGAGCAGTGATGTGCTGGGGAACCAGCCCGCAACGTCAGCATCGCCATCCTTCAATTCGAGACGGTCCTGTCCGTACACCATCGCCGTCAACGGACCCAGTCGGTCTGCGTCCGGATGCGTGTACGGGAGTACAATCTCCGAGAGCGATCGTAATTGAGAGTCAAGCCCAGTCACGCCTGACGCCACCTGTTCCAGCTGGGGAATGAACGATACACCCTCGAACGCATCTTGGAGCGCTGTGACAAAGCACCGATTCACCGGGTTCGTCCGAGCTGTCTCGTCTGCGTGGACTGCGGTAAAGTCAATCGTTCGTAGAAATTCTTCAAGCGTCGTGTCCGTCTCCGTTACGAACGAAAGGACATCGTCAGCAAGGAGATCAGCAACCCGCTGGAACAGCCAGCCGTTCAACCCCATGACCGCGCCAGTGTCCGGGTCTGTCGGCATATTCAGACTCCGTCGAGACGTACTCACCTGGAACGTCCCATTCAACAAAGCGGGAATCGGGCTTCGTTCCTCGGTCGGCAAGAACACGTGAACAAACGGTCGCTCTGTCGCTTCATCTCCGACAAACAACGGTCTGAGTGATGTCTCCTCGTCGTCCTCCAGTCTGAAAGCCACACTCAACCGCAGTGTCCCGATGTCATCGAGAATCGCGGAGTCGATTCCCGCAAAAGACTGCTCTGGAACGTCGTACTCGCGGGCGAACGAGATGAGTTCCTCCGAGGTCTTTACGGGGGTGGTGGGATCGAGATCACCCCGGCGTTCGATACCGATAACGGTACCTGCCGTTTCTCCCCGCCATTCCCGCCGGGTCTTCGTCCAAACACGCTGTCGCTCACCAACGACAAACTCAATGCGGTCCGTTTTGGGAAGCAGCGCCACAGTCTCCCGCGTCACCTGCTCTCTGAACGTCGACTCAATCGTTTCGAAAATCCGTTCCTGGTTTTCAGCTCTGAGCGGGAGTCGGAACACGGTCGAATATCCCGCTTCGAGAAGTTCCCCTACGCGAGTCGTGGGTTCACTCGGGAACGGGATTGACATGAGTGGGACGTTATCAAGTAGTTCGCCGGTTTCGACGCCCTCCGTGAGCAGTGCTTGCTCGATAACGTCACGGGTCCGTTCTCGGTCGAACTCTGCAGCCAGCAAGCCATCCTCGTTCTGCGAGTAAACCCCCGGATTCGATGTGATATCCAAAATCGACGTGAATCCCCGCCCCTTGTGCCCGATCGTGGCCTCGTCTCCATCGTCCCCTTTCGTGGTCTGAGTGAGAGTCGTAATTGCATGTAGGTCCGCAGCATCGAACGGGCGCCCGGTGTTGGCGACGAACAGGCAGTTCTCGTGCAGTTCGAATCGAATCTCGCGGGATTCGTCGCTGGTATCCGGCATCTCGTCGTCCGCATTCTGCAGGAGTTCGAAGACGAACCGACGACTGTAGTCCGCGCTGTCAGCCGCTTCCAACTTGAAATCTTTACTCACCAACGGCGGCTCGTTCGCATACGTCCTCAGTTTCGTTTCTCGGATGTCCTGCAGGCTATTGATAGCCCGTTGGTCCGGCATTAGACATTATTTAACCGCGTCACACCCATAACACTTGATGAATCGACGAGCCCAGACTCGTAGGTGTTCTGAGTGAACCCAACAGAATGGCGGGGTACTGACCGCGTCAGCAGAAGCTGTTTATCAAGGGCCGAGGGGTGAGCCCTTCCGAAGGCTCGTGATTCGATGACCACACACGACCATCACTTCCACGACTGCGAGTTGAATCCCGAGGCGATCCTCGGGACACAGACGTTCGAAGACGTCTTGTTCACCGACGACACGGAAACCCCGGTGAACGTTTTCACCGGCGAGACACCGGCCCATTCGCAAGCAACCGTCGAGGAAGCGAGAGCG
Source organism: Halococcoides cellulosivorans (assembly GCF_003058365.1). Taxonomy (NCBI): domain Archaea; kingdom Methanobacteriati; phylum Methanobacteriota; class Halobacteria; order Halobacteriales; family Haloarculaceae; genus Halococcoides; species Halococcoides cellulosivorans. The sequence goes on along the minus strand of NZ_CP028858.1, from coordinate 2,504,423 downwards.
TTCGCTTCGAGTATCGACACGGAGACGCCCCAAATCGCGCTTCCGGCATCAGTCGAGACGCAAATCGAGACCCAGAGCAGGCCCTACACCGCGGTTGCATTCTTCCACTTCAAGGCGACCGGGTCGCTCGAACTGTACCGTGCCTACCACGCCGCCTTCGACTCCGGTGCGCTCGCCGTCGAGTTCGACGCCGACTACGAGTCCGGTGACCTGAGCATCACTGTCGAACGAGCGGACCTGTCCTGAGAAACGCTGGCCGCGAGCATAGAGGTCAAGCACCATGGATGCGTGCCGGTGCGGTAATAGAGGCGGGATGATTATAGTTCAGACTATTATAGCCCAAACTATTATAGTCTCATTCCTAACTTCGGCACTCATTTGTATCTCCCACCACGATAGAGAGGTATGGACCAGTTCGTCAATCGTCTCGATGAACTCGATCGGTTGCAGACCCTCTATGAGAGTGACGCCGCAGAACTCGCAATCGTCTATGGGCGTCGTCAAATCGGGAAGAGCGAACTCGTCCGTCAATCGATTGCCGACCGCGACGATGCCGTGTACTATCAGGCCGTCCAGGGAACAGCGACGACACAACTCAGGCGATTCGTCGAGGCAGCAGCGACGACCTATCCAGACATCACGGCCGTCAAAGAGGAATGGGAACCGCTCTTAACACACCTCACCGATAGAGATGCTGTCATCGTCATCGACGAATTCCCGTACCTCGTCGAATCGAACGAGGGCCTCCCGTCGATCATTCAACACCAGTGGGATACAGCTGTCGACGAGAATCAGGCAACACTCGTCCTCACAGGCTCGGCAATCGGCATGATCCATACGCACGTCCTCGATGGCGGTGCGCCCCTCTACGGCCGGGTGTCCCAGACACCGAACGGCCGCCTCGAACTCACCCATCTGCCGTTTCACACAATTCAGGAGTTCGTGCCGACATATGATCCCGAAGACCGGGTGTTCGTCTATGGCGTCTTCGGCGGCACCCCCCGATATCTCAGCCCACTCGAGCCATCACAGAGCCTCGGAGCGAACATTACGCGGTTACTCTGCGACCCGGATGGTCCACTCCACGACGAGCCCGAAACCGTCCTTCAGATGGAGCTCAACGAAGTGAACACGTATTTTTCGGTTCTAGAGTCGATGGCCAGCGGGAACCACAGTCGAAACGAGATCGCCCAGGGGGCCGGCATCGAGACCACCAACACGTCATACTACATCGACCGACTTGAAACGCTCCAGATCATCGAGAAACAGCATCCGGCACTCGCCGATCCAGCTCGCAGCAAGCGAACTCGGTACCGGATTCGAGATCCCGTCTTCCGGTTTTACTTCCGGTATCTCTACGGTCGCGAGGGGCAGTACGACCTCTATGGCGAAAACGCCTATGCGGATCTCATCGAGCCAGAACTGCCCGACTTCGTCAGCGAAACGTTCGAATCGCTCTGCCACCAGGCGGTGCCGGCGCTGTATTCAGACTACCAGCTCACACAGGCGCCACGCCAGTGGTGGTACAAGAGCCGGGAGATAGATGTCGTCGCCCCGACTGACGAGTCAACGCTGATCGTAGGCGAGGCGAAATTTACCAACTCCCCTCTCGGCTATGACGTGCTCGCGGACCTCGAGGACGACGTGGAGCACATCGACTGGACACCCACTGGCGGAGGCGAACCGACGTATGAATTCACCCTGTTCAGCCGCTCTGGGTTCAAACGCTCCGTCCAGGAAGCTGCAGACGAACGTGACGACCTCAGCCTCTTCGATCTCTCCGATATCGTTGGGGTTCTCGAGCGAGGAGCCACCGATTAATGCCGGACGGTGAGAGCTGGAGAGGGTTCGACCCTGTTATGAGGGGAAATCGAATGTCCCCCAGAGGATATCCATGATAGAGACTCCACCGAGACGACAGCGTCTCGAGCGACCGTCAGCCCCGCTAGCCGCGTCCCACGGTGACGTTTATATTGGGCCAAAATGGGTGGCCCGTTCCGATCGGGCCAGATCCACAATGAGTTTGGACGTCATCGACCGTCACAGCGACGCACTGTTCGAGTTCCTCTGGTGTCCGGTCTGCGGGCACGAGGTGTTCAGCCACATTCCATACGAGGGGGTGTTCTGCGAGAACTGCAATACCCAGGTCGAACTCCAGGAATCCCGAGAGACACGCGGGTACGAGGAAGCCGTCCTCGCCTGCTTCGATACCGCCACGACCTGGAATCTCCACGTCGACGAGAAGCTCCGTCGCGATCTGCCTGATGGATCGGCTCGAGTGAAGGTCTTCGGCGCACCGGGCACCTACGAGATCGACTGGTGGAGTCCGACGCTAAGTGAGGACTGGGAGCCGGTCGAACGTGGTGAGTTCGACGACATCGAGGAACCAGAAGCGGTGTCGCATCTGGCGTAGCAGATTTCGATTGACAGCTGACTGCGTGGTAGTGTTTTTGCGCCCGGCAGAGGGCGCAGGGCGCGAGACGATGCAAGCACTCGTCGATGACTGATCCTGATTCGAGGTGACCAAAAATGAAAGACCCAGCGTCTAGAACCATCTTCGCCGGCGTCGATGGACGGACTGAGACGGAACTCCCTGAGTGGTATCGAAACCGACACGGAGGCGAAAATCCCGTGACGTTTGCCGAGGCGATCCGTGACCTCCCGCAAGCTGTCGAGACGAACGTGGCCTACCAGAATCCATACACCGACGAGTGGGTCGAGACGGAGCGGTTCAACGCGCTCGTCGAGCCGAGACGGGCTTGCACGGAGGCCCACGAACAGGGCGCCGAGACGGATCCTCTCTTTCACATCCCGACCGACTCCTACTCAATCATCAATCCGGTCGACGTGTACAACCCGCTGGAAGCGGTGCTCCGCGAGGAGACCCTCGACGAAACGCCGCTGGGTGACGTGATGTTCGGCGAGATTCGGCGCTACCGGGGCGGTGGCGAGGTCCACATGGACATCATGTTCGACGGCCTCGAGGTGCGTCTGCCCGGTCGATCAGAGCCGATCACGATGGGCGTGACGTCGGGATATGACTTCTTCGGCGAGCACGCGGTGTACGTGGAAGGATTCGCCCAGGACGGGTACTGTTCGAACACGATGCGCTCGCTCACCGACAAGGAGGTCATCAAGCACGTCGGCGACATCCGGAACTTCCGGACCTGGTGGGAGGAGATCCTCGCTCAGGTCGAGCTCGTTGCCGACGACCTCTTCGAGTTCATCCGGGACGCCCAGGAGATCGACCTAGACTTCTCGGAGCTTCCATTCACCGTCACGGAGTTTTACACGCTACTCGGCTTCCCGGACTACCTGTCCGAACGCGCTGCAGGCGACGCAGAAGCCAATGCGATGTCACCGTTCGAGATCGACATGTGGACGCTGCATTCCGGTGGCACGTACGCGCTCACCCACTTCTTCCAGGGGAAAGAAGGGGGTTCCCTTGATCAGTACGTGCGCATCGCGAACGACATTCTGTTCAACCCGGAAGGCACCATCAAGCGCGTCGAACACGCGTACGAGCAACAGCTGGAAGCGAACGGTGACGGCGGGTCGCAGGCGTCGCTGGCCGGCGAGCGAGCGCTGGCAAGCATCGAGAGCGTCAGCGATGATCTGAAGGGGAAAGTCGATCGGTTCGAAGAGCGCGAGGATGCGCTTCGCGAACGGTTCCAGGAGACGATGGCCTGAGCCCCTGACGGTGCTGGAGTCACCCCGTTCTGTCTATCTCGCCCTCGAGGGGTGGAGGCCAACAGCAATGCAGCAGTCCACGATGAGTGAGAGTACCGACGGACTTCCACCCGAGAGGCGTCTCGAAGCACCGAGCCATCGATTGGTCGAGGCCGGTATCGCGACGATCCCGGACATGGAAACGCTCCGAGAGTGTGTAGGCTACGAAAACACCCACCAGCAGCGAGTCCAAATCCTTCGGCGTCTCGAACACCGGGCCAGCGAGATCCGCACACAGGAGGACTGAGACAACAGAGGTGAAGACACCTACTAAAGTTGAACCGGTGAATAGCTAATTCAGCGTGGGCCGACTCGCCCCCTCGCCCATTCAAGTTTATAGTCGGAAGCTGTTATGGGAATTGTTCTGATTCAGTTCTATACTGAATCCCGCCACTCAATATTCAACCCTCTCCCCGGGAAGGTTGAATGAAGATTGTTTCTATTCATGCTACATTGAACAGGTCTTGACCTCATTCAACTATACCCGCTAAACCTTTAGTGGCCACAAAAGGATTATATGACATGGATCAAAACCAGTTCACAGAAAACGCCCCTGGGGAGCTCGTCACCACCACCGTCGACGGATACGAGTTATCCTCATTCATTCCCGACGATCTCGATGCAATCGACCTGGACCAAGGTGACTTCACGAAGGAAATCGGGCAGGCAATGCGGATGCTCGGCGCACTCGAATACCTCGGTCCAAAAGCAGGCTCCAGCACGATGCTCATCGAAGCGTTCGCCCGGAAAGAGGCAGTCCAATCCTCTCGTATCGAAGGGACCCAAGTCACACTCTCAGATGTGTATCGATATGAGGCACAGCAAGCTGTCGGAGAAGCCTCCTCCGATAACGAAGGGGCACGACAGGCAAAAAACTATCTCACGGCCCTCCAAACCGGACTCAACGCCATCGACCAAGACGAACAGATCACCACAGATACCCTCTGTGAGATGCACTCGATTCTCCTCGACGGCGTCCGAAGCGAAGATCCATCACCCGGAGAAATCCGGGACATCCAAAACTACCTCGCTCCCTTCGAGGCCGCCGATATCTCTCAGGCAACATTTGTCCCGGCGCCACCCAAGCAAGCCCGTGAAAAACTCGACGAACTCCTCGAATACACGAACGTCCCGCAACCAATTCACGCGCTCATTAAGCTTGGACTCATCCACTACCAGTTCGAAACCATCCACCCCTTCCGCGACGGGAACGGCCGCCTTGGCCGTCTCTTAGTCAGTCTTGGGCTCCAGCGCGAAGAACTCCTCACAGAACCGTATCTGTACCTCAGTGCATACTTCAACGAATACCGCGATGACTACACGAACCTCCTCACGCACGTTCGTACTCACGGTGCGTGGGACAATTGGCTCCATTTCTTCCTTCGGGGTATCTGGCAGCAAGCGAAGGAAGCCGTCGAGCGGGGTGAACAACTGCTAGAACTCCGGCGAACATACGTCACCGAGTATCAAACCCATCGCTCAGAGTACATTCTCCCACTCACCCAACAGCTCTTTAAGAACCCCTACATCACGGCCAAGCAAGCCGAACAGCAGTTCGGGTTCTCCCACACGACCGCATACTCGCTCATCGAAACACTCGAAGAAGACGGTGTCCTCACCGCGGTTGAAAGCGACGGCAGTAGTCAGCTATACCAAGCTACCGACATTTACGAACGTCTCGACAAACCACTCTCAGAATCGTAGAATTCCTCCAATCCCTATCCGGTGTAATGGAGTCGCCCGTTCTGTCTATCTTGCCCTCGAAGGGTGAGGTCAACAGCAATGCAGCAGTCCACGAGGAGCGAGAGTACCGACGGACTTCCACCCGAGAAACGTCTCGAAGCACCGAGCCATCGGTTGGTCGAGGCCGGGATCGCGACGATCCCGGACATGGAGACGCTTCGAGAGTGTGTTGGTTACGAAAACACTCACCAGAACCGGACGCAGATTCTGCGTCGGCTCGAGTGGAGGGCTGACGAGCTACGTGCAGACGAGGAGTGAGGTCGTTTCTTAACCAACAAACTGCGATTGAGTGCATCGGTTGTTGGTTAATCCTGTAAAGAGAGCGTTTTTCGGCCCCGAAGGGGTGCGGGGCAGCCAACAGCGGCCTCGCGAGTGAAATTATGTCCATCGATCTGAGTCCGACCACCGGTACGGCGAGCGACATCGCTGCTGCCAGACAAACCAACTACATTGCGTTCCTGCACCGAGCGCCGTTCGTTATCGGAGCCTTCGCCCTCGGATATCTTCCCGGCTTTCGGGAGGACTGTGGATATCAAGAAAACCAGTATCAAAACCTCAATCTCCCCGTTGGAATGCTCGACAACGACTTCCGGAATCCCGATCTGGATCGATTCGTCGATCGCTTCTTCGAGTACGAGCCACAGGTTGGCGTGGTCGGCGACGTCTACGAGCCGGGGGACGTCGACGACCACGTCGCTGCCGTTCGCGAGATCCGTTCGAGCTACCCCGAGGCCGAGCTCATCGTCGTTCCGAAGTGCCAGGCAGTGATCGATGCAATTCCCGAGGACATCACCCTCGGGTATTCGCATGGCTACGCCGACCGATTGGCAGAAGAGTTCTCCGACCCGGCCGACTGGCGCGGACGACGGGTCCACATCCTTGGTGGAAGCCCACCCACGCAGCTCGAGGCCATCCGCCAGCTGACTCGACCTACGCTCACAGACGACCCGCCAGCGGATATCGTCGGCCTCGACTGGAACGGCCTCCATCGGGGCGCGCAGTTCGGGGAGTTCTGGACGGCCGGCGGATGGGACAACAGCGGTCGCGACGCGGACCACCTCACGGTTCGCAAAACGGTCCGTCACAGTCTCGGTCAGGTTCGCGGGTTCTGGAAGCACCACGGGGTCTGGCCCGAAACGACGCCACAGGAGGACGATCTCACCGTCACTTACGAGGGGCCATCACCGAGCGATCTCGACAGCGCCGCCTGTACCGAGTGTGGATCGAACGTCTGGACGAGCGAGCGTGGTCCCTACGTCGCCGAGTACGACACTGGAGCACTCTGTGGATACTGCAGCTACGACTGTTACTTCGCACATCGCCACCGGAACAATCTCGAAGAAGTCGCTGGCGAACAGAGCGTCTCCTTTCCCTCGTGAGACCGCGAGTTGTTTTTCGCGCCCCAGAGAGGGCGAGGGCTTCATCGAGGGTCCGCGTCCAGAGGAGATTTCCAGTGAGTCAACAACAGAGCGCCAACAGTGTCTCGATCGACGACATTCCAGTCGATATCGCAAACAACCAATCAGGCGACGTCAATCCCACCGCGGTCCCCGACGAAATCGAGTCGATCACCCGGGGGCTCGCCGGCGAGCAGCCGCCGACGAACCCGCTGGTCGTGCTGAAAGCGGCGCGGTGGTGGTACATTCACGGGAAAGGCGGAACGGATCCCGCCTTCCAGTGGGCCATCGAGTGGGCACGTCATCTCGCGACCGACTCGCCCAGTGACGTCGAGCGGTTCGACGAGTTCCTCGAGTACCTCGACAAGATCGGTCTCGCTGACGAATAGGAAACGCTTCGCTGATCAAATCTCGTAGCGGGCGACATCCTCCGCCCCGCAACGTGGGCACTCGGCGGCGTCCTCTGAGAGAGTCTCGCCACAGTTTCGACACTCCCACACAGTCGATAACCCCCCGTCGACGGTCCTCCGGAGCGAACTCACAAGCCCCATGCTGGCTCATCTGATGCCCCCGCCGTAGTTAAAACAACACCCTCGTTAGCCGTTCTGACCTCAACGAAGCCGCAGAGACGTTTTTTTGCGCCCCCTGAGGGGTGCGGCGCGTTCTGAACGGCCGCAGTCGCCGTGCATTCGATTTGGAGATTACCATGTCTACAACCAGTGAGTCGTCGGTCGCCTTCGAGCAGACCGACACACGATCCGGCGAGATGAACAGCACCATCGAACAGTGGATCGACGAGCTCGTCGCCGGCGTCGACGACGCGCAGGCCAGCGCGGAGTTCCAGGAATGGCTCGACATCCAGAGTCGCTTCCACGACTACTCCTACAGAAACACGCTCCTGATCAAGCGACAGTGTCCCGGGGCAACCCGCGTGGCGGGCTACCGGACCTGGCAGGAAGAGTTCGATCGCCACGTCCAGGAAGGCGAGTCAGCCCTCTGGATCTGGGCACCGATCATCACGAAGCAGTGCCCACAGTGCGAGAACTCGCCGAGCTACCACGCAAACAGTGACTGTGAGTTCGACGAGACCCCACCAGACGAGTGGTCGAAAGGCCTGGTCGGGTTCAAGCCCGCGCCAGTGTTCGACGTCTCCCAGACCGAGGGCGAACCACTCCCTGACCTCGATACAGAAGCGACTGGTGACGCCGGCGATCTCGTCTCCCAGCTGACCGAGCGCGCTGACGATGTCGGCGTGACGGTTCGAATCATTGCAGCCGACGAGTGGACGCACGGGGAGGCAAAGGGCATCTGCGAGCAGCGGAGTCTCATCGACATGCAGCCGCTCGTCGAGGTGCACGATCGAGAGAACGATGCCGACCTTGCGCGGACGCTGGTTCACGAGTACGCACACGCGTTGCTCCACTTCGAGGTTACCGACGACACTGAGCGGTCGAAACGCGAGGTCGAGGCCGAAGCGGTCGCGTACGTCGTCGGGCGGTACTGCGGGCTCGACACCAGCGGGTCGGCGTTCTACCTGGCCGCGTGGGAATCGGACGATCCTGAGGTCGTTCGCGACCGGCTCGGACGGATCAGTCGGACGGCAGAAGAGATCATCGACGTCCTCGAAGCCAGTAGGTCAACTACCCCGCCCTGAGCGCCTTCGGCGCTCTGAGGACGGGGCTTGCATGGCGTCGGATGGGAGTTATCGTCCCGGACCGACTTGTTTGCCGATGAGGTCGGTCGGCAGCGGCAATTTAATTGGACGTGACCTCGGCGACTTCGCGGCCGGTCGAGCCAGCGCGGAGCGGTCGCGTCGTCGGTCCGTCCTTCGGGGCCGGTTGACGGCGGCCCGTCCATCCCGAGATACCGTCCCTTTACCCCCGCAATGTTGGTATCGGCACCCTTCACAGGGCTGTCTGAAGCCCGGACTGGACTACGTGGGACGACGATCCGGGTGAAAATAACGGTTGTGCCCTGCTTCGACACGCGCTCCTCCGCTCCCTACCGTTCGCTTCGCTCGCGCTTGAGGATAGTGCGGAACCGAAGGTTCCGCTGACCATGCGAACGGCAAAGCCGTGAGCAGAAGGAGACTCCGCGCTACCGCACAGTTGAATGGTTAACCAACGCTCAGTTCTTTGTCCCAGTTTCGTTGGTTAAGTCTGCCCGTCTCCGTCGTAGTCGCAAGGCTAATGCAGGCTCGTCGTTATACTCTATGTAAGATACGCAGGTATGAGTGCCATAGACCAATCAGGAAATATACGCCAGGGTCTCTCGACTCGAGAAAGTCGACTTCTTGCAAGACTCGCTGGCGCTGGTCATCAGATCATCTCCGTCGATGACATCGAGACGACGCTGGAGGTCCCCCCGAACACTGCCCGAGAGATCGCCTCCCGGCTCACTGAGAAGGGCTGGCTCGACCGGCTCTTCCCGGGCACATATCTCATCATTCCACTCGCTGCCGGCGAGGAGGGAGTCTACACAACTCACGAATATCTCATCGCCGCCCACGTCGCCGAGCCGATGTACATCGGCTACTACAGCGCCCTCAGCCACCATGGGCTGACCGAACAGGTCCCCCGGACGGTGTACGTCGTTACGCCGACACGGGCCCAAAGCCGGGACATCCACGGCGTTCCGTACCGTGTCACGACAGTCACCGAAGGAAAGTTCTTCGGGTCTGAACCGACGTCCATCGAGGGGACGACCGTGCAGGTCAGCGACCTGGAGAAGACGCTGGTCGACTGTGCGGACCACCCCGAGTTCTGCGGTGGCCTTCGGGAACTCGCAACCGCGATGCGAACTGCCGACGAACGGGGCTGCGCCTGGGACACCGTCGGTGAGTACCTCGAGCGGCTCGACAACGGCGCCGCGACCAAGCGGATCGTCTACCTCGCCGATCAGCTGGATATCGATCTCCCCGGTCGTGAGGCAATCGTCGAGTCGTTCACGAGTGGCTATTCCCCACTGGACCCGACGCGACCCGACACCGGATCCTCCGACAGTGCGTATCGTCTTCGGATCAACGTTGAGCCAGCCACGCTGGAGCCGACGGAGTCCTGATCCCGATGATCAGTCAGGAACGGCTCCGAATCCTCGCTCGCGAACTGGGCGTTCGGCAAGGGTACGCCGAAAAGAACTACGTCAATTCGTGGCTCCTCTGGGGCATCTTCACAAGTGACTACGGCGACAACCTCCTGTTCAAAGGCGGGACGGCGCTATCCAAACTGTATTTCCCGCAGTCATGGCGGTTCTCGGAGGACCTCGATTTTGGTGTCAAAGGAGTACCAGGGGTCCAAACAAGAGCTCCGGACGGTCCTCGATACGATTGCCGAACGCTCTGGCATCGAATTCGAGATTCGAGAGCATCACGAATCCCAGCAGGACCACTACCCGACCCACTACGTCGACATCAGCATTCAGTACCGGGCCGTCCTCAACCACCCAAACACGACCAGCATCGACGTGATGGTCGACGAGTACGTCGCCTTCGACCCTGTTCAGCACACTCACGCGTACGAGGACATACCCGAGTTCGACCTCCAGGCGTACAGCGTCGAGGAAATCTTCGCCGAGAAGCTCCGGGCGATCTACCAGCGCGGGGCCGCTCGTGATTACTACGATCTTTACCAGCTGCTCGAAACCGATTCAGTCACGATCGACTTTGCCGACGTGAAACCCGCCTTCGAGGCAAAGTGCAAACACGATGGACTCGCAATTGATCTGAACGATGGACTCCCGGACGAGCAACAAGAGACGATCCGCCACCAGTGGGAGACCACGCTACCGGACCTGACCGGTGATCCGCCAGCGTTCGAGCTGGTCTGGAATCAATTAGACACGGAAATCAGCAGCGTTTCGTAGTACAAGGCGGCGAGAGCTCCATCGCTTCGTGGGCAAGAGCGACCCGATCTCATTCGGGTAGGTCCACCTCGTAGTCAGCCGCCAGCTCCTGGAACTCGTCCCACTCCGGGAGCCGGGCGTCGTGGACCTCCCCGTTCGTCTCGAGGTAACGGAGCACGGTGTAACATAGTACGAAACTTGAATATCAATCTGTTTCGAGTAGTGTTACAGCCAGCGCCAGAGCATCAGCGCGATAGTCTTAACCAACAAAGCTATGGACTGGCGCCGAATGTTGGTTAACACGAGCACAGCCGATGACCCACGAACCACCGATTCCACCGGCGAACCTTCCGACGGAGGTTGTCAACACGCTCAATGAGGCAACTGCGGAGCGTCTCCGAGAGATTGCCACGTACGCCGAAGCACTCGCCGAGCACAAGGAACGCGAGGCCCCCGTCAAAAAGGCAGCAGACCAAGACGAAGTGGAGGAGCGACCGGACGACCTCCCAGCCGACGTCCCCGCAAAGGCGACGATCACGATCAAGGAGATCAACGACAACCGGTATTACTACTGGCAGTGGCGAGATGGTGAGAAGGTGAAGTCAAAATACAAAGCCCCGGTCAACCCAGATGACTGAGGGGAAGACACCCACCCCACGTTTCCGTCGTAACTGCAGATTGGAGGGGAGGAGACACTGAGGTCAAGAGGGCCCCACCCCCTACGTTTCCGTCGTTTCTCTAGGGTAGCGCTGGTGGAAACGGAGATTAATGGTATACGCTCACTAACTATGTTAATCCATATACTATATATCGTTGAGGTATCTACGTCATACATAGATATAAGTACTATAAGTACGAAAAGTCCATTAAGTGTTCTTCGTCCATAGAACGGGCGAAGTACTTCGTCCGTTCAGACGAAACGATCCGTATTGTCTAACCATCTATTTGGCTTCTCGTAGACGGTGTAAGCACCCTCGTTTCGCTTCTTCTCTCATGGATCTCTCCTTCCACTCCCCCTCCCCATCAATCCACGATTACGACGGAAACGTGGGGTGTGTGGGTGGTGAATTTGGTGGGATTCGGAACCATTATCACGCTGCCGTCTCCTGATTTCCCCTTCCACGTCGGAAACGCGGTTATAATATCAGCAATCAAATTCCACCGCATTACGGCACATTCTCAGTGATATCGGGAAAGAAACGTCGGAAACGTGGGGTGGTAATTTCCACTAGATTTATGACCCCTCCGCACACACCGTCCGATATTCAATGGCGCCCGACTCTTCAAACAGTTCTGTTGACGATCCACTCTTTGAATCCGGGCATCGAATCTTCGCGAACAAGGATCTTCTGAAAATTGGCCATGTTCCAGAAGCTGACCGGATCGTTGGCCGTGACGACGAGATTTCGAAACTCGCAAAACGTCTCAACGGCGCTGTCCACGGCTACTCTCCAGAGAACGTGATGATCTATGGAAAAACTGGAACTGGCAAATCTCTCGTCTCAAAGCATGTCTCCCAACGGGCTCAAAATGCCGCTCAGGATGGTGTCGAGATCGGAACTGCATATATCGACTGTGCAGAAGACAATACTGAGACCCAAGCTGTCTCTTCTCTTGCAGCGAAATTGAACGATGAATCGACGACCGGAATCGATGTTCCCCACACCGGTCTCAGCACGTCGAAGTATTACAAACTCCTCTGGAAGACGCTTGACGCACAATTTGATTCTGTGATTATCATCCTGGACGAGATCGATCTGATGAACGACGATAACGTTCTGATGAAACTCTCACGAGCTGAGGAAGCAGGGAAAATCGACTGTAGTGTGGGCGTGATGGCGATCAGTAACAAGATCCAGTACGTCGACAACGTCAACGAGCGCGTGAAAAGCAGCTTCCAGCACAAGGAGATGTTCTTCAAACCGTACGACGCGAACCAGCTGCGAGAGATCATGCTCAATCGGGAGGACGCCTTCCAAGATGGCGTTCTGTCCGAGGACGCGATCCCGCTTTCGGCTGCCTTTGCCGCACAGGAGCATGGTGACGCCCGGAAGGCGATCGATATTCTTCGTCATGCTGGGGAAGTCGCCTATGAGGCCGGAGCAGAGCAAGTGACGGAGGAGCACGTTCGGCAGGCTCAGCAACACGCCGAAAAGGACCGGTTTCGAGAACTCGTGAACGGGGCTCCCACCCAGGCGAAGGCTGCGCTCCTCGCGCTGACCGAACTGAGTGTCAGCTCCGACGAGGACGCCTTCCTAACGAGCCGGGTGTACGACCAGTATGAACGTATCTGCAACCACCTCGATATGGACATCCTCTCGGTTCGACGGTTCCGCGATATTCTCAAAGAACAGGCGTTCCTCGGGGTCGTCGAGATCGAGAAGATCAACAAGGGAAGTGCCGGTGGCATCCACCTTCAAAACCGTCTCATCGAAGACCCGCAGGTCGTTCGCGAGACGATCCTCGAGGACAGCCTCATGGAGGACTGGCCTGGTGAGTGACTAGTTTCTCCCCTCATTCACCGGGAGCTCGAACGACGGAAATCTGGGGTGGGGTTTTAAGATACGACGGAAACAAGGGGGGTCAATTGGCCCGACGGAGACGTCGGAAACGTGGGGTGGTGGGTCAGTCCACTACAACCGGTTGGGGTTTCGAATGAACATATAGTGGATTCTTCCAGCGGTGAAACTACTTGCCGTCAAGACGTGTATCTTGTCGCATGAGCTCCGATTTTGGTACCGGTGAGGGAACGCAATCCCGCGAACTCGTCCATTTCGTCACACAACAGACGCGGTTCGCGCTCATCAACAATATTCTCCAGCACCCCGACCAACTCCCCTCGATGTACGAGCTCGAGGAGTTCAATCCCAGCGTGAGCGAGGCCACTGTCTACAAGCACATCCAGAAGCTGATCGAGGCTGGTATCGTCAAAGAGGTCGCTTTAGACGACGATCAGCGTCGGCAGGGGTATCCTCGGAAGTTCTACGCTCTCTCAGCGGAGGGACGCGAGTTCCTCGAAGACCACAACTTGCTTGCAGCCGAAGAAACGCTTCAGCAGATCTACGAGACCATCTCTGATAAGCCTGAGAAGATGGTCAGATACGAGAACGCTCCCCGTCCTGAAGAGGCGTGACCGTTCGTTCAGCTTCAAAATCCAGCGATACACTCTGGATCAGGGGTGTAGTGATCGGTGATTCAGACGTCTCGAGAACCGCGGTCGCGAAACCAGCCCGAGCTCGTCTAGCCAAGAATGAAGTGAGGGCGCGCCCTTTTGTTTCGGCATTCGATGCAGCAGACACTCCTCACTGGCCCTCGACACTCGAATTTGGAACAGGCTGCTTTCGAGCGGGCTGACCAGCGTGCTGGCGAGCTTCCTGGATCAGTCCTGTACATCGCTCGGAACGACGCCCGTCGAACTTCGGTCGAGGACCACTGGTCAGAGTCGTACGCACCACTCCGCCTTCGGGCCGAGACACTCGATGCAATCGTTCGAGACTGGTACGAGGACCTCCATGGGCCGATTGAATCACTGCCGGGACAGCTGAACCGCCGGCTCGTCGAGTACGCCCTCGACAGAACGACGGCCGAGACGGCTGGTGCTCTCGCCGGCGAGCCCGCGTCCGCTTCACTCGCGGATTCGTTCAGCAGTCGGTTCTCGCTTTTCGACGACGCCGGCGTTCGGACTGCCGACGAACTGACGACGGAGTTCGAGAGCTCACCGCTGGACGATCGGATTGCGACAGCCACGGTCGACGCCTACCGCACTTACGGTGGTCTCTTCGCTGACTACGTCGACGAGTGGGTCTGCACCCGCGGAGAGATGTTCCACTCAGTTGCGTCGGCGGACCGATCGCTCGAAGCCCTTTCCCCAGAACTGGACGTCATCATTCTCTCCGGGTACCACGAGTTCCGTCCGGTCGAACGCCGCCTCATCGAACGCATCGCCAGCGAGTTCTCTGTGATCGCTCTCTTGCCACTCCATCAGGGTGGTCGGAGCGGGGTCGATGCCGTCGCGACCGATGCTTTGGATGTCTACGAGTCGCTGGAATTCGAGACAGTCGATCTTGGGGCAACCGATGATGCGAACAATGGCTTCAGCGCGATCACTCAGTCGCTCTACCGACCGGATCCCGAGCCGGCTGCCGTTCCCGAGACACTTCGGTGGCGAGAGCTGCCCACGCCAGAGCGTGAGATTCGATTCGTGGCTCGTGAGCTCAGAACCACGTTGGCGAATGGACGTGATCCCGACGATCTTGCCGTCGTCATCCCCGGTACTGAGGCGTATTCTGGCTACGTCGAGGACACGTTCGATACGTACGATGTCCCGTATGTCACGACTGCCGCCACACAGCTGAACCGGACCTTTCTCGGGAGTGTCGTTCACGATCTGCTGACTCTCGCTGAGCCGGACCCGCGTGCGGAGGACCTCACGTCGCTGCTGGCGAACCCGCTGGTCGATGTCCTCGATGCCGACACGGTCGATTCGATCACCACTGCAGCCCGCCGGCGAGATACCGTCTCAATAGCTCCACTGCTCGACGATCTCGACGCTCCTGCGTCGGCCATGGTCGAGGATCTGCTCGCGACACTGGAGACGCTCCAGACGGGGGACGTCGATGACGCGACCGCGACGCTCCGTCGACTGCTGGACGACCAGCTCGACGTGACGGCGGCGATCGAGAACTACGCCAGTGGTGCCGAACGGGCTGTCGAACAGCGGGCCTACGATGTCGTCGACGAGGCTCTCTCGTCGTTCGAATCACTCCAGGGCGTCACGAGCGACCGTGCCCCAGTGGCACTGTTCACTCGCGCCCTCGATGGCGTACAGATCCGGGTTCCTCAGCGCGCTGCGGGCGGCCACGTCGAGGTGATGGGGATGCTTGACGCCCGGATGCGATCGTTCGAGAGGGTATTCCTCGTTGGGCTGACGAGCGAACACTTCCCGGCGACACCGGAACGGCCCGCTTTCTTCGAGGAGATGACGAACGCTCACCCCCGATTCGACACCGGCGATGAACGGCTTCGGGACCGCTATCTCTTCGCGACGCTGCTCGCGAACGTCGACGAGATCACGATCACGACGCCCGAGACGGGCGGCGATGAATCCGCCGTCGTCCGGTCGCCGGTACTCGACGAGCTTCAGCGCGTGACTGGGCTCGAGCCAGAGGACGGCGTCGACGATCGGGTCGGTTCTCGTGAGGATCTCCAACGGCACGTCGCTGACACACCGGACCGGCGTGCTGCGGTCAGTCACGCCGGCGACCATGGAGATTTCTCGCCCGCGCAAACGACCCGCACGGACCGCGGCCTTCGATGCGCAGACAACAGAAGCAGAGCGGGCCTCTCCGAACACGACGGCGTATTGGATCCCGAGACGGTCGCAGACGTGTACCCACCGGCTGAACGGGAACCCTACAGCGCGAGTCGGATCGAACGGTACGTCGAGTGCGGGTTCAAGTTCTACGCCGAAAACGTCCTCGAAATCGAGGACCCCGACGACGTCGAGGTGGTCCCGACACCGCTGGAGACTGGCTCGTACGTCCACAACGTTCTCGAACGATTCTATGCAGACTTACAGGACGAGACAGATGGCGGCGTCGACCTGCAGACCTTCGATCGCGAGACGCTGTTGACCCACCTTCGTGAGGTCGCTGCCGAAGAGCTCCAGGATGCCGATTTCGACTACGAAGGGCTGTTTTACGAACGGTGGACGGCGGAACTGTTCGCGGGGTTGGGGAACGACGGGAGCGTTCTCGGTGATGCCGACGAGACACCGCACGATGCGCCAGAACGGGGGCTGTTCATTACGTTCCTCGACGAGGAGCTGTCTCGGGACGAGGACGCCCGCCCACACAGATTCGAAGTCCCGTTCGGCGAGGGGCTGTTCGATTCGGATGCCGGTCCCTTCTCCGTCGAACGCCCGGACGGAACGTCGGTCTCGATACGCGGATACATCGATCGTGTCGACGTGAACCGGGATGGTGACCCACCGAGGCTCGCCCTCTACGACTACAAGACTGGGAAGGCACCGTATATGACGAAAACGACCGGCGGAACGACGTTCCAGCTCCCGATCTATCTGCTCGCTGCCGCCGATGTCGTTGGCGACGATCTGTTCGATCGGGCCTCGCTGTCGGCGACGTACTATCAAGTTCGACCGCCCAACGATCTCAAACTGCCGCGTGGCTTGGAGTCCAAATTCGATTCGGAATCTGACCTTCGTCGCTTCCTAGACGATGTCGTTCCGGAGTGGCTGGGCCATATCGAGACGGCGATCGCCAACGGGCGGTTCCACACGACGCTCCAGTCCGCTCGTGATGCAAACTGCCGGTATTGTGACTACCGGCGCGCGTGTGACGTTCGACACCACCGCAAGCGAGCGTTCGTCGAGACCGCACGAGAAGACGACAGCGCCTACGTCCCGCTTCGCGTTCGCGATGACGAGGATCTCCTGGCGGTGATGAACGATGACTGATGCACCCGAGGAGTTCGAACTCACCGAGCAACAGGAGGACGCACTCGTCCAGGGTCGGAACGTTGCGATCACCGCCGGCGCCGGGACCGGGAAGACGACGGCGTTGACCGAGCGATACGTGACGATACTGGCCGAGAATCCGTCGCTCACACCGGAGAACCTCGTCACGATCACGTTCACCCGAAAGGCAGCGGCCGAACTGACCGAGCGCGTCCGGGAGGAGGTGTACGACCGACTCGAAGCGGTGGAGTCACCGGCAGCGTATCAGCGCTGGCGCGCTGTCCTTGACGACCTTGAGGACGGGTACGTCCACACGATTCACGCGTTCTGCACTCGCCTTTTACGGGAGTGGGCCGTCGAGGCCCCGGTTCCCCTCGGGTTCGATGTGCTGGATGAAGACGGCGCAGCGAAACTCCAGCGGGAGGCCGTGACCGAGTTTCTCGAAGACACCCAGGACGACGAGGATGTCAAACTCTTGGCCCAGCTCTGGGGTCGAGACCAACTGATCGACGTGTTCGTGGGACTGCTCGACCAACGCCCGCAGAGCGAGGCCGTCCTCGAGGAGTGGCGTGACGCCGACGCCGAGGAGTACGTCGATCTGCTCTGGGACGTCGTCTGTGATCTCGATGTGGCCGACGCACGACAGACGCTGTATGCGGACGGCCTCCTCGAGCAGGTTCGCACAGTCGCGGGCCGCGTGGACCACGAGGCACAGATCGCCGACGAGGACGGGCTCCGGGCCTACAGGACCTTCAATGAGATCGCGACGACACTCTCGGTCGCTCCCGAAGCAAGCGATCCGCGTGACTGCCAGCGAGCGATCCTCAACCTTTACGAGGCCTGTGAGAAGAAAAACGGCGGGCTGTACAGTAGTTCCGGATACGTCGTTGGCGACCGAGCTGACTGGGGTGACTACGGAGACGTCTACGATGATCTCAAGAGTGCCATCGACGCGACTCTAGCGGCGGTCGAGCCCCACGCAGACGCTGTCGAGACGACGCCCGGTGAGCTCGAAGCGAACAGCGCTCCGTACGCGGTGGCGCTCATGCGTGTCTTCGACGATGTGTTGGCGGCCTACACGGCGGAGAAGGAGCGCCGCGATTCCCTTGATTTCCCGGACGTGATCGCGACGACGCTTCAGTTCTTGCGGTCGAACGATGCAGTCGTTGACCAGCTTCGAGAGCAGTTTGCGGCCGTGATGGTCGACGAGTTCCAGGACACAGACCCGCGCCAGTGGGCGCTAGTCAAACTCCTCACGGGCGTCGACGCGCAGACGGCGTCGAATGTGTTCCTGGTCGGTGACGAAAAACAGAGCATTTACGGATTCCGTGGCGCTGACGTGACGACGTTCGGTGAGGCGCGGACGGAACTCGAGACGGTCAACGACGCCCGTGGGGTCGACACCGTCCCCGAGAGCGACGATAAGAGTCCGACTGGGCTCGAACTCTCCGGGAACTTTCGGACGCTGGATGCGCCGCTCACTTTCCTGAACGAACTCTTTGGGTCGGTGTTCCAGCCGGACGGCGAGGACCATGAACCGTACGAGGCACGCCCGCAGTCGCTGTCCACCGAGCGTGATCTGGTGGAGGACATCGAGGGCTTGGCGGGGACCGTCGAGTATCTCCCAGTGCCTGATGATGCTGAGACCGCGGCGACGCTCCTCGGAGACGACCACCCCGTGGCTGACGGAGCGCTGGATCACACACTCGAAGCTGAAGCCCAGGCTCTCGCCGCGCGGCTCACCCACCTGTTCGACGACCCGCCGACAGTGCAGGATACCGAGACCGAGGAACACCGCGCGGCAACGCCGGACGATGTCGCCATTCTCCTTCGCCGGCGAACCCATCTCGACCGGTATCAGCGCGCGCTCGAGAGCTACGACATCCCCTTCACAGTCGTCGGTGGCGTCGGGTTCTACGACACGCCCGAGATCCAGGCGCTCACGAATCTGCTCCGGGTGCTCGGTGATCCCCACGACGATGTCTCTCTATATGGCGTGCTTCGGTCGCCACTGTTCGGGCTCACCGATGACCGTCTCGCACCGGCCGTCGCAGACGCTGATTCGGTCTGGGAGGCCCTCGCCGAGGCCGACGATTCACAGCTTTCAGACGCGTACGCCCTGCTCACGACGTGGCGGACGCTTTGTGGCTGTGCGACGCCGTCGGAAGACGGTGTGCGTCCGTGGAATCGGCTGCTTTCGCGTGTGATCGACGAGACTGGCTATCTGGCGAGTGTGAGTGCCGACGAACGCGGCCAACAGGCCGTCGCGAACGTCGAGAAGTTCCGCGATCAGGTACGAACTTGGAGCGAGAACGGCGTTCGAACGGCGGCGGGACTCCTCCACCGCATCGATCGACAGGCTGAGACCGATCCACGAGAGGGAGAGGCCGACATCCCAGGGGACGTCGAGGGTGTTCGAATTATGACGATCCATTCCGCGAAGGGGCTGGAGTTTCCGATCGTCACCGTGCCGGACATCGGGGGTCAACTCAACTTCGGCCGGTCCGTCGACGATCACGGGTACGTTCAGCTCGTCGAGGGGACCGACGACGCGCCGCCACTCCCGGCCGTCGGCGGTCCCAGTCCGGACGATGCGTTCTCGATCGAGAAGACTGCCGTTCACGAGTACGCACAGCGACAGTCGCTCCCACGAGAGCGAGCGGAGGCGAAACGCCTGCTCTACGTCGCGTGCACGCGAGCGCGCGATCACCTCCTGCTCTGTGGTACCCATGAGATCGACGTTGACGAGTCGGGGGCCATCGGACTCGGTGAGCCGGCGGCGTTCGATGAGGCCGATCGGTGGCGTGATTGGCTTCAACCCCTGCTTCTTGACGACGATCTCCTCGACCGAGCGCATCGGGAGGGGGTAGTTCGAGGACAGCTTGGGGCGGCTAGCTACACCGTTCGTCAGCCTCCTCGGCCGGTCGACTGGCACCCCGACGACGGGACTTCAGACCCCACTCCGGAGATTTCGATTCCGACGCCACCGACTCCGACGCCAGCGAGCCGAGTTACAGCGACAACGCTCGTGAATGCAGTCGCGGACGCCGGCGAGAGCGCCAATGGCTCCTCGTTCGAGGGTGAGGTAACTGGATTGAGCCCGACCACGTTCGGGACGGTCGTGCATCGCCTCATCGAACTTCGGCCGCCGCGAGACGAATGGCCTGCTTTCATTCGTCGCCTGAGTCGGATGGCTGGGGAAGACCCGACAGACACAGACCTCCACGATGCAGTCGATCATGCGACTGATGCGGTCGAATTTGTCGACCAGGTTGAGGCCGATGTTCAACTCCAAGCGGTGTATGACGAGTTCTCTGTCGGTGCCCGTATCGGTGATTCACGGGTCGTCGGTGACATCGACCGGCTCCTGGTCACGCCGGACGCCTTCCATATTATCGACTACAAGACGAACGACCTCTCTTCGAAGTCGACGACTGATCTCGCAGATCATTATCGCCCGCAGATGCTCGCTTACGCTCTGGCTCTCTTCCAGCATGACCCCGACCGTAGGGTTCGCGCCTCGCTTCGGTTCACCGACGCCGGTATCGAGGAACGGCTGGCATGGGATCCCGATGAGTCCTCTCTGATCGAATCGGATCTTCGTTCGATGGTTGATCTGGTCTCGCACCACTGATCGACGGTCCCACGACTCTCCTCTGTATTCGACTAATGTATTCGTATTTGCCCGATAGCGCAGTTGAGGCGGCGGATACATCTGACTGAGCCATCCAGCTAAGTGGATTAGCTGGCTGGTATAGCTAACTGGTATAGCTATACGGATCGGCTGGATGGTATAGCTAAGCAGTATAGTCAAGTGAGTGGGCTGGAAGATGTAGCTAAGTCACTTGGCTATCTTGTCTGACTGAGTTTTATGGCTATGCGGATCAAATGGGTGAGTATGCTGGCCTACACCGTCTATTCAGAAGCAGGTGGCGTCGGGAAAACCACTCTCGCTGCGAACCTCGCAAAGGCTGAAGTTCGGCAAGGGCGGGACGTCCTCGTCGTCGATCTCGACACGCAGGAGGCATCGCTGTCTCACCTCCTCGACGTCGGTGACGACCGGAATAACGATCAGGCAGATAGCTTGCTGCGGCACATGATCGACCGCCCACGTGGCGACTTCCATGACCTCATCAAAACGAGTGAGGGGATCGATGTCGTCCCCTCGCACAACATTCTCGAATACGCGTCGAAGCACCTCCGCAGGCGCGAAGAAGAAGCAGCTGATTTCGGCGAGTCGTGGAATCCAAACAAGCAACTCCTCCGGGTGCTGCGGGAGGCCGGCGTTCATGAACAGTACGACACCCTGATTGTCGATCCACCGGCGACCGCTGATATCAAACTCCACAACGCGATCCACGCGACGCGGCACCTGGTGATTCCGTTCGAACCGAGTGGGAAGGGGTACGAGTCGGTCCAGGGCCTCGGCCAGCTTGTGTCCGGACTTGAGGACTCGCTCGGCATCGAGGTCGGGGTCCTTGCGGTGGTTCCAAACCGATACAAGGGCATGAACGACCAAGACCGTTTTCTGGAGGAGCTTCGGAACGATGGCTGGAAGCTCCCAATCCGTCTTCGTGAACGGTCGTCTCTGTTCGAAGGCTGTTGGGCGGAGCAATGTAGTGCATATCGCTATATCGATGAGTACCGGGACCGGGAACGAGAGCACGAACTCGACACGCTCCAGAAACTGGATGATCTGGCGGAGCACATCCGCAACGTGCAGGTGGTCGAAGCATGAAGCAAGGATCGACGGACGATCCCTTCGCAGACGATCCCGAAGACGAAGACAGCGATCAGTCGAGTTCTGACACTGAGCCAGTCGTCAATACTTCTGATTCGCTTGACTCTCCCGACTCCCCTCCGTCTCCCGACGAGCTCACTTCGACGTCACAGCGTCAATCACTCCCCTACATCCACTCCCGCGACGGCGTGAAAGACGGCCGGATCCAGCGCCCTATCTTCTTGCGGGAACACATCGAGGAAGGGATTGACGACCTCGTCGATCAGATGGAAGATGAGTTCGGAGAGGACGTCTACAAAACCGACGTCACGGAGGCGGCGATGGCCGTGGCTCAAGAACACCCCGACCTGGTCTCCCAGACACTCGATGAGTGGGGCTACGGCTGGGATTGAGTTGGGAATTTGACGACTGTGTGGGGTCAGATAAAAAGCCCTTAAGATTGCGGTGAGAGGTTTTCTTCTATGGCGAATTGGAAGAACCCGGAAATGGCCGTCATTTCTTGTTTTAAGGGTGATCTCTATTCTACAAGAGAGTCTCTCAAGCGGTCTGAGATCGTTGAGCATCTTAATTTCGGGAAGGGATTTCCCAAACAATTAGCCAACAACGTTATCGATTCAATGATTGACCGTGGGTTACTCATCCAGAATGACGATGACACATTGCAGCTCCAATCCGATTTCACACGCAATGCAGTGAGCTCTGGAGCGACATTATGGGGCGCTCTCGAATCGACTAAACAGGACGACGAGACCCATGAAGCCGGGTTTTCGAAAACTCAACTTCGGGAGATTGCTGACCAGCACGATGTTCCAGACGACGCCTTTGAGGACGCGCTTGACCGCTGTCTGGAATACGGCGTCGTGTATGAGGTTGGAGATGGATACGAAATCATGGAGATCTGATTCTCCGCCGAAGACCTCTCACTGGTCGGGTGAACTCACGTCCGTGCGTCGAGGATGGTTAAATCGCGCTCGAGTTGTGTTTCCACCGTTGGGCTTCGGCAATCGATATCGAGTTGCTCGGACTGCCAGTGGCGGCCGTTTTTCCCGTTCCACACGCCGTAGATGGTCACCTTCGGAAGAACAACAACTCCGAAGAGCACAGCGAGATAATACAGTAGTTCCGTTGCTTGTGTCCACGAGCCCGTCGCAGTCTGGGGGAGGTCAATCGGGAACTGGACAACCTGGGCTGGCACACCTGTGTCGAGACTCCGTTCGACGAATCCGTGATCGTTGCTGAACAGAATCGCCTGTTTCTGACTTTCTTCGTTGAATTTGCGATAGCTGTCGATGATCGCTTCGTCACCAGTGTCGCTCTCGACGATGTCAACCGTCCGATCGGTCCGAAGCCGCCGGTACTCGTACAGTCCGAGCAATCCTTCGCGGTTCGCTCCGGCTGGCTGGTCGTCGAGGCGGTCGAATTCCGAACCGAACGCCGAAGTGAGTTCGTGGGTATTGTACTGATTAAAGTGCCAGTCGAGTTCCTCTTCGACGCCCGTCGCCAACGCGTAGCCGTTGGTCGGCCGACGTCCCTTCGCATCTGTTTCACCTGTCTCGCTGTCAAAGCCGAGCACTTCAGGGAGACGCCACGCCAAAATATTCGCGTCAAGACCGACGACGACCGGATCGTGCCCGGCTTCGAGGTCCGGGTATCCGTGGCGATCGAGGAACGCCACCACCTCATCGATGTTCTTCGGCTCGACGTACCCGCTGGCGACCATCATTCGAGTATACGTCTGTGCGTCCGGTAGGTCCAGGTAGGCTGGCTCACCGTGTTTCGCTGGGATCGTCTCACGACTGTCCTGATAGGTCATCGACCCCTGGGTGAATCGAACGGTCGCCTGTCCATTGTCCTCTAACTCGACCACCAGCAGTTCTCCAATGTCATCGCACGGGTGTTCGACGGGGATCGAGGTCACGCCGTGATCGTACAGTGCATTCAAGAGAACCATCAATCGGCGGCGCTCGACGTGCATTACATCACCTCCGTGAAATCGATGAGTTCGGTCGCAGTTCGTGGAATCTCCGCATAGAGGTCGCCATAGTACGCTCCACTTTTTCGATAGAAGTAGAAGACATGGTCGGCATCGAATCGGAAGCCAGCCTGGAACGAAATAGCTGACATGAACTTCCGACCGGGGGTTACGTCGACTGCGATCGTATCTCCGTTCTCACGGGCCGCCTCAATCGCTGACTGATAGAACTCGATGATTTCTCGGAAATCCGTCTCCGTTTCGAGACTGTGTTTCGAAACAGTCGCATCCCCGCCGTGAGCCCCGATGATTGTCTCAAACATCTCGCTCGCGTCCGCGACCGAATCGGCAACACCAGGATTCGACAGAATTCGTGCTTCATCCGGGACATACCCGCTGTCACACGCAGCAGCGAGTGGATTCAAAAGGCCAGGCATCGTCGGCGTCCCGTTGGTAACCCAGATGCGTGCCATTGTAGACTCGACATATGGCAGTAACAATAGTGTTCCTGCAATCACGCTGGGCTCGTCTTCGGATCCGGGGCCTAAAGCTCACCACTACTCGCACATTGTCCATTCTATGCGGTCAACCCACACCCATTCGAGCGACGCATTATCACTCGGTTTCGACGGTTCTGAAGATCATTCCCTGAAACTCATGACGAGAGACTTTCAAGACAACCTTCAACAGTCGTATATATTTGTTCAACATTTCCAATCGTTCGTCCCTCTCCGAATCCACCTTCAGTGTTCTGGACGACCTGATGGGAATGTGCAACCGCATTTCGCAGATCGGTCAGGTCATCAAGCTGGCTTGACGCCCGATGATCGCTCGAAAATCCAGAGGCTTTCCAACACGCTTCGATGTCGCTGACGATCGTTGCAAGTGTCGAAAACTGGGCGTAGTGGATTTCGTCGAGTTCGATATTCGACCGGCGAGCCTCAGCGTGCCGCTCTTCGATGTCTTCAACCACGTTCGTATTGAGTGCGACCTGCTCTTTCCAGTCGGGCGCTACGTCGAGGACGAGTTTACGGAACTGATCCTCGAGTAGCGTGATTCGATCGAACAGGTGCATCCTCGCAGGAGACGTGTTCAGATCCGCTCGTGTCAGAATTCCTGTCAACCGATTTTGACCACCGAGGAAATAGAAGGGGTCCTCGTAGAGCGCTAATAGTACTTCTTCGAACGTAGCGTCAGCAGAGACAATCTCACCGATCGTTATCGGCTTTGTATGATCCACAATGTGGTCGGTGGACGGCGCATCCTGTAGCTCCTCCAGGACGACATATCCCCGAATGTCCTCCCCGCTACTCACTGGTGCAACGTCGAATCCTTCAGCTTCGAGCCACTCACTTGCCTCGGAAACGGTCGCTTCAGGGTCTTTTGTGGCGATTGTTTGAGTCGCGAGGTCGTCTGCTGTACAGACGTACCGATCCTGAACCATCGCCTCGAATAGCGGTCGCTCCGAGTATAATCGTTTGGCCGCCGCAAGGAATAAGTAATAGTAATTATTAATATCGTATTGATGAGCGTAGGGCATTTCACTGATGGAGGTGGGTACGTAGACCACGGAGATGCGTCCGTCCTGTTCCCAGTCGAAGAGATCAATGCCATCCTTCACACCCACCGCGACGCGGAACTCGCACTAGAGCGTACGCCAGCTGAGTCCGTCCTCGTTGTTCGCCCTACAGGATTGGCCAGCAGTTACGCACTGACCCAGCGACCGATAACGGTGATCGAGGTCTCATCACTGGACGATGAGGTCCGGGAATTGCTTGGAGAACGCGTTGATGGAGAGCTTTCGGACTTCGAACTCATCCAGGTCGGGAAAGCGGTAGCTCCGACCAAAAACCGCAGTCTCGGGGAGTTCTGAGGAGGTGCGATACCCTGACCAAACCACGCTCGGAGTGACGAGAAGACCCGCTATTCAAAAATCGCCATCACGAATCAGCTTCGAATACCGGGAAAACGGTCGGGCTCGTGGCTGCCAGTCCAAAATTTTTGGCACCGGCGCATCGCCATCTTCAAACAGCGAGGGAATCCCGGCCTTTAGGCCGGGAGGGAATCGCGGAAGCTCTACTACGCAGTCCCCCGGTCAATCGCCATTGCCGGAATCCAACTCCCGTTGAGCGTGGAGTAGCATTCCCTTCCACGTTAGACCGTGGCGCTTCTTCGTCTCTTTCAGAGACTCGTACTGTGCTTCGTCTACCTCGAAGTTGATGTGTGGCATTAGTCGTTCTAAATATTCGCCACACTTAACTTTGACTACGTTATGTCTACGGGTGTGTCCGAGACGGTGACGAAGACGCTACAGGCCACGCTCGCCACGCCCACCACGGGCAAAGAGCAACGCCTTCAGCGGCTCTTGGACACCTACCGTGAAGCACTCCACGACGCTTTCGGCAACAGGGCAGACACAATGTCTGCCGTCAACGATGTCGTGACGCCCTACGACCTGCCGTATCAGGCCAAAGACGCGCTCAAGTCCTACGTCCCGAAACTCCGCTCGACGTACAACGCCGAGGAGTTAGACGACGAGCATCCGGCTCGACTCGTCAACCGTGCCGCGAAATTCGACTACTCGGAGGAGCGCGACCACGGCTTCGTCTGGCAGGTTCCGATGCCCGGACGCGGGACGAACTTCTGGATTCCGCTCTGTATCAACTCGGAGCAAGAATCGCTCTGGTTCGACCTACTCGATGGGGACGCGACGGCGGGCGAGTTGCGGCTACAGCGACACCGTACATCGTGGGAGTTACACGTGACCGTCGAATACTCGGTCGACGAACCGACCGAGTCGGACGATCCGACGTACATCGGCTTCGACGTCGGCGAGAGCGCGTTGATTACGGGCTGTGCCCTCAAACGCGACGTTCCACGGAAGCCGATGCTCGTCAGTGGCAGTCGAGCGCGACACCTCCGCAAAGAGATGTCCACCACGCTTCGGCGGCTACAGTCGAGGGACGCCGCCGAGTGGCGCGTGGACGAACGATTCGTCCACTACCAGAGCGCACTGACGGATATCGTCGAGAAGGCGTCTCGGCGGGCCGTCGAATACGCCGAATCCTTCGAGAACCCCGTCATCGTGTTGGAAGACCTGTCGTACATCCGCGAGCAGTTGGACTACGGTAAGTTCATGAACCGCCGCCTTCACGCATGGGCATTCGCCCGGCTACAGGGCCGAATCGAAGACAAAGCGACCGAGGCAGGTATTCGTGTCGAGTACGTCAACGCGGCGTACACCTCGCAGACCTGCCACGCCTGCGGTCGTCTCGGTCGGCGGGATGAACAAGCGGAGTTTGTGTGTCCGCACGACGACTGCCACGTATCGGAGTTCCAAGCGGATATTAACGCGGCGGCGAACATCGCCCGTCGCGCTAACCCGTGGGGAGAGAGTGTTCCTTGGGAACCGGAACGCGATGACTCGCCACAGGATGGGAGCGCCCGTGACAGCGCCACAGTTCACCGAGAGACGAGTCCGAAACCCGGACAGATGACGCTTTCGGCGTACTCGGACTGAAACCTGCCACCCCGGATTCCCCTCGTAGGGGAAGCCCCGCCGTTTACGGCGGGGAGGATGTCACCTGGTAAACATACGGAGGTAAAGATGTAAATCCCGCGGCCCGATCGTTCCAGAACCCGCTTACCGTCCACCGCTCTGCGATCTACTCACACCCATTCGAGCGACGCATTGTGCTGCGAGACGTACTGTGGTTCCAGACTCTCATCCGGGATCGAGATACGCTCTCCGTCCCGGTCGGTGATCGTCCGTTGCAACAGCTCACTCCTCGTCTCGAATTCGGGGTTCACCCGCAGCCGGTAGTCTCGATCAATGGTGAACAGCCCCCGGTCGAAGGCCGCGTGGTGGGTCTTGCTGAGTGCCAGTACGTTTGAGAGGTCGACCCGGTGTTTCGGATAGTCGCTCCACGGTGACATGTGCAACGTCCAGCAGGCCATGATGGTCCACCCCAGACACTGGGCATCTACGGTCATGACGGGACAGCACCGTTGCGCGGAACTCTGGATCAATCGAACGAGCGTGGACAGTCGTGTCGTACGTCCCTGCACGCAACTCGGGATCACTCGTCGACGGTGTCCAGTCTGAGTCAGCCCACTCCTCGACCGCACTCTCGACGAATCTCCGCCCGTCGGCCGTCAGTTCACAGCTGTTCCCGTTCTTCTCAACGAAGCCCATACTCTGGAGCCAGTTCACCCGCTGGTTCGCCATGTCTGTCTCCCCAGGACTCCATCCCAATTCGGGATGTGTATCGAGTTGCTGCTCACTCACTTCGGTGATCGTCATCGGGCCAGACACCAGCGCATACAGAAGACTTCGGAGTCCGACGTTTCGATTACACATGATCCGGAGCAGCCTCGTCATATCGCCTTTCTAGGCGTAGTCTCGTCCAGCCTCCTCAAGGTCCCAGTGGTCGTTTTCTCGACGAAGAAACCCGACCTGCTCTAAGTAGCGCAGCCGCCGCATGATCGATTCTCGACTCGAGACATTCGAAAACGCTTCACGATGCCACATCACCAGTTCATTCGTCGTCGGCTGATGCGCTTCGACGAACTCGAGAATCGAATCTAACGTTTCGACATACTGCGTCCCTCCACCAAATATCGGAGCAATACTGCGAAGCCAATCCTGGGGCATGCAGACACGTTACGTGGCCAACTGATGATCCTTTTCCTCGGTCACTCGGGTGGTAGTCAGATTATTTGGACGGGAATCGCGACGGAGGAGAGTCTGGTTTATCCGTCAAGATTCGAAATTCGATCATCATATTCGGCGCAGAACTCTGTCCCAAGAGATTTGTCATAGAATCTGAGCAGTGCCCGGATTCCCTGAGCTGCGAGAATGTCCTGTCGCTGGTTATTACCCATCTCACCTTTGTAGATTTCGAGTGAGTCGATATCGATCGCTGATGCCCACAAGCGAATCAAATGAAGGTCTTCGACTTTCGTCAACAGAGCGAAATCAGCCAGCGCATCGCGGACCTCGGACTGGAGTTGCGTGTGGGCGGGCGATTCTGTATCAATGTCTCTGCTGCCGCTGACGACATCAGCTATGTAGGAGACTGTGTGATGGCTCAGGAACCCATCGCGATCAATCGCAGCGTGAACCTCCTTTCCGGCGGTGGTTGTCTCTGAGAGGTCCGACCCACACGAACCACAGTATCGATGACTCGATTCAATGGCGCTTCCGCAATAGGTACAGTGTGGCATAGTTCCTGTAGTTGTCATTCTATGAGTTCCCGTAGTATAAACCGAATGGGCATTCTTCCTCTGATCACTCCGATTTTGCTACGCCAGCTAAGCCTCGAACTTCTTGACTCTGGTCGCCGATGATGAGCTCGTGTACTGCGCTTGAGCCCTTCACCTATCATTGAACTTCAAGTCCTTGAGGCACAAAGTAAGGGTTGTTCTGGGACGAGGCTGTAGATTATACCCACGCCGACGTGATACACATAGTTCTCCAGCGAGGAGTGGCTAAACAGGCGGCTGTCGACGTATTGATTAGGCAAATCCTTGTGTGAGCGACACAAATTTCAATTTCGCAACTGCCAGCACTGTCAGTCCCCGGTCAATTAAGAAGGTCTACCTGCTCCCACAGTTCGGAGACTAGCAGTTCGCTTTCACAATTATCGACGCTGTTTATTGAGAGTATCTTTGATGGAGCAAAGGGCCTATAGCCTACGCTCCTGTATCCTCTGTCGATTCAATGGCGTCGTTTCGTGTGAAGAATCCCGATGAAGACGGGTATGGGCGTATTGGGGAGATCGAAGTGCCCAATGGCCCTGTCGAAACGCCGGCGCTCTTTCCGGTCGTCAACATTATCGGTGGGACCACGGTGGAATCGGGCGGCGTCTGGCGGCGAATGCGGGACAAACTCATCGATAAGGACCATCTCCAGGGCATCATGTTCCAGGCGATGAGTTTTACTGACTACGGTGTATCGCCGGGCAATCTCAACGATTTCTGGCGGACACAGACATTTCACGAGCGTTTTGATGACTTAGATGCCCCGGTGTTCATTGACTCTGGCGGATTCAAACTGATGAACTCGAATACGTTCGGCGATGCTCCTGAAGAGGGTGGCGTCCCGAACGAGTGGGGGCTCTACACTGATCCGAAGAGTATCCTCGGGCTTCAGTTGGACTTTGGGGCGGACATCGTGGCAACTCTCGATTACCCAATCCCTCCAAGGCTGAAAGAAGAAGAAAAGGTCGAGCGAATGAATCGCAGTATCGACAGCGCTGTCGAATGTCTTCAGATCCTTGACGACCCGGGCCTCCTCGAGGAACGCTTTGAGGTCAACAAACGCGCAGCTAAACGGCTTCGGCAACAAAAGAAAGATGAGGAGGAGCCGGGTGTCTACGTCGCCCTCCACGGTCATGACTACGAGACGGTGAGCTGGTACGTCGGAAATTTCATCGAACGTGTCGAGGACGTCGACGCCGACACCTCGTTCGAGGGATTCGCTATAGGATCGCTTGTCCCACTCAGAGACAGTGTCCGTACTCTCGTCGATATCGTTCAGGGCGCAAAAGACGCGATCCCGGAGAGCCGCGCTGACGAAATCGGAATACACGTCTTTGGTGTCGGTGGCAAACAGGTCGGATTGCTTTCTCTCCTCGGTGTCGATTCTTTCGATTGCTCGACACATATGCAAACGGCCCGGTACAAAAAATATCTCCACCCAGATACCTGGGTCCACCACGAACTCGATGAGCTTGACGACCACCTCGATCCGGACGGAGCCTTCCCGTGTGACCTTCCGAACTGTACGCTCTGTACTGAGGAATCCGTCGGATACGAGGAGATGGTTAACCTACTCAATAGTGACATGTCGAGAACAGCGACAATGGAACGAAAAGAAAACGGGAAACCAATCAAGAGCGATTACTACGCACTACTGGCTCGCCACAATTTCGAGGTATACAACCGAGAACTTCGAGAAGTGCGGAAAAAAATAGACGAGGGAAAGCTCCTCGAACACGTAATCGATTTCGCAAGAGAACATGACGACATCAAGCGAGGCCTCAAGAATGCCCAGGTTCGCGATAAGCGGCTCCGCAAAGATCTCGAATCCCGGGGAGCCTACGATTTGTTACCGGGCTCAAACCTCAATAGCGATCAGATGAAGCTCTCAGAATGGGGTGCAGGGGCGGATGAATCGTTCGATACGCAGCGGATTTCTCTCAAATACTCCCCGGGTGACTTCAACGTACTTTCTCAATCGTATACTCCACCGTCCGATAGAGAGATTCTGCTTGTCATTCCCTGTAGCCAGAAAAAGCCCTACTCGGAGTCGCGTACCCATTCTGTATTGTTCGACAAACTCAGTCACCGCACATCGAATATCCATAAGGTGACTATTTCAGGCATGTACGGTCCAGTTCCTGAAGAATGTGAGCGTCAGCAACCGGTTACTGAATACGATTACGTACTTGCAAAAGAGGATACGGACCAAATAAAACTCGTCACCAACCGGCTCACTGAGTATCTTAACAGATTTGGCGATCGGTTCGACCACGTTCTCGGGTATGTAACGAGTAAGACGTACCGGCAGGTAACTGAAGACTCATTTGAGAGGTATGGCCGAGGAACAGTGTTTCCACGCGATCCTACAGCGTTACAACTCACTGAATTCTTTCGAAACGACAATATCGACGAACTCATTAGTTTCATCGACGAGCAGACTACCTCCCACAGCTGAGACATCCGTAGAAATTCTGAGTTATGCGGAAGGGGACAAACTGATTGCTTCAGAGCTCCATCTCGTCTGGAAAATTGGATTTCATTTGCCTTGGTGAGCCCCATTCAGGGGACCCTCACCCTACCGCTAGTAATGTAGTGCTGACATAATTGGCCGCCAATCAGGTCCATAATTCGCTGTCAAAGCAGTCACAAGACTGGATCAGGTCTGCCCGACTGTCGACAGTCTCATTATTACATATCCTTGCCTGGCAATTCGTCGAAGTCCGATTGGATTTCTGTAAGAAGACTCGTTTCACTTGTCGACGCTGCAGTTGTCGATGCTGTAGTGGTTTTATCAGTCGGCAATGGATCGAGATATTCGAGCAGTGATCGGAGCGTCGAGACGCGTGGATTGAGGTCCTGGTTTTCGATTCGCGAGATTAGCGGTTGAGAGACTCCAGCCTTGTCTGCGAGTTCCCCCTGGGTCAACCCAGCTTGATCTCGTGAATGTTTAAGCGAAGACTGGAGAAGTGGTTCGAGTTTCTCGTGGTCGACACTGGTGTCCGACCCATTGATCGCAGATACAATATCGTGCATCGTTTCGAGCGTGGTGTCTACATCATTGCCTTCGATTCGGGCGATGAGTGGTTGAGAGACATCGGCCCGACGTGCGAGCTCGGTCTGTGTCAGTCCTCTCTCCTCGCGGGCTTCTTCCAGGTCACTGCCCGTGGGGATGTCCATACCACAACCACATCCTGGAGTGCTCTTTAAACTGTCCGATATTACTATATCTTGGCCTTGTTTAGACGCCTAATATTACGGTCATGAGCGGCTCACGCTCAATTCAATGTTTCTGACAGCGCATTTCAGGACGAGTTCGCGGAACTGACCGAACCAGGTTCGGGCGCGAACGATCTCGCCGTATTTGCGCCGGAGTGCGAAAAACGTCGACTCGACGTTCGAGCGTTGATGGTAGATCGTATCATCTTGCAAGATATTGTTCGCGACGCCGTACCAGCCGAATTCGCGGTGGCGAATCACTGGTTTGACGCCTTCTGCACGCAGTCTTTGGCGAAGGAGCCACCAGTCGTATCCTTTGTCGGCGGTGAGAACACTCAGTTTGTCGAGGTTCCGCTTCACCATTTGCCAGCCGATCTTGGAGTCGTGCGGTTGTTTCATCGAGCAATGTATGTCGAGAATCGCATTTGTATCGCAGTCGATCAACGTGGTCACTTTCACCGCCTGGAACGTGTAGTTCGTCCGTTTTGCGTAGTGTTGGCTGGCAGCGATCCGATCCATGCCGGTTGCGTCGATCGCCTGAACGTCGCCGATGTCGTGCAGTTCCGCCGATAACCGCAAAAGGACGCGCCAGATTCGCATTTCGAGGTCTTGCTTGCGCGTACAAACGGTGGTAAAATCGGGAAGTTCAGTTACCGCTAGGTCGAGCTTCGAAACGATTCCAGGCATCTCGTGGAGCACGTCCAGCAGCCGCCGGTACGGGTGATCGAGATATTCTCTGAGACCGTGAATTGCCACGATTACCCAGTCTGCGTACCCTCCGTCACCGGCCTGGTACGCTGGATCTGGCTCACCGACGACGGCTTTTTGAGCGAGCGAAACGATGCGACCAGTGAAGCGGGCGAGTTTCGTAGGCACAAACTCCGTTTCCCGCTTCACTTCCTAGTATCTTCGACAATTAGACGCTCTTACTAGCGTCTAAACACGGCCGAATACTTACGACGCGGTAGTCGTCATCGACAACAGGTGCTGTCTTTCGGGTGGCTGGGGCAAGGCGAAAGTCTCGAAAGCCGGAACTGATAAGGCGTACGGATATGTGAGCTTTTACAATCGAAACGCCACTATAGGCCACGAACTCGCTCACATCTATGGGTGCTCCCATGTAGGTGACGAGTCGCACTGGCAGAATTACGGCGTTTCGAGCTACGACGTGGTCGGGAAAGCGACGGGGGATTACGCACAATCCTGCAATGACAACGATCCGAACCTCTATCGCCAATTCCGATTCATGCACTGTGCTCGTGAACGCATTCGTGAGTATATCGATTCAAACCTGATCTAGCTCGTCGAATTCATGGACTGGAATCAACCCCTCTCCCGAAAACGGGTCGCGCTGGCTGGTCTCCTCGCGGTGGGCCTCGCCATCGTCGTGTACTTCCACCCGTTTTTCCTCTCGTTTGTCCTCGTGGAACCGCCGGGCCGGGGCGTCGCGATAACGGTCGACAACGAGATGTCGGACGATTGGACGTCGGACGAGGTCGTCGAGTACGACGAAATGACGCAGGGACAACAGGAACTGTTCGACGAGGCTCGAACCCAATCTGGTCTGACGTACGTGCCGGACGATGTCGACCACAATCTCTGGTATCAGCAGGATACCCCATATGTGAGGTATAACGGCTCGGTGTACGAGGTGTCGATCGTCGAAGATTGACCGCCGCAACTCGATGTCACTGTTCGGGTGACGGCGGCAGTGGCTCATCACGGGGATACCCCGCGGCACTTCGGCGAGGCCATCGAGGAGTCGATTATCGAGAAATAGCGATATCCTACGGATATCGGGCAACAGCGATGCGCTCCGGGCATCGGAAGTAGCGATGTCGTACTCACTCCAGCCGCTCGGTACACCACGGACAGAAATCCAGGTCCTCGAACTCCTCGATGTCTTTCCCGCAGGACGGACACCGCGTCGCGTCCTCGCCCACCGACCCCTCTTCCATCTGCACGATGAGGTAGACGTCGAGCGCGGCGACGAGCGTCATCGAGGTGCTCACGACCTGGGCCTCGATCGGGATGGCCTGACTCATCTCGACCAGCGACGCGACCGACACGGTCTCCGGGGCGGGCACGACGGTCGCGATCCAGGCCGTGACGGCGACGACGAGCACGAACCAGGGGATCGCCCGGTAGTACGCGCGGACGTAGAGGTGACCGAGCCCTGGAATAAACAGGGTCAAAAGGACTGCCACCAGCGTTCGAAAGCGGCCTGAATCGGGAGTCACGTCGGTCGGGATAGCGGGGCGGGGCCGTTAACTTTTGCGAGGCTAAGTCCCCGCCGTTAAGGAGTCGTTCGAGAGAGCGAAGCTCTCGTTCGCACATCAGAACGCTCCGCGTTCTGAGGACGCAGTAGGGCGGGGATACAGCCGACACGAGATTAGGGTATATTCAAAATCAAACACCCAAACCAAAGAATCATTTGGCGGTAGCCCGATAGTGAAAGTGAACCCAATGGATTACGACCTCGATACGGGAGCCCACTCGACATACTCCCTGCACTACCACCTCGTCCTCGTGGTGAAAAACCGAAACGAGGTGTTCAACGAAGAACTCCAAGATTTCTTCCGCGAGGTCGTGAGCGGGTTCGCTGACAACTACGGCGTCGAAATCAAAAACCTCGAAGCCGACCTCGACCACGTTCACCTCCTGTTCAAAGCCACTCCCACAACCGACCTGACCAAATTCATCAACGTTCTCAAAGGCGCGTCTGCTCGACGCATCCGCAACGAGTACGGCGACCACATCGATGACAAAAGGTGGGGCGACTCGTTCTGGGCAGACTCGTACTGTCTCATCAGCACGGGACAGGTATCGCTGGACGTGCTGAAAGAATACGTTGAGAACCAACGAGAGCGTGACGACGAATGAAACGGACTGCCGAGAAGACGGTCGTGGCGAAAATCCTCACCGACGACCTTACGCAGTCGAAACTCGACGCTATCATCCACGAGTACGAGGCGTTCCAGCGATATATTCGAGGTGACGAGGACGCTGACCTCTACTCGGCCACGAAGCAATGCGCCGACGCCTACGTGGACACCGACAACCTCCACGACGATCACGACTACCCGTGGTTCATCCGCAACGACGTGTTCGACGTCGGCGTGAACGTGGAACAGCACGACACTGACCTGACGGACTGGTGGCTGAAACTTCCTGTCTCGCAGGTCTGGGGTGGCGTGAACGTCCCGATTCAACCGCACGACGAGATACCTGACGGGGCCGACGTGAAGGACTCGAAAATCGTTCGGGAGAACGGCGACTACTACGCACA
The DNA here is from genome assembly GCF_003058365.1 of Halococcoides cellulosivorans. Classification (NCBI taxonomy): domain Archaea; kingdom Methanobacteriati; phylum Methanobacteriota; class Halobacteria; order Halobacteriales; family Haloarculaceae; genus Halococcoides; species Halococcoides cellulosivorans. Next base: position 2,468,756 of record NZ_CP028858.1, on the reverse strand, counting down.
TCTGACGGTTCGGCAAGAGGTGGAAATCAGCGAGGAGTACGACGGTGTTATCGGCGTGGACTTCGGTGTTCGATGGGTGGCAACGTCGGTGGCGTTGCCGTCCCGCAACACCGAGTTCTACGGGAGAGAGATTCGCCGTATCCGCCGTCACCATCATGAGCTTCGCACTCGCTTGCAAGAGAAGGGAGCCTACGACACACTCCAGTCGGTCAAGGCGAAGGAATACCGTCGAGTGAATGACCGTCTCCACAAGATTTCTCGCGCTATCGTGGAGGAAGCCAAAGAGCGCAACGCGCTCATCGTGGTCGGAAACCTCGAAGGTATTCAGAATCGAGACCTCGGAGCGGAGATGAACCGTCGGCTCCATTCGATGCCACACCATACGCTCAAGAACTACATCGAGTATAAGGCGACGTTCGCGGGTATTGCGGTGAAGTCCGTGAACGAGTATATGACGAGTCAGACGTGCTGGCGGTGTGGCGAGCAGGAAGCGACCACTCGCAAGGAACAGGGCCAACACCTGTGTCACGAGTGCGGTTTGGACGACAACGCGGACAAAAACGGTGCGACGAATATCGCAAAGAAAGGACTGGGTAAGGACATTGCGTGCCCACTATCCAGTCTCGGCGCAGTTTGTGAACCTGCGCTCGAACCGAGCGGTGTTGACCAAGCCTCTGCCACGGTACGCTTGCGAGCCGACTTGGAAGCCCCTGCCTCAACGAAGCGAGCCGTCAGACGAGCGAAGTAGGCAGGGGTAGTTCACTCGTTGTGCACTGGCGGTTCGTCGAGCGCGTCGATCAGTTCCGCCAGTCGCGCGAGGCCGTACTGCCCGGGCGCGGTCGCCGGCGCCCCGTCGGGTGGCGCGTAGCCAATCTTTGAGCCGTAGAGCGGGGCGACCACACGGGTGTGCCGACCGGGTTCGCCCATCGCCATCGTCGCGACGCGGTGGCCCCGGACCGTCGCGGCCCGGGTCGCGACGAGGAGATCGAGGGTGTCCTCGCGGTCGGTCGCCGTGACCGCGAACTTGCCGACGTCACCGATCGAGGCCGCGCGTGCCAGGCGCTCGACCATCGCCTCTGGCCCGGGTGTCCCCTCGAAGTCGTGTGCCGAGACGATCACGCGCGTGTCGGTCGCCTGGGCGGCCGCGAGGACGTCCTCGCACGCTTCGGCCCGATCGAGTTCCACGTCGATCGCGCCGACGCTGGGATTTCGCGCGGCCGCGATCAGGCGCTTCTGGCGGTCGGGGCCAGCGGGTGATTCCCCGCCCTCGCTGGTCACGCGATCGGTCGCGATGATCGGGAGATTCCCGTCGTAGGCATTGAGCGCGTCGAGCGGGGACTCGGTCCGATCCATCCGAAACTCGACGGCGTCGGCCGGGCCGAACTCGCGATCCAGCGACGCCGTACTCGCCGTGAGAACGAACGACTCGAAGTCCATGTCGCGATCACGCGATCCGTCCGGAAAAGTCTCGCGTCCGTCGGTACCGCTGGGGGTCGCTGTCTGGGTGGCGCGGTCGGGTGGCATCGAGGTGACTCAGGATCCGCGCGCCGATCCCGGCCGTCAGCGGGCGTCGATCATCCGCTTGATCTCGTCGACCTTCGCGGCCATCTGCTGGTTCGCGGCGGCGACGGCCTCGATTTCGTCTGCGACCTCTTCGGCGGTCTCGGCGGTCCGGTCGACCATCGAGGCGACCTCTTCGGTCGAGGCGGCCTGGTCGTCGGTGGCTTCAGCGACCTCTTCGGCCCCACGGGTGGCCTCCGAGACGGCCTGGTCGATCTCTTTGAGGATGTCGACGGCTGCTTCGACCTGTTCGATGCCCGCCTCGACCTGATCGGTGGCCTCGTCGATCGAGTCGACGGTGTTGTCGGTGTCCGATTTGATGTCCCGGACCATCGCTTCGATCTCGTTGGCGTTCTCCTGGGACTGCTCGGCCAGCGATTTCACCTCGTTGGCGACGACGGCGAAGCCTTCGCCCGCTTCGCCCGCTCGCGCGGCCTCGATCGAGGCGTTCAGCGCGAGCATGTTGGTCTGGTCCGCGATGTCGTCGATCACGTCGACGATGTCGTCGATCTCGTCGATGCGGTCGCGGAGGCTCGTGACGTCTGCGGAGACGTCGTCGTTCGCCGCATCGACGCGCTCCATCGCCCCGATGGCGTCGTCAGCGACCGCGCGCCCCTCGTCGGCCAGCGACTTGGCCTCCTGGCTGATCGACTTGACCTCGTTGGCGCTGGAGGCGACCTCCTCGACGGTTGCCGAGAGGTTCGACACCTCGCCGGCGACCTCTTGCATGTTTTCGGACTGTTCTTCCGCGAGGCCGGTGATCTGGTCGGAACTCCGGGTGACGTTCTCGGAGGTCTCCAGCAGATCTCGAATCGCGCCCTCCAGTTCGGCGGTCGTCACCCCGCCGTCTGTGGCGAGGCTGTCCGACTCCGTGTCCATACCATAAAACGGGTCTGGGCGGCGATTAAGGCTGCCCCTGCGGTTATCAGGCCTGATATGGGTTTCCTGCGATCGGGTGCTGCCGTCGGCAGACTCAGATCGTACCGTCGAGGGCATCGCTCCGCAGGCGGTCGGCCCGCGTCCGGATCTCCTCGCGGTCGTCGCGGTCGTCCAGATGCGAGTAGACCAGGCCCATCCGGTGGTTCGCGCGAAGACGGTCCTCGTGGCGGTCCAGAAAGTCCCAGTAGAGCGTGTTCAGCGGGCAGGCGTCCGCGCCGAGCGTCGCGGACCGATCGTACGCACACCCCGAACAGTAATCACTCATCTCGTCGATGTAGTTCGCACTCGTCACGTACGGTTTCGTCGAGAGTTGGTCGGTCCCGAACGTGCCCATGCCGATCACGTTCGGCGTCGTCACCCAGTGGAAGGCGTCGACGAACGCGGCGTGAAACCAGCGATTCAGCGCCTGGGGGCGGACGCCGAGCAGCGTCGCGATGTTCGAGAGCACCATCAATCGCTCGATGTGGTGGGCGTAGCCCCGTTCGCGGACGCCGTCGACGACGTCGGCCAGACAGGCCAGTCGCGTCTCGCCAGTCCAGTACGCCGGCGGCAGATCGAGCGTGGCATCTAACTGGTTCGCCGCGGCCAGCGCTGGCATCTCACGACGGTAGACGTGGCGCAGGAACTCCCGCCAGCCGAGCACCTGCCGGACGAACCCCTCGACGCTCGCGAGCGGGGCGTCCTCGGCCGCGACCACCCGATCGATCACCTCACGTGGCCCGAGCAGGCCGAGGTTCAGTGCCGGCGAGAGCAGCGAGTGGGCCATCGCCCACGAGTCCGATCGCATGGCATCCTGATAGGGTCCGAACTCCTCCAGTCGATCCGAAACGAACGCGTCGAGGACGTCGAGCGCCCCCTCGCGGGTCGTCGGCCACTGAAACGTCGCGGGATCGGCCCAGTCCTCACCGATCTCGGCGGCCCACTCCGCCGCCGCGTCGGTGTGCACACCGGTGTCGACCGTGGGGACCGCCGGTGGCGACCAGTCCGCCGGCGGCGTCTCGCGGTTCTGGGCGTCGTAGTTGTACTCGCCGCCCACTGGCTCGCCGTCGTCGATCAGAATGCCCGTCCGGTCGCGCTGCCACCGATAGAACGCCTCGTGGCGGTACTCGTCGCGATCGCCCGCCCACTCGTCGAACGCGGCGGGGGCACACAGAAAGCGTGGATCGGGCTCGAAATCGATCGTGAGGCCCGCCTCGTCGGCCATCGCGGCCATTCGGTCGCGCGCCCCGTGGGTCGGTGGGGTCATCGCCCGGAGGTGGTCGTCCGGGTGGGCGGCGGCGTGGGCGGCCAGGCCGTCCGCGAACGTCTCGCACTGGTAGTAGTGGACCGTTCGACCGTCGGCCCGCAGACGGTCACGGAACGATCGCATCGCGGCGACGACCAGGGTGAGTTTGTGAGGGTGATAGGGCAGTCGCCGCCCGAACGCCGTCGCCTCGATCATGAGAGCCGAGTCACTCCCGGCGACCGGCCCCGATCGATCGGTCAACTGGTCGCCCAGCACCCAGACGGTCACGCGATCCCTCCGGCCATAGCCACCTGTCCCACGCGATCGTCAAAAGTAGTGGGGCCAGGCCGGTGGTCTCCTCGGTGACGGGCCACACTGGCGAGTGCGACGACATTGTTCGCACCGGTTGGTAGCAAAAAATTACGTACATCGCTGGCCTACGAATGTGTGGCGGCGGACCGGACGACGGGACGACCCGTGGTACGATCGGGGTGACGCCGGTCGTGGCTGTACCGTCGGCGGACGAGGGGACAGTCGGTTCCGGCTGACCGACTGCGTCCGTCGAGATCAACCATACACAGCCGTGACGTCCCGGACGGCCCGTGAGTCGACCGGCCCGGGACGCCGTTCCATCGGGTGCGGCCTGGCTAACATATGACACATACAGATCGAACCGAGACAGCGACGCATCGAGCGGCAGCGCGGACGACGAATCGACGGCAGTTCCTCAAACTTGCCGGTGCGGGTGCGATGACTGGCGCACTCGGCACCGGCGCGCTGGGATCGGCTGCGGGGCTCGTCGGTGATCCGACGCCAGCCTTGCACCGCGACGGCAACGTGATGCGCGACCCGAGTGACAACACGGTCGCGCTGCACGGACTGAACGTGATCGATCCGCGGCGTGCCAACGAACTCGCGCCGTGGACGAAATCCATCGAGGATCTGATCACGCTCGCGACCGACCCCGAGGAGGGCTGGAACGCGCAGGTGATCCGGATTCCCGTCCACCCCATCGACGTTCACGACCCGGCGGACGACTACGGTGAACTCGACCCGGGTGAGTTCACCCAGGCCGAACTCGACTCGTACGTCGAGAACCATCTCGACCCGGCCGTGCAGGCGTGTAAAGACCGCGGCGTCTACGCGATGGTCGATTATCACCGCCATCGTACGACCGACTTCACGACGCCCGAACTCGACGACGAGGTCCGGATGTTCTGGGAGACGGTCGCGCCGGAGTACGCCGAGGCCGAGCACGTCATCTACGAGCTGTACAACGAACCGGTCGGCGCGAACCGTGGTTCGTGGGGGAACCAGCAGGCCGAACAGTGCATGCAGCGCTGGCGGGAGACGGCTCAGCCGTGGCTCGATATCGTCCAGGACAACGCCCCCGCACGGCCGGTCCTCGTCGGCACGCCCAGTTGGGACCAGTACACCTACCTCGCGCCGGACTACGAGTTCGACGGTGACAATCTGATGTACGCCGGCCACGTGTACGCACACGCGGGCTACCGGCCGCTGGGCGAGTACTTCGGCACCCCCGCCGACGAGGTACCCGTGTTCATGAGCGAGTTCGGCTTCGACACGACCGGGTCGAGTGACGATTTCATCAACGGGACCGTCGACGTCGAAGGCCAGCAGTTCCAGACGTTCTTCGAGGAGTACGATCACGTCTCTTCGACGGCCTGGATCATGTCGCACTTCTGGAGCCCGCCGATGTACGTCGAACAGGACGGGGCCAGTAACTACGAGCAACTGACCGGGTTCGGAGAATGGACCCAGAGTTTCCTCGAATCCAAGACGGACGTCAACCGTCCTGGTGAGGGGACGCCGTCGACCACGCCACCCGACACCACCGAGACGCCCTCGTGGCCGGACGGGGCGACCGATCCGGACGGCGACGGGTTGTACGAGGACCTCTCCGGGAACGACGACCTCGACTTCCCGGACGTGAACACCCTGTTCCAGAACACCGACAGCCAGCAGGCCCAGGCCAACGCCGCGTTCTACGATTTCGACGGTGACGGAGACGTCGACTTACAGGACGTGTTGGCCCTGTTCGAGACGGTCTGAGGCCGTGATCGGCCGGTGAATCGCACCGTGGTCGTCGCTCCCGGCCTCCAACCGCTCCCCCTCGGTGAACAGCAATTTGCCTCTCGACCGCTTACACCCGCTATGGCCGATTCGTTGCGTCGCGAACTCGAACGCTGGGGGTTCTCCGAGGGGGAGATCGACGTCTATCTCGCGGTCCTCGATGTGGGTGAGGGGTTGGCCTCAGAGATCGGTGAGGCCGCCGACGTGTCGGCACGGCACGTCTATCGGGTGTGTGAACGCCTCGAAGAGCGCGGCCTGGTCGACGTCGACGAGCACGTCCAGCCGACACGGATTCGCGCACGCCCCCCGAGCGTCGTCGAGGACGTGATCGAACGCAGTGCGTCGACGATGAGCGAACAGATCGCGTCGAAATACGCCGGGACGCCCGATCAGACCCCGGAGATCGAGGTGCTCAAGCGCCAGCCGACGGTCATGGCGCGAGCGGCGGACATCCTCGCGGCGGCCGAGACCTGGGCGATCGTCGTCCTCCCGCCCGATCTGGTCGATCGGTTTGCCGAGGACATGCGGGCGGCGATCGAGCGTGGCGTGCTGGTGATGCTCGTCACCGACGCCCCGGCGACCGACGAGCCTCTCGACGATCTCGCGACGATCGTTCGGATCCGAGAGGGCCCGCACGGCTTCCAGGAGTTCGGTATCGGGGCCGACAAGGTGCGCTCGCTGATGGTCTCCTCGGCCGACATGGGTGACGGCCACCGCCACTCGCCCGCGCTGTACGTCAACGACGACACCATCGCGGTCCGGACGAACGACTCGCTGTTCGGTATCGAGTACCGTCTCAGTGAGGAGTTTCACGTGCCCGACCCCGCCGCGCTCCCGGCGACGCCGGACTCCTTTCGTGAGGCCACGCTGCACGCTGCGCTCCATCGCCGCGAGGGAACCCCCCTCTTCGCGCGCGTCGAGGGCCGATCGCTCTCCACCGGTCGTCGTCATCCGATCGAAGGGCGTGTCGTGGAGGTGCGCCAGGGCCTGATCGAACCGTTCAATCAGTCGTTTCTCGGTGAGCGAACGCTCGTCCTCGAAACCGACGACGGGCGTGTCACCGTCGGGGGGCCGCCGGCCACGCTCGAAGACTACGCCGCCGACTCGGTGACGCTGTTCAGCGAGGAGTGAGTCCCGTCCGATCGTCGCGTGGGCCCGTCAGTCGTCGCCGTGGTCGCGGAATCCGCTGTACGGACAGACGCACTCGTCGCGAATGAGCTGTTCGTCTGCGATGTCGAGGCCGCGGTCGTCGAGCGCCTCGCTGATCCGGTTGAGGTCGTCGTGGTCGGTGCCGATCGCGTTCACGTAGACGTTACGCTCGCCGGTCATGATCTCTCTGACCGCGGTCACGCCCTCGACGTCGCGGGCGGCGTCCGCGAGCGCCGATCGCTGGGGGATCGGGGCCGTACAGATGATCTTCGTGTACAGCGGGTAGCCCGCCAGGTCGTAGTCGATGTCGACGTGATACCCCCGCACGATGCCGCTCTCTTCGAGTTTGTTGAGTCGCGTCCGGACGGTGCTCGCTGACAGGCCGAGTTCGTCAGCGATGTCGTTCGAGGAGGTCCGACGGGCGTCTTCCTGGAGCCGGTAGAGAATGTGTTCGTCGATCCGGTCGAGACTGATCTCTGCCATGCGAGTTGTGGGTCGATCGACAGACTTAGGTCTTCCCGTGCGCCGTCTCTGACGGATCGGGAAATAGGGGTGGGGTATTTCGACGTGTCGTCAACCGGACCACGTCATTTATTTGCTCCCGTCACGAACCGCGGGTAGACGCGTGTATCTTCTCACCCCGAGTCACTACCGACTGATCGCTCTCCGGTCTGTCCTGGGCCGCCCCGGCCCCGACAGCGGTCGACCGCCGGAGGTGACCTTGCCACGATGAAAGAACTCGAACGCGACCTGGGGCTGTTCTCGGTGCTGGCGATCAGCATCGGCGCGATGGTCGGGAGTGGCATCTTCATCCTCCCGGCGCTCGCCCTGGAGATGGCCGGGCCCGCGGTCGTGCTGGCGTACGGGCTGGCCGCGCTGGTCGTCCTTCCGGCGGCGCTCAGCAAAGCCGAGATGGCGACCGCGATGCCCGAGGCCGGCGGCACCTATCTGTACATCGAGCGGGGGATGGGCCCGCTGCTCGGCACCATCGCGGGGATCGGGACCTGGTTCGCACTCTCGTTTAAGGGCGCGCTCGCGCTCGTCGGCGGGGTGCCCTACCTCCTCTGGTATTTCGAGGTGCCCGTCAAGCCGGTCGCGCTCGCGCTCGCGGTCGTCCTCATCCTCGTCAACCTCCTGGGGGCCAAACAGACCGGTCGGCTCCAGGTCGTCATCGTCGCGGTGATGCTCGCGGCGATGGCATGGTTCGTCGGCGGGTCGACGGGCTCGATCGAACGGGCGGCGTTCGACGGCTTTCTCGGCTCCGGCGTGGGGGGCATCCTCGAAGCGACCGGGTTCGTGTTCGTCTCGTATGCGGGCGTGACGAAGATCGCGAGCGTCGCTGAAGAGATCGAAGACCCCGACCGGGTGATCCCGCGGGGGATGATCTGGTCGCTCGGGTTCACGACCGTGTTGTACGTCATGGTCGTCGCGGTGATCGTCGGCGTCGACCCCTCGGGGATCGTCGGGTCGAACACCCCCGTCGCTGAGGTGGCTCGGGCGACGATGTCACCGATCGGCGTGTTCGCGGTGATCGTCGCGGCGATGCTCGCGCTGATCAGCACCGCGAACGCGGGGTTGCTCTCCTCGTCGCGCTACCCGTTCGCGATGAGCCGCGACGATCTGGCGCCGCCGACGTTCGCGACCGTCAGCGACCGGTTCGGGACGCCCGTCACCGCGATCGCGCTGACGGGGTTGGTGATGCTCGCGCTGATCGCCTTCGTCGACGTGACCGAGATCGCCAAACTCGCGAGCGCGTTCCAGATCCTCGTCTTTGTGTTGATCAACGTCGCGCTCGTCGCCTTTCGCGAGAGCGAGATCACCTACGAGCCCAGCTACACGTCGCCGCTGTACCCCTGGCTCCAGGCGTTCGGCGTCCTCGGTGGCCTCGTCCTCCTCACGCAGATGGGGCTGATCCCGTTCGTGGGCGCGATCGCCATCGTCGTCGTCAGCGTCGTGTGGTACTTCGCGTACGCCCAGGCCGTCGATCGCGAGGGTGCGCTCACCGACGCGATCCGGCGCGGGATCGATCGGCGGGCCGTCGAACGGACGCGGTCGGTCTGTCACGACGCCGAAACGAGTGACGTCCTCGTCGCGCTCACCGAGGAGACTTCGGCCGCGGCCGAGGAACGCTTGCTCGACGTCGCGCTCCCGATCGCGCGCGCACGAGACGGGGTGGTGACGGTCGTCCAGTTCGATCGGGTGCCCGATCAGACGCCGCTGAATTACGCCGAAGCGACGCTGACCGAGGCCGATCAGGTGTTCGAGGATCGCACTGCCGCACTCGCTGAGGCGGCGGTCGTCCCCGTGGAGTACGGCGAAGTCGTCAGCCACGACGTCGACCGCGCGGTCTCGAACGTCGCCGGTCACTACGGCTACGATCTGGTCGTCGTCGACGAGGGCGGCCCACACACCACGCCGGGAATCTTCGATCGGATCCGCTCGCAACGCTCGTTCGACGTCCTGGAGGTCGGTGCGGCGAGTCTCGACGGTCTCGATCGCATCGCGCTGGTCGACGACGGCGGGCCGTTCGACCCGGTGAAGGTACGCATCGCGAACTCGCTGGCGCAGGCTCGCGATGCGACCGTCGAGTTCGTTCACGGCATCGATCCGCGTGCGACCGACGAGCAACGCGCCTCTGCGATCGAATACCACGGTGAACTCGCGGACCTCTGTACCGTGCAGACCGTCTCTGCGATCGTCGACAGCGAGGACCTCACGGTCGAACTCGAACGCGCGAGTACGGACGCCGACCTGGTGATCGTCGCCAGTCGCCCCGGGCTGGTGCGTGACCGACACGACCGGGGGGCTGGCGACAACCTGCTCGTCATCCACCCGGGTGACCGCCCCGGACTCCTCGGACGGGTCCTCGAACGGATCGTCTTCTGACGGCTCGTCGGTCCGGCCCTCAGACTCGCCGGACCAGATGGGCCCGCACCGCTCGCTGACACGCTCGACGACCTCTTCGAGGCATGGTGCCGTGGCCAGCACGAGGTGGTCCGACCCGCCGTCACCGTACAGCGTGGGGACGAGCTGTCGGTGGCTCACGCCGGCCGTGGCCCCAGGGTGGTCGCGTCCAGGAACTCCTGGCGGCGACTCACGAGATGGGTACACTGCGTGCGATGCCGTGAGAGCGTCCTGTGACGGCTCTGGAGTGCGCCGAATCCGAGTGGATAGCGGCGTCTCGTCGGCCGAGACCGGCGTATTCGGGCGGTCACTCAATTTGCTGGGGACGATACGGGTCAGGAGTCATTCGACCACGTCTGCGGTGCTCTAACCCCTGTGACCGTCGTGACTCGGCAGTTCATGAAAACGCAGCGCGGTCAGTCTGGGAATTGTATATAGTGGCATGCGGTATATTATATAGTATTTTGGGAGTCGAGGCTGCTGCCGACTCTCCGTTCTGGATCTCGCGGCCGGTCCATGCGTCGTTCGACACAGCTCGATGGGGCCCGGGGTGACTGGGATCAGGGCGCTGTCCGTCCGCACCCGAGTCTTCACCGGGGGGTCACGGACCCGTTCAGATGGGGGTTTGGGAACTGATATCGCCCTCCCTCTCCCGCTCTCGCTGTGCGCGCGTCGTGGCTGCTCGCGGCGCGAAGCCGCGATGCTGAACCGGTGAACCCCTCCTACTGCATATGTGGCTCGCTCCACCGGAGTACCCCGGGTACCAATAGCTATACCACGTATATCGTATACCACTATATCGAATCGCGTCCTGGTCGGGACACCGGCTCCATCGATCGGTACTTCACGGCGCTGGTCTCGTCCTCAATGTCTGTGAGACGATAATTTGGGGGGCTGGTCGTGATCGGGGCTCGTTCGCCCCAGATCTGGCCGTCCGGCCAGGTGCGCCTCGACGAGCTGGCGGTTCGTTCCTCCTACCGGGCCGCGTGAGTCGGCTCTGCAGAACGCGGTTCGGAGGTCGTGTGGCCACGGGGCGATCTTCGATCATCGGAGTCTGGCTCTGTCTCTGTGAGTTGATTCTCATGCGCGCGCACGCGCGCACGAGATCAACATTGCAACTGGGTCGGGTGTCGAGTTCGTCTCTCGGCGCGCCTGCCCCGAATCGACGACTCGGTGTCGACGTGACTGGATCCTGGGCATGGTGACCGTCCCGACTTGGCCGATTCGTCGCTCGAACCCCTTTCGGCCCGCCGAGTCGACGGCGTTCGGAGAGTCGACTGCTGGCCCGCCCCGAACCGAATTAATATAGCGACATGCGATTTACTATATGTCTCTTGGGGTTACACCGACCGCACCCGTCCAGCGCCGGAAATCCGGCCGTTCAGCCGATCGAACGCCCGACTTCGCTCAACTGGAACACGGTGGACGTTCGAACTCGCCAGCGGGGGGCTGTCCCCGATCGATACCGTCACTCCACGCTCAGTCGTCGCTCAGGCCCTGGCGATCCGATCTGGGTTCGTAGCGGGCCGATCGGGTCCGTCTCTCGGGGCTGTGGTCTCCCGACAGTTCGAGCAGTGTGCTTGGACGCCCACTCCAGCCCACCAATCCGCGTGGCCCGGCACCCAAACGAATATATGTTAAATCCAATGTCGCTATATAGAATTTACTGGCGACGGCCCACTCGGTACTCTGCCGGTGTGACTCCAGTGCGTCAGTCCGGTGATCCCGACGCTCGGCCCCCACGTCGAACGTGCCCGGCGCTCTCAGGCGGTGCGGTCGCCCGTGGCTCGTCGTGTCGCGAGGACTCCGATCTCCCGCTCGGTGGGCGCGGCGGTCGCCACAGCGCTGACTCTGTCGGTGCTGGTCGGTCAGGATCGAGGAACGCGCCAGTCGGTGACCGTTTCGAGAAAGTCGATCAAAATGCGCGCGGTCGCCCCCCAGACGGTCACGCTGCCGACGTGGAAGTAGTGAACCTCGATCTCGCCGTACTCGGGGTGCTCGCGGGTCTCGGACTCGTAGTTCGTGCGGTCGGTCACCGCGTCGATCGAGACGCGCTCGACGCTCGCGACTTCCTCGTGGTCGCAGGGGACGTACTCGCGATCGGGTACGCGCGCGACGAAGGGCCGGACCGAGTAGTCGGTGACCGTCCGGATGTCGTCGAGTCTGCCGTAGACGGACGCTGTGTGCGGATCGAGGCCGATCTCCTCGTGGGCCTCTCGCAGTGCCGTGGCCTCACGATCTGCGTCCTCGGGCTCTCGTTTCCCGCCCGGAAAGGACACTTCCCCGGCGTGGTCGTCGAGGTGATCGGCCCGTCGGATGACGATCAGCGCCTCGCGATCGACGAGCACCGGCACGAGCACACTCGCCGCTCGCGCTGTGTCGTCGACGGTCGTGGCCTCACGGTCACCGACCCGCCCCAGGTCCATGTGTGATCGACGCAACCCATCCCCTTCAACGGTGGAGTTCCGCCCGGACGGCGCGGGTCGCCGTGGCCCGGACCGTGCCCGGATCGAGATCGATCGCGTCCCACGCGGGAAGGCGGTCGATCTGGTCCACCTGATCGATCGCGTCGGCGTACCGCTCGATTTGGTCGCGCTCACCCTGTGGATCGGCGGGGAGGCCGTTGAAGCGGGCGTCGAGGGCGTACCGATCGACCAGTCGATCCGCGGCGGTTCGGTAGGCCGTGCGGAGCGCTCCGGGATCGACGCCGACGCCGTGGGTCGCGCACACGTCGACGAGCGTCGTCCAGACCTCCCGGGCCATCCGTTCGAGGCCGTCCGCACCGGCGACGGGGCGGTGATCGTGGACGTGCCGACCGAGATCGACCTGTGCGGTCGCCTCGAACCCGGCCCGTTCGAACGCCGTCCCGAGCGTGGCGATTTCGAGGCCCCACCCCGGCGGCGGACGCATCGATCGGGCGATCTGTGCGGTCGTCGCGATCGACCCCGAGAGCGTGTAGCGGAAGGCCTGCAGATAGCGGACGATCCCGGCGTCGTGACGATCCGACAGCGCGTCGAGCAGTGGGCTCACGAACAGCCTGAACAGGCGGCCGTAGAGCCCGTCGCTCTCGACGCGGGCGGCGTAGCCTTTGACGAACCTGTAGTCGTGATCGAGCGGAAAGCAGAGTCGCGCGAGTGTTTCGGGGGCATAGGTCTGGACGTCGGCGTCGTGGACGGCGACCCGGTCGGCGGCGCTCGCGGCGACGCCCAACGCGAGCCAGACATCGCGGCCCTTGCCAGGGGGCGTGTCGATGCCCGCGGCGGCGAGTCGATCGGCCAGCGCGGGGGCCGAACACCACAGACAGTCGGTCGGCGCGTCGACCTCTGCGAGCCAGTCTGCGATCGGCCCGATCGCGTCGGCATCGGCCTGGACGGGGACGACGATGCGAGCGGGATTCCGGGCCGCGACGGACGCGAGCACGTCCGACGCGGTCGGTGTGCGGGCCGCGCGCTCGGTCACCGGCACGACCACGGCGACCCGCGACAGGTCGGTCGGCGGGTCGGCCCCGCCGAAGTCGTGGCAGGTCGCGATCGCCCGTTGGACGTACTCCATCGCGCCCTCGTTCGCCGGCCGCAGACATAGTCGTTCGGCCGGTGCCGCTTTCGAGAGAGCTATGCGGGCGGCGATCCAGTCGGCGTCCATGCACGACGTGATCGTCGTGGGGGCCGGACCGGCGGGCAGTCGGTACGCCCGGCAGGCGGCCGCGTCGGGCCAGAGCGTGCTCGTCCTCGAACGCGGCCCCGTGGGCGAACCGCTGGCGTGTTCGGGCCACGTCAGCCGCGACATCTGGGAGCGCACGCCCGAGGGGACGCGCGAGGCGATCGTCCAGAACCAGATCTCCGGCGCTCGCTTTCACGTCGGCGGGCCCGACAGCCCCGCCCACGCGTTCTATCGCGACGAGACCATCTCGGAGGTGATCGATCGGGTCGCGCTGGATCGCCATCTCGCGAGTGCGGCCGAGGACGCCGGCGCGGACCTCCGGGTCGAGCACACCGTCGTCGACGCCACCGAAGACGCGACTGGCGTGACGGTCACGGCCCGCACGCCCGAGGGTCGCGCGGAGTTCCGGGCGAAGATCCTCGTCGGGGCCGACGGGCCACGCTCGCGCGTCCGACAGTCGATCGGCCTTCCGGAGCCAGACGAACTGCTCCACGGCGTGTTGGGCTTCGATACGTCGGCCGACAACGGCGACCGCGTCGACGTCCACCTCGACGTGCCGGGCTTTTTCGCCTGGCGCATCCCCCGAGGGGAGGCGGGCGTCGAGTACGGCCTGGCCGCTCGCCCCGAGGCCGACCCCGTCGAGCGCTTCGAGGCCATGACCGACGCGTATGGCGTCGAGACCGCCCGTCGGTGCTCGGGACTGATCCCGATCGGTCCGCCCGATCGGGTCACGGCGGATCGAACGCTGTTGCTCGGTGACGCCGCCGCCCAGACCAAGCCGTTCACCGGCGGCGGGATCAACTACGGCATGACCGCCGCCGATCACGCCGCTCGCACCGTCGATCCGAGTGATCCCGCGACGCTCGCGGACTACGAGCGTGCGTGGCGCGAGGACCTCGGCCGGGAGATCGCGATGGGCGCGTGGATCCGTCGGGCGTACGATCTCCCCAACGCGGTCCAACGTGTGGGCTTGCGACTCACCAGCGGGCGGGTTGGCGTCCACATGGATCGCCCCTCGACGATCTTCTCGTTCGATCAACTCCGGGCGTTCGTCAGGTAGGATGGGTCAGGCGGACTCCTCTCGACACCGGACGACGGGCACCGATTCGATATCGTCGAAGTCGTCGTCTGCACCCACGAGGAGCGTCCCGTCGATCTGAGCGGCGGTCCCGAGCGCGAACGCGTCACCGAGCGAGGGGGCGTGATGAAACTTGAACTCGGCAGCGTGTCGCCAGACGTCGGCGGTGTCGACGCGCCGAATGCCACTCTCTTCGAGGACGTCGACGACGGCGTCCGCTCGGTCCGCTCCGTCGATCGCCCGAACGACGTAGTGGACCTCCGCGAGGGTGACCGCGGAGATGTAGCCGTCGACGGCCCCCTCGACCGCCGTGACGTACCGCTCGACGGTGTCGCTTCCCGGCTCGTCACAGAAGTACGCCACAAGCGGTTCGGCGTCGAACACGACCGTATCGGGCTGGCCGGTCATCGCTGGTCGTCGCGGTTCCGGAGCGCGGCCTCGTGGGCGGCGTCCCGTTCGCGCTCCTCGCGCAGTCGTTCGGTCGCCGTTCGCCCGTCCTCGTCGGTCGCTCCCGCGAGCACACCCCGGAGGTCGGTGATCGACGTGATCGGACGGACGACGATCTCGCCGTCGTCGGTTCGGGCGAACTTCACCCGGCCGGGCGTCTCGATGCCCAACTCGTCGCGAAACTCCTTGGGGATCGTCGCCTGCCCTCGTGAGGACACAGAGACGACGGTCTCAGATTCGACTGAACTCATACTATCTCTACGTATTACTTCGAGATCCTCGTGGTTAAGCGTAGTGGTGACCGCGTGGCGTCTGTGACCGCCACGGCCGCAATTGCGGTACCGGCGATTCCGGTCCACAAGGACTACGACCACCGGGCGAGCGAGTCCGCGTATGGTGCCACCGATCGACGTACTGCTGTTCGACCCGGAATCGTTTTTCGACCGCGAGGGGTGGGGTGGCTGGGCGAGTCCCGCCGCTGTCGTCGGCGTTCTCCTCGCCGTCCAGCTGTTGTCGCTCTATCCCACCTATCAGATGACCCAACAGCTGTTCAGCGAGGTGAGCGGAGGGTCGGGGTTCGCACTCGTCTCCGTCGCGTTCTCGGCTGGCTGGTTCCTCGTCACGACGCCGCTGTACTGGCTGGGAGTGGCGGGGACGGCGTACGGCGTCGGCGCGTGGTTCGACGGCGACGCCGACTTCTCGACCACGACCCAGGCCGTCGCGTGGGGCTTCGTCCCACACATCGTCGGCACGGCCGTCGCCGTGGCCGGGAGCTACCTCCGATACGTCCAGACGGAGCTGCCCGCGGTCACCGAGGACATGACCCAACAGGAGATCCAGGCGCTGTCGGGCCAGATCACCGGTGCGCCGACCGACCCGGTCAATCTGGTCATCACCGTCGTCGGCCTGGTGACGCTCCTCTGGGGTGCGTATCTCTGGACAGTCGGCGTCGAGAACGTGCACGGCATCGAGCGCCGCCAGGCGGTGATCGTCGCGGTGCCCTGGATCCTCCTCTCGCTGATCGCGCTGGTGTCGAGGTTCGTCGGCCCGATGGCGTGAGTCACTCCCCGAGCGAGACGGCGGTCCGTCCACGCTCGTCGGTGACCGATCGCCCGACGACCGCCTCGAAGTCCGTATCGGGCCAGGCCCACGCGCCAGCCGCGGGATCGTAGACTGCGCCCGCGCGCTCTGGCAGGTCGACTTCGACGGTACGTGACTCGCCGGCCGCGAGTTCGATCGCCGCGAAGCCCGCGAGTTCACGCGGCGGACGCTCGACCGACGGCTCCACGGGATCGAGATACACCTGGACGACTTCTCGACCCGCCCGCTCGCTGGTGTTCTCGATCGAAACCTCGACCGTCCCGCCGTCGACGCTCACCGCGCCGTACGCGAACTCGGCGTACGACTCGCCGTGGCCGAACGGGTAGAGCGGCTGGACATCCTCGGCCTCGAAATAGCGATAGCCGATCGAGAGCCCCTCCTCGTGGCTGACGACGTCGTCGATCCCGGGGTAGGCCGCGGGATCTGTCGCCGGATAGTCGTCGGGCCGGCGCCCGAACGTCGCGGGCAGGCGCCCGCCGGGATCGTGGTCGCCAAAGAGGACGTCCGCGAGCGCGCGGCCGTCGGCCTGACCGGGGTACCACTGCGCCAGGATCGCGTCGACGCTCGTTGCCCACGGCATCGCGATCGGGCCCGCCGACCGCACGACGACGACGCATTGTTCGGCGGCGGTCGCGACCCGGCTGACCAACTGGTCTTGCTCGCCGGGCAGCCAGAGCGGGCGATCCTCGCCCTCGGTCGCGTTGTCCTGGACGACGACCACGGCGACGTCGGCGTCACCCGCGGCGGCGACGGCGTCGTCGATGCGCCCGTCGCTGTCTTCGCTGCCGAACTCCAGCCCCTCGAACGGCGAGGCGCCCATCGTCGCCGTCTCGAACGGCTCGTGACCCCGTTCGACGTGGACGCGCGTCCCCGCGCCGACCCGGTCGCGCACGCCGCGCACGGGGTCGGTCGTCGCGCCCGCCTCGACCGCCGAGGAGCCCCCGCCGCCGACTTTCGCGCGGTCGACGTTCGGGCCGATCATCACGATCGAGTCGGGATCGTCCAGCGGGAGCACCTCGTCGTTCTCTAGCAGGACGGTCCCGCGGCGGGCGATCCGTCGGGCGAGCGCGTCGTGATCGCCCGCCTCTGGATCGGGCCGGTCGCCGTCGAGGACGCCGAACCGGTCCATCGTTTCGAGGAGTCGCTGCACCGACCGGTCGATCACTCGTTCGTCCAGGCGGCCAGCGTCCAGCGCCTCCCTGAGCGGCCCGTCGAAGTGGCCCGCGTCGAAGAGGTTCGGGTTGGCGTGATCGGGCAGCCAGGGCGTCATCAGCAATCGGGCGAGTCGCTGGCGGGGCACCCGATCGTGGTCAGGGATGGCGTCGATCAGCCGCGTGATCGAGTTCGATTCAGCGAGGTGCCACTCGTTGACGGGGACGCCCGGCATCTCCAGATCGAGGCCGGCCGTGATCGCGCGGGGCCCGTCGGTCACGGCCCACCAGTCGGAGACGACGACACCTTCGAAGCCCCACTCTTCGCGCAGCACGTCGGTCAACAGCCGTTCGTTGGCGGTCATCGGATCGCCGTTGACGCCGTTGTACGCCGCCATCACCATCCCCGCGTCGGCCTCGCGGACCGACGCCTCGAACGCCCGGAGATACAGTTCGCGCAGCGGGCGCTCGTCGATGCGGTGATCGACCTGGAAACGGCGTTCTTCCTGGCTGTTCGCGACGAAGTGCTTCGCGGTCGCGATCGCGCCCGCGGACTGGATGCCCTCGATCGTCCCGACCGCGAGGCGACTCGTAAGAGTGGGATCCTCGCTGTAGTATTCGAACGCGCGCCCACACTGGGGGGCCCGGAGGAGGTTCATCCCGGGCGCGAGCACGACGTCCTGGCCTTTCTCGCGGGCCTCGATGCCCAGCGCCCGGCCCAACTCGCGAGCGAGATCGGGGTCCCAACTGGCCGCGAGCGCGATCGAGGCCGGAAACCCCGTCGCGGTCCCCGCGCGGACGCCCATCGGGCCGTCGACCAGCGCGAGTGCGGGAATCTCCAGCCGGTCGATCCCCGGGACGTAGCCCGTCGCGCGTGCGTCTGGATCGACCCCACCACGGATCAGGCGGAGTTTCTCGTCGATCGTGAGCCGATCGAGCAGCGTTTCGATGCTGTCGGAAGGAAGATTAGTGTTCGACATGGGCGTGCCTCCGTGGCGACCGTCGCCGTCGCGACGGCGCTCGGAATACCCCATCTACCGTCGGGACGGCCAAAAGCGATGCTGTCGACGGTCGACCCTGGTGGTCGGCTCGGTCACCGCGCCCGGAGCCCACTCACTCGCAGTCCTGACAGACGGCGTGGCGTCGGTACGAGGTCGCTGATTCCAGCTCACACCCACACTCTCGACACTCCGTGTAGCGCTCGACGTTCATTGACATCCCTTGACTCCACGGTCGGATAACACAAGCGTCTTGGAGTACGGGCAGGTTTCGCCCCTACTTTAGGTCGGCCAAAACCAGTTCTCGGGAACTCGGATGGCGGGCGACCTTTTAAGTGCGAACCCGTCCAAGCGCCGTTTGCACTATGGACGCTGCCGACCTGCGCGAACAACTCGAAGCGAACGGTGAACTGATGGTCGCGGTCGCGGAGTTCGATCAGCCGCTGGAACTCCACCTTCACGACACGCAGATCGACGACGAGACGGTCCGACTCGAACTGACCGACGGCGTGCTGACCTTCGACATCGACGAGGTGTCGGGCGCGTGGCAGCACACCCACTCGCTGGCGGACCTCGGCCTCGAATAACGCGGATCGTTCTTTCCGTTTCTCCCGACTCGCCCGATCAGCCGACGGTGTCGTGGTTCTTACGTCCCAGAGTGCGATCTCCCTCGGCCGATCGGCGCTCCTTTTGCCCGCGGCGCATTGACTATCGGGAATGCCGAATCCATCGCTCCGCGACCGATTCGTCGACGAACTGACGCGTGACCTCGCGGTGAGTCTCACGGCGATCTGTGTGGCAGTCGCCGCCCTCCTGGGCTACGGCTGGGCGATCGGGTCGACCGTCGGTGGCTTCACCCTCGCGATGGTGCTCGCGCTCGTCATCCCCGAGATCCACGATCGCGTCTGGCCGACCAGCTATACCGGCCTCGCGGCTGTCGCGTGGACGGTCGCCGCGGCAGTCATCGTCGGGGGCGTCTTCCTCGCAGTCGAGTGGGTCGCCCGTCTGGCTCTTGCTCCGACGGCGGCCGCCGGTGTGGGCTTCGTCGTGACGAGCGCCGTCGCGTATGCGCTCGCGACGGTCGCCCGCAGCTCCGATCGGTGACGCCGGCCCGGCCGAACTCAGAGTGGATCCCCGTCCGCTCTGGGAAGTTCGTCGGACAGCGTCGGACTCGCCCGGCGACGGTGAAGTCTCCGGCATCGAATTCGAACAGGTGGAATAGACCGGCCTCTTATCGCCTTTGACACCGTCTTTGGGATGAGCGTCGCTCGCCACCATGAACGGACCGAACGACACGTCGCCAGACAGAACGCCCGCGGAAGCACAGATTCTCGACGAGATGCGCGAGCATCGCGGCGACGAGTTCGTCGAACAGAACGCCGAACGCATTCTGACGCAGGCGCGTCTCGTGGGCGAGCTATAGGTCGGTTCGACGCTCGCGGTGTGGTCTACGAACGATACAGCACATTCAGCACTCGCGCGCCGAGGACCGTGCCGGCAGAGAGTGAGACGCCGATGGTAACGAACGATAGCGTATCGGGTGACCCGATTCGAGCCACGAACTGTCCAGAGCCAGATATCGCGGCCGTCCCGAACATCAGGAGCGCGGCCACTGAGAGCCCCACCACGTACACCGTCCAGTTCTCACCCTCGGCCTCGTCGGCATACAGCGGGTGTGTCTTTCCGGGGAGTGGGGACACGGCCCACAGTTCTGCACCGAGCACTCCGGTGGCGGCCAGCCCGACCCCGAAGAGCACCGCCACTCCCGGGGCGGTCGTCTCCGCGGGGCCATCGATCACGGCGTGTCCGAGACCGACAGTCACTCCGAGCATCGCGAGAGCGACGACCGACAGCGCCATCACGAACGTCGTCCACCCATCGTCGTCGGGTCCGCCCGGTAGCAGTGACATGGTCGATTTGATGCGTGTGCGAAACGTCTCGGCAGCGATACAAAAAGACGTTGCAGGTCGGTGGCGTCAGTCGGCATTCCCTGGTCTTGCCCGACGAGATGAGTCGGGGCTGTCTGTCGGTTCTGGTATCCCCGAGAGGACCAGCGTCTCGCTGTCGTTCGTCGGTGAGTGGACGGCTTCAGATAGTCGAGATCATCGTCGATGGAGACTGTGGCGTGCTGGCCATCTTTCCACGATAATCCGCCCACCGACAGTATCGTCGGATTCCGGCACGACGTCTTCGAGCATCATCGCTGCGTCGGGTCTGGTCTCACGGGTGCTGGGTCGGCAGCGACTGATACGATCGGCCTCGCCGTCCTCCTGGGCAGTCCCGACGCCGTGTTCGCGGAGATTTTCGACCGATCGCCGCCGAGGTCGTCCGGCGCGTGATCGGCGAACAGCGGGACGAAAAATACTGGCCCAGGTCGACCGGTTTTTGGATCGACTCACCGCCTGGCACCCGTGCGAATATCTATTCTCTCCCCCTCTGTCGGCTACGATAGTACAATGTTATCAGAACTCTCGCGCCGATTACTGTGCCGCCACTGAGTTGAAGACCGATGTTAACGAGCGACAGCGTATCTGTTGGCCCGGGTCGAGCAACAAACTGACTATTGATGCCATACGCTGCCGTTCCGAACATCACGAGGGCGGCCATCGCCAGTAAGACCACAGGCACCCTCCACTGGTTGTCTTCGGCCTCGATGGCAAACAGCGGTAGCGTCTTTCCGGGGATCGGTGACACGGCCCATACTCCCATACCGATCACTCCCGTGGCGATGAGAGTGACGCTGAAGAGCATGGCCAGTGCCGGTTCGGTCGTCCCGGGGCGGGTATTGAAGATGTAATCACCAAGAAAGAGGGTTGCTCCGAGTGTCATGAGGGCGGCAACCGACAGCGCTAGCATCGTCCGGTCGTCGTCTTCGACTCCATTGGAAAACAGAGACATGGTCGTTCCGAGTGGTGCGCGGAACGTCTCGACAGCGATACAAATAGTTGTTGACTGTCGGCTTCGAGTGTGACGTGGTCTCCCAAGTTAGGGTTCCGGTCGTGGTTGACTGGATGGTTTTCGGCGACTGGGTTACAGGGTGATCTCTGGAGATCGCGATGCGGACACGGGAGACCGCCGGCGTTCGCGATGCGATCGTTCGCGATTCCTGCGGAATTCGTTGGAGATCCCTGCGGGATCCGCAGGAGGTCGCTCCGCGACCACACGAGATTCCTTCGGAATCTCAGGAGATCACAGAGTAGTCTTCGGAGATTGCGAAGCGATCTCCGGAGACCGTAAACGGCCGTAAGAGGTCGCGGAGCGACCGCCCGAGATCCCTTCGGGATCTCGCTAGAAGTGAATCAGCGGCTTGATCATCCCGTCGTCTTTCGTCTCCATCATCTCGAATGCCTCCTGGATCTCGTCGAACTCGAACTCGTGGGTCGTCATCTTCGTCGGGTCCACCCGGCCTTCATCCAGGAGTTTCAGCAGGCGACTGATGCGCACGCGCCCACCGGGACAGAGGTCGTTGACGATGTCGATTTCGCTCATCCCGACACCCCACTCCGCGCGCGGAATGTGGCGGAACTCGCCATCGCCGTGGTAGCCCACGTTCGAGACCGTCCCGCCGGGCTTGACCACGCGAATGCAGTCCTGAAGGGTCTCGTCGGCCCCGAGCGCCTCGATGGCGGCGTCGACGCCCTCGTCGTCGGTGTACTCCATGATCGCCTCGGCGGGGTCGACCTCGGCGAAGTCGACGACGTGGGTCGCGCCATAGTGCCGGGCCAACTCCTGGCGTTCGGGGACGGTCTCGACGGCGATGATCTCACCGGCACCGAGCAGTTCCGCGCCCTTGGTGGCCATCAATCCGACCGGGCCCTGGGCGAACACGGCGACGGTCCCGCCCATCGGGATGTCGGCGTTTTCCGCGCCGGCGAAGCCCGTCGAGAGCATATCGGCGGTATAGGCCGCCTCGTGGTCGGTGACGCCGTCGGGGATGTGCGCGAGGTTGCCGTCGGCGTCGTTGATGTGGACGTATTCGGCGAACGTCCCGTCTTTGACGTTCGCGAACTTCCAGCCACCGAGCGCCTCGTTCGACTGGGAGGGGTGGCCACGCTGGGCCGCTGCGGAGTTCCAGTCCGGCGTGATCGCGCCGACGGCGACCCGATCGCCCGGTTCGAACTCCTCGACGGCCTCGCCGACTTCCTCGACGACGCCGACGACTTCGTGGCCCAGCGTCAGATCCTCGCGCTCACCGATCGCGCCGTGGACGGTGTGACAGTCTGACGTGCAGATCAGCCCCTCGGTCGGGCGGATGATCGCGTCCATCGGCCCCGCCTCGGGCCGATCTTTCTCGATGATCGCCGTCTCGCCGACCTCCCGCATCACGAATGCTTTCATGCCAGGCGGACTGTCGGCGGGCCACTCTATAAATGCTGGTGTCAGATCCGGTGTCACCGGGATCGAAACAACTGCAGTCAGTCGATTTCGGCGGCGAACGCGTAGTCGCTGTCCGCGGCGGTCGGAACGTTCCCGTCGAGTGTGATCGTCCAGTCGTCGACCGCCGTTCCGTCCACCTTCGCGCGTGCGGCGTCACGGCGGAGCGCCGCCACGTCGACGCCGTAGTAGTCGTCGGGCACGTCCTCCAGATAGCCCAGCGCAGTCGTGAGCAGGCTTCGTCGCCCCTCTGGCTGGTCGAGGGTCTGTTTGTACGCGCCGGCGGCGACCTGGACCAGGCCCTGCAAAAACGCCGATTCGGTCGTCCCCTTTCCGTAGCCGTACCACTCCGCCTCGAAACAGTCGTGGGAATCGTGGTAGGCCGCGTCGTTGAACAGCGCGACGCCGTGGACGACCGCGCGCCGACAGGTCGGGTGGGCCCACCCCGATTCGGGATCGTAGCCCGTCGGCGTGCCACTCGCGGGCGGATCGACCGACGGGTCGCGCGTGTGTTCGGCCACGTCTCGATTTCGGGGGCGCATCTCAAGACCTCTCGGCTCGGGGTGAGACTTGCCAGCGTGATCCGATCCCGAGAACAGGAGTGTTTTGATATTCCGAGTGAAATACTCAGGTGATTATCAGGGTGGAGGCCATTGAGACAGTATGGACACCGAGATCGAATCCGACGAACAGGTCAGTACGAGCGTGGTCCGTGCGGTGAGCGCCGTCGAGGGCCGCGATCCGATGACCATGCGACCACTGATGGACGTCCTCGATCCGGACGCCCTGGATGGACTGTTCGGAGACCGGGCCGACGGGTCGCCACGCACGGGCGGGCGACTGACCTTCGAGTACAGCGACTCTCGGGTCACCGTCGAAGGTGAGTATCTGACGGTCGAACGCCGCGAGAACTGACGGATCTGGGGCCGGGCCGAACCGACTCTCGATCTCGATCAGCGAAAGTGTCGGTGACGAACGCCGGTTTCGGCGAGCGATTCGTCACCGTGATCGGCGTCCGGGACGATTCGTGTTTTGATTTTCCGAGTGAAATAGGTGGGGGGTTATCTGGATGAGGCTCCTGGGTCAGGTATGGACACAGAGATCGATCCCGACGAACAGGTCAGTACCGCCGTGGTCCGTGCGGTGAGTGCGGTGGAGGGTCGCGATCCGACGATCATGCGACCGCTGAGGGACGTCCTCGATATGGATGCCCTGAACGCGCTGTTCGCCGATCGGGCCGACGGGTCGCCCCGGACAGGTGGACGCTTGACCTTCGAGTACAGCGATTCGACGGTCACCGTGCAGAACGGCGAGTATCTGACGGTCGAACTCCGCGAGAACTGACCCGTGTCGTCGGTGATCGGCCGCCGGTCGTCTTCGGACCGACGGGATCGGCGGCCACCGCAGTCAGGCCGGATCGCGCTGGGGGATGAGTCCCTGGGAGATGATCCGCCGGGCGATCACGACGAGGCCGTTCCCGAACCCTTCACCGAAGATGGCCTGTTCTTTGCCCGTCGACGGGATGATCGAACTCACGAGGATCGTCGAGCGGTCGATCAGGAGGAGGCGCCCGATCGCGACCTCCTCCTCCTCCTCCTCCTCCGGGCCGGTGTTCGGGTGGAGAAACTCCAGCCCGGTCGTAAAGGTCGTCGCGTTCGGGACTTGCGCCTCGATCTCGTCTTCGAGTGACTCGCTGAGCGTCCCGATCAGCAGATCGACCTCGGGGTCCATCTCGGTGAGTGCTGTGAGGAGACTCTCGGTCAGCAAGGAGTCGTCACCGATCACGAGGACGACCTCCTCGGTCGCCGTCTCGATGTGGTCGTTGGCCCGGTTCTCGATGGCTTCGCGCCCGGACATCGCCCACACCTGCTGAGCGGTCGAGGCGTCGGCGGTCTCGATGGTCTCGATCGTCGCGAGCGCGTCTTCGAGGCGTTCGACGCGGTCTTCGTACTGGCCCTGGAGTGTCTTGGTCGCTTCGTCCAGCGGGACGGCCCGAAACTGCTGGGGACTCGAATGTTGGATCTCGACGAGCCCCTGGGCTTCGAGGACGCGAATCGCGTCGTAGACCCGCGTGCGCGGGACTTCGGTCATTTCGCTCAGCTTCTTTGCCGTGCCGGTCTCCAGGCGCGTGAGCCCGACGAAACACCGGGCCTCGTACTCTTTGAGTCCTAACTGCTGGAGGATGTCGACGGCTTCGTTCAGTTGATTCGATGTGTCCATGTGTCCCAACCTCCCGGCGGCTCCGGGGTATGGCCGGCCCTTCTCCCCCTGGGCAGATAGGTATTGCTACTAAAACAATATCCGGAGTCGTAATTTGTGGGGGTGTCGGTGACGGCCCGCCGACGGTCTCGGGTGGGGCCCTGGCCTCGGCCGGGGAGCTGGCGCGTCGGGTCCGTCGCGCACGGGAAACGGCAAAAATCGCAGACAGCGAAGTGAGTCACCCTGTTAATCACAAAAGAGCTATACCGGGTGGAATGCGATGAACACCCGGGCGCGCAGTTCAGTACTGTGTCCCAACCACCTTGCTACTGCGTGCCTTCCGGTCACTCTGTGACCGGCTTCGACCTCGTGAATCTCCGCTTCGACGAGAAAGGTCGACCGAAATGATCCGGGTGCGGGTGTGATCCACGCGACCCTAGCGGGTCGCGAGCACGGCGAGACCGGCTCCGATCGCGAAGGAACTCGCGATGGTGAGCGCCAGTATCGGCTGCCAGATCGATCCCGTCGTCATGGCTCCGAGAAAGGCGACCAGTGGAATCGTGACGAGTCCGAGCACCGAGATTCCGTGGAGATAGCTGCGCCAGTCCTCGTCGGCCGCTCGATCCTCCGGGAGATACCGTTCGAAGTGCGCGAATGCATCGCCCAGTGCGATCGTCCCGCGGGACTTGTCGTATTCGATCGCGTCGATGTCGTCCATCTTCGGGAGGTGACACTGATACAGGCCGACGTAGACGCGCTTGCGCTCCTGGGAGTTGATCTGACTGACGGGTTTCTCACACTCCTCGGCGGCGATCTGTTCGGCCAGGTCACCGAGCGTGAGTTGGCCTTCCTCCGACTCGCGCAGGTGGTCCAGGACGCGCCGGCGCCGCTCGTTTTTCAGGATCTCGAACACCTGGTCGACCTCGAACGGTGGCTGTTCGGCCTCGACGCTCGATCCGTCTCCCTCGATTGCCGACGGGTCCGCGTCTGGTCTCTGTGTGGCTGTTCGATCGTCGCTGTCGGCTGCAGAGACTGCACTCTCGGGCCCTCGCGGGCCGCCGCCGTCCGATCGAAGGAGTGTGGTGAGTCGGGTGATCATACGATGTCTCGCGGTCGAGGGCGTCTGGAGTCACGGGGTCGTGATCGATCGCGTCGAATCCGCGTGGTACGCCAATTGGTGTCACTCCGGATTAATGTGGTATATTTTAACCCTAATGTGGTGTACTCATTAAACGAGTAACACTCCTCTGGTCTGCCCGATATCGAATCCGGTATCGGCCAGGAGAGCGTGTTTCGTGGCGTCTTCCGGCAGAGACGACCGTCGGGGCGGCCCGGAGTACGCGTCGATTACCGTCCGGGGGTCGCGAACGGTTCCACCCCACTCCCCGATCGACGGCGGTCGCCAATCCACGCTGGAATCTCTACCCGTGAGCGACGGCGGTCCCCGTCACGAAACGTGCGGGCATCAGTAGGTCGCGAGAACGGCGAGCGCGGCCCCGACCGCGAACGCGGTCGCGACCGTGAGCGCCACCACTGGCTGCCAGATCGCGCCCGTCGTCGTCGCCCCGAGCACGGCGACCAGCGGAATCGTGACGAGTCCGAGCACCGAGACGCCGTGGAGATAGGTGTGCCAGTCCGGATCGGCCGGGCGCTCGTCCGGGAGATACCGTTCGAAGTGCGCGAACGCCTCGCCCAACGCGATCGTCCCGCGCGCTTTGTCGTATTCGATCGCGTCGATGTCGTCCATCTTCGGGAGGTGACACTGGTACAGGCCGACGTAGACGCGCTTGCGCTCCTGGGAGTTGATCTGGCTGATCGGCTTCTCACACTCCTCGGCGGCGATGCGTTCGGCCAGGTCACCGAGCGTGAGTTGGCCGTCGGCCTCCTGTATGTGATCCAGGACGCGCCGGCGCCGCTCGTTTTTCAGGATCTCGAACACCTGGTCGATCTCGAACGGTCGCTCCCCGGGGTCGGCGTCCGATTCGCGTCCGTCCGCAGGGTGGTCGTTTTCGTCCGTCGATGCGACTGGTTCGGGGGAAGGTGGACCGCCGGTGTCAGTCCGGAGGAGTGATTGAATGGTGGAAATCATTGGCTGGGGAGCGATCGGTCACCGTGCGTTTGTCCACGATGGAGACCGACCGACGCCGATCCTCTTGATTCGAACAATGGGCGCCTCGTTGATGAAGGGGGCATATTTTAACAATCGACAAGTGTCACCCTCTATCGAGTGAATCGCCTGTGGGTTGTCCGACTCGACCCCCTTTCGCCCACAGATCGACGTCTCGTGGCCGCTGTCGGTCGGTCGGTGCTCGCCGGGTCGTGCGGGGTATGCGTCGATTACTGTCGTGATGCATCGCCAATGGATCCATAACAAAGCCCGATCGGCGGCGTTGTCTGGACACTCATGTCGAACCAACGGAGAGCCACGGAGGTCGCGCTCGCCCGGTCGGAGCGATCGATCGGACACTGTCGGCCCGCAGACGGTCTCGTGGCCCACCGCACCGATCGTTCGC
This sequence comes from Halococcoides cellulosivorans, assembly GCF_003058365.1. Taxonomy (NCBI): domain Archaea; kingdom Methanobacteriati; phylum Methanobacteriota; class Halobacteria; order Halobacteriales; family Haloarculaceae; genus Halococcoides; species Halococcoides cellulosivorans. Next base: position 2,441,364 of record NZ_CP028858.1, on the reverse strand, counting down.
CGCTCGCGGCTGGTGAGCTGTAATGTGTGGGATCACCGCCAGCGCGGGCGACGGCGACGCCGCCCAGACGCTCATCGACTGTCTCGAAAACCTCGAATACCGCGGGTACGACTCGGCGGGCATCGCGCTGTCGAACGGCGACGGCATCTCCGTCACGAAGCGCGCGGGCGAGGTCGCGGACCTCCGGGCGGCGCTGGCCGACGGCGGTCCAAGCGGTCGCGTGGGCATCGGGCACACCCGCTGGAGCACGCACGGCGCGCCCTCCGACGCGAACGCCCACCCCCACACCGACTGTACGGGCCGGGTCGCGGTCGTCCACAACGGCATCATCGACAACCACGACGCGCTTCGGGCCGCCCTGCGCGAGCGCGGGCACACTTTCGCCAGCGAGACCGACACCGAGGTCGTCCCGCATCTCGTCAGCGAGGCCCTCGACGCAGGCGCGGACCCCGAGACGGCGTTCCGCGAGGCCATCTCCCATCTGGAGGGGAGTTACGCCGTCGCGATGGTCGTCGACGGCGTCGACGGCGTGTTCGCGACCCGCGAGGGCTCGCCGCTCGTACTCGGCGTCGGGACGGGCGCGAACTACCTCGCGAGCGACGTCCCCGCGTTCGTCGAGTTCACCGAGCAGGTCGTCTACCTCGACGACGGTGACGTCGCGGTCGTCCGGCCCGACGACTACGCGATCACCGATCGGTCGGGCGCGCCGGTCGACCGCCCGGTCGAGACCATCGACTGGGCCCCCGAGGCCGCCGAGAAGGGTGGCTACGACCACTACATGTTCAAGGAGATCCAGGAACAGCCGGTCTCGCTCGCCCAGACCATCGAGGGCCGCGTCGAGGACGGCCTCGACCTCTCGCCCGAGACGCTCGCCGGCGTCGACAGCGTCCAGTTCGTCGCCTGTGGCACCTCCTACCACGCGGCGCTCTACGGCGCTCACCAGCTCCGCTCGTGGGGCGTCGAGGCGACGGCCTCCCTCGCCAGCGAGTATTCGGTCTACCCGCCGCCGATGGAAGACGCGCTCGTCGTCGGCGTCACCCAGAGCGGCGAGACCGCCGACACGCTCGACGCGCTCTCGGTCGCGGGCGACCGCGGCGCGACCCGCCTCGCGGTGACCAACGTCGTGGGCTCGACGGCCGCCCGCGAGAGCGACGACACGGTGTTCATCCGCGCCGGCCCGGAGATCGGCGTCGCGGCGACGAAGACGTTCTCCTCACAGGTCGTCACACTCTATCTCCTCGCTCGCGAGGTCGCGTCGGTCGTCACCGACCCGCCCGCGGCCGCGGCCCTCGACGGGATGGACGAACTGCCCGACGCGGTCGAGACGGTGCTCGACGGGTCGCGGGCCGCCCGCCTGGCCGACGAGTATCTCGGTGAGGACGGCCACTTCTTCCTCGGTCGGGGCAACGGCGTCCCGGTCGCGATGGAGGGCGCACTCAAGTTCAAAGAGATCACCTACGAACACGCGGAGGGCTTCCCCGCTGGCGAACTCAAACACGGCCCGCTCGCGCTCGTCACCGAGAAGACCCCCGTGTTCGCGGTCTGTACCGGCCGCGACGCGGGCAAGATCGAGAGCGCGATCCGCGAGGTCCAGACGCGTGGCGCCCCGGTCGTCGCGATCGCGCCCCGGACGATGACCGACATCGTCGAGGTGGCCGACGACGCGTTGACCGTCCCCGCTGTCCACCCCGATCTGACGCCGATCCTGACGAACGTGCAACTGCAGTTGCTCGCCTATCACGCCGCCTCGTCGCTCGGGCGGTCGATCGACAAGCCGCGGAATCTGGCGAAAAGCGTGACGGTGGAGTGAGGGGGTTTCGGGTGTGGCTCGTATTTCACTCTGGGTATGTATGGGATATGTTTTTGATAGGTTCTTTTCTTCGGTTCAGTCCTGTTTAGACGCCCAAATTCACCACGTTCATCGCTTTTTTCGAGGTGAGGGTGAAAGCCCTCACCCGCTCGCGGCCGCTCTGTGACATATCCTCGCTCGCGTTGCTCACTCGGATAGCGGTCACAGAGCGACACGCGAGACGGGTTCACCCTTTCGATCCACCAGGACAGTGATGCCCATAGACTGGCGATACGACCGAATTCCTGGCGGCCTGCGAAAATCGAAGATTTTCGGGCGACCAGAATACGAAGTTTTCTGGTAAACTGAAAGGGCTCGGTCGCCTCGCGTGCGTCTCAGCCGTCACTATCCGAGCGCCAGCGAGGATATCCGGCTGAGTGTGCGCAAGCGTGCCGAGGGCTTTCAATCTTCTTTCTTCGATCGGCGTAGAGGAGTTGGAACAGCTGTTTTCTAGCGTCTAAACAAGACCTGGCCGAAGGGAAGTAGACCAAAATCAGAGAAATAGACTTGGTGCGATTGCAAGTACTCCTCCTGCCACGATTGCGGGCCATTCGGTCCTCGCATTCCAATCACGGATCTCCATGTGAATTAGTACAATCCCAAGCAGGATTACTGCTCCTGTTGTCTGAATAACGAGCAATTCAGTTACTGCTCTGAGTACGGTCGGAACGACTATTGTTATAATACCAGACACCACGGTCATTATCCCGACTCGGAATAGAAGCGTTCGATCTTTTGACCCGAACAGATCGCTGGCGATCTTGACATACCCATTGCCTTGCTCGTAAAACAGATCTGCGACGAATCCGATTAGAATACCTTGAATCCCCAAAATCACTAGCCAGTCCCACGGTGAGAGATGGGATTCGATATCCTGAAGCAATGAGTGAACCACTCCGATATCGAAGAAGAGGCTACCAGCGGCCAGGATAGATATTCCCAGAAAATACATCTGCCACGGTTTGTAGCCACTCGCTTCAAGACGATGGTGGATCTCGATTAGTGCCATGTATCTGTGTGGGTATCGACGGGATTGTTTGCTTCATGACTGGCACCATACAGGGTCTCACAAGGGCAGATCCTGACCTGACTTGATGGAGTAGCCGGGCTTTTCGGAGAAAAGGATCCTATCGATGTTGCTTCCAGCAGTGTCTTTAGGTCATTGTACTTTCTGAATTGGTTACTGGATATCGATGCTTCTCCTGCCCCAGGTAGGATGTATTTGGCCCGATCGCTGATTTCTCGGAACACGGGCTATCATTCCTGCTTACGGATATTATACGACCTGTTGAATGGCCAGTTGGCGACCACCAATTGCTAGTTGCCATCCGATAAATCATGGCGATATTCAAGGGAACCCTGGACTAAACCATCCAACGAGCCATGACTGGATCTGAACTTCCGGATTTCATTGATCGGGATATCCTAAACGATCCTTCCGAGGTAACTGTACTAGATGAAGCAATACTCCGGTGCTTCGTGCAGGCAAACAAACCGTTTCTGAGCAAATCAGCTGTGGCCGATATAACTGACCTTAGCGATGAAGCAGCCCGTCAACGACTCAATGAACTTGTTGAAATAGGAGCGCTATTGGATACAAAGGCGGGAAAACAGACAAAGATCTACTGGCTGAATCGCCCTGAGTCAAGGTGGCCTGTCACGGACGCTTTAGCAAGTGAAATATCAGGAAAAACCCATTCAAGGAAGGAAACTGTGATTGAAATAAATCGGTTGACTACATTCGCGGTCTTTGTTGGGGGATCTTTCATCGCTTTCTATATTCTTGATTGGATGAGCACGCTTGAGATGACTGATGGAATTTTCGAAGTGTCGCTAAGTCCATGGGCAATGCCGACACTTGCTATTGGACTGTTCGCGGTTATTTTCTATACTGCTCTCAAGACGTCACTACTGGTAGAAAACGACGATATCGGGTGGCCAACTATTCGTCATATGTATCGTTTCGTTTTAAGTAGTGTCAATTAGAGTATTTTATAAACATCAGAAATAATTTATATAACTACTTGGCCGCGGTGACTTGATAGAAGAAATACGATCTCTCCGCTTTCCATTGTTAGTCTTGACACCCAACATCGGTACTATCCGAACAATCACCGGTTGCTCCAGACCATACAAAAATTACCTACGTCTCAAGATCCGGTGCCTTCAAAGGTCGTAATAAGTTCTTGAATCTCATCTGCAAGCGCATCACGTTTCTCGCGCGCCCTCTCCGTATTCTCCCCTTCGCGCTCTTTCCTTTTCTTCTCCAGCCTCGCCTTCTCAAATGGGTCATCGCCGCAATACACGCTCGTGAATGCCATCTGCGAAGAAGTTTCGTCAATCTTTTCGACCAACTCTTCCAACTGTATCAACGTCTCAGTAGGAGCAGATGACGATTCACTACGCTTCCGCAATTCAAGGAGCCGGTCAGAAAACTTTTCAGCAAAATTGTCGAATTGGGCCCGGTCTTCTGCCTGGCTCAGATCAAGGTCATTTACTCGCTTTACGAATACCCCTATTTCGGAGAAGAGTTCGGAAACCCACTGGTCGTACTCGGATTGATTCTCAACCTCCAATATTTTCTTACGCTTACTTCCAGTGAGAATCCTGTCTGTTAGAGCATTCCACGGCATTATGGTACAGTATCAGGCGTCCTCATCCATAAACCTCTGTCTCTGTCATTTTCGGGCGCTTTTCAGACAAGTACCGTCCAAAGAACTCCTTCACGCGGCAAATGAGCTATATCCTGGTGGACCGAAAGGGCGAGTCAGTTCCGGAAACCCCGACGAAGCAAGCACTGCAGGGCGCGTAGCGCCCGAAGCGCGCAGCGAGTGCGTGGCCGAGCAAAGCGAGGCCACGTCCGCTCGAACGGGGAGCGTTGCGAGACGCGAACGGAGTGAGCGTCTCGATTGCGAGCGGTGAAACCGCGAGCGGAGCGACCCGTGAGAGTCGCGGGACAGGAACTGACGAGGGCTTTCAAGGTCGTCTCACCAGAGTCAGGTTCGCATCTGAACACTACCGTACGAACCGGGCGAGTCGAACGCGAGAGCCATCCAGCGGTCGTTCTGGCGTTCAGTGACCGCGCCGTTCGGCTTGACCGTACGCCCGTGGTGGACCTGCCGTGGCCCCGATCGAACGGTGCCGGTGGACCAGTCGATGACGCGGACTCACGCACGACAGGGGCCAGGGCCACGACGCACTGGACATGAACACATAAACCCGACAATCCAGTATGCGGACAGCACATGCAGTTCTGTGACGAGTGCGGGTCGATCATGCACACAGAGGAGGACACGTGGGTGTGTCGGTCCTGTGAGCACGAGACGCCGCGGGACTCTGAGGCCGAGGCCGAGATGGCGACCCGGGAGGGACAGACCGACGACGGAGCGCCCGATGTGGCCGACACGACCGAGGAGACCAGCGAGACGGTCGAAGCGTCCTGCCCGGCCCCGGACTGTGACAGCGAGCGGGCCACCTCCGCGATGATGCCCAAACCGGGCGGCGCGTACGAGGTGCGGCTGTTCACCTGCGTCGAGTGTGGTCACAAGTGGCGCGCATCCTGACGTTGGGGGAGAATACGGGGCGTTTTACCCGCTCACGCTTTCGACCGTCTACGCTCCGAAATCAAATATTTAAATACGTTCTTGTTTCTATTTCTCCACAGATAGACTCAATAACTCAAAACAATGTGTATATCGAAACTTTTTTATGTCTGGGTATATTAATGTGTTATATGAGTGTATCACAAAATCGCGCCAATATTCTAATTTGTGATATGCGGGAAAGACCCGCAGGAAGTGCTCTACCATTTATTACTGCGGTTTCTGATATGGTAAAACAATATGGCTCTGGCTCGAACACTCATGAGCCAATCCATAAATGTACGAATAGAACGAAAGAACAAAATATGATTCTGCTTATCGAACTTGTCTCAATTCTTCTCCAGATTTTTGGTCTGGGAATTTCCATCTATATCCTGATGAAAGAATAGCAGGTATACACATAACAGAGACGGACTCGTGAGTCGGGATTGAATACTGGCCGCGATACACCCGAGTCAGTCAATCTGTCCCAGATCGAATTGATTACTGGGGCGTCGCTTGGCCCATTACTCAACTCAATCGACGATCGGCAGACCTGTGTGTGGGACACCACCCAAATCGTCACAGTGTGGGAGGGTGTCGAGGAGATGCCGAGACGGACGTCAGTCCTGTCGCGACTCTGCCGCCGGCCGCTCCGCACCGGCAAGCCGCCGCAACCCCTCGTCGAGCTCGATCTGGGCCTCGAAGCCCAACGCTTCGCGCGCAGCACTGACGTCCGCACAACTGTGTCGCACGTCGCCGTCGCGGGCCTCGACGAACTCCACCGGCCGATCGACGCCGTTGGCCGCCTGGACGCGCTCGGCGAGTGCTTCGATCGTCACGCGCTCTCCGGTCCCGACGTTGAACGCCGCGCCGACCGCGTCGGTCGTCGCGGCCTGCAAATTCGCCCGGACGACGTCGCGCACGTGGACGAAATCGCGGGTCTGGCCGCCGTCGCCCTCGACGATCAACGGTTCGCCACGCCGCACGCGCTCCTGAAACGCCCGGACGACGCCCGCCGACGCGCCGGGCCCGTAGGCGTTGAAATAGCGGAGTGACACCGTCGGGAGCCCGTAGAGCTCCTCGTACAGCCGGACGTACCGATCGGCCGCCGATTTGCTGACGCCGTAGGGTGAGGCGGGCCGCTGGGGGGCGGACTCGGGGACGGGGACGGTCTCGGGGTCGCCGTAGATCGCCGCGCTGGAGGCGAACACGACGCGGGCGTCGGCCCGCCGGGCCGCGTCGAGGACGGCGAGCGTGCCTTCGACGTTGACGCTCTCGGTGTCGATGGGCTCTTCGATCGACCGCTCGACGCTGATCCGGGCCGCCTGATGGAAGATCACGTCGACGTCGGCGGTCGCCGCCCCGAGCGTGTCGGGATCGCGGACGTCACCGACGTGGGTCTCGACGCCGTCCGGGACACGCGCGAGCGATCCCGTGGAGAGATCGTCGAGCACGCACACGTCGGTGACAGCGTCGAGCGCGTCGACGAGGTGGTGGCCGACGAAGCCCGCGCCGCCGGTCACCAGCGCGCGCCCGATGTCGCTTCCGTCGATCGGGTCGTCGTCGGTCGCGAGCGCGTGCCGATCGGCCGCCGGCGAGTGATCGCTCACGCCGCTCCCTCCAGGGTCTGGCGGACGACCAGGTCGGCATTCGACGCGTCGGGCTCTGCGGGGACCGATCCCTCGTAGACCAGGTAGCGCAACTGCGAGCGCTCGGCGGGTGCGTCGATCGGCCGCTCCGCGAGCGCGACCGTGTCGTCGTCGATCGAGACCTCGAAGCGATCGATCTCCTGGGGGTCACCCACCGCACCGTCCGGGCCGACGCGCTGGCGCTGCCCGACGACGTGGTAGGTGACGGTGTGGCCCTCGTGGTTGTCGATCCGGACGAGGAGCGTCGTCGATCCGTCGACGGCGAGCGCGCCCGGGCCGAGCAGGCGCTCGTCGGTGTCGAGCAGCGAGACCTCCGAGTACGACCCACCGGACGCGGGCATCGCGGCGACGCCGAGCGTTCCGAGGAGCGCGAGCGCCGCAACGGCGAGCACGACGGTCTGGAGTGTCGACAGGCCGAGCCGATCGTGGACGTCGGCGCGCGAGGCCGGCCAGTCGAGGATAGCGAGCCCCGATCGACGCCAGCGGACGGCCCCGACGAGCGTCCCGAGGGTGACGATCGCCGCCAGCGCGACGACGGCGGTCGTCAGCGTGAGCACCTCGACGGCGGCCAGGCCCGCCCCGACGACGCCGACGACGAGCGCGCTCCCGCCGACCGTCAGGCCGACGCGCAGCGCCGTCCCCGGCTGGTCGTCGGGTCCGCGTGCCGGCACGAACGCGGCGACCAGCGCCGCGCCGGGGAAGACCACCAGCAGTCCCACCGCCGCCACCCACTCGATCGGTCGGGGGACGCCCGGCGCGAGCAGTGCCGCGCTCGCGAGCAGCGTGCCGACGAGGACGACGAGCAGGCCCCACGGCCGCCCGCCGCTCCGATCGGTCATCGGTCACCTCCCGACGCCGTACAGAGACGGACTTCGTCGTTGGCGTAGCCGGTGTTGTACGACGGCGGACAGACCGTCCCCTCGACGTTCGGGGGCAGCGTGTCGAGCGGGGCCGTCGCGGACCGATCGAACGTGACCGGGCCGGTCGACTGCTCGGTGCGGTAGACCACCCAGTCGGCGTCGGGCCCGCCCGCACCCAACCCGACGATCCGGGCGTCGGTCTCGTAGCCGCCGTAGCGTCTGAACAGCGACGCGTAGGGGTGGTCGGTCGCGATCGCTCGATCGCCGGGCGGGTGGGCGGCCGAAATCGAATCCACGGCGGCGATCTCGGCGTGCGTGTAGGCGAACCGCTTGTGGGTGTCCTCGAAGGTCGGGTTCTCCATGGTGGCCTTCTCGGCGACGGCCATCGACGCGGGATAGCCGACCGCGAGCACGACGAGCGCGGCGAGGACGACCCGCCGCGACCGAGACCGGGCGATCGCGCCGACGCCGATCACGGCGAGGACGGCGAGCGCGGCATACAGCGGGGCCAGCCACCGCCCGGGCAGCAGTGCGCGCACGCCGAACAAGGAGAGCCCGAAGACGATCACGAAGAGGGCCCCGCCGATCGACAGATGCGTCAGCGCGAGATCGGTCGGCCGATCGCCCTCCAGCAGCGCCAACCCGCCGGTGACTGCGCCGGCGAGCAACAGTGCGAACCCGAACTGTTCGACGTACGGGACGAGCGCGGCGATCGTCGTCTCGCCCGACGTGGCGCCGCCGAGGACCGCCTCCTGGGTGCTGGCGAGCGCGAGAAAGCCGGCCTGATCGATCAGGACCGATTCGAGGACCGCGAGTTCGCGCCAGAGAAACGTCTCGCCGCCGAACGGGGCTTGCGCCCACGCGACCAGCGTCGTCGCGCTGGTCACGAGGAACACCCCCAGGAGCGCGAGTGCCGTCTTCCCGTCACTCTGCCCGGTCGCCCACGTCAGCGTGACGACGCCGGCCGCGACCGCGAGGATCACGAGCACGACCGCCGTCGACACCTGGTGGACGAAGACGACGGCGAGCGCGGCCACCAGCGCCAGCCCGACCGCCCAGGGAGCGGGCCCGTCGTCGATGACGCGCGTGAGCGCGTACAAGACGGCGAGGACGCCGACCAGGCCGAGACTCGTCGGGATGAGATGCAGCCCCCACCGGACGAACTGATCCGCGAAGGCGACCAGCGCGGTCGCGAGCAGCGCCCACCGCGTCGCGACCAGGTGGGTCGCGGTCCCGTAGACGAAAACGAGCGACAGCGGGACGACCAGTCCGACGGTGAGGTAGATCCCCGCGCGCGGACTGTCGACGGCGAGCGCGCCGACGGCGCCCAGCCCGTGGTAGACGGGCGCGAGGAGGTACTTGCTCTCTGCGAGCGGGGCGAGCGACCCCGACTCGGCGATGCCGGCGATATAGACCGTCGCGTGCGTCCAGATGTCGACGCCGATGTAGCCGGGCGTCACGGCCAGCGTCACCAGGCGGACGACGAGCGCGACCGCGAGGATCTCGACGAGGATCACGCCCGGGGCGATCCGGTCGGTGAACAGGATCTGCACCAGGACGACCGTTCCGGCCGCGGCGACGAGCAGCGTGCTCAGATCCGTCCGAACGCCGGCCAGATGTGTCGAGAGGACGAACCCCGTCAGCGCGAGGGCGGCCACGGCGGGTAGAAAGCCGGTGATCGACGCCGGGAGTGTCGGGATCGTGAGTGCGGGGCGCTCCGCGAGCGAGCGCCACTCGACCGCCGACGCGTGGCCGGAGCGGGTCGCGAGATAGAGTAGGCTCCCGCCGGCGGCCGCCACCGGGATGACGACGAGCAGGACCTGCGCGGCGAGCATTCGCAGTCCGAGCAGCGCGATCGCGGCGACGATCGCGATCCACGCGACCGACCGATCGAGGCGGACGCCCGACCAGACCGACCGGTTCGAGTCACTCATGGGCCGACCGATCGCGTGCGGTTCGGCGGCGATGCAGCGTTCGAGACGTGTGCGTGGGGCAGTTCGGTGTCACTGGTCCGGGCTACGGGGACGCCCGGAATTGTTATGGCTCGCGTACTGCCGCGCGCTCGATCAGCGATCCCGCCGGCGTCCCGCGATCCGGCCCAGCCGTGCGTCCCTGGACCGATCGTCTCTGGACGGACCGGCCCGTCGCTCAACAGACGCGACGATAGATCGCTTCCAACTCGGCGGCCATCCGGTCGCGTCCGAGGTCCCCGATCGCCGCTCGACCGTTCGATCGCCCGGCGTCGATCGCTTCGAGCAGGCCCGCGACGAGCGCGTCGTCGGAATCCGCCACCGTCGAGGGCGTCACGCCCGCCACCCGCTCGCGGACGTCACCGACGTCGGTCGCGACGACCGGGAGCGCACACGACAGCGCCTCTTTGACGCTGTTTGGCGAGCCCTCGTGCGTCGAGGTGATCAACAGGGCGTCGGCGGCGTTGTAGTACAGTGGCATGCGGTCGTGGGGGACCCCGTCGATCGTCTGGAGGTCGATCGGCCGGTCGGCCTCGCGGCGGGCCCGTTCGACGATGCGCTGGGCGCGCGGGAAGTCTTTGACCGGCCGCTCCGGCGAATAGGGAAAGAGGACGTTCGCGGCGTCGGCCGGCCAGCCCACGGCGCGTCGCGCTGGCTCACGGGGCATGGGCCGGAACGTCGCCCGGTCGACGCCGTGGGGGACGACGAACGCGTCGGTCCCGACGTCGGCGGCCATCGCGTCGCTCATCACGACGACCGCGTCGGCCCGCCGGGCACACGCCCGACTCAGCCGCCCCACCCACCCGTGGAGGTCCGACCCCCACAGGCTGAGCACGACCGGGCGGATCGGCTGAGCGAGCGCCGCTGGGCCGGTCAGCCCGTAGTTCGCGTGCACGAGATCGTACTCCCTACGGCTCGCCCGGAGGACGCGCGGATAGAAGCGGAGGTAATCGAGGACCGATCGCCCGTCGCTGCCCGTTCGCTCGCCGGGGACCGCGACGGTGTCACTCGTGACGCCACGCCGGGCGAGCGCGTCGCGCTGGCCCGTGAAGAACTGGGCCTCGTCGTTCGTGACCAGATTGAGGACGTGCATCGACGTGGGCGGTCTGTGGCGGCCGACACGCTTCGTTACGCGACGACTACCGCCGATGTCGCGCTCTGAGCGCCGATCAGCGGCGATTCACTCGCGACGGCGAGCGCCCATCGCTCGGAGTTGCCGGCCAGTAACCAAGCCACGCGCGACCGTCGGCCAGACGGATGAGACTCTGTTCACGCGGTTCGGCGCACCCAGTCGCGCTCGGGAGGCGGTCCCCGTGAGCGACGCCCGCCCGAACGTCGTCTGCGTCTCGATCGACAGCCTCCGGGCCGATCACTGCGGGTTTCTCGGCGACGATCGCGGGTTGACGCCCGCGATGGACGCGCTCGCCGCCGAATCGACCGTCTACGAGCGCGCGATCGCGCCCGGGCCACAGACGTTCTCGTCGATGCCGGCGGTCGTCACCGGCCACCGCCGGCCGACCGGCCCGCTCGACGCGTATCCGGGCGAGGAGCACTGGGAGCGCCGGATGGCGGCGATCGAATCGCACCTCGATCGGTATCCGACGCTCGCCGAGCGGTTCGCCGCGCGGGGGTACGCGACGGCGGGCGTGAGCCCGAACCCGTGGGCTTCGACGGCGAGCGGGTTCGACCGCGGGTTCGAGACGTTCGTCGATCTCGTCGGCGAGCGGTCGGACGACTGGCTGCATCGCGCCGCCCGTCGCGCGCCCGGCATCGACGCGTCGAGCAAACCCGTCCAGCTCGCCCTCGACGGCCTCACCGGCGGATCGTTTTTCTCCTCGTGGGGCGACTACGTCGACGAGATCGACCGTCTGCGCCGGGACCTGCCCGAGCCCTATTTCCTGTGGGTGTTTCTGATGGACACGCACTACCCGTTTTTGCCCTCGAAGGCCCACCGCGAGGAGCAGACGTTGGTCGGCAGCCTCACGAGTGCGATCCGCTCGGAGGCCGCCATGCGCGGGCCGAGCGAGGGGCTCACACCGGCGGCGCGGGCGAGCGTCCAGCGCAGCTATCGCGACACCGTCCGATCGGTCGACGCGTTCGTCGATCACCTCCGCGACGGTGACGCCCAGATCGTCCTCCACGCCGATCACGGCGAATCGTTCGGCGAGCACGGCAACTACGGCCACCACCACCGGGCGTGTTACACGGAGAACGTCCACGTGCCGCTGGTGGTCGCGGGCCCCGCCGAGCGCGTGGCCGAGCCGATCTCGCTCGATCGGATCCCCGCGATGGCGCTGTCGGTCGCCGACGACTCCGCCGATCCGCGTGCCCACACCGCACCCGCCGTGACCGCGACCAGCGAGTGTGGCACGAACGCGTGCGTCCGGGGTCGTCGGTTCGCCTACGTCGAGCGCGAGGAGGGCCGATCGCTGTTCGAGTGGGCCCACGACCCCAACGAGCGCGACGACCTCGCGCCCACCCATCCCGACCTCTGCGATCGCGCTCGCCGCCGACTCGACTACCGCGAGGGCTCCAGACGGGAGACCGCCGCGCTCGCCAGTGCGGCGCAGGCGATCGCCCCGGAGTGGTGAGTGGCGACTCGATCGCCCCGGAGTGGCGAGCGGTGTCGACCGGATCGGTCCGGGACCGTCTCGGCCCGCTCGAAACCACCGCCTAACAATGCCTCCGTTCGGCGTAGCCTGGATCGACACTGGCGCTGTCGGCCGTTCTGGCCGGTCGCCGGTGCTGTTGACCATGAACGAACGAATCACGGGGCGTGCGAGCGCGCGCCCGATTGACGGACGGAGGACGCAATGACCAGTGCCGAACTCGACGGGCAGGTCCAGGTCGATCCCGGCGCGACCATCGGCTACGAGTACGACACCGACGTCGACCCAGCGGTGATCGGGCCGGGCGCGACGATCCGCGAGGGAACGACGGTGTACTGTGACACGGAGATCGGCGCGGACTTTACGACCGGTCACGACGCACTCGTCCGCGAGCACACCACGATCGGTGACGACGTCTTGCTCGGCTCACAGTCGGTGCTCGACGGGCGGGTGGACGTCGGGTCGGACGTGAGCATTCAGACCGGCGTCTACGTGCCGGAAGCGTCGACGATCGGCGATCGTGTCTTTCTGGGTCCGCACGCGGTGTTGACCAACGACCACTATCCGGTGCGGACCGACGACGATCTGGAGGGCCCCACCCTCCAGGACGACGTCTCGATCGGCGCGAACGCGACGATCCTCCCGGGCGTCACCGTCGGTGAGGGCTCCTTTGTCGCGGCGGGCGCGGTCGTCACCCAGGACGTGCCGCCGAACCACCTCGCGGTCGGCGTCCCCGCCGACCACGAGCAACTGTTCGGCCCGCTCGACGGGGGGAATCAGCTGTGATCTCGATCGCCGATCCGCGCTTCGGGCCGGCCGAACGCGACGCCGTCGTCGAGATCATGGAGAGCGGGATGGTCGCGGACGGCCCCGAAGTCCGGCGGTTCGAAGAGGAGTTCGCCGCCTATAGCGGGGCCGACCACGGCGTCGCGACCGCCAACGGGACGGCCGCGCTGGTCGCCGCGCTCGAAGCGCTCGACATCGGTGAAGGCGACCGGGTCGTCACCACCCCGTTCAGTTTCGTCGCGAGCGCGAACGCGATCCGCCTGGTCGGTGCCGAACCGATCTTCGCGGACATCGACCCCGAGACGTTCGCGCTCGATCCCGAGGCGACCCGGCAGGCCGTCCGCGAGCACGACGCCGACGCCATCCTCGCGGTGCACCTGTACGGACTCCCCGCCGACGTCCGGGCGCTGTCCGATATCGCCGAGAGCGAGGGGGTCGCACTCGTCGAGGACGCTGCCCAGGCCCACGGCGCACGCGTCGACGGCCAACCGGTCGGCTCGTTCGGTGACGCGGCGGCCTTCTCGTTTTACCCGACGAAGAACATGACGACCGGCGAGGGCGGCATCGTGTTGACCGACCGGGAGCGCGTCGCCGACCGGGCCGCGAGTTTCATCAATCACGGCCGCGCGAGCGAGGACTCCCCGTACAGTCACGAGCGCGTCGGCCACAACCTCCGCCTGACGAGCATGGCCGCTGCGATCGGCCGGGTCCAACTCGAAGCCCTGCCCGACTGGGTCGCGGCGCGCCGCGAGACGGCCGCCCGGCTCAGTTCGGGGCTCGCCGACGCGGGCGTGCAGACGCCGATCGAACCCGACGGCCGACGCCACGCCTACCACCAGTACACGATCCGGACCGAGGACCGCGACCGCCTGGCCGACCAGCTCGACGCGGCAGGCATCGGCTCGGCGGTGTACTACCCCCAGACGATCCCCGATCTGGCGGCCTACGACGGCTATTCGGCGGACGTGCCGGTGGCCGAGCGGGCGGCCGAGGAGGTGCTCAGCCTGCCGGTCCACCCCGGGGTCAGCGCCGACGACGCCGACCGGATCGTCTCGACCGTTCGCGAGGCGCTGCCACAACTCCAGTGAGTGGACGCTGATGTGGCCCTGGGAGCACGCCGCCGTCGGCTATCTCGCCTGGTCGCTGGCGCTCCGTGCGCTCGGTCGGCGGCCACCGACCGCCGGTGAAGCCGTCGTCGCCATCCTCGCCACCCAGGCTCCCGATCTGATCGACAAGCCACTGTCCTGGGGGCTGGGCTGGTTTCCGACCGGCTACGCCGTCGGCCACGGTGCGATCGTCGCGCTCGTCGCCACAGTCGCGCTGATCGCACTCCTCCGGCGTCGCCTCGCGGTCGCGGCCGTCGTCGGCCTCTGGTCGCACCTGCTGGCCGACGTCGCCGCCTTTCGCACCGGACGTGGCCCGGACCCGACGCGTGTGGGCTGGCCGCTGGTCACGCCGACGGGCTACGAGACCGAGTACGGCCTGACCCGCGGGATCGTCTACCTCCGGCGGTTCGGTGAGGCGGCCGTCGCGGAGCCGGTGGGAACGCTCGGCGTGCCCGCCGTTCTGGGGGCGGCGACGCTGGCCGTCTGGGTCCTCGACGGCGCGCCTGGCCTGGCGGTCGTTCGATCCCGACTCGCCGGCCTCGATCGGCGGTGATCCCGCCCGGTCCGACGGCGGTAGGCTCCCCATTACAATGCAGATTTCGGGTGTTCGACTCGTGTGATGGATCGACAGACAGACCGATCGCTCGACACCGTCGCGTTCACGTACGACTGGTATCGGGGGTTCCTGGATCACCTCGACGAGGAGGGGATCGCCGTTCGTCGGCTCTCCGACGACGGCGACGGCGTCGTGCTTCGTCACGACGTCGACCTCTCGATCGAGAAGGCCCTGACGATGGCGCGTATCGAAGCCGACCGCGGGATTCAGTCCACGTACTGTTTCTTGCTCACGTCGGCACTGTACAACCCGCTGGAACTCGAACACCGCGACCGCATCCGGACGATCGAGGCGCTCGGCCACGAGATCGCCCTCCACTTCAGCACCCACGAGTACTGGGGGCCGGACGAACGACTCGACACCGACACCCTGGTCGAGCGCGTAGAGGCCGAACAGGCGATTCTCGACTCGATCACGGCCTCTCACCCCGAGACGGTCTCCTTTCACGTCCCGCCGTCGTGGGTGCTCGACCGCGAGTTCGAGGGGTTCCGGAACGCCTACGCGCCGGAGTTCTTCTCGGAGATGAACTACGTCGCCGACTCCAAACAGCGCTGGCGAGACGGGCCACCGACGGTCGACGCCGTCGAGGCGGACACGCAGGTCCTCGTCCACCCCGGACTCTGGGGCGAGGCCGACGCCGACTTCGAGGCCCGCATCGAGGGGGCCATCGACGATTCGTGTCGTCACAGCAAACGGAAGGCCGAGCTGGAGTTCATCGAGGGGGCCTACGAGACGTGAGCACGGAGAGCTCTCGGACGATCGCTGCGGTGATCCCCGCCAGCGATCCGAGTGCCGTCGCCAGGACGATCCGGCGCCTGCCCGCGATGGTGAATCGTGCGTACGTCGTCGACAACGGGACGCGGGAGTCGGACTGGACGGCCATCTGTCGGCTCGTCGCGGAGGCGAGCCAGGCGGATCGGGGCACCGATCGCGTCGTCGCCGTGCCGCGCGCCCGCGAGACTGGCACGGGCATCGAGACGGGGTATCTTCGGGCCCTGGACGACGGCGTCGACATGACGATCGTCCTCGACAGCGACCGGGCCGACCCGGCGGCGATCACACCGCACATCGCGTCGATCGTCGACGACGTCGACGGGCTTCAGCCGCTGGTCGCGATCGACCCCGAGGACCCGGGCGCCGACGACCCACCGGCGACGACCGTCGAGCGCGACGACGCTCCGACGACCCGTGACGCCGGCGACACGCCGCCGGCCCACGCCGAGACCGGATCGGTGGCCCACCGCCCCGAGGCAGACTCCACTGCGGCCCAGTCCGACGAGACGACGGCGGAGTCGTCGCGCCGGGCCGAGCCCGCGGAGATCGACAATGTATAGAGACCACACCGTCGCGGCGGTCGTCCCGGCGTACAACGAGTCGGGGTTCGTCGGCAACGTCATCGACGGGCTCCCAGAGTTCGTCGACCGGGCGTACGTGATCGACGACGGCTCGACCGACGACACCTGGGCGGAGATCCAGTCGCACGCCGCCGAGCGAAACGCGGCCCACGACGGCCACTTCGAGGAGTTGGTCGTGGGGATTCGCCACGACGAGAATCGCGGCGTGGGCGGCGCGATCAAGACGGGCTACCAGCGGGCGCGCGACGACGAGATGGACGTGACGGTCGTCCTCGGCGGCGACGATCAGATGGACCCGGCCGAACTCACCCGGTATATCGACCCGATCGTCGACGGCGTCGCGGACTACACCAAGGGCAACCGCTTCGCCCGCCCGGAGGATCGCGCGGCGATGCCTCGCTTTCGCCTGATCGGCAACGTCGTGCTCTCCTATCTCACGAAGATCGCGAGCGGCTACTGGGGGTCGATGGACTCCCAGAACGGCTACACGGCCATCTCGCTCGCGGCCCTGCGCGCGACCGACATCGAGGGCATGTACGAGTACTACGGCTACTGCAACGACCTGCTCGTTCGGCTCAACGTCGCGGGCGTCACGATCGCCGACGTCCCGCGATCGTCGACGTTCGCCTACCAGGACGGCTGGAAGAGCCACATCGACTACCGCGAGTACATCCCCCGGGTGTCCGCCATGCTGCTCTCGGCGTTCCTCTGGCGACTCAAAGAGAAGTACCTCCTCGAACGGTACGACCCGCTCGCCCCGCTCTATGCCCTGGGCGGACTCGCACTCGGCGTCGGGACGCTGGGTACACTCGCCGCGCTCGGCCGCCGGAAGTCGATCGGCTCGTGGCTGGTCGGACTGTTCGCCGGCGCGCTCACGGTGTTGTACGCGGGCGAACGCGACCGACGCGACAACCGCGATCTGGAGGCTCACCTGGATCCGGCCGCAGAGGACCCCGCGATCGAGACGGGGGCCGACGCCGAGGCCGGCGATGCGCCAGACGCGGACACGGCGGACGACGCCGAGTCCATCGACGAGCGGAGCGACGACGATGGCGTCGACGCGGCCGATCGCGGTGACGGCGTCGACACGGACGACAGCGCCGCGACGACGCCACCCAGCGGCAACGGCACCGGACGACTGACCACTGCGGACCCGAGCGATTCGTAACTATGAGTGATACACCCAAACAGACCCGATCTGGCAGCGACACCGTGACCGTCCTGATGACCGGCGCCGGCGCGCCGGGCGCGTGGGGGATGATCCGGAGCCTCCACTCGACGACCGAACGCGACGTCGAGATCGTCGGCGTCGACATGGACCCCGAGGCCTACGGGTTCGCCTTGCTCGACGAACACTACGAGGTGCCGGCGGGCACCGACGACGCGTTCGTCGACCGGATCGCCGAACTGGTGAACGAGGTCGACGCCGACGTGGTCTTGCCGCTGACGACCGACGAACTCCAGCCGCTGGCGACGCGGCGGGCGGACATCCCCGCCACGGTGATGGTCTCGGAGGCCGGGCCGCTCGCCATCGCGAACGACAAGGCCGCGCTGTACGGCTTCCTCGACGAACGTGGGTTCGCTTCCGCGCCCGCCTTCCATCGCGTCGACGACGTGTCGTCGTTCGAGGCGGCCGTCGAGGCGCTCGGCTATCCCGACCGACCGGTCTGTTTCAAACCCGTCGTCGGCAGCGGGATGCGCGGCGTGCGCATACTCGAAGAGGACGCCGATCGCGCGACACAACTGCTCGACGAGAAACCGGGGGCGGCCCGGACGACCCTCGAAGAGATTCAGCCGGTACTGGCCGAGGCCGAGGAGTTCCCCGAACTCGTCGTCATGGAGTATCTCCCCGGCGAGGAGTACAGCGTCGACGCGCTCGCGATGGGCGCCGAAACCGGCCCGGTCGTCCCGCGAACGCGAGCGAAGACGCGCGCGGGCATCTCCTTCCGTGGCACCGTCGAACGCGACGAACAGCTCATCGAGGAGGCTGGCGCGATCTGCCGGGAACTCGGCTTGCGCTACAACATCAACCTCCAGTTCAAACGCGACGCGAGCGGCGCGCCGAAGCTCATCGAGATCAACCCCCGCGTCGCGGGGACGATCATCATGTGTGTCGGTGCGGGCGCGAACATGCCGTATCTCGGCTTGAAACACGCCCTCGGCGAGTCGATCCCCGAGATCGACGTCCAGTGGGGGACGACGATGAACCGCTACTGGAACGAGGTGTTCCGCACGCCCGACGGCGAGACGTACCACGTCGAGGACGAACCGACGGGGCCACGACAATGGGCGTGAAATCGGCGCGGTCGCCGACCCAGTCGTCGGTCACGGCCGTCTGTTTCGACCTGGACGACACGCTGTACGACTATCACGCCTACGCGCGGGCGGGCCTGCGCGCCGCTGCCGACCGACTGGCCGAACTCACCGGCGAGGACTATGCCGACGAACTCGAACGGCTCTACTTCGAGGAGTCGATCACGTCGGGGACGTTCGACCGCCTGCTCGACGACCACGACCTCTCGCCCGAACTCCTCTCCGAGTGTGTCGAGGCCTACCACGACGCCGACACCGCGCTGTCGCCGTATCCCGAGACCGTGTCGGTGCTGGCCGACCTCGCGGAGGACTACCGTCTCGGCGTGGTGACCGACGGCCGCGGCGGCCATCGCAAACTCCACCGCCTCGGCCTGGCGGACACGTTCGAATCGGTCGTCGTCGCGCCGGCGATCGACGCCACCAAATGCGACGCTCGTCCCTTCGAGGTCGCACTGATGGATCTGGCCGTCCCGCCGGATCGGGTCGTGTTCGTCGGTGACGATCCACGGGTCGACGTGCCCGTGCCCAACGAGTTGGGTATGACGACCGTTCGCCTGCGCCGCGGGCGGTTCGAGGACCTCGCGGTCCCCGGCGATACGGCCCCGCCAGATTACGAAATCGACAGTCTCGACCGCCTCCCGGCGGTGCTGTGAGCGATCCGGACGACTGATTTTTGCCGTTACGATCGATCGGCGAGGCCCTGCTCCGGACTGGCCGGTCGCTGGAACGTTCCCTGCGGCACGTTCGAGAGGCCGACCGAGACCGTTCCGGCGGTGGTCGTGGCGATCCGATCGACCGCGTCGCCCACGAACGCGGTTTCGATGCGCGTCGCAACTGCGGCGTCCTGTTCGAACAGCGTTCCGTGGACGTTCGCGCCGTAGAGCGTCCCGAACCGGTTGCACTGACAGTCCGCGCCGGTAATGTGGACGCCGTCGGCACACGCCTCGACGTCGAGGTAGTCGATGGCGTTCGCAAACGAGTACGATCGCAGGCGCAACGAGGTGCCCTCGCGACTGCTGACCGACCCACGGAGGCCGCCGAACTGAACGTGCCCACAGTCGAGGGCGACGCCGCTCTGTGCGTTGTGGACACCGTAGTGGTCGCTGTTCAGCACGTAGTTGAGCCGACAGGCCGCGGTCGCGTCGGGCGCCCCGTTGTTCGTCGCGAACCGGAATCGACAGCTGTTGAACGCGTCACCGAAGTCGTCACGCCCGATCCGGACGAGGACGCCCTCGCGCGAACCGCGAAAGCCGACGTCGGTGATCTCGGTGTAGAAGACGTCCGCGCCGCTGGAATCGACCAGCGAGAAGCCGTCGCCGGGCCCCACTCCGAACTCCAGGACGCTCGCGCCCAGGCCCGCCCCGCGGATCGCGACGTCGTTCGAGAGGTCGTACGCCGCCAGATCGATCCGGACTGGCTCGCAGTCGTGCCGGCCGGCGGGCACGCGGATGACGCCGCCGCCACGCCGATCGAGTCGGTCGAACGCTTCCCGCCAGTCGCCGTCTTCGAGGGTGACCGGGCCGTGCGTCTCGTCCATACGAGGTCGGGACGCCGTCGTTCAAAGGGTATACACCGCCTACGCCGGGCCGCTGGCGTGGATCCGCGTTCCCGCGGGCGATCGGTAGCGGTACGCGCTCTATTACCAAACTGTCCCGCCCCCGCCTCCCGGCGTGACAGATTCGACCACCGATTCCGGCGCGTCGGGAGCCGACGCCCTGAGCGTGACGATGGTGGCGACGCCAGGGGACGGCTCCTGTGGCATCGGGACGTACGCACGACACCTCCGCGAGGGGTTCGACCGCGTCGAGACGCGGCCCGTCCACGTCGATCAAGACCGCCGCACGCTGCCCGCGATGGTCGCTCTGGCCGTCCGTTCGGTCCGCTCCGCGGACGACGTCGTCCATCTCCAGCACGAGTACGGCCTGTTTCGCCGGTCGGGATCGCCGTATCCCGGCGTGATGGGGCTGATCGTCGTCCCGCTGCTCGCCGTGCTCGCGCGACTTCGCGGCGTGAGCGTCGTGGTGACGATGCACTCGGTGCTCGTCCCGTCGGCCACCGAGGCCCCGCGACGCGTCCGCGCGCACCTCTATGTGATGCACGAACTGTTCGCGCTCGTGGCCGACCAGTTGATCTTCCTCTCGACGGACTGTGCCGAGGAGTTCCGGGCGCACGTCCCCGTCGAGCGATCGACGGTCCTCCCTCACGGCGTCAACACCCAGGCGGCCTCGGACGCCGACGCCGCGAGCGCGAAAGCCGCCTTCGGGTACGACCCCGACGACCACGTCGTCGTCATCCCGGGATTCGTTCGCCGGCCGAAAGGCCACGACGTCTTCGCTGCCGTCGCCGAGCGCCGCCCCGAGGTCGAGTTTCTGATCGCCGGCGGCGCGCGCTCGGCGGGCGAGGAAGAAGCGTTCGCGGCGTCGGTCCGCGAGCAGGCCGGCCCGAACCTGACGATGACAGGTGTGCTCTCCGAACAGCGGTTCGCACTCGCGCTCGCCGCCGCCGACCTCGCCGTCCTCCCATATCGGGTCGTGAGCCAGAGCGGGACGTTCAACTGGGCGGTCGCTCACCACGTGCCGATCCTCGGGAGCGACGTGGCGTACTTCGAGCGGATGGAGCGGCGCTGGGGCACCGTCGAGACCGCGCCCATCGACGATCACGACGCGCTGGCCGATCGGGTCCGAGACCTCCTCGACTCGCCGGCCCGCCGGGCCGCGCTGGCCGAGAACTGCCGTCGGTACACCCACGCACACAGCTTCGACCGCGTCGCTGACGACCACCGGCGAATCTACCGGCAGGCGATCGCGGGCGAATCGGCCCCGACGATCGAGCGTCCGGCCGAACCGATACGGGCGGCCTGTAGTGCCCCTGCCGCGGCCGAGCCCCCGACCGTTCGGTGAGCGGGCCATCGGTGGGGGCCCCCTCCATCGTGCTGGTAGAGTCCTGTTACTGCCGGTATTGTACACTCACCCGCCCGCTGGTAGCTCCTCACTACCACTGGTCGTCAACTGTTCTGCGCCTGGTCACGATCCGTCGTCAACCGGACGACAGCCGGATCGCATCCCGCAGGAAGCCTCTTTGAGTAGACTCGCCTTTCTCTCGGTATATGAATCGATCACGATCTCTGGGACGGGGTAAACGGCGCCTACCGGCGGTCCAGACGGCTCGATATCGCGTCCGGAGGGAATCGCGATGTCCGTGATCGCCGGCGCGGTCGACTGCGTTTCCGAGCCGGTGCTGACGTCGGGCGACCGCTTCGAGCACGTCATGGCGCTGCATTTCGATCCCCAGGGGTCGGCCAGCCGTGGCGTCGTCCGGGCGATCGTCGACCGCGACGGGCGCGTCGACGAACCCGGGTTCGTCGACCGGAGTCGGCTGTACACCGTCGCGATGGACTCGCCGTACGACGCCCGGATCGAGGGCGCGATCGAAATCGACGGAGCGCAGTCTGTCGTCGCGGGCCTGCCCGAGGCCGAGGACCGGACGTTTCTGGGCTTCGAGGACCCCAACCTCTGGCGCGAAGACGGGACGGTCCACCTCTACTGTACGATCCCGCTGCTCGACCGATCGAGCGACACGCTCTCGATGTATCTCGGGCACGCGGAAGGCCCCGACATCGACACGCTCTCGATGACCGCCCCGACGCTCGGGCCGGAACCCGACCACGCGGGTGCGAAAGAACTCGCCGTCGCGCCGCTGACGCGGGCGGGCGTCCGGCACAACCTCGTCGAGTCGAGCGATCGCCGCGACGGCCGGACGTACTCGGTGCTCCGGACGGCGACCGCGACCGATCTCGGCACGCCCTGGCGCTACGGCGGCGTCGCGCTCCACCCGGACGATCTGCCCCACGACTGGTGTGCGGGCCACCTCTCGACGGGGCCGCTGCTCCCCCGATCGTTCGTCGATCTGGGGCCCGACCGGCGGGTCGGCCTGCTCAACGGCCGGTCGGCCACCGAGCGGGTCGCCGGACGCGACCGCTTCGGCACCTTCGCGGTCGGGATGATGGTCTACAATACCGAGACGGGCACCGTCGAGTGGGTTTCCGATCGGCCGCTGATCGACGATCCGGCGGCGCGCACGATCACGTTCGCGAGCGCCTTTCGCGAACTCGAAGACACCGGCGTGATCTACGCGCACGTCGACGACGATTCGATCCGGGCCTATCGCGTCGACCCCGACGCGCTCGCGGCGCTGGTCCCGCCGGCCGCCTGAGCCGTGGCCGGTCTCACCTCATCGATCGGGGGTGGTCTGGCCGAACCGAAGGGGGCAAATGTGGCTCTCGCCAGTAGCTAATTTATGGCCAGTCGACGCTCGAACGGCACGGGACATCGGTCCCCGGAGGACGGATCGTGACGAGCGACCAGGCCGACGGTCGGGAGACGTTCGATTTCGAGGACGTGGCCCCGAGCACGGCGGTCGTCGAGACCGTCGCGTACGCGACTGATCGCGATCCGACGACGCTCGACCCGCTCTACGAGGCGATCGATCCCGACGCGCTCGATCGGCTGATTCGATCGAGTGCGGACCGATCCGCGGAGGCGGTCGTCCGCTTTTCGTATCTCGACTGTACGATTACCGTTCGGGCCGACGGGACCGTCGTCGTCGATCGCTGACACTGTCCACTGGTCGAGTGGATGGGGCGACGATCGCCGTCCCCGATCGGTAACCCTGTTTATCACAACGATCTGCCGCGTGAAAATGTCCGCCCCTTAGGGGTGTGGCGCTCTCAGAGTGCAATGCCCGGAGTCGGGTGCCGGTCGCCGGCAGTCGTACTCCGGATTCCTGCCACCGCAACCCCGGCAGGTGTCACTCCCTCCCCTTCCGTTTTTCAGCGATCGACGCGTGGCGTGGTCTGTGTCTCGACCGGCGGCGCGACCTCGACGGGGTCGAGTTCGAACGCGTCGCGCGCGATCGTCTGGCCGGGCCTGGTCCGCCCGTCGGCCGGGACGACCGCGCCCGGGTCGAGGCAGGTGTCGATGCCGGTCTTGGCCGCGGGGCCGATCACCGCGCCGAACTTTCGGCGGCCGGTCGGCTCGGCGTCGGCCCCGGCCAGCACCGGGCGTTCGTCGTGACGCAGGTTCGCGGTGATCGTCCCCGCGCCGAGGTTCGCGTCCGGCCCGACGACGCTGTCACCGACGTACGCGAGGTGGTTGGCCGCTGCGTCCGCCATCAGAACGCTGTTTTTCACCTCGACGCTGTGCCCGACCGAAGCGCCTGTCCCGAGGACCGTCCCCGGCCGGAGGTAGGCGTTCGGCCCGACGGCCGCGTCTTGCCCGACGATCACGGGCCCCTCGATGGCGACGCCAGGACCGATTTCCGCCCCCGCTTCGACGACGACGCGTCCCTCGACGGTCGCGTCGTCGTGGACCGTCCCGTCGATTCGGCGCTCGACGTCGCCCAGCAGCGTCTCGGTGACGGCGAGCAGGTCCCAGGGATGGCCGACGTCGGCCCAGCGGTCGATCGGCACCGTCGTCACCGGCCAGTCGTCGACGAGTCGGCGGACGACGTCGGTGAGTTCGCGCTCGCCGCGCTCGCTCGGGCCGACGTCGAGCAGCGCACTCGCGACCGCTGGGAAGGCGTACGCGCCGGTGGTCACGAGATTCGAGGGCGGATCGACGGGCTTCTCGACGACGCCGGTGACCCGATCGCCGTTCGTCGAGACGACGCCGTAGCTTTCGGGATTCTCGACCTCGGTCGTCCCGACGGCGGGGGCCGCCGCGAACAGCTTTTCGAGACTCGCGGGGTCGTAGACGTTGTCGCCGTTGAGCACTGCGAACGGCCCTTCGACGTGATCGATGGCGGTCTCGACGGCCGCGGCGGTGCCGTCGCGCCGTTCCTGGATCGCGTACTCGATCGGACAGCCGCGATGGCTCGATCCCAGCGCGTCGACGATCAGTTCGTGGCGGTAGCCGACGACGATCGAGAGCCGGTCGGCCCCGGCTTCGACGGCGGCGTCGGCGACGCGGGTGACGATCGGCCGGTTCGCGACCGGGAGGAGTGGTTTCGGCATCGCGTCCGATAGCGGCCGCATGCGCGTGCCGCGTCCGGCGGCGAGGATGATGACGTGCACGCTCGGGTGGACGGTGGGAGTACTCGTTAGTAGCCGGTGGCTAGCGAGGTTGCGACCGCAGGGAGCAACCTCGAACCGGAACGGCGACCACCGGGAGCCGCGGAGCAGAGCGAGCCGTGGAGACGAGCGAGGCGACGACCGACGGGAGTCGCCTCGAATCGAAGCGGTGAGCGATCGCGAGCCGTGGAGCAAAGCGAGGCGACGACCGCCGGGAGCAACCTCGAAGCGGAGCGGCGACCACCGAGAGCCGCGGAGCAAAGCGAGACGCCGAACGCCAGTGAGGCGTCTCGATTGCGTTCAGACAAGCGTTCGAAATAGCTGGGTCTTCTTTGAAAGCCCTCGCCAGTTTCGGTCCCGCGACTCGCTGCGCGCTTCGGGTGCTTTGCACCCTGTAGTGCTTACTTCATCGGGGTTCTCGAAACAGGCTCGCTCTTTCGATCCACCAGGATACGATCGTAACCGTCAGGATGGAGGAACTCTTATACGGCGGTTATCTGAACACCGCTGTGATGTGTATCCCCTAAACCTTAGTGTTTAGAGTGGAGTATGTATTTATAGAGTTATGAAGGCCGGAGTAATCGGGACTGTCGATGGGAATTTTGATGCACTGGAGTCTTTCGAAACTACTGTTAAGCAAGGAGATTTCGAATTGAAGCGGTGCATAGACGTTAGGCGAGGATTCACACTGCCTAGCGGAATTGAAGCTTACTATGGACATGCGGCTATGGAGCAAGTCAAAGACAGGGAGCAGGTAATGATTCAAAACGGGGAAATTTCAATATACGAGGAGCCCCAGAAAGTCCCCTCTTATACTGAGTTTCTTACGGTTCCTGGTGAAGTGGTTGTTGTAGATAGTGGAGCTGGTTCGTTCGCATATTCAATGATTGGGTCGCAGACGAATACCAATATTGAGCGTGCTGAGATCAATCTCTCGGGCTTCGCGGCAGATCATGAGGACGATTCTGACCCCTGGAAGGTTGGGTTCTACGGTCACTTGGGGAACGCAGAAAACGGAGTTGTTCACGGCACTGATCTCCTAAGCGACGACGAATTGAGTGGTGTTCTTCACGAATCTAACCTCAATCAGCTGGGAGTTGAGTATCCTTACGATGGACAGATGTTAAAAGCTAATATGGCCGAAAGCGGGTACTTTGAGATCTACCAACCGAGCAATTACGAATCGAAGGACTACCTCCAATTTATTCTTGATGAAGTCATTCACTATCTAAAATAGATTCATGTTATATCGTAACTACTGATAACACAACCAGATTTATGTGACCAATGGTGGTTAGTGATAAGTAAGGATGTCACAGGAGATCTCTGAGTTTGATTATAATGGTAGACTGGTGTTTAATGGTCTTCGAGAGGCAAGTGTGAATGCCGAAGACCCGACGGAAATACGCTCTCAATTACTTGATGACTTGCCACCATTTTCCCGGGGCAGTCCTAGCAATAAAAAAGAAGGTTTCAGTCAAATTAATCTGGCCGATATTGCGGAGGACCAGAACACTGCACTTGACCAAGACTCACCGAATGTAATTGGTGATGAACTGCTGGAAACTGCAAATTCAGTGATTGATCGGAGGTATATCTGGGAGAAATACGCCGGTGATTACGAGTTCGTTGACGAGGAAGGGGATCAAACTAATGCCTGGGTGAGGTCCACTGAAGAGGCCTACGTATACTGGATGTACCCAAATTTCATTCTGATTCAAGGTTCTCAGGGTAAGGTTGATCCCACAGAACGACGCATCAGATCTGCTATGGGTGATCATGTTGATGTAGACAATCTTGAGTTTGACCCTGACTTCTTCCTCTGGCTTCTTTATCGCCATAGCAAGCCGGGAGAGTATATCCCTGGCCCGATTTCGGTCGAGGACCTGAGTTCTTCGGAGGTTTACGGTGACCTTGAGCAGTTCGGGCATCGTGGTAGAATTGAAGATTCTTCGAATATTGCTGAGTCCTTACCAATTATTGCAGCTCTCCTGCAGGAGATGCAGTTCCGTATGTTGGAAGGGTTTTTTGCTGTGAATGGTTCTTCACTGAAGGTACAAATACGGACGGAAGGACGTATTCACGTAAAGGTGGCGGGAGCGATCAAAGACGCAGAAACAAAACTCAAACGTGTTTTGCTCGCGCTGCGATTTGTTTCGGAGTTCGTAAGTCTCTATCAAGAATGGAGAGATGATATGGACCGAATGGACAAATATCCGCCTCTCTCGTTCTTTGACGATCTTGCTGAGACTGCTGCAAGGAACAATGCAGAGTTTTCGTTCGATGTTGACGACCTCATCAATGAATATGAGGAAAAACGGGGGGTAACGGCGGACCCAACCGATTTCAACTATCTTTAGGGGCTGGTGAACAAAGTAGGGACAACAAGTATGAGTACCCCACACGTAGATTCAAAGGTAAACTATGGGGGTTGAAAGCGTCCGTCAAGCGAGCGTTGGGCGCGGTCTTGATACTTCCCAGTCTCCGGAATCGGAAGAAATTCGGATCGATCTCCAAGAGGACCCGGAATACCCTTTAGAGTTCGATGAGCTTCCGGACTACCCATTCCCTGACCAGACCATTGTGCGTGGGGAATACTATTATGAATCCTCACCACGCTTCGGTGATCCTGAAACGGGCGAGGGGTCCTTCCAGATGCGCACTGGGTCTGGAATGGCCATTCTTCACACGCAGAATGACCGCCCTCGCCCAAAGAAGATATTCAGTTCACTCAATCAGGCTATAAATGGAGACGCTGAAATCAAAAAGAATTTTGTACCCAATCAGAATCGTGTCTGGCAGTTTATTGAGAGGGGGAATCTTCGAGACCTCAAAGTAATCACCCCGAGTGGCCGCATCAAATCTGCGATGGAGATAGATGTCGAGTGGGACGATATGAAGGGCAAGTACCCGGTTGAACTTGCGGTTCTCGAATTTACGTTGGATGGGGAAGCAATTCGCGTGCGTTACCATGATGACTCGCTTGAAATACAATCATGCGACGGGAGGGAGCGCGAATATGTAATCCAAATTTTTGAGTCGGTGATGGCGGAGAGATGATTTTTTGAATGCCTTCTTTGGAAAACTCTGCTCCGAGGCGGCTATGGTTGTTTTTAAAGGAATATCATAAGTCTGTTTGGTTTGCCTATAGTTCGCCCATCTCGTCGGTGTTCTGGCTCTTTACAGTATTCTTCGGCAGTAGTTCAAGCAACAAACTTCTTCCAAATATTTTACCTTTCTTGACCGAAGCATGGGTGTATTATCTGTTGGTTATTGTTGCGATCGGGACTTACATTGTTCCGGCAGGCGTTTATTGGTGGAAGAACCGTCCGTTCCACGTTGTTGTTGAATGGAATCCTATTGAGCCTGACTCAACGGACCATCGTCTAAAACGGAAAAATTCGGTGGTGCCAAAGACAGGCGAAGATAGAGATGCGCCCACCGCAAAAGTGCTTGTTACCATAATTTTTGATAACGAAACGGAGGAGTACAAGCTACGGTTTAATTCCACTGGCTCATTGAGTGTTGTGCCCCAGTACGCACCGGGGAACTCAGTTTATGATGAGGAGAATAATGTGATAGTTTGCGATAATGTTGAGTCATCAAGTTTCTATTTTCCTCTTGAAATCACGAAGGACAAGTCACCAAGCGGAGTACTTGATCAGCGTGTCTATATGGAAGACGCTCTGAATGGTGATATGACTATCCTGGACATTGAAGTTGTCTAATTTGATGTGTTTCTTACCACTATGATGGTTTCCCCATGAGCAGTAGAGGCAAATGGAATATAACATATTAAAAAATTAAAAATGAATATTTGTAATAACTGAACTCTCATCTCATGGAATGACAAATAATAATATTATCTAATTATGATCTTTTGAATTCACTGTCTGAAAGGGATTGAATCGCCGGACACTGGGTAAGACTATCCCACTTCGGGAAATACTCGACAGTGTGATCGAACAGCTACGGACGAGTCCTCTTCTCAGCGTTCGCCGGGCGGTGGCCGCTTCCATCCTCGCCTTGCTCATCAATCTCAGTCACATGTGGGTCACTCACATTATCGAAATCAGCACACCAGAGGAACTCCTCGCTGAAACGCTCATTCACGGCACTGGGCTCTATCTTGCGCTCACTCTCATGGCCCTGTTCACCATCCCATCGAAGGCTCCGAACTGACCGACTCGCACACGTTCCGACCAGTCAATTCTGCTTTGTCTCCCCCCCCACACTCGATCGACGCCCGCCGCGTCACATAGATCGGTGCAACCTCGACGCAAACCAGAGCAAGATTCCGTCCAGGTTCAGGGCGTGCATTCCGCAGTGCGAGATCGTAGCCTCGGCGGAGAATCGGCCGGATACAGGCGAGTCACTTCGCGTCGGAAGACACTGCTGATTAGAACGAACTCCAAGCGGTCCACACAAAGATTCCAACCACGGTGGCAATCACGTCAAGTACAAATAAAATCGCGTACTCTTTGAATTCCATACCGATCCGAGATCGGGCTGATCACTAATTTCTGTTCCTTTGGGAAAGTGCTCCGAATAGTGCTGCGGTTGAGAGGAGAGGTAACGAGATAGAGAGCGGGTCAATAGCGACACCAGAAATGATGTCATGCACTGTGATGCCGACTGCAATCAGGGTCAAAAGCAAGCAAACGAGCGCCATACCGGCGATAATCTCGGTAACGGTATTTTCGCTAAGTAGTGGCATATCTGTAGTTAAATTGTGTATATAACACTAATCAAAGTTTCTAATACCGACAGTGCGCGTGGACAATTCAGGCCATCACGAGAACGACTGTCAACCGTTTCTGAACGACGTTTCGGAACAAGAATTCGAGACCGAGCGCGTTGACCGATTCGTGATCTCCCTCACCCCCGGTCGTCGAGGGCCGCCACCGCATCCATGACGAACGCGGGGGGCTTGCCCGCGTCGATCGTCCGCTCGAACAGCTCCAGATACGGCTGAACGTGGGTGAAAAACCGCCGATACCCCGCACACAGATAGTTGAGCCCCGACTCGCGGGGGGTCTTGAGGTGGCGGTCTTTCGGACAGCCGCCGTGACAGAACTCCCGGACCGGGCATCGTCGACAGCGCTCCGGGAGACCCTCGCGTTTGTCCCTGCCGAACGCGCGTTGTGTGTCGCTGTCGACCATCGTTGCGAGATGCTCGTCGTGAATGTTGCCTCGATGAAACGCCGGCTCGACGTAGTGATCGCAGGCGTAGACGTCGCCGGTGTGTTCGAGCGCGACCTGGGTCCCGCAGGTCTCACTCAGGACGCAAGACCTGGCTGGCCCGCCGAGCGCGACCTGAACGCAGTGCTCGAACAACCTGACGGACCGCTCTCCGACGTCGTTGCGGACCCAGTGCTCGAAGATGGCCTGCATGAACGCCCCGTAGGCCGCGGGATCGACGCTCCGGTCCGTGACTGGAGCCTCGCGAGCCCGGTCGAGCACGCTGTCAGCGTCCGACGCCGCGGCCGGCGTGTGTCGCTCGCGGACCCAGTCGTGGGCCGGCCACGAGGGCTCCGGGTCGGGGCCCGCCGTTCCGTCGCGATCGGTCGGGCCCGTCCCGGGTGGCGGGCCTGCCGCCCCGTCGCGGGGCTCGACCAGGGGGATGAACTGGAGCCAGTCGACGCCCAGTTCCGCAAAGAACTCGTACACCCGCCGTGGGTACTGGCTGTTGAGGGCGGTGACGACACAGAGCACGTTGTGTTCGACACCGTGGTTCTGGAGGCGCGAGAGGCCCGCTTCGACCGCCTCGAACGTCGGGCCGCCCGCGGGGGTCCTGCGATACCGGTCGTGGAGGGCGGGCGGCCCGTCGATGCTGATCCCGACGAGGAAATCGTTCGCGGCGAAAAACCGACACCAGTCGTCGTCGAGTCGGGTGCCGTTGGTCTGGAACGTGTTCACAACTCGCGTGGTGGCTGGCGCGTACTGTCGTTGGAACTCGACGGCTCGTCGATAGAACTCCAGGCCGCGGAGGGTGGGCTCACCACCCTGCCAGGTGAACGTCACCTCTGGACCGGGATGCGCTTCGATGTACTGTTCGGTGAACGCTTCGAGCGTCTCCAGGGACATCTTGGACGATGACCGCTCGGGATACAGGGCCGCCGTATCGAGATAATAGCAGTACGCACAGTCGAGATTGCAGGCTGGACCGTTCGGCATCGCCGTCACGTGAACGGGCGCGTCACACTCCATCGACGGCTGTCGAGCACGGTCGGGCACGGATTCACAGTCGTGCACTGACACGAAAAACGTTCGTGCTGATCTGGTGGCGAGGTTTGTCGGGTACTCTCGAAGCGGCAGGCGTTGCGACGTGTCGGCGACCTCGAACCGTCAGCGACCTCGCGACGGCAGCCACGACGCGACCCACGCTCGTCAGTCGTCTCCGTCGATGACCGGCGGCTCGACAGCCTCCTCGACGATCGATCGCGCCTCGTCGAAGACCGCGTCGGCGCGCGCGTCGGTCTCGGCCTCGGCGGTCACCCGCACGAGCGGCTGAGTCCCGCTCGCACGGATCAAAAACCATCCGTCCGACAGATCGACCCGAACGCCGTCCACGTCGGTCACGTCGTCGAATCGCTCGCGCACCCCCGCTTCGACTGCGTCCATGACCGCGCGCTTGTCCGCACACTCGATCGAGGCTCGTCGCGTCGCGTAACTCGGGAGCGCGGCGACGCGCTCGGCCAGCGACGGGCCTTGGGTGACCAACTGGACGAGTCGGCAGGCCGCGAGGTGGCCGTCGGGACAGTAGGTCTCGGCGGGCCAGATCCACGCGCCGCTGGGCTCGCCGCCGAACGCCACCTCGGGCTGGCGAGTGGCCTCGGCCACCGCTCCGTCGCCGACCGCGGTCCGGACGACCGCGCCGTCCGTGACGTCCTCGACGAGCGCGCTGGCGTTGATCGGCGCGGCGACCGACGATCCGGGCGGCGTCGCACTCGCGAACACACCGAGCAACTCGTCGCCGGAGACGAACCGACCGGTCTCGTCGACGGCCATCATTCGATCGGCGTCGCCGTCGTGGGCGACCCCCAGGTCGGCGTCGGTGGCCCCGACGAGTGCGGCGAGCGTCCCGCAGGTCTCGGCGGTCGGCTCGCTCGGCCGGGCGGGGAAGCGCCCGTCGCGGTCGGCGTCGAGGGTGTGGACCGCACACCCGCCCGCGCGGAGCGCCTCACTGGTCACCTGGCCGGTGCCCGTGCCGACGTCGACGACGACCGACGCGTCGAGGCCGTCGGTCGGAAGCCGGTCGCGGTGGTCCGCGCGGGCGTGCTCGACCGTCCGGACGGTCCCCATCTCGTCGGCCGGGACCGTCGCCCGCTGGCTCTCTGCCATCACCGCTTCGAGGGCCTCGATCTCGTCGGCGTCGAACGCGCTGGCGTCTCGGGACCAGCATTTGAAGCCGTTGTCTGCGGGTGGGTTGTGCGAGGCAGTGACGACCAGGCCCGCGTCGGCGTCGAGCGGGCGGACCGACCGGGCGATCGTCGGGGTGGACTCGACGCCGACGTCGATCACGTTGCTGCCGGCCTCCTGGATCCCCGCGATGGCCGCCCGGGCGAGCGCGTCGCCGCTCTCGCGGACGTCGCGCCCGACGACGACTCGATCGCTGGTCGCCCCGAGCGCGCGTCCGAGATCGAGCGCGAGCGCGCCCGTGACCTGGT
This sequence comes from Halococcoides cellulosivorans, assembly GCF_003058365.1. Lineage (NCBI taxonomy): Archaea > Methanobacteriati > Methanobacteriota > Halobacteria > Halobacteriales > Haloarculaceae > Halococcoides > Halococcoides cellulosivorans. The sequence goes on along the minus strand of NZ_CP028858.1, from coordinate 2,408,930 downwards.
CTCCGACTGGGCCGCGAATGCCGCTGGTGCCGAACATGGTCGCGATCGGCCCGGTAGTCCATTTGGAATGCGTCGCCTACCCGGGGGAGCGGCCGGTCCGTCCCGGGTGACCGGTGGTATGGAGGTTGTAACGAAGTCCTCGACCGTCGTCGGTCGAACCATGGACGTCGTCCGTCGCCCTGCCCGGGTCTGTCAGCTCGAAGCCGTCGTCGTCAGTCACGATCACGCGCCAGACGAGTGTACGGTCTCGCCACGCGAGGTGGACGAAGCCCGACAGACGACCGCGTGGATCACCGCCCGCGAGGGGTCGTACTGTGACGCCGAAGCGATGCGGTGATCGGTCCCGAGACGAGCTCTGTTCCTCCGAACGACCGGTAGCGATCCGTTCGACACCATTCGAGACCATCGAACGCCGCGAGTAGGGACTTCGTTCCGATCTCACTGGAACTGTATGGTACGTATACTAATTCGGTTGGGTCTCCAGAGGTCTGTGTATGGACGGTTCCCTGTCCGAAACCGAACGGCAACGCATCGCTGAGTTCGCATCGACGCCGAAGTACAAACGCTCGCCCGAGATCCTCCTCCCCGAGGGAGAGACGCTGAACGACGAGTAGCTGACGGCCACTTTTTTCGACGGACCGCCCTGTCGGTGCTCGTCGAACTCCGCTGTGACCGATCTGATCGAGCCCACGGGCTCGTGGGTCGGGATTCGACGAAACAGGTCGCCACTCAGGAGCACTCAACACCCAGAGCACTCGACGCGGACGAAAGCAATCGCTGTGGACGGGACCGTTCGGCTCGGCGGCGGAGTTCGACGGGGGGCGCTCGGCTCGGCGGACCGCTCGACGACACCGACACACCCACACTCAGGCCAGGTTCTCGGCCTCGATGGTCTCCCAGACCTCACGGCCCGCGTCAGTGATGCCGTAGATCCGTCCTTTCTTCCGCGATTCCGGGACGAGCAGGTCGACCAACCCCTTCTCACGGAGGTCCTGCAGCGCCCGTGAGACGTGCGAGACGGCCGACCCGGTGTCGTCTGCGATCGTCGACGGCGGCGCCGGCGACTCCGCGAGTCGCTCCAGGGCGTCGACGCGATAGGTCGAGCTGACGACGTGGCCGACGGTCTCCCAGTCGTCAGTCATCGTCGCCTCCGGTGGGCCGCTGTCGGGCGGCCGGCGGGCGGTGGGTGGGCGAGCACGGATCGAGGGTGTGGAGATGGATCATGGGTGGTGTCGTCGGCCAGGGTGTGTCGAGACCCGCGACCGAGGCTGTCTCAGTGTTCGAGTCCGGCCCTTTCAGGTATGCGGGTGATACCGGCTGTACTCACATCTTACGCCGGTTTCGCGTCCCACTGGATCGGTCGGGATCACAGTATGCACCCCATTCTCGTCGGTAGGCAGTGCGTGACGTTCCGTCTGGGGCCCCCTCGATTTGATGGCGAAACGGACCGATCGCGTCGGAACCTGAACGGAGCACAGATCGTTTCAGTCCGGATCGGGACTGTATCTCGTCCGAACTGTTATCTTTCGTAAGCCCCCCCTACTAGCTATGGATACGCGCCCCGACGGCACCGACCATCGACGCTGGCGACAGGGTCGAACGATGGAGCGCCGACGATGAGTCGTGTCGACAGCGACACGACCGGATCGGCCACGCCCGATCGAACCGACCCCCCGTTCGAAGGAGTCGCACTGACCGTCGTCCACGTCGAGGAAGGCGGCGAGAAGTACATTTTCCTGCCCAGCGAGGACGATCACAGTTCAGACGCCGAGTTCGTCGTCGTGGATCCGGACGCCATCGAACGCCTCGACGAGTGTCGGTGAGTCGGCCTACTTGTTCGGGTAGTCGGTCTCCAGCGGAATCTCATTGGTTCGTCGCTTCTGGAAGAAATAGCCCGACCCGGCCGACGTCACGTACAAAAAAAGGAGGCCGAGGCCGGCCCAGTTCGAGGGGATGGCGTCGAAACCGGGGACGCCGAACAGCGAGAGCGCGAGGATCGTCCCGCCGAACAGGACGACGGCGAGATGCCGGAGCGTCCACGGGTTCGAGCTGACCGCGCCGCCGCCGAGATACCGGTCGATCGTCGCGCTCTGGGGGCCGAGACTGACTGCCCCCTCGTCCTGGTCGTATTCGAGGACGTCGTGATCGTCCATTTTCGGCAGGTGGGTCTGGTACAGTGAGACGTACACGCGCTTGCGCTGCTGGCTGGTGATCTCGTCGACTTCGACCTCGTTTTCCATCGCGGCGATCTCGTCAGCGAGTTCGTTCACCGTCGCACTGTCGCCGTGATGGCGGAGGTAGTACAACACCATCCGCCGGCGGTGGTTGCTCAGGATTTCGAAGACGTCGTCGGGCGAGAGCGCCGTCGACCCGTCGGTCTCGGCCGTGACGGAATCGCCGGCGTCGGGCGATTGAGCCCCCGACCCGTCGGTCTCGGCCGCGGCGGACTCGCTGGTTTTGGACGATCGGGTCTCGGGATCGTCGGTCTCGGAGGCGACGGACTCGTCGGTGTCTGGCGTCACGAGTCTGACTCCCGTTCGGATGTATCGGTGAGGCAGATCATACCACAGTATGGGCCTCGATTGGGTATAGTTATGCCTGGGGTATTACGGGAGTAAGCGGTCCGTATCGTCGGATTACGTCCGTTTGAGACGGGCGCTCGGGGCTCGCCGTCTCGTGGCGGTCTGGCCCCCGGTCGCGGCCGGCAGTCGGCGGTCTCCGGGGCCGGGCCGATCGAACGCGTCCGTAGGAAGGACATATCGAGACGACCGCCCGCGTCACTCGTCGGGGCTGCTCGCTCGACGAGTCCGACGCGATGGGCGTCGGTCACGCCGATCACTCTCGCAAGAGCAACGGCTCGATGGCGAGCGTTCGTTTCGCCACGGTGAGGATCCGGAGGACGGACGCGACAAAGAGCATGAACGGAACGAGCGTCACCGCGAAGGCGGCCCCGACGACGATCACGATGTGATCGATACCGAGCGTCGCGCCCGGGACGGTCCCGGCGTCGACGACGCCGACCATGACCCCCGCGACGGCGAGCGCCGGGACCGCCGCGTAGAGAATCCACTGTGAGAGGTCGATCAGCGCCCACTGGAAATACAGTGTCTTGATGTGCTCCCGGGCGGGGCCGAACAGTTCGAGCGCCGCCGAAAGCTCCGCGAGGTGCTGGCGGTCCGCCGCGTCCAGCGTCTCACTGTCGTTGTCGACGATCCGTTCGAGCTGATAGAGCTTCGTGCTGTAGTCGAACCCGAGCGCGGCGGCGATGACCTCGAACGTCCCGAACTGCGCGCCGTCCAGTCGCTTGCAGGCCGTCTCGGCGTCCGTGAGAACGTTCGAGGCCAGTTCGTCGATCTCCGCACCGATCCCATCGGTGGTGTCTCCGACCGACGCGCGGAGGGCCTCCGCACGCTGGGCCGCAGTCTGGAGAATCACCTGCAGGAACGCCGCTGGATCGAGTGGGCTCGGTGCGCCGGTCAACTCCGCGACGGACTCCCGGACGGCCATCGACCCGTCCATCCGGTCGCGCTGGTCGCCGAGCGGACCGTTCTCCTGGGTCAACACCAGTTGGCCGATCGTGACGACCAGCGTCGTCCCGGTCACGATCACCGTCAGCATCGTCGCGAAGATCGTCTCGATCGTGTCCTCGGCAGCGATCTGATCGGCAAAGGGCGGCCCGAGCGTTCCGACGACGCCGACAAAGGAGACGAACATCGCGACGACCAGGAGCGCCGTGATCACGAGGCGGTTGCCATCGAGCAGTACCCACTGTGCCACCCGGCTCTCACCGGCGGGGTCACGCTTCGATACCGTCAGTTCGTCTGTCTCCTCGTGCATACGTAGGGTCTCAGCGTCGGGGTCCCGCTCAGTCTTCGCGCACTTTCTCGATCGCTTCTCGTGGCGCGTCACAGACCGGACACTGGTCGGGCATCCCGTCGTCGATGTCGCCCATCTCGCCGCACTCCGAACACCGCCACATCAGATACCCTTCACCGAACTCCTGGCCGGGAAGTTCTTCGGCGTCGTCGTCGATCGGCGCGATTTCGAACCCGTCTTCGGTCGGGCCGCTGACGTGGCCGAGCAGTCGTCCGTCGCCGTCGTAGATTCGCTCGCCCGGTTCTATCGCTCTCTCGATCGCTGGGTGCTCGTCCATGGGCGACGATCGACCGCCGCCGGTTTAGTTCGTCAGTCGTTACTGCCCGTCTCACCACGGTTTCGAGACGATATCGCGGTCGCCGTTCACGATGTATTCGGCGCACCGATCGCGGGCCAGCGCTTGCGGACGCGGGGGCAACTGGTATCGGTCGGGCCGACGTGGAACCCCTATGCGACACGCATCGAGTGACGCCGTTGGAGCGGCCGACGCCACCGGAGCGGCCGACGCCACCGGAGCGGCCGACGCCACCGGAGCGGCCGACGCCACCGGAGCGGCCGATGCCACCGGAGCGGCCACGCATCCGGCCGTCCGTCGCGTCGAACTGGTCGGTCGCGTGCTCGACGATGCCGTCCGGATTCCGGGGACGGACCAGCGGATCGGTCTCGACCCGATCATCGGCGTGCTCCCCATCGCTGGCGACACGGTCGCGGCCCTGTTCTCGGTGTACATCCTCCTCGAAGCGGTCCGTCTCGGCGTGGGGGTGCTGACGCTCGCGCGCATGAGTGCCTACGTGGCGATCGACCTGGTCGTCGGTTCGGTCCCGGTGCTCGGGTCCGTCTTCGACGCCGTCTGGAAGGCTAACGCCTGGAACGCACGGATCCTGGCCCGCCACGTCGAGACGAGTGGGGCGTCCGGGTCGGTCTCGGCGTGAGCGACGGCACTGACACGTGTGTTCACGTCCGGTCAGTCGCTGGCCACTCGACTCCGAGCGAATATCGCGTGCCGGTCCGCAGGTCCTCGCCGGTCGTGCGCTGACTCCGAACCGGTGGTCGCTGAACCCCGCGCGGACGCTTCCGCCGTGGATCGCTGGCGTGGATGTGGCTGCGAGGGCCGCTATTCCCCCCGTCGTTCCGAAGCGCGATCGTCCACCGGTTCTCTCCCGTGTCGACGTCGTGAGCCCTCTAATCACTGGTCTCGCGGGCCTGTCCCGACTCGCTGGCCGAGCGGTACCCCACGGAATATAAATGGCTTGTACACGCCGGGTGTGCGTTCTTTCCCCGTAGCCGATAAGAAGGTCCACGGCAATGACTCACACAGGAGAGGCAGTCGAGGTCGACCGTCGAGACGACGCCACCGTGGCGATCGACGATCTGGTGCTCGTGTCCAATCGCCAGCCCTACCGACACGAGTACGACGACGGCAAGGTCACGGTCGATACGCCCGTGGGTGGGCTGGCGAGCGCCATCGACCCGGTGATGCAGCGGACCGACGGGACGTGGATCGCCTGGGGCGACGGTGACGCCGATTTCGACGTCGTCGACGGTGACGATCAGGTGCAGGTCCCTCCGTCGGACCCGGCTTACACGCTCGAACGAATCGGTCTCACCGACTATGAGGTCCGCGGGTATTACGAGGGCTACGCCAACCAGGCGCTCTGGCCGCTCTGTCACACGGCGACCGGCCGGGTGAGCTTCGAGACCGACCACTGGGAGCAGTATCGCGACGTCAACGCGCAGTTCGCCGACGTGGTCAGCGGCCACGTCGACAGCGACACCACCGTCTGGTTCCAGGACTATCACTTCGTGCTCGCGCCGCGGATGGTCAGAGCGGCCGCCCCCGACGCCTTCCAGATGCAGTTCTTTCACATCCCCTGGCCCGCGCCGGACGTGTTCCGCCTCTGTCCGCAAAGCGAGGCGATCCTCGACGGCCTGTTGGGCAACGACCTCCTCGTCTTTCACACGCCCCGGTACTGTGCGAACTTTCTGCAGTGTGTCGACCAGCACTGCGACGGTGCGACCGTCGACTGGGACACCGACAGCGTCGTCTCCGAGGGCCGGACCACACAGCTCGCGGCGATCCCGCTCGGAGTCGACGCCCCGACGATCCGGGACACCGTCGCCGCGGACGACTCGGTCGCCTGGGCGCAGTTCCGCGCCAGACACGACGTCGGTGAGGAGACCGTCGCCATCGGCGTCGACCGCCTCGATTACACGAAAGGCATCCCCAGGCGTCTGGACGCGCTCGAACGGCTGTTCGAGACCCGCCCCGATCTGCGCGGTGAGTTCACGTACATCCAGAAGGGAGCGCCGTCTCGGGAGGGCATTCCTGCCTATCAGCGCCTCCGAGAGACCGTCGAGGACCGCATTCGGGCGCTGAACGACCGCTTCGGGACCGACGAGTGGTCGCCGGTGGTGTACACCACACGGACGCTCGATCGGGACGTCCTCTACTCGCTGTACAGACACAGCGACATGGCCATCGTCAGCCCGCTCCGGGACGGGATGAACCTCGTCGCCAAAGAGTACGTCGCCGCGCAGGTCGACTCCGACGGTGTGCTGTTGCTCAGCCCCTTTACAGGTGCCTACGAGCAACTGGGGGAGGCCGCCGTCGCGTTCGATCCCTACGATACGGATCGAGCGGCCGAAGCGATCGAACGCGCGATCGAGATGGACGACGCCGAGCGCTGGCGGCGGATGCGGCGTCTCCGCCGGGCGGTCCACGAGACCGACCTCGCGTGGTGGCTCGACGAGGCCGCAGCGACCGCCGACGACGTCCGGGAATCGCGGACCCACCACAATGTCCGCCCCAACTGATCGAGCGCCGCGACTCGATCACGAATGGCTGTCGCGCGTGCGGGCGGCGCTCGCGAGCGCAGACGGCCTGATCGTCTGTCTCGACTTCGACGGCACGCTCGCGCCCATCGTCGAGGACCCCGACGACGCGACGATGCTCCCGGCGAACCGGCGACTCCTCCGGGAACTGGTCGACACGCCGAGCGTCACGGTCGCCGTCGTGAGCGGCCGGTCGCTCGACGACCTCCGCGCTCGTGTCGGCCTCACGGGCGTCCACTACGCCGGCAACCACGGCCTCGCGTTCGAGGGCCCGGACGGACGGGAGGTCGTCGAGGCCGCCCAGGGCGCGACCCGGACACTCGATGCGACCGTCGAGACCCTCGAATCTCGCCTGGCCGACGTGCCCGGCTGTACGGTCGAGGACAAGGGCCTGACCGCGACGGTCCACACCCGGTGCGTCCCCGAATCGGCAGTCTCGACGGTGCGCGAGACGACGACAGCGGTCGTCGACGCGGTCGACGGCCTCGAATGCCACCCCGGCAAGCAGATCGTCGAGGTTCGCCCGGCCGTCGCGGTCGGCAAGGATCGCATCGTCGACCGCCTCCGCGAGCGCCGGCCCGGGGCGTGCGTCCTGGCCGTGGGCGACGATATCACCGACGAGGACGCCTTTCGCGCGGCGGAACCCGCGGGGTTCGGCGTCTTGGTGGGCGATCGCCCGACGGCCGCGTCGGTCCGCGTCCCGGACCCCCAGGGTGTGACTCTCCTGCTCGGCTGGCTCGTGAGCACGTGCGCCCGCCACCCGGTGCAGCCGCCGTCGTGATCCAGCTTGGCCGCCGGGTAGACCGTCCGATACCGCCGGTAGGCACCGTTTAGATTTCCCCGTCGCCCTCGATCGGTGGTCAATGGCTGCACCGCCGAACATCGTGCTGTTCGTCACGGACACGACGCGCGTCGACGACGCGTACGACGACTCGGTCGCCCCGACACTCGCCGCGCTCGGGGATCGGGGACTGCGCGCGACGAACGCGTTCGCCACCGCGCCGTGGACACTCCCCTCACACGCGTCGATTCTGACCGGCACCGTCCCCTCGAAACACGGCGCGCACGCCGACCACGAGTTCCTCGACGACGCGCTTCCGACGCTCCCCGGACTCCTCTCGGAGGCGGGCTACGAGACGCAGTGTGTCTCGAACAACACCTGGCTGGCCGCCGAATCGGGGTTCGAACGGGGGTTCGACGACTTTCATCACATGTGGCAACTCCTCCAGTCGTCGACCTCGTTGAGCGAACTCGTCGACGTGACCGACGAGGACCGACTGCACACCGTCGCCAGCACACTGTTCGAGGGGAATCCCCTCGTCAACACCACGAACGCACTGTATCGCCTGTACCGGGACCACCGCGGCGACGACGGCGCGGAGCGAACCACCCGGTGGATTCGCGACTGGGTGGCCGACCGGTCGGCCGAGCGCCCCTTCTTCTTGCTCGCGAACTACATCGAACCCCACCTCGACTATCGCCCGCCCCGGCGACTCGCGGCGGCCCACCTCCCCGAGGACATCGGGTACGAGGAGGCGATCGCGGTCTCCCAGGCGCCCTGGGGGTATCTCGCCGGCCACGTGTCGATGTCCGATCGAGACTTTCGCGCCTTGCGCGGACTGTATCGCGCCGAGATCGCCCACATCGACGAACAGATCGCGGCGGTCAGGGCGGCACTCGCCGACGCCGGCGAACTCGAAAACACCGTCTTCGTCGTCGTCGCCGACCACGGCGAGAACCTCGGCGATCACGGGCTGATGGACCACCAGTACTGTCTCTATGATTCGCTCGTTCACGTCCCGCTCGTGATCAGCGGCGGCGCGTTCGAGGGGTGGGGCGACCTGCATGAGTTCGTGAGTCTGGCCGACATCGTGCCGACGCTGCTCGACGCGGCCGGTGTCGAGGCCCCCGACGCGCGGGCGGGATTTCAGGGCCGCTCCATCCACCCGACCGCCGACGCCGACCCCCGCGCATTCGTCGTCAGCGAGTATCGGGGCCCCGTCCCGTCGATCGACGCGCTCGAACACCACGTCGGAGACCTGCCCGCGTCGGTCTACGATCTCGACCGGTCGTTGCGAGCGATTCGGACCGCCGAGTACAAACTCGTCCGGGGGTCGGACGGGACGACGGAACTGTACGACGTCGCGACCGATCCCGACGAACAGCGCGACGTCGCGGCGTCGAATCCGCGCGTCGTCCGCAGATTAGAGCGCCGCCTCGACGACTGGCTGTCCGCGTTCGATCACGCCGACCCCGACGGCTCGGTCGCGATCGGTGGCCAGCGAAAGGCGCGGCTCGAACAGCTTGGATACTTGCAGTGAGCAGGTGCATCGCCGGACAGCGCCGCCGTCGATCGTTCACTGGGGCGGGATGAAGCGCGGACTCGCCGGTCGCCCACAGTGGTTTTTTTAATGCCGGGCGAATCTCGAAAAATCGCCGTGATGTGTGCCGTTCACAGTATCGAGTGGGTGGTGAGACCGTATCTCTGGGGTCAATGGCTGATTTCACGTTCGAGAACGGCAACGATGTCGGAGAGATCGAAGAGACGCAGATCGTCCCGCTCGTCTGCAGCTTCCTCGACGGAGCATTTGAACCCAGACCGGCTGAACAAGGCGAACTCGTACGTCGGGTCGTCACCCTCTGGGGGTGTCCAATCGATGTGCTTCACGTCGTCTTCGAGGTCTGCGAGCACGCCATAGCCGAGGGGAGTGGTGGTAAATTTCGCTTCACCAGCGATCAGCGTCGACTCGTCAGTCGGTGCGACGACGTCTATCTCCTGGCCCTTGTACCACCATTGGTGTGGTGGTGCTGTGAGCTGGTAGTCTGCATAGAGTGCTGACACCGCCTGGTGACAGAGCGATTCGAACGTTTCGCTGACGAAGTCGGGTAATTCTGGCTCGATGAGATCCGCGTAGGCGTTCTCGCCGTAGAGGTCGTATTGCCCCTCGCGGCCGTAGAGATATCGGAAGTAAAACCGGAATACGGGGTCTCGAATCCGGTATCGAGTTCGTTTGCTGCGCGCCGGATCGGTGAGTGCCGGATGATGCTTTTCGATGATCTGGAGCGTTTCCAACTGGTCGAAGTAATACGACGTATTTGTGCTCTCGATGCCCGCCCCCTGGGCGATCTCGTTTCGACTACGGTTCCCGCTTGCTATCGACTCTAGGACCGAAAAATACGTGTTCACTTCGTTGAGCTCCATCTGAAGGACGGTTTCGGGCTCGTCGTGGAGTGGGCCATCAGGGTCACAGAGAAGCCGCGTCACGTTCGCTCCGAAGCTCTCTGATGGGTCGAGCGGGCTCAGATATCGGGGTGTGCCGCCGAAGACGCCATAGACGAACACCCGTTCTTCGGGATCGTACGTCGGTACGAACTCCTGGATGGAGCGAAACGGCAATTGGGTGAGTTCGAGGCGGCCGTTCGGTGTCTGGGACACCCGGCCATAGAGCGGCGCACCGCCATCGAGAACGTGGGTATGCATCATGCCGATTGCAGAGCCTGTGAGGACGAGCGCTGCCTGACTCTCGTCGACGGCTGTATCCCACTGGTGTTGAATGACCGATGGAAGCCCCTCGTTCGATTCGACGAGGTACGGGAATTCGTCGATGACGGTGACTGCGTCTCTGTCGGTGAGGTACGTCAGGAGCGGTTCCCATTCCTCTTTGACGGCCGTGATGTCTGGATAGGTCGTCGCTGCCGCCTCGACGAATCGCCTGAGCTGTGTCGTCGCTGTTCCTTGGACTGCCTGATAGTACACGGCATCGTCGCGGTCGGCAATCGATCGGCGGACGAGTTCGCTCTTCCCGATCTGGCGACGCCCATAGATGATTGCGAGTTCTGCGGCATCACTCTCGTAGAGCGTCTCCAATCGATCGAGCTCATCGAGACGATTGACGAACTGATCCATACACTCTGGTCGTGGTGGGAGATAGATATAAGTGCCGAAGTTAGGAATCAGACTATAATAGTCTCAACTATAATAGTCTCGCCTCTAATCTTCGCCGTTCTCGTTCGCTGGTCTCGCGGGACCGGCTCTCGCATGGCGACCGCAGCGACGGTCCCGTTCCGATCCGATTCGTTCCCGAACCGCGTGGGTAGAGCCACGGCTTCGATCCGGATATCCTGGGAAAAACAACTGCCCGATGAACCGCCACGGGAGACCCACATCGACGACGCACACTCTGAGGACGCGGTCCTCAGGCGGCCGTGTCGTCACGCGCCCGCACAGCAAACTCGATCCCGTCGGCGGTGTCGATCCGCGTGATCGTCCCTCGTACCTCGATCCGGGCGGACGAATCCGGCTGGAGACTGCCGTAGACACGGTCGCCCAGCTCCGAGACTCGCACGTCGTCGCTGTGATCGAGGACGGTGCCGTCCACGTCGAAACAGTAGGCGTCGGCGGCGTCGAGTCCGCTGGCCGAGAGTTCGAGGACGTACTCCTCGGGATACAGCGGGTCCTCCGGGGTCGCGCCCAGTTCCCCGCCGTTCGGGAACGGGTCTGTGACGGGCTCGACCTCTGGCCCGTGGCCCGTGTAGGCCGTGACTGTCGGCCACCGGCCCGGATCGACGACTCGGTCCCCGACCGTCAGGGTCGGGTCCGCGCCGTCGACCTCCGCGGCGACGACCTGTCCGTCCAGGACGAACCCGGCCGTCCCGCCGGTGACGCTCCCGGCGACCAGCACCGTGTCGTCGTCGAGCACCGTCACCGTCGGTGCGGGGTCGTCGGTCGAGAGGATGGAACTCGCCTGGATGTCGCCGTGGACGAGCAGCGAGTAGTGACTCGTCTGGCCCGTCTCGGAGGTGTTCTCGACGACGAGAGCGACCGCACCGTCTCGGGTCAGCACGTCGGACGCAGTCGTCGTCGAGGCCATCTCGGACTGTGTCGTCGCTGTGGAGGGAGGGCTACTCATGACTGAGAACAGATTAGGGACTGCATTATATAACTCTCTCCACTCTGTCAATGTGTTTGACGGGTCGTCCGGGGGCGTGGTCGTCTTTATCGCGTGAGACGGCTCGAAACCCCCGAATTGCGCCGATCTGCGACGGAGTATGGACCGTATACGTCCGGCCGAATCGGGGTATTACGCTCCTACTCGCCGCGGAGCGGGCCCCAATCACGTTGGTCGGGACTCGGCCGGTCCGAGACGCACGCTACGTCGCGGACGGAGGGTGCGAGGAGACGCCGTCGAGGTCTGGCTTGGGGACGCCCTCCTCGCCCGCCTGGAGGTAGAGCACGCTGTTGATCAGCCCCAGGTGGCTGAACGCCTGCGGGTAGTTCCCGAGCAGTTCCCCGGTCTGGGGGATGACTTCCTCCGAGAAGAGGCCGAGCGGACTGGCATACTCGACGATGGTCTCGAACAGCGCTTCGGCCTCCCGGAGGTCGCCCGACATCGCGAGACAGTCGACGAGCCAGAACGAACAGAGCAGGAACGCTCCTTCGCCGCCCGCGATTCCGTCCCGGCCCTCGTAGCGATAGACCAGGCCCTCCTCGGTGGTCAGGCGGTCGCGAATCGCGTCGATCGTCCCCTGGACGCGGTCGTCGTCGATCGGGAGGAAGCCGACCAGCGGGATCCGGAGTGCCGCCGCGTCCAGCAACTCCGGGGACTCGAACGACCGGCCGAAACTGTTCGTCGCGTCGCTGAACCCCTGTTCGATGACGGCCTCACGGACGTCCGATCGCACCGACGCCCAGTGTCCGATCGGCGCGTCGAAGTCGTGGGCGCGGGCTATCTCGATCCCCCGGTCCAGAGCGACCCAGCACATCACCTTCGAGTGGACGAACTGTTCGGGGTCGCTGCGGACCTCCCACATTCCCGCGTCACGTTTGTCCCAGAGCGTGCAGACGTACTCGACGACGTCACTGATCGTCTCCCAACTCGTCTCCGTGATCGTCTCGCCGTACTGGCAGGTTTCGTACAGCGCGTGGACGAGTTCACCGAACACGTCGAGTTGCAACTGATTGCGGGCGGCGTTCCCGATCCTGACGGGCGCCGACCCCCGGTAGCCCGAGAGGTGATCGAGCGTCTCCTCGGTGATCTCGGTGTCGCCGTGGAGGCCGAACATCGGCTGGAACGGCTGGAACGTCTCGGATTCGGTGTGGATCACGTCCAGACACCAGTCGAAGTAGTCGCGCGATTCGCGGGTGTGGCCCAGTTTGTTGAGCGCCTGGATGGTGAATGCGGCGTCGCGAATCCAGCTGAACCGGTAGTCCCAGTTGCGCGTCCCACCGATCAGTTCGGGCAGCGACGTCGTCGGGGCGGCGGCGATCGCCCCGGTCCGGTGGTGCATGAGCAACTTGAGGACGAGTTCCGATCGCTCGACGAGCGCGTGATGGGGCCCCTCGAACGGACAGGCTCCGGTCGCCACCGTCCGACAGTCGTGCGTCCAGTTGTGCCAGTACTCGCGGACGCGCGCGAGCAGCGTCTCCGGATCGACGGATTCGGGGCGCTTGCGCTGGCCGTACTGGACGGTATGCCAGCGGACGTCGCCGGCCTCCAGGCGGTCGACCCCGCTCGCGCTGACGCCGTCGGTCTGGAGGGCGGCGTCGGTCGACAGCGACAGATGCTCGCCGTTGCCCCGGGCGACGATTTCGCCGTTCAGGGACTCGACGGTCGTCCGGCCGCGCGCGTAGTCGAATCGCGGGCGAAAGTCGACGTCGAGGGGAACGCGCCCGTCGGTGCACTCGACCTTGCGGAACACCCACGGCTGGGCGAACGGCGCGGCCGGGTCGGCGCTGAGAATCGGCATGAAATCCGTCAAGCGGGCACTGCCGGCGTCGGTCTCGAAGTCGGTCCGCAAGACGTTCGTCCGTGCTTCGTAGCGCTGGGAGCTCTCGAAGGGCTCGGCGGGCTGGATCCGGAAGTGCCCGCCGTTCTCGACGTCCAGGAGTGCGCCGAACACGCTCGGTGACTGGAGATAGGGCAGACAACACCAGTCGATCGAGCCGTCTGCACCCACCAGCGCGGCCGTTTCGAGGTTGCCGATGAGGCCGTACGCGCTGATCGGTGTGTACCCGTCGGTGGTCATGCGATAGGTACCGCGGTGTCACGTAAGGCTATGGGGGGCCCTTCACCGGCGTAGGCGGTCCATACTGCCTGATTCGACCGATCGACGCCGGGTGGCGGCCGGTGTCGTGTCGACGAGCGTCGCCGGCCCGACGACGCACCTGGACCTCACTCCTGCTCGTGGGGCCAGCGCTGGATCACGTCGAAGTCGTCGGGGACGACCGGCCCGTCGAGTAGCGGATCGTTGGTCTCGACCATCCAGTCTTTGAGCCGTCGGGAGAGATCGCAGCGCACGTCCTGATACCGGGGTTCGTGGACGACGTTCTCGTCTTCCTGGGGCGTCTCCTGGAGGTCGTACAGTTCCTCGTAGGGCCGGCCCGGAGCGCCGTATTTCTCGCGGACTTCGCGTCCGGCCTCGCTCGCGAACACGTCCGCCGTGAGGTACACCTTCGGGAGATACCAGAAACTCCGGATGTACTTGTACTGGTCTGTCCGGATCGCCCGGACGGGGTTGTACACGTCGTGCCAGGTCATCTCAGCGAACACCTGCTCGCGCTCTGTGTACTCGTCGTCGGTCAGTACGGAGAGAAAACTCCGGCCGTCGATCGCGTCGGGACGGTCGATCCCGACGAGTTCGAGGAGCGTCGGCAACACGTCGACGTTGCTCGTCAGTTCGTCGTAGGTCTCACCCCCGTCTGCGAGGCCCGGATAGCGGAGGATGAGCGCGACTTCGAGGCCCGCGTCGTAGCAACTCCCTTTCGCGCGCGGGAAGGCGATGCCGTGTTCGGTCGTGAACACGACCAGCGTCTCCTCGTCGAGGCCGGTGTCTTCGAGCGTCGCGACGATCTCCCCGACCCCGTCGTCGATGGCGGTGACCATCCCGTGCATCTCCGCGAGGTCGGTGCGGATCCCGCGCCGGTCCGGCAGGTAGGGCAGCGGCCGGATCCGGTCGGGGTCGTGTTTCTCGTATCGGTCCGGGTCGAACCCGAAGCGGCCGTCGGCCTCCTGGGAGCGGTGGAGTTCGAAAAACCCGACCGAGGCGAAAAACGGCGTGTCGAACGCCCCGCTTTCCAGCCACTCCGAGACCACCGACGCGACGGTCCGCGCCCGGTTGGACTCGTGGACGACGGGCGAGACGCCGGGATAGAGGTTGCCCTCCGAGTGGATCCGGTCGTAGCGGAGTCGGTCGGTGTCCTGGGTGATGTGCTGGAGTCCGAACATGTGGGTCTCGTAGCCGGCGTCCTGGAGGTAGTGTGGCAGGATGCGCTCGCCATCGTCGAGTTCCCACGCGCCGTGGGCGAGGCCGACGAGGCCGTTGACGTGGGGGTACCGGCCGGTCATCAGACTCCCTCGGCTGGGCGAACACTGGGGCGCGGTCCCGTAGTGCTCCGTGAACAGCGCCCCCGAGTCCGCGAGCGACTCGATCGCCGGCGTGTCGACGTCGTAGTCGTAACACCCCAGATACCGCCCCAGGTCGTGACAGTGAATGAGTACGATGTTCGGCTGGGGGTCTGTCATCGTCTCGACTTCCGGGGGAAGGGGCATAGTTATCGACCGGATTCGGTAGCGTCTGGCGTTCCGGGCTGGTCGAGACTGGCGGTGGGGCCCCGAATCAGAACGTCTCGTAGCTCGCGGACCCGACATCGATGCGGACGAGCGTGTTCTCCGCGTAGGCGTCCGGATCGACGCCGTACTTCTCGTTGATCGACCGATTCCGTTCACGAGTCGTCTCCGGGTCTTCGACGACGGTCGCCGTGCCTCGGAGGGTGACCTGCCACTCGGGAATGCCGTCCTCGGATCTCTGAACCGAAAACGCGACCCGCGGGTTCGCCCGGACGTCGGCCAGTTTCTGCCCGGTCGTCGTGATGTCGAGCGTTCCGTCCTCGTAGCAGTACCACACCGGCGCGACGTGGGGTCGATCGTCGGTGCTCGTCGCCAGGTGGCCGACGAGCGGTTCGCTCTCCAGCAGTTTCTCGGCGTTCGGGGGCACGGCGTCTCCCATATGCCTGCCCGTGGCCCCGCCGACATAACGATACGGGCGACGCGGTCCGTCCCGCCCGGTCGCCGTCGAACCGACGCGATGGCTGTCCGGGTCCGGATCTGGTGGACCGGCGTCGTCGTTCGAGTGCTGGACGCCGGTAAAGACGGCCTTCTCGGCCGGTCCTCGTGAGTAGCCGAAAACTACGGTGGTGAACGATCTTTCGGGTCTTTACCGGCCGAGCGCGACCGTCCCGGGTATCGTCCGCTCGGAGACGACCCCGATCCCAGCCGACTCCGACCGGAGACGACCCCGATCCAGACGATCGGTCCCCGACTGCCTCCCCGACCCCCACCCATGATCGCAGAATTCGACATCGACACGACCGTGATGGATGCAGCGTTCGATAGATCGCCCCAGATGGAGGCCTCGTTGCTCCAGCAGACGGCGAGTGCGTCGAACGGTCTCGACGTCGTCATGGACGTCGTCGACGAGGAGTTTTCCTCGTTCGAGTCGGGCCTGGACGCCGACGACACCGTCACCGACTGGGTCCGACTGTCCGGGGCCGACGACTGGCGTCGCTATCGCGTCACGCTGACCGAACAGGGACGGCGGCTCATGACCCACCCCCGGTGGGCCGACGAGAGCGCGGTGTTTCTCGACGGCACCAGAACCCGTGATTGCTGGCGGTTTCGCATCCAGTTTCCCGACGAGAACAGCTTCCAGCGCTACGTCGAGTACTGTGACGAACACCCCGTCACCTTTCGGCCCACACGACTGTCTCGGACGGACCCCGCGACGGCATCCGAACGGTTCGGGCTGACGCCGGGCCAGCGACAGCTCCTGAGCGACGCCCAGGAGCGAGGCTTTTTCGAGGTCCCCCGGGAGTGTACGCTCGAAGAACTGGCCGTCGACGCGCCGGTCAGCCACCAGGCGCTCTCCGAACGACTCCGGCGGGGGATGGGCTCGCTCGTCGAGTCGACGCTTCGGTGAGCGCGGTCCGCGACCGGCCGCCCTTGCGATCGCAGGCCGAACGGTGACGGCGGACTGGGCCGGTGGGGGAAACGCAATGGCTCTCTCAGAAAGTGGGTCGTCGTCAGACCACCTGAACGACGACGAACGCGACTGTATCGACCTGTGTACCGAGGCCGCCACGCTCTGTGAGTGGTGTGCGGACGAATGTCTGGGTGACGCCGAGATGGAAGACTGTGCGCGCCTCTGTCGGGACGTGGCTGACATCGCATCGCTGCACGCTCGACTTCTGGCGCGAAACTCCACGTCGAGTTCACAGATCGCGACGATCTGTGCCGACCTCTCTGAGACGTGTGCCGAAGAGTGTGCCCAACACGACGCCGACCACTGCCAGGCCTGTGCGGAACTCCTCCCGGAGGCCGCCGAGAGCTGTCGGCAGATGGCCACTCCCTGACCGTCGGGCCGACAACTCGTCGTTTTCTGACTCCTGCTTAGCGACTGTTGGGGCCAGATGTGCCGTCGCTGGCTGTCCGGTCGGTGTGCTCGCTGTCCCACGTCGGCGTCTCCAGAACGCCTTTCGATCGGTGGAGGCGGCGATACACCCGGCGGAGCAGGTCGTGTGGTGGCCACTCCGAGATCCGGGCCTCGACCCGGCCGTCGCGGATCGCGGCGACGACCGATGCGGGCGTCAGTTCGTCGGCGTCGACGGCGGTGTAGGCGCGTCCGACCTCGACGGGGTAGTGGGCGTCGCTGCCCCCGACGATCGGAATCTCGCGCTCGCGGGCGATCCGCTCGACGAACGCTCGGTTTCGTGGGTGTTTGCCGTTGAGTTCGACGGCGTCGAACGGCGCGTCGACGCCCCGAACGGTGCTGTCCCGAAACGGGTGGGCGATGATCGTCGCACAGTCGCGCTCGGCCGCCAGATCGATCACTGCCTCGGGGGTCATCGCCCCGGGATCGGTGGCTGTCGGCGGGTCCGCCCCGATCACGAGGACGTGCCCCTGCGTCGTCGAGATCTCGATCCCGGGGATGGTGACGATGCCGTCGAAGGACAGATCGGGATTGTAATCGTGATTCGTGAGCGCGACGCCGTCGAGGCCGTGGCCCCGTGCGACGGCGTCGATGAGCCGCGCTCCCACGGGGTCGAACGCCGTCGGGCGGCTCTCGAACCCGTGAAAGAACCGCGAATGCGTGTGGAGATCGAGTGTGAACATATGGTGTAGTCTATTTCGGCGGTCACTCCGGCGTCGGCTCGTAGCCCTCGCCCACGGCGACACGGAGCGTCGCCGGGCGAACCTCCAGGGTGAGTTCGCGCTCTCGGACGAACTCGCCGTCGAGGCTGAACGCGATCGTCTCCGGATCGTGGTTCGTGATCGTCAACGACGGGGCCTGCGAGCGGACGATATGGTCGGATTCGCGGTCGAACAGCCGTTCGGTGATCGAATCGCTCACGAGATCGAGTGCGGCGACGTCTTTGATGACCACGACGTCGAAGAGGGCGTCTTCCATGTCGGCCTGGGCGTCGCCGTCGGTCGTGAACCGCCGGCCGTTCCCGACCAGCACGCCCAGCGCCTCACCGGTCCAGTCGCCCGTCGCGTCGCTCGCGTCGATGGTGAGTCGGAGGCCGTCGAACGCCGAGAGTTCGCGCAGCGTCGTGATCAGGTACGCCACCTCTCCGAAGCGGCGCTTGAGTTCCGGGTCCGTCTCGTCGCTCGCGTTCGCGGTCAGGCCCGCGACACAGGAGTTCACCACGGGGCGGTCGGTCGCCCAGCCCAGGTCGATGCGGCGGCGCTCGCCCGATTCGAGAACTGTGATTGCGGTCTCCAGGTCGGGAATGCCGAGTTGGGTCGCGAAGTTGTTGCCGGTCCCGAGCGGGAAAATGGCCAGCGTCACGTCGTCGAACGCGTCGGCACGGTCGATCCCGCGGACGACTTCGTTGACGGTGCCGTCGCCACCGGCGGCGACGATCGTCGAGGCCCCCGCCGCCGCGGCGTCGGCCGCGAGCGTGATCGCGTCGCCCGCCGCCTCGGTCCACTCGACGGTCGCGTTCCGGTCGTCGGCGATCTGCTCGATCCGATCGGTGTGGTCTTCGCTGCCGCTCTGGGGGTTCCCGATCACCCTGGTGTCTGTCATCCCCGGGCCTCCCGCGTCGCGGTCGGCGGACCATTCGCTCGCTCGACGCCGGTGGTGGCCCACTGGGACCGCTCCGGACCGGGTGTCGCGTGTGGGGCGTGCATTCGTCTCACGTCGATCGAGCGGACCAGTGGCGTTTGTTAGGCGGGTCGTATCCGCCCGAAACGGGGCGGCCGGCCCGTGGCCACCGGCCGGATTCCTGCCGGCCTCGCCGATCACCCGGAGCCGTCGCTCGATGGCGCGTCTGAGTCGCGACCGGGCGAAGGGAGGAATCGATGGAGGATCGGACGGAGCGTACCGTCCTGCGTCAGCGGGGGATTCGAGCGCAGCGGGCCGTACTAGAGGTAGCCGAGCGATTCGAGGCGATCGGCCACGCGGTCGTCGGTCTCGCTGACGGCGCCGCGGTCGTCCTCGACGTCCCGGCGGTCGAGCGCGGCGAGCAGTTCGTCGAGCGCGCGGGCGGCGTAGGCGTCGACCGATTCGAAGTCGGTGCCCTCACGCCGGGCCGCGATGTCGCGGGCGATACGATCCGGAATCTCGATGCTGGTGGTGGGGGGTTGGTCACTCATGGCTGCTCCGGGGCGGATTCGAGGATGGTCTCGACGATGTGTTCGGTCGGGTCGGGACGGTCCGCGATCAGGCGCTCGCGGCGTGCGCGCGACTCCTCGCGGTCGACGCCGGCGGTGAGGAGCCGATCGACGGCGGCGAGCGCGTCCGCTTCGTTGGCATACGACTCCAGCAGTCCGTACGCGTCGAGCGTCTTGAAGACGGGTTCGTCGCGGTCTCCGACTGCGGAGTTCGTCCGGATCGCGGGCGTCCCGAGCACCGCTGCCTCCGTGGACATCGTCCCCGAGTCACCGACGTAGAGGTCCGCGAACGCGAGGACGTGGTGGATGTCGCTCGGGTCGATGTCGAGGCGATACGACTCCAGATCGTCGGGAAGAGACCCCTCGGCAGAGATCACGACCGTCCCGTGGGCGTCGAGGGTCTCCACGAGACTGCGCAGCCCCGCCAGTGAGAGCCCCCGCTCGCCCACGTCGTGGTAGGCGTCCCAGCCCGCGACCCGAATGACGGCGTAGAACGTTTCTGGATCGAGGTCGGGACCGAGCGCCGATGGGTCGGGCTCGAAATAGCGTGGATGGAGGTACGCCAACTCCTGGACGTCGAGCGGGCGACGCGACGCGTCGTCGATCGGGAGATCGAACCCCGCCGGCGCACAGATCGTATCGACGAACGGGAGCGTGACCGTCTGTTGCACGCGTCGCAGGAGGTCGTTGCCGACGCGCGTGTCGCTGACGGCGACGTGGCGGGCGCCCGCGAGCGTCGCGGCGTGGGCGGGCACGGGCCCCAGCCGACTCACGATCACGTCCGCGTCGAACTCGCGGGCGAGCGCGGCGAGACGCACCTCGCGGACGAGGTGTTCGGCGATCAGGCCGGGCAAGGAGTCGGCTTTCGTCGAGAGCGACCGATACTCGATCCCGTAGGCGTCGAGCAGATCCAGCGTGACCTCCTTGTCGCGCGCGGAGACGAACGTCTCGTGACCACGCGTCTGGAGGTCGGTGATCGCGTTCCGGAACAGGTGGACCTGTGCGGGGTGGGCCACGTCGAACAGGACCCGAAGCGGCGCGCTCGCGGCCGCTGCGGGGCCGTTGTCGCCCGACGCGTCCCGATCGGGCGTCTCGCTCTCACCGGCGTCGTGGGGGCGCTGGTGGAGACTCGCCGTCTGGGTGGCGTCGCCTCCACGAGGCCCGCTCTCGGGCGTGCTCTCAGCTCGCTCCTCGTGGGTCGCGGCGTCGGCGCTCGATCGCCCACCGCGATCGCTGGTCGTCACGGCCAGGGCCCACCGATCGCGTAGACGGGCGCGTCGGTCGCGCTCGCGTCGATCGACGACCGGCCGTCGAGGATCGGCGCGTCGAAGGCCGCCCAGTCCAGATCCGCGAAGTCGTCGTGGGGTGTGACGACGACGACCGCGTCGGGATCGCGATCGGCCGCGGCGTCGAGCGTGACTGGCGTCATCGCATCGAGCTCGTGCCACCTATCGATCAGCGGATCGACGGCCTCGACGGTCGCGCCACGCTGTTTGAGCGACTCGGCGACCGGGATCGAGGGCGCGTTTCGGAGTTCCGCGATGTTCGCCTTGTAGGTCACCCCGAGCAGGAGGACGGTCGCCTCGTCGATCGGCACGCCGACCGAGTCGAGGATCGCCTCGGTCATGTCGGCGGTGTAGATCGCCATCCCGTCGTTGCGCTCCCGGGCGGTCTCCAGCAGGTCGGCGTCGACGTCGAACTGCCCCGCGAGGAAGTACGGATAGATCGGGATGCAGTGCCCGCCGACGCCCGGGCCGGGGTCGTGGATGTCACAGAACGGCTGGGTGTTGGCGGCGTCGATCGCCTCGCGGACGTCGACGTCGAGCGCCTTCGCGAACGTCGCGAGTTCGTTCGCGATCGCGATGTTGACGTCTCGGAACACGCCCTCGAACACTTTCGTCATCTCGGCGGCGGTCGCGTTCGAGGTCTCGACGACGCGATTCTCTGATATCTCGTCGTAGACGATCGCGGCCGCGCGCGTGCTCTCGGGGTCGACGCCGCCGACGATCTTCGGGTGCGTCCCGCGCACGTCCGCGATGGCCTGCCCGCTGACCGTCCGCTCGGGACAGGCCGCGAGGCCGAACTGGTCGGGGTCGAGCCCGCTGGTTTCGAGCAATCGCGGGAGGAATCGATCGACGGTCGTCCGCGGCGGGACCGTCGACTCGACGATCACCAGATCGCCCGGATCGAGGCCGTGCCCGACGGTCTCGATCACCTCGTCCATGATCGAGAGGTCGGGATCGTTCTCGGCGGTCAACAGCGTCGGCACCATCAGGACGTGGATCGTCGCGTCGGCGGCGGCCCCCTCGGCGTCGGCCGTGGCTTCGAGCGCGCCGTCCGCGACGACGCGCTCGACGAGTTCGGGCAGCCCCGGTTCGCGCTTGATCGGTGACTCGCCGGCGTTGATCTGGTCGACGACGTGCTGGTCGATGTCGACGCCGGTGGTCGCCCCGGTCACGTCGGCGTACACGCCCGCCAGCGGGAGCCCCATCTTGCCGAGCCCGTAGATCGCGACCGGCAACTCGCCGCTCGTGAACGCCTCGCGCAACTGATCGTCGTCCGCACTCGTGTCGTAGATCGCTCGCGACGCTGTTCGGCTCATGCGGTCACCTCCTCGGGGACGCGCCCGAGCGCGAGCGCCTCGATCTGATCGACGATCTCCAGCGCATCGAGAGCGTCCTCGGCGGTGACCGGCGGCTCCGTCCCGTCCCGAGCGGCCGCGACGAACGCTTCGAGTTGGGCTTTCAGCGGTTCGCCGTTCGTTACCGTCGGGCGTTCGACGACGCTCTCGTGGCGATACCGGACGTCGCCGTCGTGTTGGACGTACTCGGGGACCGACCGGCGGTGGATCTCGACGTGTTGGTCGATGAAATCCACGGTGACCCGACAGGACTCGGCGGTGATCACGAGTTCGCGGACTTTCTGCTGGGTGCGCCGACTCGCGGTGAGCGTCGCGACCGTGTCGGTGTCGAACTGGAACTGCGCGGTCGCGTGCTGGTCGTCGCGGGCGACCGCGGTGAGCGTCTCGATCTCCGCGTCGATCAGATCGAGCAGGATGTCCACGTCGTGGATCATGAGGTCTTTGACGACCGAATCCTGGCTGTCGCGGTCGGTCGGCGGGCCGAGTCGGTCGATGTCGACGGCGACGACGTCGAGGTCGGGAACGATGTCGTCGAGGACGCGCACGGCCGGGTTGAACCGCTCGATGTGGCCGACCTGGAGGGTGACGCCCGCCGCGCGGGCCGCCGCGGCGATTTCGCGGCCACGCTGGTGGTCGTCGACGAACGGTTTCTCGACGAGCACGTCGACGCCCCGGTCGATGCAGGCCTGGACGGCGTCGGCGTGAAAGCGCGTCGGCACCGCGACCGAGACGACGTCGGCGGCCTCCAGGAGGTCGTCACTGTCCATCACCGCGGCCGTCGTGCCGCTGGCGACCTCACGGGCGCGCTGGTCGTCGGTGTCGCTCACCCCGACGAGGCGGGTCTCGGGGAGTTCGTCGTAGACGCGGGCGTGGTGTTTCCCCATGGATCCGACGCCGAGGACGCCCGCCGCCCGTTGCTCGCTCATGGCGCCCTCCCGGCGGACACACCGCCGCGTAATTCGCTGTTCTCGATCGGTACTCGGGGGCTTCGATAGCGCTCAGTCACAGCCTGTCGATCGGCTCCACGCGTGGTTTGTTATGGTTCGCCTGTTCGCAGTATGGCGCTCCTATCGCCGTGATCCAGTGGGGTGCGGAACCGACGCCCGCCCGCGTGGACGGACTGCAGTCGGGCCGTGTGGTCCCCATCGGCAGATCGTCGAGCGCCCCCGGACGGCCGATCGGCTAAGCCACTCGTAACTACCCGGCGACGCGCCCGATTTCGATGCATGGCTGCGACCGCGGGCACGCTCGTGATCTCGATCGACGCGGAACTCGGCTGGGGGTTTCACGACCTCGACGACCGGCCCGTCGACCGGATCGCCGCGGCGCGGACTGGCTGGCGACGGTTGCTCTCCGTCCTCGACGCCCACCGCGTCCCGGCGACGTGGGCGGTCGTCGGGCATTTGCTGCTCTCGGCGTGTGATCGCACCCACGCCGACCACCCCGCGATCGACGACTGGTTCGCCGCCGAGCGCAACGGCTGGCGCGCCCACCCCGAGTGGCGGTTCGCGCCCGATCTCGTTGCGGCCGTCGCCACGAGCCGGACCGACCACGAGATCGCCGCACACACCTTCTCGCATACGCCGCTGGCGGACGATCGCGTGACGCCAGCGATCGCTCGCGCCGAACTCGCGGCGAACCGGCGGGTGGCCCACGCCCGGGGGATCGACCTCGACTCCGCAGTGTTCCCCCGGAACGCCATTGCCCACCGCGAGGCGCTCGTGGACGCGGGGATCACCTGTTACCGCGCCGGGGGCCCGTCCCGGGGCCGGCTTCGCCGCACGGCCGCGAAGCTCCGTGACGCCGCGACCCCGCGGGCCCGCCTGGTCGAGCCGTGCATCGACGCGTACGGTCTCGTCACGATCCCGCCGTCGCTGTATCTGTTCGGGTTCGAGGGTCGCCCGCGGCAGGTCGCGAACCGCCTCGGGGTCGATCCGATCGTCCGGCAGGCCCGCCACGGGATCGACCGGGCGTGTCGCGAGGGCGCGATCTTCCACGTCTGGTTGCACCCCAACAACCTCCAGACCGCGGCCGACGTCGACCGCGTCCGGTCGATCGTCGCGTACGCCGCCGCGCGCCGCGACGCGGGCCAGTTGCGTATCGAGACGATGGGCACGGTCGCCGAGCGTGTCCTGGCTGGTGAGGCCGCATCGAGGCCGAGCGCGGACGAGCGGGCCGTGCCGGCCGACCCGCCACTCACCGACTGATCGGGACCATCGATCGCGAGACGTTGAGCGCGTCGCGGACGAACGGGCGGGGGTCGTCCCGGCTGAGCGTATCGAAGTTCGGATGTTCGAGCACCGACCGGGCGATCGCCCCGACCGTCGCGCCGATTCCGGGTCGTTTGGCGAGGGGGTACTCCTCGCGGATC
Source organism: Halococcoides cellulosivorans (assembly GCF_003058365.1). NCBI lineage: Archaea > Methanobacteriati > Methanobacteriota > Halobacteria > Halobacteriales > Haloarculaceae > Halococcoides > Halococcoides cellulosivorans. The sequence continues at coordinate 2,384,536 of NZ_CP028858.1, read as the reverse complement.
ACGCTGTGGAGGTGGACGAGTTCGCCTCGAAGGAGGTGACTGTGTGTCCCCGGGCGGTACTCGGCTGGGTCGACCGCCCGCCCGGTCGCCAGTCGCCAGCACGCCCGGGGATAGTCGACGCCGGCGTGGATGTCGACCGGGATGCTCGCGGGCACGCGCGGGTTGATCTCCAGCAGGCGGTACCGGCCCTCGTCGCGGATGAACCCGACCGAGGCGAGGCCCGTGTAGTCGAGTTCTGCGAGCAGCGCCTCGCCCGCCGCGGTCAGTGCGCGGTCGTCGACGGCCTCGTGGTAGACGCTCGGGCCGCGGGCGTACTTGTAGCCGCGATGGAGCCGCTTCTGTGAGGTGACGATTGCCTCGCCGTCGACACAGAGCGCGCGCAGGCAGAACTCCGGCCCGTCGAGATACGTCTGGGCGACGGGGACGTGGCCCATCTGCTCGACGCGGGCCTCGATATCGGGCGTCTCGCCGGGCGCGAGAAACTGCGTCGTCGGGGGCTGCCGGCAGGTGTTCGGGGCCACGTCGCCCATCCGATCGGTGAGCAACGCGTAGCGCGCTTTGACGATCCGCTCGCGGTCCCAGTCGTCGATCGCATCGAGCGGGACGGTCTCGGGCGTGGCGACGCCCGCGCGCTCGGCCGCCGCGGTGAGCGCCAGGCGGTCGTGCACGGAATCGAGCGTCTCTCGATCGGGCCAGAGCGGTTCGATGTGGGCGCCGAACTGCTCGCGATGGCTGGCCAGCACGTGGACGTCTGCCTCCCGCACCGGAACGATCGTCTCGACGTCGCCACGGGCGGCGAGCGCGAGCAGTGCGTCGCGATAGCCTGCGAGGTCGGCGGTCGGGTCGGGCACCGCGCGGGTCGCGTCGCAGTACCGAGAGCTGAACGACGGCGGCCGCGACATCTCGGAGACCGAAATCGTGTAGACGCCCGCGCGCCCGAGCGAGCGAATCGTGCTGAGCGAGCCTGGCGTCCCGACCGCGGGGACGACGGCGGCGCGATCGGAATCTGTCATGGGTGATTTCGCGTGCCCAGCGGGTGAAGTAATGGTCTCACTTCGCGGCGTAAGCCGACCGTACCGTCGCTCGCTGACCGCTCAGGTCGTCGCCGTGACGACCCGTCTGACCGTCCCGACGATCGACGCGACGTCGCGCTGATCGACGTAGGGGTGAGTGGGGAGCGTGAGGATCTCGCGCTGGAGGCGGGCCGCGCCGGGGAACTGGTCGGGGTCGATCGCCGGGTAGTCGTACATCGTCGTGGCCTGGACGCCGGCGTCGGCCAGCGCGGCGAGGAGGCGCTCGCGGCAATCGCTCGACGCGACGAGCAGGGGATATCGGACGTGCTGGTGCCGCTCCAGGCCGTCGATCGGCTCGATCGTCTGGACGCCGGACAGCTCCGCGAACGACGCGTCGTACTGGCGGGCCACCCGCTGGCGGTGGCGCTGATAGCGGTCGAGACGGTCGAACACGCGCCGCCCGATCGCGCCCTGGAAGTTCGATACGGTCGCGAACGGGGGGTCGTAGGCCACGTCGGTCTCTCCCTCGGGGTGGGTCGTCGGCCGGTCGATCGAGTGGCCGAGACGGGCGAGGCCGTCGCGCACTCGCGTGTACGCGTAGTAGGGCCGCGGGTGTGAGAGCGCCGCGTAGCCCGCGAGGACGCCAACGTTGGCGGTGATTGCCGGTCGGCCCGCGTCCGCAACCTGTGGCCCGCCCGATTGGCTGAGGACCATCCCGCCGCCGACGGGGATGGGCTTGCCCTGCTGGAAGTTGAGGACCGCACAGTCACCGAACGTCCCCAGTGGCTGGCCGTCGAGTCGACTCCCGAGCGCATAGCCCAGCGCCTCGACGAGCGCGCTGTCCGCGCGGCTGGCGATGGCGGCGAGCCTCGCCATCGGTGAACTGTATCCGAGGACGTTGACCGCGACGACCGCGAGCGTCTCCGGGCCGATCGCACCCTCGACCGCCGCTGGGTCGGCGGCGAGCGTCGCGGGGTCGACGTCGTACCGGTCGACGCCGAGGCCGACGCCCCGAATCGCCGCCGGGAAGTCCGGACTGCAAAACGCCGGGATCAGGACCCGATCGCCCTCGCGGTCGTCGGCCAGCGCGATCAGACTGGCCGCGAGCGCGCGTCGAATGGAGGTGTAGGTCGCCGCGTGGGCGGCGTCGAGCGCGTCGACGATCGCCCGTCGAAAGGCCGCCCGGCCCGACCGCTTGGCGTGCCCCTTGATCCCGGCCGCGAGGTCGCCGGTCGTGATCGGCGTGACGGCCGGGGCGAGGAGGCGCCACCGGCGCGCGCGACGCCCGTCGCGACGGCTCGAATCGGTCATCGTCCACTCGATGGTGAGCCGCGGCCAAAGGTAGCCCCCGCGTACCGGTCCCCGTGGGCTGCATCGGGACGGCGACGTGCGCCTGACCGCCGCCCTTGGCCCCCATTCGTCGGGTTTCACGGCCAGTAGGCGCTTCTTTCGACACGTATGCACTCCCTTCGGGTCGAGCGCGCGAGCCCAGCGTCGACCCACCCGCGGACGCTACGATACTGTACCCAGTAGGCAACACGTACTCGGGTGGCTCATACTGGGTACGGACGCCGCTTGAAACGCCTCAAACCCGTAAAAACGCCCTTTCAGGTAAGCGGCCCATACCGGGTATGGGAAATGAGAAAGGCGTTCCTACCGACGACGAGACCGAACGGACGATCGGGCGTTTGAACCGCCGACGGATTATGGGGCTCGCGGCAGCGGGCCTGACCGGGATCGGACTGGGCGTGGGATCGGCACTCGCCGCCCCCGACCGGGTGGAACTCGTCGCGCCGCGCGACGAGACCGTCGACTACGAGTTCACCGTCGCGGGCTCGGTCGAGCGTGTCACACGCGGCTTCACCGCCGCCGAATCCGACGACGAGATCACGACCGCCGGCGGCGTGACGACCGTCGCGGGGACGGTCGCGGACGGCTACGGCGACGCGTTCGACGTCGTGGGCCCGGTCCAGTCGCTCACCCCCGCCGACCGCCTGACGCTGTATCGCAACGGCGAGCGCGTCCCTCGCGACGACCTCGTCCAGTCGCGCCGCCTCGCGATCCAGACGCCGCCCGACGGATCGGTCGAGTACGAATTCACGACGACCGGCCCGATCGAGAAGGTCCTCACCGGCGACGGGGCCGCCGAGGTCGAAAACGACACCGTCGAGGGCGGCGACACCTGGACGGCGCGTGGCCTGACGGGCAACGGCTACGGCGACACCTACCGCTTCGCGGGGTCGGTCACGTCCTTTGCCCCGATGGCGGGGCCGTTCTCGCTGTCGGTCGACGGCGAACCGACGACCGCGTACGAACTGACCGGTGAGCGCCCGCCCGCCGACCGCGCGCACACCTACTCGGTGACGGCGACCGGATCCGAGTCGGTCGAGTACTTCATCGAGGTCGAACCCGAGGGCGCGATGGTGCCCGCGACTGCCGACGGCGCACGCGTCGTGCCCGACCGCCAGTGGGTGAGCGCGGACGGGACCCGCGCCGCCGGGCTGGTCGCCCCGGGTGAGACCCACGCGGTCGCGTTCGATACCCTTCTGCTCGACGTGACGGTCCGCGGCGAAGCGGACCCGCTGGTCGACGGCAGCCCCTCGAATCTGGACTGGTACCCCCGGCCCGACGCGTCGGGCGACGGCTGGAAGTCCGGGTTCGACTGGCAGACGGAGAGCGCCGACGACGGTGAGCCCACCGACGGTGACGAAACCACCGACGACGAGACCACCGACGACGAGAGTGACGACGGCGTCGACCGCGCGCACACCTACTCGGTGGCGGCGACTGGCACCGACCCGGTCGACTACTACGTCGAGGTCGACGACGGCGGCGCGATGGTCTCCGCGAGTGCCGACGGAGCGACAGCCGACCCCGCTCCCCAGTGGACCAGCGCGGACGGCACGTTGGCCGCGGGTCGGGTCGCCCCGGGCGAGACCCACGCGGTCGCGTTCGATACGCCCGTCCTCGACGTGACGATCGAGGGATCGGCCGACGCGCTGGTCGACGGCACCCCCTCGGATCTCACCCTCTACCCCCACGAGGGCGCGACCGGTGACCACTGGAAGGGCTACTTCCCGTGGCACATCGCGGGCGAACAGCGCGCCCACACCTACGCGGTGGCGGCGACCGGGTCCGATCCGGTCGACTACTACATCGAAGTCGAACCCGAGGGCGGCGCGATCCCCTCGACGGTCGACGGGGCTCGGGTCGCTTACCGGCGGTTCGTGATCGACGCGGCGGGCGAGAAGATCGCCGGCCGGGCGCTGCCCGGCGAGACCCACGCGTTCGCGTTCGATACGCCCGTCCTCGACGTGACGATCGTCGGTGAGGCCGACGCGCTGGTCGACGGCAGCCCCTCGAATCTCGACTGGTATCCCCGGCCGGCGGCGACCGGCGACGGCTGGAAGTCCGGATTCCCGTGGCACGCCGACGGCGAGGGCGTCACAGACGAGACCGACGAGCCCTCGACCGGCGGGGCGATCGGCATCCGCCACGACCGCTACGAGGGCCCCATCGGCGGCGGCAGCGGCATGCCCGCTCACCTCGTCCACACCGCGAGCGAGGCCGACCACGTCGTCTCCGACGGCAACGTCGACGCCGCGCTCGCGAGTTCGAGTGCGGGCGATCTGATCTACGTCGAGGGCAGCGCCGGCGGGTTCACGGTCGACGTGCCCGGCGTGACGATCGCTGGCAATCGCGGGATCGGCAGCGACGGGCAGATTCGCGACGAGGTCGTCGTCACCGCCGACGACGTCACCCTGGACGGACTCGCTATCAGCCCCGGCGGCGGGGCGGCGCTCACCGTCCGCGGCCAGCACGCGACCTTCTTCAACTGTGCCTTTACCGACGCCAGCGACATGGGCATCCGGATGCGCCGGGTGAACTCCGCGGCGACCTTCACCCAGTGTAAGTTCTCGAACTTCTCGGGGTACGGCTTCCACAACAACTACAACGCCCACGACGAGGCCCACAAGGTCACCATCGAGTACAGCGAGTTCTCCGATCTGGGCCGGCACTTCATCAACGCCGAGAACGCCTGGTATCACGTGCGTGACAACCACACGTTCGGCTCGATCGGCCTCGATCCCGACCACTTCGTCGAACTCCGCGCGCCCAACGAATATCGGACCTCCCAGGGCCCGAACGCCTGTGGGTCGCCCTCGGGCAACGCCATCGTCGAACACAACCGCCACGAGATCCGGGGCAGCGGCGGCGCGAAGACCCGACTCGTGGTCGTTCGGGGCGAACCGACCGACGGCGTCTGGGTCCGCAACAACGTCTCGCCCGGCAACGCGCCCGCCTCGGGTGGCTGTTGGGAGCGTGGCACGCACGGCCACTGGGGCACCCAGATCGTCCTCCAGAACGCCTCCTCGACCGACGACCTCTCGAAGGTCTACGTCGAGAACAACGAGAGATAGAGGGCGGCTCCGGCGTCCTCGACTGAGAGCGACGCCTCCGCAGGCAGTCGGGCACGAGCTCACGAGGAACCGTCCCGGGTGCGATCGCCGCGTTCCGACCCTCCCCGTCGATCTGAGACAGTGTCTCCCGTTTCTCGGCCGGGATTGGGTAACGCCCTCTCAACTCGTTTGGGACGTATCGATTGTATTTAAATACCCACTTCGATCTATCGTAGATGTACTATTACCGCTTGAGTTGACGGCATTTCAGACAAAAGGGGAGCCTACGTATATTATGAAAGACCAAAAAACATATTCATCCTCTACAGTAATGGAAATGATACGCAATCATTTCGTGATACAATGAACCGCCGATCGTTGCTCCTTGCCTGCGCGAGTACTCTCGCGGTCGCCGGAGGGTGCACTGACGACGGCAAAACTGAAAATACTGATAATCAAAACGACGGGACTGACGACACTCATACGGATGGATACACCTCCGAGGTGAGAACCGACGGATCTGAGGACGAGGGCGATATAAATACTACTACTAATATAAGTACTCACATTGAAGAATATTGGCAAATTAGAGTTTTCGTCGCTAACACTGTTCCCCACGATGCCACTGTTGTTCACGCAAAAGAGGACGATCTCACGGACTTCGAAATACTGAAAGAAGTCCTCGAAAAGGCCAATCGCGAATACGATCCCGAAATGAAAGACGAACTCGACGAGAATGAACCGTACTATTTGCAATCACCGTTGGTTGAGCGAAAATTAGCCCCGGAAGACGCACGGAGTGTCGAAGATGTTCTTGGTCGCGAGCGATCACACAGTAGTTTCGAGTGGTACGTCGAGTTTGAGGGGACTGTCTTTGTCATCCGGCTTTACCTATCAGTGCCTTAAAAAGATGGTTAGTTAGAACGTCTGCTTGCTGAGGATGTGTACTCCAACAAGCAAGCAGACAATGAAATCCACGAGGACCAGTCAGCTAAACGTGCTCGATGGCACGAAACACGGGTCGGTCTCTTGCGCCCCATATCTTGTTCCACGTTCTCATGGGTTAGCAGAATTCCCATCGAGTCAGCTAAAGACGAATATTCTTTGTGATTCGAACCTATGCACAGGCCGAGTGATCGAAACATAGGCCCGTGGTGAATCGCCAGCCATCGCTTGATTTCACCCCCTGCCCAATTTACAAACCTCATCTGTCGGCACGAGTTCCCGTAATTCACCGTCCCAGAGTCGCGCAGCTAGTCCCCGATTGATAGCCAGTTCCGTCTCGGTGGTGACGAGTAGGTCGTCCGTTTCGGCCCGTCCCTCCGATCGAGGCGTTCGTCGGCCGCCGTACCCGCGACATAACGATACGGCTGACGGGCTTCGCCGGACCCAATGAACCGGAGACAGCTTCTCGCAGCGATGGGGGCGGCCGGCGGGGCCGGACTTCTCGGCCTGGGCGCGTACAGCGTCTTCGTCGATCCCGACGACTCGACACGCGATCGACCGACACCGACCGACGCCGAGCGGACGACCGACCGACCGGACACACCCACACCGACGACCGACGAGCCAGAGCGCATCGGCGGTTTCGAGCGGCGCATCGACGCCGTCGCGGCGGGGGCGGACCCGACCGGGGAGGAACCGGTCACCCCGCTGATCGAGGACTGGGCCGACGACGACACGCTCGTCGCCTTCGAGCCCGGGACGTACGCGCTCGATCCCACCGCCTTCTCGGGGCTGCGTCGGGTCGGCCTCGTGGGGACCGGGCCCGATCCCGCACGGTTCGTCCCGACGGCAGGCGACTGCCTCGGCGGCCACCCCTGGGTCGCCGCGGAGAACGTTCGCGACCTCCACCTGGAGAACGTCGCGTTCGACCTCACGGGGGCCGATTCGGGCGGGCCGATCCACCTCCACCTCACGGGCGACTCGACGCTGCGCGACGTCGACGTCCTGGGCAGCTGTGCGAATCAGCTGAGTGCGATGCGTATCGAGGTGCTCGACGCCGAGGGGACGGCCACCCTGGAGGGACTCACCGCCCGGAACGCTGACGGGAATCGGACGCTCACGGGGCTGTTCGTCGGCGAAGACCACGCCGGGACGCTTCGTGTGCAGGACTGTTCGATCGCTGAGTTCTCGGACAACGGCCTGTACGCGTCCGCGCCGGGCGGGCCCGAGGGCGCGGACGGCACGGTCGAGGTCCTCGGGGGCACGTATCGCAACAACAACGTCGCGGGCGTGCGCCTGGGGTCGACCGACGCGCGCGCCACGGGCGTGAGCATCGTCGTCGACGACGAACCGCCGGGGTGGGGGCAGTTGAACGCCCGGGGCATTCGCCTCCGCAACAAGTCCGGGCAGGTGATCGAGGACTGTTCGATCGCCTTCGGCACCGACGCGGCGGCGAGTTTCGGTGGCGTCGTCGTCCACCACGACAACGGAGCGGCGACCGTCCGCGAGAGTTCGATCACGATCGATCGGGACGCGGTGCCGGCGATCCACGCGCTCTCCCCGGCGACCGGGGACGGGGCCGTGACCGTCGACGACGTCACGATCGAGGGGGGCGCGGTGGGCGGCGTCGGCGTCCAGATTCAGGGCCGTGACGGATCGCGCATTCGGGCCTCCCGGATCGAGCAGTCGGGAGCCGAGCGCGACGGAATTTACGTCTCGGACGCGACCGACTGCACCATCGAAGACACCGAGATCGCGGTCGAGGGCGTCCCGCTCGTCGTCGAGAACGGGCGCGTGACGGTGCGGAACTGCCGGCTCGTGACGCCCCGGGGCGAGCGCGATGTCGACAGCGAGACCGTCACCGACGGGACGCTTCGGGTCTGATCACTCCTCGACTCGCCGCCGCTCGATCGGATCGCGATCCTCCGACTGCACGCACTCGACGGCACGCATCGGGAATTCGGACCGCGGTCGCACGTCGATCGCGAGTCCGCGGGCGACGCCGACGAGGCCGAGCCCCTTCGAGACCAGAAGCTGGATCGCCTCGCGTGGCCCACGCGCGATCGCGAGTCCAGCGAGGGCGAGCGCCGAAAGAAGGATCCAGAGCGTCGTCGCGCCCGGGACGGCGAGTGTCGCGACGCCGAGCGCGGCCCAGACCCCCAGTGCGAGTCGATACCGCATGCGCGCGAGGTGCTGGGCGAGCAGGCCGGGATCGAACAGCGACCGCCGGAGCGCCTGGCCCGGCCCGACGGCGTAGCCGCGTCGCCAGCGTCGGAGCGGTTCGGACAGTCCGCGCCGCTCGGGATGCTCGGCGGCGACCTCGGGGAGCCGACAGCACCGATAGCCCGCCGCGCGGAGTTCGAACCCCAGGTGGATGTCCTCGACCGATCGCAAGAACGGGTCGAACCCGCCGACCCGATCGAGCGCCGATCGGCGGTAGAGCGCGACACCACGCACCGAATCGACCGGCTCGACGCTATCGCTCGCGGCGGGCGTGTTCAACTGACCGTCGACGCCCGCGACGTCGGGGTGGGTGTCGAGCACCGCGAGCGCCCGATCGAGCCAGTCGCTCCGAATTGCCATGTCGCCGTCGACGAACAGGACGCGATCGCCACGGGTGACCTGCGTCCCGACGAACCGGCCCGCGCCGGGCGTCGTCACCCGGTCGTCGGTGATCCGGTAGATCGCGATCGGGAACGCTGCGGCCCGTTCGACGGTGTCGTCGGTCGAGTTCGAATCGACGAGGACGATCTCGGCATCGCGGTCGCGGGTCGCCGCCAGCACCGCGTCGAGACAGGTCGCGATCCGCTCGCCTTCGTCGTAGGTCACGATCACGACCGACAGGTCGGGGGAGCGCGAATCGTCACGGTCCGCGCAGCGCGCGTCGCGGCCGGGTCCGCTCGCGGCGACACGCCCGGCACCGCTCGCGCGGTCGCTCGCGGCGTCAGGAGCGGCGTCGCTCACGTCTCGATCGTCGCTCGGCGTCGCTCGTGGCGATGGCCCTGCCGGCGTCGTCATCGGTCGATCGGGGTCTCCGATGGCCTTGGTTATGGCTCGGCTACGGCCCGCGACGACCGACGGGGAGTCTCAGACCGGCCAGTTCAGCGGCGATCGCTCCGCGAGGTCGCGCAGTTCCGCGCGGTCGAGGGCCCCGGTGGCGAGCGCGGTCGCGCCGAACACCGCGGCCCCGGTCGGCGGGACGATCGAGAGCGCGACGATATCACGGACGAGGACGCTCTCGATGGCGACAATCACGATGCCCGTGATCAGGACGGTCGCCCCGATCCTGGGGAGGCGGAGGTCGCTCAACGGGTCGAACCCGATCCGACGCGACGTCCAGACCAGTGCGACGACCATCGACCCGTACGCGACACTCGTCGCGGTCGCTGCGCCCAGAATGCCGAAGGGAACGATGAGCATCCCGTTGAGGACGACGTTGAGCACTGCCGTCGTGCCGACCGCGAGGACGAGCGCGCGGAGTTGGCCCGATCCCTGACAAATCGCCTGCAACGGTCGGGCGATGGCGAACCCGACCGCGCCGGGGAGCAATACGATCAACGGCGTGGCGGCGACGATGAAGGGTCCACCGTAGTAGAGCACGACCACCCGGTCGGCCAACACCGCGAGTCCGATCGCCATGAGTCCGACGAGCAACGCGGTGTAGCGGGTGATCCGACTGGCGAGATCCGTGATCGCCGCGTGACGCTGTTCGCTCCAGAGCCGCGAGGTCGAGTGGATCAACAACTGCTGGAGGACGATCGGGACGATCCAGAGGTACTCGGCCAGCGCGAGCGCGGCCTTGTAATATCCGGTGGCGTCGTCACCGACCAGCGTCCGGACCATGATCACGTCGATGTGGAACAGCGACATCACCAGAAAGACCACCGCGACGTTGAGCAGGTTAAAGGAGAGCAACTCCCGAATCGGGACCGACCGGGGGACGGTCACCAGTCGGCGCACGGAGACCCGCCGGAGGACGACGCTCGCGGCGATCACCGCGACGAGCGCGTTCGCGACGACGTGGCCGATCAGCATGCCGACGACACTCAGCCCGCCGAGGACGAGCGCGATACCGACGGTGACGGTCGTCGCCTTCTTGAGTACGTCGAGCGGCCCCGAGACGTATTCGAGGCTGAACCCGAGCAGGGTGTGCGTCGACAGTGCGCGAAACTGACCGACGAGGATGAACGCCGCGAGGACGTACAGATACCCGGAGAACCCCTCTCCGAGCAGTCGCCCCGCGCCGAGGTGGGTCGCGACGATCAGGACGGCGCTGCCGAGCAGCGCCAGGCCGAGTCCGAGGACGAAATACACCTGGAGGACGCGCTCGACCCAGCCATCGTCCCGAGACTCGGCGACGAACTTCTGGACGCCTTCGGCGACGGCGGCGCTGATCGGGATCATGTACAGCGAATAGATCGAGAGCACGACGGCGTAGTCGCCGTACGCGCCGGCCCCGAGCAAGCGGACGATGATCGGCGTCGTGAGCACCGCGAGCACCGTCGCGGCGACTTTCGAGCCGAACAGCGAGAGAAAGCGGCCGATCAGCCCCGACGGGGCGTTCATCGGTCGGCGTCAGACGGCGCTGTCTGTCCGATCGGCCGACGCTGACCGTCGACGGACGGTCGCGGCCAGCCCACGGTCCCCAGTTCGGTCACGGGTCGAACACCGAGACGATCGGTCGTTGTTACCCACCGCCTACTCGCTGTGTGGGGCCCCTGGCGTCCATCCCCGTCGCGCGCACCGGTTCGCGAGCGGTGACAGTAAGCCGCTCGTAACTACGCCGCTTCTCGCAGTAGGATCTACCATGTCTCTCAGGACCGACCGACCGATACCGGACAACGTGGACGGCGACCGCCGATCACGGCGTCGCATGCTCTGGCTGGCCGTGTCCGTCGCCGTGCTGACGGCACTCGTTTTCGCGCTGATGGCCCTGCCGGTGACCGCCGCGAGCGAGACGACCGCGCTCGCGAATGCCGCCGACGACGCCAACGAGACCCAGATCGACGTGGTCTTCGTGTTCGATCGATCGGAGAGCACGAACGAGAATCGCTACCACATGGCTCAGGAGATCGGACGGCTCGACGACACCCTCGACGCCCACGGCGTCGACGACCGGTACGGACTGGTGACCTACAACGCGACGGCCCGGGTCGAACAGAACATGACCGCGTCATTCGGGGCGATCGAGCGGGCGATGCACTACCCCGTCGGCGGGAACCGCGAGAACGCCTCCGACGCCATCCTGACCGCCACCGACCTCGATCTGCGCGCGAACGCCACGACGCTCGTCGTCGTCATGACCGACGAAGACGACGACAGTTCGAACGCCACCCGCGCGGCAGCGATCGACGCGCTCGGGGACGCCCACCTCGTCGCCATCTCGCCCGCCGGACCGGCGACGAGTTCGTGTGCGGTCCACTCGCCGCCGTGTGACGACCGCACGGACAACGAACTCAGAGAGGTCGCCAACCGGACCGACGGCGAGTGGATCGACGTGAACGAACCGGCCACTCGAATTGTCGATCGCCTCGGTGAGACTCTCGACGCGGCGTTCGCGGACGCCGCCGAGCGATCGATCGATCGGCCGGAGTTCGAAGTGACCGACACCCGAGCGAACCGAACGACCGTGCAGATCGGGTCGGCGGTCGGCGTGACCGTCACCGTCGCGAACACGGGGTCGGCCGCCGGCGAGTACACCGCGTACCTCTCACACTCGGGGCGATTGGTCGACGAACAGCGTGTCGAGATTCCCGCCGACGGCGAGCAGACGCTGACGCTCGCCCACGCTTTCGACCAGTCTGGCACCTACGAGTTGTTCGTCACGCACGAACCGGCCGTGACCGTCACGGTGCTCCCGGGAGCGTCGGAGACGCCGCCCACCACGACCGCCGCCGACGGAGCGGCCGGGACGACCGATGCGCCGGCCGCCCGGGCGTCGTTCGTCCCGGGCGTCGCGCTCGTGGCGGCGCTGATCGCGATCGTCGCGCTCGCGGCCGTCACCGTCCGGGCGGTGTGAGGCGCGTTCTATCGGGATCGCCTTTGCAGATCGAGACGGGACTGACCGAAGCCGAAGGCTTCGCGAAGGTCGGCGAGGGAACGACTGAACGAACGCAGTGAGCGAAGGAAGTGGACTCGCCGGAACTGAGCGGCGAGGAAGTCGCCGCGAGGGTCGACCGACGGCGGCGCCGACGGGCTGGATTTGAACCACGGTCACTCCGCGCGAAGCGCTCCGTTCCCTGATTCAAAACCCTTCGGCCGGTTCGCTGGCTCACGGCGATGCCGTTCGCCGTTTCGAGGCTCTCACTTCGTTCGAGCCTCGCTGCCGCTCACCGTCTCGTTCCACGGGCCGGAAGGGATTTGAACCGAGTGGAGACGGTCCTGCTCGTTCGCTGTCGCTCGCGCTTTCACCGCCCGCTTCGAGGCTCTCACATTGTTCGAGCCTCGCTGTCGCTCACTGTGCGGGCTGCGACTCCCCGGGTTCAAATCCCTCCGTCCGGTTCGCTCGTTTCTCACTCCGTTCGAAAACTCGCTGCACGGGCCGGAAGGGATTTGAACCCTCGACCGTCTGATTAAGAGTCAGACGCTCTGCCAGACTGAGCTACCGGCCCTCACATGGCGATTTTCGCCGTTCGAGGATATACGTTACGTTCCCGGCCCGATCTCGTTTCCGCAGTTGAATTTTCGACACCGACAGTTGTCCCAACTGCTGGGGGCCTGAAGTATTGTGGCAGTGATAAGTATCTGTACCGTATACGGTGATCTCCATACCGCACCATGAGTGAATCACCACCCGAAACTGGCGCTGCTGGCGACATTGACGACGATCTCGACGTAGACATCGACGAATCGGTCGACACGGACCTCGATGCGAACGCGGGCTACGACCACGCCGCGGCGAGCGACGTGCAGTCCTCGCTGGCCGCACTCCAAGACGGTGCCGTCGATATTGCCGAACTGGCCGATAGCGTGCGCGGCGAGGCCGCCGAGCAACACGACGCTGTCTCGCAGATCTCCACCGAGATTTCGAACCTCTCGGCGGCGGTCGAGGAGATCGCCTCCTCCTCGGAGGAGGTCTCGGCGGCCGGGTCTGAGGCTCGTGACCTCGCAGACGAGGGCCAGGACGCCGCCAGCGATGTGATGGGCTCGATGGAGGAACTGCAGGCCGCCGCCGACGACGTCGCTTCGGACGTCCGGACGATCCAGGAGAGCGTCGAACAGATCGACGAAATCGTCGAGGTGATCAACGACATCGCAGACCAGACCAACATGCTCGCGTTGAACGCCTCGATCGAGGCCGCGCGGGCGGGCGAGGCCGGCGGTGGCTTTGCGGTCGTCGCCAGCGAGGTCAAATCGCTGGCCGAGGAGTCTCAGGACCACGCCAGCGAGATCGAAGCGATGGTCGATCGGATCCAGGACAACACCGACACCGCCGTCGAGAGCCTCGACGAGAACAACGATCGCATCTCCGCGGGCATCGACTCGGTCGAGCGCTCGGTCGACATCCTCGACGACATCCACGGGGCCGTCCAGGAGGTCTCCGACGGGATCGAAGAGGTGGCCGACGCGACCGACGAACAGGCCGCCTCGACCGAGGAGATCGCGTCGATGGTCGACCAGACCGTCACGAGCGCCGAGTCGATCGCTGACCAGACCAGTGCCGTCGCTGACCGGGCGGCCGGACAGACCGACCAGATCGCGGATATCGACCGCGCGATCGACGACCTCGTGGCCGATCTGGAGCGCTCGGCCGTCGCGGACGACTGACTCTACTCACCGAGGCGGGCGGCCGCGATCCGATCGTACTGATCGTCGGTGAGTGTCACCTCGGCGGCGCCGACGTTCTCGTCGATCTGGTCGACCGTGCGCGCACCGACGATCGGGACACAGGTCACGTCCCGCTGGTCCATCAACCAGCGGAGCGTGACCTGGGCGGGCGTCGCGTCGAGGTCCGCCGCGACGTCGCGCAGCACCTCCACGACGTCCCAGCCGTGATCGGAGACGTACCAGTCGTCGAACATTTCGTCGATCGCGCCCCGCGATCCGTCGGGGGCCTCGACGCCGCCGTCGGCGGTGCGTTCGTACTTCCCGGTGAGAAACCCGCCCGCGAGCGGGGAGTAGGGACAGACCGCCAGATCCTGGTCGGCACAGACGTCGAGATACGCGTTGACCTCGGGTTCGTCGTAGGCGGCGTGAAACAGTGGCTGGGTCACGCGGAACCGCTCGCGATTCGCGATGTCGGCGGTGTACAGCGCTTTCGTCAGTTTCCAGGCGGCCATCGTCGACGCGCCGATGTAGTGGACTTTGCCCGCGCTCACGAGGTCGTCGAGCGCGCGCAGTGTCACCTCGATGGGCGTGTCGTCGTCGAACCGATGGAGATAGAGGATGTCGAGGTAGTCGGTGTCGAGTCGGTCGAGCGACCCCTCCACCTCGGCCCGGACGTTCTTCCGGGAGAGGTTCTCCTGGAAGCGCGACTCTTCGGACCAGTAGCACTTCGAGGCGATCACGTAGTCCTCGCGGTCCTGGTCAGCGAGCCACTCACCGATCCAGCGCTCGCTGTCGCCCTGGCCGTAGCCGTTCGCGGTGTCGATGAAGTTCCCGCCACGGTCCACGAACGCGTCGAGGAGGTCGTGGGCCTCCTCGCGCCCGGTCTCGACGACGCCGTCGTGGGCCATCCCGAATCGCCAGGTGCCAAGACACAGTTCCGAGACCTGTAGGCCGGTCGTCCCGAGGGTGACGTACTCCATGGCTCGCCAGTCGGGCGGCGACCTGAAAATGGTACCGTCACGTATCGGGGGGCGTGAACTCTCCCCGCTCGATCGTCGATCGTTCTCGCAGGTCCTCTTGTCTCGCGACGGAGTTGGGTATGCGTTCCCAAAATCTGGATCAAAAATTGGGTATGCATACCCAATTTTCTCTCACCACCGATCGCCCAACTGCTGGCGCGCGAGTCGATAGCCGACGGCGGTCCGCCAGGTCGGGCCACAGCGGTGGGCGACCCTGAGCGGGCCCGCACAGTCGGGACAGGCGTAGGTCGCGGGCTGGCGAACGGGCCGAGAGGCCCGAAATCGGGGATCCGACCACGAGCACTCGCGACAGGCCAACTCGACCCGCCCGATCGCACAGTCCCGGTCGAGCGGCGCGTCGATCGATCGGGCCATCAGCGCGAACCGATCGCCGTGATCCGATCGCCCGTAGCGGCGGAACTCCCAGGCGTGGACGAGTTCGTGGCGGATCGTCCCCCGCGTGCGTTCCCACCCACCGTCGCGACAGGCCGGCCAGGAGAGCTCGATCGTCAGGTCGCGACTCGCGGGGTCGTACCGACAGACGCCCGCGCGGCGGTGGGCGCGCTCGGTGACCTGCCACTCGATCGTCGCGACGTCGATCGGAATGTCGACGGTCGCGGCGTAGGCCGCCGCTCGCTGGCGAAGCTCCGCCGGCGAGTCGGGGGCGTCGGCCACGCCGATCGATCCTGTCGCGCGGCGAAAAGCCCGACGATCGACGGCGGGCGGTTCGATCGATCGCTCACCGATCGCGGACGAGGTGGGGGTTCTCCAGGGCGAACAGGATCCCTTCGCGAAAGCCCGACGCGAACCAGGCCCGCCGCTGATCGTCGACGTCGTCGCTGCGCTCGCCCAGCGCGGCCTCGATCCCGGCGTCACCGATCGACGACCTCTCGCTGGACGGGGACTCGACCTGGTCGGCCGCCGCGATACCGTCGGTCTCTGCCTCCGCCGTAGGCGTCTCTGCCTCCGCCGTAGGCGTCTCTGCCTCCGCCGTGGGCGTCTCTGCCTCCGTCTGCGCCTGCTCGCCTGCGTCTGCCGACGCCGCCACGGCCGCGGCCGCCGCTTCGGCGTCGCTCACGCCGCTACTCTCGTCCGCTGGCTCCTCGCCGTCCCCGTCGGGGCCGGGCCAGTCTGCGACGTCGCCGTACTCGGTTTCGATCTCCGCGAACGTCATGTCCGCGCCCGCGGGGCCGAGGAACTGCTCGATGACGCGTCGGTAGAACACCCGGACGTGATCGCCCTCCTCGACCAGTCGGTCGAGGTCGACCGGCCAGTTGTCCGCGATCGTCTCGGCGGCCTCCTGTTGCTGACTGGTCTTGAAGTTCGAGTCGACGATATCGACCGTGTCGGGGAACGCTTCGAGGCTCATGCCTGCCTCTCGGATCGCAGCCCCCATCAATCGGTCGGCCTCGCGGCGACCGCACAGGGTTTCAATCGGGCCCCCGAAACGCCGGTATGTCCGAGGGGGGTCAGATTCACGAACTCGATCCGACGACCGTCGAGCGTATCGCGGCGGGCGAGGTCGTCGAACGGCCCGCCTCCGTCGTGAAAGAACTCGTCGAGAACGCGCTCGACGCGGGGGCCGACCGGATCGATGTCACCGCCGAGGCGGGCGGCACCGAGCGGATCGTCGTCAGCGACGACGGCCACGGGATGAGCGAGCGCGCACTTCGTCGCGCCGTGCGTGAACACACCACGAGCAAGATCACCTCGATCGACGACCTCGAAGCGGGCGTCTCGACGCTCGGCTTTCGCGGCGAGGCGCTGCACGCCATCGGCGCGGTCACCCGCCTGACGATCTGCTCGCGGGCGGCCGGCGCCGACCGCGGGACGGAACTCGAAGTCGCGGGTGGCGAAATCGAACGGGTCGACCCCGCCGGACGGCGGACGGGGACGACCGTCACCGTCGAGGACCTCTTTTATAACGTTCCCGCGCGCCGAAAGTACCTCGCGACCGAGTCGACCGAACTCGCCCACGTCACCCGCATCGTCCGGGGGTACGCGCTGACCGACCCCGACGTCGCGATCAGTCTGACCCACGACGACCGCGAGGTGTTCGCGACGGCGGGCGACGGCGACCGACGGTCGGCAGTGATGGCGGTCTACGGCCGTGAGGTCGCTGAATCGATGATCACCGTCGAGGCGACCGACCTGCCCGACGGGCCCCTGGAGGCGGTCGACGGCGTGATCAGCCATCCCGAGACGACCCGATCGAGTCGAGAGTACACCACGACCGCCGTCGACGGGCGCTACGTCCGGGCGAGCACGGTCCGCGACGCGGTGATCGACGCCTACGGCGGCCACCTCGGGGGCGATCGCTATCCGTTCGCGGTGATCGACGTGTCGGTGCCGCTCGGCGCCGTCGACGTGAACGTTCACCCCCGGAAACTCGAAGTGCGCTTTCCGGACGAGACGGCCGCTGGCGAGCAACTCCGGACGGCCGTTCGCGCGGCGCTGTCGGAGGCGGGCGTGATCCGGACTGGCGCGCCTCGGGGTGGATCCGCACCGACCGACGTGGCGATCGAGCCCGGTGACGGCGCCGATGGATCCAGTGCGAGCGACGACGGCGCGAGCGACGCACCCACCGAGCGCCGGGCGGCGTTCCGGGACACCGCGGAGACGCCAGCGCGCCGCGACAGCGGCGTGGAACACGCGCGGCGCGACAGGGCCGCGGAATCAGAGCGCCGCGACAGCGGCGTGGAACACGCGCGGCGCGACGGGGCCGACAGCGGCGATGGCTCGCCGGACGCGAACGCGGGATCGGCGGCCACCGCGGCGGACACGTCCACCGAGTCCTTCGGGGCCCCGACGCACGAGACGACCGACACGCCGGCCGAGCGCCAAGCCACGTCCGCGCAGACGGAGGTGCCGACCGCCGAGCGCACCTCCGAACAGACAGACTCTGGCCAGTCGACCGGCGGCCGGGCGCACCTGCCGACGACCCAACTCGATCTCGGGGGGAGCGACGCCACGAGCCTCGCGTTCGACGCGCTGCCCGCGATGAACCTCCTCGGGCAACTCGACGAGACCTATCTCGTCGCCACGGCGGGCGCGGATCTCCTCTTGATCGATCAGCACGCCGCCGACGAGCGCATCGCCTACGAGCGCCTGCGCGACCGCCTCGACGGCGAGGTCGCGACCCAGGCGCTGGCCGACCCGGTCGACGTGACCGTCACCACGGGCGAGGCGGCGGTTTTCGAGACGCTCGTCGACGCGCTCGCCCGACTGGGCTTCACCGCAGAGTTGATCGACGACCGCACGCTCGAACTCCGGACCGTCCCGACCGTGTTCGCGGAGGGGATCGACCCCGATCGGCTCGTCGACGCACTCTCCGAGGCACTCGCCGGAGCGGACCCCGCGAGCACCGTCGAAGCGGCGGTCGACGACCTGCTGGCCGACCTGGCGTGTGCGCCCGCGGTGACCGCTCACACGTCGCTGTCGACGGGGTCGATCCGGGCGCTGTTGGCGGCACTCGACGACTGCGAGCACCCCTATTCGTGTCCGCACGGCCGCCCGACGATCGTCACCGTCGACCAAAGCGAGATCGCCACCCGGTTCGAGCGCGACTACCCGGGCCACGACTGACGACCGATCGTAGCGTCGTCGGCGTGTCGGGCCCGCCATCGCCGGCTATCCGTTGTGCCCCCAACATCTCAAAATTTAAAGGGCTCCGCGAGCAGTGTAAATGTATGTCGTCAGATCAGACTCCCGATTCGTACGGGGGCGTCCTCGACCGGCGGTCGTTCTCGAAACTCGCAGGCGCGTCCGGAGCGGCGCTGCTCGGCGGCGCTGGATCGGCCGCTGGCGCGTCGGCCGACGCGACGACGGTCAACGAGGTAACCGTCGACGGCGCGGCAGCCCTCGGGATGGACATCCTCCACTGGAACCCCAGCTTTGAAACCTGGCCGCAGATCTGGGGTCGGTGGCTGACCTTCGATCGGTTCGCGCAGTTCAACTACGAGACTCGCGAGTGGATCCCTCGCATCGTCGAGGACTGGACGGTCGACGGGCGCGCGATGACACTCTCGCTACGGGACTCGACGTACGCCGACGGTGACGCCGTCACCGCGAGCGACCTGCGGACCCAACTCGTCTGTCGGATGGCTGCAGGCGGCGACCTCGCGGACCACGTCGAATCGTTCGACATCGTCGACGACTCGACGCTGCGGATCACGACCGACCGCGCACTCAACCCCGATCTGCTCGAACACCTCGTGCTCACCGAGATGCTCCAGACCAAAGACGAGGGCCAGTACGCCGACTGGGCCGATCGGTACTGGGACGACGGCGAGGACGTCGAATCTGAGATTTCGAGTCACAAGCCCGACGCACCGGACCACGTCTCGGGGCCGATGGAGTTCGTCGAGATGACCGACGAGTACTATCTGCTCGAACGCCGGGCGGACCACCCCGACGCCGCGAACATCAACTTCCAGCAGTACCAGTTCACGGCGTCGCCGGGCAACCCGACGAAGTGGCGGGCGATGAAGAACAACGAGTTCGACACCGTCACGAGCGTCTTCACGCCGTCAGATGTCGTCGCGGACCTCGACGACGCATGGACCGAGTACCAGTTCCCGGGCTACTGGGGGATGGGGCTCGTCTTCAATCACGACGCCGAACTGGCACCCCACACGAGCGACCGACGGGTTCGGCAGGCCATCGCACACGCCGTCGATCGGGAGACGGTCGCGAACAACGCCGGGCCGCGCATCAAGGACCCCGCTCCGACGCCCGCCGCCATCGCCTCGACGATCCAGGACGACTGGATCGACGTCGGCAATCCGTTCGGGCGGATGCAGAGTTCGAGCGAGGTCGCGTCGCTGATGGAAGAAGCCGGGTACACGATGAATAGCGACGACCTCTGGGAGCACCCGGACCGCGGGGTCGCGACCATCGAGATTCTCGCCCCGCAGGGCTGGAGTGACTGGGAAGTCATGGCCGAATCCGTCGGGAGTGAACTCCGCGGGGCCGGGTTCGACGCGGAGGTAAATCGCCTCCAAAACGGCATTATCGTGGGCGAGCGTATGCCGGAGGGCAATTTCCAGATCGCCTGTCGGGCGTGGCTTCCGGGCAACGAACGTGGCTCTCACCCCTACTTCTCGCTGCGACACGTCCTCGGTGGGGCGCTCGGCAACACGTTCGAGTACCCTGGCTGGAAAGACGAGGAACAGCCGATCGAGGTGCCGGCGATGGACGGGTCGGGGACGATGACCGTCGACGTGCCCGCCACGCTCGACGAACTGGCGACGACGTCTGACGATGCCGAAGCGGCCGCCCTGATCGAGAAACTCGCGTGGGTGACCCACCAGGACCTCCCGTGGCTCCCGATCGTCACCAAACGCGAGCAGTCGTTTATCAACACCCAGAACCTCTCCGCGCCCGCCGAGGACACCGAGGCGGCGAGCGTCAAGTGGCCGACGGCCCACCTCGCCAAGACCGGTGCGATGGAGTGGGATCCGGGTGAGGACGACTCTTCGACGATCGTGCCCTCGGACGTCCAGGACGTCACCGTCGACGGGGCCGCCGCGCTCGGGATGGACACCCTCCACTGGAATCCCGCGTTCATCGCGTGGCCGAACATCTGGGGTCGCTGGCTGGTCAACGACCGTCTCGCACAGTTCAACCTGGAGACCATGGAGTGGATCCCCCGCCTGGTCACGGACTGGACGATCGACGACGATCGGGTCACGCTCTTCGTTCGCGAGGACGCCACGTGGGCGACCGGTGACCCGATCACCGCCGCGGACGTCAAGACCCACCTGATCTGCTCGATGGCCGCGGGTGGGCCCCTCGACGACCTGGTCGAGTCGTTCGACGTTGTCGACGAGAAAACGCTGGCAATCACCGCGACCGAGACGTTCAATCCGACGATCCTGGAGTTCAACGTCCTCTCGCATCTGCTCCAGGCCAAAGACGAGGGCCACTACGCCGACTGGGCCGATCGGTACTGGACCAACGACGAGACGGATGTCGGCACCGAGATCACCTCCTACAAGCCCTCCGAACCGGACCACATCTCGGGCGCGATGGAGTTCGTCGAGATGACCGACGAGCACTATCTGCTGGAGCGCAACCCCGAGTACTACGGCGCCGACAACATCAACTTCGAGCGGTATCAGTTCACCGCGTCGCCGGGAAATATCTCGAAGTGGCGGGCGATGGAGAACAACGAGTTCGACACCGTGATGAGCGTGTTCACGCCGTCCCGCATCGTGGCCGACCTCGACGACGTCTGGAACGAGTACAAGTTCCCCGGCTACTGGGGGATGGGACTGTTGTTCAACCACGACGCCGAGAACGCACCGCACGTCAGCGATCGCACGGTCCGACAGGCCATCGCGAACGCCGTCGACCGACAGCAGTGTGCCGACAACGCCGGCCCGCGCGTGAAGACCCCGGCTCCGACGCCCGCCGCGATCGCTCCCCCGGTGCAACGCCAGTGGATCGACGTCGGTGGGACGTTCTCCGAGATGCAGGACGACGAGCAGGTCGCGGTCCTGATGGCCGAGGCCGGCTATTCGAAAAATAGCGAGGGCCACTGGGAGCATCCCGACCGCGGCGTCGCGACCATCGAAGTCGTCTCGCCGCACGGCTGGAGCGACTGGGAGGTCATGGCCAACACCGTCGGTCACGAACTCCGCGAGGCTGGCTTCGACGCGGAGGTGAACCTCATCGGCAACGGCACCATCGTGGGCGAGCGGATCCCGAACGGGAACTTCCAGATCGCGTGTCGGGCGTGGCTGCCCGGCAACGCCCGCTCGTCGTTCCCCTACTTCCCGCTGCGACACGTCCTGGGCGGTTCGTTCGGCAACCAGCAGAAATACCCCGGCTGGATGGCCGACGCACAGCCGATCGAGGTGCCCGCGATGGACGGATCGGGCACGATGGAAGTCAACGTGCCCGAGGCGCTCGACCGCCTCGCGACGACGACCGACGCGGACGAAGAGGCCGCGCTGATCGAGGAGTTGGCGTGGGTCACTCACCAGGACCTGCCGATGTTGCCGATCGTGACCAAACAGGAGCAGTCGTTTATCAACACCCAGAACCTGACCGCACCGCCCGAAGACGCCGAGGAGGCCCAGGTCAAGTGGCCGGCGACGTATTTGCCGACGATCGGGGCGATGCAGTACACGACCGACCCTCCGACCGTCGAGGACTACGTCGGGAGTGACGGCGACCTCGACCCCTCGGAGGTCATGGAAGCAAAGGGCGACTACCTCACCGGCGACATCTCACTCGAACTCGCCGTCTCGGTCATGCGGCGGTTCTTCTTCGGCTGAGCGGGACGGGATCACGAACACCTTTGTCGATCGCCCCCGATTGTCACGGACATGAGTCACGTGGTGGCCGTTGGCGAGACGCCACTCCGGATCGAACCGGTCGGACGGACCCGTTTCGAGATGGCCGACGAAGCGACACTCGTCGCGAGTGGGATCGAGAGCGACGTCGCGATCGCTGCCCGACGGATGGGCGCAGACGCGACCTGGTATTCGAAACTGCCGGCGACCCCGACGGGCCGGCGGATCAGCCGCGAGGTCCGCCAGTTCGGCGTCGACGCCGATCCGGTCACCGTCGCAGACGGTACCGTCGGAACGGTCGTCGCTGAGACCGGTGCGCACCCGCGCAGCGACGTGACCGTCACCGACCGGGCCGACGCCGCCGCGGCGACGCTCGAACCGGGCGAACTCCCGATGGACGACATTCAGGCCGCGGACGTCGTCTTCTGTGCGGGGTCGACGATGGCGCTCTCCGAGACTGCGGCCGAGACCGTGAGTGCCGTCCTGCGTGCCACCAGCGGGTCGACCACCGCGTTCGATCTGGCCTTCGAACCGACGCTGACCACGCCCGAACAGGCTCGCGAGACCGTCACGCGAACGTTCGAGTCGGTCGACGTGCTCACCGCGCGGGCGGCGGACGTGCGTCGCGTCCTCGACGAGGACGGCCAACCCCAGCAACTCGCGCACGCGCTCGCGGCCGCTCACGACTTCGAGACGGTCGTCGTCCGCCGGGCCGACGGCGAGGCGGTGGTCTGGCAGGACGACGTCATCCACGACCGCTCACCTGTCGAGACCGAGACCGTCGACGCGGCGGGCGACCACGCGGCGTTCGTCGGGGCCTTCCTCGAACGGCTGGCCGACGGCGATAGCCCGGACGAGGCGCTCGCGTGGGCGGTCGCCGCCGGAGCGGTGGCCCGGACCGTTCCCGGGCCACTCTTTTCGGTGACCCGCGATGAGGTCGCCGCCGTCCGGGAGGAACTGGGCGACGACGCGACGGGCTACTGACGGCGCGCATCGCTACTTTCCGATGCCCGCCAGAGAGGGCGCGCATCGCGTCCGCCGCACATCGAATCGCTCAAGGCCGTCCCAGTCCGGGCTGCGAACGATGATCAGTCTGGGTTCGGCGGCGGCCGCCCCCGGTGAGGTGGCGACTGGCCGACTGCCGATCGGTGAGACGCGTGACGGGTCGTCGGTGGGCCTGCCGGTCGCGGTCGTCAACGGGGCCGAGGCGGGCGAGACGCTGTACCTCCAGGCCGCCAGCGACGGCGACGAGGCCAACGGCGTCGGCGTCGTCCGCGAGTTCGTCCCGCGGATCGACCCCGCCGCCCTGCGCGGTGCGATCCTCGTCGTCGGCATCGTCAACTACCACGGCTTCCAGGCCGGCGAACACCGCAACCCGCTCGACGACACCAAGACCAACCGGGCCTATCCCGGTGACGACGCGGGGACGACCAGCGAGCGTATCGCGGCGACGACGTTCGAGGCGGCCTCGCGCGCGGACTACATCGTCGATCTGCACCAGGGCTCGACCAGCCGGATGATCCACGAGGTGCGCGTCCGGTGTGGCCGCCACCACCGGATGCACGACGCGTGTCTCGATCTGGCACGCGCGTTCGACGCGGGGACGATCCTCGATCAGAAAGGCCCGGAGGGGCAACTCGCCCGCGTCGGCCCCGACGAGGGCATCCCCACGATCGATCCCGAACTCGGCGGCGCGGTCGGGATCGATCCCGCGAGCGTCGAGGTCGGGGTCCAGGGACTGATGAACGTCTGTCGATCCTACGATTTCCTCCCCGGCGAGACATCGCCCGGCGAGCAGACCTGTGCGCGCGATTTCGATCAGTACGTCGCGCCCGCGGGCGGGATCGTCGAGTTCGGCGCCGAGCCCGGCGAGACGGTGGCGGCGGGCGACCGGCTTTTCCGCGTCACGGACGTGTTCGGCTCGGAGAAGGCGGTCGTCACGGCGAACACGGGTGGGCTGTTCTGGCGCACCCGACGGCTGGCGCAGGTCGGGACCGGCGAGTACGTCTGTTCGGTCGGGACCGATCTGCGGACCTGTTGACCGTTTTTCCTCGAATCACGTCCACCGCAGACGGACGCGCGACCCCGGCGAGACGCTGAACCGGTCGTCGCCCCGGCCCTGGTTGACCGCGAGTTCGACGTTCCCGTGGCTGCCGACCGTCACGACCCGATTGCCGGCGTCGACCGCGGCGTAGGTCCGCCGTGCGGGCGCCCAGACGCCGTTGACGGTGACGGCCTCGCCGAGGTGCTCGTCGAGAATCGCGCCGGGCACGTTCGTGATGGCGTTGCCGAAGTCGTCGACCGTGAGCACCGTCCCGTTGACGCCGTCCTCGACGGGCGTCGGGTCGGGAAATTCGAGATCGACCCACGAGGTGAGGCGTGTCAGGCCGTCGACCGCCTCGACCGACGCGGCGTCGTGAATCTCGGCGGCCGCAGGCGCGAACACGTCCCGCCCGTGGAAGGTCGAACTCGCGGGGTCGTCGATCGCGATCTCGTGGACGGTAAACTCGTTCCCGTCAGCGAGCGCGCGGGCCGGCGGGACCAACACGCCGTTGTCCGGGCCGACGAGGACGTGCTCGCCCGCCGCGATCGCGAGCGCCGCCCGATCGGTGCCGACGCCGGGATCGACGACGACGCAGTGGACCGCCGGCGGGAACTCGGGGAGGAGTTCGCGCAGCCAGAACGCCGTCGCGCGGACGTCCTGGCGGGGAAACTCGTGGCTGACCTCGACGATCCGCGCCTCGGATTCGCGGCAGATCACCCCGCGCATCGCGGCGGGATACGGCGACCCGAAGTCGCTGCTGAGCGTGATCATACCGATCGCTCGGGCGGCCGCCCCAATAAGACCGCGCTCGTCACTCTGAGGCGTCTGGCGAGAGCGGGACTCGCTCGACCCCGACCGAATCGTAGTCCTGCTCGGTCGAGAGGACACGCTCGTCGCCAGTCGCGACGAGGCCAGCGTGGAGGGCATCGCACGGGGTGAGATCATACTCGTCGATGAACGCTGCGGCGGCCAGGACCGCCTCTTCGTGCTCGGCTGGCTCGATCGGGACCAGTTCGAGGAGATTCGTGATCGCTCGCGGGGCGTCGATCCCGTAGGCGGCAGCCTCGTGATCGTAGAACAACGTTAGGACCTCTGCGTACGCGAGGATCGAGGTGTGGATGTCGCCGCGCTCGTCGAGCGCGCGAACGGCAGCGTCCTGGAGCCAGTCGTCGTCTTTCACCAGCGCGGTGAGAAAGTCGGTTTCGACGTACACGGGTCACTCACCGGTCTGGGAGTGATCGTCCGCTTCCGCCCGGACGTCTCGGGACAGTCCCTCACGCGCTGCTGCTTTCAGGTCGTCTGGATCACGCCCCGCGAAGGCGTCGCCAACGGCGTCTCGGAGCCCCTCCAGCGGATCGTCGTCGACGGGGAAGAGGGCGACGTGACTCGGCAACTCGACGATGCGATACTCCTCCCCGAACCGCTCGCGCATCTCCTTTGGCAGGTAGATCCGCCCCCGCTCGTCGGTCGAACTCGACATGGTGTCAGCGTTGGACGGGAACGACAAAAAATCTTCCCGGTATATTGCCCGTTTTCACGTCTGGCGGGCCGGTTCTGGTCCCGTCTGGGGACCATCGTGGCTGATCTCGACGATCCGCGCCTCGGACTCGCGGCAGATCGCCCCGCACATCGCGGCGGGATACGGCGACTCGACCTCGCTGCTGAGCGTGATCATACCTCACGACTGGGCGCCGTCCCAATGAAGGCCGCGCTCGTCGAGTGTTCATCAGTAATCATTTCTATCCGGCCGTCGATCGACTGGTTGTGACTGTACGGGACGATCGGTCGGGCCAGGAGCGCGAGGCGGTCCCAGACGACCGTTCGGACGACGGGGACCCGATCTGGTGGCGCGACGCAGACGGCGATATCGTCGACGACGCTGGGACGGACTCCGGTGCGGGCGCCGGGACGGACACCGGTGGGGACGACGAACGGCTGTGGACGGCGGACACCGAGGCGCGCGAGGACCGCAGCGAACCGACCGTCGACGAGCGGACGGACGACGAGGACCCGATCTGGTGGCGCGATGACGTGACCGAGGCGAACGACGAAAGCGCGGCGAGCGCCGAGACGACCGACGAGCCGTACCAGCCGGGCGTCGGTCCGGAGGACGACCTCTGGGAGAGCGAGGGCGGCGCGGCAGACACGGACGACGGCGAGACGACTCCCGATCACGCGATCACCGAACTCTGGATCGGTGCGATCGCAATCACGATCGGGTTGGTCACGACCGACCTGTTCGCCTGGTGGTCACCGGTGGTGGTCGCGCTGATGGCGGCGGTCGTCGCCATCAGACGCTGGGGAGCGATTGGCGAGCGTTCCCTGGCGAGTCTGACGCCGCCTGAACGGCGATACCGACCGACGGTCCGGGGCCTCTCGCTGGTGGCCGCCACGATCACGCTGTGTTTACGCCCGGAGTTGGGCGTGCTGACCGGGGCGGTCAGACTCCTGACGGTCGGTGTGTTTCTGGCCGAAGGGGCTCGCGTCCTGGCCGAGTGGCGCAATACGTCGACCGGGTGGGAGTTCGAGAGCGGCGACACCGAACGGGTCTGATCTCGGCGTCGGTCCCGCTGGCCAGTCACGTACTGCCGTTCGCGTCGCTCTGGTCGATCTGGCGGAGCCGCCGGACGCCACCGCTCTCCTCGATGACGTCGATGGCGGCCTGGGGGACGGTCTCACGCCACCCGTCGCCGTCGACCATGCGCTGGCGGATCTGACTGCCCTCCAGGCGCTCGCGGTCGAACATCGGTGACTGGCGGACCTCGATGCCCGCCTCCTCGAACAGGCGTACGACCAGCGGGTTGTTCGAGTACGCCACGTCGAAGTTCGGGCACATCGACTGGACGTGACTCACCCACACGGAGTGGCGTTCGAGGTCCTCGATCGGGACGACGTAGGTCGTGAGATCGAACGCCTCGACGGCCTTCGTGATCATCATGATGCGCTCGCCCGCCGTGAACGGGTTGGCGAACGTGTGTGAATCGCCCGCACTCCCGATCCCCAGAACGAGTTCGTCCACGTCGGCGGCGATGTGGTCGACCATCGTGTGGTGGCCGTCGTGGTAGGGCTGGAAGCGACCGATGTAGAAGCCCCGCGTCATACCCATTGGTCGGGCCCAGGAACGAAAAACCCCGCGAGTCGTCCCCGGTCGATCCTCTGGATTATCGCACCCGGATCGACAGGAGCGGTCGTCCCCAGTGGGGACTGGTCTGGTCGATCGTCGCCGCGATGCGATCGGCGTATCTCGCCGCGACGGCCATTCCGACCGGGACCAAAAGCAGGGAGAGTATCCAGAGGCCAACAGCGACCGTTTCGACTGTCGGCGACACACTGGCGATCGGCGCGACGACCGACGACAGCGCGAAATGCCCTCCCAGTCCCACGAGCCAGCCACAGGCGACGACGTGGGTCCCACGGCCCAGCGTCAGATCCTCGTGGAGCCGTGTGCTGATCCATCCGCCGACAGCAATCGGCACCAGGGTAAGGAGACAACACACGAGCACCGCCGCGACGAAGATCCCGACCAGCTTGACGGCGATCCCCGAGGTCGTGAGATGAAGCCAGATCAGCCCCAGGACCGACGTGACGGTCGTCAGCATGGAGATCACGCCAGTCACGACGACTGGAAACTCGATGTCTGTGAGCCACGCGACCACGAGGCTCACGACGATCGAGCCCGCCACCAGCGTGATTGCGATCCCGATCGAGAGCAGGCCGACAAGCACGAACAGCACGCTCGCGAGATCTGGGACGTTCGTCACGTGCCCTGGTTTCGAGGTGTCGGGTGAATGCTTTCTGGTCGATCGCCTCGCCGTTCGCTGCCCGTAGGAGAACATATTTGAGGCGACGGCGCGTTCTGTCCTGTACTATCCCGGAGAATGAGTGATTACACGGACTCCCCCGACGAGGACGCAGCGAGCGACGACGAGCGCGAGGAGTCCCCGGACGCGCCCTCTGCCGACGACACCGACGCGTCTCCGACGGAGGCTCCCGAGGAGGTGGCCGACGACACTGCCGAGAGCGAGGAGAGCGTGGCGCAGACGATTCCGGATCTCGGTGCGGACGACGCCGAGGGATCCGATGCGGGCGTGGACGTCGACGACACCGACGCTGACGGCGGTCTCGACGAGGTTGACGACGGTCTCGAAGAGGACCCCGACGACCTCGGAAGTACGGTGTCCGTCGAGGGCGATGCGGCGGTCGAGGGCGACGCCGAGGGACTGCTCGGTGGCCTGGACATCTCGACGACGGCCGACATCGAGGTGCCCGACCAGTTGGTCGATCAGGTGATCGGCCAGGAGCACGCTCGCGATATCGTCAAGAAGGCGGCCAAGCAGCGCCGCCACGTGATGATGATCGGTTCGCCCGGGACGGGCAAGTCGATGCTCGCGAAAGCGATGAGCCAACTCCTCCCGCCGGAGGACCTCCAGGACGTGCTGATCTATCACAACCCGGACGACGGCAACGAGCCGAAAGTCCGGACGGTCCCCGCGGGCAAGGGCGAACAGATCGTCGACGCCCACCGCGAGGAGGCCAACAAGCGCCGGCAGATGAAGACGTTCCTCATGCTCGTGTTGATGGTCGCGATCGGTGGGTACGCCCTCATCACGGGCAATCTCTTGCTCGGATTGGTCGCCGTCGCGGTCATCTTCTTCGGCTTCCAGTACTTCATGCAGGGCGACGACGCGGTCATCCCCAACCTGCTGGTGAACAACGCGGGCGTCCAGACCGCGCCGTTCGAGGACGCCACCGGGGCCCACGCCGGCGCGCTGCTCGGTGACGTCCGTCACGACCCGTTCCAATCGGGCGGCATGGAGACGCCCAGCCACGATCGGGTCGAGGCCGGCGCGATCCACAAGGGCAACAAAGGCGTGCTCTTCGTCGACGAGATCAACACGCTGGACATCCGCTCCCAGCAGAAGCTGATGACGGCGATTCAAGAGGGCGAGTTCTCGATCACCGGCCAGAGCGAGCGCTCCTCGGGCGCGATGGTCCAGACCGAACCCGTCCCGACCGATTTCATCATGGTCGCGGCGGGGAACCTCGACGCCATGGAGAACATGCACCCCGCCCTGCGCGACCGAATCAAAGGCTACGGGTACGAAGTCTACATGGACGACACCATCGACGACGACCCCGAGATCCGCCGGAAGTACGCCCGCTTCGTCGCCCAGGAGGTCGAAAAAGACGGTCGCCTCCCGCATTTCACCCCGGACGCGGTCCGCGAGGTCATCCTCGAAGCCCGCCGGCGGGCGGGCCGGAAGGGCCACCTGACGCTGAAACTCCGCGATCTGGGCGGGCTCGTCCGCGTCTCGGGCGACGTCGCGCGCGCCGCGGACAAGGAGTTCACCGAGCGCGAGGACGTCCTCCAGGCGAAAAAGCGCTCCCGGTCGATCGAACAGCAACTCGCGGACAACTACATCGACCGCCGGAAAGACTACGAGCTGACGGTCAACGCCGGCGACATGGTCGGGCGGGTCAACGGGCTCGCGGTCATGGGCGAGGACTCGGGCATCGTCATGCCCGTCATGGCCGAGGTCGCGCCCTCCCAGGGCCCCGGCGAGGTGATCGCGACGGGGAAACTCCAGGAGATCGCGATGGAGGCCGTCCAGAACGTGAGTGCGATCATCAAGAAGTTCTCCGACGAGGACATCTCGGAGAAAGACATCCACATCCAGTTCGTCCAGTCCTACGAGGGCGTCGAGGGCGACTCCGCCAGCGTCACCGTCGCGACGGCGGTGATCAGCGCGCTCGAAAACGTCCCGATCGATCAGAACCTCGCGATGACGGGGTCGCTGTCGGTCCGGGGCGACGTCCTCCCGGTCGGTGGCGTCACGCACAAGATCGAGGCCGCCGCGAAGACCGGCCTCGACCGGGTGATCATCCCGAAGGCGAACGAACAGGACGTCATGATCGAAGAGGAGTACGAAGACCAGATCGAGATCATCCCCGTCTCACACCTCTCGGAAGTGCTGGAGGTCGCGCTCGCGGGCGAACCCGAGAAGGACTCGCTGGTCGACCGCCTCAAATCGATCACGGGGCGCGCTCTCGACGGACCGGTCAACCCGGGCAGTCCGAGTCCGCAGTGATCGGGCGGGCGGCGCGGCTCGTCGCCACATCGTGACGTTCGGCCCGTCGAGCGGTCCGTTTTTCGGCGGTAATCGCGTCTGCGTGGTTTGAAGTGTCTCCTCGCGCTCTAGGCGGACGATGAGTACCGACATGCCGATGGCCACGATGTCCTCGTACGCTATTCTGGGGTGTGGGAGCGTCGGCCACGCCGTGGCCGAGGACCTCACGGCCGAGGGCAAAGACGTCCTGATCCTCGACAAAGACGAGGGCCGCGTCGAGGCGTTGCGCGATCAGGACCTCAACGCCCGGACGGCGGACATCCGCGAGCCGTCGATCGTCGACGAGATCGAGGGGTACGGCGCCGTCCTCATTCTCACGCCCGAGGTCGATGCCAATCGCGCGGCCGTCGAGCACATCCGCGGCGACGCGGTCGACCAGTTCGTCGTCGTCCGCGCCTCGGATCCGGTCTCGGCGGACGAACTCTCGGAGTTGGGTGCGGACGTGGTGATCAACCCGTCGGCGGTGATCGCGGATTCGGCACTCCGCGCGCTCGAAACCGGCGAACTCGAACACCTCGCCGGCCGGCTTGCCGAGGAGATCGACGCCACCGACGACCGGATGGCGATTTTGATCCACCGGGGGCCCGACCCCGACTCGATCGCGAGCGGCGCCGCACTCAAGTCGATCGCGGCGAGTCGCGATATCGACGCCGACGTGATTTACGACGGCGAGATCGGACACCACGAGAACCGTGCGTTCGTCAATTTGCTCGGCCTCGAACTGTTCGCCCGGACCGAGGTCGATCTCGACGACTACGACACCGTCGCGCTGGTCGATTACTCGAAAAGCGGCATGCAACCGTTCGACGACGAGCGACGGGTCGACGTGATCATCGACCACTTCGAGGGCGAACTCGGGCTGGAGGCGAGTTTCGAGGACGTCCGCCCGAACGTCTCGGCCACGTCGACGATCCTGACGAAGTACCTCCAGGAGTTCGACATCACGCTCGACCAGGAAGTCGCGACCGCACTCCTCTATGGCATTCGCGCCGAGACGCTGGATTTCAAGCGCGACACGACACCAGCCGACCTGACCGCGGCGGCGTACCTGTATCCGTTTGCCGATCACGACACGCTCGAACAGGTCGAATCACCGTCGATGAGCCCCGAGACACTCGACGTGCTCGCGGAGGCCATCCGCAATCGCGAGGTGCGGGGCTCACATCTCGTCTCGAACGCGGGGTTCATTCGCGACCGTGACGCGCTCTCACAGGCGGCCCAACAACTGCTCAACCTCGAAGGCATCACGACGTCGGCGGTGTTCGCGATTGCCGAAGACACCATCTATCTCGCCGCGCGCTCGAAAGACATCCGGATGAACATCGGGAACGTCCTGAGCGACGCGTTTGCCGAAGTCGGTGACGCCGCCGGCCACTCGACGGACGCGAGCGCGGAGATCCCGCTGGGCATCTTCACGGGCATCGAGGCCACCGAACAGAACCAGGAGACGCTGCTCACGCTGACCGAACAGGCCGTGAAGACCAAGCTGTTCGCCGCGATGGGTGTCGACAGCGACAGCAACGGGAACTGATCGGCCGACTCAGACGGCCATCTCGGTCTCGGAGCCGTCGCGTTCGGCGTCGTCGAGGTGTTCGAGGAGGTCGGTGGCGATCACCACGTCACCGACCGACTGGACCCACCGGTAGGGGACGATGACGCCACGGGCGGCCCGCACGTCCTCGTCGAACAGTTCGTCGTTCGTCCGGCCGAGCGCGAGGCCGGTGACCTCTTCGGCGTCGAGATCCAGACGCAGGTCTTCGATTTCACCGACGAAGACGCCGTTGTTGGTGTACACTTCGCGGCCGACGAGCGCGGTGATCTCCGCCGGGGCGGCAGTCGATTCGGGTTCCATGTCCCGTTTGTCGACGCTCGTGGCCTTAAGGATGTGGGCGCAACTCCGGTACGCTTTTCGTCGGGTGGCCACCCACGACGAGTATGGCACTCGTCGAGAGTCCCGGCCTGGTCGCCATTTCGGTGCCGTTCATTCTGTTCGGCCTGGTCGCCGCTGCGATCGGTGTTCGCGAACTGTCCGACGGCGCTCAGCGTGTCATCGCCGCCGTCCACACGTCGGTGACCGACCCGGTCGACCCCTCCGAGGCGCCCGCGTCGGGCCACGCGCTCGTCGTCGGCACGGCCGCCGATCCGGCCGAGCGTCTCCAGACGCCCGTCTCGGGCGACGAGGCAGTCGCGTACCGCCATCGCCTCCGCCAGCACTCGGCGGGCGCTGGGTGGTGGACGGTCGTCGACAGCGGTGCGTCGACCGAGTTCGCCGTCGAGGGGCCGGTCGAGCGGCTCCGAGTCGACCCCGGCGGTGATCCCGCCGAGACCGATCTGACGGCGTCGATCGAACTCGACGGCGAGGAGGCGCTGTCTGCATCCCAGCGCGACCGTCTGGGGTCGAGCGGGGCGTACGATTTCGAGGCTCAGCCCCAGGCGCTGGCCAGTCGCGTCGACGAGCCGCGGCGCTACGAGGACGGCGTGATCGAACCCGGCGACGAGATTGCGGTCTACGGCGCGCTCGTCGAGGACGAACGGGGGCGCCGGATCGACGCCGCGGCTTCTCGGGAGTTCCGTCTGGCTGCCGAGGCGCCCGCCGAGGTCGGAGCGGACGACGACCTCCGATCGATCGCGGGGTCGGTGGCTGGCGGCCTGTTCGTGTTCCTCTTCGGGGCGGTGTTCTCTGGGGTCGGTGCTGTCGTCCTCTCAGACGGGCTCACGGTGGTGACGATCCTGTGATCCGCGATCGTTCGCAGCCGGCTGCCGGCGTGGATGGTGATCGACGATGATCGACGAACTGGCCTTCGGGCTCTTTTTCCTCGCCAGCGGCGGCCTCGCGTTCGTCCTGGGCGCGTTGAAACTCCGTCAGTCCGTTCAGATCTGGCGGAGCGACCCCGTGTCCGTCCGCGAGGCCGCCCGTGCGAGCGGCCCCGCGGAGTTCGAGGGGACGGTCCGCCCGATCGACGAGTACAGCTTCGATGAGCCCTTTTCCGGTGAGGAGACCGTTCTGGAGAGCTATACGGTCGAACGCCGGAAACAGCGCAGGGCGACCGACAGTGTGTCGAGTACCGGTGGGTCGCGTCGCAACGGGTCGAAATGGATCACCGTCACGTCGGGGACGATCCGGCGCCCCTTCCTCGTCGAAGACGAGACGGGCTGTGTCGCGGTCGATCCCGAGGGTGCGTCGGTCGCGCCGGCGACCTCGACGAAACACACCGCGAGCACGGCGCTGGCGGACGACGTACGGCTTCGCCTGTCGGTGCTTACCGACGAGTTCGACATGGGCTCGATTCTGCCCCAGTTGAACGACCGGAAGCGTCGCTTCACCGTGCGACCGATCACTGCGGGTGAGGACGTGCACGTCTACGGGACACAACGTCGCGAGCGCACGCCCGACCGGACCGGCGTCGACGCCGTCGTCGAGGCGGCCGACAGCCAGTGCTCGATCACTGCCGGCGACGAGGGGCGTGCAGTGCGTCGTGGGACCGCGATCGGCGCGCTGTTCGTGGCTGTCGGCGCGGCGTTTGTCGCACTCGGTGCGTGGATCGCTCTCACGTTTTCGTCCGTCCTCGGTGCGGTGTTTTGAGCCCGCGGCCTGGCCGCGCGCGTGGTGCGCACCGATCGCAACCCATGTGTGGGCTCCCACCGTCGAGCGGGTATGCTCACGTTCGTCGGTCTTGGCCTCTACGACGAGCGCTCGGTCACCCAGCGCGGTGCTGACGCCATCGCGAGTTCGGACCGAGCCTTCGTCGAGACCTACACCAGTCGATTGATGGGCGCGACGATCGCGGACCTCGACGCCGCCCACGACCGGTCGTTCGAGCCCTGCGATCGCGACCGTGTCGAGCGCAATCCCGACCCGATCCTCGACGCCGCTGCCGACGGCGACGCTGTCTTCTGTGTCGTCGGTGATCCGATGATCGCGACCACGCACGTCGACTTGCGCTTGCGCGCGATCGATCGCGACATCGAGACGCGCGTGATCCACGGCACGACCGCTCAGACCGCCGCCTCGTCGCTCACGGGCCTCCAGAACTATCGGTTCGGCCCGGCGACGACGATTCCGTTCCCCGAGACCCACGACGGCCTGCCCGACAGTGTCACCGACCGGATCGCAGAGAATCGAGCCCGGGACTGTCACACGCTGGCCTTCCTCGACATCGATCGGGCGAACGACCGGTATCTGCGGGCCGATCGCGCGGCGGGCCTGCTCGCTGAAGCGGACGACGGCCTGGGTGTCGTCGTCGCACGGGCGGGCAGTCCCGAGCCACTGGTCGACGCCGACCGGTTGAGCGCGCTGGCCGACCGCTCCTTTGGCGATCCGCTCCACATGCTGGTCGTGCCCGCGGCGTTGCACCCCCTGGAGCGGGACGCACTCGAAGCGCTCGGAGACGCGCCAGCGGACCTGCTCGAAAGCGAATAGCGTCAGGCGTCGTCTTCGTCGGTCGCGTCTGCGTCCTCGGTGTCGCCGTCGAGTGCGGCTTTTCGACTCTCGATCACCGTCGAGAGGTCGTACTCCCGGCCGGTCAGGACGGCCAGTCCTTCCTCGACGATCGCGAGGACTTCGGGGACCTGCCGGACGACGATCCACGTGATCGCGACGAGGATGACGACCGACAGCGACTGGCTGATGATCCGATCGCTGACGTAATACGAGACCAGATACGGATCGCTGAGGCCGAACAGGCCCATGATCAGATCGGGGGCGACGTGCAGGCGCTGGTGACCGAACGTATACGAGATGAAGACGTTCCGCGCGATGTTGAGCACGTAGATGATCCCCGCGGCGGTGGCGATCGCTGTGAGCTTTCGCTTGAGCGGTGCGCGCACGGCGGCGATCAGACCGGCGAACACGGCCATGCTCCCGATGCCCGTACACGCGATGCGGATGGTGTACATGATCGGGTGGCCGTCCTGGACGAACAGGAACGTGCTCCGGTAGGGGTAGTGTTTCTCACCGATCGAGAGGTTCGCCGCGAGTTCCACGCCGTTCATCGTGATCGGCGGTCCGGTGCGGATCCCCGTCTCGGTCGCGACGCCGGTGATGACCCGGAAGTCCCGAGTCAGGAATCGAAGCACGAACTCGCTGTGGTGGGTGACGACCTCGATCAGCGGGCGACGGAGGAGTGCCAGCGAGGTAAAGGGCATGTAAACCAGCCACATCACGGCGATCGCTCGGGACAGCGTCAAAAGGCGCGCCCGGCCGCGGGCGACGAGGACGCCGACGTAGACGGAGACGGGAGCGGCGGCGATGACGGCGGGCGCTTCGACGATGCTGCGAGCCTGGAACACGAAGTAGTGGATCTGTGTCAGCCAGTAGGCCGCGAGCGCAAGCCACGCGAGCAGATAGGCCCGCCGGACCAACCGATCGTCCACCCACTCGATCGTCGAGCGATGGGCCGCGCGTTCGAGGAGCGCGCCGGCGAGAAAGGTCACGAGGACCACCCAGATCATCGGATCCGCGAACCCGTGGACCCACGCGAGTGCGTCACCGAGCGCTGTAATCACGCGGTAGCGTTCCGGAGCGGCGGGCAAATGTCTTGTCGTTCCGGAGGACTACTGACGAGCGAGTACCCCGCCCACCGCACAGATCGCGAGCAGTGCCGCGATCGCACCGAATCCGGGGCCACTCCCATCGACGGGTCGCTGTCGGACGGCCGGCGTCGCGGCCGTCTCACGGCTGGTCGTCTGGGTCGTCGTCTGCGTGGCCGTCGGTGTCGTGGTTCGCTCGACGGGCGTCCGAACGGCCCCGCCCGCGGGGGTCGGGGTCGTGGTCTCGATGTCGATATCGCGGCTGGGGAGTCCGAAGCCACCGCTCCCGCCGCCGCTCTCGCCCGGTGTCGAGGCCGCCGCGACGGTGATCGACACCCGTGCGGTGGTGTTCACGTGACCGTCGGAGACCCTGACGACGACGGTATCGCGTCCCACGAAGCCAGGGTCTGGCGTGTAGGTGAGCACGCCGGTCGTGGCGTTCAGTTCGGCCGACCCGTTCGCCGGCCCGGTCCCGACGGCGAACGCCAGGTCGCCACCGTCGGGATCTCGTGCGTCGAGGTCCGTGCTCGCCGTCCCGCCCTCGGTGACCGACAGCGTGGCGTTGTCGGCGGTCGGTGGCTGGTTCTCGTGGACGGCGATCCGAACGACCGCGCTGGCCGAATAGGTGCCGTCCGAGACGGTGTAGGTCACGATCGCCGTTCGATCGACTGCCACGGGGTCGAACAGCAGCGTGTCGTTCGAGACGGCCGCCGACCCGTTCGAGACCGCGTCGATGGTGTAGTTCAACGCGTCCCCGTCGGGGTCACTCGCGTTCAGCGCGACTCGCACGCGATCGGTTCCCACGGTGTCGATCGACTGGTTGGTGGCCGTCGGCGGGCGATTCGAGGCCGTGACGGTGACCGTCACCGTTCCGCGCGCCGTCGCCGCCCCGTCGTCGACGACGTACGTGAAGCGATCGACGCCGGCCGTCGTGGCCTCGTAGACGAGCGTCCGGTTCTCGACCGATGCGTTCGTCGCGTTCTGGACCGTGATATCGAGCGTCCGGTCGTCGACATCGCTCACCGGGAGTGCGTGTTCGACTGTCTCTCCCGTGAGCGCCGAGAGCGTCAGATTCTCCGCGACGGGCGGATCGTTCACCGGGGAAACCTCGATAGTGATCCAACCCCGATCGGTCGCGTTGCCGTCGGAGGCGGTGTACGCGACCCGCTCGGTCCCGGACCAGTTGGGGTCGGGCGTGTACGTGATGGTGTGGTTCGATCTCTCGACCGACCCGTTCGCGGGCTCGTCGACATCGATCGAGAACGTCGAATTGTCGGGATCGCTGATCGAGAGCGTTCCCGAGACGGCCTCGTCTTCGTCGGTGCCGAGCGAGAGGTTCTCTGCGACCGGCGGATCGTTCACCGGGGCGACGTCGACGGTAATCCAGCCCTGGTCGGTCGCGTTGCCGTCGGAGGCGGTGTACGCGACCCGCTCGGTCCCGGCCCAGTTCGAGTCGGGCGTGTACGTGATGGTGCGGTTCGAGCGAGTGAGCGACCCGTTCGCGGGCTCGTCGACATCGATCGAGAACGTCGAATTATCGGGATCGCTGATCGAGAGCGTTCCCGAGACGGCCTCGTCTTCGTCGGTGCCGAGCGAGAGGTTCTCTGCGACCGGCGGATCGTTCACCGGGGCGACGTCGACGGTGATCCAGCCCTGGTCGGTCGCGTTGCCGTCGGAGGCGGTGTACGCGACCCGTTCGGTCCCGGCCCAATTGGGGTCGGGTGTGTAGGTGATCGTCCGGTTCGAGCGATCGACCGACCCGTTCGCGGGCTCGTCGACATCGATCGAGAACGTCGAATTGTCGGGATCGCTGATCGAGAGCGTTCCCGAGACGGCCTCGTCTTCGTCGGTGCCGAGCGAGAGGTTCTCTGCGACCGGCGGATCGTTCACCGGGGCGACGTCGACGGTAATCCAGCCCTGGTCGGTCGCGTTGCCGTCGGAGGCGGTGTACGCGACCCGCTCGGTCCCGGCCCAGTTCGAGTCGGGCGTGTACGTGATGGTGCGGTTCGAGCGAGTGAGCGACCCGTTCGCGGGCTCGTCGACATCGATCGAGAACGTCGAATTATCGGGATCGCTGATCGAGAGCGTTCCCGAGACGGCCTCGTCTTCGTCGGTGTCGAGCGAGAGGTTCTGCGCGACGGGTGGGTCGTTCACGGGGGCGATAGAGACGGTGACCGACGACACGACGACCGTGGTCCCGTCCGAGACGTGGACCGACAATCTGTCTTCGCCCGAAACGTTCGGGGCTGGCTCGTAGACGAGGGTGCCGCTCGTGACGGTGGCCGACCCGAGCTGTGGCTGGCGAGCGATCGCGTACTCGAAGGTCGTGTCGTCGGGGTCGCTCACCTCGATCGGGGCGCGAACGACGGTGTCTTCGTCGGTGTCGAGCGCCAGATCCTCGACGCTCGGGGGGTCGTCGACGGCCTGCACGTCGATCGTCACGCGACCCTGGGCGGCGAACTCACCGTCGAAGACGACGTAGTCCACCGTCACGCGACCCTCGAACTCGTCGGGGGCGTGGTAGGTCAACGATCCGTCCGAGAACCCGGCCGACCCGACGCGCGGCCCGTTCACGACGCCGTAGTTGAGGTCGGTGTCGTCGGGATCGCTGGCCAGGTCCGAGACCGTCACCGACGCGTCTTCGTCGACGGTCGTGCTCACGTTCCGCGCGACTGGTGGGTCGTTGACGGGCGTGATTTCGACGTCGACGGCGGCGGTCGTGGTCTCCTGGCCGTCGCTGACGGCGTAGACGACCCGGTCTGTCCCGACGGCGTTCTCGTCGGGCACGTAGGTGAGCGTGCCGTTGTCGATGGTCGCCCGGCCGAGCGCTGGCGCGTCCGTGATCGAGTAGTTGTGGGTCGCGTCGTCGGGGTCGGTCACGTTCAACGCGACCGTCGCGTTCGTGTCTTCGTCGATCGAGATCGACTGATCGGTCGCGACGGGTGGGTCGTTCACCGGGCGGATCGTGATCGCGATGCGGCCCCGGTCGGTGGCGCTCCCGTCGGAGACGGTGTACTCGAAGCCGGCCGTTCCGACCCAATCGACCGGTGGCTCGTAGGTAAAGGAGTGTCCGTCGACACCGAGTGTCCCCTCTTCGGGGCGGGTCTCGATGGTGTAGTTCAGCGCGTCACCGTTCCCATCGTACGCCGGGAACGATCCAGTGATCGGGTGGTCTTCGAGGCCCGCGAGGCTCTGGTTGATCGCCTGCGGTGGATCGTTCGGGGTGACGTGAATCGTGACGGTTCCGTGGACGATCTGTCCGCGGTCGCCCTGGGCAGCGTACTCGAATGTCACGTATCCCTCGTAGTCTTCGGGCGCGGTGTATCGAAAGGAGACGTTCGACTGGATGATCTCAAGGCTCCCCTCGGATGGCTTTTCGACCCAGTAGACGGTCTGGAGTTCGCCGTCGGGATCGGTCACGGGAAGCGCCCGTTCGACGGTTTCACCGGGTTCGACGCGAATGTCGAGCGGTTCGGTGACTGGCGGGTCGTTTTGATCGGGGTCGTTGGCACTCGCGACCCCGATCGGGGCCATCGTCGCCGTGACTGCGAGGACGACCAGGACGACTGCGACACGTCTCGTCGTGGAGGGGCGACCGGTCGGGGGACTCATCATACAGTTCTATTCTCCGTTTGAGGCACTAAAATGAATCGCGATAGGCGGGAAATTGACTCGAACGGTCGGAATCGACGGAGGGCGTTCCGATCGAGCGACGCGAACTGTCGCGTGTGTGGTGGTGTCTCGCGGGCTTATCGGCGGGCCAGGAGACCGGCCGCCGCGCAGACGGCGAGCAGCGCGGCGACGACACCGAATCCGGGGCCACCCTGGTCGGTCGGGCCAGGCTTGCGCTGGACGACCACCGCGTCGGCGGTCGTCGTCGCCGTGGCCTGCTCTGTGTCCGCCGCGGTGGCCGTCGGCGTCGTGGTCGTTTGCTCTCGATCGACGGGCGTGCGGACGGCCCCGCCACCGGGCGTTGCGGTCGGCGTCGCGATGTCGACCC
Source organism: Halococcoides cellulosivorans (assembly GCF_003058365.1). NCBI lineage: Archaea > Methanobacteriati > Methanobacteriota > Halobacteria > Halobacteriales > Haloarculaceae > Halococcoides > Halococcoides cellulosivorans. Next base: position 2,344,390 of record NZ_CP028858.1, on the reverse strand, counting down.
GGTCACCGAGGCCCAGGCCGGTCGATCCCGTGGAGTCGCTCGTGTCGTCGCCAGCGCCGTCCGGGACGCTCCCGACCTGGACGGTCGTGGGGCCCGCCGACCGGGCGTTTGCGTATTTGTCCCTGGCGTCGACCACTTCGACGCTATACGTCCCGTTCGGGAGCGTCTCGAAGTGGGCCGTCGCCGTCATGCCCTCGTCGTACTCGAAGACCTGGGTGGAGCGTGTCTCGGGCCCCGAGACGCGCACGGTCATCTGGGTGAGCGGTTCGGAGTGGTCGACCTGGACGTCGATGCCGCCGTCGGTGGCCGTCGCCGAGAGCGACAGTTCGGGCGGTCGCTCGTCGACGGTGAACCAGAGCCCGCTACCTTCGACGGTCCGCCCAGTCTCGTCGTGGGCTTCGATCACCAGCATGGGGTGCTGGTACTCCAGGGCCGAGTCGGGCAGGAGGGCTTCCGCGTCGACATCGTATCGGTTTCGGTCCGTCTCGTTGCGCGTGAGTTCGATCGGGTCGGTGTCGAGGCCGGTCAGCCAGACCGCCACGCTGGAGACGTTCGTGCCGGTCACGTTCACGAACCCGGTGAGATCGCCATCGCCGTGTTCGACTCCGATCTCCTCGTTCTCGATCGTCGGCCCGCCGCTCGTGACGGTGGCGGTCGTCCTGGCCTCGACGGTCTCACCCTCGAAGTCGGTAGCCTCGACGCGCAGGTCGTACTCCCCGGGCGCGAGCGTCGTGTTGGCTCGATACGCGAACATGTCCTGGGGGAAATCGATCCGGTGTTCGTCGAGGGAGATCCGGTCGACGACCGCGCCCGACTCGTTCGTGAACGTGGCCGTCGCGGTATCGAGGGGTTCGTCGGTTTCGAGATACACCTCGCTGCTGTTCGGGCCGGGAGCCAGCGCTTCGAGGCCCCGGACCTCGGGCGGCGTCCTGTCGCGGACGACCGCGAAGTGGACGACCCCGATCTCGGTGCCGGCGGGCGTGTCGAGGCGGAACACGTACGACCACGTTCCGGTCGTATTCGTCGGTGCCTGGTAGCCGACGTGGTGTTCGATGTTCGAATCGACGATCTCGCCGAGATCTGGCGACGTGATTTCCTCGACGGATCCATTCGGGTGCCACCGATCGAGCAGATTGGCCCACGTCTCCCGGCCGTGAAGCACCGAGACCGTCCGATGGGTCGCGTACTGGCCCGCGTCGGGGCGATCGACGGCGATCTCGATCGTCGCGTGCGTGGTCTCGACGCCGTCGCTGACGGCGACGGTCACTCGATCGACACCCTCGAAGGTCCGGTTGGCGTCGTAGACGAGCGTCGCGTTCTCGATTCGGGCCGACCCGTTCGACGCGTCCGTCTCGATCGCATATGACAGGGAGTGGCCGTTCGCGTCGCTCGCGTTCACGGGCACGCGAAGCGTCTCGCTGGCGGTCGTCAGGTGCACGCCACCCGTGGCGACCGGCGGGTCGTTCGCCACCACGGTGACCGTCAGCGTCGCGGTGGCGGACCGATTCCCGTCGGAGACCTCGTAGGCGATCGTTTCGGTCCCGACGAATCCGGGATCGGGCGTGTAGGTGAAGGATCGATTGTCGACGGAGAGCGTTCCGTTCGCGGCTGACGCGGCGGTCACATTCAGGGTCTCGTCGTCGGGGTCGTGCACGTCGAAGGTGCCCGAGACGGACTCGTTCTCGCGGGTATCGACCGAAACGTTCGCCGCGGTCGGCGGGTCGTTCACCAACCCGATCGTGACGTTCACCCGCGCGGTCGCGCTGTCTTCGCCGTCGGTCACCTCGTAGACGAACGCGTCGGCCTGGGCCTGTTCGGTCTCGGGTGTGTAGGTGAAGTTCGTGCCGTCGACGGAGACAGTCCCGTGACTCGGCTGCTCGACGATATCGACGCTCATCGCGTCGCCGTCGGGGTCGTGCACGTCGAACGATCCGGTCCACGAGTCACCTTCGGTGACGGTGATCGCGGTGTCGTTGGCGATCGGCGGTCGGTTCGGTACGACGGTGATCGTCAGCGTCGCGGTGGCCGTCGAATTCCCGTCGGAGACCGTGTATTCGATCGTCTCGGTCCCCGCGAACCCGGGATCGGGAGTGTAGGTGAACGACCGATTGTCGACGGTGAGCGTCCCGTTCGCGGCTGACGCGGCGGTCACATTCAGGGTCTCGTCGTCGGGGTCGCTCACGTCGAACGTTCCTTCGACGGAGGTGTTCTCGCGGGTCTCGACCGAGACGTTCGCCGCGGTCGGCGGGTCGTTCATGAGTTCGATCGTGACGCTCACCGACGCGGTCGCGCCGTCCTGGCCGTCGGACACGCGGTAGCCGAACCCGTCGGTCGTGACCTCCTCGGTCTGAGGCGTGTACGTGAAGTTCGTGCCGTCGACGGAGATCGCACCGTCGGTCGGCTCGCTGAGGAGTTCGACGTGTAGATCGTCGCCGTTGGGGTCGTGCACGTCGAACGACCCACTCCAGGTGTCACCTTCGGTGACGGTGATCGCGGTGTCGTTGGCGATCGGTGGCTGGTTCTTTTCGACGGTGATCGTCAGCGTCGCGGTGTCGGTCGACGTCCCGTCGGAGACTTCGTACTCGACCGTCTCGTTCCCCGCGAACCTGGGATCGGGTGTGTACCGAAAGGATCGATTCTCGACGGTGAGCGTCCCGTTCGTGGCCGTTGCGGCACTCACGTTGAGAGTCTCGTCGTCGGGGTCGGTCACGTCGAACGTTCCTTCGACGGAGTCGTTCTCGCGGGTCTCGACCGAGACGTCCGCCGCGCTCGGTGGGCTGTCGATGTCCACCGTGATCCACCCGGTGTCATTTTCGGTGGGCGTCTCGACGGTGTAGGCGAACCGGCCGGTCCCCGTCGCGTTCGGGTCGGCGGTGTACTCGATGCCCGCCGCGACGACACTGGCCGACCCGTTCGAGGGATCCTCGACCGTGATCGTGGCGTTCGATCCGAACGCCGTTCGGTTCAGGTCGACGACGACGCTCTGGTTCGGGGCGACCGTCGCGGTCTCGTTCGATGCGGTGACTGCGGTGCTCGCACCCGAGGCGGCGAGACCGCCGCCGACGACCGCGAGCACGGTCAACAAGACCGCGGCGGCCACCGCTGGCCGAACGCGATCGCCGTGTGGGAGATTCCACTCACTCATGACACAGCATTCACGGCCAGACTCTTCAAGACTATTTCGATGCTGGTTTGAAAAGAACGGTCCAGCGACGCCTACCGTTCGACGAGTTCGATCTCGTGGCCGTCCGGATCTTTGGTGAACGCGTAGTCGTACCCACAGGACTCGGGGTCGCGATAGTCCTCGGCGTCGCGTTCGAGCAGGGTCTCCCAGGTATCCGTGAGCGTGCCCTCGGGCGTGCGGACCGCGACGTGGCCCCAGGCGTCACCCATCCCGTAGCTGCGCCCGTCGTAATTGTAGGTCAGTTCCAGGCTGGTGGCTTCGGGGGCCGAATCACCGGGTTTGAGGAAGTACAGCGCGAAATCGCTGTGCTCGGAGCGTCGCACCAGGTCGTACTCCAGCGCCCGGACGTACCACCCGATCGACCGGGCGGCGTCCTCGACGCGGACCATTACGTGGTCGACGCTGTAGCGCGCGCCGTGGTCGCGCTCGACGAGTTCGATCTCGTGGCCGTCGGGGTCGCGCACGAACGCGTACTCGCCGCCACACGAGCCGGGGTCGCGGTAGTCTTCGACGCCCTGGGCCATCAGGTCGTCGTAGGCCTCGTGGACGTCCGCGACGCGCAGCGCAACGTGCCCCCACGAATCCCCGAACGTGTACGACCGGCCGTCGTGGTTGTAGGTCAGTTCGACGGTCGCGCTGTCGGGGTGGGCCTCTGGCGGGCCGAGGTGGACGTTCGTGAACGTCTCGGCCTCCCAGCGGGACCGTTCCTCGTAGCCGAAGTGGTCGGTATAGAACTCCAGTGCGGCGTCGAGGTCTTCGACGCGCAGCATGACGTGATCGACGGTGCCATCCATACCGCCGCTGAGGGCGGCGGGCCGAAAAACGTGATGCCGGCGGCGGTGGCGGCCGCGATCGGTCCACATCCGTCTCCACATCACGGCAAACCGGAGCACACAACTTTCAGGGGGATCCATTCCGAGACATGACTGCCGACACCGAAGCCAAGGTCGAGGCCGCCGAACGGGCCGCTCTCGAACTCGCGACCGTGGCAGAATCCGATCGTAACGCCGCGCTCGACGCGATCGCAGGCGCGATCGACGAGTCGCGCGAGGAGATCCTCGCGGCCAACGCCGACGACGTCGCGGCCGCCGAGGACCTGCTCGAAGCCGGTGAGTACACCCAGGCGCTGGTCGACCGACTCGACGTCGACGACGCGAAACTCGACTCCATCGTCGCGATGGTCGAGAGCGTCGCCGCCCGCGATGATCCCCTGGGCGAGACGCTCGACGCGCGCCACCTCGACGACGACCTGGACCTGTACAAGGTCGCCGTCCCCATCGGCGTGATCGGAACGGTCTTCGAATCCCGCCCCGACGCGCTCGTCCAGATCGCCGCGCTCGCGCTCAAGTCGGGCAACGCGGTGATCCTCAAGGGCGGATCGGAGGCCAGCGAGTCGAATCGCGAACTCTTCGAGATCATCCGCGAGGCCGCCCAGTCGGTCGATGCGATCCCCGAGGGCTGGGTCCAACTCATCGAAGCGCGCGCGGCCGTCGACACCGTCCTGGAGATGGACGAATCGATCGATCTGTTGATGCCCCGTGGCTCCTCGGCGTTCGTCAGCTACGTCCAGGACAACACCCAGATCCCCGTGCTGGGCCACACCGAGGGGGTCTGTCACGTGTTCGTCGACCGCGAGGCCGACCTGGACGAGGCCGTGGAGGTGGCTTACGACGCGAAAGTCCAGTATCCCGCGGTCTGTAACGCCGTCGAGACACTCCTGGTCCACGAGGCGGTCGCCGAGGCGTTCTTACCCCGCGTCGCCGAGCGGTACGCCGAGGCGGGCGTCGAGTTGCGCGGCGACGAGCGCACCCGTGCGGTGCTTGCCGACGCGGACGTCGAGGTCAGCGAGGCGACCGAGGCGGACTGGACGACCGAGTACGGCGATCTGATCCTCTCGATTCGCATCGTCGAGTCGCTTCGGGCGGCGATCGATCACGTCAATTCGAACGGCTCGAAACACACCGAGTCGATCCTGACCGAAGACGACGCGCGCGCCCGCCAGTTCATGACCCGTATCGACGCATCGAGCGTGTTCCACAACGCCTCGACGCGGTTTGCGGACGGCTATCGCTATGGACTCGGTGCGGAGGTCGGCATCTCGACGGGCAAGATCCACGCCCGCGGGCCCGTCGGCCTGGAGGGCCTGACGACCTACAAGTACTATCTGGAGGGTGACGGCCACCTGGTCGCGACGTACGCCGGCGAGGACGCCGTGCCCTTCACGCACGAGCCCTTCGACGGCACCTTCTGAGGCGCGTCGCCCCGACCCGGTTCTCACGACGGAAACAGTCGCACCTTCGACGGTACTATCGCCGCTCGATGTTGAAATCCTTCGAGTCGGGGCTGAGTTCCTGGAGGATCTTGCGCATGTCGTCTTCGTCGATCTTGCCCTGGACCCGGCCGGACTGTGCGAGCGCGAGCACCTGCTGTTCGGCCTTTTTGGCTTGCTGGGGTTTGGTCATCTCGACGGCGTTGAGGCGCTTGCGCGCGCCGTCTGTCAGGTGCTTGCGCAGCATGGCCTTGCGCTGGGCGTCGGCCTGCTGGCGCGCGGCCTCCTGCTGTTCGTTCCCGCCGTCCTGGCCCTGGGCCTGTTCGCGCATCTGCTCCATTTTCTTCTGACGAAGCTGTTCGATCTCTTCGTCGGATGGCTCTCCACTCATTGTTCGAGCGTACACGAGGCGGTCAGAAAATCATTTCGCACGTCGGGGCGAGTCATCGCGGTCCGTTCGGGACGGTCCGCGACGAACTGCGGGTAGACACAAAACCCTTATGCTGAGCATACCTCCGTTCGAGTATGAGCCTGGATATCGGTGGCATGCTGCCACAGCTCGGCCTCGAAGTCGGGGGCGGTGCACTCATCGGGGGCATCATCGGCTACGCCGCGAAGAAGGTCGCGAAGATCATCGCGGTGATCGTCGGCCTCGAACTCGCGCTGTTCAAATTCCTGGAAACACGGGGGATCCTCGACGTGAACTGGGAGGCGATCACCGGCGCGGCTGGCAACGCCACCCAGACCGCCGGCGAGACCTCCGCGGAAGTCAACTCCTACGCGATGAGTCTGCTCTCGACACTGCCCGTCGGCGCGGGCTTCACCGGCGGTTTCCTGATCGGCTTCCGGAAAGGGTAGTCGAGTGGTCGCCTGACCCGCTCCGTGCGATCGGGCCGCGCTATCGCGTTTCGATCTCGTCTTCGTCTTTGATAATGCGGGTCTCGGCCTCGCCGCTGGAGACCTCGTTGACCAGATCGAACAGATCGTTCTGCAGGCCCGCCGGGAACGTCAACACGCCGACCCAGGAGCCGTCGGACTGCCACTCTTCGCGGTCGAGGTCTCCGAACTCCCGGACTTTCGCCTGTCCCGATCCGGCGTAGTCGGCGGGCAACTGGACCGCGACGGTGACCGTGTCGAACCGGATGGGGATCACCGGGCGGAGCGCGTCGAGCGCCTCGTCGACCTGGGGTTCGACCGGTTCCATCGGGTCGATCCGGAAGTCGGTCTCCTCTAGGGCGGACTCGATGCGGTCCGGCGGGTGGGGCGCGTCGTCCATCTGGGGGTTGACCGCGTTGCGGGTGATCCGGTTGACGAGGTCTTTGTGTTTGCGCTCTTGCATCTCGCGGCGCTGGTCGGCGGTGATCTGAATCTCGCCGTCCTGGACCACCTGCGGGATGATCTCCATGGGATCGGTCGTCCCGAACACCTCTTCGAGGGCGTTCTCCGGCGGTCGGTCGCCCGCAGCGGCGTCCTCGAAGACGTCCTCGGCGGCGATGACCTCTTCTAACTCGCCATCGAACTCGCCCCGACTGATCGCGAGGGCGGCGTCCGGGTCGACCAGCACCTCGAACCGTTCGCCGTGGGATTCTAGGCGTGCCGTCACGGCCTCGTCAAGGGAAATCATGCCAGGTGGTACCCACGGCAGGGTGAAAGGTGTTTTCGGTTCGGCGTTGGGCCTCGCGTGCGCCCGCCCCGCGTGCGCAATCAGAAGTGATAATTTTGTGCCGACCTATTTAAGCGATGGTAGACTTTCCCTAGAGAATGGGAGTCGGCGGCTCGTCTGGCCGGTCGCGTGGGGACGCCCGCCGCCGATACGTACTGGTCGGTCTCGTTCTCCTCGGAGTAGTCGCCGGAACGGCGCTCGCCGCGGTCACGCTCTTTCAATACGACCTCGATCCGCTAGAGGGTGGCTCGATTCAGACCGAGGGCAACATCTTGCTCGTCGAGTCCACCTCGGTGGTGTACAGCGGGGACACGGCCGAAGCGCTGGACCTGCGAGCGACTCACGCCTCCGACCACCGGGTCGGCTGTGTCGTGTCGAGCCAGTTGATCGGGAGTGACGGTACGATCGAAACGACGAGTGGTGACGAACCGTTCTACATCGGTCCGGGCCGATCGGAAGGGATTCGTCTCGACTACAGCCCGAGTATCGGTACCTCGGAGTACATGGTCTACGAGATGAACGCCTCCGATTGCCGAATGCTCGGCTGGCCGATGGAGGGCGTCACCGCGAGTCGGAACGGATCCGTCACAGATGTGCTCGCGTCGATCGAGGGTGCGCCGCGACTGGCGATCAACTACAGCGTGACGCCGACCGATCGGGCGATCGAGACCGCGCCGACCGTTGCGGGCGACCGGATCGTCGTCGGTGACCGCGAGGGGCGGGTTCGAGCACTCCACGCGGCCAACGGGACGACCGACTGGACGCTCTCGACGGGCGGTGCGGTCAACGGATCGGTCGCCGTCGACAGTGAGACCCTCTTCGTCGGGAGCGCATCGGGCAGCGTCCGGGCGGTCTGGCTGGCCAACGGCACCGAACGGTGGGCGAACACCTCGCTCCCACCGATCGAGGCCTCACCGGCGGTCGCTGACGGGCGGGTGATCGTCCCGACGGATAGCGGTCTGTACGCGCTGAACGCCACCGACGGCAGCGGTCTGTGGACGCGCCCGACGGCGAGTCCGGTCCGGTCGGCCCCGGGTGAACGCGATGCGGTCGTCGTCGCGGGCACCGACGACGGGACGGTGCTCGCCGTGGACGCACGCGACGGCAGCGACCTGTGGGAGCGCTCGACCGGCGATCGCATCCGGACGGCCCCGGCGCTGGTCAACGAGACCGCGTTCGTCGGGAGTGCGGACGGTCGACTGTACGCGTTCGCTGAATCGGACGGCGCGACGCGCTATTCGGCCGACCTCGGAACGGCCGTCTCCGGGCCGGCGATCTTCAACGGCACCGTCGTCGTGGGGACCCGGGGCGGTCGCGTGGTCGGCCTGCCGACGACCCATGCGACGCCGAGATGGACCTACGACGCCGAGGCCCCACTCACCGCGACGCCGGCGATCGCGAACGGGACGGTCTACGCCGCCGACCACGACGGCGTCGTCCACGCGATCGACCCCCAGACCGGTGAGCTCCGCGCCACGAACGACGTGGGCGCACCGGTCCCGAGCGGTGCGGCGGTCCTCGACGGCGCGGTCGTCGTCGCGGATCGATCGGGCACGGTCACACGCATTACCGCGGGCGAGCGCGTCTGGCGGATGGCGGGCTACGATGCGACCAACGCGGGCTACGCGACGCTCCGCGCGCCGACCGACGGGGCGACGCCCGACTGGACGGTCGACACCGGCGCGAACGTCACTTCGGGCGTCGCCTACGTCGACGGCCGGGTGTTCGCCGGCCACGTGGGCGGGACGCTCGCTGCACTCGACGGGACGGACGGGACCCAAGAGTGGTCGACCTCGCTGTCCGGGCCGATTACCGGGTCGCCAGCGGTCGTCGACGACCGGGTGTACGCCACCGACGGCGACCGCCTGACCGCGCTGGATCGGGCCGACGGGGCGACGCAGTGGACGGCGACGCCCGGCGGATCGATCCCCGGCGCGCCGACGGTCGCCGACGACCGGGTCTTCGTCGGCGGCGACGCGCTGTCGGCGTACGACACGGGCGGATCGCTGCGCTGGCAGATCGATGCCGGCCGGATCGAGAGTGCACCGGCGGCCGCCTCGGAGACGGTCCTCGCGGGTACCACGGGCGGATCGGTCTGGGCGGGCGACTATCGCGGCATCGAGCGCTGGACGACGGCGACTGGCGCGCCGGTCCGCGAAGACCCTGCGATCCGGAAGGACTCTGTCTACGTGGGTTCGGACGCCGACGAGGTCCCGCTGGGCTGGGAGCGTCGCCTCTGGGAGGCCGCCGACTTCGACCGCGGGCGGTACAACGCGACGAGTAGTGACGGCGCGACCGCCTCTCGCGGGGGGCAACTGTCGATGACGTACGCCAACGGGACCGGTGAGGACGACCTCGTCGGGTACTACCGCCTCGACGGCGATCCGGCGGGCACGGGCGGGACCGTTCCGGACTACTCCGGTGAGAATCACACCGGGACGACCGAGGGCGGCATCGTCACGAATCAGACGGGAGTCTTCGAGACGTCCGCATACGCCTTCGACGCGTCGGACGATCGCGTGACGCTCGGCCAACCGGACGCACTCAACTTCACCGATTCGTTCACCATCTCGACGTGGGTCAACGCCAACGCGACCACCGACGACAACCGTGCGATCGTCGGCAAGGGTGACACCCAGTACATGCTCCGGAAATCGAGCGTCAACGAATGGAACATCTTCATCGAGGATTCGGGGACCTATACCGGGATCGCTGCACCGACCAAAATCGCGACCAACACCTGGGTCCACGTCGGGGCCCGGTACGACGCTTCGACCGACGAACTGACGCTCTGGGTCAACGGCACGCAGGTCAACAGTGCGACCGGGACGATCACCGCGAACAGCTACGACGTTGCGATCGGGACGAACACCGAGAAAGCGGGCCGAAACTTCAACGGGCACATCGACGAAGTCCGTCTTTACGACCGCGCACTGTCCGATGGAGCGTTCGAGCGACTCTACCGCTACGGCGGCGACGGCACCTTCGATGGCGCGTACAATCGCACCTACACGACCGGCCACACCCAGTCCTGGAACCGACTCCGGGCGAACGTGAGTGCGCTGCCCGAGGGGACGACCGCGAACGCGACGGTGACGGTCGAGGACGCCAGCGGGGCGACACTCGGCAGTGAGACCGTCACGCTCTCGGCGGGCGCGACGAGTCGGGATCTGTCGGTGCCCGACGGGCCGACCGCCCGGGTGACCGTCGACCAGACCAGTGATTCGGCCGTGCGCTCCCCCCGGGTCGCGAACCTCACGCTGGATCACGAGCGCGTTGGAACGACCGACCCCTGTACGGTCTGCCGGGCCGCCGTCTACGACACCGCGGCCTCGTGGTCCGAGGGTGACAGCGACGGGGCGAGTGCGGACGGTGCGGCAAATACCACCGCGGGTCGGATGCGCATCGGTCAACCCAACGGGACTGCCGACGACGACCTCCGTGCGTTCTACCGGTTCGACACCAGGGTCGCGGGCGGAACCACGACGACGGTGGTCGATTCGATCGACACGCGCTCCGAGTGGGATGCGGGCACGTTCGACGGGACGACGACCGACGCGGCGACCGACTCGGATCGCCTGCGCGTGGGCTACCCCAACGGGACGGCGGGCGACGCCCTCCTCAACTACTACCGGTTCGACGGGACCCCGTCGGGGTCGAGCGGCTCGGTCCCCGACTACTCCGGCAACGGGAACACCGCTACCACCCAAAACGGCGTAACGACCGACGCGGCGGGTGTCTTCGAGAACGGCTCGTACAGCTTCGACGGGACCGACGACGCAGTGAACGTGGGTGCGACTAGCCAGCCGGGATCGCAGACGGTTGCGGCGTGGGTCTATCTCGATAGCACGGGCTCGCGGATGTCGATCATGAGCGCCGGGGATCAAGAGTACACCCTCGGTGTGACCAGCGGCGGGGAGTGGTTCTACGAGACCGACGACGGGACGAACTACCAGACGACCGCACCGGCGACGACGGGGCAGTGGGTCCACGTGGCGGGCCGGATCAACATGACGAGCGAGCGACTCACGCTGTGGGTGAACGGGACGAACGCCTCGTCGCTCGACGGCGTCGGGATTTCGAACGCGGGGGCTGACACGCTGATCGGTGATACCGCCGACGCCGACGAACCGTTCGACGGGCGGATCGACGAGGTCCAGCGGTACGATCGCGCGCTCTCGGACGCGGAGATGCGTGATCTGGCGCGCGGCGCGAACGACGGGACGATCGAGGGCAACTACACCCAGACGCTCGCGACCGACGCGAGTTCCTACGACGAACTGGCCGTCGACGTCACGGCCCTCGACACCGCGACGTCGGCACCGATCGAGGTCGCAAGTCTGGACGGCGGGACGGTCGTCGATTCGACGACGCTGTCCCCCACGACGACCGGCACCTCGACGTCCGATCTCGCACTGGCGAGCGGGACCGACACGCGCGTTCGGGTCAACGCGACGAGTTCTGACCCCGCTCACGCGCCCGTCATCGACCGGATCGATCTCAACAGCGATGAATCGACGATCTGGACCGCGCCCGACTATTCGGGGTCGGCCAACGACGCGACGGCGAGTGGCAACGTGACGACCGACGCGAACGGCACGTTCGGGACTGGCGCGTACGACTTCGACGGGACGGACGATTACCTCTCTCAATCGGGGGTTTCGGGCGATCAGCTACCGATGACGGTCTCGCTGTGGTACAACTGGTCTCGTGAGGGTGGTGGCGAGAGACAGGCGTTCCTGAGCGCTTACAAGGGCAACGAGACCTCGCTCCGGATTCACAACACCTCGAACTATCAGGATTACATCTGGCAGACCTACAGCACCGAGTCTCACGGCATCTCTGGCTCCGGTACCGCCGAGATCGGCACGTGGACGCACCTGGCGGCCGTGGCCGAACCGATCGACGGCTCCGAGAACGTGACCTACCGGCTCTACGAGGACGGCACGGAGATCGCGAACGCGACTGACGCGTGGACGCCCGCTTCGAACGACTTCTTCGTCGGTGCGCGCAACATCTCTGGCAGCCCCGATCGGTACTTCAACGGATCGCTCGACGATCTACGCCTCTACGACCGAGCACTGTCGAGCGACGAGATCGACGCCCTCGCTCACGACGGGCCGCCGACCTATCGCGGGAACTACACCGAACGCGTCACGACCGACAGTCTCCAGCGCTGGGAGTCGATCGTGGTGACCGACGTCGGCCTGCCGACGGGCACGACCGCGACGATGACCGTGACGGCGATGGACCCCAACGGGACGGCGCTGGGCTCACAGACCGTCGATCTGTCCGCGGGCTCCTCGACGACCGCCCTCGATCTGCCGACCAGCCGCGACGCCCGCATCGAGATCAACGGAACGAGTTCCGATCCCGCGCGGTCCTGGTCGCTCGCGAACGTGACGCTCTCCCGCGATCGCGCGGCGTCGACGGCCCCCCAGACCGCGGTCGTCGAGTCGGGCCTCCAGTTCGATCGTGGGCAATACGATCGAACCTCGGTCGATGCGGCATACGGCCCGCGGGGCAACCTCTCGCTGCGGTACGCCAACGGGACATCGAGCGACGCGCTCGCGGCGTTCTATCGGCTGGATGCAGGTCTGGCCTCCAGTTCGACGGGCAACACGACCCAGATCGATTCGCTCCCGGAGTGGACCAACGGTTCGTTCACCACGTCGAGTGCCGACGGCGCGAACGGGACACTCGCCGGTCAGCACTCACTGACCTACGCCAACGGCACGGCGGGCGACGCTATGCTGGGGTACTGGCGACTCGATCGGGACGTTTCGGGTACGGGCGGGACCGTGCTGGATTACTCGGGCAACGCGAACGAGGGGACGGCCAACGACGGCGTCGCGACCGGCGCGACGGGCGTCTTCGAGACGTCGGCGGCGAACGTCACCGGATCGCACATTTCGGCCCCCCAATCCAGCACGCTCGAACCGACCGACGCCGTCACTGTGTCGGCGTGGCTGAAACGCTCGGGCCCACAGGACAACTACGCCCAGGCCGTCTGGTATGGCAACGCATCGCGGGCCCCCTACGGCCCGTGGGGCCTCCAGATGAACGATTCCGACCGGTATATGCAGTTCAAAGTCACTGTCGACGGCACAGACACGTATATCGGGACTGCTTCGCTGCCGGACGGCGAGTGGACCCACGTCGTCGGAACCTACGACGGCTCGGAGATGGTGCTGTACCAGGACGGAACGCAGGTCGCGAGCCAGTCTGTCAGCGGGTCGATCACAGACTACGACGGCGAACACGGCCTCGGGATCGGCGCGTCCGACGACGGGCTGAACAGTTGGAGCGGTTCCATCGACGAGCCGCGGATCTACGATACCGCGCTCACGAGCGCCGAGGTGAGTGATCTCTACCGCACTGGTGGTGACGGTGTCTTCGATGGCAACTACAGCCAGACGATCGACTCGTCGGACGCCGGCGCGTGGGACAGCCTGACGATCGACGCTCCGAGAGTTCCCACGGCGACGACGCCCGACGTGACCGTCCAGGCACTCGACAGCGGGACCGTCCAGGACGAACGCACGGTGACGCCGAGTGCGGGCACGACCAGCTACAACCTCTCACTGCCCGATACGAACTCGACGCGCGTCCTGATCAACGGGACGAGTACGGACGTCACTCGATCGTGGCGGATCGACAGTGTCAGGCTCGAAGACGCGGGGACGTCGACGACCGCGACGATCACCGAGACCCTCGACACGAGCGACGAGTTCGATACGGGGTCGTACAACGCGACGACGAGTGACGCCGCGACCGGATCCACGGCCGGGAACCTCTCGATGACCTACGCGAACGGGACGACCGCCGATGCACTCGAAGGCTACTGGCGGTTCGACCGATCGATCGCCAGCGGATCGTCCAACCTCACGCTGGAGACCCTCTCGGAGTGGAACAACGGGACGTACGACGGGTCGACCGCCGACGCCGAAAGCGCCGCGACGGCGGGCAGTCTGCGGGTTGGCTACCCCAACGGCACGGCGGGTGACACCCTCCCGCAGTTCTACCGCTTCGATCGGACGCCCGCGGGTGACGGCGGCGACGTGATCAATTATTCGGGGTCGGGCGGGACGGCGACCACGCGTAACGGCGTCACGACCGACGCGAACGGCGTCTTGGGCACTGGTGGGTTCGGCTTCGATGGGGCGAGTAGTGGCAGCGGCAACGACGTCAATATGGGTGCGAACGCACTCGACGTCACCGAGTCGTTTACGGCGTCGATGTGGGTCAACTCGGAGACGGCAGACTATCAGAACCGCGAAATTTGGGCGAAAGGCAACGCGATCAAAGTCCGCCAGAACACGAACAACGAGTGGCAGATCGCCATCGATTCAGCTAGTGAACAGGCCACCGGGTCGCCGGTAGCTGTCGGGGCCTGGACGCACCTCACGGTGCGATACGACGCCGCGACCCAGGAGACCACACTGTGGGTCAACGGGACTCGCGAGGCCACCGCCACCACCCCGATCCCCTCGAACAGCTACAACGTGACGGTCGGTCAGGACGACTCCATCAGCTACAACTACGGGTTCGACGGCGAGGTCGACGAGGTCCGGATGTACGACACCGACCTCTCCCAGTCCGAGATCAACGACCTGTATCTGGGTGGTTCGGATGGAACCTACGAGGGCAACTACACGCGAAGCTACGCCGACGAGGACCCCGCAGCGTTCGACGAACTGACTCTCGACGTGGGGGCGCTCCCGAGTGCGACGGGCGTGGACGTGACCGTCGAGGCGGTCGACAGCGCTGGCAGCGTCGTCGATTCGACGACCGTGTCTCCGAGCACGACTGGCGTCTCGACGTATCCGATCGATCTGGCGAGTGCGACCGACACGCGCGTCGTCGTCAACGAGACCACTACGAACGTGTCGCTCTCGCCGGCGATCGATCGCCTCTCGCTGACTGGTGCGGGGTCGGGCACGAGTGGCACGGTGCTCGATTACTCGGGCAACGCGAACGACGCCACCGCCAACGTGACCGACTCCGGCGTGGCGGGCGTCTTCGAGACTGATACGTTTGGGTACAACGGATCGGACGACGGCGTCCGCGTCGGTCGGCCCGCCGCCCTCAATATCACGGGCGACCTGACGCTGTCGGCGTGGGCGAACGCGAGCGTCGCCGACGGGACCACCCGCACCGTCGTCGGCAAGGGCGATCAGTGGGGCCTGCGGGTGAACGCCAACGATCGCTGGGAGGTGTTCGCGACCGACGCGAGCGGGACCACCCACACCGTCGAGAGCACGACGATCACGACCGGCGAGTGGGTCCACCTCGTCGGGACCTACGACGAGGCGGCGGGCGAGTTGACCTTCTGGGTGAACGGCACGCAGGTCGGGACGGCCAACGCCTCGATCGCGAGCACGGACGCCGCGGTCACGATCGGGAACAGTTCGGTCGCTGACGCCCACTTCGACGGGCGGATCGACGAGGTGCGGATTTCGAGCGCGACGGTCGACGCCGCGACCGTCGATCGACGCTACCGCTACGGCGCGGACGGAACTCACGAAGGCAGTTATCGGCGGACGTTCACGGCCGACGGCGCGAACTGGTCGAGTTTGGAGGTCGACGCCCCGACGCTGCCCGATGCGGCGACGCTGTCGGTGACCGTCGAGACGCTCTCGGACGGGTCGGTCGTCGACTCCCGGACGATTTCGCCGTCGAGTGCTGGTACCCACAGTTACGACCTCGCGCTGGACGACGGCGTCGACAGTCGGGTGACCGTCGAGATGACGACCACGGACCCGGCCCGGTCGGCCCGCCTCGACCGGATCACGCTCTCCGGGCCGAAACGCGTCCTGGCCGTTTCGGACTTCGGCGGGAACGCGATCACGGCCAGAGAGTCAGGCGATCCGGGGTCGGCTGACGGCATCTTCGATACGACCGCCTACACCTTCGACGGAGTCGACGACGCCGTCGTCGCGAGCGATCCGGCGCTCAACCTGACCGACTCGTTTACGCTGGCTGCGTGGGCCCGGCCGGCGACGCTCGACGGCACGGTCCAGCCGATCGTCGTCAACGACGACCAGTGGGCCATCGAGATCGACGACACCGACTCCTGGCGCGCGGCGATCGACACCGGGAGCGCGCGGACGACGGTTTCGGGGCCGACGGCGACCGCCGACGCCTGGACGCACCTCCTCGCGCGATACGACGCCGACAGCGACGAACTCGCCTTGTACGTCAACGGGTCGCTGGCCGGGACGGCGACGGTCAGCAGCGTCAACGACACCGATGGGACCGTCCGGATCGGCGGGACCGAAACCGAGGCCTTCGAGGGGCGGATCGACGAGGTGCAGGTCTACGACCGCGCGCTCTCGACCGCCGAGATTTCCGAGCACTACCGCGACGTCGGATCGGCGTTCGGCGGAAACTACACCCACCGCGTCGACACCGAGGCCACACAGACCTGGTCGGAGGTTCGTGTCGAGACCGCCGCGCTGCCCGCGGGCGCGACGCTGAACGCGACCGTCGAGGCCCGCGACGCGAGCAATAGTGTTCTCGGCACGACGACGATCGAACTCACGGCGGGGACGACGACCACGGCGCTCGCACTGCCCGACAGCGAGGACCTGGTGGTGACGATCAACGGCACCACGCTCGCTCCGACCGACAGCTTCGGCGTCACGTCGATCACCGTCGACCACGACCGCGCGACCGGGCCGACCGTCAGCGACGGCGAACTCGTCGCGCTCGATCGGACCGACGGGACTGCCCGCTGGGTGCGCGACACCGGACAGTCGGTGACCACCTCGCCCGCGGTCGATCGGTCGACGGTGTACGCTGGCCTCCAGAACGGGACGCTCCTCGCGGTCGACCGGGCCGACGGGGCGGTCCGGTGGACCTACGACGGGACCGACCTCCACTCGGACCCCGCGGTCGTCGAGGACACCGTCTATCTGGGTGACGGCGATCGGCTGGTCGCGCTGAACGCCACGAGTGGGGCCGAGCGCTGGTCGTACACCGCGAACGGATCGGTCCGGGGCGGACCGGTGCCGATCAGTGATTCGGTGTTCGTCGGCGCGAACGACACTGGCGTGGTGGCGTTGCGATGACGCGTCCACGGCCCCGCTCGGCGGGGACCCGACCGCTCGACGGCGCGGGCCTGTTGGATTTATGCGTCCGCCACTCCAACGGTGATTCGATGGGCTCGGTGACGATCGACCTCGACGGCGACACCGAACGCGCACTCCACGTCGAGGCTGACCTGCTGGGATTCGACGACGTCGAAACGTATCTCGCCTGGATCGTCCGCCGACGGTACGCGATCGATCACGGCAGCGAGCGCGACCAACTGCTGCGAGAGTACGCCGAGCGGATGCGCGACCTGAATCTCGACAACGTCCAGACGCCACCGGGCGTCCTCGCTGAAGACGCCGACGCCGAGGCTGACGACGCGACGGCCGGCGACGCCGAGGAGGGTGAGGCGGCGGCCGAGGAGGGCAGCGACGAGGTCCATCTCGTGGAACCACCGCGCCCGGACCGGATGCGGATCGACCGCGTGAAAGACGACGACCTCGCGGACGTCGCCGCGTCGCTGACCGACGTCGAGGGCGATCGCCTGGACGCGTTCGTCCGCCAGGCCGTCTCGAAGACGCGCGATCGGCTCGGCGGTGAGGCCGGGACCGGGATCGACTACGACGCCCGCGAACAGCGCGGCGGCGTCCGCCCGGGCGGAGAGATCACCGATCTCGACGCGATCGAGGTGCCCGGGTGGGACGAGGAGTTGATCGAGCGCCGCCGCACCGCGGTCGGCGCGGCGCTCGCGCTGCTGAAATCCGAGGGCGAAGCGCGCCGCTCGGATTTCGTCGAGGAACTGTACGCGGAGTTCCCTGCGGGCTACGATTCGAGTAGCGCCTGGTGGGACTGTATCAAGCAGGGGCTTCGCCAGGTCGATCGCGTCAAGCCCGCTCGGGAAGGCTGTCGAACCTGGGGGTTCCGGTCGACGCCCGGCCGTGTCCGAAGAATCAGCTACGAAGCGTGACGGCAGCGCGGGCCGCGTGGCCCGCCGGTCGGCGGCCGTCGGGTGGGCCCACCAGTCCGATCGGGCCCGGACGCTCGATCACTCGTCGTCTTCGTCGCCGTCCTCTTCTGCGTCGCTCTCCTCGTCGTCCTCGTCGTCGGCCAGCAGGCCTTCGTCCTCCAGATACGTGGTCTTCTCCGCCTCGCTCAACTCCGTCAGGACGGGATCGTCGACGGCGATGGTCGCGACGCCGATCGATTCGGGCGAGAGCGCGTCGTCGTTGACGCTCGCGAGTGCGGCGAGCGCGAGGGTGACGCCCTCGTCGAGGCTCATCTCCGCTTCGTAGTGGTCTTCGAGATACGACCGGATGTCGTTGCGGTCCGCGCCGATCGCGAGCGCCTGCCACTCGTAGGGCGTCCCCGACGGGTCGGTCTCGTACAGCCGCGGGACGCCGTCCTCGACGCCCGCGATGATGAGCGCGACGCCGAAGGGGCGTGCGCCACCGACCTGGGTGTACTGCTGGATGTAGTCGGTGACCTCTTTCGTGAGCGTCTCGACGCCCACCGCCTCGCCGTAGCGCAGTTGGTTGATCTGGGCGTGCTGGCGCGCGTAGTCGATCAACTGGCGCGCGTCGGCGACGTGGCCCGCCGACGCGATGCCGATGTGGTCGTCGGCCTTGTGGATCTTCTCGACCGAGGACCGCTCCATCAGCGGCGACCGGATCCGCTTGTCGACGGCGAGGACGACGCCCTCGGACGTGCGGACGCCGATGGAGGCTGTCCCGCGTTTGACCGCTTCGCGCGCGTACTCGACCTGATAGAGACGTCCGTCCGGCGAGAAGATGGTGATCCCCCGGTCGTACGCCTGCTGTTGTTGGCTTCCTTGCATAGGTTATCGACAATCGAAGTCCGTCGCCCCCGTGAACGTTTCGCCGTCGCGCACGTCGACCCGCCCGTCGCGGGTGACGGCCGTGCGACGATCGTTCCCGAACACGACCTCGTTCTCTGTGTGGGCTATCGGTGCCCGACCCATATACTTTTCCTCACACGCACGCAGCGTCCCACTGATTCCGCGGACGACGAGTCCGACGGGCGCGTCGTCGACCGCATCGATCGACGCGATGGCTGCGCGTGCGCGATCGCACTCGCCACGGCGGACGCGCACGATGGCTTCGCCGGTGCCGTCCGCGAACTCCCAGTCGAGCACCGAGAGGTCCGCGGCGGCGCTCGCGGTGTCGCCGAACAACGCGCGGGCGGCCCCCCAGATCGCGCCCTGGAACGCCCGCCGGTCGATGTCCGCGTCGGGCCAGGACTCGATCCCGACCGCGAGATACCGCCAGCGCGGGCGGAGATACTTCGGGAGGTGCTTCACGCACTGGCCTCGGGGCCGGAGCGGCCTACGCCTGACGGTTTCGGTTCCTGCTTTCCTCTCGCGGTCCCAGATACTGCGCTCGCCCTATGGAGACAGACCCATAGACCATATCTTTGGACTTCGTACCAGAGGGTGACGAATGGTGTCCGACCGTCGTTGGACTGGCCATCGTCGGACGCCTCCAGGAGGGCCCACCATGCCAACGCTCACAGTCACCGTCGGCGATCACGACCACCTCGATCGGCGCACTCGCGACCGCATCGAAGCCGCCCAGCGCGGCGAGGAGCTCGACGACGCCCAACCCGTGCTGAATTTCGGGTCGTACGCCGAACTCAGTCGGCTGCTCAGTCCGGCGAATCTCGGGCTGTTAGATGTCATCGCCGAGCACGAACCCGATAGCATCAGCGAGGCCGCCGACCTGGTCGATCGGGATTACAAGCAGGTCCATCGCAATCTCACGGAACTCGAAGACATCGGCGTGATCGAGTTCGAGGGCGGTGGCTCGGGCCGGGCGAAAAGGCCGATCCTGGTCTACGACGGCCTCGAAGTCGATATTCCGTTCGAGACAGTGGGCTCGGTCGACGCCGCCGCTCCGTAGCCAGGATACCGCAAACGCCACCGAAGTTCTGTTCTCGTCGGTCGTCCGGTCTGGAGCCACGCTGTCGCAGTCACTCGGCCGATAGCTGACGGTTCGGGCCCGTCGCTCCGAGAACATCTGTTTCGCTCGGCAGATCGGACCTTTCCCGATCCGATTTTCGAGGCCAACCCGCAGACGGTACAGAGTGACGATGGCACACTCGGGGCTCTCGTGTCGAGGCCGAGATGTCGCTTAAAATATCAAACCGCGCTGTCCCGTGACGACTTTCTTGGTCGAGCACACGGCCTTCGACAGGGTTCCCGACGATTTTCGCTTCGACCCACTCAAGCGTCGAAGTCGGCACCGTACTGAGATTCATCACTGCCATCGGTTTCACCCTCTTCACTATTGGCGGACGATTCATCGACGTTATCCGCTTCATCCGCTCCGCGATCCTCGGAAAATCTATATTCGCCTTCAGCATTTTTCCATGGATTTGGGTTGCCACGCGGAAACCATTTGAGAATGAGTACTATAGGGAATAGAATAGGACTTAGAAACAGGTACGCAAAAAGTGCGTATACCAACACCCCTCTATCCGTTATCAAACCGAGAATGACTGAAATACAAAGTATGAAAACTAGGCTGGTCCACCAGATATAATTACAAACATCGAGAAAAATTTGATATTTGGTACCCATACCCTTCTAGTCACTACTCCGAACGGAGTTATAATGCCGACGATTTCACATTGAAAGGACGGATACTGGCCAAAAATATTCTTGACTGAGATATTATAGATACTTCCGAGTGTATGGGGCCACTCTTAGCAAAATGCACCTTCGAGCGTTCGCCAGGAGGTCTTTTGAATCTTTTGACCGTTCACGAATAATAAATGTTGGCGTAAATCGTGATACCTGTGAAACACTCCACATCCCGGTAGCACAGGTCGGTCAGTCAGCTTGCTCCTATCGACGCCTAGACTGAGGAAATTCCGACGTATAATAATGCATGGGTGAAAATAGATATCTGGCCATCTCCCTTCGTTGAGTCTGAGTACCTTAATCTCGTCAGGACCTCAATCTGACATTAATAGTCCCAGAACTCGAAAATTAAGAAAACCGATGCTATAGACTCCCGTGTCTCTCTTTCCTGAATGTTCCGATTATGAATATAATTTCGTAGTAATGATTTTGAATGGCTACTGGTCGGGAGGACCAAACAATCACGACCAGTGGTTCTACAGACTACTATTGACACGAACACAATTTGGGGCTGTTTTTAAGTCCACATCTTATCGCTTTCGGGTGTCTCTCTGGAATTAGGTGCGCAGATGGATCCATTAGGTAATTCGCCTATAGAAGTGGCCTCTCTTTCGGGGATACCCCGCTTGACTATCGGATCGGGGTGCCCAATTTCCTCCGTTAATTACTCAAATTGGATTATCGTGCACCAAGATTAATTATAGTTTTCACCGACCAAAACAATTATTGCTGGTGTCCTTTCACTGCTATCCGCAATGAAACCGACAGAAGAAGACGAGTTTTCCGATACGTCAAATAATCGTCGGGCCGGATTGAGTCGCAGGGCAGTCCTCCAATCGAGTATCACCGGGGTACTGGGGTTGGGGTTGTCCACCTCGCGGGTGGCCGGTGACTCGGTCGAGGGTCAACCGATTGTAGATTTGTATGGTGACTACCAATATACTGAGCCCGAATGGAATTTCGATAATACTGATAAGTACCGGTTTCAAGTAGATGATGACTACGATGGTAAGGTACACGAAACAACTGACCCGATTCCTGTACCGAACACTCTATCAGGTCACACTGACTTCCAGCTTCGAGCCGACTGCCTGCCAGGCGAACCATGTGCCGAAGGGGACATTAGTGGATTTCACTTCAACCACTGGAGTCGAAATGACCCATCAGAGGAGATTGGTGATCTGGTAGAAGTTCACGTGGAGGTTGAGGATTCGGGTCCCGTTCCGGCAATCGACCTCGTGGACCGTGCCCAGGGCAACGAGGATGAGCCGCATTACGTAATATTGGTGGATACCCAACAGGAAGAAATCGAGTTGATTGAGGCGGACAACTTAGAAAACCCACCTAACGATTCCAAACGGATTACGGCGATGCAAAATCCACGGACGGTGAAAATAGAAAATTTCGATCAATCGCCGGCGAGTGACGTGCTTCGGATCGAATGGGGGCTCACTGAAGCCGACAACGGGCGGAAATTCGTGAGTGCGTGGGTCTACGATGATACCGATCAACAAATTGCATCGATGACCGGTGTCCCCACTACCTATACTATCGATCAAGGGGAGCAGGGGCACTATCCATTGCTTGCAAAAGGAGACGGATCTCTCGTCTGGGACGACTTCCGCATGCACGAAGGCGGTATGCAGAGTATCGAGACGGATAGCCCATCTCCCCTCGCGAACGCTATCGAAGACAAGCGCACCCGCATCGAAGAGATTCGAGACCTCTATCCTGATGGATATATCGCCCCTGAAGATAAAGTCGACAAGAGCGCCCAGTTGTACATCGACGAACTTGAAGACAAACTCAACGACAATGAGTACGACTTCGCTGCCCACGAGCGAGTCCAGCACAGGCGCGCAGTTGACCAGCTGATCGACGGGGAACAGGTCACCCTGGCGGCGACCAGTGAGAGAGTGCAACGTCTCGTCGACAAAATCAGCGAACTACTTACATCACTGTCGCTTCTACTCGCCATTGAAGGATTCGGGAGCGTCTTAGGCAAAGTAGGAGCTGTTGGCCGCCTCGGAATGTTCCTGGGTCGGAATCTTGGGAGGGTGGGAAGGTATATGTTGAAGGGATTGAATGCAGCTGGGGATGCAACAGCGGTACGGAAAATTCGAGGGGTTGTCGATGATGCAGTAACTGCGATAGACGAAGCTGCAGAAACCTTCAAGGAAATTAGGAAACCGAAGGACTTAATTGGCCATTTGGTCACCTGGGGTAGGTCGACCGATTCTATTTTGAGTGCTATCGGTGACTTATTCACTGGAAACAATGATGAAAGCGAAGAACAGATACTGGAGAGAAAAACTCCTGAAGAGCTTGAAGGACTCATGGGCAAAGTGGACGGGGTCGCGGGCTGGTTCCAAAAGGTGCTGTGGGATATATATTACTTCCAATTTATTGATAAGGACTTCGAGGTAGATCCTGACGTGGATCTGGGCCTAGAGTTCAAAGAAATTGACTACAAACAAATCCCCCGTGAATATACGCGTGCGACAGTAAATGTTGTTAATCCGCCTGTTGAGATTCCGTGGGAAACAATAATTACCGAGTTCAACGATTCAGGTTTGATTGAAGACTTAAATACGGTGGTAGATGTGGCTGAAGACACAACTGAAGACATCGGTGACGGGATTAACGACGCTATTGGGAGTAATATATATCCAATCGACCCCACAGTGAATGAGTTTGCAGACACCCTGAAATCACGTGCTGAGGACCCAAGCGAAGTGGTCCCACACCAAGACAGTACGACACGGCAATTAGGGGCGGATACCGCCATTGCCCTCATAAAGATGCAAACACGTTTACAGTCATTGCTGTTGGGGTATCAAAAGTTCCAAAGAATTAAATTGAGCATAGCATCGCTTCTCTTGTTGGGTCTGATGGCCCTTGTTGGCGTGATCGCTATTGTGGCTACCGAGGGTTTAGGTGTACCACCAGCTGTAGCCACCTTCTTTACGATTTCTGCGTACATATTGACGGCTATGACAATATTGGAGGCGGTGACTTTCGTCTTAGGGGTAACCGGAATTGCGACAGTGCTTTATCAAATCCGTAAAATACACGGGGTATTCCTGGAGTGGATTGAAGCAGACATGGTGTGGGACATGCCGAATCCCGATTGGACTGACAATCTGAATGGGGTGTATGATATATGAGTGAATCACAGACGAAGACCGATGACCCACAGGGAGACTTCAGGACCGCTGTGGAAAACGAAGCGTGGGGGGAGGCGATCAAATACATTCCCCCGATGCTTGATGATTTCGACGATGAGTTGGACCGAAAAGACGCCCTGAAAGCGTCTGCGGCGGAGCTGCGTCAGGATCCAAGCATTACACCGCAGGAAAGAGAGCAGGCAGAGGCCCTGATTGGGGCTTCCCAGCAAGTCGAAGAATCGATAATGAACGTCGCGAAGATGGCGAAAAATATTCTCAGTGGTGAAGAGAACCAACAGCAAATTCTGAACCTCATCGACGCGAAAGAGGAGGCACTTCAGGAGCTGGAAGCCGCGGCCAGACAGTTGGAGACCACTGATGTCGCGAATGAGGCCGGCTATTCCATCACCGCTGACGCCGAATCAGTGACAGTCGTACCTGCTGGAGAGACCAAAGAGAAAACAGTGACCGTTCAGAACACGGGGTTCGACTCGGCTGAAAACGTCGAGGTTTCCGTCGATGCTGATCCGCTGGTGGTGACAAACGGCAGCGAACACTCCATCGGGACGCTTGAAGTTGAGGGTAAATCCTTGATCCACCTGAACGTCTCTACTGCCGAAAGCGTTCACGGGACTCCTGTTCCATCTGGATTGTACACTGTTACCGTCGACGTGAGTGTTAACGGCGAAATAGTAACGACGGTCAGCTCGAAGGTACGTGCCGCAGACAAGTTCCGGTGCTTGAGCGAGGCCGACGACAAAATAAATTCGTTCGACTCAACAGTGGATAACTTGTCTGGGAGTCTGGACTACAATCGAAACTTGCGGAAACGTGCCGGATGGGTCGAGAGTGACATCAACGATCAAATCGCGGCGTACCGCAAAAACGATGGCTCGCACAACACGGAGTTCTCTGCACATATAATCGATGATAGAGTCTTCTGGCTCAGGCTGTATGTGGACGCAGAGGATAATCTCAGTGAGCGCAATAGGCAGGTCTTGATCGACCAGCTCGAAGAGTTAAAAGCCATCGTTCGCCTCGCTGACGATGCGGACACCTGCTATCTGAAAAGTGCCAAGCAAACGTACAACCAGGCCCGCAAATTAATCCGGGAGGCTGGTTCAAACCAGAGTCTGGCTGATGGCATGAGCGACCAGATCGAGAACATGAACGAGCTCGGTCGTACGATCGCGACGGGTGGGAGTACCTCCGAAATCGAGAGCGATTTCCGGAACCTCATAAACCACGGAATCCCGCCCACGAAACGGTACATCAATCTCGACTGGGACCTTTCAGACTCCGAAAAGGAACAGGCGACTGACCTGGTCGATGAGACAATCCGTCAGCTCGAACACGCAAAATCGGATTATCTCTGACATCTAAGCTCTAGGTCAGACCCTAACACTTGGCGGGGACAGAGCTGAACCGCCGAGGTCGGACCCATTTCGGCGGAGCAATCCTTGCGGTGTCTTCATGACCGTCCGTGGGGTAATCGTGATCGAACGATCGACTGTCGTGTGGGTGGATTGGTTCTCCGTCGTCGGCGTCATCGGCCGTACCGACGCGATCCCGCTGCCAGGGCACCAGTCCATCGGGGCGGCAACGCTCCGGGCGGATCAAAGGCCACGAGCGTCACGCCCGGGACGGTGTCGAGACTACCGCATTTCTCGTGCGCGCGCTCTGTGTGGGCAGTTCGAAGGCGATGCCGCGAAACTGACGTCGGTTTCGGAGGACTGGCCGCCCGCGAAGGCGGTGGGTTCGACCCGGTGAAAACGCCGTTCCTGGCCGCCGTCGGTCTCGACGTCGCTACTCCGTTCGAAACAGGGGGCCGACGTTGTCGTTCCGTCGCGTCGAGATCGCGTGTCCGCCGATCAGGTGCCGTCGCCCGTCCCGTCGCCCGGCCCGTCGATCCGTCGCACGCCCGGTTCGACGAACGCCTCGTCGCGTCGCTCCCGATTCCTGGCGGCCAGGTGGCCCCACTCTGCCAGCCCCGCCCGAATCGTCGCGGCGTCGAAGCCCGCCGATTCGCCCAGCGCGACGACCTCGCGAGGCGCGCGGAGGTGGAGGTGACTCGTCGGGGTCAGACTCACCACCGCGGGCACGTCGTACGCTGCCCGGAGTTCCTGCAGTTTGCGCAGGCCCTGCAGCGCCCGGACGCGATCGCCCGCGCGCTCGCGGACGAGTGGTCCGAGATCGATCTCCAGGCGGACGCCGTTCTCGCGGGCGGCCTTCGCGAGCACGTGATTCAGATCGCCGTCGTCGGCCATCGGGTGGGCGAGCACGTCGACCGCGGGGTGTTCGACCGCGAAGCGGTTGATCTCGGGGTCGTCGCCGTGGACGGCGACGATCGTCTTGTCGGCGCGGTGGTTGCCCACGAACCCACTCGCCCGACTCGGATCGTCCGCGCGGACCTCGACGCCGCTCACTACGTCGATGTCGTACTCGGCGGCGATCGCCGCTGGATCGTACTCGGGGAGGCTCCCACCGTGATTCCGGACGACGATCCCGTCGTAGCCGCACTCGCTGGCGGTGAGTGCGAAGCGCGCGACGGTACTCGACCCCTCGGGGTGGGCCAGGACGGCGGCGTAGCTCACAGGTCGCCGAACACCTCGCGGGCGTTTTCGATCGCGCCCTCGCGGGTCGCGGGGTAGGCTTCGATCTTCGCGCGCACGGTGATGCCGTCACCCAGTCGAACCGACCCCTCGCAGGCGGCCTGTTTGTCCAGCGTCGTGTAAAAGGCGGTGTTGTCGTCGACCCGATCGTCGAGGGTCGCGGCGAGGCGATCGCGCTCGTCGGCAGGCAGGTCTCCGAGCGCGTCGAGGATCGTCCGCATCCCGTCGGCGTGCTCGATCCGCGCCGAGAACACGCCGATCGGATCGCCCATGTGGCCCTCGCTATTCACCCGGTCGATCGTCGCCTCCTCGGGGAGGAAGCGCCGAAGCGCCCGCTCCACGCGGTCGTCGCGTTCGGTGCCATAGGAGAACGCCCGCAGATCGACGTAGTGGAGCGGTATCGCCCCCATCGCGCTACTCGGCGGCCTCGATGTTGTCCTCGGGCACGCCCTGTTCTTTGCCGTCCTCGAAGGCGACGATGTAGGTCGCGTCACCGAACATCGTGTCCATCACGTTCTCGATCGTGCCTTCTTCGCCGTCGAAGTCGCTGTGCTCGTCGTGCAGAATGACCGCGTCGTCTTCTTCGAATGCCATACCGGATCGTAGACCCCGGCCCCATAAAACGGATCGATCCGGCCCGAGTGGCGCGCGCTCGAATCCGGCCAGCGGGGGCGTCGACGGGTCAGTCGCGTCTCGGCCCGTCCGAGGACTGATTTCACCCACCGAGCGATTTATTCGGCGTGCTCACCAATTTGAATCAACGCATGGGTGAGGTCATCGAAGGGGGGTCGTCAGTGACGACCGTTTCGACGGGCACCGTGGCCTGGGGGGTCGCGCTGGTCGTGTTCGTCGCGGGCGACATCCTCACGACGACGTACGGCCTGCAGGTCGGGGTGAGCGAGTCGAATCCGGTGCCCGCGATGGTGATGGACGCCGTTGGGGCGCTGCCGGCGATGGTCGGGTTGAAACTCCTCGCGGTCGGGGTCCTCTGGGCAGTCTATCGCCGCCTCGACGAGCGGTACTGGCCCGAGACGATTCCGCTGACGCTGACCGCCGTCGGCGGCGTGGCGATCGTGATCAACACCTGGATGATCGCGCTCCACGTGCTCTGAGTGCGCTTCTCCACTCCGGGACTGGAGTCGCTATCGGGGTGGCCCGCCATCCGCGAAATCGCGGGTATGAGCCCGTTTCGACGCCGTTGGACCGGCTCCTTCGAAATCCTTTTAGGCGAGACAGCGGGAGTATACGGCAACGAACTATGGACATCGACATCATAGCGGAAGACGACAATCCCATGTTGCACCGGACTGACGTCCGGTTCGAGATGACCCACGACGAGGCGACGCCGTCGCGACTCTCCGTGCGTGACTCGCTCGCGGCGAAACTGAACAAGGATGCCGAGGAAGTCGTCGTGCGGAAACTCGACACGAAGTTCGGCATGCGCAAGACCGTCGGCGTGGCGAAGGTCTACGAGTCGTCGACCCACGCTCGTGACGTCGAGCAGGACCACATGCTCGAACGCAACAAGATCGCCGCCGACAACGGCGAGGCCGAACCAGAGGAGGCCTGATCGATGGCCCACTACGAACTGTACGACGACGAGGGCCAGACCGACAACGAGCAGTGCCCCCGCTGTGGCGACACGTTCCTCGCTGATCACGGCGATCGGCTCCACTGTGGTGCGTGTAGCTACACCGAGTGGCAGTAAGCGCGAACGCCGTTCTTTTCGCGGACCCCGTCGAACGGACGACTCGTGTCCACGTCGAGCACCCGCGCCGTGGTCGGTCGGCTTCGAGACGCGCTCGATCCCTGGTCGCTCGCGATCGTCGCCCTCTCGGTGGTGATCGTCGCGCCCGCGACGACGCTCTGGCTGTATGTCGGCGGTCTCGGCTTGATCAGAGCCCTGCTTGTCGAGTCTGCGGGGCCGACCGGAGTGCCCATTCACGTCGTCGCGTTCCACCCGCTCGAACACGTGCTGACCGAGATCGCGATCGGCCTCGGTCTGGCCGTCTTCGTGGGCGTCGATATCGTGATCGCTCGCGAGTGGTGTCGTCGTCGCGGCTTCGTGGCGAGGGGCCCGGGATCGGTTGCGGTCGTCGCCGGCGCAACCGCCGTCTGGGTCGGTCTCGCGGTGGCCGGCGGGGCCGTCGCCGTGCAGACGCTCGGACTCCCGGCCGTCCGACTGGTCGCAACGCCCGTCGGGACCGGGCCCGCTCCCGTTCGCCTGGGGGTCTTGTTCGCGGTCGTCGCCACGGTCGCGGTCGCTGGTGCAATCGTCCCGCAGGCGCTCGCAGTCGCCGCGATCCGGGCCTGGCGGCGCCGATCGGCCGGGACCGACACGGCCTTGTGATCGAGCGCCCCACCATTTCTCGTGACTGAGGATCGCCCGCTCCGCGTGCTCGGGATCGAGGGGACCGCCTGGGCCGCCAGTGCGGCGATCTACGAGACCCGCGATCCGTCCGTCGGCAGTGCAGACGAACACGTCGCGATCGAGTCGCGGGCCTACGAACCGTCGAGCGGCGGGCTCCACCCTCGCGAGGCCGCCGAACATATGCGCGAGGCGATCCCCGCGGTCGTCGACTGGGCGCTCGATCACGCGCGCGAACGGGCGGAAAAGGAGTCGCTGCCCGGCGACGCCGAGCGGTCGGCCCCGATCGACGCCGTGGACGCGTCCACGAGCCCACGGCCGCAGGCGCCCGTGGATGCGGTCGCCTTCTCCCGCGGGCCCGGTCTCGGTCCGTGTCTGCGGATCACCGGAACGGCGGCCCGCGCGCTCGCCCAGCGACTCGGCGTCCCGCTCGTGGGTGTCAACCACATGCTCGCCCACCTCGAAATTGGTCGCCACCGCGCCGGCTTTTCGGATCCGATCGGGCTGAACGCCTCGGGCGCGAACGCTCACGTCCTGGGGTATCGCAACGGGAAATACCGCGTCCTCGGTGAGACGATGGACACCGGCGTGGGCAACGCCATCGACAAGTTCGCCCGCGAGGTGGGCTGGTCGCACCCGGGTGGGCCGACCGTCGAGGCCCACGCTCGCGACGGTGAGTACGTTGAGTTGCCCTACGTCGTGAAGGGGATGGACTTCTCGTTTGCGGGCCTGTCGAGTGCGGCCCAGGCGGCCGTCGCTGACCACCCCGTCGAGGACGTCTGTCGGGGTCTCGAAGAGACGATCTTCGCGATGCTCACGGAGGTGGCCGAGCGCGCACTCGCACTGACGGGCCGTGACGAACTGGTCGTCGGCGGTGGCGTCGCGAACAACGCCCGCCTACAGGGCATGCTCGAAGCGATGGCCGCCCACCGCGACGCCGATCTGTACATTCCCGAGCCTCGCTTTTTGAGCGACAACGCCGGGATGATCGCCGTCCTCGGCGCGAAGCAGTTCGCGGCGGGCGATACGCTCGCGATCGACGAGTCGGCGGTCGACTCGAATTATCGACCCGACGCCGTCCCGGTCACCTGGCGGGCCGACCCGCCACGCGAGCGCGGATCCGATCTCGTCCAGGGCGCGGAGGCGACCGTCACCATCGAGGGTGACCGCGTCGTCAAAGAGCGGGTTCCCCGCGCCTACCGCCATCCCGACCTGGATCGCCGACTCCGCGCCGAGCGCACCCGTCAGGAGGCCCGCTTGCTGGCCGACGCCCGCCGCGCGGGCGTGCCGACGCCGGTCGTGCGTGACGTCGAGCCACGCGCGGGGCGCCTGGTCGTCCAGCGCGTCGGTGAGTCCGACCTGGATCGGGTGATGACGACCGATCGCGCGGCCCGGATGGGTCGACTGCTCGCCGGACTCCACGACGCCGGCATCGCCCACGGCGACCCGACCGTGCGGAACGCGCGGGTCTGCGGCGATGGGACGCTGGTCCTCATCGACTTCGGACTGGGCTACTACAGCGACCACCCCGAAGATCTGGCGATGGACCTGCACGTCTTCGCCCGGAGTCTCGCGGGGACGACCGACGCGCCCGATCGGTATCGGGCCGCCGCCGAGCGCGCGTATCTCGGGGCCGGCGGGGCTCGTGCGGTGCTCGACCGCGTCGGGGCGATCACGGGTCGGGGCCGCTATCAGGGTGGCTAACCTACTTGACCCACCCGGGCGTACGCGTCAGTATGGCAGACAAACCGACCACTGGCAGCCTGCTCGGTGTCCCGTACAACTTCGAACGCCCCGGTCTGCGGCGCATGCTCGCCGCGCACGTCCAGCCGGGAAAGGGCATGATCGTCCAGAAACCGTTCGGCATCGGCTACACGGTCAACCTGGCGTCCTGGCGGACGTGGGTGTTGCTCGCGGTCGCGGGCCTGCTGTGGTATCACGAGCGCGCGAGTCAGCGATCGGCCGACGCGGACGACGCAGACGACGCGGACACCGAAGTCCTGATCGACTAGACCATCTCGAACAGCGCGAGCGCGTCCTGGAGATCGATGTCGCCGTCGCCGTCGAAGTCGTAGGCGGCGACGTGATCGGTGACAACGGGCTCGTCGAGGGACTGCACGAATGTGTTCACGTCGGGGAAGTCCAGTTGCCCGTTCCCGTTGACGTCCTCGTAGGTCCAGTCCTCGTCGATGTCCTGGGGTTTCGTGCCGTCGATCGGTTCGGCGGTGACGTCGACGACCGCGAGGTTCCCGCGCTCGGTCGCCGTCGGGTACGGCGTGCCGTCCTCGGCCATGACGGTGTCGACGCTCGCCGTCACTGCCGTCGCTCCTGGCTCGTCGGAGCGCAGCGTCACCGTCGCGAGCGTGACGTTCGACGTCGGCCCGGAGACCGCGTCCGCGCTGTCCGAGACCTTGATGTGCGCTCCGTCGGCGGTCCGTTCGACCGAGCGGATGGGGCCGAACTCCTCGGGCGCCGAGACCGACTCGATCGTGGCGACCGAGTCGTTCGCGACGGCGACGCGAACCTCGTACCCCGAGAGGCCGGCGGGGGTCTCGTCGAGTCGCACGGTCGCCGTCGTCGTCCGATTCACACTCACGCGGTCGGGCGCGACGTCGACCGCGACCGTCTGGCGGTCGATATCGGTGACGGTGAGCGTGTCGGCGGTGGGTTCCGTGTCGTAGGGCTCCCCGGTTTCGGCCTGGACGCTCTCGACGTCGGCGGAGACGTTCGTCGTGCCCGTGGCCGCGGCGTCGATCGTGAGCGTCCCGAGCGTGACGTTCCGGGCCGGGCCGTCGATCGCGCCCGCGCCGTCTGAGACTTTCAGGAGTGCCGTCCCGTTACCGGTCCGTTCGACGCGTTTGATCGCGCCGAACTGCTCGGGGGCCGACACTGACGCGATGGTCGCGACCGAGTCGTTCGCGAGCGCGACGCTGAGGTTGTATCCCGACAGCCCCTCGGGGGCCCCCGAGAGTCGCAGCGTCGCCGTCGTCGTGCCGTCGGGACGCACCATGCCGGGATCGAACGCGACCGAGACGGTCGGCCCGTCCGCCGTCGGGTCTCGGTCGAGCCTGGGGTACTCCTCGGTCGTCGTCCAGGTCGTCTCGAAGTCCAGTGCTTCGAGGTGCTCGCGGGCGTCCGCGCCGGTCATCTCCGCGGTCGTGCGCCCGGTGTCCGCGAACACGGGGTCTTGCCCGGTCGCTTCGGTGTCGAAGTAGACGCCGTCGGTGAACGTCCGGTAGTCGACGCGATCGCTGAACGTGCCCGCGATCCCACCGACGTCACTCGTCCCCGAGACCTGCCCGGTCGCGAACGCGCCGTCGACGCTGGCCTCGCGGGCCCGACCGATCAGGCCGCCGACAGCGTCGTCGCCGGTCACCGATCCGTGGGCGGCGACGTCGGCGAGGTCCGCGTCGTTCGTCCCGACGAGGCCGCCGACTGCGCTCCCGCCGGAGACTGACCCGGTCGCGACGGCCCGACGGAGCGTGTCGCCCCCGAGCGACTGCTCGCCGGCGAGGCCGCCGACGTTGTCGGTGCCGGTCACGTCGCCGTGCGCGCGCACGTCGACGATCGGGCCGGTGCTCTCCCCGACGAGCCCACCCGTGGCGTCTGCCCCGTAGCCGTGCGTGCCGTCGACGTCGCCGCGCGCGACCGCGCCCTCGATCCGGCCGCCGTTCGACCCGGCGAGGCCGCCGACCGCCTCCTCGCCGGAGACGGCGACGTCGGCGCTGACGTTCCTGGCGGTGCCGAGGGTGTTGCCGACGAGACCGCCGACGGTGTCGCCGGAGGCGGTCCCGCTGACGGTGACGCTCGCGATCTGGCCGTGTGAGAGGCCGGCCAGCAGGCCGACCTCGCCACTTCCGTCGACGCTCGCGTTCTCGACGGTCAGGTTCCGGACCGTCCCGTGATCACCGATCTCCGCGAACAGGCCGCTCCCCCCGAGGCGCGCGTCGCTGACGGTGTGGCCCGCCCCGTCGAGTGTGCCGCCGAACCCGTCGAAATACGAGCCATAGTCGGCTGGCTGCTCGGCGGCGATGGCGGGCAGCGGCTCTACCGCCCGACCCGCGTCGATGTCACTCACGAGCCGATAGTGGGCGTCGGGGGCGGCGTCGATGGCGAGCAGCCCCTCGACGCTCGCGATCCGATAGGGATCGTCGGCGGTGCCCGCCCCGTCGAGCGTCGCGGGCGAGGGCGCGACCGTGATCGATCGCTCTGCGACGGCTGTTCCTCCCTCACTGGTCTCGACGGTCGTGCGGACGGTGTACTCCCCGGCGTGCTCGACGGTGAGCGAGGGCCGGTCGCCGTCGGTCTCGGTCCTGACCGTCTCACCGGTCAGGGTCGTCCCCGTAACCGCGGTCGTCGTCGACGTGATCGTCTCGTTCTCCGGGGGGACCGCGCTGACGAACAACTCGAAGGATTCGCCAGCCGCGGGCTGTCGGCCGTCGACGAGCGGTCGGATGCGAACCGTCACGCGATCCTCTCCGTCTTGCTCCCAGGCGAGATTGGGATACCGATCGGTGGTCGTCCAGTTGCCTTCGAAGTCGAGCCCCGAGAGGGCCGTCATCGCGTTCTCGCCGGTCATCTGCTCGGTCGTCAGGGCCGTCCCGAGTGTCGGGTCCGTCGTGTCCGACCCACGGATGTAGACTGCGCTGGCCTCGGGCGTGCCGTCGACCGATCCGACGAGCGCGCCGCTCTCGGTGTCGGCGTCGACGGTGCCGACGGCGTACGCACCGTCGATCGTCGCGTCGAAGGCGTCGTACGTGCCGACGAGGCCGCCGACCGACTCCTCGCCACGAACCGCCCCGAGTGCGTAGCTGTCGGTGATATCGTCGCGCGCCAGGCCGACGAGCCCACCGACGTCGGTGCCACCTCGCTCGCCGCTCGCCGTTTGGGCTCCGCTGACGGTCCCGGTCGCGACGGACTGCCGGATCGGCCGTTCGGACCGCCCGACGAGGCCCCCCACGGCATCGTCGCCAGTTACCGTCCCACTCGCCCGCGATCGGACGATCCGGCCGGTGGCGTCGATGTCGTCTCCACCGAGCGCGACCTCGTGTGTGGAGTGGCCCACGAGGCCGCCGACGCTGTTTTCGCCGGTGACTGCTCCCGTCGCTCGCGAATCGGTGACCGTCGCGCGACCGTTGAACCCGACCAGGCCGCCCACGCTGTTCGTGCCCTCGACGGTCGCGTGTGCGGTCGCATCGACGATCCGCCCGCCGCGGTCGTTGGTCGCCGCCATGCCGCCGACGGCGCGGTTACCGTCGTGACCGACGACCTCGCCCCGGACTGTCGCGTTCTCGATCAGCCCCTCGTTGTGGCCGACGAGGCCGCCGATCGTCGGCTGACGCGTCCTCCCGTCAGCGTTGCCTTCGACGGTCACATCGCCGCTCACCGACCGCACGGTGCCGGTGTTGAACTCAACGAGCGGGGCGCTAGCGTACTCGCCGGTCGCGAGGACCGTCCCCGTGACGTGGACGTCAGCGATCGTCCCGCGGTTCGAGTCGACGACGGCGGCGGTGCCCGATCCGTCGACGCCGACGACGCGAAGCGACTCGACACGGCCCGTCTCACCCACGGTCCGGACGAGCGGCATTCGCGGCCCCGCGACGGTCACGTTCTCGACCGTGTGGCCCTGGCCGTCGAGCGTGCCGTTGAATTTCCGAGTGGCCTCATCGACGGTGTCGTTCGCGCCGACGGGATCGATCGCCGTCTCGGAGAAGTCCAGGTCACTGCCGAGGACGTACTCCGCGTCCAGATCGCCGTCGATCAGACGGAACTGGTCGGCCCGCTCGATCACGTAGGGGTCGTCGGCGGTCCCCGACCCCGCGAGTTCTGCCCCCGGATCGACGGTCGTCGGCGTCGCGGCCGTCGTCTCGACGGTCCTGACCGTCGTATTCTCGATGGTCGTCTCCGCGTCGGTGGTCACGTTCTCACCGGGTGTCGCCGTCGTGTCGGCGCTCGCGACACCGAGGAGTGTGCCGGCGACCAGCACGATCAGTCCCAGGGCGAGTCTGGATCTCATCACAGCCACCGCCCGCTCGCGTCGATGCGCTCGATCCGCGCTGTGGTACTCATTCACCTTCGTTTCACCGCGAACGGGGCTTAACGATTGTTCAATTGCCGATCAAGATGCGTTCGAACTCCGTTCGAACTTCACCCAAACTCCGTTCGAGATTCGCTCCAACGGCGCTGGACGACCTCGGTCGCGCCCACCGGGATGGGGAGGCTTTTGAGAGCGCGGGTGCAGGCACGCCCATGCTCACGTTCGTCACCGGCAACGCCGGCAAGGTCCGCGAGGCGCGCCGGTATCTCGATCAGGACGTCGAACAGGTCAGCCACGACTACGTCGAGATCCAGTCGCCCGATCTGGCGGCTATCGCCGCTCGCGGCGCGCGCGAGGCGTACGCCTACGTCGGCGGGCCCGTCTTCGTCGAGGACTCGGGGCTGTTCGTCGAGGATCTGGATGGGTTCCCCGGCCCCTACTCGGCGTACGTCGAGGACACCATCGGCATCGAGGGCGTGGCCGAACTCGGCGCGGGGTCGCGCGCCACGTTCCGCTCGGTGATCGCGTTCTGTGACGGCGACGCGTTCGCACGCGCCCCGCCCGGCATCGACGAGGGCGAAGGCCACACTATCGTCGCGAGCGTCGACGCCCCGGTCGCCCTCCTCGTCGGTGAGGTCACCGGTGAGATCGTCCAGCCCCGCGGATCGGAGGGCTTCGGCTACGATCCGATCTTCGAGTTCGAAGGCGAGACGTTCGCAGAGCGATCGATGGAGGCGAAAAACGAGGTCTCACACCGTGGGCGCGCGCTGGAAGCCTTCGCGGACTGGCTGGCCTGAGCGGGCGGGGCACTTCGAGACGACTGATGGCTCGTCCGGACAGGATTGATTGGGTTCGAACTCGAACACCGAGTATGGACGAGGCCGACGCGAGCGACGATCGATCTGGGGACCGCGTCGAGGTGATCGATCGCGGCGATCGTCAGATCGAGCTTCCGATCCCGGACGACCCGCTCGCCGCGCTCCGCGCGGAGGTCGCCGACTGCGATCGGTCGGTCGCCAAACTCGTCGCCGACGCTGAGCGGGAGGCGCTCGACGAGGCGGGTCGCCCGGAGCGTCGTCGAGACTGACGTTTCACCGC
This sequence comes from Halococcoides cellulosivorans, assembly GCF_003058365.1. Taxonomy (NCBI): domain Archaea; kingdom Methanobacteriati; phylum Methanobacteriota; class Halobacteria; order Halobacteriales; family Haloarculaceae; genus Halococcoides; species Halococcoides cellulosivorans. Next base: position 2,308,299 of record NZ_CP028858.1, on the reverse strand, counting down.
CACATCGCGAGGTCACAGAACACCGATCGGTCGGCCGAGAGCCAGTGTGTCGTCCGGTCGTGCCCACACACGCCGGGGTGGATGGTGGCCCGGTCCGGACCGGTCGCGTACTCGACGACGGCGAGGTCCAGATCGATGTCCGCGTGGGTGGCGGGCGCGTCGTCGCGGGTGTCGGCGGTGCACTCGGGCCGTGACCTGTCGGGCATGTCCGGTGCGCCGCCGGCGGCACTGATGGGCGTTGCTATGAGGGGTATAGAGCACTCGGGAGCGATCGGGACGACTCCAAAAGATCGAACCGAAATCAGGCCTCGGCTTCGGTCTCGTCGGCCGCTGCGGACTCGTCCTCGATGTAGTACTCCTCGATGAACTCCTCGCCGATGCGGTTGAGTTCCGCTTTCGGGAGCATCGAGAGCAACTCCCAGCCCAGATCGAGCGTCTCCTCGATCGAGCGGTCGGTGTCGGTGCCCTGATCGACGAACTCCTGTTCGAACCGGTCGGCGAAATCGAGGAACTTGTTGTCACGCTCGGAGAGTGCTTCGCGCCCGACGATGTTGACCAGGTCGCGGAGGTCCTCACCCTCGGCGTAGGCGGCGTACATCTGGTCGGAGACGTCGCCGTGGTCCTCGCGGGTGTGGCCCTCGCCGATCCCCTCGTCCATCAACCGGGAGAGCGAGGGCAACACGTAGATCGGCGGGCGGACGCCCTGGCTGTTGAGGTCCCGATCGACGTAGATCTGGCCCTCGGTGATGTATCCCGTGAGGTCCGGGATCGGGTGGGTGTCGTCGTCGCTGGGCATCGTCAGGATCGGGATCTGCGTGATCGACCCCTCGACGCCCTCGATCCGCCCTGCGCGCTCGTAGAGGTTCGCGAGGTCGGTGTACATGTAGCCCGGATACCCGCGCCGACCGGGAACCTCCTCGCGGGCGGCCCCGATCTCGCGGAGCGCCTCACAGTAGTTGGTCATGTCCGTCATGATCGTGAGGACGTGATACCCCTTCTCGAAGGCCAGATACTCGGCGGTCGTCAGCGCTAGCCGCGGCGTGATCGTCCGCTCGACGGCGGGGTCGTCCGCGAGGTTGGTGAACACGACCGAGCGTTCGAGTGCGCCCGTGCGCTCGAAGTCGTCCATGAAGGCGTTGGCTTCCTCGGCGGTGATCCCCATCGCCGCGAAGACGACCGCGAACTCGCTCTCTTCTTCGTCATCGCCCTCGCTCTCCTCGGGCACTTCGGCCTGGCGAGCGATCTGGAGGGCGAGATCGTTGTGGGGCAGTCCGGAGCCAGAGAATAGGGGGAGCTTCTGGCCGCGGACGAGCGTGTTCATCCCGTCGATCGCGCTGACGCCCGTCTGGATGAACTCCCGGGGGAACTCCCGCGAGTAGGGGTTGATCGCCTTCCCGACGATGTCGCGACGCTCGTCGGGGACGATTTCGGGGCCGTCGTCGATCGGCTGGCCGGTCCCGTCGAGGACCCGCCCGAGCAGGTCCTCCGTGACGGGCATCTTCATCGTCTCGCCCAGGAAGCGGACCGAACAGTTCCGGTCGATCCCCTGGGTCGACTCGAACACCTGGATGGCGACGTGGTCGCTGGTCGATTCGAGCACCTGTCCACGGCGGGTCTCGCCGTCGACCTCGATCTCGACCATCTCGTCGTACCCGACTGGCTCGTCGACGGCGACGTGGACGAGCGGTCCGCTGACTTCCGTGATCGTCTGATACTCTTTCATCAGTACAGCCCCCTGAGATCCTCGGTGATCTCGTCGATCGTCTCGTCGATGAACTGTTCGTACTCCTCGGTCGTCGCGATGCGGTTGAGTTGGGCGATCGACTCGACCGACGTGATCTCCTCGACGGGCACGCCCGCGTCGAGCGCGTCGAACGCCGCGTCGTGGAACGCCTTGATCGCACCCATCATCTGGTAGCTCTTCTCGGGCGCACAGTAGGTGTCGACGTCGTGGAGGGCGTTCTGCTGGAGGAACCCCTCGCGGATGTATCGCGCGACGACGAGCGTGAGTTGCTGGTCTTCGGGCAGTGCGTCACGCCCGACGAGCTGAACGATCTCCTGGAGTTCGCCCTCCTCGTCGAGGATGTCGATCAGCCACTGGCGCAGGTCGGGCCAGTCGCCGGCGACCGACTCTTCGAAGTACGGGTCGAGCTGGTCGCGATACAGCGAATAGGACTCGTCCCAGTTGATCGCCGGGAAGTGCCGTCGCTCGGCCAGGTCGGCGTCGAGCGCCCAGAACGTCTTCACGATGCGCAGCGTGTTCTGGGTGACGGGCTCGGAGAAGTCCCCGCCCGGTGGGCTGACTGCGCCGACGACCGAGACCGACCCTTCGTCGCCCGACAGCGTCTGGTAGTACCCAGAGCGCTCGTAGAACTCCGCGAGTCGCGCCGGGAGATAGGCGGGATACCCCTCTTCGCCAGGCATCTCTTCGAGTCGCGAGGAGATCTCGCGCATCGCCTCGGCCCACCGCGAGGTGGAGTCGGCCATCAGCGCGACGTCGTAGCCCATGTCGCGGTAGTACTCCGCGATCGTGATCCCCGTGTAGACCGACGATTCGCGGGCCGCGACGGGCATGTTCGAGGTGTTCGCGATGAGGCTCGTCCGGCTCATCAGCGGCTTCCCCGTCACGGGGTCTTCGAGTTCGGGGAAGTCCTCGATCACCTCGGTCATCTCGTTGCCACGCTCGCCACAGCCGACGTAGACGACGATGTCTGCGTCGGCCCACTTGGCAAGCTGGTGCTGAGTGACCGTTTTCCCACTCCCGAACGGCCCCGGAATCGCGGCCGTTCCGCCCTTGGCGATGGGAAACAGGCCGTCCAAAATGCGCTGCCCGGTCACCAGCGGTTCGGTCGGCGTCTCTTTCTCGCCGGCGGGTCGGGCCTGCCGGACCGGCCACTCCTGGTGCATCGCGATCTCGGTGCCGTCGTCGAGTTCGACGACCGTCTCCTCGACGGTGAACGTCCCCGATTTGGCCTCCGCGACGGTTCCGCCCTCGACGTCCGGGGGGACCATCACGCGATGGTCGATACTCTCGGTCTCGGGGACGGTCCCGACGACGTCGCCGGATGCGACCTCGTCGCCCGCCTCGACGGTGGGCGTGAACTCCCAGGGCTTCTCCAGATCGATCCCCGGGGCGTCGACCCCGCGGTCGAGAAACGCCGACCCCATCGATTCTTCGAGGACCTCCAGGGGGCGCTGGACGCCGTCGTAGATGTTGTCCAGCAGGCCCGGGCCCAGATCGACCGCGAGCGGCGATCCGGTGCCTTCGACGGGTTCGCCCGGCGCGACCGCCGAGGTTTCCTCGTAGACCTGGATGGTGGTCACGTCGTCTTCGATTTCGATGACCTCGCCCATCAGGCCGGCCTCACCGACGTACACCATGTCGTTCATACGCGCGTCCAGCCCGGTCGCCGTCACGACGGGGCCGCTCACGCTGTCGATCCGTCCGTCTGCGCGGACTGTCTGGTCCGTGCTCATATCATTCCTCCATGAGATCGATGCCGATCGCGCGCTTGATCTGGGCGCGGAGGCCGCCACTCGCAGCCCCGCCGCCGAGCGTCACGAGGACCGGGTCGAGACTCCGCTCGACGGCCTCGCGCGTCCCGCGCGAGAGATATTCGAGATCCGATTCGTGCATGACGACGATGCCCACCGACTCGTCTTCGAACACCGTCTCGACGGCGTCCTCCAACTGCTCGGGCTTGTCGTCCTCGGGGACCGACTCGCACTTGCGGACGCCGGCGAGTCTGAACCCCGTCGTGAAGTCGCTACTGCCGACGACGGCAATTTCGTCTGCCATCAGAGAATCACCCGTCGTTCGATCTCGGCGTCGCTCATCCCCGCCTCGCGACCGCGTGCGATCGCGCGGATGTTCTCGACCTCGCGTTCTTTCGCGAGGATGTAGGCGAGGATCGGGCAGACCGACACGGGATACCGGTTCGAGAGCCGATCGGCCTGTTCGAGCAGCGCGGCGTCGAGCGCGTTCTCGAACTCGATCCGATCGCCCGATTCGAGGTGGCCGAGTGCGGTTTCGATCCGTGTGCCGTACGAACTCTCCCGGACGTGATCGATCAGCGCCTCGCGATCCTCTCCGAGGCGGGTGAGATCATCGACGTCGAACAGTCGCCCGCCGGCGATCGCGTACTCGGTGGGGTCGATGGTCGAGGCGTCGTGAGCGACGCGGATCGCGTTCCGGAGGTTCCGGAAGTCGATCTCCGTTTCGAGGAACTCGATGTACAACTCCGTCGGGCGGTTGGCACTCGATTTCGCGGGCAGATCCTCGATCAGCGCCTCGTAGAACGCCCGATCGACGGCGTTTTCGAGGGGAACGAGCAGGTCGGTCCGCTCGTAGTCCTCGTAGGCCGCTTCGAGCGGCGGGCCGTAGATCGTGTCCGCGAGGATCTCGACGACGCGTTCGATCGAGTCCGCACCCGTGAGTTGGGCGAGCGTCTCTTCGTCGATTTCGCCGGCCCGGATGAGGTCGGTCTCGATCGATTCGGCGTCCGCGCCCGAGTAGATCCCCCGGATGACGGTCTTGACGTTCCAGGCGTCGAACTTCCGGAGGTACCGGGCGACGAAGTCGTAGATCCGCCCCTCGGACCACCCGAGGATGTCCTCGAAGTGTTTCGCGAGGTTGCGCTCGATGGCGTACTCGATGAGGTCGACGCCCGCAAAGCGCGTTCCGAGCGCGTTCATCTCGGCTTCGTACTCGCTGTCCTCCATGAACCGGGCGATCTCGCCGGTCCCCATCCGGACGAGTTTGCGGTAATCGCTCTCGTCGTACAGCATCGATCGGCGCGATCTGACGCGCGCGACGACGTACTCGGGGTTGCCCCGGGAACGCTTCGATCCCGTGTACACGCTCATTCCTCCTCGAACAGGCGGTCACTGACGGCCCGGAGGTGCTCCTCCCAGACGTCTTCGAGGACCGCATCGAACGTGTTGTTCACGCGGACGCGCGCGCCCTCGCTCGTGACGACGACGCCGCCCAGACAGTCTCTGGGGTCTCCGACGGTCGCGTCGCGGTCGGTGACGAGGTCGTCGAGCAGGTCGCGGTCCTCGGCGCGACCGTGGACGACCAGCGACCCCTCGTCGAACTCGTCGAGCGCGTCGGTCAGCAACGACTCGGTGAGATCCCGGCGACGGTCGCCGTCCAGTTCGACGAGTTCGTCCTCGACGCGCTCGCGAACGTCCTGAAGGACCGACCGCCGTGCGCGAAGCCGCGCCTGCTTGGCTTCGAGTTCGGCGTTCGAGAGGCCGCGTTCGCGCTCCTGGTCGATCTGACGCTCGACGTCACGCTCGCGCTGCTCGCGGATCTGGTCGGCCTCCGCCTCGGCCTCGGCGCGAATCTCCTCGGCCTCCGCCTCGGCCTCCTCCCGAATGGCCTCGGCCTGGGCCTCGGCCTGCTCTCGAATGTCCTCGACGACCGTTTCGAGACTCATCGTGGATTCAGATGAACAGCACGAGGAAGACCACGACCAGGACCAGGATGACGAGCGTCTCGGGGATGACCGTCAGGATCAGCCCGTTGACGAACAGGTCGTCGTCTTCAGCGATCGCCCCGATAGCGGCGGAGCCGATACCGCGCTCGGCGTAGCCGGCGGCCAGCGCAGACAAACCGACGGCGATCGCCGCAGCGCCGGCGTCGTTGAGAATCGGTGCACCCTCCTGAAGCAACATGGCAGTTTCTGGAATCATGGGTTTCGTGTGTCGTTCGAGACGACGTGCACTCGGCGTAGCGTCGGTCCACCGCCAAGATAAACCTTGGTAAATAGCTCTCGCCACCGTATGTTGCCGGTGTCGCCGTCCGACGATTGCGATATCTCGGGCATTGACATCGCGTGCTGGTCGGAACATTTTACTTTATTATGAACGTAATTTATGGTCAGGCCGGGGGACCGCCGCGCCTGGCGGCCCGGGGGCACACATGAGAGACCACGACACCACAGGATCCGATCGGCAGTCGAGACGCCAGTTTCTGAAGACCACCGGTGCGACCGCCGCACTGGCCGCCGGTCTCGCGACCGTCGGTACCGCCGCCGCACGCGGGATTCCGACCCCACGCTTGCATCGCGACGGAAAGTGGATGAAAGACCCGAGCGACAACGAGGTGACCTTGCGCGGGGTGAACGTCGTCGACCCTGCCCGCGCGAAAGAGACCACCTGGCGACGCGCCATTCCGCGGGTGGTCGAGCACGCGACCGACCCTGAGCGCGACTGGTACTCGCGGGTGATCCGCTTGCCGATGCAACCCGCGGACATCATCGAAGACGGCAAGGGCAACGGCGCTCGGGTCGATCCGGGTGGGTTCTCCGAATCGAAACTGCAGACGTATCTCGACGACTACGTCCAGCCAGTCGTCGAGACAACGCGTGAGATCGGTGTCTACCTCATTCTGGACTACCATCGCCACAAGAGCCAGGAACTCGAATACACCGACCCCGACCTCCACGACGAACTGATGATGTTCTGGGAGGTCGTCGCCTCGCGGTACGCGGAGGAGCCACACGTCCTCTTCGAGGTGTACAACGAACCCATCTCGCCGTACTACGGCTTCCGCGAGCGCGGGGCGAGCGCCGAGGTGGCCAATCCCGACGACGAGAACGCCGAACAGACCTGGCTCGACTGGCGGGCGGCCGCCCAGCCCTGGGTCGATACGATTCAGGCCAACGCCCCCGAAGCGCCGGTGCTCATCGGGTCGCCGCGGTGGTCCCAGTGGACCTTCTGGTCGTCGATCCACGAGTTCGAGGGCGAGAATCTCGCCTACACCGGCCACGTCTACGGCCATCCGGGCTTGCGCCCGCTGGACGAATACTTCGGCACGCCCGCCGAGGAGGTGCCGATCTTCATGACGGAGTTCGGGTACGAACCCGACGACGGCGAGACTGCCGAATACATGGCCGGATCGAACGAGAAGGAGGGCCAGCAGTTCGTCGACTTCTTCGAGAGCCACCCGAACGTCTCCTGGCAGGTCTGGTGTTTCGATCACATCTGGGCGCCCGCGATGTTCTCCAAGGACACCGGCGGGCCCGACGAACCCTGGGAACTCAGATCCGGGCCGCTCCAGCACGGGCAGTTCTTCCGCGATTACCTCAAAGAGACTCGCTCGGACCGTCTACCCGAGGGTGATGGGTCGACGACGCCGGGCACGACGCCCGGGGGCGACCTCGACCCGGTCGACGGCACCGTCCCGCAGGATCTCGACGGCGACGGACTCCACGAGGACCTCTCGGGGGACGGGACGCTGAACTTCCCCGACGTGAACCAATTCTTCCAGCACACCGATTCCGCCGCCGTGCAGGACCACCCCGACGCCTACGACTTCGACGGGGACGGCACCGTCGACTCACAGGACGTGCTCGCGCTGTTCGAGATGGTCTGAACAGTCGTCTCTTTCTCCGGTCGATCGAGCGGTGGAAACGACTATCCGAGGTGTGCTCGAATATCGGTGGCATGGAACACAGCGTCGACCGGCGGACGGTCCTCGGGGGCCTGGGCGCGGGGCTGGCACTGGCCGTCGGCCTGCCGGGCCGGGTGGCTGCCGCCGAGTGGCCCGCGAGTTCGAAACGCGGGTTCGCGGGATCGGACCCGGCGCGGGGGAACCTTCTGGAAGCCGCGTGGTCGTACAACTGGCTCTCGGGATCGGATCGCACCGACGAGTTCGACCACGACGAGTTCGTCCCGATGATCAACGGCGACGACCTGGGCTGGACGGCCGGGGCCGCCGAGCAGATCCGCGCGAGCGACGCCGACGCGATGCTCGGCTACAACGAACCCGACCACGAGGAAGGGTATCACGACGTCCAGACGATCCTCGACCCGTGGCGCACCGTCTGTGACACCTTCCGGGATACCAGCGTGACGGTCGTCGGCCCGTCGATCAAGACCGGTACGTCGGGCGGGCAGTCGTACCTGCAGGCGTTTATGGACGGCGTCGAGAGCGATCCGAACCTCTACGTCGACGCGGTGGGCGTCCACTGGTACGCTGGCTCGCAGGCGATGGCATCCGACCCCGTCGGGCAGGCCACATCCTTCCTCGACCGGATGGACTGGGTGTACGAGCAGTTCGGCCGGCCGATCTGGATCACGGAGTTCGGTGGCCCCAACTTCGGGAGCGTGAGCGACATCGAGTCGCTGATCGAGAGCAACGTGACCTATCTCTCACGGACGGTCCCCGAACTCGAACGCCGCGACTACGTCCACCGGTATGCCTGGTGGTCCGGGAGCGATGCGACCTGGTTGACCACCGAGGGGGCTGACGGGCGGACGCTGACCGATGTCGGCGAGGCGTACGTCACCAGCGCGGGCCGGTCCGCCCAGCCGATCGCGGCGGGCACCTACCGCATCGTCGCCGCCCATTCGGGCCACGCGCTGACGGTCGTCGACGGTGCGAGCACCGAGGGCGCGAGCGTCGCTCAGGCTGCGGTGGGCGCACACGGGCAGCGCTGGACGCTGTCACCGACCGCCGACGGCGCGTACACCGTCGAGGCGGCGCACTCGGGACACGTCCTGGAGGTCGCGAACGAATCGACCGACGCGGGCGATTCGATCGACCAGTGGCCCGACAACGGCGGCGACCACCAGCGCTGGCACGTGATCGCGAACGCCGACGACACCTATCGCATCGAGAACGCCAACAGCCGGCACGTCCTCGACGTGGCCGACGGCGCGACCGACCCGGGGAGTCCGGTGCTCCAGTGGCCCTGGATCGCTGGCTCCAACCAGCGCTGGCGGTTCGAACCGGTCGAGTCGACACCGACCGAGACCCCGCCGGAACTCGACCCCGTCGCGGGCACGGTCCCGCAGGACATCGACGGCGACGGACTCCACGAGGACCTCTCGGGCGACGGAACCGTGAACTTCCCCGACGTGAACCGACTCTTCCAGCACACTGATTCCGCCGCCGTGCAGGACTACCCCGACGCCTACGACTTTTCGGGCGACGGCATCGTCGACTCACAGGACGTGCTCGCGCTGTTCGAGATGGTCTGAGTCGGAGCTTCGAGATCCGGGTCGAAGTTTGTACGGTTTTCGGGTGGAGTTCGTTCGGAGTTTGCAAAGTGTCCATGATTTAATACTTCGACGTCCGGATTCCTGCACGTTCACACACGGTGTAACCTGTCGGCGGCCCTTCGGGGCCGCCGATCCGTGTGCGACCGTACTCATGACTGAACCACACACTGCGGACGACGACGCACAGCGGCGACGAACCACGCGGCGGGGCTTTCTCGGATCGGCGGGGGCGCTGGTCGCGACAGCGGGCCTGGGCGGGACGGCCGTGACGGCGAGTGCGGCGACCGGCGCGATGAACGCGGTCGCCTACGACCTCTCGATGCTGCCCGCACTCGATCAGGGTCATTACGAGGGGTGGGCGATCTTCGACGGCGGGTCGGAGAAACTCTCGACGGGGACGTTCTCGGCCGGCGAGGAGTACGTCTTCGAGGTCGACCGTGACCTCTCGGAGGCCGAGAAGATCGTCGTGACGATCGAACCCGACGAGGACCCGAGCCCCGACCCGAGCGGTGTGGTCGTCCTCGCGGGATCGCTGTCGGACGGGACGGCCGACCTGTCCTTCCCCGTCTCGTTCGAGGATGCGAGCGGGAGTTACATCCTGGCGACGCCGACGAACGGTGGCGACTCGAACGAGCGGTCGGGCATCTGGTTCCTCGATCCGTCGGGGCCCTCCGCATCGCTCGACCTGCCCGATCTGAGCGGTGCGAACTGGACGTACGAGGGCTGGGTCGTCCACGGCGGCATGCCGCTCTCGACGGGCCGGTTCGACCACCCGGCGATGGCCGACGACGCGGCGCCGTACTCGGGCGATCAGGACGGCCCGCCGTTCCCCGGGGAGGACTTCCTGCAGAACGCGCCCAGCGAGATGGCGTTCCCGACCGACCTCGCGGACGGCTCCTCGAAGGCGGTGATCTCGGTCGAACCCGACATCGACGGGACCGATCCGACCGGCCCGGCCCCGTTTCAGGTGAAACCGCTGGCGGGCCCGATTCCCGGCGACGCGACCGATCACACGAGCTACGATCTCGACGTGCCGGATCCGAAAGCGCCGTCGGGCATGGCGACACTGTACGAGGACGCTGCGGCGGCCCGCGGGACGAGCGACGGGATGAACGCGGTCGCCTACGACCTCTCGATGCTGCCCGAACTCGATCAGGGTCATTACGAGGGGTGGGCGATCTTCGACGGCGGCGCGACGAAGCTGTCGACGGGGACGTTCTCGAAGGGTGAGGAGTACGTCTTCGAGGTGGATCGCGACCTCTCGGAGGCCGAGAAGATCGTCGTGACGATCGAACCCGACGAGGACCCGAGCCCCGACCCGAGCGGTGTGGTCGTCCTCGCGGGATCGCTGTCGGACGGCACGGCCGACCTGTCCTTCCCCGTTTCGTTCGAGGATGCGAGCGGAAGCTACATCCTGGCGACGCCGACGAACGGTGGCGACTCGAACGAGCGGTCGGGCATCTGGTTCCTCGATCCGTCGGGGCCCTCCGCATCGCTCGACCTGCCCGATCTGAGCGAGGCGAACTGGACGTACGAGGGCTGGGTCGTCCACGGCGGCATGCCGCTCTCGACCGGTCGATTCGACCACCCGGCGATGGCCGACGATAGCGCACCGTACTCGGGCGATCAGGACGGGCCGCCGTTCCCCGGGGAGGACTTCCTCTGGGGTGCACCCGAGGGTCTCGAATTCCCGACCGACCTGGCCGACGGCTCGTCAAAAGCGGTGATCTCGGTCGAACCCGACATCGACGGGACGGATCCGACCGGCCCGGCCCCGTTCCAGGTCAAGCCGCTGGCCGCGCCGATCCCCGGCGACGCGACCGATCACACGAGTTACGACCTGAACGCCCCCGATCCGAAGACGCCCGACGGCACCGCAACGCTGTACGCGGACGCCGCGGCCGCTCGCGCGCCCGAGACCTCGACGCTCTCGCTCGACCTGTCGATGCTGCCCGAACTGTCGGAGGGTCACTACGAGGGGTGGGCGATCTTCGACGGCGGGAGTGAGAAACTCTCGACCGGGACGTTCAGCGCGGCCGGATCGACGGTCTTCGAGGTCGACCGTGACCTCTCGGCAGCCGAGAAGATCGTCGTGACGATCGAACCGAGCGACGATCCGAGCCCCGACCCGAGCGGCGTGGTCGTGCTCGCGGGCGCCCTCGAAGACGGTATCGCGGACCTGTCCTTCCCGGTGAACTTCGAGGATGCGAGCGGGAGCTATATCCTGGCGACGCCGACGAACGGCGGCGACTCGAACGAGCGGTCGGGCATCTGGTTCCTCGATCCCGCGGGTGGCCCCTCCGCATCGCTCGACCTCCCGGATCTGAGCGAGGCGAACTGGACGTACGAGGGCTGGGTCGTCCACGGCGGCATGCCGCTCTCGACGGGCCGGTTCGACCACCCGGCGATGGCCGACGACGCGGCCCCGTACTCGGGCGATCAGGGCGCGCCGCCGTTCCCGGGCGAGGACTTCCTCCAGAACGCCCCCGACGGGCTCGAATTCCCGACCGACCTCGCGGACGGCTCCTCGAAAGCGGTGATCTCGGTCGAACCCGACATCGACGGGACGGATCCGACCGGCCCGGCCCCGTTCCAGGTGAAACCGCTGGCGGGCCCGATTCCCGGCGACGCGACCGATCACACGAGCTACGAGTTGGGCGTGCCCGATCCCAAAACGCCGTCGGGGACGGCCCGCGTCCGGACTGGCGACCTCGATCCCGTCGCGGACACTGTTCCGCAGGACATCGACGGTGACGGTCTCCACGAGGACCTCAACGGGAACGGCCGCCTCGACTTCGTCGACGTGAACACGTTCTACCAACACTCCGACGAGGCGGTGCTCTCCGATCACGAGACGGCTTACGACTTCTCGGAAGACGGCACGGTCGACATGCAGGACGTGATGGCGCTGTTCGAGATGGTCTGAGGGCGGTCAGTTCGAGGCGCGATCGCCGTCGGCCTCGGCGCCGAACGGTTCGTACGCCCGCCCGTTGCCGGCGTAGAACTTTCCGAAGAACTCCACGTATTCGAGACGCACGGCCTGCAGGCCGCCGCTGATGACACCCAAAACGAGTACGACGGCGTGGCCGACGACGAGGATGACGATCCCGACCAACAGCGGGGCGATGCCCATGTTGGTCAGCCCGCCGAACAGAATCTCACCGCTCGCGTAGTGGCTGGTGAACTCGGCTGGGGACTCCCCGATGAGGAAATGCCAGTTCTGTGGGTCGCCTTCCGCTCCGACGCCGAAGACGATCAGGTTCACCACGAACGCCATTCCGGCTTTCGCGAGCAGGACGGCCATCAACCGGACGTAGGAGATGACGTTGACGAACACGTCGAGGAATTCGACGAGTTCGATCGGCTCGCCCATCGCGAGCAGGGCCAACCCGACGACGAACAGTGCGATCCCGACGATGCCGACGATCGCAGGCAGGCCCGCAAAGCCCAGGGGGAACGGATGGCCGTTGAGGACGGCGGTCTCACCGACCATGAAATCGGGCTTGAAACTCCCGCCGTGGAAGCTGAAGATCCACGCCCAGGTCCCGACGAGCATCGCGAGCCAGGAGGCGTTCTCCGTGATCGCGGCCCAGACGCCGTGGGTCAAATCGTCGACGAACCCGACGGCGTACGCGACGGTGAGGTGCGCGAGCCCAGCCAGGAGGCTCCCGACCAGCCAGAGCAGCGCCCAGTCGCTGTGCACGGGGATGAAGCCCTTGTGCAGCGGTGACGCGTCCATCCCGAGCAGGCCGTCCCAGAGGACGGCCGTCACCAGATGGGTGCCGAACAGTTCGCCGTACAGCACGCCGAACAGCGCGGTGAACCCACCAGCCCAGAGCGCGACCCCACCCATCGATCGCATGGCGGGCCGCTCGAATCGCTGGAGCATGATCGCTCCGATCGCGGCGTAGATCAGCCCGTAGCCCAGGTCCCCGATCATGAACCCGAAGAACGCGGGGAACGTCAACAACAGCAAGATCGTCGGGTCGAGTTCGTCGTAGTTCGGGACCCCGACCGCCGTGACGAACGGCTCGAACGGCTGGGCGATCGAGGGGTTGTCCTGGACGACCGGCGGGTTGGGATCACCCAGCGCGGTCACGCCGCCGTCGGCCCGCACTTCGACGTCGCCGTCCGCTTCGGCGTCGGCCGTGGGCGCGGGTTCGACGGGGTGGCCCTCGTCGTAGGCGGCGCGTTCGAGTTCGTCGATCGAGATCCGATCACCGACGGCGGTCCGGAGCACCTCTTCGAACCGGTCGAGTTCCTCGGTCGGCAGCCACCCCTCAGCGACGAACGCCCGCTCGGTCGTCGCAAAGGAGAGCGGCGCTTCGCGTTTGTCCACTTCGACGGCGAGGTACTCCTCGGCGGCGAGCAGTTCGCCGCCGACGTCGAGCGCGAGCCGTTCGAGTTTCGACTCGACGGTCCGGAGTTCGGACTCGATCTGTCGGAGTTCGTGGCGTCGCTGCTGGAGGAAGGTTTCGGGGTCGGCCTCGCCGTCGGGGATCGGGATCGGTTCGAACGCGACGCCGACGAGGACGTCGCTCAACTCGCCCTCCGCGAGCGACGCGAACATGCCGACGGTCTCCTCGCCGGCGAACACCTCGAAGGCCTCGACGGCGTCCGATTCCGCCAGGCTCCCCTCGATCGCGTCCGGATCGCCAGCCCCGACGGCGACCGAGAGGGTGTCGTACCCACCGAGCAAGTCCAGATCGATGCCGAGATCGACGAACTGGGCGGCCTGTTCGTACTCGGCTTGCAGATCGCGCCGGCGCTGTTCGAGCTCCTCGCGACGGTCGTCGAGTGCGTTGGCCTCGGTGCGGATCTCTTCGAGGCGATCGTCGAGACGGTCGGGCTCGATCCGCGCGGGCCCGACGGCCTCGGGGTCGACTTCCAGCGTGCTCAGGAGTGCGCGCACGGTGACGAGTTTCTGGGCGGCGTCGTCGGCCCCCTCCAGGGGCGACCCCGGGTCGAACCCCTCGATGGCGTCGTCGTACTCCGAGAGATGGAGCATTTCGAGGTCGTGGACCGTCTCGATCACGTCCGGGAGGACGGCCCGCGACCCCACCACCGAGACCCGACTCATCCGCTCAGGCCTGAGCATTCACGGCCTCCTCGAAGCGCTCGATGACGAACGCGACCGCCTCGTCTTCGTTCTGTTCGGCCTGCTCGACGAGGCGCTCGCGGCGCTGTTCGCCCGCCGCGACGATCTCCTCGCGCTCGGCCTCGATGTCCTCGCGAGCCGCCGCGAGACGCTCGTCGGCCGCTTCGTCGGCCTCCTCCTGGGCCTCGGCAACGATCGTCTCGGCCGCTTCCCGGGCCTCGGCAACGATCGCGTCGGCCTCGTCGTCGGCGTCCGCGAGAATCTCGTCGGCCTCGTTCTCGACCGCCTTGATGCGTTCGAGTACCTCCGGGCGTGGCATTGTCTGATCGTCGGGTGATTGCCCGACCGGCTATATGGGCGTTGCGGAACCCGGCCCACGACCGCGGCAACGAGCGTCTGAATCCGGGGAATTATGCCGCCGACCCGGTAAGGACCGGGTCATGGGACTCCTCGAAGACAAGGCGCGGGCGCGGACGTTCTATCGGTTTCTCTCGACGATCTACGACCGGATCAACCCGTACGTCTGGACCGAAGCGATGCGCGCGGACGCACTCGCGGAACTCGACTTCGAGGCCGAGGATCGCGTCCTCGACGTGGGCTGTGGGACGGGCTTCGGGACGGCGGGCCTGCTCGACCACGTCGAGACGGTCCATGCGCTCGATCAGAGCGCCCACCAGCTCGAACACGCCTACGAGAAGTTCGGGCGGCGCGGCCCGGTGCAGTTCTCCCGGGGCGACGCCGAACGGCTGCCGTATGCGGCGGACAGCTTCGACGTGGTCTGGTCGTCGGGGTCGATCGAGTACTGGCCCGACCCCGTCGCCGCGCTCGAAGAGTTTCGACGGGTGACACGACCGGGCGGACAGGTGCTCGTCGTCGGGCCGAACGCCCCCTCCTCGCGGGTGCTCCGCAAACTCGCGGACGCGATCATGTTCTTTTACGACGAGCGCGAGGCCGACCGGATGTTCGAGGCCGCGGGGTTCGAGGCGATCGAACACGTCACGATGGGGCCATCCTACCGCCCGAACGTCGCGATCACGACCGTCGCGCGCGTGCCCGACGAGTAAATCTCCAAAGCGACGATCCGACCATCCTTCGAGAGGCGCGCGTCTTTCGAGAAAATCTCCAAAGCGACGATCCGACCGTCGCGCTGTCAGGTGGCCGTCGTCTCGACGGTCGCGACGTGATAGCCCTCGTGGGAGATAGTGACGGTGACGGTATCGCCAGCGTCGATCGCGGTGTTGTTTCCCAGTTCGAATCCGGCCCGGTCGCCCGCTCGCCAGACGCGATCTGCACTGGCGGCGTTGAACGGCCCCTCGGGCGCACCGGTGAATCCGACGGTGCCGTTGAACGGAACGTCGGGCTGGTGGGTCACTGGCTCACCGTCGACCGACAGGCGCAGATCGAGGTCGTCGACGTCGAGTGGGTCGCCCCGACGGTGGATGAGGTTGATCTGATCGGTGTCGGCGTCGACCGACCCATCGATACTCGCGTACCTCGGCTCTGCGGGCGTCGAGACTGACCCGAACGCGGCGGCGACCGATCCCGCGAGGACGACCGTGAGGACGATCAGCACGACGCTGCCGACGACGGGACTGGTCGCCCGATCCATACCTCGGCCGATCGCTTACGTGGGCAAAAATGTCGCGACTCGCGATTGGGTCTACGAGGAAAGCGTCGCGGTGGGGTCCGCGACGCCCTGCGACTCACTGGCGGTGTCACGGGACGCCCCGCCGAGAGCGAACTCGACCGTGCGATCGCCCGTGGCCCTGACCGTGACCCGCGTCTTGCCCGCGGGGTCGACCACCCAGCGGCGGCCGTCCGATCCGGTCTGTCCGATCGTGGTGTTCTCGATCGTGACGGCCGCATCCACCGGGTCGCCGTCGGCGGTGACGTCGATCGCGACGGGCCCGCCCGCGTCGGTCTCGTTGACCGTCACCGTGAGATCGTCGCCTTCGTGGGTCGCGACCGTCCGTTCGTCGAGGTCGGCGACCGAGCGGCGCTGGAGTTCACGGAACGGTGCGGTGGTGTTGCCGTCGACGAACGCCCGGACGCGTCCGCCGTCGAACGGGAACGTCACCCGGTAGATCGACCCGCCGTAGGTGAGGATGCTCGGGTTGTTCGATCCGCTCTCGATCGCCATCTGATAGGCGGTGGCGTAGTACTCCGATTTCGCCAGGTCGTAGGCGGCGCTCACGGGCCCGCCGTTGGACTCTCGGAACTGGTTGGTTCCGCTGGGGACGTAGTCGTTCCAGCGGGTCACCTCGCGGCGGTAGGAGCCCGATTCGATCGTGCTCGCGGCCACACCGTCCTCGCTGGCGGCGAGTACGACTGCCGTTCGCTCGCCCGAGACCGCGTCCGTCCGGACGCGCTCGCGGACCGGGCCTTCGAGTGAGAGCGCCTCGCCCTCGATCTGTGATCGGCTCGATAGCTCCGATTCGAGGCCATTGCTCAACGAGAGGTCACTCCGGGTCGCAGCCAGGGCCTGAATCGCCGCGCGCTCGGCGCGCAGACGGGTGGCGTCACCGTCGACGCGTGCGAGCGCGAGCGCGAGTGAGTCGGCCGATCGATCGCCGGCAGCGAACTCCGCGCCCGCGCGCTGGCGGTCGGTCCGATACCGATCGAGGCGGGTCTGGAGTCGCCCGACCGCCGCCTCGACGGCGGCCCGGCGCTCGGCGTCCGCGTCCGCCCGGTCGAGACGGGTCTCCAGTGCGGCGACCGCGAGCTCCGATCGCAACTGATCGGCATCGCCGTGGGCCGCGGTCCCGAGGTCGGCCCCCGGTGCGGCGACACCCGATCGTCCCTCGTCGATCCCGACCGCGCCGACGTCCGTCGCGGCGACGCCCGCGGCGCCGGCGACGCTGACGACGCCGAGGACGACCACAAGCGCGAGGACTCGCGATTCCATCACGGCGAGGTTCGGGCCCCCCGGTCTTAAATCCCGTCCGACCGCGGCGTCCGGTCGCCCTCTGTCGCCTTTTGAGCGATGAAAACTGTTATCCTACGGAGGTTCGAATCGCCCGATATGTCGCCTCGGGCGATTGCCCTCCTCTTGGTGGTGGTCTCCGTCGCCGTGATCGGCGGTGTCGCGACCGGCGCGACCAGTCCGATCGAAACCCACCAGACCATCGAGATCGCCCTCCAGAGCGACGGTGACGCCCGCTGGCAGATCACGACCACGCTCACGCTCCGCAACGAGACCGATCGGGTCGCTTTCGAGCAGGTCGCAGATCGATACGAGGACGGCCGAATCGAATCCCAGGGCCTCCAGTCCGCCCGGACCGCCGCCGACATGGCCGCCGCATCGACCGGCCGGGAGATGGCGATCGACGAGGTCGAGTACCGCGCCGAGCATGGCGGCGACGCGGGCGAACTCACGGTCGCGTTCACCTGGGAGAACTTCGCGCGCGTCGAGGACGACGCGATCCACATCGGTGACGCGTTCGCGACTGACGATCGCTGGCTCGCTGAACTCGGCGCGAATCAGACGCTGATCGTCGACCCGCCCTCTGGGTACGGCCCGACAGACTGGCCCTACGGCGTCGAGAACGGCCAATCGCGGATCGAGGGCCCCCACAGCTTCGAGTCCGGCGCGCTGTCGGGGACGTTCGTCGGCGGCGTCGGCGTCGGCGCGCTCGGGTGGGTGCCCGCGCTCGTGCTCGTCTTCGTCGTCGTGCTCGGCCTGGGGTGGTGGCTCTACACGCGCCGCCCCGAGGACGACGAACCCGTGCCATCGCCCGATCCGGACGACGAGCCAGCGCCGGATCCCGACCTGCTCAGCGACGAAGAGCGCGTGGAGGCGCTGCTCGACCGCAACGGCGGGCGGATGAAGCAGGCCGCGATCGTCGAGGAGACCGGCTGGTCGAACGCCAAAGTCTCCCAACTTCTCTCGGAGATGGCCGAGAACGATCGGATCGACAAACTTCGCATCGGCCGGGAGAACCTCATCTCGTTCCCGGACGAGGGCTTCGAGGACTAGTCTTTTTTCACGATCGCACCGACGACGCGATCCACGAGTTCGCCGGGCAGGTCACTCGGACGAGTAATAATCTCACCCAGGCCGAACATGAGCGCCGCGACGCCGGCGAACGTGACGCTCAGCCCCCAGTCCCCACGCACGGCGGCGTCGAGTGCGAGCACGATCACCGGCGCGATCAGGACGAGCGCCCCCGCGCGCCCGATCATCGCCACGATCCCCTGGGCCATACGATCGATGGGGGCGAACGGCGTTTAAACGCCGCGTTCGATCGGAAGCTTCAGGGACGGGGGACGTCACGTTTTCGGTATGTTTACCGGAATCGTGGAAACCAAGGGTGAGGTGCTGGGGATCGACGACGACGAGGGTGGTCGCCGCCTGACCATCGACGCGCCGTTCGACGTGAGCGAGGGCCAGTCGATCGCCGTCGAGGGCGTCTGTCTCACCGTCGAGACGTTCGACGCCGACAGTTTCACCGTCTTTCTCGCGGCCGAGACGCTCGATCGGACCTTCTTCGGGGAGGTGTCGGTCGGCGATCCGGTCAATCTGGAGCGCGCGATGCCCGCCGACGGCCGGTTCGACGGTCACGTCGTCCAGGGCCACGTCGACGGGACGGCCGAAATCACCGGTATCGAGTCGGTCGGTGAGGACTGGACCTACTCGATCGCGATTCCCGAGGATCTGGGCCAGTACGTCGTCGAGAAAGGGTCGATCGCGGTCGACGGCATCAGTTTGACCGTTGCCAGCGAGGCCGGTGAAACCGGCCTCGAAGAACGTGGCGGTGACACCGCCACGCACGAGGTCGACATCGCGATCATCCCCGAAACGCACGCGGTGACGAGTCTCTCCGCAAAGTCGGTCGGCGATCCGGTCCACCTGGAGGTCGACGTGATCGCCAAATACGTCGAGAACATGCTCGCGGGCGAGTCGGGATCGAACCGCGAGGCCTGGGCCGAGCGACTGGCCGAGCAGTAGCGCGCGGCGATCGAGTCGGTTCTCAGCGGGGGGCCTCAGCTGTCCTCGAACCCGGTCGTCGTCGCCCCGTCGTCGTCGATCGAAATCGTATAGACCGCGCTCGGCCCGTGGTCGTGGACCGCGTCGAGTGTGATCTCGACGGCCGTGGACGTCCCGTGCGTGCGATCGTCGACGGTCAACCGAGCGTCGGCGGGATCGGGTACGTCGACGGTCGCCCGATCGCCCGCCGAGAGCGTCACTGACCGGGCGATGCGCGTGCCGGCGCTCGTCTCGACCGGCGCGAGTCGGAGTTCGACGTCGATGGTCTCCGTGCCCGTATTCGTGACCGCGACGGTCAGGTCCGGATCCGATTCCGTCAGTGAGGAGGGGCCACTCTGGCCTGGGTCGCTGTCACCGGGGGCGTCCTCGGAGTCTCCACAGCCAGCGAGCGCGAGCGGGATGGGTGCCGTGAGACTCGCGAGGACCGCCCGCCTGGTCGGCGGCATGATGGAAATACCGTACTCCGACGCTATCAATCCTTGCCGTCGTTCTCGACGACCGATAATATCCTGGCCCGTCGAGTTGAAACAAAGGGGTCGGAACGGCTCGGACCGGAGGGTGGGTCGGGGGCGTGTGATGGACCGCGAACAGACTGCGACAGCAGTCGAATACGTGTCTCCGTCATTTATGCCGTCAACAATCTGGAGCGGAGCCTCGCCATTTCACACGAGGGGGGCGAATGTCCGTGATTCTGAGGGGAATGGACTGCTGCATAGAGTGGGTCGATGGGGCGCGTACGAGTGGACTGGTACTGGCTGCATTCCAGTCGGAAACACTCCCGCATCGTCGCAATATTTTCCACTGATACGCCTGTATCCGTTCGAAATGTGTCCTGGAGTCTCACTGAGCGAAAAGTGCGAGAACAAGTACGAACAGGTCGGCCTCGATACGTCGTATCTTGTTTTGATGACGATGTCTGGTGTGCTTGCTGGCGTGGCACTCCTCACCAACTCGATTCCAATCCTCATCGGCGCGATGGTCATCGCCCCGGTGTTGACGCCGTTGGAACTCGTCTCGGCTGGCCTCGCTGCCAACCGGTTGCATCGAGCCAGATTCGGGGTCTCGGTCGCAGTCGTCGGTCTGTTGGCTGCGACTGCGGGGGCTATCGTGACGACGCTGGGTCTGAACCTGACGGGCGTGCTCCCACCGGCGGAGAACCTCATCGGTAAACCACTCCTCGAAGAACGCATTACGGCTGGCTGGTTCAGCGTCGTTGCTGCTGCCGCGGCGGGCATCGCGGCGGGGGTCACGACCGACAAAGATCGACAAGACACGCTCGTCGGCGTCGTCGCGGCCCTCGCACTCGTCCCAGCCGCAGCTGCCGGGGGCATCACATTACTGTCACAGGCGCCTGCGAGAGCCAGTGGCGGCCTGCTTTTGCTCCTCCTCAATGCAGGCATGGTCGTGGTCACTGGGACGGTGACACTCTGGCTCGGCGCTCGTGGTGATCGGAAAGCAGACACGGCGAAGTGACATCCTCCGCGCCCTGAAGGGCGCGGCTTCCTGGCATGGGAATACCGGTCAACGACCGGCAGTGGGTTCCGACCCGACCTCTCCGAGCGTCATCTGCCGTGGTAGGCTCTGCTCGGTGGGGTCGCGGCGTTAACGAGACGCGACGCGTCTCGTTCGCACACCAGAAATCGGAGATTTCTGGGGATGCTGTCACAGGCACTCCCATCCCGTGAGATGTCATCGCCCGCCAGTTTCAGCGGCAGGCTCTCACCCCACGGGTCGTGGCGATCAGCGATATTGATTGCGGCGTTGATGTCTGCGTGGTACTCCGATACCCAACACTCGTCGTTCTGACACCGGAACTCGTCGCCGTTCCGATACCCGACGTGGCCGCACTCGTTGCACGTCTGCGACGTGTACTCTGGGCGGATGTATTCGACCGGAAGCCCGGCCTCTCGTGCTTTGTCTTCGATGCGCTCCTGCAAGCGAGCGAACGCCCATGCGTGGAGGCGTCGGTTCATCCACTCGCCGTAATCGAGGTCGTCGCGGATGTACGAGAGGTCTTCCAGAACGACTACAGGCTTATCGAAGCGCTCGGCGTACTCGATGGCCTGCCGAGACGCCTTCTCGATGATGTCTGTGAGTGCGTTCTGGTAGTGGTCGAACCGTTCGTCAATCCGCCACTCGGCGGTGTCACGCTCCTGGAGTCGCTTGAGCGTCGTATGCATCTCTTTGCGGAGGTGGCGAGCGCGACCACCGTTGATGAGCAGTGGGTCAGTCGGAGTCCCCTGCTCGCAGGCACAGCCCGCGAGCAGGTGTGCTTCGCCAATGTCGAAGCCAACTGGTGTTACATCGTCGTCGGTCGGTTCGTAGTTCGGTTCTTCGACCGGGAACTCGACGGTGACGTGGAGTGTCCACGACGTGCGGTTGCGTTGCAGTCGGAGTTGTCCCGCCGAAGCGTCTCCGTGTACGAGGTCGTGCCACAGACCGTCTTGTTCGGGATTAATACGGAGCGGTATCCAGAAATTCGTCCCGCGACCGGGTTGCGGTACCCACCATGTGAACTCGTAGTCCCGTTCCGGTGAGTGGTCGAACTCGGCGGCTTGGTTGGTGAGTCGAACTGGGTGGTCGTCGTCCAACTCCTCGGCGTCGTAGGTGCCGTGGAGTTGCGGGACGTAGTTGCACAGGGCCGCTTTCGCCTGATACGGCAGGTCGTAGGGCGTCACCACGTCGCTGGTTGCGCTCATCGTCTCGCACCCGGCCTCGAACGCCTCGTGGAGTCCTGCCCGGTAGGTGTCGAGCAGGTCGCACAGTTTGCGCTCTTTGTGGGCTGTCGGCGGCGCGAGCGTGGCCTCCAGCGTTTTCGTGGTCGTCGCGGTCATGCTACTGGTCGTTCACGTAGTCCATCAGCACGTCGATGCTCACTTGACCGGTCGTGGCGAGGAAATATCCCGGTTGCCAGAACGCATCTTCGAGCGTCTGTTTCACCTCGGGGTACTCCTGCCGAATCCGGCGGGATGTGACACCCTTGAGCGAGTTGATGAACTTCGTGAGGTCTGTGGTTGGTTTGGTCCGAAACAAAATGTGAACGTGGTCGGTACCGCCGTCCACGTTTGTGATGTCGGCCTCGAAGTCGTCTGCAATATCGTGGGCAATTTCAGCGACACGCTCCAGCCGCTCATCCGTGAGAATATCGGCACGGTACTTCGTAGCAGTCACGAAATGATACTGAAGCGCGTACACTGTGTGCGACCCGGTTTGCAGATGATACTCCATTTGGCCTTAGCAGATACGATACACCCAATCCAGATAACTCTTGTGACGTGAGGTATTCAGCAAGGAGAAACCGAGTGGTTTGTTGCACAGAGCTTACGCGATTCACTCCCGCCCTGTTCGCTCTTCGGTTCCGACTGGGCGTCGGAACACTCGTCACTCACGGGAAGGGCGGGATTCTCTCGCTGAATCAAGATAGGCATCCACCGCACCGGTCCCCTGATTCGCTGGTCCCTCCCGCATCGAACGGGCGTCTCTGGCGAACTCGTCCCCTCTACTGAACGATTCCAGTCGCAATCGGTGGGCCCTCTCCTCGGAGGTTCGCGCCCTGTGTTCAGCACGGCCGCTCCCATCGCCAATTGAGGATCAGAAGAACAACGCTTCAACAGCGTCGACCGGAAAGTGGGTTCGGCCGTGTGAAATACAGCTAGCAGACTGCGACAGCAGTCGAATACGTTTCACCGTCGTAGGTCACGCGAGACGTATTCACCCACGCGTCCGCGGTCGTGTCGATTTCGGTGTAACTGCTCTGCAATGCATCTCGAAACTCCGATTGGCGGCGCTCGGAGAGGTTCTCGTAGTCCACTCCGGTACTGGTTTCTTCGGCACCGGCGTTCGAAACGTGGAGTGACGGCGGACAACTATTATCACTCGACAGCGGGACCCCGATCAGTCCGGAGAATATGGCGAACAGGACGACGAGCAGTCCGCCACCAACGACTGCTTTGCTCGATCTGTCCATCAAGTTGTTTTTTACTTATAAATATTAAAGGGTTTTCTTGATGGTATGGACGGGTAGTTCGTACACCTTCAGAGGGGCTGTTCCACGCCGAATCAACTGTTTGAGAATCAGCCCCGATCTGGTCGGCCCTTTCGGTACGTACAGGTTACCCACGTAGCGGGCGATTCAATCATGTCTCATAACCAGATACCCGGCTTGGTATTTTAATAACCGGGCAGATAATTGACTCGTATGGACTGGGGCTTCAGAATTCGAAAAGATGTTCCATCATGGGTGATGAAACTCGTACTGATTGGTGCCATCCTGCTGATTGCCGGCCTCCAGTATTTCGACATCTTATAACTACCTGTAACGGTCTACCTTTGCCGGTGATGAATGCGACGGCGGTCCCGACCAGTCCGAACAGGAGGCCCACCAGCGGATACGGATGCACTCCCTCGAAGAATACGACGAGAAACAACCCGACGAGCGTTATCTGCACACCGAGAATCCCTGATTCTATTGTCTCCATAGCGGGACAATCTCGGTAGCACATCAAAACATTTCGGCTCACCGGTAGAATTCAGCGAACGACTGCTCCAGACGAGAACTCGTCGAAAAATCGCAATTCAACAGCGCCGACCGCAGTGGGTCGGGGTGGTTCCAGAGCGGAGAGTGGGTCAGGCGATTTCCGGGCTCGCTGCTCGCGGCTCTCTACCGTTCGCCGCTCGCCATTCCGAGGTCGTTCACTTCGTTCACGACCTCGCTGCTCGCGGGCATCGCGCGGCGCTCCGCGCCGCGAATTCGAGGCGGTTTTCAACCGCCTCGCCGCCCGCTCGCTATCGGAGAGCCTCGCTACGCGTCGCCTCTCCCGCTCACGGGCCTGCGGCCCGTTCGCGTCGTCGAGAGTCTTTCAGACTCTCGCTGCTCGCGGGCCTGACGGCCCGCTCGCCGTATCGAGATTCTCACTTCGTTCGAATCTCGCTTACATCGCACCGCCCATGCCACCCATACCGCCCATGCCGCCCATACCGCCCATGCCGCCGCCCATACCGCCAGGGCCGCCGGCACCGGGTCCGCCCTCGTCATCGTCGTCGCCGGTCTGGCCACCCTTGAGGTCGCCCGCGGCGATCACGTCGTCGATGCGGAGGATCATCACGGCGGCCTCCATCGCGCTCTCGACGGCCTGGGTCTTCACGCGGAGCGGCTCGACGACGCCGTCTTCTTCCATGTCGACGATGTCGCCGGTGTAGGCGTCCAGCCCGACCGTGGTGTCGCCGCCGTCGTGGGCACTGCGGAGTTCGACCAGCGAGTCGATCGGGTCGAGGCCAGCGTTCTCTGCGAGCGTGCGCGGCACGACGTCGATGGCGTCCGCGAACGCCTCGACGGCGAGCTGTTCGCGCCCACCCACGGAGTCGGCGTAATCACGCAGTCCGAGCGTGAGCTCTGCCTCGGGAGCGCCGCCGCCAGGGACGACTTTCCCGTCTTCGAGCGTGACGGAGACGACGCCGAGGGCGTCCTCGATGGCACGCTCGACCTCGTCGACGACGTGCTCGGTGCCGCCCCGCAGCAACATCGTGACCGCCTTGGCGTCCTCGATGTCCTCCACGAAGATGTGGTCGTCGCCGCCGACCGGGCGCTGAGCGACCGTGCCGGCCGACCCCAGGTCGTCGGCGGTGAGGTCTTCGACGTTCGAGATGATGCGTGCGCCCGTCGCGCGGGCGACCGACTCGGTGTCGGATTTCTTCACGCGGCGGGCGGCGAAGATGCCCTTCTCCGCGAGGAAGTGCTGGGCCATGTCGTCGATGCCTTTCTGGCAGAAGACGACGTCCGCGCCCGCGGCGTCGACTGCGTCGACCATCTCGCGGAGCTGCTCTTCCTCGCGGTCGAGGAAGTCCTGAAGCTGGTCGGGGTCGGTGACGTTCACTTCGGCGTCGAGTTCGGTCTCGCGAACCTCGATCGCCGTGTCGAGCACGGCCACGTCGGCGTCCTCGACCATGAACGGCATGTTCTCGTGGACGCGCTCCTTGTCCAGGAGGACGCCCTCGACGAGTTCGGACTCGTCGATCGACCCGCCGACGACCGTCTTGAGGCTGACGTTGTCGGTCTTGACGGTGTCGCCGTCGGCCACGGCCTGCACGGCGCGCACGACGAGTTCCGAGAGCGTGTCCTTCGCGCTCTCGGCACCCTTGCCCGTCATCGCCGTCGAGGCGATGCGTTCGAGGGTGTCGGTGTCGCTCGCGTCCACGTCGATCGCCATGTCGTTGAGGATCTCGCGGGCCTCGTTGGCGGCCTCGCGGTACCCCTGGGCGAGGATCGTCGCGTGAATGTCCTGGTCGAGGAGGTCTTCCGCTTTCGAGAGGAGTTCGCCCGAGATGACGACGGCGGTGGTCGTGCCGTCACCGACCTCGTCTTCCTGGGTCTGGGCGACCTCGACGACCATGTTCGCGGCCGGGTGCTCGATGTCCATCTCGTCGAGGATGGTCACGCCGTCGTTCGTGACGACGACGTTGCCCGCGTCGTCGACGAGCATCTTGTCCATGCCCTTCGGACCGAGTGTGGTCCGCACGGACTCCGCGACGGCCTTGCCCGCGGAGATGTTCATCGACTGAGCGTCCTTGCCGGACGTTCGCTGGCTGTCCTCGGAAAGAACGATGAGCGGCTGGTTTCCCATCTGTTGTGCCATAATCAACCGAGGATTGAAAGTGCTTCTATATAAACCCTGTGGTCTCGTTCGAACGCTGGCCCGTCCGGATGCGGTACGGACGTGTGCCCGCGTGCCACGCTCGGGTTTAAGTTCGGCCCGTCTGGTGTGTTCACGCCCGCACGTCGTTTACCCGCATGTCGTTCACCCCTACCGACCGAGTCGGATCGACCGGTCGTGTTTCTGCTCGGACCGTAGCGAGAGGTCGTCGATGGGCCCACCCGGTGATCGACGCGCGTGGTGGCGTCGGCGTGGGCCGTGAATCACAGTACGGCGACCCATATCATCTGTACAGATCGATTATTTTTTATATGTTGCTGTCGGTTTCATCACAGATGCGGACGCCCTGGGACCTTTGCGGGTGGGCCAGGGGCGGCAAAAACCCGTAGATACCCATACATGACATCGAGAGCCCTCCTGGGCGCGCTCGTCGTGGCCCTGCTCGTCGGTTCGAGCGGGGTCGCGGGGGCGGTGCCCCTCGACGATGGACAGTCACCGATCGATCGGTCGGTCTCCGATCGAACCCTCGGAAACCAGACCGCTCCCGTCGACGACGGCGGGGCGGACGGTCCCCTCTCGTCCAGCGACGAGCAAGCGATCGCCCCTCCGCTTCGGGACGCCAACGGGACCGTCGAGGTGATCGTCCGGGTCGAACCGGACTCACGACACGGCGGTCAGGCGTCGATCTCACACCTCAAATCCCGGGCCGAGCAGGCCCGTCGCCCGGTCGAGCAGTTTGCAGCGACGCAATCCGGGATCACCGTCGATCGGACGTTCTGGCTGAGCCAGGCGCTGCTCGTCACGGTCGACACCGACCGTCTGCCGCTCGACCGTCTCGCCGGGGTTCCGGGCGTCACGGCCATCCACCCGAACGTCCGCGTTCCGGTCACGGGGGCCGCGGGGACTCAGAGCGTTCGGCCGGTCCCGGGGGCGACACAGCGCCAGCCAGACGGAATCGCGCCGCGCCCGGACGGCGTCGGGCCGACTGAATCGCGTGCGCTCGCGGCTACTGGGCGTCCGAACGGCTCTGCGACGGGTGGCCTGGAACTGATCAACGCCACCGCCGCCTGGCAGTCGTACGACCAGCGCGGCGGGAACGCGACCGTCGCCGTCCTCGACACCGGTGTCGATCCGACGGCCCATCCGGACCTCGAACCGCAGGCCTGGTCCGAGTTCGCGATGGACGGGGGCCACGTCCCCTCGGAGCCCTACGATCCCCACGGCCACGGCACGCACACGAGCGGCACGGCCGTCGGGGCGACGACACCCAACGGTACCCACTACGGCGTCGCGCCGAACGCGACACTGTATCACGGGAAGGTCGCCACCGGGAGTGGATCCGCGTCCTACGCGTCGGTGATCGCCGGCATGGAGTGGGCGATCGAACAGCGGCCCCGGCCGGACGCCATCTCGCTGAGTCTCGGGCTCTCGGCTCGGGGGCTGTTCATCGAACCCGTCCAGCGGGCGCGTGCGGCCGGCACGGTCGTCGTCGTCTCCAGCGGGAATTCGGGCGTCGGAACGTCCGGATCGCCAGCGTCGATCTATCCGTCGCTGTCGGTCGGTGCCGTCGACGACACCGGCCGCGTGACTGACTTTTCGAGTGGGCGGCGCGTCCAGACGTCGCGCACGTGGGGCCTGTACGCGCCCGACGACTGGCCCGACGAGTACGTCGTGCCGGACGTCGTCGCACCGGGGTACGAGGTCTACAGCGCGGTTCCGAGCGGCTACGGGCGGATGTCCGGGACCAGCATGGCCGCCCCCCACGTCGCCGGAGCGGTCGCTCTGCTCCGCTCGGAACACCCCGACCTGACGGTGGCCGGCGTCCAATATCGCCTCGAATCGACCGCCGAGCAGTATCACGGCAACGGTACCGTCAACCGGCGGGCCGGGCACGGCGTAATCGACCTCACGGCGGCGCTGGAGCCCCGATCCGAGACCGTGAGCGGCGTCGTCCACATCGACGGTCGTCCGGCGGACAACGTCACCGTCCGGGCGGCGGGATACACGACGACGACCGACGAGAGCGGGGCCTACTCGGTTCGGGTCCCCGCCGGCGCGGTCACCGTCTCGGCCGACCAGTTCGGGTGGGAACGCGCCAGTGAGACCGTCGACTCGGCCGAGCGGACGCGTGTGAACCTCTCGATCACCGAGCGGTCGCCCGCCATCGCGTTGTCGTCCGGGCCCGATCAGTACGCGTCCCCGAACGAGACCATCACCACGCGCGTCCGCGTGGCGAGCGCCGAGGAACTCACGCCGGTCGTCCACGGCGACCCGATCTCCGAGTCGGCGGGCCTCGGTCTGTCGGTGGCGGGCCAGTCGGTCCGCCCGAACGAGACCGTCGGACTGCCCGAGAACGCGTCGACGGTCGACGTCACGATGCGGCCCGACGCGGGCTACGTGGGGGAGGTTGGCCTGACACTCGTCGCCAGCGACGGGACTGCGAGATCGAACTGGACGGTCGGCCCGCTCCGGATTCACCCCGATCCGATCGTCGTCCCGGACGACGTCGGCTCCGAGAACCTCCAGTCGGCGCTGAACATTGCCGGGACGGGCACCACGGTCCGGTTCGAGAACGACGAGCGGATGACGATCCCCGTCACGCCGAACGCGTCGGCCGAATCGACACAGGCCGGGCCCGTGTTCGACACCGGACTCGCCGTGGTGCGGCCGATGACGATCACCGCGAGTCCCGACGCGGCCCCGCTGCGCTTCGTCAGTCGGACGCGCGGGAGTTCGACCGCCATCGCGACCATCGCGAGCAGTCCCCAGGTGACGATCACGAACCTCACGATCGAGGGGAACGTGACGACGGGCATCGCCAACGAGGGCCCGAGCGTGACCGTCCGGAACACCACGGTTCGTGACGTCACCACTGGATTCCGACACTACCCGCTGTTCTACTCGCTCGGTGGGGCCGACGCGGCGGGCGGGTCGATCACGGACTCGCAGTTCGAGAACGTCTCTTTGGGGGTGGATACCTACGGACCGATGCGATCGATCTCCAACACGACCGTTCGGGACGCGAGGACCGGCTACTGGCTCTTTTCGAACGGTGTCAGCGTTCGGAACGCCTCGGCCGACGTGTCTCAGATCGGCGCTATCGTCCAGGGGTCGAACGTGTCCGTCCGTGACCTCGATGTCGACGTCGAGAACTCGTCTCGACCCTCTCGGTCGCCGTCTGGACTGGCCGAACTCCGGCCACGCGGACTGTTTCTCGTCACGGACGGGACGGTGCGCGACGTCGACGTGCGTGTCGACGACCCCACCGCCGTGTCGGGCATCCAGATCGTCGAGTCGAAGGCCACCGTCTCCGCGGCGACGGTCCGGGGCGCCGGCGTCGACATCGAGTCGGTCCGCGGGACCACGATCACCGATCTGACCGTTCAGGACGCTCCGGAGGGCCTTCGTGTCGGAGCGTACAACGGCTCCTCGGCAGCCCTCCCCGAGACGACGCGGAACGTCTCGGTCTCGGGAGCGACCGTCTCCGGGGCCGACCGGGCGATCGCGATCGAGAACGGCAGCGAGGCCACGATCGACGACGCTCGGGTGACCAACGGGTCGATCTCCTTCGGCGCGGTCGATCCGTCGACGGCGACCGTTCGGAATCTCTCGGTCCGCGGGTCGGCCAGTATCGCCGCGAGCGGCCGGAACGTGACCGTTCGGCGGACGACGCCGCCGGCCCTGCCCGACGACCGCGAGCGTGTCAGTCCCGCGCTCCGCGCGACCGAGCGGGGGCCGTCGGCCACACTCGACCTCGGCGTTCGAGACACCGGGCCGATCGGGGCCGTGGATCTCACGACGCTCGCCCTCTCGCGCTACGCGTCGGGGGGCTGGACCGCGACGGCCGCTGCCGACGACGACCGCCGGGCCGCGGCCGACGACGTCGCGTTGCCGGGCACCTACGCACTCCTCGGTGAGCCATCCGAGGGCCTCCAGGTCACCGCGATCGATCTGCCAGATCGGGCCCGGCCTGGCGAGCGCGTGCGGCTCGGCGCCACGGTCGAGAACGCCGGCGCGACGACCGTGACCGACGAGATCCGGTACTCGGCCGACGGTGTCGAGCGCAATTCGACGACGATTGCACTCGCTCCGAACGAGACGCGAACGGTCGGACTCTCCTGGGTTGTCCCCGCGAACGCGACGCTGGGCGCTCACACCCAGCGGATCGCCGCCGGTGGCAGTGGCCTCACAGCCCCCCTCACCGTCGAGGCACCGACGGGTCGGATCGCGGGTCGCGTGCTCGGGGACCGCGACGACCACGCCGTCGCGAACGCGACGGTCGCCGTCGAAGGCCCCCAGGGCCGGACCGTCTCGACGAACGCGACCGGTGCGTTCGCCGTCGACGGCCTGCTGCCCGATCGGTCGTACACGCTCACCGTCGAGCGAGCGGGCTACACGACCGAATCGCGCACCGTCGGGGGCAACGAAAGCGCGATCGTTCGGCTCCGCCAGCGCGCGCGGTATCTGGGCCTCTCTGCGGTCGACATCGGGTCGGCCGATGGCTCGGTGACGGCCACCGCGACGGTGACGAATCTGGGCCGTGCGGACTGGACCGCGCCGATCGAACTGTCCGTCGACGACCGCGTCGTCGCCTCTCGATCGATCACACTCGCACCGGGGCAGCGTCGGACGATCACCGTTCGACACGCGGTCGACGCCGGTGAGCATACCGTCGGCCTCGCGAGCGCGAACGAGTCGGTCGCGACCTCGCTCGCCGTCCAGTCCGCGCCCGCGACCGACGACTCGGGCGGTGGTGGCGTCGCG
The DNA here is from genome assembly GCF_003058365.1 of Halococcoides cellulosivorans. Classification (NCBI taxonomy): domain Archaea; kingdom Methanobacteriati; phylum Methanobacteriota; class Halobacteria; order Halobacteriales; family Haloarculaceae; genus Halococcoides; species Halococcoides cellulosivorans. Next base: position 2,277,788 of record NZ_CP028858.1, on the reverse strand, counting down.
GTCGACGACCGCATCGAGATCACCACGGAGGCACCGACGGACGCGGTCCGCACGCCGGTCCCGACCACCGCGACGCCCACCACCACGAGTGCGCCCGATCCGACGGCGACGTCGACCCCGGAGACGGAGAGCACGACCGACGCGGGTGGTGCTGGCCCCGCCGACGGCGGCCTCCCGCTCGGCCCGATCAGTGCGCTCGTCGGCGTCCTCGCGTTCGTCGCGGCGGCACTCGTCGTGCGCCGCGTCTGAGTGGGGACGGGGTGCTGAACGAGTGGTCGCTCACTCGATCGGTCGTCGAGTGGCCGTTCAGGAAGATCTTTTCATTGTGCGTCCCGTTGAGAGAATAGACACCTGTGTCCGGTCCGCGAGCGGACCGCGACCCTATCCCACCATGACCGACGACAACACCGATCGACGCACAGTATCGACCCGTGACCGAACTCGCCGGAGCTTCCTCTCGACGGTCGGGGCGGGCGTGGTCGGCGGCCTCGCCGCCATGGGTGCCGCACGGGCGGTCCCGGACGATGCGCCCGCGATCGACGCCCCCGGCGATCAGTCCTGGCAGATGGTCTGGCGCGACGAGTTCGACGGATCGATCGACGACGCCTGGACACACGAGACCGGCGGTGGCTGTGGTGAAAACCGACGCCACAAGAGCACCTGTCCGTGGGGCAACGAGGAAGAACAGTACTACACGGCGGGTGACAACGCCTTCGTCGAGGACGGATCACTCGTCATCGAGGCCCGCGAGGAGACCGCCCCGAACGGGGTCAACGAGTACACCTCCGGTCGTCTGAAGACTCAGGGCGCACACACGATGCAGTACGGGCGCCTGGACGTCCGCGCGACCTTTCCCGAGGGCCAGGGGCTCTGGCCGGCGATCTGGATGCTCGGCGGCTACGGCTGGCCCGACGACGGCGAGATCGACGTCGCGGAGTTTCTCGGTCACAATACAGACACGATCCACGCGACCGTCCACGGCCCCGGCTACTCGGGCGCCGACGGGATCAACACCTCCCACACCGACGCCGGGACGGACTTCTCGCAGTCGGCGCACACCTACTCGATCGTCTGGCAGCCAGACCGGATCGACTGGTACGTCGACGGCACCCACTTCCACGACGTCACCCGTTCGGAGGTCGAGGATGCAGGCAACCAGTGGGTGTTCGATCACGAGTTTTTCTTCCTGCTCAACGTCGCCGTCGGCGGCAGTTGGCCGGGCTACCCCGACGCCTCCACGGAGTTCCCACAGCGGATGACCGTCGACTACGTCCGCCAGTTCGAGGCCGTCGAGTCGACGCCGACGACGACCACGACCGAGGAGCCGACCACGACGCCGACCCCCGAGGTCGACCCGATCGACGGTCGCGTCCCGCAGGACCTCGACGGTGACGGCCTGTACGAGGACGTCTCGGGCAACGACAAACTCGACTTCCCCGACGTGAACGCGTTGTTCCAGCACACCGACTCGCCGGCGGTCCAGGACCACGTCGACGCGTACGACTTCTCGGGTGACGGCGTGGTCGACTCCCAGGACGTGCTCGCGCTGTTCGAGTCGGTCTGAGTGTCGAACGACCTTTGTTCTCGACCGGCGAACGACGGGTGATGACCGGTGGCACAGACCGAGTGACGGTCCTCACGGTCGGCACGTTCGGTGATCCCGTCACACCACCCGGCCGTGTCGTCGAGGAGATGGCCGCACTCGACGTGCGGGCGGTCGGGGAGTTCGAGACCGTTCAGGGGGCCGCCGACGGCGACGCGGTCGTGCTCGCCGGCCCACACGTCGAGCGTGCCGTCGACCTCCGGGCCCGAGCACCCGATCTCCCGATCGTCCTGGTGGGCGAGGCGGCAGCGATGCCCGCCGACCTGCTCGACGAGCCGTCGATCCGGGCGGTTCGGGACGACGGTACCGATCGCACGGCCCGCATCGTCGCACACCACCTGCGTGAACTCACCGCGTCCCACCGGGCGGCGACGGTCGATATCGCGTCGATCCCGGTGCCCGCGTTCGTCTACGACGGCGGATTCCGCGCGGTCAACGCGGCTTTTTCCGACTGCGTGGGCCGGTCGGCCGCGGCGCTGATCGACGCGCCGGTGTCGAGTGTGTTCGACCAGCGCGCGACGGACCTCGCGAGCGCGGCGACCGATAGTCGCCCGCTGTCGGTGACGCTGCCCGCCGAGGAGTCCGCTCCGTCCCGCTTGCTGTGGGTCGGACGCGACGGTGAGCGTCTCGTCGGCGCGCTCGGCGCTCCGACCGGGGCCGACCGTGGCACACACCCGTCGGTGTCGATGTTCGACTCGCTGCTCGATCAGATGCCGCTGTCAATCTACGTCAAGGACCGACAGGGCCGACACGTCGCCGTCAGCCACGCGCTGGTCGGTGGGATGGCCGACGACACGTCGACGATCGACGCGCCCGACGGGACGATCCACCACGTCCCTGCCGACGTGATCGGTAAGACCGACTTCGATCTGTACCCCGACGCCAACGCCGAGCGGTTCCGCGAGACCGACGAGCGTGTCGTCGAGACCGGCGAGCCGGTGATCGAGCGCGAGAACGTCCGTCTGACGGCCGACGAGCAGCGGTTCGCCGTCACCGACCTCAAGGTGCCGTGGTACCGCGACGGCGAGATCGCGGGCGTGATCGGCATCGCCATCGACGACACCGATAGCTGGCGGGCCAAGCGACGGGCCGCGATCCAGGCCGACGTCCTGGAGACCGTCGAGACGATCCTCCGCACCGACCTGGCCTCGCGACTCGGGGGCGATGACCCGGACGACCGACCGGCGATTCGGGCGGCCGTGGCGGACCTCCGGACGCTGCTCCAGACACGCCAGTTGCCCGACGCCGCCGCGGCGACCGACCTCGCTGACCGGGCGCGAGCGGTCTGGACGGGCGGGGGCGATCGGAGCCCGGACGAGGACCGCGTCAGTCCGGGAGCAGACTCGACGCTCGACGTGGTGGACTCGGCGGTGATCGACGCCCATCCAGGCCTGCTCGAAACGCTGCTCGCGGAACTGTTCGAGAACGCGTCCACGTACGCCGGGCCCGCCCCGACCGTTCGAATCGGGACGATCGACGAGGGGTTTTTCGTCGCTGACGACGGCCCCGGCATCCCCCCGGGGCGTCGCTCGGAGGTCCTCCAGTACGGCAGGTCCGAGCGCGACGACCGCCTGGGGTCGGGGCTGGCGGTCGTCGCGGCGATCGCCCGCGCTCACGGCTGGACGCTGACGATCGGTGACGGCCCGAGCGGTGGCGCCCGAGTGACGTTCACTGGCGTTCGGATCTACTGACTGCGTCGTCGACGGCGACGAGCGACTGCCGGAGGACGGTGCGGTCGACGGCCGCCTGATAGGCGAAGTGCGTGCCAGCCGCCGGTGAGCGGCGACGCTCGGCTGTCAGCAGGCCGCTGGTGACGAGCGCGTCGAGGTAGTTGTGGACCGACCGCTCGCGGTTGGGGTCGACGTCGGCGGCCGCACATCGATCGCAATAGTTCGCGTACAGGTCCGCGAACCGCTGGGCTCCATCGCCGTCGAGTACGGCCGCCAGCGTGAGTCGCTCGTGGCGCGATCGGTCGTCGATCCGGTCGCGCAGGCGTTGCTCGCGGAGGGTGCGGTCGGCGGCGTCGACGTCGTCGGGGGCGACCGTCTCGCGGCCTGCGGACGCGACCCGGTCACCAGCACTGTCGAGCAGTCGAAGCGCGTCCCGGAGTCCGCGGTCGGCGCGGTCGAGCGCTCGCTCGACGGTCGCGGCCGGACAGGCCCCGTCCGTGAACGCCCGCTCGGCACGGTCGCTGAGGATCGCCCGTTCGGTCGCCGTGTCGTAGGGCGCGACGTCGATCGCGCCGTGAAACCGCTCTCGCACGCCACGCGGGAGGCTTTCGCGGTCGTCAGCGACGGCGACCACTCCACAGGCGGCCGATTCGTCGCACAGCCCGCCGAGAAACCCCTCCAGTTCGGCGGGGTCGAGTCGCTCGACGCCGTCGAGTCGGACGACGGGCGGGGCCGCAGCGTCGACGATCCGGTCGCGCAGCCGACCGAACGCCGCTTCGCGCGTGTACCCACTCGCGGCGAGAACGTCCTCGCCGGCGAGCGTGTTCGTCGTGGTGATCGCGAGGTCGTAGGCCGTCGCCTCTCCCGTACACGCGACGGGGACGAGTCGCGGCGCGGGCCGATCGCCGGGGGTGTCGGTCCGGGCGGTGACGACCGCGACCGTGGTGCGCTTGCCCGCGCCCGGCGGACCGGTGATCAGTGCCGTCGCCGGGCCGGACCCCCACAGCGCGGGCGAGAGGACCGTCCGGAGCGCGTCACGCTCCGCATCGCGATGCTCGAAGACCGCCGGAATCGTGTCCGGATCCAGCAGTGACCGATCGGTGAACACCCGATCCGACGATGCGGACGCCATACGTCGACACAGTCGGCCGACACCGAAAACAGTTCGTTCCGACGGTCGGAACGGCGTCGTGCGATCCTGACCTCGTCCGGACGCGATCCGTGCGTCGGGTCGGGTTGGCACGCCGGTCTTCGGTGGCGCCCCGGCCACCGCGTCGGGGGTCCTGAACACCCGGTCTGTCGGATGCGGGACCGGTTCAGGAGTATTCAAACACGCCCGTCTGTACGGTCGAGTGGGGAGGGCACCGGCCGAGTGGGGGGGCCCACCACGGCGTCGACGCGCGCCTCGGGGCCGACGACCCCGACGTGCGCGCCGTTCGGAGTTGGCCGCGTAGCGTCACGACCCGGTCCGAGGACGGGGACACGATTATGATCCTCCACGATCTAACCATACAGTGAGCGGTCGAAACCAACTCATGGCCCGACCGACCAGACCACGACTGCACGGACACGCGACGCCCACCCGGCGAGCGGTGCTGGCCGCGCTCGGGGTCGGCGTCCTCGGTGCGGGCCTTCCGGCGTCGGTCCGGAGCGACGATCCCGTCGTGCTCCACCGTGATTTCGAGGACCGTCCGGTGGGCGACTGGACGGTCGACGAGTCCCAGTGGGACGGCCTGAACCCCTGGAGTGTCGATACCACCTACGTCGACGTCGTCCGCGAGGACGGCGCGACGATGCTCGACACCCAGTATCCCGCGGGCGAGGCCGGGAACGGCAATGGCGGCGTCGACATGATGGTCCCGCTCGGCCGTCACTACGACGAACTGTATCTGGGCTACCGCGTCCGGTTCGGCGCGGGCTTCGAGTTCTCGAACGCGGGCGGGAAACTCCCCGGTCTGATCGGGTCGGCCGACGGCGTGTATGCGGTCACGGGCGGTGACGACCCCGACGGGACGAACGGCTGGTCTGCCCGGATGATGTGGCGCGACCCGATCGACGAGGACCCGGACCGTGGGCTCGCGATGTTCTACGTCTATCACCCCGATCAACCCGGCGAGTACGGCGAGAACATGCACTGGGACGACGGCGGTGAGCAGGTCTACTTCGAGCGTGATCGCACCCACGAGATCGAACACCACGTCGTGATGAACACGCCCGGCGAACACGACGGCGTCCTCGAAGGCTGGTTCGACGGCGAGAAGGTCTTCGAGCGGCGCGATCTCCGCTTCTGGGACGTCCCCGACCGGGGGATCAACCGATTCTATTTCTCCTCGTTTTTCGGCGGCGGGAACACGCCGAAGTGGGCGCACTCCCGGGACGAACACATCTACTACGACGAGTTCGTGATCTCCGAGGCGCCGATCTGGAACGGGCCCGATCGGTCGACCACGACTCCGGAGACGACGACCGACCCGACCCCGGATCTCGACCCGATCGAGGGCGAGACGCCGCGCGATCTCGACGGCGATGGCCTCCACGAGGACATCGACGGCGACGGCAAAGTTGCGTTCCCCGACGTGAACCGCCTGTTCCAGCACACCGAGTCGGCGGCGGTCCAGGACCACGTCGAGGCGTACGACGTCTCGGGTGACGGCGTGGTCGACCTCCAGGACGTGCTCGCGCTGTTCGAGTCGATCTGATCGCTGGCCGACGCCGCGCCCCGAAGACGACCCCTTATTTGTGCGTCGAGACCGTAGCTGCAACGAATGGCGGACGAGCTCCGGCGGGAGCTGAAACGGTGGGGGTTCTCCGAGGCGGAGATCGACGTCTACGTCGCCGTTTTGGATCTCAACGAGGCGCGCGTGTCTGACGTAGCCGATCGAGCAGAGGTCACGTCGAGACACGTCTATCGCATCGTCGAGCGACTGGAGCGGCGCGGTCTGGTCGACGTGAACGATCACCTCCAGCCGACGGTGATCCAGGCGTCGCCACCGGACCACGTCGAGACCGTGATGTCGAAAAGCCACGACAAGATCCTCGACCGGATCGAGAGCCAGTACGCCAAACCCAGCGATCCGATCGGGAACGTCGACGTGCTCAACCACCGCCCGGCGGTCGTCGATCGCTGCCGGTCGATGATCACCAGTGCGACCGAGTGGCTCATCCTCGTCGCGCGGCGGGACTTGCTGGAAGACCTCGCGCCCGAACTCCGCGAGGCGGTCGACCGCGGCGTCCTCGTCTTGGTCGTCACCGAAGACGGCGCGGACATCGAGGGCCGCCCGCTCGGTGAGATCGCCAGCGTCGTCCGGGTCTGGGAGGACCTCGCGACGTGGGACGAGGCGGGCCTGGGTGTCGATTACTTCCAGGCGCTCTATGTCATCCCGAACGCCGCCGGCGCATCCGCGGGATCGTACAGCCCGGCGATCTATCTCGAACAGCGGAACATGGCCCCCCGGGTCATCGGGTCGCTGTTGGGCAACGAGTGGCGTCTCGGCACCGAAATCGCCGTTCCCGATGCCGTCGAACTCCCTCACACCTTCGAGGTGTTCCCGTGGGCGCTGGTCCACGCGACACTCCACCGGCGAGAGGGCACCCCGCTCACGGCGACCGTCGAGGGGACCTCGACGGACACCGGGCGGACGGAGACGCTGACTGGCGATGTCGTCGACGTGTCCCAGGGCATGATCGAACCGGGCGAGAAACGGTTCTCCCTCGAACGCGTGCTCGTGCTCGATACCGGCGACAGGGAGGTCACGATCGCGAGTCCCGGCGCGAGCGTCGAGGACTACGTCGCCCGGTCGGTCACACTCGAACACCGCGACGAGTGATGTCGCTCCGTGGTGATTCGAGTCTCCGACATCACATGTCGAATCAAACTACCGACAAATATTTACTCACGCCGTGCCGAAATTAATACCGGGGAGATCGGCCGCACCCGACGATCGGTCCGGGGGTGGGTCCACGAGACGATCGTCGACCCACACCATCTTGGGCCGGTCCGACTCACCGTCCGCGATCGTGCGGACCAGGGCCGTCCCCCACTGCATCGGCGGACGAACACGGACTGGCGGTTCCCCTCGCTTTCGGTCCGATCACACGGGCGCTCGAAATCGAGCGCCCAACTTTCCATTCATGACTGAGACACCCGATACTCACGCGGACGCGGGCGGCGCGGCGGAGGGCACCGAGCGACTGACAGACCTCGACGTCGACCGGCGATCGTTCGTCAAATCGGCGGGCGTCGCGGGTGGGGCGACGCTGCTGGGCGCGTCGGCAACGCCGGCGAGCGCCGAGACTCACTGGAAGGACCGGCGTGACCCCGACTGGGAACAACTGGCCGACCAGCGGATTGCCGAGAACCAGACCAGCGACCTCGAAGTCGTCGTCGAGGACCCCGAGGGGCGACCGATCCCGAACGCCGACGTCTCGGTCGAGATGACCGAGCACGACTACGGGTTCGGGACGGCGGTCAACGCCCGTGTCTGGGACCAGTACAGCGACGGGGACCAGTACCGGCAGGTCATCCCCGAACTGTTCAACACCGCGGTGCTGGAGAACGGCCACAAGTGGAAGTTCTGGGAGGACAACACCGACCGTGCCGACCGGTGTACGGAGTGGCTGGTCGACCACGACCTGTACGTCCGTGGCCACGTCTGTGTCTGGGGCCGGACCGGCGTCGGAGCCATCCCCAACGACGTCCAGACGGCGATCGACAACGGCGACGCCGAGACGATCAAACAGCGCTCGACCGAGCACATCGAAGAGATCATCACCCACTACGAGGGCCAGGTCGACGAGTGGGAAATTGTAAACGAGGCGATGCATCACTTCGCGATGCAGAAGGCGATCTACGGCGACCAGATCGACTCCGAAGAGCCCTGGACCGGCGACGTGCTCCCGTGGACGTCAGATCAACTCACCGACTGGTACGAGACGGCCCAGAACGTCGCCGGTGAGGACATCGATATCGGGGTGAACGACTTCAACACCCTCGAAGGCCAGTGGCCGTACACCGAGGGCCGATATCAGAGCCAGATCGAGTCGCTGATCGACGACGGCATCGATATCGACATGATCGGGTTCCAGAGCCACGTGGGGGCGCGGAGTTCTAACCCCGGCGAGAACAACAGTGATCCGGACGGTCGGCTGACTTACAGCGAGATCAACGAGCGCCTCTCGAATTTCACCGACTACGACGCCGACCTGAAGATCACCGAGTTCGACATGTACAACGGCAGCGACTGGAACGGCCAGGACGAACGCGCCGATCTGATGTACACCTGGATGAAGACGGCGTACGGTCACCCCAACGTGACCGACTTCATCATCTGGGGGTTCTGGGACGGTCGCCACTGGGAGAACGAGGCGCCGTTCTTCCAGGACGACTGGTCCGAAAAGCCCGCGCTCGACGTCTGGAAGAACCTCGTCTTCGACGAGTGGTGGACCAGCGAGTCCGGCACCGCCGACGGGTCGGGCGTGTTCGTGACGAGTGCCTACCTGGGAAGTCACGAGATCACCGCCACGGCGGACGGCGAGTCGAGTACGACGAGCGTCGAGGTCACCGATTCGAGCGGGACGACGCAGGTCACGGTCACCGTCGACGCCGAAGGGTCGGTCGATCCGACGCCCGAGGGCCCCGACTGGCCCGAGGGCGCGACCGACCCCGACGACGACGGCCTGTACGAGGACCTCTCGGGCGACGGTGAACTGAACTTCCCCGACGTGAACACGCTGTTCCAGAACACCGATTCGACGGTGGCCCAGGACAACACCCAGTACTACGACTTCGACGGCGACGGCGACCTCGACTCCCAGGACGTCCTGGCGCTGTTCGAGTCGGTCTGATCGGTCCTCGCGCTACCGTTACGTTCGCTGCGAACGGCTCTGCAGAAATTCATTTGTCGGTGGACACCGTAGTACGGAGCCATGCACGGGGATCCGGGCGCGGGGGGACTCAGTCGTCGGTCGATGCTGGCCCGAATAGGGGGCGCGACGGCGGCACTCGGGGGAATCGGGACGGCCACCCGATCGGGGGTGGCCGACGAGACCGGCGGGCAGTTCCACAATCCGACGGGCCCGCCGGGGTTCGGTGACGTCTCGGTGATCGAGTGGTCGGGCACGTACTACGTCTACGGCACCGGGCGGGCGTTCGCCCGGTCGGACGACCTGGTGACCTGGGAGCCACAGGGCAAGGCCGTCGACTGGGACCCCGACTGGCACGGCGACCCCGAGGCGGGTTTCTGGGCTCCCGACGTCAACCGTTTCGACGATCGCGTGTATCTCTATTATTCGCACTCGACGTGGGGCAGTCAGGACAACCCGGGGATCGGAGTCGCGACCGCCGACCACCCCGAGGGCCCCTTTACCGACCACGGCCCGGTCTTCCGGAACGAGGACCTCTCGCAGACCAACTGCATCGACTCTGAGTTGGTCGTCCTGGATGGCACGCCGTACCTGATCTGGGGGAGTTTCTTCGGCATCTGGGGCGTCGAGTTGACGCCCGACGGGATGGACTACGTCCCCGGGACCGCCTGGCAGTTGGCGGGCGACAACCGTGAGGGCGCGATGCTCGTCCGTGAGAACGACTACTTCTACCTGTTTTGCTCGACGGGGCACTGCTGTGACGGGGTGGAGAGTACCTACGAAATCGAGGTCGGCCGGTCCGAATCGTTGTTCGGCCCGTATCGCACGCGTGACGGCCGCGATCTCCGAACGATTCACGACCACCACGCCGGCCAGGCCGTCCTCTCCCCGACCGAGGAGTTCGTCGGGACGGGTCACAACACGGCCATTCGGGACGCGGCGGGCGACTGGTGGATGCTGTATCACATCGAAGCGCTCGGAGACGATCCGGGGCGACGGCTGATGGTCGACCGGATTCGGTTCGACGACGCGGACTGGCCGGTCGTCGGCTGTGACGGCCAGCCCTGTCGGGAGCATCCGCGTCCGACGGTCGATTCCGCGCCGACGGGCCCCGATCCGATCGACGGGACCGTCCCGCGAGACCTGGACGGCGACGGCCGATACGAGGACCTCTCGGGCGACGAGACGCTGAACTTCCCGGACGTGAATCGGCTGTTTCAGAACATCGAGTCGGCGTCCGTCCAGGACCACGCCGACGCGTACGACTTCTCGGGCGACGGGACGGTCGACGCCCAGGACGTGCTCGCGCTGTTCGAGTCGGTCTGATCGGCGTTCGATCTGCGTACTGGATAATTTAATCAAACTTTTGTACGAATATATTTGGGGCCGGGGACCGAACACGACGGACGATGCGAGGGGACCGCAGCGCCATCGACGGTATCGAGCGCACGATCGATCGACGAACCTTCCTCCGGGCGACGGGGGCGGGCGTCGCCGGCGTCACGACGGGCGGCCTCGTCGGGACGGCGGGCGCGGTCGGCGGGTCGACGCCACCGTTGCACACCGAGGGCCGCTGGATCAGAGATCCGGCCGGCGAGAACGTGGAGTTGCGAGGCTTCGCGACCGCGGGGCTCGATTTCATCGCCAACGACTGGTACCCGTTCTCGACGACGGAGGTCCTGGAGCGGGCGACCGACGGCGAACAGTGGCAGCCGAACGCGATCCGACTGCCCGTCACGGAGTGGCCCTTCATCGAGCAGGGCCCAGCGTACGTCGTCGAGGAGTTGCTGCGCCCGGCGGTCGACGTTCTGGCCGATCGGGGCGTGTACGCCATGATCGACTTCCATCTGATCCGGCCGTACGTCGAGACACGGGCGAACGCCGAGGGGATGGTCGCGGACGGGTGGGCCGAGACGATCGACGATCTGGGCTTCGACGCGAGCGTGCCGACCGACGAGTTGCTGATGGACTTCTGGAGCGCCGTCGCGCCCGCGTTCGCTGACGACGACCACGTGCTGTACGAACTGTTCAACGAGCCGACGCTGCCGGTGGCGTGGTCATCGTACGGCAGTAGCGACGTGTCGAACCGCCAGGAGTCGTGGACACTCTGGCAGAAGACCGCCCAGCCCTGGGTCGACGAGATCCGCGCGCACGCGCCCGAGACGCCGATTATTGTCGGCTCGCCGTCCTGGACCTCCCGGACGGACTTCGCCCCGGAGTACCCCTTCGAGGGCGACAATCTCGTCTACGCCGGCCATATCTACCCGCCGAACGGCCAGCCCTCGGAGTTCGACTCGGTGTACGGCGCGCCCGCCGAGGACGTGCCCGTCGCCATCACGGAGTTCGGCTGGGACCCGAGCCTCCCCGAGGACGACGAGGGCTACGGGACGACCTCGGGGTGGGGTGAGCCGTTCCGCGAGTGGGTCGATTCGTACGACAACGTGGGCTGGTTCGGCTGGTGTTTTGATCACTCGTGGGCGCCGACCTTCTTCGAGGAGACCGGCGACAGTAGTCAGCCCTGGGCCCTCAAAGACGGCCCCGAGGAGCACGGCGGCTTCATCCGCCAGTGGCTCGCGGACGCCGCGAGTGGGGGCGATTCGCCCCCGGAACCCCCGATTCTCGGGGACGCTCGCCCGACCGATCCCGACGGCGACGGGGTGTTCGAGGACGTGAGTGGGAACGGCGACCTCGATTTCCCCGACGTGAACACGCTGTTCCAGAACACCGACGCGCCGGCGGTCCAGAACACGCCCACGATGTTCGATTTCGATGGCGACGGCGACGTCGACTCCCAGGACGTGCTGGCGCTGTTCGAGCGGATCTAACGGCCCATCCCGAACCGCCGATGCCGGAGTTCGGGTGTGATCTTGATGCGGTCGATGTCCTGGCCGGTGCGATACCAGACGAACGCCGCGCGCGTGAACAGTTCGCGACACTCGATGCGGACCTCGCGGGGGACGCCGTCGGTCCGCCGTTGGATGTCTTTGATCGCGTCCTCGGTGAACAGCCCCGGGCGCGTGCCGTCGAACTCCTCGCCGCGGAAGTACGCGATCGAGCGCGCGATGTACTCCGAGACGTGTTTCGGGTCGAACGGATCGATCCCCTCGTAGTAGCGCAATCGTGAATCGAGCGTGCCGCGCAACTCCGCCAGGCGGCGCTTGCCCTCGGGCGTCCCGAGCAAGAACAGGCGAACGCCGGTGTCGCCGGCGACCTGGATCGTCGACATGAGCTGTTCGGGCAGGACTTCGATCTCGTCGATGACGAGCAGGAGTGTCCCGCCGTCGTCGCGGATCATGTCGACGATGGCGCTGACGGCGGCTTTGGTGTCCTCGGTCACCCACGGAATGCCGTCTCGGACCTGCCGGAACTCACTGGTGTCGATGCGATAGCCCGCGTCGTAGGCGGCTTCGAGCGCGGTCGCGTACAGCTTTCGGGGCGTGGTCTGTTCGGGATTGTCCAGGAAGGCGACGACGAAGTCGTCGTGATTGCCCAGATCACGACGGACGATCTCGCGGAACGCGGTCTTGCCCGTGCCGTAGGGACTGATCAACCCGATGTGCTGGTCTTGAAGCAGCCAGCTCGTGATCTGGTTGAGCATCTCCCGGTCGTGACGGACGTACAGTGGCTCGGGCATGCTGTGGAGGGCCGCCTCCTCGGTGAAGGGGAGGTCAGTCACGTCGTTGGGGTCGCCACCGAGCGCGCGCCCGAAGGCCAGCAGTCGCTGTTCGACCTCTTCGAGTTGGTCGATCAGGACGCCGTCGCTGGCTGGATCGGACTGGTGTGGGTCGCGGAACTCCCGTAACCGCTCGACCAGTTCACCGATCTGCTGGGCATCGCTCGTCTCGTCGGGGGCGGGGGGATCGAGTCCCCCGGTCTGTTCGGATTCGTGAGACACGGTGACCTCCTGGGCTCCGATGAAGAATTCGGCGGGGCAATCTGTTATATTTTTGGGCGGGCCGGCGGGCGGACCGGGGTGACGCAGTCGCTCGCTGACAGTACTGGCCGCCGGCGGACGCCGATCACCCGGTGAACTGGTGGTACTCGATGCCGGGGTCGGCCATCTCGTTGTGCCGCCGCTCCAGGAAGGCGTACACCGAGCCGTGTGGTGCACCGTCGATCAGCATCTGGGTGGCCTCCCGGACGGCGTCGACCTGCTCGGGTTCACCGATGACCGACAGCGTCGACCCGTAGATCCGGACGTTCGCACCGCTGAGGTCCTCCATCAACTCCCGGGTGCGGCCGTCCTCACCGATGAGTCGGCCCTTGATGCGTCGCAAATCGCGGTCGTTGCGCGCTGCGGCCTCGACGTCGATCACGTCGAGCATGACGAGGTCGTCAGCGAGCAGTTCGAGCGCCTGATCGGGGGCGAACCCGCGCCCGATGGCCTTGACCACGTCTGGCCCTTTCAGCCCGATCACCGGGTCACCGACGGTCTCGACGGCGACCGATCCGGTCTCGGAGTCGATATCGAGTCGCACCTCTGCGGCCGATTCGATCTCCCGCATCGTCTCCCCGCCCTCACCGATCAGCACCCCGATTCGGTCCTGCGGAATCGTCACGTGCTGCATACCGGTGCTATGGCGGCGGTCGCCATTACCGTGTCGGATCGGCCAACTCCACGAAGTTCCGGAGAATGCGCAGCCCCGTCTCGCCGGATTTCTCGGGGTGGAACTGCGTGCCGAAGACCTGCCCCGAGTCGTCGCTGACGACGCTCGCGAACCGCTCGCCGTACTCCGTCGTCGCGACGGCCGCGCCGTCGTCGTCGGGGTCGGCGTAGTACGAATGGACGAAGTAGGCGTACTCGCCGTCGACGCCCTCCAACAGCGGGTGTTCGCGCTCGACCGAGAGGGTGTTCCAGCCCATGTGCGGGACGGTCATCTCGGTCGAAAACCGCCGGTTCTGGCCCGGGACCAGATCCAGTCCTTCGACGTCGCCCTGGCCCGCGTGTGTGGACTCCTCGCTGCCCGTCAGCAGCATCTGCATCCCCAGACAGATGCCAAAGAGTGGCGTGCCCGTCTCGACGACCTCGCGGATCGCGTCGCGATACGGCCCGGCGTTGTCCATGCCCTCCGCGAACGCTCCCACGCCCGGGAGGACGACGCCGTCGGCCGTCGAGAGCGCGCCAGGGTCATCGACGACCGCCACCGTCGCGTCGGCGCGTTCGAGGCCGCTCTTGACGCTCCTGAGGTTTCCGAGCCCGTAGTCCACGATCGCGATCGAAACGTCTCGAGACCGGTTCATAGCGTCGCTTCACCGGCCATCGTCAAGTTCCTTCCGTCACCCGCCCGGATCGCGCCAACCGCTATTATCACTACTAGTATTGAGGTCATGCCGCTCAAGTCTCTCTGCTCCGTAGTCATTACTACGGGCAATTCTGGGAGAAAACAGGGCATGAACTCCAAATCGTCTGATCGTGGCGCGCCCCGCTCAGCTCTCCAGTCTCCCTTTCATTCTGTATATCGATATCTGAATGCTGGCGTTGCCGTCGATCGAGCACCGCGCTCGCAGGGCCGTGGGCTTCGACGCGACGGGTCGCGACTGGTCGTGACGGTCGCGCTCGTCGTGTTGATGGCTCCAGCGATCGCCGGCTTCGGGGCGAGCGTCGCCGTTCCGGCGGCCCCGTCGGACGCTTCGGCGCCCCCGGCGGACTCGGCCGGGGCGCCCACCCAGGGTGGCGGGCCAGCACCGGAGACGTGGTCGATGATGCCGTCCCCGGCAGACGAACGCTCCGCCGCACAAGCCGGCGGGTCGGAGCTGTTCGCTGATCCGGACGATGACGGACTGGCGACCATCGTCGAACAGCGCCTGGGCACCGATCCCCACGACGCCGACACCGACGGGGACGGCCTGCCGGACGGTGCGGAGGCGACCTGCACCGACGCGCTGCCGGGAGCGGACCCGCTCCACCAGGACCTCTATCTCGAAGTCGACTCGGAGTCGGGCGAGTCGCTGAGCGACGGGGCGATCGAACGGGCCGAGGCGGCCTTTGCCGAGGCGCCCGTCTCGAACCCGGACGGCCAGAGCGGGATCGACCTCCACGTCCGGCGTGACGACGGCGATCTGACCCTCGGGTCGCCCGTCGACACGATCGACCGGCCTGGCTCGGCCGACGACATCGGTGACGTGACCACTGCGCACCGCGATTACCGGACTGCGGGGCATTACTACGTCCTGGTCGCTGACAAGGTGGCGTACGACGGCGACCCGGAGTACGTCGGGGCGGGCCAACCCGGCGTCGTCATGTTCGAATCCTACCCCGACCCGTTCCTCACGGCGTCGCTGCTCGTTCACGAACTCGGCCACGCCTTCGGGTTCGACGAGAGTTTGCCCGGCGTCGATTCTGAGAGATACTCCCTCGACGAGTACCCGAGCGTGATGAACTACAACGGCCTCTACACGTCACTCGAATTCTCCGATGGCTCCGGTGATCTGGGCCGCGACGAGTGGGCGTTCATCGCAGACGACCGTCACCGCCCGCCGGTCACCTGTGGCCCGAACGAGACACAGACCACTCTCGATCGAGAGCGCTAGTCACTCGCGGCGGTGGTAGACGAGCACGACCAGCAAGAAGACCAACACCAGCGTTCCGATCCCGCCGATCACTGGTGAGGCCCCGCTCTCGTCGTCGAGTGGCGTCCGGGGCGGGTCGCGTGGCGTCGACTCCTCGGGCGTCGGGGTCTCGGGGGCGAACTCCGACTGGAGAACGAGGATCTGTGCGGATTGGGTCGCCAGCAGGCCGTCGTTGTCGAGGATCTGCAACTCGACGGTCGCCGTTTCGTTCGTGGCGATGACGTTCGGCGGGAAGAAGTGTTGGTTGTCGATTTCGCCGTTGCCACCCAACTGGAGCCATGTGACGCCCGCGACCGTGCCGTCGGGGTCTTCACTCCAGACCGGGTCGAGTGGGGCGGACTCGCCCTCGACGACAGTGTATGGGCCGTGGGCGTTCGGTTCGGGGATGACGAGTGAATCGGCGTCCGGGTTCACGTTGACGATCGTCGAGGCGTGCGCCATGCCGTTCTCGACGTGTTCGGCGCTCACGTTGAACCGATACTGGTCGGTGGCGGCGTCCTCGGGGACGCGCAGTGTGACCGTCGCGGTTCGATTCGCCACGGCCTCGGGGAACACCCATCCGACGACCCGGTCGCCGGAGTCCAACTGCTCGACTTGCCCGTCGGTCCCGTCACTGGTGCTGGAGACGATCTCCCAGTCGGTCGGCACTGGCTCGAATTTGATGCTATTGACGTCCTGGACCGCCAGTTCTATGGTGACCGTCTCGCCCGGCGCGACGACGTGATCGCTCCCCGAGGCTCTCGGAAACGACTCCTGGGTCGGGTCGGCCAGCGCCGGCCCGGCCAGACTGGCCACGAGGATCACGACGACCGCGAGCGTCGCGACGCGGGCCACCCCCTCGCCGTGGGTCGCTGTTCTCTCCATACACGAACGAGGCGACGGCGCGACAAAAAGCGATTGGGGTTAGTCTCGACGCACGGCGACGAGCGTGGCGGCGACGAGTGCGATCAGCGCGACCAGCGGCCCGAAGCCAGGCCCACCGGCGTCGGTCTGGGACTCCGTCTGCGGGTCGACTGCCTCACCGGTCGTCGTCGCGGTCGAGGCCGCGTCGTCGGTCGAGGGTTCCGCCGCACCACCGGAGTCGTCGTCAGACTCGGTGTCCGGGTCGATCGGGTCGATCGGTTCGGTGTCACCGTCGTCGGACCCCGAGTCGTCGTCCGTCGGGATCTCTTTCTTTCCACCGCCGCCGACGCCGCCGCCATTCCCGCCGCTGTCACCCTCGTCGTCCTGGGTATCCGTTTCGGTCGGCGTCTCCGAGGCCGACTCGGTCACCGACACGGTGGCGGTGTCGGTCACGCTGCTGTCGTCACTCGACCACGCGGTGGCCGTGAGCGTGACCGCTCCGGTCGAGGCGTTCGCCGGCACGCCGAGCGTGACGTTCAGGCTGAGGCTGTCCTGGTTCTGATCCCAGGTCCAGGCGAGTTCCTGGCTGTCGTTGACTGTCTCGTCGATCGACGTGGCTCCGCCAGCCTCGACGGATTCGATCGTCCAGTTGGCCGGGATGTCGTCGAGCGAGAGCATGCCGGCGTTCTCGGCCGTCAGAGTCAGGGTCGCGTTCTCACCGGGTGCGACGCTCGCGTTCGCGACAGAGACCGAGAGTGCGTCACTCGGCTCGTCGGTGCCAGGCTCGTCCGTACCGGGTTCGTCCGTACCGGGTTCGTCCGTACCGGGTTCGTCCGTACCAGGCTCGTCCGTACCGGGTTCGTCCGTACCAGGCTCGTCCGTACCAGGCTCGTCCGTACCAGGCTCGTCCGTACCAGGCTCGTCCGTACCAGGCTCGTCCGTACCAGGCTCGTCCGTACCAGGCTCGTCGGTGCCAGGTTCGTCCGTACCGGGTTCGTCCGTGCCAGGCTCGTCCGTACCAGGCTCGTCCGTACCAGGCTCGTCGGTGCCAGGTTCGTCCGTACCAGGCTCGTCCGTACCGGGCTCGTCCGTACCAGGCTCGTCCGTGCCAGGCTCGTCCGTGCCGGGTTCGTCCGTGCCGGGCTCGGTAGTCGGTTCGTCAGTCGGGAGCTCCTCGACGACCGAGATGGTCGACGTGTCGACGGAGTCCAGACCGTTCGCTCCGAGGGTGAGCGTGGTATCACCGATCGACGCGTTCTCCGGAATGGCGAACGTCACGGAGATCGAGACGTCGGACACCGTGCCGCCCCAGTTCCAGGCGATCTCCTGGCCGCTGTCGAACGTTTGGATGATCGGCGTCGTGCCCTGATCGTCGACGGACTCGATCGTCCAGTTGTTCGGGATGTCTCCCAACCAGAGCGAGTCGACGTTGTCGGCGGTGATGTCGACCGTGACGGTCTCTCCGGGGCGGACCGTGCCATCGGTGGCGTCGACGGTCGGATCGTCACCGGAGCCGGGCTCGTCGACGGGCGTGATCGTCGTCTCGCTCGGCTCGTCGGTGCCCGGGTCGGTCGTCTCGGGCGCGCCACCGACGGCGACGACTTCGGACGCGGTGGTCACCGGGATGTCGGCGCCAGTGTCGTCCTGGAGTTCGTGGACGCCGACGGAGAGTCCGGCGTACCCCTCACTCATCGCGTCCATCTCGATCGTCGCGAGTTCGATGTCCTCGGCCCCGTCCTGAACCATCTCGTTCGGATCCGTGGCTTCTATCGTGATCGCGGAGCCGTCGTCGGCCCGCGAGTACGTGTTGATCGTGTCGAACGCGTCGCTCCAGGTGACCGGGCTCACTCGATCGCCGCCGGCGACCTGCAGGACACTCGCGTTGTCACTGGCCAGCGTCACCTCGTAGCCAGAGACGCCGTTCGGGGCCTCGGAGAGCACGAGCGAGGCCGCGTAGCCGTCCTCGGTCTCGACGGGTTCGATGCTCAGGACGGCCGGCTCGGGCGTCTCGTCGGTGGTCGGCTCGTCGGTCGGGACCTCGTCGACGACCGAGACGGTCGCCGTGTCACTCGTTTGGGGGAGGCCCGCCAGATTCCCTGTCGCGTTGAGTGTCGTGTCGCCAATCGTCGCGTTCTCCGGAATGGCGACCGTCGCGGAGACCGAGACGTCGGTCACCGTGCTGCCCCAGTTCCAGGCGATCTGTTGACCGTGGTCGTAGGATTGGACGATCGGCGTCGTGCCCTGGTCGTCGACGGACTCGACCGTCCAGCTGTTCGGGATGCCTCCCAACCAGAGCGCGTCGACGTTGTCGGCGGTGATGTCGACCGTGACGGTCTCACCGGGGCGGACCGTGCCGCCAGTGACGCTGACGGCCGGGTCCTCACTGGAGCCCGGATTATCGACGGGCGTGACCGTCGTCTCGCTCGGCTCGTCGGTGCCCGGGTCGGTCGTCTCGGGCGCGCCACCGACGGCGAGGACTTCGGACTCGGTGGTCACCGGGATGGTGTATCCTCCACCGTCCTGGATATCGTGGACGCCGACGTCGAGCTCAGCGTACCCCTCACCCATCGCGTCGAGGTCGATCGTCGCGAGTTCGATGTCCGTCACCGGTTCGTGCATGTCCTCCGAATTGGTGGCTTTCAGCGTGATCGCGGAGCCGTCGTCGGCCCGATTCACCGTGTTGATCGTGTCGAACGCGTCGCCCCAGGTGACCGGACTCACTCGGTCACTGCCGGCGACTTGCAGGACGTCCGTGTTGTCGCTGGCCAGCGTCACCTCGTAGCCAGAGATGCCGTTCGGAGCCTCGGAGAGCACGAGCGAGGCCGCGTACCCGTCCTCGGTCTCGACGGGTTCGATGCTCAGGACGGCCTCTTCGGGCGTCTCCTGGGTCGGGACCTCCTCGTCGGTCACGGAGACGGTGGCGGTGTCGGTGGCCGAGAGATCAGCCCCGTTGGCGGCTTCGGCGGTGAGTGCCGTCTCACCGAGCGCGGCGTCCGCGGGCACGGACAGGGTCACGTCGATGGCGACGCTGTCCTGGTTCTGGTCCCAGGTCCAGGCGATCTTGTCGGTGCCGTCGGTGGTCTCGTCGATCGGTGACCCGCCGGCGTCGTCGATGGATTCGATCGTCCAGTCGGTCGGGATGCCGTCGAGCGAGAGGAGGCCGACGTTCTCGGCAGTCAGCGAGACCGTCGTGGTCTCACCGGGCATGACTGCGCCTCCCTCGACGTTGACGGACGGACTCCCGGGGACGGGCGTCGGTTCGTCGGTCGACGTCTCGTCGGTCACCGAGACGGTGGCGGTGTCGGTGACCGAGATGTCGTTGTCGTTGGCGGCCTCGACGGTGAGTGCCGTCTCACCGAGCGCGGCGTCCGCGGGCACGGACAGGGTCACGCCGATCTCGACCCGATCCTGATTCTGATCCCAGGTCCAGGCGATCTTGTCGGTGCCGTCGGTGGGCTCGACGATCGGTGATCCCCCGGCCGCGTCGTAGCTCTCGATCGTCCAGTCGGTCGGGATGCCGTCGAGCGAGAGGAGGCCGACGTTCTCCGCGACGAGCGAGACAGTGACGCTCTCACCGGGGGCGACGACTCCGCTCCCGACGCTGAGGGCGGGGCTCCCGGGTGAGACGGTCGTCGGGTTGTCACTCGGGGTCTGCTCGGTCGGTTCGTCACCGACTTCGGTCGTCGGTTCGTCGCCAGGTGTCTCCTCGGTCGTCGGTTCGTCGGTCGGCGTCTCGTCGGTCGGGACGCCCTCGCTCACCAGCACAGACGCGGTGTGGCTGGCGATCAGCTCGTTGTCGTTGGCGGCTTCGGCGGTGAGTGCCGTCTCACCGATCGCGGCGTCCGCAGGGACGGACAGGGCCACGTCGATGGCGACGCTGTCCTGGTTCTGATCCCACGTCCACGCGATCTTGTCGGTGCCGTCGGTGGTCTCGACGACCGGCGACCCACCGGCCGCGTCGTAGCTCTCGATCGTCCAGTCGGTCGGGATGCCGTCGAGCGAGAGCAAGCCGACGTTCTCGGCAGTCACCGTGACGGTCGCGGTCTCGCCGGGCGCGACGACTGCTCCTTCGAGACTGACGGCCGGTTCGTCGGTCGGCGTCACCGTCTCGGTCGGATCGTCACCAGTGGAATCCGTCGGCTCGTCGGTGACATCGGGTGTGTCGGTCGTTTCACCGGATTGGTGGGTGTGTACCGTTTCCTCCTCTTCGATCACGTCGATGCCGATCGGTGCGGTGGTTGTCCCCTCGGCGTCGTTGGCGGCCTCGGCGGTGAGTGCCGTCTCACCGATCGCGGCGTCCGCGGGGACGGCCAGTGCGACCACGACGGTGACGCTGTCCTGGTTCTGATCCCAGGCCCAGGCGATCTCGTCGGTGCCGTCGGTGGTCTCCTCGATCGGTGACCCGCCGGCCGTGTCGTAGCTCTCGATCGTCCAGTCGGTCGGGATGCCGTCGAGCGAGAGGAGACCGACGTTCTCGGCGGTCACCGAGACCGTCGCGGTCTCACCGGGGGCGACGGCATCGCCCTGGACCGTCAGGCCCGGGGCGGTGTCGCCCGCACTGTCGGTCGTCTCGGTGTCGGTGCTCTCGTCGAGTGAGAACTCGGCCGTCTCCGAGACCGTTCCGCCGTCGATATTCTCGGCCTCGACCGGGAGCGAGAAGGGCCCGCTCTCACCCTCGGGGACTTCGAGGGTCACGGTCTCCGTGCCGGTCTGGCTGTCCATCCAGACCCAGCCGACGTTGCGATAACTCTCTCCCTCTGGTGATTTCTCGGCCAGACCGTCCGAACTATCGACGACGGTCCAGGTGTTTGGCACCTCCTTGATGTTGATCGCGGAGGCGTTGGTGTAGTCGACCGAAATCGTCACTTCCTGGCCCGAGACGGTCGTGTCGACCGCCAGATCGGGCTGAACGGCTGCGTCCGCTCCAGTGACGCTCGACACCGCGATACCCCCTGTTATCGCGGCTAATGTCATTACGACTGCCAATGCCCCCGCCACCCCTGGTCGATCAAAATCCGGATCCATCGCTCTCCCTAACTGTACGATCGATTCCGACATAGATTTTTCGCATACCTGTCGCTATTTTTTATTGGAAGACCATCATAGAAAATGGGATGGCGGCCTACTTGTCTGATCTCTGTCTCGTCTTCCGAACGGTGGGGGCAGTCGTCGGGACGGGAACGCACGTTTTATTACGGCCAGAGGGGTAACAGTCCGTATCTATGCCCAACTCCAACGGTCCGCTCCAGGGGACGCGCAACAAACTCCAGAACGATTCGCGTAACCGCGGCACGACGCCGCCCCAGCAGGTCGTCGAGCAGTTCGACGACGGCGATTCGGTCCACCTCGCACTCGACCCGAGCGTGAGTGAGGGCCGGTTCCACCCGCGATTCAACGGTCACACCGGCACAGTCGTCGGCTCGCAGGGCTCGGCGTACAAAGTCGAGATCGTCGACGGTGACACGCCGAAGACGATCGTCGCGAAACCGGCCCACCTCCAGCAACAGAACGAATGACGATCTTCGACGAGATCGTCGACGAGCAGTACCTCACCATCGCGGAGGCCAAGACGATCCTCGGTGACATCGAGACCGACCGCGCGCTCGACGAGGACCGCGAGATGCGGTACGAACTCACGCGCGCGGTCGAGCACGTGAACCGGTTCGCCACGCTCGACCCCGAGGAGGCTCAGGAGTTCCTCGCGGAACTCGACGACATCGAGAAGATCGACGAGCGGACGGCCCACAAGATCGTCGATCTCAAACCTCGCGATCGGGACGAACTCCGGGCCGTCTTCGCCCAGGAGCGGTACACGCTCTCCGGCGACGAACTCGACGAGATCCTCAACGTCGTCGCGAAGTACGCCTGACGCGCGTCGTCCGGCCGGACCGTCGGGCCGGCGTGGCGACTCGCGTCGCCGGACTGCGACGGTCCGACCAGAGAGCTTTTAAGTATCCGCTCTGCGTACCTGACCGTCATGAACGGCGCGGGTGAGGGGGATTCTGAGTCCCCGACGGCGGTCGTACTGGATCATTTGCCCCACGGTCGCACCGAGGACGACCGCCCGCAGTATCAAAAACAGCCGCTGGCCTACGTGGTGACCGTCGAGGGCTTTCGACTGTTCGAGTGCGTGTGCTCCGAGGACGGCGACGTCTCGATCGGTGATCGCGTTCCGCTGTACGCGGACGTCATCGAGCGAGCCAACCAGATCGCATACGACGACCTGCCGAGCGGTGCCCAGTCCGAACTGGAGTACGCCATCGACGAGATCGTCGCGACCGACGAGCGACGGTTCGTCGATTTCTACACCGAGGCCCAGCCGATCACCACGCGGCTGCACGCGCTGAACCTGCTGCCGGGGATCGGGAAGAAACTCCGGAACGCGATCCTCGACGAGCGCAAACGCGGTCCGTTCGAGTCGTTCGAGGACCTCTCCGAGCGGGTCGACGGCCTCCACACGCCTCGCGAGGTCGTCCTCGATCGCATCCTCGAAGAGATCCGCGAAGACGATCTCAAATACCGAATCTTCGTCGACGATGACTGATCCACTCGACGACCACGACGGTCGCGACCCGGACGCACTCCGCGATCGGGCGGGCCTCGACCCCGACCCACGCGACGATCAACACCTCCTGATCGACGACCGCGTGCTCGATCGGATCGTCGGGTACGCCGTCGAGGCCGGGATGGACACCACGACCGTCCTGGAGATCGGCGCGGGGACGGGCGCGCTCACGGATCGCCTGCTCGCAGTCGCCGACCACGTCGTCGCGATCGAGCGCGATTCCGAGCTCGCGGCCTTCCTCCGGCGGGAGTTCGTCGACGCGATCGCTGCCGATCGGCTGACCGTGATCGAGGGTGACGCCCTCGACGCGGAGTGGCCCGCATACACGGCGTCGGTGTCGAATCTGCCCTACGGGCCGTCGAGTGAACTCCTCTTCGAGATGCTCCCGCGGGGGCGGCCCGCCGTCGTCCTCGTCCAGCGGGAGTTCGCCGAGCGGATGGCTGCCGGCCCCGGCGAGGACGAGTACGGCCGGCTGTCGGTCACGGCGGGCCACTACGCCGCGGTGACGATCGAAGAGCCCGTCCCGCCGACGGCGTTCGATCCACAACCCGCCGTCGAGAGCGCGGTCGTCCGGCTCGACCCCCGAACGCCGACCTACGAGGTTTCGGACGACGACCGGTTTTTCGACGTGGTGCGGGGCGTGTTCACGCAGCGCCGGAAGACGACGCGCAACGCGATCCGCAACACGACTCACATCACGGGCATCGACGACCCCGCGGCCGTGCTCGACGCGCTCGACGAGGAGATTCTCGACGCGCGCCCGGGATCGCTCGCGCCCGAGACGTTCGCCCGGATCGCGCGTCTCGCCTGACCGATGGTTCCCGACGACCTTCCGGACGTCTACGAGCCGGCCGAGGACTCCCATCTCCTGGCGGAGGTCATCGACGAGCACCTCCGGGCGGGCGAGACCCTGCTCGAAGTCGGGACCGGCAGCGGCGAGGTCGCCGCCAGCGTCGCTGACCGTCCCGGCCGCCTGATCACGACGGATCTGAACCCGCACGCCTGCCGGCGCGCTCACGATCGCGGTCTCCCGATCGTGCGGGCGAACCTCCTGGATCCGATCGCCACCGACGCGGCGGACGTGATCGCGTTCAACCCGCCCTATCTCCCGACGCCGGCCGACGAGGAACGCGACGACTGGCTCGCGCGGGCCCTCTCCGGTGGGCCGGACGGCCGCCGCGTGATCGACCCGTTTCTCGACGATCTGGGGCGCGCGCTCCGCCCGCGCGGACGGGCGTATCTGCTCGTGAGCACACTTACGGGCCTCGACGCCGTCCGCGAGCGGGCCGCCGACGCGGGATTTTCCGCTCGGGCGGTCGCTGAGCAGTCGTTTCCGTTCGAACGATTGACTGTTCTCGAACTCCGCCGGTAGCCCCCGATCGGTAGACGGCGATCGATTCACGCCGTGTGGCGTGAGAAAAATCACTTTGTTTTCATAGGCATTATTTTTGTACTAGCAGCCTCATTGTTGTACCAACGGCCGAGCCCTGGTGGGGCCAATCAATGGGGGAGATCATCGAAATCGCGGACGGTCGTCGGGGTCATCCCGGCGACACAGTCGACGCCGCCGGGATCGAGGGCGCACGGCGCGTTCTCGACCAGTATCTCGGTGAGGACGAGGAGCCACAGTACCTCCTCACGAACGGGCAGCGCGGACTGATTCTGGACGACGACGGCGACTGTGAGGAGATCGAGCCGAGTGCGGGCCACAACACGGTCGTGATCCTCACGGACGTGCGGACGCTGTTCGTCGTCGGTGGGGCCGACGGCACGGACGACCGCGTCGTCAACGTCCCCTACGTCGAGATCGTCGCGGTCCGGCGCGAGGAGAGTTTCTTCTCGGAGCGGTTGGTGCTCGTCACGCCCGCTCAGCGCTGGGAGGTCCCGTTCAAAGGCGACCTCGAACGTGTCGAGGCGTACCTCGAACGGGCATTGAGTGCGTGGTCGGGCGCGCGCACGGCGATCGAGTCGTTCCGCGAGCGGATGTCCGACGCGCTCGACCGCCTCGACGCCTCTGAGTACGACGCGGCACTCGACCGGGCCGACGCCGCCGAAGCGGCGCTCATGCAGGCCCAGTCACGGTTGGAATCGCTCGGACCGGGCGCGATGCAGTCGCTGACACGACTCGCCGGGGAGGACGACGTGGCGATGCTCCGGACACGAGTCCATCTCGATCGGGGCGAACGCCACCACGAGCGCGCTCAGGACGCGATCGAAGCGGGAGCGTATCACGATGCCCACGACGCGATGACGACGGCCCGGGACGCCCTGCAGCGAGCGGCCGATCTTCAGCCACCCTCGCTGGACGAACCGGTAGAGGACCGACTCGCCACCGTGAAACGCGATCTGGCTGATCTCTCCCGGCGACCACTCGCGGACGCTCGATCGGCGTACGAACACGCCCTCGAACTCGACGGGATGGGCCGAGCGATCGCCTTAGAAGAGGCCTTAGAGGAGTATCGGGATGCACTGTCGGTCTGTTGGGGCGACCGTGGCGACCAGTTCGACGGTGATCCCGAGGCGATTCGCGAGCGCATCATCGAAATCGTCGAGGGCATCTACGAGGCGTGGACCAACCTCGCGTGGGATCGACTGGTCGACGGTGACGCGTATGCGGACCAGGGCGACGACGACCGCGCCCGGACACACTACGACGACGCCCGCACGCATCTCGATCGCGCCCGAGCGGTGACACGCGAACTCCATCCCGACCTGGATAGCGACCTGGATCCGTGGTTCGAGGCCGTCGACGATCGCCTCGAATCGCTCGACGCCCCGTCGACCGCCAGCCCCGACGGCGTTCCCGAACCCAGCGCCGAGGTCCAACCACTCTCGGCGGGCGGGTTCGACCACCAACTCGACGCTCTCGATTCGGCCGATCTGACCGACCTTCTCGCGGACGTTGTCACACGCAACGGCTGGTCGACCACGACGGTCGCGGGCGACGACGACCCGTACGATCTGATCGCGTCGCGGGACGACCCGTTCGACATCCGGATTCTCGTCTGTGTGGTCGGTGACGACGGGACGCCGACGACACGTGACGTGACACGACTGGCCGACGCCGCCGACGCCACGTCGGGTGCCGACGTCGGCGTTCTCGTCGCACCGGAGATCCCACCGCCAGTCCACGATCGGGCGACCGAGCGCGGACTGACGGTGCTCAGTGCCGAGCGCCTCGCGACGATCATCGAGGCCGATCGGACCCCGGAGTCCGGGGCGGCGGCCTGACGAACTCCGCGGGGAGTCCTCGGACGCGAACGGATCGGTTCTCGCCCCGTTCGATCGAATCTCGCCACCTTATCTTAAGTAGGTGCCCGACGCACTGCCGACCGGAGACACCATGAACCACAACGTGGGACAGACGGATCGCATCGTTCGGATCGCCGCCGGCCTCGTCGCCGTAATCGTCGCCGTCGTCGTGGCGATGGGCGTCGCCGGCCTGGGATCGCCGGTCGATCTCGTCGTGGCGGCTGTCGTCGGACTGATCGGACTCGTGTTGATCGGGACTGGCGTGACACAGACGTGTGCGCTCTATTCGCTGATCGGCGTCGACACCAGCGACTGACGGCGCCACTGCTTTCGTCCGGGACGCGACGCTCTGAGTGACGGAGTCGGCGCTCGAATCGATGGAACGCCACGCTCAGTGACGGGACTGGACGCTCGGCGCTATCGCTTCTCAGGTAAAAAACGGAAAGAGGGTGGGGGGGGGGTGGGTGGGGATGGCACCCGGTTGGGTGCACCTGGATATGATCGGTCGTTGTACTTGAATGTTCGTTCGCAATTATCGCATTCGAAACTCGGGGCCGAATATCTTCGGGCCGTCAGCGTTCCGTCGGGTCGACGGGCACAAATCCCGTCGGGTCGAACGGCGGCCGTGAGCGATTCGCCCGTCGTTCGGGGTGCACGCCGACGCGATCTCGACGCCGTGGCGGCGATCGAGCGCGCCTCGTTCGACGCCCCATGGCCACGGGAGGCGTTCGCGGCGCTGGTGGACGCGCCAGGATTTCTGGTCTACGATCGTCGCGATGCGATCGAGGGGTTCGTCGTCGGGACGCTCGAATCCTGCCCCGACGGCCCGTGCGGACACATCAAGGATCTCGCGGTCGCGCCGGCGGCCCGTGGCGCGGGCGTCGGCCGCCACCTCTGTGGGGTGGCGACCGAGCGGCTTCACGACGCGGGCGCAGGTGTGGTCGGCCTCGAAGTCCGGCCCTCGAACGCCGCGGCGATCGCCTGCTACCGGGCGGTCGGGTATCGCGAGCACGGCCGCGAAGCCGCGTACTACGAGGACGGCGAGGACGCCGTGCTCTTCGTCCATCGACGGTCAGGTTGATAGACCGCGGCGCCGATGGGCGCGTATGTACGAGTGCCCGGTCTGTGGCGATCGGCAGGCCGATCTCGACCATCTCACCGATCACGTCGCGATCACCGCGAGTATCGAGGGCGACGACCACGAGCGCTGGCTGGACGCTCACGCGAGTGACTGGCCCGATCTGACGACCGCGGCGCTCGCTGACCGGATCGCGGAGTCGGTCCAACCGATCGATCCCGGACCGGACGCGCCGGGCGTGGATCGGAGAGCCGAACAGGCCCGTGACGCCTTCCAGGCGGGGCTCGACGCGACCGACGGGTCCGACGCCGACGAACGGACCGACGCCGACGAACGGACCGACGCCGACGAGTGACCGCCCGCGCTGGCGGTAGCCTTGAGTGTGTGAGGGGCCGAGCGCCGGCATGGACGAATTCGAGGTCGAGGAGTCCGTCGTCGAGTACGAGACTGGCTGGTACACCGGGGGATACGACCGCGTTCGTCAGCCCGACGGGTCGACCAAACGCTACTACTGGGCCGAACTCCCGCCGGCGGTGGTCGTCGTCGCCAGGGCGGGCGACCATCTGGTGATGGTCGAGCAGTACCGGCCGGTGATCGGCGAGTCCTGTCTCGAACTGCCCGCGGGGATCGTCGAAGACGGCGAATCGTACACGCAGGCCGCCGCGCGCGAACTCCGCGAGGAGACCGGTCTCGATCCGTCGGGGCTCGCCCTGCTCGAACAGTTCTGGGTGGCGACGGGCGTGTTGCGCCACGAACGCGCCATCGTCTTCGCGGAGGGACTCCACCCCGTGGAGATCGACCGCGACGACAACGAGTTCCTCGATATCGTCCGGGTGCCGATCGACGAGGCCCTCGACCGCGCTCGCGCGGATCCCGCCAACGACGCCACGATCGAGGGACTGTTGCTCGCCGCCGAGGAGGGCCTGCTGTAGGGCCCCCGCTGGTCGCGTGTCGCGACTGCCTGCCGCGACCGCCACGGGTTTGTCTCCACCACCGCGATGTCTCGCATGGTCGCAGCTATCGATCCGGACGACCTCCCCGCGGTCCGCGAGGACCACGACACGCTGCTCGTCGACGTGCGCGCGTCCGCCGATTTCGAGCGCGGGCACATCCCCGACAGCGAGAACGTCCCGCTGGGGACGATTCCAGAGCACAGCGACGCGATCGCCGACCGGGACCCCGACCGGATCGTGACGGTCTGTGCCCACGGGATCGCCAGCCAGCAGGGCGCGCGGCTCCTCGCGGCCCACGGCGGTATCGACGGCGATCACGTCTACAACCTCACCGGCGGGATCGACGCCTGGGACGGACCGGTGACCGGCACGGCCGTCGACGCGGAGTGACCTGTGAAGCGGGCGCTGGTGGGCGTCTGTGTCGAAAGACGGTGGCTCGGTCAGTGGGCCTCGTCACACGGGGCTCGGTGGGGGTAACTGCTCGTCATCGCCACCGTCAGGCTGTATATCGTCGGTGCTCTAAAATGGCCGGTATCTACCCTCGATGTTGGACCGTCCGCGGGGGTGGGGTCGCCGTGCCCGTGCCGACACCCTCTCGCCCCGTGACGTAGCTTTAACACCACGGCGCGAGAGCCCCCTCCATGACACACGTCATCGTCGTCGGGGGCGGCCCCGCCGGACTGAGCGCGGCGCTGTTCACCGCCAAGAACGGACTCGAAACGACGGTCTTCGACACCGACGAGACCTGGATGCACAAGGCGCACCTGTTCAACTACCCCGGGATCGGGTCTATCGACGGCTCGGTGTACATGGAGACACTCCGCGATCAGGTCGACGACTTCGACGTCGACCGTCGCCAGGGCACGGCCGTCGAGCGCGTCACGACGACCGACGACGGCTTTTCTGTCGAGACGACCGAGGGCTCCGAGACCGCCGACTACGTCGTGTTTGCGACGGGGGCGGACCGCTCGCTCGCGACCGATCTGGGCTGTGAAACGACCGCCGAGGACGTCGTCGACGTGGACGTGACGATGGAGACCTCCGTCGCGGACGCCTACGCGACCGGTGCGGTGGTCCGCGTCGAGGAGTGGCAGGCGGTCATCGCCGCCGGCGACGGGGCCGCCGCGGCGCTCAACATTCTTTCGAAGGAAAAGGGCGAGCACTACCACGACTTCGACGTGCCCGCCGACGCGGACGCGCTGTTCGACTCGTTGATCGACGCGTGACCGGGATCGACGGTTGGTGCGTGACTGGATCGCCAGCCGAACCGCGAGGGCGACCTTCGATTCGCCCGAAAACAGCCGGAAGGAAGGCTGATCGCCGGTGGCTACAAACACCGTGAGGTCCAATCAGTGGCCATGATCTCCGCGGACGGCCTGCGCAAAACCTACGGCGGCTTCGTCGCCGTCGAGGGGTCGACCTTCGAGGTCGATTCGGGCGAGGTGTTCGGCATCGTCGGCCCGAACGGCGCGGGCAAGACGACGACACTGAAGATGCTCGCGGGCCTGATCGAACCGACCGGCGGGTCGGCGACCGTCGCGGGCCACGACGTCGCCACCACCGAGATGCGCCGCCATCTGGGCTTTCTCCCCGAGGAATCCCCGCTGTACGAGGAGATGACCGCGACCTCGTATCTCCATTTTTTCGCGGATCTGTACGACGTCCCCCGCGACGTGGCCGATCGGCGCATCGACGAGACGCTGACCGATCTCGATCTGGAGCATCGCGACCGCCGGATCGGGGACATGTCCAAGGGGATGACCCGGAAGGTCGCCATCGCGCGATCGCTGATCAACGACCCCGAGGTGTTGATCTACGACGAACCAGCGAGTGGCCTCGACCCGCTGACGACCAACTACATCATCGAGTTCACCAGCGATCTGGCCGACGCGGGCAAGACCATCCTGTTCAGCGCGCACAACCTGTTTCACGTCGAGTCGATCTGCGATCGCGTCGCGATCATGAACGACGGTGCGATCGTCGCGCGCGGTGGGCTGGAGGAACTCCGTCGAGAGCACGGCGAGCGCCGGTATCACGTCTACACCGACGTCGAGGTGTCGGGCGCGACCAGCGAGGGCGGGCAGTACCACTCTGTCGCATCGAGTATGGACGCCGTCGAGGCGATCCGCGAGGCGGCCACCGACCGCGACGGGCGCGTCCTGGACATCCGCACCGAGGAGTCCAGCCTCGAAGAGGTCTTCTTGAACGTCGCCGAGCGCGAGCAGGCCACCGAGCGGACCCGGGAGGCCTGACCGTGCGCTGGCGTCCGATCGCCCGGATCGCGCGGTGGGAACTCGCCGGATCGGTCGCGATCGACCGCCGGACGGGCGCGATGATCGCCGTCGCCCTCCTCCTCGCGAGCGCGACGCTCCCGGTCGCGGCCATCGGTGGGGTCAGCCCCGAGTCCGGGTTGTTCCGGATCGGCGTCGAGGAGACCAGCCCCTACCACCCGGTCGTCGACGACGATCCCGTTCCCGCGCCCGCGCTCGCCGTCCGATCGCCCGACAACGGCGAGATCGACGTGCTCGTTCAGCCCCACCAGATCAGCCTCGCCGACAGCGAAAAAGGCCGGGCCGCCTACACCGACTTCCGGGGCGCGATCGGGACGTACAACGATGTCCGCATGCGCGCGGAGGCCGATCAGTCCGCCGCCTTTCCCGTCACGGTCGCCGTCCAGTACGTCGAACGGTCGGCGATCGACCTCGACGCTGGCGACGCTGGCGATGGGTCAGTCGGTGACGGGTCCACCGGCGGGACGGGCGGCGACGGCCCCGGCGGTACTGGCGACGGCGGTACGGGTGACGCGAGCGACGGCGAGGTCTCGGACGCCGGCGGGTCGCTGGGCGGGCTCGGTGGCCTGCTCGCGACCCAGAACTCCTCCAGAAGCGATCCATCCTCGATCGACCCACCGTTCCCGTTTCGATCGCTGATCTTCGCCTTTCTGTTCGTCCTCCCGTTGAACTTCGTGATCCAGGCGTACGGCAGTTCGATGCTGCGCGAGCGGCTGAATCGTCGCGGGGAGTTGACGCTCGTCGCGCCCGTCACGCCGAGTGAGATCGTCGCGGGCAAGACCCTGCCCTACCTCGCTATCGCCGTCGGGTTCGAGGTCCTGCTCGCGGTCGGGATCGGTGTGCTCCGTGGCGGCTCGGGGGCGGGCCCGCTGGCCGTGCTCGCGGTGCTCCCGATCGTCGGCCTCTTTCTCGGCCTGACCTTCCTCGCGGCGATGTTCGCGCGCTCGTTCAAGGAACTCACCTTCCTCACGGTGACGATCACCGTCGGCGTCACCTCGTATGCGTTCGTCCCGGCGATCTTCACCGATCAGTTGCCGATCGCGCTGATCTCGCCGCTAACGATCGTCGTGCGGGACCTCCAGGGCCTGCCGATCGAGCCCGGCGCGGCGCTGTTCTCGATGGGCCCGCCCGCGCTGGTCGCGCTGATCGCGTTCGGATTGGGCATGGGCCTCTATCGCGAGGAAGACCTGTTCACCCAGCGCCCGGTGCCCTGGAAGGTCCTGGACGCGTTCGCGGGGCGGATCACGGGCGTCCGGTCGGCCGCCCTGTTGAGCGCCGCCCTGATCCCGTTCGTGTTCGTCGCGGAACTGATCGGCGTCGCCGCACTCTTTCCGGTCTCGCTGTCCTATCCGACGGTCGCGATCGTGCTCGTGCTCGTCGTCGTCGCGCTCGTCGAGGAGGCCGCCAAGAGTATTCATCTCTACGCGGGCGTAGTCCACGACCTGTATCCCAGGACGCGAGCGAGCGCCCTGAAGATCGGTATCGCCAGCGGCCTGGGCTTTTTCGTCGCCGAGAAGTTCGTCCTGATCGTCGCGCTCGCGGGGGGTGAGACGCCCGCCGTCCAGGAGGCCGCGCTCGTGACCGGCGGCGTGCCCGAGTCCGTTCCGGTGCTGATCGGCTTCCTGCTCGCGCCACTCGTCCTCCACGCGGGCACGGCGACGCTGTCGGCACTCGGCGCGATCGGCGGGCGGCGCCGCTACGCCGTCGGCTATTCGCTCGCGGTCGTCGTCCACCTGGCCTACAACCTCGTGGTGGTGATGGCGCTTGCCTGACCGCCTTCGTCAGCGGATCGCCGCGTGGGGGCGTCGCCCGCGCGTTCGGATCGCGCGCCGCGAGATCGATTCGCTCGGTCGCGAGAAGACGATCGTCCTCGCAATCTTGATCCAGTTGTTCGTCGCGGCGTTCTCGTCGTTTCTGGTCGTCGGCCTGACGACGCTGTACGATCCCGCCTCGACCGGCGGCGAACAGGCCATCGAGGCGGCGGTCTCGGGCGACGCCGTCGAGGAACTCCAGCGCGCGGCGCGCGAACACGACGCCGTCGCGATATCGCCGTACGAGAGCGAGTCGGCCGCGCTGGGGGCGCTCCAGGGTCGGGTGGTCGACGTGGCCTTGCATACTGACATCGTCGACGGGCGCATCGCCGTGACGGCGTACATCCCGGAGGGCAGTGTCGGGCCGACGGTGTACGTCGCGACGGTCAGAGACGTACTCGAAACGCTCGAACGCCAGGAGCGGATCGTCCGCTCGGACGCCATCGAGCAGCAGGTCCTGGAGGTGCCCCAGCCAGTCGAGTCGAACCAGTACTATTCGTTCGTCTACACCGTGCTCGTCCCACTGTTGATGTTCCTGCCCCCCTTCATCATGGGGTCGGTCGTCGTGGACACGCTCTCCGAGGAGTTCGAGCGGGCGACGATCGAACTACTCGACGTCGCGCCGATCGACCGCCGGACGATCCTCGACGGGAAGACCCTGGGTCTCGTCGCGCTCGCACCCCTGCAGGCCGCCGCCTGGCTCGCCCTCTTTGCGGTCAACGGGATCAGCGTCGCCCGCCCGGTCGCTTTGCTCGCGCTCGTCACGGGCGTGGCACTCGCACTGGGCGCACTCGGCGGCGGCCTCGCGCTCGCCTTCCGTCGGCGACGCCCCGCGCAACTGCTGTATTCGATCCTCGGCCTGGCACTGCTCGCGGCGACGGCCGCGTTGCCCGAACACCCCGTGAACACCGTCGCGAAACTCGGCGTCGGCAGCGCGACGGTCGGTACCTGGGTGCACCTGCTCGTGATCGTCGCGGGCGCGACGGTCGCGTACCTCGTCGTGCGGTGGTGGGTGGGCCGAGCGTCCGTCACGGCCTGACGGCCGCACTCTCGAAGAAATCTAGACGAAACGGAACGTTTCGAGGTTCTTCGGCGCGAACGTCCGCATGTTGTAGTCGTGATACAGCGCCGAGGAGAGGTCCTGCACCGACGATTCGTCCCCGTGGACACAGAGGACCTTCTCCGGGCGGGGGTTCATCGTCTTCACGAAGTTCTCCAGGCCCTGCCGGTCGGCGTGCCCCGAGAAGCCGTCGACGGTCTCGACGTCCATGTTGAGCGCGACGGTGTTCTGTCGTCCGCGCCCGTTGCTATTCCCGACGGGAATCTCGTCACGGCCGTTCTGGATGCGCCGCCCGAGCGTCCCCTGGGCCTGATAGCCCACGAAGGTCAGCGTCGAGTCGGGATCGGGTGCGATATGTTCGAGCCATGACATAATCGGCCCGCCGTTGACCATCCCAGAGGTGGAGAGGACGATCGCGGGCCCGCCGTCTGCGACCTCCTGGCGTTCCTCTTCGCCGCCGTCGATGTGGTTGAACTGGTCGGCCAAAAACGGGTTGGTGTCGTCGTGGAAGATGCGTTCTTGCAACTCGTCGCGGAGGTACTCGGGGTAAGTCGTGTGGATCGCCGTCGCCTCCCACATCATCCCGTCGAGGTGGACCGGCACTTCGGGAATGTCGCCCTCGCGCATGGCCTCTTCGAGGACGAGCATCAACTCCTGGGCACGCCCGACCGCGAAGGCCGGGATGAGCACCTTGCCGTCCCGCTCGATCGTCCGGTTGATGACCTTCTTCAACTCGCGTTCGGAATCTTCCTGGTCGGTCTGGTAGTCGTTGCGCCCGCCGTAGGTCGATTCGAGCACGAGCGTCTCCACCCGCGGGAACTCGTTGACGGCCCCGTTGAACAATCGCGTGTCGCTGTAGTGGATGTCACCCGAGAAGGCGACGTTGTACCGGCCGTTGCCGATGTGGAAGTGTGCGATCGACGAGCCCAGGATGTGGCCCGCGTTGTGCAGCGTCAGTTTGATGTCCGGGGCGATGTCGGTGACGTTGCCGTACTCGATCGGGATGGTGTGTTTGATCGCCTCGCGGACCATCTCCGAATCGTAGGGCGGCGTTCGCCCTTCCTTGGCGGCGACGTCGAGATAGTCCAGCGAGAGCAGGCCCATCAGATCCCGGGACGGCTCGGTCGTGTAGATCGGCCCGTCGTAGCCGTACTTGAAGAGGAGGGGAACGAGCGCGGAGTGGTCGAGGTGAGCGTGCGTCAGGACGACGGCGTCGATCGAACTCGCGCCGCTGCCGAGCGCCTCGGGCACCTGCAGGTACGGCACCTCGTCTTCGGCGCCCGGCTTGTCGCCACAGTCGATCAACACGCGTGTTTCGGGCGTCGAGAGGATGAAACTCGCGCGGCCGACCTCGCGACAGCAGCCGAGCGTGGTGATCCGGACCCACTGGTCGTCGGACATCTCCTCGCGGTGGATCTGCCGGCCGACCCGTTCGAGGATGTCACGGCGATCCTCGCGTTCTTGCATCAGGAAATCCCGGACGTTCGAGACCGTCGCGGACTCGATCGGTGGCGTCCGGACGACTTCGGGTGTCCAGCCCGTCGCGCTGGTGATCTCACGGAGTGTCGATCCCCGGCTCCCGATCACCATGCCGGGCTTTTCGGCCTCGATGATCACCTCGCCGGTGTCCTGGTGAAAGTCCAGATCGGTCACGCCCGCGTCGTCGGGAATGACCGCCTGGACGTCGGATTCGGCCTCCCGGGGCGGGTCGAGCGCGGCGGGATCGGGCCGGACGGTAATCCGTTTGCGCAACTCGGAGGCGAGGTGTCGAACGAGGTCGCCGCGCTCGGCAAACGCACGCGGATCCTGGGTGTAGATGACCAGTTCGGGACCCTCGAAGGCGACGTCCGTGATCGTGATGTCGTCGGGCACTTCCCGGACGACGGTTCGTTCCATCTCGTCGAGACGCTCGTCGACTCTACTCATGGCTCGTAGGGGTGCCCGGCACGGCTCCAGCGGGGAGCCCGCGCCGTCGGCTGGCACTGATAATCATAGGTTGTATCGCTGGGTGTCGGGATTGCGATCCGGACGCTCCGGAAAACCGACGTCTGGTCGGTCTTTGCCTCTCTGGCGTACAAAAACCTGTCGTCAGCGGCCGACGGGTTCCCGAATACTTTTGTATTCTGAGGGGTAATCTCGTGGAACGTGACCGTGTGACTGGCCGGTTCTACTGGTCTCGGCCGTCGCTCTCACGGGGGATTAACGCAATGAGTGGTGTTTCAGACACGGACGATTCGAGCGAACCGTCGGGCATAGTCGCGTCGATCGTGCCGGACCCGATCCGTCGAAGTTTCGCTCTCAAGTTCGTTCTCGTGCTGTTCGTCATGGGGCTGATCGTCGTCGCGGTCGGGCTGGGAGCGACCCAGCTACTGGCCGGGCAGGTCGAACAGACCGTCGAGGACGAGCACCGACAGATCGCGATGCAGCAGGCCTCGACCGTCGAGACCTGGATCGAGCGAAACGCGGTGTCGGTCCGGCTCTCTTCGCAAAACGAGGTCTGGGGTGTTCCCGCGGAACGGGATGCCGCACTCAGATCGGCCCGGACGGACACCTGGACGGTGATGTTCGGCGTCGACCAGCTTCACCTCGTCGAGCGCACCGAGTCGGGTGAGTTCCGGACGATCGAGAGCGCGACCATCGAGAAGGGCGCGACGCTCTCCTCGGCCGACCGGGGCTGGGTCACCGAGGCTGCCCCGGCGGACATGCCCGAGAGCAAAGTGGCGATGTCGGAGGTCTACCGGACTGGCGATCGGAACGTGATCGGGTTCGTCAGTCCCGTCCGATTCACCTCGGACCGGTATCTCGTCGCGGAGTTCAGCGTCGAAGGGCTCCGCAATACGCTGGCCGAAGTGAGCCAGGACGCCGAGTCGTCCCAGCAGTTCACCCAGATCGTCGGTGGGTCGGGCGTCGTCCAGGCCGCATCGACCGACTCCGAGGTCGGGACCGCCTACACGGGCGGTGATGGGTCGGCGCCGATCGACTGTGTGTTCGAGACGCCCGGCGTCGGTGAGACGTGCTTCTCACCACGCACGGGTCCGAACGACGTCTACGGCGGCGAGTACACCGTCGCGACCTCCCGTGTGCAGGTCGAGGACCTCACGGAAGGCTGGGTCGTCGCGGTCCACACGCCCACCGACGAGGCGTTCTCGTTCGTGAGCACGCTCCGGACGCTCGGATTCCTCGCGACGATCGTCGGGTTCGTCCTCTTCGGCATCGTCGGGGCCGGCCTCGGACTGTCGGTCACCCGCTCGATCGATCGGCTTCGCGGGAAAGCCGTCGAGATGGAGCAGGGCAACCTCGACGTCGACATCGAGACCGACCGCATCGACGCGATCGGACAGCTGTACGGCAGTCTCGACAGCATGCGCAAGGCCTTGTCGATCCAGATCGACGAGGCCCAGCAGGCCCGCAAAGAGGCCGAGGTCTCCCGGGCCGAGGCCATGGAGATGAATCAGTACCTCGAACGCAAGGCCGAGGAGTACTCCAAGACCATGGAGCGGTGTGCGGCGGGCGATCTCACCCAGCGGATGGACCCCGACGGCGAGAACGAGTCGATGGACCGGATCGCCGCGTCGTTCAACGAGATGATCGCGGAACTCGAAAAGACCACGGGGCAACTCGCGACCTTTGCCGACGAGGTCGAGACCAGCGGCGAGGTCGTCTTCGAGTCCGCCGCGAACGTCCGGGAAGCCTCCGAACAGGCCGCCGACTCGGTCCAGCAGATCTCCGCGGACACTGACGACCAGATCGAACGCCTCGAAGCCGTTCGTGACGACCTCGACGCCGCGATCGATGCGTTCGAGGGCATCGAGAGCCCCGACGTCGAGTTCGACGACTCGATCGAGAACCTCCAGACGATCGCTGACGCGATCGACGAGATCCTCGCGCTCGCAGAAGACACCATGGCAGAGGCCGAGACCGTCTCTGGCG
The DNA here is from genome assembly GCF_003058365.1 of Halococcoides cellulosivorans. Classification (NCBI taxonomy): domain Archaea; kingdom Methanobacteriati; phylum Methanobacteriota; class Halobacteria; order Halobacteriales; family Haloarculaceae; genus Halococcoides; species Halococcoides cellulosivorans. The sequence goes on along the minus strand of NZ_CP028858.1, from coordinate 2,240,300 downwards.
CCGCCGAGGAACAGGCCGCCGAACTCTCGGAAGTCTCTCAGCGTGCCGAGGACCTCACGCGGTACGCTCGGCCGCTGGACGACGTGCTCAGTCGCTTCGAGACCGACTCCGAACACGAGTTCTACTTCCCGACCGGGCCCGGGGCCTCGGACGACGAGTAAGAACTGGTCGATCGACCATCGGACGAGTAATCGGGGTGACGTTCGTGACGCTCCCGCTCGTTTGAGGGTGGTTCTCGACCGATCCGACGCTATTAGTTGACGATTGGTCGGGTTTTGTGGGCCAAAACCGGGGATATTTGGGACAAAATCCGGTCCATTTAAGTACGAAGATTGAGAACCGGAAAGTAATGCCACAATACGACAAGCGTGACGACGTGCTCGACACGACCAACCGTGGCGACCCCGCCGAGTCGGGACTGTGTACGCTGTGTACCTCCGACTGCGTGGGGTCGTGTGAGACCTGGATGTCGTCGTTGCGCGGCCGTGAGATGCTGTATCCGCGCCGGTACGGCGATATCACGGCGGGCGCACGCAACGCGACCACCGACGGCGTGAGCTACGAGTCGATGCGCATCCAGGGGTACGCCCACGGCGCGGAGGGCCTGCCGGAGGGCGTCTCCGCATCGGCCGACGACGCGCTGTACACGAACGTCGACCTCGAAACCGAATTCGGGGCCGAGACGACCACGAAGTGCAAGCTCCCGCTGATGACGGGTGCGCTCGGGTCGACGTTTATCGCGGAAAAATACTGGGAATCGTTCGCGGTGGGCGCGGCGCTGCGCGGATTCCCGATCGTGATCGGCGAAAACGTCGTCGCTGTCGATCGAGAGTCGACGATGGAAGACGGCCGCGTCGTCGATTCGCCGGAACTCGACCGCCGGATCGAGACGTACAACGAGTACGCCGACGACGAGTACGGTGCGATCATCGTCCAGATGAACGTCGAGGACCAGCGCAACGGCGTCGCGGAGTACGTCGCCGAGGAGCACGGTAACGACGTCATCATCGAACTCAAGTGGGGCCAGGGTGCCAAAGACATCGGCGGCGAGATCCAGGTCGACTCCATCGAGTACGCCCAGTTCCTCAAGGATCGGGGCTACGTCGTCGACCCCGACCCGACGAAAGAGGCAGTCCAGAAGGCCTATCGCGAGGGCAATCTGGAGCATTTCGCCCGACACAGCCGCCTGGGCGCGACCGAGGCTCCCGAACCCGAAGACGTCGAGCGGTCGTTCCTGGAGACCGTCGAATACCTCCGCGAACTCGGCTTCGAGCGCATCACGCTCAAGACGGGGGCGTACTCGAACGAAGACCTCGCCTTGGCGATGCGGTGTGCCTCGAAGGCCGAACTCGACCTCCTGACGATCGACGGCGCGGGCGGTGGCACCGGCATGAGCCCCTGGAACATGATGCAAGAGTGGGGCACACCGTCGGTCCACATCCACTCGAAAGCGCTCGAATACGCCGAACTGATGGACGACGAGGGCCAGTTCGTGCCCGATCTGGCGTTCGCGGGTGGGATCGCCACCGAGGATCAGATCTTCAAGACGCTCGCGCTTGGCTCCCCGTACGTCAAGCTCGTCTGCATGGGCCGGGCGCTGATGATCCCCGGGTTCGTCGGGACGAACGTCGAGGGTGCGCTCCACCCCGACCGCCGCGAGCAGATCAACGGCACCTGGGAGGACCTGCCCCCGACGGTCACCGAGTACGGCGAGACGCCCGAACAGATCTTCTCGGGCTGGCAGGACGTCGACGAGGCGCTGGGCGAGCAGTCGGTCGAGGACATCCCCTACGGCGCGGTCGCGCTCTGGAACCTGACCGACAAACTCGGTGCCGGGCTGAAACAGCTCATGGCCGGCGCACGCAAGTTCAGCATCGACGCCATCGAGCGCTCGGATCTGATGGCCGAAAACGAGGAGACCGCGCGGGTGACCGACCTGCCGTTGCTGACCGAAGCGTACGACGAGGAAGCGAAGGCGTTGCTGAAGTCGGCGAGTGAGCCGGTCACGGCCGACGACTGAGCGGTCACCGAACGCCGATCACGCAGAGCCATTCCGGGTGATCGACTGTCTCAGACTCGGAGAATCCGACAGCGTCGAGCAGATCTGCCGTCGCCGTGGTCGTCTCGTAGTCTTCGAGGTGGTACTGAAGTTTGACTTTTTCGCCGACGATCAGGAGCCGCCCACCCTGACGCAAGACGCGATAGATTTCGGCGAGATCAGTGTCGAGAGCTGGCCAGTGATAGTGCGTCTGGAACGCCGTGACCATGTCGAACCTCTCGTCTGGAAACGGCATCGTCGAGACTGTGCCCTGTGTGAGGCGCACCGTCGCGTCGTCGGCCTGGGTCATCCGTCGCGCTTTCGTGAGCGCCGTCCGGGACAGGTCGAGCCCGTGGAGGTGGCCATCGGTCACCGATTGAGACAACCGATCGAGCGCTCCACCACCGCCACAGCCAACGTCGAGGACGGTGTCGTCGGCCCCCAGGTCCACCTGCTCCAGGCCCCACGCGGTGAGTCGCCGGTGAGCGAGCCCCATCGTACAGAGCAGCACCCGACCCAGGAGTCCGTCTGGTCGTCTCGATTGTTCGACCAACCGACTGATCATGGCGGCCTCTTCGTGCGGGCTGATGTAAAGATAGCCGGGCTGGCGCTGACGCGGACCGCGGCGAAAACGTGCTGACGACAAGATCGACCACGTCACCCGCCGCAGCGTCACCCGCTGCGCTCGGAAATCCCCAGTTCACCCGAGAGCTCCTGGGTCCCGGTCGGTGCGAGATCCACGCCCTCGGCCAGCAGCCGCTCTTTCGCCCGCGTCGCGAAGGCGGTCCGCACGTCGCCGATGTTGCGATCCTTCGGATCGCCGACCCAGAACAGCACCGTCAGTTCGATCGCACTCGGGCCCAGATCGGTGACGTTCGCCACGGGTGCGGGCTCAGCGAGCACTCGCTCGTCGGCCGCGGCTTCCTCGACGAGCAACGCTCTGACACTCGCGATGTCGTCGCCGTACCCGACGACCAGCCGTTGGCTGATCCGATACCGGTCCTGGGCGTACGGATGGCGGACGGCGGCGGTCGCGAGTTCGGTGTTCGGGACGACGATGACCTCGCCCGACGGCGTGCGCATCCGCGTGACCCGCAGCGAGATCCGATCGATCGTGCCGGCACACTCCTCGTCCCACTCGACGTAGTCCCCGACGTTGAAATCCGGGTCGGTGACCAGAAAGATCCCGCTGACGAAGTTGCCGATGACGTCCTGGCCGGCGATACCGAACGCGAGCGTCGCGGCCGCGAGGATCACACTCGAGCCGACCGCGACGCCGCCGAAGCCGGCCGCCGTGACGGCGATCGGCACCGCGAGGATGGCGATCGCCACCCGGAGATAGAGTCCGATCGCGCCGACCAGCGTCTCGTTGTCGGGGTTCCGGCTGGCGACCGCCCGGACCACGGGCGGGACGAGGACGATTCGGCCGAGCAAGTACGTGCCCACGAACGTCCCCAGGAAGATCCCGGCCGTGCGCAACCACTCGCTGTACTGGTCGAGGAGTGGCTCGAACTGGGTGACGAGGTCGGGACCGACGGCCATGGCTGCGGTTCCGACGGAGTGGGTATATAGCTGGTCCCGGTGGGATATATAACACTCGAACAACAGAACCGAAACGGCCGATCAGTTCGCGGAGATGACGTCGTCGATCCGGACGATCATCGTCGAGGCCTCGGTCGCCGAATCGATGGCCTCGTGTTTCACCGCGGCGGGGTCGAGGATGCCGTAGTCGGCGGGGTCGTCGATGACGCCCGTCTGGCCCTCGGAGATGATCCCGACGGTGTCGCCCTCCTCGTTGGCGGCGCGCAGTTCGACGAGCGCGTCGATCGAGTCCATCCCGGTGTTCTCTGCGAGCGTCCGGGGGATCACGTCGATGGCGTCGGCGAACGCCTCGACGGCGAGCTGTTTCCGGCCGTCGATGCTCGCGGCCTCGGCGCGCAGATAGTCACTGACGGTGATCTCGGTCGCGCCAGCGCCGGGCACGACGTTTCCGCTCTGGATCGCGGCGAGCGCGACGTCGACGGCGTCCGAGAGCGCGCGGACGAGTTCGTCGACGACGTGTTCGGTCCCACCACGGGCGTACAGCGTGACGGATTCCGATCCCGACCCGCCTTCGAAGAAGACGACTTCGTCGCCTTTCGGGCCCTCGACGTGGACGCTGTCGGCGGTCCCGAGGTCGTCGCTTTCGAGTTCCGAGACGCTACTGACGCGGGACGCCCCGGTCGAGCGGTGGATCGACGCCATGTCCTGGTCTTTGACGTTCTGGAGCGCGAGAATGCCCGCTCGTGCGAGCCCGACCTGGACGCGATCGGCGACCTTCCGGCCTGCGACGAGCACGTCGACGCCCGCCTCGTCGATCGCCTCGACGTAGCTGTCGAGTTCGTCCTGTTCGGATTCGAGGGCGGCGTCGAACTGGTCGACGCTCGTGACGTCGTAGGAGGCGTCGATCTCGCTTTCGGCCAGATTGATCTCGTCGTCGACGATCGCGATCGTCGCGTCGTCGATCGACGTGGGCATGTTCTCGTGGGCGGGGTCCTCCTCGATCAGGACGCCCTCGATGAGTTCGGTGTTCGAGGACGCGCCCCCGACTTTCCCCTCGATGTCGATGTCGTCACGGCCTCCGCCGTACTGGTCGACGTGGCGGACGGCCTCGACGGCGGTCTCGGCGAGCGGCCCGGCCTCGATGTCGCCGGTGCCCTTGCCGGTCATCGAGGATTTCGTGACCTGGATCAACTGCTCGTCGCTCAGATCGCCGGAAATGACGACGTCGTCGACGGCCTCGTGAGCCAGATCGGCGGCGTCGTAATACCCCTCGACGATCGAGGTCGGGTGAACCTCGTCGTCGAGCAGGTCTTCGGCTTTCGAGAGCAGTTCGCCCGCGAGCACAGACGCCGTCGTGGTGCCGTCGCCCACGTCGTCTTCCTGGGTGTGGGCGACCTCGACGATCATCTGTGCGGCGGGGTGTTCGATATCCATCTCTTCGAGAATCGTCGCCCCGTCGTTGGTGATGACGACCTCACCGTCGTCGGAGACGAGCATCTTGTCCATTCCGCGCGGACCGAGTGTGGTCCGGACGGTCTCGCTGACCGCCTTGCCCGCAGAGATGTTCGACGACTGCGCGTCTTTCCCGTGGGTCCGCTCACTGTCCTCGTTGAGAACGAAAAGGGGTTGACCCCCCATGCGGCGCTGACCAGATGACATGATTGGAATTCCTCACTCAATGGTCGTTAGCGGTTCTATATAAAAGTGTTCATCGACGGCGCTCACCGCGCCGTCTGGCGACCGCGCGTGGCCCCCGGAGCGTCCCCTGGTTGGTCCGCCGCACGGGGTTTATATTGATACTCTGGGCCGGTCAGTTAAGGCTCCGGCGCCCCCCGACTCGGGTGATGCTCGAACTGGAACACGAGTTCCGGGTGGTCGACGTCCACACGCGATTCGAGCCGGACCCCGAGCGCCGACCGCGCGACGCGCCGGATCCGGACGGCCTCGAACGCGAGATGCACCAGGCCGGCATCGTCCGCTCGCTCGTGTTCCCGGCGGCCCGCCAGGACGGCTATCTCGCGGCGAACAACGCGGTCGCCCGCCTCTGTGTCGATCGCTCGCTCGTTCCGATCGCCCGTCTGGACGGCGCTCGCCGGCCGGGTGACGGACCACTCGACCGTGCCGTCAACGCCGGGCGACGAGTCACCGGCGGGGGAACGCCTCCCGAAGACGTCGAACAGTACGCCTACGACGACCGCTTCGAGGGGTTCAAACTCGACCCCGGGGTCGACGGCTTGCCCGCGCCGGCGGTCCTCGACCGCCTGGAATCGGTCGGCCTCCCGGTGATCGTCCACGGCGGGCGACGATTCCCGCCCGACCGGATCGCTGCGACACTGCTCGACCGGTCGATGCCGGTGATCGTCGCGCACTTCGGTGGCTACCCACTCGACGACGCACTGACCCACGAGGCGATCGACCTGCTCGGCAGCTACGACGACTGTTATCTCGACACGAGTTTCGTGCGCTTCCGTGACCCACTCGAACGCGCGATCATGGAACACCCGGGCCAGATCCTGTTCGGCAGCGGCGCGCCCATGGCCCACCCCAACGTCGCGATCATGGAGATTCTCACCCTGGACGTGCCCGAAGACGCGATGCGACGGGTGTTCTCGACGAATCCCGGCCGGGTGTTCGAGTCGCTGGCGCCCTGAGGGTGGGCACGGCCGGCGCGTTTTGACCACGCCGCGGGCCACAACGGCCAAACGCGCGGGGTGTGAACGCGGGGTATGGAGCGGATCCCGTTCGGTATCCGCAGACTCGATCGCCTCATGGGGGGTGGCCCACCGGTGGGGAGCGTCGTCCTCTGCTCGGGCGAGGCCGGAGCGGGAGCGCGGTCGTTCGTCCAGACGACGGCGATCATGAACGCGCTCGCGCTGTCCGACCCCGAGAGTTACGACCTCTATTACGGTGATCTCTCCGCGGAGGCGCGCCTCCCCGACGCGGTGCACTACCTCTCGGTCACGTCGAGTTCCGACCAGGTTCGCTGGGAGATCGATCGCATGGTCGACGCCTCGATCAGTGCGGCGTTCGACGAGATGACCGTCCACGACCTCGCGTCGCGGTATTTCGAGCCCAGTCCGATCCCGCGGGACTGGTACGGCGAGGCCGCCGACTCGATCACCGACCTCTCCAGTGGCGACCGTGAGGGTCTGCTCGCCCGCGTCGGGCACCTCTTCAGCGACCACGCCCCCGGGAGTCTGGTCGTCGTCGACTCGCTGACCGACCTCGTCGGCGCTCCGGGCGAGACCGCCGACTGGCGGGACGTCGTGGTCATGATGCGCGCGCTCACGCGGGCGGCGCTGACCTGGAGAGCGGTCGTCCTCGTCCACGTCGACGAACAGGCGCTCGAACCGATCCAGCACGGCCGACTGGTCGACGCCGCGACCGGCGTGCTCCAGTTCGACTGGGAGAGCGCGGGCAACGAACGCCAGCGGACGATGGTCGTCCGGTCGTTCCGGGGCGTGCTCGCCCAGATCGAGGCCGAGGACATCGTCCAGTTCGAAACCGAGATCACCGACTCGGGCTTTTCGGTCAGCGACGTCCGGAAGATCCGCTGACTGGCGACGGGACCGCCGACGACGCCACACTCGCTATCGGTCGTGGTATTTGGTACCGAACCCTTTTGGGCGCGACCGGTGAACCGATCGGGCATGGCCGACGACGCCGGACGGACGCTCACCCTGTCGGTGCCCGAATCGGTCGCTGACTGGCTCGACGGGCACGGCGACGACGCCGAGACGGCCGCCGCGGAGCTGTTGATCGCTCAGCAGTCCGTCGCGACCGATCCGGAGGCGTCGATCGAACCCGCCGTCGCGTCCGTCCTCGCCAATCGGATGGATTCGATCACCGACGCGGTGATCGAACACCTCGAATCGACCGACTGGGCCGCCGACGACCTCGAAGACCGCGTCGGGGCGCTCGAATCCGGTCAGGGCCCCGATCCGGCTCACCTCCGCGACCGGATCGGCACGCTCGAAGACCGGGTCGACGACACCGAGCGGACGGTCGAGACCAGACTCGACGACCTGTCCGAGAAGGTCGATCGCCTCGCCTGGATCGTCGTCGAGGAGCGCGAGCGCGTGGGGAGCGATCCCGTCCTCGATCGTATTCGCAGCGCCGCTCACACCGCAGACGTCGATCGCGCCGCCTGCGAGGGCTGTGGACGCGCGATCGATCTGGGACTGCTCGGAGCGAGTACGTGTCCGCACTGTGAGGCCGCGTTCTCCGATCTCGACCCGCCCACTGGCTGGTTCGGCTCCGCGACGCTTCGTCTGGAGGAGGGCACGCCCGATGAGTGACGACGCGGCGGACGATCACGACCCCGAGGACGCGCCCGATTCGGACGTGGCTCCGGATTCCGAGGACGCACCGGACGGGGAGGGGCCGGACAGAACGGGCAGATCCGATGGAATCGACGAGCCCGGCCCCGACACCGTCCAGGAGAGCTGGGCCCCCGCAGACCTCTCCGAGACGGAGTTGGCGGACATCGGCGTGGCCGACCCGTTCGACCGCCTGCCCGAGACCCCAGTCGACGTCACCGATGACCTGCTGACCGACGCGCCCACGCCAGATGGCGACATCTGGTCGTCGATCGGGCCCCATGAGGAGCAGGTCGTCGAGACCGACGACGAGCGCGACGTCCGCGAGGTCCCCATCGAATCGTACTGTCGGGACTGCCCGCACGTTGCCGACCCGCCCGCGTTCACGTGTACCTACGAGGGAAGCGAGATCCTCGCCGTCCCGTCGATGGGCGTCGTCCGCCTCGCGGACTGTCCGATCGTCGCAGAGCGCGACCGTCTCGAAGCCGAGTGGTGATCGGGGACTCTTTGCCGGTCCGGGCCCGAACGGCGGTATGCAGTTCTGTGAGGACTGTGGCTCGCTGATGCACGCGGACGGCGACGCGATGGTCTGTGCGGAGTGTGGCGCTCGTGAGGTCAAAGACCAGGACCGTGCGGCCGAGTTCGTGAGCACGGACGCCCAATCGGACGACGACCTGATCGAGACCGAGGAGGGGGCTGCCTTCGAGGGTAAGCCAACGAGCGACGACGTGACCTGTGAGGACTGTGGGCACGGAGTCGCCTATTATACGATCAAACAGACGGGGTCGGCCGACGAACCACCGACGCGATTTTTCAAGTGCACAGCGTGTGGGCATCGCTGGCGAGAGTACAACTGAACCGGCCGAGTCTGGCCCCCCGGGGGAGTGGGGGTGGGGTGTTCGGTCACGGTCACGCCAGTCGGACGGATACCGCCGGGAAATACGTCTCGTGGAACCCACGATCGAACGTCGTCGTTCCCACACCGGCTACTCTATCACTTGTCAGAATCTGTTTCGTCGCTGTGTTCGACTTCCTGGTCGCCCCGCAATCGGCGCATTCGGTCGGACATCGTTCCCTCGACAACTCCGCGATAGATCTCGAACGGGTCCTCACCGTCGGGCGTTCGTGGGGACACCGGTCGGATAACGTATCCGTCTGGCGTCGACTCGAACGCCACTTCGTCGCCTGCTGTGGTCCCCAGTTCCTCATGGACCGGCGTCGGGATGGTCACCGTGCCGGTGGTCGTGACGCGAGCCATCATCCCACACTACGCTCCATTTCGATTTCAGTCGTTTGGTAGTACGTCTGGTATATCTATCGTCGACCGACCCTCTCGTAACGAACGGCCTGGCCCGCAACGCTACACCATCTCGAACAGCGCGAGCACGTCCTGCTGGTCGACGAGGCCGTCGCCGGTGAAGTCGTAGGCCGACACGTGATCCTGGACGGCGGGGTCGTCGGTGTGCTGGAACAGGGTGTTCACGTCGGGGAAGTTCAGCGTCCCGTCCCCCGAGAGGTCTTCGTACAACGCGTCGCCGTTGGGATCGGTCGGAACGGTCCCGTCGATCGCCGCTGGCCCCGCCGGTCCGACCGTGACCCGAACGTCGAGTGTCGCGGTCGCGCCGCACGCGTTCGTGTGTGTCGCGGTGAACGTCCCCGTCTCGGTCGGTGAGACCGTGAGTTCGCGGGTGTCTGAGGAGACACCGGGCCCGTCCCAGGCCCACGAGCCACCCTCCGTGGGGTGGGGCCCGATCTCGACGGTCTGGCCCGCATCGATCGAGACCGACGCGGTCTCTCGCCACTCGCCGCCGTCGACGCGGACGTAGGGGGTGAGCGTCGACGGGGAACACACCTCGACGGTGAACTCCTGCGTCGAGGACTCGCCCGAGGAATCCGTATAGGTCGCGGTGTAGGTGCTCGTCTCGGTCGGTGAGACCTCGATCGCGCGGGTGTCTGCGGCGACCCCGGGGCCTTCCCAGGACCACGACCCGCCCTCGGTGGGGTGCGGCCCGAATTCGACGGTCTGGCCCGCGTCGATCGAGACCGTCGCGGTCTCTTGCCACTCGCCACCGTCGACCCGGAGGTACGGATCGATCGCCGGCGGGACACCGCCACCACCGGGCACGCCCGAGCAGTCGTAGGTGTTCCCCGTGACGACCGTCGAGTCGGCGTAGGTCTCGACGGCGCCGTCGCCGTTCGAACAGAAGCCGTTGCCCTCGATGCGGTTCGATTCGGTGTCCGGCCCGGTCTCGCGGACGCCGTAGCCGGCGTTGTTGTTGATGTCACAGCCGGTGATCGTCACGTTGCGCGTGTGGGGATGCCGGTCGTCGTTCCGGGAGTCGATACGCACGCCCGAACTCCCGGTCTCGGTGATCTCCCCGCTTCGGATCGTCACGTCCCGGGAGTCCTGGATCAGGTTCCCGCTGTTGCCCTCCAGGTACACCTCGTCGATCGTGATCCCGCCGCTGTTCGAGACGGTGAAGATGCCACGCCCGCAGTCGACGGCCTCGACGCGCTCGACGTGAATGTTCGGCCCGGCGTCGTTCGCACACCGGAAGCCCGCGTACCCGCCGCCCTCGTTGGCACGGGTCGCGTCGACCAGGCCGACCTCTGCGTCGTCGGTATTGTTCAAGAGGAGTCCACACCCGCCCGAATCCCAGGTGCGAACGGTGTCGGCGGTAAATCCAGTCACGCCGTAGGTCTCGACGGAGTGGTGGCCTGCGCCGCTGATCTCGACGGTGCCGATCCGGACGTCCGTGGTCCGCTCGGGCGTCGCGTCGTTGTACGCATCGTCGATCCGGATCCCGATGCCCGAACTGATCTCCATCGTGATCCCGTCGACGACGACGTCGTCGGCCCGTCGGATCCGCATCCCCATCGAGACGTCGCCTTCGAGGGTCAGATTCCGGATCGTGATCGACTCGACCTGGTCGGCGTAAAACGGGATGATGCCCGACGCGTAGTAACTGCCCTGCAGGTTCAGATCGGTATAGCTCGGTACGAAAATCTGTTCCGAGATGTCGCCCGAGGCCTCCACGAGCACCTCTTCTCGACTCGATCGCCCGTCGGGCAGCGCGTCGATGCCCGCGCGGATCGCCTCGGCGAGATCGCCGCCCGTATGGACGGTCGACCCGCCGCTCGTCGTCTCGTAGCTCCCACCCGACCCGGTGACCGTCGCCACGGGCGCGGCCGAGGCCGTCCCGGCGACTCCGACGAGACCGCCCGCGGCGGCCGCGATCGTCCCGAGTGCCTCGCGTCGTGTTCGTCCTGTCGGTGCGCCGTCGGTCTGGTGGGTCCCCTCGTGAACCATCGTTAACACACAACTGTTCCAGACTCATATTTCTTGACCTATACGACGTGTCGTTGGATAAACGGTATAAGATGTGAATGAAAATCGTTCGGGGGTCGGACTCGACATCTTCGTGTGCTCTCGACAGTCGTGACGCTCGCCGCTCGTGTTGGTCCCTGTTCACCGCGGCGCGGGCGGGTCGCCGTCGTAGGCATCGAGGTCTGCGAAGAAGTTCCGCAGGCCGAACTGGAGTTTCTCGGGGGCGACGTCGACGAGTTGTTCGCGCTCGTCGGGCGGGAACGATCGCCGGACGGCGTACTCGCCCATCTCGATTTCGGCGCGCTGGGTGTAGCGTTCGTCCAGCAGGATGCGCGCGCCGAAGTCCTCGGGCGAGCGGATCACCCGCCCGAGCGCCTGGCGGGTCTTCCGGACGGTCGGAATCTCGACGGCGTACTCCCAGCCGACGTCTGCGGAATCGTCCCCTGTCTCGGCAAAGGCCTCGCCGTAGGCGGCCTGGACGGCCTCGCGGCGGTCGTCAAGCCGGGGGTAGGGGACGCCGACGACGACCACCGTCCGCGCATCGTCGCCGTCGTAGGAGACGCCCTCGGTGAGCGTCCCCCACAGCGAGGTGAACAGCGTCGCGTCGTCGCTCGCGACGAACTCCTCGCGGATCGCCTTGCCGTCGGTTCCCGCCCGGTCCAGGACGGTCTGGCCCGCCGGGTCGAGGCGGTCGTGATACCGTTCGGCCTCGCTGTAGCTCGGAAACACCGCGAGGACGTTGCCCGGCGTCATCCGAATCGTGTCCCCGAGCGCGGTCGTGACCGATTCGACGACCGATCTATCGTCGCGCCGACTGGCGAACAGGGCGGGCGTCGCGACCGCGTAGCTCCGGCGTCGTTCGGCGGGAAACCGCTGGTCGTACGCCAGCCGTTCGGGATCCTCCAGCCCGACGACAGACTCGAAGACGTCGAACGGGCGCAGCGTCGCGCTCATACAGACGGTGGCGTGGACCGAGTCGAACAGCGGTCGAGTCACCGATCCGGGCATCGTGTGGAACAACTCCGCGCGGGCGTCGAGGTCGGTGCCCTCTCGGCGCACGCCGACGACCGGGTGGGCTCCGGCGGGCGCGTCGAACCACGCCGAGAGAAAGTCCGCGACGGTCGCGGTCGGGCAGTCTCTGAGCACGTCGTGCTCGCCGTCGCGATACGCCTGTTCGTAGCGCTCTTCGAGGGCCTCGCCCAACTCTCGGGCGGCCTCCAGATCGGCGGGATAGCCCTGGCCCGAGTACGCCTGGAGCGTTGCGACCGTGAGTGCGTCTTTGCCGTCTGGATTCGCGACGCTGTGCTCGGTCCACTCCGATCCCGGATCGCTGGCCTGCTCGCGAGCGACCCGATCGAGGGCCTCGCCCACCGTCGCGATCAGGTTCGCCGCCGGGTCGGCCCGTGGGTCCTCGCTGTCCGCCAGCTCGTCGAGCGCGCGCTCGATCGTCTCGCTGGCCAGCCGTCGCCGGGCGTGCTCGCGGGCCGCGCTCGGCACGTTGTGGGCCTCGTCGAGGACGACGATCACGTCCTCGGGGTCGCGATCCAGCCACCGAAAGACGTGCTCGCGGATCATCGGGTCGAGGACGTGATTGTAGTTACAGCAGACCAGATCCAGCCCGCTCAGTCCCTCCTTGAGGAGTTCGTACCCACAGAACCCCGCGCTCTCGGCCCGGGCGAACACCTCGTCGGGCGTCCGGACGCCCCCCGCGAGCCACGCGTCGAACTCGATCGTGTCGCTCGTCAGGTTGTCGTAATAGTACTCACAGATCTCGCGATCCTCGCGCAGATCGCTGATCTCCTCGGCGACCGACTCGCGTTCGTCCTGAACGGCCGCCCGGGCCTCGGCGGCGTCGCTGTCACCGTCCCGACTCGCCGCCAGGAGTGCGTCGGCCCGCTCGCGGAGTTCGTCGCGATCTTCCTCCAGGTCGGCGAGATCGCGGGTCGCCTCCTTGAGGACGCGACAGGTCTCGTAGTCGACCTCGCGGTGACACATCGAGCCTTTCCCGCGGAACACCGACGCGCTGATCGGTTCGTGGTCGGCGATCGTACGGGCTTCGCGGACGAACTGCCGGAGTTGCTGGTGGACGGTCGTCGCGATCAGGACGGTCCGATCGGTCCGGTGGGCCTCGGCGAGCGCGGGCGCGAGCGCGGCGAGTGTCTTGCCCGTTCCGCAGGGGCCCTCGAACAGGACATCGCGCCCGTCGGCGAGCGCGTCGTCGATCGCGTCGATCGCGTCGGCCTGGTGGCCGTAGGGCTCGTCGTACGGAAAGTAGTCCATCGGGGCCGGACCGTCGCTCACACGTGGCCGTTCGCGTCCGGACGGGAAACTGTTCCGGGGCGAGCGACTGCTCGAACCGAGTGGGTGGACCGCCGCTCGGCCACCGCTGCCGACGACGCCGGACTTTTGCCCGCCGATGCGGTAGCGCTGGCCATGACGACCGCCGCCGAGAAACGCACCCAGGCCGTGGCCGACCTCGCTGACCGCGACGGCGTGCTCGTCGCGTTCTCGGGCGGCGTCGATTCGAGCGTCGTCGCCGCGATGGCCCACGAGGCGCTGGGCGACCGCGCGGTGGCCTGCACCGCGCGCAGCGAGACGCTCCCCGAGGCGGAACTCGCGGACGCCCGGTCGGTGGCCGACGAGATCGGGATTCGCCACGTCGAGACCACCTTTTCGGAACTCGATGACCCGGACTTTCGCGCGAACGACGAGCAACGCTGCTATCACTGCCGATCGATGCGACTCGATGCGATGAGCCAGGTCGCCGAGCGCGAAGGGCTCGCGACTGTCTGTGACGGGACGACCGCCGACGACGGCGAGGGCGGCCACCGCCCCGGCCTCCAGGCCGTCGCCGAGCGCGACGCCTACTCGCCACTACGCGCTCACGACATCACGAAGGCGGAGGCCCGCGAGATCGCCCGCGCGTACGACCTCTCGGTCGCCGACAAGCCGTCGATGGCGTGTCTCTCTTCGCGGATCCCCACGGGCGAACGGATCACCGACGAGCGACTCTCGCGGGTCGAACGCGCCGAAGACCTCCTGCGGACCTGGGGGTTCGAACAGTTCCGCGTGCGCGATCACGGTGATCTCGCGCGCATCGAGGTCGGCACCGAGGAACTCGACGCGGCGCTCGACCCCGAATTCGCGGCGGCGGCCCGCGAGCACGTCGGTGCGCTCGGGTTCGACCACGTCACGCTGGATCTCGCTGGCTATCGGACGGGCAGTGTGAGTCCGGAGGAGTGACGCGGCGATATCCGAGAAAAATCCCTTTTCAGCGCCGTTCCCACCAGAACCGGTAGCCCCGCAGCAGGATCTCGTAGGCGACGCCGATGCCGATACCGAGCGCGAGCGCGCGCAGCGGCGGGAGCGTCACCGACTGGAACGTGTCCAGGAAGACGGGGTCGGGACTGGACAGATACCCCGCGAGCAAGGCGAGCGCCCACACCGAGAAGCGCGCCCGGCGGAGGACCCAGTCGAACTGGTCGGCACGGGGCTTTCTGCTTCCACCGCGATAGCCCGCCCCGGCACGGTACTGCCGGATCGTGTAGGCGATGTACTCGAAGATCGCCACGATCACGAGCGCGACGATCAGCGGCGTGACGGGTTCGAGGTCGTAGTTCGCCAGGTAGTTCTTGACGAAGGTTGGTACCGCCGCGTAGTAGCCTGTCGGCAGCGGGGCGGGGCTGGCGACGTAGCCCGCGATCGCGCCCGCGAGCCACGCCAGCGGCCGCCGACGGGTCAGCGCCTCGGGCGTCGGCCAGATCGTCCCCTTGCCCGACCAGCGGAGCAAGAGGAGCGTCCCCTCGAACAGGCCGACCATCGTCCCCGCGACGAGGAACGGGCCCATCCCGGTCGGATCCGCGCCGAAGATGAAGGAGACCGCGAGGAAGGCGCCCCAGAAGTACATCCGCTTGTTCGCGAGCCAGCGCCGCGAGGTGACGTTCATCATCACGGCGAGGACGATCAGGAGTGGGATCTGGAAGGCGAGCGCGAACAGACCGAGCATCATCACGATCAGATCGAACGTCCGCCCGAGGCTGAACCAGATCTCCGCCGCGCCCTGGGTGTAGAAGTGGAAGTACGTAAAGAGGATCGGCAGGATCAACACGTGCGCAAAGAGGAGGCCGGCGACCGCGAGCGCGAGGCTGGTCGGCACCGAGGCGAGATAGTAGCGCCGCTCGCGGGGGTACAGTCCCGGTCGCATGAACCGGTAGATCTGATAGACCGCCGCCGGGAGCGCGACGACGAAGCCGCCGAGCGTCGCGACCTTCAGCCGCGCGAACATCAGAGAGAGCGGGTGATAGACCCGCGGACAGGCCAGTTCCTGAGCCGTCGAGGGACACTCTGCGGCGGTCCCCGGCAGGTAGGAAAACCAGAGGAAGTTGATGACGTACTCGCCAAAGGGGAAGGCGACGGCCGCGACAGCGCCGGTGATGAGGACGACGATGCCCAGCCGGCGCACCATCTCTTCGATGTGTGCGCCCAGCGGCATCTCCTGGTCGTCCGGCGCGCCGGTCTCGGCAGGCGGATCGGTATCGCCCCGTCCGCCGCGTGTCGTCTGCGTGCTGCCCGTGGGGGTGTCGGGCGTGGTGGTGTCGCCCTCGGTGGAGTCGCGAGTGGGCGACTCGTCGGGCGCCTCGTAATCGGGGCCGAGTCGACCGGTCACCAGATCGCCGTCGGGGCCGTGCCCGCCGGCGAACGGTGCCGCGGCGGCGACTCGTGGCGAGGGTCCGACCCAGGCGACCGCCGCACCGGGCCGCGCGTGCTCACCAGAGCGTAGGCCACGCGCCGCGGGTGATCGTTGCGGTGGGGCCGCAAGATCGCTCGGCGGCTGTGGCTCGCCGGTCGGTCCCGCCGCCGGGTCCCGCCGCGGGCGGGGATCGGGTCGGTACGGCCGGTCGGGCCCCTCTCGCCGTCGGGCACCGGCCCCTGGCCGGTCGGGCGGAGAAAACGCCCCGCCGACCGACGCGCTGTCCCCGACCGCGCCCCGCGTCCGTCGATCGAGCGGGCGGCGCGGCTCGTGGTCCTCCACGGCTCGCCAGTCACGTCGAATGCCGCCGGGGCCGTCGTCGAACCCGCCGGTCCGCGCTCCGCCCATACTGGCATGCGCTTTGGTGCGCCCTGTTGTAAGCTTTCTTTTCGCCTGCCGGTGCGGAGTCTGGCGATGAATAGGTTGATAACGCCGAGGACGTAACTCAGCGGACGAATGGCCGACCTCGGGATCGACGAGGACACGAAACGCACGGTCGCGGCCGGGCGGGAGACGCTGGGGGACTTCCTCTCGACGGCCCAGCGGAAGCTGCAGGTCATCTTCATCGTGTTCGTCGTCGGGCTGATGGGTTCGATCTGGATCCTGCGGGCGTTCGTCTGGGAACAGCTTCGAGCCGATCTGTTCGGGCGGATGCCGCCGCCGATCCTTCGCCAGACGAGCGTCGTCGCTCAGACGCCGTTCGACGTCATCTTGCTCCAGGCCAAGATCGGCATCGTCGTTGGGCTCGTCATGATCGTTCCGGTGATCGTCTACTATTCGAGTGACTCGCTGCGGAGCCGGGGGATCTGGCCGGACGACGTGCCGATCCTGAAAGTCGCCGGCTTCACACTCGCCGTCGGTGGCCTGTTCACCGGCGGTGTCGCGTACGCCTACGTCTTCTTCTTCCCGCTGATGTTCGACTTCCTGGCGACGAACGCGATCAACGCCGGGTTCACGCCGGCGTACTCGATCGTCAAGTGGGTGCACTTCATCGTCTTGCTGGCGCTATCCTTTGGGCTCGCTGCCCAACTCCCGCTGGTGATGGCATCGCTCTCGCTCGCGGAGATCGTCCCGTACGAGACGTTCCGCGACAAGTGGAAGATCGCCGTGCTGGTGCTGTACGGCGGTGGGGCGATGTTCACGCCGCCGGACCCGATCACGCAGCTGATGTGGGCGACCCCGCTCGTCGGGCTGTACGCGCTCAGCCTCCGCATGACGAAGACCCTCGTGATCGCCAAACGGAGCGGCGAAGCACTGGACGTCCGCGTGATCGCACGCCAGCACTGGAACGTCCTCGCGGGGAGCGCACTCGTCGGCGGGGTCGTCACCTACGCCGCGGTCGTCTCGGGCGGGCTGACCCACCTCAACACCGTGGTCGCGTCGTTGCCCGACGCCTACCGCCCGCGGCCGACGCCGAACTACGACGTCCTCGCCCGGACCTCCGAGGGTCTGCTCTCTGGGGCTGCGCCGGGGTTCGACGCGGCCGCCCAGGCGAGTCGCACGGTGAATCCGGTCTACTTCACCGACCCGTTCCCCGATCTGCCCGCGGCGCTGGGCGTCTCGCGACCGACCGTCGCGGTCGTCCTCGCCGTCGTGGTCGGACTGCTCGTCGCGCTCGTCGTCCTCTACCGGACGGTCTCGAAGGTGTTCGCCAGCGACGAACTCGCGATGGCCGCGGTGCGCGATCCCGAAGACGTCGACGTCGGCGCGCTCTCGACCCAGCAGGTCCGTGACGCTCCGCTCGACGTGTTCCGTGTGCTCGACGAGGACGAGGCGACCGCCTACGCCGGGATGGCGCTGCAAGACGACAACCCCGAGAAAGCCGAAGCGATCCTCGCCCGGTTCGACGCCGCTCAGTCTGTCGACGAGGCCGTCGAGGGTGAGGCTGCCGACGGTGAGGCCCCCGACGGTGCCGAGGGCGAGGCCGCTGGTGAGGACGCCGAGACCGACGAGGAGGGCAACGTCCTCACGAACACCGCGACGGGGATGTTCGGCGCGTTCGTCGACGACGAACCCGACGAGGACGATATCGGTGGCTACTACCGCGACGTTACGTTCATCATCGACTCGCTCACCTCGAAGGCGTTCCGTATCGTCGGCGTGTTCATGGTGGTCAGCGCCGCGATCTTCATGTGGCTCTACCAGGGCGGGATGGGGACGATCAAAGAGTACTTCGTCGGCCTCGCACTCGTCGAGGAGAGCGCTGTCAACATCGTCACGCTCCACCCCGTCGAACACCTGGTCTTCGAGATCAAGGTCGGCGTGCTCGTCGGGTTGATCTTCACGGTGCCGATGATCCTCTATTACGCCTGGCCGGCGCTCAAAGAGCGCGGTTACGCCCGCGGCGATCGCCGGACCTGGCTCGTCTGGGGCGGGTCGATGATCCTGGGCGTGACCGTCGGCGGGATCGTCGGGTTCGCACTCGTCGCGCCGACGATCATCTCCTGGCTGGTTCAGGACTCCGTCCGCGCGAACATGATCATCGCCTACCAGATCAAGAACTTCGGGTGGCTGGTGGTCTACACCACGGTCGGCGTGGGCCTGCTCGGGATGGTGCCCGTCTCGATGGTCCTGTTCCACTACGGTGGGATCCTCACCTATGCCGCACTCCGCCGGCACTGGCGGGTCGCCGTGCTCGGGTCGTTCGTGGTGACGATGGCGGTCACCTCACAGGGCGTCGCGAAGATGCTCGTCCTTGGCCTGCCCATCGCGGCGACGTACGTGATCGGCCTGGGCGTCGTGTGGCTGTTCACGTTCGGCGGCCGGTGGGGGCCCGAGGAGAATCTCAAAGTCATCCGCGATCGCGTGTAGCGATCGGCCCGTTCTGGCCCGCTCCCGGCCGATCCCCGCTTCCGTATCCTTTTGGGTGCTCGGACCCTCACGTCCGGTATGAGCGAGTTCGACGAGGAGGCCGAACGCGAGCGCCTCCGCGAACAGTACGAACAGGATCAGGCCGATCGGGAGTCGACCCAGCGGATGAGTGACCTCCTGCTCAAGGGGGCGACGATGACCAACGCCCACTGTGGGACGTGTGGCGATCCGATCTTCCGCCAGAACGACGAGGAGTTCTGCCCGACCTGCCAGGAGGCCGTCGCGGTCGAGGAGTCGGACGCGGAGGCCGACGACGTCGACCACCTGATTCCCCAGCGTGAGGCCGATGCCGACGGAGCTGCCGACGCCCAGTCCGCCGATCCGTCCCAGAGCGACCGATCGCCGTCCGACGCGTCCGCCGCCGCGGCCGAGCCGTCGACTGGCGACCGTGCCGCGGCCGACCAGTCGGCGGCCGATCGCTCCCCGACCGTCGACCGCTCCGGGGAGGCCGGGCGCGACCCGCTGGTCCCCGAGCAGGGGGCCGATCGATCGACCGCGCAGAACGCCCAGACCACGGTGGCCGACCGCTCCGGCGATGCGATCGTCGACAGTCGCGCGGCGGTCGAGACCACGCTCGAACGGTTCGCGACCGCGGCGGCCGAGACGTCCGATCCGCGCCGTGCACAGGACCACCTCGCGGCCGCTCGCGAGGCCGCCGAGACGCTCGCGGCGCTCGATCGGCTGTAGGCCCGACCACTTTACTGTCCGAGTACCCTATTCTGACCGAATGATCACCGACGCTCGCGTCCTCACGGCCCAGTTCGTGCCACGGGACGTCGAGCATCGCCACGAGGAGATCGACCGGCTCTCGACGGCGCTGGATCCACTGCTCGACGACCAGCCCGGCGAGAACGCCTCCCTGTTCGGCCCGACGGGCGCGGGCAAGACCTGTGTCGCCCGCTACACGCTGCGACAGTTGCGCGAGCAGTTGCCCGGACTCGACGCCCAGTACGTCAACTGCTGGCGTGACGGGTCGCCGTTTGCCGTCCGCCGTCGCCTGCTCGACGCGGTGGGTGACACCACCGACGTCCACCGCCAGTCGACGGCGATCGACGCGCTCCGCGAGCGGTTTCGCGGGGCCCTCGATGGGCCCTTCGTCGCCGTCCTCGACGAGGTCGATCAGCTCAGTTCGACCGACCTGCTCTACGATCTCAACGCGACTCCCGAGGTGACGCTCGTCTTGATCGCCAACCGCGAGGCGGAGCTGTTCGCGGACCTCGACGACCGCCTGGACAGCCGCCTCCGGGGTGGCGTGACCGTCAACTTCGATCGGTACGGCGTCGACGAACTCGGGGCGATCCTGGCCTCGCGCGCCGAGCGCGGCCTCGACCCGGGCGCGATCGACGAACGCGGACTGCGGACGATCGCCGACCGGGCGGGCGGGGACGCCCGCGTCGCCATCGACGCGCTGCGTGCGGCGGCCCGGGCGGCCGAACGCCGCGGTGGCGATCGGATCGCCGATCGGGACCTCGCCGATGCGGTCCCGACCGCCCGCTCGACGATCCGCGAGCGCCGCCTGGAGACGCTCGGTGAGCATCAGCGTGCGGTCTACGCGGCGATTCGCGAGGCCGGCGAGATCGCGCCGGGACCGCTGTACGACGCCTACAGCGCACGCGTCGCAGAGCCGCGTAGCCGCCGAATGATGCGCAACTACTGTGCGAAACTCGATCAGTACGGGTTGATCCGCGCCGAGGGCGAGACGCGCGATCGGCGGTATTCGGTCGTCGAGGTGTAGCGACCGGTCGCGCCCGCCAGCGCAGTCTACACTGTCTGGCCACCGTCGACGACCATCGGATGGCCGAGGACGAACGACGCGGCGTCCGAACACAGCCAGAGAACGGCGTTCGCGATTTCGTCGGGTTCGCCCATCCGACCGATCGGCTCCTGATCGACCACGTCCTCCCGGCCGCCGTCTCTGCCGTCGGTGACGCGGTCCATCATCGACGTGTCGACGATCCCCGGACAGACGGCGTTGATTCGCATGTCCGTCTCGGCGTATTCCAGCGCGGCCGATCGGGTCAGTCCGACGACGCCGTGTTTCGCGGCGACGTAGGCGGATTCGGGAAAGCCCGCGACGCCCGCACCCGAGGAGACGTTGACGATCGCTCCGCCCTGTTCGCGGACGTGTGGGATCTCCGCTTTCATCGCGAGGAAGACGCCGCGCAGGTCGGTATCGACGACGCGATCGAACTCCTTGACCGGGAGGTCCGCGGTTTTGACCGAGCGCTGTTCCACGCCAGCGTTGTTGCAGGCGTAGTCGAGGCGACCGAACTCGTCGATCGCTGCGTGATGGCCGCCTCGACATCGTTGGCCTCCCGCAGGTCACACGTCACGGCTAGCGCCGTACTGCCGAGGTCTTCGATGCGGTCGGCCGTCTTCCGGTTGCCCGCCTCGTCGATGTCGGCGACGACCACGTCGGCACCCTCCTGTGCGAACGACAGCGCCGTCGCGCGCCCGATGCCGCTCGCCGCCCCGGAGACGAACGCGACCTCGTCTTCGAAATTGAAATACTCCGCCTGTGGTGTCGGGTCGATTTCGCGTGTCATGTCGATTTCAGACAGTGTACGACCGCGGTCTGCAAACGTCTCACGGCTCCGCGCACTCGATGAGGCCGGATCTCACCACCCTCGTGCGCACGTCGGTCCTCGCCGGGTATCGGGGCGCTTCGCGTCCAAGTCGGTCGTTCGCACCGCGAGGTCGCCATCGCGAGCGCCGTCTCGGGTTCCTCGGTGCTGGTCCGTCCGCCACACGAATCAGAGAAACACTTACCTATGAACGACAGCTATCTCTGAACAATGAGCCAGTCAGAGAACGAGTCTGAGACGGAGGTCGTCGCGGTGACCAAACACGGCCAGGCGACCATCCCGAAGCGGTTCCGGGAGAAACTCGGGATCGAGGCCCCGGGCACCGTGCGCTTCCGGGAGCGCGAGGACGGCGTCGTCGTCGAGGCCATCCGATCGCCCAGCGAGATGCGAGGGTTCGCCGCCCGGCACGACAGCGACAGCGACCGGCCCGCGACCGAAATTCTGCGCGAGAAGCGTGAGCAGGACCGCAACGAGCGCGATCGGCGGGAACCTGACGACTAATGACGGTCCCCGATCGCGTCGTCTTCGACGCCGAACCGCTGATCGCGCACGCGGACGACGAACCCGGGAGTGACGTCGTCGAGACGTACCTCGACGCCGTCGCACTCGGGGAGACGACCGGCTACGCCAGCCCAGTGACCCGCACCGAAATTCGGTACACGATCGCCCGGAAGTACGACCGTGCGACGAGCGACGAGTATCTCGACTGGCTCACCACGCTCGGCATCGAGACGGTCGCCGTCGAGGAGGTGTGGCGGGCGGCCGCGGAGTACGTCCTCGCGGCCAACCCCGCGCTCGGCGACGCGTTCGCGCTGGCGACCGCCGAACACGTCGAGGGAACGCTCCTGGTCGGTGGCGACGACGACTACGACGGGATCGATCGCGTCCCGATCGAGCGGTTCCGCGAGGGGAGCGCGTAGCGTTTCGGAAACCGATTCGGAAATCCCGGTCCGGCGACGAGCGCCCCGTACGCCTCCAATCTCGCCCGCCCACGCCGATCCGGAACGCCCGGCACCGCCCCGGTCGCGGTTTTCCGGGCGGCCCGCCTCGATCCGCTATGGATCTCCTGCCCGATCTCGACCCCGGCCTGACCGTGCTCGAGACGCCCGACGCGCGGTCGCCGTCGCTGCACCGCCTGGCGCTGTCGGCGCACGCCGCCCGCGACGGCCGAACGTTCTGGATCGACGCCCGGAACGCCGCCTCGACGCGGGTGTTCTACGATCTGGTCGATCACGACCGCCGCCTGCGCTCCGTGCGGGTCGCCCGCGCCTTTACGGCCTACCAGCACCACTCGCTCGTCCGGCGGACCCTCCAGCAGGCGGGCCCGCGGACGGGCCTGGTCGTCGCCGCCAACGTCGGTGCGCTGTACGCCGATCCGGACGTGCCCGAGTACGACCGGGAGCCCTTGCTCCGGTCGTCGCTCGAAGCGCTCGCCGGTCTCGCGGAGGCCCGATCGATTCCCGTGCTCGCCTCGACGGCGGGCGCGCTCGCCGATCGCGTTCGGTCGGCCGCCGACCGGGTGATCACCTGCGAGGCGACGAGCGAGGGCCACCGCTACGTCGGGCCCGACGTCGAGACGCCGGCCTATCGCGGCCCGGGCTACTGGCAGACGACGATCGCCTACTGGCTCGATCTGTTCGGCCCGGTCGACGCGCACGCTCGCGCGGCCGTCCACGAGCGCGTCCCCCGGGTGGAGGGGTGACGATGGGGCGGACGACACCCACCTATCGGGATACGCTCGATTCGCGCGAGCAGGCCTTCCAGCCGTTTCGCCGGGCGCTCCGGCGGCCCTATCGGCCCGCGTTCGATCGCCTGTTCGAGCACGCCCGGCAGTTCGCCGACGCCGCGGGCTACTGCAACGCGACGGATCCCGACATCGCACTCCTGCTCTCGATCGCGCTCGCCCACGAACATGCCCGCAGCGAACGCGACGAGCGGATCGAGGCGCTCGAAGGCGAGATCGAGGCACTCTCTGCCCGGGTCGATCGGCTGGAGCGACGCCTGGACGACTGACCATGCTCACCGTTCAGTTCGAGGACGGCGACGCGATCGTCTGGGCAACCACCGCCGCGAGCGCCCGGCCCGAGCGGCACGCCTACACGCCGGCGCTGTTCGTCGGCGGGCCCTCGAAAGCGCGCACGCACGTCCGGGCCGCGCTGGCCGACGACCCCAAAGTCGGGGACATGGCGACCGTCCACCGCTTTCCCGACCTGCACGCCGACGAGCGCGAGCCAGTCTTGCGGGTCGCCGTCGAGCGCGTCGGGGAGATCCGGACGCTCGCCCGCGAGATCCGCACGCACCACGAGGCGGGGTCGTTCGGGCCGGGCACCCTGCGCCTGTACGACGTCGACCTCGATCCCGGGGCCCGCTACTGTCTCGACACCGGCCGGTCGCCGGTGCCCGATCGCGACCTGCGCACGCTCGCGTTGGACCTTCCGGCGGCCGCTCGCGCCGACGACGATCTGTCCGGGCTCCTCATCGACGGCGACCCGATCGACGGCGGCGAGGCGCGGACGCTCGCCACGCTCGCCGACCGGCTGGACCGCGACGATCCCGACGTGCTGGTCTGCTCGACGGGCGAGATCGTCCCGCTGGTCGCCGCGGCGGCCGATCGCCACGGGATCGACTGCCCGCTCGGGCGACGCCCGGGCCTCGACCAGCGCGCCGGTGCGAACACCGTCGAGAGCTACGGCCGGGTGCTCCACTCGCCGGCGCGATATTCTGTCCCCGGGCGCGTGATCGTCGATCGCGAGGGCTCATTTCTGCACGACGATGGCGGCCTCCCGGGCCTGCGCGACCTCGCCGAGCGCTCGCGTCGCCCACTCCAGGCGACCGCGCGCGGGTCGATCGGGACGATCCTCACCTCGATCGAGATCCGCGAGGCCCGCGCGCGTGACGTGCTCGTCCCCTGGAACAAGTGGGAGCCCGAGGCGTTTACGACGGTGCCGACGCTGTACGACGCCGATCGCGGCGGCTTCACGTTCGCGCCGTCGGTCGGCGTCCACGAGGACGTCATCGAGGTGGATTTCGCCTCGCTGTACCCCTCGATCATGGTCGAGTACAACGTCAGCCCCGAGACCGTCGGCTGTGACTGCTGTGCGAACGATCGCGTGCCCGGGCTGGAGTACTCGATCTGCGACGATCGGGGCTTCATGGCCGACGTGCTCGCGCCGCTGATCGAGGATCGCGCGGCGATGAAAGCCCGGATGGCTGCGGACGGAATCAGCGACGCCGAACGCGACCGCCTCGCGGCCCAGGCCGACGCCCTGAAGTGGATTCTCGTCTCGTCGTTCGGCTATCAGGGGTATCGCAACGCGAAGTTCGGCCGGATCGAGGCCCACGAGGCGATCAACGCGTTCGCGCGGGAGATCCTGCTGGACGCGAAAGACCGCCTCGAAGCGGCGGGCTGGCGGGTCGTCCACGGCATCGTCGACAGCCTCTGGGTCACCGCGGGCGAGGATCCCGACCCGATCGCGGACGTGGCGGCGTCGATCTCGGAGACGGTCGGGATCGACCTCGAACTCGAAGACCGATTCGACTGGGTCGCGTTCGTCCCGCGCAAGGACTCCCGGGCGGGCGCGCTCACGCGGTATTTCGGCCGGGTCGCCGATCGCGAGGAGTACAAGCGCCGCGGAATCGCCGCCCGCCGGCGTTCGACCTGCGAGTACGTGGCCGAGACGCAAAAGGCGCTCATCGAAACCTTCGATCGGGAGCGCGATCCCGAACCCGTCTGTGAGCGCGCCCAGCGTGCGATCGACCGCCTGGAGCGCGGCGCGGTCGATGCCGAGGATCTCGTCATCCGAACGCGCGCCACCCGCGATCCCGGGGCGTACGATCGGCATACGCGCACCGCCGACGCGCTCGCGCGTGCCAAGCGAGCGGGCCTCGCGGTCGGTGCGGGCCGGGACGTGCGGTACGTCGTCAGCGACGACACACGCCAGGGTCCAGAGCGCGTCCGCTTACCCTTCGAGGACGGCGCGTTCGACCCGGCGTTTTACGCGGATCGCGTACTTCGTGCCTGCGAGGAGGTCGTCGCGCCGGTGGGGTGGGATCGCGACCGGATCGAGCGGTATCTCGCGGGGACGCGCGAACTCGGCCTGGCGGCGTTCGGGGGGTGAGAGTCAGGAAACCGAAACACACCAAATGGAGGTTAGGTTTAGTAATATGTGGGGCACATTGAATGAAAATAGAACTGTTTCAAGAGCTGGTGTTGTGGGTCTTGTTTAGCCTCTGAAAATGTCGGCCGTGTTTAGACGCTAGTAAGAGCGTCTAATTGTCGAAGATACTAGGAAGTGAAGCGGGAAACGGAGTTTGTGCCTACGAAACTCGCCCGCTTCACTGGTCGCATCGTTTCGCTCGCTCAAAAAGCCGTCGTCGGTGAGCCAGATCCAGCGTACCAGGCCGGTGACGGAGGGTACGCAGACTGGGTAATCGTGGTAATTCACGGTCTCAGAGAATATCTCGACCACCCGTACCGGCGGCTGCTGGACGTACTCCACGAGATGCCTGGAATCGTTTCGAAGCTCGACCTAGCGGTAACTGAACTTCCCGATTTTACCACCGTTTGTACGCGCAAGCAAGACCTCGAAATGCGAATCTGGCGCGTCCTTTTGCGGTTATCGGCGGAACTGCACGACATCGGCGACGTTCAGGCGATCGACGCAACCGGCATGGATCGGATCGCTGCCAGCCAACACTATGCAAAACGGACGAACTACACGTTCCAGGCGGTGAAAGTGACCACGTTGATCGACTGCGATACAAATGCGATTCTCGACATACATTGCTCGATGAAACAACCGCACGACTCCAAGATCGGCTGGCAAATGGTGAAGCGGAACCTCGACAAACTGAGCATTCTTACCGCCGACAAAGGGTACGACTGGTGGCTCCTTCGCCAACGACTGCGTGCAGAAGGCGTTAAACCAGTGATTCGTCACCGCGAATTCGGCTGGTACGGCGTCGCGAACAATATCTTGCAAGATGACACGATCTACCATCAACGCTCGAACGTCGAGTCGACATTTTTCGCGCTCCGGCGCAAATACGGCGAGATCGTTCGCGCCCGAACCTGGTTCGGTCAGTTCCGCGAACTCGTCCTGAAATGCGCTGTCAGAAACATCGAAGTGAGTGTGAGCCACTCAGGACCGTGAAATTAGGCGTCTAAACAAGCCCAAAATGTCTGTTTCAGATCCTCTCCGTCGATCCAGGAAAGAAGATTGAAAGCCCTCGGCACGCTCGCGCACACTCAGCCGGATATCCTCGCTGGCGCTCGGATAGTGCCGGCTGAGATGCACGCGAGGCGGCCTCGCCCTTTCAGTTTACCAGAAAACTTCGTATTCTGGTCGCCCGAAAATCTTCGATTTTCGCAGGCCGCCAGGAACTCGGTCGTATCGCCAGTCTATGGGCATTAATGTCCTGGTGGATCGAAAGGGCGAGGGGCTTTCAGAGGAGACTCGGCTATGTCACACAATCATCTGAACACGACCGAACGATGACGGCAACCACCTATAGTGACGAATACTACTCGTCGTCTGTGTCACGGCCCCGCTGTCCGCCTTTCGAAACCCGTTCGCCACCATTCAGGACACTCTTTTGAGCTTTTTCGAGGTCGCTGTCAGTGACAATCTCGCCACCTTCCAGTTTGCTTTGGTGAGCCTGTTTTCTTTCACTGTCCTCACTTGCGTCGTCGGTCATACGTTCGCATTGTACTGAGAGACGGTTAAGGATTCGGCTACCGCCACTCGATGTAATCACGAATGGCTCGATAGATCTGCTTGACGACGCCGGAAACAGCCACAACGGTAAGAATGACAAGTAATGTACCAAAGACATATAGCCCAGGGACAGGCCCGACCAGAGCTTCGTGTACTCCAAGAACGAAACTCACGACAGCAATGACTGCAAATAGAATCGTGAGTTGGATGAGTGGAATATTGCGTACATTGGTGCTTCTGTTGAAGTTTATACGTACAATATAGTTTTTCAACATTAGAGTTTCGGCTTCAGAACGGTCAAGATCGGCTTGAAGAAGTGCACTCAGATTTTCGTGGCTCAGTCCGATGTCTTGCTCTGAAGCAGTATATGTCATGGCTGCAAATGCAGTCGAGAGGACGATTGATACAGTTCCGAGAGTGACGTAGCCATTCAAGAAGTTGGAAATTTCTGGGAAATTTGGACCATTCCCAAATTGAGCTATGATTGATAGCCCAGATACCAATATACCGATCAGAACGATATTGAGACGGAGTATTTTGCTTGCCTTGGTGTCGATGTCGTCGAGAGTGTTGATTTGGGCATTGACCGTTTCGCGCGCTTCGGACCGCAGTTCAGCTAGTGTCTGCTCATTGGTGGCAAATTCGACAGATTCTAACTCTTCACGCAGCTCGTCCGGGTCTCGGCTTGCCATTCGTTACCGGAATATGGTCGAGGTCGTTTGATATAATTATTGGAATGAAGTGCTTCAGAGTGGCTGACTATTACTATCATAATCCGCTCCGAGACTCCTGATGTACTATATGCCGACCGGATCGAGCGGTACCTCGCGGGGACGCGCGAACTCGGCCTGGCGGCGTTCGGGGAGTGAGACCGACCTGACGCGGTCGGTCGTCGGGCCCGGTGTCCCGCGGACCGTGACGTGAGTACGGTTGTGGCCCGGCGCGCACCTGCGCTCGTCCCGACTGGCTGCCGATCCGGGGGAGCGAGACGAGCGCGACCGACAGAGTGAAAGGCATCAGATCGGGAATGGGGCCTGTCGAGACGGTTCCGCCGGGTCCCACCGACTGATTCCAATGTCATCACTCGCTGGTCTCGTCGCCGTGGCGCTCGTCGCATCGCTTTTCATGTCGTTCACCGTCGGCGCGAACAGCAATTCCGCACCGATCGCGCCGGCCGTCGGGGCGAACGCGATATCGACGCTTCGCGGGGCGCTCCTGGTCGGGATCGTCGCCGCGCTCGGGGCGGTGGCCCAGGGGGGCCGCATCTCGGAGACCATCGGCCACGGACTGGTCACCGGCGTCACGATCACGCCGCTGGCCGCGACCGCGACGCTTCTCACGGCGGCCACGCTGATCACCATCGGCAACTCCCGTGGCTATCCGATCCCCTCCGCGTTCACGGTCACCGGTGCGGCGATCGGCGCGGGGATCGCGCTGGGTGGCGGCTTCGCGGCCGCGACGTACGCCAAGATCCTGGGCTTCTGGCTCGCGATCCCGATCGTCGAGGGGGTCCTCGCGTACGCGATCGCCTGGCTCCTGTTGGACGACCGGGTCGCGGATCCCCCGAGTATCGCGCTGCTCGCCGGTGGCGTCGGCTCCGCGCTCGCGACGATTCGGCTCGCCGTCCTCCCGAGTCCGGGCGGCGGGCCGGGGTCGATCGCTGGCGTCGTCGCCCGAGCGCTCGGTCTCTCGACGGGCACCGCCGGGGGCCTCCTCGTCGGGGGCGCGATCGGGCTGTTCACGGCCGGCGTGGCCTACTGGCAACTCCGTCGTGACGTCTCGACCGGCATCGACCGGATGCTGGTCGGCCTCGCGCTCGTCGTCGTGTTCACCAGTGGCGGGTCACAGGTCGGCCTCGCCACGGGCCCCCTGGAGTCCGTCGTCACCTCATCGCTCGGATTGCCCTCGATCTATCTGCTCGGACTCGGGGCAGTCGGCATTCTGCTCGGGGGCTGGATGCGATCGCCACGCCTGATACAGGCCGTCGCCCGGGAGTACGCGTCACTCGGGCCGAAGCGTGCGATCGCTGCGTTCATCCCGGCCTTTCTCGTCGCGCAGGCCGCGATCGCGCTGGGCTATCCCATCTCGTTCAACAAGGTGATGATTTCGAGTATCGTCGGGGCTGGACTCGTGGGGCGGGCCTCCGGGTCGGACGGCGTCTCCGCGACGAAGACCGGCTACACCCTCGGCGCGTGGATCGCGTCGATGGTCGGCGGTGGCGCGATCAGCTTCGCGCTCTATCACGCGCTCGCAGCGCTCCCGGGACTCGGCTGATCAGACGGCCCGTTCGAGGAGGTCCGTGACCGCACCGCTCTGTTTCATCGCCGTCCAGGTCTCGAAGTCGGTCGTTCGCGCCACGAACGCGTCGCGCTCGTCCGCCGAGAGCCGCTGGACGGCCCCGACCGTGTCGCCGTCACACGGACAGGCTGCACAGAACGCCTTGACGGAGTCGAACTGTGTGCGACGGCGGACGAACGCCGGGGAGAGGACTGTTCCGGTGGACCGACGCGATCGTGGGTCGGGCGCGAGGGCGCGTCGGATCGTGCGCACGAGACTGGCCACCACCGACGGGTGGGTCTTGACCCCTGTGTCAAGAACCATGCGTCGGACGTGGGTTTCGAGCCCCGTAAGTCCGGTGACTGGCGGAAGCGCGGAGACGATCGGTGGGCCTGGCCTGCCGGTCTTGCGCACGCGGAGAGGGGCGGCGGTCGGGGAGTGATCGGCGGGACTCGCTGCCTACGCAACCACACCGTCGGACCCGTCTGGCGTCACCTGAACGTCGATCTCGATATTGTCGTACCACACGACTGGCCGCTTCGCGTAGCCGTCGTCGTCGAGTTCGACCAGGCCGATCTCGGCCAACCGGTTGAGCGCGGTCGAGACGTTCTTGATGTCCCGATCGACCAGCCTGGCGAGTTCGCGGACGCTCTCGGGCTCTTCGGTGGCGATCGTCCGGACGAGTTCGAGATTCTTCGCGCTCAGGACGCGTTCGAGGGCCGCCTCGTCGGGCAGGCTGAGGACATGAGCGTCCTCGGCGTCGTCGGCCTCGATCTGGCGGACGTCGTCGAGGGCCGCCTCGAAGAACTCCGCCGTCGATTCGACCGTGATGTGGAGCGTGTCAGTCATGGGAAACGTGATCGGGCAGTTCGCGGACGAATCGGTATGCGCCGCCTCCGATCTCCCGTAATCATTGTCGACCCATCGGGAAACGGATGATGGTCCATCGACCATCGAGTCCGACGCGGAGGACTGACTCTCACCGCTCAAAAGAACGGAATCGTCGGCTGCAACGACTGCCCCGAGACTCGAACGTCGACGGACTCGATGGCCCCGCGTTCGTGGTCGGTGATCCGCACCAACAGCGTATGCACGGCCCGGTCGTCGGTCCGTGGCTCCCAGGTCGTCAGGGCTACGTCGAGACGGATCCCGTCGGGCGTCCGGCGCAGGGATTCGAAGCGAAGCTGTGGGGTCGAGGAGCCCTCGATCTGGACGACGACGATCGACGACGTCGAGAAGTCGGTGCCGTCGACGAACGCCGTCGCGACCGGTCCGTCGACCGACTGGCGGGCCGCCGATCGCTCGGTGAGGTGGAGGTGACGGGACGCGCCGGGCCCCAGCGCGGAGAGATCGGCCGTCGCGGATTCGGTGAGCACGTCGCCGGGCACGTACCGGTGATCGACGCTCATCTCGTCCGGAACGGGATCCGCGTGCAGGGCATACACTCCGAGCCCGCCGAGGAGACCAAATACAACGAGGGCCACGAGTGCGTACTGCAGTCGTTTCATACCGTCCACTCCCGCGTACAGGTTTCTATTTCTTCGAATACAAATCTGGCGAACGAGTCGGAGAGTGGTGGAGTACCGGATCGGACACACCAGCCGGGGCAAATCGTTAACAGGGCGTCCCCTCGAAGGACCCGTCATGTGCGGACGCGAGGAGGGCGTCGGGACGTCTCGCCCGTCGAATGGAGGGCCGAGCGCGTGGCGCTGACTGCCTGGGTGCTGATCGCGCTCGCGACGCTCGCGGGGCTTGGCATGGCGTGGGCGCTCGGCGCGAGTTCGAACTCGCCACCGTTCGCGCCGGCGATCGGTGCGAACGCCATCTCGACGATGCGCGCCGCGTTTCTCGTCGGGATCCTCGCCGCGCTGGGAGCGCTCACCCAGGGCGGATCGATCTCCGAGACGGTCGGTCGGGACCTGATCGGGGGCGTCCAGATTTCGCCGCTGGCGGCGACGGCGGGACTCCTGACCGCGGCGGGCTTCATCGTCGTCGGCGTAAAGACCGGTTATCCCGTGCCGGCGGCGTTCGCGACGACCGGCGCGATGGTCGGGGTGGGCCTCGCGCTCGGCGGCGACCCCGCGTTCGCGACCTACCGGCGGTTGGGCACGTTCTGGCTGATGGTGCCGATCGTCTCGGGGTCGACCGCGTACGGCACGGCGCGCATGCTCCGAGACGACCGCGTTCCGGAGACGGTGGCGATCCCCGTCATCGCGGCGGGCGTGGCGGCCATCGTCGCGAACGTCCAGTTGGGCGTGTTGCCGTCCCCGCCGGAGGCGAGTCAGAACTCGCTGGCGGGCACCGTGGCGATGATCGTCGACGCGCCGAGGCTCGGCCCGGTCGAGCCAAGCGTCCTTGCAGTCACGGTCGGGATGGCCGTCCTCGCCTTCGTCGCGATCCGCCGGCGCACACAGGACTCACACGAGCGCGGCATCCGGACGCTGTTGATCGCGCTCGGCAGCGTCGTCGCCTTTTCGGGTGGGGGCAGTCAGGTCGGTCTGGCGACGGGGCCACTGGAGGCACTCTTTGCCGATCAGTTGGGCCTGCCCGCGATCGTCTTGCTCGCACTCGGGGCGGGCGGCATCCTCGCGGGCGCGTGGATGGGCGCCCCGCGCCTGCTTCAGGCCACCTCGCGGGAGTACGCTCAACTGGGCGAGCGCCGCTCGATCGCCGCGCTCGTGCCGGGCTTTTTGATCGCGCAGGCCGCCATCCTGCTGGGCATCCCCGTCTCCTTTAACAACATCATCATCTCGGGCGTGATCGGCGGTGGCCTCGCGGCCGGATCGGCGGGCGTCTCCCGCCGGAAGATCGGCGTCACGCTCACGTTCTGGGTGATCACGCTCGTCACCTCGATTGTCGTCGGGTTCGTGGTCTACACCGCGTTCTCGACCGGCCTCGGTGTGCAGTGACGGGCCGTACTGGTTTGGTGCTGGAGGCCGTGGATCGGGACATGGCCCAGACGTTCGACGCCGACGACCCGCCGGACCGGCCGGTCGCACTCGACGACGGCGACGCCCTCGACGCACTGATCGACACCTACGAGACGGTTCTCGTGGAGTTCTACACCGACGGCTGTGGCGTCTGTGCCTCGATGGAGCCAGTGCTGGGGATCGTCGCCCAGGAGGCCGACGCCGTCGTCGCGACGATCAACCCGCGTGACGATCCGCCACTGGTCGAGCGCTTTGCGGTCCAGAGCGTCCCGCTCCTGGTCGTCTTTCGTGACGGCGAACCGGTCGAGCGCGTCGCCGACGGGTTCCAACCCGCCGACGACGTGATCGCGCTGATCGACGCGGCGGACTGACTCTCGCATTCTGCGATCGGAAACGCGCAGATCCGTGGGTGAATGCGGCCTGTGTGTTTGTTTCGCAATCTGAAGCGGGGAATAATTTGAACTCGTCCATTTTTGCCGGTGGTGTGACGGTAGGTTTAAGCGTGGCCGATCGGTCATTCCGCTCGATATGGTTGTGAATACCGATTGTTTCGCTCGAATCGATAGACGGGTGGGGGGTAGGGCCCCGGGGGGAGTCTCGTGACCACCGTGTCCTCGGGTCGGCGGTCGCTCACCTGGGCGGTGGCGATCACACTGTTCGCGGTCGTCGCGGTCGGTGGACTGGCGGTGACTGGTGGCGTCCTCGCAGACTCCAGCGTCGCGGTCAGTTCCGGCGACGACGTCTGGCAGGGCCAGACGATCACGGTGTCCGCCGACACCGTGTCCGGGGCGAACTGGACACTCGTCGACCTCGCGGACGCCAGCGCCGACCGGGCGGTTCGCTTCGAGGACGGGGGGACGGCCCGGATCGACACCACGACGTTGTCGGCCGGTCGCGAGTACGCTCTCGGGCCTGGCGACGGTACGTACCGCCGCATTTCCGAGGGGACGATACAGTCCGACACGGTGACGGCGGCCAACGCCTCCGTCGGCGTCCGCGCGCAGACGCTGGCGGTCGACGGGTCGGAGACGGCGCGCGCTGGATCGAACGCCACGCTGGCCGTCGAGAGCAACCGTGAGTCGTTCCGTCTCGCGCTCCACTCGGCGGATCTCTCGACCGAGACGCTCGCGCGAATCGACGGCGCGACCGAGACTGCCGAGGGTGTGACGGTCGCCGTCGATGCCGGGGAGACGTTGACGCTCCCGCTCGACGGCGTCGCACCAGGCGAGTACACGATCACGGCGACCGTCCCGGACACGACCGCTCGGGCCTCGACGACGCTGTCGGTCGCGTCCTGGATCACCGCCGAGACCGACACGCTGCCCGCCGGTCCCGCGGCGACGGTCGCGGGTAACTCCTCGCTCGCTCCGGGTGAGCGAGTCGTCGTCACGTTCGATCCCGACGGCGCGGGCGACCGATCGGCGGTCACGAGAGTCGACGCCGACGGCACGTGGTCCGCGTCGTTCGACCTCGACGACGTCGAACCGGGCACCTACAACGTGACCGCGAGTGCCGTCGAGGCCGACGCGACGGCGACTCGCACGGTCGCGGTCGAACCGCGCCTGGCAGTCTCGACCACGACGACGGCACGGGGCCCCACCGCGACGATCGACGGCGAATCGATGCTCGACGAGAATGCGACGGTCGCCGTCACCGTCGCGAACGGGAGTCGGGTGGTCGCGACGACGACCACGACGGTCACGGCGAATCGCACCTGGAGCGGGGCGCTGAACCTCACGACCGTCCCGCTGGGCAGCTACACCGTCACGGTGAACGCGACGGCGACGGACGCCTCGGCGTCCGCGACCGTGACCGTCGCGCCGCGGGCCACGGTCGACAGCGACGAGGTAGCGACCGGGCCGGCAACGATCGGCGGGACGAGTGTCGACGACCGGGTCGCCGTCGCGATCAGAGACGAGACCGGGACCGTCGCGAACGGAACGACGACCGTCGATCCGTCCGGGAACTGGTCGCTCGCGATGAATCTGACGACGCTCGACCCAGACCGGTACACACTGGTCGTCTCCTCGGGCCCGACCGAGCGCACGCGACCGCTGAGCGTCGTCTGGGAGGGCGCCGACGTCGCGGTCGACGCCGTGAATCGAACGTCGGTCGGGTTCGATCCGGTCATCCTCACCCACGGGGGCACGATCGAACTGCGCGAGGGTGAGCGCGTCGTCGGCGCGGCGAGCGTCGATCCCGGTGACACGACCGCCAGGACGGCGATCGATCCCGCACCGACCACCGAGCGTCTCGTCGCGGTCGCGGTCCACCCCGACGGGCACGTCTATCGGGATCGAAACGGGAGTGCGGCCCGTACGGTCGTCGACCTGCCGGACCCGCTCGTGGACGCCGACCAGCCATCGACGCTGTCCGGCGAGACCGTCACGCTCTCGGCGTCGGTCGTGAACGCGACCGACCTGTCGCTGCGTGGTGTGCCCGACGACTGGGAGCACGTCGACAGGTCGGTCGAGCCCTCGACCGCCGCGAACGAGACGACCGCCGCGGACGCGACCGACGCCGCCACGGCCGCGGAGAGCACCGCGACGGACGCGAACGCGACGGCGTTCGCGTGGTCCGAGCCCACCACGGCGACGGTGTCGGTGACCTACGCCGTGCCCGACCGCGCGTTCGGTGCGGTCCCGGTCGAGTGGGTGGCTCACAACGGGACTCACGTCACGCGATCGGCGGGGACCGTGACCGTCGAGGCGCCGACGGTGGCCGTCGACGGGGCCGGGATCGCGCGCGGTGACGTCGCGGAGATCGATGTCGACCTCGATCACACCCGATCGGGGTGGGTTCGCATCGACGGCTCCGATCTGGACGTCCTCGTGAACGTCAGCGACGTCGACGAGGACGGCCGCGTCTCCCTGAACGTCAACAGCTATGCGGTTCGCGGTGACGCGATCCCCGCCGACCGGCGCGTCTGGGCCGCAGACGACGACCGGGTGGTCGCCGTGCACAACCTGACGACCGAGTCGTGGAACGCCTCCCGGGTCGAACCGCTGTCGGGCGATCGCTACTACGCGACGGGGGCCCCGTGGCGGAACGGCACGACCCTGGACGGCCCGCCCACGTACGGCGAACTGCGCGTCGAGGACCGCGCGACCACCGATCTCCGGATCCGCTCTGGCGGCCCTGCGGGCGCGTTGACCTCACGGAGCCAGGTCATCGGGGCGCTCAAGGCCGGATCGCTCCCCGAGCGCGACCTGATCGTCACCGGGGATCGTCTCGTCGTCGACCTCTCCGCGACGGGACTCGTCGGACCGATGGCCCTCCAGCGCGAGGGCTCGACGACAGCGAACCTCCTCGCGATGCTCGACGACGACGCCGTCGGCGCGAATCTGACGCTTCGAGCGGTGTCGACGAACGGATCGAACGCGACGGCAGCGACGAACGAGACGGTGAGGGCCCCCGACGAGGGCGGGATCGACACGGACGCGATAGATTCGGACACAATCGACGCGGACGCGATAGATTCGGACACGATCGACGCGGACGCAATCGAGGCGTTCGAATCCACCGGCGCGGTCTATCTGGTGGTCAATTCGTCGGCGCTGGACCTCGACGCGGGCCAGCAGTACGAACTGGCGTTCACGTTGAACGCATCGAGTCCGCTGACCGACGGGGCCGAGCGGGTGAGCGATCGGGTGGCGGTCACCGACACGCCCGCGACGCTCTCGACGCCGCTCGCGGCAGCCCCGAACCAGACGCTCGCGGGCACGACGGTCGTCCCGCAGGGCGAGACACTCGACGTCGCACTGACGACTGGTGCTGGCACGGCCGCACTCACGGAGACCACCACGGTCGGTCAGAACCGATCGTGGTCGCTCGATGCCGACGTTCCGACCGACGCGTTCGGGCCGGCGACGCTGACGCTGACCGGGCCCGCGGGGCAGGCGTTCGACGTGCCGGTCGTTCTCGACCGGCCGGCGGCGACGCTCTCGGTCACGTCCGCGAGTCGGGACCGTCTGTCCGTCGAGAACGTGAGTCTGGACCGTGGCGGCCAGATCGTCGTCCACGAGGGCACTGCCGCGGGCCCGACGGTCGGGGCGAGCGGCACACTCGATCCGTCGGCGACGACGGCGACCGTCTCGCTGTCGAACGTGAGCGCCGAGACGACGCTCGTCGCGGTCGCCCACTACCGAACGGCCGACTCGCCCGGGCCGGTGTACCGAACGTCGAGTGGCGCTCCGGTCCAGGCGTCGGTGACCGTTCGGGCTGACGCCGGCGACGACCCGGACGGATCGGAGCCGCGCGGTGTGATCGGCGGCGACGTGGATATCGAAACGGATACGCCGACAATCGCGCCCGGCGGTGGCGCGCCGGACGCCCCGACCGAGACGGCGACGCCCACCGAGACGCCGACCGCGACGGCGACAGCGGTGGCCACCACGACCGACGGCGGCGGGGCGGTCGAGACCGTCCGGACCGACGCGTCGGGCGATGGTGGCCTCCCACTGGGGGCGATCCTGCCCGCCGCGCTCGTCGTGGTGCTGGTCGTGATCGCGGCCGTGCTGGCCGCTCGTCGGGGCGCATAGCGCACGCAGATCGTGACTCGTGGCCGGCCTCAGGCCTCGATCGGGGCCGTCCGCTCTTCGAGATGGTAGACGTACCCGGTTTTCGCGTCGCGGTCGAACCCACACTGCTCGTAGAAGGCGTGGACGCGTTCGTCCTCGCGACTCGTCTGCAGGAGGACCTTCTCACAGCCCTGGTCGGCGGCGCGATCGATCGCGTGTTCGAGACACTGCGAGCCGTACCCCTCGCCGCGTTCCTCGTCGTGGGTGACGACGTACTCGATGACCGCAAACGGCTGGCCACCGCGGGCGACGGCGGGGATAATCGTGAGCTGACAGGTCGCGACCAGCCGATCGGTGACGGTCCCGAGGACGGTCGTGTTCGGGTCGGCCTGGATCGCGTCCCAGGCGTCGTCGACCGCTTCCGTGCGCGCGGCGGACTCCTCGGGAAACAGCATCTCGTAGAGGGCGAGGAGGTCGTCGAGTTCGTCGGGGCGGACGGGCCGAGTCGTCGGCATACACCTCCCAGCGGCCCGACCGCAATCAAGCCGTCGCTACGGATCGTACTCGGTCGCGACGACCTCGCGGATCCGCTCGGCGGTGACTGCACCGACGCCACTCACCTCGCGAAGCTCCTCTTCGTCGGCGGTCACGACCGCCGCGACCGACCCGAGTTCGTCGAGGAGCGATCGCGCGGTGACGGGGCCGACCTCCGCGATGGAGGCGACGGTGTACTCCTGTTGTTCGGGCAGTGTCCGGGACTGCTTCTCGCCGTGGACGCTGATCGCGCGGTCGGCCCGCGACTGCTCGCGGTTGGCGATGGCGGCGAGCATCGCCGCCGTCCCTTCGCTGTCGGCGGTCCGAAGCACGCTCACGCCGAAGTCGGCGGCGAGTGAGGCGAGCGCACCCCGGATCGCGTTGGGGTGGACCGACCGCTCTTCGAACAGGCCGTCGCCTTCGAGGATGAGGACGGGCCGGTCGTAGTATCGGGCGTCGCTGGCGATCTGCTCGAAGATCGATCGGTCGCCACCCACCAGCGAATCCAGGAA
The DNA here is from genome assembly GCF_003058365.1 of Halococcoides cellulosivorans. NCBI lineage: Archaea > Methanobacteriati > Methanobacteriota > Halobacteria > Halobacteriales > Haloarculaceae > Halococcoides > Halococcoides cellulosivorans. The sequence goes on along the minus strand of NZ_CP028858.1, from coordinate 2,202,377 downwards.
ATCGGGGACGGTCTTGCGCTCGACCACGACGCGATCCGAGCAGACGTAGTCTCCGACGTCGAGGGTCTCCAGGCGGGTCTCGACGCCCTCGCGGCGGGCCAGATCGCGTCCGATCGCGCTGTCGAGTTCGCGCTGATCGATGACGATTTCGACGGTGTCCGCGCTCGGTTCGGGCGGGTCGGGCCGGTCGCCCGCGACAGTCTCGCCGTCGGGCAGATCGCTCGGATCGGGGACGGGATCGCTCCGCCCGTCTCCGTCCGCACCCTCGGCGTCCGCCTCTTTGGCGTCGTCGGTCGACTCCCCGGCGTCGCGGGCGGTCGCCGCCTCGTCGGTGCGGTCGTCGCTTCCGTCGGTGTCGCCATCGCCCTCTCGACCGTCGCCGCCTTCGAAGGCACCGAGGTCGGTCTGGCCACCGTCAGCGGAGGTCGCCGCGGTGTCGGGTGGTGAGACGTCCGGTGTGGACGCGTCGGGATCGACTGCCGACCCGCCACCGCGAAGCTCTCCCTCGATGTCGCCTTCGAGGGTCTTCAGCGTCTCCAGTTCGTCGTGCATGCGTTGCTGGTCGCGACGGGCCTTCCAGAAGTACGCCTCGTCGCGAGTGTCCTCCGCGATCAACACGTGGACGCGTCCGGCGGCCTGGCGACCGGTCCGGCCCTTGCGCTGGACGGCCCGGATCGCGGTCGGGACCGGTTCGTAAAAACAGACCAGATCGACCTCGGGGACGTCCAGGCCTTCCTCGGCCACACTCGTCGAGACGAGCACCTCGAATTCGCCCGCGCGGAACGCGTCGAGAGCGTCCTGTTGTTCGGTCTGGGTCATGCCCGCGCTGGTCTCGGTGTCCGACTGCCCGACGAACTTCCGGGTCGCGAAATGCTCGCCCAGGAAGGCGACGAGTTCCTCGGCGGTGTCTCGCGATTCGGTGAACACGATCACGCGCTCGCCGTTTTCGATGCCGAGGGCCTCCGCGATGAGCATGCGCACCCGGCGGAATTTCGGGTGGAGGTCGTCGTATCGGCGGGCGCGATCGATCGACTCCCGAACGCGGGGGTCGCTGACGACACGCTGGTCGGCCTTCGACGCCCCCGAGGAGCGTGCGCCCTCCTGCAAGCGCTCGAAGTACCGCCGGAGCGATTCGACGCTCTGGGTCTCGACGTAGGTCAGCGCGGTCCGCAGTTTCCGGATCTCCGCGAGATACGACATCGCCTCGTAGCCCTCCGATTTGTCGGCGTCCATCAACTCCTGGACGCGACCCTGGATCGCGTTGATCTCCCGCTGGGCCAGGTTCGGGTCGGTTTTGTTCGTCACACCGAGCTCTTTGAGCGTTGCCAGCCGATCCGCAATCACGTCCGCCAGCCCGTCGCGAATCTCGATGACGGCGTCGGGCAACTCGATGCGCTCCCACTGGATGTCGGTGTCGTGGGTGTACTCCGCGACGTCGCCGTCTTCGCGGGTCTTCACGGCGACCGAGCGCAAGCCGAGGGCTTCACACACCGCCAGGATCGACTCGCGGTCCTCGCCGGGCGAGGCCGACATCCCGGTCACGAGCGGGTCGTCGGCGGTCGCGTGATACCGTTCGGCGACGAACCCGTAGGGGTAGTCGCCGCTCGCGCGGTGGCACTCGTCGACAGTGAGGTGTGTCACGCTGTTTAGGTCGATCCGCGAGCCCAGGAGGTCGTTCTCGACGACCTGCGGGGTCGCCATGACGATCCGGGCCTCGTCCCAGAGTGCGGCCCGGTCCGCGGGTCGGACCTCGCCGGTGAACACGACGATCGCGTCGTCTGCGATCTGGAGGGTCTCCCGATAGAACGCGGCGTGCTGTTCGACCAGCGGCTTCGTCGGCGCGAGCATCAACAGGGTCCCCCCACGAGTCGCCAGGCGGTGGGCCCCGACCAGCAGACTCACGGTCGTCTTGCCCAGCCCGGTGGGCAGACTGACCAGCGTGTGGTCGCGCGCGGCGCTCGCGGCCAGATCCAACTGGTACGAGCGGCGTTCGAGGGCGTCGTCGACGACGAGGTCGTTGTCGAACAGCGCGTCGCCGTCGGGGGCGGTCATCGACGGCGATTCGTCCGGGCCCCGGTTAAAGCTCGCGTCCGTCGCTCGATCGCATCGCGGGCCGCCGTCGCCACGGGATCGTTCAGTCTCGATCTGACCGTCCACAAGGCATACACCCCGACTCTGCGATACGTCGGTATGCACCGCCGTCACGTCCTCGCGCTCGCCGCGCTCGCCGTCCTCGCCGGCCTGGCCGGCTGTTCGGCCGAGGGATCGCTGTCGATGGACCCCGTCGCGAACGAGTCCGCGATTGCCGAGCGGGCGTCGGTGTCACTCGACGCGTTCGACGGTGCGGATCGCGCGCTGATCGCCGGGGCGATCGACGACGAGGGGCCGACGGCGACGGGGGAGCGCCCGCCGATCGAGCCCGATCGGCCGATCGCCGCCGCCGACGGCTATCATACGCTCTCCTGGTCGATCGTCGAGAACACGACGCGACCCCGCTACGACGTGCGCTTCGAGGTCGGCCCCAACGCAACGTCGGGCCGGTCGATCGCCTACGAGGACCTCCCGCCCGTCGATCGCGAACACGTCCCGATCGACGAGTTGCGTGAGATGCTCGACCGCGAGGACGGCCCGCGTGCGATCGGGTTCAGCGAGGTCTACACCGCCGACGAGCGCGACGAGTCAGTGCTCGTGGCCGACAGCGAGTACGAGACGCTCCTGGTCGACGGCCGGCGGGTCGCCATCGCGAACGACGGCACTCGCGAGGTCACGGTCCACACCTACCGGTACGACGCCGAGCGGGTCGCCCCGTCGGCCGCGGCGTTCGCCGGCGACCTCCGATCGGAGTACGCGTTCACACTCGCGGGACTCACCGACGCGGAACGCGAGATCGTCTCGGAATCGACGACGGACACCTACTATCAGACGTCCGATAGCGAGGCCTGGTCGCGACTGGTGGATCGGTTCCGGGACGAACGGCCGGTCTACGCCGACCACGACACTCACGAGTATCTCGTGATCTACGAGGGCGAGCAGTACTGGGTGACACTGTACGACGTGGACCTCGGCCGGCAGGACGGCGACGCGGTCGGGGTCACGCCGTCGTGAACTGTGCGGCGAGCGCGTCGGCGAGCGCGTTCCCGATGCACGCGGCCGCCGCTGGTCGGTCTGGTGGCCGCAAAACCGGTGGGCGGTGGAGCCGATCAGCCGAGATAGTCGTCGAGCTTGCGCGTGTAGGCGTCGTAGATCGCGATGAGCCACGTCAGGAGTGCGAGCGGCACACCGATGAGGAACAACGACAGTCCGGCCGAAACGAGGATCGCGACCAGCAAGATTGCCCCGATCTTCGTTCGTCCCTGATACAGCTGTCCGACACCTGGGATGATCGCGGACAGAATCACCGCGATCAACCGCTCGTTGTCTGATGCCATCGGTTGTGAGCGCACTCCGAGGGCTGTTAACTGTTTCCATGTGGGTCGGTTTCGACCGCGACGCGGATACCCCTCCAGCTACAAGAGTTAAGACCGCCGATCCACTACTGTCGGGCAGTGAGTACAAGCGTTGAGGCCGTCGTCGTCGATCCGGGCAGCGACGATCACGTCGAGGCGGCCTGGGAACTCAAAGAGCGGATTCGCGAGTCCGAAGGCGTTCTCCGACAGCGACGCGGCTTTTTCGTCGACGCCTATCGCCGCTCGACGGTGTTCTGTTATCTCGACCGGACCGAGACGACACCGGTCGTCGGCTTCGCCGTCGTCCGCCGAGACGGCTACGTGCTCTTTCTCGCGGTCGCACCAGACTATCGCGGTCACGGCTTCGGTCGTCGGTTGATCGCCCGGGTGGCCGACGAGAACGGCGAGGTGAACTGCCACGTCCGGGCGACCAACCGCTCGGCGCTGGGTTTCTACGAGGCGGTCGGCTTCGAGATCGAACGCCGAATCGATTCGTACTACGAGGACGGCGGCGACGCGTACTATCTCCAGTTGCGCGACGACGGTCTCGCGGGCCGGTTCTCGATATTCTAGGTCCAGCGGCCGATCGCGAGGACGACGAGTGCGCCGAGGAGCACGCCCCCGACCAGTGCCCCGACGATCCAGAGCACGGGGCTGCCGGAGGCCTTCTCGCTCGGCCCGGCGCTCGGTGTGGTCGTCGCCGCAGTCGCCGTCGACGACGCGACGGCCTGGCTGGTCGGCGCCGCCGATCCAACCCGGACCTGGCCGTGACGATACTCCGTGATCGACAGTTCGGTTCCGTTGGGGGCGAACGCCTTCGTGGCCGACGGCGCGATCCACAGCGTGGACGGTGTCTCTGAGGGGCCGATCACCTCGAAGGTCACGCGCGCGACGACGGGATCTGTGACGCCGTCCGATCTGGTCTGGGTCACCTGGAGGACGCCGTCGTCGCCGGCGACGACGGGGTCTCCGAGGTCGACGCCCGAGACCGACTCCACCGCGAGGACCGAGGCGTTGTACTCGATCCGCACCTGATAGCTCGCCACGGTCGCGTCAGTGATCGCGACGGGAACGGTGACGGTCTCTCCGGGGGCCCCAGTCGCGTTCCCGACGGAGACGGCGGTCTGTGCGCCCGCGACCGACGGGGCGAGGACCGCGACGACGACGAGTGTGACGGCGATCGAACGGCGGGACATGCCGGCAGTCAGGCCACCAGTCGCTTCTGGAGCGCCAGCACGTCGCCGGCGTCGACGTCACCGTCGGCGTCCACGTCGGCGGCGCTCTCGTCGATCGCGACCGACTCGCCCACCAGGTGCCGCTGGAGGAGGACGGCGTCACCGGCGGTGACGCGGCCGTCGTCGTCGACGTCACCGAGCAGGTCGACGCTGACGGTGCTCTGCCCGTAGGCGGCGTCGAGTTCCGTCCCGTTCGTCCCGAAGACGGCCGACTCGCCCGAATCGACCTCGATCGTGGCGGTGTCGTTCACCTCGCCAACGACCTCGAAGGTGATCTGGGCGACCGTCGGCGCGGAGGCCGACGTTGCCTGTGCGGCCGTGATGTTGATCAGCCCGTGGCTCTCGTCGATGTGGCTGACCGGGCGTTCGAACTCTCCATCGCTGATACCGACCGGACGGACCACCGAGGGGTCGTAGCTGATCTCCAGTTCGTAGCCGGCGATGTCGTCGCTGTGGACCGTCACTGGAACCGTTACGTTCTGGCCGCTCCCGCCAGACGCCGATCCCAACTCGACGTATCGCGTGTCCCAGGGGTCGTACTCGACGTTCGCGCTGACGCGCTCGCCAGCCCCGCCGGGGTTCGTCGTCGGGTTGTACGGGCCGGACGGCGCGCCCCAGTCGTTGTGCGTGGCGTCGACGTTCGCTGCCGTGTTGCGGTTCTGGACGCCGTAGGAGTCCGTCTCGTCGAACGCGTTCGCCCGAACGGTCACCGCCGACGCGTTCATCTCGGTGTCGAGTTCGACACCGACGTCGACGTTCTGGAAGGTGTTGTTCGTGATCGAGACCGCTCGCTGGTCACCGGCGCTGGAGCCCACCAGATAGATCCCGTTGACCCCGCCGGTGAACGCGTTCCTCTCGATCGTGAGGTTCTCGATCACGGCCGGACTGCCGTCGTCGACGGTCTTCGAGAGCACGCCGTTGGCAGTGACGTCGACGACGTTGGCGGTCACGCGAACGTCCGAGAGGGTCGTGCCGTCACTCGCGACGACCCCGACGCCGGAGTGAGCCTCGATGCGGTTGTGGGCGATCACCACGTCCTCGTGGTCACCCGCATCGACGCCGTTCACGAACGTCGCGCCCGCCCGGTAGTCCTCCATGACGAGCCCCTCGATACGCACGTCCTCGACGCCCGCGCCGAGCGTCACGGCCGGGGCGTCGCTCCCCGTCCCGTTCATGACCGGGGCGTCCTCACCCGGGCCTGGACGGTCCTCGCCGGGTGTTCCGACGATGGTCAGATTCGAGGTCCCGACGGTGACTGCCTCGCTGTACTCGCCCGGCTCGATCTCGATCGTCGTCCCTGTACTCGCGTTGTCGACCGCTGCCTGGATCGACGTGTAGTCGCCGTTGCCCGACGCGTCCACGACGATCCGGTCCGACACTCCACTCTGGGCCGACGCGACGCCCGCGAACGCCCCACCGACCACCGCGACGACCGCGAGAACGATTGCAGCCTGTCGAATACCTATCATTTCGCCCATTCGTTTTCTCTTCGGATTGCAAACCCATAAAATCTATCGATCATCGCAACGATGGGATCGGTCCACGAGTGGGGCCGATCGCTTATGGGCTGTCGCCTCCGATCGACGGGTGTGAGCGGGTTCGTCGCGATCGCCCGACTGGACGGGACGCCTGTGGACGTCGACGCCGTCGAGCGTGCGGTCTCGGTGATCACCCACCGCGGCCCGGACGGTCGCCGTTCGCTCGTCGACGGGTCGGTCGCGCTGGCCCACCTTCAGCACCGGACGACGCCCTGGCCCACGGGGTTTCCACTGCAGGACGGTCGGGTGCTGGTGACCGGCGCGGCCCGGATCGACAACCGGGCCGCACTCCGGGACCGACTCGGTCCGTTCGACGACCCGGTCTCGGACGCCGCGCTCGTGCTGGCGGCCTATCGGCAGTGGGGCCGGGCCTGTCCCGTACACCTGGTCGGAGCGTACGCGGTGGCGATCGTCGATCGAGCGGCCGACCGGGTCTTCCTCGCGCGCGATCACGCGGGGCTCCGGCCGGCGTTTCTGGCTCGGACCGCCGACCGGGTGGCCGTCGCCTCCGACATCGAACCGTTGCTCGCGCTCGAATGGGTCACGACTGCGGTCGACGACGGCGTGGTCGTCGAGGGCCTCGTCGGCGCCGCCTCGTCGGCCGCGCGGACGATCTACGCCGACGTCGACCGCCTCCCGGCCGGGACGAGTGCGACGGTCACGACCGACGGGATCGAACGACGCCGGCACTGGCGACCCGAAGCGATCGACCCACTCGATCTGCCCTCCGATCGGGCCTACGAGGTCGGGTTTCGCGAACTCTTCGACCGTGCGGTCGCAGATCGCTGTCGCGGCCCCGCGGTCGGCAGTCTCCTCAGCGGTGGGCTGGACTCCTCGGCGGTCACCTGCGCGGCGGCCGGCCACCGATCGCAGATTCCGACGTACTCGCTGGGGTTCGACGCGACGCCGGTCTCCGACGAGCGCGAGTACGCCCGAGCGGTCGTCGATCACGTGGGCGCGCGATCGACCGTCGTCGACGGCGACGCCCCTGGCCCGTTCGCGGACGCCGAGGCGATGCTGTCGGCGGTCGGCCGGCCGATCCGTGGCAACACGACGTATCTCCACTGGCGGCTCTACCGGGCCGCGGCGGCCGACGTCGACGTGGTGCTCGGCGGGTTCGGCGGCGACGCGGTCGTCTCACACGGCCTCGGGCGCCTCACCGATCTGGCGCGGCGTGGCCACTGGCTCGGCCTGGCGCGGGAACTCCGCGCGCGAGCACATCACCGCGGGGAGTCGCCCTGGCGACGGCTGTACACCGACGCCGTCCGCCCGCTGGTGCCCCGCTCGGCCCGTCGTCTCGCCCGTCGACTCCGGGACGGTGATCCGATCGAGCGCCTGTCGCCGGTGATCGACCGCGATCGGGCCCGCGCGGTCGCGTGGCCCGATCGCCTGCGCCAAGCGCAGGTGACGCCCTCACCGCTGGCGACCCATCGCGAGCGACAGGTCGCCGGCCTCGCACGGCCGAACTGGCAGTTCGACCTCGAAGCCGCGAACGCGCTCGGCGCGGCCGCGGGCGTCGAGCCACGATTTCCCTTCTTCGATCGCCGGCTGATGGCGTTCTGCATCGGGATGCCCGCCGATCAGTCCCTGCGAGACGGCGTGTCCCGGTCGATCCTCCGGCGGGCGGTAGAACTCCCCGAGCGGGTTCGGGACCGCCACCACAAGAGTTCGCTCGCGCCGGCCTATCGGCGCGCGCTGGTCGACGAGCGCGAGCAGATTCGTCAGCTGTACGACACTACGCCGGACGCCCTCTGGCGGTATCTCGACCGCGACGCGTGTCTCGGGGCGCTCGACCGAGCGGCCGAGGGCCCGTTTCCGGCGTTGACGGCGCGGGTCTACCGGCCCGGGATGCTCGCGGCGTGGTCCCACCACCGGCCGGACGCTCCCAAGCATTGAAGTGTCTCACCGCGAAAAAAGACGTATGGATCAAGACGGCACCGACGACTACGAACCGCCGGAACTCCACGAGTACGGGGCTGTCGAGCACCTGACTCGGGGGACTGGAGGCGGCGACTTCGACGCGTTCGCGACCGGGTCTCCCTGACACTCGGGATGGCGACCCGCGAGACGTACCGCTGTTTCGATCTGCTTTTCGACTCGCCGGTCGAGTTACCCCTCCCGACAGCGACAGGCGACCCGGACGTTCGGATCGAGACCGGGACGGTCGAGGAGAGGGTGCTCGCCGCGCCCGTCGACGAGACGCGCGGCGGTGTCCGGATTCCGGACGTGGCGACGCTGTCGGCCCACGAGGGGCGACGCCTCGTCGTCGACCGCGCCGAGGGCGTGTCGGCGGCCGCACTCGCCGGGCCGATCCTCGGCGTCGGTATCGCCGCTCTCTGCCATCAGCGCGGGCGGGACTTGCTCCACGGCAGCGCCGCACTGATCGACGGCGGGGTCGTCGTGATCGTCGGGCCCTCGGGGGCCGGCAAGTCCACGCTCGCGATGCAGCTTGCCGCGGCCGGTGGGACGGTGCTCGCTGACGACGTGGTGCCCGTTCTGGCCGACCGTCCGGCGCTGATCGCCGGCCCACCGCTCGTCCGGACCACGCCGACGGCCGTCGAGGCCACCGGGCTGACGCCGGTCGAGCGCCACCCGCTGGCGACCGGCGACGGCGCGATTCACCGCCTGTCGCCGGACCGATCCGGCGCAGTCCTTCCGATCGATGCGATCGTCGCCCTCGACGATGACGGCGGGCGTCGGTCGCCGGCCGCGGCAGCACTCACGCTCTTGGGGGCCTCATACACCACCCATCTCGACGCGCGGCCGGACACCGTCGAGCGGACCGTCGACCGGTGGACCGCGCTCGCTGAATCGGTCCCGGTCGTCTCGGTCGCGGGGGCCGACGGCGACCGATCGGCAGTCGAGACCAGGGCCGCGGTGCGAGCCGTTCTGGAGGAGGGGAACGTAGCGTGAACGGCAACTGTTTTGTACAATCACCCGTTCAGTTGAATTAGTTGTTATGACCCCTGCCACCACACAGTCGGTCGACCTCCCGCCGGAGATCGTCGATCGGGTCGAGGACCGACTGTCGCGGACCGAGTTCGATTCCGCGAGCGAGTACATCACCTTCGTGATCGAAGAGGTGCTCGCCAGCGTCGAGACCGACGACGCCGTCGACGACACGGTCGACGAACAGGAGGTCGAGGACCGGCTCAAATCACTCGGATATCTGGAGGACTGACGGCGATGGGTGGGGTGGGTGTGGATCCGGCGACGGCGGTCGAGCGGTGGGGACCGGCGGCGTCGATCGACCCCGTGGACAGCGCTCGTGGAGGGCCCCGTCAGTGACCGACTCGCTCACCGTCGTTCACGTCTACGACGGCCACGAACAGGTCTACGACGGCCGTGGGTCGGTCCCCCGCGTCGTCTGGCATCTCGCCCACGAGACCGCCCGAGAGGGCCACGACGTGCGCGTCGTCGAGCGGCAATGGGCGGGCCTGCCCGCGAGTGCCAGCCACGACGGCGTCACCTTCGATCGCATCGCACTCCGGACCGGGGCCGACGAGCCCTGGGAGCGCGTGCCCTACGATCAGGTCACGTCGCCGCTCGGCCTGGCCCGTCTCGTCGCCGACCGGACGAACTTCGCGCGGCGGGCCCGCCGCCGCCTGCAGGTGATCGACCCCGACGTGATCCACGTCCATCTCCCCTTCGCGGCGAGCGTGCTCGCGACGGTCGCGCCCGGATTGCGCGAGCGAACGGTCTACACCGCCCACCTCGGGGAGTTGCGCCTGGACGTCCTGACCGACGACCAGCGCGCCGACGGCCTGGTGAGCGCGCCGTCGATCCTCTCGGTCGCGTCGCCGGACCGGTATCTCGCGACTCGCGTCGCGCACACGACCGTGCTGAACGACGACGTCGCCGACGCGTTCGTCGACTGTGGGGTCGACCCGGCGACCGTCTCGGTGTTGCCCAACGGCGTCGACCTGGAGCGGTTCGGGGACGTCCCGACGGCCGAGCGCGAGCGCGTGCGGGAGGCGTACGGCCTCGGTGACGGTCCGGTCGTCCTGTTCGTCGGGACGGTCATGCCCCGGAAGGGTGTGCTCGATCTGGTGCGTGCGATCGGTCAGGTGGACGGCCCCGCGCTCGATCTGGTGGTCGCCGGCGAGGACGACCTCGACGGCGAGTACGTCGACCGGGTCCAGGCGACCGCTCGTGACGTCGGCGTCGCCGGCGCCCTCACGATGCCGGGGTTCGTCCCCGAGGCCGACCTGCCCGCGCTGTACGCGATCGCGGATCTGTTCGTGTTGCCCTCGCTCGAAGAGGGCTTCGGCATGACCGCCGTCGAGGCGCTCGCGGCGGGCACGCCCGTCGTGGGGACGACCGTCGGCGCACTGCCCGACCTGCTCGGTGCGGGCGAGCAGGGCCTGCTGGTCGATCCGAACGATCCCGACGCGCTGGCGGCGGCGATCGACCGCGCGCTGGCCGACCGGACAGGCCCGAGCGTCGAGCGGGCCGCTCGCGAGCGCGCGGCCGAGTATTCGTGGTCGACGGTCGCCCAGCAATGTATTGCGACGTACGAGGAGATCATATGACACGGAATATCGTCCTGATCACATACGACAGTCTCAGAGCCGACCATTGCGGTTTCATGGGGTACGACCGAGAGACGACGCCCGCACTCGACGCGATGGCGTCGGACGGGCTCGTCTTCGAGAACGCCATCGCGTCGGGGGTTCCGACCATCGCTTCGATGACGGCGGTGATGACGGGCGAACACTCGCTGGCGAGTCCCGAGATCGGGTTCAACACCGAACAGCGTGAACAAGTCACCTCCCGACGGACGATCGCCGAGGTGCTCTCGAACGCGGGGTACAGTACGGGGGCCCTGTCGCCCAATCCACCGGCGTCGTCGTATTTCGGATTCGACAGCGGGTTCGACTGGTTCGAGGACTTCCTGGCCGAGGACACGGGCGTCGTCGAACGGGCATGGAACCGTGTGTTCCGGAATTCCATCGAAGGCGGTGGGCTGTCGACGTACCTTCGACTGTTCAAAAACGTGGTGACGAAAGACGAGATCCTTCGCCCCTGGTCGGACTTTTACGACCAGATCATGGCGTGGCGCGAGCGCGTCGAGGAGCCCTACTTTCTGTGGGTGCTCTTGCTCGAACCGCACCATCCGTGGATGCCGCCATCGGAGACCCAGCGGTGGAGTTCACGCTCGGACAAGTATCGGGCCTTTCAACAGTACTACGAGATGTTCACCAACGGGTGGGAACCGGACTTCGACGACGAGACTCACGACCGTCTCGTGAATCTCTACGACGATTCGATCCGATACGGCGACCAGTTTCTCGACCGACTGCAATCCGATCTCGCTGCGGACGATCCGGTGTTCGTCGTGCACGCCGACCACGGCGAGGAGTTCGGCGAACACGGCCGGTACGGCCACCAACCCTACCTGACCGAGGAGCTGATTCACGTCCCGCTCGTCGTCGGGAATCTCGGACGCGACGAACGGGTGTCGGATCCGGTCGGGTTGCGGCAGCTCGCACCGACGATCGCAGACCTGGCGGACGCGTCACAGTCGTTCAGAGCGCCGTCGATGCTCGACGATTCGGGGCGGCCGTGGGTGACCTCGAAGGTGTTCGCCGAGGGACACCGTCGCGCCGCCGTGCGGACGCGCTCGGGGAAATACCTCAAGGACGGTGACCGAGAGGCGCTGTACGACCTCGGGGCCGACCCGGGCGAACAGGACAACCGCGTCGAGGAGTCGCCCGAGGGACGCGACGCGTTCTCGGACGCGCTGACCAGGCACGTCCAGATGGAGACGGAGACGCGAGCGATCAGGGCGGCGGTCGAGGAGGTGTCCGATACGTGAGCGACGACCGGCCGAACATCGTGCTCGTCACGATCGACAGCCTTCGGGCCGATCACTGCGGGTTCATGGGCTACGACGAGGAGACGACGCCGACACTGGACGCGATGGCGTCGGACGGACTCGTCTTCGAGAACGCCGTCGCGCCCGGTCCGGCCACCCCCGAATCGATGCCGGTCATCTTCACCGGTCAGTGGCCGGTCGACCGCGAGACGGACGCCGACTCGACGCTCGTGGCGCGCCGTGAGCGCATTCGATCGCACATGGAGGCCCGAGAGACGCTGCCCGAGACGCTCCAGCGCCGGGGGTACACGACGGGCGCGTTCACTCCCAATCCGTTCACGTCGCGACACTTCGGGTTCGATCAGGGGTTCGATCAGTTCGAGGACTTCATGGACGAGTCGAACCGTGGCCGACTGTATCAACGCGTGTTCGACGGGTTTCTCGACGAGAGTCGGGTCTCGTCGCTGGCCCGCGTGTTCATGAACGTCTGGCAGCGCGAGGAAGTGTTCAAGCCCTGGGAGTCCTATTACGACGACGCCGTCTCGTGGGCGAGCAATACGGACGAGCCCTATTTTCTGTGGGTCTTTCTGATGGACGCGCACAACCCCTACATGTCGGACTCGGAGTTCCGGCACCAGTCGCGTATACAGGAGTTTCACGCGAACTTCGAGTTCTGGCGGCAGAGTCACGAAACGCCGTTTTCGGACGGGCTGCACGACAAACTGGTGACGGCGTACGACGACTCGATCCGGTACAGCGACGCCTTTCTCGGGCAGTTACGCGAGGATCTCGACGACGCGATCGTCGCCGTCCACGGCGATCACGGCGAGGCGTTCGGCGAGCACGGATTCTACGGCCACGAACCGTATCTCCACGACGAGAACGTCCACGTCCCGTTCGTCGTGGACGGCGTCGACGATCGGACCGTCTCCGAGACCGTCTCGCTTCGGGAGCTCCCGTCGTTTCTCGGGGCGCTGGCCGACGGGTCGGAGCCGGCGATGTCGAGCGCGCCGGGGGTCCGTGTGTGGACGCGTGACGGATCGGCGGTGCTGGTCGAGGCCGACGGCGAGCGCCGGATCGTCGACACGTCGGCGGTGTCGGGGGCGTGGACCGAGGGGGACGACCCCATCGACGCCCTCGCCGAGCGGTTCCGGACGCACCTGGCCGAACAGTCACGGATCGCGGACGCCACGGCGACGCTCGCCCGCACCGAACAGCCATGACCCGCGACATCGTGATCGCCCACGGCGGCGACGTGTCCCATCCCACCGGCGGGACGAACCGCGTCACGGCGTTCGCGTCCGGGCTGGCCGAGCGTGGGTTCGAGGTCACGCTCGTCGTCCCGACGCCCGATCGGGACCTGCCCGAGCGGCTCTCCGCGGTCGAAGTGTCGGACGTCTCGACGCCCAATGCGAGCATTCTCGACGAACCGCTCCGCGCGTCGCTGATCGTCCGCCGGGCGAAACGGCTGGCCAGGGAGTCCGACGCGACCGTCCAACTCGAACACTCGACGCTCGCCGGAATCGGACAGCTCTGGGGGCTGCGGGACTACGTGCTCGACATGCACGACCTGGCACACTCCTCGTCGCGGTACGGTGATCTCCCGCTGGGGGGTCTCGTCCAGCGCGCCATCTACGGTATCGAGAGCCGGGCGATCGAGGCCGCCGGCGACATCGTCGTCGTCTCGGAGAACATGCGCACGCTCGTCGCCGAGGAGTGGGATCGCGATCCACGCTCGATCAGCGTCATCCCGAACGGCTACGACGGCGAGACCGTCGCGCCGTATCGGACCGACGAGACCGTGGCCGGACGGGTCGTCTTTCTCGGGACGCTCCACCCGAAACTCGACGCCGAGGCGTTTTTCGAGATCGCCGCGCTGCCCGAGGTCGAGGAACTCATCGTGATCGGGGACGGGGCCAAACGCGAGGCCCTGGAACGGGGCAAACGCGAGCGCGACCTGGACGCCCTGGAGGTCCGGGGGCGGTTGCCCGACGCGGAGGCGTTCCCGCTGCTCGCGCGGGCCGCGGTGGCGATCAATCCACAGACGCCCTCGTCGCTCCAGAAGGCCTCGTCGCCGGTGAAGATCTATTACTACGCGGCACTCGGGGTCCCGATGGTGCTTTCGGAGGGCCCGAGTGTCGCGGACGACCTCGCGGACGAGTCTGCGGCAGTCGTCGTTTCCCCCGAGGACGCTTTCGGGAGTGCAGTGCAGGGAGTGCTTCGGGACGAGGGCCAGCGATCGACGATGAAACGAAATCTCACGGGGTTCGCCGACGCGTTCTCGTGGGATGGACGGGTCGAATCACTCGCCGAGTTGTACTGATATGTGTGCGTCCGAACTGTCGGTGTATCTGGATCGCAACGATGCGACGTGGACGTCACAACGACGGTATATGGATCGGTTGGCGGACGAATGCGATCGAATCGACGGTGTCGACGTGGTCGACACTCCGGGGGCCGCTGACGTCATCCACTTCAACTCTCTCAACCCACTCGGTCGCCTCGTCCACGGGAAAGAGAGCCTGTCGAGACACGTTGCCGATCTCTCTCGGATCGTTCGCTCAGACGACACCGCAGTCGTCGTGACCGAACACGGTGTCGAGGAATTCTCGGACGTCGAGGCGACGATGTACCTCGAATCGAACGACGCAGTTCGACAGTTCGCAGATAGGTTCAAACGCGGTGTGGAGCGGATATTTAGCAGATACGTCGACGCGATCATCGCGATCAGTTCGATGGATCGTGAGTACCTTCTGGATGCAGGGTTCGACAGCCAGCAGGTCCATTTCGTCCCTCACGGGGTCGACGAGGCCTTCTTGAACTCGCCGACGACATCGAGAGACGGTGACTTCGTCTTTCACGTGAGCAAGTGTTCGCCACACAAGAATCCGTCTGCAGTGATCGAAACTGCCAAGCGATTGTCGAGGCGAATGGTCATCGCGGGGGACGGATGGACAGAACACCACGGCGAGGTATTGGATTCCATCGAGACTGTCGAGGTCCTCGGGTACGTCTCCAAGGAGCGGTTGATCGAACTGTACAGTTCTGCCGCCGCGTTTTATTTTCCGTCGACATACGAACCGTTCGGGTTGCCGATCCTCGAAGCATTGGCCTGTGGGACGCCGGTCGTCGCATCAGAGCACTCGGCAGCGAGAGATTTCGACACCGAGGGGGTCCAACTCGTCGATCCCCTCGACATCGGTCGCCACGTCGAACTTCTGGGCCGACTCCTCGACGACGACACCGACCGTGACCGCCGGAGTGCTGCGTCACGGGCGTTTGCCCGCGAGATGACGTGGGAACGAACGGCAAATCTCACGATAAGTATTTACAAAACCGTGGAAAAGAACAGATACGATTGAGATGAACGCTGGATCGTTCGAACGAAACGATGGTCGCGTTCGCCTCCGATTGACCGGGCGAACTCTGTTGGGACTCACGGGATTCTTTCTCGTGGGGATCGTCGTTCCTGCCGTCCTCGACTGGATTGGGCCTCACCTTCCCCTGGTCAGACCAGTGTTCGCCGTCGCCTTTCTCCTATTTGTCCCCGGCGCGTTCGCCTATCTGGCGCTCGGGGCTCCCGAACGATCGCTCGCGACGACGCTCTGTTACATCTATGGGCTGAGTCTCGCCTCGATCATGGCCATCGGGGGTGTGGCCAGTCTCGTCTTGCCACTCGTTGGGATAGATCGGCCACTCACGCTGCCGGTTTTGGTCGGACTGTCGGCAGTCCTGGCCACTCTCGTGGCTGTCTGGAGTGATTCCACGATCGCGCTCAGCGTTCGAACTGAGGACATCGTTTCGCCGGTCCCGCTCGCGTTGCTATTGTTGCCGTTCGCCAGCGTGTTCGGGACCACCCTCTATTCGGTCGGTGGAGTCAACGCGCTCTTGCTCGCGCTCCTCGGGGTGATCGGCGTCATCCCGGTCGGTGTGGCGATGACGGACCGTGGCCGGCGGTACTTGCCGCTCGCCGTCTGGAGTATCTCGCTGTCGCTGGTGTATCACGGTCGGCTGTTCGACTCGTTCACGATCACCCAACCCCTCCCCAATCTCACGATGGAACTCGGTCGGTGGGTCCCGAACTACGCATCGGGAATCGGGTCACTCCTGGCGAACGGCGTTCTGTACCCGGTCTTCGCGGTCGTCACCGGCTTGCCGATGGCTCTGGAGTGGAACCTCGTGAACCCGTTCATCGTCGCGGTGCTTCCGGTGGCGCTGTACGAAGCATACCGTCGGTACACGTCGCCGACGGGGGCGTTTCTCGCTGCCTGCATCTTCATGTTCGCGTACTCGTTTTACGTCCTCTACCCCACGGGTGGGCGGGCGGCGACACCGGTGATCTTCCTCGCGTTGCTCGCGCTGGCGACGAGTGACTCTGAACTGGTCCCGTCGACGAGACACAAACTCGCCTTGCTGTTCGGCGCTGGCGTCGCTGTCACGCACTACGGGACTGCGTACGTCGTCATGTTCGCACTCATCGCCGGTGGGTTCGTGTTCCCGTTGCTCAAGCTGCTCCACGTGATCAATCTCCCCGCGCTGGTGGCATCACGAATTTCTGAGGGACGACTGCGGACTCACCTCGACAGTGTCGCCGAGCGATCGTTCGAGATCGCACGGCCGGCGATCCTCTCGCCGTGGTACGTCGCGTACTACGCCACGCTGGCGCTCGCGTGGTATCTGCACACCGGGCTCGGGGGGAAGTACTCGACACTCCCGACGAAGGTCCTGGACGGAGTCAGGGGCGTGATGTACGCCGAGACCTCGGGGAGTGCCGTGAGTTCGTTCCAGCAGGATTACTCGGCCGTCTCGATCACGGTGGCCAAGTATCTCTACGTCGTCTTTGGGTTGCTCATGGCCGCCGGGATCGCCATCGCAATCTTCAGGCTCGTCGTCGATCGGGAGGAGGTGGTCCCGACGGGCCACCTGGCGCTGGGAATCGGATTCTTCGCCATGTTCGGTGGGTCGGCACTCCCGTCGGGGAACGCGTTCGCCGTCGCGCGCGTGATGATGATCATCTTCACGTTCACCGTGCCGTTCGTGGTGATCGGGCTGGACGAACTCCCGTCGCTTCTGAATCGGCTCCACGCTATCGACGTGGGCCGATCTCTCACCGCCACGCGGACGGCTCTGGCAGTGGTCATCGCCGTGTTCTTCTTGCTCAACAGCGGGTTCGTCGCCGAGACGATCACGAACGACTACGCCCCGAGCAACCAGGTCAGCGAACAGCGATTGCTCGCGAGTGACGTGCCTCGCGAACGGCTCCAGGTGCGGGCGTGTGTCCCCTGTGACGTTCGGACCCACGTCTGGCTCGGTGACAACGTCCCTCAGGGTTCGACGATCTACGGTGACGTGATGATGGGCAACCAACTGGACTTCTATGCCGGAACGATCCAGTCCAGAACGGGCCAGAGTCACCGCTATCAGATGGTCAATTCGACGATGGACGGTCTGCCACCGAACGCCTATCTCGGACTGCTCGGCCACAACCTCGACCTGCAGGGCTTTTCGATCGGGTACAAGTTCAACTTCTACGAGACCGATCTCGGGCCGTACACCGATGGACACGTCCTGTACGTCAACGATCACGCCAAGATCGTCCGGGAACGGAACACGACGCGAGCGGAGCGGGTCAGTGCTGGTTCCTGAACAGCAGGCGATCGACGAGTGAGAGGTCGACGCCAATCTGGTCCTCGACGCGCGTGAGCAACTCGCGGTCCTCGGGTTCGGGAACGAGCAGAACCACGATGGGCAGGTAGACGAGTCCCACCACGGGGACCGTCCAGTAGAGCGGCGCTTCGAGGACGAACAAGGCCGCCGCCGTGAGAGTGGCGACGCCGCCGATCGTCCCGAGTGGGGCGAGCACCGACCGCGAGAACGGGTGGACGGAGAACTTCCGGTGGAGAATCGCGACGCCGAGCACGTCGCCGACGATACCGCTCACGGCCATGCCGATCGCCGCCCCCTCGATTCCGATGACGGGAATGAGCAGGACGTTCAGGGCCACGTTGACGGCGGTCTGGCAGGCGATGACGTACGAGACGATCTTGTTCTCGCCCAGCGCGATGAGCCCCTGGGTGTTCAGCCCCATCAGGATGCCGACGACCTTGGCCACGAGGAGGATCCGCAGGGCCGTCGCACCAGGAATATACCCCTCCCCGAACAGCGTCCCGATCACGAGGCGTGGCGCGAAAAACAGGACGATCACGACCGGGAGGATGATCACGACCATCCACTTCGTGATCAACTGGTAGACGCGGCGCGTCTCGGCGGTCTGGCCCTGATCGTACAACCGCGTCATCATCGGCGGCAACAGGAAGCCTGCGGTCATCAACACGGCACTCACCATGTTGCTGAGTTGCAGGCCGATGTTGTAGATCCCCAGATCGCCCGATTCCAGGAAGTAGCCCACCATGTAGATGTCGACGTTCGTGTTGAGAAAGCCCAGTCCCTGGACGAGGATCAGCGGGATCGAAAACGCCAGCACCGGGCGATACATCGGTTCGGGATCGACGTCGTAAGAGGGGAGAATCCGGTAGGCCATCCAGACGACGAGGACTGTCCCGATCAGCACCGACCCGACCTTCCCGCCGATCGCACCGATCGCGTCGAGTCCCAACAGCAGAAATACTGCCGTGAGGACGAACCGCGACCCTGGCTGGAGGGCCTGATTGATGTACGCACGTGGGCGTGCATCGCGGGCCCCGCGAGCGAGTGAGACTGCGATCTGGTTGATCGTCGCAAGCGGAACGATGACCGCCGCGAGGCGAATGAGTGGCACGAGCGAGGGATTGTCGAAGATACGCCCGGCGATGATCGGCGCAGCGAGGAATATCGCGGCACCGATCGAGAGACCGGACAGGACTCCGAGTCCGAAACCAGCACGGACGACGCCGTGTGCCTTCGCAGGGTCGTCCTCGTAATGAGGGAACTGTCGCATGAGGCCGTCGTCGAGGCCCATCTTGCCGATCAATCCGAGAATGTTGACGACCGAGAGTGCAAGTACGACTTCACCGTAGGCCGCCTCTGTGAGGAGGCGGGCCATCGTGACTTGCGTCAGAAATCCGGCGGCGAGAGCGAGCACCTTTCCGAGGGAGACAAGGACTCCTCCGGAGAGGACTGTCGAGACGGCGTCGACGGCCGATTGGTCGTCGTTTGACTCGGACATTCGTCGTTGCTCGACTTGATTCCGCTTCAGAAGGGATACTGTAAAACGCCACGGATATGCTCAGGGCATCAGGGAAGATTCAATCAGCACGATGTGAGAAGGTTTTATTGGTTGGTTACTTAAGAACGGATGAATGGTTTCGATCGTCGTGACGACGCATTATAGAAACGACGTGTTACCAGAGGCGATCGAGAGTGCACTCGATCAGACCTACGACCCCGTCGAAGTGATCGTCGTCGATGGATCTGGCGAAGAGCACGCCAGAGACGTGGCCAATCGGTTCGATGTGACTTACGTCGCCCAAGACGAAGACCGAGGCATCGCCGCAGATCGTGATCTCGGCATCGAGACGGCGACTCACGACTATATTCACTTTCTGGACGACGATGATCGACTCGATCCCTCGACAGTCGAACGGAAAATGGACGTCATGAATGAGGGCGAGGGCGTCGGAGTGGTCTACAATGGATTGCGTTGGGAGAACGGACACGAAGTCCGTCCCGACCCCGAGATCCGGGGAAATGTGCTCGAAAATGCCCTCGGCTTCGAGATGGCTCCCTGTCTTCCTTCGACGATGCTCATCGACCGGTCGACTCTCCGTGACGTTGCTCCGACGGCTGATCTCCCGGGCGACGACGGACCGATGAAAATCGAACTTGCTCGACGGACGGAATTCGATTTTGTCGATGACGCACTCACTCACAAAGGTGACTCTCCGGATGCTCTCAGTAGCGGTGGGGGAGAGGTCGGCGAGGACGAGGACTCGGTTCGTCTCTCGATCATCGACTATTACGATGACCTGTACGAGAAAGTGAACCCGGAACTGAAGAGGGCTGCCTTACGCCGATCGCACTTACTTGAGGCTGCGGTTCGGCTGGAAAATCAGTTCTGGTCATATGAGGCGATTCGCCACATGGTCTTGGCGAATTACCACTCGAAAGGCTTCGACTTGGCCTGTGCCGGCGGGTTGCTGGCCTCCTTCTTTGGCCGTCCAGCCTGGAAATACGGACGTCGGTTGCACAACCGGTTCGTGCTTGGTGATTCTCATAATGGGTCGATATCTTAATATATTATAAATTAAGTGGTGTAGTTATATTTTGATGGGCCCCAATTAGAGATTAGCTATATTTAAGTGTGATTAGACAGTTTACACTTTCTTCTATCTTAAAATCGACTAACGAAAATAGCATCATGGAAGAGGACTCAGCCCAACCCAACTTATATACATAGTTTTGAAACCCGAGTAAGTACCCGTCTACCAACCGCAAAATCCAATATAATTCAAATAGATTAGTTCATCATTCCATTATTACATTTTTACCATGTGGTTTTTTCTTTGATATATAATTGTTTTTAATTGAGGATGGAGGGATTGCTTGAGCCTCCGCCCACCCGCATGAGCTTTGCTTACTACCACCTAAACATTTTCAAACCACATATTATTTTTAAGGCCAGTTCTAACGATTGCTTTCGTGACCTGAAATGTCTCAACCTACCTTAAAAAATTCTTTTGCTATTTGTATCCAAGAGCATTAAGACGTTCGTCTACGCTATCACTAGCAATCTCCTTTTTGTTTTCAAGATCTCCCTTCGTGATCTCCCTACGTTGTTTGAAATCCAAGAAATGAATCGGGGTTTCGATCAACTCTGGCACATATATTCCTGCTGGATGCCCATACTCTTTGATTGGGAGTGGGGAAATTCGCTCCCCCAATAACTGTCCGTGATCGGATGTGATGAGTGGTTTTCCATCTATCGACTTGAAGAGGGGAAGTACTTCGTTCAAGACAACTTCAATATTTTCAATGTATGCTTCTCTCAAGTCTTCGTCAGTATATTCCCGCTCTTCTTGACGGATTGATGGCCAGAATTTCCGTGCAGCATTCCAGTCGTTATCTACCGCTGAATTGAGGCTGATAGGGAATTTTTGACGCCCAAATTCACCAATGAAGGGAACGTGAGGTTGTACGAAGTGTGCCAATATTCGCTTATTTGGAAACTCATCAGACGCATCTTTAACAGCTTTAGACATCTTCGCAGGAGGTACTGTTTGAAGATCTTCGTCCCAATTATCTTTCCATACGTTTATAATTTTGTGGAATGTTGGATCTAAATCATTTTCGTGATTGTAATACTGCGGATTCGCTGTGACATATACTATATCTGTATGGGTGGTGTTCTGGAATGACCTCATTAACCATTCAGGGGTACTACTTGCGGGAGAAGGACGACATTTGAGTTTCCCTCCTAAATCATGGCTAGAAACGACTTCTTTATAAATATCGTACCTACACGCGTCCAAGATAGCACAGACGTCCCAATCTAAATCAAAAAGTGGCACGCCTTCAGCATATCCCTTTCTGGATCCCATCTTAGTATGGTATATTCGGTTCAAACCTCGTCCTACCACGGGTGGGTGGCGGTAAATCCATTGGAGTTCTTTAATCATGGCGGTAATTAGAGTTATATTGTATGCTTATAATTTGCGCCTTAGTGACGGCAGCATATTAGACACTTTCGGAGGAAATAAATTGCGGCAGGAATATTATACAATAAACCCATGAAAACCGGCCTCATCGTCCTCGACACCCTCCGGTACGACACCTTCGAGGCGGAGATGCCAGCGATCCGTTCCACGGCCGACCACGTCTTCACGAACTGCTACTCCACCTCGCGGTGGACGGTCCCAGCCCACGGATCGCTGTTCACCGGCCTCTATCCGACCGAGGCGGGCACGCACTCCGCGAACCGCACGTTCGACGTCACGGTGCCGACGCTCGCGGAGCGGTTCACCGACGCGGGCGTCACCACCCACTGCCTGAGCAACAACGTCCACATCGACCCGTTTTTCGGGTTCACCGAGGGCTTCGCGTCAATCACGCGCGGGCCCGCCCTGCAGGACCGCCCGGAGCAACGGGACGCGGACTTCGACTGGGACGCGCTGTTCAGTCGTCTCGACGACGGTCCGCTGCGCCCGGTCCAGGCGCTCAAAGAGATCGTGGCCGCCGACGCGCCGACGCTGTCAACGCTCAAGACGGGCATCGAACTGTTCCGGGCCCCGCCCGTGAACGAGACGACCAACGATCTCACCTGGTTTCTCGACGCGGTCGAGGAGATCGCCCGCTCGCCGCCCGAGGACCTCTTTCTGTTCGCGAACCTCATGCCGACCCACTACCCCTACGACCCGCCCGAGGAGTACTGCGATCTCGACCCGCTGGATGTCGACCCGCTGGAACTCACGCTCCGGGACGACCCGGTCACCGACGAGGAACACGAGCGCCACAAGCGCAACTACGAGGGCGCGGCCCGGTATCTCGACGACGAACTGCCGGCGATCGTCGACGCCATCGACTGGGACGTGCTCTTCGTCGTCAGCGATCACGGCGAACTGTTCGGGGAGCACGGCATCCGCGGCCACGAGTATGGGGTGTACGACGACCTGGTGCACGTCCCGGCTCTGGCCGTCGGTGACGCCGTCCCCGAGGGCGAGACCGACGCGGTGACGAGTCTCCTCGACGTTCGCCGCACGCTGCTCGACGTGGCGGGCATCGACCCCGGCGAGCACACGCGCGGCCGGTCGCTGTTCGAGGACCGCACGGACGACCGCGCGGTCTACGCCGAGAGCGTCGGGTGTGGCCAGTACGCACCGGACGCCCAGGGCCTCGGCGCGAAAGTGCCGGCCTCGTGGGGTGACCCACACTACACGCTTCGGACCGCCGACGCCACGCTGATCCACGACAAGGACGGCACGCGCACGGACGACGACGCGCTCGAACGGCGCGTCCGGGACCTCCGCGCGGGACTGGGCGACTTCACGGGCGAAGGCGCGACCGCGGAGGTCCCCGACGACGTCGAGGCACGCCTGGAACACCTGGGGTACCGATGACGCTCCACGTCCACTTCTTCACGCTCACGCCCGGCGGCGGGTCCGAACACATCTACCTCGCGGAACTGCGCGACGCACTCGCGGACCACGACGTCGTCCCCGTCGACGACTGGCGCGACGCGGACGTCGTCCACTGCTTCGAGGTGAACGCGCTGACCACCCAGACGCTGACAGCCTTCCAATTCCCCACGCTCGCGCGCATCGTCCGCTCCGAGACGCCGCTGGTCATCTCGACGGACGATCTGTACTTCTCGGGAGACCCGTCGCTGACGGTCCACCCCAGACTCTACGGACTCAACCACCGCCTCCAGCGCCGACTGTTCGCCCACAGCGACGCGATCATCGCGCTCTCCGAGAGCGTCCGGGGGCGACTCGCCCCGCACGTCGACACGCCGATCAGCGTCGTCCACCACGGCGTCCGCGACGCCTATCGCGCGCCGTACGCCGACACCGACCCCTTCGTCCTCCACGTCAGCCTCGCCGCGCCACGGAAGAACCCCGAGGCGGTCGTCGAGGTGGCGCGCCGCCTCGACGGCCGGATGGTCGTCGCCGGCAGCGGGTGGTCGGATCGCATCCCCGACGACGCTATCGAGACGCCGGGGTTCGTCCCCGAGGCCGACCTGATCGATCTGTACCACCGCGCGGGCGTGTTCTACTTCCCGACGCGCCACGAGGGCTTTGGCCTGCCCGTCCTCGAAGCGATGGCGGCCTCGTGTGCGGTCGTCTCCTCGGACGTCTACTCGGTCCCCGAGGTCGCGGGCGACGCCGCGCGACTGTTCGACCCCGACGCCGTCGACGCCCACGTCGCGGCCATCGAGGAGCTATTGGCCGACGCACGCGAACGCCGCGCGCTCGCAGAGCGCGCTCACGACCGCTCCGCCGGGTTCACCTGGGCGGAGTCGGCCGCCGAGACCCGCGCGGTCTACGAGTCCGTCCTGGAGTGACACCCGGCGCCCATTCCGCCGGCGGGTCGTCGACCCGCGGTGTATCGCACCGTCCACACTGCCAGCCCCCCAACCGACTGCATCCTGGCGGACTGAAAGGGCGAGGTCGGTCGTGGTCGCTCGGCGGGGCGCTCGGCAGCGCCGAGCGTCCATGACGTGGGCGGCGAGTGCCGCCCACGCAGGCCCTATCCGAGGGAGCGACGCGACCGAGGATATCCCGGCGAGCGGCCACGAGCGAACCGAGGGCTTTCGAGGATGGCCTCGACCGAGACCACTCCTCATCCGAACACGACCCACCCGTAACGACTTTGACTGTACGCGCGGTAGACACACGGACGTATGTCAGGAGCCGACGCCAACGATCCCGATCCCGAAATCGATCGGATCAATCTCCGCCTCGCGCGGTCCTTTCTCGATGTCGTCGACGAGACCTGGCGCGAGCGGGGCTTCAACAGTCGGAGCGAGTTCATCCGGCATGCGCTCCGGGATGCCATCACTCATCCCGAGGGCGCGGGATTCTGGAAGGATCTCGCGATCAGCGAGGCCGATCTGGACGGTGACGTGATAGCGAGCGAGGAGATGCGATCGACGTACGGTCACGATGACGAGTGACGCCTGGGACTGGGCGTTCTCGCCACGGGCAGCCGATCAATTCGCTCAACTCGACGCTGACGATCAGCAACGGATCATGGACAAACTCGACGATATCGTCTCTCTGAATGGCGCGAACCCGGCGACTACCTGGAGCCACTGACGAACTCGCCGTTCGAGAAACTCCGTGTCGGAGACTTTCGGCTCGGATGTCGACTCCACCACGACGACCGCCTCCTCCGCGTCGAGAGCGTTCGCCCCCGGAGCGGAGCATACACGGCCGACGATTGACGGCCGAGCGAGTCGGTCGTGACTGACCCACAGACTGATCGGACGCGCGCTCGGAACGCTCGACTCCGGAAACAGGCCCCGAACGCCACGCCCTCAGTTCTCCTCTCCCACATCGACATAAAGCCGGGTCTCCATCGACTCCACGCTCGCGTTCCCCGACAGCGAAACCGTCACCCGATACAGGCCGGGATCGCTCGGCGCGACCAGCCGCGTCGGCCGCTGGCCCGCCGCCCCCGCGACGAGCGTCGTCCCGAACGTCTGCGTGACGGTCCCGTTCCACGCGACCGCGACGTCGTACGCGATCGGCTGGTGTTCGTGATTTCCGATCTCGACCCAGACCTCGCCCGTTTCCCCGGGGGCCAACTCGGTCGGATAGTCCGCCGCCGACCGGTTCCCGTCGAGCAGGGCGAACTCCGTCGTCGGCTCGGTCGTCGTCGGCGGCGCGGCCGCGAGCGCGACTACGCCGACCAGCGAGACGATCAGCACCGCTGCGAGGCCGACCGTCAGCGCGCGCGTGATCGTCTCCCGATCGGTCGAGTGCGATGTCGTCACCAGTTACCTTTTTGTTCAGGCGAGATTGACATAAACTACGCGGTCGATACTCAGATGGCAACTCGCCTGCTCACCGCCGTCCAGCGCCCGACCGATCGAACGACGAGCGCCGCGATCGCGGTCGCCCTCGCGGCGATCACGCTCGCGGAACTGTTGCTGTACGGCGGGCACACCTGGCCCGCGATTTCGGTCCACGCGCTCACGCTGAGCGGGGCCGTGCTCGTGATCGGCCGGACCCACCCCACGCTGGCGATCGTCGCGCTCGTGCCCCTCTTTCGGTTGGTCAACCTCGCGATGCCGGTCTTCTTCTCGCTGACGGTGTTCACGATGCCGGTGATCTACGGCCCGCTGATCCCGTCGCTGTTCGTCGTCGACCGGTACCATCCCGACATCGACGTCCGACCGGGGTGGCGCGTCGGCCTGCTGGGTGCGATTCCCGGGATCGCCATCGCGGCGGCGCTCGCGCGCGTCGAGTGGGCGATCATCCGTCCGGAGGCGCTGATCGCGGCGTGGACGCCACTCCAGGTGCTCGCCATCGTCGTGGTGATGGTCGGGTTCGTCGGGTTCGTCGAGGAGTACCTGTTCCGGGGGTTGCTCCAGCGCGGCCTCGCGGGCCACGTCGGGCGCTGGCCCGCGGTCGTCCTGGCGAGCGCGGTGTTCGCGATCATGCACTCCGGCTATCACCAGCCCGGAGAACTCGTGTTCGCGGGGACGATCGGGTTCGTCTTCGGGGCGCTCTACGAGTGGACGGACAGTCTCGCTCTCATCGTGGTGATGCACGGCGCGCTCAACGTCGTCCTGTTCGCCGTCATTCCGATCTTCGGGACGCCGATCTGAGCGCCGATCGGACCGTCCAGACCGACCCACTCACGGCACGGTCGATACAGAACTCCCGTTCAGCGACCCCTCGACACAGCGACCTCTCGACAGAGAATTCCCGCTATACGTTCTCACTCTCCGACCGACACGGAACGAAACGACCCTCAGACCAACTGGAGCGTCTGAAAGAGCACGACCGCACCGAAGGTCAGACCGAGCGGGATGACCGCCGCGATGACGCCGACCCGCACGGTCGAATCGGTCTCCGGCCGTGCTGTGAGAACGTCGAGATACGCCAACAGCCCGATCAACAGCGCGGCGACGACGACGCCGCCGACGCCGAAGCCGACCGGTGAGAGCAACGACGTCACCGTCGCACTCCCTGCCGCACTCGACGTGATAGCCGCGACTCCCATAGTTGAACGACTCTTTTCGTCCCGCCAACTTAATGGTTCCGGAGGTCAGTCACCCGAAGGAATATCGCGGGCGGCCCGGACGCCCAGTCTGATCGGCCGGACCACCCGGTAGAGGCCGTCCAGTGCGTCGGGTAGCGGAACGGCCGCCCGATCGGCCTCGCTCGGGATCGTCGCCACGCGAACGCCGTACTGCAGACGGTCCCGGCGACGATCAAGCGCCCGCCAGAGGGTCCGGAACTGCGCGCGATCGGCCGGCGGTGTGGGCGGGCCCGCCCGGAGCGCGTCCAGACACTCCTGCCCGATCGACCGTCCGCGCGGGTCCGCGTCGACGGCCGCCGACAGCGGCCCCGGCAGGTCGGCACCGAGCACCGCGCGGGCGATCCACGCCGCCGTGAGGACGGCCCCCCGTACCGACCACGACCGGGCCCGCCGATCGACCGCGTGCCAGTCGATCGCTTCCTCGGTGAGCGCGGCCCAGTCACAGATCCAGTCGAGGCGATACCAGCGGTGTTTGGTGCCGTGGACCGCGAGCACGACCGCGCGATCGACCGGTGACAGCGTCGCGACCGTCCGCCCGCCGACCGACCGCCGCGAACCGCGATCGAGCAGCGTCTCCACTCCGGGTCGCCGTGGAAGCGCGCGCCCCAGCACCGAGCGATGGAGGTCGACCGAGACCCCGTCGGTGTCGCGGAGCGTGACCTCTCCCAGGCCGCGAAAGCGCTCGACGACGTCGTAGCCGTCGGCCACGAGCGCCCGTTCGGCGGCCGCGAACTGGTCGTCCGGCACGGCCAGATCCACGTCGACCGATCGGCGGACGCCGAGGTCGCCGGCGACGACGTCGCTGAGAATCGGGCCCTTGAACGCGAGCGCGGGGATCGAGGCTTCGGCCAGGCGACTGTCGACGGCCTGGAGCGCGGCCACCAGGCCCAATCCGTGGCCGGCGCTCTCGCGGTGGGCCGCCCGCACTCGCTCGGTGTGGGCCGCCGGCACGGCGTCGGCGTCGATCCGTCCGGTGACGTGGTGGGCCGCGGCCAGATCGAGCAGGCGGGCCCAGTCCGGATCGTCCGGGTCGCCGTCGCGAAGGAGGTCACACAGTGCCTCGACGGTCACGGGTCCGCGATCCTCCCCAACCGGTCGAACGCCGTCACGTCGCCGCCGACGACGGTGTACTCGCCACAGACGGCCCAACTGTGTGCGCGGAGGTGCTCGCCCTCGCGGACACACCCCACGTCGACGCTGGCGGCGTAGCCGTAGCGCCGGCACAGCGCTCGCGCCGCCAGCGCCCGCTCCAGGCAGGCCGTCCGCGGGACGACCCGGTCGGCGGTCCGGACCGCCCAGCCGACGGTCTCGGGGTGGACCGCCGCGTCGGCCCGCCGCGGCCGACACGCGAGCAGGCGGGCCGTCCGCGCGGGTCCCCACAGGCGCACCGCCAGACCCGCGACGACGATCGCGACGAGGGCGGGCCCGAGGATCGCCGCGCGGCGCGGCCCGGTCACGACTGCACCTCGATGAGCCCTCGGTCGTGTAGCTCTGTGAGAAACGCCTGCACGTCGGCCCGGCACGTCTCACGGTCGACGCCGAACGCCGTCGCCGTCTCGCGTTCGAGTGTGGTCACGGTTGTGGGCTCGTCGAGGTGGTCCCACAGGTGCGCTCCCACGTCGTTCAGCCCGTAGTACGTCCCGTCGTCGAGGTTGAGCAGAACGGTCTCGCCGCCGACGGTCGAGGTGATGGCCTCCGCAATCGCGACGACGGTGGCGTCCCCGTCTAGCCCGCCGGTCGCGTCGTCCATTGTCGATTGAAACGTGTCGGCTCTCGACTATAAGCCGTTCGACTCACTCGATCGAAACGTCACGTCGTGGCTGTCGATGGTTCGCTGAGAGGGCCGGTGGATCAGGCGGACGGTCACGTTGACCGTCGGCGCCGGCTGGAAGGTGCCGTCGACTTTCCGAAGGACGACACGATCGCCCGGCCCGAACTGATCGGGGCCGGTCGACCGGTCGAGCCGATAGGTCAACGGTCCAGCTGTCGAGGTCCAGTTCGTGTCCGTCGAGAACACCAACCCGTCGGCACGCGTTCCGATCACGACCGAGAGGTCGACGAACGCGACGGGGTCGCCGCTGGTGTGTTCGATCGTCGCGATCCGGACCTCGCCAGGCCGATCGACGCCGAACGAATCCGTCCCGGTGACGGTCGTTTCGAGGTCGGGGACGGCTGGATTGCCGGTGAGCGTGCGCAGTCCGACTGTACTCACGAGTATGGCGATCACGACGACTGCGACGACCAGCGCCAGTCGTCGCGAATCGTCGACCCCTGGGTCCATGACCGACGCATAGATCCGCTACCTGAAAGGTCTCCCGGGCCGATCGCAGTCGCTCAGTCCGCCGACTGGTCGGCCTCGTCGTCGACACGCTCGATCACGCGGTGGACCGGGAGGGTGATGCCGGCCTTTCGGGCCAGGACCGCGATCGGCATCAGCAGGATGCCGATCAGGACGACGAGTCTGTGGAGGGCAACCATCGCGAGTGCGGTGGGTCGTGGGGCCATTGGGTGTGAGTGAAATCTCGGGCCATCCAGAGGTATAAAGATATCGGGGGACGGCAGGCCCAGAAAACGCCGCTGTCTGGCGGTTTCCCCTCGAAGCCCGTCCGGCCGCGCCGGCCGCCCGTCGCGGCCGCTCAATCGATATAACGCGACTGGGCCAGCCGTGAGCATCGCATATTATTTAGCGAGGTTTCGGGTCACGTCCGCACGCCCGGGACGAATCAAAACACAGGTATACGGCCCGACGAAAGGTGGAGACATGAATTACTTGGTCGTGATGGAGGCGGCGTGGCTGGTCAGAGACGTCGCGGACATCGACGACGCGATCGGAGTCGCCGTCAGCGAGTCCGGGAAGCGACTCAACGACAGCGACATGGACTACGTCGAGGTCGAAGTGGGCGCGACGACCTGCCCGGCCTGCGCGGAGCCGTTCGATTCGGCCTTCATCGCCGCCGACACCGCGCTCGTCGGCCTCGTCCTCGAAATCGACATCTTCAACGCCGAGAGCGTCGAGCACGCACGCCGCATCGCGAAAAGCGAGGTCGGTGGGGCCCTGCGGGACGTCCCGCTGAAGATCATCGAGACGATCGAAGAGGAAAGCGACGAGACCGAAGCCGAGGCCTGAGCGGCGTCCGGGGGCCGCCCGCGGTAATTTTTCGTGACGACCGATCCGGGCCAGTCGGGAGCCGTTTCGCCGGCCGTAATTCTCGCCGGTCGAGGGCGACTCCCGTCTCAGTGCGTCGGCGCGACGCGCTCGCTCTCGTCGATCAGCGTCTGGGGGTCTTCCTCGGTCGGCCCGTTCGTCAACAACACGTCGATCGGCAGCGTCGGCGCGCCGTCGACGAGATTTTCGAGGATGACCAGGCGCTCGCGGGCGCGTGACATCCCGACGTAGAACACGCGTCGCTCGTTGTCGGTGAGCGTCGGGACGGGCGAGGTGGTCTTGGTGAACTCCTCGACGCCCTCGACGTCGATGTTCTCCTGGCGGACGGTCGCGGCCATCTGCTCGACGACCTTCTCGGTGAGGTCGGTCGCGAGCAGGACGTGATCGGCCTCACGACCCTTTGCGGAGTGGATCGTCCCGACGCGGACGCGGTTCGGATCCATCCCCTGATAGTCGCCAGCGAAGTACGCCTCGATCGAGGACTCCTGGAAACTCGTGACCTTCCGGAGCATGTCCGCCGCGGCGCTCGGATCGGGTGCGAACGGGACGTGCTCGTCGATCAGATCCGGATCGATCGGAATCTCGGTCAGATCGTCCGTCTCGGCGGCATCGGTCAGTTCGTCGATGGCGTCGAACAGGTCGTCACGCTCGCCCGTCCCAAACGCCGAGTCTGCGAACATATCGGCCAGGCGGCGGGCCTGCAGCGCGGTGAGTTCCTCGCCCGAATCGAGGTTTTCGATCCCGCGGACGTACTGAGTGAGCCGATCGGTCCACATCCGCTGATCGGTCAACACGCTAAAGGGGATCCCCTCGTCGATGAACTCGTCCATGAACTGAAACATCTGATAGCGCGCCCGAAAGAGGAGCATGATCGACCCGTCGGTCTCCTCGACGGTCCCCCGGACGTTCCGGACGACTTCGAGCATCGAGGGCCGGCGCACGGCCTCGACGGTGCCGCCCTCTTTGCGCGGGTCGAGGTCCTTGTCCTGGCGTTTGTCGATGTGTTCGACCTCGCGGTTGACGACGTCGAGGATCTTCGAGGGCAACCGATAGGAGTTGGGGAGGACGACGTCCTCGTCGACCGGTTCGTCGAGCAAGAGATCGGGGTCGGCGCCTTGCCAGGCGTAGACCACCTGGTCGTCGTCACCGGCGATCAGGACGGTGTCGACGTACGGTTTCCACTCCTGGTAGACCTGATGTTGCAGCGTCGTGATGTCCTGGAACTCGTCGATCACCAGGTAATCGACCGAGGGGACCAGCGAGCGCTGGGCGACCCGTTCGAGCATGTCTGCGAAGCCCACGATGCCGTTGTCACCCTTGTAGGTGCGCCAGGCCCGGATCGCCTCGGGGACGTCCACGCGGTCGTCGTCGCTGGGCCAGGTCGGGGTGTACTTGTTGCCGGTCTGGGCGTTGTCGTCGATCTCCGGCGGGAGACGCACTTCGTCGTCGTTCCACTGGAAGGGGACGTCGTACCAGTCCGCGACGTCGCGACCGGTCCGCTGGAGCCACTGGCTGGTGGCGATGATCTTGTTGCCCATCGTCGTCGACCGGGCGGTGCGATGTCGGGAACTGTCGTTTTCGTCTTCGTAGTCGATCCCGAACTCGTCACAGAAGGCCTCCTTGGCGGACTCGTCGACGACGTCGGCACTCGACAGATCGAGCAGTTCGTACGCTTTCGCGTGCATCGTACAGACGTTGCCCTGGAGGTGCCGAGGCGTCGTGTCCAACCGCTCGGCCAGGCGTTCGCGAATCTCCGCCGCGGCCGCCCGGGTATACGAGACGACCAGTATGTCTCGAACGTCGACGTCACCGTCGAGGATCTCTTCGACCCGGTCGAGCAGTGCCGTCGTCTTCCCGCTCCCCGGCCCCCCGAACAGTCGCGTCACGTGCGTTCCGTCGGTCATTGCACATCTAGACGCGCTCCAGTCCTATAAACGACGTGACTTCTGGCTCCAGACGGCCGACTAGCGGTACAGCGAGACGTAGAGCGCCGCGAACCCGACCGCGAACGGAACCATCCGCGTCGTGTGGAAAAACACCTGGAGGAGTTCGGATCCGCCGGCCGACGTCCCGATCTGGGTGACGACGTTCCCCAGCGCGACGCCCATACTGAGGAAGGCAAAGCCGATGAAGGCGTACTGGAGACGCTCACTGCCCGAATCGCGGTAGGCCTGGAAGCTGATGACCGTGATGCCCAGCGAGAGTCCGAACACGACGAACTGCATGACGATCAAGACGCCACGGGCGACGAGCACGGCGAAGTCCATTCTGTCCGGATCCGTTCGACCCCCCGGGTATTAATCCTTGAGTATTGCTCTCACGGCGTGGCGCCGCCCGTGACACCGATCTCAGGCCGCGTTCGTGTCGAGTCGGTCGAGCAGGCGCTCGGACTCGCCGTCCATCCGACCGATCAACTCGCGGACGGTCGATCGCGTCGCCGTCGAGACGGGGGCAGCGACCATGCCGACGTCTGGCTGGCCGTACACGACCGTCCAGTCCGACGGCGCGAGCGCGACGACGGGCAGGGTCGCGAGGTCCTCTTCGCCGTCGACACGGACGAGCACGCGTTGCTCGGGGACGGTCAGGCCCACCTCGATCGCTTCGAGCAGCGCCGTCGTGATCGTGCCCGCGGGGTTCGCGGTCTCGATGCGCTGATCGAACCACGCGTCGGGCCCACCCTGGTCCGGACGGACCGACTCCAGGACCGTCTCCTCGACGGCCGACCGCTCGGTGCGTTCGTCGACGAGCGCGAGCGCGGGTGAGTGACCCGCCTCCAGGAGGTGGTAGGTGACGATGTCGCCCACCGCGGCGATCGGGCCGTCGACGTCGGCCAGCAGTGCCGCCGCGTCCTCGTAGACCGGGCCGAGCGCCTCGCGCAGGTCGTCCCGAAGCTGATCCGGGACACTCACGAGCACGTCGGAGCGATCGTCGGGCGCGGACACGGTTAGCGGACCTTCAGCGCGTACTTTCCGGGCTCGGTGACCTCCATCTCGGTGGCGATCTCGCTGTCCTCGGGGTGGCCGATCACGACGTAGCCCGCCCAGTCTTCGGTCAGCGAGTTCGACCCACACGCCATGCAGGCGTCGCCCTCGGTGATTTCGGCGTCCTGGACGCGGTGACACTCCCGGCAGACGAGTCGCTTAGCCATCGGCCTCACCCGTCTGTGCCTGGCGGGCCTCGTACTCGCTGTCGAGCCAGCCGAGTTTGCCCAGGCCGACCTGTTTGGCCGTCAGGCCGATCTTCGAGTCCCGCGGGTTGCGCTCGTCGATCGATTTGGTGACGATCCGTGTGCGCACCGAATCGCCGACGCCGAGGGCCTTGTCGTCCTCGCGTGAGGCCAACCGCTGATTCTCGCCGTCGTAGGCGAGGTATTCGTCGGCGATCTGTGAGACGTGCAGGAGGCCGTCGACCGGGCCGAGGCCGACGAACGCGCCGAATTCGACGACTTCGACGACCTCGCCGTCGACGACTTCCTGCATGTGGGGGTCGAACGTGATCGCGTCGAACTCGGCGGTATAATAGACGCCGGGCTGGTTGGGCACGACCGCGCCCGTGCCGATGTCGTGGACGTCGATCACCGAGACGACCGATCCGACCTCTTCGTCGAGGCGTCCTTCGAGTTTGTCCCGCAGCAGCTTCGTGATGAGCTCCGGAGTCACGTCGTCGAGGTGTTCGGGGGGCACCTCGACGGTATCCCGGAGTCTGACGCGTTTGTACATGTTATGGTCGAGTGAGCGTGAGTTTGTGCTGGCCCCTTGAACTAACTACCGGAACGCCCGCGTCGAGCAACACCCGCCGCAACGCGGCGTCGTTGGTGACGACGTGGGTGACGCCGGGCTCGTGAGCGAGGTCGACGACGGCCTGATCGCCCGATTCGGCGGGCGTCTCGCGGATCGTACACCGCTCGGCCAGGTCGAGGCCGACGCCGGCGGCCGTCGCGGCCTCGCCACTGCCCGCGGCGAGTCGTTCCAGTTCCGCGTGGACGGCCGCGGGGACGACGTAGTCGGGATTCCCGAGCAGGCGGTCGCACTCGTCGAAGACGCGGACGCCGACCTCGACGGGCGCCATGAGGGCGTTCGCGTCGAGGACGACTGTGGGGGGCATCCGACGGACGGTCGCCGTCGAGCCAGTTGACCGTTTCGGATCGACCGGGCTGTCGCGTCAGTGATCGTGATCGCTCTCGCCCTCCGTGGCCTCGTGATTCAAAGATTCGATCTTCGTCCGCGCACCCTCTGGGAGGGCGGACTGCGGGGCAGCCAGCCCCGGGCCGTCGCTCGATTCCCCGACGACGATCGACCCGAGCATCCCGCCGGCCTCGTGGGGTCGACAGAAGTAGTCGTAGACGCCCGTGATTTCGAAGGTCTTCGTGAACTCCGCGCCCTCCTCCGCGATGGTGGTGCTGTCCCAGGCCGCCGCAGCCTCGGGAATTCGGTCCGGGCGATCGTTGGCCGACGCGTACGCCGTCGCGGTGTGGACGCCGCTCTCCAGCGTCCAGGTGACCGTCTCGCCGGGTTCGATCCGGAGGACGTGCGGGTGAAAGTGGTGGCCGTCGCCGTTGCTGACCATCTCGACGGTGCTGCCGTCCGGGCCCGCTCCGCCGTCGCCGGACGAACAGCCGGCGAGTCCGAGGACGGCGAGGCCGCCGGTGCTCGCGAGATACTGCCGTCGCGTCACTGCTGTCGCGTCCATCGGTCACCTCCATGCGGCCCACGCACGACCGAGGCGTGGTGGACCGTGTCGTGTGTCACGCTCACAGGAGCAGGGCACGCAGTCACGACAAGTGAGGCACACGCAACCGGCAACTCTCGGCCGGGGGCTGGCGAACGCTTAACCGCTCGACGCCGATACAGTCGGTCCTGTGACCTTCGAGGCCGACACCGTCCTGGACCTGCTTGGCGATCCGGTCGTTCGAGAGATTCTGGTCGTCGCGGGGCGATCGCCAGCCTCGGTGCGGACCCTCGAAACCGAGTGTGGCGTCGCGAAATCGACGATCTACCGCCGCGTCTCGGAGATGGTCGAGGCGGAGATGCTCGTCGAGCACACGCATATCGACCCGGACGGGAACCACCACCAGGTGTACGAAACCGTGATCGACCGACTGGAACTCGACGTCGAAGCGGACGGGCTCGACCTCCGGAATATCGACCGTGGCGACCCCAGCGACCGGGTCGACGAACTCTGGGACGACGTCGGTGAGGACTGATCAGCCGCCGGTGCCGACGCGGCACTCGATCGCGATCCTCGCGCGCTCGCCCACGGCGACCGGGCGGACGGCACCGACGCGGCGCTCGACGCAGATCGACGAGCAGCCCCGTCGACGTGACGAGAAGGACCAAGGTGGCGTGGGTCGTCGTCTCGGCCATGCGTCGGCTCACGGATCGGCCGGAGGGAGGCCATCGCATTCGCGGTCGCCTCTACGCGGCGTGTTTCGTCGTGCTAACAGTACCGTTCGTCGTGGCGGGTGCCCGCTCGATCGCAGGGGGGTCGACGACGGTTACGGTGCTCGGGAGTCTCGCAGTGCCCGTCTTCGCGGTGGGCGTCTACGGGCTCATCAATCCGCGCGTTCTGGGCGTCCAGCACGAGGAGGGTGCGCTCGTCGCGATCGCTCTCCTCGCAGTCGTGTACGCCGTCGTCCTGTGAAACCGGGCCGGGTCGAGCGACGTGACTGCCTGGGTGGGACGACCGGGCGTGCGCCCGAAGGAAGGTGGTCTTTCAGCCGTCGAGCGTGCCGATGCCGATCAACCGCCAGCGCGACCCGACGCGGCGGTTGATCGCGATCTTCGCGCCCTCTCGGGCGGCGACCGGGCGCTTGAGCGCGACCTCGGCCTCGCCGCCGCGCGCGCTCGTGACCGATCCGACCGTCGTCGCCGTGCGCACCGTCAACATCAGCGGTTCGCCCGTCGAGACCTCGTCGACGTCACCGTCTGCGCCGACGACGCGATCGAGCAGGTCGATCTTCATCGTGAATTTGTCCCGCACGGGCGGGAGCGTCCCCGGCGGGCCGGCGACCTGGCCCGCGAGTGCGTCGCCTTTGGTGAGCGACGGGTCGAGGCCGGTGCCCGCGCCGAGCAGCCCACCCGGACGGACCGAGTCGACGGGGTCGCCACCGGCCTGGAGCGACCGGAGCGTCGTCGTGATCGACTCGTAGGTCGTCTGCCCGCCGGACTCGACCTCGCGGCCGGGCACGAGTTCGATCTCGTCGTCGACGGTGAGTTCGCCGCTGAGCAGGGTGCCGCCGACGACGCCGCCCGTCAACTGATCGGGCGTCGCACCCGGACGATTGATGTCGAAACTCCGGGCGACGAGCAACTCGGCGTCGGCGTCGGAATCGCGCTCGGGCGTGGGGATCTCTTCTTCGATCGCCTCGATCAGCAGGTCGGTGTTGACCTCCTGTTGGGCGCTGATCGGGACGATCGGAGCGTCCTCCGCGACGGTCCCCGCGATGAACTCCTGGATCTGCTCGTAGTGCTCTGCGGCGCGCTCGCGGTCGACGAGGTCGATCTTGTTCTGTGCGACGACGACGTTCTCGATGCCGATCGAGTCCAGCGCCATCAGGTGCTCTTCGGTCTGGGCCTGGGGGACGTCCTCGGTCGCAGCGATGACGAGCACGGCGCCGTCCATGATCGCCGCGCCCGAGAGCATCGTCGCCATGAGCGTCTCGTGGCCCGGCGCGTCCACAAAGGAGACCGTCCGCAAGAACTCGGTCTCACAGTCGTGTTCGGGACAGGTCTCTGCGACGGTGTACCCCGCCGCGTCCTCACACTCCGGACACCGACGAAAGGTCGCGTCGGCGTAGCCGAGTCTGATCGAGATGCCCCGCTTCATTTCCTCGGAGTGTTGGTCGGTCCACTCCCCGCTGAAGGCCTCGACGAGCGTCGTCTTGCCGTGGTCGACGTGCCCGACGAGACCAATGTTCACCTCCGGTTGACGATGTTCTGTCATCTCGGGAGTAATCGTACCGGAGTTTCGGCCGGTGGCGGTGATAAAGGCGTTGTTCTCGGTGGGCTGTCGGGAGTCCCGAGCGGACCGATGCGACGCCAGCGCTGGCGACTGTGGAGCCGATTCGCTTCCGCCGATCTGGACTGAATGGTTGTCTGAAGCCCCATCGGGGCGGTTTCTTCGTCCGATGGTTGTGACTCTCAGTTATTTTCCAATAGATTAACGGCGTCAGAAAACAAATTAGTTCGAACGAGAGCGTCAATCTATGCCCGACCGATCACAATCACCGGAGGAGGACCAGGTTTGCACCCGACGGAGCGCGCTCAAGGCGGGGCTGGCGACGACACTGGGCGGGGTCGTCGTCGGGAGCCACGTCGCGAGTGGGGCGGAGTCGACAGCGGCCACGGACGACGAGACGCCGACGTCCCGGACCACCTCGACGCGAGTGATCACGGGGCATACGCCCCCCGAAATCGAACCCACTATCCAGGTCGACGACGGGCCGATTCAGGAGACAACCAGTGTCACCGTGGCCCCGGGGACGCCGGTGACACTCGCACTGCACGTGACCAGTGGGAGTGTCTACGACTGGTTCTGGGACGACGGATCGACCGGCCGCGAACGGACGGTGCGTCCGACCGAAACCACGGGCTATGTGGCCGAGTACAGTGCACCCCCATATTTTTCCGGGAGCGTCCGATTCGACGTGTTCGTCGAGGGCGACCCGACGCCGACGCCGACCGATCCGACGACGACGCCGACGCCGGAGTCGGGCCCGACGTGGCCGGCCGATCCGGGGGCCACCGATCCCGACGGCGATGGCCTCTACGAAGACCTGAATGGAAACGGCCGGATCGACTTCCCCGACGTGAACGCGCTGTTCCAGCACACCGGCACGGAGGCTGTGGCCGCCAACAGCCAGTATTACGACGTCGATTCGGACGGGAGCGTCGACCTCCAGGACGTCCTCGCGCTGTTCGAAGACGTCTGACCGACTCGGTTCGGTCTCGATGGCCTGTCGCTATCCGAGCGTGATCATCGCGATGCCGAGCACCGCGAGCAGCGCGGCGACGAGTCGCACGCGGAGGTACTTCTCGTGGAGCACGAAGCCGCCGATCAGGACGGCGACGACGGCCTGGGCGTTGACGATCGGTGACCCCACACTCGCGGGGATCACCTGGAAGGCGAGCAAGACCAGGTGATTCCCGACGGCGACGAGGAGCCCCGCCGCGAGAAAGAGTGGGAGGTCGTCCCGAAAGCCCGTGGGCATCTCCCGCCGGACGGCGAAGGGCAGCACCATCAGCGTCGTGATCGCGAACATGATCGGAATGTACGTCTGTGGGGGGACGCCCAGGTGGTCGGCATCGACGATGAAGCGCTTGCCCACGTCGACGAACCCGAAGGTGAGCGCGCTCGCGAGCGCCAACTGGGCCGCCCGCGAGGTCGCCGCACGGCGGATCGGCTCGAACAGTTCGCCCGGGC
Organism: Halococcoides cellulosivorans; assembly: GCF_003058365.1. NCBI lineage: Archaea > Methanobacteriati > Methanobacteriota > Halobacteria > Halobacteriales > Haloarculaceae > Halococcoides > Halococcoides cellulosivorans. The sequence continues at coordinate 2,164,050 of NZ_CP028858.1, read as the reverse complement.
GGTAGTTCGCGACGTAGATCGCGACCGTGGCGACGAGGACGCCCGCGATCTGGAGTCCCGAGAGGATCTCACCGAGCGCGATCACCTCGATCGGGAGGACGAACACGGGGACGATCTTGCTGATCGGCGCGACGTAGGAGGCCTCGCCACGCACGAGCGCGTGGAAAAAGAAGAGGACGGCGACGCCGGTGAGCACGGCGACGGCGACGATCGTCCCCACCGTCCGGGGGTCCGCACCACCGGGGAGTGCGGGCCCGTCGAGCGTGAGCACCGCGAACGGCAGGTAGGTCAACAGGGCGATCGAGTTGATCGTCGCGAGAAAGATCGGGAACGGATAGTCGGTGAAATACTCCTTGATCGCGACGAGGTAGACGCCGAAGAGCAACGCAGCGACGCCGGCGAACAGATACCCGAAGAGCACGCACGCCCTTCGCGGCCCGGCCCCAAGAGCGTCGCGGCTCGCCGGTCGTGATTGACCTGGCAGTCGGTGACGACCCGCGGGTCAGTCCCGATCGCGCCGGGCCAGTCGCTCGGCGGTCTCGCGATCGGTGACCCTTCGGTCGTGTTCGGCCCGCACCAGTGCGTACAGGGCGAGCCCCCCGCCGAGGCCGACGGTCATCGCGAACAGGACGATCGCGAGGCCCGTGCCACCAGTCACGCTGCTCACCCGAGGAAGACGTCGACGATGTCGCTCGACCCGCTGGTCCGGTCCCGGTACAGCTCCGAATACCCGCAGTTCGTACACGAGACCACGTTGAAGCTGTTCGTCTGGATGTCGAACAGCTTCGAGAGGCCGGTGCCAGTGGTCGCGATCTCGCCCACGTCGGTCTCTTCGTGACCGCACTTCGGACAGCCCCGATCGTCGTCCATGAACGGCGGTCGCGGCCGGGCCGATGTCAATCTTTCCCGGGTCGGGGGCGTTTTGAGCCACCGGTCCGATCACTGGTCGTGCGCGAAGCGGCGTTCGAACTCGCGGTGTGTGCCCACGTCGAGGAGCGCGACCGGGTCCTCGCTCGCCAGATCGGGACGGGTGTCGACACGCGCCGGATCGCGGACGTGATCGTTCTCGACCCGGGGCCCGATTTCGAGACTCGGGCGTCGATCACCGATCGGGCGATTCCGCCGGTCGTGATCGAGGCGTTCGCGGCGAGCGACCCGCGCCCGGCCGCCGCGGTCGATGCCCACCCCGAGCACGCCCAGCGCGCGATCGAGCACGCTCTCGACGCGGGCGCGCTCGTCGCTGAGCGCGACGGGCGGCGGACGACCTACCGACTTGCCCGGCCGTATCCCGACGACTGGGTCGATTCGATCGTCGCGATCGAGAACAAACCCGACCTCGATCGACCCGGCGACCTCCGCGCCCAGGTGCGCCACGACGTGAGCCTCGGGGTCGTCGACCGCGTCGTGCTCGTGACCGCCTCCCACGTCACCGGGGCGCACGAACACCGCGTGCCCGATCCGGTGGGCATCTGGCAGTTCGACCCCGCGAGCGGCGAGCGCCGTGTCGTCCGCGAGGCGCTTTCACTCGATCCGGACGACTGGGGCCTCGAAGTGCTCGATCGCGATCCGGGCGCGTGGACGATCGAGACGGTCGATCAGAGCGCGAAACGCCGCCGGCGGATCGCGATCGCCGAGCGCGCCTACGGCGCGGGCTGGCGACCCTCGCGATCGGACTGGCCGGCCTGTGCGCGGTGTTCGGCCGTCTCGGTCGGCACGGCGACGCTGCCCGACTGTGCGTGGGCCGACCGGATCGTCGACCCGCGCGCGGAGTGTGGCCCGGACTGTCCGGGCTTCGAGGCCGCCGCGGACCCCGACGTGGCCCCATCGACCCCGGACCCCGACCGCGAGCGCGACAACTCGTCGGCGTGGGTTCGGGATCCGCCGGGGCCGTATCGGCAGGTCGGCCTGGATCAGTTCTCGCGCAAGTCGCGATAGGCGACGATAAACCGCTGGATGGCGGTGGCGTGGCCCGCGAGCGCGAAGATCACGAGCAGCCACGCGATCGGGGAGTGGCCCGCCAGCGAGACGTCCGTCGCGGCGATCAGGCCGACGACCGCCGCGAGCGCCAGGCGGTCGGCCCGCCCGAGCGCCCCGCCGTAGGCGCGATTCAGGCCGACGGCCTGGGCCTGTGTCCCGAGATACGAGGTGAACACGACGCCCGTGATCGCCGCGAAGCCCAGGTCGAGCCGGCCGATCCCGACCGCGAGGCCCGCGACGATCGCCAGGTCGGCGTACCGGTCGAGGACGTGATCGAGGAAGTCACCCGCGCGCGAACTCGACCCCTGGTGGCGCGCGAGCGCGCCGTCGAGAACGTCACACGCACCGCTCGCGAGCACGACCACAGCGGCGGGCGCGTACAGGAGCGTGCGCTCGCCAGCGAGCGCGAAGGATAGCGCCGCGCCGACCGCGAGCACGAGCGCGAGCCAACTGATCGCGTTCGGCGTGAGGCCGATGCGATCGGCACCGCTCACGAACGGGTCGATCACGCGGTCGGCCACCGAGCGGAAGCGATCGAGTGTCATGTGAGATACTCGATAAACGAGACCGACCCTGGCGCGGGCCCGTCGCCGTCGATCGCGCGATCGATCGCGGCGGCCACCTCGGCGGGCGAGCGGTCGGTCGTGTCGATTTCGATCACGGCGCTTTCTCCGTGGGCCGCGACGGCCTCGCCGAGGACGACGTCGAGCGCCTCGCTCTCGGCGTTCTCGCGGGCCGATGCGGCCGACTCGCCGCGATCCGTGAGCCGATCGATCAGGGCCTCGGGCTGACAGCGCAACACGACGACTCGATCGACCGGGAGGTGATGGGCGAGATGCGACTCGATCAGCACGTCGTCGCGGCCGTCGAGCCGATCGGTGATCGCGTCGAGGTCTGCGATCGCGCTGTCTCGCGATTCGTCGTGGCCCAGTGCGAGTCCCTCCTCGGTGACGAGCTGGTTGAGGTGGACGATCGAGAGGTCGCTGTCGAGCAACTCGCTCGCGGTGGTCTTGCCCGTCCCGGGGGTGCCAGTGAGTGCGACGCGCATGCTATGGTGTGGTCTCGACGGTCGCGAGCACGTCGTTGAGCGTCTCGATCGCGTCGGGGAGCTGTTCGCGTCGGCCCACGGAGATCCGGGCGTATTCCTCGAGGCCGAAGGAGGTACAGTCCCGGATGAGGACGCCTCGCTCGCGGGCGCGCTCGGTGACGCTCGTCGCGTCACCGACCTCGGCGAGCACGAAGTTCCCGCCGCTGGGCAGCGTCGGCGCGTCGAGGTGCTCGCGGATGTACGAGCGGGCCCACTCCACCAGATCGAGCGTCCGGTCGAGGTGCTCGTCGTCCTCGATCGCGGCGAGGCCGGCCCGACAGGCGAGTTCGCTCGCCGCGAACGGGGTGTTGATCGCGGCGTAGGCGTCGGCCCAGGCCTCGGGGACGACCGCATACCCCAGGCGGATGCCCGCCATCCCGTAGGTCTTCGAGAAACTCCGCAGGACGGCGACGTCGTCGCGCTCCGAGAGCAACTCGACGGCGCTCGTCACGTCCGCGAAGCGCTGGTAGGCCTCGTCGACGACCACGAGCGTTTCAGGGCCGGTTCGATCGGCGATCGCCCGGAGCGATTCGAGGTCGATCGTCGACCCCGTCGGGTTGTGCGGGCGGGTGAGATAGACGATCCGGTGGTCGTCGACGGCCCCGGCGATCCGGTCGGGCGTCTGGCGAAACTCCTCCTCGGCGACCAGCGGGACGCTGTCGACGGTCGCGTGGTGGTATCGCGCGCTCATCGCGTGATACGTGAAATCGGGCTCGGGGACGAGCACGCGGTCGCCGGGCTCGATCATCGCGCGTGCGAGGTAATCAAGCGCGCCGTCGCCGCCGTTGGCCAGCCAGATCTGGGCGTCGGAAACGTCCCACTCCTCGGCCAGCGCGGCGGTGAGGTCCGTATGACTCGTGGTCGGGTAGACGTGCATCTGATCGGCCGCCGCCCGGACGGCGTCGACGGCCGCCGGACTCGGGCCGAGGGGGTTCTCGTTCGAGGAGAGCTTGACCAGGTCGTCGGGATCCAGGCCCAACTCGCGGGCCGTCTCCTCGATACCGCGACCCGGCCGATAGACCGAATGCGCCGAGAGGTCGCGCGGCTCCATGTACGAAACCGGGGGACGCCCCCAGATAAGTCTCCCTACCTCGGATCGCGGTGTCCGACAGAATGACGCCCCCGTGGGGCGAACGGTGGGTCACCTGCCGATGCTGAGTGACCTGCGTCGTCTCGCGGCCGACTGGCCGGCCGATCAGTTGTTCGTCATCGCGCTCTGTGTCGTCGCACTCCTGTTCGCGGCGGTCGCCGCGCCACACCCGAACCCGAGCGACGCTCGCGAGCCGACCGGTCCCGGCGAGAACGCCACTCAGACCGCACCGTCGCCCGAGGAGACTGGCGAGACCGCCGATCCGAGCGAGGGCACCGACGGGGGCGAAACCCGTCCGGTCGAGGACGGCGATCCGGGCGGCGAACTGCTGGCGCCGACGTGTTCGATCGTCGTGCCCGCGCGGGTCGTGCCCGGCGATCGAATGGCCGTCGTCGTGCGGTCGCCGCGCGGCCCGGTCGCGGGCGCGGAGGTCTTCGTCAACGATCGGTCGATCGGCGTCACCGACGACAGCGGGACGGTCGCGACGCGCGTCCCCTACGAGCGCCGCCTGACCGTCGCCGCCGATCTGCCGAGCGACGCCGCCTGCCAGCCCCCCGAGACGGTGACCGTCGAGCGCGCCGGGATCGGCGTGGTCGCCGCACAGACGGCCACGACGGCGACTCCCGAGAACGGCACCGATCGGATCGAGCGGACGGTGACCGTCCGCGGGACTCTGGTCGTCTCCGTCACTGGCGACCTCTATCCGGGATCGGTCGTGACCGTCAGGGCCGCGATCGGATCTCGCCCCGTGCCGAACGCGACCGTCACACTCGACGGCGACCGGACGGGCCGGACCGACAGTTCGGGTCGTGCACGCGTCCGACTGCCAGAGTCCGGCGAGACCGTCCAGATCACAGTCGAGCGGGGCGACTTCGCGGGGACCCGCGAGATCGACATCGCCCACCTCCGGGCGTCGCTGTCGGCGGACCGCCTGCTCGCGACGCCGGGTGATCCGGCGACGATCCGGGTGACCGCGGGCGACGATCCCGTCCCCGACGCGACGGTCGAGTTGCGCGGTGCGGACGTCGCCAGGTCGGACGCCGACGGGACCGCTGCGGTGACACTCCCGGGCGATCCGTTCGCGACCTACCGGGTCAGCGGGGCCGACCAGACGACGCGGGTCGCGGTCTGGCCCACCTACCTTCTGACGGCGATCCTCGGGGTGATCCCCGTCGTGGCCGGGATCGGCGTGCTCGCGCTGGTGGGCCTGGCGGTCGCGTGGGGGCGGTCGGGGGCGCCCGACGCGATCTCGACGGTGGAGACGCCGCCCCCGACGCCCGACCTCGCGCCCGTCGAACACCCCGACCTGACTCGCGAACGCCTTCGCGAGCGGTATCGGGCGTTCGCTCGGCGGATCGCGCCTCGTGAGTGGGCGACGACGCCACCGGGAGCCATCGCCCGGCGTGCGATCGAAGCGGGCGAACCCGCCGACGCGGTCGCGACGCTCACTGCAGTGTTCCGCGAGATCGAGTACGGTGACCGCCCGCTCGACGCCGACCGGGCCGATCGGGCCGCCGAGGCCCTCGACCGCCTGGAGGAGCCATGAGATATCGTGACTGGGCGGCGGTCGGCACCGCGCTCGTCGTCCTCGCGGCCGCCGTGCTCGCGCTCGTCGCGGGTGTCGGGGCCGGCATCCTCGGCACGGCACTCGCGGCGCTCGTCGGGATCGTCGGGGTCTGCTGGAGTAGCTATCGCGTGCTCCGCCGATCGGGTGGTGGGGTCCCCTCGATCCAGCCCCCCGAACGGTCACCCGAGCGGAGTCGCCGGGCCGCGACCGTCTCCGGGCGTGACCTGCTCGACCCGCTGGAGGCCGCGACGGGCGCGATCCGCGGGGCCGACGACCTCGAACGGGCCGCCGAACGGGTCCGGCCGGTGTTGCGCGCGACGCTGATCGAGGTGTACGAGGCCTCGGGGGCCGACCGCGCGACCGCCGAGCGGGATCTGGCGGCTGGCGCGTGGACCGACGATTCGACCGCCGCAGCGCTGCTCGATCCCGCGGTCGAGCCACCTGCCCGCCCGCTATCGGTCCGCATCGAGCGGTGGCTGTTCCCCGAGCGCGTCTTTCGACGCCGCGTGAATCGCGCGGTCGACGCCATCGTTCACACCGCCGAGGACCGCCTGCCGACCGTCGCGGGCCAGACCGCGCCCCGTCCGGTGCCGATCACTGATCCACCGCTCGCGGAACTCCGGCGGACCGTCGACGGGCGTCTGGAACCGGCCGGCGCGCAGTTCGGGGGGCGATCGGAGTGAGCGCGCCGACCGATCGCTGGCGCGCGGCGGTCGCCGCGACGGCGCTACTCGCGACGGCGGGCGCGGTGGCCGGCCACGCTGGCCTGCTCGTCGCCGCGCTGCTCCCGCTGGGTGCGCTCGCGGGCAGCCGTCTCGGGACCGGCCCCGATCCCGCACTGGGTGTCCGCCGCGAGATCGATCCGACGCCCGCTCCCCCCGGCCGACCCGTTGCGGTCCGACTGGTCGTCGAGAATCGGGGCGATCGACGCCTGCGCGATGTCCGCGTGATCGACGGCGTGCCCGCCGACCTCGCGGCGCTGTCGGGGTCGCCGCGCGCCGCGACCACGCTCGATCCCGGCGAGACCGCACTCGTCTCCTACGATCTCGCGGCCCGCCGGGGCACCCACACGTTCGATCCGCCGACGATCCACTGCCGATCGGTCGGTGCGGGCCGGCGGGCGACGCTCACACCCGCGGTCGCGGGCGACGACCGCCTGGACTGTCGAATCGACGCGGGCGCACCGCCGATCGACGACGAGGGCGCGCTCGCGGGCGGCCAGCGCAGCACGGACGACCCCGGCGGCGGCCTCGAATTTCACTCCGTTCGAGAGTACCACCCCGAGGATCCCGCCGACCGGATCGACTGGCGACACTACGCGAAACGCGACGACCTCGCGACGGTCAACTACCGCCGTCGGACGGGCGCGACGGTCGTGATCGTCGTCGACGCCCGCGAGTCCACCCGCGTCGCGGCGGGGCCCGGACGCCCGACCGCCGTCGAGTTGTCGGCCTACGCCGCGACGCGCGCGACGAGTGACCTGCTCGCGGGCGGCAACGAGATTTCGGTCGCGGTGATCGGCGTCGACGGGCCCGACGCCGACGGCCTCCACTGGCTCGACCCCGGACGGGGGGCCGACCACCGCGCCCGTGCGATCGATCGGTTCCAGGCCGCCGCCGACGCCGAGAGCGCGGGCCCCGTCGACGATCAGATCGCCCGGATCGCGTCGCTCGCGCCGCCGCGGGCCCAACTGCTGGTCTTCTCGCCGTTGCTCGACGATCGACTGGTCGACGCGCTCGCCACCTGGGGCGCTCACGACTTCTCGCGGACGCTGTGCTCGCCGGACGTACTCACACACAACACCGTCACGGGGACACTCGCGCGGGTGCGCCGGCAGTCCCGACTCGCGCGGTGTCAGGCCGCGGGCGTGCGCACCGTCGACTGGAAACGGGGGACGCCCCTGGCGGTCGTCCTCCAGCAGGCCTTTGCCAGCGAGCCCGGGGGTGGGAACTGATGCCCCTCTTTGGCCCCCGCCTCGACGCGCCGACGGCGATCGGTGACGAGGGCCGCCCGCGCGCGATCGGGCTCTGGATCGCCTCGCTGGCGGTCGGCGCGGTCGGACTCGGCCTCGCGATCGGCGCGCAGGCGGCCATCGGAAAGGTCGCCACGACGGCGGGGTTCGTCGTTGCGGGGATCGCGCTGCTGGGTCGCGATCGGTTCCGATCGCTGGCCTTTGGCCAACTCATCTTCATCCCGATGTCGATCGTGCTAGTGCGAAACGTCCTCGATGGCCTGAATGACGGGACGATCGGCGTATTTCTCGTCCTCGGTGGGTATGCGCTGGCGATCCTCGGGCTGGGCTGTGCCTGGGCGAACGTCGATCGTGAGCATCTCGCTGCAGTCAATCGCCAGGGCTGGATCGCTGCGCTGGTCGGGCTCGTCGCCTCGCCAATCGTTGTCAGCGGCCTGGCGGTGCTCGTCTTGGTCGTCGGCTTGCTCGTCCCCACGGCGATCGCGCCGCCGAGCGGCCCCGATCTCGCCGGGCTGGCACTGATCGTCGGGCTGAGTGCCACGCTGGTCACACTCGCACTCGTCTGGTTGCCGATCGCCGCGCTCGCGCCCGCCCGATGGACCGATCGCGTCACGTCCAGGGTGAGACTCGCTCGTATCGTGCTCGCCGGACTCGTCGTCGTCGCCCTGTCGGCGTGGATGACGTTCTTTACACTCCGGATCCTCCTCGCCGTGACGCCCTGGATTCCGCCTGCGATCGCTGGCCTGCTCGACGCGTGGCCGTCGGTGCCGCCCTCGATCGACCGCGTGCTCACCTCGCCGGTGCTTCGCGCCCCGCCGCTCGCTGTCGCGATCGCACTCGCCGTCGCGGGCGCGCTCGTGGCGACGGTCCGGATCGCGATCCGGTGGCTGAATCGTGGCGTCAGCGGTCCGCGCGCCCGGCGGATCGCCCCGCTGGTCGGGGCCGGGGGGATGGTGCTTATCGGCGTCATGATCGTCGGGGTCGGGTCGGCGGCCCAGACCGGCGCGGTCGACGTCACCGTCGTTGCGCTTCAGGTGCTCGGGATCGCAGTGGTGACCGTGCTGCTGGCGTTGATCGCGATCTTCCTGGTACTCACGCCGCTCGCGCTCGTCGTCGGCGCGACCTATCTGGGCGTGTTCCCGCCGCGGGCGGGCCCGATCGCCGTCGCGACCGCGGGCCTGTTCATCGTCGCGATCGGCGTCGCGCCCTCGGGGCCGGTCTGGGCCCCGATCCCCGTCGTCGTCGCCGCGCTCGTCGTCTGGGACCACGGCGAGTTCGCGCTCGGCCTCACCGTCGAGGTGGGCCACCGGCCCCACACCCGGGGGATCGAACTCGATCACGCGCGCACGACGCTCGCAGTCGCCGTCGTCGCGGCCGTCCTCGCGATCGGCGTCACGCTGCTCGCCGGGTGGGCGCCAGTGGGGACGGCCGGGGCCGCCGCGGGCGCGGTGCTCGCCGCGTTGCTCGCGACAGTTCCGCTCCGGCGGTGACCGGGGGATTTGTCACCGTGGCGGTCGACCCGACGGCATGGACAGCCCCGAGTCGATCACGGCGGCGAGCGAGACCACGCGCCGGGTGCGCGACCGGATCGCGAGTGCGGTCGTCATCGACGACGACACGCTGGCGACGATGGTGACCGCGCTGCTCGCGCGCGGCCACGTCCTCCTGGAGGACGTCCCCGGCACGGGCAAGACCGTCACCGCACGCGTGCTCGCGGAGGCGCTCGGCCTCGAATTCAATCGCGTCCAGTTCACGCCCGATCTCCTCCCCTCTGACGTGACGGGGTCGACCGTCTACGACGAGACCGCGGGCACCTTCGAGTTCTCGGAGGGGCCGATCTTCGCGAACGTCGTGCTGGCCGACGAGATCAATCGCGCGCCGCCGAAGACCCAGGCCGCACTGCTCGAAGCCATGGAGGACCGCCAGGTGAGCGTCGACGGCACGACCCACCCGTTGCCCGACCCGTTTCTCGTGATCGCGACCCAGAACCCGATCGAACAGGAGGGCACCTTCCGCCTGCCGGAGGCCCAGCGCGACCGCTTCGCGGTGAAGACCGCCCTGGGCTATGCCGACGCCGAGGGTGAGATGGAACTACTCGACCGGCGGGCGTCACGACACACGCTCTCGCCGTCGGTCGAGGCCGTCACCGACGCCGCGACCGTCCGGACGCTTCAGGAGATCTGTGAAGGGGTCCAGGTCACCGATCGCGTCCGACGGTACATCGTCGATCTGGCGCGGACGACCCGCGCGGACGACCGCGTCGACGTCGGCGTCTCGCCCCGCGGGATCCAGCGCATCTTCGAGGTCGCCCGCGCTCGCGCGGTCCTCCAGGATCGCGACTACGTCACCCCCGAAGACGTCCAGGCGATCGCCCAGCCGACGATGGCCCACCGCGTGGTTCGCACGACGGAAGCCACCGTCGAGGGCGTCGAGCAATCGGCGATCGTCGCGGACGCGATCGATCGGGTCGCGGTGCCCGCCGTCGCGCCGAGTGACGCGGCCGCCGACACAGGCGACAAAAGCGAGGTCTCCGAGGAGGGCGACCCGATCGGGGCCTCCGACGACGGCGACACGAGCGACCCGTCTGGGGCCGAGCGATCACCCGACACGCCGGGGTCAGACGCGTCGACGCCGGACGCGACCGACGGTGCGGACCCCGACGACGATCTGTGGGTCGACGCGAACGACCTCGACGACGCGGGATCGCCCGACGGCGACGCCGAGGAGCGCGACACCGATCACAGCGACGGGCGACCCTGACGGCTGCTCTGTGGGCGTGCGGACACTCCCCATGTGACGGCGTTACATTCATGTTGGTCGATCACGTACCTAAGCGAGACGACAATGTCTCTTGGTGCCTACGACGAGCACGAACACGAACGGCGCGAACGAAAAGCGTCGGAGGTCGACGCATCGTTCGACGACGAGCGAACCGTCTACCACGGCACCGTGGAGTACGACGGCGAGGAGTCCACCGAGGAACTGCTCGATCAGTTCGAACAGATCAACGGGTGACCCTGGGAGAGCTTGTTTCAGTCGAAGCGAGCTCCGGCAGCGTTCACTCGAACGTTTCGTTGGCGACGAATAGCGGGTGGTACGCTTCGATCAATTCACAGAGCGTATCGACCACGCCGTCGATGTACTCTCTGTCTGATCGGTAGTTCGATCGGTAGTGTTCGGTTTTCACCGGTTCCATCGCCCGGTCGTGCGAACGGAATCCGTCGAGGCCGACCATCTCCCGCTCCAGGGCCGGTTTGAGTGCTTCAAACTCCTCTTCAGAGACGGTCGCTGTTTTGTGGCCGGTGAGGTTGAGACGAACTTGTGCTTTCGCTCCGTCCATTTCTCCTGGGAAGTACACATTGTAGAGGGCCGCGTCGGGGTGATCGGGGGCTCGCGATTTCACCCGGAGTTGTTTGTTCGTGGTCCCATCGTCGTACACCTCGACAGGCGGCAACGACGCCATCCGGTCCCGAAACTGCTCGACTGTCCGCTCGGTCCATCGTGACAGATCCGTCGGGGTTCGCTTCTTAACCGCTTCGTCGAGGACGGTACAGAAGAACTCGCTTCCGTCGTGGTCTCCTCGTTCGACTCGATTTCTCACGTCTTCGTAGGTAATAACGTCCTCGAAGGCGGCCCTGTCGCTGTCGCTTACGTATCCTTCCGGAGCGATGAGTGCGACACGGAAACCGTCCCAGCCGTTCCGATCGACGTAGTTCTCCCCACGCTCGAAATACCGTTCGACCTGTCGCTGCTGCTTTCCGGCGTTGATTTTGTTCTCGACGAGAACGATCCAGTGGTCGCCTGCCCGTGTTTCGAACCCCATCTCGATGTCGGACTCACCCGTGTCTCGCTCGACGGAGTGTCGAACACCGAGGAAATCGACCACCTGTCGATCGGTCGCGAGTTGATCCACGAACCAGTCCCGGAATGTCGGATCAGTCTTCAGCAGTTGGACGACCACGAGGTCGACATCGCGCTCACGAACGGACGATAGTAGTTCGGATTCGTCTATGGACACGGCTGACTTCGACGGAGGTGTTGTCCAGGGACAACGGTTGCGATGGACACTACTACCCGATCAGATGCTGGTGAGCGATCGTAAGTCGTTCCAGGTAACTGGATCCTTTCATCTATCGGTTAGCCTGCGATCTCGGTCGCCCGAAACAGATAACCCGGCGGGAAGTATGGAATCGGCGTGGACCTCGATCGGCTCACCGACGAGTTCCCCGCCCCCGAGTACCGCGGGAACCAGGCCGCTGCGCTCGACGCGATCGACGAGGCGTTCGCCGCGGGCAACGAGGTCGTCCTCGTGCGCGCGCCAACCGGGAGCGGCAAGTCCCTGCTCGCGAGAGCGATCGCGGGGTGTGCGCGCCGGCCCGGCGCGGCCGACCCCGAGGAGCCGGTCGGGGCGTACTACACGACTCCGCAGGTCTCGCAACTCGACGACGTCTCGAACGATCCGCTGCTCGACGATCTCGCGATCGTCCGCGGGAAGAACAACTACGACTGCATCCTCCCCGGTGAGTCGACGACGCCGGTCGATCGCGCGCCGTGTGTCCGCGAACGCGAGTTCGAGTGCGACCGCAAGCAGCGCTGTCCGTACTACTCCGACCGGTCGATCGCTTCCCAGCGGTCGATCGCGGCGATGACACTCGCCTACTTCATGCAGACCGCGGGCAGTGACGTGTTCGGCCAGCGCGACGTGATCGTCGTCGACGAGGCTCACGGCCTCCGTGAGTGGGCCGAACTGTACGCGACCATCGAACTCGACCCCTCGACGGTCCCGGTCTGGGAGGCCCGGCCGCCGCCCGCCATCGACGACCTCGGGAGCGCCCGATCGTACGCCGACGGCCTCCGGACGGTCTGTGAGCGCCGCCTGACCGAACTGCGGAATCAGGCCGAACTCGATCCCGACGCGGTCGTCGAACGCGACCGCCTGGAGACGCTGCGCTCGGATCTCGGGTGGTTTCTGGAGACCAGCGGTCCGGTCGGCCCGGGCGAGGGGGCGGCTGGAGACGACGGCGACACGGACGGCGAGAGCGACGCCGACGACGACAGCGGCGGGACCGAATGGGTCGTCCACCAGCCAGACGGCGCGGGCGAACCCGTCCGGATCGCGCCGATGAACCCCGAGCGGTATCTCGGCCACACCGTCTGGGATCGCGGGCAGCAGTTCGCACTCCTCTCGGCGACGATCCTCGACAAGGACGCGTTCTGTCGGGGCGTCGGCCTCGATCCCGACCGGGTCGCGCTCGTCTCGGTCGGGCATACGTTTCCCGTCGAATCGCGCCCGCTGTTCGACGTCAGCGCGGGCAAGATGACTCGCGAACACCGCGCGGACACCCTCGATACGATCGCCGACACGGTCGTCCGGATCATGGCCGATCGACCCGACGAACCCGGGCTGATCCACTGTCACTCCTACGACATCCAGTCGGGGCTGGCCGATCGACTGCGCGAGCGGGGCGTGGCCGACCGGATCCGCGCGCACGGCCGATCGGATCGGGACGCCCAACTCGCGACCTGGAAGCGCGAGACGCGTCCCGAGGTGTTCCTCTCGGTGAAAATGGAGGAAGCACTCGATCTGGAGGGCGATCTGGCGCGCTGGCAGGTGCTCTGTAAGGCGCCGTATCCGAACGTGGGCGATCCCCGGGTCGAGCGCCGTCTGGAGAACGACCGCTGGGACTGGTACTACCGGACGGCGCTCCGGACGGTGATCCAGGCGTGTGGCCGGATCGTGCGGTCTCCGACCGACTACGGCGCGACGTATCTGGCCGATCGGAGCCTGCTGGATCTGTTCGACCGGGCGCGATCGGCCATGCCCGAGTGGTTCGCCGCCCAGGTCGACCGGTGTGAGCGCCCCGACCTGCCGCCCGGTGACGCGTCGGCGGCGCTCGCGGGCCTCTCGGGGGGCGGAACCGATCGGCGCACCGTCGACGCCAGCCCCGTCGCGGACGTGTGGGACACCGACTGAGACCACCAGAACGAAAACCCCTCGGGGCGTACCGATGCGGTGATGGACTTTGGGGCGCGATTCGAGCGGCTCTCCCGACAGCTGACGAGTGTCCTCTTTCTGGCCGGTCTCGTGCTGGTCGCGCTCGGGGTGGCGGGGGTGAGCCCGTCGATCCTGCTCGTCGGCCCGCTGGTCGGGTTCGGCGGTGTTCTCCTGCTCGTCCACGAACTTCTGGGCCAGCGCGTCCCGACGCGAGTGGCCAAGATTCATGCGGCGACGCTCTGGGTCGGCCCCGTCGTCGCCGGGGCGGTGGTCGCCGCCCGACCGGCGCTGTCGACGGGTGAACTCCAGGCCGTCGGTGGCATCGTCGGCCTCCTGGGGATCGGGAACTACCTCGTCCGGCCCCTCTACGTCTGGGTCGTCGTTCGGCTCCTCGGTGGTCTCGGCCTCACGGGGACGGCGGCCACCACGGACGCTGGGGACGAGACCCCGGGGACCGACCGAGCGACGAGCGACGCCCGCGAGACCGACACCGCGGAGTGGACCGAACCCGCCGACCCGTCGCCGGTGACGCCCACGGCGGAGTCGACGCCCACTGCGGACTCGACGTCGACGCCGGATTCGACGCCCGCGGCGGACTCGACGTCGACGACGAACTCGACGCCCGCCCCGGATTCGACGCCCACCCAGGACTCGGTCCCGCTGGACGCCGAATCGCCCGCAGAAACGGTGTCGACCGAGGACGAGATGCCCGAGGGGGTGAACGCGACGCCGGCCAGTGACCGCGAGACGCCCCCGGCGGACGCCACGACGGCCGACCTCATCGAAGAGGCGACTGGCGCGTCCGACACTGCCGACGCGGTGGACACGGAGTCCGCTCCGTCGGTGTCGATTGCCGAGGCGCTCGGCACGACGGAGTTCCCCGGCCGGTTCCGTGAGGAGGCCGAGGACCTCGCGACGTTCTGGGCCGAACACGACCTGGATTACTCGCCGGCCTCACTCGCCCGCCTCGACGGCTTCGTCGACGAGCAGTGGGACAGCGAACGGTTCGCGGACGCCACCTTCGGGGGGAGCGGCTACGACGCGGAGGCGTTCACCGGGATCGTCGCCCAGGTGGGCAGTTACGCGGGTGAGGTGCTCGTGCGCCACGAATCTGGCACCTGGGTCGAGGCCGGCGAGACTGGCTGGGCGGTCGCCCTCGACCGTGGCGACGAGACGGTCGTCGTCGACGTCTTCGAGATCGCGAAACTCTCGGTCAGAGACTACGCGCGCTTTTTCGCGACCTATCGCGAACTCGCCGCCGACCCCGTCGAGACCCACCGCTCGCCCGACCCGGGCGACGTGCCCGAGGAGTTGATCGAACCCGCGCTCGACCCCGATCGGTTCGACACCGCCGAGCCGAGCGAGTCCGAGGCGGTGCCGTTCGACCCGGTCGAGGGCGGTCTCGACGAGGGGCCCGCGTCGACGACTCCGGCCACCGACGAGGCCGGTGACGCGACCGCGGGTGACCGATCGGAGGACGCGGTCGACCCGACCGACGCTGGGCCGACCACGACCGCCGACGAGTGGACGCCGAAACCGCCCGCATCGACGCGCGCGGACACCGGTTCCGACGCCGACCCTGCGGAGAGTGAGGCCACCGACGCCACGAGCGAGGACGGGACCGAGGGAGTCGATCTCCTGTCGGTCGCCGCCGGCACGCCGGGTGCCGAGGGTGTCGCGATCGAAGACGGCGACCCGGACGCGTTCGCCGCGGCGGCAGCCGACTTTGCCGCGGAGTTCGATGCCTACGATCTCGACGGCTCGCCGTCCTCGCTGCTCCGCCTCGATGCGCTGCTGGAGGACCACGACGCGGGCGATCTACGAGCCCTGGGGGCGTACTTTGGCGAGGTGTTGTGTGAGGGCCACGGCGGACGCTGGGTGATCGACGACGGGGTCTGGGGCGTCGCCGTCGATCTGGAGGGGACGACCGCGTTCGTGAATCCATTCGAGGTCACGGACTGCTGTCTCGACGGCGATCGGACCTTCGAGGCGGCCTACCACGTCGTCGAGGGCCGTCCCGACGAGGTCGCCGTGTCGCTGGCGGCGGAAGCCGAGACGCTCGCGACGGCGTGGCCGGAGTACGATCTGGACTTCTCGATCGGATCGCTCACCCGGTTGGACGACCTCGCGAACACCGAGTTCGACCCGACCGTCGCGGAGGCCGACGGGACGGCGATCCCGATCGATCTCACCGATCGGTCGTTGATGGCCGGCGGCTATTTCGGGGCGGTGCTCGTCCGGGCGGGCGACGCCCGGTGGGCCGACGATCGCCCCTTCGGGTTGGTCGTCACCTCGGGGGCGTCCTCGACGACGGTCAACGTCGTGACGCTCGCGGCGAATGCGATCCGTGGGGCGGCGAGTTTCGTCGGCTCCGCGGAGGCGTACTCCGACGAGCAGGTCCAGCCCGATCGGGACACGTAAGGGCCAGCGTTCGCAGGTCTCCGTATGACCGACCGGACGACAGCGAAGCGTGTGGCCGGGGAGGCGGCGGTCGAGGCGATCGACGACGAGTCGGTCGTCGGCCTGGGCTCCGGATCGACCGCGGCGACGGCGATCACCGCACTCGGTGAGCGTGTCGCCGCGGGACTGGCGGTCCGGGGCGTGCCGACCTCCTGGCAGGCCCGCCAGCGCGCCCGCGAGGCCGGTATTCCGTTGACCGATCTCGACGCCGATCGGGTCGACATCGCGATCGACGGGGCCGACCAGGTCGCGCCGACCGCGCTGCTCAAAGGTGGCGGTGGGGCCCACGTCCGCGAAAAGATCGTCGACAGCGACGCCGAGCGCTTCCTGGTCGTCGTCGACGACTCGAAAGTCGTCGACGCGATCGATCAGCCCGTCCCCCTTGCCGTCCTGCCCGAGGCGCGCCGCCCGGTTGCCGACGCGATCGCGGCGCTCGGTGGAGCGGCCGAGACACGGATGGCGACCCGACGGGACGGACCGGTGCTCACCGACGACGGCGCGATCGTCGTCGACGCCGCGTTCGGCGTGATCGACGACCCGGCGGCGCTGGCGACCGAGCTATCGGCCATCCCGGGCGTCGTCGGTCACGGCCTGTTCGTCGATGCGGCTGATGCGGTGTACGTCGGCTCCGCGGACGGCTCGGTCGCGGTCTGCGACCGATAATCGGCTCGATCGCGGTGTGTGGCCACCGACCGGTCAGTCGAGAGTCACGACAGCAACGAGAGTGTCGCCCACGCGCGGGCCGATGCACAACACTCAAGTGCGTTTTCCTGGTTCTCCCGGCTATGCACAGCCGGAGGGTCGAACGATGAGTGCCGACGAGGGGCTCGGCAGTGAACTCGCTGACGCCCGCGAGCGTGTGACCGGCGATCCCCGCGTCGGGACCGCTGTGGACGAGTTCCTCGACATCTATCACCTCGTCGTGGTGGGTGTGGCGATGGTCTTCGTGTTCTGGATTCGCGCGCGCAACTGGGGGGAGTACGTCGTCGACGGCGAGGTCCTCTACAGCGGGAACGACCCCTGGTATCACTACCGGATGGCCCAGTACACCGTCGAGAACTTCCCCAATACGATGCCCTACGAGGTCTGGACCAAGTTCCCGACGGGGACGTCGGTCGGTCAGTTCGGGACGCTGATGGACCAGGTGGTCGCGCTGGGCGCGCTGATCGTCGGCCTCGGATCGCCCGACCCCGAGACCGTCCGGATGGTCCTCCTGTTCGCGCCCGCGGTGTTCGGGACACTGTTGGTCGTCCCGGTCTTCCTCGTTGCGCGTCGACTCGCCGGGCGGACGGCGGGCGTCCTCGCGGTCGTTACGTTCGCGTTCGCGGGCACGGTCACACAGGGCGGATCGATCCTGATCAAAGGCGTCGTCGGGACGAGCGACCACCACATCGCTGAAGCGCTGCTCGCCGCGCTCGCCGCGCTCGCCGTGATCGTCGCGTTGCAGGTCGCCCACCGCGAGAAGCCCGTGATCGAGTTGCTCGACGATCGCGACGTCGCGGGGCTGCGCCGTCCGCTGGGGTACGGCGCGCTCGCGGGCGCAGCGATCGCGATCTACATGTCGATGTGGCCGCCGGCGATCTACTTCGTCGGCCTGCTGGGGATCTACGTCACGCTCCAGGCGATCGTCTCGGTCGCGCGCGGCGACCACCCCGAACCGGTCTTGATCGTGATGGCCGTCACGTTCGCCGTCACGGGACTGCTCACCCTGGGGACGTTCGACGTCGTCGACGTCACCTCGACGAAGATCTCGCTGATCCACGTCGGCCTCCCGGTCGCGGGCGCGGTCTGGTCCGCCGGCCTGCTGTGGCTGGCGCGGGTCGTCGACACGCGCGACCTCGCCGCGACCGACGCTGCGACGGCGATCGAGGAGACGATGGGCGTTCGCGTGACCGATGCCCGCGCCAGTCGGATCGGCTATCCGCTCGCGGTACTCGGCACGCTCGCCGGCGGGGCGCTCGTGGCGAAACTCGTGGTGCCCGGCGTGTTCTCTTACAGTGTCTCTCAGTTCATACGTGTGGTCGGGTTCGCGGCCGGGCAGGGATCGAGCACGATCGGTGAGGTCCAGCCCCTGCCGAGTGCGGACGTCCTCTTTGTCGCCTACGGGATGGCGATCATCGCCGCCGCCGGACTCGTCGGCTGGACGCTGGTCTGGCGGGCCCCATCGGGTCAGAACCGGCCCGAGCGCCTGTTCGTGGCGGTCTGGTTCGTCTTCTCGCTGTCGATGACGTTCACCCAGGGTCGGTTCATGTACTACCTGGCGGTGCCGACGGTCACGCTCGCGGGCGTGGCGGGCGCGGAGATCATCGACACGGTGCGTGACGTTGGCGAGGAGGCGAGCCTTTCGGGGTACGAAGTCGTCTCGATCGCTGCGGTCGTCGTTCTCCTGATCGGCCCGCTGGCCGTGCCGCCGAACGTCCATTCGATGACCCAGGGCTCGAATCTGGGGCCCGGTGGCGGCGTCCAGGGCTGGCAGAGCAGTCTCGACTATCTCAACGACGAGACGCCGATCGAGGGCGCGTTCGGGACGGCCGAGAACGCCGACGAACTCGACTACTACGGCACGTACGCCGCTGAGGCCGACAGCGACTACGACTACCCCGAGGGGAGTTTCGGCGTGCTCTCCTGGTGGGACTACGGCCACTGGATCACGGTGCTGGGCGAGCGGATTCCGACGGCCAATCCCTTCCAGGAGGGCGCGAACTCGGCGGCCCGATTCTTGCTCTCCAGTGAGGAGGCCGAGGCCGAATCTGTGATGGAAGAGTTGTCCGACGGCGAGAACGCCGAGACCCGGTACGTCGCCGTCGACTACAAGATGGCGCTCGCGAACTCTCAGTATGGCGGAAAGTTCTTCGCACCGCCGAACTTCGTCGACAACAAATCCCAGAGTGACTACCGTCGGTTCGTCCAGGGCGTCAGGCAGACCGATCAGGGCCTTCGACTGGTCCGGGACAGAAACAACCGAATCATCTCGGGGAGTATCCAGAAGCCCGAATACTATCACACCATGCCGGTCCGGCTCTACCGGTACCACGGCAGCATGCGCGAACCGGCTCCCGTGGTGGTGAACTGGCAGCAGATCGGGGCGGGTGACGGGTCGCCGCTCAACGTTAACCCCTATCGGAGCGAGAACGAGTCACTGATCCAGTGGTACCCATCGATGGAAGCCGCCCAGAACGCCGTTCGAAACGACTCGACCGCACAGATCGGCGGGATCGGAGCGTACCCCGCGGACCGCGTGCCCGCGCTCGAACACTACCGGCTGGTCAACGTGAGCACTCGATCGGCGGGTCAGATCGGCGCGAGCCAGCCCGGGATCTACCAGCTGTATCAAGGGGGGGTCGACATCGGACTGAATCAGTTCACGTTCCGCACGCTCTTCGAGCGGAACCCCGCCTGGACGAAGATCTTCGAGCGCGTCCCCGGCGCGACGATCCAGGGCGAGGGCCCCGCGAACAGTGCGGTGTACGCCACCGTCGAGATGGACGTGCCCCGCGAGAACGCCTCGTCGTTCCGATACACACAGCGTGCCGAGACCGACGCGCAGGGCGACTTCGAGATGACCGTTCCGTACGCCTCGACGGGCACCGACGAGTGGGGCCCCGACGACGGCGCGACGAACGTCTCGGTCCGCGCGACCGGGCCCTACGAGATCAGCACCACCCGGCCTGGATTCGGCGGCCAACCCGGGACGACGGTGTACAACGCGACCGCCGACGTCTCGAACGCGAAGGTGATCGGACGCGACGACGATCCGGTCACGGTCACGTTGGAGCCCCACGACATCCCGGTCGAGACGCCCGAGAACGCCACCGACCCGTCCGGGAACGCGACTGGCGTCGAGAACGCGACCGCCTAAACGCGGTCGAGGAGGTCTCGATAGGTCGAGACCAGTAGGTCGCCAACCCGGTCGAGACTGTGCTCGACGGCGGTCTCGCGGGCGTTTTTTGCGAGTCGCTCGCGTAAGGCCGGATCGTCAGCGAGTCGGTCGATCGCTGCACGGAACTCCTCGCCCGACTCACACAGGACGATGTCCTCGCCGTCCGTGAAGTACTCTCTGAACACGGGGATGTCACGCGCGACGACCGGGTTGCCCGTCGCCATCGCCTCCAGGACGGCGATACCCTGATTTTCGGCCTTCGACGGAAAGAAATAGATGTCGCCCGCCGCGAACGCGCTGCGGCGGTCCTCGACCCACCCCGTGAAGGTGACGTTCTCGGGTGGCGATCGGACGTGGCGTTTGACCGTCGAGGAGGCGAGCGGATCGGTTCGGTAGGGGCCGAACCAGGCGTAGGTGTAGTCGGTCGCTTGGGCGAGTTCACAGAACGTCGAGAGGCCCTTGCGCTCGTAGACGTGCCCGACGGTGAACACGACCGTCCCCGAGAGGTCGTAGGTCTCGCGGGTGGGCTCGCGGAGTGTCGCGTGGCCCGCGAGGTCCGCGATGTCCACGCCGTTGGTCATCGGCCGGATCTCGGTGGTGACCGGATACTGCTCCAGCAGCGATCGGGTGTACTCGCTGGGGCAGAGCACCAGGTCGGCCCGCGAGTAAAACCACCGGAGATATCGGCCCAGCGGGACCGACAACGCGTTCGATCCCCGAAAGCTGTCCCGGAAGTCCTCGCGGGTGACGTGGGCGTGGACCACGAGTGGCCGGCCCGTCCGGAGCGCGTGGGTCGCGACGGCGACCGATCCGGGGCCGACGGTGTTCACGTGGGCGAGATCGTAGTCGACGGTCGGTGACTGGCCGGACAACGCCGATTGAGTGGCGCTGGTCGGGCCGCCCTGCGTGAGTGTGTCGACGACCGTTACCCCCGCATCCTGGAGCGCACTGCGCTGCTGGCGGACCGCGGTCCGGATCCCGCTCGGACCGAGGTGGTCCTCGAGTTCCAGATAGTTCAGCACGCGCATGCCGGGATATCGGCCGATTCGGAAGAAAACAGTACCGATCGGCGGGTCAGAACTCCGTGACGCCGATCCAGTCGTCTCGTCCGTCCGACGGGCAAAACTCCGTGTGGTCGTCTGCACAGGGTTCGTCCAATCGCCAGCCACACTCACACACCGTTCCCCTCCCGTTCCGGCTGAACCGATCGCGGCAGAGTTTACACATCCGTGCCATCTGGTGGGGGTACAGAACAGGACACAATAAACTGTATGGATGATCGACCGACACGTCATCGATCACAGCCGCTCGACGCGGGCGGTCAGGATTCGACGACTGGGCTGTACGCCCCGTTGATGTCCCACTCGTGGAGACACTGGGGGTTCCCGACGCGTTTCTCGCCGTCGGACGTTCGGATGACCCAGGTCTGGCGGTCGGCGTTCCAGACGTCCTCGCGACCACAGCGTTCGCACGTACGCTCGGTGGGCGGGTCGATTGTGACCATAGACGAGCGTAGTCGACGGCCGTTGAAAAGCGTCGCGCACCGGGCGACGGAAAACGCGTCGCGCACCGGGCGACGGAAAACGCGTCGCGCACCGGGCGACGGAAAACGCGTCGCGCACCGGGCGACGGAAAACGCGTCGCGCACCGGGCGTTGCGGTGGGATCGCTCTACAGGCGACCGACCTGCTCGACCGAGACGCTTTCGACGGTCTCGACGGTCTCGAAGGCTTCCTCGACGGCCTCGGTTCCGCCCTCGCCGTCGGGGACGACCACGGTCGGGAGCAGTGCGGTCAGGCCGAACGCGACCTCGTCGCGCTCGAACCCTCGAATCTTCGCGCCCTCGGGGAGTGCGCCCTCCAGGTCTTCCTGGAGTGCGTCCAGGTCGTCGTCGGGACTGCCGGGCATCACCTTGATGACGGCGGCGACGTCGCCCATCTCAGGGCCCCCTAAACCCACAGTCCGGGCACTCGTAGAGCGTACTCTGTTTCCGGCAGGTCGCACACCGGTGGATGCGCGTCCCGCAGTCCGGGCAGTCGAAAGCCGCGGCGTTCGTTCCCGCGACGTTGACGCCACAGGAGACGCACTTCTGGGTGCGTTTTTGCTGGCGTTCACTCATGCCCGGTGGTATCCCGCCGTCGGGTTTAACGGTTGCCTTCCGCTCGGAGCGCGGGGCGTGGGCCCCCGGGTCGGATCGACCGGCAGGTTGAATCGGGTGGCGGTCGACGCTGTCGGTCATGCACGCGAGACACGCGCGGTGGTGGCTGTGACCACGCGCTCGCCGGCGGTCGCCGGCCAGTTCTACCCCGCCGATCCCGACGCCCTGTGCGAGCGCATCACGTGGGCGTACGCCCACGCGATCGGCCCGGGGGCAGAGCCCGAGGCTGCGACGGGGCCACCCACACTCGACGGTGTCGTCGCGCCGCACGCTGGCTACCCGTATTCGGGGCCGATCGCCGCCCACGCGTTCGCGGCGCTCGCCCGTTCGGGTCGGCCCGAGACGGTCGTGATCCCGTGTCCGAACCACACCGGTCTGGGCGATCCGGTCGCCATCGCGGGCGCCGACGCCTGGGAGACGCCGCTGGGGACCGTCCCGATCGAGGAGAGCGTCCGGAATCGACTGGCCGCCGTCGAGGGCGTCACGATCGACGCGACCGCGCATCGTCGCGAGCACGCCGCCGAAGTCCAGGTCCCCTTTCTGCAGGCGCTGTACGACGATCCGCCGGCGATCGTCCCCATCGCGATGGGCGATCAGTCGCTGGCGGTCTGTCGACGCCTGGGCGAAGTGATCGCGGAGACCGACGCGTGCGTCGTCGCCTCGACGGATTTCACCCACTACGAACCCCACGACGACGCCATGGCCGCCGACCGCCTGGCGATCGAGCGGATCGAGGCCGGCGATCCCGAGGGCTTGCTCCGGACCGTCGACAGCGAGGGCCTCTCGATGTGCGGGCCCGGCCCGGTCGCGGTCGCGCTGATCGCCAGCGGAACCACCGCCGAGACGCTCGCACACAGGTCCTCGGGCGAGACGATGGGCGAGATGCGCGAGGTCGTCGGCTACGCGGCGCTCCGGATCGGGGAGTGAGTGATCCTCGCCGTCCGCCCCGTCGCAACGCACAAAGCGGTGGCCCCGGTAGACCGGATATGATTCACGGCTCCGAGAACGACGTCAGCGAGAGCGCCCAGATGTACCTCAAGGAGATCTACCTGCTCTCGCGTGACGGCGAGGCGGCCCGGACCGGCGAACTCGCGGAGCGACTGGGCGTCTCGCCGCCGAGCGTGACCGAGATGTTCGGGCGCCTCGAAGAGGACGGCCTCCTGGAGTACGAGAAACGCCGTGGCGCGCATCTCACCGACGACGGCACAGACCGCGCACGTCGCCTGCTGCGCAAACACTGCCTGATCGAGCGGTTTCTCGTCGACGCGCTCGACGTCGAGGCGGGCTTTCACGACGAGGCGTGCGAACTCGAACACGTGTTGAGCGACGACACCGCCGAGCGCCTCGAACGGTTCGTCGACATGCCCGCCGACTGTCCGGACTGTTACGACCCCGAGGCCCAGCACTGTTCGCGCCTCTCGGTCGCGGACTGACCGGGCCGATCGAAATCCTTTTCGGGTGGTTCGCGCTATTGCGTGACGCGGGGTCGTGGCCAAGTCCGGGATGGCGACTGACTCCAGAGGCACCGCGCCCGGTGACGACACTCCAGCTGATATACCGAGCGGGACGGCTGATCACCGCCCTGCGACGACGACCCTCTGGAGGACCGAGGCGCGCACCGGAGATATCAGTCGATCGGGGGTTCAAATCCCTCCGACCCCACTTTTCAGTTCGAGACGGATTGGTCAGTCTCTCCGATCGTGAGCGTCGTACCGAGCTCCAGGTCGGACGTCTTGGTTTCTTCTGGGCGATTCAGTCTTGGTCGGGATTGAAAACGTCTTCCCAGTACAGTTCTCCGAAGAACTTCCGCAATGCGAGGAGCGTTCCGACGTAGGTTCCGATGGCAATCCCCAGCACCGACACCATGAAAATCATGCCCAATTCCACAAGCGGGTCGAGCCAGTACAGCTGAAGCATCGTCATTGTTCGTCGTCAACGGATGCTGTCAATAAACCGCTTTTCAGCACCGGGTCGATGCTCGCGAGCGTCGAGAGCGGCCTGCGATTCCTCAATTTCCACCCGACCCCGAACGCTTTCCCCTTCGCTCACCTTACTCGGGATATGGCGAGTTCCACGCGCGACTCGAATCTCGACCACGACGACGAGATCCGGATGTGGCGCGAGGACGACTGGTGGGTGATCACGGACGTCGAGACGGGCGTGACGACCCAGGGCGAGACCCGCGAAGCGGCCCTCGACAATCTCGACGAGGCCGTGGCCCTTCACCGTGGCGCGGGCGACCCGCCCACCGACGAGCAACTTCGTGAGGTCGGGATCGACCCCGCGGACAACACGACCGGCGACGAGGAACCGCCCGAGTTCATGCAGTGATCGATGGTCCGGACGACATTCTCTGGCTACGAGATCATCAAGGTCCTCGTCAACGAGGGCGGGTTCGAGTGGCGTCGAACGCGTGGCGATCACGCCCAGTGCTACTACGAACATCCGACCAACGAGACCGATCGCCGGCACGTAACCGTCCCGTTGCACGACGAGGTTTCGACCGGGACACTTCACGACATCGCCGACGACGCTGGCGCGCTGGAGTTCGAGAACTTCTGTGCCTGGATCGACCGGAACGCCTGAGTGACTCGCTGGGTCCGGTCCAGGCTCTCACGCTGTCCAATCGACGACTCCTGCGACAACGCTGAAGGCCCCTCCGCGTGTCACCCCACCAATGGATCCCGATGAGTCGGTCCCGCTCGATCGCATCGTCGAGGTCGTCGAAGGGCACGGCCAGACGCTGACGCTGTTCAACGCCGACCTGAGCCAGGACGAGGAGGAACTGATCGCGGCGCACTTCGACGTGACGACCGTCGCCGTCGAGTTCGGCCGGACCGACACCGGCCAGCCACGGTCGTTTGCAGTGTTACACGGAGAGGACGGCTTCGTGGCGGCCTGTGCGATCGACGATCTCATCGACGCGATCGATCCCGCCGGGCCGTTGCTCGACGCCGACGCGATCGAATCGGATGCGACCGACCTGCTCGGGGCGATCGACCAGTCGGTGTTCACCGATTACGGGAAACGCCAGTTGGTGCTCGCGAGTCGGCAGGTCGAGCGCGCGGCCTGGCGCGCTCGCCCGACGACGCTGCACGTCGGGTTCCAGCAGTTCAGCAACCTCCGAACGCAGGTCGATCTGTATCGTCGCCTGACCGAGCACGTCGAGGTCCACCTCTACGGCGTCCCCGACTGGGAGCCACCGCTCGCCGTCGAGCCCCACGGCCATCGCGACCCCGAACTCGAACGGAGTTGGTTCGTCGTCCTCGACGACGACCGCGCGACGGCGGGGACGACACTCCTGCTCGCGACCCAGGATGGGCCGGATACGTTCTCCGGGTTCTGGATGAGCAAGGATTCGATCGTCGAGCGCACGCTCGATCGCCTCCGCGATCGGTTCCCCGCGAACGCGCCGTTCGGGACCGGTGACTGAGGCCGGCCTGCCAGCAGCTTTATTGCCAAATCTATCATCTATTCGTGTGATTATCGATGTCCGATCTCCTCGGTCCGATGCGACGTCGACCGGTCCTCGCTGGGCTCGGAACGCTCCTCGCCGGCACTCTGGCCGGCTGTTCGGAGTCGCGCGACCCCGTCACCGTCGAAACCTCGATCCACCTCTCCGATGGCGACCGTCGCCAGACGATGGTCGACGGCGAGCGTGACGACCTCGATGCTGGCCAGTACGTCTGGTGGGAATTCACGACCAACAGTCGCCTGGAGGCGACCTACGACGTTCGCGTCACTGCGGGCGAGACGGTCAACGTGTACGTCCTCACCGTCGCGGAACGCGAGGTGTTCGAGGACGAGGAATCCGGATTCGATGCCGTCGAGGGATCGATCCAGACCGAGACAGAGGGCGTCGAGCGGACGATCACACTCGACGCTGGCGAGTACAGTCTCGTCGTCGCCAACGCCGATATCCTCCCCGAAAACGCCTGAGCCCGCCGGTCGATCAGACCATCTCGAACAGCGCGAGCACGTCCTGCTGGTCGACGAGGCCGTCGCCGGTGAAGTCGTAGGCCGACACGTGATCCTGGACGGCGGGGTCGTCGGTGTGCTGGAACAATCGGTTCACGTCGGGGAAGTTCAGCGTCCCGTCCCCAGAGAGGTCCTCGTGGACGCCGTCGCCGTCGATGTCCCGGGGGACGGTCCCGTCGATCGGGTCGAGACTCGGCGCGGTCGCATCGGTGTCGATCCCGCCGCTGGGGTCGTCCGGTGCGGCGAGCCAGAGTTCGTCCATCTCGAAGGCGCCGGCGGTCCCCCAGACGGTGTCGAACTGGAGCTGTCCGAGGGGGTCGAGGCCCGCGCCCGCAGCCTCCAGATCGATCGTCACGACCGACCAGTCGGTGTCGATTCGGTCGTCCGTAATGTCCCCGACGGGCTCTTTGTCGAGGCTGCCTTCGACGGAGAGAGCGAGCGAACTCAGCTCGTACCCCATCTCGCCGCGCGCCTTGACTTTCAGGAGTGGTGTCTCACTCGCGTCGAGGTCGGCAGTCGTCCCGTGGTAGCTGATCGAGTCCCAGTCGACCTGGGCGATCCCGTTGTCGACGCCGGTGACGATGCCGCCACCGACCCACCCGCCGAGCGCGTTGTTCGTCAGCGGCTCGCTGCCCTCGTAGTCGTTGATCAGCACGTCGCGATCCGTCGCGTGGGCGGGTTGCGGTCGGACCGTCGCGGTGACGGGCTCCGAGCGGTCGCCTCCGCGCCCGATCGTCGCGATATCGACGGTGTGTTCGCTGTCGAGCGCGAGATCGTCGAGCCGGTAACTCGGCAGGATGGGCGACATCGGCGCGGGGATGCGATCGTACTCCTCGCCGTCGACGGTGATGACATAGCGCGCGGCGTCGCCCTCGGCGGAACTCCAGGTCAGTTCCACCGACCGGTGGGTCCGATCGGACAACTGAAGGTCGCGCGGCGGGCCGACGGGGTCGGTGTCCCCGGCCTGGGTCTCGACGGTGACGGTCGCGGTCTCGCCGACGTTGCCGTAGGTGTCGACCGCGCGGACGCCGATCTCGTGGGTCGTCCCGGCGATGAGATTGTCGACGGTCGCGGTCGTCTCGCTCCCACTGCGGACGTACGGCCACGCCTCGCCGTCGAGGGTAATATCGTAGTGGTCGAGACCGGAGCTCCCGGTGTCGGTCACCGCAGGCCAGGAAATCTCGGCAGAATCACTCCCGACCGACTCGACGGTCACGGTCTCGGGCGCGGCGGGGGGCTGGTCGTCGTGATCGATCGTCGGCACGTCGTCGTCCTTGCGGTCTTCGAGGAACTGGCGGATGTACTCCCCGGCGTACTCCTCGAACGATCCCTCGTCGCGGCCGAGCAGGTTCCACTCGCAGGGTGGATCCTCACAGAGCTGTGGAATGTCGCCAGAGTACGGGTCGCCCACCGAGTCGTCGGGGTCGCCGTCGACGAACGCCCGCGAGAACATCGATGGGAGCCACGTGATGTCGAAACACCACGCCGTCCAGTGGATCGGGCGCTCGTCGGCCCACTCGGAGACGCCACGGCCGAACCCGTCGGTCTCGCCGCTGATCCAGCGGTCCTGACCGGGTTCCCACCCGAACTCGGTCATGAAGAGGGGCACGTCCTTCCAGACCGAGTTCGTCCCCTCCTCGGTCTCGCGGCTGTCGAAGCCCTCGTCGGTCGACAGTCCGTGGCCACCGTAGATGTGGTAGGCGTACATCAGATTGTCGCCGTCGAACTCCTCGATCTGTGCGCCCTCGGGCATCGCAGACCACCCGGGCGACCCGACGATGATCGGATTCCGGGGCGCGTGCTCGCGGATCGTGTTCACCCAGGGCTGGGCGGTCTTCTTCCAGCGTCGCCAGACGCCGGCGTATTTGGCGTTGTACCAGTCGTCGATGTACATCGCGGGCAGCGTCGGTTCGTTGTACAGCTCGAACAGGACGTGTGCGTCCTCGGCGTACCGCTTCGCGACGGTCGACCAGAACAACTGGACCTCCTCGCTCAGAGTGTCGTCGTGCCAGGGCAGATCGCCCTCGCCCCAGTGGCGATGGTAATCGACGATACAGTACACCGACCGCTCGCGGCAGTACTCGACGACCGGATCGAGGTACGTCTCACAGTAGTCGAGCAACTCGCTTTCGTCGAACGCGACCGGTGGATGGAAATCGGCGTCAGCGATCGGCACCGGCGGGAGTTCCGCGATGTCGCCCGGATGCACCGGGATCCGGATCACGTTGGCGTACCAGTCCCGCTCGGGATCGGTCGCGTGCGTGATCATGTGGTCCCAGTTTTTCCCGCGGGCCGGGACGGTGTGATCCAGTCGTTTCGGATCGGGGATGTTCACCCCGCGGAGGATCACCTCGCTGCCCGTGGGATCGACCATCGTGTTGTCCTTTCGGTCGAGCCAGGGCGTCGGAATCCCGCTGTCGGCGGCGTTCGCCGTGCCGATGGTGCCGAGCGCGGTCGCACTCGCTAGCCCGGCCCCCGTGAGTTTCAGCACGTCACGCCGCGAGGCGTACGATCGTGCCGTCGATTCCCCCGTGTCGGACGATGGTTGCTCTGTCATGATTGTGTCGTCTGCTCCGGCCCCACCCCGGCCGAACGCGTGGCGCTTCCACTAGCTTCGTCCCGAAAGAAAGTAATTGTTTGTGCTCGCGGACCGGTGACGGTCAGTACGTCTCGCGGAGGTGGGTGACCGACAGGTCCGATTCGAGGCGGTGTTCGACCAGTCCGGTCCGCCGATCGTCGGCCGACTCGAAGGTGAGCGTTCGGGATTCGCCCGCGGCGAGGTGGACGTAGTTCTCCGAGAAATATCCCCGTAGCGGTCCCGGATCGACGGCGACGAACAGCGCGGTCTCGTCGGTGGAGACGGTGACCGTCCGCCCCTCGACGGCGGTTTCCACGTCGGCGGCGGGCAGGTCCAGGCGCTTGTACGGTTCGAAAACGGCGACGTTCGCGAACGAGTCGCCGGGCCCGTCGTAGGTCGCCCGGAGCATGACTCGCGTGGGGTCGACGCTCAGGTCGTCGCGATCGATCGTCACCAGCGCGGTGCTCTCCTGAGCCGCGAGGTCGACGTCGACGGTCTCCTCGCGGGCGACCGTCCCGGTCTGGATGTCGAGAATTTCGAGGGTGACCGTTCCCGCGATGGGGTCTGGCCGGTCGCTCGTGATCCAGAGCGTCTGGGCGGTGATCGCGCCAGCGCCCGCGCCTCCGGCCTCGTCGTTCTCATCCTCGTCGGCGTGCGTTGGCGCGAAACTGACGAGGACGGGCGCGAACTGCCGGCGGGCCATGTACTGCTGGGCTTTCCACTGGCCGTCGTACTCGATCGAGGCCCAGGAGGCGACCGGCCAGAGGTCGTTCAACTGCCAGTACAGCGCCCCCCAGGTCGTCGGCTTGCACCGCCGCCAGTGCTCGATCGCGGTTTTCATCGCCAGGCCCTGCTGGAGTTGCGACAGGTAGACGAACGCCTCGAAGGCGGTGGGCATCCGGAACTGGCTCGCCAGTCGCGTGAGGATCCGCTCGTTCCCGCCGGGGTTGCGCTGGTGGTGTTCCATCAACGGTGCGGTCGGGTTGCAATCTCCCTCGTCGAGCACCGTCAGGAGCGTCTCGACCGACGGAAACGACTGGTAGCCGAACTCCGAGACGAATCTGGGCTCGGTCTGGAGATACGCCTCGAACGGCGCGCTTTCGTGCCAGACGTCCCACGCGTGGACGTCGCCGTGGGTTTCGAGCGACGGGTCCGATGTGTCGGGCCCGCTCGACGGCGATCCCGGCCAGTAGGGCCGCGAGGGGTCTTCCTCGCGACAGGTGGCTTCGACCGTCTCGGTGTACAGTCGGCGGTAGTCTTCGAGGTGGGCCTCGTGGGCGTCGTGGTCGGCCGCCCAGTCGTACAGCGCCTGTTCGTTCTCGTTGTTCGCACACCACAGCGCGATCGAGGGGTGATCGGCCAGCCGTCGGACCTGATACCGTACCTCGCGTTCGACGCTGTCGAGAAACGCGTCGTCGGCGGGATACAGTGCACAGGCGAACATGAAGTCCTGCCAGACGAGGATGCCGAGTTCGTCACACCGCTCGTAAAAATAGTCGGCCTCGTAGTAGCCGCCGCCCCAGACCCGGAGGGTGTTCATGTTCGCCGCCGCCGCACTCTCCAGGAGGTGGTCGTACCGCGATTCGCTCACGTCCGCGTACAGCGGCGCGATCGGAACCGTGTTCGCGCCTTTCGCGTAGATCGGTGTGCCGTTGACGACGATCTGAAAGGAGCGACCCACCTCGTCGGAGTCTGTGCGGAGGTCGACCTCGCGGAACCCGATCGTCGACGTGGCCTCGTCGAGGGTCGTGTCGCCGTCGGCCTCGCCGACGCCGACCCAGAGCTCGGACAGTGGCTGATCGCCGTAGCCACGAGGCCACCACAGGTCGGGATCCTCGACGGTGAGCGCCACCGCGACGCGCTGTCGGCCCGAATCGAGTGTGACGCGTTCGCGGGTGCTCGCGTCGGCGACCGCCGCGCCGACGGTGTACTCGCCCGCGACGGGGACGTCGAGGCCGACCGTGACCGACAGCTCGACGCCGTCGTCTCCGTGGTCCTGGTCGGTCGTCGTGTACTCGATGCGCGGGGCCGAGTGCGCGATCAGGGAGATCTCCCGATAGATGCCCATCGTCGGGAGGCAGGGCCCCCAGTCCCAGCCGAACTGACACTGCGCTTTCCGAACGAACGGCCGGCCCGGCTGTTCGACCGGATAGTGAGTGTGAGGAATCTCGTAGGGGTGGGCCGCGGCCCGTTCGGCGGCGTATTCGACCGGCGACTCGAAGACCACACGGATCACGTTCTCGCCGGGGTCCAGCGCATCGCCGACCGGGAACGCCTGGCCGACGTGCATGTTCTCGGTGGCCCCCACCTCGATCCCGTTGACCCACAGGGTCGCGACGGTATCGAGGCCCTCACACGCCACGAGGACGTGCTCGTGGTCGAGGAACGCGTCGTCGACGGTGACCGTCCGGCGGTACTCCCAGTCGGTCTGGGCGACCCACTGGACGTCGCATTCGGCGTCCTCGACGAACGGGTCGGGAATCTCGCCGGCGGCGCGGAGGTCGCTGTACACGCCCCCTGGCACGGTGGCTGGCAGCCACTCGTCGGTCCCGACCGCTCGGAGTTCCCACTGGCCGCTCAGCGTCGTCGTTCGCATGCAGAGGGCCGACGGCCCCGCGATCAAAAAGCGTTCCGGCGAAAATACGGGTGTATCGGTGGTAGAGGCGCCACAGACACCGATCCTTAGATCGGCGGGCGCGTACCAGCAGCCTGTGGACTCGAGTGCCGTGTCGCACTCCCGACCACGATCCGGCGATGCCGGACGCGAGGGCCCGAACACGGCGGGGGGCGATCAGATCGTCTCGAACAGCGCCAGGACGTCCTGGAGGTCGACCGCCCCGTCGTCGCTGAAGTCGTAGAACGGGGCGTCGCTCTGGACCGCCGCCGAGTCCGTGTTCTGGAAGAGCGTGTTGATGTCGGGGAAGTTGAACTCTCCGTCGCCGTTGACGTCCTCGTAGAGGCCGTCGCCGTCCGGATCGGTCGGCGTCCGCCCGTCGATCGGTCCGGGCCCTGAGTCCTCCGGGGCGTCGACCGACCCGCTCGTGTCGACACTGCCGAGGTCGTCGTTGCTCGACAGTGTCACGCCCGAGAACGAGGAGAATTCGGCGGCACAGAGCGTGCCCGTGCTGTGGCTGGTCACCGCGAGGCCCGCGACGACCTCATCGCCCAGGCCGACCGAGAGGTCGGCAAACAGCGTCCACTCCTGGCCGTTCTCGGAGACGTACGCCCGAATGGTGTCGCCCGAGCGGACCAGGCGTTGCCAGGCCATCTGAGTCGTCCCGCCCGATATCTCGCTCTCGCCCTCGCCTTCGGAACTCGTCGTGCTCGCGGTGGACGCGCCCGCCGACGAGCGCCACTGTACCGAGGTGGCGTCGGGCATCCGTCGCACCATCACGTTCGCGGCGTCGGCCGCGGTCGACTCGCGGACCATCAGCCCGGCTTTGGCGAACTCGTCGGTGTTTTCGATGCTGTCGACACGCACCGCGATGTCGAAGTCACCGCTCGCCGCCCCGTAGTAGAGGTGGCCCTCGTCGCTACTGTTCCAGATGTCTTCGCCCGCGCCGCTGACGGTGATCGGGCCACGCCCACCGGTCTTGTCGGCGTCCGCACTCTCGGTCGTGGCCGTGACCGTCGCCGCGCTCGACTCGTTGCCCGCGCCGTCGACGGCGCTGACGCCGATCTCGTAGCTGGTGTCCTCGTCGAGCCCGCTGATCGTCGCCTCGGTCGTCCCGGGTTCGACGGATGTCCGCTGTTGGCCGTCGACCGAGAGGTTGTACCGCCAGAGGCCCGCACCACCGGAGTCGGTCGATGCGGACCAACTCACGGTGATCGAGGCGAGACCGCTGTCCACGACCGTCATGTCGCCGGGTTCGGTCGGCGCTTTGTCGTCACCGCCGGCCCCGTCGCCCCAGTCGTCGGGTTCGACCTCGCTGGCCAACTGATCGATCCACTGCCGGAGGCCGGCCTCGGGGACGGTCAGTTCGCGCGTCGTCCCGTCGTGGTCGGGATACCCGCCGGCTTCTTCGACGCTGTCCGGGATATCGGAGAAGCCGGCGTTGTCCCGGTTCGGATCGACGTCCAGACTGCCCCACCGATCCTCGATCTGCTGGACGATCTTTGCCTCCTGGCCGATGCGGTCGGCCGGGCGCGCGCCCGCGTTCGCCAGGTTGTGCGCCTCGGTCTGGGCGGACGCCATCGCGTCGAGTCCGTTCGGCCAGAGCGGCGGCGTGTCGAGTTCGGTGCCGACGTCCTGGAACGGCCGGCCATCGAGCGGCGGATCGGCCACGTAGTTGTCGTCGAAGTAGACGCTCCCCTCCCCGAAGACGAGCGGGTCGCGGAAGCTAAAGCGGTGGATGTACGCCGTCCCTACGATGGCCGCACTCGCGCCCGGATCGATCCAGGTCGCCTTGTCGTGATAGAAGTTGAGGTTGTTGACGATCGCCGTCTCGCTGTTCTCCTTCAGCCGGGGGTTGCGATCGTTGTTCTTCGCGTAGATCGTCCCCATGATCGCGACGTCCGAGGCGCCGTTGCCCACGAGCGTCCCGTTGGAGTTCTCCTCGGGGTCTTCGAGCCCTTCTGCGATCATGCAGTTCGCCAGCGTCGTCCGATCGGAGTCGTAGCCGACCGAGAGGTTCTCGTCGCGGCCCCAGAACGCCGTACAGTGGTTGAAGATGACGTTCTGCGTGCCGTCCGCACTGTTCATCGGGTCGGTCCCCTCGCCGCCCGACTCGTCGCCACGGAACACGCGGATGTGTTCGACGACGACGTCGCTGGCCGCGACCTGGAGGAAGCCGTTGATGAAGGTCACGCCCGGCGAGGGCGCGCTCTGCCCGGCGACATAGCAGTTCGGACTGGTGATCTCCAGGGTCTGATTCTGCAGGTCGAGGACGCCACTCTCCTCGAAGACGATCAGGCGTGGCCCGCTGGCCTCGAACGCCGCCTGGATCGGTTCGTACGCCAGTTCGGAGATTTTGATGACCTCGACGGAGTCGTCGAACCACGCGGTGTCGGCAAACCCGTCCTCAGCGAGGAAGTGTGAGCCACGCGTGTCGTCGGGCGCTTCACCCTCGGGATACTCGGTCTGGAAACTCGTCGTCGCCGCGGCGGACTGGTTGCCCGCGCCGTCGACGGCGATCACCGATGCCTGGTAGTAGGTTCCGGAGTCGAGTTCGTCGACCGTCAGCGACGTGGTCCCCGGGTCGAGGACCTGTTCTGTGCCGTCGACGGTCACGCGGTACTCCGCGAGGCCGGTATCGGAGTCCGATGACGCGCCCCATGACAGATCGACACTCGTCTGGGTGGCCTCGGCCGTGAGGCTCCCGGGTGTCGTCGGCGCGATGTAGTCCCCGCCGGTCGATCCGCCAGTCTCGACCTCGGCGGACCACTGCGCCAACCACTCGCGCAGGCCCGTGTTCGGGACGTCGAGTGAGTGGCTGTTCTCGGGCAGGTCGGGATAGCCGCCGACGGCGTCCGGGTGTGGAATCCAGTAGTCTCGCGGCGAATCGAGGTAGTCGTCACCCTGGCGCTCGCGAATCTCCTGAACGATCCGGGCGTCGTTCGAGGTCCGGTCGGCCGGCCGGGCGCCCGCGTTGTTGAGGTTGTGCTCCTCGACCGATCCCGAGGGCATCGATTCGAGCCCCGACGGCCACAGCGGCCGCGAACTCAACTCGGTGACGCCGCCCGTCAGCGGCGTCGAGGTCGGGTCGGTGACGTTGTCTTCGAGGTAGGCGTTGCCACCCTCGATCGCGGTGTCGTCGATGTCTTGCGGGATGAGCACGTTGCCGACGATAGAAGAGGTAGTCCCGCCGTCCATTTTCACCGATTCGTTGAAGAAGTACATCAGGTTGTTCGACAGCGCCGAGGACGTGTCGTCTTTCAGTCGCGGGAGGCGAGACCGGGCTTTCGCCCAGATGTTGCCGGCCAGCGTGACGTTGGAGGCCCCGTTGCCGACCAGCGTCGCGTAGTTGTGGTCCGACCCGTCGCCGTAGGGGTCCCACAGCCCCTCGTACACCAGGCAGTTGGTGACGGTCGTGTCCTGAGTGTCGTAACCCACGGAGAGACACTCGTCGGTCCCCCACGAGGCCGTCACGTGGTCGAGGACGTTGTTTTGCGTTCCGTCGGCGGTGTTGATCGAGTCGTTGCTCTGGATCGACCCGTCCGCGCCTGGGCCGTGACGCGTCCGGATGTGCTGGACGACACAGTCGTTCGCCGCCACCTGGATCTGTCCTTTGATGAACGTAATCCCCGGTGACGGGGCGGTCTGCCCGGCGACCCAACAGTTGTCTTCGGTAATTTCGAGTTCCTGGCCGCCGAGATCGATAACCCCCGACGTCTCGAAGACGACGACCCGCGGGCCCGACGCCGTAAACGCCGCCTCGACCTCCGATCGCGTGGCGTTCTGAATCCGATACACGTCCGGATCCGACGATTCCAGCCACGGGGCCACCGTCGCGAACCCGTCGCTCGGCCGAATCGTCGCGGTCGTGACGGCGCTTGCCGTCCCGACCAGTCCGGCAGCGCCCAGCACCGCACCGCTCCCGAGCGCCTTCATGAATGTTCGTCTACGAACACGGTCCGTCGATCCGTTGGTCCCCTCGCGCATGGATCGCACTACCATACACCGTGGAGCCATAATTAATTTATGATTATTTATCACTCGATATAATGCGACGACTCGGCCACGGGTGGGAACCACACACGTCTGGTGTCGCGAACTGGGTCCCTTTTACCGTCGGGGTCGAAACGTCGGGTATGACCGAAGTCAAAGGCAAAGTCGCGATCATCGGGGCGGGCGCGGTCGGATCGACGACCGCGTTCGCGCTGATGAACAGCGGCGTCGTCAACGAGATCGTCCTCGTCGATATCGATCACGAAAAGGCCGAGGGCGAGGCGATGGACCTGCGCCACGGTGCGACGTTCGTCAAGCCCACCACCGTCCGGGCCGGGACCTACGACGACGTCAACGACGCCGACGTGGTGATCATCACCGCGGGCGTGAGCCAGAAACCCGGTGAGACCCGTCTCGAACTCCTCGAACGGAACACCGCGGTGTTCAAAGACATGGTCCCACGGATCACCGATGGGCTCGACGACGACGCGATCTTGCTCGTCGTCACGAACCCCGTCGACGTGCTCAGTTACGTCACCTGGAAGGTCTCTGGGTTGCCCAGCGAGCGCGTCATCGGGTCGGGGACCGTCCTCGACACCGCACGCTTCCGGCACGTCCTCGCGGAGAACTGTGGGGTTGCCGAGAAGAACATCCACGCGTACGTCGTCGGTGAGCACGGCGACAGCGAGGTACCGGTCTGGAGTGCGGTCCACCTCGCGGGGACCCAGTTCGACGATTTCTGTGTGCGGTGTTCCAAAGAGTGTGATCTCGGCCAGAAAGACGCGATCGACGAGCGCGTGCGGGGGGCGGCCTACGAGATCATCGACAAGAAGGGCGCGACCTACTACGCGGTGAGTCTCGCGACTCAGCAGATCGTCGAGTCGATCATCCGCAACGAGAACTCGATCATGACGGTCTCGACGCTGATGAACGGCCACTACGGTGTCGATGACGTCTATCTGAGCCTGCCCGCGATCGTCAACCGCGGCGGGATCCGCCAGACGATCGAACTCGACATGGACGACGACGAGCGCGAGGCGTTCCGCGACTCCGCGAAGATCCTCAAAGACCAGATCGCCCAACTCGACATCTAGGCTCCCGATTTCGGGTGGGGGCGCTGATCCGACAGTCCTTACACACGCGCCACCCAACGCCTGCCATGAACGAGAAGCTCTGGAAACACGTCTGTGCGCAGTTCGCGCTCCTTCGACCGATGCTGGCCGTGCTGGGGGCACTCTTTTTCCTGTCGGTGATCGCCTTCCTGTACGACGCCGGCGGGTCAGAGGCGTCGATGACGATTCTGTTGATCGACTTCGGGCTCCTGGCCGTCGCGACCGGCATGACGCTCGCCCTCTACGTTCAGTGCCGACGGTTCAAAGAAAAACAGCGCGACTGGCGGTTCTGATCAGTCGGCGTCGACGCCGGCACCCGAATCGAAGTCGCTGGCCGCTTCCTCGTCTTCGAGCACGGCACTGTCCCAGTACGGGTGATCGTCGCCGTAGTCCCGGAAGCAACTCGACCGGTGGATCCCCTCCGGATCGATCGCCTGCGGTTCGGGTTTCTCTTGCTTGCAGTACTCACGGGCCTCCGGACACCGGGTGTGGAACCGACAGCCACTCGGGGGGTTCACCGGGTCCGGAATGTCGATCTTCCGCATCGGCATGTCTCCGACGCCCGCCTTTTCGGGGTCGATGTTCGGCGTCCCCCATCGGAGCACCTCGGTGTACGGATGGGCGGGGTTCTGGGTCATCGCCTCGGCCGGCCCGATCTCGATGATCTCACCCAGATACATCGCCGCGATCCGCCCGCCCGCTTCCTGTGAGAGGTATCGGGCGTTCGAGAGGTCGTGGGAGATGAACAGATAGGACGTGTCGAACTCCTCTTGCAGTTCGAGCATCAGCTCCATCATCTCGACGCGCAAGGAGACGTCGAGCGCGCTGATCGCTTCGTCTGCCAGGATCAGGTCGGGATTCATCAGCAGTGCCCGACAGAGCGCGACGCGCTGTTTCTCGCCGCCGCTGAGCTGGTGGGGATACCGTTCGCCGTACTCCTCGGGCGGCGTCAGCCCGACGTGTTCGAGCAGTGAGTAGATTCGGCTCAGCCGCTCGCTCGACGGCATCGACGGGTAGGTCTGTTTGAGCGGGACGGAGAGGATCTTCTTCAGCCGCCGATTCGGATTGAGCGAACTCCCGGGGTCCTGGTGGATGATCTGGAGGGATTTCCGGATCTCCTCCCAGGGGATGTCGGCGTTACCGCGTCGGGCTTCCCAGATGTCCGTCCCGCGGAACTCGATCGTTCCGCCGGTCGGCTTCTGGAGGCCCAGCACGGTCTTCCCGAAGGTGGTCTTCCCACAGCCCGATTCCCCGACGAGTGCGACGACGTCGCGCTCGTGAATGTCGAGGTTGATCCCGTCGACGGCCCGGACGAGCTCCGGATCGGGACCGAACAGCGTCTGGATCAGGCCCTGGTTTTGCTCGAAGTGGACTTCCAGGTCGTTCGTCGAGATCAGCGGCTCACCGCTCGCGGCGGTGATATCGCTGTAGTCGTAGTCCTCCACTCTGGTGGTGTCGGCGTCGCTTTTCTCGTAGTTGAGCGGCATCGACTCCTGGGCCTCTTCCCAGCGGAAACACGCCGCGCCGTGGTCGTCGGCCAGCAGGAACTGGTCGGGCTTGGCCTCGACACACTGCTGTTCGGCCAGCGGACACCGCGGATGGTACGGACAGCCCGACGGCATGTCCAGTGGGTCCGGCGCCGACCCCTCGATCGACCGGTTCTGGTCGATCGGGGCGTCGATGTCCGGTGTCGAGTTCAGCAACATCCTGGTGTACGGATGCCCCGGATTCGACAGCATCTTCTTTTTCGGGCCGACCTCGGCCATCCGGAAGGCGTACATCACCGCGAGCCGGTCGGCCAGTGAGGCCACCAGCGCGAGGTCGTGGGTGATGAACACCATCGAGACGTCGTACTCCTCCTGGAGATCCTGGAGCAACATCAGAATCGACTGCTGCATCAGGAGGTCGAGCGCTGCGGTCGGCTCGTCCATCAGGAGCATCTCGGGTTCGAGCACCATCGCGAGCGCCAAGAGCGTGCGCTGGCGCATGCCGCCGCTGAGTTCGTGGGGATAGGCACCCATCACCCGATCGGGGTCCATGTACAGGTCCGCGATCAGGTCGCGAGCGCGCTCCATCCCTTCGCTGACGGTGTGGCCGTGGGCCTTCAGCGTCTCGACGAAGTGGTCTTCGATCCGCTTGACGGGGTTGAACGAACTCATCGCCCCCTGGAAGACCATCGCGACTTCCTCCCAGCGCCACTGTCGGAGCTGTTCTTTGTTGAACTCCAGGATGTCCACCGGGTCGCCCTGTTTTGGTCGGTACTCGATGGTGCCTTCGAGGACGCCGGGCTCTTCGACCGAGTCCATCATCGCCGAGACCAGCGTGGACTTGCCCGCACCGCTCTCTCCGACGATGCCGACGATCTCGCTGCGACCGACGTCGAAGCTCACGTCGTCGATGACCCGCGAGATCCCGCGGTCCATCTCGAAGGTGACCCGAACGTCGTCGAGCCGCATGATCGGGTCGGGCTTCTCGACTTTTTCGACTTCCTGTACCTCCGCCGGAGTCTTGGTTTCCCAGTCGTCGACACTCATTCGTTCATCACATCCTCGACGCTGTCGTCGTCATCGCTCTCGTCGAACGACGCCAGTTTCGTGCGCACGCGGGGGTTGAACAGTCGGTCCATGCCCTGGGAGAACAGGATGAGCCCCAGTGCGATGCCCAGGACGGCCATCACCGGCGGCAAGACCCGGTACCACTGACCGAGTCCGCCGATGAGTGCTCCCTGGTTCTGGGCGTTGTTGATCATCATCCCCCAGTTCGCCTGGTTGGCGGGGAGGACACCCAGGTAGTAGAGCCCGACTGCCGAGAAGATCACGAACCGCGCCGCGTTGACGAAGTTCACCAGAATGTACGGCATCAGATTCGGCAGCACGTCCTTCAGGATGATGCTCGGTGCGCCGACGCCCATCGTCCGGGAGGCCTCGGCGTACTCGGCGTCACGGAGCGTCAGGACCTGTGAGCGGATCGCACGCGAGAGCCCGCCCCAGTAGTTGATCATGATGATCATGCCGATCACGGCCGGCGAGAGCAGATTGAGCGGTTCGGGCAGGTCACGAAGGGTTTCGAGGTAGGGTCTGGCGGCCAGCCCGATGACGATCACCAGCGGCAGGCCGGGGATCGTCATCGCGACGTCGTTGAACATCGTGATCGCGGAGTCCCAGGCCCCACCCTTGTACCCCGAGACCGTCCCGAGAAGGGTCGCCATGATCGTCGCGAAGACACCACCGGTGAGCAGCATGACCAGCATCTTCGGCGTCGCGTGGATGATCAGCCCGAAGATCGACTGGCCGTACGTGTTCGTCCCCAGCGGCATCGCGAGGTCACGAAACGTCGGGTAGGCGATGTCGAGCCCACCGATCGTGAGCACCGATACCCACTTGATCGGGCTGAAAAAGGTGGGATTGGCGTACTGACTGCCCACCGGATCCGAGACCAAGAACGGCCCGACGATTCCGACCACGAAGTACACCAGGACGATGAGGCCTCCGACGACGAATCGCCAGTCGTCGAGGGCCACCACGCCAGGCTCGTAGATGTGATCGCGATACCGTTCTCTGAGGCGGTCCCCCAGGGTCATTTCCACCGATCCCTCTTCGTAGCCCCAGTCGAGGCCGCTCGATTCGTCGTCAGTAGGCATCTTTCTCACCCGTGGTGATTCGTGGGTCGACGAGTCCGTACGACAGGTCTGCGAGGTAGATTCCGACGACCAGTGCCAGCGTGAGCACCAGGAAGATCGCCATCAGGAGTGGATAGTCCTTGGCGTCCAGCGCCACCAAGAGTAGCCACCCGAGCCCCTGGTAGTTGAACACGGTCTCCAGAACGACGGTCCCGCCGATAATCCAGCCAAAGGAGAGCAGCATGCCGGTGTACATCGGCAGGACCGCGTTCCGGCCGACGTATCTGAGTGCGATGATCCGGTCGGGGAGGCCACGCAGTTGGGCGACCTGCACGTAGCCTTTGCCCAGAATCGAGATGCTGTTACCACGCATCGCCAGAGCTCGCACCCCGTATCGGCCGATGACGGTCGCCGCGATCGGCAAGATCGAGTGATAGAGCGCACTCTGGATGAAGGGGAGATTGAACCCCGGTCTGATCTCCTGTGAGGCTGCAAACTTCCCCCCGGCCGGCAACACGTTGAAGATACCGGCGAACAGCCAGATCAGCACGATCCCCGTCACGAAGAAGGGGAGCCCACTCGCGAGCATCGCGACCAGTGAGTTCGCCGTGTCGAAGTTCGAGCCTTCGTAGTAGGCCATGATCGATCCCAGCGTGAGTGAGAGCGCGTAGAAGATGATGATCGCCGTCACGCCGATGAAGATCGTCCACGGCATGTACTTCCCGATCAGCCCGGCGACCGAGACACCGCCGATCTCCCCCGTCGACGGGTCGGTCGAGACCTTGTACGCGACGGTCTTCCCCAGGTTACCCGTCAGGAGCGTCGACATGTACTGGACGTACTGTTCGAGTAGTGTCCCCGTCGGGATGGTCTCTTTGTAGGGTGCTAATGCTGTCTGTACCTGTTGTTCGGTGAGCCCGGCCCCCCGCAACCTCCCCTCGATAGAGGCGAGCGGATTCCCCGGCAACATTCGTGACAACCCGAACGATATTGTCATCACGATATACGCCGTGAGGGCGGCTTTCCCCGTCCGTTTGATGTAGTAGTTTACCATCGGGTATTCCTCCGAAGTTACGAACGTACGCTTTTGAAAACTACGGTTCGGTCGTGACGTCTATTCGCCTTTCCACTGCATGTCGCCGATCTTCGGCAGGTACATGCAGGGCCACTTGAGCTGCGCCTGCTCGGCGTCCCCGGCGGGCGCGCTCAGGTTCTGCGTGTTGATCATCGACTGCTCTTTCTTGGTCACGATCGGCAGCCACGGCAGTTCCTGGTGGGTGACCCACGCGAGCTCCGTGATCTTCTCCGCGTTGGCGTCTTCGTCCGCAGAGGACGCGATCTCGTCCAGGGTCGCGCGGACGTCGACTTCCATCGTGCCCGAGCCATCCATGGCGGGCACTTCGACGGGCTGGTTCTCTTCTTCCCAGCCGGGGTACGCCTGGGCGTTGTCGAAGGAGTCGCCCAGAACGTGGCGGAGCGGGAAGAACGGGTACGACGACCGTGCGTTGCCAGGCAGCCACGCGCGGCCGGCGATCTGGAAGTCCCCGTTCGGGATCCGCTCGCCAACGATCGTGCCGTTGCCGATGAGGTTCACGTTGGCGTCGAAACCGGCCGAGCGGAGCTGCTGGCCGACGGTGTTGGCCATGACCTCCCAGTCACTCCAGCCCTGCGGGGAGATGACCTCGATGGTGGCCTCACCATCGTCGGGGTGCTCCCAGACGTCGTTGTTGTTCTTCGAGTAGCCCGCCTCTTCCATCAGGGGGGCGACCTGCTCTGCGTCCTGCATCTCGCTGAACGTCCCACCGACGTCGATCCACTGGTCCTGGACGTTCGACGCGATGGCGGCGGGGGTCGGCGCCGGATTCTTCACGCGCGGACCGGCGTTGTCGGCACAGGCCTGCCGGCTGACGGCGTTGGCGATGGCCTTTCGGACCGTGTTTTTGCTGACGTGCGGTGCGTTCTCGGCGTCGTGGTTGAACAGGAGACCGAAGCCCCAGTAACCGGGGAACTGGTACTCGTTCCAGCTCTTGTCGAGGTCGGCAACGATCCGAGACGGCGTGAAGACGCTCATCACCGTGTCGAACTCGTTGTTCTGCATCGCGCGCCACTTGGACTGGTTGCCGGGCGACGCCGTGAACTGATACTCCTTGAAGTTGATGTTGTCGGCGTTGAAGTGCTCGGTGTTGCGCTCCAGCAGGTAGTACTGGTCGGTCATCTCGACGAAGCTCATCGCCCCCGAGATGTAGTCCGGTTCGTCCGGCTTGTAACTCGTGATCTCCGACCCGACGTCCTCGTCGCCGTCTTCCCAGTATCGGGTCGCCCAGTCCGCGTACGGCTCGGCGTTCTTCGACTGGAGCAGGTTCGAGAGGACGTTGAACTCGAAGATCTTCGGGTTGACGTCGCCCGTCCCCGTGATCACGAGCGTCTTCTCGTCGGATGTGTCGAACGAGTCGACGATGTTGCCGAGCGGGCCGCCGGCGGCCATCGAACAGAGGATGTGAGTTTTGACGTCCTCGGAGGTGATCGGGTCACCGCTGGCCCAGTTGGCGTCGTCGCGGATCTGCACTGTGAAGGTGTCGCCGTCGGTGCTCCACTCTTCGATCAGCCGCGGGATCCACTCCTGGGTCTGGAGGTTATACTGGGCGAGACGCTCGTGGGTCATCCAGCGGCCCCAGATGTTCGGCCACGCGATGAACGCGGGGTTCCAGTGGAGCGTGCCCATATCCAGTGCGGCCGCCCCGTCGACGGTCACGTCGTAGACGTCCTGTTCGTCGCCCCCATCGTCGGACGTCTCCTCGCCACTCTCGGTGGGCGTCTCTTCCTGTCCGTCACCGTCACACCCCGCCAGCATGGCCACGCCGGACGCACCGGCGATCTTTGCGAAGTTACGACGGTCGATCACGTCACTGAATCCGTCTGATGACTGGTCGTTAACCATTGTACAGGCCGAAGGTGCGCTCTCCACCGTCATAAATATTGTTATCTCACCAGTGACGGTAGACTCACCGAGACCGCCGGAATGACGCCGCTCACGCCCGGTAACTCGTTCCCATCATATAAAAAGGGGTGCAGGGACTCGGCGGTCGATGCGTGTCGAATGGACGGCCTACCCCCGGCCGTCCCGGCGCCGTCCCGGGATTCGAACGCACCGTGTCGGTCTCTCGACTGGCCGCCGTCCCCTGTTACTCTTTCCCACGTGTGTTCGTCGGACCTATCACTCTGCAGGATCGTCTTCTCGGTCGAGATAGTCCGCGGTGTCGGTCGCGAGGCTCGCGAGTTCGTCCTCGTCGGTGGTCTGGGCGAGGTCTCGGAGCGTGTCGACGGCGTCGGTCGCTTCGAGATACCCGAGCGCCCGGATGGCCCGTGCCTGCACTTCGACCGGTGCGTCGACGAGGCCGGCTTCGATGTGGTCGCTCAGGTCGTCCGGAAGGTCGTAGCCTTCGGCCGCCAGTGCGCTGTAGACGTCGATCGCAGCACTCACGATCATGGTGTTTCCGTCGTCCAGCCACGGTCTGATCGCGTCGGCGTA
The DNA here is from genome assembly GCF_003058365.1 of Halococcoides cellulosivorans. Lineage (NCBI taxonomy): Archaea > Methanobacteriati > Methanobacteriota > Halobacteria > Halobacteriales > Haloarculaceae > Halococcoides > Halococcoides cellulosivorans. Next base: position 2,120,442 of record NZ_CP028858.1, on the reverse strand, counting down.
CTCTGCGACGGCCTCGGGGGCGACCTCGACGGCGTCGACGAGTGCGTTCGAAGCCAATTCGCGGGCAAACTCGTGGTTCGAGACGTCCTCGGCCACCATCTCGGCGGCCGGATCGGGCTGTCCAGCGAAGCCCGCCTGCTCGGTGACCGGTTCGTCGGGCTCCTCGACGTCGACGGCCGCGACGATGTCGTCGAGCGAGCCGACGGCGAGTTCGGGGTTCTCACCGACCACGAGCGCGAACGAGCGGGCGGCGCGGATGCGGGTTCGCGGTGTACTGGCCTGGAGGCCCTCGACGTACGTGTCGAAGCCGTCTTCGACGGCCGCAGGATCCTCGGCGGCGATCGCTCCGAGCGCGCCGAACGCCGACTGTCGGTTCGCGATGAAGCCGTCGTCGGCCATCTCGATCAGCCTATCGACCAGCGGAACGATCTCGCTTGGCTCGTTCGACGCCACCGCGAACGCGGCGTCGGCGGCGCGCTTGCGGACGACCTGCTCGTCGTGATCGAGATACGGCTCGATGTCTTCGGCGGTGACCCGACCGGTGCTGGATTCGATCCGATCGATGAGGTCTTCGACGGCCGCTTTGGCGTCCGACGTCATAGGACGATATCGCGACGGGACGGTCCTAACCCTTGGGATCCCCGACGCCAGCGCGTTCCTCACGGAGCCAGTCGGACCTTCGAGGGCCTCCTCGTTCGCTCTGGCGGGACTGGAGCGCGAGATCCGGATGATGCCGCTGTGGGGACAACGACTAAAGCGGATCGCTACGATAGCGCGGTCATGAGCGCGTCGTACGATCGAGGGACGATCGAGGATCTCGGTCGCTGGCGGGAGTTCTCGGCCGGCATGTGGGCCTGGCTGTTCCACAAGGTCACCGGCTGGATCCTGATCGGCTATCTGTTCACACACATCGCGGTGCTCTCGACGGCGATGAGCGGCGAGTCGGTGTACAACGAGACGTTGGGTGGTCTGGAAGGCCTGTTGCTCGTCCGCTTCCTGGAGGTCGGCCTGCTCGCGGTCGCCGTCTTCCACATTCTCAACGGCGTTCGCCTCCTGCTGGTCGACCTCGGGGTCGGCCTCGACAGGCAGGCCGCAGCGTTCTACGTTGCGCTCGTCGTGACGGGGCTGATCGCCATCGCGAGCGTGCCGACCTTTCTCGCGGGGGTGACGCTATGAGCACTCGCGGGAGTGACGCGGTGGCGCGGTCGGCGTTCGAGCGCGGCAGCCTTCGCTGGGTGCTCCAGCGCGCGACGGCCGTGTTCCTGATCGGGACGCTCGCCTTCCATTTTTACTTGCTGCACTTCGTCAACCACGCCGCCGACATCACGCTCGCCGGGACGACCGCGCGCATGGGCGAACTAGGGTACCTTCTGACGATGGTCGCGTTCCTGTTCGCCGCGACGGTCCACGGTGTCAACGGCGTGTACAACGCGCTCGTCAACGCCGGGCTCTCGGGCACTCGCGCCCGCGTCGTCAAGTGGGGCCTGATCGTCGCGAGCATCGCCCTCCTCGTCCAGGGACTGCGCGTCGCTGCGGCAATGAGCCCGCTGATCAACCTATGAGTTCCACACCCTCCGACGACACCGAGACCGTGCACAGCGACGACGACCCGGCGGTCGCCAGCGTCCGCCCGGAGGCCGGCATGGCCGACCCGAGCGAGGCCGAACGCGTCACCCCGGACCTCGACGACGAGGAGACCGCGACGATGCGCGTGTTCCGGTACGACCCGGACGTCCCCGAGCGCGCCGAGCCACACTACGACGAGTTCGTCATTCCGACCCACGAAGGCATGACGGTGCTCGACGCGCTGATCTACGCGCGGGACACCTACGACTCCTCGCTCACCTTCCGACACTCCTGTCAGCAGGCCGTCTGTGGCTCGGACGCCCTGTTCGTCCAGGGCGCTCAGCGGTTGGCCTGTCGCACCCAACTCTCTGCACTGGGCGATCCGATTCAGATCGATCCACTGCCGCACAAACCCGTCGAGAAGGACCTGGTCGTCGACATGAGCGACTTCTACGACCAGATGGAGGCCATCGAACCGTACTTCGATCCCGACGAGACGCCCGCGGACGACCTCGAAGAACAACGCCAGAGCCCCGAAAACCGCGAGAAAATCAAGCTCTCGACGCGGTGCATCCAGTGTGGCGCCTGCCAGTCCTCGTGTAACGTCGCCGCGGGCGACAACGAGTACCTCGGCCCGGCGGCGATCAACAAGGCCTATCGGTTCGTCATGGACGAACGCGAGGGCGCCGAGCGCCGTAAGACCCGCCTCGAAATCGTCGAAGACGAACACGGCGTCTGGCGGTGTCAGACCCAGTTCTCCTGTACCGATGTCTGTCCGAAAGACATCCCGCTGACCGAACACATTCAGGCACTCAAACGCGAGGGTGTCAAGGACGATCTGAAGTTCTGGGAGTGACGCGGGCCATCGGCCCGCGTCACAGGCTGTCTGCGGTCTGGGTCACCGGGGCCATCGGCCCGCGTCACAGGCTGTCTGCGGTCTGGGTCACCGGGGCCATCGGCCCGCGTCACTCCCACCACTCGACCCACTCGTTTTTCCCGGTCGCGCCCCCCGCGTTGGCATGGACCGCGACGCTGCCGACCTGCCGGATCCGAACGCCGAGTACACGATGCGCGACCTCTCGGCGGGATCGATGGGGCTCGACTCCCGCGACGACCGCCCGACGATCACGGACATCCAGACGACCGTGGTCGACGGCACGTTCCCCTGGACGATCGTTCGGGTGTACACCGACGACGCCGCAGGGACCGGCGAGGCCTACTGGGGTGCGGGCGTGCCCGCGCTGATCGACCGCATGCGCCCGTTCGTCGTGGGTGAGTGCCCACTCGACATCGACCGTCTCGTCGAGCACCTGATCCAGAAGATGTCCGGCGAGGGGTCGATCGCCGGCCCGACCGTCACCGCCATCGCGGGCATCGAGATCGCACTCCACGATCTGGCGGGCCGCCTGATCGACGTCCCGGCCTACCAGCTATTGGGCGGGAAGTATCGGGACACCGTCCGGGTCTACTGTGACGCCCACGCGGGCGAGGAGGGCGATCCCGACTCGACGGCGGCGACCGCCGATCGGCTGGCCGACCGCTACGACGCGCTGAAGTTCGATCTCGACGTGCCGACGGGCAGCGACGGCGACCGGGCGAATCGCCATCTTCGCCCCGCAGCGATCGACCGCCAGGCTGCGATCGTCGAGCGCGTCACCGAGCGGGTGGGCGACCGCGCGCAGGTCGCGTTCGACTGTCACTGGTCGTACACCGCCGAGAGCGCGCAGCGACTGGCCGCGGCCTGTGAACAGAGCGACGTCTGGTGGCTCGAAGACCCCGTGCCGCCCGAAAATCACGACGTCCAGCGCCGGGTCACCCGCGAGACGAGCACGCCGATCGCCGCGGGCGAGAACGTCTATCGCGTCCACGGCCACCGCCGCCTGATCGAGGAGGGCGCAGTCGACGTGATCGCTCCCGACGTGCCGAAGGTCGGCGGGATGCGCGAGACCCGACAGATTGCGGACCTCGCGGACACCTATTACATCCCCGTGGCCTTCCACAACGTCGCCTCGCCGGTGGGGACGATGGCGACCGCCCACGTCGCGGCGGCGGTCTCGAACACGCTCGCGGTGGAGTTCCACAGCGAGGATCTGGACTGGTGGGACGAGTTGGTCGAGGAACGCGTCATCGTCGACGGACAGATTCCCGTGCCCGACGATCCCGGACTGGGTGTCACGGTCGACCGGGACGTGCTCGCCGAGCACGCACTGTCGGGCGAGACGCTGATCGATCCGGTCTGAGTGCAGTCGAACTCGCTTCTCTCTGTTCGACGACCACTCGGCCTGAACTTTATTATGTGTCCCTCGGTACTCGTTCCCATGGAGTCCGAAATGAGCGACCCCGACGTCGGGTTCGGTCAGCCAGTGTTCGATCGCGACGGCAACAAACTCGGGACGGTCCGTGGGTTCGACGACCACGGCTTTCACGTCTCCACGGACGACGGCATCCAGGCCATGTCGAGCGAACACATCGCCTCGGGCGTCGCGGGCGAAGCCCAGTTGATGTGGCGGTGTTACGAGTGCGGGGAGATGGGTCAGATCGACGACGTCCCGGAGGCGTGTCCGTCGTGTGGCGCGCCACGGGAATCGATCTATTACTACACCGACGACTGATCGAGAGATCGAACGGGGAAAAATCAGAACGGCGCGTCGGGCGTCTCGTCCGCGGACTCTTCGGCCTCGCCGGTGTCGATGTCGCCACCACGGGAGGCGGCCGGGCCGCCCATCCCGCCCATGCCGCCGTCCATGCCGGTCGAGGCGTGGACGGTCTCGATTTCGGGAATCTCCTCGGTCATGCGGGACTTGATCGCCTGGATCGTCATCGGTGAGATGCCACACCCGCTGCAGGCCCCGCCGAGCGCGATGGTGACCTCGCCGGTCTCGGGGTCGAGTTCTTGCACGGCGGCGTTCCCGCCGTGCATCTGGATCTGCGGGAAGTTCCGGCGGAGGAAGTTCCCCACCCGGTCTTCGAGGGTCTGCTGGTCGCTCTCGGTGTCGGTGCTCATCACCGAACGTTCGCTCCTGAGAGCTTTCAACCTTTGGTCCTCGGCAGATCCCCGGACCCCGGAGACGGGCCAATACCGGCAATAACGACCGGTTTATCGAGGTCGGTGCCGTTAAATCGCTTCGTCGGGTACGTCTTTCCGTAATGGTCCGTGACCCGTTCGCGGACGAGGACGACCCCGCGGTGCAAGACGTCCTCGACGCTCTGGACGACCCCGAATGCCGGACCATCGTCGGCGTCCTGGAGGAGCCAATGACCGCGAACGAAATCTCGGAAGCGAGCGACATCCCGCTGTCGACGACCTACCGGAAACTCGAACTGCTGACCGAATCGACGCTGTTGACCGAAGGCGTCGAGATTCGCCCCGACGGGCAACACGCCAGCACCTACGAGGTCGCCTTCGAGGAGGTCACCGTCGATCTGAACGACGACCGCGAGGTCGAGGTGGCGATCTCTCGGCGGGCCCGGACGGCCGACGAGCGACTCGAATCACTGTGGTCGGAGGTGCGCAAAGAAACGTGAGTCCCATTGTCGAAACCGCGGTCGTAGCACTGAAAACGATCATCCTGCTGCTCGGCGCGACGATCACGCTCCTCTCGGGGCGGGCGTACCGCCGCGGCGGGTCACGAGCCGTGGGCCTGCTCGCCGCCGGGTTCGGCCTCGTCACGCTGGGGGCCTTTTTGGCGGGGCTCTCGAACATGCTCTGGAACTTCGACATCGCGACGAGTCTCCTGGTCGAGAGCGTCCTGACCGTCGTCGGGTTCGCGATCATCCTCTATTCGGTCTACGCCGAGTAGCGCGGTGAGAGCAGTGCGGCCCGGTCCAGCGGGCCCCGAGCGCCCGAGACGGCCCGACCGTTCTCAAGCCGTGGTAATCTGGGACTCCTTCTTTCGCCCGGGCGTACGGACTGTCGATACGGGTATGGATCCGATCATCGCAGCGGTCGTTATGGCCAAGACGACCATCGTCGCCTGTGCAGCGGTCCTCGCGATCCTCGGATTTCGGGCGTATCGCCGGAGGCGGGCCCCCGCGATGCGCACGCTCGCGCTCGGATTCGCCGTCATCACTGTCGCTGGTCTGCTCGCCGGCGTCGGCTTTCAGGTTTCCGTGCTCGATTTCGAGGCCTCGATCGCGATCCAGTCGGTCGGGACGGCGATCGGTGCGCTCGTGGTCACCTATTCGCTGTTCGAGGATCGACCGCTGACCGTCGGCTGAGGTGTGGCGGCCGACTCGGGACGATGGCGATGAGCGGATAGAAAGCGCTTTGCCCGGGCGGACGCGACGCCACCGCAATGACCCTCGACGACGGCGATCGCGACATCGTTCGGGCGGAACTCGGTCGCGACCTCACACGTGAGGAGGCCGCGCTGTTCGAGAACCTCTGGAGTGAGCACTGCGCGTACCGATCCTCTCGCCCCCTGCTCGGCGCGTTCGAGAGCGACGGGCCGGACGTCGTCGTCCCGCCGGGTGACGACGCCGGCGTCGTCGCCATTCCGTCGTCTGACGACGACGCGGCCGACGACACCTACCTCGCGATGGGGATCGAGAGCCACAACCACCCCTCCTACGTCGATCCGTTCGACGGCGCGGCGACCGGCGTCGGCGGGATCGTCCGGGACATCCTCTCGATGGGCGCGTACCCCATCGCGCTGACCGACAGCCTCTATTTCGGTGACTTCGACGCGGAGTACCCACGATATCTGTTCGAGGGCGTCGTCGAGGGGATCAGCCACTACGGCAACTGCATCGGCGTGCCCACCGTCGCGGGCAGCGTCGCGTTCCACGACGACTACGCGGGCAACCCGCTGGTGAACGTCGCCTGTGTCGGTCTGGTCGACGCCGATCGGATGGTCACCGCCGAAGCCCAGCGGGCGGGCAACGCGCTCGTCCTGGTCGGCGGCGAGACCGGTCGCGACGGCCTCGGCGGTGCCTCGTTTGCGAGCGAGGACCTCGACGAGGACGCCGAGACAGAGGACCGCCCGGCCGTCCAGGTCGGTGACCCCTACAGCGAGAAACTCCTGATCGAGTGCAACGAAGCGCTGCTCGACGAAGGCCTGATCGAGAGTGCCCGCGATTTGGGTGCGGCGGGCCTCGGCGGGGCCTCTTCGGAACTCGTCGCGAAAGGCGGGTTCGGGGCCGATATCGCCCTCGACCGGGTGCCCCAGCGCGAACCGAACATGTCCGCCCTGGAGATCCTCCTCTCGGAGTCCCAGGAGCGGATGTGTTACGAAATCACCCCGGAGAACGTCGATCGCGTCGCCGCGATTGCCGAGCGCTACGACCTCGTCGCGGCGGCAATCGGGTCGGTCACCGCGGACGGCAATTTCACCTGTACGTTCGAGGGCGAGACGGCCGTCGACGTGCCCGCCGAATTCCTCGGCGAGGGCGCGCCGCTCAACGACCTCGACAGTGAGCGCCCGACTGCGCCCGAACGCAATCTCCCGTCCGACCCGCCCGCCGTCGCTGATGCGTTCGATCGCCTGCTCGCGAGTCCGAACACCGCCTCGAAGCGCTGGGTCTACCGTCAGTACGACCACGAGGTCGGCGTTCGGACGGCCGAGCGCCCTGGTGGGGACGCCGCCGTGCTCGACGTGCCCGAAGCCGACGCCGCGATCGCGCTCTCGGCGGGCGCCGACCCGAACTGGACCGACGCTGCCCCCTACGAGGGGGCCCGCGCGGTCGGCCTGGAGAACGCGACGAATCTCGCGGTCGCGGGCGCACGACCGCACGCGGCCGTGGACTGTCTCAACGGTGCGAACCCCGAGACGCCTCGCGAGTACGGCCGGTTCGAGGCGATCGTCGAGGGCCTCGCGGAGATCTGTGCCGACCTCTCGGTCCCGGTCGTCGGCGGGAACGTCTCGCTGTACAACGACTCTGACGAGGGCCCGATCCCGCCGACGCCGACGCTCGCGATGGTCGGGGTGCGCGAGGAGGCCACCGCCCCGGGGATCGATCTGTCGGGCGAGGGCTCGCTCCTCGTGATCGGCGATCGCGTCCTTGCGGGCGAGACCGACCCCGCCCTCGGCGGGTCGGAGTATCTCGCGGGCCTCGACGGCACCGATCGGGTCCCCGACCTTCCGGGCGATCCGGCGGGGCTGGTCGACGCCGTCCGTGACGTCGCACGGATGGATTCGACGCTCGCCGCCCACGACGCCTCTCACGGTGGCCTCGCGATCGCTCTCGCGGAGATGGTCACCGCCGAGACGGGTGCGAGCGTCGATCTCACGGGGATCGACGCTCACGGCGCACTGTTTCACGAACAGGCGGGTCGAGCGATCGTCGAGACGACCGCCCCCGAGGCCGTCGCGGACCGCCTCGCGGGTGTCGCGCCCGTCACCGGCCTCGGTCGGACGACCACCGACGGGCGCCTCTCGATCACGACCGATCGGGGCGTCCTCACGGCGACCGCCGACCGCATCGCCGAGCGCCGGGCGGTCATCGAGCGCGAACTCGACGGCTGATCAGGCGATGCCGAGGAGTGCACTCGCCTGGACGAACAGTTCCGAGACGTGGTTCGGGAAGATGGCCGCGACGATCACGAGTTCGAACCCCGTCACGGCGAGCGTGACCGGGCCGGCGAACTTCGAGTCGACCGTCACGCCCGTCGGGAACTCGAACTCCCAGACGAAGACCGGATACAGCGGCGTGATCCCGCGTTTCGTGCCGAGCAGGTCGAGCAGGTAGTGGCTGAGCACGCCGATCCAGACAAAGTGGAGGTTGCCGAAGACGATCGGGTAGGCCGCGACGATCCCGAGGGTGGCGAGGTTGTGGAACGTCTCACGATGCCGCCCGATCGCGGTGTCGACGTCCGGAAAGAGTGCGCCGAGCAAGATCGGGACGGACACCTCGCCGATCGAGTGGACCGTCTCGCGGCTGAGCGACGGCTCGAGCACCACGCCAACGCCGATCGACAGCAAGATCGCGTTCCAGACGTGGCCGCGCTTGTTCATCGAATCGAGAGACGGCGGCCGGATACAAGTAAGTACCGCCGGACGGCGGGCCGACGGCCTGACGTCTTGCGATTCGATCGGCCGATTCAATCGGGGTCGATCCCCGCTCGCAACTCTCGCAGGGCCTGCTCGGCAATCGAGCGCTTGATCTCCGTCCGCGATCCGTCGAACTCGAAGCGGTCGACTCGCGTCGCGGGTCCACCGCCCGGGCTGTCCGTGGCGGCGACGCCGATGAACACCGTTCCGACGGGCTTCTCTGGAGACCCGCCCGTGGGCCCGGCGATCCCGGTCGTCGAGACGCCCCAGTCCGTTCCGGCCCGATCCCGCACGCCCTGGGCCATCTGGCGGGCGACCGGTTCGCTCACCGCGCCGTGAGCGGCGAGCGTCTCGCGAGCGACGCCGAGGCTCTCCCGTTTGGCCGCATACGAATACGTCACCAGCGAGCGATCGAAATACGCACTCGACCCCGGCACGTCGGTGAGGAGTGATCCGATCAGCCCGCCGGTACAGGACTCGGCGACGGCGACGGTCTCCGAGCGGTCGTCCAGCCACGCACCGACGCGACGCTCGATGGGTGCTGTCATAGCGACGGTCCGGCCGGCGCGGAAAAAACCTTAGCGATGGCCGTCGAGACTGAGCGCTTCCGAGGACTGCACCCACGCCTGGTGGTTCTGCCGGTCGTAGATCACGTACTCCCCGTCACCGATCGTGAGGTCGGCGTAGCGCTCGCGCTGTATGTGATCGGCCTGGGCGTCCGTATGTCCGTCGGTGGCGTGAGTGGTCATTTGCAGATCCTCCGTTGGGTAGTCTCCGATTACAGATGGGGACTGACCCCGTAAATAGGTGCGTACCCGAGTATCTCGATTGAAAATCGTCAGACGGGTGGCTGACGACTCGCCGTTGTATTCTGGACTCTAACTGGCCAAAATATGGTGAAAATAGCCGATAGGGGCCACAAAGCTTACCACGGTAATGTCCGCCTAGACGAAATCAAATCTGAGAATACTCGCTATTCCTCGGCGATCGGCGGGGTCTCGACCGAGACGGGAGCGCCGTGGTCGCTGAAGGTGAGTCTGGCGTCGATCTCACCTTCGTTGTTGGACTGGATGATCGTCGCCCGGAGCCGAACCTCTCGGATCGGCCCGTCGCGGTCGCGCGTGACGAGATAGGTGGCGTTGTCGACGTAGACCGTCTCCGGGAGGCCGAACGGAGCCGAGCGGAGCAGTCCCTCGACGGCCGAGCGGTTCGAGACCGACAGTGTCACGACCTCGTCGTCGGCGTCGATCGTCGGTTCGCTGTCAGCAAACGCGGAGGCGTTCGTCGCGTTCGCCGTCGATCCGTTCGTCGTCGAGCCGTTCACCGTCGAGGTGTTCGAGGCCGCCCAGATCGCTCGCTGGTGGGCCAGGGGGTCCTGATCCCAGTCCACCGACTCGTCGCGCTCGCTCCAGGTGCCGTTCTCGCGGTGGTAGGTCGCGTTCTCGATGGCGACGACGGCCAGCCGACGGTCGATCGGATCGCCGTACGTGTAGGTGACGTTGAGCCGTCGGGCGGACCGATCGACGACGCCGTCTGCGGTGACGTTCAGCGGTCCGTTCCGGTTGGTCAGGGTCGCGTCGTAGCTGAACCGGTAGCTGTCGGCGGTGGCGTTTTGAATCTCTGCGGGCACGACCGGCGTCGCGGTCGGCGTCGCCGTCTCGTTCGTGGACACCGAGATCGGTCCGCTCGTACACCCTGCGAGAACGATCACGGCCACGAGCGCGAGGCCCGCGAGTCCCTGCCGACGCATGCATTGACCTTCCCGGCGGTTCGCATAGGCCTTTTGGATGGGCTCACAGGTCGCTCGCGAGTCGGTCCGCCGTCGCCGGGCCGACCCCCTCGACGGTGAGCAGTTCCTCGCGATCGGCGGCGCTGATCGCCGCGACCGAGCCAAACCGACCGAGGAGACGCTGACGAGTCACTGGCCCGACGCCCTCGACGGCCTCCAGACTGGTCGAGACCTCGTCGCGCAGCGTCCGGTGGTAGCTCACCGCGAACCGATGAGCCTCGTCGCGCACGCGCGCGAGGAGTCGCCACCGCTCGTCGTCGGTCGGCCAGTCGTAGCTTCGATCGTGCGTGATCACGCGTTCCTCGCCTTTCGCGAGCGCGATCGTCGGGGGTGTCCACCCCGCTCGGTCGAGGGCCGCCCGGGCGGCGTCGAGCTGGGCGCGCCCGCCGTCGATCACCAGCAGATCGGGCATCGGGCGGTCGTCTCGGCCCGCGAGTGCGCGCTCGGCCCGCCAGGTCGCGAGTTCCGCGATGTGTGCCGGATCGTCGTTCCCCTCGGAGAGGCGCTTGCGCCGATAGCCCTGCTTTTCGCTCGCTCCGTCGACGAACAGGACGTCGCTGCCGACGACACTGTCGCCGCCGGCGTGGCTCACGTCCATCCCCTCGATACGCGTACAGTCCTCCAGACCGAGCGTGCTCGCGAGCGCCGCGCCCGCGCGGCCGTCGGCGTGGGGCTGACGAGCGTTCCGCACCGCCAGATCGACCAGCCGGCCACCACGCCCCTCCGTCGGTGCGGCGAGGTCGGTTCCGGTCCGCTCGAAGAAGTCCGCGAGGTCGCGATCGGGCGGGTGGCTTACGAGCAGGCGGTCGGGCACCTCTCGATCGGCGTAGTACTGGGTGAGCACGGCGCTGACGACGGCGCCCGGCCCGACCGCGTCGGGCGTCTCGACGGTCACGCGCTCGCGGTCGACGACCCGGCCGCCGTCGCTGTGGAGCACGGCGACGCTCGCCTCCGACCCGCTGGTGTCGACGCCGATCACGTCGGTCGCCCGGCCGGGCCCGCTCGTGACGGTCCCGCCCTGGCCCCCGTGGAACCGTTCGACGGCCTCCAGACGATCCCGCAGCCCCGCCGCCCGCTCGAAGGCCGCCCGGTCGGCGGCGTCGTCCATGCGCTCGCGCAGCGGGGTGGCGATCGCGCTGGTCGCGCCCTCGAAGAACCGCTCGGCACGCGTCACGTCGGCCCGGTAGTCCGTGGGGTCGATCTCGCCGGTACAGGGCCCCGAACACAGCCCCATCTCGTAGTCGAGACAGGGCCGATTGCGGCGGGCGAACTCGTGGTCCGAACAGGTCCGCAGCCCACACACCTCTCGGACGGCCTTCAGCACCGTTTCGAGATCGCTCTTGGAGGTGTAGGGCCCATAGACCGTCGCGCCTTCCTCGGGGTCGCGGGTCGTTCCGATCCGTGGGCAGTCGTGATCGGTCAGTTCGACCAGCGGGTAGGACTTGTCGTCGGTCAGCCGGACGTTGTAGCGGGGCTGGTGGCGCTTGATCAGGTTCGCTTCGAGCAGGAGCGCCTGCGTCTCGGTGTCGGTGAGGACGACGTCGATCTCACTCGCGCGGGCGACCATCGCGGCGATGCGATCGCTGCGCGGGTCGGCGTACGATCGGACGCGATCGCGAAGCGAGACGGCCTTGCCGACGTAGAGCGTCCGATCCGACCGGAACTCGTAGACGCCTGGCTCGTCGGGCAGCGTCGCCGCCCGCTCGCGCACCGTGTCGGCGTCCATCGAGCCAGCCTACGCCGTCGACGGCCTAAGACGTGGCGTCGCCGGCAGCGGCGGGCCCGCGGAGCGCGCGCTCGATGCACTCGCGAGTCCGGTCGTCCGGGACGGGCAGGCGGACGTCCGCGTCGCCGGCGACCCGGATCGTGAGCGAGCGCTCGCGGGCGACCCAGTACGCCCCCGCGAACCCGACCGCAAGCAGGAGTGCGAGCGCGCCGCCGATCACGAGCGCGTCGTCGAGCGCGTCGAGCAGTGCGAGCATCGTGTCGACCATCGCGAGCGCGCCGCCGACGCCGGTCCCCTCCAGCGAGGGCTGGTCGATCCCACCGACCATCCCCCCGAAATCGAAGAGGAGTCCCGACCCGAGCGCGATCACGCCCGCGATGCCGACCCGGAGCGCCCGCAGGAGGTTCGCGGTCGGGCCCTGCGTGTCGAGTGCGACGCCCTCGACGTTCGGGCGGGCGATCGCGTGGTAGTTCGCGCCCTGGGTCGTCGGCGTGAATGCCAACACGCGCCGATTCGTGACCGCGACGGTCGTCTCGCCGTACGAGATCCGCTCGTGGACCGACTCGCCGTCCTCCAGGAGGTCGTCGACGCGGTCGGCCCAGTCCATAGCCGAACTACGGCATCGAGTCACATGGGATTGCCGGCCATGCGGCGGGGGTGGTGGCGGAGAACGGGGCGGCCCCGACTCAGATCAAATAGACGATCGCCGTCCCGACCCCGCCCGCGAACAGCGCGAAGATCACCGTCGGCACGACGACCTTCCGGAGGATGTCGCCCTCCCGGCCCGAGAGGCCGACGACGCCACAGATCGCGGCGACGTTGAGCACCGAGATCATGTTGCCGACACCACCGCCGACGTTCTGGATCGCGAGGATGATCGACGGTTCGAGGCCCACGTCGACGGCGGCCTGATACTGCAGAGCGTTGAACAGGATGTCGCTGGTGGTGTTCGACCCCGTGACGAACGTGCCAAGCGCGCCGATCCAGGGCGTGACCGCGGGGAGTGCCCCGCCCGCGGCGCTCGCGAGCACGGTCGACAGCGACTCCATCATCCCGAGTGCGCCCGACGCGTTCGTCGCGGAGGCGATCATCACCTGGGTGAGCGAGACGGCGACGATCAGGGTGACGGCCGCGGGGCCGACCTGGCGGAGCGACTCGCGCCACGCGGCGACGTTGTAGCGCGTCCACTGCGCGAGGCCAGTGTGGACGCCGGCGAGCCGTCGATCGAGTCCGTCCGGGAGCGACGCCTCGCCGTCGAGGTTTTCGGCCAACCGATCCCGCTGGGTGAACGCAAAGAGCAGGCCCGTCCCGACCGCGACGGGCACGAACGGCATCGTCCCCGGCAGGTAGAGATACTCCAGCGTCCAGGTCTGGGTTCCCATCGGGAGGTCGAAGCCGAAGCCGACGGTGAACTCCTTGAGCCGACTGACGAGATCGAACGTCGGCCAGCGCGTCACGAGCAAGAACAGTCCGACCGCGAGATAGGGGGCCCACGCCAGCCAGACGGGCATCTCGCGTTCGGGGGCGCCACTGCCCAGGCCGTCGAGGCTGAGGCCACCGAGCCAGACGTCCGACCACTGCTCGCGGTCGGGGAACGTCCAGGCGTCGTCCGGGACCAACACGCCGTAGTTGGCCATCACGATGCCGAGGCCGAGCACGACGAACCCGGCGGCGATGTCGGGCAACTCGGGGCCGATCGTCCACGCGACCGCCCACTGGATCAGGCCCGCGGTCGTCCCGGCCACGAGAGCGAACGGTGCGATCGGGAGCGTCGACCGGGCGGCCCCACGGATCGAGCGCTCTGCGTCGTCACCGAACCAGTAGATCAACAGGAAGACCCCGAGCAGGCCCCAGAACACGAAGGTCAGTCCGGTCATGACGCCCGACCACGCCGAGACGGTCATCTGGAGCGCACCGATCGCGCTCTCGGGGACCAGATCGCCCATCGTTCCGGTCGAGATCCCACCCAGGATGGGCGTGCCGGCGGCCCCGAACTGCGGGTTCGGCGCGTTGAAGAAGAGTCCGAACACGGCGGCCGCGAGCGGCGGGAACCCGAGGCCGACGAACAACGGCGCGGCGAGCGCGCCGGGCGTTCCGAACCCCGCCGCGCCCTCGATGATCGTCTCGAAGCCCAGGCCGATCAGGAGGAGTTGGACTCGGCGGTCGCGCTCGATCCCGTGGAAGAACCACCGGATCGTCCCGATCGCGCCCCCCAGATCGAGATAGTTCATCAACAGGACCGCCCCGAAGACGATCAACACGATGTTGAGTCCTTCGAGCGCGCCGACGGCGGCCGACGCCGCGAGCCACGAGAGGTCCATCTGCCAGACGGCGATACCCAGGATGACCGCCGCGATCCACCCCACCGACATCGACAGCGCCGCCGATTTACGCGCCCCGACCAGCAGGCCAAAGGCCAGCGCGATCGGCACCGCCGCCGCCAGCGCCAACAGCCCGACGTTCATGCGTCGCCGTTGCCAGCGGGTGCGTTTGAACCTGACCGTTCGGGCGACGTTGGCCGCGTGGGATCACTCACCGTGGCTCGCGTCGCCACGACGGGCGGTGATCGCGACACCGGTCAGAGTCGAAACGCTGCGATCAGGGCCGCGATCGACGGAACGACGACGAGAAGCCCGAGAACGCCGCCGAGCAGCAGGGCGATCAGATCGAGAATACCGATCACGACGACGAGGATCATCTTCTGGCCGAGCGTGAGCATACTGGGCGATCGACCCCGGGCCGTTCGTCGCTTTCGGCTCGCGATCGCAACCGTCTCGAAACTCGCGATCGGATCGACCGGCATGGCGACTCGTCGCGGCCCCCTCGTCGTCATCCTCGGCACGGCGACGCTGACGGTGATGGCCGGCGCGATTTTGGGCCCGGTCGTGCCCGCGATTCAGTCGGGACTGGGCGTCGGTGAGTCTCGCGCAGGGCTCATCGTCACGACTCACGGCGCGTTGATCGTCCTCGTCAGCCCGCTCGCGGGCGCGCTCGTCGATCGGATCGGGCCGCGACGCCCGCTGATCGCGGGGCTCGTGCTGTACGGCCTCGGCGGGGGCGCGGGCCTGGTGATCGATGCTTTCGGCCCACTGCTCGCCACCCGGGCGGTACTCGGCGTCGGCGTCGCGCTGGTCTATACGGGCCTGACGGTCACGATCTACGAGCTGTACGACGGCCAGGGCATGGAGCGCGCGCTCGGCCTGCGATCGAGTGCGAACAGCGTCGGCGCGGTCGCGTGGCCGCTCGTCGGCGGTGCGCTCGGGACGGTCTCCTGGCAGGCCCCGTTCGGCGTCTACCTGATCGCGCTCCCGCTCGGGGCGCTGGCCGCGCTGACGATTCCCGAGACCCGCGGGGGATCGACGGGACCGCTCGACCCACGCCGGTGGCACGGTCGCGCTCGATCGGCCCGGGTCGCGGGGGCGATGCGCGCCCGATTCGCCCGTCCGATCGGCACGCTGTCCGCCGGGCTTCGGGGCGTCCTCGCGACCGTTCGGGCCGCCCTGGCCCCGATCGTCGACCGGCCGGCGCTGCTCGGCGTCTACGCCCTCTATTTTGGGACGAACGCGCTCCTGTACGCGATCGTCGTGTTCTATCCGCAACTGCTCGATGGCCTCGGGATCCGGTCGTCGTTTCGGGTGAGCCTCTATCTCGCGGCGATGGGGCTGGCGGGTGGGATCGCCGCCGCGAGTTACGATCGCCTGCTCGTCCGAACGAGTCGACGGACGCTCGTCGGTGTCGCACTCGCGACCTGGATCGTGGCCTTCGGCGTCGCGACGCAGGTGAGCGGGCCGATCGCGGCGATCGCGCCGGTCGTCGGATTCGGGGCTGGCCAGGGCCTGGTCTTTCCCGCCGCGTTCGGTTGGATCGAGGCGCTCGCGCCCGCCGATCGGCAGGGCCAGTTGAGTTCGTATCTCGCCTCGGCGGGCTACGCGGGCCAGTTCCTCTCGCCGGTCGCGTTCGGCCTGCTGGTCGGTCCGTTCGGGCTTCGCGCGGTGTTCGCCGGGGCCGCGGGACTCGCGGTGCTCGGCGCAGGCGTGTTGGGGATCGATCGCTGGCGGGCGGTGTGAGGGGGCGCTGGTGCGGTGTGGGAATGTAGAGTATCTGATACAGAGTTTTGGGTATTTCGAAGGGGAGGGGGGGGGATAATTTTCAACCACTGAAGTTTGAACGAACTTAAGCAGTAACGGAAAAAACCAGTTGAATAATTATAGTTAGTCATAAATTAAATCGGTATTTTTTAATCAGCGGTATGTCGGCCCGGTCATGGACCGGAGACAACTCCTGTCCGGTATCGGTGTGGCAGCGGCAACGATTACCTCGCCGGCCGTGGCGGCGGCACGGCGTCGGAAGGGTCCGCCAGAACACGCCGGGCCGCCCGAACATTCGAATGCGCCTGATCACGCTGGATCTCAGGCTAATGTAGTGGCACATTGGATGCTAAGGTCAAATCCCAAATCTATACCAATGACAAAAGAGGAATATAATCGACACTGGGATGACTATGATGGGCCGGGACAGAAGATCCCCTTCAATACGATGGAAAAATTATGTGGAAATATCGCGGATGAGGTTGAAGAAGGACGATTAGTTCCAAGGGGTAGGGTTTCGACTACCAGCGTTTCAACCGATTCTCCCCCTTCTTTGGAAATAAATAACGATATATTGGAAAAAGCTAGACAGGGCAACAACTCCAACCGTGGGGGGAATGGACAATGAGTTGCAATAGGGATGACTTTGTGGCTGATGAAAATGAGGATGACAATACAGTAGGGTATTTGTATATAAGTGACGATACTATTTCTGACGTAAATGCTGGCGCATGGCTCGGAAGTATTGGCGTAGCAACTATCGGAAAAACGCTCGCAGCAGCGAGAATTATATAAGTTCAGAAGCTGCTGCTACACTGAGTGGGGCCGCTTTCATCTTAAATCAGCGAGGAAACCCCGCCCTTTAGGGCGGGGAGGAATCGCGTCATCCCTACTCCACAACCGCCGACGACACCCGACCGACTCCCCAACGGAACCGTTACTATTATAAATGTCCTGCACTACATATGACTCATGGCGGAGATGCGTCGCACGGTCGTCGTCAAACTCGATATCGACGACAGCGACGCCGATCTCCTCCACGAGACCGTCGACGAGTATCTGTGGGCGTGCAACTACGTCGTCGGCGATGCCTGGCAGGACGAGTACAAGCCCACGTCCAAGACGGAACTCCACGACCGGACGTACGCCGACGTGCGCGACCAGACACGGCTCCAAGCCAATCTCGTCCAATCCGCACGGAACCGGGCCGCCGAAGCCATCAAAAGCGTCGTCGCCCGATGGAAGGACGGCAAGATGGCGTCCCGACCCGAGTTCACGACGCCATCGGTTCGCTACGACAGGCGCAGCGCGACGTTCCACGACGACCGTGTGTCACTCTCGACGGTGGACGGACGAATCGAAGCCGAATACGTCCTCCCACCGGAGGGCGACAATCCGCAGACGAAATACCTCCGCACCGACGACTCCGAGATCACCGGGGCCACGTTGCAGTACCGCGACGCGACGGACACGTTTTATCTCCACATCGGGACAAAGACCGATGTCGAGTTCGAGATACCGGACGACGGCGACGCCGAGCACAGCACAGTCCTCGGCGTCGACCTCGGTATCGAACAGATCGCCGTCACGTCGACGGGACTGTTCTGGAGTGGCGACTTCTTGAACCATCGTCGACGGGAGTACGAACGGGTCCGTGGCGACCTACAACGGACGGGCACGGAATCAGCCCATCGAACCATCGAACGGATGGGCGACCGAGAGACGCGGTGGGTCGAAGATTACCTACACCGTCTCTCAAAAGCCCTCGTCCAAGAAGCCGTCGCGCACGGGTGCGACCGGATAGCGTTCGAGGAGTTAACGGACATTCGCGACCGGATGCCCGGTGTGAAGGAGTTCCACGCGTGGGCGTTCCGCCGGCTCTACGACTACACGGCGTACAAGGCTGAAGCGGAGGGCATCGACACGACACAGGTCGACCCAGCGTACACCAGCCAGCGCTGTTCGAAGTGCGGGACGACGCTGCGGGAGAATCGTCCGTCACAGGCGAAATTTTGCTGTCAGAAGTGTGGCTACGAGGTCAACGCAGACTACAACGCGGCGAAGAATATCGGGTTCAAGATGCTCCGTGCGGGGCAAAAGTCTCCGCACGGAGGGGCGACACGTCACCTCGCCCTGAAGTCGGGGACATTGAACGTGAACGGCGAGTATTCGCCTGCCGAGTAGAATCGGCCAGAACGGGAGTCCACCGACAAGCTCCGCCCTTCAGGGCGGAGAAGGTGACAGTAGCGGCATATTGGACGTGGATATGGTATACAAATGATGGTTGTGGGGTGAAGATCCAGATCGTTGATGGACCACCGCTCCCGGTGTGTGCTAGTTGTGACATGAAGGCACCAACGTACTCTGGGATTGTCCACCCTCAGGAACCGTAATAGGATACAACAGGTGCGATTATTCTCGACTACACCAGCGGGAAATCTGAACGGCACCGATATACATCTTCAATAGATTGAATCCAATATGGAGAAAACACCTGTATAATGAATCGTGATGGTGCTACGATATTGTCCGTGGTGTTCGCACTACTGGTAGCGTTCCCGAGCGCGGTCGGCGTTGCCAGTGGACTCTTCGCCGGACAACCACTTCGGGAACTCATCCTCCCGTTGAGCGTTGCGATTGGGTTTTCTATCGCAGCGATTAGCGCTGTCTTGGCCCAACGACTCCACTGGGTTTCCTCCGGAAATCGATCCCAAACCCACCGCCGAACGCTGCTGGCTTATTTATTCCCCGGAATCGGTGTGGCTATAGTTCACATAGCTGTTGATCCGAGCAATTGGATCTTCTGGCTGGTTTTCGGAGGCGTCGTTTGTATCTTCTTGACGGTGCTGATCTGGGACGTCGTCGAGAAGTGAACCGGTAAATAGCGCGAGGCGATGTCTTACTCGCTGTAATAATACTCGCCGGACTGTTTTTGCTCGCGGTCGAGTTGACT
Organism: Halococcoides cellulosivorans; assembly: GCF_003058365.1. Taxonomy (NCBI): domain Archaea; kingdom Methanobacteriati; phylum Methanobacteriota; class Halobacteria; order Halobacteriales; family Haloarculaceae; genus Halococcoides; species Halococcoides cellulosivorans. The sequence goes on along the minus strand of NZ_CP028858.1, from coordinate 2,101,331 downwards.
ACCGGGCTTGTTGATCCGTGGGCGACCGACGCGTTCGTCCCGCCGGAAGGTCACGTCGAGGTTCGCCAAAAAGTCGTTCATCCCCTCGCGCATCGGCTGGGGCTGGCTGGCGTGGCCGTGCTCGGCGGGTTCGCCGTCGAAGACGAGCAGGCGATCGCTCAACAGATCGACCATGTAGATGTCGTGGTCGATGACGAGCGCGGTCGCGTCGTGGTTCTCGGCGTACCGGCGGATCGCCGTCGTCGTCCGCACCCGCTGTTCGACGTCGAGGTGCGCGGAGGGTTCGTCGAGCAGGTACAGATCGGCGTCGTCGGAGAGACACGCCGCGATCGCGACGCGCTGGCGCTCGCCCCCCGACAGATCGGGGAGCTGCTGATCCATGATGGGATCGAGCTGGAGCGGCTGGGCGATTTCGGTCGTCCAGTAGGAACTCCCGACGTCGTCGGTGATCGTCCGGAGGAACGTCTCGACGCGCATCTGGCGGTCGATCTCGACGTACTGGGGCTTGTAGCTAATGTCGAGGCTGGCGTCGAGGCTCCCCGCATCGGGCGCGAGTCGGCCCGCGAGCAACTGCGCGAACGTGGATTTCCCGATGCCGTTCGGCCCGACGACGCCCAGCACTTCGCCCTCGTGGATCGTTCCGGCTTCCACCGAGAGGCCGAACTCGCCTTCGCCGTAGGATTTCTCCAGGGCGGGGTACTCGACGACGGGCTTGCCGCCCGTGAGCGTCCGGGGCGCGTGGGTCTCGAAGGTGATCTCGGAGTCCCGCACGCGGACGTTCTCCGATTCGAGATAGCCCGCGAGGTACTCGTTGATCCCCTGTTTGGTCGATTTCGGCGGCGTGATCACACCGAACACGCCCGGCTGCCCGTAGGCCAGATGGATCCCGTCGGCGAGCAGATCCAGGATGGCGAGGTCGTGCTCGACGACGAGCATCGACCGATCGCCCGACTCCGCGAGTTCCCGGACGAGTCGCGCGGCGGTCATCCGCTGGCCGATGTCGAGATACGGCGTGATCTCGTCCAGAAAGTAGAAGTCGGCGTCGCGGGCGAGCGTGGCGATCAGTGCGACACGCTGGAGTTCCCCGCCCGAGAGGGTGTCGAGGTCCTGATCGAGCACGGGTGCGATCCCGACACGCCTCGCGAGTTCGTCGACGACGCCGCGCTCGTCCGCGCGTTCGAGGAGGTCACGTGTGCGCCCGCCGTAGCGATCGGGCAGTTTGTCGACGTACTGTGGCTTGCGCGCGACCGAGACATCCTCGTCGTCGATCGCTTCGAGGTACGGCTGAAGCGCCGTCCCGCGGTGCTCGTCGAGGATGGCGTCCCACGCGGGCGGATCACCGATCTGGCCGAGGTTCGGCTGGAGTTCGTCGGCGAGGATCCGCACCGCGGTCGTTTTCCCGATGCCGTTCGGGCCGAGGATGCCCGTCACCTGGCCATCGCGCGGGGCGGGCAGGCCATACAGCGCAAAGGAGTTCTCGCCGTAGCGGTGAATCGGCGCTTCGTCGAGTTCCTGGGGGAGGTTGACGATCTGAATCGCGTCGAACGGACAGCGATCGACGCAGATCCCACAGGTCTCGCCCAGACAGATCTCCTCGGAGATCCACACCTGGTCGGGATCGCCCGCGTAATCGCCCTCTTCGCGATCCGACCGGTCGGCGTAGGCCTCTTCGCGACGGACGATACACTCTTTGCCCGTGCGATTCGGCGGGCAGTCTTTGACACACTCGTAGTTACACCGATCGGGCTGGCAGCGATCCAGATCCACGACGGCGATGCTGTCGTCGGCCATGGTTACAGACTCGCGGTGAGCAGGATGCTCCAGGAGAGAAACCAGAGCGCGAACGTCATAAATCCGATGTAGAGGTAGTCTTTCGTGTCGAACGTCTCGATCTGATAGCCCATCACCCGCAGGATCGGGACCTGCACGAGAATGGCGGCGAACAGCGTCGCGACGCCCGTCGGATCTTTGGCCCCGGTGGCGACGAGATCGGCGACGATACCGCCCGCGAGCCCACTCAACGTCGCGACGGTGGTGACCGAGACGCCACGCACGTGGGCCTCGGCGTCGTCAGCGTCGGCGTCCTCACTCGACATGGCTCACCATCTGCGAGGAGGTCCCAAAAGGCGTTCGAAAGACCGGCGGTCACGGCGTGATGGCCCCTCAGCCCGAGACGGCGGTGTCGGTCTCCTCGGTGTCTTCGACGGTGAGTTCGTAGATGTTCTGACGGGCGTCAGCGAAGTAGATGTCCTCTTCGACGACGTCGGCGTCTTCCAGACGTTCGAGCGCGTACCGAACGGTTCGGGCCGACAGCATCGACTCCTGGACGATCCCCTTCTGGGTGAGTGGCCCGTTGTATTCGAGAACCTTGTACACGAGTTTCGCACTCGGCGGAAGGTCCTCGATTCCTTCCTCCTCATCCCCCTCGGAGTCACTCATCGTCAAAAATCTGGGACTGCGCGCGTATAAGCATTGATGTGTGGGCTCGTCCGTCTCCGACGAACGTTCGTGTTGGTCTCGAATGAGGGGTCGGTTCCGGCGGCCCGCCCTCCTGGGATCGAGGCTCAGTCCGCCGTGGGGACCGGCGTCTCCAGCGGTGGGTCCGATCGGGCGAGCAAGGCGACCCGGGAGGCCGCCACGTCCGCGCGGCGGTCGTGGTCGAGGTGGGCCGCGATTCGGTCGGCAAACGCACACACTGCCTCGTGATCGGGCATGCGCTCGCGGGCCAGGCGGTCTCTGGAGTGGCCGACGTGCATGTAGGCTTTCACCTCGACGACGTCCGCGGCCGCCCGCTCGATCAGGCGCGCGTAGCCCGCGGGGTCGTGGTCGTTGTGCCCCGCGACCAGCGTGATCCGAATCGCCGTGCGCGGTCGGTCTTTCGACGCCATCACGTCGAGACTCTCGCCCAGGCGGTCCCACGCGTCGCTCACCATCGGCTGGACGACCGCCTGGAACGTCTCCCGATCGGGCGCGTCGACCGAACAGTACAGCTGTGTGGGCGAACAGTCGGCCAGACGCTGTGGCCGCGTCCCGTTGGTCACCAGAAACGTCGAGAGCCCCCGATCCCGGTAGGCCTCGATCAGCCCCGGCAGGTGCGGGTACAGCGTCGGCTCACCGTCGAGGCTGATCGCGACGTGACGAGGGTCGCGTGACTGATCGAACCGCTCGCGGGGCACGTCTTCGTTCCCGCCGTACCCCGAGACCAGCCGACGATGGCGCTCGATCGATTCCTCGGCAACATCTTCGGGGCCGGCCCAGATTCGATCCTCGGGCACGCTGTGATCGGCGTGGTCCCGCCAGCAGAACACGCACCGCTCGTTGCAGGTCTGGACGGGCGTCATCTGGACACAGCGGTGACTCGCGATGCCGTAGAAGCCATTTTTGTAACAGGCGCCCTCACACTGCAGCGAGGAATCGGTCCAGCCACAGGTCTGGACCGCGAGGTGTTCGATCGTGTCGGTGGCTCCCTGTGGCGTCATACCTGCCGTTGCGAACCGAGGGTGAAAAGCACCGCGCTGGCCCCCGCTATTGAGGGATGTTCCGATCGCCTCTCGGGCCGATATCGCGATCCGCCGTGCCGTGTGACGTGCTAACAGTGACGCGACAAGGCTTTTGACCCCAATCCGAGTAGATAGGGGAACAACCGTGACAGATTCCCACCAGTCCCCTGGTCGAACGGTCGAGGTTTGCCTCCGGACAGACGTTCAGGGCGTCGTCGCGGCCCGCCAAAGTGCCGTTCTCGATCGCGTGCGGCGTCTGAAACACCGCGATCGGATCGACGGTATGCGGGTCCGACGCTGGGGGAAGTGTGTGCTCCATCCGGGAGACGTCCCCCCGGGCGCGGTCGACGACCGCGCCGAAGTGGTCGAGGACATCGTCGATGCCGTCGAGGGTACTGACCTGTCGTTGTCGCCGGCGTTCCGTCGGTCCGAAGATACCGGTGGGCGACCGCTGCTCTATCTCCCGGTCGTCGGACTACTGGTTCGCGAGGGCGATCGGATCGTCGGGGTCTATCCGGTGAGTGAAGGCGACGAGCGGTTCACCGTCGACGACGCGCTCTCGGCCATCGAGGACGGCGCGGACCCGGCTAACGTCGAGCGGGAGTCGAGCGTCGAGATGCCGCCACCGCTGGCCTGATGCTATTTCTTTCGTGAGTATCATTGCCGGAGAGCGCCGGTAGTGTCGAGTTGACCTCTCGCGGGGCCCCGGTTCGTCACCCCTATGCCCGCGCGTCCTGAACGCGCGGCCATGTACAGGTCGTTGCGTGCGGAGTTCACCGAGGCGATATCGACGGCGCTCGACGGACTGGGCTACGACGTCGACGATCCGGGCATCGAACACCCCCCGGAGGGCGTCGCGGCCGAGGTCGCGTCGAGCGTGGCCTATCGGCTGGCCGAATCGGCGGGTGCGCCACCGCCACAGGTCGCGAGCGAGATCGCCGACGCGACCGCTCCCGACGAGTACGAGTATCTCGGCCGGGTCACCAGCCAGGGCCCGTACGTCAACGCCGTCCCCGCGCCGGCCTACGACGCGGCGACCGTCGCGGCCGCCCGCGACGACGACTACGGGACGCTTCCGGCGACCGACGAGTCCGTCGTCGTCGAACACACGAGTGCGAACCCGACGGGCCCGGTCCACGTCGGCCGCGCCCGGAACCCGATTTTGGGCGACGCGCTCGCGAGGGTCCTCTCGGCGGCGGGCCACGACGTCGAGACCAACTACTACGTCAACGATGCGGGCCGCCAGATCGCGCTGTTCACCTGGGCGTTCGATCGCTTCGACGAGTCAGACCTGCCCGATCCCGAGCGGGAGAGTCCCGAGTACGACATGGTCCGGTACTACCGGGCCGGGAACGACTTTCTCGAATCGGCCGATCCCGAGGCCCAGGCGGCCGCCGAAGACGAGATCGAGGCGATCCTCCAGGGGCTGGAATCCGGCGACGACGCCACCTACGAGCGCGTCGAACGCGTCGTCGACACCGTTTTGGAGGGCATGACCGACACGCTGGAGCGTCTCCCCGTCACGTTCGATCGGTTCGTCAAAGAGACCCAGTTCATGCGCGACGGCTCGACCGACGACGTGATCGACCGGTTGCGCGACAGTGAGTATTCGGTCCACGAGGAGGGCGCCTGGCAACTCGATTTCCCCGACATCGAGAAGAACCTGGTCTTCGTCCGCTCGGACGGCACCTCACTCTATTCGACGCGCGATCTGGCTCACCACGAGTGGAAACTCGCGAACTTCGACCGCGCGGTGACGGTGCTCGGTGAGGACCACAAACTCCAGGCCGAGCAGATCACCGCGGCGCTCGACCTGCTCGGCCAGGACACCGATCGCCTGGATCAGGTCTTCTACTCGTGGGTGAACCTGCCCGAGGGCGGGATGAGCACGCGCGAGGGGACGGGCGTCGATCTGGACGACCTGCTCGACGAGTCGATCGAGCGCGCCCGCGCGGAAGTCGAGGATCGCCTGGCCGACCGGCTTCGTGACGACGATCTGGACGAAGCGGACCTCGATCGGATCGCCCACCAGGTCGGCATCGGCGCGGTCCGGTTCGACGTCGTCGCCACCCAACCCACGAAGGGGATCACCTTCGAGTGGGAGCGCGCACTCGACTTCGAGGCCCAGTCCGCCCCCTACGTCCAGTACGTCCACGCGCGTTGCTGTGGTATTCTCGACGCGGTCGAGGCGGTGCCCGACCCGGACGCAATCTCGGCGAGCGCACTCGACGATCCCGCGGCCATCGATCTCGTTCGCACGATCGCACGCTTCCCCGAACGCGTCGAGACCGCCGCCGAGCGCCGTCGCCCGCACGTGATCGCCGCCTACACCCGCACGTTCGCGGAGACGTTCAACGCCTTCTACCGGGAGTGTCCGGTCCTCGACGCCGAGGGCGACCAGCGCGCGGCCAGAATCGCGCTCGTCGCGGCGGCCCGACAGACGATCGCGAACGCACTCGCTCTCCTCGGCGTGCCCGCTCCCGAGTCGATGTGAGCGTCTCCCCTCGAAAATTTCTCACCAGGGCAGGAGACTTCGGAGCCCGCCGCCGTCGCCGTCCTCGTCGTCTTCGTCGTCGGCCCGTTCGTCGTCGCCGTCGAACCACTCGATCGGCCGGCCGACCACGTCCGGGACGGGGTCGCCCTCGACGATCTGCTCGATCCGCCCGGCGAGCGTCCGGTAGGCTCGCGCGGCGGGACTGTCGGGGGCGTGAATCACCAGCGGTTCGGTCCCTGCCGCCTCCGAATCCTCGGGGATCACGCCCGCGACGTCGTAGTTGAGTTCGTCCTCGACGGCGTCGAGATCCGATCGATCGGTCGAGCGCGTGAGGACGGTCCCGACGACGCGCCCGTCGACCCGCTGGGCGAGTTGAGCGGTCTTGTCGGCGTTCGCGATGGCCACGCTGTCCGGCGTCGTCACCAGGATGATCGAGTCCGCGAGTCCGAGCGGTACGGTCGCCTCGTGAGAGAGTCCCGCACCCGTATCGACGAGCACGACGTCGTAGGCGTTCGCGAGCGTCTTGACGACCTTCCGGAGTTTCGCCGGATCGGCGTCAGCGAACGCGTCGAGACTCTGCTCGCCGGGAACGATCGTCGTCCCGCCCGGCGCGTCGGTGAGCGTGTCGCTGATCGCGGCGTCCTCGGCTAGCACCTCGTGGATGCTCGTCTCGTGGTCGACGGCGAGCATCGCGGCGAGGTTCGCCATGCCGAGATCGGCGTCGACCACGACCACGTCGTAGCCGTCCTCTTCGAGGGCGACGCCGAGGTTGATGGCGGTCGTCGTCTTCCCGACGCCGCCTTTCCCGCCGGCGATCGTGAACACGTGGCCCGTCATTGATCGTACTCTCACGTGGGCAGGCACATAAAGCCGTGCGTCCGGCACTCGCGCGCGGGAACGTCTCCGTCGAACGAGGCGTGGTGGCTCCACCCCAAAGGGTACTTACCCGGTCTGGGGCGTATTCGGCCCATGAGCGATTCGTCGTCCGGGCAGTCCGATCGGCAGGACTACGAGTTCCAGAAGGTGATCGAGGAACTCGAAGACTACCGTGGGTCGGGCACCCAACTCGTGACGATCTACATTCCCGATGACACGCAGGTGAGCGAGGTCGTCGCCCACGTCACCCAGGAGCACAGCGAGGCCGCGAACATCAAATCCAAACAGACGCGCACGAACGTCCAGGACGCACTCAAGTCGATCAAGGACCGCCTGCGCTACTACGACACCTACCCACCCGAGAACGGTCTCGTCCTCTTCTCGGGCGCGGTCGACGCCGGCGGCGGCCGCTCCGATATGATCACGCGCGTCCTGGAGAGTCCGCCCGACCCGATCCAGTCCTTTCGCTATCACTGTGACTCGGAGTTTCTGACCGAGCCACTGGAGAGCATGCTCGAAGACAAGGGCCTGTTCGGCCTGATCGTCCTCGACCGGCGCGAGGCCAACGTCGGGTGGCTCCGTGGCAAGCGCATCGACCCCGTCAAGTCGGCCACCTCGCTCGTCCCGGGCAAACAGCGAAAGGGGGGTCAGTCCGCCCAGCGATTCGCCCGCCTCCGCCTCGAAGCGATCGACAACTTCTATCAGGAGGTCGCGGGGATGGCCGACGAGTTGTTCGTTCCCAAGCGCGGTGAGATCGACGGCATCCTCGTGGGCGGGCCCTCCCCGACCAAAGACGACTTCCTCTCCGGCGATTATCTGCACCACGAACTCCAGGATCTGGTCCTCGGGAAATTCGACGTCTCCTATACCGACGAATCCGGCCTGTCGGAACTCGTCGACGCCGCCGAAGACGTCCTCGACGAGTACGAGGTGCTCCAGGACAAGCAGGTCATGGAGCAGTTCTTCAAGGAACTGCACGACGGCGAGTTGGCGACCTACGGGTTCGGCCCGACCCGCCAGAACCTCAACATGGGCGCGGTCGAGCAGTTGCTCATCAGCGAGGACCTCCGCCAGGAGGTCGCGAGCTATACGTGTCCGAACGGCCACGACACCTACGCCATGCTCGATCCGAACGCCGACGCGAGCGATGCGGTCTGTAACTCCTGTGGCGCGGCGATCGACGAGCCAGACGAGCGCACCGACGCCATCGACCACCTGATGGAACTGGCCGAAGAGCGCGGCACCGAGACCGTGTTCGTCTCGACGGACTTCGAGAAAGGCGACCAGTTGCTCTCGGCGTTCGGTGGTGTCGCGGGGATTTTGCGATACGACACCGGGATCTGATCGTCGGTCTGTTGTTTCAACATCTCGTTCAGTACATTTTTGTGATGGCGAACCTGATCGCTAGCAATCATGCCGTTTTATCCGTGCCCTCCGGCGGCGACCGTGACTGACTGGACGATGGGGTCGGGCCCACTGCGTGGGTCGCCTGGTGGTGATCGGGTGTGATCGATCGGTCGCGTCGATTCGGTGGTCGACGAGGCGCCCTCTTACTTTTCGGCGTCGTCGTGCTCGTCGGGTGTGCGCTGCTCGCGGTGGCCACCCCGGCCGCGGCGGAGACCACGACCCCGTCGCCCAGCGCCGACACGCCGAACGGGACCGTCTCGATTCCGGATCAGGTCACCGTCGACCGTGGCGATGTCGCGAGGATTCCAGTGGAGATGAACGGGACCGACACGGCGTTCGTCGCGATTGGAGACGAAGACACCGACGGCTTCCGGGCCATCGTGAAGGTCGAAGACAAGAACGGTGACGGAGAGGTTATCCTGGAGGCCAACACGTACAACCTGCTCGACCAGGGCGTCTCCCCCGCGGTTCGGTATCGGGCGGCGACGAACGACTCGGTCGAACTGGTTCGGCCTGCACCGGACTACGACGCTCCGCTTCCGGCCCCCGACGGCGCTCGGGGGTATCGACTCGAGGTTGCGACGCAGTACGATCGGAGTGCGGACGCCCTCGGCGGTGCGACCGATCGATCGGTTCTCCGCGTGTACGAACGCACGACGAACGGGCTGACGATGTGGACGGCGCCCGCCGAGACGGCACTCGACAGTGCCAGTGCGATCCGGTCGGCCCGCGCGGACGGCACCCTCACCGAAAATTCGACCGTCGAGAACCGCACGGCAGTCGCGACGATCGACGCGACGGGACTCTCTGGCGCGCTCCGGGCCGCGAACGCGTCGACGACCGAGCGCTTTCTTAGCCTCGTGGATACCGGCGAGGTCGAATTCACTGTCAGTCTCGGGTCCGGCAATCCGATCGGGCCGAACGGCATCGACCGCGACGCTCTCCGTGTGATCTCGGACGCCGAGACCGATCGTGTCTCCCTGGTTCTGCCTCCCGGTACGATTCCCTCGGGGGTGACTGGCGTCGCGTTCACCGTTCCCGAGGTGAGTTCGCTCGCCAGAGACGACGCGAGCGGTGACCGGACCGTCGAGACGTCGATCGACGTGGGGGGAGCCGGAGAAGTCCGCCCCGACCCCGATCCGGACAGTTCGATCGCCGTCGAGAATTCGAGCGTCGTCCGCGGTGACGTGGCGACGATCCCCATCTCGGTCGGTGATCGCGACCGGGTCACGGTCCGGGTGGGCAGCGACCGTGCGGGGTGGGAACGCATCGTCCGCGTCGCGGACCGTGACGACGACGGGGCCGTCCGCCTGCGCCTGAACACCTACACGGCGGGCGACGCCGACCCGCGAACGGCGATCGAGGCGGTCGGTGAGGACAGCGTCGTCGACGTTCGGTCCCAGTTCAACAGCTTCGACCGCGCGCTCGGCGCGGGCACCGACGGCTCGTTCGTGTACCGAGTGACCGCCCACGAGCGGTACGACGCGACGAATGATACCTTCGAGGGCGATCACGGGGTTGGAGCGTTGCGCGTCGAACGGCGTTCGACGGAGGGGATCGCGATCTACCACGGCTCCGAATCGATTTACGAGACGGCCCAGACCGGCACGGCGGTGCGGACGGCGATCGAGAACGGCAGTCTCGACCGCGAGCAACGCGTCACCGGTGCGACGGTCGTGGCCGAACTCCAGGCGACGGGTCTGGCGGGGGCGCTCCGTGCGGCGAACGGGTCAACGACGACCGAGCGCTTCTTCGCGGTGACCGACGGCGACCCGGCGACGTTCGCGATCGAGACATCGTCGGGGACTCCGCTCGGGCCCGCCGACACCCTCGGACTCTCCCCCGACGATCCGGTTCGCGTCGAGATCGACCCCGCGACCGGGCACGTCTACGTCCTCTTCGATCGTGTCGATCTCGGCCTGTCCGGAGCGTCGGACTACTGGGCCACGCTTGGCATCCCGGAGTCCGGGCCGCTGGCCCCTGTGGACGGATCGAGCCAGAACGCGACTCGCGGGTTCGCGCTGGGGGCCCGCGACGGGCCGTTGCTGGACAGTTGGACCGCGCCTGCAGACGCCAACATCGACTCGCGCGCGGACCTTCGGCACGCGATCGAGACGAACGCGACCCGCGGCGCGACCGTCGGGTCGGGCACGGCGATCGTCTCGATCGACGCCGTTGGGATCGTCCCGCTGCTCGACCAGCAGGGCGGCCCGAACGCGACGGCGAATCTCGTGCGCGCGTCCGACGACTGGGAGACCGGCCTCGAACTGACACTCCTCGGTGTGCCCCGAGACCCCAATGCGGGGGAAACGCGCCGCTCGCTGTCGAACGCCACCCACGCGATCACCGCGATCCCCGACCGTGATCGCGATCGACTCTATCTCGCGATCGACACCGACCGGCTGGACCTGCCAGGCAACGTCGAGGCGAGACTCGCCCTCGACTCCGGTAGCCCGCTCCCGGGAGCGCCCGAGGACGCTCTGTTCGAGGACGACTCACCGCGAGTGACAGGCACGGCGGTCGATCTGGCGGCACCGTTCGGAGGCGAACGGACGGTCCACGCCCGCGACGGGGTCGCACCGACGTGGTGGTTTGCCGCCGCGCCGGATCGGCCCGTGACGCTCACCGTCACCGACGCCGACGGTCAGACCGTCGCGAGCGCGGAGACGACCGCCGGGACAGGCCCGCGCGTGTCGGCCCCGCTCGATCTCGCCGGTGTCGATCCAGGCCGATACACCCTGACGATCGCGGGGCCCGAGCACTCGCGGACGCATTCGATTGCGGTCGTCGCGCCGGTCCACCGCCCGACCGAGCGAACGCTGGCCGGGACGGCGACGCCCGACGAGACGGTCGCCGTCTCGGTCGGGGATCGAGAGACCACCGCGACCGCCGGCCGGGACGGCGTCTGGACGACCACGATGGACCTCTCCGGGCTTTCCCCGGGCCGGTACGACCTCACGGCCGGGAACAGTTCGCGGCCGATCATCGTCGAGGCCAGCGACGGGCCAAGCGCGACGATCGAGAGTGATCGGCTCACAGAACACCAGGGTGACGTCGCGGAGATCCCGGTCACGCTCGACGGGGCCGACGCGGCCTCGGTCCGGATCGCGAGTCCCCAGGACGTCTACGACGCCCGCGTCCGGGTGGCCGATCGCGACGGCGACGGGACCGTCCGGCTGGCAGTGAACACGTTCACGGCGGGCAACACCTCGACGCCGACGAACGTCAGCTACTGGGCGCGCGGCGAGGACAGCGTCACGGCGGTCGATCAGCGTCCGATGGAGCGGGTCGGCGCACTCGCCGTCGGACCGACGGGCCGGACCGACGACGACGTGACCGCGATGCCCGTCGTCGACGGGCAACTGCGTGGGCAGGCCGATCGCGCGACGTTGCGCCTCGAAGCGCCGGGCGAACCCACCGTCCGCGGGTACGCCGGCGCGCCCTCCCTCGACGATGTGAGTGTCGACGACATCCAGACCGGTGCGGCAGGCCGCGTGTTCGAGAGCTCTCGCGCGCCAACGAACGGGACGGCGATCCTCGAACTTCAGGCCGACGGGATCGAGGGCGCGATCGAGGCGCGTGCTCGCCGGGGGGATACACTGCCTGTGATCGTGCCAGTGTATTATTCGACCGACGGTCGCCAGATGGGGTCGATCTCTATCCTCCAAGACCCCGTTCCAATCTTTGCCAGTGTCGAATGGCCGGTCGCCAGCATCGGAGGTGGGTCCGGGTCCCCGTACCGTGTGGTCTCCCGACCCGATACCGGGCAGTACTACGTGTTCCTCGATGTCTCGGAGCCGACCGGGTCCGCAGAGTCGATCGACATGCACGTCGGCACGAGAAACGCATCGACTGGTGCGGCCGATCATCTGATTCCCGACGGCGACGACTTCCTGAGCACGGACTGGTCGATGTGGGTCGAGGAGACCGTTCCGGACGTCAACGAGTCGGCGCTCGTCGACATGGACGACCGCTCGTACGACCCGGCCCCGAACCAGACCGTCTCGGGGACGACCACGCTCCCGCCGGGCACGGAACTCGTCGTATATCTCGAGTCCGATCTCGATTCGGAGACCGGTTCGGCGTTCCTCACCGAGGCCAGAGCGGTCGTCGCACCCGATGGGACCTGGTCGACGACGGTCGATCTCTCCGATGGCGTCGAGGGCCAGGACTTCAGTATCGAGTTCTACGAGCCCAGCGTGACGCCCGACGAGTTCGACACGGCCATCGAATCGACGTCGGTGTCGACCGATCGGACGGCGCTGCCTCGCGAGCGAACGACGCTGTCGGGCACCTCGACGTTCGGGGCCGGCGACTCGGTACAGATCGCCCTCTACCCGAGCCTCGACGACCGCGGATCGGCGTACGGCGACACCCCGGTTCGGGCCGTCTGGACGACAGTCGGGACGGACGGCGACTGGACAGCGGAGTTCGACCTGTCCGCGCTCGCGGATGGCCGATACCGCCTCCGTGCGACTGCGAACGGGTCGGCGGCGTGGACCGACGTGACTGTCGGGGATCCGCCGGGCGCTGATCCGATCGTGGTCCGGAACTACCGCCGGGCGAGCACCCCGACCGACGAACTGTCGCCGTCGGCGCTGATGGACGCCAAGGGTGATTACCTCTCGGGTGCGATCTCACTCGAATCTGCCGTCACGGTGATGCGGGCGTACTTCTTCGGCTGATCGTCGGGCCGGCAGATTTCGGCAGTCGAACAGGTATAATTTTACCGCTGGATCGCTGAGTGAGAGGTCAATGGACAATCTCGTGAATCTCCATGGAACGGTATCGCCACCCCTCTGTCGGGAGTGTCGCGTGTGACTCTCCGATGTCGGCCCTCCGGGTCGTCGGTCTCTGGGCTGATCGTCCTCGTCGCACTGGCTGGATCGCTCGTCGCGGCGGGGGCCATCGCCGGGCCCGCTGCGGGAGCGGTCGCGACCGACGCGAATACGACCGCCACCCAGACCACCGAGACGGCGACGCCGACCGACCGGTCGACCGCGGACGAACAGGTCACGATCGACCCCGTCTCCGTCGACCGCGGTGACGTGGCCCGAATCCAGGTCGGGATGGACGGCACCGACACGGCGTTCGTCTCGATCGGTGACGTCGACGACGACGGGGTCCGCCTGATCGTCCGTGTTCGGGACGGCAACGACGACGGGACGGTCATTCTGGAGGCCAACACCTACAATCTGATCGATGCGACGGCCGACAACGCGACGCGGTTCCGGGCCGCAGACGACGCGGATTCGGTGACGATCTTGCGACATGAGGGGGCCCACGAGTACGACGAGCCACTGCCGGTCGGCAGCAACGACGCCCGGAGCTACGAACTGCGTGTCGGGACGACGTGGAACGACACGTCGGGTGGCCTCGGCGGCGCGCTCGACAGGACGGTCCTGCGCGTCTTCGAACGGTCGACGACCGACTTCTCGACGTGGGCCGCACCGACCGACGCCGACCTCGACAGCGTGTCGTCGATTCGATCGGCACAGGCCGACGGGCTGATGGCCGAGACGACTGCCGTGGGCGATCGGACGGCCGTCCTGTCGATCCAGGCCTCGGGCCTGACCGGGGCGCTGCGCGCGACGAACGGGTCGACGACCGCCGATCGACTCGCGACGCTGTCGGACGGCGACGTCGTCCGGTTCTCGACGCGGGTCTCCTCGCGGGCGGGCAATCCCGTCTCGTCGGCGGGCGCGATCGATCTGCGCTCGGAGACGACCCGGGTGGTCGCTGACCACCAGAACGACACGCTGTTCGTCGTCCTCGAATCGGGGTCGTGGCCCACCACCGAGCACGTCAGCGTCGAGTTCGCGATTCCCGATGAGAGCGCGTTGAACGCCGGAAGCGATCAACGAGTTTCCACGTCGATCGACCCCGTGACCGTCGATCCCGGCCCCCGATTCACGGCCGCCCCATCTGGGCCGATCGCCGTCGAGAACGCGAGCGTCGTCCGGGGTGACGTCGCGAGGATCCCCGTCTCGGTCGGTAACGGCGATCGCGTGACCGTTCGACTCGGGAGTGAGCGCGCGGGGTGGGAACGCATCGTCCGCGTCGCGGACCGAGACGACGATGGGCAGATCGATCTGCGGGTGAACACGCTGCTGGCGGGCGACGCCGACCCGCGAACGGCGATCGAGGCGACCGGCGAGGACGGCGTCGTCGCGATCGAAGCGCAGTCCAACGACTTCGATCGCGCGCTCGGCGCGGGCCCCGACGGTCACTACGCCTACGCGGTGAGCGCCCACGAGGAGTACAACGCCACGACGGCGACTGGCGATCACGGTGCGGGCACGCTGCGAGTCGACCAGCGCTCGACCGACGGGATCGCGATCCACAGCGCACCGCGATCCATGGCGGGTGAATTGACGGGCGACGCCTCCCTCGACGCGATCGACGACGGCCGGATCGTCGAGAGCCAGATCGTCGGTCAGGAGCTGATCCTCGTCGAACTCGACGCGACGGGCTTGGGTGGCGCGCTCGCCGCAGCGAACGGGTCGACGCCCACCGAGCGTTTCCTGAACGCGACCGACGGTGATCCGGTCTCGTTCGGGGTTGAAAACCCGTTTGCGTTCTTTGACGATCCCTCCGTCGAGTTGACGACCTCGAACGTCACGAGCGTCGTCAGGGATTCGGAGACTGGCCACCTGATCGTGGTCCTCGACGCGACGACGCTCGACGGTGGTCTCACCGACGGCGATCAGTACATCCCCGAACTGTCGATCCCCGAGGAGAGCCCGCTCTCGACGGGGGCCGATCGGAGCGTCGAGGAACCATTCGAGTACGGAGATTCGTCGGGGATCAACGAGTCTGCGATCGTGATGTTCGACGATCGCTCGTACGCTCCCGAGGCCGAACAGCCCATCTCGGGGACGACGACGCTTCCGCCGGGGACCGAACTGACGGTCGGCGTGGAGTCGGACCTCACTCCGGAGTCCGAGAGCGCGTTCCTGACCGAAACGTCGGCCGTCGTCGCACCCGACGGGTCGTGGTCGACGACGATCGATCTCTCGGAGGGCGTCGAGGGCCAGCGATTCACGGCCGACGTGGTGGAGCCTGACTCCGTCGGGTCGGTCGACGCGGTCATCGGTGAGGCTCCGCAGGAGACGTCGGTGACGCCCGATCGATCGTCACTGTCACCCGAACCGACGACGCTGTCGGGCACCTCGACGTTCGACCCGGGGACGCAGGTATTCCTCTCGTTGAGACCGAGCCTGTCCGATCGAGCG
Source organism: Halococcoides cellulosivorans (assembly GCF_003058365.1). NCBI lineage: Archaea > Methanobacteriati > Methanobacteriota > Halobacteria > Halobacteriales > Haloarculaceae > Halococcoides > Halococcoides cellulosivorans. The sequence continues at coordinate 2,085,819 of NZ_CP028858.1, read as the reverse complement.
ATTTACGGCGGTCTGACGGTTCGACAGGTCGAGACGACGATCGGGCCGGACGGCGACTGGGCGGCCGACGTCAACCTCTCGGGACTCGATTCCGGGTGGTACAAACTGAGCCTGGGCAGCGAGGGGACGTCCGCGTCCGCGGAGTACCGGATCGGTTCGGCCCCGGACCCCGAGCCGATCGCGGTGCGGAACTATCGCCGCGCGAGTGCACCCACCGACGCGATCCAGCCGTCGGCCGTGATGGATGCGAAGGGTGATTACCTCACCGGCGCGATCTCGCTCGAATCCGCCGTCACGGTGATGCGGGCGTACTTCTTCGGGTGAACATGGGTCACGCCGCTGTGGCCTAGACCCTGCGCCCCAACGTAGTTTTCGCCGTTTGGATCGATCGTTTTCTCGGAGTACCGGCAGAATTATGGGTCTCTTTACGTGATCAATAGGTAGTATGGAGTTGTGTTCCCCAACAGAGGAGTCGATGCGGAGACCGGATCCAGTGGTTCGCGGTGATCGCTCGTGAGTGGCGGTTCGGGTCGGCGCTGGGCACTGATCGCGCTGGTCGCGTGCGCGGTGATCGGTGCCGGTGTGGCTGCGACGCCGGCAGCGGCCGATTCGACCGCCGAGGCAACCACGATCGAGTCGAACGAGACTGTCGTCGCGCTGTCCGCTGTCACCGTCGACCGGGGTGACGTCGCCTCCATCCTGGTCGAACTCGACGGGACAGATACTGGCTACGTCACGATCGGCAGTGAGGACGTTGAGGGCTTCCGCGCGATCGTGAAAGTCGAGGACGGAAATAGCGACGGCGACGTCACGATCGAGGCCAATACGTACTCCCTCCTCAACACCTCCAACGACGACCGCTACTGGACCGCAGACGACGCGGACTCCGTCACGTTCGTCGATCATGACGGCGTGATGACGACCTACGACGAACCCCTGCGGGTGGGAAGCAACGACGCGTGGAGCTATGCTCTCCGTGCTGGGAGCGGCTGGAACTCCACTGGGGCGGAACTCACTGGCGACACTGATCGTTCTGTCATGCGCGTTCAGGAGCGACACACGGGCGGCGTGAGCATCTGGACTGCATCCACTACTGAGCCCCTCGATTCGCCGTCGGCGATTCAGGACGCTCGTGCGGACGGGACGCCCGAACAGCCCCAGTCCATCGAGAATCAAACGGCGGTCGTGGAAATCGAAGCTTCCGGACTGGAGGGAGCGATTCGAGCCGCCGAGGGCGAGACTACCGCCGATCGCTTCGCGTCGCTCGTCGATGACGGCGTCGTCGAGTTCGGGCCAAAACGTGCTGACGTCACCAACCCGGTCGACGATCGGATCGATCTCGAATCCGACGGGGCGCGCGTCGTCACTGATCCCGATGTGGGGAGACTCTACGTCGTGCTGGACCCCGACGCACGATCGCTCTCGGGCGATTCGGTGTTCGAGTTCGCCGTCCCTGAGGGGAGTCCGATCGCCACTACCGGTCGAACCGCCGTCGAGACGTCATCGTTTTCGGTGACCGACCGGTCCAGGCTGGCCCCCGGCTCGGGCTCGCTCGCAGTGGACAACGCGACCGTCGCTCGGGGCGACATCGCGACGATCTCGCTCGAAGTGGGGGACAATGACCGTGTCTCGGTCCGGCTCGGGAGCGAGTATGAGGGCTGGGAACGCGTCGTACGCGTCGAGGACGGTGACGGCGACGGGCAGATCGACCTGCGGGTGAACACGTTCACCGCCGCTACCGACTCACCCGATCGCGGAGCGATCCAGGCGACTGATGGGGACGATGTCCTGGAGGTTCAAGACCAGTCCAACACCTTCGCTAGCCCGCTCGGGATCGGGTCTAACGGTGGGTACGCCTACACAGTCGCGGTACACGAAGAGTACGATGAGACCACGGACAGCTTCAGTGGCGCGTACGGTACTGGAAGGATGATCGTCGAGCAGCGAACCACGACGGGGGTCGACATCTGGACCGCGCCCGACGGTGACGAAATCGCAACCTCCAGGGACATCACGGACGCCATCGCGACCGACAGACTCACCAAGAGCCAGTTCATCGCTGAGGGTGACTACGCAGTCGCTGAACTCCGGGCAACGGGCATTTTCGGAGCGCTCGAAGCCCAGCCCGGGAGTTCGAACGTCGAGAAACTCGCCTCGCTCGACGAGAACGTCAGCAGCCTGAACGTCTCGATCGTGAATCCGGCAGTCCTCCCCGAATACGGTGACAACACGCTGGACCTCGCCGCGAACGCGGACGCGCTGACGGTGATCCCGAACCAGGCGGACGGACGACTGTTCGTCGTGATCGACACCGCTGTGCTCGGCCTCGAAGACGGCGACCAGCGCGTCCCGACGTTCACCGTCAACGCCGGTGACACGACCGAGACCCTCGCGACCTCGGAGACCGACGACGTGACTTCCGAGGAGGCCTTCGAGATCGACGCCCCCGAGGTCGACTTCGATCACAACGAGGTCTCCCCGGCGGCGGGCCAGACCATCTCTGGGGTGTCCAATCTCGCGCCCGGGACGGAGTTGACGCTCGTCGTCGAGTCTGAGCTCACTCCGGATTCGGAGTCGGCGTTCATCGAGCAGTTCACCGCGACCGTCCAGGCCGACGGGACCTGGTCCGGCCAGGCCGACCTCTCCGAGGGCTACGACGGACAGGGCTATTCGGTGTGGGTCCTCGACCCCGACCTCGCTGCCTCATACGACGGGGAGATCGGTCGTCTGACGGCGTCGATTTCGGCCGCGGAGACGACCGCGGACAGGATCACGATCGAGAGCGTCGAACTGTCCGAGGGTGGCTTCGTCGTCGTCAAGTCCGGTAGCGCCACCGGGTCGTTCGCCGGTGTCTCGGGCTATCTCGAACCCGGTCTGAGTTACGACGTCGAGATCCCGGTATCTGGCGTCAGCGAGGGCGAGACGGTGTACGCCGTCGCCCACACCGACGACAACGGCAACGAACAGTACGACGGCGACGGGGCCTACACGAACGCCGACGGATCACGCGTCTCCGACTCGATGACGGTCTCGTCGGTCCGGGACGTCGACTACTACCGGAGTCTCGCGACCCCGACCGACGAACTGTCGCCGTCGGCGGTGATGACTGCGAAAGGCGATTACCTGGCTGATGAGACCGATCTCGCGACCGTCGTCGCAGTGATGCAGGCGTACTTCTTCGGGTGACTGTGGCCCGCCGCACTGGCCCGATACCGACGCCCGCGTGTAGTTTGTCACACTCTGGCCGAATCGTTTTCCAGGAGTACCGATAGAATTATGAGTCTCTTGGCGTGACCAATAGTCCACATGGAGTTGTGTTCCCCAACAGACGAATCGGCGCGAAGACTGGAAACCGAGAGACTGGGTGATCGCTCATGAGCGGCCGGCGGTGGGCGATGATCGCTTTGGTCGCACTCGCGGTGATCGGAGCGGGCGTGGCCGCGACACCGGCGGCGGCCGATGCGACGGCCGTCGACGAGACTGACGCGGACGCGAATCTGACGAGTGGGCAGGTGTACTGGGAGGGGCAGACGGTCCGGATCGACGCGGACCCCACCGAGCACGCGAACGCCACCTGGGCCGTGTTTACGAGCGAGGACGGCGAGTGGGGCGACTTCGTGACCGAGATTGCCCTCGACGCATCTGGAGCGGCCTTGATCGACACGGCCGATCTGACAGACCACGATTCGAACTCGTTCGTCGTCACGAACGAGACGGGCACGGCCGTCCAGTTCACCGACGGAGCGGTGACGGCCAGCGGGAGCGTCACTGACAGCGAGTTCAGCGTGCTTTCTCAGGCCTTCACGGCGTCTGCAAGCGACAGTGTTCTAGAGAACGGCGAGAGCACGACCATAGACATCTCCACCAACCGGGCGGGCTTCGACCTCGATATCTCCGCGAACGATGTATCGTCGGCTGAACTCGCGAGTATCTTCGCGGGCAATGGTGACGCCGTCATCGGGAACGACGACACCATCACGGTGACCGGGCTGTCGAATACTGACGATCTGAACGCCGACCTCTCCGGGCTCGACCCCGGCGACTACTCGTTCACCTTCGACGTGACCGACACGTCTGCGTCCGCGACCGTCTCGATTACGGTCGAACCCTCCACCGACGAGGTCGCAGCGGCGCGCTTCCTGACGTCGGGCCAACGGTATTGGACCGGTCAGACCGTCTCTTTCGACAGCGGGTCGGTCGCCAGCGGGTCGGACGACGTCGTTCGGATCTACACCGTCGAGGACGATACCGTCGGCACGCTGGTCTCCGAGGTCCTGATCGACGCGGACGGGACTCGACTTCTCGACACCGAGACCGATATCGGCGGCCAGGGCGAGTACGTGATCGGACGGACCAAGACCGACCTCTTCGCGTTCGATGCGGATGGGGACGCGTCCGAGGACGCGAGCGTCTCGGACGCGTCGTTCTCGGTGGTCGATCAGGGGCTCTCGACGTCGTTCGACGAGGACAGCGTCACGACCGGCGAGACTGCTTCGATGACGCTGACCTCCAATCGAGCCATCTACTCTGTCGAGATCTCCTCACCCGATGCGACTGACGCCGAAATCGAGCGCATTTTCGGCGGCACGACTGTCAACGTCTCCGGGGGTTCGCTGGACGCCGACGTCGAGGCGAGTGATGTCGCCCCTGGCGAGTACACGTTCACGTTCGACGTGGTCGATTCGGCTGCCACAGACACCGCATCGGTCACGATCGAATCTACTGCGAGTGTCGAACTGCCGGACACGTCCGACGTCGACCGTGGTGACGTCGCGTCGATCCCGGTCGAACTCGATTCGACCGACACCGCGTACGTCGCGATCGGGAGGATGGACGGTGCCGGTTTCCGAACCATCGTCGAAGTCAACGACGGGAGTGACGACGGTGAGGTCATCCTCGAAGCCAACACCTACAACATGCTCGACCACGACGCGAGCATGGACGATAAGTTCTGGACGGCTGACGACGACGACTCCGTCGAGAACGTCTGGTACAACAGCTCGGACTTCGACGAGCCTGTCCTCGTCGGTGGCGGCGCAAAGAGCCACGACGTTCGTGCGGGCAGCACCTTCGACACAAGCAACTACGAACTCGGCGGGGACACTGACAGCACGGTCATGCGCGTCTACGAGCGCAGCACTCACGACCTGTCGATGTGGACGACGCCGACCAGCGTGACACTCGATTCGGTGTCGGCAGTCGAGTCTTCCCGTCCGGAGAGACGGGTCAAAGAATGGCCGACTCTCGAGAATCGAACGGCGGTCGTGAAGATCGAAGCCTCCGGGCTGGAGGGAGCGATTCGAGCTGCTGACGGTGAGACTACCGCCGATCGGTTCGCGTCACTCGTCGCTGACGATGTCGTCGAATTCGGGCCGAAGCGGGCCGACGTCACGAATCCGGTCGACGATCGGATCGATCTCGAATCCGACGGGGCACACGTTGCCACGGATTACGACAACGAGACAGTCTATGTGGTGATGGACCCCGAGGCCAGGTCGCTCTCGGGCGATTCGCTCTTCGAATTCGCGATTCCAGAGGAGAGTGTGTTTGTCCCTCGGCTCGAAGAACCTGCCGCGGCGGTCCAGACGGATACATTCAGGGTGACCGACCGGACGAGACTGGCTCCCGGATCGGGCTCACTCGCCGTCGAGAATGCGACGGTCGCTAAGGGCGATGTCGCGACGATCCCGATCGAAGTGGGCGACAACGACCGTGTCTCGGTCCGTCTCGGGAGTGAGTACGCGGGCTGGGAACGCGTCGTCCGTGTCGAAGACGTTGATGGCGACGGGCAGGTTACGCTACGCGTGAATACGTTCACCGCTGCCGCCGATACTCTCGAGAGCAGTGGAATCGAGGCGATCGGTGCCGACGAGGTTCGGAGGTTCGACGATCAGTATGGGACCTTCAGTGGTGCACTCGGGACTGGACTCGAGCGCTCGTACGCTTACACAGTGGCTGTCCACGAGGCGTACAACGCCAGTGGAGACCGCTTCGTAGGCGAGTATGGTGTCGGCAGACTGAACGTCGAGCCGCGAACGACGACCGGGATGAACGTCTGGACGGCCCCAAACGATGCCGACATCGAGACTGCCGATGATGTCGCAACCGCTATTTCCGAGGATCACCTCACCGAGAGTCGACTCATCACCGAGGGCGACTACGCGGTCGCCGAACTCGAAGCGACGGGTATCTTCGGTGCGCTCGAAGCTCAGCCCGGAAACACGTACGCAGAGATGTTGATCTCTCTCGACGAGAACGTGGACAGTCTGAACTTCACGGTCGAGGAAGGCGTCAGTAATATGTACGAAGACAACACCGTCAACCTGTCGGCCAACACGGCTGCTCTGACGGTCATTCCGAACCAGGACGACGGCACGCTGTACGTCCTGATGGACACGTCGGCCTTCGACGGCGTCGCAGACGGTGACCAGCGCGTCCCGACGTTCACCGTCAACGCTGGTGACACTACCGACACTCTCGCGACGTCCGACGAGAACGACGTGACCGTCGAGCAGGCCTTCGAAATGGAGTCCCCGACCGTCGAGTTCGACCAGAATGACGTCTCTGCGGCCCCGGGTCAGACCATCTCCGGGACCACAAATTTCGCCCCCGGAACGGAGCTAACGATTGCCCTGGAGTCTCAGTCGACGCCGTATTCGCCCTCGGTAGAGACTGAGTTCACCGCGACCGTCCAGGCCGACGGGACCTGGTCGGGTCAGGTCGACTTCTCTGATGGATCCCGCGGACAGGAATACACCGTCTCGGTGATCGAACCGGATGTCTACGCGGCGTACGAGGACGAAATCGGCCGTCCGGTGGCTGCCTTCGATGGTGTGACGACGACAGCGGACACCGTCACGGTCGAGGGCGTCAATCTGTCCGAGGGTGGCTTCGTGGTCGTCAAGACTGGCAGCGCCACCGGTTCATTCGCCGGTGTCTCCGGATATCTCGATCCCGGTCACCACTCCGGTGTCGAAATCCCCGTCGATGGGGTCAGCGAGGGCGAGACGGTCTACGCCGTCGCCCACACCGACGCGAACGGGAACGAACAGTACGACGGCGACGGGGCCTACGAGAACGCCGACGGATCGCCGGTCTCGGAGCGTGCGACCGTCTCGTCCGGCCTCGACTGGCCGACCGACCCGGCCCCGACCGACCCCGACGGCGACGGCCTGTACGAAGACGTCTCGGGCGACGGTGACCTGAACTTCCCCGACGTGAACGCACTGTTCCAGAACACCACGTCGGACGCCGTCCAGAACAACGTCCAGTATTTCGATTTCGACGGTGACGGTGTCGTCGGTCTACAGGACGTGCTCGCGCTGTTCGAGATGGTCTGATCGGCCTGGCCCTCTCGGTGGGTTCGACCGACTGTTTTTCGTGTGGCACACTGACCCGGGAGCGACACCCCTCTGACGACGATCGCTCGCTGCCGTCAGTGGTGGCAGTCGTCGGTGATTTCGATCGTCGTCCCGGTCCGTCACTCGGGCGTCCGGTCTCGGTCGAACCCTCGTCCCGTCGTCTACTTACCCTGGCACGATGTCACCGAGGGCGGCCCCGACGCCCATCGGGACCCACGCGGTGAGGATCTGGCCGATCGCGACGCGGGGGGTGTCGGGATCGACGCGGCCCCACCCGAGCATGCCGACGACGGCGACGAACAGCGAGACGGCGACGACGCCGAGCAGTTTCCGCGGGATCACGCCCAGGATCGGCCGATGGATTCGCACCGCCTGAATGTCTGCGACGTACAGAATTCCGATCACGAGTGCCAGCCCCGCGAGCGCCGTGCCGACCAACAGCGGGGGATGGCCCGCGAGGAATCGCCCGATGTCGCGGGTGCCGTCCTCGACGAGCATCGGGAAGCCGAACACCGCTGCGCCCATCACCGACTGGGCGGCGTCACGCGTCGTAAAGCCGTAGACGACCCGACCGAACTGACCAGTGGGCTGTGCCTCCACGGCCGTTGCCATCGCCTCGCGGACCCGTTCGCGCTCTTCGGGGTCGTCGACGACGCCCTCCAGGGCGGCGAGTTCGTCGTACAGATCCGCGAAATCGGGGCGCTCGTCGTCGTCGTCGTCGTCTCGATGGGCCTCGTTGCCACCCGGATCTTCGCGGTCGGCGGTCACGGTGACTCGTCTCCGGGAGCGAGTTCGACGCGCTCACCGTCCTCGTAGGCGTAAAATCCCTGGCCAGCCGATCGCCCTGTGGCGCCCGATTCGACCCGTTCACGCAAGATCGCGGGCGGCTCGAACCGACTGCCCAGGTAGTCCGCGAGCGATTCGAGCGTCTCTAAGCGATCGTCCAGGCCGACGCGGTCGGCGGTCGCCAGCGGGCCCTCGCCGTGTCCGTAGGCAGTCTCCATCGCCCGGTCGATGTCCGCCGGCGTCGCGACGCCGTCTTCGAGTGCGAGCATGGCTTCGTGTTCGAGCGCGAGTTCGAGGCGGTGGCCGACCCGGCCGGGGACGTCCTGGACCGGGACGACGACCCCGAACTCCTCGAACAGCGCCTGGGTCGTCTCCTGGACGTCGGGATCGGTGTGGTCGGTCGCGACCAGTTCGATCGCGTCTGCGGCGTCGAGTTCCGTCAGCCCCATCACGCGACCGGGGTCACGACAGCCCGCCGCGGCGGCGGTGATCGACCCCTCGCTCACGACGACGAGCGTCGCGTCGTCCGCGGCGGATTCCTCGACGGTCGCGAGCGCGCGCTGGGCGTCGTCGTGCTCGCGCGTGTCGACGACGACGTCCGCGCCGTCGACGGCGGCGTCGAGATCCGTCGTCCCGTCGGCGCTGTCGCCAGCGTCGAGGTGTTCGATCGCGTCGACGACGGCGTTTGGATCTCCGAACAGCGCGACCGATCGCCCGGCTTCGATGGCGGCCGCGGCGATCCGCCGGGCGAGCGGACCAGTCCCGAGAACGGCTATCGACATGTGCCCACAGGCGACCCGACCGCGGTTAACTATTGTGCAGGTGGCGGGGGTCCGATACGCCGACTCGACGCCAGTCCGCGCTACCGCGTGTAGGTTCGAATCGACGCGATTCGCCCGTCCTCGAAGGTGAATCGATCGGCGAACGCGGCGATTCGATCGCCGTCGTCGGTCTCCAGCCGTCCAGTCGCAACGACGCCGTCGGGCCCCTCGAAGACCGCGTCGATCGGGTGGCTGGTGTCGGTGCGGGGTCGCTCTGAGCGCATGAACGTGACGAACCGATCGCGCCCCTCGATCCGCTGATCGGGTCGGTCGTGGGTGAATCCGGGCGCGAGCAGCGTCTCCAGGCGGTCGTAGTCGCCGTCGTCGAGCGCCCGGTAGTACGCCCGGGCGCGGTCGCGGTGGGCGGTCATACCGGGAGTTCCCGGCGAGCGGGGAATAGCCCACGATGTCGCTCCGACGGGCCTTTGATCGATCGGCCGTTAACCGTCCCGTGGAGCTTCACGTCCGGTACGAGGGCGACGACGACCCCGAGAAGTGCACGGCGCGGGCGCTCGACCGGGACGATAGGGTCGACCTCCATCGTCGCCCGGGATCGGTCCCGCCGGGGATCGTCCTCGATCCTCACGCCGAGCAGGCCCTCTCACCGACCGATGCCGACTGGGACCGACTCGTCGCACTCGACTGCTCGTGGGAGACCGCCGAGCGCGAGGCCTACGACCTGCCGGGCGAACGGCGTGCGCTGCCCTTTCTCGTCGCCGCGAACCCGGTCAACTTCGGACACCCCTTCGAGTTGACGACCGTCGAGGCGCTCGCGGCCGCACTCGTCATCCTCGGTCAGCGCGATCAGGCCGAGCGCGTGCTCGAAGCGGTCCGGTGGGGCGAGACGTTTCTCGAACTCAACGCCGAACCGCTCGAACGGTACGCCGACTGTGCGGATTCGAGTGCAGTCGTCGCCGTCCAGGACGACTACCTCGTGGACTGATTGGCGTCGCGGATGCCCTCCGTGAGCAGTGTGAGTCCGGCGACAGCCAGCACGGCCACCGCTGCCCACTCGACGAGCGAGTCCGACGGCGCGAGTGTGAACGTGATCAGCCCGCCGGTCGCGACGAGGTACACCCCGGTCGCGTCTCGTTCGCTGCGCAGGCGCGATCGGGCGGCCCCGGCGAGCGTCGCGACGATCAGCGCCGTCAGGCCGGCGGTCGCCGGATCGGGGCCACCGGTCGGCACGCCGGTCAGTTCCGCGGCGAACGCGAGGACAGTCCCGAACGCCGCGAGTCCGACGACTGCGCCGAGGGCGTCCGCCGCAGACTCCGAGACTGCTCGCCCTCTGCCCATTGGTTCATATCAGGATCTGCCCCCTCAAGAGTGCTTGGAGTGTGCTGGCAGTTCACGGGCCGTGACGGTCCAGGCCGAGCGGCGCTCGCAACCGTTTTCCGGGCGGGCGGGTCAGTCGGCGTATGAACCTGCGGTTCGCGGACGGTCTCGTCCGGGGTGGTCGCGAGGCTCGCGAGCGATTTCACGACACGCGCGCGTACGGCCGCTCCGACGACGGGAGTCTCGTGCTCGCGCCGGTCGAGGCCGCTCACCTGCTCGCCCGCGGTGACGTCGATCGGATCGACGGGCTCGGGGTGCGGGACCTGTTGGCCACCGAGCGGGTCTCACTCGCGGAGTTTGCGGTGTACGCCGACCTGCGCGACCGGGGCTTCTATCTCACGCCGGGCCGACTCCTCGACGAGCGCGCGGCGTTCGTGGTCTACCCCCGTGGATCGGGCCCCTGGGACGACGCGGTCGCCTACCGGATCGACGTGGTCGGGGAGCGCGAGACCGTCGCCCCCACACCGGGCGTGCTCGCCGTCGTCGACGAGGACGGCGAGGTCTCCTATATCGAGTGCACGACGCGCGACCCCGCGGGATCGGTCGATCGCGTCGAGACGTCGCTCGCGGGCCGTCTCGTCGAGGATCGCGTCCTCGTGGCTGAGCCGCCAGCGGGCGTCTACGACCCATCCTTTTACGGCCAGCCCCTGCCGGGTGGGCTCGACGGCATCGGCCTCTCGATCCTCGAAGCGACGCATCTCGCGGCGACCGATCGACTGGCGCTGGCCGAGCACGCGGACCCCGACGCTCGTCTCCGCGCGGTCGGGCGCGACCTGGAGGGCGACCGCTTCGAGCGCCGTCTCGCGGCGTATCGCGCGCTTCGATCGGCGGGGATCGCCCCCAAAACAGGATACAAATTCGGCGCGGACTTCCGGAGCTATGCGTCGATCGAGTCCGTCGATAATCTGGGCCACTCGGAGTGGCTGGTGCGGGTGCGGCCCGCCGACCGCCCGGTCGCGCCGCGGGATCTGGCGCTCGACGTCCGGATGGCCCACGGCGTCCGGAAGACGATGGTGTACGCGCTCGTCGATCCGGAGACGCCGCGTCCGGACAGCGTCGAGTGGCTCGCGATCGAGCGGCTCACACCCTGACGGTCAGCGTCGCGTCGCCGTCGATCGCCGCCAGCGGGTCGATATCGCGAAGACGGGCCAGCGGCGCGACCGGTCCGGCGGCCTGCGGGCGGTCGTCGTCGCTCGCGGGCGTCGGCCCCCAGAACAGACAGAGCGCGTCGCCGGTCGGCCAGTACGCGACCGTTCCGGGGTCGACGATCGTCGCCGTCGCCGCCGCCTCGGCGTCGAGGGGAACGCCGACGTACAGTTCTGCGCCCCAGCGTGTCGCCCGCCCGCCGACCGGACTCGCCGCTGCGAGTGCGTCACGCAGCGCGGCGTTCTGATCGACCCAGTCGGCGTCGAGGTCGTGGTCTGCGACCTGGACGGTGAGATCGGCCATACCGGCGGTCCGGACGCGATCGCCCTCAATCGATCGGTCGTCCGCGAGGCGTGCGACCGCCGGGGCCGCCCAGTCCGGGCCGACGACCATCGTCGTCTATTTACTCGCCGGGACCCGAGTACCGACACTCTCACCGTCGCCATGACTGAGGACACTGGGACTCCGACCGACGCACGCACTGACGGGGGCACGACCGGGGCCGACGACGTCACGCTCGACCCCTGGGGCTCCTCGACGATCGCGGACTACCGCAAACTGTTCGAGGAGTTCGGCATCGAGGCGTTCGACGCGCTCCTCGACGCGGTTCCGGAGCCACACTATCTGATGCGCCGGGGCGTCATCTTCGGGCAGCGCGACTACCGCCCGGTCGCGCGTGCCATGCGCGAGGACGATCCCTTCGCCGTGCTCTCGGGATTCATGCCGACCGGCGACCCGCACATCGGGCACAAACTCGTCTTCGACGAGATCATCTGGCACCAGGAGCAGGGCGGGGACGCCTACGCCGTGATCGCGGACCTGGAGGCCAACGCCGCCCGCGGGCTCTCCTGGGCCGCAATCGACGAGCACACGAAAAACTACCTGCTCAGCCTGCTCGCGCTGGGGTTCGACCCCGAGGACGGCACGCTGTATCGGCAGTCCGAGAACCGCGCACTTCAGGATCTCGCCTTCGAGTTGGGCGCGGAGGCCAACCTCTCGGAACTCGACGCGATCTACGGATTCGGTGGCGACACCGAGGTCAGCCACGTCCAGAGCGTCCTCACCCAGATGGCCGACATCCTCTATCCGCAACTCGACGCACCGAAGCCGACGGTGATCCCCGTCGGGCCCGACCAGGACCCCCACATCCGGTTGGCGCGCGATCTGGCCGCGCGCACTCGATTTTTCGGCGTGACCGAGGCGTACGCGAGTTTCGCGACCGACGACGACGAGCGCGCGATCCTCGCCGACGCTTACGAGACGCTTATCGCGCGCGATCCCGACGCGACCGTGCGGTGTGAGGACGCGGCCCGCCTGCTCGAAACCGACCGTCAGGGCCACGACGCCGTCCGCGATCGGGTGATCACGATGCTCAACGAGGCGGGCAAGGAACCGCTCCGCCCGCGCGTGCGCTTTCTCGATCGCAACGCGACCGACGAGGCCTTCGAGGCGCTCGTCGAATCCATCGACGGCGAGAAACGCGTTTACGACGCCCACGTCGACGCCTTCGAGATGGACCACGGGGCTGCCGAAACCCTCGCCCGCGAACTCGAACTCGACCACGGCGGGCACGGCTTCCAACTGCCCTCCTCGATCTATCACCGGTTCATGACCGGGCTGACCGGTGGGAAGATGTCCTCTTCGGAGCCCGCGAGTCACATCTCGCTGCTCGAACCCCCCGAATCGGGCAAAGACAAGGTGCTCTCCGCGACGACGGGGGGACGGACGACCGCCGAAGAACAGCGCGAACTCGGTGGCGAACCTGACGACTGTCCGGTCTACGAACTGTACGCCTACCTGCTCGCGGGTGACGACGACGCGTTGGCGACCGAGGTCTACGAGGAGTGTCTCGGCGGGGATCGGCTGTGTGGTGGCTGCAAACAGCAGGCTGCCGACCTGATGGAGGCGTTCCTCGACGACCATCAGGACAAGCGCGACGAGTGGGCCGATCGGCTCGACGAACTGGACATCGAACAAACCTCGAGTCGCCGGTAACCACCACGCCTTTCGTTTTCTGGGGGCAAGCGCAACCTGCGTGTACCGCTACGCCAACCCCGTCTGGCTCGCGATCCACCTCGTCGGCCGTGCTCTCTCTCGACTCGGTCTGATCGACGCCCACCGCGCGCGGCGGACGACCGATCTGGCCTGGCCGCGCGTCGTCACCGGCATCGCGCGGATGTCGAAGAACGCCGCGGACGCGGCGATGGTCGGCATCGGCGTCGGCTCGCTCGCGATCAACGGGCTCGGGTACGCCGGGCCGTACTGGGGGCTCACCTTCGCGGTCGGCGGCGGCCTCGCGAGCGGGACGATCGCCCTCGTCAGCCAGCGGTTCGGGGCCGACGATCCCGAGGCGCTGGGTGAGGCCGTGCGCGCGAGTGCGGTTACGGTCCTCGTCGCGACGATTCCACTCGCGCTCGTCTTTGGCCTCTTCGCCCGCCCGCTGATCGCCGTCCTCGGCTCGGATCCGACGACGATCGCCTACGGCGCGAGCTATCTCCGGGTCGTCGCGCTGGGCGTCCCCTTCGCCGGCCTGAGCCTGATCGCGAGTCGCGTCCTCATCGGGGCCAACGACGCGCGGACGCCGATGCTGATCCGGACGGCGGGCGCGACGCTGAACGTCGGGCTCAACGCCGTGTTGATCTTCGGGCTGGGGCCCGCCCCGGCGCTGGGTGTCGTCGGTGCGGCGGGGGCGACCGTGCTCGCGAACGCCCTCGTCGCCACGACCTTCGCGGTTGGGATCGCTCTCGGGTGGCTTCCCCTGATCGGGGCGCTGCCGGTCCAGGTCTCTCCGCGCGGCCGCTATCTCCTCGTCGGAACGATTCACGACATCGTCTCGATCGGGACGCCCGCCGTCGGTCGGAACGCCACCTGGACGGTCGCGCGCTTTCCGATGCTCGCGATCGTGACGCTGTTCGGCCCGGCGACGCTGACCGCCTACGTCGTCGCGCGGCGGATCTGGGGCCTCCTCAATACGCCGGGGTGGGGCTTTGGCCTCGCGGCGTCGAGTCTGGTCGGCCAGCATCTGGGCACCGACGAGGAAGAGCAGGCGGCGGCGTACGGCCGTGAGATCACGATCTTCTCGGTCGGGACGTACGTCGTCGCGGCGGGGCTGGTCGCGCTGTTCGCGCGTCCGATCGTCGGCCTGTTCGTCGAACGGGGCGATCCAGCGATCCCGATCGCCGTCGCACTGGTCTATGCGGCCTGTCTCGCGATCGTCCCCCAGGGGGTCGCGAGCGCGATCGCTGGTGCGCTCGACGCGACCGGCGACACCGTCTGGCCGTTCATCTCGAAGGCGATCGGGACGATCGTCGTCGCGCTCCCGCTGGCGTATCTCGGTGCGATCACGCCGCTGGGCGTTCTCGGCCTGTATCTGGCCTTCCTCGCGGAGACCGTCATCCCCGCGGCGATCAACTATTCGCGGTTCGCGACCGGGAAGTGGCGGGCGATCAGCCGGCAGTATCGGCCCGACTGACTCGAAACGCCTATTCCGACGGGTCCGCTATCCCGGCGCATGCCAGCATTCGGCCCCGCGACCGAACGGACGCTCGAAAAGATGATCTGCATGAAATGCAACGCGCGAAATCCCAAGAAGGCAGATCGCTGCCGCAAGTGTGGCTACGGTCGTCTGCGCCCGAAAGCCACGGAATCGCGTTCGACCTGATCGGCTCCGGTCGTCACCGCTGTGAGTCCCTGCGCTGTTCTTTGCGTCGTCAGTCGTATTTCGGTTCGCGTCGCTCGGCCCGTTCGAGCGCTCGGTCGAGGACCGCTCGAACGTCCCCCTCGTAACTCGGCCCGTGGCCCGGATAGAGCGCCGCGACGCTCGCGGGCGTCACGTCGATCAGTCGCTCGATCGACTCGATGAGTCGTTCGCGGGACTGATACGGGCGGTCGGTCCGGCCGAAACTGCCGTCGTCGAACGCGCCGTCGGCGTACACCACCACGTCGCCGCTGTACAGCGCGTCCGAACCGACCAGCGAGACGTGATCGTCGGCGTGGCCCGGTGTTTCGACGACGCGCACCGTCTCGTCACCGACGAGGAGTTCGTCACCGCTTGCGAGTGTGTGCGTCCGGTGGGGGTGCTCGGCGGCGGTGTACACCGCGGGATCGAACGCCTCGACGACCGCACCGAGTTGGTCGACGTGATCGCTGTCCTGGTGGGTCACGACGATCCGATCGAGCGTGTCGACTCGCGCGCGGAGCGCGTCGACGATCGCTGGGTCGGCGCCCGGATCGACGAGGGTGGTCTCCGCGCCGGTCACCAGAAAGGCGTTCGAGGTGAACACGTCCGCGTCGGCAGTGAGGTTCGTGACGGCCATAGGTCGTGTCGATGCCGTGTGTCCTTGGCGTTTGGGTCGCCGACCCTGCGAGAACTACACTTAAAAGTTGGGGATAGTTCACGGTGCGACAGAGTAAAATCCGCTCTAACGGGCATAATTTTGGGTTTTGAACGGTCCGAAACTGGCGTGGACCCACTGCGACGGACTCCATTTTATATGGGGTACGACCGTGTAAAATCGGATGCAATGTCTGCGAAACAAACGACGAAACGGTTCGGACGGGCGGTCGCACTGGTCACGCTCTTGCTCGTGGCCGCTGCGGGGGCGGGTGTCACGGCAGCCGACCCCGACGGCATCTGGGCCGAGAACGCAACGAACGCCGACGCGAACGCGACGGACGCGGGCTTCGACTTCTGGGACGACGAGACCGAGGTCCCTGACGAGGCTGAGACGGACGAGGACAACGAGTCCGAGGAAGACGCGGAGACACCGGACCCCGAGGACGTCGAGACGCCAGACGTCGAGGCACCGGACGACGACGCGCCGGACGCTGAGGAGAACGAATCCGCCGACGAGGACTCGGAGAGCGAGAAGCCCGAGTTCGCTCACAACTGGTCCGCGGAGAAACCCGACGAGATGAACTGGTCCGAGGACGCCGAGGACCGTCGCGCCTGGGCCCAGGAGAAGGCTGACGAGGCGAACGAGTCCGACGAGAACGAGTCTGACGACGCGGGCCCCGACTGGACCTGGAGCGACCGATTCGACGTCGAGGACGACGACACCGACGACAGCCACGCCCCGCCGTGGGCGGGCGAGGAGAACGACTCCGAGGACGCGAACGAGTCCGAAGACGACAGCGCACCGCCGTGGGCTGACGACGGCGAGGCGCCTGAGTTCGACGACGACGAGAACGAGTCCGACGAGGCTCCCGAAGCGCCCTGGGACGACGAAAACGAGTCCGAGGACGCTGAAGACGAGGACGAAAACGACGAGGCTCCCGAGAACCCCTGGGAAGACAACGACTCCGACGACGAGGAGCCCTGGGCGGACAACCCCTCCGAGGACGCACCTGAGGTCGAGACGCCCGACGACAACGAGTCCGAGGAGACGCCTGAGGTCGAGACGCCCGACGACAACGAGTCCGAGGAGACGCCTGAGGTCGAGACGCCCGACGACAACGAGTCCGAGGAGACGCCTGAGGTCGAGACGCCCGAAGACGACGAGTCCGAGGAGACGCCTGAGGTCGAGACGCCCGAGGACGACGAGTCCGACGAAGAAATCGAGATGCCTGACGGCAACGAGACGGACCTCGGTGGCAACGAGTCCGACCTGCCGGACGGCGTGAACGCGACGCTCGCGTAAGGATCCACAGGTTGAGCGGCACCCACCGGTCACCCTCTCCGGGACCACGGCCGGTCCCGGTGGATTCCCCTTTCCGTACACAGAATGACGCCATTTCAGACACGAACGGTGCGGCCCGGTTCTGGCGAGGCCGATCTGCGCGATCTGTCCGGCGCGGGTCGGGCGCGAAGCCGTCAATATTCTACAGAGTACCAATGAATTTTTCATCGATAGAGACCGAATATAGGTGTATCGTGGGGGGCTGGCACCGGGCCAGAGTGATGGCTCTGGTTACGCTGATCGTCGTCGCTGGTGGGTCTGCGAGCATCGCGGCCGGCCAGGCCGGCGGTTCGGACGCCCTCTCGGCGGACGAGGTTCGGATCACCGTCGAGGTCCAGCCCAACGGCACTGCGATCTGGACGGTCGAGTATCACTATCGCCTCGGGACGGAGAACCGATCGGCGGCGTTCGATCGCCTGCAGGATCGCCTCGTTGCGGACCGGTCGAACTACGTCGGATCCGTCCGGTCGGACGTCGAACGGACTGTCGGGGCGGTCGAGAACGCGACTGGCCGATCGATGGCCGTCGAGTCCGTCTCCGTCGATGCACGCCGCCAGTCGGTGCCCCGGGAGGCGGGGCTGGTGGTCCACCGCTTCGAGTGGTCGGGCTTCGCGGTCGTCGACGATTCGACCGTCCACGCGGGTGAACCGCTGCGCGGATTCTACATCGGCCCACGGACGCAACTGACCGTCGAGGCGCCGGCGGGCTACGAAATCGAGCGTGTCGACCCAGCGCCCGATGACCGCGAGGACGGTGCGCTGGTCTGGACCGGCGGTCGGTTCGATGCCTCCGAACCGCAGATCGTCTTCACCGCGAGCGAAGGCGGCCCACCCCCTCTTCCGAGCGTCGCGGGCCTGGTCGCCGTCAGCGTCGGCGTGGGATCGATCACGGTCGTGCGCCGCCGCCGGAATCGCGAGGCTGGGGCCGAGGATAGCGAGTCGTCCGCCGCGACGACCACCGAGGATCCGGCCGATCAGCCGCCGACGCCGCTGAGCAACGAAGAACACGTGCAGTGGGTCCTGGAGCGCCACGACGGCCGCGTGAAACAGCAGGTGCTCGCGGAGGAGTGTGGCTGGGGCGATTCGAAGACCAGCAAAGTCGTCCGCCGACTGGCCGAGGCGGGGACGATCGAGGTGTTCAGACTCGGCCGCGAGAACGTTATCACCGCCCAGGAGCACACCGATGATTGAGACCGACGCAATCGAACGCCGTCCGTCGATCGCCGCGCTGAGCACGTGGGCCGTCGTCGCCGTGGTGATCGTCGCGACAGTGGGCGCGATCGGTGGGGTGTCGGCAGCCGACCCGTCGGCGTCGTCTCCCGCGCCGAACGCGACTGCAGCGTCGAACGCGTCGGCCACGGAGGCCGCTCCGCCCGGTGCGTTCGTGTCGTCAGCGATCGCCGTTCAGGAGGCTCGAACGTCCCAATCCTATCAGGAAGCGCTGCTCGAAGAGGACCTCGACCGGGCGGACTCGCCGGCCGCTCGCGAGCGCGTCCGCCGGGCCCACCTGGCCGCGCTCGAACGGGACGCCAGAAATCTGTCCGCAGACTGGAACCGAACCCGTGATGGGTACGCCTCGGGGTCGGTCCCTGCGTCGGTCTACAGAGTCAAGATGACCGCCAGTGCGGCCCGCGCGAACGCACTCCGCCATCTCGTCGAGCGGTCGGCGGTCGACGAAACGGAGTCCGATCGCATCGTGCGCGAATTGCCCGGGAGCGGGTCGGCCGCCGACAGGGACTGGAGCGATCAGTCCGGACGATCGACGCCCGCGCGTCAGTCGACAGCGACCGGCCCCGACCGCGGCGTCGAGACGGTTTCGGACGCGCCCTGGAGTGACGAGTGGCCCGACCCGTGGGCCGACGAGTCCGACGATCGGCCCGGAACGAACCGGTCGGCGGGAAGCGACGACCGCGACGACGAATCGGACGACGCGGAGTCGGCGGATCGCGGACACGAGCACCGTGGATCACCGCCCGCAGACGGCTGGGAGACCGGCGATCGGGACGACCCGGACGGGCCCGACTCGAACGTGGTTCCGGCCGACCCCGCCGACTCCGACGCGCCCGCCGATCCGTCGAGTGAGGACGCCCGAGACGATTTCGACGATGATCGGGACGGCGACGACTCCGACGCGCCTGCCGATCCGTCGAGTGAGGACACCCGAGACGATTTCGACGATGATTGGGACGCCGACGACTCCGCGGACGGCGCTGGCCCACCGGGCGCCGGTCCTGACCCCGCGTTCGGAGACGACGCCGACGAGGGCGACTCTCGTGCCGATCCGGACGCCGAGGACGACGACTCAACCGCCGATCCGGACGAGGAGGGCGACTCTGGCGTCGATCCGGATGACGAGGACTCCGCTTCCGAGCAGGGCGAAACCGGGTTCAGCGGCGATCCCGGTGTCGAGGAGCTTCACCCGGAGCTCGCGGACCCCGTGTCGAACGAAACGGTGTCGAGCGACACGGCCTGATCGCACTCGCGTGAGGACCCCGACTTCGTTTCAGTTGCTGGCGACTGCATTTCGGAAAAATTCTTCCGATACAATGGCTGAATATATCTCCCCAGTGGGAGGAATCAAGTTGGTCAACGTGATAGTCGGAGGAATCATGCGAAAAAATTTTTTGTTCCGGCCCCTTAATCGAAAGTATACCCCACCGTCGGTCTAATCGTGGGGGTCACAGGGGAAAACCGATCACGTGGGTTGGTGACACGCCGTCATCTGGCTCACGCGGTGAAACACGGACCATGACAGAACAAACTCAGTCGATCGATTCTGTGGAACAGACACCCGAACGCGGCTCGCGACAGAACCGTCGCGAGTTCTTGAAGACGACAGCCGGTGCGGGGGCACTGCTGACCATTGGGGGCACGGCAGCTGTCTCGACCGTCAGCGGCGCCGAGAAACCGACCGTCGAACTGACTCCGACGGTCGTTCAGGAGGGTACCGGGGGTTCGACGACGGTGCAGGTCGAACTCTCGCACGCGCCCGCTGGCCTCGCCGGTTTCAACCTCACCTTCACGTCGGACGACACCGACGTGGCGACCATCGACGAGGAGTTCGTCTTCTCGTCGGTCACGATCAACGAGGACTCCGATCCGATCGACCTCGGCAAGCTCTGGGGAGAATACAACACTGACGACACATCGTCGCCGTTCGTGACGATCGACGGGCCGGGGAGTGTGTCCGGTCGAACGCTCGACTTCGGCTACGAGATCTGGCCCGGCGACACGGGCATCGAGATGGTGGAGTTCACGGTCAACCACGCGGGAACGGGGACCGCCAACATCGGTGTCGAGGTCAACAACCTCTCCTCGGCGCCCGATGGGTCCACGAAGACGAGTTGGGAGTATCCGGCCGACCTCGACGACGCCTACAAGGGTGGGTACGACGAGAGCACGTACACCGTCGAGTCGATGATGCTGACGAACGAGTCCGGGTCCACGTCCACCGAGGTCATCGGCCCTGACCAGACGCCGACGGATACTGAAACGCCGACGGATACTGAAACGCCGACGGATACTGAAACGCCGACGGATACTGAAACGCCGACGGATACTGAAACGCCGACGGATACTGAAACGCCGACGGATACTGAAACGCCGACGGAGACGGAGACGACGACAGACGGGTCCGTCGACATGCCGACGATCGACGTCGACCTGGCCGAGACCGACTCGGGCTACGGCGCGACCCTGACGCTGACCGAAGCGCCGAACGGGCTCTCGGGGTACGAGATGACTGTCTCGCTCAGCGACACGAGCGTCGTCGAGGTCGCCACCGGGCGCGGAACGGACTCCGCGACGTACCCGTCGGCGTTCTCCACTGTCAGCTCCACGAGTGTCTCATCGGACGCGTCGGCGGTCACGATCAAGGCGAGCGACTCGGCCGGCGAGTTCGGTGCGGGTGCGACCGACGTCGAACTGGCGACGGTCAACCTCGTGAGCACGGGCAGCGGGACGGCCTCGCTCTCGACCGAGATCGGCACACTGCAGAACAGCGACGGTGACGAGATCGACCTCGCGCCCGGCTTCGGGACGGCGACGATCTCCGACGGCACGCCCGAAGAGACGACGACCGAGGAGCCCACGCCCGAAGAGACCACGACGGAGACCCCGCTCGATCAGGTTCCGCTGCGGGTCGTCGCCGGCAGCGTGTCCGCTGGCGAGACCACGACCGCGGAGGTCGTCATGGACAGCGCGCCCATGGGTGTCTCCGGGTTCGACTTCACCGTCGAGGTCTCCGACACCTCGCTCGCGACGATCTCCGACGTGAGTCCCGCTCTGAGCGAGACCGATCCGGACTTCGTCGACAAAACGGTCGCCTCCGACGGCAGCAGTGCCTTCCTGAAAGTCGGAGACACCAACAAAGTGGTCGGTGAGTCCGAATCGCAGGTCGTCCTCGCGACCGTCGACCTGCAGGCCGCCGACGCCGACGGTACCGTGACGCTGTCGCTGTCCGACGCGATGGTCACGAGCGACCGTCGGACCGGTGAGTCGGCTATCTCCGGGACCGAGGACGGTCAGCTCACGGTCGAGGGCACCGACCCGACGCCGACCGATCCGGAACCGACGCCGACCGATCCGGAACCGACGCCGACCGATCCGGAACCTGGCATCGTCGAGCAGTACATGCAGATCAAAGAGCCCAAAGACGAGCTCCAGCCCTCCGAAGTCATGGAGGCCAAGGGTGACTACCTGATTGGTGACATCTCGCTCGAAGACGCTGTCACTGTGATGAGGGCGTACTTCTTCTGATCTCACCGCTGTGAAAGCCAATTAATCACCCTCCACACATGATTTCTAATTCACCGAACAGGCGATTACGGACGGGACTCGTTGCACTTGCGGTCGTCCTCGTCGCGGTCGGAGCCTCTGCGGGCGTCGGCCTCGTGGCTGCCGAAGAGACACCGACACTCGTCGATCACACCGACCAGCTATCGGTCGAACCGGGCGGACAAGTGAACGTATCGGTCACCTACGAGAACGCGTCGGGTGTGAACATCAGGGAGGTGCCCAACTCCTGGACGGTCGCGGACGACTCGGGCGGTGTCGTGACGAAATCGCCCGATGGCGAGAGCTATCAGAGCGTCGGCTGGGTCCGGGCCTCCAATAACACCGGGACGGACTGGGTCGTCTTCGACGTGCCCGCGGACGCGGGCGGGACGTACGAGTTCCCACTCGAACTCGAACGATACAAGGGTGGGATGATCTCTTCGACGGTGTCGGTCAGCGTCGAGGGGACGGAACCGACGACTGAACCGGAGACGACGCCGACGCCGGACCCGACGGAGACGCCGCCGGAGTCGACGATCGAACCGGAACCGACGACTGCTGCGCCCGACGCGCCGAGCGTGAGCGTGACGGACGGATCGGTCGCACCGGGCGAGACGGTGACGGTCGACGTGACCGCCGAGAACGCTGGCGTACTCTCGCTGTCGGGTATCCCGACCGCGTGGGAGATCGACTCCTACGACACGGCGGGCGGGACGCCGCAAGACGGGACGGTCGACGGCGCCCAGAAGATCGGCTGGACGTGGGATCAGGACGACGACCGATCGGTCTCGGTCACGCTGTCGATCCCCGACGACGCGGCACCCGGTGAGACGGACCTCACCGGAGAAGCGAGCAGTTTGGACGACGAGACGGTGACTGCCACCGGGACGGTCGCGGTCACCGAATCGACGACGACCACGCCGGAACCGGGCGAGCAGGTTCCGCTTCGGGTCGTCGCTGGGAACGTCACCGCGGGTGAGACCACGACGGCACAGATCGTCATGGACAGCGCGCCCATGGGGGTCTCCGGGTTCGGCTTCACCGTCGACACCTCTGATACCTCGCTCGCGACGATCACCGACGTGAATCACGCGGTGGGCGAGGTCGATCCGCAGTTCGTCAGCAAATCGGTCGCTTCCGACGGCAGCAATGCGACTCTGAGCGTCGCTGACGAGGCCGGAGCGATCAACGAGACCGACTCGCAGGTCGTCCTCGCGACCGTCGACCTGCAGGCCGCAGCGGACGTTGACGGCACCGTGGCCCTCTCGCTGTCCGACGTCGAGGTCACGAGCGACCGTCGGACCGGGGAGTCGGCTATCTCCGGGACCGAGGACGGTCAACTCACCGTCGAAGACGCCGGCACGGAGCCCGGACCGTCGGTGAGCGTGACGGACGGTACGGTCGCACCGGGCGAGACGGTGACGGTCGACGTGACCGCCGAGAACACGGGCGTGCTGTCGCTGGCGGGTATCCCGACCGCGTGGGAGATCGACTCCTACGACGACGCGGGCGGGTCACCGGTGGTTGGCACGGTCGACGGTGCTCAGAAGATCGGTTGGGCGTGGGATCAGGACGACGACCGCACGGTGTCGGTCACGCTGTCGATCCCCGACGACGCGACGCTCGGTGAGACGGACCTCACTGCAGTAGCCGAAGACACCGACGACGCGATGGCGACTTCCACCGGCACGATCACCGTCGAAGAGGCCGGGCCTGAGCCGGTCGAGCCGAGCGTGAGCGTCACGAACGGCACGGTCGCACCGGGCGAGACGGTGACGGTCGACGTGACCGCCGAGAACACGGGCCTGCTCTCGCTGGCAGGGATCCAGAACAACTGGACGATCGACGAGTACGACGAGAACGGTGCCACGACGGTGGTCGACACTGCCGACGGGGCCCGGAAGATCGCGTGGGCCTGGGATCAAAACGACAACCGCTCGGTGTCGATCACGATGACGATCCCCGAGGACGCTGCGCTCGGTGAGACGGTGTTGACCGCGGAAGCGGCCAACGCCGACGATCTGACGGCGACTGCCACCGGGACGATCACCGTCGAGGAGGCGACTCCGACCGGGCCGTCCGTGAGCGTCTCGAACGCCAGCGCGCTGGCTGGCGAGAACATGACGCTTTCGCTGACCACCGAGAACACGGGCGTGCTCACGCTGTCGGGCATTCCGTCCGACTGGACGATCGAAGCCTACGACGACGCGGACGGGACGCCCCAGGTCGGGACGGTCGACGACGCCCAGAAGATCGGGTGGACCTGGTCCGAGAACCGGAGCGTGACGATCAACGTCACGCTCTCGGCGCCCTCGGACGCCGCGGCGGGCACGTGGACGCTCGACGCGGTGGCCCAGGACGGGGCCGACCGCAGTGCCTCGGCCACCGGGACGCTCTCGGTGACCGAACCCGAACCCACCGACACCGAGGACGGCAGTGGCTCGCCCCCGACCGGTGGGAACGATCGCGTTCCGATCACGCCCGACGAACCCGACGACGATTCGGGTGGCGCGGTCCAGACGCCGGTTCCCTCCGACGACGACTCGGAGACCGACGAACCCGAGACTGACGAACCGACGACCGACGAGCCGACGACCGACGAGCCGACCGACGAACCGACCACCACGCAGGCTGGTGGCGGTGAGCCGCCCGAAGACAGCAGTGGTGGATTCGTCCTGCCGCTGCTGATCGTCGTCGTCCTCGTCGCTGCTGCTGGCGTGCTGATCTACCGGCGGTAGCGACACGACGCGGTTTTCCCCATTTTCGACCCTCGACCGACGAAAATTTTAATGCGAAATAAGAACGTAATCTTCGATCATCGCTGACGGCGTCCGACCGTCAGTGACAGGGACTCTCAGGCATGACTGACCGATCGGGGGACGACGGACCGCAGAGTGTGACACGCCGACGCGTACTGGGAACGCTCGCCGCCATCGCGGCGGGGTCGAGCGGCCTCGCGGCGGGCGCGACCCAGGTATCCGGCTTGGTCGATAAGATGTCGATCGACCAGAAGGTCCACATGGTGCACGGCCACGACAAAAGAGACGCGACGGGGTGGATCGCGCCACTGCACGACCTTGGCATTCCGGGGATCAGAATGTTCGACGGGCCGGTCGGCGTTCGGACCGAATCCGAGACCCCGATGACCGCGTTTCCGGCGTCGATCGCCGCCGCGGCGTCGTTCGATCCCGAGTTGATGGAACGACAGGGTCGGGCGATGGGTCGGGAGGCCAAAGCGGTCGATGCCCACCAACTGCTCGGGCCAGCGTTGAACATCCAGCGCGTGCCCGTCTGTGGGCGCAACTTCGAGTACTACAGCGAAGATCCGTTGCTCACTGCCGCGATGGCGGCCGCGAGCACGCGCGGGATCCAGTCCGAAGACGTCGTCGCGACGCCGAAACACTTCGCGGCGAACACCCAGGAGACACGCCGCAAGTACGTCAGTTCCGAGGTGAGCGAGCGCGCGCTTCGTGAGATCTATCTCCCGGGCTACCGGGCGACCGTCGAGGCGGGCGCGCTCTCGATGATGTCGGCGTACAACCGGGTCAACGGCACGTACTGCACCGAACACGAGGTTCTCCTCTCGGACGTGCTGAAAGACGAATGGGGATTCGAGGGCTTCGTCGTCTCGGACTGGGGCGCGATGGGCAGTACCGTCGACAGCGCGCTCGCGGGCCAGGACGTCGAGATGTGGGAAGACGAGTATTACGGGGCTGACCTTCGCCGTGCGGTCGAGAACGGCGAGGTGCCCGAATCACAGCTCGACGAGATGGTCACACGGGTCCTCACGGCGTTTGCCGAGACGGGCCATCTCGACGGGTCGATCGGCCCGGGCGAACGCAACACGACCGCCCATCGGGACCTCGCCCGTGAGATCGCTGA
The DNA here is from genome assembly GCF_003058365.1 of Halococcoides cellulosivorans. Classification (NCBI taxonomy): domain Archaea; kingdom Methanobacteriati; phylum Methanobacteriota; class Halobacteria; order Halobacteriales; family Haloarculaceae; genus Halococcoides; species Halococcoides cellulosivorans. The sequence goes on along the minus strand of NZ_CP028858.1, from coordinate 2,060,035 downwards.
AGAAGGTGCGACACTGCTGAAAAACGACGGCGCGCTGCCCATCGATCCCGACGCGGTCGATCGGATCGGCGTCGTCGGGCGTGCGATCGACGACGCGCTCGTGGGCGGTGGCGGCGCGGCGGAGGTCACGCCGGCCGATACCGTCAGTCCGCTGGAGGGCATCCAGGAGTTCGTCGACGGGCGCGCGGAGATCCGGACGGGTCGCGATCCGAGTTCGGCGGCCCGGGTCGCGAGCGAGGCCGACGTCACACTGGCCTTTGGCCAGGTGTACTCTTCGGAGTTCGAGGATCGCTCGGACATGCACCTCGAACGGCGTGACGACGAATTGATCCAGCAGGCCGCGTCGAGTGGGCCCACCGTCGCGGTCGTGCACATTCCGGGGCCGATCGTGATGCCGTGGGTCGACGACGTCGACGGGGTGCTCTCGATGTGGTATCCGGGCATGGAGGACGGCACCGCGACGGCGAACGTCGTCTTCGGGGACTGCGACCCGGGCGGGAAACTCCCGACGACGTTCGGACAGTCCTTCGACGATTACCCCGTCTCCGAGCAGCGGCAGTACCCGGGCGAGAACGATCGGGTCCACTTCGACGAAGGCGTGTTCGTCGGCTATCGACACTTCGACGCGGCGGGCGTCGACCCGCTCTATCCGTTCGGGCACGGCCTCTCGTATACGGAGTTCGCGATCGAGGTGGTCGACGCGCCCGCAGGATACGACCCGACGACCGAGGATCGCGCGACGGTCTCCGTCGAAGTGACCAACACCGGGTCGGTCGCGGGCAGCGAGGTCGTCCAGGTGTACGTCGAGGAGCGCGACCCGGCGGTCGAGCGCCCGCCGAAAGAACTCTCGGGCTTCCAGAAAGTCCGTCTCGACCCGGGGACGGCGACGACAGTCGAGATCGATCTCGATCGCTCGGCGTTCGCGTATTTCGACCCGGACGCTCGCGCGTGGGCCGTCGATGACGGCCAGTTCCGGATTCACGTCGGGGCGTCCTCTCGGGACGTTCGCGAGACCGTCGATATCGCGGTCGGGGAGAGCGGCTTGACGCCAGTCGACGGGGTCGTGCCTCGCGATATCGACGGCGACGGCATCCACGAGGACTTCAACGCGAACGGTAAACTCGACTTCCCGGACGTCAACCGCTTCTTCCAGCAGACCGACTCCGCCGCGGTCCAGGACCACGTCGGTGCGTACGACCTCACGGGCGACGCCATCGTCGACCAACAGGACGTGCTCGCGCTGTTCGAGGCGGTCTGATCGCTGCCGATCGCACGACATAGCGCGACAATTTGTGTCGTGCGTGCGGGCGCGGACGCGAATTCTTATCATCGCGGAGGTGCTACAATAATCCAACGGGGACGGTCCCGGGGTGGACATGACAGACAACATGCAATCGTCCGACAGGAGTGGCATCGACCGACGGACGTTCGTTCGAACGACCGGCGCTGGACTCGGCGCGCTGGCCATCGGGGGGTCGGCGGTCACGCCGGTCGCCGGGATGGAGGGGTACAACGTCGCGGAGGCGCTGCAGAAGTCGCTGTACTTCTACGACGCCAACATGTGCGGTCCGGGCGTCCGCGAGGAGAGTCGCCTGGACTGGCGCGGGGACTGTCACACGACCGATACTGCCGTGCCGCTCGACGCGGCCGTCGAGGAGGGCGGAACGACACTCTCTAGCGGATTCATCGACGAGTACAGCGATGTGCTCGACCCCGAGGGGACGGGGACGGTCGACCTCGCGGGGGGGTATCACGACGCCGGTGACCACGTGAAGTTCGGCCTGCCGGCGTTCTATACGGCCTCGACGCTCGGGTGGGCGTACTACGAGTTCCCCGACGCGTTCGAGGACACCGAGACCGACGACCACATCCGCCATCACCTCCGGCGGTACGCCGAGTACATCCTCGGGAACACGTTCGTCGCGGACGGCGAGGTCGTCGCCTTTGCCTATCAGGTCTCGAACGGTGGGGACGGGTTCGACCACAACTACTGGGGGCCTGCGGAGCTACAGGATCCCGAGACGTCGCCCCGTCCGGCCTACTTCGCGACGGCGGACAATCCCGCGAGCGACCGCGCCGGTGAGGCGGCGGCCGCGCTGGCGGTCGTCTCGCTGGCGTTCGAGGACCGCGATCCGGAGTTCGCGACCGAGTGTGTCGAGACGGCCCGAAAGCTGTACGACTTCGGTGACGAGTACCGGGGGAGGCCGGACACGGCCGCCCCGTACTACGGTTCGACCAGTGACGCCGACGACCTGGCGTGGGCCGCGCTGTGGCTGCACGAGGCGACTGGCGAGGACCAGTATCTCGACGACGTCATCGGCACTGACGCCAGCGGGTCGTACACCGGTCACCTGAGCGCGATTCTGAGCACCGAATCGGACGACTGGAACAACCACTGGGTGCACTGCTGGGAGAACGTCTGGGGTGGCGTCTTCCTCCGCCTGGGCGCGATCACCGACGATCAGAAGTGGTGGGATTTCGCCCACCAGAATCTGGCCTTCTGGTCGGGTGGCGACATCGAGCACAAATCAGGCGGCGGCAGTTACATCACGACGACCCCGGCGGGCTTCTCGTGGCTCAGCGAGTGGGGGTCGGCCCGGTACAACGCCGCCGCGCAACTGTCCGCGCTGGTCTACGACAAGTACAACGATCACGACGGGTTCGTCGAGTGGGCGAAAGGGCAGATGCGTTATATCATGGGATCGAATCCGTTCGACTACTCGCTGATCGTCGGCTTCACCGACGACTACGCCTCCCACCCACACCACGACACCGCTCACGGTGCGCTGACTGGCGATCCGACCGATCCGGTCGAGCACCGCCACACGCTGTGGGGCGCGCTCGTCGGCGGGCCCGACGTCAGCGACAATCACGTCGACGAGACGGACGACTGGAAGCTCAACGAAGTCACCAGCGACTACAACGCCGCCTTCGTCGGCGCGCTCGCGGGCTTCTACGAGCGGTTCGGGTCCGACGACCCGCTCCCGGTCAGTGAGTTCCCGCCGGAGGGCCGCGACGAGGACGCGTTCTGGGTCGAGGCGGCCGTCGACCGCAACGACGGCAACCGCATCGACTACAAAGCCTATCTCATCAGCGAACTGTTCCACCCGGCTCGAGGCGTCGACGGGCTGAGCTTCCGATACTACTTCGACGTCTCCGAGATGTCGGGGACGGTCGACGACGTCACGTTCGACGTGACCTACGACCAGGTCGGCAGTCAGGAGGGGCATTCGGTCGCGGTGAGCGATCCGAAACCCACCGACGAGGACGGCCTCTACTACGTCGAGTTCGACTACTCGGGGCACGCCTTCCGCGGTCGCAAGGAGATCAGCTTCGCCATCGCGGCCTACGGGGTCGACGGCTGGGATCCCGCTGCGTCGCCCAGCCACGAGGGCATCGGGTCGGAGGTGGACGTCGTCGAGACCCTCCCGGTGTACTACGATGGCGATCAGGTCGCGGGCCGCGAACCCGGCCAGACGAGTACGCCCGAGAACTCTCTGCGCCCGCCCGCGCCCGCGACGGTCTCGACGGACGGCAACGGCACCAGCGTCATGGTCGAGTGGTCGTCCGTCGCGGACGCCGACGAGTACCTCGTCGAACTCGACGATCGGGTCGTCACGACGACGACCGAGACCAGCGCGACGATCGGTGGGCTCGATACGGGTCAGACCTACGAGATCGGCGTGATCGCCGCCGACGGGCCGTGGTGGTCGTATCCGGCGACCGACCTCGTCGTCGGGGGCGACGAGGGTGACCCACTGCCCGACGGACCGACGTGGCCGAACGCACCGACCGATCCGGACGGTGACGGCCTGTACGAGGACCTCTCGGGTGACGGGACGCTCAACTTCCCCGACGTGAACAGGCTGTTCCAGAACGCCGATTCGAGCGTCGCGCAAGACAATCTGGAGTACTACGACTTCACGGGCGACGGCACCCTCGACCAGCAGGACGTGCTCGCGCTGTTCGAGATGGTCTGAAACGGCGTCGAAAACAGTCGAGACGGAGCGGAGCGCGACCCGACGATCTACAGCGTGCGGATCGACTCTTCGGCTTCCAGCAGTTCGTGATACCGATTCCGAATCGTCACTTCCGAGATGTTGGCGACCGCGGAGACGTCGCTCTGGGTCACCTTCTCGTTGGCGAGCAAGGAGGCGGCGTACACCGACGCCGCAGCGAGACCGACCGGCGACTTGCCGGAGTGGACGCCTTTCTCTTTGGCGTTCTGAAGCAGTTCGCGCGCGCGGCGCTCGACCTCGTCCGAGAGGTCGAGATCGCTCGCGAAGCGGGGCACGTAGCTTTCGGGGTCGGCAGGCTGGACTTCGAGGCCGAGTTCGCGGACGACGTACCGATAGGTTCGGGCGACCTCGTCTTTGTCGACCCGCGAGACGGCGTCGATCTCGTCGAGACTTCGCGGGGTGCCGGCCTGCCGCGCGGAGGCGTACAGCGAGGCGGTCGCGACGCCTTCGATCGATCGCCCGGGCAGGAGGTCCTCGTCGAGGGCGCGTCGATAGATCACGCTCGCGGTCTCGCGAACGTTCTCGGGGAGGCCGAGTGCCGACGCCATCCGATCGATCTCACCGAGGGCCTGCTTGAGGTTGCGCTCTTTGGAGTCGCGGGTGCGAAAGCGCTCGTTCCAGGTCCGCAGGCGCTGCATCTTCTCGCGCTGACGGCTGGACAGTGAGTTCCCGTAGGCGTCTTTGTCCTGCCACCCGATGTTCGTCGAGAGGCCCTTGTCGTGCATCATCTTCGTCGTGGGCGCGCCCACGCGGGACTTCTCGTCTTTCTCCGCGGAGTCGAACGCGCGCCACTCCGGACCAGGGTCGATCTCGTCGCTTTCGACCACCAGCCCACACTCCTCACAGACCGTCTCGCCGCGGCCGGAGTCACTCTTCAGCGATCCCCCACACTCCGGACATTCGAGGTGTTCACCAGCGGGTTCTGTACGTTCGTCCGTGTCGCGCTCGGTGGTTCTGATTGTCGTATCTGACATTGGTCTCCATGATCGGGCGTGAGCCCGGAAAACTCCGTCACTCGATTTATTGTTGGACCGGAAGCGACTTAAATCTTTGGCAAGCCAAAAATTTGGCCGGCGACTCTCGAACGTGAGTTTTTCTCGACGAAGATTTGCTTGGCGATCACTGTCACACCCGGTGCGCTCGGGGTCGAAACGCTTAGTGGCGCAGCGACCCGCCAGCGAGTCATGAGCGACCGGACCGTCGATCACGAAGAGGTCCGCCACGTCGCTGATCTGGCCCGAGTCGACCTGGACGACGACGCCGTCGACCGTATGGCCGACCAGTTTGGCGACATCCTCGAGTACTTCGATCGCCTCGACGAGGTGCCCGAGACAGACGCGGACCCCGACCTGACGAACGTCCTCCGCGCCGACGAGGTGCGCGAGTCACTCGACACCGAGGACGCACTCGACAACGCCGCCGAGACCGAGGCGGGCTACTTCAAGGGGCCACGGGTGTCCTGAGATGGACTCGAACGCGTACGTCACTCGCGAGCGGATCGACGCCGACGGATCGGGCGCACTCGCCGATCGCGAGGTCGCGGTCAAAGACAACATCTCGACGGCGGGCGTCCGGACGACCGCTGGCTCGACGATGCTCGCGGAGTACGTCCCGCCCTACAGCGCGACCGTCGTCGAGCGTCTGCGCGCGGCGGGGGCAGCCATCGTCGGGAAGACCAACATGGACGAGTTCGGGATGGGGACGACGACCGAGACGTCGGCGTTCGGGGCCGTCGAGAACCCCGTCGCGGAGGGCCACGTTCCCGGCGGATCGTCGGGTGGATCGGCCGCAGCGGTCGCCGACGGCGACGTGCCGATCGCGCTCGGCAGCGATACGGGTGGATCGGTGCGCTGTCCCGCGGCCTTTACGGGCACGGTCGGGATCAAGCCCACCTACGGGCTGGTCAGCCGGTACGGCCTGATCGCCTATGCGAACAGCCTCGAACAGATCGGCCCGATCGCGGAGAGCGTCGAAGACGCGGCGCTCGCGCTGGACGTCATCGCGGGGCCGGACGACCGGGACGCGACGACGCGCGACGCCAGCGACCACTACGACACCGCGACGGGGGCCGACCCCGCTGGCCCTGCGCCCGCCTATGGCTTCGCCGACGCCGCCGACGGATCGGTCGCGAATCTCACCATCGGTGTGGTGACCGACCTGCTCGACGGGGCCGACGCGGGTGTCGTCGGGACGTTCGAGGACGCCATTGACTGCCTCTCCGACGCTGGCGCGACGATCCGGGAGGTCGAACTCCCGAGTCTCGAACACGCCGTCGCCGCGTACTACGTCATCGCGATGTCGGAAGCCTCGTCGAACCTCGCGCGGTTCGACGGCGTCCGCTTCGGCCACGACGCCGGGAAATCGGGCAACTGGAACGAATCGTTCGGCGCGACCCGTGCGGAGGGCTTCGGCGAGGAAGTGATCCGTCGGATCCTGCTGGGCACGTATGCGCTCTCGGCGGGCTATCACGACAAGTACTACAAACAGGCCCAGGAGGCCCGCGCGTGGATCAAACAGGACTTCGACGCCGTCTTCGACGAGGTCGACGTGTTGGCGTCGCCGACGATGCCGGTCCCGCCGATGGAACGCGGGGAGAGTCTGGACGATCCGCTCACAATGTATCTCGCGGACGCGAACACGACGCCTGTGAATCTGGCGAACCTGCCCGCGATCAGCGTGCCCGCAGGCGAGACCGACGGCCTCCCGGTCGGCGCGCAGTTCGTCGGCCCCGCGTTCGGCGAACCGACGATCGTCCGGGTCGCGAGCGCGCTCGAAGACCGAGTCTGATCGCCCCTCCCTGTCACTGCCGAAACTATTATTCTCTGGCCCGTCCCCCCTTCGATCGTATGGACGGACTCGATGGAGCAGTCACGATCGTCACGGGCGCGAGCACAGGGATCGGAGACGCCGCCGCACAGCGATTCGCCGCCGAAGGCGCACGGGTCGTCGTCGCGGACGTGAACGTCCAGGACGGCCAGCAGACCGTCGCGGACATCGAATCGGCGGGCGGTGAGGCGACGTTCGTCGAGACCGACGTGAGCGACGAGGAAAGCGTCGAGGCGCTCGTCGAGGCGACCGTCGACACCTACGGCGGTCTCGACTTCGCGTTCAACAACGCTGGCATCGACGGGGAAAGCGGCGCGACTGCCGACCAACCGATGGACAACTGGGAGTCGGTCATCGGCGTGAATCTCAAGGGCGTGTTCTGCTCGATGCGCGCCCAGATCCCCGCGATGCTCGAATCGGGCGGTGGGTCGATCGTCAACACCGCCTCGATCGCTGGCGTCGTCGGTTTTCCCGGTCTGAGCCCCTACGTCGCGAGCAAACACGGCGTGCTCGGCCTGACGAAGTCCGCCGCGCTGGAATTCGCCGCCGACGGCGTCCGGGTCAACGCCATCTGTCCGGGTGTGATCCGGACGCCGATGACCGACGACTCCGACACGGCGGACGCGGCCGCGGACGCGACGCCGATGGGCCGCCTGGGTGATCCCGAGGAGATCGGTGACGCCGCGGTCTGGCTCTGCTCGGACGACGCCTCCTTCGTCACCGGCGAGTCGATGGTGATCGACGGCGGCTACGTCACGCAGTGACGGTCGAACGGGGTCTCGACGCTACGGGATACTGTTGTACCGCAGTAACGCGAACTCATGGATATCGGACTCAAACAAACGTCACTCGCAATTGCCATCGTCGTGATCGCCGGAGGAGCGTTCGCCGTCACCCATGGGGACGACATCGGTGCTGGACAACCGCTGTTCAGGCCGGGGGTCGTCTTCGGGGCTGTCCTCACGCTCCTGTTCGTCAGTGTCGGGTTCAAGGTCGTCTTCGAATCTCAGCAATCGATCGACGAGGGGTGGACGATCATCGATCTCGCCGTCGCCAGCGCCTTGGCGCTGTACCTGGGGGCGGGTCTCGCCCTTCTCGCCGCCGGCTTCAACGGGTGGCAAGTACTCGCCCATCTCACGATCGCTGTCGGTGCGGGAATCGTGTTCGTCGTGGGGTACCTCAGACACGAGGACTGACCCGAGGGTGACCGGCCGTCGGTTCGATCGCATCCGACCCGACCGGACGTTCGAGTGTGACCGACGCAGAGTGTCGTGGGCGCGATTCGTATATTTCCCCGGCGATGTATATTTGTTCGCGGGCCACCTCTACACGAACGTGACCGACGAGCCATCTGGCGACCGAACCGAGTTGACACGCGGAGAGCGTGTCCGGGCGGCCGCGCGGACGCTTCGGACGCCGCGGACGGCGGCGTGGGTCGCCGACGAAACTGACGTCTCCGCCAAGACCGCCCGGAAGTATCTCGACCAACTCGTCGAGGACGACGTGCTGCGTGTCGTCGAGCAAGACGGCCAGCGACGCTACTGTATCGACCAGTTGATGGCGACTTACCGGGAGATCGCGACCCTCCAGCGCGAACACGACCGTGAGGCACTGACGAGTTCTCTCGTGTCGATTCGATCGTCGATCGCCGACTGGAAAGACGAGTTCGGGGTCGATACGCCGGGCGAACTCCGCGCGTCGATCGCAGACCTCGACGCGATCGACGAGATCGATCGCCGCCGCGATATCGCCAGCGAGTGGGAACATCTCGCCGACCGTCAGCCAGTCCTCAGGGCCGCGCTCAACGAGTACGACTGGGCGAGCGAGCGAGACGCACTGTCGGTCTGATATGAGTCTGCCAGGGACGATCGATACGACGGTCTATCGCGGGCTCAGGGACGTACTCGAACGCCAGCCAGAAATCACGACCGTCACCTACGAACCGGACAGCATCGTGAAACGGTCTCTTCGAGCGACTGTCGCGGCCGATCGCGTCCGGCCGTCGACGGGTCCTGCCGATCCCACACTCGACGTGGAGTGGCGGTTTCGGGGTGACGAGCAGTTCTATCGCATTCATTACGCCGATCCGAACACGGGGTTCAACTGTGGGTACCACCGCGACGCGGATCATCCCGACCTCGGTCCGGTCCACTTCCAGTACCAGGTGCCGGACGCTTCGGACACTCACCACGAGGCGTCGTCGTTCGACCCGACGATTCCGACCGAGATCCTCTGGATCGCTCTGGAGGAACTGTTCGAACGCCGGATTCGGGAGTTGCTCGGATGACATCGGGGCGGTGATCCGCCGATCTCGCCCACTTCGCTCGACTGGACCACTCAACGATTAAGTGCGATCCGCCCCGACCGCCGCCTATGGAGCTTACCTGGTTCGGCCACTCGACCTGGCGTGTCGAGATAGACTCGACGACGCTGCTGATCGATCCGTTCTTCGACAATCCCAAGACCGACGCGGACCCGACCGACGTGGATCCCGACTACGTCCTCCTGACCCACGGTCACGCCGACCACATCGCCGACGTGGGGGCCTACGACTGCCCGGTCGCGGGCACGCCCGAGGTCGTGGGCTACTGCGAGCAGGCGTTCGACATCGGCGAGACGATCGGGTTCAACCTCGGTGGGACGATCGAACTGGGCGACGCTCACGTGACGATGCATCGCGCGGACCACTCCAACGGCATGGAGACCGCGCCCGACGCCACCGGTGGGATGCCCGCGGGCTATCTGATCGGTGCGGCCCCGCCGCTCGCGGCCGACGACGATCCGGTGTTTTACCATGCTGGCGATACCGCGCTGATGAGCGAGATGGCCGACGTGATCGGCGAGTTCCTCGAACCGGACGTCGCGGCCGTGCCGATCGGCGATCACTTCACGATGGGGCCCGAGCAGGCCGCGATCGCCGTCGACTGGGTCGGAGCCGATCTCGCGCTCCCGATGCACTACGACTCGTTCCCGCCGATCGAGGTGGACACCGACGAGTTCGCCGATGCGGTCGAATCGCACAGCGACGCTCGGGCGCTCGTCTGCGATGCGGACGAACGACTCGCTGTCGAGTCGGAACTCCCCGCGACCGCGGCGGACTGAGCCGATCGGCGGCTGAAAATTAGAGCGTGCCGTCGCCGCCCTCCAGGCGGTCGACGACCTCGCGGATGTCGGCGGCGGACTCGACGACCTGTTTGACCTGTTCGCGACGGCGGACCTCGGCGGCCGTCGCGTCGTAGGCCCGCACGTAGTCCGCCCGGGTGTGTTCCTCGAAGGCGTGGCGAATCGCGAAGTAGCCGTCGGGCAGGACGGTCCCGCAGACCTTGCACTCGACGTGCTCGTGCGCGCTGGCCTGGTGGACGATCAGGTCTTCGACCCGATCGAAGGTCCGATCGTCGCCCTCGATGGCACACTCCCAGCGGGACATACTCCCCACGTTGGAGCGCTGGCGGGAAAAACTATCGTCCGTCGTCGGCCCGGTGGCGCGCCCGCGCCGAAAGCTATTCACATCTGCATCGGGTGAACCCCGTATGACCGATCGACGCCAGCAGATTCACGACCTCGACGTGAGCCTCTGGGTGGGCAAGCGTGGCCTCGACCCCGCCGTCGAGGAACTCGCGGCCCAACTCGACGATCGCGCGTTCGTCAAGGTCCGCTTCCACCGCGCGGCACGGGGCGGAACGACCACCGACGAGTTGGCGGCCGACCTGGCCGACCGCGCCGGCGCGGATCTCGTCGAGACGAGAGGGCACACCGCCGTCTACGAATGAGCGTCCTCGACACCAACGTCACGGCGGGCCCGATCGGCCAGACGCTCGACGCGGCAGGGCTGCCCTATGCCGCCGAGATCGGCAGCGCACTCACCTTCTTCGCCGTCTTCGTGGCACTCGTGATCGTGGGCCGGGCGGTCGTCGCGCCGGCGATCGGCCGTGTCCTGCAGGCCCGGAATCTCGACGCACACGCCCGGAAACCCCTGATCAAACTCGTCAACATCGCCGTTCTGTTCGTCGCGGTCGCGGTCGCCTTCGGCCTCGCGGGCTTCGGAAGCTTCCTCCAGTCGCTCGCGACCATCGCCGCCGCCGGGACGCTCGCGATCGGGTTCGCCCTGCAGGACGTGATGAAAAACCTCGCGGCGGGCGTGTTCATCTTCACCGATCGGCCGTTCCGCATCGGTGATTGGATCGAGTGGGACGATTACAGCGGGCGCGTCGAGGACATCAGCCTCCGGGTGACCCGCGTCCGGACGTTCGACAACGAACTGCTGACGGTCCCGAACAGCCACCTCACCGACGGCGTCATCAAGAACCCGGTCGACGCCGACCGGTTGCGCGTCAAAGTCGACTTTGGCATCGGGTACGACGACGACATCGACGCTGCGACCGACATCGTCCTCGACGAGGCCGAGGCCCACCCGGACGTGCTCGCGACCCCCGACCCCTCGGTGCGGGTGACCGAACTCGGTGACTCGTCGGTCGTCCTCCAGTCGCGGGTCTGGATCGGTGATCCGAGTCGGTCGGACGTGGTGCGGATCCGCGGCGAGTACACCGCCAGCGTCAAAGAGCGATTCGACGACGCCGGCATCGACATCCCGTATCCGAATCGCACGGTCAGCGGCGGGCTGACCGTCGAGGGCGCGGCGTTCGAGACCGAGTGATGGGACGCGCTGCGATCGAATTCCCGGCGCGCGCAACCGACACGGAGCGACCGCTCGTCGGTCGATGTCGCGATGAATGGGAGTGGACGGCCGGAGTTGCCGGATCGTTCGGGTGCGGGTAGTCCCGGCCCGTCCCTCCACCCCGCAACCCCGCGAGCGACAGGTGTCCGGCGCTCCGCTGCTCGCTTCCGCGCCTGACGGGCTGGCGCCGATCAACCACGCCGAGTCGCCCCTGCAGGCGAGCCGACGTGGACCGCTGCCCCCGCGGGACGAGGCTTCCACGGTTGGGGCCGGGGTCCGCACCCGGCGGATCCGACGTCTCCGGTGTTCGGCCCCCGCTCAAGACCATCATGCGGGCGAGGGGCGGGGCCTGGCCGCCCGGCCTAGTCCACTCCACACTCCGCCGGCTCCCCTCAAGGACCTTTCGCTCGACGGCGGGCCACCGAAAGGGCCACAGGGGTCGACCGCCTCGATCCGACAATGGCACTCACCGACACGGCGAAACGCGTCCAGAAGATGGTCGAGGTCGCCGAGGAGCTGTACGAGCGGATGGTCGAACTCCGCGAGCACGTCATCGAGATCCGCAAGAAGCTCAACACGACTGCCGACACCGTCGACGGCCTCGACCGAGACGTCGCGGAAAATCGTGCGCTCATCGAGGCGATCGCCGCCGAGCAGGGGCTCGATCCCGACGCGATCATCGCCGAGGCGTCGATCGAGGACGTGGACGCGGACGACGAGTCCGCGGAGGGGGACGCGGACGAGGATTCAGACGGCGGGAGCGACGAGGCCACGCCCGACTCGCCCGCCGAGAGTACCGACAGCGCGAGCGACGAGCGTTAGGTTTCGATCAGGCGGCCGTGTTCGATCTTCATGCACCGATCGGCGACGACCGACCGGCCCGCCGCTCTGGCGCGTTCGACGGCATTGGGGTGATCGATACCGAGTTGCAGCCAGATCGCCGCATCGTCCGTATTGTCGAGCGCACTGTCGATGATCTCCGGGACTTCGTCGCTCGGGCGGAACACGTCGACGATGTCGACCGATTCGTCGATGTCGGCGAGCGAATCGACGGCCTCGCGGCCCAGGATCTCGTCGGCGAACGGGTTGACTGGCAGGATGTTGTAGCCGTGCCCGTCGAGATACTTCGGGACGTCGTGGGCGGCCTTACCGGGCGTGCTCGAACAGCCGACCACGGCGATCGTTTCGGCCGATGCGAGCAGGTCGGTGATCGCGTCGTCAGAGAGTGACATGTGTGGACAGGGAACGCCCACTGTCATAGGTGTGGCGGACGGCGGGATGGTGGGTTTTATCCCTGCGCGTGTTTTGGCTCGGATAAGGGCGCTTAGCTCAGCCTGGACAGAGTGCTTGGCTTCGAACCAAGTTGCCGGGGGTTCAAATCCCTCAGCGCCCGTGCAGTGAGCCGGTGAGCGATAGCGAGGCTCGAACGAAGTGAGAGCCTCGGAACGGCGAACGGCATGGCCGTGAGCCAGCGAACCGGCGAACGAACCGGCACTGCGGATTTGAACCCTGCCAGTCGCGCGCAGCGGAGCGAGCACGTCTGGCTTCGGTTCAAATCCCTCAGCGCCCGTGTGGTTCGTTGGACAAAGTCCAACGCTCATCCCGAAAATCTTCGATTTTCGGAGACAGCGAGTTTTCGAACGGAGTGAGAAACGAGCGAACCGGCACTGAAGGATTTGAACGACGGCACGAGCGAACGAAGTGAGCGAAGTGCAGGTGGTTCAAATCCCGACCGACGCACGCGTCGTTCGATCATCGCGAACGCAACGCGTTCGCTCAGTCCTGAGGGACGCAAGCGTCCCTCAACCCTCGCGGCGACGGAGTCGCCGCTCAGTCCCGTCGCAGCCGCTTCGTTCCTCGCATTGCTCGTCATTCAGCGGCCGCGACGACCCTCGCGAAGCCTTCGGCTTCGCTCAGTCCCTCAGCGCCCGTGTGGTTCGTTGGACGGAGTCCAACGCTCGTCCCCTTCGATCATCGGTGACACGGAACGGAGTCGCGATTCTCCCGGGTCAGGTTGAGTCGCCGGTCACGACGTCGATATCGACGAGGTCGTGAACTGGTGGCGTATCGAAGTCGTTGGCGTTGTGGGTGACGAACGTGCCGCCGGCCTCGTGGGCGATTGCGAGATTCAGGAGATCGGCGGTGTCGAGTGTGACGCCCTGCGCTGAGAGGCTCTCGTCGAGTGCGGCGGCTTCGAGACCAGCGTCGTCGGTCAGGTCGAGAATCCGATCGAAGTTGTCGGCCAGTGCCCGCTGGACACGTCGCTTCTGTGACCGTTCCGACACCGCTTTGTACGACTCCCAGGCGACGATCGCTGGAATCGTCCACTCCTCTCGGCTGTACTGTCGGCAATGGTTGAGGACGCCCTGGTCGACGTCTCGTCCGGAAATTTTCGCCAGAACGTCCCTGTCGAGGACGATCATCGTCCAACGTGTCCGTCCAGCGAATCGCTCAACTCGTCGTGGGCGTCGTCCATCCGATCCAGAAGGTCGCCATCATCGTCCGCAAAGGCCAGACAGCCCGCGATCTCGTCGACGTCGGTGTCCTGGCGACTGAGTCGATCCAGCAGGTCGTCGAACGACTCGTCGTCACGTTTCAGGTCCCGTAACCGCTCTTTGACGTCGTCGGAGACGCGTATCGTGCTCACGTGTATACAATGTGTACGAAATTGTAAAGACGTTTCGACGCCCGGACGGCCCTCTCTCCACTCACACGCCCCAGAAGTACGCAATCGCGAGTGGCGTCACGATCGTAAGCAACAGTTGCAAGGGGAGTCCCACCCGGACGAAATCACCGAATCGGTAGCCACCGGGCCCGTAGACCATCAGATTCGTCTGGTAGCCGACGGGCGTCATGAACGCCGTCGAGGCGGCGAACGTCACCGCGAGCACGAACGAAAACGGGTTCGCGCCGAGGCTGACGGCCGCGTCGATGGCGATCGGGATCATCAACACGACGCTGGCGTTGTTGCTGATCACGTTGGTGAGCACCGCGGTAAAGAGGTAGAACACCCCGAGCATGGCCAGCGGTGGGAGTAGATCGCCCACGCCGACGATCATCGTCCCCAGCAGCGCCGCCGCGCCCGACTGCTCCATCGCGATGCCGAGCGGGATCACGCCCGCGAGCAGGAAGATCACGTCCCAGCTGACGGCGTCGTAGGCGTCTGCGGGCCGGAGACAGCCGGTGACGATCATCGCGACGATGCCCGCGAGCGCACTCACCATGATCGGGAGGACGTCGAGGGCGGCGAGTGCGACGACGCCACCGACGATCCCGACCGCGATCGGAATCTTCCGGCGGTCGAACGACTCCCAGTCGTCGTTGCCCGAGACGACGACGTTCCGGGCGGTACGTAACTCCTCGACGGTCGGCCCCGAGGCCTGGATCAGCAGGGTGTCGCCGCCGCGGAGTCTCACGTCGCGCATGCGCTTGCGGATCACCTCGCTGCCCCGACGGACCGCGAGCACGCTCAGATCGTACTGGTGTTCGAAATCGGCGATGCGATACGCCCGGCCCGAGAGCCACGACCCCGGCAGGAGGACGACTTCGGTCATGACGGCCTCGTCGTCGCTATCGTTCGCGGCGGTGTCGCGGTCCGCGTCGGTGTCGCGTGGCCGGTCGGCGTCTCCCATGTCGCCGACGACGGCGTCGCGAATGTCTGCCGATCGTTCGTCCTCGATGTCGTCTATGACGTCCGCGAGCAGGTCCAGGCCGTCGGCGTCGAGCACGCGCTGGATCGTGTCCTCGTCGGTCCGGACGGCGAGGATGTCGCCCGCCTGGAGTCGCTGCGTGCTGAGATCGTGGGCGATCGTGTGGCCGTCGCGGACGATCTGGAACACCTCGATCGCGAACTCGTCGGTGCGGTGGATCTCGCGCACGGTCGTGCCGGCCAGCGGCGACCCCTCTCGGACGACCACGTCGGTGAGATACTCCGAGAGCCCGAACTCCTCGCGCGAGCCGGCGGGGCTGATGCGCGCTGGCGTCAGGTATCGCCCGACGGTCAGCAGATAGACGACGCCGACGGCGAAGACGACGACGCCGAGCTGGGTGAACTCGAACATCGTAAACGGCGCGGCGGCGGGCCCGCCCTGGCGCGCCCAGACGTCACTCGCGAGCAGGTTCGTCGAGGTCCCGATCAGGGTGAGTGTCCCGCCCATCATCGCCGCAAAGGAGAGTGGCATCAACAGCTTCGACGGTGAGGTGTCGGCCTTGCGGGCGATCTCGTTGACCGCCGGGATCAAGATCGCGACGATCGGGGTGTTGTTGATAAAGCCCGCCGGTGGCCCCCCGAGGCCGATCACCGCGAGCAACTGCTTGAGGTCGCTGTCGCCGGTGTATTTCGATATCGCCCGCGTGAGGATCTGAACCGCCCCCGTTCGCCGGACCCCCTCGCTCAACACGAACATCGCGAGGACGGTCACCGTCGCGGGGTTCGAGAATCCCGAGACGCCGTCGGCGGGCGTCACCCCGGTCCAGGGTTCGAGGACGATCAACGCGACCATGACGGCGATCGCCGTCGTGTCGATCGGGATCGGCTGCCAGACGAACAGCACGAGCGCGACGGCGATGATCGCGAACACGACCAGCATGTCCACGGTGAGCGGCGATTCCGCGAGGAGTCCCGCTATCTGACCCAGCTGTGCGACCGCCATGACCGGGTCGTCAGTTTCGTCGCCGGTCGTAAATACCGTGGGGGTCGGTCAGATCCCGCGGACCGTCTCGATCGCACCGATCGACTCGAGGATCATCCACACCAGGAAGAGGCCGTACAGCGCGAGGAAGCCGATCGCCTCGCGGTCGGTCAACTCGAGGTCCGTCCGCGTGAAGACGACGAAGACGAGCGTCGCGACCCCCAGAAACCCCATCGTCGGGACCGCCACCCGGAAGTCGATCGTCGCCGTCCCCGCGAGGAGGACGCCGACGGGGATGGCGACGAGCAGGTTGAACGTGTTCGACCCGAGGACGTTCGTCAGGCTGGTGACGCTGTCGTCGTTTCGAGCGGCCCGGATGCTGACGAACGCGTCGGGCAGACTCGTCGCGGCGGCGATGACGGTTACGCCCCAGAGGAAGGTGGGGGTCTCGAAGAGCGCGCCGAGCGAGAGCGCCGCGCGGACGATGCCCTCGACGCCGACGGCGATGACGACGAGCGCGCCCGCGAGCGTGGCCCACTCCCGAATCGGTGCGATCGCCGGCCCGTCCGGCGCGACGTGGGCGCTCGCGTCTTGCTGGTGTAAAAAGACGTAGACGCCGTAGGTGAGCAAGGGGAGGACGACCAGTGCGGGCGTCAAGATCGCGGCCTCGTTCGTCCCGCCCGGGACGTACGTCGCCCCCAGCGCGAAGACGACGAAGAGCACGAGCACGCTGATGATGTAAAACTGGGCGTCCTTGTGGACGATATCCCGCGTGGCTTCGAGGCTCTCGCTGGTGAGCCCCGAGAGCGCGGGGATCACCAGCAGGTTGAAGATCGCACTCCCGACGATCGCGCCGACGCCGAGCGCGAACTCGCCGTGGACGACCGTGCTGATGACGATCGAACTGATCTCGGGAACGCTCGATCCGACCGCGAGCACGATCGCGCCGTGGACGGCGACCGGCAGGCCGTAGTGTTTGCTCAGGCGTCCGGCGGACTGCTCGAAGAAGGTACTGCCGATCCAGATGATCGCGGGGGTGACCGCGAGGAGACCGAGAGCGGCGGGCAGTCCGACCATCGGACTCCCCTTGGAGGGTCAGGCTCCAAATAGCTGGGGGCGGTGTGAACGCCGTGGCCGCCCGTCGCACCCGAACGCGTGGATCCGTTGTGTCTGGGGCTACGCGGTCGGCGGGATCGACGACGAGCCACTCACAGCGATCGTTCGTCGGGACGGTCAGAGGTCCAGTCTGCTCTCAACTCCGCCGGCGAGATCGGTCGAGCGGACTCGCGGCGGGTCTCGGCCGTGATACACCCCTCCATCGTGGTGACGAACTCCTCGCGGTCGGTCTGGGGCCGGATGACGAACGCGTCGTCGATTTCGATAGTGACGCGATCGCCGGTGTCGATCCCGAGACGATCCCGCATCGCTTTCGGGATCGTGAGTCGCCCCGTGGAATCGATTCGCCGGTCGTCGGGACTCATCGTGGTTTTCGTTGTGGTGGGAACGGGCAAAATCCTTCCCCACACCGATCGCTCACAGCCGACTCGCGTACTCCAGGAGTTCGTCGCGGTAGTAGTAGGTGTACCCCGAGAAGACGATCAACACCATCGCCCAGAGGCCCGCTTCGAGCAGTTCCCCGCTGGCGAAACTCGACCCCGCGAAGACGGCGACTGCCGCCGCGGGCAGGCGACCGAAGAACATCACCGCGACGAACGTCGAGAGTTTGAACTCGGCCATCCCCGCGACGAAACTGATCACGTCCTCCGGGAGCACGGGGATGAACACGAACAGGAACAGGCCGGGCGTGCCAGCGCTCTGGGCGAACTCGTCGAACCGTTCGAGGGCGTCTTCTTCGATCATCCGCTCGACGATCGGTCGGCCCCACCGACGGGCGATCAGGAAGGCGATCGTACTCCCGACGGTGACGCCGATCATCGTGAGGCCGAGGCCGACGACCGGGCCGAACAGCGCGCCCCCGACGGCGGCGATGGCGTACCCCGGGATCGCCATCAACACGACTTGGATGATGTGCGAGACGGTGAAGACGAGCATGCCCAGCCCGGGCGGGAACCCCCTGAAAATCTCTTTGAGGGCCTCCTCACTGAGCAAAAACGGGAATTTCAACCGTATCGTCAGGTAGATGCTCCCGATGAACAGCGCGAACGCCACCAGCCCCGCGATCGCGAGATTGCGATCCCGTGTCGTCTTGAAGATCTGCATCGGTCAGTGCCCGTACTCAGGGATCGACGTACTTAGGCGTTGATCGATCGGTGTGACGACCGCCTGTTCAGTTGTCGAGCAGCGCGAGGATGCGCAGCACCCACTGGAGGACGTGGATGAACACGCCCATGACCGCGACGTAGATGCCGATCGCCGATCGGAGGTCGCTGGCGTGATAATCTTCCCGGACGGCCCAGATCTCGTAGGTCAGATCACAGACAAAGGCCAGAAAGAAGATCACGCCCGCGAGCGCGATCAGCATGGGGTTGACGAAGTAGCCGACCGCGCCCAGCGCCATCCCACCGATGAATCCGCCGAAGGCGTAGGTTTGCCACCGTTCGAAGGAGTGATCGGTCGAGAAGACGATCACCGTCACGACGGCGGTGATCGCGGCGGTGATCAACGCCGCGATGCCGATCCCGGCCAGGCGCATCGACGCCGAAAGGCCTAGCTGGCTCCCGGCGATCGCGAGGATCGCCGCCCCGAACAGGCCGTAACCCGCCTGGGTCAGCGTGACGCCCGCGCCCGTGAGGATCCCACTCCCGCGTTCCAGGCCGAGGTTCGCGATCCAGAACCCGCCCCCGACGGTGACGACGAAAAATCCGATCGTCACGAAGTAGTTCGCGAACAACAGCGGGGTCACGAGCGGTGCGATCGGCGTGAAACTCACCAGCCACATCAACAAAATGTTGAACACGACGAGTGCGCTGGCGATGCCGACGATGCGCCCGATCGAGCGGTCGACGGTCGCCGCCCCCTCGATCGTGCCGTGACGAACGTTCGTTCCCATGAGCGCGTGTTTCACCGGCCGAGTGGTAACGATGGCGGTCCTCGCTGGCGAGCACCCGACTGCGACGGCCAGGATTCGATCGCGATCGACTTTCGACTCCAAAAATTAGCGGGGGTCGAACCCCGATTGACGAAGCAACAACGTGCCTAAGTGGGGAGCCCATAGGACGAGTCACCCATGAGTACGCGAACGTCTCGACTCGAACTCCAGGGGATGTCCTGTGCGAACTGTTCGGGGACCATCGAGGACACGCTCGCCGATCTCGACGGCGTCGAGAGCGCCGACGCGAACTACGCGACCGACGAGGGGTCGGTCACCTTCGATCCAGAGCGGGTCTCACTCTCTGCAATCTACGACGCGGTCGACCGGGCGGGGTATAGCGCGGTCGCGGAGACGGTGACGATCGCGATCGCCGATATGTCGTGTGCGAACTGCGCGGCGACGATCGGTGAGGCGTTCGCGGACACACCGGGCGTGATCGACGCGGACGTGAACTACGCGACCGACGAGGCCCAGGTCCGATACAATCCCGCCGAGACCTCGCTCGACGACCTGTACGACGCCGTCGAGTCGGCGGGGTATTCGCCGGTCCGGAAGGACGACGACGGCGACGACGGGACGGACGCACGCGACGCCGCCCGCGAGGGGGAGATCCGAAAACAGCTTCGCCTGACGCTGTTCGGGGCCGTCCTCTCGGCGCCCATGCTCCTGTTCATGGCCGACAAACTCCTGCTCGGCGGCGCGATCGTCCCCGAGACGGTCCTCGGGATCAGGTTCGGGTGGGTCGAGTTCCTGCTCGCGACGCCCGTGCAGGCGGTCCTCGGCTGGCCGTTTTACAGGAACTCCTACAACGCCCTCGTGAACAACCGCCGCGCGAACATGGACGTCCTGATCGCGCTGGGATCCTCGACGGCGTACCTCTACTCGCTGGCCGTCCTCGCGACCCTGATCGCCAGCGAGGGGCTGTACTTCGACACCGCGGCGTTGATTCTGGTCTTCATCACGCTCGGGAACTACCTCGAAGCGCGCTCGAAAGGCCAGGCCGGCGAGGCGCTCCGGGAACTGCTCGCGATGGAAGCCGAGACCGCCACCCTCGTCGACGAGGACGGCACCGAACGAGAGGTGCCCCTCGAAGAAGTCGCAGTCGGCGATCGCATGAAAGTCCGGCCGGGCGAGCAGATCCCGACCGACGGCGTCGTGGTCGAGGGCCAGTCGGCGGTCGACGAGTCGATGGTGACCGGGGAATCGGTCCCCGTCGAGAAGAGCGAGGGTGACGAGGTCGTCGGCTCGACGATCAACGAGAACGGTCTGCTGGTCGTCGAGGCGACGAAGGTCGGGAAAGACACTGCGCTCCAGCAGATCGTCCAGACCGTCAAAGAGGCTCAGTCCCGTCAGCCGGAGATCCAGAACGTCGCCGACCGGATCTCTGCGTACTTCGTCCCGGCGGTCATCGTGAACGCCATCTTCTGGGCGACCGTCTGGTTCGTCGCTCCCGAACTGCTCGCCGGCCTCGTCGGGTGGGTCCCACTCTTCGATCTGGTCGCCGGCGGGCCGGCGATCGCCGGCGGGACGGTCTCGGCGTTCGAGTTCGCGATCATCGTGTTCGCGTCGTCGGTGCTGATCGCCTGCCCCTGCGCGCTCGGGCTGGCGACGCCCGCGGCGACGATGGTCGGGACGACCATCGGGGCCCAGAACGGCGTCCTGTTCAAAGGCGGGGATATCCTCGAACGCGCCAAAGACGTCGACACCGTCGTGTTCGACAAGACGGGCACGCTCACCGAAGGCGAAATGGAGTTGACGGACGTGATCGCCCTCGACGCGCGCGCGGACGGCGGCACTGGGGCGGCGACGGCAGAGGCCCTCGACGAGGACGCGATCCTCCGGCTGGCGGCCAGCGCCGAGAGCGGGAGCGAACACCCGCTCGCACGCGCCATCGTCGCGGGGGCCGAGGACCGCGGCCTGGACGTTCCTGACCCCGAGAGCTTCGAGAACGTCCCCGGCCACGGGATCCGCGCGGTGGTCGACGGTCGTGACGTTCTGGTCGGGAACCGCAAACTGCTCGACGACGCAGGCATCGATCCCGCGCCCGCCGCCGAGACCATGGAACGACTCGAACGCGAGGGCAAGACCGCAATGTTGGTCGCGGTCGACGGCCAGTTGGCGGGCGTCGTCGCCGACGCCGACACGGTGAAAGAGGGCGCGACCGAGGCCGTCGCGGCGCTTCGCGAGCGGGGCGTCGACGTGATGATGATTACCGGCGACAACGAGCGCACCGCGCGTGCCGTCGCCGAGTCGGTCGGGATCGACCCCGAGAACGTCCGCGCGGAGGTCCTCCCCGAGGACAAATCCGACGCCGTGGAGGCGATTCAAAGCGACGGTCGCAAAGCGATGATGGTCGGTGACGGCGTCAACGACGCGCCCGCGCTCGCGGTCGCCCACGTCGGGACGGCGATCGGATCGGGCACCGACGTCGCCATCGAAGCGGCGGACGTGACGCTGATGCGATCGGACCCCCAGGACGTCGTGAAGGCGATCCGGATCTCCGATGCGACCCTCCAGAAGATCAAACAGAATCTCGTCTGGGCGCTGGGCTACAACACCGCGATGATCCCGTTGGCCTCCCTGGGCCTGCTTCAGCCCGTGCTCGCGGCGGCGGCGATGGCGTTTTCGAGCGTGTCGGTGCTCACGAACAGCCTCCTCTTCCGCCGGTATGTGCCCGATCGGGACTACCGCATCTTCGGCCGGTTCCGATAGCGGCGTCCACCCACTGCTCCGCTCTCGGCCGGAAACCGCCTCAGGCCGCCGAGGCGTGGTCGGCGGCGATGGTCTTGACGACGCGTTCGAGTCGGTCGGTGGCCTCCCGGGCGACCGCATCGATGCGGTCGTCGTCGGCCAACCCGAGCACGATGCGCGGATCCATGAGGCTCACGCCGATCTCGCCGGTCTCCGTCTCGTAGACGACGACGTTACAGGGCAACAGCGTCCCGAGTTCGATCTCTGCGTCGAGGCCGTCGTACGCGAGGTCGGGGTTGCAGGCCCCGAGAATCCGGTACTGATCGAACTCCGCGTCGAGTTTCTCTGCGAAGACCGCCTGGACGTCGATGTCACAGAGGACGCCGAACCCCTCGGCTTCGAGCGCGGCGATCGTCGCGTCGGTCACGTCGTCGAACGCACCGTCGACGGTGGTCTGGATAGTGTACTCCATACCGATCGTCGTGGTGCCAGGCCCCTCGTTATATGCGTCCTACCGGTCCGGTGGCGGAGTCTGCAGCCAGCGACGGTTCGTCTTGTATCGTCTTGGCCGTCGTCGACGACCTGGATCCTCCCCTCGTTCGCAAGTATTATTTTCTCCTTCTGAATACGTCTGCGCATGATCGTTGGGATTCCGGGCCTGGGACCGATGGCTGCGCTGCCCGAACTGATCGCCTTACTGCTCATCACGCTGGTCCTGTTCGTGGGCCTTCCGGTGGCGATCGTCGTCCTCGTGCTGCGCCGGCGTGGCTCCGAGGACGACAGCGGGAACTGACCCACCCGTTTCGGGATTCGACCTGGCAGAGCGATCGTCCGTCCCGATCCCGTTTCGAAACAATTAATTTTTCCTCTCAAAGACCTTCGTGTATGATCCTGGGAATTCCCGGTACGGGTGGCATGCCTGGTGGACCGGAACTACTCCTCATTTTGCTCGTCTTCCTGATCGGATTCGTCGGCGGGCCGGCGTTCGTCGTCGGCTACCTCTTCGGTCGGCGGTCGGACGACTGACGCCGTCGGGCCGAACCCGACCGAAAGGGTTGACCGACCGCCTCGCGTAGCCACGCCAAATGGTACTCGACGATCTCGGTGAATCGCTCCGGGGGACGCTCGATTCCCTGCGGGGAAAGTCACGCATCGACGAAGAGGACGTCGACGAGGTCGTCACCGAGATCCAACGGTCGCTGCTCCAGGCCGACGTCGACGTGGGCCTGGTCCAGGACCTCTCGGAGGCGATCCGATCGCGTTCACTCGACGAAGAGCCCCCGGCGGGGACGTCCGCTCGCGATCACGTCCTGCGGATCGTCTACGAGGAACTCGTCGATCTCGTGGGCGATTCGATGGAGTTGCCCCTCGAAGAACGAACGATCGTCCTCGCGGGCCTGCAGGGGTCGGGGAAGACGACCACGGCGGCGAAGATGGCGTGGTGGTTCTCGACGAAAGGCCTCCGCCCGGCGGTCATCCAGACCGACACGTTCCGGCCCGGCGCGTACGACCAGGCCGAGCAGATGGCCGAGCGCGCGGAGGTCGATTTCTACGGCGATCCCGACGGCGACGATCCCGTCCAGATCGCCCGCGACGGACTCGAAGCGACGGCCGATGCGGAAGTCCAGATCGTCGACACCGCCGGGCGGCACGCCCTCGAAGACGACCTGATCGAGGAACTCGAAGCGATCGATCGGGCCGTCGACCCCGACGACACGATCCTCGTGCTGGACGCGGCGATCGGCCAGGCCGCGAGCGATCAGGCCGAGGAGTTCGATCGCGCGGTCGCTGACGGCGTCGACGGCGTGACGATCACGAAACTCGACGGGACGGCCAAGGGTGGCGGCGCGCTCGCGGCGGTCGACCAGACCGACGCGGAGATCGCCTTCCTCGGGACCGGTGAGGGCGTCAAAGACGTCGAGCGCTTCGAGCCCTCGGGGTTCGTCTCGCGACTCCTCGGGATGGGCGACCTCGAACAGCTGGCCGAACGCGTCGAGCGCGCGATGGTCGAGACGGGCGAGGACGACGAGGAGTGGGACCCCGAGGACCTGATGGAGGGCGAGTTTACGCTGAAGGACATGCGCAAGCAGATGGAGGCGATGAACCAGATGGGCCCGCTCGACCAGGTGATGGACATGATTCCCGGCCTGGGCGGCGGGATCATGGACCAGTTGCCCGACGACGCGATGGACGTCACCGAGGATCGCATGCGGTCGTTCGAGGTCATCATGGACTCGATGACCGAGGACGAACTCGAACACCCCCAGTCGGTGGGGGCCGAGCGCGTCGAGCGCATCGCGCGCGGGTCGGGGACCGACCCCGAGACCGTGCGGGAACTCCTCCAGCAACACCAGATGATGGACCGCACGCTCGATCAGTTCCAGGGGATGGGCGACGGCGACCTCGGGCGGATGATGGACCAACTGGGCGAGGGTGGCGGGATGGGTGGTATGGGCGGGATGGGGCCGTTCTGAGCCACTTTCCGACCCGCTTTACCATCGTCCATCCGTTGTTATTTTCAGTGCCGATTCGAACCTGAAGCTATGGAAACATCGATCGGCGATCTGATCGGTAGTATCATCAGCGGTATCTTGTTCGGGTGTTTCATGTGGCTGGTCATGCCAATCGTCAGTGGTCCAATCTCGATCCCAGAGGCGGTCGGGGCCGGTGTCGCATTTGGGGCCATTATGACGGCTTTGGATGTATTGATGGACTGATCGTGGGGGCCGACCCGTTTCTGGTTCGGTCGCCCGCTGGCGTCGAACGACTTGCCGGTGGGCGTCGGTCGCAGTGATGTCCTGCTCGAATTGGTCGATTCGACTGATCTTGGTGTGACATTCCACCGCATTCAGAAGGGTATCTTTTAACACCTCGGCGCTTGAACTGCCGGTCGATGCCAACTGTCGAATACCTCAACTACGAAGTGATCGACGACCAGGGCTGGGACATCGAAGACGACGACCTCTTCGAGAAGGCTCAGGACCTCGACCTTGGCGAGTCCGAGCACGGCTCGCTGGAGGTCGCAGAAGGCGAGTACATCCTCGAAAGCGCCGAGGCGCAGGGCTACGACTGGCCCTTTTCGTGTCGCGCCGGGGCGTGTGCGAACTGCGCCTCGATCGTCGTCGAGGGCGAAGTCGACATGGACATGCAGCAGATCCTCTCCGACGAGGAGATCGAAGACAAAGGCGTGCGCCTGACCTGTGTCGGCACGCCCGAGACCGACGAGGTCAAGATCGTCTTCAACGCCAAACACCTCGACTTCCTTCAGAACCGCGTCATCTAACGGGACTGTGGTACGGCCGACCGCGTCGGCTCCTCTCCTGACCCGTTCGACATCCAGGCTGTCCGTGTAGTATCGCAGTTCGATACGCGACAGCGAGTCCTCACACCCGACGACTCACCGACCGCCCGCTGGGTGGCTGTCTGCCACCCCGGACGGTCACTCGTCGTGATCTGATTCTGACCGGAACACGACGTACAGACCCGCTCCGATCAGCGCGACCGGGACCAGCACGACACCGAGCAGGATGATCCCGATCAACGCGAGGACGAGCAGTTCGGGCCCACCCGGAACCTGGGCAAGGAGCATCTTCGAACAGTAGGCGTTCGATGCGCAAAAGCACCGTGTCGTCGACGAATGTTGCGGTCGGCTCGGGGACCTCCCGCTCAGATCCCGAGCCAGTCGTTATTGCTGACCGCGTAGTCCTGGGATCGGCAGTGTTTGGCCGCCTGCCGGCGGACCGCCCGTGACCCCGGGAGCGAGTCGTTCGCGTGGACGTGGTCGACGATCCAGTCAGCGATCACGTCGACGGGCTGGTCGTCGTCGGTGGCGTCGATCGCAGCGAGCGCCCGGAGGGTCTTCTCGTAGGCTTCGCGGCGCGACCGATCGAACTCCGCCTCTTGGAGTTCGTCGGCGGCCTCGACGATCCGTTTCATCGCGGCGGCGACTGTCGGCCGTTTCGTCCGCGCGCGCACCGCCGCGGTGGACTCGAAGACGATCCGCTCGGAGTTCGGCAGGAGGTCCGCGACGGGGACGTGATCGTCCGGCATCTCGATGGCCCGATCACCGATCGTCGCGACGACCGCGGCGCTCGTCGCCGGGAACTCGATCCCATCGAGCGGTTCGATGACCGGATCGAGGACGTCGTCCTCGATCGGTGGTCTGGGCTCGTCCATCCGTTCCAGTTGCTCGGCAAGGTCGCGCTCGCGGCGTCGGCGGTCGGCGTCGTGGGCCTGGTCCGTCCGGCCCGATTTGTCGTCTGCCATCTCAGGACCGACGGCGCCCTCCCGGATAGTTCTATGGCCGCCCCGTCACCGCTCGATCGCGAGGGCGGCGATGTCGCTGCGGTCGTACACCAGTCGCCGCCCGTCGATGTCGATCGTGACTCGCACGGCGGCCCGGTCGCTTTCGGTCACACCCGTCTCTGTACCATCCCGCCCCACTCGTTGTCGTTCCATTGCAGCCACTGGTACGTGGTGGGGACTGATGGGGATCACTCCGAACTGGTTGGGGCTTTATCAGCGCCGGACTCGGCGAGCAGTTCTTGGAGGACGTCTCGGGTGGCCCGCCGGAGACGCACCGAGAGTGTCGATTCAGAACAGTCGAACGTCGTGGCGAGTGTTTCGAGGCTGGTCTCACGGGGCACCTCGAAATAGCCTGCCTCCAGTGCCGTCCGGAGCAGTTCGGCGTCGTCGGTGTCGAGCGGGACGGCGACCGTCCCGACGGGGGCCGCCGACCGATAGAGTTCGCGGAGGTCACAGTCGATATCGTTGGTCGCACAGAACTCGGTGAACGCCCGAATCGACGCCCGATCGGTCGTCCGGATCTGGACGCGCCAGCCGTCACCGCTCGAACGCAGGTCGAGCAGTTCCTCGCCGATGGCGGCGACGGTGGCGGTCATCACGGGCACGTCGTCGGCGATCGTCAGCCGATAGGTCCGCGAGGTCTCGTCGTGGGTGACGAACAGGTTGGCGTCGGCGACCGTCGAATCCTCAGCGAGCGCGCGTTCGAACGCCTGGAACTCCCCGGAGTGGACCTGGACGTGAAACCAGGTCGTCTCTCCGTCCGAGACCGGCAGTCGCTCGGCGTGAACGGTCACGTCGAGGTCGCGGGCCAGCGTCGGTCCGAGAACGACCGACGACGACGTGACCTCGAATTCAGCGATGAGAGTCTCTGTCACCCGTGTTGAGCGGTACTGAACTATTCGATTTCGACTTCGTCCTCGTCCGAGGAGCGGTGCTTGCGGAGCGCGATGACGACCATCGCGACGATGGCGACGATGGCGATGAGTTTTGTTCGGTTCATCCGTTCGACCTATCGACCGCTGTGTCCATAATGATTGCGACGGAGGGAGTCGTGACCGACTGTCGAGAATCAGAAGAGCCAAGGGCCGGATTTGAACCGGAACGAGACGGTCTGTCTCGCTTCGCTTGGCAGCTTCGACTCGTCTGGTTACAAATCCGGCTGCTTTGCTCTCTTCGTTCGCTCTGCTCAGTCAGAAGAGCCAAGGGCCGGATTTGAACCGGCGATGGGCGGCTCTGCAGGCCGCTGCGTTAGGCCGAACTCTGCCACCTTGGCACGTGTGAGAGGTCTGCGGTCTGGCGGGTTATCTATTTTGGTCTGAACCGGCGGTGGGCGCCTGTGCCGCCGAGTCCCGCGAGGCGGCACGTCGGCAGTCGGTCGCGCGAGCTCGACGAGCGCGGCCGTCTGCGGGAACTGAGCGAACGCGAAGCGTTCGCGAAGGTCGGAGCGCTTTAGCGCTCCGGAACTGCAGGCCGCTGCGTGAGGCCGAACGCTGCCACCTTGGCGCGTATCGATACTCCCACTCGCGTCGATAAATGCGTTACGTGTCCGGGGCCCGGTCAGGAAAGCACCGATCGCTGTCGACGGCGGAGTCCGAACAATTTTTATCGATATACGGGTAACTATCAGCGATGAGCCGGTCCGTGGGGGTGGTCGTGCCGGCGTTCCGGCCCGACGTCGAGGGGTTGATCGCCTACGTCGACCAGTTGTCGGCGGCGCTGGACGACCCGACGATTCGGATCGAACTCGACGATCCAGACGAGGGGGTTCGTGAGCGTCTCGACGCGGCGGACGCCGAGGTCGCGACCGTCTCGGAGCGACGGGGGAAAGGGGCGGCGATCACTGCGGGGTTCGAAGCGCTCGATACGGACGTGCTGGCCTTTGTCGACGCCGACGGCGCGACGCCCGCTCGATCGGTGGCGGCCGTGATCGACCCGGTCCGCTCGGACTCGGCCGATCTGTCGGTCGGGTCGCGCCGTCATCCCGAGTCCGACGTCGGGAGTCACCAGACCGTCGGGCGACGCCTGCTGGGCGACGGGTTCGCCTGGCTCGCGCGACGCTTTCTCGCTGCCGACCTGTACGACTTCCAGTGTGGAGCGAAGGCACTCTCCGCGGCGGTCTGGGAGACGGTTCGGGGCCACCTCTACGAGGCCGGGTTCGCGTGGGACGTCGAACTCATCGCGGTCGCCGCCGCGTTCGACTATCGGATCGAGGAGGTGCCGATCACCTGGCAAGACCAGCCCGGATCGACGGTCGATCCCCTGGATGCGGTCCTCGAAATGGGGCGGACGCTCCTCACCGCCCGCCACCGCGCGCGCCAGATCCAGGACAGTCGCCTCCACCGAGCGATCGCGGACCGACGCGACGACGGCGAGGCGTTGATTCGCCGGGGGCACTCGTGATCGACCGCGAGCGGTTCGGCGCGCTCCTCTCGGGCGTCCGATTCGGGCAGTTCGTCTCCGTGGGGATCGTCGGTGCGGCCGCCGACACGGCCGTTCTTATGGTCTTCCGACTGGTGTTCGGCGCGCCCGAACTCCTGGCGAAAGCCGCCGGTGTCGAGACGGCGATTCTCGTGATGTTCGCCGTCAACGAGGTCTGGACGTTCGCGGACGAGGGCGCGATGGATCCCCGGTCGCTCGCGACGCGAATCGCCAAGTCCCATCTCGTTCGGTCCGGCGGCGTGACCGTCCAGTTGACCGTCTACACCGTGTTGACCCAGATCATGGCCGTCGAGGTCGTCCTCGCGGGGACGGACTGGTGGTTCCTCCTCGCGAGTCCGATCGCCATCGCCGCAGCGATGGGTGTCAACTACGTCTTCGAGAGTCTGTTCACCTGGCAGGTCCACCGCGAGGACGTGAGCGACACTGTGGCTTCGACCGACCCGTCGGAGTCGGATCGACGATTCTCGATCCGCGATTGATTCCTGTCGGCGTCGATTCGGGCCTGTTAGACCGTGAGCATCGCCCACGGCGGTGGTCGCCGCCAGCACAAGATTTATTACGAACCGCTATCAATCCGTGGGTACGCATGGCCGCGAACACCGACGAACTGCGCGATCTGTTCATGGCAGTCAGCGACGAGGCGACGCTGACCGACGAGCAGACCGACGACGGCGGTGACCGCATCGAGGACGATTCGCTCGACGTCCACGTGATGGACGGTCGGGAGGCGCTGGCCGACGCCGTCGCGGGGGCCGAGGCCGATGGGGATGCAGTCTCGCCCTGATCGATCTCTCGACGGGTCTCTCCCGTCTGGACAGACAACGATCCGACACGTGTCTGACACACGTTCAAGGGCCTCGACACCGGAGAGACTGGTATGAGCGAGGACCTGCAGGAGCGCGTTCAGGAACTCGAAGCCAGCGTCGCGGGCCTGACCGATGAGTTGATCGAGTGCAAGCAACGCATTCGGGACCTCGAAGCGGCCTCCGACGCCGATCTGGCCGACGTCTCGACGACCGAGAGCGACGACATCCTCCCCGAGGCCGACACATCTAATTCCGAGGAGTCCGAGACTGAAGACGAACAGGACTCCGACGACATCATCGTGGCATAGAGTCGGAGCCTCGCCCGCCCATGCACATCGACGCGATCGTCCTCGACAATTTCAAGAGCTTCGGCCGGAAGACGCGGATCCCCTTCTACGAGGACTTCACGACGATCAGCGGGCCCAACGGGTCGGGCAAATCGAACATCATCGACGGCGTGCTGTTCGCGCTCGGACTCGCCCGCACCTCGGGCATCCGCGCGGAGAAACTCACCGACCTGATCTACAACCCGGGTCACCACGGCGAGTCGGACACGAGTGGCCCACGGGAGGCGACCGTCGAGGTCGTCCTCAACAACGCGGACGGCACGCTCGACCGCCAGCAGGTCGTCTCGGCCGCCGGGACCGACAAGATCGGTGACGTCGAGACCATCGCGATCCGCCGGCGGGTCAAAGAGACCGAGGACAACTACTACTCCTACTACTACATCAACGACCGCTCGGTCAACCTCTCGGACATCCAGGACCTGCTCGCGCAGGCGGGGATCGCGCCCGAAGGGTACAACGTCGTGATGCAGGGCGACGTCACCGAGATCATCAACATGACCGCGGGGACGCGCCGGGAGATCATCGACGAGATCGCGGGCGTCGCCGAGTTCGACGAGAAGAAAGCCCAGGCCTTCGAGGAACTCGAAACCGTCGAGGAACGCATCGAGGAGGCCGATCTCCGCATCGAAGAGAAGACCGATCGGCTGGAGCAACTCGAAGACGAACGCGAGACCGCACTCGAATACCAGGAGCTCCGCGAGGAAAAGGAGACCTACGAGACCTACGAGCGCGCGGCGAAACTCGAACGGAAACGCGAGCAACTCGTCGATCGCGAGGCCGACCTCGAAGAGCTCCAGGAGCGCCGCGAGGGAATCGTCGCGGATTTCGAGGAGCGCGATGCCCGCGTGGAGCGCCTCGAAGACGAGCTGGGCGATCTCGAAGCGGAGATCCAGCGGAAAGGCGAGGACGAACAGCTCGAACTCAAACGCGAGATCGAGGAGCTCAAAGGCGAGCGCTCGCGACTGGCCGACCGCCGGGCCGCCGCCGAGGAGGCCATCGAAGACGCCGAGAGCGAGCGCCGCGAGGCGTTCGTCGAGATCGACCGGAAACAGGAGACCGTCGAGGAACTCACGAGTGACATCCGCGATCTGAAAGTCGAGAAATCCTCGCTGGCGGCCGAACGCCAGGACTTCGAGGCGGAACTGGAGACCGTCGAGTCCGAGATCGACGCGCTCGACGACACCGTCCAGGCAATTCGCGAGCGCCTGGAGGACCGCAAGGCCGATCTGGAGGACGCCAAGGCCGAGCAAAACGAACTCCAGCGCGAGCAGGACCGTCTGATCGACGAGGCACGCCGCCGCTCGGACGAACAGGAGGAGATCGAGGACGACCTCGCGGAGGCCCGCGAGCGCGTCCCCGAGATCGAGACCGAGATCGCCGCGCTGGCCGACGAACGTCGGAAAGCCGAGCAGAATCGCGAGACGATCGAGGAGGTCATCGAAGATCTACAAGACGACCGCGAGTCGATCCAGTCAGATCTGGACACCGTCGAAGACGACCTCTCGGCCGCCCAGGAGGAGTACGCCCGCCTCGAAGCCACCGCCGAGGAGTCGGGCGACGGCTCCTTCGGCCGCGCGGTGACGACCCTGCTCGACGCCGACATCGAGGGCGTCCACGGCCCGGTCGCGCGCCTCGCGAGCGTCGACCCCCAGTACGCGACCGCGCTGGAGACTGCCGCCGGCGGGCGAATGGCCAACGTCGTCGTCGACGACGATTCGGTCGGTGAACGCTGTATCGACCACCTCAAACAGCGGAATGCCGGCCGGGCGACCGTGCTTCCGATCACCGAGATGGAGGACCGATCGCTCCCTCGGCTCCCCGACGATCCGGGCGTGATCGACTTCGCGGTCGAACTCCTGGATTTCGACCCCGAGTATCGCTCTATCTTCGAGTACGTCGTCGGTGACACCGTCGTCGTCGAGGACATGGCGACCGCGCGCGCACTGATGGGCCAACTCCGCATCGTCACGCTGGAGGGTGATCTCGTCGAGAAGAGCGGCGCGATGACCGGTGGGTCGACCAGTGGGTCTCGGCACTCCTTTTCGGGGAGTCGCGGGCAACTCGACCGTGTCGCCAGTCGGATCAACGACCTCGAAGACCAGCGTCGCGACCTGCGCGAACAGCTTCGGGACGTCGAGGGGCGCATCGAAGACGCCCGCGACCGGAAGGCCGACGCGACCGAGCAACTGCGCGACGTCGAACGCGAGATCGACGACCTCGAAGACGAACGCGACGCGCTGGAAGGCAAAATCGACGACCTCGAATCCCGTCTCGACGAGATCGAGGCCGAACGCGAGGCCGTCGCCGACGAGATGGACGAGTTAGACGCCCAGATCAGCGAGAAGCGCGAGACGATCGCAGCGATCGAAGACGACATCGCCGATCTGAAAGCCGACATCGAGGACTCTCGACTCGCCGAACTCACCGAGCGCGCCGACGAGTTACGCGCCGAGATTGCCGACCGGAAATCCGCGATCGATGACCGTGACGCGCGACTGAACGAACTTGCCCTCGAAAAGGAGTACGCCGAAGACGCCATCGAGGACTTGGAGGGCCGCGTGGAGGCCGCCAAAGAGCGCGCCGCCGAGCGCGAGCGCGAGATCGAGGAGATCGAGAGTGAGATCGAGGCGATCGACGGCGAGATCGAGGCGATCGAGGACGAGATCGCCGCGCTCGAATCCGAACTCGTCGAACTGAAAGACGAGCGCGACGAGTTATCGGCCGAGTTGAACGAGGCTCGCGAGGCCCGCGACGCGACCCGCCGCGAGCGCGACCGTGTCGACGACGAGATCGAGTCCGCCGAGGCCGAGATCGAGCGCCGCGCCGACGAAATCGCCGAGATCGAAGCGGAGGTCGGTGAGTACGACCCCGAGGAGATTCCCGATCACCACACCGTCCGGACGAAGATCGGGCAACTCGAATCCCGGATGGAGGAACTCGAACCCGTCAACATGCTCGCGATCGACGAGTACGACGAGGTGGCGGCCGATCTCGACGATCTCGAAGAGAAACGCGACACGCTCCGGACCGAAGCCGACGAGATCCGCGCCCGCATCGACGGGTACGAGACCCAGAAACGCGAGACGTTCCTCGAAACGTTCGAAGCGATCGACGACCACTTTCAGGACATCTTCGAGCGCCTCTCGAACGGCACGGGCCAGTTGCACCTCGAAGACGACGAGGATCCTTTCGAGGGGGGCCTGACGATGAAAGCCCAGCCCGGCGACAAGCCGATCCAGCGCCTCGATGCGATGAGCGGCGGCGAGAAGTCCCTGACGGCACTCGCCTTCATCTTCGCGATCCAGCGGCACAACCCTGCGCCGTTCTACGCGCTCGACGAGGTCGACGCCTTCCTCGACGCGGCGAACGCCGATCTGGTCGGGGAGATGGTCGACGAACTCGCGGGCGAGGCGCAGTTCGTCGTCGTGAGTCACCGCTCCGCGATGCTCGAACGCTCCGAGCGCGCGATCGGCGTCACGATCACCGCGGACAACGTCAGCGAGGTCACCGGGATCGACCTGTCGAGCGAGGAGGTGCCCGCTGATGACTGATGCTCCTGACGAGCGTAGCGAGTCAGAGCATCCAGCGGGGCGGGAGGCCGACGACCGCAGGGAGTCGGAGCATCCAGCGGAGCGGAACGGCGACGAGCGACGCGACCCCCTCGGTCCGCCACGGCCGGACGGCGGCGCGGTCGCGACCGCCGACACCGAGGGCCCGGTCCAGCCGGTGGACGTGCTCGTCGATCTCGCGGACGACGGCGAGATCGATCCCTGGGACATCGACGTCGTGCGCGTCACCGACCGATTTCTCGATCGCCTGGACGAGAGCGACCTCCGGGCGTCCGCGCGCGCATTGTTCTACGCGAGCGTGCTCGTCCGGATGAAAAGCGAGATGCTCCTGGAGGACGAGGAGGACGAACCCGACCCCGAGGACCCCTGGGCCGAGCCCCGACCGGGAGCCCCACCCGAACCGGGCGGGCCCGACCCGTTCGCGGACCTGGAACGCGAGATCGATCGGCGGATCGACCGCAAGCGCGCTCGCGGGTCGCCCCGGACGCTCGACGAACTCGTGCGCGAACTCCGCGAGATCGAACGCGAGGCGCGCTGGAAAGAGTCCCGCGAGTACGACACCAGCGACTCCCCAAAGGGGTTTCGCCGGGGCACCCAGCGACTCGACTACCGCAGCGGCGACGCCGACCGCGCGGCGGGCGAACCGACCGCCGAGGACGTGACGGGCACGACCCACGCCGAGCACATCGAGGACCTGCTCGACGACGTGCGTGCGGCGATCGAAGCGGAATTCGAGGCGGGTCGCTCGGAAGTGCTGTTCGCGGAAATCGAGGACGCCGGCCCGTCTCGCGTCCAGACGTATCTGGGCGTGCTCTTCCTGTGTGATCGGGACGTCATCGACATGGAACAGGACGCGTTGTTCGGTGACCTCTGGCTGCAACAGCCCGGGATCAGAGACGACGACGCGACGGCCGCGTCCGCGCTCGCTGATTCCGACGGGGACGAGGCGGATCCCGAGGCGGCCGATCCGGCCACGCCAGAGCCGACCGACGACGATTGAGCGTCGGGCCCCTACTCGCTTTCAGGACTGTCCTCGGTGTCGACGTTCGCGCTGTCATCGCCGTCCGCGCCGTCCTCCGGAACGAGGTCGTGAAACGCCTCCAGGATGAGCCGTTTGGCGACCGCACCGCGGGTCGTCCAGTGGTGAGCGTAATCGAGCGGGTCGTCGTAGATGTCGGGCTTACAGCCCGCGGCCCGGGGGTGGCCCCCGCCGCCGACCGCCTCGGCCACTTCGTGACACCGCTCGAAGTTCTCGGTCCCGCGGATCGAGGCGCTGCCGGCGGGCTTGACGATCACTGCGGCGTCGGCTCCTCGCTCGCGCAATCGCTCGGCCACCTCGTTCTGTGAGCAGTGGCCGTAGGTCACGGCGACCGTCCAGGGCCCGATATCGCGCATCTCGGCGCGGGCGGCGGCCTTCTCGATCAACTGGGCCTTGCGCTCGCGGCGCTCGGTGAGCACCGCCTGGACGTCGGCGGGCAGGTCCGCCCCGTGTTCGGTGACGGTCGCGATGTACTCCTCTGGGTCGGCCCAGTGGGCGTAGTCGGCCAGGTCGTCGCTGCGCGGATCATCGCGGATCCAGAGGTCGTGATCGCGCGTGACGGCGACGAGTTCCGCGAGGTGGTCGGGCACGCCATCCAGGTGCTCGGCGGTGACATCGGCGGCACAGACCGTCTCGGAGTCGCCCACCGCGAGCGTGACGCCCGCCGCGCGGACCTGGTCGGCCAACGCGTCGTCCCACTCGTGGTGATCGTACCAGGCGACCGATTCGGCCTGCTCGACGAGCGCGTCGAGGCCCGCGAGGTCGCTCGCCTCGTCGGGGGCGAGATCGCAGATCACGACTGGCGTCTCGGCCGGGAGGGCTGCGGCGGTGCGTTCGAGCTGGTCGGCCAACTGGTGGGGATCGGTCGGGACGAGCGTGACCTGCCCATCGTGGGTCGCCCGGACGAGCGCGGTACAGGCCAGGCCGTCGGCGTCGGGGTCCGCGATCACGACCCACTCCGCATCGGCCAGATCGAGCGCCGGACGGTCCTCGCTGGGCTCGAAAAAGCCCTGGCCGGGGAGGATCGACTGGCGTTCGATCGAGCAGTCGTCGATCGACCAGTTCATGCGGCGGCCTCCTCCTCGTCGAGTTGGCGGACGGTCAACACGGGCATCGTCGCCCGCCGGACGACGCTCTCGGCCACACTCCCGAGCAGGAGCGCGTGCTCGCCGTGGCGACCGCGGGTCCCGGTCGCGATCACGTCGGCGTCGATCTCGTCGGCGTACGCACAGATCTCGTCGGTCGGTTCGCCCTCGCGGACGACCGTCTCGATCTGGCTGTCGGTGCGCTCCTGGAGGGCGTCGAGCGCGTCGTGGCCGCTGTCGAGCAGCGCCTCGTGGAGGTCCTCGCGGACCTGCTTGGGTGAGGCCTCGACTTCGACGGTGTCGACGACGTACAGGGCGTGGATCGTCGCGTCGAACCGGTCGGCCAGGTCCAGCGCGACGCGGACCGCTCGATCCGCGCTGGCCGAGCCGTCGGTCGTCAGGACGACGGTGTCGATCATACACCAGTTCGCGGCGGCCGCGCACATCAGGGTATCGGAGACGCATCTCCACGACGCAGTCTCTCGATCGACCGCAAAACACGGTGGATTTTTGAATGGTCGCGATCCAATGGCACGCGATGCCCGTCGACGTCGATACTGTGCTGGTTCCCGTCGATGCCACCGACCGGTCCGAACGGGCCGTCGAGTACGCCGTCGAGGTCGCTGCGCGCTACGACGCCAGCCTCCACGTGTTACACGTCCTCGAAGAGGGCGTCGTCCGAGGCCTGGCCCGCGGACGACTCGACCCCGAGGCCGTCGCCAACCAGCAGCGCGCGTTCATGAAAGTCGTCCACGAGACCGTCAGGGACTGCTCGGACGACGTGCCGGTCACCCAGTCCGCGACGGCGGGCTTTTCGGTCTCTGAGCTCTCGCGGAACCCCGTGACGGCCGTCCTCGACGGGGCCGACGACGTCGACGCCGACTTCATCGTGATCGAGCGCGGCGACGACCGTAGCGAAGACCCCGGCGTGTTGGGGCGTGTCTCTCAACACCTGCTCTCGTACGCGAGCGAACCCGTGCTGTCGGTCTAATCGTCGGTTCGTTCGGCGTTTGCGATCCGATCACGCCGTGAGTCGAATCGCCATTTCGAGTTCGAAGCTCGTCGATTCGACGACTTCGAAGCCGACCTCGCGGTAGACCGCGACGGCGGGGTCGTTCCAGCGCTCGACGGTGAGCCAGACGTATTCGACGTCCGCGGCGGCGGCGTCGCCCAGCAACGCACTCGTGAGTTCGGTCCCGATGCCGACGTTCTGGTAGGCGCTCTCGACGAAGATCGCGAGTTCGTAGGCGTCGATCGTCTCGGGCGTCCCGGTCTCGTCGGGGACGGCCATGGCGTGACCGATGACGCGGTCGCCGTCACGGGCGACGACGTTCAGACAGTGCTCGCAGATCAACTCGTCGAGCCACCGCTCGATCGCGTCGCGCTCGATCGGTGGGATGCCCTGGGCGCGGTCGGCCGGGTCGAACCGCTCGTACATCGCGACGACCGCGTCGCGCTGCTCGCCGGCGAGGTCCGTCTCGACCAACTCGATCGTCTGGCCGTCGCCGTCCACAAACGACCGTGGCGGTCGCTCGAAGGGGCCGGCCGGCGTCTCGGGAAACGATCCATCGCGGTCGGTCATCGGATGAGCGTCACCGGGGTTTCGGAGTTGAGGACGACGAACTCGCTGATCGAGTTCAGCCGAATCTTGCCGAGGTTGCTCCGGGAGGAGCCACCGAGGACGAGTCGATCGAAGCTCTCGCCGTCGGCCAGTTCGACGAGCGCGCCGCCGGGATCGCCGGAGAGGTGTCGAATCTCGGCGTCGATGCCGACCTCCGTGAGCAGTTCTCGGGCGCGCCGTTCGACGGTCTCAGGGTCGGCCGCGACGTCGTCGGTCTCGAAGATCGCGACGGTCACCGCGTCGCCCGCGACGCGGGCCCGCTCGGCAGTCTCTTCGAGTGCGTCCCAGGAGGCCGTCGTTCCGCCGACCCCCACCAACACGTCCATAGCGGGCGTCGGGCCAGCGCGGGCATAAGCGTTCGCCACCTGGTTCGGGTCGTCAGTTCGCGATCAGGTCGGCGGGACGAATCGCCGTCCCCGGTCGACGCCCGGTTCGTTTTTCCCCACGCCGGCCCTCGGGGCGCACGATGACCGTCCGGGCGGCCGCCGCGGAGGCCTACCGCGAGGCGATCGGCCCGCTCGCGGTGAGCGCCGTCGGGGGCCTGCTCGCCGGGGTGGTCTTCGCGGGGATGCGTAGCGATCTCGCCCGCGTCCAGGGCCTGGTCGTGCTCGTGCCCGCCTTACTCGCACTCCGGGGGAACGTCTACGGATCCTTCGGCGCGCGGCTGGCGACCGGGCTCCACCAGGGGTTGCTCCGCCCGCGCGTCGACGATCCCCGCCTCCGGCGCGCTGCGGCCGCGGCGCTCGTGAATGGCCTGCTCGCGGGGTCGTTCGCCGCCCTCTCGGTGGCTGCGATCCTCCCCGCGATGGGTCGGCCGGTCGCCGCGGCCCCGCTGCTCGCGATCGCGATCCTCTCGGGGCTGCTCTCGGGGAGCGTGCTCGTCGTCGTGGTCGTGGCCGTGATCGTGGTGGGCTACCGGCGCGGGCTGGATCCAGACACGCTGGTCGGGCCGATCGTGACGACGACCGGCGACGTGTTCGGCATGGCCGCACTCCTGGTCGCGGCGCGTCTGGTCGCGGGGGTGCTCTGAGTGGAGTCGCGCTGGACGATCACGGGGATCACGCGCGCGATGGGGCCCTTGCTCGCGGTGCTCGTGCTCGTCGAGATCGGGAGTGGCCTCGTGCTCGGCCAATTCGAGTATCGACTCCTGGAGATGCCGACCCTGCTCGTGCTCGTGCCGGTGACGATCGGGACGGCGGGGAACCTCGGGAGCATCCTCGCCTCGCGGCTCTCGACGGCACTCGCACTCGGGACGGTCGGGCCCGAGCGCGGCGGGGCCTGGCTCGCCGGCTCCTCGATCGCGACGGTCGCGCTCGCGACGACGCTGTTTCCGATCGTCGGCCTCTGTGCGTGGGGGCTGGCGGTGCTCACGGCCGATCCCACGCTCGCGCTTCGGACGGTGCTCGTGATCGCGACGACGAGTGGCCTCGTCCTCGCTGGCGTGGCGATCGCCGTCACGACGGTCACCACGTGGATCGCCTGGCACGCCAGTCTCGATCCCGACTCGGTGGTGATCCCCGTCGTCACGAACGTCTGTGACGTGCTGGGCGTGGTCGTCCTGTTCGGTGTCGTCGAACTCCTGCTCTAACGTTCCCAGGGCGGTCGCGCGCCGCCGTCGCCCGCGTCGGTGTCGTCCGCGCTCGCTCTCTCGTCGACGGCTTCGAGGTCGAGGAGGCGGTCGATCAGACTCAGTCGGACGTAGACCGTCCAGGCCAGCCCTATCACGACTGCGGCGCCGACGCCGACGACCGGCGACTCGATCTCCATGCTCGTGACGACCGCCGCGCCCGAGGCCACGACGGCGACGTTGTAGACGAAAATCGCGACGTCGATCCGGTGAAGGTCCATACCGCTTTTGGGTGAGCCAGTCACAAAGTCGCGCGGATCTGCGGCTGCCGTCGAGCGGCCGACGACGTGGACGCCGCCCAGCCCGACCGACCTCCGATCACTCGTGGTCGAGTGGATCGCCGCCGTCGGTCGGCGGTGCGATGGCGTCGATGACCCGCTCGACGCTCGGCTCGTGGACCCGAACGCGGACGTGGATCGTCCCGAGTTCGTGGGGGTCCTCCTCGACGGCGAAGTTGATCCGATCGGCAGCGGCCGGCTGTTTCGCGAGATCGAATTCGAAGCGATCGCCCTGGCGGCCGTCGAAAAAGACGCCACGGGCGGTTTCGAGGATCTCACGGCGGTGGAGGTGCTCGGAGAACGCCGCGAGGTCGTGGGCCTCGGCGCGAACCTCGCCGTCGGTCAGGTCCGGGTCGGCACTCGGCAGCACGGTCCGGATCGCGTCTCGGACGCGGTCGGGGTCCTCGGTGGGGTACACCGGTGCCGTCGCGGTCACGTCGATCCGGTAGGCCTCGGGGGCGTCACCGCCACTCATGGATCGATCTCCGCGACGAGCTCTCGCACGCGCTCGCGGAACGTCTCCAGGTCGCTCGTGTTGTCGA
Organism: Halococcoides cellulosivorans; assembly: GCF_003058365.1. NCBI lineage: Archaea > Methanobacteriati > Methanobacteriota > Halobacteria > Halobacteriales > Haloarculaceae > Halococcoides > Halococcoides cellulosivorans. The sequence continues at coordinate 2,020,483 of NZ_CP028858.1, read as the reverse complement.
TGGCTCGGTCGGCCATCGCCATCGCCGCGTCCATCCCGAACGACCGCTCGCGGGCGTCCCGATCGGCCAGCGACTCGCCGCCGGCGTCGGCGGTGGCGTCACGACCGCGATCGTCGAGGCGTTCGGCGCGCAGGTCCTGGGGCGCGTCGATGCGCACGAGGACGAACGCGTCTCCGAAGGCGTCCTCGAAGCGCTCGACTTCGACGTCCGAGCGGATCCCCTCGACGACGGCGGCGTCCGACCGGTTGAGTGCGTCTCGCAGTCGCGGGATCGTCCGGTCAGCGATCGCTGCGGGCCCGTCTTCCTCGCGGAGCGCGGTCGCGACCGCGCCGTGATCGGTCGCGGGATCGCGACCGCGTTCGCGACAGGCCGCCCGGATCACGTCGCCCATCGCGATCACCGGAAGCCCCTCCTCGCGCGCCACGGCGGCGGCCTCGCTCTTGCCGCTGCCCGGCAGGCCGACGAATCCGATGACGGTCATCGGCGGTGGTACTCGAAGGTCGTCCAAAAGGGTGGCGTTCGGGCCCCACTCAGCGCTCGCGCTCGACCGCAAACGAGGCCAGATCGCGGAGGTATTCGAGTGCCGCGGGATCGGCGGCGTCGATCGAGTCGAGCGCGGCCAGCGCGCGGTCGCGCTCCTCGCGCGCTCGGTCGGTCGCCTCGGCCGCCGAGAGGTCGGTCACTTCGAGCACCGACGGTCGGTCGAGGTCGGCGTCCTGGCCGGCGGGCTTGCCGAGCAGGCTTCGATCGCCGGTCGCGTCGAGGACGTCGTCACGAATCTGGAAGGCGACGCCGACGCGTTCGGCGTACGTCCCCGCGGCGTCGGTCGTCTCCGGCGAGGCGTCGACGGCGATCGCCCCCAACTCGGCGGCGGCCCGGAACAGGGCGCCCGTCTTCCGGCGCGCGAGTTCGAGATACGCCGCCTCGTCGCTGGGCGAGGCCATCAGTTCGGTCGCCTCGCCTGCGCCCAGATCGACGACCGACTCGGTGATCGTCTCCATCGCCCGGGGGTCGTCGGCAAACAGCGCGAGCGCCTCACCGAGCAGTCCGTCGCTGGTGATCAGCGCGGGGCCGTGCCCGGTCGCCGCCCACGCACTGGGCGATCCGCGGCGCAACTCCGACTCGTCGATGATGTCGTCGACGACCAGCGAGGCGTTGTGGACGAGTTCGACGCCCGCGGCGTAGTCGAGGGCGTCGTCGCTCTCCCCGCCGAGTAACTCACAGACGAGCATCACGAGCGTCGGACGGACCCGCTTGCCGCCCGCGAGGACGACGTCACTGCTCCGATCGGCCAGCACGGGCGGTTCGACCGCGTCGAGCACCTCGACGAGTCGCTGCTCGACGAGGTCACGACGCCGGTCGAGGTCCTGCATGGGGGAGACATATCGACCGAATCGACATGTACGTGACGACTCCGACAGTCGGGGACCCCTTCGGCCCGACGGTCTGATGGCGAGACGGTCCAGAGCCGAGACGGTCTCCGGGCGCGACGGTCCAGGGCCGGGACGCGCCCGGCGCCGACCGGAGGCCCTGATCGGTGTCGATTGAGGCTAGCAATTAACACAGTGAAATACGTAGAACAACCAATGAGTCTCCGCTTGATCGTCGAGGCGATCGAATCGCTCGAAAAGGATCTCACACTGTTCAACCTCCCGCCGGCGAGTCGGATTGCCGAGCGCCTCGAACGGTTTTTCGAGACCCAGAACGTCCGGATTCGGACGGCCCAGACGGCGTCGGGACGCCCCGAGGAGATCGCCGTCCTCAGTCGTCCCGAGGCCGTCATCGCACTCGTCGAGGTGGATCGGCTCCGGGAGTTGGTCGACGAGGGGCCACCGGACAGCGACCTCGGGATTCGAGACGGGGCGTTCGAACCGTTTCTCACGCCACTGAAAGAGACGAGTTTCACCGCCTACGACAAACGCCAGATGCTCGCGACCACGCGTGAAATCGAGGATCGCGCGCGCCGTGTCGGGAGCGGCACGATCCACACCGGGTTTCAGCGGAGTTCACTCATGGCGTTGCAGGCCCCGATCTACCGGGACCTCGCTGATCGCGGGCTGACGGTCCACACCTACGGGGTCCCCGACGGGGCGATCCCCCACATCGGGCAGGGGACGGTCCACACACCAGAGACCGACGAGATCGCCCAGACCTGGTTCGTCGCCTTCGACGGGGGGACCGAGCCGACCCAGGCGACGGCGCTCGTCGCTGAGGAACGCAAGGAGGGTCAGTACTACGGCGTCTGGACCTACGACCCCGCGATCGTCGGGCAGATCGTCACGCACCTCGAAGAGACCTACGTCGTCGACTCCGACCCTCCGACCCATGCCCCATCCTGACCGCTGCGATCTGAAGGCGGACGCCCTCGGGTCGTCGCCGTCGCTCGCGTCGAGACGGCTCCAGCGACAGTCTCCGCTGAGCACCGCCGACCGGAGGTAATTGGGATCTCGACGACGTCGACGTCTGATCGATCGCGTGGGCGGTCGGTCGACGCCCACGACACGCCGAAACGCTGAACCGCGACCGGCGGCGATGTCCGGTCGGATGGATTTCGTCGAGTGGTCCGTCGCGGCGGCCGACCGCCTGGTGGTCGAGCACACTCGCCGTGTCGTGATCGTCGGCCTGCTGTTGACGCTCGTCTTCGGCGCGGGGCTGGGCAATCTCACGACGGAGTCGGGGACGAGTCAGTTTACCGAGGGATCTCCCTCCGAAGAGGCGTTCGAGGCCGTCAACGAGGTGTTCGGCCCGACGTTTTCGGCCGACACTGGGTCGACGACGTTGATCGTCAAGGATCGGAACGTCCTCTCGAAACCCGCCTTGCTCCGCCTGCTCACGCTCCAGGAACGCCTGCTCGAACGGGAATCGTTGCGGATCACCGAGGCCAGCAGCGTCGCCCGGTCGATCGCCCAGACGATCGATCCCGAGGCGCGCACGCTCGCGGCCCAACACGACGCCATCGACCGCGCGACGGCCCGTGAGATCGATCGCGCCGTCGCGGAGCTGGCGGCCCGCCCGGGCTTTTCGCGATCGTTGAGCGACGATTTCAACCCCGAGAGTGCGCGTGCCTCGGCAACCATCGCGACGGTCACCCACGAGGTGCCTGCGGGCATGGGAAGCGGCGCGGGCACGAGCGGTGAGAGCCCACTCCAGGGCTATCAGACCGGCGTCGAGAGCGTTGCCGAGCGCTCGCCCGGTGACGTGACCGTGTTCGGTCAGGGCGTCGTCGCCGCGGAGTTCCAGAACGTCATTCTCGACTCGCTGGTGATCGTCGTCCCTGCTGCCGTCGTCCTGATCTTGCTCTTTTTGATGGTCGCGTACCGCGATCCGGTCGATCTCGGATTGGGCGTGCTCGCACTCCTCATGGCGATCGTGTGGACGTTCGGCGCGGTCGGCCTGCTCGGCATTCCGTTCACGCAGATGCTGATCGCCGTCCCGCCCCTGTTGCTCGCGGTCGGGATCGATTACGGCATCCACACGATCAACCGGTATCGCGAGGAGCGTGTCGCGGGCGCACGCGCTCAGCCAGCGATGCGCACGACGATGGCTCAGTTGCTCGTCGCCTTCGGCATCGTCACGGGGACGACCGTGATCGGCTTTTCCGCGAATCTGACGAGCGATCTCGGGCCGATCCGCGATTTCGGCCTGGTCGCGGCGATGGGGATCGTCATCACGTTCGGCGTGTTCGGAATCTTCCTTCCGGCGGCGAAACTGTTCGTCGACGACTGGCTGGGCCGCTCGGAGCGGCCGGCGAAACGACCGCTGGGCGCGGACGACACCGCGCTCGGACGCGTGCTCGCGGGCGGGTTGGTGCTCGCGCGACGGGCCCCGATCGCGACGCTCGTCGTGATCGCCCTCCTCACGGCCGGCGCGGCGGCGTACGGCACCGGCGTCGACACGTCGTTCAACCAGGACGACTTCCTCCCGCCCGAGGACACGCCGGCGATCCTCGATCGGCTCCCGGAACCCTTTGCCCCCTCGGAGTACACCGTCACGGGGACGATCTCCTTTATCGAGGACCGATTCGCCAGCGACCAGCAGTCGTCGGTGACGCTGTACGTCGAAGCGCCGATGCGTGACCCCACCCAACTCGAAGAGCTCCAGCACGTCAACCGGAACCCCCCGCCCGCGTTCGTCGCGACCGACCGCGAGGCGGAGGTGCGCTGGATCGGGTCGGTCATCCAGTCCCACGCCGCGGCGTCGCCCGCGTTCGCCCGTCTGGTCGCGCGTAACGACCCAGACGGTGACGGCATCCCCGAGCAGAACCTCGAAGCGGTCTACGACGCACTCATGGACTCGCCGGCCCGCCAGCAGGCCACCCAGTACATCACGAGCGACTACCGGCGCACGCGGCTGGTCTATCAGGTCGACGCGGACGCGAGTGACGCCGAGATATCGGGCCAGGCCCGCCGACTGGCCGAGGACGTCCGCGGCGACGCCACCGCGACCGGCCAGGTCGTCGTCTTCGACGCCATCTCAGCGACGATCCTCCAGTCCGCGATCACGAGCCTCGTCGTCGCGCTCGTCGGGACCGGGGCCTTCCTCCTGGTCGCCTACCGAATCGTCGAGGGGCGGGCGACGCTCGGCCTGGTGAATCTCGCGCCGATCCTCGTCTCGCTCGCCCTGATCGTCGGGACGATGCGCGCGCTGGGCATGCCGCTGAACGCGCTGACGGCGACGATCCTCTCGATCGCGATCGGCCTGGGGATCGACTACTCGGTCCACGTCGTCCACCGATTTGCCGACGAGTACCCCGAGCGACCGTTCTGGGACGCGCTCGAAGACACCGTGCGGGGCACGGGCGGCGCGCTGACGGGCAGTATGGTCACGACGGCGTCGGGGATCGGCGTCCTCGTGATCGCGATTACGCCGATCCTCGGGCAGTTCGGCCTCGTCACGGCGATGGCGATCGGCTACTCGTATCTCGCGGCGATGATCGTCACGCCGTCGGTGCTCGTCGTCTGGTATCGCGCCCGGGTCGCACTCGGGATCGACCGGCCTGCGCCCGACATCTAGGACGCTCGGCCCACCAGCGCCCGGTCAGTTCAGGTCCGGGTCGAGAGACGCCGTCGAATCCGCGTTCCCGAGCGCCGACTCGACGATGAGTCGCCCGCCGATGAGCGCGGGACTGATCACGGCGTCGGCGCCGGCGTGTTCGAGTTTCGCGACGTTGCGCCGGTTGGTCGCGGCGGCGACGATACGGATCTCGGGCGCGAGTTCGCGGGCGGTGAGGATCGCCAGGGCGTCCTCGGCGTCGTCTTCGGTCGCGACGACGACCGCTCGCGCCCGATCGATCCCGGCGTCGTCGAGGAGACGCTCGTCGCTCGGGTCGCCCCGGAGGACCTTCGCGTCGTCGGGCACCGAGGCTGGTTCCGTCGGTGCGACGACGACGTACGGCGCGCTCGCCGTGAGTTCGTCGAGAATCGGTGCAGTCAGATCGCCGTAGCCCAGCACGAGGACGTGGTCTTCGAGGGTAGTGAGTTGGCTTGCAGTCATGGTTCCCAGAACGTTCGCGAAGCGGGCCTCGATCGCCGGCCCCAGCAGCGATCCGGCGAGCAACCCAAAGGAAGCCACCCCCAGCGCGAGCACCGAGAGGGTGTACAGCTTCCCGATCGGCGTCGCGGGCGTCACGTCGCCGTAGCCCACCGTCGAGGCCGTCACGACCGTGAAATAGAGCGCGTCGGTCAGCGTCTCGACGGCGGGGAACTCCTCGCGGAGCGCGTAGGTCCCGAGCGTTCCGTAGGAGACGGTGCCCACGAAGGCGACGATGGCGGCCTGCTGGACCACCGAGAGGTCGGCCGGTCGGACGAATCGGTCGCGGGTCAGCCAGACCGTCGGGACCGAGAGCACCGACAGCGCGACAAGCGGGGCCGAGAGGACGCTCTGCTGGAGGACGCCCTGGATCGCCGTCAGCGGGAGCATGGCGAGTGTCGCCAGCCAGCCAGTGCGATAGCCCCGGCGGAGCGCCATCGCACTCGCGAGCATCGCGAACCCGGTCATCGCACCGGTGAAGCCGGCGGTCTGTTCGATCCAGGTGGGAATGACGTCGCCAGCACGGGCGACCGATCGGGTGCTGAGGTTGACGAGACCGGTCGTGACGCTCAACAGTGCGACGAGGGCGGTCAGCCAGATCGCCGCGCGCGTCGTGCGGACGCGCCCCCACAGGGCCATACGCCACGCTCGCCGTCGGAGCCAAAAAATCCGCCGCCAGCGTCGCGGGGCCCACAAACTGTAAGCCGACGGCGGTCGGTCGATCCGCATGGCGAATTCGCTGCCCGTCGCCGTCCTGTTCGGCGTCTATCTCGGTATCGTGACCGGGATCGTCCCCGCGCTGGTCGCGTGGACGCTGGGCTTTCTGTTCCGGTACGTCGTCGGCGTCACCATCCCCGGGTTCGGGGTGCTCGTACTGGGCATCTCGCTGGCGGGGGTCAACGGCGGCCTGCTCGCGCTGGCGGACCCGACGATCGTCGCGACGACCGACGCTCCGACGATCGTGACGGCGCTGCTCGTCGTGATGATGCTCACACTGTACGCCCACTCCCGGGGCGACGCGCTGGGGGCCGCGCTCCCGCGTGGCGCGGTGGCCTGGCGGGCGATCGGTGAGCGCACCCTGTCGGTCGATCTCGCTGAGGTGTTCGGCTCGGAGGTCCGCATCGCGGTCGAGGGGCCAGTGAGCGACATCGAGGGGTTCCCGCCGCTGTCGGCCGACACGCGGACGGCGATCCGCGAGACCGACTGGCGACTCTCAGCGGACCTGCCGATCGACGAACTCCAGCGGCGTCTGGCCGACCGGATCGCCACCGAGTTCGACTGCGCGGAGGTCTCGGTGCAGATCGACGACCGCGGTCGCGCCAGCGTCGCGGCGGCCCCCGAACTCGCGGGCGTGTCGCGTCGCCTCGACGCCGGCCAGCGCGCCGTCTCGGTGGACGCACTCGTCCCGACGGGCCTGGTTCGGGGCGATCGGGTCACCGTCCGAACGCCCGCAGAGACCGTCGACGGGACGATCGTCAGCGCGCGGTCGGGCGACCCCGACGAGCCATCGACGGCGGAGCCGGTCCCCCACTCTGGCGCGGCGACGACCACCGGTGGCGAGGGTCGCGTGACCGTCGGGGTCTCGCGGGCCGACGCCAGTCGCCTGCTCGCCGTCGATCGTGCCGCCGTGATCGTCCGCTCGCGCGGGCGGAGTCGGGAGATCGAACTGCTCAGCGTGCTCCGGCGCGCGGGCCATCGCGTCCGATCGGTCACGCTCGGGGCCGACCCACCGGCGACGGTCGCGGACCTCCCGGGGACCGTCCTCGCCGCCGAGACTCCCGACGGCTGGACGATCACGCCCGCCGCCGACCATCCGCTCGCGCCGGACCAGGCGCTGTTCGTCGTCGGATCGCCCGAGACGCTCGCCCGACTCGGAGAGGTGGCCCGATGAGCCCCCTGGCCTGGTCGGTCCTCGAACTCGTGGGGCTGGCCGTCACCGCCGGCCTCGTCGCGGCCGCGCTCGCGGCGGCGTACCGTGCGCACCTCGGGGCCGAGATTCCGTCATCGCTGGCGATCCTCGGCGGGTTGGGCGTGCTCGCGGTCTACCTCAACACGACCGCGGCACTCGGCCAGGTGATGAGCGACGACGCGGTCGCGCTGGGGACGGTTCTGTTCAACGCCGGGGCGGTCCTCGCGGGCGTATTTTCGGGCTCAATCGGCCGGCGCGGCGGCGATCGGGTGGGCCAGGCCATCCGCGAACGCCGTGGCGCGGGAGCCAGCGATCTCGGGCGCGCGATCGCCGGCGTCGGTCGCACGACGACGATCGCGTTGCCCGAGACGATCACCGACGCCGTGGGGTACGACCCGGTCGATGCGACGACGCGGGAGACGCTCGCCGGCCGATCGATGACGTTCCCGCGGGGGCTCACCCCCGCGGACGTCGAAGCCCGACTGGCCGAGCGCCTCCGGCGCGATCACGGCGTCGCGTACGTCGACGCGACCGTCGACGCCGCGGGTGACGTCACCGAACTCGTCCTCGGCGCGCGACCGGCCGGCCTGGGGCCGACGCTGCCCGCCGACACCGCCGCGATGGCCGTGCGGGCCGATCCGCCGCTCGCGGCCGGGCCCGGCGACGTCGTGCAGATCGTCGCAGACGGCGATCGCGTGACGACTGGCGAACTCCGCGGTGTTGCCGGCGACGTCGTGACGGTCGCGATGCCGGCCGCCGAGACCGACGCGGTCGACCCTGACCGCGCGTATCGCCTGGTGACCGTCGGGGCGACCGCCGACGCGGGCCGGGCCGCCGCGGGCGTCCTCCGGCGGGCCGACGAGACCGTCGCCGTGATCGCGGTCGGTGTGTCGAGCCCACTCGTCGGCCTCCCCGCCGGGGCGCTCCGATCGCCGGTGCTCGCGATCGTCCCCGAGGGCGGACCGACCGAGGCGCTCCCGCCCGAAGACCGCCAGATCGCTGCCGGCGACCAGTTGTACGTCGTCGACACACCCGACCGCCTCGCGGCGCTCCGGGCGCTCTGAGGGCGGGACGGTGATCGCGCCCGACCGTTCGAAACGCTTCAGTGGGCCGCTCGCCGATCGCGAACGTGACCAGTTTGGGCCGTCTCGAAACACTCCTGTTCGTCGCCGCGGGCGGGTTCGCGGGTGCGATCGCCAGACACGTCGCGGACACTCTCGCCGGATCGCTCGCGGGCACGCTCGCCGCGAACGTCGCGGGGGCGGCACTGCTCGGTGTCGTTCTCTCGGAGCCCCACGCCGATCGGCTCTCGACGGAGACGCGCTTGCTCGTCGGCACGGGATTTTGTTCGTCGCTCAGCACCTACAGCACGTTCGCCCTGGAGACGACGCGCCTCGCGGGTGTGACGGTCGCCGGGCTCACGCTCTCGGGCGTCGCCGTCGCGCTCGCGTACGTCGCTCTCACCTACACGCTCGGGTTCGGTGCGATCCTCGCCGCCCAGGCGCTCACCCGCGGGGTGATCCGATGAACACCCTTCTGGTCGGCCTGGGTGGGGTCGCCGGCGCGATGGCCCGCCACTCCGTCGGTGATCGCCTCGATTCGACGCGCGATACGCTCGCGGTGAACCTCCTCGGATCGCTCGCGCTCGGCGTGCTCGTGGCGACCGACCCGTCGGCCTCGACGCTCGCGCTCCTCGGGACGGGCTTCTGTGGGGCGTTCACGACGTTTTCGTCGTTCGCGTTCGAGGTCGTCCGGATCGCCCAGGACGGTGCGCCCCGGCGCGCGGCGGGGCTGGCGACGCTTCACCTGGCCGGAGCGATCACGGCAGTCGCCGTCGGCGGGGGCGTCGTCACCCTGCTCTGAGTGACACGGACCGCGACTCGATGCTCGCGCCGACCGATTGAAGCGGTCGGCGGTCGATGGCGGCGTATGGCATCGAAGATCACACTGTTCGAACCGCATTTCGACGGGCCGGTGTTCGGTGGTGACTGTGACTGTGACGGCCACGGACACTCGGCCACAGATCGGGACTCCGCCGGCGCCGACCCGGACCGCGACGGCCCGGACCCGGAGACTGAAAGCTGTCCCGGGCGATCGATCGGGCTAATCGCACTCGGCCTCCTCTCCCTGGCCGTCCTCGCGGTGGCAGTCGTGCGGTGGCGCGGCGGTGAGTCGGCGGCGGTGGACCTCACCGCCGGGGAGTGACTCGCTGGCTCGCCAGACCGCCCTGGCCGCGGGATTGAACCCACTGGCGTGTCTGGCTCCGGCATGGACCCACTGGACCTGCGGGCGTCGGTCCCGGCGCTCGCCGACACGACCTACCTCAACTACGGGGCGAGCGGCCCACCCTCAGAGGCCGTCCTCGAAGCCGCCCGTGACGCCATCACCGACCACAGCGCGGCCCACGCCGGCGAGGGGCCCTACGACTACGCGTTCGACACGTTCGACCGCGCACGGGCGGCCGCGGCCGACCTGCTCGGCACGGAGTCCGAGTGCGTCGCGTTGACGAACTCGACGGCCGACGCGATCACGCGCGTCGCCGACGCGCTGGATCTCGGCGCGGGCGACGTCGTCGTCCGGAGCGATCTCGAACACCCGGCGAACGTCTTGCCCTGGGCGCGCCTGGCCGAGACGCGCGGCGTCGAGGTGCGCGTCCTGGAGACCCGGGCCGGCCGGATCGACCGCGATGCGTACAGCGACGCGGTTCGGGATGCCGACCTCGTCACGCTCCAGTCGTTGACCTGGTCACACGGCACGCGCTGGCCGATCGCCGCGTTGGTCGACGAAGCCCACGACGCCGGCGCGCGCGTGCTCGTCGACGCCGTCCAGTCGGTCGGCCACCACCCCGTCGACGTCGCGGCGTGGGGCGCGGACGCCGTCGCCGCCGCGAGTCACAAGTGGCTGCTCGGCCCGTGGGGCGCGGGAATGCTCGCGGTCGCGCCCGACGCGCTCGACGCGCTCGAACCCGACCGCGTCGGCTACCGATCGGTCGAGCGTGGCGAGGGGCTCACCTTCCACGCCGATGCCCGCCGGTTCGAACTCGGGACGGCCTCGCCGGCCCCCTATGCCGGACTCGTCGCGGCCGTCGAGACGGCCCAGGCGGTCGGTGTCGATCGCGTCGCCGACCGCATCCACCGACTCGCCGGGCGACTCACCGATCGGATTCCCGCCGACCGGCTGGTCAGCCCCGCCGACCCCGAGTCCGGCCTGGTGACGATCGACGTCGACGATCCCGAGGCGACCGTCGAACGCCTCGACGCGGCGGACATCCGGATCCGCTCGCTGCCCACGCCAGAGGGGACCGTCCGGGCGTCGATCCACGCGGTCTCGACCGCCGAGGAGGTCGACCGGGTCGCGACGGCACTGATCGAGTGAGGGTCCGTTCGTGTCGTCGAATACGTCAGTTGGACCGATCATTTTTGTCGTCCGGGCCCCTCTACGTACAGACGACTCGTGTGCTCAGCCACCGTGACCGTTCCAGCCCTCGACGACGCACTCGTCGGCGTCGTGCCCGGACCGCTCGACGCCGTCGACGGTTACCGGTCGGTCTGTGAGTCGCTGGTTGCAGATACCGTCACGGTCGAGCCGTCTGCAGCATCGTTTCGCACGACCGAAGCCGATCTCCTGATCGTCCAGGGTGACGACGGCCTCGACGCGATCGAGGCCGCCGACAGCCATCCACCGACGATGTTCGTCGGCCGCGATCCAGTCGCGGCGACGCGGGCGATGGGGGCCGGGGCTGACGTGTTCTTGTCCACCGATCGGAGCGAAGATTTCGGTGACCGCCTCCGGAGTCTGTATCGCGGCGCCGCCGTCGACGCCCGATCCGCTGGTGAGGGTGCTCTCGGATCGGGTTCGGTCGAGGCGCGGGCCTACGCGACGCTGATGGGTGATTTCGACGATCACATCTACGTGTTCGATCGGCATGGGCGGTTCGTGCGGGTCAACGAGACCAAAGCGGCGTTCCACGACACGACGCCCGTTGCTCTCGAAGGGAAAAGTGAGTTCGACGTCTTCTTCCCCGAGACTGCAGCCGAAATCTACGCGGACAACATGGCGGTGCTGGAAGGGCGCCGTGAGGTCTGCAACGAGACCGAGTGGGTCGAGAACGCTGCCGGCGAGTACGTTCACGTTTCCGTCTCCAAACACCCGATACACGACGCTGACGGACACATCATCGGCTTGATCGGGATTTCGCACGACGTGACGGAGATCACCCGTCGGCGGACGCTCGTCGACGACGTGGCGCGCGTCGTCGAGCACCTCTACGGCATCTACGATCACAATTTCCGAAATCTCGTCCAGACTCGTATCGGCATTCAGGCGTCCCTCCGAGACGCGACCGACGCGGAGGCGTCGGGGCGCGAACACCTCGATGGCCTCCGCGAGGCGGTCGCCGCCGAGGACGACGCGGCCGAACAGATCGAGGCTGCGATCGAGGACTGGGAGCGCCTGTCCGACGCCTTGCAGTCCGCCGGAGCGGCCGAGAGGGAGCTTATCGACACGCTCGAAACACTCGTCGGGGACTTCGGTGATCTCGTGAGTGTGGTCCGGACGGACGGCGAGATCCGCCAGTTCGACGTGGTCGAGATGGCAGACCAGTCACAGCAGTGGACGGTCATCGGGCCGACGGTGAGCGTGCGGACAGACGATAGCTTCGCCCGACTGTTTTTCGATCAACTCACCCGTGTCGTTCCGACGGGCGCGACGGTCACGATCGAACCGACCCGCGACGGGTTCGAACTCGACGTTCCCGCGCACGTGGTCGTGCCCGAAATCGCCGCCCGGTATCGCGATCAGGATCTCCTCAGCGGGTCGCGCCCGCTGTTGAAAGCCAGCGTCCTCGCGGAGGTCATGGGCTGGAACGTCGAGACTCGCCACCCGGCCCCGGACCGGACGGTCCTCGTCGTGGACACCGCGGCCTGGAAACGTCGCGCTGGAGCCACCTGAGGGCCTTCAGGTCCGGTCACAGCTGTTCGGGGCCGCTCTGGAGGTTCCGAACGACCGTCTTGACGACGAGTTCGAACTGGTGGTCGGTCATCGCCGCGGAGATATCACCGAGTTCGGCCCCACGGTCGGTGAGTTCCGCGCGAAGGTCGCGGTACTCCTGGTGCTCTTCGAGTTCGAGTGATGGCTTGGTCGCCTCCAGGCTGGCCTGTTTGACCGACGCCGCGACGTACTCTCGAAGGTCGCGGTCGAGTTCGCCCATCGCGAGGAGGCGCTCGACGGTGTCGAACAGGTCCTCGACCTCGACGGGTTTGGTGAGGTAGTCGTCGAACCCCATGTCGAGGACGTCGTAGTCGGGGACTTTCGCGGTCACCATCGCGACTGGCACGTCGTACCCCCGGTCGCGCATCTCGTCGAGGGTCTCCTGGCCGGAGAGCCCGGACATCATCCGATCGAGCAACACCACGTCGACCGTGTCGTCGATCGTTTCGAGGCCCTCTGCCCCGGAGTTGGCGATCCGGACTTCGTACTCGTCGTCGAGGATCGACGCGTAGCCGTCGGCAATCTGTCGTTCGTCCTCGATGACGAGGACGGTCGCGGGGTCTGGTGTCATGGGTGGTCGAAGGTCGTCGATTCCCAGTCCGAGCGGCGTTCGAGCGTGTCGAACGCCTCGTTTCTGAGATTGGTGTATTCGTCGAGCATGTCCTGGCGCGTCACGACCCCGACCAGATCGAGGCCGTCGACGACGGGGAGCACTTCGAGTTCGGCGCTGACGAGCCGTCCGATCGCGAACAGCACCGTCGAATCGGGTCCGACCGAGGTTGGAAAGCCCGAGGAGAAGCCAGCGAGGGGGATCTCGGAGAGCGGATCGTCGGTCTTGAAACTCGCGATCAACGCCTTGCGGCGGGTCACGATCCCGCTCGGGTCGTCCTCGTCGGTGATGATGACGGCTTCGACGTCGGCTCTGAGCATGACGCCGACGGCGGTTTTCAGGCTCTCGGAGCGGGCGACGGTCCGGTAGTCCGTGTTCATGACGTCGCTGATCAACATCGTCGGGCCTGGGTGTCGGGTCGTCGCGAGCACCGCCGAGGGTCGGGGATCGGGTCGGTGGCGAATGCCCGGCGTCCGTCCGCATAGGTCGCTCGTGGCGGAGTATAAAGACACGCCAAGGACTATCGTCCCTGATAACTGTCCGGTCGATCGACGTCGTCGAACTCGAAGCGTGCACCGCCGTCGCTGGATTCGGTCACCGAGACCGACCAGCCGTGGGCCGCGGCGATGCGGTCGACGATGCTGAGTCCCAGCCCCGTCCCGTCGTCGTCGGTCGTGTATCCGTTCTCGAACACCGCCGATCGCTCGTCGGGACCGATGCCCTGGCCGTCGTCGGCAACGAACAGTCGGTGGTCCGTGACGCCGGCGGTGACCGTCAGGTCGACCGGGGTGTCGTCGGTTGACTCTCTGTCGGACCGATCGCTCGGGGTGCCGTGTGTGATCGCGTTCCGAATCAGGTTCTCCAACAGACGGCGGAGACGCGTTCGATCGGCAACGATCGTGCCGGTGCCTTCAACGGCGAGTGTGGCGTCGCCGGTATGGACGTGTGCCCAGGCGTCCTCCAGGACGTCCTCGAACGCGACCGCCTCGGGGTCGATCGTTCGGTCCTCGCGGACGAGCGTGAGGATGTCCTCGATCATCGCCTCCATCCGATCGAGCGCGCTCTCGACGGTCTCCAGTGCGTCCTCGTCGCCACGCTTGGCGAGTGTCGTGTGGATCGAGGCGACTTCGAGGGGGTTCCGGAGGTCGTGGCTCAACACCGACGCGAACGTTTCGAGTCGGTCGTTCATCTCTTCGAGGCGGCGTTCGCGGGCCTTGCGCTCGGTCACGTCCCGGGAGGTGACCGCGATCGCGCCGACGTGGGGGTGATCGAGGAGGTTTCGCACGAGCGAGTCGGACACGCGGCGCTCGCCGTCGTCGTCGACGATCGCGTACTCCACGCGAGCGTCCGCGTTGGGCTCCGATCGGACCCGGGCGAACTCCTCGCGAATGCGCTCGCGATCGTCGGGGTGGACGAACTCGAACGCCACCGTGCCGACCATCTTCTCGGGGTCGAACCCGTGGATCCGCTCGATGGAGGGGCTGGCGTAGGTAATCGTCCCTTCCTCGTCGAGCAGGAGGTTCATCTCGTCGGACTCCTCGATGATCGCCCGATAGCGCTGTTCGATCGCCCGCTCGTCGGTCACGTCCGTGATCAGCGCGATCTGGCCGCCGTAATCGTCCAGTTCAGTCACTCGGACGGAGAGATGCCGCGGCGCGTCGCTGCCGACGGTCGTCTCGAAGGTCGCGGGCGGGTCGACGGCGGGCCACGTCTCCAGCACCTCGGCGGCCGGTCGCCCCACGACGTCGTCGAAGCCCATCATCGATCGCGCTGCGGGGTTCACGTCGTCGATCCGGCCGTGGTCGTCGATCACGATCAGCCCCTCGTCCATCCGGTCGATGACGGCCGATCGGGGGACGGGAACGCGGCCGAGGCCGTTCCGGGTGAACACGATGAACACGATCGCGATCGCCGCCGGCACGAGTGCGATCGGCGTCAGATTCACTCGCGGCCCGACGCCGATGTGATAGAGGAGTCCGGTCACGACGGGGACGGCGATCGTCGCGACGACGACCAGCGCCGCGCCCCAGTGGTGATCGCGGTGGGCGTACTGGAGAAGGGCGACCGCGCCCGCGAGCGTCAGACCGCCGGCGAACGCGAGCACCCCCAGAGCGGTGGGCGTCAGCACGACGTCGAGGACCACCAGGCCGTTCCAGTGGACGGTCTCGGTCGACCAGAGCAAGCCGTGCCAGTCGTTCGTTGCCGAGAGCACGGCGAGTCCGGCGCCGCCGACCAGGACCGCCCCGAGTCGCGAGCGGGTGAGCCAGGCCTGGCGGCCAGCGATCGAGACGGCGGCGACGTACCACGCGACGACGAGCACGACGAACGCTCCACTGCCGATCCCGAACCAGAGTCGCATCGCCGGCCCGGTATTGGCGAGTTGATAGGCCGCCGCGATCCCCCAGGTCCCGCCCGCGACGGCGAACACCATGACGCTGCCGACGGTCGGCGTCATCCGGTCGCGGGCGACCTGGACGATCATGGCGAGGCCGAGCACGTACAGGACGGTCCCGGCCCCGAACAGCGCGAGGACGAGCCACGTCGATTGCCAGGCCATCTCCGTGAACGAAGGCGCTGTGGGGTCAAAAGGGGCCGCCCGTGAATCTCACCCATGGGACTGGCGGGGACACCATTATATCCGAGCCACGAGTGATTCGACCGTGCCAACTGACGACCGGGCGACGGTGTTGATCGTCGAGGACGAACGGGCGACCGCCGAGGCCTACGAGCGCATCCTGGCCGACGAGTACGAGGTCCACGTCGCCACGAGCGGTGACGCGGCACTCGACGTTCTCGACGACTCCATCGACGTGATCCTCCTCGACCGGCGCATGCCCGGTTTCTCGGGCGCGCAGGTCCTCGGGGAGGTAGCGGACCGCGACGTCGACGCTCGGGTCGCGATGGTCACGGCCGTCGAACCCGATTTCGATATCATCGAATTCGACATCGACGCGTACCTCCGCAAGCCCGTGGACGTCGACAGCCTCGAAGACACCGTCGCGGCGCTCGCGGACCTCGACACCTACGAGGACCTCCAACGTGAACTCGGCAGTGCTCGGGTGAAACGCTCGGTCATCGCCGTCGAGAAAGACGACGACCGTCTCGTCGACCACCCCGAGTTCGCGCGTCTCGACGACCGGATCGCGGACCTCGAAGCCCGGATCGCGGCCATCGAACGCGCCCACCCGACGTATTTCGGTGAGGACTCCTCGGCGTAGCCACTCACACCCAGTCGACGAACTGCCCGTCGACGAGCGTCTCGCTCTGGCGGTCGATGTACGCCGACTGCATCCCCCAGATGGCCTCACCCAGCGGCACGCCCTCAGCGACCCTTTCGCAGACCTGGGTGTGTTTCCACCGGGCGGGCGTCAGCCGTCGATCGGCGCGTTCGCGCAGCGGGCGGAGGTACTGGCGCGCCTCATCGGTCGTGAGCCCGCGCCGTTCGAGGCCATCGCGGGCGTGTTCGAACAGGTCGGCGTAGATCCGGTCGGTCGCGGTGGTCTCGGAGCCGTCACTGGCGATCCACGTCATCTCGGCCTGAAGGCCGTCACGCGCGGCCGCGCGGAAGTTCTCGTGGGCGGCCGCCCAGTCGAGCGTCCCCACCGGATGTTCCAGTTGCGGGAGTGACTCCATCAGCCCGGCGAACACCGCCTCGAAGGCGACGGCGTCGTGCAGAGTCGGTTGCGCGCCGAGCGGGCGGAACTCGATGCGGGCGTTCGCGGAGGATCGGGACGCCCCGTCGAACACCGGTCGGACCCATCGCCAGTACGAGCCGTGTTTGTGCCGGATCGTCGCGAACTGGTCGTCGAATCGCGTCCCTCGTGGCGGGTCCATCGGAACGATCGTCGGGTCCTCGACGACGGCCCTGACGGCGTCTTCGACCGTCTCGACGTCGTCGGGAAAGCGGACTTTCCCCGGCCCGTCGGGGTCGTTCAGCACCGACTCGAAGATCCCGATTCGGTGGCTCATGTGGGCCTCGTCGAGGATCCGATCGGCGGGGGCATCGTCGTACAGTCCCGGCGGGAAAAATGGTGCGTTCACGCCGAGTGCGAGCAGCGGGCCGGCGACCCGGAGCGCGTACCGAAAGTGCTGGGGGAGCGCACTCGCCCGGGCCACCTGATAGTGGGGCTGGATCGACGTGATCAGGCTCTCGGGCATCACCGTTTCGGCGTCGAGCGTGACGTTCGGCGCGTCGATCGACAGGCCCGCGGGATAGTCGGTATTGGCCATCGCGTGGTACCGCACCGAATCCGACATGTTCGCCCCGATGGTGACGCCGTCGGCCTCGACCGCGTCGGTGAGATACGATCGAGCGTCTTCACCGACCGGCGGGACCGTCCAGACGCCGTCGCTGACCAGGCGGATGTCCTCGGTGAGCGTGCGCTCGATCGCCGATTCGAGGGTCGCCTGGAGTTCGCGTTTCTGGGCGGCGAGTCCGTGGGTGTTCAGCGGCTGTGGCGTCGTCTGGGTCTCGACGTTGTGCAAGCCGAGTTCCTGTTCGAACCCGATCAGGCCGAGCAGTTGTCTGGGCACCCGACAGAGCGCGTCCGTCCGGGCGTCGACAGCGTACAGTTCGAGTTCGAGGCCGACGAGCGCCTGACTGTTGTCGAACGCGCCCTCTCGGATCGCCGCGAGGAGGTCCTCGGCCTCCTGGGTGGCCTGCTCGCGGACCGCCTCGCGGTCGGTGGCGAGCGCCTCCTCGACCGCCGCCGCGAGGTCCGTCGCTGACATAGCCCGCCGTTGCGCGCCCGACGGTATCAACGGTGTGGCTCGCGTCGATCGCGGTGACGCCGTCGGGGACCCCTAACGTGAAATGGGGGCCCTGCGTACGACACCCATGCACATCGTCATCGTGGGCTACGGTCGCGTGGGCCGTCGCACGATCCGGATTCTCGACGGCGAAGACCACGCGATTTCGGTCGTCGATAACGATTCCGAACGGGCCGACCGCGCCAGATCGGACGGGTTCGACGTCGTCCACGGCGACGGCAAAGAGGAGTCGACGCTTGTGGAGGCGGGTATCGACGAGGCCGACGCCATCGGCGCGCTCACCGGTGACGTCCAGGTGAACCTCGCGGCCTGTCTGGTCGGTGACGGCCACGACTGCCGGACGGTCATGCGCATCGACGAGGACTACCACTCGGATCTGTACGACACCTACGCCGAGGAGGTCGACGACGTGATCTACCCCGAACAGCTCGGCGCGGCGGGCGCGAAGACCGCGCTGCTCGGCGGCGACTTCGACGTGCTCGCGACGCTCACCGAGCGCCTCTCGGTGACGGGCGTGAAGGTCGGTCCCGACGCCCCCGTCGTCGGATCGCGCATCTCGAAAGTCGATCTCCCGGGGGACGCAACACTCTACGCCCACGGCCGGTCGGGCGAGTCGATGGACATCCCGCTGCCCCAGACGATCATCGAGGCCGGTGATCGCGTCGCCATCGTCGCGCGCCCGGACGACCTCGACGCCGTTCGCCAGCGCCTTCAGGGCGCGGCCTGATCGTCAACGGGCCAATCGGTCGCCCCCCGTATTTTCGTCTGGAGAATCTGATACGAGGGCGGTGCAGTCCGGCACTCGAACGGTCGTGTCGACCGGAAGCGATGGGGTCTCACAGACAGTTTCACCCCGCTACGCGAGAGCCTTTAGGCGCGCTCACGAAACCACTCGTAACGAATGGCTCGTGCGGAAAACACCGACGTCGTCGACAGTTTCGAGACGTTCTATCGGGAGTACTGCCGGGACGACATTGGGGACCTCGCCCAGAAGTACCCCACCGAACGGAAGTCCCTGTTCGTCGACTATCAGGAGCTCTACCGGTTCGATCGCGATCTGGCGGCCGACGTCCGCGACCGGCCCGCTCAGCTTCGCGAGTACGCCGAGGAGGCGCTCCGCCTCTACGATCTGCCGATCGACGTCTCGCTCGGGCAGGCCCACGTCCGTTTCGAGAACCTCTCCGAGACCACGGAGATCCGGGAGATCCGGGCCGACCATCGCGGACGATTGCTCGCAGTCCAGGGCATCGTCCGGAAGGCCACCGACGTCCGCCCGAAGATCACGACCGCCGCCTTCGAGTGCCAGCGCTGTGGCACGCTCACCCGCATCCCCCAGGGCGACGGCAGCTTTCAGGAACCCCACGAGTGCCAGGGCTGTGAGCGCCAGGGCCCCTTCGAGATCAACTTCGATCAGTCGGAGTTCGTCGACGCCCAGAAACTGCGGGTTCAGGAGTCCCCCGAGGGCCTGCGCGGCGGCGAGACGCCCCAGGCCATCGATGTCCACATCGAAGACGACGTGACTGGCGAGGTCACCGCCGGCGACAACGTTCGCGTGACCGGCGTGCTCCACCTCGAACAGCAGGGCAACGATCGCGAGAAATCGCCGCTGTTCGACGTCTACATGGAGGGGATGACCGTCGCCATCGAGGACGAGCAGTTCGAGGAGATGGACATCACCCCCGCGGACAAAGAGCGCATCGTCGAACTCGCGAACGACCCCGACATCTACGACCGGGTCGTCGACTCGATCGCGCCCTCGATCTACGGCTACGACGAACAGAAACTCGCGATCGCACTGCAACTGTTCTCCGGCGTGACGAAGAACCTCCCCGACGGCTCGCGAATTCGCGGCGATTTACATTTATTACTGATAGGTGATCCGGGTACTGGGAAGTCGCAACTGCTTCAATATATTCGAAATATCGCTCCACGATCAGTATACACGTCCGGGAAGGGGGCATCGAGCGCGGGACTCTGTGTCACAGGCGACACGCGGATTCATACGAACGATGGCTTTCGCCGGATCGATTCGATCGTCGAGTCTGACCTCCCTGACCCTGTGGATCGCGAGACGAGCGTCCCACGGTCGATCGATGTCCAGACGTTCGGTCGCGAGGACGGAACGATGCAGACGGCGGCTTCCTCGCACGTCTGGCGAATGCCCGAGAAGCCCTGCCGACGCATCGAGACGAACGGCGGCCGGGAACTCGAAGCGTCGGTGAATACACCCGTGTTGACCTGCGGGGAGAACGGACTCACGTGGACACCGATCTCGGAGATCGAATCCGGCGATTACGTCGCGATGCCGGACTACGACGACCTCGATCGGGAGGCCGTTCCAGTTCGAGACTACCTCGACCTCCGGACCGAGAAACTTCTGCTGACTGACGACACTGTCGAGTGGTTTCGGGAGCGTCTGACTGACGAGTTCGGCACGCTTCGGGACGCGGCGGCTGCACTCGACCTCTCGGAGGATTTCATCTATCTCCACCTGAAGAACCGCCACGTCCCGATGGAGAAGCTCGACCGGATGCTCGACGCGATCGGAGCGACGCGGGCCGACGTCGAGTTCGACCAGCTCATGTGCCGACACGGCGATAGCGTCACGATACCCGAGACGTTCGACGGCGATCTCATGTATCTGCTGGGCCTGGTCTTCGGCGACGGCGACATCGCTCTCGACCGCCGTGACGGCAATCGGGGGATGGTTCGACTCTCGAACGGCGACGAACAGATTCTCCAGCGCGCACAGGACATTTTCGAGACGAAATTCGACTATCGGCCGGAGATCGAACGCCAGGACGATCGGGTGCCGTCTATTCGGGTCCACAGCGCGACTATCGCTCGACTGTTTGCCAATGCAGGCATGTCGACCCCAAAGACTGGCCTGGAACTCGATTCCCGATTGACCACTGCGAGCGACGCGGACGCGTTCCTTCGGGGACTGATGGACGCGGACGGGTCGGTCTCGGGCCGCGACGATGGCGGATCGAGCGTGCTCCTCTCGACGATCAGCGAGGCCCTTGGCGAGCAGGTACAGTTCATGTTGGACACCTATGGCGTGCAGGCCGGCGTCCGCGAGCGCGATCGGCGTGGGACGGCCGAACTCGCAGACGGACGCACGATCGAGTCTCGTCACGTCCAGTATTACCTGGAGATCTACGGGGCCGACATCGACCGGTACGCCACGGCGGTCGGGTTCGAGATCCCCGAAAAACAGGCTGCACTCGACTCGATTGTCGGCGAGCGACGTCGACGCGATAAACGCGTGCCTGTCGGGGCAGCGCTCGCAACCACTGGCAGTTCGTCGAGTGAATTTTACCACAATCTGAACCGCGGCGATCATCCGGGGCGCGAGCGGGCGCGATCGATCCTCGACGAGGTCGATCTCGGCGAGGCTGAACCGGTCGTCCGCGAAGCGGTCGAGGCGGACCTCCGCTGGGACGAGGTCGTCGCTGCTGTCGACACCGGGGAAAAAGAACTCTACGACCTGACTGTTCCCGAGACACACAACTTCGTGGGCAATGGGATCGTCACACACAACACTGCTGCCGCTGTGAGAGACGACTTCGGTGACGGCCAGCAGTGGACGCTGGAGGCTGGCGCGCTGGTTCTTGCCGACCAGGGTATCGCCGCCATCGACGAACTCGACAAGATGAAATGTGTGACTGGCGACACCCTCGTTCAGTTCGGTGATCGGGTCGCCCGGGTTCGTGATGTCGCACACGAGGCGGCACGCGACGGGACGATCGAACCGCTCGACAACGGGCGGACGATTCGAGAGTGTGATCTCGACGTGTGGACGATGACCGAGTCCGGTCGAATCGAACGGCGGCCGGTGACGGCGATCCACGAGTACGACGCTCCGGAGACGCTGATTCGCGTAACTCTCCAGAGTGGAGCGACACTGACGACGACGCCCGATCATCCGTTCATGCTCCGTGATGACTCCGAACGGATCGAACGCGAGGCAGCGGCCCTCCAGTGCGGTGATCGCGTTCTCGTTCCGGACTCGTCTCCGGTGGCGACCGATGGGGGTCTCGTCGAGTCACCACCGGCGACAGGCGATCCGATCACCGATCCGTCTGGGGTCTCGTCCAGTCCTGTCGCGGCCACCGAAACGATCGATCGAGAGGCTGTCGCCGCGGACCACGTCTACGACCTCACCGTCGCCGGGACCCACAACTACGTGGCCAACGGGATGGTCGTTCACAACTCCGAAGACCGGTCCGCGATGCACGAGGCATTGGAACAACAGTCCATTAGTATCAGTAAAGCAGGAATTAACGCCACGCTGAAATCCCGGTGTTCGCTGCTCGGCGCGGCCAACCCCAAGTACGGCCGCTTCGACCAGTACGAACCCATCGGCGAGCAGATCGACCTCGAACCCGCGCTCGTCTCGCGGTTCGATCTCATCTTCACCATCACCGACCAGCCCGACCCCGACGAGGACGCCGAACTCGCTGACCACATCCTCACGACCAACTACGCGGGCGAACTCGAAACCCACCGGACGAAAGCCGCGACGCCGAACCACGGCGCGGAGGCCGTCGAAGCGGTCACCGAGGACGTCGAACCCGCGATCGATCCCGAACTCCTCCGGAAGTACGTCGCCTACGCCAAACGCTCGTGTTTCCCGACGATGACCGACGAGGCCCGCGCCCACCTGCGAGACTTTTATGTCGATCTGCGGACCTCGGGGGCCGACGAGGACGCGCCCGTGCCGGTCACGGCCCGGAAACTCGAAGCGCTGGTCCGCCTGGCGGAGGCCTCGGCCCGCGTCCGACTGGGCGATCAGGTGACCGACGCCGACGCACACCGCGCGACCGACATCGCGAGCTACTGTCTCGAAGACATCGGGATGGACCCCGAGACGGGCGAACTCGACGCCGACGTGATCGAGACCGGCCGCTCGAAATCCCAGCGCGACCGTATCAAGAACATCAAGGGCATCATCGCGGACATCGAAGACGAGTACGACGAGGGCGCCCCCGTCGACGTCGTGATCGATCGGGCCGAGGAGGCCGGGATGGAGCCGTCGAAAGCCGACCACGAGATCGAGAAGCTGAAACAAAAGGGCGAGGTGTACGAACCCCGGACCGATCACCTCCGGACGACATAGCGTCGGCGGCCGGATCTCGGTGGAGAAATAGCGTCGGGCCATCCCCGATCGGCTGTCTATCGGGGAAGTCCGTCGCCATCGTTTTTACGTTCGATGACGTAGCGTGACGTACGATTACAATGCCGGTCGATTTCGAGTCGTACACGCCGACCGACCTGCCGGACGAGGACACTCATGGCCGGCGGATTCTCGAATTTCTCGCCGAGAGCCCCGATCTCGGATACCGGCCGAGCGAACTCGCAACGGAACTGTCAATTCCACGTGGCAGTGTCGGAACGACGCTTCGGCGACTCGAACAGCGTGGGTTCGTCCGTCACAAGGGTGAGGTCTGGGCGATCAACGTCGAAGCGTACGATGCCCACACCGCCAGTCGGATCGGACTCCAGGCTGTCGCGGACCAGTTCGAGGGCGATTATTACGATCGCACCGACGACTGGGACGCTGACCTTCCGGATCTCGACGCCGACCGGCCGAGCGACGAGTGATGTATCGTCGAGGCACCGTCGTGGTCGCGGCGGACCCGTTTGGAACGACACCGCGCCGACCGTATCTGGTCGTCAGCGACGATACGCATCCGTTCGCCGGGGAACAGTGCATCGCCGTGGGGATCTCGACCAAGTCGTACGACGAGTCGATCCCGCTCGCGGATGCATTCGTCGAGGGGCGACTCGATCGCGAGTCGTTCGTCGCTCCGTGGGCAGTGGTGTCGCTCCGTGATGCGACCATCGACAGAGCAGTCGCTCGGGTCTCGGAGGCCGTCACTGACGCGACCGTCCGTCGGATGGCCGGGTACGTCGACGATCGAAACGCGTCGGCAGACTCGGCACGTCAGTAATTGGGGAGTGATATCACACCGTCGGCACGGGCACTTCGTCGAGCACGCGCTTGATCACGGCAGCCTTCGAGACGCCGTCGACGCGCGCTTCGGGCGTGAGCACGACGCGATGGGCGAGCGCGGGGCGGGCGACCCACTTCACGTCGTCGGGGGTCACGTAGTCTCGCCCGGCGATGACGGCCCGGGCCCGCGCGAGTTCGAGAAAGCGCTGGGTCCCACGGGGTGAGACGCCGACTTCGGCGTGGCGGTGCTCGCGAGTCGCCCGCGTGATCGCGACCATGTAATCGAGCACGTCGGGGTCGACACGCACGTCTTCGGGGACCGCGCGCAACGCCGTGACCTGCTCGCGGTCGAGCACGCTTTCGACGCTCGGACTCTGTTCGGTCCGACCCAGCCGTCGGTCGAGCAGTTCGCGCTCGCCGTCTGCGGTGGGATAGCCCATCGAGGCCTTGATCCCGAACCGATCGACCTGGGCCTCCGGGAGTTCGAAGGTGCCCTCCATCTCGACGGGGTTCTGGGTCGCGATGACGAAAAACGGCTCCGGGAGGTCGTGGGTGTCGCCGTCGACGGTGACCTGGCCCTCTTCCATCGCTTCGAGCAGTGCGCTCTGGGTCTTCGGCGGCGCGCGATTGATCTCGTCAGCGAGCACGACGTTCGCGAAGATCGGGCCCTTCGAGAACTCGAAGCTACGATCCTGCTCGTTGAACACGTGCGTCCCGGTGACGTCCGCGGGGAGCAAATCGGGCGTGAACTGGATGCGCGAGAAACTCAAGCCGAGCGTCGTGGCGAGCGTCCGTGCGGTGAGTGTCTTCCCGGTCCCGGGCACGTCTTCGAGGAGGACGTGACTCCGGCCGAGCACGCCGACGAACACGGTCTCCAGAAACCGCCGGTCGGTGATCACTGCCGAACTGATCTCGTCGAGAAGGTCCTGCGTGGTCGCCTGGGCAGTCGCGACGTCCATACCGATCCATTCGAGTCGTGACACTTAGGCGCTTGTATCTGGATCGTCGAGCGCGGCGGGGACGACGGCGACGAGCGCCCCGAGGACGAGGATGACGGCGATGCCCGCCCGCCACTGCGGGACGCCGTCTACAGTCGGCCCGACGAGTGCGACGGCGGCCGTCCCGACGAGGATGCCGAGTGCGCCGACGGCGACGGCGATCGCGGCCCCGACGAGTTCGGCCCGCTGGGTTCGCGCGTCGGCTCCCAACGCTCCCAGATCGACCGCTCGCGATCCGACGTCCCAGACGACGAGTCCCGCGGCAGCGACGCCGAGGACGACCGGCGTCGGGATCGATCCCGCGGCGACGACCGCGGCGACGATCAGCGCGCCACTCCCGATCGCGAGTTCGGTCCGTTCGGGCCGGCCCGGTGCGAGCATGCCGACGAGTGCGATGGTGAAGACGAGACCGACCTGTACGGCGACGACGCCCAGTGCGACCCCTGCGAGGACGCCCGCGACGCCGAACGCCCCAGACAGGACCGGACTGGTGTCGGCGACGACCGATCCGATCGGTGGAATCGCGCCGACGACGAAGGCCAGCACCGCGACGAGGACCCCGCCAGCGGCGTTCGCCACCGTCAGCGTCGGTCTCGCGCCGGCCCAGGCCACGACGCTCCGCCGGACCGCTTCGACGGCCAGGATCGCGAGCAGAACTGTGAGGCCGATCCCAACGAGGAGGTGTACCAGGCCGGCCGTCAACAGCCAGCCAATCGCCGTGCCGATCA
This sequence comes from Halococcoides cellulosivorans, assembly GCF_003058365.1. Taxonomy (NCBI): domain Archaea; kingdom Methanobacteriati; phylum Methanobacteriota; class Halobacteria; order Halobacteriales; family Haloarculaceae; genus Halococcoides; species Halococcoides cellulosivorans. Next base: position 1,994,991 of record NZ_CP028858.1, on the reverse strand, counting down.
GGGGCAGTTCGCTCAGCAGGCGGACGAGCAGTTCGGGCGCGACGATCACGACGACGACCGCGACGGCGACGAGCACCGCGTTCGATCTGAGTGTCGTCCAGAGCGAGTCTCGGTCGGGATCGACGCCCAGCCATTCGAGCGGCCGATACGCCCGGTCGGTCCAGGTTTCGAGCGTCGCGGTCGCCGGGCCGACCACGATCAGCACCGCGGCGAGTTCGAGGAGCAACACGATCGATCCGGTGGCGGGGGTCGTGATCGTCGCGGTCGCGACGCCGGCGACGGGGCCGATCGCCGCGCCGAGATGGAGGCCCACCATCGAGACGAGCTGTGTCGCGACGAGCACGATGCCCAGGTCACGGGCGGCGCCCAGCCAGGCCCGATCGAGGCCGTTCCTGTCCAGGTCTGGCCCACGCTCGACCAGGCCGACGATTCCGACGACGAGGACGGCGACCGTCGCGAGCGTGGCGGTGATCGAATTCCTTACCAGGGGCGCCCAGATCAGGCCACCGCCGGCCAGCAGGCCGACGCTGCCGAGCGCCCGATGGGCGAGTCGGTCCGAGCGAACGACCGAGAGCGCGCCGACGAGGACGAGCGCGCCCCCGAGGCCGGCGATCGTCGCCACCGGCGCACCGATTCCGACCGCGAGGCCGGCGACCGTCGCGACGACGAGCGCGATCGTCCCGCCCGACCGCGAGACACTATCCCTCATCGCGACCACCCGTGTCGTGCGGCGTCGAGGGTGCGTTCGAGGGGGTCGTCGGCCCGCCAGTCGAGCACCTGGACGCCCGACCGGCGCGCCCGATCGATGCGGCGCTGGCGGGCGATGCGTTCGACGGTGCCGCCGACGGTCGCGGGATCGGTCACCGACGGGCTGAGCAGCGTCACCGGGTGGTCGGCCGCACGGAACGCTCTCGCCATGGTGAGGGCGTCGTCGTCGAGCAGCGGCGAACAGACGACGACCTGTGCGTCGGCCGGCAGGTGGTTTCGAACCGCCCGGAGCGAGTCGAGAGCCAGCCCCGACGAGGTTCCGTCGAGCAGGCGCTCGGCTCGAATCGCCTGGTCACGCCCCGCGCCCGGCGCGAGATAGCCCGTGCGCTCCCCGACGGTCGCGACGCCGACCCGGTTGTGGTCGTCGAGCAAGCCGTCGACGACGCGCTCGGCGGCCTGTCTGGCGAGCGTTCGGCCCGCTGGCTCGTCGGGCCCCCGCCGCTGGGTGGTCGAGGCCGTCGTGTCGAGGACGACCACGACCGACGCCGCGCGGGTCTCGCGGAACTCGATCGTCCGCAGACGGCCATCGCTGGCGAGACGGTTCCAGTCGACACGCGAGAGCGGGTCACCCGAGCGGTAGGCTCGCACCGAGTGGAATTCGATGCCTTCGCCGCCCGTGTCCGTCTGTTCTTGCCCGGTGTACGCCGTCGTCCGCTGGGCGAGTGGCACGTCGACCGGCGGTGCGCGGCAGTGCCACTCGGTCCGCGCGGTCGTCTCGACGGTCTGGCGGCGCCGTCCGTTCGCGGAGACACACTCGATCGTCGGCGGATCGATCACCGTCCGTCCTGGTCGGGCCCGCAGTGTATACGACAGCGTCACCGACTCGTCCGGTCGGAGACTACTCGCGCACGCGGTATCGCCGTCCAGGGGCGTGAGTTCTTCGGGGAGTGACTCCCGAATCCGCACGTCGGTGAGGACGCCATCCCCGCGATTGGTGACGACGAGGACGACTGCCACGCGCTCGCGGGGCCGCGGGGCCCGCGGTTCGATCCGGCGCTCGACCTCCAGATCGGGATCGAGGGCCGTCTCCGATCGCCCGTAGATCGCGAACGCCGCGCCGACGACGGCGATCATCGCGATCCCGGGCTGGCGGGTCAGAATGCCCGCCGCGACCGCGATCAGCGCGACGGCGATTCCCGAAGCGGCGAGATCTCGGCTCACGGGCGCTCGACCTCCGTGTCGATGTCACGACGCGCGGCGATCTCCGCGACGGTCGCGCGGGCCCGCCGTTCGGTCGGCGGACCGAACAGCCAGTCTTCGATCCGCACGTCCAGCGGTGGGCGCTCGTCGTCGGCCAGAAACGCCGCCGCGCGCGGGTCGTCGGTCCACGTTCCTCGGGCGACCCGCTCGCCGGCTGCCGCGCGCGAACACTCGTCACGCGCGGCGATCGTCGCGACCGCGAGTTCGGTGAGTCGGCGTCGGACGCGGTGGCGATCGGTCCGGACGGGGACGCCCTCGCTCGACCCCTCGCGCAGGCGATCGAGTGACGCCTCGATGTCGCCGCCGGCGACAGCGAGATCGAGGCCGTCGTCGGGCCGTCGACTACGATGGGACAAGCGATGGCTCGACAGGCCGGCCAACAGCATCTCGACGCCCGGGCCTCCGGACGCGGCGAGCGCGGCGACGGCACTCAGACCGACGAGCGCCGCGCTCGCGGTCAGCAGCCACTCCTGGCGTGCGATCGCCCACCCGAGGGTCTGGGCCGCAGACGGCAGCGGAACCACGAGGACCGCGACCGCCGCGAGGAGCAATCCCCCGCTCACCAGTTCACTCCAGGTCCGGAGTCTCATCGGTCGCCCTCCTGACCCGCGATGCGCTCGTAGGCATCGATCGCTGTCGTGCGCAACCGCTCCTCGGAGTGGCCGCCGTAGACGACCGCCCGGAAGGCGTCGGTGATCGTTCGGACGGGCGTTGCCGGGAGGCCCCGATCGACCGCGATCTCCGCGATTTCGACGGGCGTTCGGCTGTCGGGGACGTACCCGATCGCGTCGCGAAGCCCCTGCCAGGCCTCTTCGACGCTCGTCGGTCGCCAGGGCTCCTCGTCGGCGTCGCTGACGTCCTGCTCACGGACCGGATCGGTGTCCGGGGTCGCGTCGACGCGATCGGTGTGCGCGCCGACGCCGGCGAGTGCGGTCCCGAGCCCCGACATCGCCCCTGCGAGTCCGCCCAGCAACTCGGCGGGGAGCACGACGAGTCCCGCGACTCCACGACCCAGCGCGGTCAAGAGTGCTCCGCTGGACCGGGTCAGCCCCCGCCCGAGCACGGTGAGGCTGTCGAGGACGTGCTCGGTGGTGGCGGCCGCCCCGACCGTCCCGACCATCGCGGACTGGGCGATCGACTGACTGGCGCCGAAAACCGACACGCTCGGAATCGGGAGGCGCACGAATCCCGGCCAGCCGCGGTACTTGCCTTCGACGGAGAGAACACACCCGACACCGACGGCGACGACGCTCGCGATCAGCCACCCCAGCAGACCTCCGAGGACGCCGGCGGGCCCCGTTCCGTCGTCGGTGTCGGCGGCCGCGGCCTCGTCGGTCTCGGTGGTCGTTCGCTCGCGCTCGCGATCCTCGGTGGCGTCCGTGTCGGTTTCGGTCCCGGCGCTCGTCGCCTGCGGCGTCGGCGTCGCCGTGGGCGTCGAGGTGTCCGTCGCGGCCGGGGTCTCGCTCTGATCGACGCCTCCGGGCCCGGTGTCGGCGGTGCCGACGGGTGAGGGGCCAAGCCCCGCCGGCGGAATGAGCAACACCAGCAGGACTGCGGCCAGTCCCGCGATCGCGACGGGCCAGAGGTGGCGACGATCGGTCACAGTATCGAGTGACCATCACGGTCACATATAGATGTTTATTACCTGGCCCGACGACCGTGCGGTATGTCGCGACTCCGGCGACGCATGGCGACGACGCTGGCCGCGCTCACCGTCCTCGATATCGTTGTCGCGGTCGTGCTCGCGGCGCTCACGGTGCCGTGGGTCCGCCCGGCCGTCGATGCGCTGACTCGCACTGCGGGCCTCCCCCGACTCCCGGCCGCCGTCGTGCTGGTCGGCCTCATGCCGATCGCCGCACTCGCACTCGCCGTGCTTGCGCTCTCGGTCGCGCGTCACCGCCTGCTCGACGACCTTGACGCGACGCCCGCGACCGAGGGGAGCCATCCCGCCCTGCTCGATCGCGTCCGACGACTCGCTGCTCAGGCCGACGTTCCCGTCCCTGCGGTGGTGATCGTCGACAGCCCGGTGCCCAACAGCGCGCTCGTCGGCGGGATCGGCGGTGGCACCCTGCTCGTCAGTACGGGACTGATCGATGCCCTCGACGGCGACGCTCTCGACGGCGTGCTCGCCCACGAACTCGCCCATCGCCAGAACCGGGACGCGGTCGTGATGACGGTCGTGAGTCTCGTGCCCGCGCTGGTCGACGACCGGCGGGTTCTGCCCGACCTGACGAGTCGGCGGTGGCCCTGGCTGGTCGCCGGCGGCCTCGGACTCGCGCTCACGGCGGCGCTCGTCGACGCTCCACTGGTCAGTCCGACGACACTGGGTGCGTTCGTCGTGCTTACGACGCTCACGATCGTGCTGGGGAGCGTCTTGCTCGGCGTGCTCGCGGTCCCGGTGACGGTCCTGGCCCGCCGGCTCGCCCGCGATCGGGAACTGGCCGCCGACCGCGCGGCGGCGTTGCTCACGGGCGATCCCGCCGCGCTCGCACTCGCGCTCGAACGGCTGGACGACCGTGCGGATCGGCCGACGACCGATCGTCGGGCCGACGGGGTCGCCGCGCTCTGTCTGCTCGCGCGTGGGTTCGGTGACGAGTCCGACCGAGACGGTCTCGGTTCCGACCCCGCGTTCACCATCGAGACGCACTCCCATCCGCCGACCGAGCGCCGGATCGAGCACTTGCGCGAGATCGCCGCGGAACTGGAGCAGGGCGGGGTCGACCGCGAGGCGGCAGTGTAGACGACGGGATTCCTCACTGACCGGACGGACCCCTGCCCTTCTTGGCTGTACGGGCCGTCGCTCTATGCGATGGATCCGGAGTCGATCCCGGGGGTGGGGCCGAAGACAGCGGCAGCGCTGGCCGACATCGACGACCCAGAGCGGGCGCTCCGGGAGGGCGACGTCGCGGCGATCGCGGCCGCGCCCGAGATCACGCCCGCTCGCGCGGCCCGCATCGCTCGCAGTGCGATCCAGGCGCGCCACGACGAGTCGGGCGACGTGCTCGCGACCGATCGAGCGACGGAGATCCACCGCTCGATTCTCGACTTGCTCCAATCGCGCGCCGTCACGGACGCGGGCCGCCAGCACCTCCGCACGCTGTATCCCAGTACCGCGCGATCGCGCATCGACAGCGTCCGCGAGCGCGTCGAGCGCGCGATCGACCGCGAATATCCCGACGACCTGTCGAGCGACCTCGCGGCCGTCCACCCACGCGCCGAGGCCGCGACCGTCCGGGTGCGCGAGCGGTGTCTCGCGACCGGTGACGCCGAACGGTACGCCGCCGCGACCGAACGGTTCCCCGAGATCAGCGTCGAGACCGTCGCGGATGCCCGCGAACTCGCTGACCTCGCGGAGGGGTATGCGACCGTGATCGCGCTCGATCGGGCCTTCGGCGGCCTCGACATCGAGGGCGACGTGCGGGTTCGACCCGATGCGCTCGACGATCCGGTCGCGGTCGTCCCCGAGCGCGTGCTCGCGACCTTCGGCGCGAACCGCGACGCGTTGCGGGCGGCGATCGCAGTCCACCGCCGGGTCGGGCTGGATCCGCCCTGTGATCTCGACGCACTCGACGCCGCTCTCGACCAGATCGACGCCGACGGGTCGGTCCGGCCGGGGGCGGAGATCGAGCGCCTCGAACGCGCGATCGAGGGGTTCGACGACGCGGTCGGGGCCGCCGAGCAGACCGCGACCGATCACCTTCGCGCGGCGATCGAGGATCGGGACGTCACCATCGAGGGTGCGGACCTCCTCTCGCTGGCCGAACGCGGTGCGGGCGTCGACACCGTCCTCGAACGCGAGTTGGGCGACGCCTTCGACGCCGCGGTGAGCGCGGGCCGGTCGGCGATCGTCGACCGTCTCGACCTCGAATCGCGGGCCGACCGTGTCGACCGGGCGCTGCCCGACGAGCCGACCTACCCGATCGCGTTCGAGGAGTCGGTCCTCGCGGATCTCCGCGCGGAGCTTCGTGCCGCCCGGGATCGTCGTCGCCTGGAGCGCACCCGCGAGGTCGCTCGCGAACTCGCCCCGTTCCGCGAGGCGATCGATCCGCTGCTCGACGCCGCGCTCGCGGTCGACGTCGACCGCGCGATCGCGCGCTTCGCCGCCGAGTACGACTGTACGATGCCCGAAATCGAGGGCGCTGGGACCGAGGGGTCGGGCATCGACATCGTCGGCGGGCGGAATCCACTGCTCCCGGAAGCGCCGGGCGGAGTCGACCCGGTCGACTACACGGTCGCAGGCGTTCGCCTCCTGTCGGGGGTCAACAGCGGTGGGAAGACCTCGACGCTCGACCTGATCGCGACCGTCACCATCCTGGCCCAGATGGGCCTGCCCGTCCCCGCCGACCGCGTGCGGACGCCGATCGTCCCGTCGATCAACTACTACGGCAAACACCGCGGGACACTCGACGCTGGGGCCTTCGAGAGCACACTCCGGGAGTTCGAAACGCTGATCGACGACGCCGGTCAGGGCGCGCTCGTCCTCGTCGACGAACTCGAAAGCATCACCGAACCCGGGGCGAGCGCCCGCATCGTCGCGGGCATCTGTGAGGCACTCGCTGATCGTGAGACGACCGCGGTGTTCGTCTCCCATCTCGCCCGTGAGATCCGTGAGGAAACGACGATCGAGATCCAGGTCGACGGCATTCAGGCGGTCGGTCTCGACGACGGCGACCTCGTCGTCGAGCGCTCGCCCGTCGAGGGCGTCCTCGCACGGTCGACGCCCGAACTCATCGTCGAGAAACTCGCTGACGAGACCGATCGCGCCTTCTACGATCGGTTGCTCGGGAAATTCGAGGCCGCGAGCGGCGACTGACCTGTCGAATGCCGCCCAGCATCGATCGTGACCGACGCGTGGTGCCCTGCCCGTGAAGGGCGTGACGCGCGAACTGTAGGTCGTGACGCGCGACCCGTGAGAACGCAGCCCTCACCTCGCCCGACGTGGAGTCACCGACTCGGTGGCGGACGTCTATCGCGTTCGAAAACGACGTACTCGTGTGGTAATTGATCTCAGTTCCACCCGAAACGAAGGGGTTCGGGCCGTCCATCTCTATATCTCTCCAGAGTGATCCGGAGGACCGGGGAATCGATCTCAATGCTGAATCTTCTGGGCCAGATCGGGTCGGCCCCCGTCGACGGGGTCCCTCTGAGGCGTGGCCGCCACCAGCACGCGCCGCGAGCCGCGGGCGGCCACCCTGGCGGGAACGTATTTCAACGGACGGGACGTAGTTTGCGAGCGGATGAGCGAGGACGAACGGCGGATCCTCGAATCGGCGGGCGACTACTGCCGTGTCGATCCGTCCGCCACGACGGCGCCGTCCTGGCGGTCCTGCCAGGTCGTCCTCACCTCGAAACGGATCGTACTCGATCGCGGGGAGTCCTCGACGGCGCTCCCGCACGCGAAAGTGCGCGCCCCCGAGACGATACCCGACGTCGTCGACGATCGAGAGACGCTCGTCCTCTCGGTCGGTGAGTCGCTGGTCGCGATCGAGGCGACGGACGTCGACGACTTTCCCGAGCGGTACTACCGCGCGAACCTCGACGGGACGGTGTTGCTCGCCCGGCCGCGAGCGGTGATCGGTGGGGTCGTCCAGGACGACACCACCTATTCGAAGGCCAAACTCGCCGTCGAGGCCGAGACCCTGACGCTGCAGTTTCCCGGTGGCGATCGGGAGGTGATCCCCGTCGACGCCATCGAGGGCGTCGAAGACCGCGAAGAGACGGTCCAGGGCGAGACCCGCCCCGTGCTCGCCGTGGCGTACACCGACGACGACCGCCGGATCGAGACGCAGGTCTCCGGGACGTCGCGGCACACCTCGATCCTGGGCGCGCTCTGTCGGGCGGCGTTCGCAGACGGCGACGACGCCGCGTTGACCGATCACGAAAAACAGGTGTTGATGGCGCTGTATTCGGGTGTCGCGCCCTTCGAGATGGCCGATTTCGTCGGGATCACAGTCGACGAGGTCGAATCGATCTATCAGGACTTGCTGGAGAAGGGCGCCGTCGACGAGGTCCGCACCCGCACGGAGGTCGCGCTCAACGGGACGGGGCGGAATCTCGCGAGTCAGGCGATGAACGAGGAGTGACGCGATTCTCCGGGCCCGAGAGCGTCCGGACGACTCTTGTGTGCGGACGCCCGACCGACGACCGTGCATTCGGAGGGCTGTCGACGGTGTGCGCGTGGGGCCGTGCTGACCCTGTTCGTCACCGGTCGGTGTCCCAATCGTGGCTGCTTTTACTGCCCGCTGGGCGCCGAGCGCCGGACTGCCGAACATGCGTTCGCGAACGAACGACGGGTCGAGTCGGTCGCGGACGTGCTCGCGGCCGCCGAACGCATGGACGCGCTCGGGACGGCCGTGACCGGGGGCGAACCGCTCTCGGTGCTCGATCGGACCACCGAGTACATCGACGCGCTGGTCACGGAACGCGGCCCCAACCACTACGTTCACCTCTACACCGGCGAGACGGGCGATCGGGAGTCCTTCGAGCGCCTCGCCAACGCGGGCCTCGACGAGATTCGATTTCACCCGCCGATCGACGTGTGGGGCGAGTTGCGTGGCGGTCCCTGGGAGGCGGCCCTCGAACAGGCTCGCCGAGCGGGCCTGCGTCCCGGCTTCGAGATTCCCGGCATCGAGTACGAACCAGAATTCATCGACCTCTGTACCGACGGCCCTGCGGAGTTCGTCAACGTCAACGAGTTCGAGGTCAGCGCCGGCAACGCCGCCGCGATGCGCGCGCAGGGACACAGTGTTGCCGACGAGGGCAACCGCGTCGAGGGCCTCGAATCGGTCCTCGACCGGTATCGCGACCACGACGTGGTCTTCGCGTGTACCAGCCAGTTCAAAGACGCGGCCCAGCACCGCAACCGGATGAAACGCACCGCCGAGCGCGTCAGCCGTCCGTTCGAGGAAGTGACCGACGACGGAACGATCGTGGTCGGGCGGACCGCAGCGGAGCCGGAACGCCTCCAGGAACTGGGCGTGCCCGCGGAGTTCTACGCCGTCGACGACGATCACGTCGCGATCGCGTGGTGGCTGCTCGAAGAGATGGTCGCGGACGGCGACCTCCCTGGGGGCGCGATCGTCGAGGTCCATCCGACCGTCGAGCGCCCGGTCGTCGAGCGCACGCCGCTGTAGACCGGGCCAAGGCGCAAACGTTTACTGCCCGCCTGAGCTATCGTTGATACCATGGCGGAGTGCCCGCTCGCCGACGACTGCCCGCAGTACACCGAGCGGATCGAGGGCATGGGCTGCCAGCACTACGGCGACCGGGGTGGGGCCGAATGGTGCAAGCATTTCAATCAGCCCATCAGCGATCTCAAGTCCCAGCCGGTCCAGCTCGGTGAGGAAGTCGTCGTCGACGTCGAAGACATCCACGAAAGCGGTGCGGGCGTCGGTCGAACCGAGGACGGATTCATCGTCCTCATCGACGGCGTGCTGCCCGAGGCCAGATCTCGCGTCCGAATCACGAACGTCCATTCGAATCACGCTCGCGCCGAAGAGGTCGAGCGCCTCGAACTCGACGCCGACGAGGCCGACGACGCGGACGACGGTGACCAGATCAGCGATTCCGACGCGGACACGACCGACGAGTCCGTCGAAGAGGGGACCCGACTCGGCAGTCGCGACAACTTCTGGGGCTCGTAGGCGGCCGACTGCCGGTATTTTCCGTCGCTCGAAATCGGGGGTTGGAGCGTCTCGTTCGCAGCGTCACTGCCCGGCGAGCCAGAGGAGGCCGGTCCCGATACCGAGGACCGCGACCACGCCGACGAGACGGATCAGCGTGATCACGACCGTCGGGTCGGTGTTCCAGGGCTGTCCGGCGAGCGTTCCGAGCGCAGTGAGAACGAGAAACACGCCGACGAGGACGCTGTAGATGCCGAGTCGGTCGTCGACGTACTGGTCGATCCTGGCCATGTGTGCAGCGTCGTCGAACGCCCGGATAAATCGACCGATCGGGGACTCAGTCCTCGGGACTCCATCGCTCCAGGCGGCCCGCGTCGAGGTCGGCCAGACAGCCCTCACAGTCCGGGTGGCCCGCCTCGAAACACGCGGGTCGCCCTGCACCGTCGAGGTCGACCTCGCGGCGCTCGGCGTGGCGCCGACAGACCAGGCCGATCCGCTCGGCGTCGGGGCGGTTTTGCCGTGAGCGCTCCTGGCCCTCCTCGAACGCCCGCCGCGTCTCTTCGAGACGGCGGCCCGCCGAGCGAGCGTGTTCGCGGAGCCAGTCGGGCAACGCTCCCATCGGCGGGCCTACCCGCCCGAGCGGGAAAGACCTCTCGACGCCGGCGGGGTCTCGCTGCTGGTCGAACGGCGTGGCGCGCGTTCCGCCACCCCTCGCGGCGCGACGCGTATTTTCCGTCGCCCCTGACGGCGCGACGCACACTTCCACTCCGGTGATGGCCGACCTTTTTGAACACCCGTCTCCAAGCCCGTCTGTCTCCCGGGAAAAACAGAGTGGAGACACCAACCCATGACCGATTTGCGCACCCAGGCAGAGGCGATTCAGGAGCGATTTGCCGACGCGCTCGATCTCGACGTCGACGAGATCGAACAGCGTCTCGAAACACTCGTCGAAGAGTACTCGGTGCCCGTCGAGGAGGCCCGTCGGAGCGTCGAGAGTAGTTATCGCGACGAGGCGGACCTCGACGACGAGGACCTCTACAGCGGCAACGAGTCCGTCACGGTCGCGGACGTCGACGCCCCCGAAGAGTGGGTCGACATGCGCGTCCGCGTGGCCGACCTCTGGGAGCCCCGGAGCGATTCGGTCGCCCAGGTCGGCCTCCTCGGTGACGAAACGGGGACGATCAAGTTCACCAAGTGGGCGAAATCCGAGCTTCAGGACCTCGAGGAAGACGCGTGTTACGAACTCAGCAACGTCGTCACCGACGAGTACGAGGGCCGATTCTCGGTCAAACTCAATCGGACGACGACGATCGAAGCCATCGACGAGGAGATCGAGGTCGGCGACGATAGCGAGACCGTCGAGGGCGCGATGGTCGACGTCCAGTCGGGGAGCGGTCTGATCAAGCGCTGTCCCGACGAGGACTGCACGCGCGTCCTCCAGAACGGCCGGTGTTCCGAACACGGCGAAGTCGAGGGCACGTTCGACCTGCGGATCAAGGGCGTCCTCGACGACGGCGAGACCGTCAGCGAAGTCCTGTTCGATCGGGAGGCCACCGAGGAGTTGACCGGCATCACGCTCGACGAGGCCCAGGACATGGCGATGGACGCCCTCGATACGTCGGTCGTCGTCGAGGAGATGGCCGCCGACGTGCTCGGGCGGTACTACCACGTCGAGGGCCCGACGATCGGACGGTATCTCCTGGTCGATGCGTTCGAACGCCTGGGTGCCCCCGGGACAGCCGACGACGTGCTGGTCCAAGCGAGGTCGATGCAATGAGCACTACGCCCACTCGCGAAGTCGCGCGCCGCGTCTTCGCCACGGAGTTCAACGACGCCACGGTCACGTTCAAGGAATCGGACGACGACCGCGCTCCCGTCTATGCACTCCTCCCGACGGGCCAGCGCTCGAACCGCGTCTTCATCGTCGGGACGCTCACCGAGACCGAAGACGTCGGCCAGGACAGCGAGTACTGGCAGGGCCGGGTCGTCGACCCGAACGGCGACCCCTTCTTCGTCTACGCCGGCCAATACCAGCCAGACGCCGCGAGCGTGCTGCGCGACATCGAACCGCCGGCGTACGTCGCCGTCGTCGGTAAACCCCGCACCTTCGAGACCGACGACGGGACGGTCAACGTCTCCGTCCGGCCGGAGTCGATCACCGAGGTCGACGAGGGGACGCGCGACCGGTGGGTGATCGAGACCGCCCAGCGCACGCTCGACCGGATCGAACACTACGAGACCGCCGCCGGAGACGAGTACGTTCGGATGGCCCGCGAGGAGTACGAGGGGCCGATCGAGAACTACCGCCGGGCGGTCGTCGAAGCGCTGGAGAATCTCGACACCGAAGACGCGACTGCGCCGGCGTAGGGCGCTCCCCTGTTCCCGTACTTCGTCACTTCGACGAGGATCGAACTCCCCGAGGGCAGCGTGTCTGACGAACCGTTAAGTGCGAGGACGACGACATTCTCGTAGCGATGGGCAACAAGAACAAGACGATCTCCTTTCGGGTCAGCGAGGCGAAGTTCGAGGCCCTGCGGGAGATCGCGGAGTCTCGGGACCTCTCGCTGTCTGCGATGTTTCGGGACTACGTCGACAAACTCGTCGACCACGACGGACAGGTCGAGGTCGTTTCCGAGGGAGACGCGAGCGAGGTCGACGGTTCCTTCCCACCGAAAGTCGAGGTGCCGAAGCGGTTCATCCGCGAGCACGAACGCCTCGAACTCGAAGCCGATCACCTCCGCGAGCAACTCGAAGAGTACAAACGCTACGTCGCGCAGTTGGAAGAGGGCACCGACGACGTGGTCCACCTCGAAGACCTCGACGCGGGCGACGAGGGATCGGCCTACCGCATCGAGACGGACCTCGACGACACGCCGTTTTGATTGGCGCGGTGGTGCTCGGCCGTCCTCACCCCACGAGATCGTCGCGTCGTGATCGGGCCGCGTCCGCGACCTCGTCGCGACCGTCGACGTCTGCGAGTGCCGAGACCGCTTCGAGCGTGCGGACACTCTCGTCGAGGAATCCGAGCACGTCGCCGCTGTAGGCCGTGAGCATGTAGTCGTCTTCCATCACGTCGACGATGGCGTCCGGACCCAGGCCGCTCGCGCGCAGGTCCAGCAGGTACTCGACGAAGGCCCGCTCGCCACAGCCACAGTGGGGTGCGCCTTCACAGTCACAGACCAGAAAGTCCTCTGCGAACGCTTCGAGGCGGTCGCGCGTCGCATCGTCGACCTCTGCGAGCCCCTCGCGGGCGTAGAACGCGTCGAGAGTCGCCCCAGCGAACGCGCGCTTGGGGATCGACGTCTCCAGCTGTGACTGGATCTGGCGGTGATTTTTCAGCTGGATGCGGTCGGTGATCGCCACACCCGTCCTCGGGCCGGGACGACAAAAAGCGCCTCGGGATCGGCCGGGACAGGTCCCGGCCACGGTGGCGCCGTGCGCTCGCGGTGTCGTGTCGAAACCTATTTGCCCCGCGCTGGAATACGAACGAATGCCTCAGCGCGTCCGGGTTGGGGTAGTGGCATCCTTGAGCCTTGTGGGGGCTCAGAGGCGGGTTCAATTCCCGCACCCGGACCTCGATTTTTTCGTGACGGTTGGCCCAGCGAGTCCAGGGCTGGATGAGAAGATTCTTCCGCGATCCGGCCCCCCGTTCGGACATGGGAACGTACACAGTCGCAGGAACCTACGAGGACCGAGCGGGCGACCGCTCGTTCGAGACAGCAATCGACGCGCCCAACGCCGATGTCGCGACCGAGCGCGCGTTCGCGACGATGGGGTCGCGACACGGCCTCAAACGGACGGAGATGACCGTCGACACCGTCGAGGAGGCCGCACAATGAGCCAGGGTCAGGGCCGCCAGCAGCTCCAGCAACTCGTCGAGGCCATCGAGGAGATCGAATCCGAGCAGAACACCATCCGCACGGAGATCCAGGCCCACCGCGAGGAACAGGGCGACATCGACGACGCCATCGAGGCGATCGAGTCCCTGGACACCGACGAGTCCGTGCAGGTCCCGCTCGGCGGGGGCGCGTACGTCCGCGCGACCATCGAGGACATCGAGGAGATCGTCGTCGAGATCGGTGACGGCTACGCCGCCGAGCGCGACGCCGACGGCGCCGTCGAGACGCTCGAACTCAAACAGGACGCCCACGACGCCCGGATCGACGACCTCAACGACGACATCGACGCGCTCGACGAGGAGAGTCAGGAACTCGAACAGCGCGCCCAGCAGATGCAACAGCAGATGCAACAACAGCAGATGCAACAGCAGATGCAACAACAGCAGGCCTCCGAAAACGACGAATAGCCGATGTTCGACGGGCTCAAAGACCGTCTGTCCTCCTTTACCGAGGACGTCGACGACGACATCGAGGAGCCTGACGCCGACGCCGCGGCCGAGGACGCCGACGCCCCACCGACCGAAGCGTCCGCTGACGAGGAGCCGTCGCCACCGTCAGAGGCCGACGCGTCGGCAGCTGCCGACGCCGAGACCGCGCCGGACGACGACGGTGCCGAAACCCCGGCCGCTACGGACGCCGATCGGGCCGAAGACGCGGACGGTGCGGACGCCGAAACTGGAGCGGACGCCGAGACGTCAGTCGAGGCGGACTCCGACGCCGAGGCCGACGACGGTCGCGGCCTGACCGAACGGGCCAAACTGTTCGCCAGTGGCAAGACCGTCGTCGACGAGGACGACCTCGCAGGCCACCTCGACGACCTGGAGTTCGCCCTCCTCGCGAGCGACGTCGAGCTGTCGGTCGCCGAGCGCATCATCGACCGCGTCGAAGCGACGCTGCTCGGTGAGACGCGCCGTCGACTGTCGAGTACGGGCGATCTGGCGCGGGATGCACTCCGGGAGGCACTCTACGACACGCTCGACGTTGGCGATCTGGACTTCATCGAGGCGATCGAGGCCGGCGACGACCCCGCCGTGGTCGTCTTTACGGGTGTCAACGGCGTCGGGAAGACCACGACCATCGCGAAACTCGTCCGGTATCTCGACCGGGCGGGCTACTCGTCGGTCGTCGCCAACGGCGACACGTTTCGCGCGGGCGCGAACGAGCAACTCATCGAGCACGCGGAGGCGCTCGACGTCGAGTGCATCCACCACGAGCAGGGCAGCGATCCCGCCGCGGTGATCTACGACGCCGTCGAGTACGCCGACGCCCACGACGTCGACGTCGTGTTGGGCGACACCGCCGGTCGACTCCACACGAGCGACGATCTGATGGCCCAACTCGAAAAGATCGACCGCGTCGTCGAGCCCGACCTGACGCTGTTCGTCGACGAGGCGGTCGCCGGGCAAGACGCCGTGAATCGCGCGCGGGAGTTCGACGACGCCGCCGCCATCGACGGGACGGTGCTCACGAAAGCCGACGCCGACGCTCAGGGCGGCGCGGCCATCTCGATCGCACAGGTGACCGGCCGGCCGATCCTCTTTTTGGGCACCGGGCAGGGGTACGACGACCTGGAGGCGTTCGACCCCGAAGCCATGGCCGACGATCTCGTCGGTGAGTAGGTTCGGCCGGCGGTCCCGACCTCAGTAGCCCGGCCGATCGCGGTCGGGCGTGGCTGACGAGGCGTTCGGGAGCGCAGTCTCGACCCACGCCGGGCGGCCGACGGTCGTCGATCCGACGCCGTCGATCTGCGTCGTCTCTCGAATCTGGATGCGGTCGCCGTCGCTCTCGACGAGCGTGTACTCCAGGTCGATCGCACGAATCAGGCCGGCGTTCGACACGTCGAGGACGAGCGTCGCCGATCGAACCGTGGGTGCCGACCAGAAGTCGGTCACGCCGTCGCCGGCGGGATCGGCGCGTGCTTCGATCCGGACGCCGCTGGCCTGGGGCTCGATACTCGTCACGGTGAGGTCCGCGAGCGCGCCCGCAATCCGCGAGCGGCGCGTCGACTCGATCGGGAGCGCCCACCGTGCCGGCTCGGTTTGATGATACAGCGTCGTCTGGTTGTACTCGCGGACGACGACCGACTGGCCGTCGCCGGCCCAGTATCGCGAGCGCTGGGCCCAGGCGTACGCCGTCAATCGGCCGCTGGCCCGAACGTCCATTCGGTACTCCCCGTCAGCCGCGCCGAACCCCGCGTCGACCCCGAGCGTGCCGACGGTCTCGCCGTGCTGCCGCTCGGTCCGGTTCACTCGCAGGGCGAACGATCGATTCGCGAGGGCGCGCTCGTGAGCGTCGAGCAACGCCTCGGCGTCGACGCTGTCGGTCCGGGTGGAGACGCCGGGCGGGTCCGTCGAGCCGATATCGACCGGCGTGACGGTGTCGGTCGGCGCATCGCTCGGCAGCGAACAGCCCGCCAGTGCGACGACGAGGGCGGTCGTGACCACTGTCGCCCGATACCGGTCCATCGGTGGGGGTTGGACCCGGACCCACTTCACTCCGGGCGGTCGGCGGGCAGTCCTGGATCCGATCGTGGCGCGCCCGCGGCGAGCACGCGCACCGGATCGCTCGCGCTCGCGGGGTTGTACGGCCGATGTGGACTGTCGGCCTCCGCGACGAACACCTCGCCGGCAGGGACGGTCCGCTCGCCCTCGGCGGTCTCGACGGTCAACGCGCCGTCGAGCACGTAGAACGCCTCTTCGCGGGTCGCGTGGCGATGGTACGATCGCGCCAGCGATTCGCCGGGTGCGATCGTGTACACCGTTAGCGCGAGCGCGTCGAGTCCGACGGCCTCGTCGATCGAGCGTCGGTCGCACGAAAAGTCGTCGGTCGCCGCGAGATCCGCCGGATCGATCTGTGCGTAGCCCATGCCGGTCGGTCGCACGGCATCGAAAAGAGCGCCGCGATCAGGGACAGTTCCCGGCGGCGACCGCCGCGGCGAACCCGGCCCGTGCGGAGGGGCAGCGCGGGCGAAACCCAAGTGATCGGAGTCGATCTCCCGCGACGCGTTTCTGGGCGCGGATTCGCGCCCCGCGATCACCGTTCGGGTCGTCGAGCGCGTCGATGCGCTCGGCGACGCTTCGTTTCGGGGGTTGGGGCCGACCACACTGCTCGGCCAACCAGTCCGCGAAGCGGTGTTTCTCGACCGGCGATCCGTCGACGACGTTGACGATGTCGGGCCGGGCGTCGGTCGCGATGAGGTGGGCGATCGCGCCCGCAGCGTCGTCGCGGTGGATCGAGTTGAGCCAGCCCGCGGTGACTGGCCCCTCGACGTAGCGGGCCATTCGATAGCGTTCTGGCCCGTAGAGCCCGCCGAACCGGGCGACGGTGCCGTCGATTGCGCCGCTGCGCTCGCGAGTGATCCGCTCGGCGGTTGCGATCGCCTCGAGTTTCGCGGTCGGCGGGTCGATTTCGGTCGATTCGTCGACCCAGTCGCCGCCGTGATCGCCGTACACGCCGGTCGAGGAGACGTAGACGAGCCGATCGGGTGGGGCTTCGCGCCCGGAAAAGTGGTCGATCGCCGTCCGGAGGCCGTCGACGTGCAGCCTGCGTGCGGCCGCCGCCGTCCGATCGTCGGGCGTCGCGGCGACGACGAGCGCTTCGACGTCGGGGACGCGCGCCAGGCTGTCGGCGTCGGTCAGATCCGCCTGGACGGCGTCGATCCCGGCTCCGCGGACGCGCTCCAGGCCGGCGTCGGAGCGACGAACGCCGACCGCCCGGACCCGCCCCGCGAGGATGCGCCCGAGTTCACAGCCGACCCATCCACAGCCCAGAATCGCGACGCTGTCGATCACGATTCCCGGGCGATCGCCGCGCGCAAACTCGCGAACTCGCCCATCGGGAGTTCGGCTCGCCCTTCGATGGCCTGCTGGAGTTCGGTCGCGGTCCGATCGGTCTCGACCAGCGCCGCCAGCCGATCGACGTCGAGGACCGCGCGTGTCATCCCCAGCAGCAGTCGATCGCGCGCCTCGGCGGCGATCACGTCGGCGTCTGGCTGGTCGGGGTCACAGGCGAGCACGCCCGCGACGGTCTCCAGTGGAATCGGCTCGATCTCGCCCGCCTGGATCGCGTCGAGGGTCACGGCGTCGGCGTCGGTCGCCTCCCGGACGGCCGCGGCCCCGGCGTCGGCGAGTGCGTCGCGGGCCCCGTCGGTCCAGGCGTCGAGGATATGCGCCCGGGACTCGGCGTCGTCGATCGCGTCGGTGTGCATACAGTCGACTGGGCCGTCGGCGGCTTGGGTCTGTCTCCCCCGGCGGGCCTGGCCGCAGGTCGGGCGGCCCGAACAGCCCCCCCTGCCAAACACAGAAGGTCGCCGAGAGCGAACCTCGGCTATTCGATGACGACCGGACGCGAGTTGCTGGCCGCACGCGCCGTCGAGTTCGATTCCGAGTCGATCGCGATCGATGATAGCGACGTCCTCGATCGGTTCCAGTCACCACTGCGCGAGTGGTGGGTCGATCAGTTCGGCGCGTTCGTCCCCCAGAACGGCGGGTTTTTCACGCCCCCGCAGAAGGAAGCCATCCCGCTGATCGACGACGGGACGAACGCCCTCATCTGTGCGCCGACCGGGAGCGGGAAGACCCAGGCCGCGTTCGCGGCGATCCTCGACGACCTCTTCGAGCGCGCTCGGGCCGAGGAGCTCTCGAACAGCGTCCACGCACTCTACGTCTCGCCGCTGAAAGCGCTCGCCAACGACGTCCACCGGAATCTCGCGACGCCGCTGGAGGGCGTGACCGATCGGCTGGCCGACGCCGGGGAGGACGTCACCGTCCGGCACGCGATCCGCCACGGCGACACGCCCGACCACGAGCGCCAGCAGATGCTCGAAGAGACCCCCCACATCCTGAATACGACGCCCGAGACGCTCGCGATCTTGCTCAACTCCCCGAAGTTCCGCGAGAAGCTTCGCACCGTCGAGTACGTCGTCGTCGACGAGATTCACAGCCTCGCGGACAACAAACGCGGCACGCATCTCGCGGTCTCACTCGAACGCCTCGAAGCGCTCGCCGACGAGTCGCCCACCCGGATCGGCTGTTCGGCGACGGTCGAACCGCTGGATCGGATGGCCGAGTTCCTGGTCGGGCGGGAGCGCCCGGGCGGGCCCGCCCGCGAGTACGACATCGTCGACGCCCGCTTCGCGCGCGATCTGGACCTCGAACTCGACGTGCCCGTCGACGATCTGATCGGAACCGGACCCGGGGCGGTCACCGACGCGCTGTACGAGGACCTCCACGCGATGATTCAGGCCCACGAGAACACCATCGTCTTCACGAACACCCGTTCGGGAGCCGAACGCGTCCTCCACCGCCTTCGCCAGCGCTACGACGCCTACGACGAGGAGACGAGTGGCTGTCACCACGGCAGTCTGGATCGCGAGCGCCGCGAACGCATCGAGTCGAAACTCAAGGCGGGCGATATTAGCGTGGTGACGACTTCCACCAGCCTCGAGTTGGGCATCGACATGCCCCACGTCGATCTGGTCGTCCAGTTGGGCTCACCGAAGCGGGTCGCCGCCTTGCTCCAGCGGGTCGGGCGTGCGGGCCACCAACTCGGCGAGACCGTCACCGGGCGCGCGATCGCACTCGATCGCGACGATCTGGTCGAACTCGCGGTCATGGTCGAGCGCGCGAGCGAGGGGTTCGTCGATCGCGTGTTCGTCCCCGAGAACGCCCACGACGTCGCCGCCCAGCACGTCTACGGCATGGCGATCAACGGGCCCCGGCCCGAGAGCGAGGTCCGCGCGATCCTCACCAAAGCCGACCCCTATCGGGGGTACGGAGACGACGACTACGAGTCGCTGATGGCCTATCTCACCGCCGACTACGAGGGCCTCGAAGACCGGGACGTCTACCCGAAAGTCTGGCGGGACACGAACGACGCCCCCGATGGGCAACACCACTACGAGGAGTACCCGGTGGGCGAACCGCTGATCGGGAAGCGCGGGCGGATGGCGCGGGTCATCTACATGACCAACGTCGGGACCATCCCCGACAGTTTCTCGTGTACGGTCGTCCTCCGCGGGTCGGACACCTGGGTGGGCCACCTCGACGAGGCGTATCTCGACACGCTCGATCCGGGCGACGTGTTCGTCCTCGGTGGTGATCGCTACGAGTACAGCTATCGCCGGGGGACGAAGGTGTACGTCGATCGATCGAGTGCGCGCCCGACGGTGCCGTCGTGGTACTCCGAGCGTCTGCCCCTGTCCCGGGACCTCGGACGGGAGATCCTCGCGATCCAACGCGAAATCATCGATCATCACGACCGCGCTGGAATGCCCGCGCTGCGACAGTGGCTCCGCGAGTTTCCCATGACGGAAAATGCGGTCCGCGCACTCACCCAACTGTTCGATCAGCAACTTCGCTTCGCGGGCCCCGAGAGTCTCGCGACGCCCGACCGGATCGTCATCGAACACGAGCAAGACCGCGAGGACTACGAACGGCGGTACTACGTCCACTCGATCTACGGCCGGCGGTTCAACGACGGCCTGTCGCGCTTGCTCGCGGATCGGATCGCCGACGCCGCCGACGCGAACGTCCAGGTCGCGGTCGCCGACAACGGGTTCGTGCTCTCGATGCCGCTGAATCGCAAGGTCGACCCCGTGAACCTCCTCGAGGGCCTCGATCCCGAGACCGTCCGCGAAGATCTCCGCGATGCCCTCGACGGCACGGATCTGCTCCAGCGGTATTTCCGGATCAACGCGACGCGCGCGCTGATGATCCTCCGGAACTACAAGGGCCACTCCAAGTCCGCGAGCCAACAGCAGGTCGACGCCGAGATGCTGATCGACTTCGCCCAGGAGTTGCCGAACTTCGCCGTCATGGAGGAGACCTACCGGGAGATCGCAGAGGACAAACTCGACGTCGCGGGCATCGAAGGCGTGCTCGCAGCGATCGAGGCTGGCGACATCGAGGTGGTGAGCCACCGGGTGGACTCACCGACACCGCGAGCCTTTGGCCTGGCGACGCTCTCGGCCAGCGACGTGGTGCTCGCCGAAGACGAGTCCGCCGTGTTACAGGACTTTCACGAGCGCGTCATGGCGGAAATCGAGGGGGAAGCAGTGGAGTAATCTCGGTGTTCAGACCCGCAGATATCGCTCGCGCAACTGATCGAGAAACGCACCGTCCCACCCCTTCCGTTCTTCGTAGTATGTCAGGACGGCATCGACGTACTGGGAGTCGATCACGCCGTCGCGACCGAGCGTGCAGAGCACGTGCGGCGTCGTGAACAACGTGTTGCGATCGTCGAGTGCCAGGGCGACGAAGAGATAGTTCGAGCGCCCAAATTCGTCAGTGACGAACATCGCTGCATCCAGATCGTTGGCCAGCCAGATCGCGTACGATTCTCCAGTATCGAGGCCGTAATCGAGCGGTGCGCCGATACGCTCGTCGATGGCGTGGGTCGTGAGATGCTCGGACGCCCAGAGGACGGCAGTCGCGGCCGTCGAGAGGGGATCGGACCCCGTCGAGGCGTCAGTCACTTCCCCGAGAACCACGTCAGGAACGTGCACGTCGTATGCACTGAGGACTGTCTTCAACGGATCGTCGCCGGACGCAGCGCGGTCGCTGGCGTCGACCACCGGCGTCGCCAGGTTGAGCAGGACGTTCGTATCGACGACGATCGTCGGCTCG
This sequence comes from Halococcoides cellulosivorans, assembly GCF_003058365.1. Taxonomy (NCBI): domain Archaea; kingdom Methanobacteriati; phylum Methanobacteriota; class Halobacteria; order Halobacteriales; family Haloarculaceae; genus Halococcoides; species Halococcoides cellulosivorans. Next base: position 1,973,877 of record NZ_CP028858.1, on the reverse strand, counting down.
GTCAGCCCCGTCGCCGTCATCGTTCGTCGTCGGGAGCCCATTCTGGGACCGGTCCGTCGTAGAACTCCTCGTCGGTCGGAACCTCGTCCAGCCGCGGGACTGGGGGGTCTCGATCGAGCGACGCACGCAGGACCTGGAGTCCCATTGCCTCTTCGGTCCCGAGGATGTCCTCGACCGTGTCGTAGTCGACGCGGCCGTCGTAGTAGGCCTCGGCCAGGCGGTGGCGGAACTGTTCGTCTCCGGCGAGGTCAGCGAGACGGTCTTCCAGTGCCTCGACGAGCAGTTGCGTCCGGGAGACGTCGAGCAACTCCGCCGCGCCGTCGGCCCGATCGACGAGCGATGTCGGCGCGTTGAAGTCGACTCTCGTGCGGCCCTCGGTCATCGTAGATGTGTAGGATCTACACACGAATAAATGTGGTCGTCAATTTCCGCGAATGGCCGTCCAGACCACATTCAGTATGGTTCTGGAGCGTCGCCGTCCGTTACATCTATTGCGTATCGTAACGTAATGGATTGTAACGATGAAGACGGTCACCACGCGCATTCCAGAAGACGACGAGGAGGCACTCGCCGCACTCGAGGACGCACAGAGTGCCGACCGGTCGGAGGTGCTTCGCCGACTCATTCGACAGGGGCTCGACGACTGGCGCAGGGAGCGAGCGCTGGATCAACTCCGCGAGCATAGCGTCACACTCCGGACGGCCGCGGAGCGCGCGGACGTCTCGCTCGTCGAGATGCTGACGCTTGCCGCCGAGGAGGGGATCGACGTGGGGTACACGACCGACGACCTCGAGCGCGACCTCGACCGCATCTGATGGTCGTTCTCGACTCATCCGCGCTGATTCCGCTCGCGTGGGTCGGCCGACTCGACCTCGTCGTGACGACCTTCGAGGACTGTCGCACGACCGAGGACGTTCGAGACGAGGTCCTCACGGAGGGGAAACGGGGCACGGCGGCCCTGGAGGCGTTTCTGGCAGACGTGGCCGTCCACGACACACCGGCCGAGGCCGAGGAAATCGCATCGATGGAGGGCATCGCGGTTGCCGACGCGTCGGTCATCCTGCTGGCCGAGGACGAGGAGGTTCTCCTCGCCAACGACAAGGGATTGATCGCAGTCGCCCGGAGCCACGGCATCGACTGTTGGTGGGTGACGACGCTGTTACTCAGCGCGACCAAAGCGGGCGATCTGACGGCGACCGAGGCGACCGATCTCCTGTACGACCTCGTCAACGAGGGGATGAACCTCCACCCGACGGTCTACTCGCAGGTACAGAAGAAACTCCGCGAACTCGGGGACTGAGTTCACGCCGGGCGCTGGTGCTGGTGGTCGATCCGCTCGGCGACGACCTCTGGGACCGTCGTCTGACAGACCGCACAGGTTCAGCGCGCGCACTGTCCCGCTTTCTCTGTGAGGTCGTACTCGTTATCGAGGCACGCACCACAATCGTCGCAGGTGTCGGTCGTTCGACTCATGTCGACGCCGCAGGCCGCTGACTGTGGCCGCACGACACAATCGTTATGACGATCGCAGACGAACGCTGACAAACAGGGACATGCCGATCAGAATCGACGACGCTGCCGACGCGCCACCAGTCTCTCCCGATACCAATGCCGAGGCGCTGCTGGGGGTCCTACTCGATCATCCCGAGATGGGGTTCGCGCCGAAGGAACTCGCGGAGTTGACCGACGTGCCGCACGCGAGTGTCCACAAGACGCTCTCTCGACTGCGTGATCGGGGCCTCGTTCGGAAGGTCGATTCGTACTGGGCGGTCGCCGACGATGTCGGTGCGTCACGAATGGCGACAGTCGTCTCGCTGTCGACCGTCGCCGAGGAGTACGGTGACGACGCCTACGACGACGAGTGGGCCGTCGACGCGCCGGACCTCGGTGAAAATGCATAGATGGCGTACGCACAGGGCAGCGTCGTTATCGGCCCGGCCACGTTCAAATCGGGTCGCCGGCCGTATCTCGTCGTTTCGAACCGCGAGCGACCGTTCTACGGCAATCGCTACACCGTTGCCGTCGTCACCTCGACCGAACGCCCCGAGGCGGTTCCGATCGAGCGAGGGTCCATCTCCGACGGCGGACTGAAGACCTACCCGAGTTTCGTGAGACCCTGGTCACTGCATGTCTTGCCCCACCAGGAGATCACGAAACGCGTCGCCCAACTCGATACGACGACGATGCATCGGGTCGCCGATCGGATTCGAGCACTGACGCGAGTCCACTCGGACTGACGCGGGGACGTCACCGGGGCCCGCCCTGAGAATTACTCACGAACATACGACGCAGTGGTAAATATTAAAGCCCGGCATGGCCAAGCCGCAGTAATGACAGTATGCGAGGCGGCGACGCTCGGACTGTATCCCCTGCCCGACTGGGCGAAAGACGACCTCTCGGAGCTGAAAGGCCACCAGAAGGCGGATCTGATCGACGGCACCGAGAGCGACGCGATCGTCGACGTCTACGACGAGGTGCGCGCGGCGGTCGTCGAGCGCCAGGAATCGGCGGGCCTCGATCGGATCGTCGAGGGCCAGGCGCGGTGGGACGACATGCTCGCCCACCCGCTGACCCAGGCCGCGGGTGTCGAAACCCGCGGGATCGTGCGGTACTACGACAACAACAACTTCTATCGCGACCCGGTCGTGGTCGAGGACCTCCAGGCGAGCGGGGACGTCGCGGCCGAACTCGACGCAGCCGCTGCGGCCGTGGACGCCGATGGATCGCTCCAGGCGGTCCTGCCCGGCCCGTACTCGCTGGCCGACCTGGGGACCGACGAGTACTATGGCGACGCGGGCGAGTACCTCGCGGCGATCGCCGACCTGCTCGTCGCCGAGATCGAGCAGTTCCCGGCGATCGACTCGCTCGTGCTCGCGGAACCCTCGCTCGCCGTCGATCCGCCCGACGCGATCGACCGCACGCTCGACGCGATCGAACAGGTCGCCGGCGCAGCCGAGGAAACGATCGTCCAGTCCTATTGGGGCGTCCCCGACGCCGACACCTACCCCGGTCTCACCGAGGTCGCCGACGGCGTCGGCCTGGATTTCGTCACCTCGGCTGACGCCGCACTCGACCGTCTCGCCCAATTCGGCGCGCCCGACACCCTCGCCGTCGGCGCGGTCGACGGGCAGAACACCCTCGTCGAGTCGCCTGCAGGGATCGCGACGACCGTCGAAGACGCGCTAAGCGCCGCGAGCCCCGAGACGGTGATCGCGACGGCGAACACCGAGCTGTTCTATCTACCGGACAATAAGTTCGAAGCGAAACTGGATGCACTCGCCGCGGCCCCAGCGGAGGTCGAGCAATGACTGACACACGCGCACAGTTCCGACCCGACGATCACCCGAACGAGCATTTCCTGCTGACGACCATCGTGGGCTCCCATCCCAAACCGACCTGGCACGACCGCGCCCGCGAGCTGTACGAAGACCCCGAGGCGGACTTCGACGAGTCGGACTGGCAGGAATCACTCGACGACGCCGCGCGCCTGATCACCCAGGAACACGACCGCGCGGGACTGGACGTCGTCAGCGACGGCGAGATGCGCCGCAACGAGATGGTCGAATTCTTCGCCGAGCGAATCGAGGGCTACGAGTTCAACGGCCGCGTCAAGGTCTGGGGGCACAACTACTTCGACAAGCCCTCCGTCGTGGACCGGGTCGCCTACGACGAGCCCTGGCTCCGCGAGGAGTACGAGTTCACGGCGTCGGTCACCGACTCACCGGTGAAGGTCCCGATCACGGGCCCGTACACGCTCGCCTCCTGGAGTTTCGACGAACACTACGGCTCTGAGGAGGAACTGACCTACGCGCTCGCGGACCTCGTCAACGAGGAGATCCTCGATCTGGTCGACGCCGGCGCGCGCTACATCCAGATCGACGAACCCGCGCTCGCGACGACGCCCGACGACCACGCCATCGTCGGCGAAGCCCTCGACCACGTGGTCGCAGACGTGCCCGAGGACGTCCGCCTGGGTCTGCACGTCTGTTATGGCGATTACTCGCGGATCTACCCCGAGATTCTCGATTATCCGGTCGAGGAGTTCGACCTCGAACTCGCGAACGGCGACTTCGAGCAGATCGACGTGTTCAAAGAGCCCACTTTCGAGAAAGACCTCGCGCTGGGCGTCCTCGACGTTCACGACGCGACGGTCGAATCGGTCGATCAGATCGAGGCCAACATCCGCAAAGGCCTCGAGGTCGTCCCGCCCGAGCGCCTGACGGTCTCACCCGACTGTGGCCTGAAACTGCTCGATCGCGACGTCGCCTACCAGAAGATGGCGAACATGGTCGAAGCGGCCCGATCGGTCGAGGCGGATCTGGACGCGGGTCGGATCGACACCGTTCAGCACTGAGTCGCCGGCTTACCCGGTCGCTCGGCCGGTGGGCCAGATCCCACTCTAGAACCGGATGGGTCACAGCCCGAGCATGCCACGCGCCATCGTCACGCCCGTTTTGTAGTACGACGGGCGCGTGATGCGGTCGTGTTCGGCCTGTGAGAGGCGGAAATCGAAGATATCGAGGTTCTCCGCGAGGTGGTTCCGACTCGTCGACATCGGGATCGTGACGACGTTTTCGTGCTGGGTGACCCACCGGAGTGCGGTCTGGACGGCCGTTTTCTCGTGGCGCTTGCCGACCGCCGCGAGCACCCTATCGTCGATCGCACCGCCGTTCGCGAGTGGGCTGTAGGCGGTCAGGATGACGTCCTCGTCCTGACAGTAGGAGAGCAACTCCCGCTGGGGCCACCACGGGTGAAAGAGGACCTGGTCGGTCAGAATCTCGCCGTCGGCCAGCCGTCGGGCGCGAGCGAGGCGATCGCGCCCGAAGTTCGAGACGCCGATCGACCGCGTCCAGCCTCGTTCGCGGGCCTCCTCCAGAGCGGCGATCACGGTCTCCAGGTCGGCCAGCGGGTTCGGCCAGTGAATGAGGAGGAGATCGACCTGTTCGACGCCGAGGCGGTCGAGACTGTCACGCGCTGAGGCGACGATCGAATCGAACGACCGGCGCATCCCGTGGACTTTCGTCGTGAGAAAGACCTCCTCGCGATCGACGGGCGACTCGCGCAGTGCGGCCCCGACGGCGGCCTCATTGCCGTAGGCCTGGGCGGTATCGACGTGACGATAGCCCAGATCGAGGGCGGTCTGGACCGTCTCGCGTGCGACCGCGGGATCCATCTGCCAGGTGCCGAGCCCGAGTTTCGGGACCTCGTGCCCGGCGGCGGTTTCGAACTCCATGCTCATGGATAGGACCGCCCACGGCATATAGCTCCGCCCGAACGGACAGTTTCAAACGCCCGCTGCCCGAATCCGGCGTATGTACGACCGCATCAAGGGCTTTCGTGACTTCTACCCGCCCGAGATGGCCGCCCGCCGCGAGGTCATCGACACCGTCGAGGACGCCGCGCAGCGCTATGGCTTCCGCGAGATCGGCACGCCCGCACTCGAAGACGCCGCGATGTACGCCGACAAGTCCGGCGAGGAGATCTTAGAGGAACTGTACAGCTTCGAGGACAAGGGCGGCCGTGACGTGGCGCTCACGCCCGAACTCACCCCGACGGTCGCGCGCATGGTCGTCGCGCGCCAGCAGGCCCTGTCGAAGCCGATCAAGTGGGTGTCGACGCGGCCGTTCTGGCGGTACGAACAGGTCCAGCAGGGCCGCTTTCGGGAGTTCTACCAGACGAATATCGACGTCTTCGGGTCGCGCGAACCGATCGCTGACGCCGAGGTGCTCGCGGTCGCCGCCGACGCGCTCGACGCGCTCGGGCTGACGGGCGAGGACTTCGAGTTTCGGGTCTCCCATCGGGACGTGCTGGGCGCGCTGCTCGACACCTTCGAGGCCGACGTCGACCGTCGCGCGGCGATCCGGGCGGTCGACAAGCGCGCGAAAGTCGAGGAGGCAGCCTACATCGATATGCTGGTCGACGCGGGCCTCGGTATCGACCAGGCCCGGCAGTTCGACGAGGTGCTCGTCGCCGGCACCGACGACCTCGGCGCAGTCCGGGAGTTCGCCACCAGCGAGACGCTCGACGCGGCGCTCGACAATCTGGAGGCCGTCCTCGATGCTGCGGCGGATCTCGGCGTCTCCGAACAGTGTAACCTCTCGCTGACGACTGCCCGCGGCCTGGATTACTACACGGGTGTCGTCTTCGAGTGTTTCGACTCGACGGGCGAGGTCTCCCGGGCGGTGTTCGGCGGCGGCCGCTACGACGACCTGATCGAATCGTTCGGCGGCCCACCCACCCCGGCGGTCGGCGTCGCGCCCGGCCACGCCACGCTCGGCCTGCTCTGTCAGCGCGCGGGCGTCTGGCCCGAGGAATCGATCGCGACCGACTATTATGTCCTCCAGGTCGGCGACACCCGTCCGGTCGCGGCCCGGATCGCCCGCGATCTGCGCGAGCGGGGCCACGTCGTCGAGACCGACCTCTCGGATCGCGGCTTTGGGGGGCAACTCGACTACGCCGACTCGATCAACAGCGAGACGGTCGTCATCGTCGGCGAGCAGGACCTCGCGAACGACGAGGTGACGATCAAGGACATGGCTTCGGGCGATCAGACCCAGGTGCCCGTCGAGGCGTTCCCTGGCGCGCACGACCGGCCGACGTTCGACGATTTCGCCTGAGCGGTCGCTTTCAGTTTACGGCTCACTCGGGTCGATACTCTCGAAGATCACGCCGCGGAATCAGGCCGTCGTAGCTGTCGTCACTGGAGACGATCCGATCACCGTCGGCCATCACCAGGTGGATCGCATCGAACGGTGTCAGTCCGTACTCCTTGACGTGTGTTGCCGCCGCGACGATCGCCGTTTCGTCGCCGCGAACGGTGACCAGCGAGGTGGCGTTCGTGACGACGCGTTCGACATCCCGATCCTCCCGATAGGCAACCATCAACAGTTCGGCGAGCGTGAACTGTGAGGTCCACAGGTCGTCGGCGTGGGCCTCGTAGACTGCCTCGGCGGCGTCGCCCAGCCAGTCGTCGTCTTTGATCAGGGCGAGAAGGAAGTCGGTCTCTGCGTACATCTATTCGCCAGCCTCGTCGAGCATCGCGGTCCGGGCCCCGTCTCGAAGCTCGTCGGCACTCTTGTCGACGTCAGCGAACTCGTCGCGGAGCGCCGCCAGCGGATCCTCCGCGACGGGGACGAGCTTGACGCCGTCATCGATGTCGATGGCGTAGTATCGATCGCCATACCGCTCGCGGAGTTCCTTCGGGAGCGTCAAGCGCCCCCGGTCGTCGAGGCTGGTCGAACCCATACGTCAGCTAATCCGGGGAGACTCAAATATATTCCCACTATCGATGAGTGTCTGGAGACGATTTTTTGTCATCGATCTACTCGGCGTTCACTCGCATGGATCTGTTTCTCACCAGATCGGCCGACCACATTTCAAATTACGAATGCAATTGTTTGCTATGAGCCTGACTGTTCAACACGGTGAGGACACGTATGCCGCGCTCACCGGGCTGAAAGCCGACGACGAAACCATCGACGACTGCGTCGATCGGCTCCTCGATCACCGCCGCGAGGCCATCGACTCCGGGGCCGGACTGTGGGCCGATTCCGAGGTGCCCGAGCACGCCCGCGCGGCCCGCGAGTCGATTCGATCGGAACTCGACAGGCCTTCTCAGTAGTCGCTCTCCAGTTCGATCGTCGCCGACTCCTCGCCCACGATGACCTCGAATGCGCCGGGTTCGATCCGTCGCTCGCGCCCGTCCTGGACCGATAGCTCGGACGCCGCGAACTCCACCGTCGCGGTCTCGGTCTCGCCGGGATCGACCGCGACGCGATCGAAGCCGACGTGTTCGTGGCGTGGTGTGACGACCGAACTCACCCGATCGCGGACGAACACGTCGACGACGCGCTCGCCCGCGCGATCCCCGACGTTTTCGACCGGCACCTCGACAGTCACCCGCTCGCCGGGCCGGACCGTCGCGGGGGCCTCGGGCGCGCCGACCTCGAAGTCGGTGTAGCTCTCGCCGTGGCCGAAGGGATACAGGGGATCGTAGCTGTCGAGGTGGTGCTCGCTCCCGATCGGCGTCGGGTGCGGGCGATCCTCGATGCGCTCGGGCACGCGACTCGCCGACCGGGGGACCGACACCGGGAGCGCGCCGCCGGGGTTCACGTCGCCCAGTAGCGTCTCGGCGACCGCCGTCCCACCCGTCGATCCGGGATAGTACGCCATCAGGACCGCGTCGGCGCGCTCGGCGGCCTCGGTGACCGCGAGCGGGCGTCCGGAGACGAGCACGACTGCCGTCGGAGTCGGTGTCTCGAACAGCGTGTCGAGCAGGCGGCGCTGGGCCGGTGGGAGCGAGAGGTCGTCCCGTCGGGGCCAGGCCTCGGCGTCGCCAGAGCCGTCGCCGCCGAACTCGTGGATGTACCAGCCCTCGCCGACGACCGCGACCGCGGCGTCGGCGTCGCGGGCCGCTGTTTCGACCGCCTCCAGGTCGCGCTCGGCGGTGTAGTCCGCACCGGGCTCGTACACCAGATCGCCGTCGAGGGCATCGTCGAGGCCCTCACGGACGGTCGTGCCCGCGAGGCCGTCCTCGTCGGGCCAGGTCCACCCGCCACACTGCCCGACCAGCGAGTCGGCGTTCGGGCCGGTCACGAGGACGTCGTCACTCGCATCGAGTGGGAGCACCCCGTCGTTGTCCAGCAGCGTCATCGAATCGCGGGCCGCCTCCAGCGCAGTCGCGCGGTGCTCGTCGGTGAACAACTGATCGCGCACCCGGTCGGCCTCGACGTAGGGGTCCTCGAACAGTCCGAGCTCGAATTTCAGTGCGAGGATGCGCTCGACCTGTCGATCGAGGCGCTGTTCGGACAGTTCGCCCGCCTCCAGGAGGTCGAGCAGCGACTCGGCGTGGGTCGGCCCGTCGACCGAGGCGCTGTCCACGCCCGCCTGCCGCGCGAGATACGTCGCCTCGCGGTGATCGCGAGCGACGTGGTGGTCCTCGTCGAGCATCCGGATCGCGCCCCAGTCCGAGAACACCGCGCCGTCGAAGCCCAACTCGCCACGCAAGAGGTCCTCGAGCATCCATGTGGAGGAATGCGCTGGCTCGACCCCGACGGCGTTGTAACACGGCATCATCACGGCGGGGGCGGCCGCCATGACGTCCTCGAACGGTGGGAGGAACCGCTCGCGCAGGGTCGTCTCGCTGACGTCGACCGGGGCGGCGTCCTCGCCGCCGACGGGCTGGCCGTACGCGGGGAAGTGCTTCACGCAGGCGGCGACACCCTTGGTGAGGCCCTCTTGGTGGCTATCGTCCTCGTCGACCCTCCCGCCTTGCAGCCCTTCGACTTTCGCGCGGGCGAACGCCCCCGCGAGCGTGGCCGTCTCGCCGAACGTCTCGAATGCGCGCCCCCAGCGCTGGTCCGCGGCGATGTCGGCGGTCGGGCTGTAGGCGACCGATGCACCGGTCGCGCGACACTCGCTGGCGGTCACGCTCGCGCCCGCTCGCGCCAACGCGGGCCGGCGAGTCGCGCCCATGCCGAGGCCGTGGGGCAGGACGGTCGATTCGAGGACGTATGCGTGGCCGTGGGTGGCGTCGACGGGGATCACGAGGGGGATTCCGAGGCGCGTCTCCTCGATCGCGACCTCCTGAAGCTCGTTCGCGAGTTCGGCGGCCGCGAGTGGATCGGCCGTGTCGGCGGCCGACACGCCGAACGGGACGGCGGAGCCGACGCCGTACTCCCGGATTTCGTCGGCCACGTCGTCGGGGCCCTTGTGGGTCCACATCGTGCCGACGTACGTGCCGACGAGCTGGCCGACCTTCTCGCGCGTGGTCATTCGGTCGCGGAGGTCGGCGACGCGATCGTCGATCGGTCGGGACGACTCTCGGTAGGGTGGAAGATCGTTCATATGATATCACAACGCTATTCGGACTAAAGAGTCCTTCCGTGTCGTCGGGGACCTGCCCGTCACTCCGTGTGGTGTCGGCTCGGACACGACACTCAGGCCGATTCGACGTCGTTCGCGAGCGTCCCGATACCTTCGACGGTAATCTCGACGCGATCGCCGTCTTCGAGCGGGCCGACGCCCGCGGGCGTCCCGGTCGAGATCACGTCGCCCGGTTCGAGGGTCATGTACGCGGTGATCTCTTCGATAAGTTCGGGAATCGAGAAGATGAACTCCTCTCGGGAGGACTGCTGGCGGAGTTCGCCGTTGACACGACACTCGACGGTCGCGTCCCGTGGCACGTGATCGGGCGTGGCGATCAGCGGGCCGAGCGGGGCGGCGCCGTCGAACGCCTTCGCGCGCACCCAGTTTTGCTCGCGCTGCTGGTCGTCGCGATTCGAGAGGTCGTTCATGCAGGTGAACCCCGCGATCACGTCCTCGGCGTTCTCGCGGTCGACGTTCCGGCAGCGCTGTCCGATGACGACTGCGAGCTCGGCCTCGTGGTCGACACGAGATTTCCCTTTCGGGAGTGTCACCGTCGCGCCGTGGCCACGGATGGTGTTCGGCGTCTTCAAAAACAGCATGGGCCGGTCGGGCACCGATTTCCCCTGTTCGGCGGCGTGATCCCGGTAGTTCAGGCCGACGCAGACGATCTTCGTCGGGTGGGAGGGCGGGAGCACTTCGACTTCGTCGAGTCGATAGGTGTCGTCGTCGAAACTCCCGTCTCCGACGGGGTCGGCGGCGCTCGTCACGGCGGGGTCGCCGTCGATCGTCGTCCATCGTCCACCCCGGACGTTCCCCGCGTCGTCCCGGAACCGGACCCGCTTCATGCCCCTTCATCCCGTCCGTTCGGGCATAAACATTGTTGAACCGTGCCGCGGGGCGGGCTCGACGACCGCACGTATTTGTCGCCGGCACTCTCAGGCCCGACATGGACTGTCCGTACTGTGGGGCCACGCTCGACGCCGCGGCCGGCTTCTGCACCCGGTGTGGGGAGCCCGATCGCACCGCCGACGAGCACGACCGTGGCTGGCTCCACCCGGTCAGCCGGCAGTACTGTACCGGGATCGCTCACGGCGCGCGCAGTGTCGATCCCGACGACGCGCCGACCGACCAGTTTCAGGGCGATCTCCGCGCTGCGCTCGCCGACCTGGCCGCGCTCGACGGGCTTGGCGATCAGCGCGACCGCCTCGCACCGATCGATCCCGCGGGCGCGCTGGCCGCCGCGCGCGATGCCGATCGGGCCGACGATCTCGATCCCGAGATTCGGGGGCTGCTCGTCGCGCTCGACTGGCTCTCCGAGATCGACGGGCCGACCGCCGACGACCTCCTGGCTCAGTCCCGCCGACTCTCGGAGTGAACCGAGCGGCGCTCGCCGGCCTTCGCGCTCGCCTGGATCGCGTCGAGGACGCGCTGGACGGCCCGCCCGGTGGCGAAATCGGGCGTGTAGCCCTCGCGCTCGCTGACCGCGTCGAGAAAGGCGGCGTTCTCGGCGACGAACGTGTGGTCCCAGCCCAGGACGTGCCCCGGCGGCCACCATCGCTCGCCGCCCGGTGTGTCGGGGCCGGTGACGTCGACACGGCGTACGCCCGACTCGTCGGCGTCGACGAGTTCGAGTTCGTTCAGCCGCGGGAGCGAGAACCGGATCGAGCCCTCGGAGCCGACGATTTCGACCGTCAGATCGTTCGCCCGGCCCGGTTCGACCCGTGAGCACTCGATCTGGCCGGTCGCGCCGTCCTCGAAGGCCAACTCGGCGCTGACGTGATCGTCGACGGTCACCGGTCGCTGGTCGGTTCCGCCGGGGGCGGGCCGATGGTCGACGTGGGTGGTCGTCTCGCCGTCGACGACTGCGATCTCACCGACCAGCCAGCGCGCCAGATCGATCACGTGCGCGCCCAGATCGCCCAGCGCGCCGCTGCCCGCCCGGTCGGCCGAACACCGCCACGACCAGGGGGCGTCGGGATCGAGCAGCCAGTTCTGGAGGTAGCGGCCACGAAACCGTCGGACCGTCCCGATCTCGCCGGACCCGATCAGTTCTCGGGCATATCGGAGCGCGGGCACCCACCGGTAGTTGAACCCCGTTGCGGTGACGGCGTCGCTGTCCTCGGCCGCGGCGACCATCCGATCGGCTTCTGTGGCCGAGCGCGCGAGCGGTTTCTCACAGAGAACGTCACAGCCCGCGTCCAGCGCCGCGACCGACGCCTCGGCGTGGACGTCGTTCGGCCCGAGGACGTAGAACACGTCACACGCGGTGACCGCCTCCGCGCGGTCGGTCGTCGCGCGATCGAATCCGAGGTGCTCGGCGGCCGCGGCCGTCCGATCGGCGTCACGCCCGAGCAGTATCGCCCGCTCGACCCGTCGGTCGTCGGTCAGCGGCAGTCGTGTGAGGGCGTGGGTGTGGGCGCGGCCCATGAACCCGGCCCCGAGAAAGCCAACGGTGAGTGACACACCAGCAGGTCACGCGACGCCCCAATAGTCTTTCCGGGCCCGTTCAGAGGTCGACGTACTGGTCTTCCCACTCGCGGCGGGCCTCGATTTCGCGGGTGCCACGCCGGGTCAGACTGTAGTAGTTGGTTCGTCGGTCGCGCTGGCCTTTCTCGACCAGCCCTTTGTCCACGAGTGTGTCGAGGTTGGGATAGAGCCGTCCGTGGTGGATCTCCTTCTCGTAGTAGCCTTCGAGTTCGTCTTTGATCGCCAGTCCGTGCGGTTCGTCTTTGCCTGCGATCGTGTACAGCAGGTCGCGCTGAAATCCTGTCAGGTCGTACATCGGTTATGTCCATTCGACGTTTGTTCACCGGATAGTATAAATATGTCGAAGATTCGGTGTACTGCCGGTGACCACCGTCTTCGCGAGTGAATCGGTCGCTCAATTTGCGGTGGATAACGCGATTGATCTGACGCTCGGCCCGGGGTGTCGGGTGGCATGTCAGATCGATGGGCTCGGATTGCCGGATCGATGGGTCCGGATTGCCGGATCGATGGGTCCGATCGGTCAACCCTGGCCGTGGCTCCGGACCCCGTTCCGTCCAGCGAAAAAGCACGCCACGGAGGAAACTCCGTGGACGCGTGCCGCCCTGAGTTGGTCCCCGCTGACGCTTCGGCCCTCCAGACGAAGCGCCGGGCGTGATTTCCCACTGAAAATGGTTAAATCTATCGCCTCCGTCGGACGGAACCCTGAAACCGCCGCCCCCACTCCCCTCAGGGTGACATGGTCAGCCAGCGCCGCCGTCTCGCCGCCTGGGTCGCGAACCGATCGGCGCTGCCCACTGCGGTCCAGGCGGCGGCCGGGTACACGGCGACGACCGGCGACGTCGACCTCGGGAGTCTCCGTCTGAAACGCCTCGTCGACCGGCGGACCGATCGCATGGTCGCAGCGGCGTTCGGGGTCGCCGAGGCCGCGATCGCAGACGCCTTCGACGCCGATCCCCGAGCCGTCTCGTTCGCCTACGACACGAAGCTCCTCTTGCCTGCACAACTCGCTCTCGGCCGGGTCTACCGACTCGCCCGCGAGCGCGCAGACGGCGATCCGGTCGATTCCGGTCCGTGGGCCGACGGGCCCCCGGACGATCCCTGGACGATAGATGCCTTCGACGGAGATCGAGATCTCGATCCCGAGACGCTGGTCGCCTACGGCGAGCGCGTGACACGGCTGGTCGTCCAGGCGCTGCTCGACGGCGACATGCGCGACGCGATCAACGACAGGGAGTTCGAGGACTTCGAGGTCAGCGTCGACGGGGAACAGGTGGACCGCGAACGGGCCGCCCGGGCCGCCCAGCGAGCGCTCGCTGACGACCTCGACGAACAGTTCGATCGCCTGCCCGACGCGATCCGCGCGCCCTACGACGACGCGGTCGCGTACAGCGAGACCCATCAGGATCGCGATCGCGCGTTCCGGGCCCACTATCGAGCGGCGACGGATGGCGTGCCCGGAGCGCGCGAGGCCATCGAAGACGAGTATCGCGACGCGACCGATCCAGATCGCGACTTTCTGCGGGCAAGTCCCGATCTCCCCTATCTCCACAGCCAGTACGCCCGCGTGGGGGTGATCTACGAGGCGATGATCGACATGTATCGGGCGACGGGTGTGGAGCTCTCTGTGTCGTTCGAGCGGGCCGTCGTGCTCGCGATCGTCGGCGCGCAGATCTGGCTCGACGACCTCGACGACTACCGCGTCGATCGCCAGGCGGGGCAGTTGACGCCGGTGACTGCCGAGTACGTGCTTCGGGAGACCGACCGGTCGGCGTGTCGGTCCATCCTCGACGTGGTCGAGGCGTACCTCGACTGCGCGCGCGAGCACGCCGAGACCGCCGAGTCGCCGCTGACGGGCATCGCGATCGAATACATCGACCGGCGCGGCGATCCGTCCGTCCTGCCAGGCTTCGACGCCCTCGATCGCTAGCGCCGCCAGAGATAGAGGCCGGCGAGGACGGCACCGAGAAGGCCGACGACGGCGATGAGTGCGAAAATCGGTGCGCCGTTCTCCGCCGGTTCGGTCACCTGGACCGCCACCGAGTAAGTATCGGAGAGTTCGGTGTCGCCGTCACTGTTCTCGTACTCGAAGTCGACCGACAGTGGGTACGCCTTCGGGAGCGCGCCCTCGGCGGCGATGCCGAAGGTCAACTCCTCGGTGTCGCCCGGAGCGAGCGTGTCGACGTAGGCGCGCTTGTCGGTCGTCGAGATCGGGCTGTCGGCAAACAGCTGTGCGGAGACCCGACGCACGGGGTCGGAGCCGGTGTTCGTCACGCTGAGCGTGACGCGCGTCGAGTCGCCTTCTTCGACGGTCGCGTCGCTCGTCTCGACGGCGAACCGATCGACGCTGTCCTCGATGGGGACGCGCACGACGGCGGACTGTCCGGCGCGCTGGTTGCCCGCGACGGTGCGATAGCTGGGCTGGATCGTGAACTGCCGGGGCCCGGCCGATCCGTCCTCGCTCACCGATACACGGAACTCGAAGTCGGCGCGCTCACCGGGTGCCAGATCGCCCACCGCCGCGGTCGCGTCGACGGGCGTCACCGTGGCCGACTCGATCGGGAGGGCCAGTTGGACGTTCTGGACGCGCCGATCGCCGGTGTTTCTGACCTCGCCGCTGATCGTCCCCTCTGCGCCGACTTCGAGACTGCTCGTGACGTTCTCGATCGAGAACCGCCGATCGGGCGTCACGTCGACCGGGATCGAGAGCCGGTCGGACTGGCCGGGGATGCCGTCGATATCCTCGTAGCTGACACGGGCGGTCACCGAAGCGGTGCCCGAGGTGTCCGGACTGGCTCCCATGGTCACGTTGAATTCGCGGGTCTCACCCGCCGGCCAGGCCCCGACGTGACGGGTCGTCTGGGCGGACCGACCGAGGGTCAAATCGCCACTCGACTGCAACGATAGCGAGGCGTCCGAGGCGGCGGTCCCGCCCGTGTTCGTGATCGCGACCGTGACGTCGTCCGTCGAGCCTTCGGGGACCGTCCCAGTGACGTTCTCGATCCGGAATCGTGGCTCCTCCTCGACCCGGATTTTCACGTCTAGTGACCGGAACCGGTCGGTCTCGTGGTAGTTTCCAGTGTCGAGCGAGATTTCCTCGGTGTAGCGGTACCAGACGCGGACGTTCATCTCGTAGGTGCCTGGCTCGGCGTCGTCGTCGACCGAGACGAAAAAGGGCAGCGGGGCGGATTGGCCCTCGGGGAGCGATCCCAGCGTCCGCCGGTCGGTGTGGACGGTGAGCGGTGCGTCCGCGGAGTTCAACTGGACCCGGACGGCCCGCGCGGTGGTCACGCGCTGGGCGAGCGAACTCGCAGAGGTCGGTGCGGTGTCGACCTCTCCCTGGTTGGTCAGGCTGACGTTGATCGCGGTGTCTGCGCCGGGCGCGACCGAGCGGTCGTCGATCGTCGCCACGAGCGAGGGACTCCCGATCACCGAGGCGGCGCTCGCGACGCCGACGAGGAACACGACTGAGAGAACGGCCAGCGAGACCTGCGTGAGACGGCGCATTGGATTCTGTCCTTTGATTGTGGTCGCAGGATTGTATATGTACTGACCGCGGAGCGTGGGGCGGCCGATCGAAAACAACTCATATTGGACAACATCAATCTTGTTGGGAAACTTTATGGGGTCCGCGTTCCGGAGCCATCCTGGGGCGACGATCGACCCCCGATATCCGGGGTTTCGATGAGATCGGCCGTCCGCCGCCGATCTGACACGATCGCGCCACGGAACACATGAGTCAGACATCGCCACCCACGACGCTTCGATCGATCCTCGACCGGGCCGCTCGCGAGACGGGCGTCGACCTCGACGACAGGCTCGACGGCCTCGCCAGCGCGGCCGAGCGCGAACTCGGGCCCGATCCCGATCTGGCCGATCGGCTCGAAACGACTGCGCGCGTCGCCTCGAATCGCATCGACTGCGATCCCGAGTTCGACCGCCTCGCGAGTGCGCTCCTCCGACGCCGTCTTCTCTACCGCGTGACGGGCACGGATCCCGCTCCGGAGGAACGCCCTGCGGTCTATCGCCAGCAGTTCCACGACGGCATCGACCGGGGGATCGCTGCCGACCGCCTCGACCCCGCGCTCGCCGCGCGGTTCGACCTCGATCGGTTGGCCGGCGCGCTCCGGCCCGCCCGCGACGACCAGTTGGGCTACATGGCCGTCGAGACGCTCCGCCAGCGCTATCTCCTCCGGACGGGCCCCGACGCGACCCCCTTCGAGTTGCCCCAGACGTTCTGGATGCGCGTCGCGATGGGGCTCGCCATCGAGGAGTCCGATCCCACTGCCCGCGCCCTGGAGTTCTACGAGGTGCTCTCCACGCTCGAATTCACCCCCTCGACACCGACGCTGTTCCACAGCGGGACGACCACGCCCCAGTTGTCGTCGTGTTATCTGACGACCGTCCCGGACGATCTGGCGGGGATCTTCGACGCGTACAAACATCACGCCCAGCTCTCGAAATACTCCGGTGGGCTGGGCAACGACTGGACGCCGGTCCGCGCGTCGGGGTCGCTCATCGAATCGACGGGCGTCGAATCGACCGGGATCGTCCCCTTTTTGCGGATCTCGAACGACGTCACCGCCGCGATCAACCGCTCGGGCAAGCGCCGCGGGGCGGCGTGTGCGTATCTCGCGGCCTGGCATCTCGATTTCCCGGACTTTCTGGACCTGAAGCGGGCGACGGGCGACGAGCGCCGCCGCACGCCCGACATGAACACCGCCGCGTGGGTGCCCGACCTGTTCATGGAGCGGGTCGCTGACGACGAGGAGTGGACGCTGTTCAGTCCCGACGAGGTGCCCGACCTCCACGAGGCGGTCGGCGAGGAGTTCGCCGAGAAATACCGAGAATACGAACGCCAGGCCGCGGCGGGCGAGTTGCGCCAGTCGGATACCCTCCCCGCCCGCGAGTTGTGGCGGACGATGCTCACGCGCCTGTTCGAGACCGGCCACCCCTGGATCACGTTCAAAGACCCCTGTAATATTCGCAGCCCACAGGACCACGTCGGGACGGTCCGCTCCTCGAATCTCTGTACGGAGATCACGCTCAACACGGGGCCCGACGAGGAGGCCGTCTGCAATCTGGGCTCGGTCAACCTCGCCACCCACGTCGCCGACGGGCGTCTCGACCGCGACCGACTCGCCGACACCATCGAGACCGCGATGCGCATGCTCGACAACGTCGTCGATCTGTGCTATTATCCGACCGACGACGCCGAGCGCTCGAACATGCGCCACCGTCCGATCGGCCTGGGGACGATGGGCTTTCACGACGCACTCACGGCCTGTGGCGTCGGGATGGCCACCGAGGAGGCGATCGAGTACGCCAACCGCTGGCAGGAGTTCGTCGCCTATCACGCCATCTTGGGGAGTTCCCGTCTGGCCGCCGAACGCGAGCCCCATCCGTCCTACGAGGGCAGCAAGTGGGATCGCGGGGTCTTCCCCCAGGACACTGTCGATCGACTCGAAGCCGAGCGCGGGCGCGAGGTGCCGACCGACCGCGAGGAGACTCTGGACTGGGAGCGGGTCCGCGCCCACGTCGCCGAGCACGGCATGCGCAACTCCAACACGATGGCGATCGCACCGACCGCGACGGTCTCGACGATCAACGGGACGACGCCGTCGATCGAGCCCCGGTACTCGAACCTGTACGTCAAGTCCAACATGTCCGGGGAGTTCACCGTGATCAACGAGCACCTCGTCGCGGATCTGCGCGAGGCAGACCTGTGGACCGACGAGATCCGCGAGCAGATCCTCTATCACGACGGCGCGATCCAGTCGATCGCCGCGATTCCGGAGTCGATCCGCGAGCGACATCGGAGCGCCTTCGAGATCGATCCGCGCCACCAGTTGCGCCTGACCGCCCATCGCGGCACGTGGATCGACCAGTCGGTCTCGCACAACGTCTTCTTCCCCGGGACCGATGGGCAGGCCCTGGATTCGATCTATCGGACGGCCTGGCGTCTGGGCCTGAAGACGACCTACTACCTCCGCACGCTCGGGGCCTCCCAGATCGAGAAATCCACGCTCGACCTCTCGGAGTACGGCCGCACCCAGCGTCGCTCGGACGCCGAGGACGCGCCGTCGTCGGCAGACGCGGGATCTCCGATCGGCGCTCCCGGCGGAGGCGCGGACACGGACTCGACTGACGGCCAGGACTCGACCGGCGAATCGAACGCATCGAACGCCTCGACCGACGAAGCGAACGATTCGACGACCGACGACGCGAGCGAGGAGCTTGCTCGCCTCACCGATCCGACCTGTGACGCCTGCCAATAATGATCCTCGACACCGACGCCGAACACGACCCGAACAAGATCCTCCCGATCGAGTACGACTGGGCCCGCGAGTACTACACCGACGGCGTGGACAACAACTGGGTGCCCAGCGAGATCCCCATGCAAGACGACGTCAGCCAGTGGGACGGCGACGAGTTGACCGACGGCGAGCGCCGCCTCATCGAGTACACGCTGGGCTTTTTCTCGACGGCGGAATCGCTCACCGCGAACAACATCGTGCTCGCACTCTACGAGTACGTCACCGCGCCGGAGTGTCGCCAGTATCTCCTCCGGCAGGCCTACGAGGAGGCCATCCACACCGACACGTTCATCTACTGCTGTGACACCCTCGGATTCGACCCGGACCACCTCTACGGTATGTACGACCGCGTGCCCTCGATCGAGGAGAAAGACCAGTTCGTCGTCGATCTCACCCAGTCGATCGACCACGACGGCTTTTCGATCGACGACGCGTCCGACGTGCGCGCACTCCTCCGCGATCTCGTCGGCTTTTACGTCGTGATGGAGGGCATTTTCTTCTACGCGGGCTTCGCGATGATCCTCAACCTGAAGCGGCGCAACCGCATGCCGGGCCTGGGCCAGCAGTTCGAGTACATCATGCGCGACGAGTCGCTGCACGTGGGCTTCGGCGTCGATCTGATCGACGCGATCCGCCGCGAGCATCCCGAGGCCTGGACCGAGGCGTTCGGTGAGGAGGTCCTCGAACTCGTTCGCGAGGCGGTCGACCTGGAGGCGATCTACGCCCGCGAGGCCTGCCCGCCCGACGTGCCCGGCATGGACGCCGATTCGTTCGTCGAGTACGTCGAGTACGTCGCGGATCGCCGGCTGGGACAACTCGATCTGCCAGAGCAGTACGGCACCCAGAACCCGTTCCCCTGGATGTCCGAACAGGCCGATCTCAACAAGGAGAAGAACTTCTTCGAGACGCAGGTCACCGAATACCGCAGCGGCGGGTCGCTGGAGTGGTAGGCTGAGGGTCGCCGTGGTTGCTGAGGTACTGAGATAAACCCTGCAATGGACTGGAGTCCTGACGGAGTCCGCGCGAAGGGTAGCGAGGCCCGAACGAAGTGGGGGCCTCGGAGCGGCGAGCGGTGCAACCGCGAGCCCAGTGAGCGCGGGCACGTCAGGTCGTGAACGAGGTTCCGCAGGAACCGAGTGAACGTCCTGACGGAGATTTGAACTCGCCGAGACATTCCGGGTCGCTCCCTGCGGTCGCTTCCCGGGCTGTGACTCGTCTGCTCAAATCTCCGCGGACGTTTCTGCCGACGCTGCACGCCTCGCTATCGCTCGGCAGTTTGGGCCGGCAGAAACGTCCTGACGGAGATTTGAACTCCGGTCCCTGGCTCCGCAAGCCAAGAGGATAGTCCACTACCCTATCAGGACTCATCCTAACCAATCGGGGACGCGGCAATAGGGGTTTCGATCCACGACGGCTGGTTGATGTCCTTGCCCGACGACGCGTCGTCATGGTTCGCGATTGGACGCACGTCGGGGTGGACCGAGACGGCGACACGTGGCTTGCGGTGGGGATCACCGCCGACCGCATCGAGGCCTATCCGTACGACTCGATCGACGACCTGTGGGACGACCATGCGGATGCCGAGCGGATCGTCGTCGACGTGCCGATCGGACTGGTCGGCGATCTGGCAGCCGACGATCCGGCGGGGTCGATCGTGGACGGCGATCTGGAACGGGAGTGCGACGGCCGCGCCCGCGAGGTCGTCGACTCACGATCGGCGTCGGTGTTCACGCCACCTGCGCGACCGACCGTTCGGGCGGCCGCCGAGACTGACGCTGGTCATGCCACGCTCTCCCGACTCAATGAACTGGCGACCGGCAAGGGCCTCTCGATCCAGGCGGCATCGATCGCTGACGTGATCGGGGAGGTCGACGAGTTGCTTCGCGACACGGCCGATCCATCGGTGCTGATCGAGGGCCACCCAGAGGTCGCCTTTCGCGCGTTCGACGAGGGCCCACTCGACCACTCGAAACACACCGCGCCGGGCGTCGCCGAGCGTCTCGACCGCCTCGGGACCGTCCGCGACGAGGTGCCCTGGCGGCGTCTCGCACGCGAGTTGGCGGCCGAGGGCCACGACGCCGGACTGGACGACCTGCTCGACGCGCTCGCGCTGGCGATCGTCGCGTGCGCGCCCGACGACGAATTTCACCGACTGCCATCGCGCGATGCGTCCGCTGAATCGACGGATGACCTGCCGCGCGACGACCGCGGCCTCCCGATGGCGATCGCGTACCGGCGGGCCGAACCGTTCGATCTGGCGCAGTGAACACGCGATGACCGAACCGGCACGCTGAAGCGACCCGCGCACGTGCGACTGACAACGATGGGAGCGATCGAAGAGGTCCACGCAGATCTCGACGCAGAGGTCTCCGAAGAGGACTTTCGGGAGGCCGTCGAGGCCAAAGTCGAGCAGATGGGTGGGCTCGCGGACGAGCGCACGGCGGCGATGTTGGTCGCCCACGAACTCGAAGACGGCGAAGTCGAGGCGGTCGCGGACCTCGAAGCGGGCATGGACGAGGTCGAGTTGCCACTCAAGGTCTGCTCGATCGGCGAGATCCGCACCTTCGAGCGCGACGACGAGGAGGGCGAGGGCCAGGTGATCAACGTCCGCGCGGCCGACGAGACCGGCGGCGTTCGACTGGCGTTCTGGGACGGCCGCGCGACGGCGGTCGCGGACGGTGAGATCGAGGTCGGTGACGTGATCATGGTGCGCGGTCGCCCGAAAGAGGGCTACGACGGCCTGGAGATCAGCGTCTCGAAAGCCCAGGTCGACGAGGAGACCGAAATCGACGTCGACCCCGACGGCGAAGAGACGATCGACGCGCTGCGGATGGGTCAGTCCGACGTCACCGTCCAGGGACAGGTCCTCTCGGTCGGGGAGGTCCGCACGTTCGATCGAGACGACGGCTCGGAAGGCCGGGTCGCGAACCTCGCGATCGGTGACGAGACCGGCCGCATTCGGGTGACGCTGTGGGGCGATCGCACCGCGGCCGTCGAGACGGTCGCTCCGGGCGAGACGATCGCGGTGATCGACGGGTACGTCCGCGAGCGCGACGGTGGGCTCGAACTCCAGATCGGTGACCGCGGTGCGGTCGAGACCGTCGACGAGGAGGTCACCTTCGACCCCGATGCGACGCCGATCGACTCCGTCGAGATCGGCACGACCGTCGATCTGGCGGGTGTCGTCCGCTCGACCGACCCGATCCGCACGTTCGATCGGGACGACGGCTCGGAGGGCCAGGTGAAAAACGTCCGCCTGCAGGACGAGTCGGGCGACATCCGGGTCGCGCTCTGGGGCGACCACGCCGACACCGACGTCGGCCCGGGCGAGAAGCTGTACTGCGGCGACGTCGAGATCCAGGACGGCTGGCAGGACGACCTCGAAGCGTCGGCGGGGTGGCAGTCGACGGTCGCGGTGCTCGACGGGTCGGTGAGCGCCGGCGCTGGTGGGTCGACTGGCGAGACCGCGAGCGCCAGTGCAGAGTCCTCTCGCACGCGCGGGGGCAGCGACACCGGGGGGACGCTCGCCGCCTACGCCGACGACGAGTCCGGGGGGTCGACTGCGACGACGGACGCAGACACCGAGACGGCTGACGCTGCCGAGACGACCGAGTACACCGGGACGGTCGTCCAGACGGGCGATCCGGTGATCCTCGACGACGGCCAGGAGACGGTCACGGTCGCGACCGACGCGGACCTCCATCTCGGTGAAGAGATAACCGTTCGGGGGCCCCGCACCGAGGATCACATCGACGCCGAGGACGTGTTCTAGCTCCTTCGACGGTACCGATCGGTGAAAATCCTTAAGCCAGCTTCACTCCCGTTGTGGTGTATGAGCGTCGAGCTACCGTTCGCCCCCGTCGACTCGATCATCCGGCGACACGCGGGTGATCTTCGGGTGGGGTCGGCGGCGACCGAACGACTGACTCGACACGTCCAGCAGTCGGGTGCCAAGCTGGCCACTGCTGCCGCCGAGCGTGCCGCTGCAGAGGGGCGGAAGACGCTGATGGTCGACGACTTCGCGGTCGAGCCGGACGATCGTGACAGCCTGGAACTCCCGATCGCGCCGATCGATCGCATCGCTCGATTGGACATCGACGACCGCTTTCGGGTGGCCGCCGACGCGCGCGTCGCGCTCGCGACCCAACTCGAACGCGAAGCCGACCGGATCGCGAGCGTCGCCGTCGAACTCACGCATCACGCCGATCGGCGCACCGTCACGGAAGCCGACGTCGAGCGGTACTTCGCCATCGAAGCATACTTCGAATGAACGTTGGCCACCGCGAGGTCTGTCTGGATCACGACACCGGTCAGCGCCACCCCGAGAGCCCCGACCGGATCCGTGCGATCCGACGGACGCTCGCGGACGCCGAGGCCGTCGAGTACGCCACCCCCGAGACGGCGACGCTCTCGGAGATCACCGCCGTCCACGATCCGGGCTACATCGCGAGCTTCGAGGACTTCTGTGCCAGCGGCGGTGGCAGTTGGGACGCCGACACGATCGCCGTCGAAGCGACTTACGAGGCCGCGCTCGCGAGCGCGGGCATCGCGCTCTGGGCCGCTCGCGCAGCACTCGGCCACCCAGACCGTCCGGCGACACCCTTCGCGATCGGTCGGCCGCCGGGCCATCACGCCGTCACCGACGACGCAATGGGGTTTTGCTTTCTCAACAACGTCGCGATCGCTGCCGAGACGCTGCTCCGACGGGGCCGGGCCGATCGGATCGCCATCGTCGACTGGGACGTCCACCACGGCAACGGCACCCAGGATATCTTCTACGACCGCGGTGACGTCCTCTACGTCTCGATCCACGAGGAGGGCCTGTTCCCCGGCACGGGCGCGCTCTCGGAGACCGGCACGGGCCCGGGCGTCGGGCGCACGCTGAACGTCCCCTTCCGGCCCGGCAGTGGCGACCCCGAGTACGAACACGTGCTCGACACGGCGATCGAACCGACGATCGCGGCGTTCGATCCCGATCTCGTGCTCGTCAGCGCGGGTTTCGACGCCCACCGACGCGACCCCATCTCGCGGATGACCGTCTCGACGGAGGGGTACGGCCGGATGGCGGCGCGCCTGCTTGATCTTGCCGGCCGGATCGACGCCGGGCTCGGATTCGTCCTCGAAGGTGGCTACGGCCTGGAGACGCTCTCGGACAGCGTCGACGCGATCAACGCCGCCTGTAACGGGGATGTGCCCGACCCGATCGACGCCGAGGCCGACCCTCACTCCCGTCAGGTCGTCGATCGACTCCGCGATGTCGGCTTCGTTCAGGGACCGAGTTGAGTGTCTGATTCGCTGTGTCAGGGTCTCGGGTCGAGGTAGGCCGCGAGCTCCGCGCCGAACCGATCGGCCAGTCCGGCGACGGGGTCGGGCCCGACCAGGACTGACCGATCCGAGAGCGCAGCCGCGACGTCACTTCCGAGGCCCACGTCCGCGATCGCGTCACTGTCCAGCAGTGCTGCGGCGGTGCGATACTCTCGCTCGCGCTCCACGACGTAGCGATCGCCGTCGAGAAACGGCCCCGTCACGTCTCGATCGCGATAGGCCGCGACGAACCGCTCGGCGTGTTCACGCACCGCGACCGGCGGGCCGACGTGGCGCTCGACCGCGGGCCGCTTCTCGACGGCCACCTCGAAGATGAGTGCGATCACGTCGGCGTCGGCGACGGCCATCGAGCGGACGAGTTCGAACCCGCGACGATCGAGTTCGTCGGCCAGATTCGTCCGGGATTTCTCCAGTTGGGGGTAGAGTGTGTCTTCGACGACGTCGGGGCGGGGCGCCTGGAGCGCGACCGGTGTCGTCCCGCGTCGTTCGAAGGCCTCGGCCACCGCGGACCGATCCATCGGATCGCGGACCGCGACCTCGAAGTGCGCGGGGTCGGGATCGGCCAGCAGTCGGCGGACGTAATGCTGAAACCGCGCGACGTTCTCGGCGGTCGTCGCGGCCGCGACGTTGCGCTCCGGGTCGGTCGGGTCGATTACGACGAGCGGATCGGTCCCCTCGAAACGGCCGTGACCGACGGGGTCGAACCGTTCGGGTGGGTGCCAGTCTGCTGCCGCCGCGAACAGTCCGTCGACGCCGTCGTACTCCAGGACGAGCAACTCGGTCAGATATCCCGAGAAGCCCTGCGTGCGGAGGTCACTCCCGTACGCGCCGATCGCACGGAGAAACTGTTTGCAGACGCGAACGTCGGTCGCGAGTCGATCGTCCAGTCGGTCGCGCAGATACGTGGTGTGAAACGGCGTGCGGTCGACCGCCGAGCGGATCGCACTGGCGGATGGCACGTCGTAACACGGGACGATGTCGACGTCGAACCCGTCGATCGTTCCGGTCACGTAGGGGTGTTCGGCGTACTCTTCGCGTCCGTCGGGCAGGACCGTTCGCCCGATCGCGAGGCCCTGGCGTTCCAGTTCTGCTCGATCGATATCGGCCGGAACACGCACGAACACGTCGATATCGCGATCGCCCGGGAGCCAGGTGCCGCGGGCCGTCGACCCGACGAGTACGACGTCGCCGTCGACCGCTTGCTCCGCCAGGGCGCGTCTCGTGCGCTCGACGATGTCGTCCCGGACGGCTTCCAGCCGCTCGCGCTGGTCGGGGTCGGGCGTCACCCGCTCGCGAACGGTATCGAGAACGTCACGAACGTCGTCGTCCATACGTCGGCGGGGGCGGCCGCGCCCGAAAGGATATCGGTCCCAAAACGAAAGCCCCTTTTTCCCCTGCCGTATATCGGTGAGTGCGCGCCGCCGTAGCTCAGCTGGTAGAGCACCTCGCTGTTAACGAGGTTGTCCCAGGTTCGAGCCCTGGCGGTGGCGTCGTTTTTCGCGGCGATTCGGTACCCTCAAAGGCCACGGGTGAGAACTGCGAGTGAGGGCCCTTAGCTCAGTCTGGTGAGAGCGCTCGGCTCATAGGTTCGTCGCGATGCGGCGGACTGGGACACCGAGTGGTCGGTGGTTCGAATCCGCCAGGGCCCATCGACCGAGCGCAGCGAGGGAGATGGCCCGCGGATCGAACCTGGGAACGACCGCGAGCGAAGCGAGCGGGAGTGACCGTGGTTCGAATCCGCCAGGGCCCATCCGACCACCTTTTTCGTCGTCGGGTTCGCGCTCCGCGCGAACTGCGTGGCGGCTGCGAGGCGGTTCCACCGCCTCGATTGGAGACGGCTTCCCGTCTCCCACGCCACGGAATCGGTTGCGGGCCGGACGGCCCGCAACCCACTCCTCGAAAAATCTGGATTAAAAAGACCTGCTGGCTCAGCCTTCGGTTCACGGCGTTGCCGTTCGCGTATTCGAGACGCTCCTTTCAGTCACGTCTCGCAGGCTTCGCCAGGAGTGAAACGGGTCGCTTGCGCGGCGCTACACGCCGCGAGTTCGAGTCGCCAGAGCCGCCTCGCGGCCGCCGTATGCGAACTCCATCACTCTTTGAGGGCTAATTTAGAGGAGATTGGCTCACGTCACCATCTCAATCAGAGTTTCGTCGAATGCTGGACGATCCGGTCATCGTCGATCGAAATGATCTCCTTTTCGACGAGACTGTGGATGGCCTCGTCGATGGCGTCACCTGGAAGATCGACTACAGCGTCCAGCTCTGATCGAGACGTATCCCCCTCGATCGCCTGTAGCACGTCGAGTTCCCGATACACGCGTTGGGTAATTTCAGAGACTCGATCGGCTATAGACGGCGAGACGTTGTGTCGGTCTTCGAGTTCGAGCAGTGCCTCGTTCACGTAGGTAACGAACAGTTCCTGGCCCAGCAAATCGATCTGATGGTCCAACTCGTCCTCGATGACATCGTCGTTCAGATCTGTCTGCACGAGTGCGAACATGTCCTCGATGTCGTCCGTTCGGCCCGCGACCGATTTGAACAGGAAGATGTCCTCTGAACTGAGCAGCTTCACGGTCAGCCCACCGGCTTCGAGGTGGACGACACTTCGATCGCACATTCCCTTCGAAAGAACGAGCTTGTCGATCACTTGCTGGTTGAAGTCGTCGATTCGACACCCGTCGTCGTTTTCCAGGATTCGCTGCGCTCCGAGGTCGTCGTATTCTTCGTTTGGATCCTCGACGACACTGTACCCGTGGTCGAGCAAGACGGCCTGTAACATTCGGAGGTCGTCGCCGTCGGTAACGATCAGATCGATGTCCTTGGTCGTGGACTTGAGGTCACGGAACGCCATCGCCCCACCACCGATGAGAGAGGCCGTCAGATCGCTTTCGAGTGCACTGCCGATCCGCCGCAACTCGGATTCGATGTACTCGCTGTCGAACCGCTGTCTCACAGTGACACCCCGTATTCGTCCGCCAGATCACGGAACTCCGTCCACCTCGGGAGTCGTTCCGTGCGGTGCTCACCCGCCGTATCGAGATACTCGATGAGGGTGGAGACCTGGTCCGCGACGTCGTACGTACTCGCGACATCGAGGAGTTCCTCACGGTCGATCGCCGTCTCACTGAGCAAGAGGAGACAGTACGACTGCGTTCGCGTCCCCTCGTCGATCACGAGCATGTGACAGCACAACTCCGCGGGAGAGACGTCGTCGATCGACTCCGAATACAGGTAGTACCGGCGCTCACGGGCCAGCAGCGGCAGGCCATACGACTGGAACAGTTCCGGTCCTGTCAGATGGAACGGCTCAGCATCGATCTCGTCGGGCGTCTGGACGAGACACTCGTCCGGCGACTCCCAGAGGAGTGTGAACGACGCGGTCTGGTCTGCGATTCGTTGTCGATGCCGAAGGTGAGCGAACTCACGAGCGAGCGTCGATAACTCCGTGAATTCGTCGTTGAGTGCGTACTCCCCGTCCGATCGGTATACCATCCCGCGGTCCTCCAGTGGGGAGAGCGAACGATGGATCGTGCTTCGGTGAACGTCCACCCGGTCGGTGAGGTCCGATGCAGTCGCCGGCGACTCGAGATAGTACAGCACGCGAAGCGTCGTGCCGCCCAGCAGTTCGGGAAACGGGATATGGGAGTACTGGTGGACGAAACTCTCGAACAGTTCGGCGGCGTGGGCATCCGAGCGACGAATCTGCTTCCGTTTCCCGTCTCGGGCGGTCGTGACCAGCCCCTTCGACTCCATTCGATCGACGAGTTCGGACACGTAACTCGTGCTCCGATCGAGTTCTTCGGCAAGCTCGGAGACCGTCGACCCACGTCGGATCGCGTCCAGCGCACGAAGCTCTGCTTCCGTATACACTGTGTTGCGTCTATGCGAAACGAATATAAATAAGTTCGTATTTTTGCAACAAAAGGGCAGCCACGTCTGTGCGATGTCTCAATCGGCTGCGTCCTGGAGCGGGAGTTGAAT
Source organism: Halococcoides cellulosivorans (assembly GCF_003058365.1). Lineage (NCBI taxonomy): Archaea > Methanobacteriati > Methanobacteriota > Halobacteria > Halobacteriales > Haloarculaceae > Halococcoides > Halococcoides cellulosivorans. The sequence goes on along the minus strand of NZ_CP028858.1, from coordinate 1,945,903 downwards.
GTCGATCCCGTCGTAAGGACCGGCGGCGCGTCGAAACTCACTTTCACCGCGCCGTTGCGTATCCGACAGCGAACGGAATCGCCGTGATGGCCGCGATGGCGAGGACTGCGGAGAGCGTGAGGTGCTGTGGGCCCCACCCGAATCCGACCGCGCTGAGCCCGATCGGCAGGGCCGTCGCCACGAGCGCCCTCTGTCGGTCCCGGGTGGCCGCGACGGTGCCGACGACCGTCGCGGACACGGCCGCGAGCGCGACGAACTGGACGGCAGTGAGTTCGAGGCGGAGAACCTCCACGAGCGCGAGCGGGGTGGTCGGCTCCCCTTCGATGTTCGTCGGGGTCGCGCCGGTCCACTTGACCGAGAACCACGCGACGCCGAGACCGGCACTCACGAGCGCCGGGCCCAGCGCCGTGAGTGCCCGCCGTGAAGTGAGCGGAGCGATATCGTCGTCGCGGACCGCGAAGGTCCCCCAGGTCAGCGAGACCGACCCGGCGATGACGCCGAGGGAGACGATGATCGGATGCGTGGCAGACGGGTGGGTCGATCCAAACTGCTCGGTCCCTGGCACGAGGCCAGCAACGGTCAGCGGATAGAGGACGACCAGTCCTGCCCCGGGGAGGGCCGCGAAAATTCCCACGGCGGCGGGACCGCGTTCTGGACCGACTCTGTCGGTGGCGGTCATGCCACTCGCGATACTCAGACCGATCCGATCAGCGTTTCGGGACTGTCACCACTCCGATCGAGGCCGCGGCGAGTACGCTCCACAGTCCCGCCCGGCGATCGTCGAATCGGTACAGTCCAGGTCGGCGGGATCGGCGTAGACGTGCCCGGTCACCGTCGCGCCGTCGAGCTTGACGGTGTCGTCGGCAGTCACCGACCCCTCGACGGTGCTGTCGATGACTTTCGCGTCTGCGGTCTGGCTCACGACGTCGCCCCCGACGACGGTGCCGCCCGTCGCTTCGGCGACCTTCTCGGCGTTCACCGCGCCCTCGACGGTCGCGTCGTCGAGTTTGACGTCGGCCGTCTGCGAGGTGACGTCGCCGGTGATCGTCCCGGTCTGGAGGTTCGCGACCGCCGCGACGTCGAGGTCCCCGTAGACCGTCGCGTCGTCGCCGTCGAACGCCTTCGCGTCGCTGATCGCGTCGCCGATCACGACGCCGCCGTTCTGGACGGTCACCTGCTCGTCGGTCACGACGTCACACGCCACGACGATCCCGTCGACGGTGATGGCGTCGACGCCCCCGTTCGTCTCGCTGTCGACGAACCCACACCGCCGGTCGGGCACGGGGAGTGGGTCCGCGACTGCGAGGCGGCTGAGGACGTGGCTGGTGTCGCGATCACCGCTCCAGACCACCACGATCCGGTCGGCGACGGGGGCGACGGTGATCGCGTCGCCGGCGGCGATCTTGCGACCGGTCGCCGCGTCCGGGTCGGCGACCCCGCGGAGTCGGAGGCGGTCGCCGTCGAGGACGGCCCCGTGGGTGTGCCGGAGCCGCGTGGTCGGGCGGTCCTCGATCGGATCGAGATCGAGTGTCACCGTCGGCGCGGGGTCGCCCGTCTCGGCGACGCCGAACAGTGCACCCGCGCTGACCGCTCCGAGTACGAGCACGACGGCCACCAGCATGACGTCTCCGACGACCGGCGAAAGGGCGCGACAGTTCGGGCGACGCCGGGCCACGCCGCCAGTAAGACCGGACGAAAAATGAGGATGGCGGCCACGCCGCTCCCGCGTCGAACGGGAACGCCTAAATGCGGGTCGTCGCCTACGTTCACCGATGACTGCGTCGGTCTGGACCCGCCTCGACAACGGGCTCTCCGTGCTCTTTTTCCCGGGGACGGTCGCCCACGAGTACGCCCACGCGCTCGCGTTCGAGGCGCGGGGCTACACCGTCGAGATGACGCTGTTCGATCTGTTCGCGGACCGGCGCGGCAGTTACGTCCGGCCCGATCGCCCGGTCGATCCGACGACGTGGATCCTGATGGCGCTCGCGCCGTGGATCTTGCTGACGCCGCTGGCGGTCGCGCTCGCCTGGGTCACGACGCAGGTGCCGTTCCCGGTCTGGCTTTTGACGGCGTATCTCACTGTCGCACTCCTCGCCCAGGCCGCGCCCTCCGACACCGACCTCTCGCCGCCACCGCACGCCACCCCCGAGAGTGCGGTGGGTCGGCGCGGCCTCCAGGCCGCGCGCTGGTTGTTCGACTGGGGGCACAGTTTCGTCGTCGTCCCCGTCGTCATCTTCTGGATGCTCCGGGCGCAGGGCGTGCTCTGAGTTCAGGACTCGTCGGACGGCCCGATCACGGCCCAGCAGTTGCCGGCCTCGTCGAACCGATCGAGGACGCGAACTGCGGCGTCGGCCAGATCCCGATCGAACTCGCGGGGCGAATAGACGTGATAGAACCGCTCGACGACGGTGTCGTCGGGGAGCGTCCAGTCGACGGTGGTGTCCATCCCGCTTTGGTCGTCGGCGCTCGCATCGAATCGGTCGTGGGCGGTCGACCAGACGCTCACGAGCGCGCGGCCCTCGGGCGCGAGCACGCGCGCGAGGTCGTCGAGCGCGGCGATCCGGCCCGATCGCTCTGGGAGGTGATGAACCGTCGCGATCGAGACGGCGAGATCGATCGTCCCCGCTCCGAGCGGGAGGCGAGCGATGTCGCCGGCGACCAGCGGGCCCACACCGCGCTCGGCGGCGGTCGCGAGCATCGCGAGACTCGCGTCGAGACAGATCGTCGTGTCGGCAATCCCGGCGAGGAGTTCGGCGTGGCGACCGTTGCCACACCCGGCGTCGAGGGCCCGTTCGACGGGGTCCCGATCCGCGAGAAAGGCCTCGACGGCGGGCCAGGGATGCGCACGGGTTTTCGCGAAGTGCGTGCCGATCCGGTCGTAGGTCGCCCGGACGGATCGGCGCGACGGGTCGGCCATACTGCACGGAGGCGGCTGGCGGCCCTACGCGTTGCGATCGGCCTCGATCGGTCTGCGCGTCGCGATCGGGCTCTCCGTTGCGATCGGCGTCGGGCCCGAACACAACGGTTAAAGGCGATCCAACCCTCCCAACGATACAATCATGGTTGGAGCTGGAACCCCGAGTCAAGGCAAGAAAAACAAGACGGTCCACGTGAACTGCCGTCGCTGTGGGAACAAGTCCTACCACGTCTCCAAGGGCGTCTGTGCGTCCTGTGGGTTCGGCAAGTCGGCCAAGCGCCGAAGCTACGAGTGGCAGGACAAAGCCGGCGAGTAGGATGCACGAGAAGTGCGGCGTCGTCGGCGTCGCGCTGGAGGATCGCCCCGCTGCGCGCCCGATCTATTACGCGCTGTACGCTCTCCAGCACCGCGGCCAGGAGTCCGCGGGCATCGTCACCCACGACGGCTTTCAACAGCACGGCCACGTCGAGATGGGCCTCGTCGGTGAGGCGTTCGACGAGGGCGATATTGCGGATCTCGCGGGCCAGGTCGGCATCGGCCACGTCCGCTACCCGACGGCGGGCAGCGTCGACTCGGCGTGTGCCCAGCCGTTCTCTGTTTCGTTCAAGAGCGGGTCGCTCGGCCTGAGTCACAACGGCAATCTCGTCAACACCGACGTGCTGCGCTCGGAGTTGGCCGATCTCGGACACGCCTTCACGAGCGACGGCGACACCGAAGTCATCGCGCACGACCTCGCGCGCAACCTCCTGGAGGAAGACCTCGTCGAGGCCGTCGAGACGACGATGGGGCGGATTCACGGCTCGTACGCGCTCACGATCGCTCACGACGACCGCGTGCTCGGGGTGCGCGACCCCGAGGGCAATCGCCCGCTCGTGCTCGGCCGCCTGGAGGACGGCTACGTGCTGGCCTCCGAATCGGCGGCGATCGACACGCTCGGCGGCGAGTTGGTGCGGGACGTCCGCCCGGGGGAAGCGATCGTTCTCGATCCCGACGGCACCGACTACACCGCCCACCAGTTGGTCGAGCGCGAGCGGACCGGCCACTGCTTTTTCGAGTGGGTGTATTTCGCCCGGCCGGACTCGATCATCGACGATCGGTTGGTCTACGACGTGCGCCGGGATCTGGGTCGGGCGCTGTACGAGGAGTCGGGCGTCGAGAGCGACGTGGTGATGCCCGTCCCCGACTCCGGGCGCGCGTTCGCCTCGGGCTACGCCGAGGCCGCCGACGAAGCGGAATTCGCCGAGGGGCTGATGAAAAACCGCTACGTCGGGCGGACCTTCATCATGCCCACCCAGGACGAGCGCGAACAGGCCGTCCGCCTGAAACTCAACCCGATCTCGAACACGATCGACGGCAAGGACGTGACGATCATCGACGACTCGATCGTGCGCGGGACGACCTCGACGCAGTTGGTCGAGTTGCTACGTGACGCCGGCGCGGAGTCGGTCCACGTCAGGATCGGCGCGCCGCCGATCGTCGCGCCCTGCTATCTCGGGATCGACATGGCGAGTCGCGAGGAACTCATCGCCGCCGATCGGTCGGTCGACGAGATCCGCGAGACCATCGGGGCCGATAGCCTCGCCTACCTCTCGGTCGACGCCGTCGCTGACGCCATCGGGTTCGACCGTGATGACCTCTGTCTGGGCTGTGTCACCGGTGAGTACCCGTACGAAATCGCCGGCGAGGCGACCGATCGGGACCTCGATCTGCCCGACCGACACGTCGCAGACGCGGACTGATCGTCGCGGCCGTCGGCGGGACTCGTCGCGGCCGCTTACATGAACTCGACGCCTTCGAAGGCGTACCTGACCTGTCCGTCGATCGGTTCGGTCGTGAGCGTCCACCCGTGTGATTCGACGATGTTGGTGACGAGTCGCATCGACAGTCGGCTCTCCGTCGAGTTGCCCAGATCGGCCTCGAAGCGCTCGCTGTCGGGATCGGGCGGGAGCGCGTCGGCATCGGTGACGAGTTCGAACCCCTCGTCGATCGAGCGGACCTCGATGTCGACGTCCGGCCCGGCGCGTTCGACACTCTGGCGATAGAGCATCTCGAAGAGGTGGCGCAATCGGTGGGGATCGACCCGGACCACGGCGGTCGTGTTGACGACGACGTCCGGGCGCGGCGGGTCGACGTACTCGCGGGCTTCGCGGGCGATCGCTTCGAGACTCGTCGGTTCGCGCGTCTGCTCGCGGGCGTTCTCGCGGGCGAGTGCGACGAGATCCTCGATGAGCGAGGCGATCTGAGCGTGATTGCGCTCGATCGTCCGAATCTCGTCACTCACGCTCGGGTCGTCGACGGCGTCGGCCACGATCTCCAGGCGGCCCATCGCGACCTGCAAGGGGTGCCGGAGTTCGTGTGAGATCACGGTGGCGAACTCTTCGAGGCGGTCGTTCTGCCGGCCGAGTGCCTGTGTGCGTTCGCGAAGCGCGTGGCGAGTCTCGGCGGCGTCGATCGCCAGCGCGACGTTGCGCGCGAGTTCTTCGAACGCGCGGCGCTCGTCGGTGCGAAAGGCGTCCGCGCGGTCGGTGTACACCGCGAGGACGCCGAACCGGTCGGTCTCGTAGATCAGCGGCATCGCACAGAGGAGTCGCGCGCGCTCACAGATACCGTCGAACGCCCCGGGGGCCTCGTCTCGGCGCGCGATCACGGTGCGGTCCTCGGTGATCGCCGTGACCAGCGGGTCGGCCTCTCTGGCGGTCCGGGTGCCGACCGCGGACTGGCCGCCATCCACGCCGCCGACCGCGCGCGGGACGACCAGCGCGTTCGCCTCGTCGACCTCGAAGACGAGCGCGGCGTTGAACCGCGTCGACTCCGCGAGGACGGTCACGACGGCCTGTTCGATCTGCTCGCGGGTCGGCGCGCGGACGAGCGCCTCGTTCACCCGGCGGATCGTCCGGTTGATCGCGGTCTGCTGGCTGGCGCGACGGCGCGCGGGCAGGTGGCCGATCGCGCGATCGACGACCGTAGCGAGGCGGTCGCGTGAGTCCTCGTCGCCGCGATCCGGGACGAACGCGAAGATGTCGCGCTCGGAGACTCGCCGGATCACGTCGTAGTTCTCGACGTCGGTGAACAACACAAAGGGGACGTCCGCGTCGACCGAGCGGACGACCTGGTGGACGTCGAACGCCCCGAGATAGGTCAGGCCGCGCCGATCGGGCACTTCGAGCCTGGAGACGACACAGTCGTACGTGCCGTGTCCGATCCGATCGGTGACCGCCTCCGCATCGGGGACCCGATCGACGGTCAAGTCGGTCGACTGCAGGCGCTCGACGGCGTCGGAGCCGTCTCGGTCGTCGACGAACAACACCGACGGCCTGGTGGCCATACCCCTGACTGTCGCTGGGAGGTGTCAAAAAACCCGCTGTGGGTGTCCCGGTTCGCTCGCCGGTCCAGTCTCGCCGGGAGACTTTTCAGCCGTCGCCGCGTCGGTCGGTGGTATGTCTTCGGTCCGGTCGATCGACGCCGCCGACGGGGCGGCGGCGGTCCGGGAGCTGATCGATCGGGCCGAGCGTCGGGTGTGTGTCTCGGTGCCGGCGGGGACGATCGAGACCTTTCGTGAGTCGCTGGCTGCGGCGGTCGATCGCGGCGTGCTCGCTCTCGTTCTCGTCCACGACCAGTCCCAGCCCACCGAGTGGGCCGAGTTCGCGACGATCGTTCGCCACTCCCGGAGCGTCGAGCCGGCGATCTGTACCGCCGACGAGCAGGTCGGCGTGATCGGTCCGCCCGGTGCGATCGACGACTCCGGGCAGGGATCGCTCACGATGGTCGAGGATCTCAGGTTGGCCCGCCTGATGTTCGGGTCGCTGTTGGGTAACTACTGGATGCGTGCTGCCGAACTGTTCGTGACCGACCCCGACCCGCTGCCCGCACGGTACGAATCGTTTTTTCGGGCCGTCGTCCGGGCGACCCAGGCGCTCCAGCGGCGACGCACGCTCAGGGTGACCGTCGACACCTACCCGCCCCAGACCATCCCTGCGGTGACCGATCGTGAGCCGACGCCTCGAACGGGGCGGCTGGTCAACGTCAGACAGAGCCTGCTCGTGCCTGCGACGAACACCTTCCCCGTCGAGACGAGCCTCGCGCTGGCGGCCAACGATCGACGATTCAGTGTCGGTGGCTCCGGAGCGATCGTCGAAGACTACGTCGCAGATCGGATTCGCCTGGAGCCGATCGACGCCTGATCTAATCCGGCAGTCGGTCGATCAACTGCTCGAACTGCCCGCGATAGTACGCCTCCGCGCGCGCTCGCTTGAGTTCGGTGGCGTCGTCGTCGAGTGAGTCCTCGAACGCGCCCATCCGCCAGAGCAGCGTCGAGAGCTGATACAGTGGTGCGACCGCGTCGTAGGCCTCGTCGAAGGCCAGATCGTGCTCGCTCTGGTAGGCCTCCCGAAATCGGTCCCGGAGTTCGTCCTGCCGGTCCGGATCTTGAATCACCGAGTCGACGAACAGGAACTCGGCCTGAGCGACGTTGTACGCCTCCGGCGCGGCGATCAACTCCTGCCAGTCGAGGACGACGGTGATCGGGTCCTCGCGATCCGGATCGACCAAAAGGTTCCCCGGGCGGAAGTCGTCGTGGACGAGTCGTGGGGTCCCCTCGCTCGGTATGGCCTCGATGGCCGCGTCGAGGGCCTCCTGGGCCCGGCCGGCAGCGTCCTCGAACGGAGTCCCGTCGAGGTGTTCGATCCGCGATTCGGTCAATTCTTTGAAATACGTCTGCCAGTCCCAGGAGAGGTCTCGGATCGCGAGGTGGCCGTCGTCGAGTTCGAACCGGCCGAACCCCTCGAAAGCGATCGAATCGTGCAGATCGCCCAACATTCGGCCGGCCTGGGCGAGCACGCGGTTCTGAGCGTCGGGGTCGATGCGGTCGAGCCGATCGGTCAGCGAGTCGCCCTGGATCCGCGCGGTGATGAAGTAGGGATCGACTGCCTGCTCGGGGTCGTCACGGAAGACCAAAATTCCCGGCACGGGAATGTCCGTTCGCTCTCCGACGTACTCCTGAATGTACGGTTCGAGATCGAAATGTCGGTCGTCGTCGGGTTCGAACTTGACGACTACCTCGTACTCCGACCCGTCGACGACGACGGTGACGAAAAACACGTCGGCGCGCGTCCCGCTGGACGAGCGCTCGAACGAGTACTCGTCGTAGTCGGGGCCGGATTCGTCGAGGACCGCTTCGATCGCGTCCGCTGGCGACGACACGAATACATATACGCCCACCGAGCAAATAAAGCCGACGACACGCGTCCTTATGCGGAGAACTCGCCGACGGCCCGTCCACGCAGCGCGCCAGTCATCTGGAGGCCGACCGCGTCCATCCGCGTGACGATGCGTTTGGCCTGTGCGCGCGTGAGGTATTTGTCCGCCTGAGCCGCGCCGACGACGACGCCGAAACTGCCGATCGTCTCCGCGCCCAGCCCCGCAGCGATCGCACGGAGGCGTGGATCGTCCGAGACCACCACGATGTCGTCGTCCGCGTCGTCGTCGAACAGCCCCGAGAACAGCGCTGCCTCGTAGCCCGCCCGATCGAGTCCGAGCGCGTCGGCGGCCCGATCGAGCGGGTTCGATCGGACGTCGGTGATGACCGACCGCTCGTCTAGAAACGTATCGAGGTTGAGCCGAGCGGGTTCGACGGTGATCTCCTCGACGACCGACTCGGGGACGACGATCGCCGCATCGAGGTGTTCGAGCAAGTCGAGTTCTCCGACCTGGCCAAGATCGTAACAGACCGTCGGGCCGACGTACGCGAACGTCATCGCTGGGTGGCTCGCGCGGCGTCGTCAGCGAGGTCGGCCACGTCGAGATGGGTGGTCAGGTTGCGCTCGTTGGCGATCTCCAGCCAGTCGGCCACCGAGCAGTCAGCGATGTCGGCGGCCGCGGCGATCGAGATCTCGTCGTTCTGGTAGCGGTGGACGGCCGTCTGGACACGCAACCGGGTCAGACCCTCACGGAGCGCCCGTTCGACGGTCCGCTCGCGGTCCTCTTCGAGCAGGTTCGACACCGCCGCGACCTCCGTGAGGAGGTCTTGGGGCACGTCGGCGGTCAACTCGGGCATGTGAACGGTGTTCGGCCACGCCCATCTTGAAGCTGATGTCCGATTCGGCCCCGAACCGCCAGCGTTTTCGCCATTCCGGGCCGATCGCCCGTCGATGACTGTCAGGGCTCGCGCGTTCGTCCCCGGTCACGTGACCGGCTTTTTCACCGTCGAGCGCGGGCCCGACCCGGCCCACACCGGCTCACGCGGCGCGGGCCTCGCGCTCGCCAGCGGCGTCACCGTCGCCGTCCGCGAGGCGTCGGGCCCGATCACCCTCGACGGCGAGCCGATCGACATCGCGGCCGCCGAGCAGGTCCGCCAGGCGCTGGGCCTCGATCGGGCGGTCGCCGTCGCGACCGACCTCCCGCTCGGCGCGGGGTTCGGCGTCTCGGGGGCGGTCGCGCTCGGGACGGCGCTCGCGGGTGCGGCCGCACTCGACTGCCCGCGGCCGCGCTCGGAACTGGTCGGCCTGGCCCACCGTGCGGAGGTCGCGGCCGGCACGGGCCTGGGTGACGTCGTCGCGCAGGCGACCGGTGGACTGGTCGTCCGGACCGCCGCGGGCGAACCGTCGATCGGTCGGGTCGACGCGATCCCCGTCGCGGGATCGGTCGAGGTGTTCAGCCGTGGCGAGCGCTCGACTGCGGACATCGTCGGCGGCGAGACCGACCGCCTGAGCGCGGCGGGCGAGCGCGCGCTCGCCACCCTGCTCGACGATCCCCGGCCCGCGACCTTCTATCGGGCGAGCCGGCGGTTCGGGACTGCGGCGGGACTGGACCACCCGGTCGCTGACGTGCTCGCGGACGTGGAGCGCGCGGGTGGGACCGCGATCGTCGCGATGCTCGGTGAGACCGTCATCTCGCCCGACGGCGGGCTCTCGGCGGCGGGCTACGACGTTCGTCGCGTCCAGATCGATCCCGCGGGGGCCGCGCTGCGTGAGGTCCCCGACGACCGCGACGGAGCCTAACGCGCGGTCGCTCGTCCGGCGACGGACCTCGCGGGACTTTTGATCGGGCGCGGCGAAGCCGGCCCGTGACCGCAGACGTTCCCGATTCCCACCCACGTGCTGCGTCGCTCCGAACGCGCGACCGCCTCGTCGAGGGTCTCGAAAACGGGCTCACGAGCCGCACTGGCCTGATCGCCCACGGGCGTGGCGAGGCGTTCGATTACCTGCTCGGCGAGCGGACGATCCCGTCGGCCGATCGGGCCGCCCGCGCCGCCGCCGCGCACCTCCTCGCCGCCGACCACCCTGTCATCTCGGTCAACGGCAACGTCGCCGCGCTCGCGCCAGAGCGCGTCGTCGATCTGGCCGATGCGACCGACGCCGCCATCGAGGTGAACCTGTTTCACCGCTCGGCCGAGCGCATCGAGGCGATCGCGGACCACCTCCGGGCCCACGGGGCGACCGACGTGCACGGCCTCGCGGGCGACGGCCGCATTCCCGGGCTGGACCACGACCGCGGGATCTGTGACGCCGACGGGATCGAACGCGCGGACGTCGTCGTGGTCCCGCTCGAAGACGGGGACAGAGCCGCGGCGCTCGCGGAGTTGGGGAAATCCGAGATCGTGATCGACCTCAACCCGCTCTCACGCTCGGCCCAGGTCGCGGACGTCCCGATCGTCGACAACGTCGTCCGCGCACTGCCGACGATGGCCGCCCACGCTCGGGAGTTGAGCGAGGCCGGGGCCGACCTCGACGGCGTGATCGCTGAGTTCGACGCCGACGCGGCGCTGGCCGACGCCGAGCGGACGATTCGCGAGGGGTCGCTCGCGGACTGAGTGTGTGGTGATCGGTCCGGCCGGAGTCCTTAGGTGCCCATCGCTCGTACCGTGGGTATGAGTCTCAAGGTCGACGTCCGGAAACTCGACCTCTTCAACGATATCGCTCGCGAGGGCTCTCAGACCGTTGCCGAGAACCTGGAGACGCTCGCAGGGATCGAGGCGACGATGGACGTCTCGAAGATCAACTTCCTCCAGAGTTCGGACCTCGATGCGCACATCGGGACCGACGACGCCGTGGGGATCTTCGTGGAGTTGATCGAGCCACCACACGGCTACGTCCTGTTCGTGATGGATCCGGCGGCGAGCAAGTCGCTGGCCGAATCCATGGTCGGCGGGATGGACGCCGACGAACAGCGCGGTGGCTTTACCGACATGGAACGGTCGGCACTCCAGGAGATCGGGAACATCATGACCTCGGGGTACGTCGACGGCCTGGCGAACGTCCTCGATACGACGATCGACATCTCGACGCCATCGTTTGCCTACGGGCCCGCGAACCAGGTCGTCGAGACGATGGGCGGGTGGCCCGACGAGGACATCGCCTTCGTCGTCGACTCCACCATCGTTTCGCCGGAGGCCGACGTGGAGTTGACGGTCTACACGCTCCCGCGCGTGGTCGAACTCGTGGAGTTGATCCAGGCCATCGATCTGGAGACCGACGTCGGTACGGACACGACCGCCTCCGAGGAGTTCGTCCCGTAGCTCTCGCGCCGATCGTGCGCCGATCGGCGGGGTGGCAGGCCGTGGCCGCCCTCGAAGCGCCCGAACCGAAACGGAAATTCCCGCCCCGTCCGATTCCTGGCTATGCTCGACAGATTGAACGCCGACGTGACGGTCCGCCAGTCATGACGCCGTCGGACCTGTCCGTCGACACGCGACTCGCGGATCCAGCGGCGTTCGTCCACCGCGTCGAAGACGGAGCCGAATCCTGGTGTGACGGCCACGACGACTGTTCGGTCGTCTTGCGCGTTCTCTTTCCCGTCTACGCCGTTACCTACTCGTACGCCGTCGAGAGTCTCCTCCCCTGGGACGACGGCTCTCGGGAGCGATCCTGTGCGATCGTGCCCGGCCGCTCCGATATCGCCGACGCTCCGCTCGGCCAGTACGCCGCCTCCGCGTGCGATCCCGAGACCGTCGATCCGCGGGCGGCCTACGCCGACCTCCGCGAGTCGACGCTCGTCCTCGACCGGACGATCGACCGCGAGCGCGCCGAATCCTGGCTGCCCGACCGCCTCGACGACGTCGCGACCGCGATCGAACGCCGCCGTGATCGCTGGCGTGAGCGCCAGCAGACGACCTCCGACGACGCCGAAGCGCGTCGCCTTCAGCGCAAGATCGACGACCACCGTGGGGTGGATCTGCTGAAGGACCTTCGCGCCGAGACGGGCCTCACCGAGGCCGTCGATCAGACCGCGGATCTGGTCGTCCACGGCTGTACCGCACTGTATCTTCCGACCTACGTCGTCGAACTGACCGACGACAGCGGTGGGTACTGCTATGTCGCCGGGCGACCCGATCCCGACGCCGATCCGGAGACCTGGACGCCCGGCCTGGAGTGGCCCGCCGACGTCCTGACCGATGCGATCGACGAGGTCGACTCGTTCGAAGCCCTCGGGACGATCGTCGGTGACCACGACGCGTCCGCCGACCGGGCGTCGGTCCGGTCGGGCACGCGCGGGAGCGAGGGGATTCGAGAGCCAGACAGCGTCCGCGAACTCGACGCGGCGTCGGTACTCACGCCGACGCCGGATCGGGATTTCTCCGACGTCGGCGGGAACGCCGAACTCCTGTCGACGCTCCGGCGGACGATCGTCGACCCGCTGACTCACGCCGATCGCTACGCGTCCTACGGGCTGAGCGTCGTCAACGGTGTCCTCCTCCACGGTCCGCCGGGGTGTGGGAAGACTCACGTCGCGGGCGCGCTCGCGGGCGAACTCGGCTTCGACTACCTCGACGCCCGGCCGGCCGATCTGATGAGCAAGTACATGGGCGAACCCGCGGTCCGCGTCGAGGACCTGTTCGCGATCGCGCGGGCGAACCAGCCCTGTCTGGTCTTTCTCGACGAGATCGACGGCATCACCGCCGCGCGCGACGGATCCAACGCGAACCAGAGCGAGCGCCAACTCGTCACCCAGTTGCTCGTCGAACTCGAAGCCATCGACGGCGAAGACGTGATCGTGGTCGGCGCGACCAACCACCTCGACGACGTCGACGACGCGATCCGCCGCTCTGGCCGGTTCGACGAGCGCATCGAGGTTCCCCCACCGGACGCCGACGCCAGACGTGCGATCCTCGAAGTTCACCTCCGCGATCGACCGACTGCCGAGGATCTGGACCTCGAACCGGCGGTGGAGGTGTCCGCGGGGTTCGCCGGGAGCGACCTCGAACGCCTCGTCGAGAGCGCCGCCCGGCGCGCGATGGCCGCCGACCGTCCGATCACGGGCGACGACCTCGCCAGCGTCGCCCGGGACGCCGAGACGTCGATCGACGGCTGGGTCGGCCGCTACGAGTTCCTGGCTCGGGAGACCGACGGGACCGGTCGGATCGTCGACCCCGACGACGCCGAGTATCTCTCCGCGGGTTCGATCGTCCAGCGCGAGGTGAAACGCTCGTTCGATGACGTCGGCGGGATGGACGACCTCCTGGAGACCATGGGACGCACGGTGCTCGACCCCCTCCGCGATCGGGCGACCTACGAGCGATACGGCCTCGACCCGACCTCGGGAATCTTGCTGTACGGCCCGCCCGGCTGTGGGAAATCCTACGTGAGTCGCGCGCTCGCGGGTGAACTCGACCAGTATTTCGTTCAGGTCGGGCCGGCGACACTCACCGGCGAGACCATGGGCGAACCCGCCCAGCGCGTCGCGGATCTGTTCGCGATCGCGCGGGCGAATCAGCCCTGTCTGGTCGTCCTCGACGAGATCGACGCGATCGCCGGATCGCGATCCGAGGTCGGCGCCGACAGCCTCCAGACGATGGTCAATCAACTCCTGACCGAACTGGAATCGATCGACGACGAGCGCGTCATCGTGGTCGGGACGACCAACCTGCCCGACGACCTCGACGACGCGATCCGTCGCTCGGGGCGGTTCGACGAGCGGATCGAGGTCCCCCCGCCGGACGCCGACGCCAGACGCGCGATTCTGGAGGTGCAACTCGCCGATCGTCCGATCGCCGACGACATCGTCTGGGCCGATCTGGTCGAGGCGACGGCGGGGTACGCCGCGAGCGATCTCGCACACGTCGCCGACGAGGCCGCCCAGCGCGCCCTGCGCGCCGACAGCGTCGTGACGACCGAGCGGTTGCTCGCGGCGGTCGAGTGTACCGAGTCGAGCATCGCGTCCTGGCTGGATCGGTACGGGGGCGGCGACAGGACCGAGGCCTCGCTGTCGTATATCAACTGATCACGTCTCGTCGCCGCTCGCCATCGATCGCCGGACCCATTCGACACGACCCGATCGCCAGCCCATGCTTCGTCGATCGGCTGGACGACCGCCGACCTATCGCGATCGCAACGCCTTTCTACCACCGGGTGATACCACAGAGTGGTATGGAAGACTTCGACCAGTTCGCAGACGTCGACGAAGTCGCCGTCACACGCGCGATCGGCGAGGAGTGGAGCGAGGAGTTCATGGACTTCTCCGAGTCGGACGTGATCATCATCGGCGGTGGGCCCTCGGGCCTGATGGCCGGGAAGGAACTCGCCGAGCGCGGCGTGAAGACGATGATCGTCGAGAAGAACAACTATCTCGGCGGGGGCTTCTGGCTCGGTGGCTTCCTGATGAACAAGGTCACCGTGCGGGACCCCGCCCAGCAGATCCTCGACGATCTGGACGTCGACTACGAGGAATCCGAGACCGAGGACCTCCACGTCGCGAACGGGCCCGAGGCCTGCTCTGGTTTGATCAAGGCCGCCTGTGACGCCGGCGTGAAGATCCAGAACATGACGGAGTTCACCGACATCGTGATCCGCGAGGACCACCGCGTCGGCGGGATCGTCATGAACTGGACGCCCGTCCACGCGCTGCCCCGTGAGATCACGTGTGTCGACCCGATCGCCGTCGAGGCCGACGTCGTCATCGACGCGACGGGTCACGACGCGATGGCGGTCAAGAAACTCGACGAGCGCGGCGTGCTCGACGCACCGGGCATCGGCGACGCCGAGGCTGCTGCGACCGGGATGGACGACACTGGCGACAACTCCTACGGCGCGCCGGGCCACGACTCGCCGGGCCACGACTCGATGTGGGTCTCCGAGTCCGAAGACCAGGTCGTCGAACACACCGGCGTCGTCCACGACGGCCTGATCGCGACCGGCATGGCGACCGCCTCGACGTACGGCCTGCCGCGCATGGGCCCGACGTTCGGTGCCATGCTCGTCTCCGGGAAACTCGCCGCCGAGGCCGCCATCGAGGAACTCGGCGTCGAGGCCCCCGCGGTCGAGTTGGAGACCACGCCCGCGACGCCCGCCGACGACTGATCGGCCGACGCAGTTCCGGCCACCGCTTGGTGCGGGGCCGGCGCGGGCGTCCGGCGAGACTCTGACACCTCGGCCACGTACGCACTCGCCGGCCCGCTGTTCGCGAGAGCTCCCGAGCGACTGCGTTGGAGGACTCGGGAGGCCTCAATAGAGCTATTACCAGCGCTTTTCACCCGTGATCGTCCACCGTCAACTGCGGTGGTGGCCCTGGCCCACTGTCCCCCCACTGAACGCCGTCGCCAGTCGGTCGCGACCCGCTGATGACTGGTCATCCCGACTGGCTCACACTGGTTTTTCCGCTGGGCCCGCGGATCCACCTCTTCGATCCCGCTTCGTTTCGACGCGACGGCGATCGCGGCAGGACGATCCGACACACGTTTGATCCCGGTGGTCGTTGATCGACGCGATGAGTGACGCCGACCCCGCGACGGCCGGCGACCACGAAAACGCCGAGCAAGTCGTCGTGGCCGTGGACGCCGACGATCAGCGCCAGGACGTGGTCAACCGGCTGGAGGCTCACACCGGCGACGGCATTCGCCACCGGGCCTTCACTGCCCTCCTGTTCGACGGCGAGGGGAACGTCCTGCTCGCCCAGCGCAGCCCCGAGAAACGCCTCTGGCCGACCCACTGGGACGGCACCGTCGCCTCCCATCCCGTGCCCGATCAGTCTCAGGTCGACGCGACCGAGGAACGCCTCGCCGAGGAACTCGGCGTGACCCCCGACCAGTACGAGAACCTTCGCGTGACAGACCGATTCGAGTACCGACGTTTCTTCGAGGATCGCGGCCTCGAACACGAGGTCTGTGCCGTCCTCCAGGCGACGCTGACCGACCGTTCGCTCGATCCCGACCCCGCGGAGGTCGGCGGCATCGCGTGGGTGCCGTACGAACGCCTGGTCGAGCACCGCGAGTGGTACCGCCAGTTCCGTCTCTGTCCGTGGTTCGAGATCGCGATGCGCCGCGATCGCGAATAACGCGGCTGGCGGACCGCCGCGGATCTTCACGCCCCGATTCGATCAGTCTCGATCGAGGACGACGACCGCGCGGAGGTCGTTGACGTTCGTCCCGGTCCGGCCCGAGTCGAGCAGTACTCCGCGCTCCCGGAGATAGCTCGCCGTATCGTCGTCGCGGAGTGCGGCCCGCGCCCAGTCCGGATCGTCGACGGTCGTCTCGGTGACGACGCCGCCGGCCGCCCCTGCGGAACCGTCCTGGCCGTCGGTGTCGACGCTCGCGACCGCCATCCGCGGGCCGTCGGCGGCCGCGAGCGCTGCCGCGGTGGCGAACGTCGTGTTCGGCCCGCCTCGCCCCGCGCCCGTCACGTCGACGGTCGTCTCGCCCCCCGAGAGCAGGACGGCCGGCGGGTCGACCGGCCGGCCCGTCGCGGCGATTTCTTCTGCGATCGCGACCTGCGTGCGGGCGGCGTCGGCGGCCCCGCCCCGAATCGTCGTCGACAGCACCGTCGGCTCCACACCGGCCTCGCGGACCCGCGTCGCGGCGGCCTCGATCGCGCGCTCGCCGTCCGCGATCACGACGCGATCGAGGCCTGCGCGGTCGGTCGCTGGCCCCACGGTGCCGCCGTCCGCGAGATGCTTGCGGACCACCTGGGGCAGGTCGACCCCGTCGGGGATCGACGGATCGACGCCCGGATCGGGGCTGAGCGGCCCGCTCGCGATGACGCTCGACTCACCGACGACGTCGCTAACGAGCACGCCGATCGTCCGTGCCGGCGCGAGCGCGCTCGCGAGGCCGCCACCCTTGATCTTCGAGCAGCGCCGCCGGATCGCGTTGATCCGATCGATCGAAACGCCCGCCGCGAGCAGTGCGTCGGTCGTCGCCGCGAGGTCGTCGACGCTCAGATCGCCCGCGGGCGCACACAGGAGTGCGCTCCCGCCGCCGGTGATCGGCGCGAGGACGAGATCGTCGGGCCCCGCCGCGCGTGCTCGATCGAGGAGGTCGCCGGTCGCGCGCTCGTTCCGTACCGTCGGGAGTGGGTGATCACCCTCGCGGACGCTCACCCGGTCGGTCTCGCGGGGGTCGTCGGTGACGACGAGGCCGTCGTCGATCCGGTCGCCGAGCACCGCTTCCAGTGCTACCCCGATGGTCCCGGCGGCGTTCCCGCCGCCGAGCACGAGCACGCGATTCACGTCCGCGAGGTCCACACTCACGTCGCCGACCCGCAGGTGATCGCCGTCCAGCGTGACCGCGTCAGCGATCGCTCGCCTGGGGTGGGCCGCCCGGATCCCCGCAGCGAGGCTCTCGACGGCGAGTCGCACGTCCATTCGCTCGAACCGGTCGGCGTCGAACACGGTGGCCCGTCGATCGGACGGCGAATCAATCGCTCGGTTCAGAAGGTCAATTACCAAGTGGGTCGATACCGATGGCCCTGGTATGTCTACCCAGGATCGCTCGATCACCCTCGAATGTCGCTGCACCCGCTGTCAGTACAACAACAACGGCCGGTGTGGCTACCAGGGCCGTGTCCTGATCGATCAGAACGGCGAGTGTGGACGGATGGAAGAGGGGTTCGGCCCGGATCGCGGTGGGTTCTGAACCGCTGGGCCCGACCCCTGGGCGACTGGTTGTGGCCTGCCCGAACAGCAATTCCGAAATGACTTGGACCGCACCTCCCGATATGGCTCGCACCTACACCGTCGAGGGCATGCAGTGTACCGGCTGTGAGACGACCGTGATCGAGACCGTCGAGGCCGTCGAGGGCGTCACCGACGTCACGGCCGACCACGAGGCCGACACCGTCACCGTGTCGGGCGACCCCGATCCCGCGGCCGTCCGCGCAGCGATCGGTGAGGCTGGCTACGATCTCGCCTGACTCGGATCCCGGCCGGCGCTCCTGTCGGCATCGACCCTTTCATTGGGGCCGTCAGCGTACGCACAGTCATGATCGCCGACGACGCGACCGATCTGATCGGAGCGACACCACTCCTGCGTGCCGACGCGTTCGCCGAGAACCTGCTCGTCAAACTCGAATCGTTCAATCCCTATTCCGTCAAGGACCGCATCGCTCGCGAGATGATCGAAGCCGCGATCGACGCGGGCGAGGTTACTGCCGACACGACCGTGATCGAACCGACCAGCGGCAACACCGGGATCGGGCTGGCGACCGTCTGTGCCGCTCACGGCCTGGATCTCGTCTTGACCATGCCAGAATCGATGAGCGAAGAGCGCCGTGCGCTGCTCGCCGCGCTCGGGGCCGAACTCGAACTCACGCCCGCCGAGGACGGCATGCCCGGGGCGATCGAGCGTGCCGAGGCGATCGCCGCCGAGCGCGACGATTCCTTTTCCCCTCAGCAGTTCGAGAACCCCGTGAACGCAACCGCCCACCGCACGACCACGGGCCCGGAGATCATCGACGACGTGGGCGACGATTTGGCGGCGTTCGTCGCCGGCGTCGGCACCGGCGGGACGATCACCGGCGTCGGGCAAGCCGTCGACGACGCGGGCGTCGACGCCGACCTGATCGCGGTCGAACCCGCCGATTCGGCGGTCCTCTCGGGCGGGGCCGCCGGGAGTCACGGCATCCAGGGCATCGGCGCGGGATTCGTCCCGGACGTCCTCGACACGGACCTGATCGACGAGATCCGAACGGTCTCTCGTGCGGACGCCGTCGCGGACGCGCGCAAACTCGCCCGGACGGAGGGCATCGCGGGTGGCATCTCCACCGGCGCGAACGTCCACGTCGCGACCGAGGTCGCCAAACAGCGGGACGGCCCGGTCGTCACGATCGTCTGCGACCCTGGCGAGCGGTACCTCTCGACGGATCTGTACGAGTCGCCAGAGTAGTGTTTTGATCGCACACGATTCCTGCGCCGACCCCGATTCGATCAGGCCTCGACTTTCTTGTAGTCGACGTACTGGCCACCACGCAGGGATTCGAGCAGTGCGATCGCCGCGGTCGTTCCCTCCCCGATCGAGACGTTGACCTGGCGTTGGCCACCGGTCACGTCGCCCGCGGCGTAGACGCGGTCGACGCCCGTCGATTGGTCGGATTCGACCTGGATCTCGTCGTCGAGGACGGGGACGCCGAGCATCTCCGCGAGGTCGGTCCCGCCCGCCGCGCCGAGCGCGACGAACAGGCCGTCGATCGGGACTTGTCGGCCGTCGACCGTGATCGCCTCCAGGACGCCGTCGCCGTGGAGGTCCGCGATCGACTCTTCGACGATCGGAATCCCGCGGTCGTCCAGGTCGGCCCGCAGGCCCTCGTCCATCGTGAGATCCGTGCCGTTGGTGTACACCGTCACGTCGTCGGTGTAATCAAGCAACATCGTCGCCTCCTTGGCGGCGTAGTTGCCCGCGCCGACGACGCCGACGGTCTGGTCCCGATAGAAGAAGGCGTCACACTCCACGCAGTACGAGACGCCCTGGCCCTCGTAGTCGTCGATCCCCGCGATCGCGGGCGTCTCGTAACTCGACCCCGTCGCGAGGACGACGCCCGTCACGCTATAGGTCGAGTCGGTCGTCTCGACCGTGTAGCCCTCGCCGTCGTCTGCGATCCGAACGACTTCCTCGCGAATGATCTCGGCACCGAACCGCTCGGCGTGCTCGCGCCCCCGCGCGACGATGTCGGGCCCTGCGATGCCCTCCGGGAACCCGTAGACGTTCTCCATCCAGTCGACGCTCGCCGTCGTCCCCTCGCCCGAGTCGAAGACGATCGTCTCGCGATCTGCGCGTGCCGTGTACACCGCGGCGGCCAGGCCCGCGGGCCCACCACCGACGATTGCGATCTCTGCCATTGTATGTATTGTACAAGACTACCAGTACAAAAGGCGTTCGGATCGGTGGGCGAGTCGACGCTGGAGCGATCGCTCCGTGGGGGTCGAGACCGAGTTGCGAGAACCAGTTTGCGGGCGGTTTGTCGCGGTCGTCGATCCGGCCGCGTCGCGATTCAGGCGTACTTTTGGGCCATATCACCGACGACGGGCAGGTGCGGGTCGGCCTCCTGGTAGGTCCTGACGATGAGATACAGCCAGGCGACGAACGCGCCGAGCCAGAGCGCGAGCGTCAGGAGCCCCAGCACCAGCCCGATGAGGGTCGACAGGATGACCCCGCCCGGGACGTACGAGAGTGCCAGGTTCGCGATCCTCCCCAGGACGTTGAGTCCGATATGGGCAGCGAACACCCCGCCGAAGACGAGGATGCTCTGGACGCCGTGGTACCGGATCGTCCGGTGGTCGGTTTCGAGGAGATACATTACGAGCCCCGACACCGGGCCCAGGACGTAGGCGAGCGCCGCGGCGACGTTCACGTCGAGGCCGGTCTCGGTGTTCGAACTCGTTACGCCGGATGTGTGGGTGTCTGACGACATCGTCGTTCGTTGTGTGACACTACTTGTCGTAATAAAACGTGTGTGTTTGGGTCGGACGGGCGGGGTGGGGAGCGCTGGTGCTCGATTCGAGCGAGTCGACGGGTCTGGGTCGAGCGGTTCGCACGGCGTGATTCGACCGACCTGACGGTGTCTCATGGTTCGCTTCGTTCACCGCTCGCATGTTCGAGGCCCTCACTCCGTTCGCATCTCGCTATGCGCGGGACCAGATTCGAACCGGAGGAAGACGGGTGTGCTCGCTCACTGCGTTCGCTGTGCGCACGCGACTTCCAGGGTTCGAATCCGTGCCTGCTCGTTCGTCGCTTCGCTCCTCACTGCGCGGGACCAGATTCGAACTGGCGGACTCCTACGAGACAGCGTCCTAAGCGCTGCGCCGTTGGCCTGGCTTGGCTACCCGCGCGCACGCCCCACTCCGCCGCCGTCGGGCATAAACGCTACGCGATCAACAGGCGTCCGGAATCCCGTCGCCGTCGCTGTCGATCCACGATCCTGGCGGCACGTTCGGATCGCGCGGGGCCTCCCAGCGATCGATCGCGATCTGCTCGCCGTCCGAATTCTCGACGATCACCCAGTAGGTATCGCCGGCCTCACAGATCGGATCGAGGACGTCGTCACTGCGATACCCGTCGATGTGGACGTAATCACCTGCGACGAGCGTCTCGCCACCGGTCCAGACCTCGTTCCAGTAGATTCGGTTGCCCGACTCGTCTTTGATGACGACGCGGTCGGCGTCGACCGGGCGTCCGGCGGCGTGTCGGAGCTTCACGTACGGGCGATTGTCGTCGTTCCCCTCGCCAGTGGCGCTGTACTCGTACTCGAAGGCACTCGGCGGCGCTGGCTCCTGGAGCTCGTCGTCGAACGCGAGCGCGAACGTTGCGATCGTCGCCGCGAGCACGACGGTGATGGCGACCATCAACACCGTTCCCACGACGGGCGAGACGGCGCGGGTGGAGGGCACGGTCTGTCCGATATACGAGTCCAGGCCGGAAAACGAGTCTCCGCGACTTCAGGGGTTGACGCCGCTCACGATGTCGAGGAAGTTCGCGACGACGTCGTGGCCGACGCCCGTGAGCACCGATTCGGGGTGGAACTGCACGGCGTGGATCGGGTGCTCGCGGTGGCGAATCCCCATGACGAGTTCCTCGCCGTCGTCGGTCGCCGTCGCCGTCACGGCGAAGGCGTCGGGCACGTCGGCGGCGATCAGCGAGTGATAGCGTCCGCCACGAACGGGGTCGTCAAGCCCGTCGAACAGCCCCGTCGCGTCGTGGGTGATCGACGCGGCCTTGCCGTGGATCGGCGCGGGCGCGCGACCGACGGTGCCGCCGTAGGCGTGGACGGCGGCTTCGAGACCGAGACAGACGCCCATCGTCGGGATCTCCGGGGCGATCTCCCGGAGGACCGCGGTCGAGACACCCACGTCGCGGTCGTTTTTCGGATGCCCCGGGCCGGGGCTGATCACGATCCCGTCCGGGTCGATAGCGCGCACCTCCTCGACGGTCGCGGTGTTGCGCAAGACCGGCGTCGCGACGCCGTGTTCGCTGAGATACTCGACCAGGTTGTAGGTAAACGAGTCGAAGTTGTCGATGACGAGGATCGTCGTGTCGGTCTCTTCGCTCCTCTCGTCCTCCGCGCTCCGCTCGCTCTTCGCGCTCCGCTCGCTCTCCGCGCTCTCTTCGCTCGCGCTCATCGCCGGACCTCCCGTGGATCGCGCTCGGTCGCCTCGATGGCCTCGATGGCGTCGAGGACGCCGCCCATCTTCTGTTCGGTCTCTTCGTACTCGCTCGTGGGGTCTGAGTCAGCGACGATGCCTGCGCCCGCCTGGACGGTGATCCGGTCGGGATCGCCCGCCTCGACGGTCGCCGACCGGATGACGATCGCCATGTCGACGTCGCCCGTCCACGAGAAATAGCCGACGCCGCCGCCGTAGGGGCCGCGCGGTTCGGCCTCCAATGCGTCGATGATCTCCATCGCACGGATCTTCGGGGCCCCCGAGAGCGTCCCCGCCGGGAAGGTTGCGCGCGCGGCGTCGAACGCGTCTGCATCGGCGGCGAGCGTGCCCGTCACGGTCGACTCGATGTGCTGGACGTGGCTGTATTTCAGGACGTTCATGAACTCCTCGACCCGCACGGATCCGGGCTCTGAAACCCGGCGGACATCGTTGCGCGCCAGATCGACCAGCATGGTGTGCTCGGCGCGCTCTTTCCCGTCAGCGAGCATCTCGCCCGCCAGCCGGCGGTCCTCGACCGGGCTCGACCCACGCGGGCACGTTCCCGCGATGGGGTTCGAGATGACCCGCTCGTCGCTGACCGAGACGAGCGTCTCGGGGCTCGCACCGACGATCGAGCGGTCCTCGAACCCCAGGTGATACATATACGGTGAGGGGTTGATCGACCGGAGCGCGGCGTAGAGTCCGAGCGAGTCGATCTCACCCTGCAACTCGCGCGTCCGGGAGATGACGCCCTGGTAGATGTCACCCGCGAGGACGTGCTCTTTGGCGGTCTCGACGGCCGCTTCGTACTCGTCTTGTGGCCCGGCGGTCTCACCGCTGCGCTCGAACCCGCTCAGATCGGGCTGATCGGCGTCGACGAGTGCCGCCTCGACGCGCTCGGCGTCGGCGGCCAGGCGGTCGTACACGGCGTCGGCCTCGCCGTCGCGGACGATCGGCGTGTAGATCACCTGGATTGCGTCCTCGGCGTGATCGAAGACGAGCGTCTTCGTCGTGAGGACGAACTGCGCGTCCGGGAATCGCGAGTCCGGACGGACGAGGCCGACCTCGTCGAGCCAGAGGTCGTACACCGCGTCGTAGCCCAGAAATCCGACGAGCCCACCGTCGAGGCGCTGGCGGTCGTGGTCGGGAAAGCCCCGCCGGGGGAGTTCGGGCAGCGCCGAGCGGAGCGCGTCGAGGACGTCGCCACCGTCGACCGCGAGCACGTCGGCGTACCGGTCCGCGAGCGTCTCGACCGATCGCTCGTCGGGCCCGACGGTCACGACTGCCGCGGGGTCGTAGCCCACGAACGAATACCGGGCGTGCCGATCGTCGGTCGCGGGCGCGAACGCGCCGTCGGGGTCGCTGGAGGCGACCTTCTCGGCGCTTTCGAGCAGGAATCCGTAGCCCGCATCGCGATCGGTGAGCGCGGCGTACGCGGTCAGCGGCGCGACGCTGGCGTCGAGTGTCGCGGTCGCGCGGACGACCGCCTGGCCCTCGCCGCTCCGCTCGCGAAACGCCGCGCGCGAGCAGTCGACGCTCATGCGGCCCCCGTCGCGCTCGCGACGAACCGATTCATCGCGGCGCGGTCTTTCTCACCGGGGGCGGACTCGACGCCGCTGGCGACGTCGACGGCGTACGGATCGACCGTTGCGACCGCCTCCCCCACCGTCGCGGGCGTCAACCCACCCGCGAGCACGACCGGGGTGTCGAGTTCCTCGACGAGCGCGGCGGTCCGTGCCCAGTCGTGGGTCTCGCCGGTCCCGCCACCACCCTGTTCGTCCAGCGAGTCGATCACGACGGCGTCGGCCGCCTCGGCGCGAGCAGTCAGATCGTCGGCGGTCGGATCAGCGACGGCGATCACGTCCGCCGAGCACTCGTCGAGCGCCGCCAGCCCCTCGCTATCGAGCCCGTGGACCTGGACGGCGTCGGGGTCGAGCGTCCCGACCAGATCGCGGACGGGCCCCGAATCTACGGCCATCGTCACCAGCACGCCCGTGACGAACGGGGGCACGGCAGCGAGCAACGCGGCGGCCCGCTCCCGATCGACCTCGCGGGGCGTGTCGACGTCGACCGCACAGATCACGCCGACCGCGTCGGCCCCCGCGTCGACGGCCGCGTCGAGCGCACTTCGATCGGTCATCCCGCAGAGCTTGACCCGCGTCATGCGGCGGAACGGAGTCGGTCGAGCCGTTCGGTGGCGGCTCCCGAGTCGATCGCCTCGCGGGCCAGATCGACGCCGTCGGCGATCGAGTCGGCTTTTCCGGCGACGTAGATCGCCGCGCCGGCGTTCGCGAGGATGATGTCTCGCTTCGGCCCGGTCACTGCGCCCGTGACGATGCCCTCCATGTCGGCGGCGTTCGCTTCCGGTGACCCGCCCGCGATCGCCTCGATCGGCGCGCGGTCGAGGCCGATCGCCTCGGGCGTGATCGTCCGGTCGGTGACCCGTTCACCCTCGACCTCGGCGGCGACCGTCTCGTCGTGGATCGCGACCTCGTCCAGACCCGATCCGTGGACGACGAGCGCGTGTTCGACGGGCATGTGCGCGAGCGCCTCGGCAATCGGCCGGACGAGCGACTCGTCGTACACGCCGAGTACCTGCGCGTCCGCACCGGCGGGGTTGGTCAGCGGCCCGAGCACGTTGAAGATCGTCCGCATGCCCAGTTCCTTCCGCGGGCCGATGACGGCCTTCATCGCGGGGTGGAACACGGGTGCGAGCATGAACCCGACGCCGTCGGCCTCGATGGTGTCCTCGACGGCCGGCGGTTCGGCGTCGACGGTGACACCTGCCTCTTCGAGGACGTCCGCACTCCCCGACGACGAGGATACCGAGTAGTTGCCGTGTTTGGCGATCGGGACGCCCGCGCCGGCGGCGACGATCGCACTCGTCGTCGAGACGTTGATCGTGTCGTAGTCGTCACCACCGGTCCCGCAAGTGTCGACCAGCGGGTCGCGATCCGGGTCGATCGTCCGGGCGGCCTCGCGCATCCCCTGGGCGAACCCCGCGATCTCCGCCTCGGTCTCGCCCTTTGCGCGCAACGCCGAGAGCAAGGCCCCGATCTGGGCCTCCGTGGCGTCCTCGAAGACCGCCCGCGAGGCGTCGCGCGCCTCCGCGACGGTCAGGTCCTCCCCCGCCGTCACCCGCTCGATCTGATTCTGTAGTGTATTCATTGATGCACTCATGCGTGTTGTAGTGTACAAGTAAGTACATCGACTTAAGAGTGTTGGAGCGAGCGGCGGTGACGGGGTGGGTACGACGATCGGGGCGGGCCGAAGCACAGTGAGACGTGATCAGAGAGATGGGGCCGACGACCGGTCGAACGGGGTGACGTGTCGGAGGACGTAACTCACGTTCCGGCGCCTGCCGAACGGCCGTGATGACTGCACGAAAACGGGTGTCGCGGTCACCGAGTGGTGGCCCCGACCAGATCAGATGTCGTCTTCGATGATCTCACCGACGGCGAAGTTGGACTTGACTTCGGAGACCTCGACTTTCACGCGCTCGTTGATTTCGGCCCCGGGCACGATGATGACGTAGCCCCGCTCGACGCGAGCGATGCCGTCGCCTTGCTTGCCGATGTCCTCGATTTCGACGTAGCGGATCTCACCGGGTTCGACCGGTGGCTGCGGTTCGTCCCCCGTGGGGCCCTCGTCCTCGGAGGTGGTCTCACTCTCGGTCGCGGCTTCGATCAGCGCTACGCGGTAGGTCTCGTCGGGGTCGATCGATCCCGTCTCGACCTCTCGGCGGGGCACCTCGATGACGTAGCGATCGGTTTCGGAGCGAACGTCCGCACTGAACAGACACAGGAGTTGATCTGAGATTTCCATAACTGGCCCTCCAGCGCGGTGGGTGGATGCCCGCGGACAAGAACCCATCGCACTCCGGTCGATCCGTACAAGGCACCCCCGAGCGGTCAGGACTCGTCGTCGAGTGGGGTCCCGTCCGGGCGTTTCGGCCCCTCGGAGTCGAAGACGACGACGCCGTCGGCGTCGGTCGGCCTGTAGTTGTCTCCGACGCCCGTGGCCTCGTCACGCTCGCGTTCGGTCCGTTCGATCAGCGTCTCGGCCAGGGCTTCGGCCTTCTCGCGGGAAATCTCTCGGCCCAGGCCTTCACATTCGTGGGCGCGGACGGGGCCCTCGCGGTCGACGACGCCTGGCGGCGGGTCGGCGTCCGCTTCGGGGGCCAGCGAGAAGGGATACGTCTGACAGATTAGCGGTCGGTCCTCGTAGATCGCACACCGATGCTCGCCGTCCTCGAACGATCCGAACGTACAGTCGCCACAGGAATCGATCTGGAGGGCCCACTCGAAGGTCTCACCCGCCCCCTCGGTGAGGCCAAAGGGCATCGGGCGAGCGATTCCGTTCCAGTCCTCGTCGGTCCGCTCTTCGATCGTACGGATCTCGCCGGGAAACACCGTCGCGGTGTGGTCGCCGTCGAGGCCCTGACAGCAGTGGCCACACCGGGTACACTCGAAGCCGATCGCTTCGATGGCGTCGGCGACGGCGTCGACGGTTCGCTCGACCTCGGACACACCGATTCACGGTGGCCGAGGCATTTCGCCCTGTCGGTCAGATCTCGGCGGGCGCGACGAGGCTGTACACCTGTCGGCGCGCGTCGCGTAGATCTCGGCGGGACTCGACCATCTCGACGGCTTCCAGACGGTCGAGGGCGTCCCGAACCGTCCGGTCGGGCAGCAGGGATCGATCGACGAGTTCGGCCTTCGAGAGCGGGCCCTCGTCGTCTAAGACTTTCGTGACGAGTTTCGCGCTCGGCGGGAGTTCACGAAGACACTCCCGAACCGACTCGTCGACGAACGGATCGATCGGGGCGGACCCGGACTGGGGCGTGGTGCTCATACTCAGACGTGGGCCGAGTACGCGGGAAAAGCTTGTCCATATGGTATAGGGTACACCTGATGTTTATTCATACTCATGGGTAGTCCTTATATTTCGGGCGTCGCGTCCTGGCACCGATCCGTTCCGGCACGATTTAATGGGATGGGGTCGAACCAGAGGGCCGTGAAGGGACAGGAGTGGTATCAGACCGACGAGGTTGCCGAGGCGTACGACGCCAAGCGGTTCTCCAACGGCGGTCGCCTCATCGACCGCACGGAGAAGGGGGCCGTCCTCGATGCACTCTCGCCGGTCGAGGGTCGACGCATTCTCGAAATCGCTTGCGGGACGGGGCGGTTCTCGGTCGCGCTGGCCGAACGTGGTGCGGACGTGGTCGGCCTGGATATCTCCGGGCCAATGTTGCGCCAGGGCCACGACAAGGCGGTCTCCGCGGGGGTGCGCGACGACGCCGACTTCCTCCGTGGGGACGCGGGCCGCCTCCCCTTTCCGGACGATCACTTCGACGCCGTCCTCGCGATGCGGTTTTTCCACCTCGTCGACGACCCGGCGGGCTTTCTCGCCGAGATCGAGCGCGTGAGTCGCCACCAGGTGGTGTTCGACACGTTCGATCGCCCGAGTCTGCGAACGCTGTACACCTGGGCGCTCCCGATGGGGTCACGCCTGTACGGCCGCTCGGAGGTGCGTGAACTGCTCGCGGACGCGGACCTCGACCTCGCCGGCGTCGACCACGAGTTCCTCTTTCCGTACGGCTTCTACCGCCAGATCCCCGCTCGACTCGCCGACTGGACGTGGACCGTCGACGAGTCGCTGCGGGGCGCGCCCGGCGTCGATCGACTGGCGACGGTCTCGTTTTGGGACTGTCGGGTCGGTGACTGAACTGGAAGCCACAACCCATTAGCGGCTGTGGAGGGTCTGGCCACCTAATGGACCGACGACGGCAGGTCGTCCTCTACGGGCTCGCACTCCTCGCACTCCTGGCGCTCGCGAGCGTCGGCTACAAGGTCGCGATGGCGGTCTTCGAGGGCCAGTCACGGTCGATCTGGGAGGCGCTCGTGGTCGTCGTCCAGACCTTTACCACGACGGGGTACGGCGAAGACGCGGCGTCCTGGGAGAGCCCAGGAATGTTGATCTTCATGGTCGTCATGATGGTGATCGGCGTCGTCGCGGTGTTCATGGCGCTGCCGGTGATCGTCGTCCCCTGGATCGAAGACAGCCTCTCGACGACGGTTCCCCGGTCGGTCGAGGTGCACGATCACGTCATCGTCTGCTCGGACAGCGTGCGGGGTGATCTCCTCGTCCCCGAACTTCACGGACAGGACGTCGAGACGGTGCTGATCGAAGCCGACCTCGAACGCGCTCAGGACCGTCTCGCAGCGGGCCAGCGGGTGATCGCCGGTGACCCCGAGGACCCCGACGTCCTCGACGCGGCGAACGTCCGGTCGGCCCGTGGCGTCGTTCTCGACCTCGGTGCCGAGGCCGACGCGTCGATCGCCCTGGCGGTTCAGCAGGCGCTGAACGGGCGGGAAACGCCGGTGTACGCCTTCGCTGAGGACCCGGATCTCGCGGAGTACTACCGACTGGCGGGCGTGGACGAAGTATACTACCCCCGACAGCTCGTCGCGGAGAGTCTCGCCCACAAGGTCACGGCCGCGCTCGATATCGACGTCGACGACGACGTCGAGATTGCCGACGATTTCGAACTCACGGAAGTGCCCGTCCAGCCCGACAGCGCGCTCGACGGCGTGAGGGTGGTCGACAGCCAGATTCGCGAGCGGACGGGCGCACAGGTCGTCGGCGCGTGGTTCGAGGGGGCCTTCGAGATCCCGCCCGACAACGACGCGCGGATCGACGCCCGGACGGTCCTGTTGGTCGCGGGCAACGAAACTCAGGTCAGCGCGGTGCGCGATCTGGCGCGGGCCGAACGCCGACATCGACGCGGGGGGTCGGTCGTCGTCTGTGGCCTGGGGTCGGTCGGGTCGACCGTCGTGACCTGCCTGACCTCGGCGGGACTGGACTGTACGACGATCGATCGCGACGCTGGATCGGGCGTCGACGTCGTCGGAGATGCGGCCGATCCGGACACCTTCGAGCGAATCGATCTCTCGGACGTCCGGTCGGTGGTCGTCGCGGTGCCGGACGACACCGACTCGATTTTCACGACACTCGTCGTGCGCGAACTCGCACCGACCGTCGAGATCGTCGCGCGCGCGAACGACCCCGAGAACGTCCAGAAACTGTATCGCGCCGGCGCGGACTACGTGCTCGCGGTCTCGACGGTCAGCTCTCGGATGGTCGCTGAATCGCTGCTGGGCGAGGAGCCGATGGCGTACGACCGTGGCTTCGGCATCCAGCGCGTCGCGGTCGGCCGTCTCGCGGGCGAGACGATCGCCGCCCTCGACGTCCGCTCGCGGACTGGCTGTTCGATCGTCGCGATCGATCGCGACGAGCAGATGCTCACGGAGATCGATCCCGAGACGACGCTTCGGGCGGGTGACGTCGCGATCGTCGTCGGGTCGGACGCGGGCATCGAGACGTTCATCGATCTCGCGGGCGTCTGAGCGTCGCGGGTGTGATCGGCTCACCGTCCGGACGGCCGCGACCGCACCGCTCTTGTCCGGGGCTCTCCGAGCGCGTGTATGCCGACGATCGTCGTTCGGACGCCGCCGCCAGTCGAGGCCGCCGTCTCGGACGGCCCCTTTGCCGAGACAGCACTCGACACGGAGGCGCTCGTCACGCTTCGCGAAGCACTGTTGATCGACGCCTGTCGGGCCGTCCAGGCGAGCGGGAGTGACCTGCTGGTGACCGTCGCACCGATCGACAGCGACGCCGATCGGGCCGCGGATCGCGCACTCGACGCGGTCGAGGCCACCCTCGATCGCGACCTGGAGACGACCCCGCGGATCGAACCCCAGGTCGGGTCGACGCCCGCGGCGCGACTGGGCAACACCGTCACGCACCTCATAGAGGCGGGCGCGTCGAGTGTCGGGGTGGTCTTTTCGGGTGCGATCGTCGATCGGGCCACGCTCGACCAGGCGACGATCCAGTTGCGGACCGCCGACGTCGTGCTCGGGCCGGCCCCCGGCGGACGCGTCGCCTACGCCGGGTTCACCGCCCCGATCGACTTCGCGGACGCGCTCGCATCGCCGGCGATTCGGACGCTCGCTGAGCGCGCCGTCGCGGCCGATCACGACGCGACGACGATCGACCTGATCGCGCGTGCGAGCGATCCCGCGAGTCTCGACGGCGTGACGGCCCTGATCGAGGCCCGCCGTCTCGTCGGGGATCGCGTCCCGGAGACGCTGGCCGCGTGGATCGAGACCGTCGACGAAGTCCGCTGATGCCGGTCGACCCTCTGCCGACCGGGACGCAGCGGAACGGACGATTCAAGGGCGTCGCAATCGTCCCGACCGGTATGCACCCAGGCGACCGAATCGCTCTCGACCGGGCCGGCGAGTCCGTCGAGGGCGTTCTTCTCCCTTCCTCGACCGACGATCACCTCGTCGTCAAACTGGAGAGTGGCTACAACGTTGGGATCGACCGCGCGAGCGCCGACCCGGAGGTGCTCGCGACCGACGTCCACGACGTCGAGAGCGCCCAGGCCGAGACTGGCGAATCCGAAGTCGCGTTCGACGACGATCTCCCGACGATCGCGCTGATCTCGACCGGTGGCACGATCGCCTCCACGGTCGATTACCGCACGGGCGCGGTCACCGCGCAGTTCGACGCCGAGGACGTCCTGCGCGCCGTCCCCGAACTCGCCGGGCGGGCGAACTACCGCGGCCGGGTCGTCGCGAATATCCTCTCGGAGAACATGACGCCCGAGGTCTGGGCCGAGTTGGCGGAGGCGATCGCTGACGAGATCGAGGCGGGCGCGGACGGCGTCGTCGTGATGCACGGCACGGACACGATGGCCTACACCGCGAGTGCGATCGCGTTCGCGCTCGACACCCCGGTCCCGATCGTCTTCACCGGCAGTCAGCGCTCGGCGGATCGGCCGTCGAGTGACAACGTGATGAACGCGGTCTCGGCGGTCGAGGCCGCGAAAAGCGACGCCGCGGAGGTCCTGATCTGCATGCACGAGGGGTCGAGCGACGATCGGTGTGCACTGCATCGCGGCACGCGCGCGCGGAAGAATCACACCTCGCGACGCGACGCCTTCGAGACCGTCGGGGCGAAGCCGATCGGGACCGTCGAGTACGCGACCGGCGCCGTCGAGTATCGCCGCCCGGTCGACGAACGCGGCGGCGAGATCGACCGTGCGATCGGGTTCGAAGACGGCGTCGAACGCGTCACCTTCGCGCCGGGCAGCGACCCCAGCGTGCTCGACGCGGTGGCCGACGGCGCGGGGATCGTGATCGAGGGGACGGGCCTGGGCCACGTCAACCGCACGTGGATCGATCGGATCGATTCGATCGCGCCCGAGACGCCGGTCGTGATGACCAGCCAGTGTGTCGAAGGGCGGGTCTGCGATCGGGTGTACGACACCGGGCGCGACCTGCTGGCGGCGGGCGTCGTCGAGGGTGGTGACACGCTGCCCGAGACCGCGACGGTGAAACTGATGTGGGCGCTCGCGAACCGCGCGGACGTCCCCGCGACGATGGAGGAGAGCGTCGCGGGCGAGCGCACCGACCGATCGGTCCCCTGGACGTAGCGCCGCCGCCTGTGCGCGTCGGTGTGCCGACCGGTGTCGTTTTGATCCACTCGACCCAAGCCGGTCTATGAGTGGTGTCGAGGCCGTATTGTTGGATCTCGACGATACGATCTGTGAGTACCGCCGGAGCGCCGATACGATCCTCGCCATCGCGTTCGATCGCGTCGGCGTCGAGCCCTTCTTCGACGGGCGAGCGTACTACGAGACATTCGTCGAACACACGGACGCGGGCGAGACGGTCGAGAAGATCCGCCGCGCGGCGTTCGCCAGTCTGGCCCGGGCGGACGACCACGACCCCGCGACGGGCCGGGCGATCGCTGACGCGTTCGCCGCCGAGCGCGACTACGGGAACGTCCGATTTCTGCCTGGCGCGGAGGACGCGATCGAGAGCCTGGCCCAGCAGTACGCCCTGGGCCTGGTCACCAACGGCGGCCCCGAGATGCAGACCCAGAAACTCGCGAGTCTGGGCATCGACGACCGCTTCGAGACGACCGTGTTCGCGGGCACCGACGCCGCGCCCAAGCCCGCCGCCGAACCGTTCGATCGCGCGCTCGACGCGCTCGGCGTGCCTGCCGAGCGCGCCGTCCACGTCGGCAACTCGCTGGTCTCGGACGTCCCCGGCGCACAGGCCGCGGGGCTGGACGCCGTCTGGCTGTCGGATGGCTCCGATCACGGGGGCCGACCCGACTACGTGCTCGATTCGATGGCTGCGCTGGTCGATCCGCCGTGGACATGACCGCCCGCTGGGCCTCCCGGCTGTGGCGCGCGCTGGGGTACGTTCCGATCACGGTCGGGCTGGTCGTCGCGACGAGTGCCCTCTTTCTGTGGGGTGGTGTGACCGACACCGCGGTCGACGTCTCGCTGGTCACCTTCCTGAATCCGCTGTGGTACATGCTGAGCATGGTCGTCCACGACGGCTGGGCGCACTTCTCGGGGAACATGGTTCTGTTCGTGCCGTTCGGCGTCCTGTTGACCTGGCTGACGAGCAATCGCCACGTCGCGCTCGTGGTGGGCGTCTCGCATGGCCTCTCGAATGTCGTCTGGGTCGGGACGGTCGTCGGCCCGGCGATCGGGTCGAGCGCCGCGGCCTTTGGCGTGATGGCGGCGGCGCTGGTTCGCGCGGTGGGGATCGCTCTGCAGCGCCAGTCGGTCGAGACGCGCCAGACGGCGATCGTCGCCACGATCGTCCCGCTGCTCGGTGGCCTCTTCGCGATCGCCGTCGCCGCCGGCGCGAGTCCGATCGCCCACTTCGCGCACTTTTTCGCGTTCCTGTTCGGGGGCGCGACCGAGGCGATCTACGTTCTCTCGACACCCGAGACGACCGAGCGGTCGATCCCCGTCGACGTCGGGCGCTGAGCAGGATCGACCGGCACGGTTTTCTGGCGAGCGTTCCTCGCGGCGCACGTGAGCGACAATCCCACTGCCACGCTGCACTTCAGCGAGGGCGACGTCGAGGTCGAACTGTTCGCCGAGCGCGCACCCCGGACCGTCGAGGCCTTCGTCGATCACGCCACCGAGTCCGACTACGAGGACGCCGACGTCGGCCCAGGTGAGGGTGCCTGGGAGGACCCCGAATCGGGCGAGAAGCGCGTCGATCCGCTGTACGAGGACGTCGAGGTCCACCGCGTCATCGACGACTTCATGATCCAGACTGGTGATCCGACGGGGACCGGCCGCGGCGGCCCGGGCTACACCTTCGACGACGAGTTCCACGACGAGCTGCGCCACGATTCGGCGGGCACGCTGTCGATGGCCAATCGTGGCCCCGACACCAACGGCTCGCAGTTTTTCATCACACTCGCCGCCACGCCGCATCTCGACGACAAGCACGCCGTCTTCGGTGAGGTCGTCGACGGCATGGACGTCGTCGAACAGATCGGTGCGGTCGATACCGACCCCCAGGACAACCCGAACGCCGATATCGTCCTGGAATCCGTGACGATCGAGGAGTAGCCATCCGTTCCGCCGTCAGTCTGGCTTCTCGGGCGCGATGAGCTCGATCACGTGCGCTGGCTCTTCACCGAGCAGATCCCCGATCTGATCGGTACAGGAGGTGCCACTCGCGATCACGTGGTCACAGTCGGCGTCACGCAGCTGTGTTTCGAGGTTCGATCCAACGTCCGTCGAGAGGTCGTAGTACTGTTCTTTGTACCCGAACGACCCGGCCATCCCACAGCACTCCACGTCGCTGGTCGTCACGTCGTAGCCACACGTTTCGAGGACCGCGACGGTGGGCGCTTCGAGTCCCATCGTCCGCTGCTGGCAGTGCGAGTGGTAGGCGACCGACTCGTCGGCCACGGTCAGCGCCTCGGGGTCCGCCCCGTTGGCGAACAGTCCGTACACGTACTCGACGATCTCGTAGCTGTGCTCTGCGAGCGGAGCGGCGGCGTCGCCCACCAGCCGATCGTAGTCCTCGCGGAACATCGCGAGGTCGCTCGGCTCGATGACGAGCACGTCGTGTCCGTCCTCGACGTACGGCCCGAGCGTCTCGGTCACGCGCTCGGCTTTGGTCCGCGCGGTGTCGATCATCCCCTGGGAGAGTGGCGCGCGCCCCGATCCGGGGACCGGCGGGACGATCACTTCGACACCCAGGGCTTCGAGCGTCCTGACGGCCGCCTTCCCGCGCTCGACCAGCATGTAGTTCGTGTACAGATCGGGGTAGAGCACGACCGTCCGGTCGGGATCGCTCGGCGGGGCCCGATCGCGGTCTGCGACCCAGTCGCGGAACGTCGTCCGCTGGAACGCGGGGAAGTCGCGCTCGTGGGCGACGCCGGCGACCGTTTCGAGGAGTCGGGAGACCGGCCCGGCGTTGGCCATCCAGTTCGACAGCGGCGCGAACGTCGATCCCAGCGTCGCGAGGGTCTCGAAGTTGCCGAACAGCCGTTTTTGCAGTCCTGGCCCCGATGACTCCGTGTCGGGGGTCAGGCCGTCGACGAGAAACTCCGCGTTCGGGTCCGTCCCGGAGTTGATCCGGTCGCGGACGACCGTGTTGATCCACGGGATGTCGATCCCGACCGGACAGGCCTCGACACACCGCGAACAGCCCGTACAGAGGTCGTTGAACTCCGCCGCGGCGTCCATGCCGTGGACGCCGGCCTCCCAGCCCGTCGCGATCCCGCCGGAGTAGGTCTCGCCGCCGAAGGCGTGGCCGCCGACGGACTGGAAGTTCGCACACGTGTTCGAACAGGCCGAACAGCGGATGCAGTACAGCGTCTCCC
This sequence comes from Halococcoides cellulosivorans, assembly GCF_003058365.1. Lineage (NCBI taxonomy): Archaea > Methanobacteriati > Methanobacteriota > Halobacteria > Halobacteriales > Haloarculaceae > Halococcoides > Halococcoides cellulosivorans. Next base: position 1,910,931 of record NZ_CP028858.1, on the reverse strand, counting down.
GGAGGTCTTCGTCGTCGCGCATCGCCAGCCGGCCGTTGTCGATCAACACGAGGTGGAACTCCCGGTCGTCGCTGCCGCCGATCGGCGTGTCGGGGTCGTCGAAATCGACGGTGGGCGAGTCCAGCGGGGGCGTCAACAGCGAGATGTAGCTCGTAATGTCCTGGCCCGTCCCGGACCGGCCGATGAGTTCGACGAACGGCTGGAGGTCCTCGACGCTCGGAACGATCTTCTCGACGCCCGCGACGGCGATCTGTGTCTCCGGGACGGCCACTGTCTTGCGGGCGTTGCCTTCGCTCGTCACGAGCGCCATCGTTCCCGAGTCGGCGGTAATGAAGTTCGCGCCCGTCATACCCACGTCGGCGCCCTGGATCAACTCGCCGAGACGCTCACGGGCGAACATCGTCAGCTCTTCGGCGGTTTCCAGGTCCTCGTCGGGGTCGAAGGTCGCGGTGAACAAATCAGCGATCGCCGCCCGTGACTTGTGGATCGCCGGAGCCACGATATGGCTTGGCGCTTCGTTGGCGACCTGAAGGACCCACTCGCCCAGGTCCGTCTCGACGACGTCGACGCCCTCTCGTTCGAGGTGGTCGTTGACCTCGATTTCCTCGCTGGTCATCGATTTGCTCTTGACGAGGCGGTCGGCGTCGCGGTCGGCACAGACTTTCGCGATGTACGCGTTCGCGTCGGCAGCATCGTCCGCGACGTAGACGGTGCCCCCGTTGTCTTCGATGGTTTCGGTGAGCTCGTCGATGAGGGCGGGCAACCGCTCGATGGCGTCCGCTTTGATCGCGCGGGCCTCGTCTTTGAGTGCCTCGTAGTCGTCGAGTTTCGCGACGGACGCGTACCGCCCGTCGTTGAACTCTCGGGTGTTGGTCCCGACGGCCTCGCCCTCCGTCGCCATGAGGTGGCGGATGTGGGCTGCCTTCGCGTCACGGTTCGAACTCATGAGATCACGATCACCTCGACGGTTTTCGGGCCGTGGGCACCCTGGACGAGCGCCCCCATGTCGGCGGTGGCCGAGGGACCGGTCGCGATGATCGCGGAGTCGCGTGTCTCGCGGAGGTGCTCACCGAACCACTCGAACGCCGCCTCCATGTCGGGGACGAGGTCGTCCTTGCGGAGCACGGCGACGTGGCGGTCGTTGAACAGGCTGACCGGCTCGCTACCGGCTTCGTCCATCCGGAGGACGACACTCCGGTAGTCGGCAATGGCCAGCGACGCGGCCGTCACGCCCGTGACTGCCGCCTCGATGTCCGTCGGGGTCGGTTCTGTCGCGACGCCTGCTGGTAGTGCAACGTCGTCCCACGGGAGCGCCGTTCCGATCGCCGGCGGATCGATCGCGTCCGCGATCGCCCCGGCGACCGCTTCGGGCGACACCTCGGTCAGTTCGACCCCGTAGCTTTCGGCCTGGGATGCAAATCGGTCGTACGGGTCCGTTCGTTCCTGGGTCATTGTATGTCTTACCTCGCCTGTTCCATATGGGTGCCCGGAACGCCCCTGTCCCTTGCCTCAGGGTGTGCCCGCTGTTCGATCCCGACCGGCGACTTCGCGGCCGTGAGCAGATCGGGTCGCTGGAAGCGATCCGTCGACGTAAAAAGGTCGTCTCGTGGGTTCGGGCGGATTTGAACCTCGGTCACTCCCGTTCGCTTCGCTCGCGGTTTCACCGCTCGCGTCGCTCCCAGTCGTTCCCTGTTTCGAATCCGCCCTCACCATTGCGCGTTTCCGCTTCGCTCGGTGGAGCCTCGATCCGCGAAAATGCTGATGGGTTCGGGCGGATTTGAACCGCCGGCCTCCTCCATGTCAAGGAGGTGTCATAACCAGCCTAGACCACGAACCCTCGCTGGTGTGCATTCAGTCGTATCGGGTGGCCCCCATTGAAGGTTTCGATCGATCGCCCTCGTGCGGTCGGTTCCCGGTCGTGGGCGCTCGAAAACGAGGAGCCGTCGATCGGTCCGTGCGCCAGTCCAACACGGCCGAACAAAAAGCCTATATTCGGAACCAGGCTACATTGGGGTACAGATGGTAGACATGATCGTCCTGATCCCGGGTATGGGTGGCATGGCTGGGGGGCCCGAACTGCTCGTCATCCTCCTGATCGCCGTCCTGCTCTTCGGCGCGAACAAGATTCCGAAGCTCGCTCGCTCGACCGGCGAGGCGATGGGCGAGTTCAAGAAAGGCCGCGAGGAAGTCGAACAGGAACTCGAAGAGATCAAAGACGGCGCGGTCTCGTCGTCTTCGGAGTCCGGTCGTGGCGAGTCCGAGACGGTCGAATCGACCGAGTCGAGTTCCTCGGACGACGAGTTCGAATCCGACTTCGAGTAACTCGCGTTTCTGGGCCCGATTCCACGACGCGTCCACGACGACCGGCGGTGGGGGGACTCTACGAGTTCGTCGAGGATCGGGCCCCACAGGCTTCACACTGCAAGAGCAGCGCGCCCTGTTCGCGTTCGAGATGCGTGTCTGGAAGGTTACATTCCGGACAGATCACGAACTCTTCGACGTAGGCGTCGAGGGCGTCGGCCATTCGGCGCTGACTGAACTCGCCGGTGAGGCGAGCGCGCCCGCTCTCGTCGATGTGCCCGCTGGTCCCGAGTTCGTTCTGGAGTGACTTCATCGCGTGCTCTTCGTCGCGGTCGATGTCGTCGATCACCGACTGGTAGTTCTCGAAGACGGTGACGTTGCCCTCCTGGCGGAGGGTCGGGTCGGGGACCTCGAACCGGCCGCTCCGGTCGCCGATTTCGGGTGTTTCGTCCATGCCGCGGTCGAGCATCTCGTCGTAATCCATACTACGAGGTTGTGGAAGGGTCCGTTTAAGGCTTTCAACGTGGGTGACGCGGTCCCGGCGTCCCGAACACTGTTGGCACCGGCGCGACCAGACGGCGTATGGGCCGCTCGCCCGTCCGGGACCGACTCGATACTGTGTTCGCGTTCGATCGTGGCGTCCTCGTCCTCTCGGTGGCGATGTTCGCGTTCAGTCTGGGCTTTCAGATGACGACACGATACCTCCCGGAGTACCTCCAGGTGCTGGGCGCGTCGGGGCTGGTCGTCGGCCTGTTCGGGACGGTGGGCAACGCCATCGGCGCGCTCTATCCGTACCCCGGGGGTGCGATTTCGGATCGGATCGGTTCGCGGCGGGCGCTGACGCTGTTCGGCGCGGTCGCAACGTTGGGCTTCGCAGTCTGGCTGGGGGCCTCCTGGCTCGGGCCGATCCAGGTGGGCCCATTCGTCGTCGAGCCCTGGATCTGGGTGTTCGTCGGCCTCCTGCTCGCACAGGCCTGGAAGTCGTTCGGTCTGGGCGCGACGTTCGCGGTCGTCCGCCAGGCCACCGCGCCGGGGCGACTCGCCGCCGGCTTCGCGAGCACCGAGAGCGTCCGTCGGCTGGCCTTTCTGCTCGGCCCGGTGCTTGCGGCCGTGCTCGTCGCGCAGGGCGCGGACTTCCAGGCGGGGTTTCGATACGTGCTCGCGCTCGCGGTCGGGGCCGGCGCGCTCGGGACCCTCGTCCAGCACCGCCTGTACGACGCGAGCCAGGATTCGATCGGGCGGGCGTTCGCGGGGATCGATCGCATCGTCGCGGACCTCCGGGCGATGCCGCCGTCCCTGCGCCCGCTGCTCGTGGGTGATACGCTCGTCCGGTTCGGCAACGGCGTCGTCTACGTGTTTCTCGTCCTCGTCGTCACCCGGTGGCTCGCGGTCGGCCTGGAGACGATCGCGGTCGGCCAGTGGACCTGGGCGATCGATCTCGCGCCCGCGACGTTCGTGGGCCTGCTGTTCGGCCTGGAGATGGGCGTCGCGATCGCCGTCATGATACCCGCGGCGGCGATCGCTGATCGGATCGGGTACAAGCCCGTCGTCGCGAGTGGGTTCGCCGTCTACGGGCTGATCCCACTCGCACTGATCGTTGCGCCCGCGAAGCCGTGGGCGATGATCGTCGTCTTCGGGGCGTCGGGCCTGCGGTTCGCGGGCTTGCCCGCCCACAAGGCGGCGATCGTCGGGCCGGCCGCCACGGACGCCGGCGGGCGCGTCACGGGAACCTATTATCTGGTGCGCAACGTCGTCGTCATCCCGAGTGCGGCGCTCGGTGGCGCGCTCTGGACGTGGGTCGCGCCACCGGTCGCACTCGCGGTCGGCGGGGCGATCGCGCTGTGCGGGGCGCTGTACTATGTCGCCGCCGGAAAAGAGCCGTCGATCGTCGAGTAGTCGGCCGGGGTGATGGCCGGCGCTGTTAGCCGAACATCTGGCGCATCATGGGGTGCATCTCCATGAGTTGCTCTTCGGCGATCTCCTCGTAGATCTTGTAGGTGATGCTCACGGTCAGCAGCAGTCCCGTCCCCGAGACGCCACCGATCGTGCCGAGCAGGTTCGCCATCACGGCGAGGAACCCGACGAGCATCCCGCCGATGACCGTCACCTGCGGGATATACCGTTCGAGCACCTTTTCGAGGACCGACGGGTTCTGGCGGAACCCGGGGATCTGCATCCCGGAGTTCTGGATCTGCTGGGCGGTCGATTCCGGGCCCATCCCGGTCGTCTCGACCCAGAAGATCGCGAACAGCCCACCGGCGAACACCATGATTCCGAGGTCGATGCCGACCCGGAGGAAGATCTGCCAGGGCTCCATGTTCGAGGCCTGACCACCGAGCCACCACATCCACTCCTGACGGCTCTGGACCGGCGCGAGATAGTAGAACACGCCACCGGTGACCTGGGCCCCCTCGTCGGCGTACTGGCCGACCCAGCCAGGCATGCCGGCCCACTGCTGGTGGAGGATCTGGCCGAGGAACTGAATGTTGGCCTGGAGCGCCCGGACGAGGATCATCGGCAGGACGCTCGCGTAGATCAGCTTCACGGGGAACCGTCCACGGGCCCCCTTCACGCGGGCGTGACTCAGCGGGATCTCCACGCGGACCGATTCGGCGTAGACGACGATCACGAAGATCAGGATCGTCGTGATGATCGGGATGATCTCCAGTCCGGCGTCGGTCAACAGCCACCCACTCACTGTCGTCGGGAACTCGACTTCTCCGACACCGAGATTGAGCCAGTTCGAGACGAAGCCGGCCCATCGCGGGATGAGCCCCAGTGAGAGGTCTGCGAACGATCCGGCGTCGCCGAACTGCCGGATGGTCAGTCCACCGAACAGCTGCTGGCTGACGCCAGCGATGATGAACAGGCCGACACCGCTGCCGACGCCCCACTTGCTCACGATCTCGTCCATGTACAGGATCAGGACACCGCCGAGTGCGATCTGGGCGAAGATGAGCCACTTCAGTCCCATTTTTCCAATGGGGAGCAGTTCCTGCACCGCTCTACTCGCGGGCAGGTAGTCGCTCGCGAACACCATCGGCAGGCCCGTCAGGCAGATCATCACCAGTACCAGGAACTTCTGAAGGCCCTGGTAGAGCACCTGATCGCGGGGGTTGTTCTCGGTGTCGAGGCCGAGTAAGTCCGCCCCGCCGAGCAACTGCAACACGATGCTCGCGGTGACGATCGGCCCGATCCCGAGGTGCATGATCGTCCCGGCCCCACCGGCCAGGATCGACCGGAACCGGCCGAACGCGTCGCCCGCCTCTGGATCGACCGGCATGCCGAACAGGTGGACGTTCGTCAGGAAGAAATACAGCACCAAAATCCCGGCCGTCCACATCAGCTTCCGTTTGAACGGGACGTGTCGCTGTGGACGCCGCACTGTGGGCATCCGCGTGAGGACCGGTTCGGCGGTGTCCTTCCAGCTCATCGCTAGTCGTCGCTCTCGCCGTCGTCTTCTGTCTGGCGATCCTGGCCCAGGTCGGTCAACTCGGCGGTGCCGCCGGCGGCCTCGATGGCCTCCTCGGCCCCGTCACTGAACGCGTCGGCCACGACTTCGAGTTCGCGTCGGAGTTGCCCGGTGGCGAGTACCTTCACGAAGTCTGCCTCGTCATCGTCGGCAATCTCCCGGGCGTCGATCCGGTAGCCGCCCTCAACCTCTTCGGCAAGGCCGTCGGCCGCGAGCAGCGCGGCGTCCTCGTCCAGCTTCTGGAGTGAGACCTCCGCGACGTCGTCGGTGACCTTCTCGGGGCGGGTAAAGCCCGACTTGCCGATGGGGTCGTGGATCAGTTGTTCGTGTTTGGTCCGTCCGGCGTCGCCGCGGCCACCGCGATGCCCCGCACCGCGCCGGTTCTTCTGGGATCCGCCGCCGTGGGTTCGACTCCCGCGCTGGCGTCGTTTCTTGGACGTCATCGCATCGCCTCCAGCAGGTCGTCCATTCGGTCGGTGTCGGCCGGTCCGAGTTGGCCGCCGGTCTGTTTCGGCTGTTTGATGCCGTCGTGCCCGCCGCGCGGCGGGTGCAGGCGCAGCGTCGGTTCGAGACCGAGGTCGCGAAGCGTCGTCTCCTCGTCGAGGAGGGCCTCGGCAGCCGCGGTCGCGTCGTCGTAGCCGGCCGCGTCGAGGGCCGCCTCGACGCTGTCGGCCTCGGTGGCCGCTCCGCGGCGCTCGATGACTGTCCCGAGCACGTCCGCGGAGGGCTCGCCGTGGGCGACGTAGTCGTTGACGACTGCGATCATACCGTTGTAGGCGTCGGTCTCGGGGACGACCGTCGCGTGGTTGACGCGCCCGAGGTTGAGCATCTCCAGGGTGTCCTGGGTCTTGCCGGTCATGTCGACCTCGCCGCGAAGCTGGACGAGCGCTTCCATCACTCGATCACCTCGCGTTTCTCGAACGTTCGCTCGGGGACGCGCGCCTCGGCGGTCTTCCGGAGCGCGTCGAACGTCGCTTTCGCGAAGTTGACCGTCGTCCGGGTGTTCCCACTGGATCGCGTCCAGGCGTCTTCGATGCCGGCGAGTTCGAGGACGTGTCGGACGGTCTCTCCGCCCGCGAGTCCGAGCCCACGCGGCGCGGGCTGGAGTTCGACCTCGACCGACCCGGCCTTTCCTTTCGTGCGCAGCGCGACCGTGTGCGGTCGGCCACAGCCACACTCCCACGACCCACAGCCGCGGGAGACGTCGATCAGGTTCAGCTTCCCGATCTCGATGGCCTTCTGGATCGCGCCGCCGACCTGGTCGTCACGCCCCTCGGCGTACCCCACCAGCCCGTCGCGGTCGCCCACGACGATGACACACCGGAACTTCACCCGGCGGCCGGAGTCGGTCATGCGCTGGACCATGTTGATGTCCAGGACTTCGTCTTCCAGCCCGGGGACGAGCTGGTCGACGATCTCCGGTTCTTTCAGCGGGAGCCCGGCGTTCAGGGCCTCGCGCATCGAGTCGATCTCGCCCTCGGCAACCTGCTTACCGAGGCGCGTCTGTGGTTCCCATCCGTCTGCGCTCATAGTTCGATGTCCTCCTCGAGCAGTTGCTCCCGCATCGAATCGAAGTGTGCGGGCAGCTCCGTGGCGTCGAAGTCTCCACTGTAGAGGTCCTCCTCACGCTGGTCGGCGTACGCGGCGATGTGCTCGCCGCGCGTGCGTGACCAGTCTGCGAGGACGTCGTCGTTGTGGGGAACGTCGAGCCCAGCGTCGATTGCACCTTCCTGTACTGCGAACACCTTGCTGCCCGGCGTCGGGGTGTTGAGGCCGATGTCGAGCACGGCCTCTTCGATCCCGATCGCCTGGGCGCGCCGCCCCAGGAGGACGCCCGTGAGGTACGCCGCGGGCAGGTTGCCCGTCGGCGCCTCCCAGCCGTACTCCGCGAGGTCGGTCGAGACGGCCGCTGCGAGTGTCTCGTCGCCGTCGGGGGTCGGGGTCGCCAGCTGCGCCCTGACTGCCGCGTTGCTCGTCCGCGCGACGAGCCGCGGCTTGCCGGATTTCAGCAGGCGCAACCGCTGATGGTAGTCCGTCCGGCCCTCGCGGCGGCGCCGCATCGGCACCGTGTAGCGTGGTCCTGTTGCCATATTAGTCACCGTAGTTGTCGTCGATATACCGTTCGAGGTCAGCGACACTGTCGAATTCGCCGCCGCTCGCCCGGTCGTACAGCGTGCGATACGTCGACCGATCGAGGTCGCCGTCGTCGCGAAGTTCCTGCAGCCGGTTGCGCTGCGCGCGGATCGTCGAGGTCCACACCGCACTCGGATCCTCGCGCCCGCCGGCGGTTCCGCTCCGCGTACCGTGGCCTTTCCGGTGGCCCTCGGCGCGTTTGGCGTTGCGTTTGCGCACCCGACCACGGGAGTTGCCTTCCGGCTCGTCGGCCTGGATCGTCCCGTCGTCGATCAGCTCGCGGATGTCCGCCCGGGTGATCGCGTCGGCGATCTCGTCTTGGGCGTCGGGGTCGAACCAGAGTCGGTTCTTGCCCACGTCGAGGACGTCCGCGGCGAGGCGCTTCTGTGCGCTCAGGTCAGTCATTCTGATACCTCCACTTCGACGTAGGTCGGGTTCAGGACGCGAATCTCGGCGTCCTCGGCCTGCTCTTCGATGCGTTCGCGTTTCCGGTCGCCGACCGTCGAACCGATACGGACCGCCTCGGTGTCGGGGTCGACGCCCTCGAGGTCGTCGGTGTTGTGGACCCGGACTTCCTCGAAGCCGCTGGGGTGCAGGCCACGCGTCGCTTTCGGTGATCGAAAGCCCGCTTCGACGGTGTCGCCTTTGCCCTTGATCCCGCGGCGCTGTTTCGAGAGGTCGCCTTTGGGACTCCGCCAGGAGGTCGGGACGCGCAGTTTTTTGTGGTAGTCCTGGCGGTTGAACTGCGGTTTCGAGACCCGCTGGCGCTGGGCCAGCAGGCGCTCGGTCTCGCCGTCCAGGTCGGGCGTCTTCTCGGTCAGCCCGCGCGCTCGGAGTTCGGTCTCGACCTCCTCGGTCTCGGTTTCGGACTCCGGTTCGGGGACCTCGCGGTCCTCGACGTCCAGATCGCCCAGGTCGGCTTTGATCCGCGCCGCGAGGGCGTTGCCGATGCCCTCGACCTCGGCCAGATCCTCCTGGTCGGCGCTCGCGACGTCCGCGACGGACTCGTAGCCCGCCTCGTCCAGTGCGGCGGCGCGCTCGTCGCTGACGCCGCTGATGTCGGTGAGCGTCTGGGGCTGGTCGTCCGGTTCGGACTCCTCGGCGTCTGCGTCGGACTCGGTGTCCGTGGCGTCTGCCGTGGCATCCTCGTCGGCATCGCTGTCGTCCGATGGGTCGGCATCGCTGTCGACCTCGAGGTCGCCCAGATCGGCCTTGATCCGGGCTGCGAGAGCGTTCCCGACTCCCTCGATGTCGGCCAGTTCTTCCTGTTCGGCCGCGGCGACCGCCTCGACGGAGTCGTAGCCCGCCTCGCGGAGCGCCTCGGCTTTGGCTTCACCGACGCCGCTGATGTCGTCGATCGTTTCGGGTGTACTCATCAGACCTCACCTCGGGATGGCTTCTCGGTGATGTAGACCCCGTCCTGGAAGACCCGCGCGTCCTTGTCGGTGACGCGGGTCAACTGCTCGATGTCCGCTGCGGTCTGGCCCACGTCTTCGATGTTGGGCCCGGACAGGGTGATTCGATCCTCCTCGACCTCGACCGTCGTGTCGCCGTGGATCGCGGTGCGACGCGGGGCGGCCTCACCGAGGAAGTTCTCGATGACGACGTCGTCTCCCTCGACGGAGACCTGCATCGGGAAGTGCGAGTAGTAGACCTCCATCTCGTAGGTCCAGGACTCTTGCACTCCGTGGATCATGTTCTCGACGTGGCTCTCGAAGGTCCCCAGGGTCGCGCGGGTCTCGGCGTCAGACTCCTCGGACTCGATGACGACCGCGTCGACGGTGTCCTCGTCGGACTCCGTCGGAACGTCCTCGATCGAGACCGAGACGTCGGGGTACCAGAGCCGTCGCGAGACCGTCCCCTCGGGGCCCTCGACGGTCACGTCGAGGTGATCGACCGTCGCGTCGACTGCGTCCGGCAGTTCGCATTCGATTCGTGGCATTGTCAGTAGACGTACGCGATCACCTGGCCACCGATGCCCGCCTCTCGGGCCTCGTAGTGGCTCATGATCCCGTGGCTGGTGGTCACGACGAGTGTGCCGTAGTCACGTGCCGGGAGGAAGCGCTTCTCCCAGCGCTCGAACTCGTCGGCCCCCGCCGAATAGCGGGGCGTGACCGAGCCACACTCGTTGACCGCACCGTTCAGTTCGACCTCGAAGGCGCTACTCGTGCCGTCCTCGACGTACTCGAAGCCCGCGACGTAGCCGCGGTCGTAGAGTACTTCGAGGACTGACCCGATCTCGTCCGAGGCGGGCGTCACTCGCTGGTCCAGCTTACCGACGCTCTCGGCGTTGTCGATCGCCGACAGCGCGTCGCTGAGTGGATCGTTAGATGTCATCGTTAGCTGTACTTCTCGAAGCCCATGTCACGAGCGATCTCGCGGAAGCATTGCCGGCAGAGCCAGATGTCGTACTTCCCGACCAGGCCCTGCTCGCGGCCACACCGCTGGCAGGCCTCACGCGAACCGGTGCGCTTGGCGGCTTGCTCGCCCGTCGCGTCACTCTCACTCTCACTCATCTGTAACCTCCGTGTCGAACCGCTGCTCGACGAACTGAATCGCGTCCGCCGGCGTCAACTGGTGGCCGTCCGGAATCGCCCGACTGGCCTGCTCGCGTTTCGCGACGCGATAGCCCGGTCGGACGAGGTTGACGGTCACGTCGAGCCCGTAGATCCCCGTCTCGGGGTCGTACTCCTGGCTGGGGAACTCCGTGTGTTCCTCCACGCCGAAGCTGACGTTGCCGGTCTCGTCGAACTGACTCGCTGACAGCTCGGTGAACTCGAAGGTCGTTTCGAGGAACTCCTCGGCGTCCTCGCCGCGCAGCGTGACCTTCGCGCCGATCGGGTCGCCCTGGCGAATGTCGAACTCACCGACGGTCGCTTTCGCGGACGTCCGCACGGGCTCCTGGCCGGCGACGGCTTCGAGGATCTCCTCGGCGTTCGCCAGGTCTCGGCCACCGTGGCCGATGCCCATGTGGACGACGACCTTCTCGATGCTGGGTTCGCGCATCTCGTGGAACCCGGTGTCGGTCGAGCTCATTCGTCCGCACCTCCGTCGTCGGCCTCAGCCTCCGCATCGGCCTCGTCGGCCTCAGCGTCCGCGTCGGCCTCCTCGGCGTCGTCGGCGTCCTCAGCCTCTGCGTCGGCGTCGGCCTCGTCGTCACTCTCGGTGAAGTTCTCGTCGATGACGACGACGTACTCTTCGATGGTCTCGAAGCCCGGACCGTCGGCCTGCTCGACGAGGACGTTGTTCGTCCCGCTGCCGGGCGTGACCTGGATCTCCTCGATCCGGCCGACTTCGCCGGCGTGCTGGCCGTCGACGGCAGTGACGAGTTCGCCCTCTTCGTACTCGAAGTGCGCGAGGATCTCCTCGCTGTCGTTCGCGACGACGATCGAGTCCCGGGGCGCGTAGCCCTGGTCCTCGACGACGAGCGTCTCGCCGTCGTGGAGGCCGAGCTGGATCTTCCCGCCCGAAACCTCGGTCTTCGAGGTGATCTTGCCGAGCTTCGATTCGGCGTCGTCGGGGTCGATCGCGGTCAGGGCGAGGCGTCCGCCCTGGCCGGGGAACACCCGGTAGTACTCGTCGCGCTCTCTGAAGGCGAGGATGTCGAACATCCCCACCGGGCGCGTCTCGTCGTGCTCGGGGTCGCCGTTGATCAGGACCTGGTCCTGTTCGAGGGCGTACCGTGCTTCCTTCCGGCTGTCGACGTAGCCCAAAACGTCCCGCAGGACGATGAGCAGGGGGACCCCTGCCTCGCCGTGCGGGCCCTCGGGCGCGACCGTGAACGTCTCGGTCTTGCGCTCGACTGGCCAGGAGTTCGGTACTGACAGTCGCTTCTGATGGTTGCTCATGCGGTATCCGCCTCCGATTCCAGGCGTTCGACCCGTCGCTCGTCGTCGAGGTCGAGAGCGGTCACCCGGACGTTGCTCGCGTCGAGCGGTCGGGGGACTTCCTCGCCGTCGGCGGTTTCGAGCGTGACGTCCTCGACGAACAGCGAGGCGTCTTTCAGGTCGACGTTGACGACCTCGCCGGTCTCGCCCGCGTAGTCGCCACGCATGACCTCGACGGTGTCGCCCTCGTTGACCCGGACCGATCGCTGGCCGTACTCCTCGCGGAGGTCACCGGTCAGTGTCGATCGGACCTGGGCGTGTCGCTCGTGCAGCGACGCGTTCGCCTGTCGCTTGCGTTGTTTGTGTGGTTGTTCAGTCATTGTTAGACGATCATCGTCGCGGTCGATCCGATCGCGCCGAACCGTTCGGCCACCTCGCGGGCGACCGGCCCCTTGATCTCGTTGCCGCGGGGGTCGTCGTTCTCGTCGACGATGACGGCGGCGTTGTCCTCGTATTTGACCCGCGTGCCGTCCGGCCGTCGGACGGGCTTGCGCTGGCGGATCACGACCGCTTCGAGGACCTGGCGGCGCATCTCCGGCGTGCCTTTCGTCACCGAGACGGTGATCTTGTCACCGAGGCCGGCCTTCGGGTGGCGGTTTTTCGTCCCGCCGTAGTTGGCCACGCTGATGACTTTCAGCTCGCGTGCGCCGGTGTTGTCCGCACAGTTGATGATCGATCCCTTTTCGAGGCCCTGTGTGACGTCGGCGTTCAACGCCTCCATCAGTCCGCACCTCCGGGCTCGTCCGATGCCTCGGCCACGTCGACGACGACGTGGCTTTTCGTCTTCGAGAGTGGTCGACACTCAGCGATCGTCACGGTCGCGCCCTCCGAGAGGTCGAGACACTCGGGAGCGTGCGCGGGGACCCGTGACCGGCGTTTCATCAGCCGGTCGTATTTCGGGACACCCACGTCGTACTCTCGTTCGACGATTACGGTCTTGTCCATGTCCGTGGACGCGACTGTGCCCTCGATCGTCTGCCCGCGCACGCTGAGCGTGCCGTGGAACGGGCAGTTATCGTCGTCACAGGTCGCGTCCGGTCGGTCGACGTTCAGTCCTAGCGCCATGTTGAGTCACCTCTATGTTCGGTCCGTCGTGCGGGGCGTGCGATCAGGCGGTCGCCGCTGACTGCGACCCACTCGGCGTCGGCGGCGTCGATCGCCGCTCGCCGGTGGTCGCCGTCGCGTGGGACGCCGATCGCGAACGTTGTCCCCCGCTTGGGCACCTGGAGCGCCCGCTCGCTCGTCGCGATCGTCAGCGTTGCAGTCGTCTCGGCGGTGATCCGGCCGGTCGTTCCGACCCGACCCTCGTCGGCGGCCGCCCGCACGCGTGCGGGCAGGCCGGTCAGTTCGTGTCGCGGGAGCGTCGCGGGCGTCAGGGCCATCAGTCCAGGTCCCCCTCCTCGCGCTGAATCGTCTTGATCCGTGCGATGGCCTTGCGCAGTTCCGAGATCCGACCGGGGTTCTCGGGCTGGCCGCCAGTGGCCTTCACGGCCTCGGAGTTCATCAGCTCGGTCTGGAGGTCTTCCAGTTCGGCCTCGCGCTCGGCCGGCGTCATGTCTCGAAGCTCCGTCGGGTGAACGATACTCATTCGTCGTCACCCTCGCTGTCCTCGTCACTCTGTTCGTCCATCTCGTCGAGGAGCTCTTCGGCGTCAGCCTCGGTCTCCTCGTCGAGGTCGTCGAGTTCCTCCTCGACGGCGTCGGGATCGGGCGTCTCGATCGCCTCTTCGTCGGGCGCGTCGTCTGCCTCGTCCACGTCGGCCTCCTCGGCCTCCGCGGCGTCGTCGGCCTCGACGAGGTCGTCGGCAGCGTCGCCCTCGGGACCCTCTTCGGGTTCGCCCGCGAGCAGCTCCTCGACGGAGCCCTCTTCGACGTCCTCGACGTACTCGCTGACGTCGATGTCGTCGTAGACCTCGAAGTCGTCGGGCAACTCGGCCTCGGGCGGGATGATCTTCACGTCCACCCCGATCGTGCCGAGTTTCATGACGGCGACGCCCTGTCCGTGGTCGACGATCTCCTGGGCGGGTTCGCCGTTGTGCTTGATGTACCCGCGGTTGAACTTCTCGACGCGCGAGCGCGCGCCGGTGACCTTCCCGCTGAGGACGATCTCGGCACCCTTCGCGCCGGCGTCCATGATCCGGTCGATCGTGGTGTGGCCGGCCTTGCGGAAGTACCAGCCGCGTTCGAGCGCGTTCGCCAGGCGATCAGCGACGATCTTCGCGTTCAGGTCGGGTTCGTCGACCTCCTGCACGTCGACCTGGGGGTCTTCGAGGCCGAAGCGGTTTTCGAGTTCGGTGGTGATCTTGCGGATGTTCTTCCCGCCTTTCCCGATCACCATGCCGGGTTTCTCGGCCCTGAGGACGATCTGGGTCCCCATCGGCGTCTTGGCGACGTCCATGCCGCCGTAGCCCGCTCGACCGAGTTCGTCTTCGAAGAACTCGTCGATCTGGGTGCGCTGGAGGCCGTCCTCGATGAACTGCAGTTCGTCGGCCATCAGGCATCACCCTCCGGTGCTTCGAGGATCAACTCGACGTCGACCTCGGGGGTGTTCCAGGGACTGGCCCGCCCCATCGCCCGGGGCTTGCGCCCCTCGCTCTCACCGACCTTGTGGGCGGCGACGTGGGCGATGGTCATCGACTCCCCGTCGAACCCCTGGTGGTCGGCGTTGCCGACCGCGTTCTCCAGGAGGTCCACGAAGGCCCCGGCGGCCTTCTCGGGGTACCGGCCCGCGTCCCAGCCCTCGATGTCCGAGCGATGTCCGACGCCGGTGTTGTGGGACTTGAACGGGACGGACCGCTCGCCCTCGATGACGCTGTCGAGATAGTCGAGGGCGTCGCCGGCGGTGCGGCCCTTGATCTCGCGCGCGATGGCCTTGCTGTGCTTGTGGCTTACCTGTCGTTCCCGGAGCATGGCTTTCGCCGTGCGATCGGGATCGACGTCGACACTGTAGCTGATTCCCATGGGTTATTTGAGTGGCACGAACTTGGAGGAGCGCGTCGCTCCGATGCCGGCCTGTCCGTGCTCGACCGACGTCCGGGTGAGTTGGAACTCCCCGAGGTAATGCCCGAGCATTTCGGGTTCGACCTTCACGCGCTCGAAGGCCTGGCCAGTGTGGACCGCGAAGGTGATCCCGATAAAGTCCGGGAGAATCGGCATGTCCCGGAGGTGCGTCCGGATCGGGTCGTTCGCAGTCTCTTCTTCACCGGCCTCGCGGGCCGCTTCGAGAAGCTGTTCTTTCTCGTAGGACAGGCCGCGCTCGATAGTTCGCCGCTGGCGTGCGGGGAGCAGTTCCGCGACCTCGTCGACCGACATCTCCTGCAACTCGTCGACCGTGTAGCCACGGTAGGTGAACTCACCCTCGTGGCCGATCTGGTAATCACTAGAACTCATTCGTTCTCACCTCCGGTGAGACTCATGAGGGTGTCGCGCGCGGAGCGTGTGACAGAACTCATTCGTCGTCACCACCGCGTCCGGTCCGTCGCGAGGAGATGTCCCCGACCTTCTGACCCGGCGGGGCGTTCCGCGAAACGGATTTGGGTCGACCGGGGTGCTGGCGACCGCCCCCACCGAAGGGGTGGTCGATGGCGTTCATCGCGACGCCGCTCACGCTGGGCCATTTCGTCCCGCGTGCAGCCATCTTGTGGTACTTGTTCCCGGCTTTCACCATCGGCTTGTCCGTCCGGCCACCGCCCGCGACGACGCCGATCGTCGCCCGGCAGTCCGGGTCGAGCCGCTTGACTTCGTCGCTGGGCAGCTGGACGACCGCCACATTGCGGTCGTGAGCCATCAGGCGGGCGTTCACGCCAGATGCGCGCGCGAAGACCCCGCCGTCGCCCGGGTTGGACTCGACGTTACAGATCGGGACGCCCTCGGGAATCTCCGAGAGCGGCATCGTGTTGCCCGGCTCCACAGCGGCGGAAATGCCGATCTGGAGTTCGTCACCGACGCCGACGCCTTCGGGGACGAGCACCATCCGCTGGTCTGGCTCGTCGCCGCCGTCGTCGAATTCGACGACCGCGATCGGCGCACTGCGCGCGGGGTCGTGCTCGATGTCGACGACCTCGCCGCTGATCGTCTCCTCGTCGGTCGTCTCGTGGTGTTCCAGGTTCGCCTTGTAGCGATGGGAGGGCGCACGGAACGTCGAACTGCCGCGCCCGCGTCGCTGGCCTTGAGTCGGTCGTCCCATGTTCAGAACACCCCGATTCGCGAGGCCACTTCCTCGGCGTCGTCGCTGGCCGAGAGCGTGACTTCAGCTTTTTTCGTGCCGTCCATGGTCACCTGGGTGTTCACCGAGGTGACCGAGACGTCGAACTGCTCTTCGATCGCATCCCGAATCTCGGGTTTGGCGGCGTCGATGTCGACGATGAACTGGAGTTTGTTCTCGAAGTCCATCTTGTCCATCGCCTTCTCCGTGACGGTCGGGTGCTCGATGATATCGATCGGATCGGTCATCGCTCGGCCACCTCCTCCAGCGCCGATTGAGTCCAGACGGTCAGCCGACCGGGCTGGCCGCCCGGTGCGAGGTCCTCGGCGTCCACTTCGCGGCCGGTGGTCACGTCGACCCCAGCGAGGTTGCGAGCGGCCCGCGAGGGCTCCTCGCTCGTGACGACGAGCACTGCGGTCGGGCGTCGACGGCCCCGTCCGCGGGTCGTCCCACGGCCGGCCTTGACGCTCGTCTCGTCGGCGCGCTCGACGTCGCCCGCGAGACCCAGCGCCTCGAAGGCTGCCAGCGCATCCTGGGTCTTTTCGAGGTCTTCGAACTCGTCGTCGAGGACGATCGGAAGGTCGATGTCGTCGTCGAAGACGTGCCCGCGCTCTTCGACCAGTTCGGGGTCGGCGGTCGCTGCGACCGCCGATCGAACGGCGAGTTTGCGCTCTTTGTCGTTGATCGATTTCGTCCGGTCGGTGTCGGTCGTCGGCCCGTGGGACGCGCGCCCGCCGGTGGCGTGGGGAACGCGTTTCCCGACGCCGTTCTGGCGGGGCACGTGGGCCTGACCGCGACCGCTACCGAACGATTCCGCGGGCGTTCGAAGGCCCGCGTACTCGTCTGTGCCGTAATCCTGCGTGCGATTGGCCTGGGCGGCGTGGACGGCCCGCCGGATCAGTTCCGGTCGAACGGGCGTCTCGAAGGCCTCGGGCAGCTCTCGCTCGCCCTCGGCCTCGCCGTCCAGGTCGCGTACTGGTACCTGCATGGGTTATCCCTGGTTAGACTCCGTGGAAACGTACCGCACCTCGGGGTCGAGACGCGGCTGGTCGGTCGGCCGGACGGCCGGCCGCAGGCGCACCAGACGGGACTGCGGACCGGGCACCGAGCCTTTCACCAGCGTGTACGACCCCTCGACCTCGCCGTAGTTGACGAAGCCACCGTCGGGGGTGACGCCCTCTTCGTCGATGTCGATGAGGCGCTTGTTGAGTTCGGTCCGCTGGTGGTAGCCCATCTGCCCCTGCTGGGGCACCGTCGAGCGCACCCGGGAGGGGTTCCACGGGCCGAGGTTGCCGATGCGTCGGCGCCAGCCCTGGCGGGCGTGTTTCCCCTTTCGTTTCTGGACGCCCCAGCGCTTGACGGGGCCCTGGGTGCCCTTGCCCTTGGTGACGCCTGCGATGTCGGCGTACTCGCCGGCACGGAACACGTCGTTGACGCCGTGTTCTCCACCGTCCTCGATGAGTTCGAGGCCGTGCTCCAGCCGATCTTCGAGCGTGCCGCCGCCGAGGCGCGTCTCCATCACGTCGGGTTTGTTCTTCGGGACGCCGTCGAGCATCTCGGGGACCGTGTGGGTGATGACCCGCAGGTCGCCCAGATCGCCCGATTCGATGGCGTCTCGGATCTGTGCTTCAGTGCCGCCGGCCGGGCCCTCGGGCAGGTCCAGGGCGCGATCGAGGTCCGCGTGGAACTCGTCGGTCCAGACCTCCGTCAGTGGGCGCAGGCCGTACGGCGTCTCTTCGTAGGCTCGGAGGGCCACCGCGCGCATCGGCGGTGTCTCGACGACCGTGACCGGCACCGTCGTCTCCATCCCCTCGCGGGGGGCGTCGGGGCGGTCTTCGATCATCACCACGTGGGTCATGCCGGCTTTGTAGCCGGCGAAGCCCTGGATCGAGGGCTGGCCGTCGTCGTCTGGCCAACTCTCGAATCGTGGCGTCTCGCTGGCCGCTCGCGAGCGCGGGCTGAAGCCCATCGAGCCTTTCCGTGGTCGGTTTGGTTGTGGCATCGCGTTCTCACTCCGTCAGCGTCAGGCAGGCGAGCGTCGCGATCGCAGCCTCTTCGGTGCGAACGACCTCGCTGCCCTGATCCGGGATCGTGTTGAGCCAGAGGTCGAATCGGTCGCCGTCCGATCCGGACTCCAGGTCTGCCGGCCACTCTGCTGCCGGCGGGTCCCGGCCGAGGATGGCCGGGAGACCGCGTTCGGGTGCGCCAAAGGCGACGGTCAGTCCGCCGCGATCGGCGATCGCTCCGACGAGTCGATCGAGCCGGCCGGTCGTGGTCGCCACGCCGTGTCGCGACGCAGCCACCCGGAGTCCGGAATCGGCTCGATCGAGCGCGGTGTCCAGGTCCGCTCGGTCGACACTGTACCCCGGTGGGTCGTGGTCGACGATCTTCGCGCGGACCGGTCGTCTCGAAGAGATCCTGACGGTGACGCGCTCTCCCTTGCGAACGCTCCGGTCGCCCGGAACGGGCAGGGAGATCGGGTGTTGCAGTCCGCAATTGACCCGGACGCGCCCATCAGATCCGACCTCGGTCACGAGTCCCTGTCTCAACGACCCCGAATCGTCCGATCCGGAGCCGGTCCGTGTTCCGACGCGGAGCGGCGGCAAGACGCCAACTTGCTCCAGTTCGTCCCGCCTGTCCCATACGTCCTTTCGGAGGTAGGGGGGTGTGGCGGCGTAGGCCAACACCGTGGCGACGAACCCGCCGCCGCGGGCGGCGTCCCCGTCCGGATCCGGATAGACCGTGATCCGGTCGACCCCGAAGATCACCGCCGTCCGAGCGACGGTACCGATCTTCCGGGTCGCTTCGCGTTTGTCCGGGGCTTCCCGCGTGAGCGACGACGGCACGAGCAGGCTGAGCGTCATGCCGGGGCGCTTCCCCGCCGTGACACTAGACTGTGCCGGTTCTCTCCCGCCGACACCCAAAAAGGGTCCGCTTCTCGTCGGCAGTGCGGGCCGTTCACACGCGCCTCGATGGGGGGTAGGCGGCGTCTACCACGTTTGGGGGTGGGAAGGGGGGGGAAGAGGAGAGGGGTCACTCCCGAACGCCTCTCTGTGACCGCTTTCCATCCGGGTGCCCGCCCGAGCGCCCGTCCGAGCGCCCGTCCCTCGCGAGCATCGAGACGCTCGACGGTCCGGGCGCTCGTGTCGTGACGCATATCCCACGGCCGATCGACCGATCGGACATGCCCGACACCGACGACGAGTATCTTCAGGACCGTCTGCTCGCCGCTGGGGTGGATGCGCTCGTCGCTGGCGGAGTGCTCGTGTTCGCGATCGGATTCTTCTATGCCATCAATCAGCTTCTGGGCGCTGTCCTGCTCGGCGCTCTCTCGCCGGAATCGTACGCGTCTGAATCCGCTGAAATCGAAGCGTTCGCCACCATTATCGGGGCGACGGTGGTGATGAGCGCCGTCCTCGCCGTGATCAAGTGGGTGACGCTGACCGTGCTGTGGGTGGGCTACTACGCCGGCGCGCCGATCCTTGCTGGGCAGACGCTCGGGAAGGAGTTGTTCGATCTGCGTGCCGTCTCTTCGGACGGCACTGCGATGACGCTGCGGCAGTCCGTCACCCGGACCGCGGTCTTGCTGGTGCCGCTCCCGGTGGTAATCGTCCTCGCCGGTCTGCTCGGCGGCATCCCGGTGATCAACTGGCTTTTCGACCCGATGGCGCTGGCTCTGATCGGGGCGTGGGGGCTGGTCGAAATCGTCGTGCTGGTCGGTCGTGACGATTACCGCCGCCTGGGTGATCGACTCGCGGGCACGCGTGTCGTGCGCGAGAAGTCCCACCCGGAGAACTGAGACGATACCGGAGCTTCGACGACGATCGAACTCCGGCGACTGGTCACCCGTCGGCCTTTCCTGCCGTCGTCGTGGGGCACTCACTCGTCCGGCACTGGCCGTGATCACGACCGACGGTGTGATCACCGCTCTCGACACAGTGTCGAGGACATCTAAGAGGCCTCAGAATCGGGCCCGTCGTTTTCTCCGCCACCGAAAATCGCGTTGCGATATCGGTAGAGTAGCCCACCGGTGACGACACCGCCGGTCACCAATCCGCCGCCGGCCAGGACGCCACCGCCGATCAGCCAGGGGAGCAGGCCCCACCCATCGGACTCACCGACGCCGCGCACCCGGTCGATCTGTCCGTCGAGTCGGGCAAGTACGGCCCCGGGATCGGCTTCGCCGGGCCCGGATTCGGCGTCAGCGTCGACCGCGCGCTCCAGATCGTCTCGCGCGCTCCGGAGCGTCTCCACGGCGGCGTCGCGGTTCCCCTCGGCGAGTTGCTCGCTCGCGCGCTCGAGGGCCGCGGCTGCGGTGTCCAGGCCGTCGGGATCGGTGACCGCCGCGCTCGGCAGTCCGTCCAGTCCTGCTCGGACCGGATCGACGACGGGATCGATCGTCGTGTGGTGCTCGCTGCCGTCCGTGGAGACGCGCACCTCGACGGTCGTCGTCTCGGCGGGCACCCGGACGATCCCGGAGACGGCGCCGTCGATCGACTCGCGACCGGCGGTGCTGACGCTCTCGATCAACGCGGTGGCGTCCCCGCGGGCCAACTCGGCCCCGCCAGGCCCCCGCGCGACGATCGACTCCTCGGTGTCTCCCTCCGCGGGGCGGTCGAGGACCGGGATGACCTCGGCTTCGACGGTCAACTCGTCGTCGATGTAGCCGACGACCCGGAGCATCCAGTCGATCGCGTCCGTCTGGAGGTCGCTGGCGTCGTCGCAGAGGCGCTCGCCGAGTCGCTCGGTCCACTGCCCGGCGGCGGTGGCCGTGGTCGTCCCCCCGCCGTCTGGATGGGGGACGGCAGCCGGTGGGCCACCCTGGAGGTCCCGGCCGACGCGCTGGAGCGCCTCGCCCGCTGTGTCGAGGTCGTCCTCGAGGTCCGGGGGCAGATCTGGCACCTGGAACTGGGAGTTCGCGTCCGACTGCGTCTCCGCGAGTCGCTCGGTGGCCTCGTCGACCGTCTCGATCGCGTCGACGATATCGACGTGGTCGGTCTCCGGGCTGCTTTCGAGCCGGTCGAGTCCGCTACCGGCGAACGCCAGTCCTCTGATCATGTCGCCGATCGCATCGACGACGCCCCCGGCGAGTGACGTCGTCTCGGCGTCGAACTCGCCGTCGATTAACTGCTGGGTGAAGTGAGCGTCCGGCCAGAGGTCGCTCCCGCTCGAGGCCATCACCGACCTCCGGCCCGGGTGGACGGCGAATTTCTCGCCCTGGATCTCGAGGCCAGTCGAGGTGACCGAATCGCCGGCGTGGGCGCCGCTGTCGTCGTCCGGGACACCAGCCCCGGCGTAGGCCTCGTCACCGCCGAGGAAGTAGTGACCGAGTTCGTGGGCCGCGACGAGTGGTGAACCGAACTCGACGAGGATGACGTCAGTGCGCGGCGTTCCGTTGGCCTCGGGTACGGCTCCGGTTTCCTCGCCGTCGAAAAACTCGGGTGGCACCACGGCGATCTCGGCGTCGAGTGAGACCGGTTCGTCGACTCTGAACTGTGTCCCGTCGACCGTGTGCCGGATCGTCGTCTGACGGTCGTACCGTCCATACGTGTCTACGAACCCGTCTTCGACCTTGCTCGCCAGGTGATGCTTGGTGTGAATATATCCTTCGTAGACTGGCCCCTCGTAGACGACGACGTCGACGGTTCTCACCGGATAGGTCTGGAGAAGGTACTGACCGAGTCGCTCCGCGTACAGGTCCATCCGTGGCTCCTGATCGAAGTCGAACTCCTCGGAGATGCTCCAGTGCCCCTCGATGGCGATGACGCCGACCTGAAGTGTGGGTGCCGAGACCGTCTCGCCACCGGTCGAGACGCTCGCGGTCACCGGTTCGGCGAGGTTCGGCCCGGCGACGGTCACCTCGTACTCGCAGTCTGGCACCGCCGGCAGTGTCGGGAGCGCACCCCTGGCGTCGTCGTTCGCGCCGGCGAGTATCTCCACGACCGGGAGGTGGGCGGGCGGTTCGATCCCGGCGTTCTCCAGATTCTCGCGTCGGTCCGGATCCGTCCCCGCAATCGTGGCCGGTCCGAGGGACCCGGTCGCCTCGAGGAGGGTCTCGCCGTCACGGACGAGTCGCGTTTCGACGTCGACCGCCTGTGCGATCGCGTCGGGATCGTCGACTCGGCAGTCGAACAGTGGGACCGTCTGCCGACTCTCGACGAGGTCCGGGGTCGACGCCGACCAGACGACCGCGGGATCGTCCGTCGATCCCACGAGTGACTGGGCGGCTGGTAGGCTCTCCCCGGCCGTCATCCGGAGCGTCGCGTCGTCGTCGAACGCCCGCGTGTGTTCGACAGTCTGTCGCAGCCGGAGTCCGTCGATCGTGGCCGTGGTCTCGCCCCCGGCGTCGCGCCCGAACGTCTGGAGCGTTGGATACTCGTCGGTGGCAGTCTGCCAGACGTTCTGGAAGTCGAATTCGACGAGCGAGTCGCTGGCCGACTGCCCCTGCAACTCCTGGGTCGGTAGACCGATGCCCTGGTCGCTGCCGTCCGCGTCGCCGTCGGCGCCCGGATCGGGCTGGTCGATGCCCGTGGCCTCGGTGTCGTAGTACGAGGCATCGACGTCGGTCCCGTCGACGCCGCCGACGACCCCGCCGACTGACTCGTCGCCGTCGATCGGTCCGGTCGCCAGGGTTCGCTCGACGATACACGGGTTTCCGAAGGTTTTTCGGTGAATTCCCGCGATCCCGCCGACCGCTTTTTCGCCGGTGACGGCGCCACGAGCGTACGAATCGACGACGGTCGCCTCGCGGACCTCGCCTCCGATACCGCCGACCCGTTCGGACCCGGTGACGTCGCCGGTTGCGAAACACTGCCTGACGGTGCCGTAGACGATATGTCCGCCGAGGCCGCCGACATCGTAGTCGCCGCTGACGTCGCCGGTCGCCGCCGAATGTTCGACTGTCGCGTTCGGATCGCGAATCTCGCCGACGAGGCCACCGACTTCGGAGGCCGATCCGCACGAAAGCGACCCCGTGGCTCGACACGACGCGATCAGGCCGTCGTTGATCCCTCCGACCAACCCGCCGAAGTGCGACCCCGGATCGTCCGTCGTGTGGATCGACGCCGAAGCGCGGCAGTTCTCGACCACGACGCCTTCCATGTCGAAGGCGCTGTCCATCCCCCCGACGAGGCCGCCGACGAAGCTCTCTCCGGTGACCGATCCGCTCGCCTCGCTGTCGATCACGTCCACCCGGGCCGCCTGACTCCCGTGGGCTCGCCCCACGAGTCCCCCGGCCGATCCCTCGTCGGCCCGGACCTCACAGTCGCCGGTACAGTCGATCATCGTCGATCCGGCCGGTTCGCCGGTCTCGGCGTCGAGAGAGCCGACGAGTCCGCCGACCCGCTCGGCCCCGCTGACGGTCCCAGAGACGGTGACCGATTCGATCGTCGCGGCGACAGCGGCGCCGGCGAGTGCGCCGGTCTGAAATCCACCTTCGATCGTGACCTCCGGCAGCGCGAGGTTTCGAACCGTCCCCTCGAGTCGGCTGAACAGGCCAATGTTCTCTCCGTCGGGTCGCTCGATGGTCAGGCCACGGATCTCGTGGCCCTCGCCCTCCAGTGTCCCGGCGAACGTCTCGATGGGGATGTTTCCCGGCCGGTCACCGGCCGTGGCGTCGATGTCGGCCGCGAGTTCGAACTGTGCCTCTGGGGCGGCACCGAGCGCGCCCAGATCTTCGACACCGGCGAGTACGAACGGGTCCGCACGAGTGCCCGACCCTTCGATCGCCTGATCGAAATCGTCGGCACGGACGGTACTCGCGAGTGAGCCCAGCCCAGTGATGGCGAGCGCGCTCCGTAGAAATCGTCGCCGTCCAAACCGGCTCACCGCATCATCGGCCGGTCGATCTCCTGTCATAGGATGGAATGTTCGGTCGGTCTTTTAGTTGTTTCTAATTCCTAAAATATGGGTCGGGACAGTGAGACGCCGGCTCGTATCCGTTCCGGTGCTTTTTCGACCAGGACTGTCGGCACGTCACGAACTGGGTGTCGTCCATCGGGCTGGGGTCGCTACCACGCGCGTCGTACGCACGTGAGAGACGATATTTTATTGATGTGCCTCATATTGGCCGAACGCCGCCGGGCGATTCACAAGTCTTAATGCGATAAGCGCAAACGGTAAATTGCAACAGGGCGCTGGTAGTGTAGTGGTATCACAGGACCCTGCCACGGTCCTAACCCGAGTTCAAATCTCGGCCAGCGCACTCCCCAATTCTTCCGCTCGTTCGAATCGATCAGTCGCTAATCTCGTGAGTCTCCGGTCTGGTGAACTGCCGGACCAAACGGGTATCGGAACTGTCCGGGCACAACTCGCAATTCCGTCGAACGAACACTCGATTCAGCGCCACTCGGGCAGCGCCGCGGCCGATTCGAGCGGCACCGTCAGATAGGCGTCGTCACAGGTTACGTCGGCGAGGATGAACGTGTCCTGGCGGCCGTGCTCGACTGAGGCCATGACCTCGGGGTCCTCAGCAACGGACGTCGCAATGGCGTCGGTCTCCTGCGACATACTTCCATGTTAGTCACACTCATACATAAACGTAGCGACTCCGGTCCGTGAGTCCTCACGGGAGTGCGCCGCGGGGGCGCCGAAGGAAAAGGACTTACTGTCCCCCACGAGACCTGTTTTCATGATCGTTGCCGACGCCATGACTCCACGAGAGTCGGTCGTGATGGCCGAACTTCCCGGGACGAGGACGGACGTCCTCGAAGCGCTCCAGGAAGACCTGTTCTCTTCGGTGCCCGTGATCAAACCGACCGACGAGGGCGAAGAGTTTCGCGGGATCGTCACCCGCGACGCGCTGATCGACCAGCCCGACGAGGACCAACTCGCCTTGCTCGTCGAGGAGGTGCCCACGACGACCGCCGATTCGGACCTCCGAGAGGTCGCCCAGTTGATGGCCGAGACGGGCGAGCGCCGGATTCCGGTCGTCGACGGTGAGTTCGAGGGCATCGTCACCGTCACGGACGTGTTGCGCGCGATGGCCGACGGCGACCTCGAAGTCGACGCTACCGTCGGTGACGTCGCCGCTGGCGAAGTCAACACCGTCTACGCGGGCGCACCCCTGGCGGTCGGTGAGCGCGAACTCTCCTACGCGGAGGTGCCCTACGGCATCGTCCTCGACGACGCGGGCGAGATGTGTGGCATCCTCACCGAAGTCGACGTGCTCGCGGTCGCTGAAGTCGTCGAGGGCGAGGCCGACACCGGCGAGTCGATCGCCAACCAGGACGACGAGTGGATGTGGGAGGGCATCAAGGCCGTCGGCAACCGCTACATGCCCACCCGAAACGTCGAGTTCCCCGACGGGCCCGTCGAGGAGTTCATGACCGCCGACCCGATCAGCGTCGGGGGCCGCCGGTCGGTCACCGAGGCCGCCCAACTGCTCGTCGGCAACGAGATCGAACAGTTGCCGCTGGTCAGCGGCGACGACCTCGTGGGCATCGTCCGGGACATTCACCTGCTGGAGGCCGCGTAGGATGGCCGACAGCGAGGCGGTGATCGAACTCGCCAAGCGGCGCGGCTTTTTCGTCCCGACGGGCGAGGTCTACGGCGGTGTCTCCGGATTCTACACGTTCGGTCCGCGGGGCGAACCGCTCAAGACCAACCTCGAAGCCACCTGGCGCGATCGGTTCGTCGTCGCCGAGGGCCACATGACCGTCGACGCGCCGACGGTGTTGCCCGAACCCGTCTTCGAGGCCTCGGGACACCTCGACGGGTTTGCCGACACGCTGATCGAGTGCCCCGAGTGTGGGCGTTCGCATCGCGCCGATCACCTCATCGAGGACCACACCGACCGCGAAGACGCCGAGTCGCTGCCGATCGAGCGCATGGAGGGGATCGTCGCCGAACTCGAACTCGCGTGTCCGACCTGCGGGACGGGTCTCGCTGACCAGGCGATCGAACCGTTCAATCTGATGTTCGAGACCCAGATCGGCCCGGGATCCAGCGATCCCGGCTATCTCCGCCCCGAGACTGCCCAGGGCATCTTCGTGGAGTTTCCTCAACTCGCCGAGTACGCACGTGGGCAACTGCCCTTCGGCGTCGCCCAGATCGGCCGGGCCTACCGCAACGAGATCAGCCCCCGACGATCGTTGATCCGCGTCCGGGAGTTCACCCAGGCCGAACTCGAACTGTTCGTCCACCCATCGGGTGACGGCCCCGATCTCGATGCGGTCGCGGACGTGACGGCCCCGTTCTATTCCGCCGAGGCCCAGGCCGCCGTCGAGGACGGCGATCGATCGGCCGAGGGGGCCGTCCGCGAGTTGACGATCGCCGAGGCCCACGCGGAGGGGATCGTCGCCGACCCCTGGATCGCGTACTATCTCGGCGTCGCCGCGGAGTGGTATCGGTCGATTGGCGTCGATATGGATCGGTTCCGATTCCGTCAGCACCGCGCGGGCGAGCGTGCCCACTACGCCAGCGACTGCTGGGACGCCGAGAGCGAGATCGACGGCAACTGGATCGAACTCGGTGGGTTCGCGGACCGCGGGAGCTACGACCTCGACAAACACGAGGCCCACTCCGGTGAGGCCTTTACGGTCTTCGAGGCCTACGACGAGCCTCGCGAGATCGAGCGCGCGACGGTCGACCCGGACATGAGCGTGCTCGGCCCGGAGTTCGGTGGGTCGGCCGCCGCGATCGCTGACGCGCTCGAAGCCCGCGCGGCCGACGATCCCGCGGCGTTCGAGGCCGTCGATCCGGGCGAGGCGATCACCGTCACCGTCGAGGACGAGGCGTTCGACGTGCCGATCGAGGCGACGGGCTTTGCCCGCGAGACGGTCACCGAGTCGGGCGAGCACGTCCACCCGCAGGTGATCGAACCGTCGCTCGGGATCGACCGGGCGCTGTACACCGTGATCGATCACTCTCTCACCGAAGACGAAATCGATGGCGAGGAACGGACCGTCCTCGAACTGCCGGCACGGGTCGCGCCGACGACGGTCGCGGTGTTCCCGCTGATGGACGCCGACGGCCTGGACGACCGCGCGCGTGCGATCGTCGAGGACCTCCGGGCGGCGGGCCTGGCGGTCGCCTACGACGATTCGGGCGCGATCGGGCGACGCTACCGTCGTCAGGACGAGATCGGGACGCCCTACTGTGTGACCGTCGACTACGAGACCAGCGAGGACGACACCGTCACGGTCCGGGATCGGTCGAGCACCGACCAGGTGCGCGTTCCGATCGACGAGCTCGACGCGGTGCTCGTCGGGCTTCGTGACGGCGAGCAGTCCTTCGAGGAGCTGTAACGGTGAATCGGGTCGTCGACGCGCTGACCGACCGATCGATCGCGCGGCGGGCGGTCCACGCCACCGGGAGTGCGATCCCCATCGGCTATCTGCTCGTCGCGGAGGTCGGCTGGCAGGCGATTCGCGTCCTGGTGATCGTGATGCTCGTCGGCGCACTCGCGCTGGAGACGGTCCGCCTGCTGGTCGGGCTGGACTGGCGAATCTTCGATTACCTGACGCGGCCCTACGAGGCCGACAACCTCGCGGGCTACGCGCTCTTTGCGATCGGGATGGCGATCACGGCAGTCGCGTTCGACCCGCGCGTGGCCGTGCCTGCCATGCTCATGTTGACGATCGGTGATCCCGTCAGCGGGATCGTGAGTCGGTCGAGTACGCCGGGGCGGAAATCCGGCCCCGTCCTCGCACTCGTCTTTTTGATCTGTGTCGGACTGGCCTGGCCGTTCGTGCCTTCGACGACTGCGATCGCCGGCGCACTCGCCGCGACCGCGGCCGACGGCCTCAAACCGACGGTTCGAGGATACGTCATCGACGACAATCTCACCATCGCGCCGGCGGCGGCGACGGCGATGGCGATCGTGACCACAGTGGTCTGATCACTCGGTCGGATCGACTTCCGAGAGGAGGTCCTGGTCTTCGAGGCGGTCGATCTGCTCGCGGAAATGCTCCTCGCAGACGCCCACCCGGATGCCGTCTTTCTCGACGGCGATGTCCGCCTCCCGATCGCAGTAATGACACTGCATACCAGATGTTTGGTCCCTGGGCGCATAGCCCCTTCGTTCGTCGTTCACCCGTCGAGAAACTCCGGTCGCTGGAGGGAGTCTCGACTGTCCTCGGCCTTGCGTTCGAGCGCCTCGATCGAGGAGAGTGCGGAGGGTAGCGACGTCCGCCCGCCCTCGGTGGGGTCCGGCGGGACGTCGACGGGGTCGTCGCTGTCGCCGTCGACGAGATCACGCCAGACGGATCTCTCGTCGGTCTCGCCGGTCGGCGTCCGGTTCGAGGCCTTCTTCAGCCCCTCTTGGTAGGCCAGATCGACGACGCTGCGATCGTAGGCCGACCCCATGGTCTCGACGAGTCTCTCGCGCTCTTCGGGGTTCGGATTGCCCAGTGCCTCGTCGACGCCCAGCGCGAACGCGCGCGCGATCACGCTTTCCCGGTCGAGGTCGTCCCAGTCGGTGCCGTAGGTTCGGTCGTACAGCGACATGGTCAGTCCCGGATCTTCTCCCCGGGATGGACGACGAGGCCGCGATCGGTGAACTCGATGGAGTGGATGTCACAGTCGATCGCGGTCCCGCGCATCTTGATCACCTGGATCCCACGGGTCATCCCGCCCGATTCGAGGTAGTTGTGAAAGAAGATCACGCCGTGAGCCAGGTAGTGCTCGTCGG
This sequence comes from Halococcoides cellulosivorans, assembly GCF_003058365.1. Lineage (NCBI taxonomy): Archaea > Methanobacteriati > Methanobacteriota > Halobacteria > Halobacteriales > Haloarculaceae > Halococcoides > Halococcoides cellulosivorans. Next base: position 1,882,304 of record NZ_CP028858.1, on the reverse strand, counting down.
AGTACGCCGACGGATCGGTCATCTCCGAGATCAACACGATCGTCGCGTCGGTCTGTTTCAGCGCGGACAGAAAGCCGGTGATCTCGTCGCTGGCGTCCGAGAGGAAGTGCTGGAGCAACATCGTCGAGTCGATGACCGCGCGGTCGACGTCGTTGGCCTCGATGTACCCCACCAGCCGGTTGGTCAGGCCGCCGTCGGAGCCGAACTGCGTGATCTCGCGTTTCCCTTGCTCGGTCACGAGGTTCAGAAATCGGATCGCATCCGACTGGACGGCCTTCTCGAACCCGAAGTCGAACCCCGCCATGTCCTGAACGAGTTCCTCTTCGGTCTCGTGCATCGTCACGTAGAGGCAGTTCTCGCCCGATCGGGCCCCTTCCATGATGAACATGGTCGAGAAGGTGGTCTTCCCGCTGCCCGGTGGCCCGCTCACGACGTAGAGCCGTTCGGTCAATAGCCCCCCTTGGACGAGGTCGTCGAACCCGGGGACGCCACTCGAAACGCGCATGCCGGTGATTGCTCCGAGAGGGGGATGAACGTTTCCCGGTGATTCTCAGCGCCGATAGCCTCGGGGTAACTCCGAGAGACAGTCCCGGCAGTATCGGAACGTGCCGACGGCCTCGTTCGACGTGCCACAACTCGGACACCGGACGAGGTCTGGGTCGTCACCCGGCCGTGGCTCGGGCGATGGCGGTGCGGCCCCGTCGGGGGTGTCCGGCACTGCCTGCCCGACCTGGTCCTCGCGCTGGAGGTATCGGTACATGACGTACTGGAAGACCCCAAAGGCCAGCACGTAGACCAGGATCCAGGTCCAGGCCGACTCCATATCGTGACATACGGTCTCACGGGTCTTGGGCGTTGTGGCGGGGCTGAGCGAACGACACGCTGACCGGTCGAACCGGCGTCGACAGGCTCTTTTTCGGGGAAATTCGTGATGAGTCCATGTCCGAGTATCGCCAGATCGCATCCGACGAACGCGCCCGGTTCGATCAGATCCTGCAGTACGCCTTCGACCCGGGGGCCGGTCCCACTGTCGAGTCGGTCGGCAGCGACGCGGTGGGCCGACGCGTCGCACTCGTCGACGAGACGCTCTCCAGCGTCGATATCGAGTACCGCTTCGACGCCCGTGTTCGGGGGGCGTGGGTCACGCTGGGCGGTCTGGGCGGGGTCGCGACGCCACCCGAGCACCGCGGTGTGGGCCACGCCCGTCGCCTGCTCGCTGCGGCGGTCGCGTCGTTCGCCGGCGACGACGTCGCGATCGTCGCGCTCTGGCCGTTCGAGACGGCGTTCTATCGCCGGCTCGGGTGGGCGACGGCCACGGCGATGACGACCTACGACTGTCCGCCGTCGGTCCTGGCCACCCTCGACGACGGGGCGGGCCGGGTCCAGCCGATCGATCCCGACGACTGGGCGACGGTGGCGCCGGTGGGGCGGCGCGCGGGCGCGGGGGAGACGCTCGCGATCGATCGCACCGAGCAGTGGTGGCGCGAGCGCGTCTTCCGGCGGTTCGGGGACGAGCGCCGCCACGTCTATCGGTACGACCGGGACGGGTCGCCCGCGGGCGTCGTCGCCTACGAGGTCAGGGACGGCGTGATCGACGTGGCGACGCTCGACGCCGTCGACCACCGGGCTTATCGCGCGCTCCTGGGCTTTCTCGGGCGACACGGCCCCCAGATCGATCGCGTGCGCTTCGAGCGGCCCGCCGAGACCGACCTGTTCGCGATGGTCGAGCGTCCCGACGCGATCGAGTCCACCTGTGCGCCCGGACCGATGGTGCGGGTGACCGATCCCGTGGCGGCCCTCGACGGACTGCCCTGCCCGGACGCCGACGGGCGGGTCGTCCTCGCAGTCTCCGATCCGCTGACCGAGGACCGAACGACCGTCGCGCTCACGCCAGCGGATGGGCACCTGCGCGCCGAGCCGACCACCGAAGAGCCCGAACTCACGATGGGCGTCCGGGCGCTCTCGGCCATCGTCGTCGGGGCCCACCGCCCCGCGACCGTTGCCCGGCGTGATCGAATCGACGTCACCAACCGGTCGGCTCTCGACGTGCTGGATCGCTGGCTGCCGACCGAACGCGTGTTCCTCCGCGATTTCTTCTGAGGCGGTCAAACGGTGGTCCTTTGTGCAGTCGGCCCCCTCGCTGGGGTATGACCACCGAGGACACCGAGGAGGGGTTGACCTACAGCGAGGCGGGCGTCGACATCGCCGATAGCGAGGCCGCGACGGCGGCACTCGTCGCGGCGACCGGCGATTTCGAGGGCGATTTCGCGGGCCTGATCGACCTGGGTGATCGCCATCTCGCGCTGGCGACCGACGGCGTCGGCACGAAACTGCTCGTCGCTGCAGCCGTCGACGACCACTCGACGATCGGCATCGACTGCATCGCGATGAACGTCAACGACTTGCTCGCCCAGGGGATCGACCCCGTCGCCTTCGTCGACTATCTCGCCCTGGAGGATCCCGACGACGCGCTCACCGCCGAGATTGGCCAGGGCCTCCAGACGGGGGCCGAGCAGGCGGGCGTCGCACTCGTCGGCGGCGAGACGGCGGTCCTCCCGGAGGTCATTCGGGGGTACGACCTCGCGGGCGCGTGTGTCGGCCTCGCGCCCGAGGGCACCCTCTTCCCCGGCGCGGCCGAACCCGGCGATCGGATCGTCGCCTGGCCGTCGAGTGGCGTGCACTCCAACGGCCTGACACTCGCTCGCGAAGCGCTCACCGGGCCCGGTGGGTACGCCTACGACGACCCCGCCCCGTTCGATCCCGACCGGACGATTGGTGAAGTGCTCCTCGAACCGACGCGGATCTACGCCGACCTGCTCGTGCCCCTCCGCGGGGCCGAGACCCACGCCGCGGCCCACGTCACCGGCGGTGGCTGGCGGAACCTCCTCCGGATGGGTGACCATCGCTACGAGGTCGACGATCCGTTCGAGGCTCAGCCGATCTACGAGGTCATTCAGGACGCTGGCTCGGTCAGCGACGCCGAGATGCACCGGACGTTCAACATGGGGACGGGCTTCGTCGCGGCGGTCGCGCCCGACGAGGCCGATGGGCTCGCCGCCGACACAGACGGGCGCGTGATCGGGACGGTCGAGGCGGGCGAACCTGCCGTCGAGGTTCGCGGACTCGAACTCACCGACGCCTGAGGCCTCGGGAGGCCCCTCTATCACTCGATCGTGTTCGATCAGTCGTCGTCCGATTCCGTGACTGGAACGCGGTCGACGACGAGTTGCTCGACGTCGACGTTCTCGATCTCGACGTGTTCCGCGTCGAAGCCCCAGTCGACGATCGCATCGTCGAGTTCGTCGAGCACGGCCTCCTGAATGCTGACTGGATCGGTGGCCACCGTCTCACCGGTGTGCTCACCCAGGACCGACCGCACGCACGTCTCCGCGATGGCAGCCACACTGTCGTCAGTGTCTGGAATCTCGGTCACTGCGGCCTCGGGGTCGCTGACCACGAAATACACCGATGCGTCGAGGGAGATCTCGCAGCTATCCTGGGTCCGTGCCTCGATCTCCTCGAATTCGAGTGTTTGCATCCGCATATCTATTCGCTCGACGGTGCTGACGAAGGGGACGACGAGGTGGACTCCGGGGTCGAGGATCCGTCTGTAGCGTCCGAGGACGAACACTGCACCGTTCTCGTGGGTTTCGATGATGGCGAGCGACTGAGGGACGACGATGGCGACCAGTGCAGCGACGCCGAGACTGCCCCAGAACGCGATGTCTGGGATCCCCGCCAGGAAGAGTGGATTCATGATTTTTGCTATACCATCAGATCACAAAAAAGTAGATGAAACGACCGACCGATCCGCGGGCCGTGCCGGGTTGGGACGCGATGGCAGAGTTGAGACGGTGTGACTGACCCCCTCTGGAGGGCGTTCTGTGCCCGTTTCGAGAACGGACGGCGTAGAAGAAAGATCCGACTATCGCGCGGCGGCGGCGACGCGCTCTTTCTCTTCTTTCTGGTTGACGGCGTAGGTGTCGACGTCGTCGTCGGCCGCGCCGATCAACTGGCGCGCGAGCGCGTCTTCGGCGTCGGTCGTCGTCTTGAACGCGTCCTTGTAGACGCCTTCCGCGATGAACTTCAGCGCCTGGTCGACGCGGCGCTGCGGGGAGATGTCGACGGCCTTCGGGACGGAGATGCCACCGTATTTCAGACGGACGGTCTCCTCGCGCGGCGCGGCGTTCTCGACGGCCCCGACGAGGACCTGGATCGGGTTCTCGTCGGCCCGGGACTCGATGATCGCGAACGCCTCGCGGACGATCCGCGTGGTCTGCTGTTTCTTCCCGGTGTTCTCGTCGGTCTGCATCAGCCGGTTGATCAGGCGCTCGACGATCGAGATCTCGCTTTTGTCGAACTGCTTGCCGGTGTGACGCCCCATCGTGTGGGCGATCGGCGTGATCGTCACGTACCGCTCGGTCGACGGGTCCGAGAACTCGATGCCGTCGGTCGCGTACTCACCGAACAGTTTCGCGCCGATCGTCGATTCTTCGCTTTCCTCGGGGGTGTCGTCGGATTCGCTCTCTGCGGACATGGTTATCGCACCGGTTTCTCGGCGTTCCCGCGCACGAGTTCGATCATCGAGACGCCGTTGACCTTCTCGACTTTGTAGTTGACACCGGAGAGGTCACCCATCGCACGACCCTTCGCGCCGCCGATGCCGGCGATCGTGACCTCGTCGTGCTCGTCGATGAAGCTGATTGCGCCGTCACCGGGACAGAACGCGGTGACTTGCTTGCTGTTCTTGATCAACTGGACGCGCACGCATTTCCGGATTGCCGAGTTGGGCTGTTTGGCCTCGATCCCGACCTTCTCGAGGACGATGCCCCGTCCCTGGGGCGCGCCTTCGAGGGGGTCGGACTTCTCGCCGAGTCCGCGTTCCCGACGGGCGTAATCCGTGTCGGACCACCGGTGTTTCTGGCGGTCCTGCTTGAGTTTGCGCGCGGCGTATTTGCCGTTCGCCATAGTAGCGATCGCTACCCGGTCGACGTACTTAAGGGTCTTCTTTCGCGGTTCACGCGGTGTCGATCTCGACGCGATCGACGTCGGTGTGACGGGCCGCGAGCGTCTCCGCCGCCGCGACGTTCCGACCGTCTCGACCGATCGCGACGCCGCGATCCGCGGGGTCGACCTGCGCGACGGCGACGCGTTCGTCCTCACGGTCCTCGATGGTCACCGCACCGACCGCGGCGGGTTCGAGGGCGTTCCCGATCAGGCCCTCGGGCGTTGGTGCGTCCGCGACGAGTTTGAGATCACGGCCGACACGCTCTTCGAGGTCGCGAATCCGGCCGCCACCTTCGCCGATGACCTGGGCCATGTCCTCGGGCGCGATGAGGACGATCGCGCGATCGGCCTCGACGACACAGTCCCGGACGGTCCCGCCGGTCGCCTCGTCGATCGCACCCGCCAGGCGGCGGGCCTCGTCGTCCAGGCGTCGCATCAGTCGGTCGAACCCATCCGCAGGTTCACGTCGCCCGTCCCGAGTTTGATCGGCTTCCCGACGATGACGTTCTCGGTGACGCCGTCGAGGTCGTCGATCTCGCCTTGAATCGCGGCGTCGAGCAGGTGTGAGACCGTCACCTCGAACGCTGCGCGCGCGAGGACGCTGTCTTTGTTGCCCGAGATGCCGTGGCGCCCGATCGACTGGATCTCGCCACGATTGGTCATGATGTCCGCGACGAGCATCAGGTGCCGGACGTTCACGTCGTCCAGGCCCTGCTCTTCGAGGGTGTTCATCGTCTCGTTGATGATCGCCTCGCGGGCGGCCTCGATTCCGAGACACTCGTGGATCTCGTGAATGTTGTTACAGGTCGACCGGGACGCGTCGACGCCCTCGATTTCGAGGACGTCACTGAGCTCCGACCCCTCGGTGTAGAGGACGAACTCCTCCTCGCGCTCGGGATGGTCGGTCTCTTCTTTGCGGATGACGACCCGCGAGACCTCGCTGATTCCCTTGAAGGTGATCTCCCGGAGTTCCTCGACCAACTGGAGCAGTTCCCGATAGGACGGCTCGTCGGGCCCGAACTCGATGACGTTCTCGCTGCGACGGGTGTCGACACCGAGCGTGTCTGCGATCGTCGACTCGATGTCCTCGGCGGCCTCCTCGACGCTGACGGTCGGCCAGCGCTCGGCGAGCGTGTCGGGGTTGAGTTCGATCCCGACGATCATGTCCGCGACGTTCGTCGAGACGTCACCGAGCTGGAGGATCCGCGTCGATTCGATCTTCCAGACCACCTCGTGAGCGCGCTCGCGATCGGTCGCGTGCTCTTCGTCGAGGTGGACGGTCATCATCGGCGTGTCAGGTTCCTTGCGCGCGTCGACCAGCTCGATCAGGCGCGGCAGGCCCTGTGTGACGTCGATTTCTGCGACCCCGGCGTAATGAAACGTGTTCATTGTCATCTGTGTGCCAGGTTCACCGATCGACTGGGCCGAGACGGTCCCGACGGGGTCGAGCGGATCGACGCGCGTGTCGATATACCGCGCTTCGACGGCGCTCGCGACTTCCTGTGCGCCCTCGGTGTCGAGTTCGCGATCGTCGATCTCGCGATAGACTTCGGTCTTCAGGCGACGCGGGAGGTCGGTGTCCTCGACGACGAGTTCGATATCGGTGTCGACGGCGTCGAACGAACCTGTCGGGTCGTAGTCGGTGTCGTGTTGGCTCATTGGTTCAGGCCTGCTGTTGCCAGCGGTCGTCGGCGTGTTCGGAGAGGTTGGTCGGCTGTTCAGTGCGCCCGAAGAACTCGTCGCGCTCGGCGTCGCTGTCGAACTCTTTGTCGAGGACGCGCTGGGCGATCGACTCGACGTCGATGTCGTTGTCGGCCGACGAGGAGACCGTCACCGGACTGGTGCCGTCCTCGCCGAACTCGAACTGGACGATCTTGTCGCCGGTGTCCCGGACGGTGCCGTCGTACTGGGTTTCGAGTTCCGAGAGCGCGTTGATCAGGCGACGCTGGAGGTAGCCCGACTTCGACGTTCGGACGGCCGTGTCGACCAGGCCCTCCCGGCCCCCCATCGCGTGGAAGAAAAACTCCCGCGGGCCGAGGCCCTCGCGGTAGGAGTGCTCGACGAACCCGTGGGCCTCCGAGGAGAGGTCGTCGGCCTTGAAGTGACTGAGCGTCCGCCCCTCGTAGCCACGGTTGATCCGCTCGCCACGGACGGCCTGCTGGCCGACACAGGCGGCCATCTGAGTCAGGTTCAGCATCGACCCACGCGCCCCGGACTCGGCCATCACGACCGCGGGGTTGTCGTCGGAGAAGTGGTCTTCGGCGATGTCACCCGCAGAGTCACGGGCCTTGCCGAGCGTCTGCATGACCTTCATCTCCAGGGTCTCGTCGACGGTGCGGCCCGGCAGACTCTCCAGGTCGCCCTGTCGGTATGTCTCGATGAGTTCCTGGACGCGCTCTTCGGCGTTGTCGATCGCCTCGTCGATCTGAGCCGTCGCGGCCTCGGGAATCGACTCGTCGTCGATCCCGATCGAGAACCCGAAGTGCATGATCGTTCGGACCGCGAGCGAGGAGACCTCGTTGATGAACATCCGTGCGGCCGTCATGTCGTAGGCTTTCGCGATGGTGTCGACGATGTCGCCACCGAACCCACCGACGGCGTCCTCGTCGATCGTCCCCTCCAGGAGTTGGCCGTCGTCGATGACGACCGTGTCGCCCGCCGAAGACGTGAATTCGAGGTCGAGATCGTCCGGGAGCAACTCCGAGAAGATCGATCGGCCGGTCCAGTAGGGCGCCCTGTCGTCGACGGCGTCGCCGTCTCGATGCGCCGACGGCCTGTCGCGATACCCGTCCGGTTCGGGCAGTTCGTCGACCTGGGTCGTCCGCAGCAAGTCCAGCGACTGGGTCTCGTTGAACCGGGGGTTCTCGTGGGTCAGCAGATACAGTCCCGAGATGTGGTCCTGAATCGCCCCGATGATGTTCTCCCCGAAGCGCGGCGAGAGGATCTGTTCTTGCACGCGCATCAGGACCCGTGCTTCGGCACGTGCCTCCTCGTTCTGGAGGGCGTGCATGTTCATCTCGTCGCCGTCGAAGTCAGCGTTGTACGGCGGACAGACCGTCGTGTTCAAGCGGAACGTCTTGTAGGGCATGACCACGACCTCGTGAGCCATGATCGACATCCGGTGCAGCGACGGCTGACGGTTGAACATCACGATGTCGCCGTCGACGAGGTGGCGAGCGACCTCCCAGCCAGCCTCGACCTTCTCTGCGAGTTCCTCGCAGTTCTTCTCGGTGACTTTCAGTCGGCGTCCGTCGGGCCGGCGGACGTAGTTCGCGCCGGGATGGTTTTCGGGCCCGTTGGCGACGTACTGGCGGGCCTGGGCGAGATTCCGCTCGTTGACGTTCATCGTCTGTGTCATCTCGCTGGCGACGCGGTCGGGGACGCCGACCTCGTTGAGCGAGAGGGTCGGGTCCGGCGAGATGACCGTCCGCGCGGAGAAGTTCACACGCTTGCCCGACAGCGACCCTCGGAAGCGACCCTCCTTGCCTTTCAGGCGCTGGGAGAGGGTCTTCAGCGGCCGCCCCGAGCGGTGGCGGGCCGGCGGCGTCCCCGAAATCTCGTTGTCCATGAACGTCGTGACGTGGTACTGCAGCAGTTCCCAGAGGTCTTCGATGATCAGCTGGGGCGCACCGGCCTCGCGGTTCTCCATGAACCGCTGGTTGATCCGGATGATGTCCACCAGCTTGTGTGTCAGGTCGTCCTCGCTGCGTTGCCCGTTGTCGAGGGTAATCGACGGGCGGGCCGTCACCGGCGGGACCGGCAGGACGGTGAGAATCATCCACTCGGGCCGCGACAGTTCGGAGCTGATCCCCAGCACTTCGAGGTCCTCGTCGGGGATCTCCTCGAACCAGTCCCGGATATCCGAGGGCATCAGCTTGTCCATGTCCTCTTCGAGGAACGTCGTCCGGTTGACGCCGATCGCGTCGGCGATCGCCCCGAGCTGGTCGACGCTCGGGCGGAAGTCACCCGAGATGATGTCGTTGATCCGGCTCAGTTCGATCCCGGTCTCCTCGGCGAGGTCCTCGGGCGTCGTGCGCTCGCGGTCCTCGCCGCCTTCCATCGCCTCGACGACCCGGTCGGGGTACTCCTCGTGGGGGACGTCGATGACCTCGTAGTAGGTGGTCGGCTTCTCGTGTTTGATGTCGTTCTGGGGCGTGCCACAGAACGGACACCGGTCGCGACTGCGCGCGTCGCGAATCCCGGCTTTCATCACGTCGGTCGGATCGCCGTCGAGGGCTTTCGTGCGCTTCAGATTCTCGCGGTAGTCCTCGCGCTCGTCTTCGGTGAGGCTCAGCCGCGAGCACTCGGGACAGGTGCCCCGGAGCAGGCGTCGGATCAACTTCGCGAACCCGACGTGGATCACCGGTGCGGCGAGTTCGATGTGACCGAAGTGGCCGTTACACGACCCGGAATGCTTGCCGCAGGTCTTACACTCCAGCCCGGGGTCGATGACGCCGAGTCGGGGGTCCATCAGCCCCATGTCGATGGGGAACCCGTCGTCGTCGTAGGTGTCGGCGGTGATGACCTTCGTGGCACTCATGTCGCGATACTCCTCGGGGTCCATCAGCCCGAAGCTGATCGACCCGATTTCCTGGGGGGAATGGCCCGTACTCATGTGTTGGTGTCGTCGGGCGGAGCCCGATTGTGTGGGGACCGTCGGTCCCCGCTGTCGTCGGTCGCCGGTCGGCAATCGATACGGGAGTCGCGTGGCGCGTGCACGCGACCCATCAGTCGTCTGCTGGCATGTCGTCGGTCACGCCGGGGACGCCCTCGACGCCCATCTCCGAGAGAGTCCGCTTGAGCGGCTTCTCGTCCTCGACGTGCTGGGAGAGCTCCATCGCCTGCGCGAAGTTCTTCACCAGCCCACAGTTCGGCCCTTCGGGCGTCTCGGAGGGACAGATCCGACCCCACTGCGTGGCGTGGAGGTCGCGGGCCTCGAAGTGTGGCTGTGACCGGCTGAGCGGCGAGCGCAGTCGGCGGAGGTGGCTGAGTACACCCATGAAGTCCGTCCGGTCGACGAGCTGAGAGACTCCGGATCGACCGCCGACCCAGTTGCCCGTCGCGAGCGGGTGTTCGAGCCGTTCGGTCAGGACGTCCGAGCGAACGACCGTCGAGACCGAGAGGTTGCGATTCCGCATGTTCGCCCGTTCGAGCTGGTATTTCACGTCGCGGGCGAGCTTGTTTAGCGCGGTCCGGAACAGGTCGCGCATCAGATCGCCAGAGACCTTCAGGCGCTTGTTGGCGTAGTGGTCTTTGTCGTCGGAATCCCGTCGATTGAGTGCGAGTTCGAAACACGCCTCGGCCATCCGGCAGAGATAGAACGCCTTGTTGATCCGGACCTCCTCGTCGTCGACGCCCTCTTCGTGGAGGTGGGGCAGGAGATACCGGTCGATGACGTAGTTCGCGCGTTTGAGCTGGTAGTTTTTGCCCTGCCCGGCGGCGACGCGCTGCCCGAGCGTCTCGATGGCCTCCTCGGTGGAGTGGACGTCGGCGGCCTCCAGGTTTTCGAGCATGAACTTCACGATCTCGGGGTCGTCGCTCACGCGGTGGACGATCTCCTCGTCGCTTTCGAGGCCGAGCGCGCGCACGAGCGTGACGAAATCGACACTCCCCGAGACCGAGGGGAACGAAATTTCGAGCAGTCCCTCACGGTTGCGCTCGACCAGGACGAGCGCACGGTACCCCCGCCGCTGGGAGAACGTCTTCGCGACCTGGATCTCGTCACCGTACTTCGTGTCGTACTCCGCGAGGATCTTGTTGGGCGCGAGGTCTTCGCTGGTCATCAGGACGCGCTCGGAGCCGTTGACCAGGAAGTACCCGCCCGGGTCGGCGGGGTCTTCGCCGATGTCGATCAGTTCCTCGCGATTGAACCCCGCGATGTTGCACTTGTTCGACCCGACCATGACGGGCATCTGGCCCACCTTGGTCTCGGTCTGGTCGACGACGCGTTCCTCTTCCTCTTCGCCGCCCTTGACGATCGCCATCTCCATGAACACCGGGGCGGCGTAGGTGATGTTCCGCAGACGGGCCTCCTGGGGGTAGAGCAGTTCCTCGCTCCCGTCGGCCTCTCGCACGCGCGGGGTGACGATGCGTACGTCACCGAGTTCGACCCAGACGGGCTCTTCGCCTTCCTTGTCACCGATGTCGGTGTCGATGGTCGCCTTCTCGTCGACGACCTCCTGCATGCCCCGGTCGAGGAAGCCGTTGAACGACCGGAAGTGATGGTCTGCGAGTCGTTCCCGCGAGAAGTACTCCCGTGAGATCGTGCGGCGGTCGTGTTGATCCATGTTATTCGGTCACGAGTCTGTAGTTGACGGCGGTGTCTGTCGTTCGCGAGTCCCGAATGATGCGGATCACGTCACCGACGTCGGCCTTTTCGGGCAGGGCCGGGTCGTCGGACGCGATCTTCGGCAAGTCGGTCTTTCGGATGTTGTACTCCGCGAGCACGTCCTCGAGGTCGTCGCTGTCGAGGATGCTGTGGTCGGGCACGAGTTCGTGGGCGCTTACATTGACCATGGGTTGGGGGGTCGGAGAATCCGCTTCGAGATACTACAGGCGGGTACCGCCGGCGGCTACTTAACGGTTGTCAAGTCCGTTTCGGCCGGTCAGTGGCGAGCGGTCGCCCGCAGCGGGGGAATTGGCGTGTCGAATCGCCCCACGGGACGCCGACTCACGCCGACCCCGAGAGGGAAGGCTTATGTCTCCGTCCGCGAAGCATGGAATGGAAGCCCGGGTGGTGTAGTGGCCCATCATACGACCCTGTCACGGTCGTGACGCGGGTTCAAATCCCGCCTCGGGCGCTTTCTGTGAGGAACATCGTGGTGAGCGAAGCGACTGCCATTCGATCCCGTCTCTGCGAACGGGGTGATCGATCTGGGTCGGCTTCCGGTCCGTTCCGCTTTGACTGATAAAGACTCCGTGACCCCGGAGCCTGCGTGTGGTCGAGGGCCAGAAGAAAGTCTTAATATGCCGTCCCGGAAAGTGAGGGTGCGAGCCCGGATGGTGTAGTGGCCCATCATACGACCCTGTCACGGTCGTGACGCGGGTTCAAATCCCGCTCCGGGCGTTATTGTAACGGAAGAACGTGACGAGTAGAGCGACCGGTGCGGATTTGAACCCTGGCAGTCGCGCGCAGTGAGCAAGCGAACGAGCACGTCTGCATCCGGTTCAAATCCCGCCTCGGGCGTCTTTTGGGCTGCATTTGGCGACAATTTAATCGATTGGCCGCCGCCATCGCTAAACACTCGGCCGTCGAACCCCCGCTATGGACGCACTCTTGCAGTCCACGTGGGGGATCGATCCCGGAGCGTTCGCGCTCCCGGCGATCGTCTGGCTCGTCCTCGCGGTTACGGCCGTCGCGAACGGGATCTTTCGCGAGACGGTGCTGACCGCACGATACTCCGAGCGACGCGCGCACCGGATCAGCACGGCGATGCTCGTCGCGATCATCCTCACGATCGCTGGGCTCTATTTCGCGTCGTTCGGAGAGGCTCACACGCTGGCCGAACGCCTCGCGATCGGCGTCGGGTGGACGGCCCTCACCGTCGGCTTCGAGTTTCTCGTGGGCCACCTGGAGGACACGCCGGTCGAGGAAACCATCGGTCAATACGACGTGCGCGCGGGCGAGGTCTGGATCGCGGTGCCGCTGACGCTGTTGCTCTCGCCGTTGCTCTTTGGCTGGCTCCTCTAGGGATCGAAAAAGTCTCACACACCGAGTTCGGCCTGCCACTCCCGAACTTGATCGGCGCTGACGCCGCTGACCGCCTCGGCGAGGCCCTCGGCGTCCAGCTCCACGAGGTCGTCCGGCGACTCGACGCCCTCCGACGCGAGTTTGTCGGCGGTCGCCGGCCCGACGCCGTTCAGATCTTCCAACTCGTCGGGGGCCTGCTCGGCCTGGTAGGCCTCGAAATTACAGATCGGACAGCCCAACTCCCACGGATCGTCGTCATCGTCGCTCACGATCGCGATCGCGGGCAAGTCGTGGATCTCACACCGATCCTCGTCGTCGATCGCGATCTCCCCACGGCGGGGCACGGGGACGGAGTACTCACAGTCGGGATAGCGTGTACAGCCGACCAGTCGTGACCCCGAGCGGAGGCGCTTGATCGCGAGTTCGCCGCCGTGGGTCTCGCCACACTCCGGACAGGGCCCGATCACGCGGTCTTCACTCTCGGCGGCGGTCTCGGCGTGACACAATGGACAGCCGTGGACGCGGGTGTCCCGGCCGTCGAGCAGTTTGACGTGGGCGAGGTCGTGATCCGTACACGACTCCTCGATCGTGACTGGCTCGCCCGCATCGGGCAGCGGCAGGGTGAACTCACAGTCGGGATAGCCGTCACAGCCGACGAAATACGAGCCCTGTCGACTCCGGCGGATCAGGAGTGATTCGCCACACTCCGGACACGGGCCGAGTCGGCGGTCGTCTTTGAGCGACGATCGGAGTTCGTCCGCGATCGCCTCCCGAGACTCGTGGAGTGCATCGAACACTTCGTGCAGCATCTCGCGGGACTCGTCGGTGACGGCGTCGAGACTGCTCTCGCCGTCTGCGATCGCGGTCATGTCCCGCTCCAGTTCGGCAGTCATCGCGGCGGTGACGATCGGCTCGGCGTGATCTTCGGCGGCGCTGACGACCGCGCGGGCGAGCGCGGTCGGCACGGGCGGGTCGTTCTCGACGTAGCCCCGGTCGTACAGCTTCTCGATGATGTTGTGCCGGGTCGCCTTCGTCCCGAGGTTCTGGTCGGCCATGCGCTCGATCAGCCGCGACTGGCCGAACCGGCGCGGCGGCTGGGTCTGTTTGGTCTGGAGATCGACCCCTTCGATCGCGACGCGTTGCCCTTCGTCGAGGTCGGGGAGATGGTGCTCGCTCGCCCCCGAATACGGGTAGACCGCGTGATAGCCCTCTTCGAGCAGGCGCTTGCCCGTCGCCTTCAACTGGTGGTCTTCGTCGCCGGTCGCGGTCGCGACGATCCGGAGGTGCTCCCATTCGGCGGGCCCCGCACACGTCGCGAAAAAGCGCCGCACGACGAGTTCGTACAGCTCCCAGGCGTCCTCGCCGATGTCGCCACGATCGGGCAGTTCGCCGGTCGGGTGGATCGGCGGGTGGTCGGTCGACTCGGTGTCGCCACGCGTCGGATCGATCTCCTCGCGGGCGAGCAGGCGCTCGACCGACTCGTCGAACGCCGTCCCCTCGAAATCGGCGATGCGCTCGCGCGCGTCCAGATCGTCGGGATAGACCGTGTTGTCGGTCCGCGGGTAGCTCAGATACCCCTCGGTGTACAGCTCTTCGGCGATCGACATCGCGCGCTGGGCGGAGTAGCCCAGCGATCCCGCCGCCGAAATGAAGGCCGTCGTGTCGAACGGCGCGGGCGGGCGATCGGTGCGGGTGCGCCGGCGGACGGTCGTGATCGCCGCGCTGTCTGCCGTCCGGAGCGCCTCCACGACCTGTGCGGCGCGATCGGCGTCCCAGATCCGCTCGGCCTCGCTGCCCTCGTCGTCGTAGAAGTACTGGGCTTCGAGGGCGGTGCCCTCGACGTCCAGATCGGTGCAGATCTCCCAGTAGTCGTCGGGATCGAACGCCTCGATCTCGCGCTCGCGATCGACCAAGAGCTTGAGCGTCGGGCTCTGGACGCGCCCGACCGAGATGAAATCCTCGCCCAACTGGCCCGCCGCCAGCGAGAGAAACCGCGTCAGCGCCGCGCCCCACACCAGATCGATGATCTGGCGGGCCTCGCCCGCCGCTGCGAGATCGAAATCCAGCGAATCGGGCGTCTCGAACGCCTCGCGGACCTCGCCTTCGGTGATCGAGGAGAAGCGAACGCGCTCGATCGGCGCGTCGGTCACGTCGCGGACGAGGTCGTGGGCCTCCTTCCCGATGAGCTCACCTTCGCGATCGTAGTCGGTCGCGATGACGATGTCGTCGGCGTCACTCGCGAGCGTCTGGAGCGTCCCCACGATGTCCTCGCGGGTCGGGCGAGTCATCACGTCGGTGTCGATCAACTCGACGGGCTCGACGTCGCGCCACTCGCCGTACTCGGGCGGGAAGTCCACCTCGACGACGTGACCCGAGAGCCCGATCACGCTACTGTCGCCCCACGTCCGGACGGGGACGTCGCCGCGGCGCTCGACCGACGCGCGCCCGTCGCTGAGGATCGCAGCGAGGCGCTCGGCGGCGTTGTCTTTCTCGGTGACGATCAGCCGCATACGCACTCACCGGCTGGCACAACCGCAGTCATCGGGCAGGGATACGGCGAGTGGCGTTCTTATCACTTTCGGGCCGTCGAGTCTCGATGGGTGTGGTGGGGAGGAGACGGGAAGTGGTTCGAGCGGGACGGCCTCGACCGGCCCGCATGCCGATCGACCGCAACCGACTTGCGCGCCGCCGCCGACCCCGAACCATGATCACCGTCGCGCTCGCTGGCAAGCCCAACGCCGGCAAGTCGACGTTTTACGAGGCCGCGACTCGCGCCGACGTCGACGTGGGCAACTACCCCTTCACGACGATCGACCCGAACCGCGGTGTCAGCTACGCCCGCACCGACTGCCCCTGTCTCGACCGCGCGGCGCGATGTGACAGTGATAACTGCCGGGACGGCACACGCTACGTCCCGGTCGAACTGCTCGACGTCGCGGGGCTGGTCCCCGGCGCACACGAGGGCCGTGGCCTGGGCAATCAGTTCCTCGACGCACTCACCGACGCCGACGTGATCTTGCACGTCGTCGACGCGTCGGGCGCGACAAATAGCGAGGGCGAACCCGTCGAACCCGGCAGTCACGACCCCGTCGACGACGTCGATTTCGTCGCGGAGGAACTCGATCGCTGGCTCGCGAGCGTCGTCGCAGACAACTGGGAGGGCATCGAGCGCCAGGCGCGATCGCCCGATTTCGACTTCGAGGACGCGCTCACCGAGTTCTGTACGGGCATCGGCGCGACCGCGACCGACGTCGCGCGCATCCTCCGCGGGATGGAGTACGACCCCGACCCCATCGCCTGGACCGACGCCGATCGGCGCGACCTCGCCCGGGAGATCCGCGCACGCACCAAACCGATGGTCGTCGTCGCGAACAAAGCCGACGCCGCCGACCCCGAGACGCTCGATCGGCTCGCCGACGCGGCCGAGCGGGTCGTCCCCGCCAGCGCCGAGAGCGAGCGCGCGCTCCGGCGCGCGGCCGAGGCGGACCTGATCGACTACGACCCCGGCGACGCAACGTTCGACATTCTGGGTGATCCCGCTGCCCAGCAACGCGACGCGCTCGACGAGATCGCTGCGCTGCTCGACGAGTACGGCTCGACGGGCGTCCAGCGCGCGCTCGACACCGCGGTCTACGACGTCCTCGAGCGGATCACGGTCTATCCAGTCCAGAACGCGAGCGACTGGACCGACGGCGACGGGCGAGTGCTCCCGGACGCGCACCTCTTGAGCGACGACGCGACGCCGGTCGATCTGGCCTACGCCGTCCACTCGGACATCGGTGACGGCTATCTCCACGCGATCGACGCCCGCGAGGATCGAAAGATCAGCGACGAGACGGTACTGGAAGAAGGGGACGTGATTGCGATCGTCAGTACGGCCTGACGCGCGCGAACAGGCCGATCGCCGCCAGCGCTGCGAGTGCGAGCGCCACGCCGAAGCCCGGGCCCGACCCGGTCGTCGCCGGTGCGCCACCGCCGTCGGTGGTCTCGGCCGTGGTGACGTCGTCGGCGTCCGCCTCGGTCGTGGCTGGGTCGTCCTCGGACGCGGTCGTGGATTCGACGGCGGTCGTCTCCGCATCGACGCTCTCGGTCGTTTCGTCGGTGGCCGCGGTCGTCTCCGTGCTCGTCGACTCTGTCGTCGTCTCCGCGGTCGTCGACGTCGCAGTCGGCGTGTCGTCCGTGTCGGTCGCCGTCGGGTCGGCCCCACCGCCACTCGACGAGTCGTCGGCCCCTTCGACGCGGATCGTCACGTCGTACTCGGTTCCGTCGTTGGCCTGGATTTCCACGTCGGTGATGTCGACCGGTGGTCGGTCGGCGGTCCCGGACAACTGGATCGTCGCCAACTCCAGATCGGTCTCGCCGCCCGAGATCTGCTCTGCGGAGTCGGCTGCCTTCACGCTCACGGATCGGCCGTCGTCGGCCACTTTGGCGTTCGAGACGAGGAAATCGCTCCCGGCGGCGGCCGACTCGAACGAAGCGTCACCGGTCGCCTCGACGGTCAGGTCGAACCCCGAGATTCCGCCGTCGGGGACGGTCTCGATCGCGACGACGACGGTGTCTTCGCCCGACATGGTTCCATTCAGCACGGGGCCGTCTGCGGCCCCGACGACGGCGGGACTCGCGAGCGCGACGACGACCGCGACGGCGACGACTCCGATGGCAGTTCGTTTCATGACTGTCCATAGGAAATCAGCGGGGAAATGTCTCTCGCACTCACGGAACGAGATGGCCCCGGTCGAGACCGGGCGGCGAGCGCTGGCACAGAGGCGAAAATGCCCGTCGGTCGCGTCGAGAGCCGACCTGAAGCGGGTCGAGCCGTCCGCTCGGGCCGCCTGGGTGGACTGCCGGGCACGCTCAGACCGGGTCGCCTAACGCGTACACGCGCTGGTGATCGTACACCTCGATGCGGGCGCGATCCCCGACACTGTACCCGAGTTCCTGGGCTGACGGGACCGCGATCTGACGGTGGGTCCGGTCGTAGCCGACGAGCGACTCGTCGGTGCCGTCCTCGACGAACAGCACCTCCCGCTCGGTCCCGACCATCGCCTCGTGGGCCGCGCCGACGATCGACATCTTCACGTCGGTGAGTTCCTTCGAGCGATCCTTTTTGGTCTGGCCGCCCAGGCCGTCCATCGCGGCGGCGTCGGTGTTCGGCCGCTTGGAGAATCGCGTGACGTTGATCTTCTCGGGGCGGTGTTCGCGGAGGGCGGCGACCGTCTCGCGGTGGTCGGCGGGCGTCTCGGTCGGAAAGCCCGCGATCACGTCGGTCGCGAACGTCCACTCGTCGAGGTGGCGATCGAAGGTGTCGACGATGTCGGCGACGTCGCCGCTCCGGTGGCGGCGGCGCATGTCCTCCAGGACGGCGTCGCTGCCGCTCTGGATGGGCGCGTGGAGGAAGTTGTACAGTTCCTCGTTCCGGGCGAACACGCTCGCAAGTTCGTCTGCGATCGGGTGGACGCCTTTCGGATTCGCCATCCCGACGCGCACCCGAAACTCGCCGTCGAGGGCACAGATCCGATCGAGGAGGTCGGGGAGCCACCACTCGCCGTGATCGCGGCCGTACACCGCGGTGTCCTGGCCCGTGATGCGGATCTCGCGGGCCCCCGCGTCGAGCAGGCGCTTCGCGCGCGCGACGTTCTCGTCGATCGGCGGGGAGTCGATCGTCCCGGTGGCGTGTTTGGTGATACAGTACGAACAATCGGAGAGACAGCCCCGCGCGATCGGGAGAATGCCCACGACGCCGTTCTGGAGTGGCGTCGGCTCCGTCGGCGGTGTCGGGCACTCGCCGTTGCGAATCTGCTGGGCGACCTCGTCCCAGTGGAGGATCTCGGCGGTGATGCCGGACTCGTCGAACGCCTCGCCCTGGGCGAGCGCCATACAGCCAGTCACGACCAACTCGCTGGTCGCGTCGTCCAGCGCCTGCGCGCGCCGGAGCATCCGGTCTTCGGTGGTCTCGACGACCGTACAGGTGTTGAGAATCGCGACGTCCGCGGCGTCAACGCTTTCGACCGGCCGGTGGCCCGCCTCGCGGAGCTCGCGCTCGATGGCCTGGCTCTCGCCCCGGTTGGACGTACAGCCGTAGGTTTCGACGTAGTAGCGGGCCATTCGATTGACCGTTCGCGCCCACGCCGAAAAACCTCGCGTCGCCGGCGGCCCCGGTCGTGAACCAAAAGGTTTCTTCACGCGCCCGTGGGACTGCATACCATGTACCTGGTGCTCCCGAGTGGGTTGGTGTTCCCCGATCTGTGGCTGGCGGTCGCCCTGCTCGTCGCGGCGGCGGTCGTGGTCGCGTTTCTGGTCGCACTCGAACCCCGGATCGATCAGTGGGTCGTCCTCGGGTTGATCCCCTGGATGATCGTCGGGGGAATTGTACACGCCCTGACCGTACTCCCCCAGGGGAGCCCATACCCGCCGGTGGTCGCGGACCTGTTCGCCGCGCCGGCGGTCTATCTCACGGTCTTCGTCGTCACGGGGGCGACCTGGATCGGGTTGATCTTCCTCGCGACGGCGGCGGGCACCGAGGACTCGACGCCGATGTATCTCCTCTATGTCGGCGTCGGCGTCGCGGTGACGCTGCTGGTCGCGACCCTCTACTGGGCGCAGCCGAGCGGTCTCGCTCCGATCGAGCCGGCCATCGCGGTCGCCGCAGCGATCGCCCTCTCGGCGGTGGTCTGGCTGGCGACGGCGCTGCGCGCGACCGAGGCCGTGAGTCGGGCCTGGCTGGTGACGCCGCTGGTGATCTTCGCGCACGCGCTCGACGGGACGACGACCGCCGTCGGCTACGACCTCCTCCAGGTCACCGAACGGTCGCCGATCCCTCGACTCATCATGGACAGCGCCGCGGCGCTCCCGACCGAGCAGTACATCGGCGCTGGCTGGGCGTTCGTCGTCGTCAAAATCGCCGTCGCGGTCGTGATCGCGGTGTATCTCTCGGACTTTCTGGACGACGAACCCGTCCGGGCGAACCTCCTCTACGTCGTCGTGATCGCGCTCGGTCTCGGCCCCGCCGTCAACAACCTGATCCTGTTCGTCCTTGGGGTCTGAGACGGTCGTTGGGCCGCGAGGTGTCTTCGCGACTGTCCGGGCGGAACGCCCAAGAGCGTCGCCGCGCTCCCCAGAGTCATGTCCGAAGCCATCACCGTCGACCGCGAGGATCGCATCGGCGCGATCACACTCGATCGACCCGACCGACTGAACGCGCTGAACGCCGCGATGCTCGAGGATCTCGCCGCCGCGATCGATCGGCTGGGGGCCGACGAGGCGGTGCGCGCGATCACGATCACGGGGGCCGGTGATCGGGCGTTCTGTGCCGGCGCGGACGTCGAGGAATTGATCCTCGACCCCGACGCGGCGGGCGCACGGGCGGGCGCTCGACGCGGCCAGGAGACGTTCGATCGCCTGGAGGCCTGCCCGACGCCGGTGATCGCGGGGATCGACGGGGTCTCACTCGGCGGCGGGATGGAACTCGCCGCCGCGGCGGACCTACGGATCGCGACGCCCGACGCCCGGTTCGGCCAACCGGAGATCGACCTCGGTGTCATTCCGTGCTGGGGTGGCACCCAGCGGCTTCAGCGCATCGTCGGTGAGGGCCGCGCCCGCGAGATCGTCCTCACGGGCGATCAGTACGCCGCCGACGAGATGGCCGAGATGGGCTTTCTGAGTGACGTGGTCGAGGATCTGGATGCGGCGCTCTCAGACCTGGCCGATCGGATCGCGGCGGGCCCGCCGCTGGCCCAGGCCGCCGCCAAACGCGCGATGCGTGCCGGTCGGGACGATTTCGAGGCCGGCCTCGCGGTCGAGGCCGAGGCGTTCGGGACGCTCGCCGCAAGTGACGACGCCCGCCGGGGTGTCGAGGCGTTTCTGAACGACGAGACGCCAGGCTTCGAGGGTGAATGATGGGCGGTGTCGTGAGCGAATGAGCGACGGTGTCGGGGGCGATTAAAACGGACTCCGCTCAGATCGCGAGGAACTGGCCGACCATCCACCGCGTGAATACGCCGGTGATCGCGCCGATCCAGGTGAGCGCGACGATGTGCATGTAGGTGTTCATCTTGTGCCCGCCGTCGAGCGTCCGGATCATCAGCGCCGAAAGGATCGCGTTGAACACGATGACGACGATCAGCAGTGCCTCGATCAGCGGGATGTTGTAGACACTCGCGTTGATCAGCGAGTTCACGTCGAACTCCGCCGACGAGGCCAGATCCAGGCTCATCCCCGAGAGGATCGTGACGATCTCAAGGCCGATGAAGAAGGCAAAGACCGACGCGGCGGTGATCCCGTACAACATCCCGATGAGCGTCGTCGTCTCCTGGGTGCGCTCCTGGCGGAGCTGGAGGATCTCGTTCATGTTGGCGCTGATCAACTCACCGAGCATCTTCGGAGACCCACCCATCTTCCGGCCGACGAGATACATCTCGGAGAACTTCTGGATGAGGTACGATCCCGTGCCGGCGGCGAAGTGATGCCAGGCCTTCGCGGGTTCGAGACGCATGTTGAGCCGACGATAGAGGTTGTCGACGTTCTCGGTCAGCGGGCCGAAGTCCTTGTTGCGCAGACTGGCCAGCACGGCCCCGGTCGTCGACTGCTTGGCGCCTTCGGTCGCACCCAGCGCGCGGATGAAACTCGGGAACTCGTCGTCGCGGCCTTTGATCTTCTGTTCGGCCTGGCGGGCGACGATTCCCGGGTACAGCATGGGCGTCATCGGGATGGCGACATAGAGCGGGAGCGGCAACTCGTCGACCCAGGGGAGCAACGCCTCGAATCCGGGCGTGACGCCGAGCGTGCCGCCGAACGCGATCAGGACCAACAGCGCCGACAGGCCGACACCGATCTTGAACGCGCGATCGAGTCGCTGCTGGATGGGCCCCTCGACGCTGGTGGGGTGAAACCAGACCGGGTCGTACGGAGCGATCGACCGGACGGCCAGATAGAACCCCGACTGCACGAGGATGAACATCAAGATGACCGCGGCGACGGTCATCGTGGGGTTCGTCCCGGTGAGGATCGGCAGGACGATCGCAAAGACGAGCGCGAACGTCATCGAGAGGATCATCGACAGATACAGGTCCTGCATGACGTTCAGGTTCCCCAGCGTCCCCCGATAGACGGTCTTGTAGTTCTCGATCATCATGTCCTGCTCGCTGACGAGATAGTCTTCCAGCGACTGGCCGGCCCCCAACGTGTAGGAGAGCCGATCGAAGAAATCACTGAGGTGATCGCTGGGGACTTCCTTGGCGCGGCGGCGACACGCGTCGTCGAGACTGAGATTCCAGGTGTCGACGAGTTCGACGATCCGGCGGAGTTCCTCGGCCAGCGCGCCGTACTCCTCTTCTTTCGAGAGCGCGCGAAACACCTCCATCCGGTCGATGTTCGTCGTCGAGAGCACGGTCATGTGTGTGACCATCAGATGAAAGCGATTGTTGAGTGCGCGGCGTCGCTGAGAGATCAGGATCTTCGGATAGAACACGACCGACCCGAAGATCAACAGGCCGAGCAGCGGGATCGGCAGGGCGATCCCGAGCGGCAGCGGGAGGACGAACGGGGCGATCAGTGTGACGACGAAAAAGACGCCCGCCGGGACGAGATACCGGGTGAGATACACCCCGAGCGGCATCGGCAACCGGCGATACGAGTCGACGAGGGAGGCGAACAACTCCGACAGCGACGAATCGACGGTGGCCTCCTGGGTCGCCATTATTGCTCCCGGTGGATGTCGAACGGAACCCCTTCGAGGCCGTCACGCTGGTAGTTCTCGATGAACTCGTTGACCTCGTGGTAGCCGAGGATGTTCTCCTGGATCGCGCGCTCGATCAACTTCGCGCGGAACTGCAAATCGTCGTAGATGTCGCGGGTGTCTTCGTAGCCCAGCAGCGTCGCGATCTGCTCTTCGAGCACGTAGGAGTTGTTCATCCCCTGGAAGACGATCTCGTCTTCGACGGGATCCCAGTAGAAGGCCTGTCGGGTGACGACACCGTCCATCTCCTTGGAGTAGCCCTCGATCTCCTGGACCGACGTGACCCGGCGGAGCACGTCGTCGCCCTGTTTGACCCGGTTCTGGAACAGCGCGATGTCGGCGTTGTCCATGAACGTCTCGGGGACGTTGATCGGGTCGCCGGTGAACCGCTGAATCATCGAGACGATGTCAGACGCGTGGAAGGTCAGCATGACCGGGTGGCCGGTCTGGGCGGCCTGGAACGCCATCCGCCCCTCCTCCCCACGAACCTCACCGACGATGATGTAATCGGGCCGCGACCGGAGTGCGGCCGCGACCAGATCGAACATGTCGACGCTACTGGACTCGTCGTCGCCCTCCCGGGTCATGAGTTGCTGCCAGGTGTTGTGTGGCGGCATGACCTCGGCGGTGTCCTCGGCGGTGTAGATCTTCGAGTCGCGGGGGATGAACGACGTGATCGCGTTCAGCGTCGTCGTCTTCCCGGACGCCGTCTCCCCGACGACGAAGATCGTCTGTTCGTTCTCTAAAGCGAGCCAGAGGTACGCCGCGAGTTCGGGGCTGAGCGTCCCCCACTTCGCGATCTGGAACGTGCTCAGCGGCTCTTCCTGGCCCTGCCGGATGGTCAGCGAGGGGCCTTTGACCGAAACGTCGTCCGAATAGATGATGTTGATACGCGACCCGTCGGGCAGTGTCGAGTCGATGATCGGGTCGTTGTCCGAGACGGGGTCACCGATCCGCTCGCCCATGTTTCGCAGCCACTGTTCGAACTCGTCGGGTTCTCCGAAGTCGACGGTCGTCTCGATCAGGCTGTACACTTCGTGGTCGACGTAACACTCGTGGGGCCCGATGACGTGAATGTCCTCGTTCGCCGTATCGCGCATCACCGGTTCGAGCGGGCCCAGCCCGACGATGTCGCGGTTCAAGCGATACCGGATGTTCTCGTAGGTCGATTCGTCGAGGTCGACCTTGCCGACGTCACGCAGCTTCGAGAGTCGCGAAAGCACGCCCGTCTCGTCGTCACGGATCCGTGTCGTCTCTCCCAGGAGCTCCTCGATACGGTCGTCGTACTCGTCGTCGGCCTCGGGGGCGGCCCCGTGAACGCTCTTTTCGAGCAGGCGGTCCCGGACCTGATCGAAGACGACGCGCTCGTCGTCGTCGAGTTCCGGTTCGATGGCGTAGTATTTGATGTCCTGGCCGATGTCGCCGTAGATGTGCGTGTAGATCGGGCCACCGACCGGGTAGATGACGTTCGGCCGGTCGGTCTCGTAATCGCCGCCGATCTCGTCGACGAACATCGGGAACTCGCCGGTGATCTGCTTGAACTTCTTGAGGTGCTCGCTGAGGTGCGGGCGGCGCGCGGCGTGACGCCGGAGTTCGTCCGACGGCTTGGCCGTGCCTTGTTCGGTCATGCGACACTCCTCGATTCGATGACGATCCCCGTCCCCGAGCGGACGGAGTAGCCGATACTGTCTCCGACCTGTTCGCCCATGCCCGCGAACCGCTTGACGGAGATCTGGCGGCGGACGTCGTTGCCGACCTCGACCATCTCCAGTTCGAGGAAGACGTCAGCGATCGACCGGAACGGCCCGATCGCCTCCTCGGCCAGCGTCGACGGGTCGACCGTCAACACGATGACCTTCCCCCGCGAGATGACGTCACGGAAAAAGGAGATGATCTCCAGGGCCGCCTGTCGTTCGTCGTTCTGGCGGATCAGCGCCTCGAATTTGGGGTCGTTCCGCAGGATGGCGTCGAACGTGTCGATGAGGATGATGTCCGACTCCCACATCGCCTCGGCCTCCATCAGACGCCGGAGCAGTTCCTTGCGCTCGGTCTCTTCGTCGCTGTTCTGGAACGTGTTCGTGTCCGCGATGTCGGCGTGCAAGAAGAGAATCTGCTCGTCCAGGAGGTGCTGGACCATGCCGTAGTCCAGCGAGTGCATCTGTTCGAGAAAGCCGCCGACGGTGATCTCCGTCGAGAGATAGGTGACCTGGTGGCCCTCCGTACAGAGGCCATACGAGAACCGCTGGGTCATCGCGGACTTGCCGGCCCCGTAGTCGCCCTCGATGAGGACGATGCTGCCCGGGGGGAACCCGCCGCCGAGTTCCTTGTTCAGTCGGTCTCGCTCGCTCAGTCCGATCGAGTACAGGTCTTGTGTTGCGACGCTCATAGTCGGAATTCGAACACCTCCTCGTGGCCGCCGGCGACGATCTTGACGCGGTGATCGCCAGTCGTCAGGCCGGGGGCGGCGACGTCGAACCGCGCGACTGACCCGGGCGTCCAGGCCGTCCCGTCGACGATCGTCACCGTCACGTCGGTCGTGTACTCACCGTCGACGAAGACGTCGATCTGACTGGCGTCGTCCGGGAGATACCGCGACCCGGTGTTTTTGACGTGTAGGGTGACGTTCTCTGCCCCGTCGCGATCGTACACCTGTGCGCCGGCGTCGGTGATGACCGCGAAATCGGTCGCGATCTGATCCGAGACGTCGACACCCTGTGTTTCGAGTGACTGACTCATGTCGGCAACCGTCGCGGTGATCGTTCCGGCGACGGTCGCCGCGACGAGAATGCTCGCGATGAAGATGATCAGGTGAGACGCCGAGACGCTCGCCATCAGGCGATCACCTCCGTCGCGGCGACGCCGTGGTCGGTGACGACCCGGAGTCGGCTCGGCGCACTCCCGACGGTCATGTTCGCGGTCAGACGCTCGCCGGGCACCCAGAGGTCGGTCTCGCCGTCACCCTCGACGGCCCGGTCGACGAACGCGGTCTGGTAGGTGTTATCGATCAAGAAATCCGTCCGAGAGACTGCGAGCGTCGCTCCGCCCGTGTTCAGGACCGTCGCGTTGACGGCGTAGGTCCCGCCGCTGGACTCGACGGTGACGTTCTCGACGGTGATCGCCGCGTTCTGCAGGTCGAGCGATCGGTCGCGCCAGTCGTCGGTGGCGTCGGTCACCCGATCGGCGCTGGTCGTCGTCGCTGTATAAAACATTCCGAACGCGATGAACATCGCGGCGAAGATGATCGCTGCCGACCCACTAACGCTGAATCCCATCCAGGTCACCTCCACTGCCGAGGCCGATCGACGATCGGCCCGTCCCGTTCAATTCCTGGATGTACCCCAGGCTGGTCGTGTGGACCTCGACGTCGGGGTCGACTCCCGTCGGCTCGCCGTCGATGCCCGCGAGATAGCGTTCGAGTTCCGCACGCGCGTCCGCGCTGATCCAGCCGATCCGCTCGTAGTACTGGAGTGCCTGTCGGGCGTTACTCGTCCCGAGGCGGTCGACGAGGTGTTCGAGCCACTCGATCGTCACGACCTCACGGACCGGCCCGTCGGGGACCGTCGTCAGGTAGGGCTTCCCGTCGCCAGCGGTCGTGGCTGCCGACTCGCCGTCATCGGTCGCCGTCGCGGGATCTGCGGTCTCGTCGATCGCGTCTTCATCGGTGGCCGCGTCTGTGTCGTCGACCGAATCCGGTCGTGCGGTCGTCTCGGTGGTTGGATCGGGATCCGGCGACGGTTCGGGATCCTGACTGGGCGCAGGGTCATCGCCCGACTCGTCGGTCGGTTCTTCAGCGGTCGGTTCCTCGTCGTCGATGACGGTGTCGAACAGGTCGTCGTCGGCCAGATCGTCCATCGCCTCGTCGCTCGTCTCGTCCGCGTCGTCGGAGGCGTCCTCTGACAGTCCGTCGTCGAGCGCGTCCTCGGCGGCCTCGTCAAGGGCCTCGTCGTCGAAATCGTCGTCCAGAGCCTCGTCGTCGAACTCGTCGTCCAGGGCTTCGTCGTCGAACTCGTCGTCGAAGCTCTCCACGTCGTCCGGGTCCTCACCCTCGGCCCACTCCGCGTCGCCGTTCTCGTACTCGTCTTTGAGGTCCTGAAACGACTTGCCGCCGTCGCCACCGCTATCGTCGGCACTGCTCGATCCGTCACTTTCACCGCTGTCGATGGCTCCGCTGCCGAAGTCGTCGACGTCGTCGAAATCGTCCGGATCGTCCGCGAGGTCTTCGTCGAAAAAGCCCTCGGGGTCGGCGTCCGCGAGATCCTCGTCGAGAGCGTCGTCGTCGTCCTGTTCGTCGGGTTCGGAGTCGAACAGTCCGAAGGAGCCCTCGGCTCCGCCGCCGGCGAACCCGGACCCCTCGACGTCGTCAGCGAAGGGGTTCACGCCGCGAGTCACCATCTCGTAGATGTCGAGCAGTTTGCGGACGTTCTCTTCGACGTCGTCGACGGTCTCACTGATCTGTTCGTTCTCGTTGCGGACGGTGTTGACCGTCGAGGACAGACTCCCGACCTCGTTTTCGATCTCGTCGAGACGGTGTTCGAGTTCGTCCGTGTCGGCGCCGTCGCCCTCCATGTCGCCCAGGTCGCCGTCGTCGAAGTCACCGAACTCGTCGTCGCCGTCGTCGAAATCGCCCAGTCCTCCGAGGTCGTCGTCACCGCCCATCAGGTCGTCCTCGTCGCCCTCGTCGTCCTCGTCGCCGTCTTCCTCGGACATGATCGAGTCGAAGACGTTCCGGATGCTCATGCCGAGGCCGCCAGCGAGAACCGAGAACACCGCGACCGTCCCCGGGTCGACCGAATGGACGACATCGAGGGGGATCGACGCGAGGGCACTCATCGCTGATTAATACCTCCTTACTCGCCTTCAATGTGGTGTTACTACAATCAGTATTGATAATTGTGTCGGTAGTGTGGCCGTAACTGGTGGCTGAATTTTGCTAAAACACACGGAAAAGAACCCAAAATTGCGAATTAGGGTCGGGCGCGTCTGTCGCCCGCTGGGGAGTTACAGTATCAGCTACAATATTTTGAAGCGCCAGTCCGGGTTGGGACCGACGCTGGGACTGCCCTCGATGTCTTGGGGGTCGACGACCCGTCGGCTCATCGTGAGTCCGGTCGGGGACCCAACGGCTTTGAAGCCGGCCCGCGACCGCCAGAGCATGTCGGCATCGCCAGCGAGCCAGTCGGTCGAGGCCGTCCTCGACGAGCACCGCGTCGAACGCGATGGGCTCAGAGACGCCGAGGCCGACCGCCGCCGGGCGACGGTCGGCCCGAACGAGATCGCGAGTGAGGCGAGTCGCTCCCCGCTCGCCATCCTGATCGCACAGTTCGACAGCACGCTCATCTGGGTGCTCGTCGCTGCCGCGATCCTCTCGGCGGTCGCGGGCCACGCTATCGACGCGGTGCTCATCCTCGTGATCGTCGTCGCCAACGGCGTGTTCGGGTTCGTCCAGGATTACCGTGCCGAGGCGAGTCTCGATGCGCTCCGCGAGATGGCCGCGCCGACCGCCCGGGTCCGCCGGGACGGATCGACCGTCGAGCGGGCGGCTCCCGATCTCGTCCCGGGTGACGTCATCACCCTGCAGAGCGGCGACGTCGTCCCCGCCGACGCCCGCGTGATCGCGGCGACGGGCCTGGAGGTCGACGAAGCGACGCTCACCGGCGAGAGCGTCCCGGTCGGGAAAGCCGCCGATCCGGTCGCCCCGGCGACGCCGCTGGCCGATCAGACCTCGATGGTCCACAAGGGGACCTCGGTTACGCGGGGGTCGGGCGTCGCCGTCGTCACGGGGACGGGCATGGACACCGCCGTCGGTTCGATCGCGACCGAACTCTCCCGGACCGAGGAGACCGATACGCCGCTCCAGGTCGAACTCGATCGCCTCGGCCGGCGACTCGGGATGGGCGTGATCGGCCTCGCGGTGCTCGTCGTCCCACTCCTCTACGTTCGGGGAACGGGCCTGGTCGAGACGCTGCTGACCGCGGTCTCGCTCGCGGTCGCCGCCGTCCCGGAGGGCCTGCCCGCGGTCGTGACGCTCACGCTCGCGCTCGGCGTTCGGAAAATGGCCGACGAGAACGCCCTCGTGCGCCGCCTGCCTGCGGTCGAGGCGCTCGGATCGGTCGATACGGTCTGTACCGACAAGACCGGGACGCTCACCGCGGGGCGGATGACCGCCGCGCGGGCCTGGATCGACGACGAGTCCATCGACCTCGACGGCGACGGGGCCGGGTCGGTCCCGGACGCCGAGGACCGTCTGAACCAGCTTTTCGAGGCCGCCGTGCTCTGTAGCGACGCGACTGCCGAGGCGGGCGATCCGACCGAGCAGGCGCTGGTCGAGGCCGCCGCCGACCGCGGGATCGACGCCGCCGCCCTGCGCGAGCGCCGCCCGCTCACCGACGAGGTCCCCTTTTCCTCGGAGCGCAAGTGGATGGGCACCGCTCACGACGACTGGGGCTACGTCAAGGGCGCGCCCGAAGTCGTCGTCGAGCTGTGCGATCGGGTCGCGACCGCCGACGGATCGGTCCCGATCGACGACCGGCGCGCGGCGATCGAGGACCGCGTCGCGGCGTTCGGTGACGACGCACTCCGCACGCTCGCGGTCGCCCGGACCTCGGACCCCGAGACCCTCGACGCGGGCCTCGAACTCCTCGGTCTGGTGGGGATGATCGATCCCGCGCGCGAGGAGGTCGCCGACGCGATCAGCGCGACCCACCGCGCGGGCATCGACGTGGTGATGATCACCGGCGACAACCG
This sequence comes from Halococcoides cellulosivorans, assembly GCF_003058365.1. Lineage (NCBI taxonomy): Archaea > Methanobacteriati > Methanobacteriota > Halobacteria > Halobacteriales > Haloarculaceae > Halococcoides > Halococcoides cellulosivorans. The sequence continues at coordinate 1,853,130 of NZ_CP028858.1, read as the reverse complement.
CCGGACGGCGAGCGCGATCGCCGAGACGGTCGGGATCGAGGGCGAGGTCATGGAGGGCGCCGAGATCGAGGCGCTGAGCGACGCGGAACTGGAATCGCGGGTCGAAAGCGTGCGCGTGTTCGCGCGCACGACGCCGACCCACAAGGTCCGGATCTTGCGCGCCTTCCAGGCGACCGGCCACACCGTCGCGATGACCGGCGACGGCGTCAACGACGCGCCCGCGCTGAAAAACGCCGACGTCGGCGTCGCGATGGGCGAACGCGGCACGGACGTCGCCAAACAGTCGAGTGACGTGATCTTGCTCGACGACAACTACGCGACGATCGAGCGCGCGATCGAGCGCGGGCGAGCGATCTTCGACAACGTCTGGAAGTTCGTCGCCTACCTGTTGAGTGCGAACGTCGCGGAGGTCGCGATCGTCTTTCTGGCCTCGCTCGGTGGGTATCTCGTGCTTCCGGCGGTCCAACTCCTCTGGATCAACCTGTTGACCGACGGCCTGCCCGCGCTCGCGCTCGGGGCCGACCCCCAGAGCGGCGACGTGATGGACCGGCCACCGCGCGATCCCGACCGGGGCATCGTCGGGTCGGGCATGCTCACGCTCATCGCCGGCCTCGGCGTCGTCTCCGTGGTGTTGATGCTCGGCTTACTGGCGTACACCCTCGACGGCGCGGCCGAGATGACCGCCTACGCGATGACGATGGTGTTCACGGGCTTCGTCGTCCTGGAGTTCGAGAAGCTGTTCGTCGTCCGGTGGCTCCGGGAGACGCCGATGCTGTCGAATCGGTGGCTCGCGGCGGCGATCGGCGTCTCGCTGACGGCCCAGTTGGCCGTGCTGTACACCCCATTGACGGCGTTCTTCGGGACGGTCCCGCTCGCGCTGGCCGACTGGGCGCTGCTTGGCGCGATTCTCGCACTCGCGCTGCCGGCGTATCTGTTCGTCGCCGTGCTCGTGCGTCGCGTCCGAGCGCCCGATCAGCCGCCGACGGTCTGAACGGCCCGGTCACCTGTCGGCGCAGTTTCGATCCCGGCCCTCAGTCGAAATCGAAACTCCCGAAGACGCTCCCGTCGGCGTATTTCTGCTCGTACTCGTGGTCGTCGGCAACGAGCATCAAAATTCCCTCAGCGAGACCGATCACGCCGGGGAGGCCCGTCCAGAAAAAGCAGAGATAGAGGACGCCGAGTTTGGTGTTCCCCTGGTAGAACTTGTGGGCCCCGATACTCCCGAGGAGGATCGCGAACACGCCCGCGACCACCTTTTCGGAGTCCGTGGCGTCCTCGGAGGGCAGGCTGGCCCCACACTCGGGACAGACGTCCGCGGACTCCTCGACGCTCTCACCGCAGTTCTGACAGTAAGCCATCTCTCGCCAGAACCGTCTCGGAGACCCGAGAAAAAACTACTCCTTTCGGTGGACGACGACCAGCGCCCCGACCGCGAGGAGGGCGTAGCCGACACCGACGGCGAACACCACCGCCGATCGGTCGACGACGAGCGTCCAGAGGCCGACGCCGTAGGCGATACCGAGCGCCGCGCCGGTCGCCGTCCGGACCGGATTGACTCCCCGACGGTCGGTCAGGCCGGTGATCGTCCAGTCGAGCAGTGCGGGGAGCGGGCCGACCGCGACGAGGGCCAGGCCAGGGCCGGACGGGAGCGCCGTCGCGAGCACGAGGCCGACGAGCACACCCGGATAGATCCCCAGACACCGCGCACAGAGCCGAATGGTCCGCCCCAATATCGTGGTTCGGTAACAGTGATCCCACGCATCGGGCGTGTGGTGGGCGAGCAGGTACGGGGTGGTCGCACGGAGGCCAGCGCGGAGTTCGTCGCGGTCGATGCGCACGCGCTGTCGGTCGGCGCCCGTCAGGATGAATCTACCGCGACCGAGACGAGAGTGCTCCGGGCGACCCGACCACGCCAACGTGGGGGCTTTTTCAGCGCGGGGGCGCAATCTCCGCCCGACAATGCCCGACGATTGGGGGCCGATCCGCGAACTCCGTCGGCGGTTGCCCTGGATCGACCCGACGGCGGACGCGGATCGGACGAGTGTGGTCTCCACGCTCGTCGGGGCCGATCTGCTGAGTCTCGTCGCCCTCTTTTTCGCCTGGGTGGCGACGCTGTTGTTCGTCGGCCGGGAGCCGAACTGGGCGATCGTCGCGATGATCGCGGCGTTCGTGTTCGACAAACTCGACGGATCGTGGGCGCGATATCGCGGGACGGACTCGGATCTCGGCCGCCGGATCGACTCCTACGTCGACGTGTTCGTCTACCTGGTGACAGCGGCGCTACTCTTCGATCTGGAACTGTCCCCACACGTCGGCGCGAGCGTCGTCGTCGGCTTCGCCATCCTCGCCATCGGCGGTCTGCGACTCGTTCGCCACACCGTCGAGGGGTTCACCGAGATCGATCAGACGAAATATTATCATGGGACGACCGTCGTCCACACGAACGCTGTCGTCGTGGCGAACTACTTGCTGGTGGCGTTGACCGACGTCTGGAACGGGTGGCTCGCGGCGCTGACGATCGTTCTGGCCTGTCCGCTGATGATCTCCGATTACCGCGCGCCGAAATCGACCGGGGCGCATCGTCTGGTCGCCGTGCTTGGCGTCCTCGTGGTCGCGGTCGTACTCGCGATCGAGTTCGGCTGGCTGCCTAATTGATGTAACTCAGCCCAGGTTGTTCGACGGACTCACCGAGACTGGAGCCGATCTCTTCGGCGACGCGCTCCACGTCGCCGACGGTCGCGGGATCGTCGGTACGGACGGCGGTCCGGGCGACCTGTTCGGCGATCGTCTCGATGTCGGTCAGCGCATAGCCGTCGAGCACGCGTGCGCCACGCCCCCAGTCGAAGTGGTCGGCGACGACGTCGGCGTCGATCCACGCTTCGAGTACCGCCTGCCGAGTGTCGCGATCGGGAGCGGGGACTTCGATGCGATCGTCGAACACGCCCGTCGCGAGGACCTCGTTCTCGACGCTCGTCAGGTCACTGGTCGTCCCGACGACCACGACGTCGGCCGATTCGATCGCCCGGAGCGCGCTGGCGAGGTGGTGGCCGAGCGTGGCCTGACGGGCGTCGGTCGGGGCGAGTGTCTCCAGCGCCTCGACGTGGAGGACCGACGGGGCGTTCGCCCGCGCGATGGCACAGAGTTCGTCGACGACCTCGCCCGGATCGGCGTCGTCGCGCTCGACCAGGGTCTCGGGGCCGAGTTCGATCAGCGGAAGCCCCAGTTCACCCGCGAGTGCGCGAGTAAGCGCCGCCTTCCCACAGCCCGGTGGGCCGTAGAGTACGACGCCGTCGACGACGTCGACGTCGTGATCGGCGTACGCGTCGGGGTTCGCGAGCGGTTCGATCAACCGTTCGACGAGTGCTCGTTTCTGATCGTTCATGCCGGGGACGTCGTCGAAGGTCGTCGCCAGGTCGCTCTCGACGACCTCTGCGGCCGGGAGGTTCGTCCCGTCCGGCTGGGCGACCGAACTGTCCTCGCCGAGTCCGATGTGATCGTAGCGGTGGAGCCACCCGGTCAGACTCGTCGTGGTCTCCTCGATGGCTGCCGCGACGTGCCCGCTGTCGACCGGGTCGCCGGCCGCCATCGCGTGGCGTGCGGCGAGTTCGGCGACGAGTTCGACGTCACTCGACGCGTATCCCTCGGTCGCCGTGACCGCGGCGTCGAGGTCGATCCCGTCGGTGGTCTTCCGATCGGGCAAGTGCAACGCGAAGATCTCTTCACGGGCGGCGGGGTCCGGTGGGGGCACTTCGATGCGCTCGTCGAACCGGCCCGATCGGAGGATTGCGTCGTCGATATCGTCGAGGTAGTTCGTCGCGCCGATAACGACGACGTCGTCGTTGTCGGACTGGAGTTCGGTGAGCAACTGGTTGACCATCTGCTGTTCGCTGTTGGTCATGTCACTGCTCCGGTCGCCCGCGACGGCGTCGATCTCGTCGATGAAGACGATACACGGACTGTGCTCGCGTGCGGCCTCGAAGACGTTCTCGACGTTCTGTGGGGCCTGCCCGACCCACTTGCTCGCGAAGTCCGTCGGGCCGACCTCGATGAAGTTGAACCCCAGTTCGCCCGCGACCGCGCCCGCCATGTACGTCTTCCCACAGCCGGGCGGGCCGTACAACAGCACGCCGTCGGTCGCTCCGAGGCCGTACCGCTGGTACTGCCCGGGCGATCGTAACGGCCGGATGACCCGCTCGCGCAGCGTCGCTTTCAGGTCGTTCATGCCGCCGACGTCGTCGAAATCCCGTCCCGGGTCACTCTCGACGAGGTCCTCGGCGTCGGTGACGTGCTCGTCGTTGTCGTCCGACCCGAGCGATTCGCCGTCGTCCTCGTCGACGAAGACGTACAGGACAGTCCCGACGACACCGATCGGGATGATCCGCCAGTCGAAGGTGACGAGCAGGCCAGCCGTCGAGACGAAGATCGCTCCGAGGGCGAGCACCTGCTCCCAGGTCGGCTGTTCGAGTGCGTCCATGTACGCCGCGAGCACGGCGACGACGAACAGTGCCGATGCTGCGCCGATCCAGGGGCTGAATGGCTCCATCTGTGAGCTTGCCGCACGTCCGCGGGGCCCGCATATTGGCGTTTCGACGTGTGCTCGCGATCGTCACCGTGCGCGGTGGTAGACACGACCCTTTTGACCCACCGGTGCGCACGGTCGGACGATGCAGCAGCGACGTCGGCGCGCGGCCCACCTCCGCGACCAGGCCGAGCGCGACCCATCGTCGATCGCGTCCGAAGCGCCGTATCTGGTCGGCCTCCTGAACGTCGACCGCGAGGACACCCGTCGGGACGCCGCGGCCGCGCTCCGTGCGCTCGCGACGACCGATTTCGACGCAATCGATGCGGCGTTCGACCGCGTGGTCGACCGGTCCGAGTATGGTGAACGGCTCGAACGCCGGGCCCTCGACACGATCTCGAGAGGCATCGAATACGACATCATCGGGTGGGAGACCGAGCAGTTTCTCCCGTATCTCGACGCTCCGGACTACCGCGTTCGTGTGTCCGCCGCGCGTGCCATCGACGGGATCGCGGACCAGAATATCGACGATGTGGGCGCTCAGAGCCAGGCGATCCGGGCCGCGCTCCACGGATCGCAGTGTGACGTCCGGATCAACCTCCTCGGTGCGCTCCGACAGCTCGCCTGGGACGACGCCGACCTGGTGGTTCCCGAGATCGACTGGCTCGCCCAGCAACTCGACAATCCCGCCCCGGAGGTGCGGACCAGGGCGGCGGGCACGCTCGGTGGGATCGCCAGCACGTATCCCGAGCGCGTCCGATCGACCGTGCCAGCGCTCCGGACGCTCCTTCATCGTGAGGATCACGACACGATGCGGGACCCCCTGCTCGCGCTCGCCGGGATCGCGACGGAGTGTCCCGATGCCGTCGAGGGGGCAGTGGTGGACGTCGCGGCCCATCTCGATCACGATACCGACGACTGTCGGGCATACGCCGCGATCATCTGTCGGGAGGTGTCCAGAGCGCATCCCGGTGCCGTCGCCCCCGCCGTCGACCCGCTCGGCGGCGTCATCGACGACGAGCCACGAACCCGCACCGCCGCGCTCTGGGCGCTCACGAAGTTCGGATACTCGCATCCGGACGCCGTTCGACACCTCACCGACGACGCGGTCGCGGTGCTCGACGCCGACGACTCGTCGACGCGACGACTTGCGGCGGACTTCCTCGCGTCCGTCGGGCGTGTGTATCCCGACGACGTTCGCCCCGCCGTCGCCGACCTCGTCGCCCGCCTCGACGACGGTCCTGCCGTGGTCGAACAGGCCCTCGAAGCGCTCTCCACCGTCGCCGGGGCCCACCCGGACGCACTCGTCGACCACGTTGAACGGATCGCCGCGACACTCGATCACGACGACACGGCCGTCCAGGCCCGGAGCGCGGAGACGCTCGCCGCGCTGGCCGAACAGCGCCCGGCGGTGGTCCGGCCCGTGGACGACCAGATCGCCGCGCTGCGCGGCGCGACGAACGATCGGCTCGCCGAGGCCATCCCCCGGGCGCTGGCGGCGCTCGATCCGTCGACCGAATCCGAGGCGGACGAGGAGACCGCGGACGCTGCGGAGCCGTCGAGCGGTGACGAGACCGCGGACGCTGTGGAGCTGTCGAGCGGTGACGAGACCGCGGACGCTGCGGAGCCGTCGGCTGGCGACGGGACTCCACAAGACACCGGGGCGTCGGACGACGGAATCACGACGGGCGAGGAGGACCCCGTCGTCGAACCGATCATTTCGGGAACGGATCAGACAGCTGTGACGGCGGCCGCCGACGCGACGGACGAAACGGCGGTCACCGAGGAATCGGACGACGAGTCGGTCGACGCGACGGACGACAGTGGAGAGGACGACCCTGAGCCGTCCCGAACACTCAGTTCGGCGGCCCAGCGCGCACTCGATCGCTACGCCGAGGACTGAACTCTGGAGCCCCGATTCGACACCCGGCCCGTCGCGGAGCACAACACCTTTGCCCGGTTGTGGCGATGTGCGTGTATGATTGACGAGACGATCGAGGAGATCGAAGAGATGCAGACGCACTCCTCCTCGGTGGTCGCGGTCAAGGCCGCCCGTGCGCTGGCCTCGCTGACGGCCCAGGAGTTCCCCACCGTCGAGGAGTACGTCCGCGCGCTCGAACGCAACAGTAGCGCGCTCCGGCGCGCGAAACCCTCGCACGCCACGCTGTACAACACTCAGCGCCGGATCATCCACACCGTCGCGGAGGGCGAGTACGACGCAGTCAGCGCCGCGAAAGAAGCCACCGAACGGGTCATCGACGAGGTGATCGACACCGTCGAGTCCGCCAAAGCCGAGGCCGCCGCGAACGCCGCCGCAGAGTTGGCCGACGACGAGACGATTCTGACCCACGACTACTCGACGACCGTGATCGAGACGCTCGAACGCCTGGCCGCGGTCGAAAACGGCGTCGCCCAGCGCCCGATCACGCTGTATATCACCGAAGCGCGCCCCCGCTATCTCGGCCGCAAGACCGCCCGGTATTTCGGGCCGATCGAGGGGATCGACGTTCACCTGATCGTCGACAGCGCGAGCGCGCAGTACCTCCCCGAATGCGATCGCGTGCTCGTCGGGATGGACAGCCTGGTCGACGACGTGCTCTACAACCGCGTCGGTACGCACACCCTCTCGGCGGCGGCCGCCGACGCGGGCGTGCCGGTCACCGCGGTCGGTGCGTCGACGAAGATCCCCGAAGGGGGCTTTCAGTTCCAAAACGAGCGTCGCCCGGTCAGCGAAGTCATGCGCGAACCCGCGGAGGGATTCGTCGTCGAGAACGTCAACTACGACGGCACGCCGATCGAACTGCTGGATTCGATCGCGACCGACGACGGAATTCGCCGGCCCGAATGAGTTCTTGGGACGCCGTCGACCGTTTCGAGCGAATCACTGCGACGGCGCTTCGTCGGTGACGATCAGCTTCTCACACGCCCCGGCCTCGGCGTCGAAACAGTCCGGGCACTCGGGTTCGCGGTCGATGATCGTGTCGAGTCGTTCGGCGACCAGGTCGTCGATGACGCCTTCGAGTTGGCGGGCCTCCGCGCGGAAGTCTTCGACCTCCAGGACTTCGAGCAGGAATCGCTCGATGATGCAGTACGTTTCGAGGACGTTCCGGGCGCGCTCGATGCCTCCGTCCGTGAGCGTGACGCCCTCGTATTTCTCGTGATCGAGGAGGTCTTGCGATTCGAGTTTCCCGATCATCTCGTTGGCGCTCGCGGGGCTGACGTCCAGTCGATCCGCGACCGCGCCCGTCGACGCCGGGCCGTCCTCGACCGACTGGATCAGGTAGATCGCCCGGAGGTACTGATCCGCGGTGTTCACGATCGATCGCCTCCCGTTGGATCGTCTGGCGCTCCCGATCCGTCCGCCGCTCCCGACGCCCCCGACTCGTCTGACGCTTCCGATCCGTCCGCCGCCTCCGAGTTGCCTTCGAGTTCGTCGAGCAGATCGGTCGTCGCCTCGACCGTGCGGCGTTCGTCGGCCATGAGGTGGGCGATCCGGTCCGGAATCGCTTCGCCCTCGACCGAGAGTGCGACCGTCGAGGCGTCGAGGGCCTCGCTGAGGTCTTCGTAGAACTTGTAGGCGGTCTCGACGTTACAGAGGTGTTCGTAGAGGACGTGATCGAACTCTTGATCGGCCTCGTAGCGGTGCTGGACGAGCGTCTGGAGTTCCTCGGCCGGCCCGTGATCGGCATCGATCGCGTCGAGGACGCCCAGCAGGCGCGTCCGGTGCTCGGCGGCGGTCGCCGCGGCGGCCTCCAGATGCGATCGGATCGGCTCCTCGACGGCGCCGGTCTGGGCCCTGGCGCGGGTCTCGACGAGTTCCTCCAGGACGACCCCGATCTGAATCAGACGGGCGAACTGGTGGACCGAATCGATCGACTGCGTGACGCTCACCGCTCGTCCGCTCCCATCGTCGATGCATTGCCCCGGATCGCCTTAAACGATGCCGTCGGGGCCCGTTCGGTCGGAGTGCGAGCGCTTAACCGAGCGGGACGGCTATTCCTCCCCGATGAATTCGGTGGGCGAGTCCGCCGTCGCGTCGGGCGGGCTGACGACGCGAGCCGAGCGGATTGCCGACGGCTCCGTTTTAGCTGCCTTCGACGGTCTCGATCGGCCACGCATGGCCTGGCTCCGGGCCGACGAGCGACGCGTCGTCGGTGGGCAGGTCGCCCGGGTCACGGCAGCGGGGTCGGATCGGTTCGAGACCATCGAGGAGCGCGCCACTGCGACGCTCGCGACGGTCGACACGACGGGTCCCGCCGGGCAGTCGCCGCGGTGGTACGGCGGCGCGGCGTTCACACCGGACTCGGAGTCGTGGGCGGGGTTCGCTCCGGCGGCGGTCGTCCTCCCGGCGGTCGTCGCGGCCCGGGTCGACGGCGAGACCTGGCTCGTCGTCCGCGGTCGTGACCGCGTCGACGCCCGGTTCGAGCGACTCCGGATGGCGATCGAAGGCCAGGACCCACCCGCTCACGATCCGCCCGGGATCGACGCGGTCGAGCGCCGCCCCGACCGCATGGAGTGGATCCGGCAGGTCGAGCGCGTGACTGACGCTATCGGGGCGGGTCAGCTTCGCAAGGTCGTCCTCGCCCGGTCGTTGCATGCCGACCTCGGGGGTCCCGTCGGGATCGGTGGCGCACTCGCGGATCTCGGTGATCGCTACCCCGACTGCACGCGATTCGCGGTCGCGCCCGTCGGCGGCGGCACCTTCCTCGGCGCGACCCCGGAGATCTTGCTCGATCGTCGGGGCCGGACGGTCACCACGACGGCACTCGCTGGCTCGGCCGCCCGCGGCGGGTCACGAGCGGCCGACGCCGATCTGGCCGCGGAACTCCAGGCCAGCGCGAAAGACGACCACGAACACCGCGTCGTCGTCGACGCCATCGTCGACCAACTGGAATCGCTGCCCGCGAGCGTCAGCGTGGCCGACCGACGACTCCGTCGACTGGCCTCGGTCCAGCACCTCGAAACGCCGATCGAGGCGACTCTCGACACCGACGTACACGCTCTGTCGGTTGCGGACGCGCTGCACCCGACGCCGGCCGTCGGTGGCCAGCCCCCGGATCGCGCCATGATGCGGATCGCGGACCTGGAGGGGATCGATCGGGGGTGGTACGCCGCGCCCGTCGGGTGGTTCGACGCGACCGGTGACGGCTCCTTTGCGGTCGCGATTCGGTCGGCGCTGATCGAGGGCCGTCGCGCGCACTGTTTCGCCGGCGCTGGCCTCGTCGCGGACTCGGACCCGGACGCCGAGTGGTCGGAGACCGAATTGAAGTACCGCCCGATGCTCGATCTACTCGAATGACCGCGCCCAACCGGACCGCGCTGTGGGCCGCGACGACCGTCGAGGAGTGCGTCGCGGCGGGGATCGAACGGGCCGTGATCGCGCCCGGGAGTCGGTCGACGCCGCTCGTCTGCGCACTGGCCGATCACGACGGGATCGACACCGTGGTCCACCCCGACGAGCGCTCCGCGGCGTTTCTCGCGCTCGGGCAGGGCCGGGCGACCGGCGACCCGACCGCCGTCGTCACGACGTCGGGGACGGCCGTCGCGAACTGCCACCCGGCGGTGATGGAAGCCGACGAGGGCCGCGTCCCGCTGGTCGTCCTCACCGCCGATCGCCCGCCCGAACTGCTCGATAGCGGTGCGAACCAGACCACCGAGCAGGCGGGCGTGTTCGCCGGCGCGCCCCGCTTCGACCGGACGCTGCCCGAACCCGCGCCCGAATCGCGGCGCCTGCGTTCGCTGCGGGTGACCGTCGCTCGGGCAATCGACGCCGCGCGTGGCCCGCCCGCGGGTCCCGTCCACCTCAACGTCCCCTTCAGCAAGCCCCTGGAGCCGACCCCTGACGGGAGCGTCCCCGACAATCTGGCCGAGCGCGCACCGATCGGTGCGGCGGGCCGCGACGGCCCGATGGTTCGTGTCGAGCGGGGCGTGAGCGTGCCGCGTCGCGCGACCGTCGACCGCGTCGCGAGCGCGCTCGCAGACGCCGACCGGCCCGCGCTGATCGTCGGGCCGCGTGGCCCGCCGGTGCCCGATCGCGATCCGCTCGTCCGCCTCGCCGACCGTGCGGGCGCACCGATCTTCGCGGATCCACTCTCGGGGCACCGCTTCGGAAATTCCGAGGCCATCGGTGCCTACGACGGACTGTATGCCACACTCGACGCGCCCGCGCCGGACGTCGTCGTCCGGTTCGGACTGTCCCCGACCTCGAAGCCGCTCCGGGAGCGGTTGGCCGCCGCCGATCCGAGACAGTTCCTGGTCGATCCCGCTCGTGAGTACCGCGAGGCGACCTTCCACGCGGGCCACGTCGTCGGCGCGGACCCGACGGTGCTCGTCGATCGGGTGGCCGACCGTCTCGAACCGAGTCCCGACGGAGACCGTCGGCCCGCCGATCCCTGGGTCGAGAGCGTCCGACGGGCGGCCGACGACTACTGGGCGACGATCGGGGCCGCCTGCCACGACGCGTGGACGAAAGGCGCGGTCGTCCGCGCCATCGCCGCAAGCGTTCCCGACGGGACGACGCTGTTCGCGGGCAACAGCATGCCCGTCCGCGATCTCGACCGGTTCGGTGCGCCCGCCGACCGCACGCTCACGGTCCACGGCAATCGCGGCGTCAGCGGCATCGACGGCCTGACGAGCACCGCACTCGGGATCGCCGACGCCGAGGGACCCGTGGTCACGATCGTCGGTGATCAGTCCGCGCTCCACGACATCGGCGGCTTGATCGCCGCCGACCGGATCGACGGCCCGGCGACGATCGTCGTGCTCAACGACGACGGCGGGGGGATCTTCGAGGAACTGCCGATCGCGGACTTCGAGGCCTTCGAGGAGTATTTCCGGGCCCCACACGGCCGCACCTTCGGGGACGCTGCCGCGATGTACGATCTGGACTATCGGTCGGTCGACGACCGGGTGGCCGTCGAGCGCGCGCTCACCGATACCGTGGCGGTCGGCGGGGTGTCGATCGTCGAGTGTGACCTCCGTGGGGCCGACAGTCACGACTGGCGGGCCGACGTCACCGAGCAGGTCGCCCGCGCGGTCGATTGGGAGTTTCCGGACGAGCGCTAGTACCGGATCACGGCCATCGTCAACAGCGCGAGGCCTGCGGGCACCCACGTCGAGAGCAGGTAGCCGATCGCCAGCGGGAGCGTCGGGCCGACGAGCAGGAGGCCGATCCCGCCGAGGACGCCCCACCCACCGAAGATCGCCAGTCCGAACTCCGGGATGGCGAGCAAATAGGTCGCGATGACGATCAGACAGACGAGCACCATCGCGTTGAACACCAGCGGAAAAGCCGGTGTGAACGCCCCGAGTGCGATGGCCGGATAGAACAGTGCGAGCGCGCCCGCGATGACGAGTGACTGTGTGCTGCCGACGATCCGACGGAGGTCCGTCCGCCGCCCGGCGGCCGGCGAGGCCGGGACCGACTGGCGGGCCGTCCAGGTGCCCTGGCCGTCGGCCCAGGAGACGTCTTCGTCGACGACGCTCTCGCGGCGTGCGTACCGGTTGCGCGAGCGCCGGTGTCGCGAGCGCGAGTGTCCGTTCGCTTGTCCGGAGGCCGGTCCGGTTCCAGCGGTCGTGGCGCTGGTCTGTGTCTGCCCGCGCGTCGCCTGGGTCGATCCCGTCGTTCGCGATCGGTGGGTCGACCCCTTCGCCGTCGACCCCGCGGGCGTCTCGTCGACCTCCCAGAGCGCTGGGTCCTCGTGCTGGCGGATGTAGTCGGCGTGGCCCATCGTGTCGTAGCGTTCGCGCTCGGCGGGGTCGGTCAGCACCTCTTTGGCGGTGTAGACCCGCTCGAAAGCGTCGCGAGCGTCGGGATGGTCGCTGTGATCGGGGTGGACGGCCTTCACGCGGTCGCGGAACGCGGACTTGATGTGCGTCCGGTCGGCGTCCCGGTCCACGTCGAGCACCTCGTACAGCGTCGGCACGCCTCACCCTGGGGGCCGGGGATACCTAATCGCACCGGCTGGCGGTGATCTGCGTCACCAGTGTCGGCAACGCCTGCCGGGACGGGCGAGACCCTCGACTGCAGTCCGCCGGTCACACGTCCCCCTCCGCATCCGGTCCTATTTGAACCGCCGCAGTATTGGGGGTGGAAAAGGCCCTCACTCTTCGTGTGCTATCCTGTCTCGTGGATGTATGTCCAGTATGCGCCCTCCTTTGTGGGCGTATCTGGTGGCACGCTGTGACTTCTGTCTAATCGTTTCGTCACGAACTGAGGCAACGTTGCGGAGGGGCGGACGGGGTATGTCGTGGGGGCGTCGAGGACTGTGTGATGCAACAGATCCAATTCGTCTCACCCGAGACTCTGGGGGGATCGGACGCCGTCGTGGTCGACGTTCGCGAGGCCGCGGCCTATCACGACGTGGGCCACGTGCCTGACGCAGTCTCGATTCCACCCGACGTGTATCGCGATCCGACGGGCTTCGCGCCCGGAATGCTCCCCGACCCCGACGCGATCACCGACGCGCTCGGAGCGGCGGGAATCGACCGCTCGACGCCAGTGATCGCCTACGGCGCGGACCCGGCCAACGCCGCACGATTCCTGGTGACCCTCGCTGTCCTCGGCCACGACGCCGACCTCGGACTGGTCGGTCACGACGTGGAATCGCTCGCTCGCGCGGTCGATCTGACGACCGAGAGCGTCGATTCGGATCCAGCGACCTACGAGTCGACCGATTACGATTCTCCGCTGCTGGCCGATCGCAGCGCGGTCGAAGCCGCCAGCGAGGGTGAGGCGATCCTCCTCGACACCCGGACCGCGACCGAGTACGATCAGGGCCACATCCCGGGGGCGATCCACTGTGACGTCGAGCGCCTGCTCTCCGAAGGGTCGGTCCGCCCGCCCGACGAGCGCGCGGCGGTGTTCGAGGCCGTCGGTCTCGATCCGGACACGGATATCGTCCTCTATTGTAACACGGCGCGACGCCTGAGTCTCGTCCTCGTCGCCTTGCTCGACGCGGGCTACGGCGACGCTATTTTCTACGAAGGCAGTCTTCGTGACTGGCTGCAGGCCGCCGCGCCCACGTGGGACCCCACCGAGATCGAGCGGATCGTCCGCGAACACGCCAGCGAGGGGACGCGGGCGGTCCACGACGCGCTGGGCGAGCACTCCGCGAGCAAACTCAAACTCGTCGGGATCTACGACCAGAAGCAGGGCGGCGAGCACCACATGTTCCGGACGAAGCTTCCGGGCGGACTGGTCACCGCCGACCAGGCCCGCACACTCGGGGCGATCGCCGAGGAATACGCGGTCCCGCCCGCGAGTCACGACGCCGGCCCGTTCGACGGTGGCTATCTCGATTTGACGACCCGGCAGGGGATCCAGTACCACTGGATCGAGATGGGCGACATTCCGGCGATCTGGGATCGCCTCTCGGCGGTCGGCGTCTCGACGTACCAGTCCGGGGGGAACTCGGTGCGCAACGTCGTCGCCAACCCCGCGGCTGGTCTCGCTCCCGACGAGGTGATCGACACCCGGCCGGTCGCGGAGGCCGTCACCGAGTACTTCGAGGCCGACACACGCTATGCGAACCTGCCTCGCAAACTCAAGGTCAGCGTCGCGGGATCGCGCCAGGTCAGCGCGCGCCCGGGGATCAACGATCTGGGCTTCACGCCCGCGAAAAAGGACGGTCGCCTGGGCTTCAACGTCCACGCGGGCGGCGGACTCTCCGATAGCCCCCGCTTCGCGGACCCGCTCGACGTGTTCGTCGAGCCAGAGCGGGTCGTCGATATCGTCGCGGCGACGGCGGACCTGTTCGTCGCGCAGGGGAGCTATCTCGACACCGCGGTGAACCGCCTCCGATTCCTGGTCGAGCAGTGGGGCGTCGACACCTTCCGCGACGAACTCGACCGCCACTACGACGGCTCCCTCGAATCGGCGGGCACGGACCTCCGCGAGGGCGTCCGCCGCGATCACGTCGGCGTCCACGAACAGGGGGACGGCCGCTCCATGGTCGGGCTGGCCGTCCCGGTCGGGCGCATCGGCGGATCTGATCTCGCCGCGATCGCCGATCTGGCCGCCGAGTACGGCAGCGGCGACCTGCGGATCACGCACAACCAGAACCTCCTGGTCGCGGACGTGCCTGGCGATCGGGTCGACGCTCTCCGGGCGAGTGAGCCCCTGGAGGCCTACAGCCCCGATCCCGGCCCGGTCACCCGCGGGATGGTCACCTGTACGGGGCGGGAGTACTGTACGTACGCGCTCGTCGAGACCAAGGCTCGGGCCTGGCGGTGGGCCCGCGAGTTGGACGCCACCCTCGACGTCTGCTTCGATCGCGTCCGGGTCGCGCTCAGCGGCTGTATCGCCTCGTGTGCCCAGCCACAGTTGGCCGACGTCGGCCTGCGCGGCGAGACCCGTCGCGACGAGACGGACCCGGTCCCCCACCCGGCGGTCGACCTGGCCGTCGGGGGCGATCCCGCCAACCAGGAGTTCGCCCGCTGGCTCTGTGGGCGCATCCCGATCGAAGACGGCCCCGAAGCGATCGCGCGGGTGATCGAGGCCGCCGACCGCGAGGGCGATTCGATCGAGGCGTTCGTCCGCGAGACGCCCGCCGCCGAACTCGCGAGTATCGCCGATCCGACCACCGTCGCCGAACCCACTGCCGACTGATCATGTCCGACTCCAACCCATCGACGACCGACGCACTGTCCGACGCCAGCCCGCGAGTCCCATCCGTCGGTGCGGATCCACGCGAATCCACACGGGACGTCGACCCGCCGCGGAACAAGGTCTGGTTTCGCGACCTCGACGAGGCCGTCATCGCGGCCGACCGGTGTGTCCGGTGTGCGGCCTGTGTGAGTGCCTGCCCGTCCGATTCGATCGGCATCGCCGACTCTGATCGCCGGCCGACGCTCGTGAAGATGTGTACTGGCTGTTCGCGCTGCTGGGACACCTGTCCGCGCGCGGGCCTGCGCTACGAGGCGCTGCCTGGGGCGTCGTCCGCGGCGACGCCGAGCGACGCCTCCGCCACTGAGACGAGCGATGCGCCCGCGACCGCCGCGCCGACCGACGACCTGCCGGGCCCGGTCCGCGCGGCCGTCGCCGCGCGCGGGTCGAGCGAGGGTCAACACGGCGGGGTCGTCTCCACGCTGCTCGCCGACCTGCTGGCGGCGGGCCAGATCGACGGTGCGGTCGTCGCGAGCGGCGCCCCGCTGGACGCGCCCACGCCCGAACTCGTCACCGACCCCGCCGAGGCCCGCGCGAGCGGTGGGACGGTGTTCGATCAGCCCCTCCAGCTCGCCGCCGTTCCGGACCTGATCGCCACGGCGGACCTGCCCGAGGACCCAAAACTCGCCCTCGTGGGCACGCCGTGTGTCCACCAGGGCGTCGCCGCGCTCGCGGGCGACGGCGACTATCGGGACCCGCGGTTCGACGAGCACCCGCCACTCGACGCGATCGACCTGCGGATCTCGCTGTGGTGTACCCAGGCGCTCGAACAGGAGCATCTCGCGGGCGTCCTCCAGAGCGCTCACGCGATCGATCCCGGCGACGTCGTGGGCCTGGATCTCGTGGGCAACGGGCTCAAAGTCGAACTCGCGGACGGCACGGAGCGATCGGTACCCGCCGATAGCGTCGCGGGTGCGATCCCCGACGGCTGTCTCGAATGCGGGGACGCGACCGGACGCACGGCGGACATCGCGGTCGGAACGATCGGCAGCGAGCGCGAGGAGTCGACGGTGCTCGTCCGGACCGCGCGCGGCGAGCGCGCGCTCGCGGCGACGGACCTCGACACCCGCCCGATCGAAGAGACGGGCCCGATCGCCCAGATCGCGACCTGGAATCGCGAGCGCGCCCGTCGCGAGTCGCCACGCGAGATCGACCCCGACGGTGGGATCTGGATCCCCTACGCCGCCCACCGCGAGGCCTACGACGGCACCGACCGCGCGCCGGTCGCGTTCAACCCGGCGCGGATTCAGCAGTACGAGGAGTGGTGTTAATGTCCGAGACTGTCACGACCGAGCGGCGAGACGAGGAACCGACCGACGACTATGACGCGGCGAGCGAGAGCGCCGAGGATGTCGATGAGCGCGCCGCCGAGACCGAGCGCGTGGACGATCACCTCGACGTCGAGGACGGCTGTGGCTGTGCGGAGGTGTGGGAACACCTCTCGGAGGAGCGGGCGGAGTGAGACGCGATCGGTGAAACGACATCGACTCGAAACGTTTGTCAGACTGTCGCCCGTTAGACGACGCATGATCGTCGACGCTCAGGGGTGGACGCGACCGTGAAACGTCGTCGACTTCTGACTGGACTGGTGTCGTTGCTGCTCGCAGCCAGTGGGGCCGTCGCCTGGGCCCGATCGACGCCGTACCCTGGCAACAACGTGGAGTCCCTCTCACTGGAGGTCTTTTCGACCGAGGGTGATGTCCTCGTCGAGTCAGCCCGCGAGCGACGCGCGGGCGAACGGCCTCAGTTCGCAGACGGCGGCCCGGAGGACCAGCCGTTCGGAACGTACAGCCAGACGTTCACCGATCGATCGACAGCCGAGGCGTGGCTCGATCTCAGTCCGCCGAACGACAGGGACTCCTCACGCCTTAGACTGTGGCTCGATGAGATCGACTTCGAGCGCACGACGCTGGTGCTCGCCCAGAAGATGGGCGATCTATCGAAACTCACACCGCGGACGCTGTACCGGACTGACGATGGCATTCAGGTGGTCGTCGAGACGACTCCACCGTTCGGCCCCGAACCGCTGGGTCCGTATTCACTGCTGATCGCTCTCGTCGACGATTCGGACGATCCGGAGCCGCCGTCGATCGCCGGCGTGGACTTCCAGGACGGTCGCGACGGACCGATCGAGGCCGGAATCGAGATGCTGGACCGATGGCTCAGCGGCTGACCTTCGCCAGCGACTAATGCGTCCCCGTTCTCTTCCTCGCAATGCGCGAAGCCCACCCCCACGAGGCCAGCGTGGGGATCGCTTACTACGTCAGCGACACCGACGGCGTCGGCGGTCGCCTGCGCGATTCCCCTAAAGATTTCCGCGTCGATGAGATCGAGGATGTCGATTTCGAGTCGATCGACGCCGATCCGGGCGCGTATCCGCACGTCGTCGTTCGCGCGACGCTTCGTGGGTGGGCGACATCGGACTTCGCGGGCCGGGTTGCGGACCGCCTGGAGATGAGTCGCGAGCGGATCACCTGGGCGGGGACGAAAGACCGCCACGCCGTCACGACACAGTTGTTCTCGATTCGCGACCCCGACCCCGACGCCGTCGCCGACCTCTCGATCGACGACGCGGAACTCTCGGTCTGTGGCCGGACCGGTCGGCCCGTCCTGTTCGGTGATCTGGTGGGCAACCGCTTCGAAATCGTCGTCCGGGACGCCGCGGACGGGGTCGGGGCGATCACCGACGAGTTAGCGGCGTTCGCGGGTGCAGCGGAGCGGACTGACGCGGACGGATCGGACGGGGAATCGAGCGCCGACGAATCGAGCGATACGACTCGGACGGCACGCGTCGCCGTCCCGAACTGGTTCGGCCAGCAGCGGTTCGGGTCGCGCCGTGCGATCACCCATCGCGTCGGACTGGCGATCGTCCGCGACGACTGGCAGGGCGCGGTCCGCGCGGTCGTCGGCCGGCCCAGCGAGCGCGAACCCGAGCGGACCCAGGCCGCTCGCGAGACCGCCGATCGGGCGTTCGAGCGTCTCGCCGCGGGCGAGGACCCCGACTGGGCGGGCGCACTCGATGCGATGCCGGGCCATCTCGGCCAGGAGCGCGCGATGCTCCAGCGGTGTCGCGAGCGCGACGCCGACTCGCCCGCGGACTTCCAGGCGGCGGTCGAGACCGCGCCCGAGAGCCTCCAGCGACTCTACGTCCACGCCGCCCAGTCGTGGCTGTTCAATCGCATGCTGTCGGCGCGCCTGGAGCGCGGCCTCCCGTTCGATCGCCCGGTCGTCGGCGACGTGGTCGCCTTTGGCACCGAGCGCGAGGGCGTGTTCGTCCCCGACACCGCTCGCACCCAGCGGGTGACTTCGGATCGCGTCGCGACGATCGAGCGCCACTGCGAGCGCGGGCGCGCGGTCGTCACCCATCCGCTGGTCGGCACCGCAACCGAACTCGCTGCGGCGGACACTGCGCCCGGTGACATCGAACGGGCGCTCCTCGACGACGCCGATCTCGCACCGGACGAGTTCGCGGGCCCCGACCCCTTCGGCTCCACGGGCGATCGACGTGCGATCCGGGTCGCGACCGATCTGACGGTGAGTAGTGCCGACGATCCTGCCCTATCCTTCGCGCTGCCCAAGGGAAGCTACGCGACCGCAATCCTCAGAGAGTACTGCAAGGTCGATCCCGACCGGCTCTGAGACGTGTTGAACGGGAGCGGACGGGAAAACGCGGTCCTTTTGGGCCGACCGGCCGATCGGACGGTGTGTCGTGTCGGCAATGCGGATCGGATCTGGATCGCCCGGGCGATTACTGCCTGGTCTGTCACACCGCGAACGCCGACACCGTCGTCGTGGACTGTGCGCGCGATCGCGCGACCGTGACGGCGATTTTCGAGGAGGACGTCCGTGGCGCACGCACCATCACGACGACGCCCGAATCGGGCGACGCGGAACCGATCGAACTCCGAAACTTCGCGGGGCTGATCGCCGACGAGATCCATCGCAAGCGCCCCGAGGACGTCCACGTCGCGGGCGACCGAACGGTCGTCCAGGCGCTGCGCGGGCAGGTCGTTCGCCCGCTCTTCCGGGTCGGGGCCGACGACCCCGTCGAGAGCGTCCTCGCGGATCGTAGCGACGAGGGCCTCGCGGTCGTTGAGCGCCCGCCCGCGGCGAAGATCAGCGGCGCGCACTCGACGCTCATCGGTGATCGGGCGGGCCGGGCCGCCGTCGAGTGTGCGGCCGACCATCCGCACGTGAAGAAGGTCATCCCGGGCCCGATCGAGACCGGCGGGGCCAGCGGCGGGCAGTTGCGCGCGAAGGCGACCCGCGCGGATCGCGGCGGGAACGTCCGCCTGATCGTCCGACAGGGCTCGACCGTCCAGGAGAATCGCGTGGTGACGACCGCCGACGAGCGCACGGCGGGCGAGCGGATCCGCGCGGATCTGAACGTCGCGCTCGACGAGGCGGGCTTCGGCGGCGAGTGAGAGCCGAACTCAGCCCGGGGGCCACCCCCCGGCCACCGATCCCGGCGAGTGCCGCCGGTGAATCGACAGACGTACGTGTCGGCCTGCGAGACCCTGTCACATGAAGGTCGACATCGGTAACGCACTCGCGAGCGAGGCGACACCAGGGGTCCCCGAGGGCGCTCTGGACCGTCTCGATCGGCGCGTCGCAGACGCTCACGACACCATCGCGGCCGGGCGGGCGGCCAGCACTCACGGCTACGAATCACTGAATCTGCCCTCGACGGTCGATCCCGAGGCGATCCGGGCCGCCGTCGCACCGTTCGACGACTGTGACACGCTGCTCAACGTCGGGATCGGTGGGAGCGCACTCGGTGCGGCGACACTCACCGACGCGCTCGCCGACGACGTCGAGGCGTACTATCTCGACAACGTCGACCCCGAGTGGATCGAGGACCTGCTCAGCGAGATCGATCTCGAATCGACGGCGGTCAACGTCGTCTCCCGGTCGGGGACGACCGCCGAGACGCTCGCGAACTTCCTGGTCGTCCGCGAGGCGATGGACGATGCGGGCGTCGACTGGACCGAGCGGACCTGGGTCACGACCGGCGAGGCGGGCAATCTCCGCAATCTCGCCGATCAGCACGATCTGCCCGCGCTCGACGTCCCGGACGGCGTCCCCGGGCGGTTCTCGGCACTCTCGACGGTGGGGCTGGCCGCGGCGGCGTTCGCGGACCTCGACATCGAGGCCGTGCTCGCGGGCGCTGGCGAGGTCGCCGACGACCTCTCGGGGTCGCTGTACGACACCCCTGCCTACGCCTACGGCGCGATCACGTACGCCCTCGACGTTCGCGGGGCGGGCGTGAACGCGATGATGCCGTACGCCGAATCGCTGGAGACGTTCGCGGAGTGGTACGCTCAACTCTCCGCGGAGAGTCTGGGCAAAGACGGCCTGGGGCAGACGCCCGTGCGCGCACTTGGCGCGACCGACCAGCACTCCCAGTTGCAACTGTATCGGGCCGGACCGCACGACAAGATGGTGACGCTCGTCCGCCCCGAGGAGCGGGCCGATCGGGCGATTCCCGAGACCGATCTGGAGGGACTCTCCTATCTCGGCGGATCGACACTCGGCGACCTTCTCGACGCGGAGTTCGAGGCCACCGAAGCCTCACTCGCCCAGGCGGACCTGCCGAACGTCCGCATCGAGATCGACGAGGTCGACGAGCGGGGGCTTGGGGAACTCCTCTACAGTATGGAAGCCGCGACGATCCTCGCGGGCGAACTGTACGACGTCGATACGTTCGTCCAACCCGCCGTCGAGTGGGGCAAGAAGGCCGCGCGCGGCCTCCTCGGTGGCGGCGAGTTCGAAGAGGCTGACGCGGTCGATCAGAAGACCGAACTCGTCGTCGAGTAGGTGTTTCAGGGCAGTTCGCCGTCGTTCAGTCGATCGGGATCGCCCGTACGGACGGCACTGATCCAGGCGGTGCCGACGGCGATCGAGACGCGCTCGGGTGTCGTGACTGCGATCGCGGACGGCTCGTGGGCCGAGCGGTCGTCGGGTGGATGGAAGTGCCGAATTGGATCGTCGGTCTCGGCGTTCGCTTCCTCTCGGCCGAAGCGAAATGTCAGCCCCTCCTCGCGGTAGTGATATTTGTAGTCGCCGTTCTCCCACCACTGGACGTCGAGATATCCGCCTCGCTGGTCGATTCCCGGGACGAGCGTGAGTCGTGCTTCCCGTGGTGTGAGACAGGCAGTCTCGTATGGGCCGTCTCGTGTGTTCCGGTAGGCCACGTCGTGGACACAGTCTCCGAGTCGGCGCTCGATGGCGCTGACGGCGGCGACGATCGCGTCGCCGTCCAGCGGCGTGCCGCGTCCCATCACCATGATTACTGCGGGACGCCACGGGCGTCGTGTCCGCCCGTTCGCGTCGAGCGACGGGCCTCGCGGAATCGATACGCCGCCTGGAGCACGGCCAGATCACGGCGTGCCGTTCGCCAGTGGGACATATCGTCGAGTTCCGAGTCCGAGAGGTCCGATTCGACGAGGGCCTCGGCTGGGGAGTCGACCCCGTAGGTGTCGCGATACTCCGCCAGTTCCTCCTGGAGTGCCTGAATGCGATCGACGAGCGCGTCGGCCCGCGAGAGACGCTCGATCTGCCCCATCAGGTGCCAGTCGGGATCACGGGCGTAGAGCCGGCCGTTTGTCGTCTGTTCGGACCGGATCGGCCCGTCCTCGACGAGGGCGTTCAGCGTGTTCCGTGCGGCCGTCACCGAGACGGCGGCGCGATCTGCGATTGCCCCGGCCGTCGTCGGTTCGGTCGTCCGTTTGGCGACGGCCCGAACGCGCTCTCTGGCCGTCGTCGAAGCCGTCCACTCGGCGGTCGCGAACTCGTCGAGGTCGTCGAACTCGTCCGGATCGACCTCGAAGGCGTCGATATCGTCGATCGATCGCTCCGGCAACGACTCCGCGTCCGGCGTCGGCCCCTCGACAGTCGGCTCGCTTTCGTCGCCCATCGCCTGGGCGTTCGCACTCGGGACAGATATGAATTTCGAGGACAGATATGCGTGCCTCGGTGGTGGCGAGTTCGAAGAGGCTGACGCGGTCGATCGGAAGACCCGACTGCTCGTCGTGGAGCAGACCGTCAGCCACTCCCCAACGGGGCGCCGAACGATGCCATGGAGCTGCGATTTCTCGGTGGGGCCCGCGAGATCGGTCGGAGTGCCCTCCTGATCGACGACTCGCTGCTCGTCGATTTCGGGCTGACCGCCGACGAGTCGCCACGCCTGCCCCAGTCGATCCCCGACCCCGACGCCGTCGTCGCGAGCCACGGCCACCTCGATCACGTGGGGGCGATCCCCGCGTTGCTCGCCGGTACCGAGCGCCCGCCCGTTCACTGGACGCCCATCACCCGCGATCTGACGCGCGTGCTCGCACAGGATACCCTCAAACTTCACGGTGGGACGCCACGCGCGCCCTTTGCCGACCCACACGTCGCCCGTCTCGGCGAGGTCTCACGGGTCCACGACTACGGCGAGCCCTTCGACGCCGCGGGCTATCGGGTGACCCTCCTCGACGCCGGGCACGTCCCGGGCAGTGCGCACGTCCTGATCGACGACGGTGAGACGCGCCTGCTCTATACCGGCGATTTCACGACGGCGGATCAGCGCCTGCTGGCGGGCACGACGGCCCGGCCCTCGGCGGACGCGGTCGTCTGTGAGGCGACCTACAGCGACACCGAGCGCCCGCCGCGCGGGGACATCGAGTCGCGGTTCGTCGAGCGCGTCGAGCGCACGCTCTGGAACGGCGGGACGGTCCTCGTGCCTGCCTTTGCGATCGGGCGCACCCAGGAGGTCGCGGCGATCCTCGCCGCGGCCGATCTCCCCTGTTACGTCGACGGGATGGGCCAGCGCGTCTTCGAGTTGCTCGATCACTCCCGATCGATGCTGGCCGATCCCAGGGCCTTCGCCCGCGCGAAATCCCACGCCCGGTTCGTCTCGGGTGATCGCCACCGGATCGCCGCCGAGTCGACGGTGATCGTCACGACCAGTGGGATGTGTCGGGGCGGGCCCGTCGCGACCTACCTGCCGCTGGTGGCCGACCAGCCCAAGAACACGATCGCACTCACGGGCTTTCAGGTGCCCGGGACCCCAGGCCGCGACCTGCTCGAACGCGGTCGGGCGACCGTCGACGGGCGATCGATCCAGGCGAGTGCGACCGTCGAACAGTTCGATCTGTCGGCCCACGCCGATCGCGACGGTCTCCGGGCGTTCCTCGCGGACTATCGGGACACGCGCGTGCTCGTCACGCACGGCGATCGGTGCGAATCGTTCGCGGAGTCGCTGCGCGCGGACGGGATCGACGCCGCGGCTCCCGCCGTCGGTGATCCGATCACCGTCTGAGCCGCTCCGGGTTCGAACGCGGTGTCTGACGGGGAGTTAAGCGCATCGAGACGCACGTCTCTCCCATGAGCGACGAGTCCGATCGGGTCGCGGACCTGTCGGCCCTGATCGACGAGAAAAACGCCCGGATCGCCGCCCTCGAAGCCGAACTCGACGAGGCGCGTCGGCTCAACCGCCTCGTCGAGGAGTTCGTGGCTGCAGCCTCGGAGCACCTCGACGACGAGTCGACGGTCGATCCACCGGACGCCCCCGCGTGGCCGGACTGGACGCGGGTGGGCGCAGGCGAGGCGAGCGGCGATTCGACGGCGACTGGCGACTCCCGGGCGGGCGACGCGTCGGAGGCCGGCCCTGCGTTCGACCCGGACAGTGGTGACGACGGACTCCTCCCGGAAGCGGGGTCCTCTGACGCTGAGGGCAGGAACGACTCCGACACAGACGCTGCCGACGGGAGTGGCGACACGCTGACCGACGCGCTCGCCGGTCTCGACGCGGTCGAATCGCCCGATCCGCGCAATAGCGATCTCGCGGCGCTCCACGACCGGATCGACGCGCTCTCGGATCGGGCGGTCGCGATGCTCGTTCACTATCATCGGGAGGGGCCCGCGACACCGGTCGCGGCGTTCGAGGCCGGCGGCGTCGGCGGCGACCGCACGGCAGCCTACGCCGCGAATCGCGAACTGCGCACCCACGAGTTCGTCGAACACGTGGGCCAGGGCACCTACGACACGCGTTTCGAGGATCTCGTCGTCGATCGGATCGGTGGCGACCCCGCGACGATCGAGGACTGCCGGGCCGAACTTCTCGATCGCGTCGAACGCGCCGCGGCGGGCGTCGGTGCGGGCGCGGTCACCCTCGACGCCACCGAGTAGCGAGCACAACGTCCTTCCACGCCCCGACCGACTGTTCCGTATGACCGACTACACGACCGTCTCGATCCCGCGGGACCTCGCGGATCGGGTCGAGGACACCATCGAGGGCACGAGCTTTCAGTCGACGAGCGATCTCGTCCGCTTTCTGCTTCGGAGTATCGTCATCCAGCACGAACGCGAAGGCCAGCTCACCGAGGCCGACTTCGAGGAGATCACCGAGCAGTTGCGCGACCTGGGCTATCTGGAGTGATCGCCGCCGCCCTCACTCCTCGACGTGTTCGGGCGGCAACTCGACGTCGTGGATCGACAGGTCGGCGGGGCCGTGCTGGTCGTACGCCCGGACGTCCTCGCGCTCCCAGGGCGGGACTCCGACCAGCAGCACCGAGTGCAGATCGTCGGTCACCGTCGGTGCGGCCTCACCGTCGGGATGGGAGAGAAAACGTCCGCTCGTCCGGGCGAGCGGGGTCGAGAGGTCGATCCCGAAGACGGCGTCGACGCTCGACTCGGTCGGCCAGTAGAAGTGCGTAAACACCGCGACCTCGGGGTCGAGGCCGACGTCGAGCTGTCCGGCGGGCGTCGTCGCCAGCGGCACGGTCACCTGCTGGGGCTCCTGGTCACGAGCGCGGTCTAAGAGCACGCCGATCAGGTCGCTCGTCGCGTGGACGGTGCTCATGGGAGTGCCTCCCGAGCGGCGCGGAGATAGGCGGCGGGGGCGCGACGTCGCGAGTGCGCGAGTGCGTCGTCGAGCGGCGCGCTCGCGCCCTCACAGACCGGCTCGCCGTGGCCGACGAGCAGGCAGTCGGGGTGATACCGCCCGAGCGATCGCGGGGGCATCAGGCGCAACATGGGGTGGACGCCGACGCGTTCGCCGCCCGCCCGTTCGTAGGCGGCCGTCCCGACCGCTTCGGGGACGACCAGCGTCTCGCTGGCCTCGTGGACGGCGACCGCTTCGGTCCAGACCGGCCAGTCGATCACGGTCTCGACCCGAACGGTGGTCTCACCGAGCGTGTCCGTGATCCGATCGACCGGCGCGTCGAACGCGCTCGCGACGTCCATCGAATCGGGGATGGCGATCGGGACGCCGAACTCACGCGCGAGCGCGTCGGCGTCGCGTTTGTGCCGATCGAGCAGGACGGCCACGCCGGCGACCGGTGGCCGATCTTCGAGGCGGTCCGCCAGCCCCTCGACGGCGACGGGGTCGATCAGCCACGTCTCACCGTCGACCGAGAGGGCGTGACTGGCCCGATGCATGCGCTCGTCGGGATCGGTGATCCAGGTCAGCGCCGGACCACAGTCGATAAAACGTGCCATGGGGAACCTCGCACCCGACGGCGCAAAGTCTTGGTGGGGCTCACAGCCGGTCGGTGTCGACGCCGACGCCCGGTGGCGCGACGATCAAAAAGCCACGAAAGTGGACGAGCGACCCGCCCCCGGCGTGCACGTCGCGCGCGAAGCCCGCCGCGCGCTCGTTGACGTCGCCCTCGACCGCGAGGACGAGGACCTGGCCCGCCTCGATCGCCTCGACGTACTCTCGGTCCGGCGTCGATCCGTCGAGCACGTCGAGTACGATCCGGTGGGGGCCGTCGCTGTCCTCGATCGACTCTTCGATCGTTCGCAAGTCGAGATCGAACTCGCTCATGCGAGGGGGTCGACGCCGACCCCTATCAAGCTTAGTAGAACGCGACGGGCGTGCCGACGTCGTCGGACTCGGATTCGAGTTTCGCGATCGCCTCACGGAAGTCGCGCTCGGTCACCTGGGTACGATCCTCCCGGATCGCGAACATCCCGGCCTCGGTACAGATCGCGCGGATGTCCGCGCCGGAGACCTCCTCGACGCTGTCGGCCAACGCTGCCAGATCGACGTCGTTCGCGAGGTTCATCTCGCGGGTGTGGATCTCGAAGATCCGTTTCCGGCCCTCGGGGTCGGGTTTGGGCACCTCGATCAGGCGATCGAACCGGCCGGGGCGGAGCAGCGCCCGGTCGAGCATGTCGAACCGGTTGGTCGCGGCGACGATGCGGATCTCACCGCGATCCTCGAACCCGTCCATCTCGCTCAACAGTTGCATCATCGTCCGCTGGACCTCGGCGTCGCCCGAGGTCTTCGATTCGGTGCGTTTGGCAGCGATGGCGTCGATCTCGTCGATGAAGATCACCGCGGGTTCGTGCTCGGCGGCGAGTTCGAACAGATCGCGGACGAGGCGTGCGCCCTCACCGATGAACTTCTGGACCAACTCCGAGCCCGCCATCTTGATGAACGTGGCGTCGGTCTCGTTCGCGACGGCTTTCGCAAGCATCGTCTTGCCCGTGCCGGGCGGGCCGTGCAAGAGCACGCCGCTCGGCGGTTCGACGCCGACCTCGACGAACCGATCGGCCTCGATCAAGGGCTGTTCGACCGCCTCGCGGACCTCGCGGATCTGCTCGGCCAGCCCACCGATGTCGTCGTAAGTCACCGTCGGGGACTCCGAGACCTCCATCGCCTGTGCGCGACTGTCGGTCTCGGGGTCGAGTGTGGACTTGATCGAAAACGAGTCGTTGACGGCGACGCGATCGCCCGCGTCGAGCCGATCGCGGATCGCGTCGCTGGCCTCGGTGAGCACTTCCTGGTTGTTGCCGTGCTGTTTGAGGACGATCCCGTCGTCGGTGAGTTCCTCGGCGGTCGCAATGTAGAGCGACGACGTCTTCAGCGTCTCGTTCTCGCGTTCGAGCTGGTCGACGTCGGCTTCGATCTCGTCCCGTCTGGCCCGCGCGGCGTCGAGTTGATCGTGGAGTTCCTCGTGGACCCGTCGAACGTCACGAAAGTGTTCCGTGAGCGCCGCCAGCCGCTCGTCGGGCCCCATCTCGGCGTCGATATCCAGCTTCGGACTGTCTGGGAGAGACGGGCTACGGGACATCTGGTTACCCGAACTACCCACCCAAGAAAAAAGTGCCTTTTGGGTCGTCTCACCCGGCGAGGTCACAGTCGACTGCCGCCGGGCGGATCGTCGACGATCGGCGGACTCGGTCAGCCGTCCAGGTCCGCGACGCGGGCCATCCGGTCGAGTGCGTCCGAATAGGCGTCGATCGCCGCCGCGACGGGGTCGGCGGTCGTCGGATCCACGCCGACCGATCGGAGGAGATCGACCGGATAGTCGCTCGACCCGCGCGCGAGGAAGTCCCGATACGCCGCGGCGGCGTCCGCTCCTTCTTCGTCGATCCGGTCTGCGATCGCGACCGCCGCCGACAGGCCCGTGGCGTACTGGTAGACGTAGAAGGACCGATAGAAGTGCGGGATCCGCATCCACTCCCGTGCGATATGCTCGTCCAACTCCGCGGGCGCGTAGTAGTCGGCTTTCAGGTCGCGATAAGCCTCGTCCAGCCGATCGGGTGTGATCGGGTCGCCGTCCTCGACGGTCGCGTGAACCTGCCGTTCGAACTCTGCGAACATGGTCTGGCGGAACAGCGTCGAGCGGAACCGTTCGAGCGACTGATCGAGGACGTGTCGGGTCAGGCGGTCGTCGTCGCTCTCGGCGAGCAGGTGCCGCGTCAGCAGGACCTCGTTGACGGTGCTCGCGACCTCGGCGACGAAGATCTCGTAGCTGCCATAAATATAGGGCTGGGCCTCGCTGGTCAACTCCGAGTGCATCGAGTGGCCGAGTTCGTGGGCCAGCGTGTACATCGAGGAGACGTCGTCCTGGTAGTTCATGAGGATGTACGGCTGGCTGTCGTAGGTCCCGCCGCTGTAGGCGCCGGCGCGCTTGCCCGGCGTCTCGTAGACGTCGACCCAGCGATTCTCCAGGCCGTCGGCGCAGTGCTCGCGGTACTCCTCACCGAGCACGCCGACCGCGTCGAGGACGTGCTCGCAGGCCTCTTCGTAGGGAATCTCCGGACTTTCGGTCTCGGTCAGTGGGACGTAGAAATCCCAGGGCCGGAGCGCCTCCGCCCCGACGTGGTCGGCCTTGAACCGGGCGTGGCGATGCAGCGGGTCGAGGCGATCCCGGACCGTCTCGACGAGGGTGTCGTAGACGTCCACCGGGACGTTCGGGCCGTCGAGTGAAGCGTCGAGTGCGGAGTCGTAGTCCCGAGCGCGAGCCGATTTCACGTCGGTCAGCACCGATTTGTGATACGCGGTCCCGACGGCGTTGTGAACGGTCGCCCACTCCCCGTAGAAGGCGTCGTGGACGCGCTCGCGGAACGCGCGGTCCTGGCGCTGGAGCAGGGTCGTGACATTGTCGAGAGTGATCTCCACGTCGCCGTCCTCTCCCTCGGGGGCCGGGACGCTCGGAAACGTCATGTCGGCGTTCGCGAGCGTGTCGTAGATCTCACCGGGCGAGCCGAGCACTTCGCCCAGATCTGCGAGCAGCGCTTCGATCTCGGGCGATCGGGTGTGGGCCTCCATCCGGAGCACGTCGTCGAGGTAGTGGTCGTACTCGGCCAGCGCGTCGGTCGCGAGATACGGTTCGACGACCTCGCGGCCGGCCTGCTGGAGTTCCGGTTCGATGAAACTCGCGGCCTCGCTCGCGGCCGCGGACAGCGACTGGGCCTCCGCGAGCATGGCCTGGGCGTCGTCGTCGCGGGTGTCCTCGTCCCGGCACATCCGGGCGTAGGAGGCGACGTTCGAGACGGTCCGCATCAACTCCTCGTAGGTTTCGAGCGTCGCGGCGAGGCTGTCGGCATCGTCTGCGACCTGACCCTCGAACGCACGGAGGTCGTCGATGGACTCGCGAGCGCTCGCGATGTCGGCCGCCCAGGCCTCGCGGTCGGCGTACAGTGCGTCGAGATCCCAGGTGTACTCGGTCGGAACCGCTTCACGGGAGTCGGCGGTGGGCATAGATCCGCCTGGATCGCTGGCACGTAAAGGGTGTCGTCCGTCGGGTCCGTGTCGGTCGGCCCGCTGCAGTCGGGCCCGGTCCGGGTGCTCGCTCGACCGAACCTTTAGGTGGTGACGGCGACACCCAGAGACGTGACGTACACGACACGAACGACGGTCGCGGGCGAGTTCGACGCGGTCGTCGAGGCGACGATCGACGCACTTGGCGACGAAGGCTTCGGTGTCCTCTCGGACATCGACGTGCAGGCAACGTTCGCGGCGAAACTCGACGAACA
Organism: Halococcoides cellulosivorans; assembly: GCF_003058365.1. Classification (NCBI taxonomy): domain Archaea; kingdom Methanobacteriati; phylum Methanobacteriota; class Halobacteria; order Halobacteriales; family Haloarculaceae; genus Halococcoides; species Halococcoides cellulosivorans. The sequence continues at coordinate 1,823,692 of NZ_CP028858.1, read as the reverse complement.
GTTCCGCCAGTATCGCATTCTCGGGGCGTGCAATCCGCCGCTGGCTCACGAGGGGCTTCGCGAGGAGATCGAACTCGGGGCGTTGCTGCCGTGTAACGTGATCGTCTACGAGGCCGACGACGGTGTAGTCGTCGCGGCGGTCGATCCACAGCGTCTCGTTGGCCTGGCTGACAACGATGCGCTCGATCCGATCGCGACCGAGGTCGACGACCGACTCCAGCGCGCGCTCGACACCGTCGAGGACCGCGTCTAAGCTACTCCGGGCCAGCCCGCTCGACGTAGTCGACCGCCGCTGCGGGCGTGTCGACGGCCGCGACGCCCGCCACGTCGTGGGTGTCCAGGCCCGCGACGGGCCGGCCCGCGTCGAGTCCGAGGGCGATCTCCGAGAGCGTGCCCGTCGCCCCGTCGATCGCGATCGCGGCGTCGCCATTCATGACGACCAGCGCGTTGCGGGCGTTGCCCAACCCCGTCGCGATCGCGGTGTCGACGAACTCGTTGGCCGCGCTCCGGTCCTCACCGGGCAAAATGCCGATCGTCTGCCCGCCGGCCTCGCTCGCACCCCGACAGACCGCTGCCATCACGCCGCCACGCCCGCCACAGACGACGGTGTGGCCGTGCTCGGCCAGTAATCGGCCCACCTCGCGAGCGATCGCGCTGGTCTCCTCGTCGACCGAACTCCCACCGATGACACTCACGCGCATGCGAACTCCTCCGAGGGCAGTCGTTTGGCAGTGACGATCCTGGGCCCACGATCGCCCCCTGGCTTTAGGTCACGGCCCCCGATGGGCCGGCATGAACGCGGCCCTCGACCGCGCGCTCGGCCGGGTCTGGCAGTCGCCACTCCCGGGGCGCGTCCTCGACGATCTGGTCGCACTCGACCGCGTCGCGGGCCACGACGGCGAGCGTCGCGCGGCCGACCGCATTCTCGATCACCTCGACCGGGCGGGCGCGGTCGACACGCGTCGCGAGGCCGTCCCGATCGAGGTCTGGCACGCCGATGGCGCGTCGCTCGCGATCGATCCGCCCGCAGCGAGCGCCGGCATCGACGCCCAGGGCGACGCGACGCCCGATCACTACGCGGCGACCGCGCTCCCCTACTCGCCGGCGGGGACGGTGATCGGCCCCGTTCGATCGATCGACGCCGACGCCGATCTCGACGGCGCGATCGCCCTCTCTCGGGCCGGCGGCGACACGCACCGCCTCGCCGCCGTGGGGCGGGCCGCCGAACGCGGTGCGGCGGGATTTCTCCTCGCGGGCGACCGGCCCGGACAACTCCGCCCGACCGGCACCGTCGGGACGGGCCAGGCGGGCCCGCTGGTCGCGGCGGGGATCAGCCACGAGACCGCCGCGACGCTCGACCGCCGTGACCGGCCGGTCGAACTGTCGGTCTCGGCTCGTCTGACGGACGGTGAGACCCACCTCGTGCGCGGGCGGATCGGCCCCGACACCGCGGATCGCGTCCTCGTCGTCGCCCACCACGACGCTCACGCGATCGGTGAGGGCGCACTCGACAACGGGGCCGGCGTCGCCGCGCTGGTCGCGGTCGTCGAGACCCTCGTCGGCGTCGATCTCCCGCTCGGCGTCGACGTCGCGACCGTCGGCGGCGAGGAGGTCGGCCTGCTCGGGTCGGCGGCGCTGGCCGCCGCGATGGACACCGACCGGATTCGCGCGGTCGTCAACTGCGACGGGATCGGCCGGCACCCCCGCCCGAAGGCGATCACCCACGGGTCGGACGCGCTCGACGACCTGATCGCCGGCGTCGCGCGTGATCTCGACCGGCCGATCGATCGGGTGACCCGGACCCACCCGTACAGCGATCACTGGCCCTTTCTCCGGCGTGGCGTCCCGGCACTGCAGTTTCACAGCACTCGACCCGGCGGGCGGACCGATCGCTGGGAGCGCGGCGTCACCCACACTGCCGCCGACACCCGCGAGAAGGTCTCGATCGCGACCGTCCGCGATCACGCGATGGTCGCGGCGGTGGCCGTCCGCCGGTTGCTCGACACGCGCGTCCCGCGGCGCGACCCCGACGCGATCCGGGCGGGCTTCGAGGAGACGGGCCTGTCCGACCGGATGCGCACGGCAGGCGTCTGGCCCGAGGCGTGGTGACTCGACCGTCATTGGTGTGACGGCCACTCACTCGATCGTGACTGTCGCCCGATGATCGCGACCCGGCGGGAGCCGTGCTGGGTCGCCAGTCAGGTCGAATGACTGCCGATCGACGAGGTCGGCACTCGACCGGCCGAGTGCGATCGTTGCGGGTCCGGGGTGGAGCACCCGCTCCACGTCGGCGTCGTAGTCGGCCAGCGCGACCGCTGGGATCGACCAGGAGACGCGCTTCGACGCGCCGGGATCGAGGTCGACCCGAGCGAACCCGCAGAGCTCACGCTCGGGGCTGGTGCGATCGCCCGGCAGATCGGTGGCGTACACCTGTGGAACCGCGACCCCCGGGCGATCGGAGACGTTCGTGACCGTCGTCGCGAGTTCGAGCGGCGCCGTCGTCTCGCTCGCGTCGGGGGCCTCCAGCGGGCCGTATTCGATCGTCGCGTAGCTCTCGCCAGCGCCGAACGCGTGGGCGGGATCGCCCGGTCCGAACCGGTAGCCCGCGGGGCCCGACTGCGGCCGGCGGGCGTGATGGGCGGGGACGTGACCCGCCGATCGGGGGATCGATACCGGGAGTCGCCCGCCGGGGTCGGTCCCAGCGAGCGCCTCCGCGAGGCCCAGGCCGCCGCGTTCGCCGGGCAGCCAGGCGTAGACGAGGCCGTCGACCGCCGCGTCGACCCTGAGTGGGCGGCCCGCGACGACGACTGCGACGGTGGGGGTGTCGACCGCGGCGAGTGCGTCGAGCAACTCCGGCTGGACGCCCGGCAGGCCCAGCCCCGACCGCGAGATCCCCTCGCCCGCGCTCGCCAGGCCGGTGTACTCGCCGTCTTCGGTCTCGGCGGCGAACAGCCCCGAGCGCGCGCCGACGACCGCGATCGCGAGATCCGCGTCGGCGGCGACCGATCGCGCCTCCTCGATGCCCGACCGATCGTCGTCGAGCAGCGGACAGCCAGGCGCGTGGTCGATTCGGGCGTCGACGGTGCGACGCAGCCCCTCCACCGGCGAGACCACGGCACACGCGTCCGGATCCTCCATGTGGACCGGGTAGGCGTAATCACCCAGGAGGCCGACTGTCGCGTCGGCCTGGGGCCCGACGACGGCGATACGGTCGGGATCGTCGATCGGGAGCGGGCCCGACTCGACGATCGTGACGCTCTCGCGGGCCGCTCGCTGGGCCAGTTGGCGGGTGCGCTCGGCCCCGACGCGATCGCTCGCCCGCTCGGCGTCGATCGTGGGATCCGCGAACAGGCCGAGCGCGGCCTTCTGTTCGAGGACGCGCCGACAGGACCGCCGCACGACCGAGCGGTCGAGATCGCCGCTCTCGACGCTCGCTTCGAGGGCGCGATAGGCGTCGGCTTCGGGCAGTTCCACGTCGATCCCGGCGGTGAGTGCCTGTCGGGCCGCCTCGCGATCGTCGCTCGCGACGCCGTGGACCGAGGCGAGTTGCGGGACGCTGAAATAGTCGGAGACGACCGTGCCATCGAAGCCCAGGTCGTCGCGGAGCAGGCCCTCAAGAAGCTCTGGGGCGCCCCCGCAGGGCCGTCCGTCGACGTCGTTGTACGCGTTCATCGCGCCGTCGGGGTCGGCCGCGGCGATCACCGTCTCGAACGGTCGTGCGTGGACGGCCCGGAGGTCACGCGGGCCGACCGAGACCGACGCACGCGACCGCCCACCCGACGGGGTCCCGTGCCCGATAAAGTGCTTGACCGTCGCGCCGAGTGCGGGCCCGTCGCCGTCCTGGATCCCATCGACGAACGCCGTCGCCATCACCTCGATCAGTGCGGGCGACTCTCCGAACGTCTCCTCGATCCGCCCGAATCGGGGGTCTCGACCCACGTCCAACACGGGCGAGAGCGCCTGTCGACAGCCGATCCCCGCGAGTTCCGCCCCGATCGCGTCGGTCGTCGCCCGGAGGAGGTCGGGATCGAAGGTCGCGGCCATCCCGATCGCCTGCGGGACGACCGTCCCGCCCGGGCCCATGTAGCCACAGAGACACTCCTCGTGGGGAATCGCGGGAATCCCGTGGCGAGTCTCCTCGCGACAGAACCGCTGGACGGAATTCGCGAACGCGGCAGCGTCGCGTGGCTCGCGTCCGGCCCACCCGCCGATGCGGGCGACGTGCCCGACGCCGTGGGGAATCGCCTCGGCGGCCCGCTCGGGGTCGAATCGCCCCTCCGAATCGGCCAGATCGCACGGGCGGACACCGACGAGTTGGGCGCACTGCTCGGCCAGCGTCATCCGATCGAGGAGGGCGTCGATCGCGGGCGCGGCGTCCGCTGCGTGCATGCGCGTCGCTCGGCCCGCGATCCATTTGATCGTTCGCTTATTCAGCGATACCGTACGTCTCGCCTGTGAAGTCGAACCCCTCGTAGTACGCCGACTCGCGGGTCGCGATATCGTCGATCGCCCCCACGTCCCGATCGTCGAGCGACCAGTCGAGCACGTCCGCGTTCGCTCGGACGTGATCGGGCGTCGACGATCGGGGGATGACCGTCGCGCCGTGCTCGATCGCCCACCGCAGCGTGATCTGGGCGGGCGTACGATCGTATCGCTCGGCAATCTCGGTGATCGTCGGGTCGTCGAACACCGCCGCGCGGGCGAGCGGGGCCGCCGCTTCGAGTGCGATCGAGCCGTCGGCCACCTCTTCGCGCACGCGTTCTTGCTGATAGTAGGGGTGGAACTCGACTTGATCGACGGCGATCGGGACCGGACTGATCCGCCGGGCGGCCCGGAGCTGGTAGGCCGTGAAATTCGAGACGCCGACGTTACGGACGAGGCCGCGATCGACGAGTGTCGCCATCGCGTCGAGGGTCTCGCGCAACGAGATCGCCGGGTTCGGCCAGTGGACGAGATACAGATCGAGCGTGTCGATGCCCAACCGGTCGAGGCTGGCCTGGCAGGCGTCGATCACGGACTCGTAGTTCAGATTCGAGGGCAAGACCTTCGAGGTGATCCAAAAGTCGTCGCGGTCGTAGCTCGCGAGCGCGTCACCGAGCGCGGCTTCGTTGCCGTAGCCCTCGGCGGTGTCGACGTGGCGATAGCCCGCGTCGTACGCGGTGTCGAGCACCTCGCGAACTGTCTCGTCGTGGAGTTTGTACGTTCCGAGGCCGAGTTGGGGCATCGCGCCGGTCGGCAGGTCGACGGTCGGGGCCATACTCGGGAACGGACCGCCGACCGATAAGAGCGTTTGGGAGCCCCGCCCTAAACGGCGGTGTCGTCGGGCCCGTCGAACGACCGCTGGGTGCGGTACTCGTCGACGAACTCCTCGACGTCGAGGCCGTCGAGCCGTTCAGCGAACGCGGATTTGATCGAGTCGTCACCGACCTGGTCGACGGCGTGATCCATCAGGTCGACCAGCAACTGGACGAGCAGCACGTGGACCTCGCGAGCGGTGAAGTCGCTCACCCAGACGTAGTTGAACCCGACCTCGCCAATCTCGGAGGCGTCGGTCGAGGCGACCGTCTGGGGGACTTCGTCTGCGAGCATCCCCACCGCGTGGAGCGTTCCGAACGTGTGGTCGGTCTCGCGGGGCTTGACGGTCTCTTCGAGTGTGTGGGCCATCTGCTCGGGGATGAACCGGGTGAGCGGATCGGTGTCGTAGACGACACCGTGGGCTTCGCCACACTCACAGTCGATCTCGCTGGTGTTCAGATCGAACTCGCGGACGTCGACGGTCTCGCCACAGGGCAGTTCGAGTTCCGGGTCGTCGTCGGTCGGCACGCCTGGGACTGACATACCACCTCGTTCGTGTGGTGTGGGTTTAAGAGCCGCGGAACGACTCGTCGCCGTTCGTATCGCCAGCGATCGGTTCGTCGTCTGCACGTGTCCCGTCGTGGGTCCTGTCTCCGCCGATTCCGTCGCCTGCGCCCAGGTTCTGACGGGTGAACTGCGGTTTCGCCCGGATCCCACGCTGCTTGCGGAACGATCGATACAGGGCGATCCCGACGACGAGCGTGCCCAGTGCCGCAAACAGCGTGGTGATCTGTGTGCCGAACGCCTGGAGGATCGCCGTCGAGAGCACGCCCGCGGCGGCGACCATCCCGAGGGTGATCCGGGCGCCCAGACGCTCGATGTGGCCGTTCTCGTCGTCGATCGTCGCGGTGAGCGTCAGGGCGTCGCGGTCGATCCGGTCGAGTGTGCGATCGAGTTTCGGCGGCACCGACACCAGCGCCTCGCCCGCTGCCCGCAGGTCTCGGCCGGCGTCGCGAGCGGCCCGCTCGACACCGCGCTGGAGGTGGCCCTCGTCGGCCAGGTACTCGGTCGCGACTGCGATGAAATCGAACCCGGGATCGAGGGTGACACAGACGCCCTCGACGACGGTCGCGACGCGCAAGACGAGCGCGAGATTCGGGGGCAACCGAAAGGGGAACTCGTAGATGGTGTCCTCGATGCGCTGGACGATCTCCTGGACGCGGTACTGATCGATCTCCTCACCGCGGGCGTCAGCGATCGCGAGTTCGAGGACGTCGGCCATGATCTGCCGATCGGCCTCGGGCGACAGGGTCCCCATCTGGATCAACGCGTCGAGGATCCCGTCGATGTCCTGTTCTGCGACGGCGACGTAGAATTCGACGATCTGATCGCGCACGCGAGAATCGACCTGCCCACTCATCCCGAAGTCGTAGAAGACGAGCGTGCCGTCGTCCTGCACCGCGAGATTCCCGGGATGGGGATCGGCTTGGTAGACCCCGTCGTCGACGATCATCTGGAAGTACGTGCGTTCGAGACGCTCGGCCAGGTCCGTCCGGTCGATCCCCCGCGCGTCGAGGTCGTCCAGATCGGTCACTTTCGTCCCGTCGACGTACTCCATGACGAGGACGCGATCGGTCGAGTAGTCGTCGTACACGTCGGGAATCGCGACGCCCGGGTCGTCGGCGAAGTTCGCGCCGATCGCCGCACACATCCTCGCCTCGCGCTCGTAGTCCATCTCTTCGGTGATGGTGCGCTCGAACTCCTCGGCCATCGTCTCCAGCGAAAAGGACCGGGTGTCGTCGACGAAATACAGGAGGATCGGCAGCAGCCATTTGATCACCCGCAGGTCCGCGGCGACCAACTCTTCGACGCCGGGCCGGCGGACCTTCACCGCGACTGGCTCGCCGTCGATTTCGGCGGCGTACACCTGCCCGAGACTCGCGCCACTGATCGGGGCGGTGTCGAATTCGGTGAACACCTCTTCGATCGGGCCGAGGTCGGCTTCGAGGATCGCTTTCGCTTCCGGCCAGTCGGCGGGCGGCACGTCGTCTTGCAGGCGCGTGAACTCCTCGATGTACGCCGGCGGGAGGACGTCGGGGCGTGTCGAGAGCAACTGCCCGAGTTTGATGAACGTCGGCCCGAGCGTGAGCATCGAGTCCAGCAGGCGCTCGGCGCGTCGGCGCTGCGTGTCGGCGTCGACGCGACGCGACCCGCCGACGAGCACCCAACGCCGGCGATCCCGGGCGTACGCGATCGCCAGCGGGAGGAACTGCCGGACGACTCTCAGAAAGCGCGCGTAGGAGCGAAACACCAGCCGTCACCTACGACTCGATGGGGATTTCGACGCCGCCCGTGTGGCGTTTCGGCAGCGTCACTTCGAGGACGCCACGCTCGACGCTCGCCGTTGCCTCGTCGCTGTCGACGATCGGCGGGAGCGGAAGCTCGACGTCGAGGATCATCTGGCGGCGCTCCTCGACGTAGGAGTATTCGGCCGGCGGGTCTTTCTGCCGGTGGGCCTCGATCGAGAGTCGCCCGTCGCCGGCGGTCACCGTCGTCGAATCGGGCGTCGCGCCGGGCACGTCGATCCGGAGGCAGTAGGCCTCCTCGGACTCCAGGAGGTCCGCGAACACCGAGTCGGGCAGTTCAGCGAGGCCGTCTTCGAGCGCTGTCATGGATCGGGCTACGACGGGCCAGGCGAAAAAGGCCGGGGTCGCGGTGTGAGTGGTGTGGGCACGGACTGTGGGCCCTGGGCGATCGTCGATCAGTCAGGTCCGTCCGCCGTCGCGTCTCTAGTCTCCGCTGTCGCGTCTCTAGTCTCCGCCGGGGAGTCCGACGATCGCAGCGCGACGACGCGTTCGCCGTCGCTCTCGCGCCGTTCGATCAGGCCATCGCGCTCCAGGTCGTCGAGCAGGCCATCGAGCCACTCGCGGCCGGGGTCGCCCGCCGGATCGTAGTCGACCCGGACCGCGTGCCCGACGGCGTCGACCGGGCGGGGGCCGTCCGCGAGCGTTCGGAGGACGCGCCCGCGAAACTGCCGGCGCGACCCGTCGAATGCGGGCTGTGTGGGCACGTCTGGCGCGGTGAAATCGCCCGTCCGATAGGCATGACAGTGCGATCGGAACGGACACGCGGCGTCGTCACACGCGGGCGTCGGTGTACAGGCGACGCCACCGAGTTCCATGATCGCGTTGTTGAACGCCGCCGGGCGGTCGGGCGCGAGCAGTTCCTCGATCAACGCGTCGTAGGGCGGATCGTCGTGTTCGCGGACGCCCTCGAGAAGCCGATAGAGGACGCGCTCGACGTTGGTGTCGACGACGGCGACGGGCCGATCGAACGCGAACGCTGCGACCGCGGTCGCGGTGTAGGGGCCGACGCCCTGGAGGGTCTGGAGCGAGTCGCGATCCGCGGGCAGCGACCCGTCGAACTCCTCGACGACCATAGCGGCGGCCTCGTGGAGATATCGTGCCCGGTTGTTGTAGCCGAGACTGTGATCGGTCCAGAACGCGACGACCGCGCTACGATCCGCGGCGGCGAGCGCCCCCGGGGTGGGCCACCGATCGACGAACTCGCGGTAGGGCTCGACGATCCGATCGAGTTGGGTCTGCTGGCTCATCACCTCCGAGACGAGGATCGCCCAGGGGTCGGCATCGTCGCGCCAGGGAAACTCGCGATGCCCGTCGTCGTACCACGCCAGCAGGGCCTCGCGGAGGTGGTCGGGATCCGTCGGCCACGCCACGCTACTCATCGGCGGCGGGTCGGTCGTCCGGCCCAATGCATCTTCGGATCACGGACGCGCTCGCCGTTTCGGGACCCACCGCGGACGCACACCCGGCGGCAGCGTCGGCGATCACCCGACTTTAGTGCGTCGGACACCTACCTGTGTGTAACGTGCCCTGCCCTGTGGGGAGCGAGGATTGACTGATGTTCGACCGATTCCGCGACGACGTTCGCACTGCCATGGCGAAAGATCCCGCCGCTCAGAGTACGCTCGCCGTCGTGTTGACCTACGCTGGCCTTCACGCGGTCTGGATTCACCGGCTGGCCCACGCGTTCTGGGAGCGCGACTGGAATCTCCCCGCGCGCCTGCTCAGTCACTTCGCACGCCTGTTCACGGGCGTCGAGATCCATCCCGGTGCCGAGATCGGCGAGCGCCTCTTCATCGATCACGGCATGGGAACGGTCATCGGCGAGACCGCCGTGATCGGCGACGACGTCCACATGTACCACGGCTGTACGCTCGGGGGGAACACCATGCGCCGCGAGAAACGCCACCCCACCCTGGAGGACGGCGTCACGATCGGCGCGGGCGCGACCGTCGTCGGGGACATCACGATCGGCGAGCGCGCGAGCGTCGGTGCCGGCGCGGTCGTCGTCAACGAGGTCCCGCCCGAGGCGACCGTCACGGGCGTCCCCGCCGAGGTGGTCGACGAACCCTACTGTGAGTCCGTCGCGGCGGATGTCGACATTCCCAACAACGCCTCATGAGTGGGCCGATCGCGACGCTACGCGACGATCCCGATCTGGGTCCGGTCGTCGAGCGCGTTGGTCCCGTGACGATCGAGGCCCACGCCGACCCCTTCCGTCGCCTCGTCGTCTCGATCGTCCGCCAGCAGTTGTCGATGGCGTCGGCACGGTCGATCCGCGAACAGTTGTTCGAGGCCGTCGAGCCGACGCCCGACGCGATTCTCGGGACCGATCCTGCGGCGTTGGCCGACGCGGGGCTCTCGACCGCGAAAGTCGAGGCGCTCCGCGCGGTCGCCCGCGCGCACGAAGATCACGACTGGCCCGCGGCCTTTGCAGACCAGTCTGATCGGGAGGTCACTGACGCGCTCACCGCGATCCACGGGATCGGGCCCTGGACCGCGAAGATGTACCTGATCTTCGCGCTCGGGCGCGAGGACGTCTTCCCCGTCGAGGATCTGGGGGTCCGCCGCGCGATGGAACGGCTGTTCGACGACCCGACACGCGCGGAGATGCGCTCGATCGCCGAGCGCTGGGCGCCGTATCGCAGTTACGCCGCGCGGTATCTGTGGGCGCTCGAAGACTGATCGGCGGGTCAGTTTTCGATCAGGTCGAGCACGTCGTCCACGAACGACGCTGTCTCCTCGATCAGGTCGTTGATGTCGGTCTCTGGAGCGTCTGGACCGTAATCGGCCCGCTTTCGAAGCGTCGAACACTCGTTGAGAAACCGCCCGTGGTCCCTGGATATGTCGCCCTCCGTGACGATTTCAGACCCAAACAATGAGAGCACGCCACCGTGAGATGTCGGCTCGAACCCACGGTCGTAGAGGACTGCCTGTGCGGCATGAAAACAGGCGTAATAACACCGGTTGATGATGACGGTCTCGGAGAGCCCTGCGGATCGGGCCCCGCTGGCGTCGTTCAGCGCTTCGCGCGCCTGTCGAACCTGCTCAGCGACGCTTTCAGACATGGATTTTCCCTTCTCGAAACGCTCGCGAGAAAAACGGGTGATCGCGCTGTCGCTCGACCGCCGATCGTGATCGGACGTGGACCTCGACCACGGGCCCGTATTCGACCATTACGTCGTATGCAGTATCGCTGAGTATTGTCTCGACTGCGTCCCGATCCGCGTCGTCGTCGACGATCGCGAGGAAGTCAACGTCGCTTCCCAACCCGCTCGCCTCGCCGCGGACGGTCGATCCGAACTGCAACAGCGTGTCGAGGCGGTCGATATCGCGCTCGCGGACGCGCTCGACAAACGCTCGCGCGGCGGACGCGTGCGCCGTGGCCCGACGGTCCTCCCGCGTGCTCATACTTTCCCGTAGGCACGCCAGCGTGGAAATCGTTGCCCCTCGCTGTCCGCTCCGCCGCTCTCCGGACCGACATGTACGACAACGTTTACCAACCCCCGAACCCATACGAAAGACCATGGAGGAAGCGTGGATTCAACTGACGTGCCCGGACTGCGATCACGAATACTCGAAGACGGCGACGACGTTGCCCGGGCCCGACGCCACACACACCTGTGACGACTGCGATGGCGCCGCACCACTGTCGGAGTTCACCCGCACCGCGCGCGACCTCGAAATCCTCCGCTCGCTGCGCGCGTAGCCGTTCTCACCGCTCGTCCCGACGCTGTCTGGCGGTTGGACTGCGATTCGACAGGAGCGACCGCTGAGAAGGCAAAAATCAATTTTTAGTACTGAGAAAGAAAGGTCTGGTCGCCGTTCGACACCGTTCCCGTGGGGTATTTTCTGGCCGTGAAAACGCGCGATTTTGTCCCAGCGGGGTGAAACGAACGATAATGTTATTTACACCGGTCTCCATAGTTGGCAGTACGCGCACCGGGGCTGCAAGCTGGGGGACCTGACCTGGTCGCCCGTCGATGGAGGTCGTCGGTGACCCGGACGCGCGAGCAACCCACACGGGAAAATCAAACCATGAAACTCAACGAGATGTTTACAGACGACAGCGCAGTGAGTCCAGTCATCGGGGTCGTCCTGATGGTCGCAATTACCGTCATCCTCGCGGGGACGGTCGGTCTGATGGTGACGCAGATGGACGGTCTCGCGGCAGATTCGGGGACGTCGGCTGTCGCGTTCGATTACGATTCTGGCAACTCGACCTCTGCTAACATTACTGTGACGAACGCGCCCGCCGGAGAAAACGCCCTCAATTTGGAAGATATCGAAATTCAACTGGCTGGTGAAGATGTTACCGACTCTGGCCCCTCGACCAGCTTTGGTTCGAGTGGTACCTTGACTGCCGGCAATCAGGCACTGGTTCACATTGACAGTCTCAGTAGCCCCCCTGCCGATATTGATGGATTAACTGTTCGAGTCGTCTACACTGGCGGCGGAAGTAGTACGGTCATCGGCGAGCACACCTTCTAACGTCGCATAATCGGATTTTCGACGCATTTTCATTTCGGTCAGTCGAGTCAGAGACCTTTTTGTCAAATTCAGACCGGTCTAACAGCCTTTCGGCCTACTCCGTCGAAGTGCGGCGCATAGACACACTCGACCGCTCACTTTTGAGCCGCCGGATCGAAAACGAGCGTTCCCCTTCCGTCCATCCCGTCAGCGACGGCGTCCCGACACTCGAAATCAGTCCCGAATGGAGTTCTCACAGCCGTTTCGCGCCAGTGTCTCCCGTCGTTCTCTCGCTGGGCGTCCTCACCTGGGAACCCGCACGTGGACTCCAGTCGCCGGCGAGCGACTTCGACCGCGGTGTCGCGTCCGCCGGGACCCGACTCGTCGTCCGCGACGAGCGCCCTCGCGACGCGTGCTGCCGTCGCGGACCGCTCGAATCGACAGCGTGTCTCTCGATGTGGACGATTTTAGTCGGCGTAAAAATGCTGTCGCCCACTGATAGCCATTGGTCCATGGACCAATACTCGTATCACTGTGGCTCACATACCGAAATTCGACCTCTGGGGCCGGTTCTGGAGCGAGATCCCGAAATCCGCGTTCGAGGTCGAATAACCCCCATTACCCATGACCGACACCACCCCACCGCTGCACCCGATGGAGCGCGAACAGCTACAGGCCCACTCGACGCTCGTCGTGACCGTGGAGTCCTCCGCGGAGTTTCACGGGGCCGTGACCGACGCGATCGAGTCGATCGATGCGGGCGAGGAGGCGGCGTCGCCGCCGACGCTGTCGTTTTCGAGCTACGACGATCTGATGGCGACGTTCACGCCGCGCGTGCTCGACCTCATCGAAGCCATTCGTCGGGACGAACCGGCCAGTATCAACGAGGCGTCGCGGGTCGTCGATCGTGACGTGAAAAACGTCCACGAGGAACTCGACCGACTCGCTCGACTCGGCGTCGTCTTTTTCGAACAGGACGGCCAGCGCAAGCGCCCGGTCGTCTGGTTCGACGAACTCCTCATCGATCTCCCCTTCGAGCCAGAGGGTGGGGACGCGACCGCCGCCGCGCCGTGACGATCGGCCACGATGTGGTTGTGTGGCCGGGTTCGAGGAAAACCGACCGCGGGCGCTCGCGTCTTACTATCGTAGAGGATCGCTATTCGACCTCGTCGAGGGGGACGAACTCTTCGTCGTCGGTCCGTTCGAGTAGTTCGCGACGGTTCTGTTCCTGTCTGGCCTCGATCAACTGCTGCATGACATCGTCCCAGGTGTCGCCCGATCGCTTGAATGCCTCTAACTGCTCGAACGTTTCCTCGCGGACGGGGATTCGCTTTTCAGCCCGTGCCATCCGTCCTGAATTGCCGTTCCGATCGGATGTCCGTGTGCGCGATGGCCTCCCCGCCGACCGACGGCCGCACGGCAATGGCTGACGGCCGTCTCGGCTTCCCTGGGAAATAGTTATAGAAAGTGCGAGGCGAAAACCCACGGCTTTAGCCGTGGGATGACAGCGCGGAACTACGTTCCGCGGGCCGTGCGAGCGGGCGGCGAGACGACTCTGTCGCCTCGAAATCGCGGCGCGTAGCGCCGCGCATTGCCCGCTCGCAGAAGCCGACAACTGGGAATCAAACCACGTTACAGGAGCAGGCCGACTCCCCAATGTTTAAAAAACATAGACTCTACATATAAGGTATGGAGGTGCGGCGTACTGTCCCCGTTGCGCTCGACGTGGACAGCGATGACGCTGCACTCCTCGAAGACACCGTAGACACGTTCCTCTGGTCGGCACAGTACGTCGTAGACCACGCGTTCCACGGCGAGTACGTCACCACGAGCAAGACCACGCTGGACGATGAAACCTACGACGATGTACGCGAGAAAACAGACGGCTTCAACGGTGGACTGGTACAAGCCGCTCGGAACAAAGCAGCGGAAGCCTGCAAAAGCGTCGTCGCCCGCTGGAAGAACGGCAAGAAGGCATCAAAACCACGCTTTACCAGCCCACACGTCGTCTACGACCACCGCACAGCCACCTTCCACGACGACTACGTGAGCCTCGCCACCACAGACGGCAGGATTGAAGCCGACTACGTACTGCCTGACGAGGATAGTGACACGCCGCACTCGGAGTACCTGTTTTCAGATGAATATGAAATTACGGGTGCGGAACTACACTCCCAAGACGGCAACTGGGTACTTCACATCCACTGCAAGAAGGAAGTGGAGTCCGACACGTCGAAACAGGCAACAACTGAGAACGGAACGGTTCTCGGTGTTGACCTCGGCGTGAACAACCTCGCGGTCACCTCGACGGGAACGGTCTGGACGGGCAATGAGTTCGACCACTGGCGGCGTGAGTACGAGAAGAGACGTGGCTCGCTTCAACAGTGCGGGACGCGCTGGGCGCACGAGAATATGCAGTCCGTCGGTCGGAAAGAGGATGGGCGGTTCAAGTTGATGTTGCACCGAATCGCCAACGAACTCGTTGCAGAAGCCCGCGAGAACGAGTGTTCGGTCATCGCATTCGAGGAGTTGGCCGATATTCGTGAGCGGACTGGTGCGTCGTGGGGGCACAAGTGGGCGTTTGACCGCCTCTACAACTACGTTGAGTACAAGGCCGAAGAATACGGTATTGCGGTTACGCAGGTTGCCCCCGAGAACACGAGTCGGCGTTGCTCACACTGCGGATTCACCCATCCCCACAACCGCGATGACGATGACTTCGAGTGCCTGAAGTGCGGGTATGCGAACCACGCTGATTACAACGCCGCGAAGAACATCGGGTTACGGTATCTCCGTCGCAACCAAACTGGGGGCGACGGAGGCGCACCCTTGGGTGTGCGCTTGAACAGCGGGACGTTGAACGTGAATGGAGGCTATTCTCCTGCCGAAGAATCGGCCAGAACGGCAGTCCACGCTGAATCCCACCGCTTTAGCGGTGGGTAGCTCAAACGATCGTATACGCTACGTGGAGGTATGAGTAGCGATCGACAGTCGGTTCCGGTGTCGCTGCCGCCGGAACTGGTCGACCGACTCGACGGACTCGTCGAGGACGGCGTTTTCGGGTCGCGGTCCGCCGCGCTCCGGTACGGGGCCCGACTCGTGGTCCGCGACGAGCGACAGCGGCTCCACGAACGAGCGGACAGCGACGCGCGGGCAGACGTCGAGGACCGCCTGGATCGAAAGCGTGTACCTTGATCTCGATGTCATCCTGGCGGAGTTGAAAGCGGACGACTGGCTGGCGAGTGCCGTCGACATCGAATCGATCGACGAGCCGACGACCTCGGTGGCGACGGGTATCGAACTTCAGTACGTCATGGAGGATGAGTGGAATCGAGATCGCGTCGTCAGCGCTCATCGTGAGATCGTCCGTCTCGGCGTCGAACTGGTTCCGCTAACGAGTGACGCACTGGACGCTGCGAGTTCCCTTCGTTCGGAGTACGAGGCGCTGAACGTCTTCGACGGTGTGCATCTCGGCACTGCGTCTGTCCGTGAGGAACCGATCGTCTCGACGGACACCCTGTTCCCCCCCCAGATCGAAGAAATCGATCACGTCGATCCGCGAGCCATCGACTGATCTCCGCTCGAATGGATGTCCGATCGTGCCGATCGCGCCGCGGCTACGTCCCGTACCGACGATGAGCCTCGTCGATCGGGAGAATTTCACGCACGCGGACAGCCGTCTCACCGTCGTCGATCGTATAGAACGCCGTATAGCTGCGCCCGATGTGTAACCGATACATCGATCGACCGTCGACGGTGAGCTTTTCGCGGTCACCACGTCCAGCGTTCGGTCGAGGATACGGGTCGTCTGCGAGTTTCTGGAGGTTGTCGCGGACGATCCGATCGGTTTTGTCGTCGGCGTCGTCGAGAACGGATCGCGGCTGTTCGGCCAGTAACACGGTGTACGACATTTATTCGATCTCGTCGAGGGGAACGTACTCCTCGTCGTCGGTCCGTTCGAGCAGCTCTCGACGGTTCTGTTCCTGTCTGGCCCCGATTAACTCCTGCATGACCTCGTCCCAGGTGTCGCCCGCCCCTTTGAACTCGCCCAGTCGGTCGAACGTCTCCTCGCGGACGGGGATTCGCTTTTCAGCCCGTGACATATTTACAAGATTGCCGCTTCAGCCGGGTAAATCTTCCGTCCGATCTGATCGACGTGGGCGCGGTGGTCGAACATCCCTACAAACGGACCCAACAGCCCTTTGGCCCGCTCCGTCGAACGGCGGCGCATGGACCGACTCGAACGCTCGCTGTTGGAGACGCCGGTGATCGAAAAAGAGGGGTATCACTACTTCGTCCACCCGATCAGCGACGGCGTCCCGACGCTGAAACCCGCACTCCTCCGGGAGATCGTCGTCCGGATCATCCGCGCGGCGGACGTCGAAAACGTCGACAAGATCGTCACGCCCGCGGCGATGGGCATCCACATCTCGACGGGCGTCTCGATGATGACTGACGTCCCGCTGGTGGTCGTCCGGAAACGCGAGTACGGCCTCGACGGCGAGGTGTCGCTCCAGCAGGTCACCGGCTACTCCGAATCGGAGATGTTCATCAACGACGTCCACGCGGGCGATCGCGTGCTCGTCATCGACGACGTGCTCTCGACCGGCGGGACGCTCGATGCGATCGTCGGCGCGCTCGATTCGATCGGCGCTGATATCGTCGACATCGTCGCCGTCATTGAGAAGGTCGGCGGCGGAAACGAAATGGCCGACCGCGAGGAAAGCGTGACGAGTCTCGTCCGCGTCGAGATGGTCGACGGCGAGGTCACGATCGTCGAGTGACCGGGCGACGCTCGTGTGCCCTTGGCGATCGGGCTATCCCCGGAGCGCCTCGACGGGGTGTTCGTTGGCGGCTTTCCAGGCGGGGTAGAGCCCGCTGACCGCACTCGCGACGACGCCGAACGCCGCGCCGATGCCGATCTGGACGGCCGACTGGGTCGTAAAGGCCAGCGGGTCGTCGAGCATCACGCCGTTGATCACCATCGTGACGACCAGCGTGACGAGCACGCCGACGATCGTCCCGATCGCCCCGATGAGGATCGCCTCGCTCAGGATGAGCCGCAAGACGTCCCCACGGTGGTAGCCCACGGCCCGCAACACGCCGATCTCCGTGCGGCGCTCCATGACACTCATCAGCATGACGTTGAGGATGCTCACCGCGGCGACGAACAGCGAGATGCCGCCGATCGCCATGAGGAACGTTCGGATGAGCGCGAACTGCGCCTGGATCTGATCCTGGACGTTCGTGAAGTCCTGGACGTCGTACAACTCGCCGCGTTCGTTGAGCCGATCGCGTAGCGTCTGGGCGGTCGCGTTGATCTCCGGGACGCTCTCGGCTTTGAGGATCACCTGGCTGTAGCCGCGCCGGTCGACCGCGCTCGGCGGGAGATAGAGTCGATCGTTGTCTTCGAGCAGGCTGAACTGCCCGGCAGCGGGTTCGAGGACGGCGACGACCCGGTGGCGCTGACCGCCGACGGTCACCGAGTCACCGACGCCCACGTCGAGGTCGTCGGCCAGACTCGATCCGACGATCGCGCCCGACCGCCAGACCTCGGGGATCGACCCCGCTCTGGCGTCGAGAGTCCGCCCCGGTCGTTCGAACCCGTAGACACTCGTGCGTTCCGAATTCCCGAACGCGGTCACGCGGGCCGACCCGGTCGCGACCGCGAACACCTCCACGTCGGTGTACTGGCGGATCGTCCGGACGTCGCGGTCGGTGAGATACGGCTCGGTGGCGTCGTCGCCCGGCGTCACGAGCGCCGAGTAGGTAACGTCGCTGACCTGCTGGGAGAAGGATGTCT
This sequence comes from Halococcoides cellulosivorans, assembly GCF_003058365.1. Lineage (NCBI taxonomy): Archaea > Methanobacteriati > Methanobacteriota > Halobacteria > Halobacteriales > Haloarculaceae > Halococcoides > Halococcoides cellulosivorans. The sequence continues at coordinate 1,805,761 of NZ_CP028858.1, read as the reverse complement.
GGAAGGCGACCCCGAGCGCTCCGATCGACGCGATGGCGACGACGCCGATGACGATGCCGAGCACGGCGAGGCCGGTGCGCACGCCCGACCGGCGGAGATTGCGTGCGGCCATCGTCGTGAGCGCGCGCTGGATGCGCCACTGTCGGCCGATCATACGATTTCACCGTCCATGAGGTGGATCTCCCGGTCCGCGAACTCCGCGACCTGATCGTCGTGGGTGACGGTGATGACCGCGACGTCCCGCTCGGTGACCTCCGCGAACAGATCGAGGATGCGCTCGCCGGTCGTGTGATCGAGGTTCCCCGTCGGCTCGTCCGCGAGCACGACGCGTGGCTCGTTGATCAACCCGCGAGCGATCGCGACGCGCTGTTTTTGCCCGCCGGAGAGTTCGTTCGGGCGGTGGTCGACGCGATCGGCCAGGCCCACGTCGTCGAGCAACTCGTCGGCCCGGTCGAGGACTCGACTGCGCTTGTCGATCAAAAGCCGCGGGACGGCGACGTTCTCGCGCGCGGTCAGCGTCGGCACGAGAAAGAACTGCTGAAAGACGAACCCGATGGTCTCTCGGCGTCGATCGGTCTGCTCGCGGGTCGACAGCGTCGCGACGTCGGTGCCGTCGATCTCGACGGTCCCCTCGGTCGGGACGTCCAGCAACCCGAGCAGGTTGAGCAGTGTGGACTTCCCGCTCCCGGAGGGCCCCACGACGGCGACGAATTCGCCGGCGTCGATCGACAGCGAGACGCCGTCGAGTGCGCGGACCGTCTCCGACCCGCGGGTGTACTCCTTGACCGCGTCCGTGACGTCAAGCGTCGCCATCGTCCCGAGAGCGATAGCGGTAGACACCGTACAGTGCCCCGAGGCCGATCAGGACGACCACGAGCACGCCCGCGATCCCCGCGACTCCGGTCGGGCCTGCCCCACCCGAGGCGTCATCGTCGGACTGGCCACCGCTGCTGTAGCCCAACTCGACGGTCTGTGAGCGACTCACTCCGTCGACGGTGTAGTCGATCCGGAGCGGGACCGTCACCGGGGCCGAGAGGTTCTCGACGGCGGCGTTGACGGTGAATCGCTTGTACTCGTCGGCCTCGACCGATCCGACGAAGAAGGTCGCCTGGTTCTGGGCCGGTGAGACGCCGTCCGCCGAGTCGACCCCGATGCGGACGCCCGAGGCGTTCGACCCACCGACGTTGCTCGCCTCGCCGCGAACGACCAGTCGCCCGTCTTCGCGGGCGATCTGGGTGCCCGTCAGGACGATCTCGGCGGGGTTCTGTCGGGGCTGGAGGTCCGTCTGGAGCGTTGTCGTCGTCTCGCGCTCGTCGCCGTCGGCGGTGACGTAGCTCATCGAAACGTCGACGGTCTCGGGCCCGGGCGTGGCCTCGACGCCGGTGAACTCGAAGCGGGCCGTCTCGCCGCCCGCGAGGTCACCCGCGACACGGCGGGGCTCTTGAATCCGGAGCCGATCGGCATCGGCCTCCAGCGAGAGCCCACGGAGGTCGGTCTCGCGCCCGTTGACGACGTTCACCGAGAGCGTCGTCCGGTTGGCCGCGTCGATCGGACTCGCCCGGAGACTCAGACTCGGGTGGGGGTCGGCCACCTCGAACGTGACCGGCCGGACGACCGATACCGACCCGCTCCCGCCGGTGAGGATCCGCATGTGGGCGTACACCGTTCGGGTGCCGCTCTCCGAAATGTCGATCTCCGACGCGACCGATCCGGTCGTCCCCGGCCGGACGGTCGCGGAGGTGTCTTCGCGTTCCACCACGTCACTCGTCGGATCGGCCCCTTCCCGGATCACGAGTCGGTCGACGATGTACTGCTCGTCGGACGATTCGGGGTTCGTCACGCTCGCTTCGATCCGGACGTCGTCGTACACCGTCGGCCGATCCGGCGTGCTCGTCACGCTGACGACCGCGACGTCGGCGGCCTGTGCGCTCCCGATCAGGACGACTGTACCGACGAGACTCGCCATCACGATCAACGCCACGAACACCGCCAGCTGGCGGCGTGTCCGGTCGCGGTCGGTCTCGCCACCGGCCCCGCTCATTATGTCCATAAACTGCGGTCAGATCGGGGTGCACATAAACTTCTTGGTCATGTAATATTGTCGTGTATTTTGGAGAGGAGACCGTCACGTCGACCGCACCCCATTCCGCCGCGTTCCCAACGACTTTGGGGTGGCTCTGCGATGCGAATCTATGACCAGGGTGGCCATCGTCGGGACCGGTGAGAACCCCGACGAACCGGATCGGACGGGGTATGCGATGGCGTACCGACACGCCGACGCCTACGCGGCGATCGACGACTGTGATCTCGTCGCGGCCGTGGACCGTGTCCCCGGCCGCGTCAAGTCGTTCGCTCGCCAGCACGGCCTCTCGGGCGATGGCGTGTTCACCGAGCACGAACGCATGCTCGACGTGATCGAACCCGACCTCGTCAGCGTCTGTACGCCGCCGTCGACGCACGCCGACATCGTCGTCGACTGTGCCGAGGCCGGCGTCCCGGCGGTCCACTGTGAGAAACCGATGGCCCACACCTGGGGGGCGAGCCGACGGATGGCCCGTGTCGCTGACCGGGAGGGCACCCGTCTCACGTTCAACCACCAGCGCCGGTTCGCCGCCGCCGTCCAGGAGGCCCAGGCGTTGATCGACGAGGGAATTGTCGGGTCGGTCGTGCGCGTCGAGGCCGCCGCACCGACGCTGTTCGATTACGGGACTCATTCGGTCGATCTCGTCGGCGCCTTCGTGGGCGAACGCGACCCAGAGTGGGTGTTCGGACAGGTCGATCCGCGCGACGCGAAGCGGTATTTCGGGGTGTTCAACGCCTCACAGGCGCTGGCGCAGTGGCGCTATTCCTCGGGTGTCGAGGCGCTGATCGCGACCGGGGAGGCGGCGGGCCCCGGTCTGATCGGGGCCCACCACCGGATCGTCGGCGCGGACGGCGTGATCGAACTTGGCGTCGGCTATCCCGACGAGGAGGCGGCCGACCGACATCGATATCGCGTCGACGGTGGGGACTGGCAGACCTTCGAGACCGACGAGTCGATCCACAGTGACGCGGCCATCGAGCGAGCGCTCCGGAACGTGGTGGAGACGTTGTCGACCGACACGCCGTCGCCACTCGGGGTCGAGAACGCGCTCCGGGCGACGAAACTCGTCTTCGGGACGTACGAATCGGCCCGACGCACCGAACGGGTGACGTTCCCGCTTCAGATCGACGACAACCCCCTGGCGGCGATGGTGGCCGACCGCAGAGCGTGAGAACGGTCGGCTGTCGGACAGAAAGACCGGCGATCAGTGTTCGGGTGTCTCGGCGGGCGCGACCATGTCCTCGATGACGAGGATCAAGATGTTGTTCGTGTCGTCTTTACCGTCGACCCGGCCGATGACCTGGAGTTTCGAGAGTGGCGTCGGCCCGACGGTGACGGTGTCGCCTTCGTCGAAACTCGCGATCGACCCCTGCAGATGGATCTCGGCACGGCAGTTCTCGGGGTGATGAACGCTCGTGAGGTTGATCTCCGCGACGTTCGCCTGCTCGACGAGTTCTCCCTCGTGAAAGAGGGGGACGTCCGCTGCGTGCTCCATGTCCTGGATCTGAAGGGCGTCGTAGGCGTTCGCGGTGGGTTTGTACCCGCCTTTCGGCCCGGGGACGCCCTCGACCAACTGGAGGGCTTTCAGACTCTGCATCTGATTGCGGATCGTGCCGGGGTTGCGGTTGACCCGGTCGGCGATCTCCTCGCCTTTGACGGCGCTTTCGGTGTCACGAAACAGATTGACCAGTTCCTGGAGGATGTTCTTCTGACTCGGAGTCAATTCGATTGATGACATGAGTGATTTTTCGTGATACCCGTTCTTAAAATCGACGGTGACACACGAAACACGAACGACTCTCGGACGACGTGGTTTATACCCCCCGATCTGTGGCCAACGACATTCAAGAGGGTTGAGGACGTATATCAAAGGGGCCCGACGATGACAGACAAATCCATCGACGTCTCCGAGGAGGTGTACGGCGCGTTGCGCCGCGAACAACGGTCGGACGAGTCCGTCAACGAGACGCTGGGCCGGGTGCTGGGTCTGGAGGCGGCGCTGACCCCCGACGACGACGGGGCCGTCGAGCAAGGCGACATCTACCAGGGTTCGAACGGGTGGACCGTCTACGACAAACTCGCTGAAGAACAGTCCGACGACGAGTCCCTCGAAGACACGATGAAGCGGCTGAATCCCTGAGATCGAGACGTCTCCCGTCCGCTCACGATCGCGGATCGATGTCTCGCGTGATGACCGAGCACGTCCGTCCTCCATCGATTTTGGATCACCGGACGCCCGATTTCGAGAGCGTCGGCCTCGATCGCTGGACTGGCCGTCGGTCGACCAGACGATTCTTGGCCCCACCACGTGAACGGGGGGACGTCATGTCAGAGCGTGCCGCCACCGAGATCCGTCGCGTCGGGGGAATGCCCACCCTCGGCCTGGGAACCTGGGAGAACGCCGACCCCGACCAGTGTGCCACGAGCGTCGCGACCGCCCTGGAGGCGGGCTATCGCCACGTCGACACCGCCCAGATCTACGAGAACGAAGCGGCGGTCGGTGAGGGAATCGCCCGCGCGGACGTCGATCGCGAGGAGATCTTTCTCGCGACGAAGATCTGGACGCGCAATCTCGCCCCCGAGAACGTGATCGAGACCGCCGAAGCGAGTCTCGACCGCCTCGGCGTCGACGCGGTCGATCTGCTGTACGTTCACTGGCCGGCTCACGCCTACGAGCCGACTGCGACACTCGACGCGTTCGAGGACCTGCTCGACCGGGGGCTGATCGACCGGATCGGCGTCTCGAATTTCACCCCCGAACACGTTCGAGAGGCCCAGGCGGCGATCGACGCCCCGATCTTCGCGAATCAGGTCGAGATGCATCCCTACCTGCCCCAGCGCGACCTGCGGGAGTTCGCCGCCGAGACAGACCTCGAAATCGTCGCGTACTCGCCGCTGGCGCGCGGGGCCGTCCTCGACGATCCGACGATCACCGAGATCGCATCGGCTCACGACGCGAGTCCGGCCCAGGTCGCCATCGCGTGGGCACGTGAGAAAGGTGTCACGCCGATCCCGAAAGCCACGAGCGAGGCCCACATTCGCGACAATCTGGGCGCCCTCGATCTCGATCTCACCCCTGGCGACGTCGCCGCGATCGACGGGATCGACCGGCGGGATCGGCGTGTCGATCCCGACTTCGGCCCCGACGCCTGGGAGTAGCGTCCCGTTTTCGACCGACCGACAGTTCGACAGGGCGTGATCGACCGACAGTTCGATCGACCGCGATCGGCCGATAGCACTCGCCGAGGCGTCGATCGATGGCCTGGGTCAGACGGGCCCGGGGTCGTCCTCGATAGCGAGTGAATAGACGCGCTTGCGGGCGTCACGGAAAGACGGTCGTGATTCGACCACGTCCACCTCTTCTAATCTCCCGAGTGCGTACCTGACGGTCCGACCGGGGAGTTTCGAGTGCTCTGCGATCTGTGACTGTGTGAGTGCGTCGTTGTACTCAAGGACCTTCGCGACGAGTTTCGCACTCGGCGGGTGATCCGCGATCGCGTCCCATCCGGGCGTGCTGGTCGATTCCGTGGCGGCAATCTGTTGAGTCTGGCTCATCGTATGCGGTCCAATGGGATACCGGGAGATAATAATTTCGCTTGCGGGTATTACTACAGTGTATCTCGGACGAGTGTCGATCACGCTGTTCTCCGGGCGCACTGTGCCGACCCGAAGTCTCTTGACCGGCCGAGTGCTACGAATAGGTCAATGACGGACACGGTGGACGACGTCGAACTCCCGTTCGACGAGGACGCTTCCAAACAGGAGAAAATCGAGACGCTGCAGGAGCAAATCGAGGTGCTCAAGTCCCAGAACGAGGAGATGCGTGACGATCTGCTGGATGCGAACGCCGAGAACAACAAGTTTCAACAGAAACTCGAACGCCTCAATCACGAGAACAAGAAGCTCAAACAGTCGCCACTGTTCGTCGCGACGGTCCAGGAGATGACCGACGACGGCGCCATCATCAAACAACATGGGAACAACCAGGAGGCGCTCACCGAGGTCACCGACGAACTCCGCGCGGAGATCGACCCCGACGACCGGGTCGCGGTGAACAACTCGCTGTCGATCGTCAAATCGCTCGACGACGAGACCGACGTGCGGGCCCGCGTCATGCAGGTCGATCAGAGCCCCGACGTGGGCTACGAGGACATCGGCGGGATCCACGACCAGATCGAGGAGGTCCGCGAGACCGTCGAGATGCCACTCGATCGCCCGGAGATGTTCGACGAGGTCGGCATCGACCCGCCCAGCGGTGTGCTCCTCCACGGCCCGCCCGGCACGGGCAAGACGATGCTCGCGAAAGCCGTCGCGAACCAGACCGACGCCACGTTCATCAAGATGGCTGGCTCGGAGTTGGTCCACAAGTTCATCGGAGAGGGCGCGAAACTCGTCCGCGACCTGTTCGATCTGGCCCGTCAGCACGAACCCGCGGTGATCTTCATCGACGAAATCGACGCCATCGCCGCCAAACGGACCGACTCGAAGACCTCGGGCGACGCCGAGGTCCAGCGGACGATGATGCAGCTGTTGAGTGAGATGGACGGGTTCGAAGACCGCGGCGAGATCCGCATCATCGCCGCGACCAACCGGTTCGACATGCTCGATCGCGCAATCCTCCGTCCGGGCCGGTTCGATCGGTTGATCGAGGTACCCAAACCCGATCGCGAGGGTCGCGAACAGATCTTCGAGATCCACACTCGGAACATGAATCTGGCCGAGTCGGTGGATTTCGCCCACCTCGCGGAGGCCACCGACGAGGCGTCGGGGGCGGACGTCAAGGCGATCTGCACCGAAGCCGGGATGTTCGCGATCCGTGACGACCGCACCCAGGTGACCGATCGCGACTTCCTCGACGCCTGGGCGAAGATCCAGGACGAAGAGGACGACGACTCGATCTCCCGAACGTTCGCCTGACGGGCGTCGCGGTCTGTTCTGTCGCTCGTCGGCGCTGTCTTGGACCGGTGGGCTTACTGGGGGTGACCTCGAAGCGCCGACGATGGCGACGATCACGCTCGTCGGGACCCGACTCGCCAACCCGGGACAGGAGTTCGTCTACCACGGCGAGGCCGAGGGCTGTGCCGGATGCCCCTACCGCGATCAGTGTCTCAACCTCGTCGAGGGCCGCCGTTACCGTGTGACGGAGGTTCGCGAAGACGGCAGCGTCCTCGACTGTGCGGTCCACGACGCCGGCGTCCGCGCAGTCGAGGTCGAACCCGCGCCGATCGAGGCGAATGTCGCCAGTCGACGCGCGTACGCGGGGAGTGCCGTCACGCTCGAAGGCCCCTGTGAGTACACCGACTGCCCGAGTCACGCGCTCTGCGAGCCCGACGGTCTGGAGTTCGACGAGACGCGAAAGATCGCCTCGGTGATCGGTGACCCACCGCACGATTACTGCATGCTCGATCGCGATCTGACGCTGGTCGAACTCGCGCCCCCCGACGAATAGGGCCCTTCCACAGACACAACCCTCTTTGCCGGGCCAGTCGACCTCTGAATCAATGGTCGGGACGTTCACCTGGCTGCTCGTCGCCCTGATCGCGGTGTCGGTGATCGCGATGTGGGCCGAACGGACCGGTCGCCTGCCGGAGTCGGTCAACGTGAGCGGCCCGCTGATCACGCTGCACACCGGTCGCGGGCGCGACCTTCTCGACAGACTCGCCGGTCCGAAACGACTCTGGCGGGCCTGGGGCAACCTCGGACTGGGCTTCGCGGCGGTCGTGGCCGTCGCGATGTTCGGCGTCATCGGGACGTCGATCGCGAATCTGCTCCAGAACCCGTCGATCCAACTCGACTACCAGCCCCGGCACATGCTCGTCATCCCCGGGGTCAACGAATATCTCCCGCTGGCGGCCGCCCCGGCGATCGTCGCGGCGCTCCTTGTCGCACTCGTCGTCCACGAGGGCGGCCACGGCCTGCTCTGTCGGGTCGAGGACATCGATATCGACTCGCTGGGCCTGGTCTTTTTGGGCCCGATCCCGATGGGCGCGTTCGTCGCGCCAGACGAGGACAGCCAGATCGCCGCCGATCGCGGCGCGCAGGCCCGGATGTTCGCCGCGGGCGTCACGAACAACCTCGCGATCACGATCGTCGCGCTCCTCTTGTTGTTCGGGCCGGTCATGGGGTCGGTCGCCGTCGCGGACGGCGTTCCAGTCGGCCAGACCTATCGGGGATCGCCGGCCGACGAGGCCGGACTCACGTTCGGTGATCGGATCACGAGCGTCGAGGGCGAGGCGGTCGCTGATCGCGACGCGTTCGACGCTGCACTCGCCAACGAATCGGACCGCCGCGTGACGGTGGGGCTGGCCGACGGCCGCGAGGTCGCCCTCGACCGATCGGTGATGCTCGTCCGGGCCGTCCCCGCGGTGTTCGAACCGATCAACACCTCCGGCGGGCCGACGATCCACGCCGTCAACGGAACCACCGTTCGGACGACCGCGGAGTTCGAGGCGGCCGTCGAGAACCACTCCCTTGCCCGGATCGAGACCTCCGGCGGGACGGCGACGGTGCCGATCGGTGCGCTCGCCGCCGGCGTCGATCCCGACGGGCCGTTCGGGACTGCGACCGGCCTGGGAACGGACGATCCGGTCGTCATCACGCGTCTCGGCGGAGAGCGCGTTGTCTCCTACGAGGCTTTCATCGACCGATTCCGCGCGCCCAATTTCGCGCCCGAGGATCGTGTCGACATCGAGTACTACCGGCTCGACGGCGGGCGCGAGACCGCGACGGTCAGACTCGGCGCCGACGCAGAGAATGCCTCGGACCCACACCTGGGTGTCGGTGGCCTCCGGCCCGGATACAGCTCCGCGGGGGTCGGAGAGGTGGGCCTGGAGACGTATCCCGCCGAGCGCTACGCCGCGACGCTGACCAGCGAGACGCCGCTGGCCGACCTCGTGAGCGGCGACTTCCTGCTTCGACTCGGGGCGATACTGTTCTTGCCCTTCGTCGCCATGCTTCCGATGAGCGCGGGCGAGGGCTTCGCGGGCTTCATCGACCCCGTCGCGAACTTCTACGTGATCGAGGGCCCGCTCGCGGGCCTGGGTGGGCTGGTCTTCACGCTCGCGAACGTCCTGTTCTGGACCGGATGGGTCAACGTCAATCTCGCGTTTTTCAACTGCATCCCGGCGTTCCCGCTCGACGGTGGGCACCTCCTCAGAGTCGGCACGGAGGGCGTGCTCTCGCGCACGCGGTTCAACAGTCGGTCGGCGGTCCGCGTCGTCACGACGACGATCGGACTGGTCATGGGGGCGGGACTGCTGGTGATGTTGTTCGGCCCGATGCTGTTGTAGTCGCGGTCCGATCCCGGCGAGGCCGTCGCTCGCCGGAACCTTCCTTGTCGGCGGCGGCGAACCCCGACCATGGATTCGCGCGACCCGCCGACGACCGCCGAGGGCTGGTACGCCCTCCACGACTTTCGATCGATCGACTGGGACGGCTGGGCCGACACCCCCGACCGCACCCGTGATCGCCTGCTCGACGAGGCGCAGGCGTTTCTCACCGATGCCCTCGACACCGATGCGGGCCAGAGTGCGATCTACACGATCGTGGGGGCCGACGCCGACCTGTTGATCGTCCACCTGCGCCCGACGACCGCCGACATCGACGCGCTCGATCGGGCGACCCAGCGCTCGACACTCGGTCGGCTGACCGATCGGGTCGACTCGTTCGTGTCGGTCACCGAGGCCTCGGGCTACTCCGATCGCTTCGAGGCCGCGATCGAGGGGACCGGCGGCGAGGGCATCCAGAGCTACGTCGACTCGCGGCTCTACCCCACTATTCCCGACGCCGAGCACGTCGTCTTCTACCCGATGGACAAGCGCCGCGATCCAGAACAGAACTGGTACGATCTCCCCTTCGAAGAGCGCTCGGCGCACATGGAACAGCACGGCGAGATCGGCCGGAAGTACGCGGGGAAGGTCACCCAGATGATCACCGGGGCGATCGGGTTCGACGACCACGAGTGGGGCGTGACGCTGTGGGCCGACGATCTGACCGACGTGAAAGACCTGCTCTACGAGATGCGGTTCGACCCGTCGACCTCGCAGTTCGCGGAGTTCGGCCCCTTTTTCGTCGGGCGGAAGATCGAACCGTCCGACCTGCCCGCGGTGTTCGCGGGCGACCGGATCGCGGCCGCTGGCGACTCGGGGGCGGGGGCTGGGTCGACCGGGGCGGACGACGCGGCCGCCAGCGGTTCGCACGGCCACCACGAGTCGGACGCCGGGTCCGCGGGGAGCGGCCCCCACGGTCACGGTGGCGAGGCCGACGGCCACCCCGGCGGCGACACCGACGCCCACGGGTCGGACGCTCACCCCGACGGCGAGGCCGGTGAGCACCCGTCGAACGGCGGTGATGGGCGCCCCGAGACCGTCGACGACCCGTTCGACCAGATCGAGGCGACCGACGACATCGAGGCCGTCCTCGTCCGGTTCGGCGTCGACCCGCCCGCCGACGGGGGGTACGTGCTGGCGCTGACCGCCGACGCCGACGCGAGCGAGTTGAACGACGCGGTCGCGGCGCTCCGTTCGAACTTCGATCACTACGACTCGCATTTGGGCACGTACGTCCGGGCCTCCGGCGGCGAAACCCGGGTCATCAGTTGCTGGGACGCCGAACGCGCGGCGACGACCGCGGCAGGCTTTCTCCTCGACCTCGACGGCGTCACCGGTGGCGTGCGCGGCCCGATCGCGGGGACGGCCGCGAGTGCGACCGAGACGGCCGATCTCGACGATCTGGACGTGTTCGCGGGCCGCCCGCGCGACGACGAGGTGACCGCGCTCGTGGCGTTCTCGGAGGCCGATCCCGACGCGTTGGCCGACGCGCTCACAGACCAGCCGTTTGCCGACCGCGCGGGCCACCACGAGACGACGGTCTATCGCGAACACGGTGGGGGGTCGGCGGCGGTCGTGACGCTCTGGGACGAACTGGACGACGCTGGTGCGGTTGCCGACGCCCTCGACCGACTTCCGGGAGTCGAAGACCGCCCCGACGACGGCTATACGACGCTCGGGTTGTTCTACCGGGTGCAACCCGATCACCGCGAGGAGTTCGTCGCGACCTTCGAGACCGTCGGTGAGACACTCGCGGAGATGGACGGCCACCGCGAGAGTCGGCTCATGATCGACGTCGGCGACGACACCAACACGTTCATCGACTCGCGCTGGACCGATCGCGAGTCCGCCCTCGAATTCTTCCGGTCCGAGGCGTTCCGCGAGACCGTCGCGTGGGGCCGGGAAGTCCTCGCGGATCAGCCCCGACACGTCGTGCTGGCGGATCCCGAGTGAAACTCGACGCGCGTCGCTCGCTGTCGGTCTGAAGACGAAAAACGACTGCCGGATCGGACGGGGGGTGTTCGACCCGGCAGAGTGTGCAGCCTGTGGATTGGGGGTCAGGGGTGACGACGGCCCTCGCGTCCTGGGCGGAGGGGGGACCGCCCGGAACGCGATCGGAGTCGTCGGCGTGGACCGAAGAGGGGGGCAAGCCGGTCCGACACCGACGAACGTCGTCCGGACGGCGAGGGGGTGACGCCGACCGGGCAGCCTCTGAGGGCCATCGAGTGAACGTCACAGCTACAGGTACTTATTGTTTCGGGTTCGAGTTAATCTTATCACGAACCGTCCGGAACGCCCGACAGACACGCTGAAGGGAGTGGCCACCAACGGTCGGCCATGACCAGCGTGAAATCGGTGCGGATCGATCGCGAGCCTTCGGCCGACGGCCTCGGACGGGGCGCCTTTCTGTTCAGTGACGCGTACTCGGTGTTCGACTGGGGCGAGATGCCCGACGCCATCCCCGGGAAGGGCGCGAGTCTGTGTACGATGGGCGCGTCCAACTTCGAACACCTCGAACACGAGGGCGTGCCCACGCACTATCTCGGTGTCGGGCCCGACGCCGTCCCGCTCGCGGACGCCCTCGACGCGGGGAGGGCTCCGACCGAGATGGCCCTCCAGATCGCACGCGTGCCGGACCTGCCGTTCGCGGACGGCAGCTACGACTATTCGGCGTTCCACGACGCGGCGGGCGAACAGTTCGTCGTGCCCCTGGAGATCGTCTTCCGGCGGACGGTGCCACCGGGATCGAGTCTGCGCTCGCGGACCGACCCCGCCGATCACGGCCTCGACGTCGCGAACTGGCCCGACGAGACCGTCGTGTTGCCCGAGCCAGTCGTGGAGTTCTCGACGAAGTACGAAGAACAGGACCGGTATCTCGACCGGTCGGAGGCCGACCGCATCGCCGGGCCCGCGTCGATCGACGTCCTCGAACAGCGCGCCCGCGAGGTCGAAGCCGTCGTGACCGACCAGGCCGAGCAGGCGGGCTGGACCCACGCCGACGGCAAGATCGAGTGTGTGTACAGCGGGGGCGACGTGCTCGTCGCGGACGTCGCGGGCACGTTCGACGAGAACCGATTCCTGGCCGACGGCGTCCAGCTCTCCAAGGAGTTCCTCCGCCAGCACTACCGTCGGACTCAGCCCGCGTGGGTCGAGGCGGTCAAAACGGCCAAAGACGAGGCCGCCGAACGGGGCGTCGCGGACTGGCGCTCGCTGTGTGACGTCGATCCCGACCCGCTCCCGGCCGACCTGCGCGACCTGGCGAGCGATCTGTATCGGGGTGGGGCGAACGCCTACTGCGACCGGTCGATATTCGACGCGCCACCGATCGAGGGGACGATCGACACCATCGCGGAGCTGTAGCGCGACCGGGGCCCGACTACAGCGCGAACGGGACGAGCAACACGCCCATACAACTCGCCCGTCGCGCGCCGAAGCGCACCGGAACCAGCCCGATCAGCGTGCTCGCCGCGAAGACGGCGATCCCGATCGGCCCGGCGAACACGACCGAGAGCACGACGAGCAGGCCCAACACGCCGACCGACAGCCAGGTCGGATCGATCCGCCCGACCGCCGCAAGGTAGCGATCACCGACGACGAGGACCAACAGTGCGCCCGCGACGGCCGCGATGGCGACGGCCGCGAGCCAGATCGGGATCGACTGGGGTGCGCCGATCCGCTTGACGGCGACGAGAATGCCCGTGCGGGCGTCGCTCAGGGCGTACAACGCGAAGATCGCGAAGATCGCATTGGAGGTGTTGACCGCGCTGGCCGCGACGACGAACGCGCGCTCGCCACCCCGGTCCGAGGTGTCGAGCGCGAGTAGCGCGAACGTCGCGGCGATCGCACTCGACACGCCGGGAATGTAGCCGACGACCGCGCCCGCGAGCGCACCGACGCCCGCGGCCCGGCCGACCGCACGGCGGGACTGGGCGACGACGGCGTCGGCCTGTGGCGGAATGCCCGCACTCCCGATGGCGTCGATCAACACGGGCGCGCCGAACAGCCCCGCGAACAGCGGCGCGAACATGCTGCCCGCGGGCAAGAGGCCGTCGGCGGTCAGCCCGAGCGCGACGAGGTCGCCCGCCGCGCCGACGTCGAGGACGGCCACCCCGAGTGCGCCCGACGCGGCGATGGTGAGTGCCGCGCCGATCCGCGCCCGGCGCGTGGTTTCGAGCCAGATCAGCGAGGCGATGATGAGCCCGAAGATCACCGGGAGCACCTCGGCAATCGTCCCCCAGGCCAGCACCATCGCCGCGGTCAGCGGGACGGCGACGACGAGCGCGACCGGCAGCGCGGTCGCCGATCCGATCGCCGAGAGGCGCAGCGCTTCCCGCCCCCGGCCCTGGAGGACGAGTCGATGGCCGGGGAGGGCGGTCGCGGCCATCGCGGGGTCGGGCACGCCCAGCGCGAGCGACGGGACGATATCCAGAAAGGTGTGGACGATGCCCGTCGCGAGCACCGCGACGGCGACCGCGAGCGGCGGCGCGGGCACCGCGGGCGCGATGCCCGCGAGGATGAGTGCGACGTTGTTCGCGTGGAGGCCGGGCGTGAGTCCCGTGAGCGTCCCGCAAGCGACGCCCACGCCGATCGCTGCGAGCACGAGGGCGGTCGTCTCCGGCGCGAGAAGTACGCGAACGCCCGGCACCGTCATGGCTGTGGGTCGCCAGTCCGCGACACGCGCGGCTGGTCGATCGATCGGTGCGATCGACGGCACTGTCCCTCTGATCTATCCAGCACGGAAAAGGTCCGCGTGATTAGCCGAACAGGTCACCGAGGCCTTCACCGCTGGCCTCTTCGTCCTCGTCGTCCTCGTCGGCGGCTTCCTCTTCGTCGGCTTCCTCGTCGTCGCCGTCATCGGCGTCGCCCTCGTCGGCGGCGGGCGCGGCCGCGCCACCGGTCGTGGCGGGCACGGCGGCTTCCTCGACGGCCTCGTCGATGTCGACGTCTTCCAGCGCCGCGATGAGCGCCTTCACGCGCGATTCGGTCACGTCGACGCCGGCCGCTTCGAGGACCGCCGTGACGTTGTCTTCGTTGATCTCTTCGCCCGATTCGTTCAGGATGAGTGCTGCGTAAACGTATTCCATTGTGTGTCTCCGATGGTGTCAGAACATTTCGCCGAGCGCTGCGCCAGCGTCGCCGTCGTCGTCCTCGGAGGCGTCGTCGTCCTCCGTGGCATCTGCCTCGTCGGCAGTCTCGTCGGCGTCGCCGTCGGATTGCTCGTCGGTCGATGCGTCTGTGTCGGCAGTCTCAGCGGCGAGTTCCTCGGGGAGCGCCTCCTCGTCGTCGATCGACGCGGCGAGCGCCCGCAGGTCGCTGTCGGCCGCCGCGAGCAGGTCGTCGACGGCGTCCGGGGCCGCGATGGCCCCCTCGAGGACGACCGCACTCGCGTCGGCGTCCGCGCTCGCGAGCAGCGATGCGGCGGTCGCCGGCGTCGCGATGGCGGCCTCGCTCGCCAGCGCACGGGCCTCGCCCGCTGCGCCCGCGAGATCCGAGCGGTATTCGTCGATGTCGAGTTCGAGTTCCTCGGGTTCGAACAGGACGCCGTCAGCGACGAGCGCCGAGAGGTCCAGGCCGACTTCCTTGGGTTCGATGCCCAACTCGCCCAGCACGTTCGCCAGGTCTGCCGTGACGGCCTCGCCGGCTTCGAGGACGGTCGAGTCTTCGAGCACCTGGATCGAGCCTTCCTGGATGCGCGCGTTCGCGCCCACACTCTGGAGTTCGCCCACGAACGGCCCGGGATCGATCCCGGTGTCACCCTCGGGGATGACGATGTCGTTGGGCGCGACCTCGCCCGCGTTGATCGGGGCGGAGGTCTTCGAGGCTTCGAGTTGCTGGTAGAGCGCGAAGGGGTTCTCGTCGGTCGCGATGACGCCGACGTGGCCCGTGAGGTGCTCGACGAGCACTTCGGCGCCTTCGTCGTGGCTCTCCAGGGCCCGGTCGAGCAGGCTGTTCCGGCTCACACGGATCTCTGCGATACCGTGGAGTTCGCGGCGCATCTCCTGGAGCTGTCGGCTCGGGATCGCGGTCAGATCGACGATGCCGAGGTTCTCGTAGCTGTCGAGCAGCGCTTCGAGGTCGTCGATCTCCTCGCGCTTCCACTCGGGAATCGTCTCGGTCTTTCGTTCGGCGCTCATCTCAGACCACCTCCACAGCGGGCCCCATCGTGGTCTTCACGTACACTGCGTCCAGGTTCTGAGGGCCCTTTTCGAGGTCGGCCTGGAGGCGCCGGAGGATCACGTCGACGTTGTCTGCGATCTCCTCGGCGGCCATGTCTTCGGCGCCCACGCGCGTGTGGAACGTGCGTCGGTCACCGCTGCGCAACTGCACGGAGTTGCGCAGGCGTTCGATCACTTCGACCACGTCGTCGTCCGGTGCGACCGGGTCGGGCATCTTGCCGCGTGGCCCGAGGACCGTCCCCAGGTAGCGACCGATGTCCTGCATGAGCGACTCTTCTGCGAGGAAGAAGTCGATCCGGTCGGCGAGATCTTTCGCGTCGCCGTCGTCGTCACCGAGCGATTCGAGGTCGTCGCTGTCGAGGACCTCGTCGGCGGCCTCCTCGGCCAGGAGGGCGGTCTCGCCCTCCGCGAAGACGGCGATCGCGGTTTCCTGTCCCGTTCCCTGGGGCAGGACGATGCTCTCGTCGATACGGTTCGACGGGTCGTCCAGGTCGATGTCGCGGAGATTCACCGCGAGGTCGACCGTTTCTCTGAAGTTTCGGTCTGGGGCGCTGTCGAGCGCCGCTGAGACTGCGTTCTCGATATCCTGATCTGCCATCGTTCACCTCCGTAGTACGCCGTACGGCTGCTACGGGTCGGTGACACAGACTGGCTGTGTCTCCACCGAAAAGAACGGGATCGGGAACTTAAAGCCGTCGAACGCCGTCAGGCTGCGAGTTCGTCGTCGAACTCGCCGGCGTCGATCTGTGCGGCGACCTCGCGTGGGTCGGTCCCCTCGATGGTGACGCCCAGCGTGACACAGGTCCCGACGACCTCTTTGGAGGCGGCGGGCAGGTCGTAGGAGAGCAGGTCGGGGAGTTTCTGCTCTGCGATCTGGGCGACCTCTTCGATCGAGAGGTCGGCGACGAACTCTTCCTGGGGGACGCCCGACCCGGTGTCGAAGCCGGCCTTGTCTTTGATCAGTTCGGCGGTCGGCGGGACACCGACGTCGATCGAAAACGCGCCGTCCTCCTCGTACTCGACGGTGACGGGCACTTCGGTGCCGTCGAACGCGGCGGTCTGGTCGTTGATCTCTCCGACGACGGCCTGCACGTCGACGGGTGTCGGGCCGAGTTCCGGTCCGAGCGGCGGGCCAGGCGTGGCCTCCCCGCCCGCGACCAGCACTTCGATGGTCTCAGACATACAATAGGGATCCGTCGGCGCGGGTTTAAGATTGCTGTTTCCCGGTCAGGCGACGGTCACGCCGCTCCGGGAGAGAAATCGGCTGGCAGCCTTGATCTCTGAGGGGCTGCCGATGATCCGGACGCTGTCCGCCTCGCTCCGGATCGTGAGCGTAAAGCGCGTGTCGAGTTCCTCGCGAAGCCCCTCGATCGCCGTGGCGGGCAGGCGGATCTGGGTGCTGTCCCGAAGGCTGGCTGCCTCCATACCCGCGCTTGTGGACTCCCCTCAAAGAAGCCGTCGATTGCGGTCCGGGACGGGGGTTGGGTGGGTCGGGGTGGGGTGATGGGCGGTCTTCGCGAGTGCGAACGTCGAACATGGTTCAAACAAGGAGACCGCCTCCCCATCCATCAACCACCAATCGATAAGTCTTCTCGATAACGCTTCAAGTGAGGGGGACGACCCCTGCGCGATACTCAAAACCCATACCGCTTGTGCGCCTCGTCGATCGGGACGATTTCGAGGACTCGAACCTCACCCGCGTCCTCCAGGACGGTGTAGATCGCGGTGTAGCTCCGGGAGATGTGCAATCGAAACCGGTCGCGACGGCCATCGATCGGGAGTTTCTCTTTGTCACCCTGGCCGCGACCCGGATAGGGGTTTTCCGTCAGAAACGACAGTTTTTCCGTACAAATCCGCTCGGTCTTTTCGTCGGCGGCATCGAGAAAGGCGCTGGCGTCGTCGCCGAGGAGGACATCGTATTCAGACATCGTCGAGCGCCGTCAACTCGTCACTGTCAGCGTCTTCGAGGTCTTGAAACCGCTGTTCGAGGTCTTCTCGTCGTCGCTGTTGAGCCAACTCCTGGAGTAGATCGTCGTACGTCTGCCCTGGCTCCTTGAGGTCGTGAAGCTCTTTCCGGGTTTCCTCGGTGACGGGGATCCGCTTGTCGGCTGACATTGCTACCAGAACGTACAGCACTGACAGTCTTAACAGTTTGGCCAGGCCGACGCGGATTCGTTTTCAAAATCCACGCGTTCGCTGCGCTTACGCTCGGCTCGTCCATTCTCGCTCCCTCGTAAAACTCGGTCGCTCCGATGGACTCACCGGGACTGAGCGAAGCCGAAGGCTTCGCGAAGGTCGGCGAGGGAACGACTGAGCGAACGCAGTGAGCCGAGTGGACTCGCCGGGATTTGAACCGGAGGCCTGCGGCTCGCTCCGCTCGCCGCTCCGGCTGATGCTCGGGCTGTGATGGTGGTTGTCTACAGGAGCAAACCACCATGACGGACCAACTCGACCCGATTGCACCGGACCGCGCTGTAGAGATGTACCTGACCAGCCGCGAAAACGAGCTGTCCAAGAATAGCCTACAGAACTACAAGTACGACCTCGCGGCGTTTACCGACTGGTGCCAACAGGAAGGCATCGACAACATGAACGACGTGACCGGGCGCACAGTGATAAACTTCCGGATGGACCGCGCCGAGGAAGTTAAGCAGGTGACCCTCCGGGGCAACCTCTGGAATCTAAAGAAGTTCCTCCGGTTCTGCAAGAAGATTGACGCAGTCCGTGCGGGACTCAACGAGAAGGTCGCCGTGCCCGAGGTGTCCACCGCCGACGAGGTGAACGAGACGTACATCACCTCCGAGGAAGCAGACGCTATGCTGGAGTACCTGAACAAGTACGAGTATGCCTCATTTCGACACGCGGTGTTCTACACCCTCTGGCACACTGGCATGCGGAGTGGCTCACTCCGGTCACTCGACCTCGGAGACTTCGACCCGGACCGGAACACGCTCATGCTCCGACACCGCCCTGAGACAGGCACGCCGCTCAAGAACAAAGCAAACGGTGAACGTGACGTCTACATCAAGGACGACCTCTGCGACGTCCTGAGCGACTTCGTAGACATGCACAGGTCTGGCTGCCTTGACGACTACGGGCGCGAGCCACTGTTTTCAACGGGAAGCGGCCGGCCGGCGAAAACCACGCTTCAGCGGAACATCTACACAGTCACTTGACCGTGCCACTTCGGTGCCCAGTGTCCACATGACCGGTCACCGGACACCTGCGAAGCTGGCGATTACAACACGGCAAGCAAGTGCCCATCCTCGGTGTCCCCTCATGCACTGCGGAAGGGTGCGATAACCCACATGCTCAACCTCGGGAAGCCGAAGGACGTCGCCTCGGAGCGGATGAACGTGAGCCGTGAGGTACTCGACGCCCACTACGACCGACGGAACAAGGCCGAACAGATGGACACCCGTCGGCGGTACCTCGAAGACCTGTAAAGTCCATCCATTCTGTCGGTTTTCTGATGTAGTGACCGGTCACCAGAGATTCAGAGAACAGTGACCAACGCTTCGACGGTAAATTGTCCAGACAGCCGCTGAATCCCGAAGTCTGCTGCTAGCACGAGATGCTCTCAGAGGCCACAGAATCGCTCGTGGCTGGCTTCTTACTTACCAATAGGTGATTGGTCATCTTCCACTTAAAACCGCATCACAAGCCTGTCCGTGGCTCTGATAGAAAGCGGGGCTGTGAGTACGGGTTTGAGTGCTTTGTCCCCGACTGTAATGCCTGTTCTCTGGCCTGCTATCTGCTGCTGTGCCGTCTTTGATACTCCTACGGTTCACCGTACTGGTTAGTATGGTCTTGTGTCTACGGGTACCTTCCCGATGTTACTCGTACGCTCATCCTCGTACTGTGTTATGGTACTATACTACTGTACTGTAGTGGTGGTCACCCAGACACCAAATGCATCTGATACATGTTGTGGGCAAGAGTTGAAGTAGTATGTACCACAAACACCTCCATCTGTCACCGAGTCGTTGGTTTTATCACCCCATGGAACTATCTTTTCTACCACAATGCCAAATCACCCAGTTCCCAAAGCGAGTCTCGACACGCTACAGGAGATTATCGAGGGATACTACGAAGCCGCCGACACTGATGAATTGGTAGAGGACGAGGATGTGGAGGAAGAGATAGAGTCAAGTTCGGACGTCATTAGAAGGCAGAAGAAGTTTTTCGCAGATGTTGGGCTTCTTTCTAAGGAGGGCCACGACTATCGACTTCTACAAGCAGGGAACAACATAGGCCGTGCACTCGCATTTGACCGAGAGGGCGAAGCGGCTGAGGGGCTCAGGGATTTGCTTGATGAGTGGGAGGTGACTGAGGAACTCATTAACGATATCGGCTCAGGTGAGCTGGTCAAAGATGAAGTTATAGATTCGCTTGCATTTATCACTGAGACAGACCCATCAACTCCTCGGAAAAAGACTGGACTTGCGGCCCTCGTTGACCTATTCGTTTGGACTGGTATCCTGATAGAAACAGAGGGGGGTAACTACCGAATTGCTGATACTCAGCGCCAGAGTGACTCGGTGGAAACTAAGCAAACAGAGGAAATAGCTGACGAGAAGGAAGAGAGACAAGACCAATCCCCTGAGTCAGAACCGTCTGTGGATGGTCAGGAAGAGGAGGTCCGTGTATACCCGCAAGAGGAACCATCTGCGAGTAAAATATTGAAGGAGGGACAATTCTCAATCAATTTAGACTTATCCGGAGATGAAGGTCCTGAAAACGTAAAGAAACTAATAATAGCTGTTCGGGAGGGTCTGGAGGCTGAAGTTCCCGAGCCTCAAACGCCCTCTGAAAATGGGGAATCGGAGGGACACCGGACGCTCACCAGTTACGAAGACAGATGAATGAGGATTACTATCTACACTCCCGAGCGGTAAAACCTGAGCCACTAATCGAGGTCGTCATTGGCCTTGCAACTTCGCCTCGGCCGTTGGACACCGAAGACATTGCTGAGATTATCGATATGAGCGAGGCGTACACAGCGGCCGTTATTCAACTTGGACTCGAACTCGGTCTTCTTGTCGAGAATGATGGGTCGTTTAGCGCATCTCCCGACGTGGAAGAAGAAGCCCGAAAGATGAGTCCAGAACAAGGGTTTGTCCTCTTGAACCGATACGCACAGCGATATAGTCCATTTATGACGTTTTTATCCTTTCTCGACAAGGGATTTGATGCAGAGCGGTCAGCTCAGTCTGTGAAAACGCTTTATGAGATGGACACGTCTGTTGACGTCATTAAGAAGCAGTTTTTGAGCATCGGTGAAGAGTCGGACCTTCTTGAGGACGACGAGGACTTAGTTCCGACAATCGAGGTCGAGACTCTTCCGACTGATTATGTTAAGGACCTCCAAGATGCCCTCCTGTCAGAGGCGAAAGCCCGCTTGTTCGTCCACAAAAAATTAGGTGGCGACGTAATTGCGTACGCAGAAGAAGAGAGTGTGGAGAAGTTCCAAGAGGCGCTCCTATCATACGAAGAATCTCCGGATAGCGCCATTGTGGATGCCGTCGTTGCGGCAGAAAACATAACGCGTGAATTAGCGACAGAAGAAGGAGACTCTGATTCAGACTACACTCGTGCAAATGGCATTGGGAGCTTAGCAAACATGATGCGCGGAGACGGACTAATCTTAAAACGTCATCTACACGGTGCCAATTATCTGGGGGCTATGCGTATTCCGGGAGCCCACGGGAAAGAATCTGAAACCTTAGAATCGTGGCAGGTAGATTCTGAGGTCGCCCTTGAGGTCATCCTCTCATCAATATCGTTTGTCCGGAGCATTTACTACTGTGTCAAAGAGCACCGCCAAATTCTCTAAGATGAGCCGTGTCAAGATAACGCGACGAGCTATCTTCTATTCCCAGATTGGCGAGACTGATTTATTAAATGGGATTCAGACAGGCCGTAGAGATGGGACAATAATCTTACAGGACATCGATGAGGTGGAGGCATCGAACATTGCCTACGAACTGACCCAAATGCATGAACACCCTGATGGTGTCTTTCGGTTGGCGGAATCCCATCCATCCGACCTCGATTATGTTGACTACTATATTAAATATAGAAATCCAACGGCACCATGACGCCTACCGCGCGGATGAAATCTGCAAAAAATATTTTGACCGAGTTGCGTTACCGTAGCAATGGCCGAATCAATTGATGTTCTAATCCCATTCTCTCGTCCTCCGGCCGTCTTCCCGCTGTATTCTTCAATTGCTACAGCGAACTGGGTACCCGAATCTCTATATGTCGGCTACAACGAATCAATTGTGACGACCACCATACGGCTCGGACCCGGGAGAGGCGACCTCTCCCATTGGAGCCGGCAAGACGCACGGACTGACCGCTCAAACTCTCGGGAACGGGCATAAAGGAGGTGTCGGATGCCGACGCCGTGTGTCGATTGCTGATGCGGCGTCAGCCGAATGGACTCGCCGGGACTGAGCAAAATCTTCGATTTTGCGAAGGTCGGCGAGGGAACGAGGCGAACGAAGTGAGCCGAGTGGACTCGCCGGGATTTGAACCCGGGGCCTTCCCCGTGCCAGGGGGATGATCTACCACTGATCTACGAGCCCGCACTCGATTTCAACCGACGGCCCCGGATAAACCCATCGAACCCGCGCTCACCCACGGACGTCGACGACGACGTCACGGGCGGTAACGTGCAGATAGTGCAGGAACTGCGGGCCGGTCTCGATCGGATAGGAGATGCGCCCGCGCGAGGCGGCCTCGTCGACGCGCGAACTCGACCCGGGCCCGTCCGTGACGGTGAGGTTCGCACTCCCGTTGAGCAGGCCGAAGTAGTGGTTCACGACGAACGCGGCGCGTTCTTTGTCACCACGGTCGTACTGGCCGCGATCCACGTCGTGGGCCTCGAAGGAGGTCGTCGGCCCCGTAATGTAGGTGTCCGTGATCTCGTCACCGAAGATCCACTTGTTGCCCGCGGAACTCGTACCGGGGATGTTCTCGATGTTCTCGTAATAGAGGTCCTCGTCGGCCAGCGCGTTCAGCGTGAGCGTGCGCGACGAACAGTCGATCGAGAGGTCCTCGTGGGTGTCGGGGTCGATCGCTTTGGTGTGCCACTCCTCGTGGGTCGTCGCGTTCTGATAGAAGACGGTCATGTAGAGGTCGCCCTCGTAGTTTCCGTGCTTGCATTTCCCGGGGCTGGTCGATTGGAAGTGAATTTCGAACTTTTCGGAGCCGTTGTGGACGTACATCCCCCAGTGGAGGTTGGCGTAATCACCGTCGGGCTGGAGCTGTACCGTGTACTCGTCCAGGGGGTGTTCGTTCGAGAGGCCGTCCATTCGAATCTCGCCGCCCTCCAGGGGCATCTCGAAGTCACCCACTGGTCGGGACGGCGTCTCCATGGTCACGGAGACCAGATTCTTCGCGGGCGTGCGCGTGACGGTCCCGCCGGTCGACGACCGGAAGTACTCGGCCCAGGCGTCGTCGAACCGGCTCTGGACGGTGACGGTGAGCGTGCCGTTGTACAGCGGATTGGCGTAGGAGCCGTCGGTCGCGTCGTAGGGCGCACCGACTTCGTCACCAGCGGTCGGGCCGGTCTCGTTGGGGAACACCTGCCGTTCGCTGGTCTTCTCGAAGGCGACCGCCGACGACGACTGGAGGGGCCCCTCGTCGACGCTCAACATCGGGACGCTCATCGTCGCGTCGCGATATTCGAGGGCGGGTTTGGCGACCATGTGACTCGTACCGTCGGATTCGAGCCGCCAGAGCCCACCCGCCTGGTAGGCGAGTGTGGTCTCACCGCGCTCGTAGACGACCTCGCCCAGCGACTCGTTGGCCACCACTTCGGTCGCGCCCGACCCGCTGTAGTCGTGGTGGGTCACCCGGATCCAGCCACGCTCGGGTGCGACGCGCATCTCCTCGGTCGACGCGCCGTCGAAACTCCCCCGGGGCTGGCCCGACGCCGCCTCACCGATCTGGGTCTGGAGGGACTGCATTTCGCGGATCGCCTGCTGGTCGGCGGATTGATCGCGGGACTCGGTGATCGCGGCGGCACCGACGGCGGCGACGATCGTCGCACTGACCATCATCAACGCGAACAACGCGACGATCCCGAGCACCGAGGCCTGTCCCCGCACAGACCAAGCCCGACGACACGGATTCATCGATAAAGTATAGACGTCCTACGGGGATAAACAAAATTGATAATATCGGAGGTATAGCTCTACGAATCTGGGTTTGAAACCTTGATACGGCCATTTCCTATATTATTGGGTTCGATAATGGGGGGTGTTCAGCCTGCCGTTTGCTCTCGCCGCCCGGCGAAATGACCGACCTGGCGATCGGACGGTATGACGGGCCTACCCGATCGGACGGGATCGTCGAGCGCTGGCGCGCCCGAACGGAAGGGATAAAGAGGCCGGGCCGCCGAGACCGACTGGGAACGGCACGACCGCAACTCCGACCTGCCGTCCGATTGGGCGGCTTGGGATTGCGGGCGTGTACCATTCAGGTAGACGCGGTTGTGCGGTTCCAATCAGACTATGGCACGAATGCATACCCGCCGTCGGGGCTCGTCCGGATCGGACCGTCCCGCGGCAGAGACCCCACCGGAGTGGAGTGACGTCGACGCCAACGCCGTCGAAGAGCGCGTCGTCGAACTGGCCGAGCAGGGCCACGCGCCCAGCGAGATCGGCGTGATCTTGCGCGACGAGGGCGTCCAGGGCGTTCCCGTCCCGGACGTTTCGCTCGTCTGTGAGAAGTCGGTGACCGATATTCTGGCGGACAACGACGCCGCGCCCGAGGTTCCCGAGGACCTGTACAACCTGATGGCCAAGGCCGTCCGGTTGAACGACCACCTTCGGGAGAACGGTACCGACCACCAGAACAAGCGCGCTCGACAGAACGTCGAGTCGAAGATCCGCCGACTGGTGAACTACTACCGGGGCGACGAACTCGACGCCGAGTTCACCTACACCGTCGACAAAGCCCGCGAGATCGTCGAGTAGCGCATGTCTACGACGGGTCGATCCACGGAGTCGCCGGCGGCCGACGATCTGGCCGCCTCGATCGACAGCGCCGCGTTCGTCCGGATCGTCGCGGCCCCGACCGGCGATGCGGTCGCCGCCGCGGGCCTGCTCGGACGGGCGTGTCGCGAGCGTGCGATCGGCCTCCAGGTCAGTGTCGCCCCGCGTGACGACCGTGCGACCGAGGCGGACCTGACGCTCGCGGTCGGCTGTCGCCGTGCGGACCGCGCGATCGGCCTCGACGGACCGGCCTCGCCGGTCGCCGCGCGCGTCGCTCGCGCGCTCGATTCGACGCCGGACGCCGCGCTCGCGGCGGTCGGACCGCGTCTGGCGGGCGAGGGTGGCGACGATCCCAGTCCGGGTATCGCCGGCCCGACCGGCGATCCCGTCGACGATCTGGCCCACTCGACGCTGCTCCGTGGCCCCTGGTCGGGCGATCCGGGTGCGGTCGAAACCCGGTGTGCGGACCTCGCGATCGATCCGGCGACCGCCGACGCCGATGCAATCTGTCGACTCGCGGGGGCCGCGGCGATCGAGGCGGTCGACGACCGCCCGCCCGCAGCGGGTGCGGCCGTCACCGCCGCGATCGGAACGACCGACGCCGGCCCGTTCGCCTCGATCGGCGGTCTCGCCGACGTGCTCGATGTGCTCGCCCAGGAACGCCCTGGTGGGGCGACGACGCTCGCGCTCGGGGGACGGGTCCCCGACGCGATCGAGGAGTGGCGCGAGCACGCCACGCGCGCCCATCGCGCCCTCGACGACGCGACGACCGGCCGATACGACGGCCTGAGCGTGCGCCGCCTCGATGCGAGCGCGCCGGTCGGGACCGTCGCCCGTCTCGCCGTCCGCTACGAAACGCGCGAACCGCTCGTGCTCGTGATCGCCGACGATCGCGTTGCGATCGCGAGTCGGTCTGCGGAGATCGACGCGGGCCGGTGTCTCGGGCGGGCAAGCGATTCGACCGACGTGATCGGCAACGGGACCCGAGCGATCGGCCTGACCGACGCCGACGCCGACGCCGCCGATCTGATCGCGAGCGTCCGGGAGGTGGCCGCGTGACCGACCGTCGCGTCACCGTCCGGACCGACCACGGCGACGGCGATCGAGCGCAGACGATCGCGCGATCGCTCCGGCCCGACGGCACGGCGGCGATGGACACCCGCACCGACGGAGCGACCGTCCAGACGACGATCGACCGCCCGACGACCGGTGGCCTGCGGACGACCCTCGACGACTATCTCGTCGGACTCCAGGTGGCAGTACAGTGTACGACCGACGCCAACGACAATCATGAGTGACCGATCAGTCTCCAAGCAGTCTCAAGAGAAGAACTGGTACACCGTGCTCGCACCCGAAGCGTTCGGGCGCGACGAGCTCGGAGAAACACCCGCCGAAGAAGCCGAACAGGTGATCGGCCGGACGATCGAGACCACGCTGGGTGACCTGCGTGGCAACGCCGGCGACAACGACACCAAACTGACCTTCAAGGTCAACGACGTGGGCAGCGACTCCGCGTACACCGAGTTCGTCAAACACGAACTCACGCGCGACTACGTCCGCAGTCTGGTCCGCCGTGGCTCCTCGAAGGTCGCCGCGTACGTGACCGTGCTCACGACCGACGACTATCGTCTCCAGATCCAGCCCGTCGCCTTCACGACGAAAAAGGCCGACGCGAGCCAGGAACAGGCGATCCGCCGGACCATGATCGACATGGTCGAGCAGAGTGCCGAAGACCACGACTTCGAGGAAATCATCGACAGCGTCGTCGAGGGCCGGCTCTCCTCTGCGATCTACGGCGAGGCCAAGACCATCTACCCGCTCCGCCGGGTCGAGGTCCAGAAGGCCACGCTCGAAGCCCGGCCCGCGGAAGTCGCCGCCGAAGAAGAGACCAGCGTCGACGTCGAGTAACGCTTTCGTCGCGATCTGTTTTCGATCAGTCCACCCGGCAAGCACCGGCCCAAGGGAAACGTCTTTGCCCGAGACGGCCCCAGACGTCGGTATGACAACCGACGAGGTCGCGGCCGTCGAGTCCCGGCTGGAGACGGCCACTGAGGACCTCGACGCCGCGGCGACCGAACCCGATCTGGACGACGTCGAGGCAACCCTCGACGCACTGGGGGAGACGATCGAGGATCTCGGCGCCCGTGCCGAGGCCGCCGACGAGGACGAGAGCGAGGCTGACGAGGCCGAAGACGGCGAGGGCGATGACGCCGCGGCCAGCGAGGCCCCGGACGAGACCGCCGACGCCCCCGACCCGGAGGCCGTCGAGGGTCTCTCCGACCGCCTCGACGATCTCCGAAGTGATCTGGACGATGCTCGTGGCCCGTACAGCGAGGACGTCGAGGGCGCGATCGACGACGTCGCGAGCACGCTTCGCGACACTCGATACACCGAGGCCGGCGCGGACGCCGTTGCCGACGCCGTCGAGACGTTTGCCGAGGCGGTGTCGACTCACGCTGGCGGCACGGTCTCGATCTCTGGCCCGACCGTCGCCGACGCCGCGGACGCCCTCGACGACGCGAGCGGTGCGGTCGCGGACGCCGGCCTCGATCCGGACGCCGACAGTGACGCGATCGCCGCGCTCCTCGACGCGACCGACGACCTGTCGGACAGCGTCGATGCCGCCGAAGCCTGGACCGATCTGGAGATTCGCGAGCGTCTCTCGCGTGACGGGTTTTACGACGTGCTCGACCCCGAACTCCGCAAGGACTTCCCGCCCGAATGGAACGCCGTCCGGGTGTATGCCGCTCAGTACAAGGAGACGGGCGACAGCGAGGCCATCGAGCAGATCCTCCTCGCGCTCGACGTCTTCGACAGCGAGTTCATGGAAGAGAACATCCTGAAGACCTTCGAGCGGATCGCCCCGCCCGAGGCGTTCGATGCCGTCCACGAGCGCGCCCAGAAGCGCGATCACAAAGCCATCGACGTGCTCGGCAAGATCGGTGACGACCGTGCGGTCGACACGCTGGTGAACTTCCTCGACGGCGCGCAACCGCTCGAACTGACGAGTCTCGACGCCCTCGGGGCGATCGGGAGTCCCGAGGCGACCCCTGACATCGTCGACCGACTGGGGGCCGACGCCGCGCCGGTCCGGTCTGCTGCCGCCCGCGCACTCGGACGGATCGGCGATCCGCGTGCGATCGACCCGCTGGCCGATCGGCTCGAAACCGACGACGCCGACGAGGTGCGCGCGAGTGCGGCCTGGGCACTCGTCCAGATCGGCACCGACCGCGCGCTCGACGCTGCTCGTCCGTACGCCGAGGATCGATCGCCACTGGTCGCGAGCGCCGCCGCCGGCGCGGCCTGATCGCGCCCACTCGATCGGCCCGAATCGCGCCCCTTTTGACCGTCTTGATCGAGGCCCGATCGTGGACAGCCGTATCGCTCGTGGGGCCTGGACGCTGCTCGTCCTGGCGGTCCTGCTCTGTGCGCTGTCAGCGAGTGGCGCGGCCGCTGCGGACAGCGGGTCGATCGTCGCGATCTATCCCGACCCGATCGCCGACGAGGACGCGGGCGAGTTCGTCGTCCTCGAACTCTCGGCCGAGGCAAACTACACCCTGAGTGACGGCGAGCAGACGATCACGATTCCCCCGAACGCGACCGGCCGGGTCGCGGTCACCGCCGCGCCGGAGCGGGTCCGCCCGTTCGTGGACGTGCCCATCGTCGCCGTCGATACCTTTCCCGCGCTCGCGAACAGCGGCGACGAAGTCGTCCTCCGGGCGGGCAATCGCACCGTCGACCGCGTCGTCTACGCGGACCCCGAGGAGGGCGCGATCGGTCGGCCCGTCGACGACGGCATTACCTGGCGACACGTCGACGCGACCGATCGCGACCCCGTGGTGGGCAGCGGTGGCCCCGCCGAGACGTTTCTCCTGCCCGACGCCGGGGGCCGAGTGTGTGAGGCGCTCTCGACGGCCGATCGTCGGATCGAACTCGCGGGGTATACGCTCACCTCGCGGTGTGTGACCGACGCGCTTGTCACGGCGGCCGACCGTGGCGTCCGCGTGACGGTCCTCGTCGAGGGCGATCCCGCGGGCGGATTCCCACCCGCGATGGCCGAGCGTCTGGATCGACTCGCCGCCACGGACGCGACTGTCCGTGTCGTCACGGGCTCCGGCGCCCCCTATCGGTACCACCACGCGAAATACGCCGTCGTCGACGACCGCGCGGTCGTGACCACCGAGAACTTCAAGCCGGCCGGCACTGGCGGTCACAGCTCGCGTGGCTGGGGGACGATCGTCACCAGCGACGCCGTCGTCGCGACTCTCTCGCGGACGATCGACGCAGACGCCGGGGCGCGTGGCGTCTCGAACTGGTCGGCCGCTCGTGAGCGAATCGACGTCGCGAACGGCAGTGCACCCGCCGCGACGGCGTATCCCGAACGTATCCCGCCGCGAACGGTCGACACCGAGCGGACGACACTCCTGCTCGCGCCCGACAACGCCGAACGCGCGCTCGCCGCCCGGATTCGGACGGCCGACCGCCGCGTCCTGATCGAACAGGCCGGGATCGGCGGCGTCGACGTGCCACTCGTCCAGGCGGCGATCGACGCCGCAGAAAACGGGACGCGCGTCCGGGTCCTCCTCTCGGCGGCGTGGTACGCCCGCGAGGAGAATCGTGCGGTCGTCAGTCGCCTCGATACGATCGCAGACCGGCGGGACCTGCCGCTGGAGGCGAAACTCTCCCGCCCGCACGGCCGCTTCGAGAAGATCCACGCGAAAGGCGTGGTCGTGGACGATCGCGCGTACGTCGGGAGTCTCAACTGGAACTTCAACTCGATCCGGAACAACCGCGAGGTCGTCGTCGGTCTCCAGGGCGAGGGCCCGGCGGCGTATTTCGCGCGGGCCTTCCGGGCGGACTGGGTCGGTGGGCGCTGGCGACTGCCGGTCGGCCTCGCCGCGGTCGCCACAGTCTGCTGGGTTGCGCTCGGGTGGGTCGGCCGGCGGATCGAATTCGAACAGGGATGACTCGGTGCGACCCGTCTCGGGTGTTCCGTGCTCGGTGGCGTCGGTGACCGACACCGTTCGACCCTTCCCAGGGTCAGGTTGAAGCCCGCCAGGCGACGAAGAACGATTAATGAGTACGACCGACGAGATTCGAATCGAGGGCGCGTACACCGATGCGCGCGTCTTCACCGACGACCTCGAAGACGACTGTCGCGAGCAGATCCAGGCGATGGTCGATCACGAGGCGTTCCGTGAGCCCGTGCGGATCATGCCCGACGCCCACCCGGGTGCGGGTGCGGTCATCGGCTTTACCATGCCGCTGGGCGAGCGGGTCTGTCCGAACACCGTCGGCGTCGACATCGGCTGTGGCATGACCGCGCGGCGTCTCGGCCGGCCCGCGACACTGATCGACAGTCTGGGTGACGAGCACGCCATGCGTGAGATCGACGACCGGATTCGAGCGGCCGTCCCGATGGGCCAGAACACCTTCGACGACGTCGCGACCGATCAGGATTACCACCTCGTCGATGACTTTCCGTGGGATCGCTGTGAGAAAAAACTCCAGACGCTGAACGAGACGCTGGGGACCGCGATCGACGCCGACTACGGCAAGGCGTATTTCCTTGACCTGTGTGATCGGATCGGCTACGACGTCCGGCGTGCGATTAGCAGTCTGGGCACGCTCGGCGGGGGCAACCACTTCGTCGAGGTCTCGCGATCGCGCGAGACCGACGACGTCTGGGTCGTCGTGCATTCGGGATCGCGCGGGATCGGTTACACGATCGCCGAGTACTGGCAAGAACAGGCCCACCGGGCGTGTGACGATCGCGCCGGGCGGATCCGCAAGCGCCTGCGATCGGATCCCGACATCGAGCCCGCATTCTACGCGTTCGACCTGGATGCGGTCGACGACAGGGACCTGCTCAACTGGGTCCAGGGCGGGATGGGCGCTGACTGGAAACGCCCCGACGCGGTCCGCGCGGCGAAAGAGGGCTCGGCCATCGAGGCGACGATGGATCGCCTCCGCGACATCGCGACGATCGCCCGCGAGGAGACCGACGGCGACGACCTCGACTATCTCGAGGGCGACCAGCGTCACGGCTACCTGCGGGATATGATCTTCGCCCAGACGTACGCCGCCGAATCCCGTCGACGGATGGTGGATGCGGTCGTGGACGTGCTCGACGCGCCCGCCGCGAGCGACGACGACTACATCGTCTCGACGCACAACTACATCGACGCCGAGGACCTGATCGTCCGCAAGGGCGCGACGCGAGCGCACGCGGGCGAGCGCGGGATCGTCCCGTTCAACATGCGCGACGGCGCAGTGATCATCGAGGGGCGGGGCAACGAGGCCTGGAATCTGAGCGCCCCGCACGGTGCGGGTCGGCGCGGGTCGCGCCGGTGGGCCCACCGCGAGTTCGATCTGGCGGCGTTCGAGGCCGCGATGGACGGTGTGTTCTCCACCTCGATCCGCGAGTCGACGATCGACGAGGCTCCGATGGCCTACAAGGACAGCGACGCGATTCTCGACCGGATGACGCCGACCGCACGCGTGATCGACGAACTCACGCCCGTCCTGAACCTGAAGGCGACGTGATCGTCGTCGGTATCGACGAGGAGTCCTCGGGTCTGCGAATTTTCAGCATCGAACTCATACCAGCACCGCGAGCACGCGCAATCGCCGGTAATCCGCGATCCAGGTCCCGTCCTCGAAGCACTCCTCACGGAGGGCGTCCTCGGCATCGCCAACTACGGCCGCCCGCGTCTCCTCGTCCAGATCCCCGAGGAGGTCCTCACAGAACATCGCATAGAGGTTCCGAAGCCCCTCTTCGCCGCCCTCCAGCGGCGTCGGGCGATCGAAGTGCCGCGCGAGTCCCACCTCGAAGCCGTGGGCCTCCAGGCGCGTAGCGTACTCACCGATCGTCGGAAAGTACCACGGCAGCGTCACGTCGTACCCGCGTGCGGCCAGTGCGTCGACGAGTGCTCCGTTGATCGCACTGACGTTGCCGGCTCCGCCGAACTCCGCGACGAACCGCCCGTTCTCGCCCAGTGCGTCGGCGACGGTCTCCAGCACTGCGTCCTGATCGTCGATCCAGTGGATCGCGGCGTTCGAGAAGACCGCGTCGTAGGATCGATCGGGCGTCCACTGGGTCGCGTCCGCCACCTCGAAACTCGCGTCGTGGCGCTCGCGGGCGGCCGCGATTATCGACGGGTCGGCGTCGATGCCGTGAGCGGTCGCCGTCTCGTCGATTTCGGCGGTCAACTCGCCCGTGCCACACCCCAGATCCAGAATCTCCTCCCCTGCCGTGGGGCCGAGCAGTTCGACGACGGAGCGACCGTACTCGTGGACAAACGAGTGATCGTCGTACGCGTCGGGGTCCCAGTCGGTGTCGGCCATGGGCGAGGCTGGCGTGGGGTGGGTTTGGCCGTTGTGGTCGCCGCCGCCCGGGAAGGGAGCGCTTTTTGTCGTCGGGCCCGCCG
The DNA here is from genome assembly GCF_003058365.1 of Halococcoides cellulosivorans. NCBI lineage: Archaea > Methanobacteriati > Methanobacteriota > Halobacteria > Halobacteriales > Haloarculaceae > Halococcoides > Halococcoides cellulosivorans. Next base: position 1,773,736 of record NZ_CP028858.1, on the reverse strand, counting down.
TCACAGCCAATGAGCGACGCGCCCGACCTTCCCGATCCCGACGACCTCGATTACGAGGCGCTGGGCCTGACGGCTGGCCTGGAGATCCACCAGCAACTCGATACCTCGACGAAGCTGTTCTGTCAATGCCCGACGCGCCTGCGCGACCCCGAGGACTCCTCTCGACGGATCCACAGATATCTCCACCCCACGAAGAGCGAACTCGGCGAGATCGACGCCGCCGCGCTCGAAGAGAGTTCGGTCGAACGCGAGTTCGAGTACCTGGCCTACGACTCGACCTGTCTGGTCGAGGAAGACGACGAGCCACCCCATCGCGTCGACGAGGAGGCGCTCGACGTCGTGCTCAAGATCGCCGCGCTGCTCGACATGGACCCCGTCGATCAGATCCACACGATGCGGAAGATCGTCATCGACGGGTCGAACACCTCGGGCTTTCAGCGCACGATGCTCGTCGCCTTCGGTGGGGCGATCGAGACGCCCCAGGGCCCCGTCGGCATCGACGATCTGATGCTCGAAGAGGAGAGCGCCCAGCGCGTCACCGAGACCGATCAGGGCGTGCGCTACTCGCTCGACCGCCTCGGCATCCCGCTCGTCGAGATCGGGACTGACCCCGACATCTCGACGCCCGAACAGGCCCGCGCGGCCGCCGAACGCATCGGCATGCTCCTCCGCTCGACCGGGAACGTCAAGCGCGGACTCGGGACGATCCGCCAGGACGTCAACGTCTCGATCGCCGAGGGCGCGCGTATCGAGATGAAAGGCGTCCAGAGTCTCGACGATATCGAAACGCTGGTCCGCAACGAGGCCCGTCGCCAGGTCGTCCTCCTGGATATCGCCGAGGAACTCCAATCGCGCGACGCGGCGGTCCACGAGCCCCAGGACGTGACGGACGTGTTCGCGGACACCGACAGCGGTGTCATCGCCGGTGCGATCGAGTCCGGCGGTGCGGTCCACGCCGTTCGCCTCGAAGGGTTCGACGGGTTGCTCGGCCGGGAGGTCCAGCCCGATCATCGGCTTGGCACCGAGTGTGCCGATTACGCCCGCCGTCACGGCGCGGGCGGCCTGTTCCATACGGACGAACTGCCGGCCTACGGTGTGAGCGAGGCGGAAGTCGCCGATCTGCGCGATGCCGTCGATGCCGACCCCGCGGACGCGGTCGCGCTCGTCGCGGACGACCCCGAGACGGCCGCGACGGCGATCGAGGCCGCCGCCGACCGCGCTCGCGCGGCGATCGCGGGCGTCCCCGAGGAGACCCGCGACGCGAACCCCGACGGCACCTCCTCGTATCTCCGGCCGTTGCCCGGGTCGGCACGCATGTACCCCGAGACGGACGTGCCGCCGGTCGAACCCGATCCGGGCGCGATCGAGACCCCCGAACTCCTCACCGAGAAGGTCGAGCGGTACGTCGAGGAGTACGGCCTCGATTCGGGTCTCGCCGACCAGGTCGCCTATGGCCAGCGCTGGTCGGTCTTCGAGGACGCGGTCGCCCGTGGCGTCGATCCCGCGCTCGCGGCCCGGACCGTCGAGTCGACCGTGACGGAACTCAGCCGCGACGACGTCCCGGTCGAGGCTCTCGACGCCGAGCACTTCCTCGCCGTCCTCGATATGGTCGCCGACGACGAGTTGGCGAGCGAGGGCGTCCCCGACCTGCTCGAAGCGCTCGCGGAATCGCCCGACGCCGACGCCCGGGAGCTGGCCGAGGAGGCCGGACTGGGCAGTGCCGACGAGGGAACCGTCCGCGAGGCCGTCCAGCGCGTGATCGACCGCAACGCCGACCAGGTTGCCGACGAAGGTATGGGCGCGTTTTCGGGCCTGATGGGCGAGTGCATGGGCGAACTCCGCGGGAAGGCCGACGGCGATCTGGTGAGTGACGTGCTCCGCGAGGAGATCCAGGCCCACGCGGAGTGAGCGCTTCCATGACCGCGCTCGACACGGCCGAACTCCGGCGTCGCTTGCCCGCCGTCGCGTTGATCGACGACGAGCGCCTGGCGCGAGCGGTGCTGGGATGCTCGGCACAGGCCCCCGAATACTTCTGGAACGTGCCGGCGTCGGCGGGCGAGTACCACCACCCCGCGTGTCGCGAACCGCGGGGGCTCTGGGCGCACACGCTCCTGGTCGCGACCGTCGTCGACGAACTCGGCGATACGTATCTGGAACAGGGGCGGATCGACGCCGACGGGCGTGACGAGGCCATCGCCGCCGCGATCCTCCACGATCAGCGCAAGTACGGCGGTGACGACGAACTGGACCGATCGGCCCACAGCAATCACGACGAACGCATGGCACGGGTGATCCGCGAGACCTCGGCGCTCCCGGATCGGATCGCCGACGCCGTCGCCGCGCACATGGGCCCCTGGTACGCGGGGCCCGCGCCCGAAACGCCGGTCGAGGATCTGGTCCACACCGCCGACGTGATCGCGTCTCGCCCGTCGATCACGCCATCCCTGCCCGAACCCGTCCCCGCAGAACTCGCGGATCTCGATCTCCCGTCGGTGCCCGTCGATCGGTCGTGAGGTGCTCTTCGGATTCTATTCCTCGGAACAAGAATTATATCTTTCAAGCCGGTACAACGGGTATGGGTGACTCGGAATCGAGCGGCCCGCCACCGTTCGACGATCCGTTCCAGGGCGAAGACGTCGAGCAGCGGATCTACGGGACGATTCTGCAGACGCGAGAGCCGACGACAGCGAGTGCGATCGCCGATCGAGTGGAGTGTGGCCCCAAGACCGCCCGAAAGTATCTCGACTGGTTTGCCGACCTGAGTGTCGTGACTCGCTACGAGGGACGACCGACGACCTACGAACGCAACGACGCGTACTTCGAGTGGCGACACGTGGACCGCCTGGCGAGCGAGCATTCGATCGAAGCGCTCCGCGAGCACGTTCGTGACCTCACAGATCGGATCGACGCCTACGAGCGCCGATACGCAGCGGAGGGCCCCGAGGCGGTCGACGCCGTCGGCGCTGCCGAGGATACCGACCTGACGATCGACGAGGTGTATCGTGACCTCTCCGAATGGGCCACAGCCCGCAAAGAACGCGAGCGATACGAACGCGCTCGACGGCAGCGATCACGGGGGTCGCGCGATTTCGCGACCGGGTGACCGATGGCCTTCTCACTCCGATGTGGCTGGTGGTGGCTCCCGATCGCCCCGCTTCCGGTTCTCACCGCGTTCGTGACTCTCGTGGCACCACAACCGGTCAGCCTGCGACTGATCCCCGTGGTGTATTTCGCTTCGATGGTCCTGATCTTCGCGTCGCCGTATTTCGTCCACCGTGATCGACGAATCCTCGCCGAACACACCGAGTGGACGCCCTCGAAGTGGTTCTATTACATGCCGCTGCTCGCCGTTCCGTTCCCGATTCTCTACGTAATCCGGCGGTATCGAACCGTCGAGAACTGGTGACCGGTCGCGGATTGGTATCTTGAGCAGTCGCTATCCAGGGGTTGGACTGCCCCCGCCGGAGCGACTCACACCCCACAGACCCCGCGCAGATCCTCCAGCGAGTCGATGTCCCAGGTCGGCCAGACGTTCAGATCCCAGTTCCGCCGATGGGGCCGCCGGATGAACGCCGAGTCGATGCCCGCGTTCTCGGCGGCCTGGATGTCGCTTTCGTTGTCCCCGACGTACAGCGCCCGCCGGGGATCGAGGTCTGCGAGCGCGCGATCGAGGTAATGGGAGTTGGGCTTGCGCAACTCCAGGCTCTTGACCGTCGCTTCGCGGCCGTAGGCCGTCTGAAACATCCGATCGAGGTCGAAGTGATCGAGCAGGAAATCGACCGTCTCCTGTTGGTTGGAACTCACGATGCCGACCGACACGTCCAGATCGCCCACCACGCTGACGTCGCCATACGGCGTCTTGCGGCCCTGTCGCGCCTCTTCTTGCTGGGCCTGCGAGACGGTGTGGTCGCGCGTGCGCCAGAACCGACCGCGGTCGAGGCCGTACCGCTCGCAGACGCGATCCACCTCGGCGGGGGTCGCGCCGATCGTCATCGCCTCCACGTCGTCGGGATCGGGATCGGACACGTCGAACAGCCGGAACGTCTTCGCCGTCGCCCGTCGGAGCACGTCGAAACTCGTGCGCCCGACGAGGACACCGTCGTTGTCGAAGACGACGGTATCGTAGGTCATGCGGTGGGTACGACCGCCCGCAGTATAAACGCTTCAGTCGCGGGTCCGCTCGCGAATCCGTCGGAAGATCCCCCGGAGCGTCCGCACTTCTCGCCCCGTCGGATCGGCTCGACCGAGCACGCGTCGCCAGAGACGGGCCGTCTTCGCCCGTTTCTCTTCGGGATGGCCGACCGCTTCGAGGACGCCCGCGAACTCCTCGTGCAGTCCTTCGATCGCCCGTTCGTCGGCCCGGGCGTGCGGATCCTCGGGGAGTTGATCCCTGCCGAGGGTGTACTCGCGACACTCGTACAGCGCGATCGTCGCGGCCTGGGCGAGGTTGAGCACCGGGTACGACTCGCTCGCGGGGATCGTACAGACCTCGTCGATCCGGGCGAGTTCGTCGTTGGTCAGGCCCACCCGCTCGCGCCCGAACACGAGTGCGGTGTCGGCCTCGACGCTCGCCAACCGATCGGACAGGTCGGCGGCCTGCATTACGGGATACCGGACGTGTGAGCGATCGTCTTCGTTCGGAATCGCGGTGAACCCGATCGTGTGATAGCTCGTCGCGAGGTCGTCGAACGACAGTTCGGTCGCCTCGGGGAGCACGTCCTCGCGGGCCTGCCCGGCGAACGCGTACGCCTCGCCCTCGGGGTCCAGTTCGGGCGGGTCGACGAGGAGCAACTCCTCCACCGCGAAGTTCTTCATCGCGCGGGCGATCGACCCGACGTTGCCGGGCGTCTCGGCGTCCACGACGGCGACGGCGAGGCTCATCGGTCGTCGCCGGCCACCGGTTCGCGCAGGTAGTCGGGGTCGGCAAACGGTTCGTCTTCGCCCTCGACGGCGAGCACGTCGAGGGCGGTGACCTCCGCGCCGACGCCGAGTGCGCCCGCGAGCGAGGGCTCGGTCCGGCCCTCGTCGCTGGAGACCAGTTCCTTGACGTACAGTCCGCCCGCGCCGTGAATTTCAAGTTCTGCGTTTCGATCGCCGGTCAGCGATCCCGACGCGTCGTACACCTCCCGGGTCCGGACCTTGTCGGCGCGGCGGTGATCGACGCGCTCGGGCGTGCGCTGTTCGATCGTCGCGCCGTCCAGCGTCGCGAGGGCGTCCTGGAGGCCTTCGTCTTCGACGGGCGCGTCGAACGCCACGTCCATGCGATAGGTCTTCGAGGCGTCGAGTTCCTTGACTCGTGGGACCATCTCGTAGGTCGCCAGGGTGAGATCCTCGACCTCGACCGCTCCGTTGGCGAACTCCGCGATCTCTCCTTCGAGGGCGTCGGTGTCGACGGTTCGGCGCTGTGGCGCGTCGACTTCGATCACGAACGGCCGGCCCGTCCCCTGCATGGTGGCGTCGACGTCTTCGCGGCCCGCGCCGTGGAAGGTCGCACTCTCGCCGTCCATCGCCTCGCGGACGACCGGCGCGGTGAGTTGCTCGACGCTGCGGTCGTATCGATAGCCCGTCCCGTCGCACTCCGGGCAGTCGCCGCCGCGTTTTCGGCCCGACGCCCCACAGGCGTTACACGGCCACCGCGTCTGGGGAATCCCCCGTTCGAGTTTGCGATAGCGGCCGTAGACGAACGCGGAGTTGACCTGCACGTCGACTGCGTCGCTGGCCAGGTCGATCGTGACCTGCACGTCCGGGCGTTCGAAGTCGACCTCGGCGTCGATGCGCTCGCCCAGGCGCTTGCCGATCTCGCGGTTGAGATCGGTCTTCAGCGCTTCACCCGCATCCGGTTCGAGACCGACCTCCTCGCGGAGCAGGCGATCGTTCTCTTCGAGGAGGGGCGGGACGCGCGTCCCGACCTGGAAGGTCTCGACGTCGGCGGTGATCGCGGTCGCCCCGCGCTCGGCGAACACCTCGTATCGATCGCTCTCACCTTCACAGACCCAGCAGTCCTCGACGGCGAAGGCGTCGATCGGTTCGTCGTCGGTCAGTGCGATCGTCCGGCGCAACGCCCGACCGCGGTCGTCGTTCGTCAGCCCGTGGCTCCGATCGGCCACGAGGCGTCCGAGACAGGCGTCACAGACCGGCCCGGTCCCAATAGCGTCGCGAGCGATCGCGAGAACGTCCATGAAAACGAGTGGGCGTGACGGGGCTACTCCCTTTCGGGTTCGTCGCCGCGAGCGCGACGCCCGAGCAGGACGGCGCCGACGATCGCGAGGACGGCGGCGACGGGGCCGAACCCGGGGCCGAACCCGAGCGCGGAGGTCTCCGCGACGGCACGGATCTGCGTTCCAGTCAACGAGTCGGAACCCTCGCGCTCCCAGGTCGCCGTCGAGCCGTCGACTCGACCGGCGGTCGCGTTCGTGATCTCGCCGGGCATCTCGAGGCGGTAGGTCAGACTCGCGTCGTCGGTCACGCGGTCGTCGCTCACGAACGTCGCGTCCTCGTAGACGATCTGGCCGTCGGACTCGACGACGGTCAGGCCGTCGACGCCCGCGGGGTCGAGGCCGGTGAGCGTGACGTTGATCGTCACCTGCCCGTCGGCAAGTGACTCGTCGTAATCGACCGAGTCGACGGCCTCGTCGGTGACGTCACGTAACAAGTACGCACGCAGCGAGTCGTAGCCATCACTCTCGGCGGTCGACATCAATCGGTCGTACGTGCTGGCCGAGGTTTCGACCTGGACGTCGTAGGTCTCGACGGTCCCATCGCCTGCGACGTCGGCGGTCACGGCGACCTGTGCACAGCCGCTCAAAACGACCAGGACGACGAGGCCCGCGACGACGGGGCCCGCACGGCGGAGTGACATACACAGGCGACCGTCGGGCGCGCAATTCAACCTTCCGGTCGGGTTCCGATGCCACAAACTGATTAAGCGTCGGTGCCCTTCCCTGGGCTAATGGAAGAGAGCGTTTCGGGGTTCGAAGTGCGCGACGGCTGGGTCGAGGTCGTCGAGCACGGCGAACGGATCGCCCAGGCCCTCCGAGACGTCCGCGAGGATGCCGACCTCGACGAGTCGCTGATCGAGGAGTTCGAAGAGTGGCGACCGAAGACCGACGAGCGCCTCTCCGAGGACGTCAACGAGAAGACGGCCGACCAGGCCAGTATCGCGGAAGGATCGGGTGAGAAAGCCGGGAAGTCTCCGGACGAGGACATCCGCGAGGCCGGCGACCGTCTCGCGGAATCGTACGAACAACTCGAAGACGACCAGAGCGAGGCCGTCGAGAAGTGGGGTGAGTCGATCGATCACGTCCGCCGGGCCGCCGACACCGCGGGTCGAAAGGCGATCCGCGGCGTCGAAGACGCCGTCTACCGGAACGTCATGACCCGCGTCGCGCCCTACTATTTCGACAACGAACTCGTGAGTGCGAACATCCAGCGGTTGGACGACGAGCCGAGTTACGCGCTCGAAATCAACGTCAACGACGACGACGTGAAGATGCGCGTCTCGAATCAGTTGGCCGATTACGAGCAGGACGTGGACCGCTGGCACGTCAACACGCCGAAGACGACCGAACAGTCCGCAGCGGTCGAGGGTGTCGACCCGCCCGAGGAGAACGGCGACGACACCGCCGCAGAGACGAACTGACCGGCCGATCGGTCCCGACACTGACCCTCAGTCCATCGCGATGTACGTCTGTGTCCGCTCGACGCCGTCGATGGACTGGATCTGATCGGCGGCGACGCTTTTGACGTCCGCTGGCGAGTCGACGGCGACCCGAGCGATCAAATCGACGTCACCGGCGACGACGTGCACTTCCGTGACGCCGTCGATCGCCTCGATCTCACGTTTCAGCCGGTCGGCTTCTCCCGTGTTCGCCGTCACCATGCTGTAGGCGATGACCATTTCAGGCCCCTCCCATCGCGCGCTGTTCGCCGACGATCAGTCGTCTGACGTCGCCGAGCACGTCGAAATCACCCAGCACGACCAGCGAGTCGCCACTCGTAATCGTCACGTCGCCGTCTGGCAGGTCCACCGGTGCGGCCCCGGATCCGTACGCCAGGACGCGCGCGTCGGCGGGGAGTTCGACTTCGTCGAAGGTGTACCCCCGGATCGGTGCCCGGTCGGTGACCGTGTACTCGACGAGTTGGAGGTTCTCAGCGATGTCTGCGATGGCCAGACTGTCGCCACCGACGAGGGCGTTTTTCGCGGCGATCGCGCCCAGCCGTTCGGGATAGATCACCTCGTCGACGGCGTCGGCGTAGTTCCGGTAGATCGATTCCCGGTAGTCTTCGTCGATGCGCATGACGGTCCGACAGCCGTGGTAGTCACCGACGAGACAGGCCGCGAAGTTCGCACTCAAATCGCCCGTCAGGCCCGCGAGCCCGTCTGCGTCGGAGATGCCCGCCCGTTCGAGTGGGCCTTCTGTCGCGCCGTCGCCCACGACGGTCTCGAACTCCGCCTGGCGGGCCCGGTCGACCCGATTGTCGTCGCGTTCGACGAGCGTCACCTCGTGACCGCTCTCGCGGAGCGCCCGGGCCGTCCGGAGACCGACCCGACCCGCACCCACGATAACGTATTGCATACGGACCGATTCGACGGGGTCGACCATAAGTGTGGGTGCGCCGGTGGGGGTTGCCGTTCCCGACGACGCTCGCAGCGACGGCGACTCGGTGGACGGGTCACAACGAGACGTCGGTCTCGATGTCTTCGGCGGCCTCGTCGAGGCCGTCCTCTTTGATCGACGCCGTCAGCGATTCCGAGATGTCGGTGTCTGGCAGGACGTCCTCGTAGGCTGTCCGGAAGCGGTGGCTGACCGATCGGGCCTCACGACGCGCCCGGAGGACACCGATCGCACGATCGATCGCCGCCCGGTCGGCGTCGAGCGCGTCTGCGGCCCGGTCGCGGTCGTCGTCGGACACCTCGTCGATGGCGGTATCCGCGAGCGAGAGCGTCTCGGCAACCCGGTCCAGGTCGAGCGGACTGTCCGACTCACGATAGCAGTGCAGCGCCATCCGTGTCTCGAAGACACTCTCCGGATCGATCTCACAGGTCTCTGCGATGGTGGTGTCGTCGTCCCCGGCGTAAAATGCCTCGATCAGGGTCGCGACGGTGTCGTCGTCGAACGCGACCGACCGATCGAACGCGTCTTCGATTTGTTCGACGACGGCGAGGAGGTCGTCTCGGTGGTCGCCCTCGTCGGTGATCGATCCGTGGGTCTCCGATTGGGACTCGACGACGGTCTCGTCGTCGGCGACATCCAGAAAGATGTCGCGCAACGACTCGGTCTTCTCGTCCATCGGGCCGGATCACGGGAACCCGGACAGATAGCTCTGTCGGCCCTCGGGGATCCGCGGACCGACCGGCGTCCTCAGAGCCGATCCACGACGGCCTCGGTGAACGCCTCCGTTGAGGCGTCCCCACCCAGGTCGGCGGTTCGCGGGCCTTCTTCGAGGGTATCGAGGACTGCGGACTCGACGTCGTCCGCTTGCTCGTCGTACCCGAGGTGTTCGAGCAGCATCGACGCCGAGAGTATCATCGCCGTCGGGTTCGCGATGCCCTGGCCCGCGATGTCGGGCGCGGAGCCGTGGACGGGTTCGAACAACGCGTTGTCGTCACCGACGTTCGCACTCGGCAGGAGGCCAAGCCCGCCGACCAACCCCGCCGCGAGGTCGCTCAGCACGTCACCCGCGAGGTTGGGTGTGATGATCACGTCGTACTCCTCGGGGCGTGCGACCAGATGCATCGCGAGCGCGTCGATCAGTGCCTCGTCGTACGCCATCCCGTACTCGGCGGCGACTTCCTCGGCGACCTCGACGAACAGGCCGTCGGTCTTGCGCATGACGTTTGCCTTGTGCGCGACGGTCACGCGCTCGGCGTCGTGTTCTCTGGCGTACTCGAACCCGTATTCGAGGATCTTCCGGGAGGCCTCGCGGGTGACGACACGGGTCAGCGTCTTCGTGTCCGCGGTCACGTCGGCCTCGATGCCGGCGTAGACGCCCTGGGTATTTTCGCGCACGAAGGTCAGATCCGTCTCGGGCGCGACGGCGTCGACACCGGGGTAGGCTCGTGCGGGACGAACGTTCGCGAAGGAGCCGACCTCGCCACGGAGCGGGAGGATGATGTCCGCCGCCAGATCGCCCGCCGCACCGAACAGTGTGGCGTCGGCGTCACGGGCGAGTTCGCGGGTCCGCTCGGGCAGGGGGGTGCCCTCGCGGTCGTTGACGTGCTCGCCGGCCTCGCCCTCGACGAACTCGAACTCGGCGTCGATCGCTTCGAGGACATCGATCGCCGCGGGCATGACCTCCTGTCCGATCCCGTCACCGGGAATGGTCGCGATGGTGTGCATGTCCGCCCTCGGCGGGGCCCGGCTTTCAGCGTGTCGATCGCCGGAACTGTGTGGATCGACTGTCGTGGTTCAACCGTTCGGCTTCGCGCTCACAAGGCTCCGCGGTCACCACGACTCGCCGCTCGCCAGATCGACGTCTGCGGTCGTTCGATCGGAGGGACAGCGCTCGGCGAGCACACAGTCCGCACAGTCGGGCGACCGTGCGGTACAACTCGCCCGCCCGTGGCTGATCAGCAGGTGGGTCAGCGCCTGCCACTCCGCCTCGGGGACGATGGCCATCAGTTCCTCTTCGATGGCCTCGGGACGCTCGGCGTCGACCAGATCCAGTCGGCGGGTCAACCGCTGGACGTGCGTGTCGACGACGACCCCTTCGACGACGTCGTGGCCGTGCTGGAGGACGACGTTCGCGGTCTTGCGCCCGACGCCGGGAAGGTCGGTCAACGCCGCCATCTCGTCGGGCACCCGGCCGTCGTGGTCGTCGCGCAACTGTTCGCCGATCCCCTGGAGGTAGCCTGCCTTCTGGTTGTGGAAGGTCACCCCGTAGATGGCGTCGGCCAGCGTGTCCTGACTCGCGGCGGCGTAGTCCGCGGCGGTCCGGTAGGCGTCGAACAACTCTGGCGTGACCTCGTTGACCCGCTCGTCGGTACACTGCGCGGAGAGCACGACCGCGACGAGGAGTTGGAGGCGGTTCTCGAAGTCGAGTGAGATCGTCGCGTCGGGGTATTCGTCGTGGAGTCGGTTGAGCACCCACTCCATGCGCTCGCGGCGCTCGGCGTCGTCGGCCATACAGCGTGTTCGAGCGCGGGCCCTTCACGCCGTCGTCCGCGACAGACGAAACCGACACGCTCAAAGGAAGCTGAAGGTTCAACTATACAATGACGGTCCGGGAGACGGTGCGGGCGACGCCCCGCGTGTTCGGGTGGGTCGACCTGGTGGTCGGCGTCGTGGTCACCGTCGTTTCGATGCTCACTCTCGCAGCGACGGGGACCCTGTTCGAGCGGCCGTTCGTGGGACTCGCGCTCGGTACGGCACTGGTCTCGATCGCCGTGTCTCCGGTGCTCGTCGCGATCTACCGGCCGGTCGTCGAGGGTGGGTCCCGCGGGCCTCGCGAGGCGATCGGAGCCGTTCGCGAGTGGTACGGACCACTGTTGATCACGAACGCGATCGCCGCCGTCGCGGGACTCGCGCTCGCGGTCGGCACGATCGGTGGGTGGATGATCGTCGACACTGTCGTTCGGGCCGTCGGGTACGCCACGGCGGCACCCACTCCCCGACGGTTCGGATTTGCCGGGCCGCTCATCGGAACGTCGGGCTCCGTACTCCTCTTCGTCGTCGCGCTCCCGCGGTTCGCGGACGTGCTGGTGCTCACGACCGACGTCGACCCGAGGCGCGCGTGGTGGGCCAGCCTCGTCGCCGTCACACGCCGTCCCCTGAGCACGCTCGGATATCTCGCACTCGCCTCGGGGTTCGTCCTCGCGGCGCGTCTTCTCACCGAGGGGGTCGCTGGATCGACGTTGTGGCCGGCCGCCGCCGTCGGGTGGGTGGGGCTGGTGACGATCGGTGCTGGACTCCACGCCACGTTCGTCGATCGGACGCTTGCTCCGGCACTGGAGGCCGGCCCCCCGTCGCTCCCCGTCCGTCGCGTCGCGGTCGCCGCGATCGTGGTCCTGGCGACGATCGGTGGGGCCAGTGCTGTCCGGGTCGCAGACCCGCTCGTCGACGATACCGATATCGAGTCACTGCCGGACGATCCCGATCGCGCGTACGAGGTCGCTATCCAGAACACGGCCAGTACCGATCGGTGGGTCGATCTGTCCGTCAGGAACGCGTCGACCGGCTGGACGCTCACGAGTCGCATCGGCATCGATCGAGACGATCGCCGACTCCGTGATTGCCATGCGGTCTCTGTCAATTCCGATGGCTACTGTAATTATTTCGGCGAGACGATGTGGGCGTCTCGTTTCTCCGCATCGCTGTCGAACACGTCCGATAGATCGGTGTCTGCGTCGGGCGAGTGGGCGGTCCATCGATTGCCTGGGTACCCGTCTGCCGAACGGGAGGGCGCCTTTCACGAACCGATTCACTGGGTCGAGAGCACCGAGACGACAGTCGTCGATTCGAATGCGACTCGATCGGTGTATCTGGTCGACGGTCTCGACGGGCCCCGACCGGACGGTCTCGTCGTCGGACACCGCTTCGACGAGCGTGCCAGCATCGATCACACTGCCCGGGTGACTGTCGACCGTGAGCGCGGTGTCGTCGACCGTGTGACACACCGGTACCGCACGAGCAATCGGACGGTCCGCGTTCGGGCCGACTATCGCGAGATCGGGACTGCCGACGTCGAACGCCCGCCCGGGATCGGTCCCCGGTCCCCCGTCGAGTGGCTCTGGGACGTCATCATCTACTGACCGAAACGCTTTGGCCCTGGCGCGTGCCATCGCCTCCATGCCAGGCCCGGTCTTCGTGCGCGGTGAGACGGTAACACTGCACTCGATCGAACCCGAGGACGCCGAGACGGTCGCGTCGATGGTAAACGATCCAGAGGTCTGGCCTTCGCTGGCGGTCTCAGAACCCCACTCCGCCGCCGACGAGCGCGACTGGATCGATTCGCTCTCGGAGGCCGACGGCCATCACTTCCTGATTCGCGTCGACGAAGCGACGGTTGGGGTCATCGGACTGAACCACCCCGACCCGGTCTGGGGCCACGCCGAACTCGGGGTGTATCTGCGACCCGACGCCCAGGGCAACGGCTACGCCGCCGACGCTATTCGCCGGGTCTGTCGCTGGGCGTTCGAAGACCGACGGCTCCACAAAATCTTCTCGAACGTCTACGAGACGAATCCGGCCTCGAAACGAATGCTCCAAGCGGTCGGATTCACCCACGAAGGTACCTTCCGCGAGCACGCGTTCGTCCGCGGCGCGTACCGCGACGTCGAGCGGTACGGACTACTCGCGGGTGAGATCGTCGACGCCGAGTAACCTCACTCCAGATGCGCGGCGGTCCGCCGGTGTCGATCCCGGAACGCGGGTGCGAACCCGACGACCGCGATCGGAGAGAGCGTCCGCCCGACCGCGCCACCGCGGAGCGCGTACTCGACGTGATCGGTAATCTGCGTGCCGCCCTCGACCGCCTCGAACCGATGTGTGTGTCGCCAGCGCGCGAACGGGCCGCCCGAGAACGTATCGACGAAGTGGCCCGACTCGTCGTCACGCTCGCGTTCCACGATCGTCGTCTCGACGCGCTGGCGCGGCCCGACCCCGAACGGGCGGACCGAAATCGTCGCACGCGTGCCCACGTCCAGATCGTCGATCGCGCGCTCGCCGTCGGGCCCTTCGACCGACTCGATGCGGAGGCCGACGAAATCGGGGGTGAGCGCCTCCAGGCCCTCCAGGGAGTCGTGAAACGCCCAGACGTCTTCGAACGGGGCCGCGACGACAGCAGAGCGCTCGTAGGTCGCCATACGTGACGATTGGTCCCCACGCGCATACCCCTGGTGGCGGGGGGAGGCCTTTTACAGGGCCCGGCCCAATCTTGGCCGAACCCCGAGGCTCGTCGATGGAACGATCCGATACGTACGATCACGACAGTGTCGCTGAGTACTGGCAGTGGGCGTGGGACCGCGAAGACGTGTACGCCTGTCCCGATCCGTCGGATCCGGTCTACGTGCTCGGGATGTTTCCGTACCCCTCCGGGCGCCTCCACATGGGCCACGTGCGCAACTACGCGATCACGGACGCCACCGCGCGCTTCGAGCGGATGCGCGGGCGTGACGTGGTCCACCCCATGGGGTGGGACGCGTTCGGCCTGCCCGCCGAGAACGCCGCTCGCGAGCGCGGGACCGATCCCGCCTCCTGGACCGACGCCTGCATCCAGCGCATGCGCGAGGAGATGACGACGCTGGGCTTTGGCTTCGACTGGGATCGGGAACTCCGGACGGCCGACCCCGACTATTATCGGTGGAATCAGTGGCTGTTCCGGCAGTTTCACGAGGCTGGCCTCGTCGAGTACGAGGGCGCGCCCGTCAACTGGTGTCCCGAATGCGAGACCGTCCTCGCGGACGCCCAGGTCGTCGGTGGGTCCGCGGTCGACCCCGAGGGCGGCAGTGGCACGTGCTGGCGCTGTTCGACGCCGGTCCGCACGCGCACGCTCGATCAGTGGTTCCTCCGGATTACGGAGTACGCCGACGACCTTCTGGGCGGACTGGATGACCTCGACGGGTGGGCCGACGGCGTCCGGGCCGCTCAGCGCGAGTGGATCGGCCACCGCGAGGGCACCCGCGTCGCCTTCCCGGTGCGCGAGGGCCCGACCGAATCGGTCGCGGTCTTTACCCGCCGACTGGACACGATCGCTGGGGCGACCTACGTCGCCGTCAGTCCCGATCACGACCTCGCCCAGGCGCTTGCCGAACGCGACGACGAGTTGGCGGCGGCGATCGCGGATCTCGCGCCCGGGGCAGGGCCCGAAGCCGGCGTCGCGACGCCCGCGACCGTCGAGAACCCCGTGACTGGCGCGGAACTGCCCGTCTACGTCGCTGCGTACGTCCTCGGTGACGTCGGAACGGGTGCGGTGATGGGCGTGCCCGCCCACGACTCGCAGGCCCACGCGTTCGCAGCGGCCCACGACTGCCCGATCGAGGTGGTCGTCGAACCCGAGGACGCCGACGATGTCGACCGCCCGTTCACCGATCCGGGCGTCGTCCAGGCCCCCGCATCGGTGGCCGGCCTGGACAGCGCGACCGCGAGCGATCACCTCCTCGACGCGACGCCCGCCGCCGAGGCCGCAGACCGATACCGCTTGCGCGACTGGCTGATCAGCCGCCAGCGCTACTGGGGGACACCGATCCCGGTGGTCCACTGTCCGGACTGTGGGCCGGTCCCGGTGCCCGAATCCGAGTTGCCCGTCGAACTGCCCGACTACGTCGAGACGACGGGAAACCCCCTCGACGCCGCCGACGAGTGGCGCGAGACCACCTGTCCCGACTGTGGCGGACCTGCCGAGCGCGAGACCGACACGATGGACACGTTCGTCGACTCGTCGTGGTATTTCCTGCGCTACTGCTCGCCCGCGTACGACGAGGGGCCGTTCGATCCCGACGCGGTCGCGGAGTGCCTCCCGGTCGACGTCTACGTCGGCGGGACCGAACACGCCGTCCTCCATCTGCTCTATCTCCGATTTTTCGCACACGCGATGGCGGATCTGGATCTGCTCGACGATGCCGAACCGATCGAGCGACTCGTCGCGCAGGGGACGGTGCTCTCCGGGGGCGAGAAGATGGCCGAGACGGCGGGCAACGCGATCGCGCCCCACGAGTACGGCCCGGAGACGACACGGATCGCCGTTCTGGAGGCGGCCCACCCACGGCGGGATTTCGAGTGGTCGGCCGTCGACGTGGGCGACGCCTACGATCTGGTCCAGCAGGTGTACACCCTGGTCTACGCGTATCGCGACGGCCTCGCGACCGCCGACCGCTCCGGCCGGACGGAGGCAGGCCTCGATCGGACGATCGACCGGGTGATCGCGGCGACGACCGACGCGATCGAACGGTATCGGTTCCACGATGCCGTCGGTGAGATCCGCCGTCTGGCCGATCGCCTCGCGCGGTATCGCGATCGGGGTGATCCCGACGACACGACCTATCGCCGGGGGTTGACCGTTCTCGTCCGGGTGGTCTCGACGGTGGCTCCGTATCTTGCCGAAGAGTGCTGGAACCTCCTCCGTGCGGACGGCCTCGTCGCGGCCGCCGATTGGCCCACGCCGGAGGCCGACATCGCGGCCTACAGTCGCGAACGAAGCCTGATCGAGCGCACGCGCGCGGACGTGCGTGACATCGTCGAGACGGCCGCCATCGACGACCCCGAGACGGTCGCGATCACCGTCGCGCCCGGGTGGGCGGTCGATCTTCACCGTGCGGTTCGGGACGCTGCCTCACCCGCACTCGACGACCTGGTCGCCAGGCTGGACGACCCGCCCGTGGATCGCGGAACGATCGAGGTGGTCGCGAGCGACCTGCTCGACCGCCAGCGCCGCCTCGGCCCCGTCTTCGACGCCGATCGCGAACGCGTCGTCCTCGACCGGGCGGCGTGGCTGCTCGCTGACGAGTTCGACGCACGCGTCGAGGTCCGCGCGGCCGACGAGGCCCCTCGGGAGCAGGCACTCGCTGCGCGTCCTGGCCGACCCGCGATCAGAATCGATTAGAGCCACTCGGCGCTGCGGACGTCGTAGCTGCCACAGTACGGGCACGTGTGATACTGTACCGACAACGAGTGCTCACAGGACGTACAGACGAACGGCTTGTTCTCCCCGTCTGTGTCCTCGGTACGGAGCAATCCGAGGCCTCGCTGGAGCACCCCCATGATTGAATCGACTGAACGTGGGTCGTCGGGACTCATAAAAGGACCGGACCGTTCACACGTTTCTTTCGAACTGTCTGTCGGGAATCGGGCCATAGAGGGTCGGAATCGGCCGATATTGGATGGATCACGCTATCCCGCTTCCCGGTGGTGGTTTTCCCGAAAGCGTGCCATCGGGATTCGGCCGATCGTCGGGCGTACTGGTCTCTACTCGGCCAATTCGAACGGTTCGCTGAGCCCACCGTCGTGTGGTCTCCGGGCTGGTCGCCATTTCGTCGTTCGAAAGGGATCGATCGCCGCATATCGGGCTCCGAGGGCCTTTGGACGGTCTTTTCCCCACAGTAATGGCCGCCTGCTCGGAGTTTCAGTGGCCGATACTGCTGCTGACAGCGTACTCGATCGATCGGTTCTCGTCCAGTCTGCGAGGCTGGGCTCAAGAGCGTCGCTCATGGTTGAACGACGACCGTCGGGAGGAGAGATGCGCCGGAAGAGCGAGCTCTTCCGAGCCCTCGTTCGGGCCTTCGGCCCTCACGAGGACGCCGGGAGACTCACGGTCGTTCGTCTCCCGAGTCCAGCCTCGCTTCGCTCGGCTGGACGCCGGCCGGGAGTTCGCCTAGAGCGAGGCGAACGCTGACAGACGCTGTCTGTCAGAAGTGAGCAAACGCCTTGCGTTTGCGATCTACGGGCGGCGTACGTCGGTCGGGAGGAGAGATGCGCCGGCCGGGAATTGAACCGGGGGAAGACATTCCTGCTCGGGCCTGCGGCCCTGCGCGGGCTGTGACTTCCAGGATTCAATTCCGGGCCTGCTCGCTCACTGCTCACGGGTCACTGCGTTCCCCGTTCGCTTTTCGAGGTCTCACTCCGTTCGACCTCGCTCACTGCGCCGGCCGGGAATTGAACCCGGGTCGAGGGCTTGGAAGGCCCTTGTCATACCACTAGACCACCGGCGCACTTCGCTCACGTCGTTCGCTCGTGCGCCGAGGATCGCGAATCCGTCGGATTCGCTCACCACCGGCGCTCGATCGCGCCCCGTCCTGCGCTCGGACGGGCGCTCGGACTGGGATTTTCGGCCGAACGGTAAGGGCGTTTCTATCCGGGCGAGCGGTCAGACCTCCTCGAACAGCGCGAGGACGTCTTGCAGGTCGACCTGCCCGTCGTCGTTAAAGTCGTAGTATGCGGTGTGGTTCCGTACGGCCGGTGACTCGGCGTGCTGGAACAACGTGTTCACGTCGGGGAAATTGATTTGCCCGTCTCCCGTTACGTCTTCGTAGAGTCCGTCTTCGTCCGGATCCTGCGGGAGGACACCGTCGATCGGCCGGGCCAATCCGACCTCGATGTCGGTTTCGGCCGTCGCCCGCTTTCCATCCTCATCGATGACCGTCACCGACACCTCGTGGACGCCCCGAGTCTCGAAGGCATGGGTGAACGTCGGTCCAGATTCTGGGACGGACTGGCCGTCGACACGCCATTGATACGACGTGATGTGGCCGTCGTAGTCGGTCGAGTCCGACGCGTCGACCGTCACTTCTGTGTGGACTGCCGGTCGGGTCACTGGGGTGTGGACGCTGGCCACTGGACGACCGAACTCGTCAGCGAGGTCGCCGACGTGTCCGGTCGTCCCGAGTCTGGCCCGGGACCCCATCGACGACCCGGTGTGTCCGGTTGCGATGGCGTAGACGTTGGTGTCTCCCGACGCGACGTAGACGGTCCCATTGGCGACTGTCGGGACCGATCTGATACTCACTGCCGTATCGTAGGTCCACTCGATCGATCCAGTGCGGGCGTCGATGGCGTACAGCGAGGCGTCGAGCGATCCGACGTAAACGGTTCCACCGGCGACCGTCGGGGCGCCAGCGATGCCATTGCCAGTGGCAGTCCGCCACTCCAGGTGGCCCGTGCGTGCGTCGAGCGCATAGACACGGTCGTCGACAGAGCCGAAATAGACCGTCCCGTTCGCGACGGTCGGGTCGGAATACGTCCAGCCATCGGTCTCGTAGCGCCACTCCAGAGTACCCGTCTCTGCGTCCAGCGCGTACAGGTGCTGATCGTATGACCCCGCGTAAACAGTTCCGTTCACCACTGTCGGAGAAGCAGCCACGTAGCCGTCGGTCGTATAGTTCCATTCGACGGCACCGGTCGAGGCGTTCAGTGCGTAAATCTTCGAAGTGTACGACCCGACGTACACGGTCCCGTCGACGACGGTCGGCGACGACGACACCCAGTCGCCAGTCTGGTGGGTCCACTCGACTGCTCCGGTTCGGGCATCGAGTGCGTAGACTTTGCCGTCGTCTGATCCCACGTAGGCTGTACCGTCGATGACCGTCGGGGCGGCCCCGATAGAGTCTCCAGTCTCGAATCTCCACTCCCGGTCACCGGTCGTGGCGTTGAGGGCATACAGGTGATTGTCTGCTGCCCCGAAGTAGACGGTTCCGTTCGTCAGCGCAGGCGCTGTGAACACTGCGTCCCCGACATCGTAACTCCATTCGGTGTCGCCAGTCGCCGTCGACAGTGCGTAAAATCGACCGTCTTGTGATCCAACGTACACTGTTTCGTCGGCGACGGTCGGAGCGTTCCACGCCCAGTCTCCGGTCTCGTGGCTCCAGACTATTTCACCGGCCGTCGCGTTCCCGGTTTCAGAGCCGCCTACAACCGGTATCCCTCCCAGCGCGACAAGTGTGATGACCACGATAACGATCAATCGGCAATCGTGATTGCGTCCGATACCGTGGGCCATTCTCGATTTCGTGTTCAGGATCGGATGGCATTATCCTGTTGATATTAGCCGTGGGAGGATGTCAGTGCCTGGTATCTCTGTCGAAGGAACGGAACAGTCGTCAGACCGACTCGAACAGCGCGAGGACGTCCTGCATATCGACGACCCCGTCGCCAGTGAAGTCGTAGAACTCGGAGTTTCTGGCCGCGCGATCGCTGTCTGTGTTCTGGAACAGCGTGTTGACGTCCGGGAAATTGATCCGGCCGTCACCCGAGAGGTCTTCGAACAGTCCGTCGCCGTCAGGGTCGGTCGCGCCCGCGGGCCAGTCTGGCTCGTCGGTCGGCGTGGTCGTCGGCGGGTCACCGTCACCGGTGGTCGCTGCGAGCACCGTCGCCGGGGCCGACTTGTTGCCCGCGCCGTCGATGGCCTGGACGTGAATCTGGTAGGTCCGATCGGCCTTGATCAGCCCCGAGAGTGTGGCCTGTGTCGTTTTGCCGTCGACCGTCGTCTCCGCGACGGTCTCGACCGGGCCGTGGGTACTCGCCCAGAGTGCGTAGTTGGCGACGCCCGACCCTCCCGCGTCGGTCGACTCTGTCCAGGAGACGGTGATCGACTCGTCGGTCGTGCCGTCGACGGCAAGGTCGGCGGGCGTCGACGGTGCGATCGAGTCGGCGGTCTCGCCCGGTGGGACCGAATCCAGCCAGACGTCGTCGAGGGTCACACTGCCGGTGCCCTCGAAAAAGAGCCGGAACTCCGCAGGGGTGGCCGGCGCATCGTTCGCGGCCAGATCGACCGCGAGCACGCTCATCTCGGTGCCGAGTTCCTGGCCCGAGAGCGCACCGATCGTGTCCTCGAACGACGAACTCTGCCCACCGAGTCTGATCGAGACCTGTTCGTGTTCGCCACCCGCCGCTCCGGCCATCCGGAGCTTGAGGTAGTCGTACCCCGAGATGTCGGTGCCGAGCTTGCTCCCCATCCATCCGCCGCCGTCGTAGGAAACTGCGATTCGGCCGTCGCTCTGCTCGGTCGTCAGGCCGCTCTGGCCCGTCCAGCCCTCGCCCTGGCAGTTGCCGTCCGGCCAGGCGTCCCGGTCGTCGAACGTGTGTAAGAGGAGGGCGTCCGCGCCCGGCCGGTCGACCTCGGTAGCGGCCGCGAGCGGTGCGCTGGCGGCGGACTCGTTGCCAGCGGTGTCGACGGCCGTGACCGTGATTTCGTACTCCGTCTCGGGCGCGAGGTCCTCCAGGGTCGTCTCGGTCGATCCGGCGGCGACGCGTGTCCGGACGCTACCGTCGAGGGCAACTGTGTAGTGGTGGACGCCCGAGGGGCCGGTATCCGTAACCCCGGACCACGAGACCGTGATCGACTCGTGGGTGCGGTCGACGATTTCGAGCCCGCTCGGCACGTCCGGCGGGGTCGAATCGTCGTACGCGTCGGTCGTGACGGTCACGGTCGCGGGTCGGCCCTCGTTGCCCGCCACGTCGATGCCAGTGACGCTAATCTGATACCGCGTGTCGGAGAGCAGCTCCTCGACCGTATAGGTGGTCGTGTCGGGACCGAGCGTCGTGCGCTGACGGCCGTCGACGTAGACGACGTAGCCGTCGAACGGCGAATCGCCCGGATTCGCCGGTTGGTCCCACCCGATGGCGACGCTCGTCTGATCGACCGCGGTCGCAGCGAGGTCCGGCGGGGCCGCGGGCGGGTGGGGGTCGTAATCGACCTGTGGGACGCTATCCTCGCGGACCTCGGTCAGCCAGTCTTTGACGAGGACGCCCGCGTAGTTGCCGTCCTGGCCGAGCACCCGCCAGTCACAGGGCAGGTCGGTACAGAACTCCGGAATCGTGCCGCCGTACGGGTTGCCGATGGCGTCTTGGGCGCTGTCGGTGTCGAAATCGCGCTCGACCATGTTCGGCAGCCAGACCGGATCGAAACACCACGCTGTCCAGTGGATCGGCCGCTCGGAGGCCCACTCTTTGAACGGCGTGCCGAACCGCTGGTCGTTGCCACAGATCCACTTACACCGCCCTTCGGAGTAGCCCCACTCCGTGACGAACAGGGGCGCTTGCTCCCAGGCGTTGCCGGTGTCGTCGTCGAAGTCCGTGACGGCGTGGCCGGGGTAGGCGTGGTAAGTGTAGCCAAGGTTATCGCCGTCGAACTCGCCGTATTTGATCCCCCAGACCATCCGTGACCAGCGCGGATTGCCGATGAGGATCATGTTCCGCGGCGCGTGCTCGCGGATGATGTCGACCCAGGGCTGGGCGACCGATCGCCACCCGTTCCAGATGACGTCCTCGGGGCCCCACCCTGGTTTCGTGGGCTCGTTGTACAACTCGAACAGGACGTTCGGGACGTCCGCGAAGTGGGGTGCGACCGTGTCCCAGAACGTCCGCACCTCTTCGTCGAGGCCCGGGTTCGGGCCTTTCGGGTTGCCGTACTCGTCGCCTTCGGCCCACGCGAGTTCGCCGTCGCCCCAGTGGCGGTGGTAGTCGACGATACAGTAGACGTCGTTGTCGATACACGCCTGAACGACGGGCTTGAGGTGGGTCTCGATGTACGTTTCGAGTTCGTCGGCCGTGAACAGTGGCGGTTCGTAGTAGCCCTGTTCCTCACCGACTTTGACGAACTCCGCGGGCGGGTCGTCCATCCCCCAGGCCATCGGGACTGGCGGGAGTTCGGCCACGTCCCACGGCTGGACGGGGATGCGGATGAACCGGGAGTGCCAGCCGTCGGATTCGTCGGTCGCCGCCCGGACGACCTGCTCGGCGGTCTTGCCCCGTGCGGAGGCGGTCACGTTCAGTCGCTTCGGATCTCCGATGTTGACGCCGCGCAGGACGACCTCGTTGCCCATCGGGTCTTTCACGAGGTTGCCGTCGCGGTGGAGCCACGGCGTGTTGAATCCCTCGGCGGCGGCCGTCCCGACCGCGCCCGTCAGCCCCGCGGCGGCGACGCCCGCGCCGACGGTCTTCTTCAAGAAGTCGCGTCTCGTGGCGACCGACCGGTCGATCGACGGTTCCTGTCGGTGTGGGTCGTGTCGTGTCATGGATGGGGTCGTCGCCAGCGGTCGCCCTCGCGCGCTCTTCCCCCCGGGGGGACCCGTGGCGACGATTCGTGTGACAACTACTCTCGCTCGCGGAATAAATGTTGCGACAGAAACGAACCGGAAATAAGCCGCTGTGGCCCCGGAACGCCTGCTCTGGGTGCGCGCGCCGGTCAGACTCGCTCGAACAACGCGAGCACGTCTTGTGAGTCGACGACACCGTCTCCGGAGAAGTCGTAGGCGGCCGGGTAATCCTCGACGGCGGACTGATCGGTGTGCTGGAACAGCGCGTTCACGTCGGGGAAATCGAGTTTCCCGTTGGCGTTGAGGTCTTCGTGCAGTCCGTCGCCGTCGAGGTCCTGTGGGACCGTTCCGCCGACCGGGTCGAGGTCCGGGGTGTCCGGCGGGGTGCTCGTGGTCGGCGTCGAGTCCGGCAACGGAAGGCGGTCCGCTCGTTTCTCTGCGAGATAGGCTTTGAACAACTCGCCGTGGAAATCCTCACCGCCGCGCAGCGTCCACTCGCCCTGGTCTTCGTCGAACATCGCAGGCTCCCACCGCGGGTCGAAACACCAGACCTGCCAGTGGACGTGCGGGTGGGTCTCGAAGAAGTCCACGAACCCCTCGCCCTCGTTCGAGGTCGTCCCCTTGAGGAAGTCCTGGCCCTCGTCGTCGTAGCCGAATTCGGTCATGAACACGGGCACGTTCTCGGCGGGTTTGCCGAAGTACTCCGAGAGGGGGCGGAGGCCCGCGTGCGCGTAGACGTGGCCCGCGTACGCGAGGTTGTCACCGGAGAACTCGTGTTCGTCGGCCCACCAGGTCCACTGCGTCCACCGGGGCGACCCGATGATGATCGGGTTCTTCGGTGCGTGCTCGCGGATGGTGTCGACCCACGGCTGGGCGGCCTCCCGCCAGGTCAGCCAGGTCTGTTCGGCCTCCTCGGAGTCGGGATTCGCGACGTCGACGCCGCCACCCCAGGTGTTGTGGCCGGGATACGGCGCGATCGGTTCGTTGTACACCTCGAAGAGGACGTGCGAGTCCGCGGCGAACTCCTCGGCCATCACCTCCCAGAACATGTGGACCTCGTCGCTGAGCGTCTCGTCGGTGTACAACAACTGCGAATCCTGGTGGCGGTGATAGTCGACGATACAGTACGCGCCCTGCTCGCCACAGAGATCGACGACCGGACGGAGGTGGTCCTCGACGTACGTCTCGACGTCGCTCGCGGTCATCTCGCCGGGGGCGACACCGCCGTGTCCCTGGCCCAGAATGTCTCCTGGCTGGCAGGGAATGCGGACGATCCGATTGTACCACCCCTCAGATTCGTCGAGGGCCCACCTGGTGACCTTCGTCGCCGTGACGTGATACCGCATGTCGTTGTCGTCCAGCCGGGCGGGATCGGCAATGTTGACCCCGCGGAGTGTCACCGGATTGCCCTCTGGATCCTTGATGAGGTTGCTGTCCGAGCCCTCGCCACGGTGGAGCCACGGCGTCGGAATGCCCTCGGCGGCCGAGGCCGACCCCACGAGGCCACCGCCCGCAGCGAGTAGCCCCGCTCCTGCCGTCGTGCGCAAAAATTGCCGTCGCGTCGAAGAGGTGTGTTCTGTCATGGTGATCTGGGCTGATCGCCCTCCGCGATCGTTCACGTTAATTACGGGTCGAACGCACCAAAAAGATTCCGTCGCGAGCGAAACGGCGAAGCCCCTGGCGGTCGACGCTCCACCGATGAGTGACTGGCTCCCCGGTGACCCGTCAGATCGGCCGCGGGTCGGCGCCGCGACCGATCTCCGTTTCCTGGAGCGTCCAGCGGCGTTCTGTGAGCACGTTGGGGCCCTCGGACTGGAACACGTCGAGTTCAAGCGCGGCTACCTCGGCAGTCGGTCGACGCCACCGGCGGCCCGACTGGGGGCGATCGCCGCCGAGTACGGCCTGACGGTCTCGATGCACGTCCCCTTTCGGGACTGCAACGTCGCGGCGTTCGATCCCCGGACGCGACACGCCGCGGTCGAGACCATCCAGGAGACGATCACCGACGCCGCGGCGGCAGACGCACTCGCGGTCGTGGTCCACGGTGGATCGGTTCCCGCGCGCTACCCCGATCACGTCACCTCACGCGCACGTGAGGGTGCGATCGAGTCTCTGCAGACACTCACCGCGCACGCCGAACGCGTCGGCGTTCCGCTCGCCCTCGAAAACCAGCCGCGGACCGATCGCGATCGGCGGTTCACCACGACGCCCGACGACCTCGCGGCGATGTGCGAGGCGGTCGACACAGTCGAGCGATCGCTCGACGTCACCCTCGACGTGGGTCACGCGACCGCGTCGGGTCAGGACTGGCACCGTTACGTCGATCGGTTCGGTGATCGAATCCGGGCGGTCCACATGCACGACAACGACGGAACCCGGGACGCCCACGAACCGTTCGAGGACCTTGCGAGCGTCCTCGACGCCGTCAGCGCCGACTACGCGGTCTTCGAGGTCAAATCGCTCGACGATCTTCAGGCCTGTGTCGACGCGGCCCGGTGAGCGTCGCCGTCACTCGCGGTCGCCGCGCCGCTCAACAGATCGACTTCGGCTCGATCCCCTCGGCTTCGAGGCGGTCGACGTACGCCTCGTAGGCCGCGTCGACGGCGTCGAGCGCCGCGGACTCGATCGCGTCTCGGTCGACGTCGGCACTCTCGACGGCGCTACAGACCGCCTTCCGGAACTCCTTGCGATTCGTGACGACCGAGCGCACGGTGTCGGCGTCGCCGGGTTGGGCCTGCCCGACGAAATAGCCCGTCTCCTGTTCGCCCAGGTGGATCGCGACGGTCGCCCAGCCGACGAGCGTCCCGAGCGTCTCGGCTTCGCTGCCCGCGAGTTCGAAATCGACCAGTGGGTCGATCGGCTCGCCAGCGAGATCTGACAGCGTCTCGGCGTCCTCTCGCGCCCGGGATTCGAGGTCGGCCGCCCACGACTCCTCACGGTCGGCCAGCCGGTCCGCGACCGCATCGCTCAGGGCCGCACTGGCCGCGACGATCGTCGGCCCGTCCATCGCGCCACGCGTCGTCGCGTAGAGGGCCTTCGAGGAGCCCAGTCGCGAGAGTTCCGTCTGCCGCTCGTCGGTCAGCGTCTCACGGACGCAGTCGGTCATACTGGATCTGGGGAACCTCGGGGCTTGTAGACTCCGGCCGGGTCCAGCGTTGCCGGGTCCGCGATACCGACCGTTTAGGTCGTCGGGCTCCGAACACGCGAACATGAACGCGTCGCTGGCGACGGGCTATCGGTGTCGGGACTGTGATCGGAGGCTCTCCGATCCGTCGGACTGCCCGGACTGTGGTGGACTCGCGCGGGTCGACATCGAGGCCGCTGGCGGTGCGAACGCGCTCGATTCGCCCTGGACCGACTGGCTGGTCGAGTCCGGCCCGCCGACAGAGGCCGGCATCGGCGGGACGCCGCTCGTGAGTGCGCCCGCAACCGCAGCGGCGTTCGACGTCGCTGGCCTCGCGATCAAACGTGAGGGCGCGAATCCGACGGGATCGATCACCGATCGCGGCCTCGCACCGGCCATCGCGGCAGTCACGAGTGAGGCGGTCCACCTCGCGAGTCCGGGCCCCGGTGCGCGCTCGGCCGCCGCGCTGGCGGCCCGGGCGGGTCTCGACGCGACGCTCGTCGTGCCCTCCCGATCGCGATTCGACGCGAAGGCGATGGTCAACGTCTACGGCGGCGAGATGCGTGTCGTCGAGGGTCGATACGACGACGCACGCGCGGCCACCGCAGACCTCCCGGGCGCGTCGCTGGCCCCGTTCGCGACGGGCCGACGGATCGCCGGCCTCCGAACGATCGCTGTCGAACTCGCCGGGGCGGACCTCGACGCGATCGTCGTCCCGATCGGCCACGGTCACCTCCCGATCGCACTGGACGATGGGTTCGTGGACTGCCTGGCCTGTGGCGCGATCGAGACCGTCCCCGACCTGTACGCCGCTCAGCCCGCTGGCTGTGCGCCGATCGTCGACGGCGAGCCAGTCGACCGGCCCGACACGGTCTGTGGCGCGCTCGAAATCCCCGATCCCGTCGCTCCCGAGCGGACGCGCGCGGCGGTCGTGGACGGCGTCGCCGTCACCGACGACGACCTGCTCGCGACGGCGGTCGACACTGCGCGGCGTGACGGTGTCGCGACGAGCACGGCTGGCGGGGTCGGCCTCGCGGCAGTCCGACGACTCCGGGCCGACGGAGCACTCGACGCGACCGATCGCGTCGCCGTGATCGATCCGCTGACGGCACGCTCGGACGCCGACATCCTCAGAAGCCACCTGATGCGAACGGGCGAGTGAGTGCGGTCGGTCGATCCGGCCGCGTTCCTGACGGAGAATCGATCAGCCGATGTACCGGAGGTCTTCGTCGGACGGGGTCGGCGTCCCCTGCTCCATCTCCTGGATGCGCCGGACGACGTCTTCCATCTCGTCGGCACGCTCTTCGAGTGACTCGTAGGCCAACTCGATGTCGAGATACGCTTCGAGGGTCTCCAGGACGGCTCGGGCGGCCTTGGGGTCGACCAGATAGCCGCTGGTCTCGCCCATCAGACACGCTGCCGAGAAGCCCCGTCGGTCTCCGATCCCCAGAAGAAGCCCCGAAATCCCGACGATTCCGCCGGCGGGCTCGTCGTCGCGGAACTCCACGCCGACGGCTTCGAGGTCGTCGGTGAGTTCGTCGTCAGCGACCGCGCCGATCACGTCGTACTCCTCGATGAGTTCTCCGATCGGGACGCCACCGAGTGCGAACGCCGTCTCGACGCCGAACTCCTCGGCCACGTCGAGGATCGTCTCGGTGAGTCCGTAGTGGCCTTCCCCGTCCTGGGCCTGGTGGTCGCCCGTCAGGACGAGCAGGTCGCGCCCGTCCTCGACCTCGATGGCGTGAAAGGCGACGTTCGCCAACTCGGCGGTGCCGTCCTCGATGGTGACCTGTGGCGGGAAGTGCGTCGAGTGGACCCGCCGGACGCAGGTACTGTCGAGCTCTTCGATCAACTGCTCGGCGGCGAGTTTGCCGACGTGACCCACGCCGGGCAGCCCTTCGACGAGCACCGGCTCCGTCAGTTCGACCTCCGCGAGAACGTCGACCTCGAACTCCTCCATGGCGTCACTCGCGGCTGCGCCGCTTAAGTGAGCGTCGGTACTCGCCGTAGGGATCCTCTGGCGAGAACGGCGCGGGCGCACTGTTGTGCGTCGGCCCGCCGCACTCCGGGCAGGTCTCACCGAGTGCGTACACCGGCCGGTCGTGGACCGTCTCCCAGTTCGCACAGACCAGAATATCGGATTTCACGTTACTCCTCGTCGGAGCGTCGGTCCCGGTGGAAGGTCGCCTCGCCGCCCGCCGCCTCGATGTTCGCGGCGGCGCGGTCGGCGCTCTCTTCGAGGTGGGATTCGGCGGTCTTGTAGTCGGGCGCTTTGACGCGGATGCGGTACTCCGGCGATCCGACGTACGTGACTTCGAGTTCGACCTCCTCGGGCACTGCGCCGTTGCCCTCGGCGGCCTCCAGGGCCTCGCGAATGACCTCGACGCCGTCGGGGGCGGCACTCGTCAGGTCGACGTAGCCCGTGACCGTCACGTACGGGACGGAGACGTTCTCGCGAGCGGTCTCGACGATGGCGTCGATCCGATCCTCGGAGAGATCGCTCTCTTCGAGCGCTTCGTGGCCGTGGATCGCGGCCTGTTCGAACCCGTCGTACATCGAGCCGAACTCCGCGAGCAGGGCGTTCGCGACGGCGGTGTAGGTGTCCTCGTCGACGTCCTCACCGAACGCCAACTCCATCCAGTTGTCGGCTTTCTGCTCGTTTTTCCACTCCTGGATCTTGTCTTTGCGCTGGTGGTCGTTGACGTCTTTCAGCGAGAGGTCGATCTGCTGGGCCGACGTGTCGACGTCGAGGACCTTCGCGACGACGCGCTGGTCTTCGCTGACGTGGTCGCGGACGTTTTTGATCCACCCGCTGGCGACCTCGCTGATATGCGAGAGGCCTTCGCGGTCCTCGTACTCGACGAGGTCGACGAACACACCGAAGTCTTCGATCTCCTCGACCCGCCCGACGACCAGTTCGCCCGGGTCGGGCCAGCCGCTGTACTTCATCGTGACTCGACGACCTCGGTGACCTCACCTTCGACGGCGGCGAGACCGCCGGTCGGGCGAGCGAGCGTGTGTCCACACACCGCACACGAGACTTCGCTGGCGGCCTTCTCGAAGACGACCTGTTCGTTCTCACAGTCCGGGCACGTGATCTGAATGAAATTGCCGGGCATGGTCAGTCCTGGAATTTGAGTCGGCCGGCGCGCCATCCTTCGCGGAGGTGGGCTTTGCCGCAATCGCTACAGCGGTACTTGAGGTTGGTCTTCTTGGTGGGTTTGTCCCCACCGGGGACCTTCGAGAACTTGCCGTCGTTCCCGATGCCCGACTGGCGTTCGCTCTGTCGACCGTCGACTTTCGTCATTCCGGAGGCCTGGCCCGTTCGGACCTTCTCGACCTCGTGCTCGTGATGTTCGTTGCAGTGAGGGCAGTACGTATTAAACCGGCGTGGCATCTCCATAGATGATCGTCCTGCCCGCGGGTTGGATAGCGGCCCATAAACCCCCTACGGTTCGCGGTGGTCGGCACTCGATTCCCGATCGGACGGCCGGAGCCGATCAAACGGTCAACACCGGTCGGTCGGTCGCGCGCATGACGCGACTCGCCGTCGACCCGACGGCGCTCGCCGCCGACGTGCCCTGATAGCCGAGCACGATGATGTCGGCGTCGACGTCGTCGGCTTCAGCGACGATGGCCTCGTGGGGCGTCCCGTGTCGTCGTGCGATTTCGCAGTCGATCGCTCTGTATTCGGCCGTTTCGAGCACCTCGTCGAGCACGTCACGACCGTAATCTTCGAGTTCGCTCACCAGCACTTCGCCACTGCTCAGCGCCGGTTCGCCCGTCACGTTCGTGTCGACGACGAACACCGCGTGGACGGTCGATTCGTACCGTTCCGCGAGATGACACGCATAATCGACGGCGTTTTTGGCGTGGTCGCTGCCGTCGGTCGCGACGAGAATGTTGCGAAACATGGGGTGGTCTACTTTCTGGTGGGTAATAGATGTGGTCACAACTATTGCCGATGATTTCTGCCAGCAGTCGGCCAGCCTCGGGCAACCGGTCGACCGATCACTCTGCCACCTTCATCCGGGAAATCGAAAGACTTCGGCCGGATGATACCGACTGGCGATGGATTTACTCGAACCCGAAAAAATATATACCACCGGTCCATACGTGGAAGTACCCATGTTCGGACTGACCACCCCCCGATCGGATCGCTTCGAGAATCGCAGCGTCGACCACTCCGTCGACCGGCCCGGGCGCGACTCCTGTGCCGTCGTCGAACCCTGAGACCGACCCGCTGGCGCGTCGGCCCTCCCCAGAGTCCACAGGTTTCCCCGTCCGCGGCACCCCCGTCCGCGGCACCCCCGTCCGCGGATTTCTTTCGAGACAGTTCGTGATCGACAGCCACGCTCCGACTCTGGCCGAAACTTTACTCGATACCAAAGTAATATATTGCCGGACGTTGTAGATTCTGTCGATGCCCTCCATCAAACGAAGCCCCAACGAGGAAAGTGAAGAGATGTCGGTCTCCATGTCGATCGACCGTCCCGGTCAGGACCGCTGTGCGGTCGTCGTGTACTGACTGGCGGTCACTGTCCGGCGAAAACGACGCATCGTGCGCTAACTGCCCGTCGTGACTGGTCGGGCCATTTCGATCCCCGTTTTTCAGTCCTGAGTCGCCGGTCCGTCGCTCAGACGAACGACGCGACGCGGTCAGCGACCGCCGAGGCGTCCGCGCCCAGCACGTACAGAATCGGCTCGATACCGAACGCGCCGGTCTGATAGAGCACGTCGGCGTCGGGGTCGTCGGCCAGGGCCGCGGCGATCGCTGCGTCCCGATCGGCTTCGGGGTCGAACGCGACGGCCGTTGCGCCCGTGCTATCGAGGCGATCGAGCAGGGCTGGCTCGTACCGGACGTTGAGTGCCGCGCGCGCGGGATGGCCCGCCGATCGGGCGGCGAGCAAAATCGAGGCGACGTGTTCGGAGACGCCGAACTCGGGGTCGTCGGGGACGACGGCCCGCCCGCCGACCTCGAAGATCCGCCCGGGGACGCCACAGACGTCCGCGAGGTCGGCCGCCGCCGGGAGACACTCGACGAGGTTGGAGCCGACCTGTGGGACCGCCGCGCCGAAGCCGGCGGTGTGTTCGAGCCGACTCAGACCGCGCCGGACCGACCCACGCACGCGCTCGGTCTGGCGGAGGCGACTCTCCGGGTCGTGCACGTCGGTGAAATCGGCGTCGGCGTCGGCCAGCGCGGGCATCGCCTCGGTGTGCAACTCCGCGATGAGGTCGCCGCGTTCGAGCTGGCGAATCAGCACTTCGAGTTCGACGAGCGCCTGTACCTGGCTGATCTCGCCGTTCGCGAGGCCGTCGGCCAACTCCTCGACGAGTGCGACGACGCGGTCGTCGCTTTGGACGCGTTCGTTCCGATCGATCTCGCCGTGGACGTACTTCGAGACCGCGCTCTGGCTGATCCCCAGCAGGTCAGCGACTTCCCGCTGGGTGCGCCCGCGATCAGCGAGCGCCTCGGCCAGCAGCGATCGGACCGTCGGAAGCACGGACTCGACGACGACCTCCTCGACGAACTTCATCGGTCGAACTCGTCGTCGCTCTGGATACGAGAGGCCTGTGGCCCGGTCTGGCCCTGGTATTTCGAGCCGCGCTCCTCGCCGTACGGGCGCTCGGCGGGATTCGTCAACTGAGTAAAGGTGAGTTGTGAGATCCGCATCTCCGGGGTGAGCGCGACCGGTGCGGTCCCGAGATTCGACAGTTCGAGCGTAATCTTCCCTTCGAACCCCGGATCGCACAGCCCCGCTGTGGCGTGGACGACGACGGCGAGCCGACCCAGCGAGGAACGGCCCTCGACGTGGGCGATGAGGTCGTCCGGAACGGTGACGCGCTCGACGGTCGTGCCGAGCACGAAATCACCGGGGTGGAGGATGAACTCCTCGCCCGAATCGACCCTGGTCTCGTCGACGTAGTCAGCGACTTCCTGTTCGCTGTCTGGATGAATACAGGGAATGTTCGTGTGCCGGAATTCGAGGAACTCCCGGCCGAGTCGGAGATCGACGCTCGCGGGCTGAATCTGGAGGTCTGGATCGGCCAGCGGCTCGATTTCGAGGGTGCCGGAGTCCAGCCGGCGGCGGATGTCTCCGTCGGAGAGGATCATACCGCTCGGATGGTCTGGCCCCCGCTAAAACCCCCCGATCGACCGTCAGGGCGCGGCGGGGCGCGCGACGTCGACGGCTTCGGTCCCGACGGACTCGATTTCGAGGACGAGTTCACGGCCCGACCGATCTGTCGCGGTGATCGTCCCGCGCACGGAGACGCCAGCGCCCGGTGTCGGCCCCACTGCGACGCGATCGCCGCCCTCGAAGCGATCGAGTGACCCTTCGACCGAGACCGTCGCGCGCGAGCCCTCGGGGTCGTGGACGTTCGCGAGTGTGATGTCCGTCACGACGAGGTCCTCGACTGTTTCTCCGTTCCGCCGCAGCGGGGTCTCGACCGCCCCGTCGAGACGCTGGCAATCCAGCACCTCGAAGGCGTCTGTCGTCGGTTGATACCCGCCTTTCGGGCCCGGAATCCCTCGCACCAACTGGAGGGCCTTCAGGCTCTGCATGTGATTGCGAACCGTTCCGGGGTCGCGGTCGACCCGGTCAGCGATCCGCTCGCCTTTGACCGGCTCGCTTGTCTCCCGGTTGAGGTCCGTCAACGCCCGAAGGACCGTCTCCTGGCTGACCGTGAGGTCGATCGAGGCCATGTGCTAAGTATTAACTGGGCATTGAATAAATATTTTTCTGTCGGTTCCGGCGATCGAAAGATAGCGTTCGATCGCGCACCAGCGGGTGCTGGTTCGACACCGGCGACGGTCGCAGGGACCGATAGACCGTTGTCGTGGGGTGTCCAACCGATCGTATGAGCGACCTCGACCCGATGTCGATCGGTGAGTCCGACGCGCCGCCGATCGACGAGAAGCCCTACAAACTCCTGTTCGAGGCGAACCTCTGTATCGGCGCGGGCAAGTGTGCGGCCGTCTCGGAGACCTGGTCGCTGGATTTCGACACCGGGATCGCCGTCCCCGAGACGTACTTCGTCGACGAATCGTCCGTGGCGGAGAACGTCGACGCCGCTGAGGCCTGCCCGGCGAAAGGCGGCGCGGGCGTGATCCACGTTATCGACCGTCGGACGGGCGAGGAGATCGCGCCCGATCCCGAGGGGACGGGCGAGCCGAGTCTGGAGTGGTCACGCGAGTAGCCTTTTGACCCCGGGCGTGCTACGACCGGTGGATGCTGCTGGTGCTGTGTGTCGATCTCGACGACGACCTCGGGCGGAAGACTGACGTGTCCACCCCGGTCGTCGGTCGCGACGCGGTCCGTGACGCCGCGGTGTCGCTCGCGACGGCCGACGCCGAAGACAGCGATCTGAACGTCCTGTTCGAGGGGGTCAACATCTACGACCGGATCGACCCGAACGAGACCGTCGCGGTCGCGGCGATCACGGGCACCGAGGGCTCGGACGTCGCCGCCAATCGCGCAGTCGGGGAGGAACTCGACGCCGTCCTCGACGGTCTCTCGACCGACGGCGACGCGCGCGCGTTGTTGGTCACCGATGGCGCCCAAGACGAGAGCGTCGTCCCGGTCGTCCGCTCGCGCGTCCAGATCGACGGCGTCCGTCGCGTGGTCGTCCGGCAGGCCCAGGACCTCGAATCGATGTATTATACGATCAAGCAGGTGATCGCCGACCCCGAGACGCGTGGGACCGTGCTGATCCCGCTCGGGATCGTCCTGTTGATCTACCCGCTCTCGGTGCTCGCGAACGCGCTCAACTTCCCCGGTGACGTGTTCGGCGTCGCGTCCGGACTGTTCGGACTCTACCTCATCGCTCGCGGCCTCGGTCTCGAACAGCGTCTCGACGAGGCCGTCGACCAACTGCAGTCCGCACTCTATGCCGGTCGGGTGACGCTCATCACCTCGCTGGTCGCGGGCCTGCTCGGCATCGTCGGCGTCGTCATCGGCGTGAACGAACTCGCGCCACCGCCGACGGAACTCGACGTGTTCGTCGTCGGGCGTCGCCTCGCGGCGGTCGTCAACGCCGCCGTCGTCTGGATCGCCGCCGCCGGCATCGTCAGCAGTTCGGGCCGCGTCGTCGACGGCTATCTCCGGGGCACCTTCGAGTGGCGACACCTCAACGCGCCGTTTTACATCGTCGCGATCGCGGGCGCGATCCACGCCGCCAGCGGGTGGATCACCGGGTCGGCCACCCAGAACTACCTGTTCGTGATGGTGACGGCGGGGCTCATGCTCGGCCTCGCGAGCACGTTCGCCTTCGCCGTCGCGGACGCGCGCTCCAGAGAGGAAGCGAGTTAATCGCGACGCGATGGCCCCACCGGGCGGTGATCGGCCCGCGTACGGGCCGGCGATCCACACGGTTTTTGCATTGCCACGCGAATCCTCGGCCAGGGGGCACGTAGCTCAGTCGGACAGAGCGTCGGACTTCTAATCCGACGGTCGTGGGTTCGAATCCCACCGTGCCCGTGCAGCGACCATCGGGAGCGAACCGGCACGCAGGGGATTCGAATCAGGGAACGGAACGAGCGAAGCGAGTGGAGTGACCGTGGTTCGAATCCCACCGTGCCCGACCACCTTTTTCGTCGTCGGGTCGCCTTCGGCGACCACTCCTCGAAAAAGCTGGACCAAAAAGACCTGCTCGCGGGCCACAGGCCCGCTCGCAGTGAAACGGCGGCCTGCGGCCGCCGTATGCGGGCGGTCCATCGGGGATTCGAATCAGGGAACGGGCAAAGAGGATCTCGAACGAACTAGAGCCTCCGAATGCGAACGGTGAGACCGCGAGCGAAGTGATTAGTGTGATTGTGAGTTCAATACCTCCTATGTCAAACTTTCGGTGGCTCGCTCGAATTCTTTGAAGCGACGGGTGTGAGCAACGACCCCGATGAGGGGATCCCTGAGTTGGGATCTCCGAGTATGACTGTTCGAGACTGGTCTCAATGGGTAAAAATTGCCCGATCGGCTCGTTGATCTTAGGTCGGATGCAAAATAGCTAGTCCAACCAACAATTATTCAAGACCAGTTTTAATTAGGAATGGGCGATACACACCCACATGACACTCTTAGATGATGAAGACAGGCCATATCTCATTCTTTTATCTGTAATTATATTGGTATTTGTCACTACGGTGGCTGGCACCAAATATATGCCTACAAATGTGATAAATATGTTGGGACAACTCAATTTAGCGTTGTTTGCGTCTTTCTTAACGTCATTAGTTGTGCGCAGAGAACTATACAAAAAAGAACTAAACAAAGAAAATAAAATTCGTCAGATTGCGTTAGATCAATTGAGTGAATCTCTGGCCGACCATTTGGTTATGATGTCACATCTGTATACTGCAGGTAAAAGAACTAAATTCGGTGAATTGCCTCAAACGTGGATTGAATTGTATAATCGGGATTTGTCAGAAACTATTGGGAATGCGGATTGGTCTGCAGAAGATTCAACAAGCGGAAAAAGACCTTGGATAGAGTGGTTAAATATAAGTCATGAAAAGCTATCTAATGATATTGAGGATGTATTGGGCACCTAT
This sequence comes from Halococcoides cellulosivorans, assembly GCF_003058365.1. Taxonomy (NCBI): domain Archaea; kingdom Methanobacteriati; phylum Methanobacteriota; class Halobacteria; order Halobacteriales; family Haloarculaceae; genus Halococcoides; species Halococcoides cellulosivorans. The sequence goes on along the minus strand of NZ_CP028858.1, from coordinate 1,738,600 downwards.
GGAAGGGTCATGGATCCGCAAATGGTCGAATTGTTGGAGAATATCTCAAATTCAGACTTATACAACCACATTAGGACAATGAATAATGCAAATCCAGACTCTTTGAATTTTTCAAAGGCTGCTGGACCTATTGCACTCAAGTCTGGCCAGCTTCAAGAGTATCAGATGAATATACGTGAATTATTAAAAATTATGGATGAAGCTGATGTGGGAATCGAACGACCCATTAGAAATACACCTCTACATCAAGATAATTATTTTCCTGAATTTGGAATCGCGCGGCTTGAGCCATCAGAAGTTGAAGCCATTCCGGACGATATTTCGCAAAAACCGGCTGAGATCGACCTATCTAAGATATTTGATATTGAATAGCACTTCATAATCATATAGGTATACATTAATCTATGATAAAACATTGTGGGAAACATTATAACAGTAATTATTTATGGGGTCTGTCCTTTTCACGCTGAACTGTTCGAAGACGAACTCGTAAACTCTTTGGTCGGCCTTTTCGCCGCTTTTGGCTTCAAGAATGTTCAATTTTAGCCGAATGGCGTCTTGTACCCACTCCGACCGCGAATCACCGTAATTGAGCTGATTGCCGAGAGCATAAAATGGGTTATGTTTGGTATTGAAACTTCTTTCGCGTCTCGCACCGATCAAGTCTTGCTTCGCTCACCGTATGCCGACCAAACAACCCCACCACCACCGCACCCGCGCTAGCCCTCGAACCCGTCCTCGTACCAGAAGGTCCCGTCGCGCTGGATCACGTCGCCGTCGACCTCGATGAGTGCGTCCTCGCTCGTGTCGGCGATCATATCGACGTGGACCGCCGAATCGTTGCGCTCGTTCGCCTCAGCGACACAGTCCGCGTACGCCCGCCCGACCGCGAGGTGGACCGTCTCGCCCATCTTCTCGTCGAACAGCATGTTGTACGTAAAGCGGTCGATGTCGCGGTTCGTCCCGATCCCGAGTTCACCGATCCGGCGCGCGCCCGGATCGGTTTCCAGCACCTCGGTGAGCACGCTCTCGTTCTTGCCGGCGGAATGCTCGACGACCTCGCCGTCTTCGAATTCGAGGCGGACGTCGGTGACCTCTCGCCCCTGGTGGTAGAGCGGCTTGTCGAAGTGCACGCGGCCCTCGACGCTGTCCGGAATCGGGGCCGTGAACACCTCGCCGCCGGGGAGGTTGTGCTCGCCCGAGTCGTTCTGAGCGGGATTGTCCGTGATCGACAGGCGGAGATCGGTCTCCTCGCCGACCTGGAGGTGGACCTCGTCGCCCGCTTCGAGCACGTCGACCAGTTGCTCCTGGCGCTCGTGGACGGCGGCCCAGTCCTGCTGGACGGCGTCCCAGACGAACGTCTCGTAGGCTTCGGTGCTCATGCCCGCGAGTTGGGCCTGCGAGTCCGAGGGGTACTGCGTGAGACACCACTGTTTGCCCAGACGCTCTTCGAGGAGTGGCTGCATCGCCCGGTCGTAGGCACTCCGGCGGTCGGGATCGACGTCTGCGGTCTCGGTGGCGTTCGCCCCACCGCGGATCGCGATGTAGGCGTCCATCGCCTCGTAGAGCGCCCGAACGTGCTCGGGCGTCTCGAATGCGCCCTCGAAGTTCCGGAGATACGATCGCAGAAAGCGCTTGCCGAGGCGTTCCTGGATCACGAGCGGGTGGGCCCCGCGCTCGGCGCAGGCCTCGACGAGCGCCGTGACGAGGTCGTCGGCGACGGGGTGAGCGTCGATGACGACCTCGTCGCCCGCCTCGATCCCGACGGAGTGATCGACGACGATCTGTGCGTGTTCGCGAATCCGGGGGTCCATACCGCCGCCACTGCCGGCACGCTCAAACGAGTTTCGCCGCGCGGGCGACTGGTTCCCCGGGCGACGCTACTTCGCGCTGTCGCGCAGAGACGACGCTACTTCCCGTCGCAAGGGCGACGCTACTTCCCGTCGCAAGGGCGACGCTACTTCCCGCCGCGCATCCCCTCGAAGAAACTCGTGACGATACGTCGGATAAACAGATACACGAAAAAGATGAATCCGAGAAGGACCGCCACGATCCCCCACAGCACCGGATTGAAATCGACCATGTCAGTACGTCACGGCCTCACCGGATTAAACCGTTCGATCGGGGGTGGGTTCAGGCCTCGCGTCGCAATCGGTCGACGACGAACGCCCGGTCGAGCGCCGCGAGGAAGGGCCCGAGTCGCGGGCCCTCGGGTTTGTCGAACAGCAGGCGGTAGGCGGCCTCGAAGACGGCCTGGACCTCGACGCCCTCGCTGTCGGCGGCCTCGTAGATCTCTTCCTGGATGTGCTCACCGTCGGCCTCGCTCGCGACGGCGTCAGCGATCCGGTCGAGCGCGGCACCGACGCCGGGCGTGAGATCGACCGCCGGGCGCTCCTGGCGCTTGAGATCGTAGTTGAACGCGTTGTCGGTCCGGCGGGTCCATTCGCGAGCGCGTTCGACCCGCGCGAGCGCGTCGTCGACGACCGCGTCGCTGGCGTCGTCGGGAATGTGGCCCTCGCGGCGCGCGATCGTCTCTCTGAGTTCGGGATCGTCGGTCATCGCGAGCACAGCGGCGAACGTATACGGGATCCGCACGCGTTCGGCGTCCGGATCCTCGACCAGGAGGGGATAGGCCTGCTCGGCGTACGCCCGTTCGTCCTCGTCGGCCTCCGCCGCTCCGTGGTAGACGGCTTCCAGGCGGTCGAATTCGTCGACCAACTGGTCGAGATGTGCGATCGAGAAGTCCCGCTGGGTCGTGGGGTCTTTGAGGAAGAAATACCGGACGACCTCGGGTTCGAGCACGTCGAGCACTTCGTCGACGGTGACGATCGTCCCGCTGGAGGAGGACAGCGCGTCGCCGTCGACGGTGAACCACTCGTAGACCATCGGCACGGGCGGATCGATGTCGAAGACATCGCGTGCGACGTGCTCCCCGCTGGGCCAGGACCCTTCGGCGTGATCCTTGCCGAACGGCTCGAAATCGACGCCGTACAGCGCCCACTGGGCGGGCCACTCGAATCGCCAGGGTAACTTCCCCTCCGAGAGCGCGGCCTGACCCTCGTGGCCACACCCCTCGATCGTCTGATCGCCGACGGTGAGGTCCTCGCAGGTGTACGTGACCGTCCCAGCATCGAGATCGACTGACTCGATCCCGTCGGTCAGGATCCCACAGGACTCACACAGCGCCTGAAACGGGATCGTCTCCTCGCCGACGCCGTCCTGGTACTCGCCGAGCACCGATCGCGCCCGGTCGAGATCGCCCAGCACCGTCTCGATGGCGTCGTCGAAATCGCCCGCTTCGTAGCTCGCGGTGTTCGAGACCACCTCCATCGAGACGCCCAACCGGTCGGCGATCGATTCGAGGATCTGCGTGAAGTGTGCGCCATACGAGTCACAGCAGCCGAACGGATCTGGCACGTCGGTGTAGGGCCGCCCGAGATTCCGCCCGAGCGCGCCCGCGTCGACGGCGTCGAGGCCGACGATCTCACCGTCGAGCGTCGCGAGCGTCCGCGGGACGGCCCGCAAGCGGTCGCGATCGTCGGTCGTGAACAGCTGTCGAACGTCGTGGCCGCGCTCGCGCAACCGCTCGGCGACGAACGCGCCGCGGAGGATCTCGTTGGCGTGGCCGATGTGGGGGACGCCCGACGGCGAGACGCCGCCTTTGATGACGATCGGCTCGTCGGGATCGCGCGCTTCGATGGCGTCCGCGACGGCGTCGACCCACAGTGTTCGATCGTGATCGTCGAAGACGGCGAACGGGTCCGTCATGGCTCGACGACCGTCCCGGGTGCGTCGCCGGTCGCCGCCGCGCGCACGATCGCGGGGTCTGACCCGTCACAGACGACCGTCTCGATGCCCGACCGCTGGATCATCTTCGCGGCCAGCAGGTCGACCGGGGCGTTACTTCCGGCGTCGAGGTCGATCTCTGCGATCAGCCCCACGAGATCGCCTGCATCGATCCGGTCGAACTTCTCGACGTCTTCTTCGACGTTTGGATCGCCCGAGTAGACGCCGTCGACACTCGTCCCGAGCACGAGGCGGTCGGCGTCGACCGATTCTGCGAGACTCGCCGCCACGGCGTCGGTCGTGTGGCCGGCGACGGTCCCACCCATGATCGGGACGTCACCGGTCCGGTGGATCTCGCGGGCGCGATCGATCCCCGTCGGGACCGTCGGATGGGCCGGCGATCCGACGGCGGCGATCAACAATCGGGCGTTCAGTCGCGTGACGGCCACGCCCAACGCGTCGAGATCGGTCTCGTTGGCGCCCAACTCGCGCGCGGTCCCGATGTACTCCCGCGCGGTCGGGCCGCCGCCGGTCACGACCGCGAGGCGGTGATCGGCGGCCAGATCCGCGACGAGGTCGCCGTAGGTCCGGAACCGCTCTGGATCGAGATCCGCGGCGAGCACGCTTCCGCCGAGCGATATGACGGTGTTCATCGGATCCGAGTAACGGTAGCCGTCCCTTAAGCGTTGTTTCACCGGGATTGCGGTCGGCCGCTCAGGATGCCCGCCAGTGTCGCGACTACATCATTTCGGAGTAGAATTATACAAAAGAAACGCTTAGAGGACTCTATAAAACGTCTCGGGCCCCAATAAAACGTCCTGGAGGTCCGCTTTCACCCCGTTTTTCTCGATCGTGAGCCGAAAGGGCCCGAAGCATCGGCTCGGTATATGGGGGTGAAGCGGTATGGATTGGACGAGAACAGATGAGCACGACCACCGCTGCGAACGGCGACGACCGACCCGCGAGCAAGGAACGGCGGCTCAAAGACTACCTCGAACGCAAGGCGCGCGACGGGGAACTCTACTTCAAAAGCAAGTTCATCGCGGACGAGGTCGGGCTCTCTCCGAAGGAAATCGGGGCGTTGATGGTCAAACTCAGTGATTCAGCGACGACCCTCGAAATCGAAAAGTGGTCGTATACGTCCGCGACGACGTGGCGTGTCGAACCGAACTGACCCGCTGATCGACAGCGAATCCCCCGCTGGCGACGGCGAGTGCGCTTTCGTGCCCGGCACGCGTAACGGTCAAATTTTCGATTCGCCTGACTCCCGAGTGGTGGCCCCGTCCCCTGGGGGCCTCTGACCACCGCCGACGTTTTTACGGCGTGGGGCGAGTCGGCTGTATGGACGAGCGGTTGCCGGACGGCGCGCCCACGCCCGGCCGGATCGGGTCGATCCTCCGAGTCGAGACCATCGAGCGCGAGGGCCGGGTCGTCCGGTACTACGGTCGGCCCGCCGTGCCCCTTGACCGCCTTGAGTCCGCCGCTCAGGACGCCTTCCGCGGATACGACGTGACCGTCCGGCGGGTCTCCAGCGGGACGCCCCCGCGTGTTGCCCTCGAAGCGCGTCCGAGCGAAGCCGGACTCGACGGGATCCCCTGGCTCAATCTCCTCTTGTTCGTGCTGACGGTCGTCTCGACGCTGTTCGCGGGGAGTCAGTGGTACTACACCGACCTCCAGTCCCCGCTGGATCTGCTCGCGGCGTGGCCGTTTACCGTCGCCTTGCTCGGCATCCTCGGCGTTCACGAGTTCGGGCACTACCTCGCGAGTCGATACCACGGCGTCGACGCGAGTCTGCCCTACTTCATTCCAGTGCCGAGTTTCATCGGTACGCTCGGCGCGGTCATTCGGATTCGCGGGCCGATCCCCGACCGGGATGCGCTGTTCGATATCGGCGCGTCGGGGCCGCTCGCTGGCTTCGTCGCAACCGTCGTCGTCGCGGTCATCGGGCTGGCGATGGATCCGATCACGGTCCCCCAGTCGGTCGCGGAGGCGTCGAATTCGATCGAAATCGACCTGGGCTACCCCCTCTTGCATCACCTCCTCGCGCTCGGGTTCGGGGCCGACCAGACTGGCGTCTTCCTCGATCGCCAACACCACCCGATCTTGCTCGCCAGCTGGGTCGGCGCGCTCGTGACGATGCTCAATCTCCTCCCGGTGGGCCAACTCGACGGCGGGCACGTCTCGCGGGCGGTGTTCGGCCCGCGCCAGGAGACCGTCGGCGCACTCGTCCCGGCGGCCCTCTTTGGGCTCGCCGCGACGGTCTATTCGACGACCGAGGTCGGCCTGAGTGGCGTGAGCGTCTGGATCATCTGGGGCGTGCTCACGATCCTCGTCGGTGCGGTCGGGCCCGCGACGCCGATCCGCGATCGGGATCTCGATCCGCGACGTCAGGCGGTCGCCGTCGCGGTCTTGCTGGTCGGGATCGCGTGTGTGATGCCCGTGCCGATGACGATCGTCGGCCCCTGACTCGTCTCCGGTCGTACCTGGCGAATCAGTCTGGGTCGTGGACGTAGCCCTCGTCGGGGAGCGGGTCGCCGTCGCGGGTGACGCCTGATTCGGTGACCGTCCCGATCCGCGTGAGATCGACGGGGACGCGTGCTCTGGCGTCGTCGATGGCGTCTTCGGGCAGGGTCACGATCAACTCGAAGTCTTCGCCGAACGTGGTCGCGAGACGGTCGGTGTCTGCGAACTCCCTCAGTGCGGGATCGATCGGGAGGTCCCCCTCGATCGTGATCCCACAGTCGCTCGCGGCGGCGATCTGGTGGAGCGATCGAGCGAGACCGTCGCTACTGTCCATCATCGCGGTCGCGACGGGCGCGAGTGCGCGCCCGGCCGCGATACGGGGGGAGAATCGATACAACTGGTTCGCGCGCTCGATTTTGCCGGTCTCGAACAGTTTGAACGCGGCCGCGCCCGTGCCGAGGCACCCCGTGACACAGACCGCGTCGCCGGGCGTCGCGCCCGCGCGTCCGACGCGATGGTCGACGCGGCCGACGGCGGCGGTCGCGATCGTCCGCTCGTCGTGACAGTCGAGGTCGCCACCGACGTACTCGGTGCCGACCGCGTCACAGACCTCGCGTGCGCCCGTGACGAACGCCGTGAGTGCGCCCTCGGAGAACGTCGGTGCGCCGTAGGCCGCGACGGCCCCGACGGGATCGGCCCCGACGGCGGCGAGATCGGACAGCGAGACGGCGACCGATCGCCACCCCATCGTCCGGTCGGTGACGCCCGCGGGGAAGTCCGCGCTGTCGTGGAGCATGTCGATGGTGATCGCCGTCCCGTCGACGATCGCGGCGTCGTCGCCGGCCTCGTCGATCTGGTCGGTGATCATCGCGAGCGCCGCCCGTTCGTCCATATCGGGCGGTGGACGCGTCGCCACTTGGCCCCACCGGTCGTCGCCGTTCGTTGCGACCGTCGAGTCACGGTGGCCCACCGGTGCATTCAAGCCCGTCTCGGGCCTTCGACCGTCGTGAGCGATTCCGAGCGCTGGCCCACCCTCGTCGGGTTCGGGGCTGCCGTCCTCGTGCTCGCTGCGCTGCTCGCCCTCGTCGGGGCCGAGGACGTCATCACCGAGTTCCAGAAGGCTCGCCCATCGGTCGTGCTCGCGGTGGTCGTCGCCGCGACGGTGTGGCTGTCGGCGTGGGGCCTGGCGCTGCAGGCCGTCCTCGGCGCGATGGGCGTCCGGATCGGGCCGCTCCGGGCGATCGGCGTGTTCACCGGGGCGATGTTTGCGAACAACGTCACGCCCTTCGGCCAGGCCGGCGGCGAACCGGTCTCGGCCCTCCTCATTTCGAAGGCGACCGACTGCGAGTACGAGACCGGGCTGGCCGCCATCGCGAGCATCGACGTGTTGCACTTCATGCCCTCGATCGGGTTCGCGATCGTCGGGCTGGGCGTGTTCGGGACGCGCGTCGTGGCGGGCGATCAGAACCTCGTCGCGGGGCTCGTCGCGGTGACGGTGCTCTGTCTCGGGTTCGTCCTCGCGGCGGTCGCTGGCTGGCGGTATCGCTACGAGATCGAGCGACAGGCCGAGCGGGTCGTTCCGGGCGTCGTCCGGCGGATCGTCGGGATCGTCCCCCGGGTCACCCCGCCGAGTCGCGCGAACGTCCGCCGGCGGATCGGCCGCTTTTTCGACTCGATCGACCGGGTGGCCTCGGATCCCGCGACGCTCGTGCGCGCCAGCGTCCTCTCTGCGATCGGGTGGTTCGCGCTGTCGATGTCGCTGTGGCTCTCCCTGGTCGCGATCGGGACGACCGTGCCCGTGGTTGCGGTGCTCGTCGTGATCCCGCTGGCGAGTATCCTCGGGATGACGCCGTTCCCCGGCGGGACGGGCCCCGTCGAGAGTGGGACCGTCGGGTTGATTCTCTCCTTGACGGCGGCGAGTCCGGCCGCTGCGACCGCTGCGGTCGTGATCCACCGCGGGATCACCTACTGGGGGACGACACTCGCTGGCTGGACGATCACGACGCTGGTGGGCGTCCGACGCGGCATCGCGTGACCGCCTCGTTCGAACACCCGAACGACGCGCTTAAATGACGGCGTCGGATATTCGACCCCAATGGCGACAGTCTACGACGCACCCGCCGAACCCGTCATCGAGGCGGTCGCGGACCACCTCGCGACGGTCGACGACATCGACGCGCCCGAGTGGATCGAGTTCGCAAAGAGCGGCGTCGGTCGGGAACTCCCGCCCGAACAGGACGACTTCTGGACGCGCCGTGCGGCGAGCATCATCCGCAAGGTCGGCATGGACGGCCCGGTCGGCATCGGATCGCTCTCGACGTACTACGGCGACTCCAAGGGTGGCTCGAACCGATACCAGGTCCGCCCGGCGAGTTCGACCGACGGCAGTCGCAACGTCATTCGGACGATCTGCCAGCAACTCGAAGACGCTGGGCTGGTCGAGACGACCGAATCGAGTGGCCGCCGCATCACCGCCGACGGGCAGGAACTGCTCGACGAGACCGCGACCGAGGTCATCGAGGACCTCGATCGCCCCGAACTCGAACGCTACGCCTAACGCGGTTTTCCCCGTCGCTTTCAGTCGACCGATATCGCTTCGATCGGCCGTCGTCGGCCGATCCGAGTCGGCCAGTCTGGCCGCTTGGTCGACTCTTTTCACTCCTGCTCCGATACCTCCACGTATGGATCCGCCGCCGGCCGACGGGCGAGCGCTCGTCGCCCTCGTCGTCCTCGCAGCGCTCGTGAACGGTCTCGGCGTCTTGGCTGGCCGGCCGGTCGCGGGCGGCGTGGCCGCACTGGCCGTCGGCCTGGTCGGTGCTGGCCTGCTGTACTGGCGATCGCGCGTTCGCCCGACACCCGAGGCCTGAGCAGGACGCCTCCGCGGGCCGACCACAATCTGTTTGTACGCGCCTCGTGTGGCCCCGGTATGACCGACCGCACGGCGGCGATCACACGCGAGACGGCGGAAACGTCGATCGAGGCGACGATCGATCTGGACGGGGCGGGCGATTCGACCGTCGAGACTGGAAACGCCTTTTTCGATCACATGCTCGACGCGTTGGCGACACACGCGCTGTTCGATCTGACGGTCCACGCGGACGGCGATCTGGGCGTCGACGCCCACCACACCGTCGAGGACGTCGCGATCGTCCTCGGTGAGGCCATCGACGACGCGCTGGGTGAGAAACGCGCCATCGAGCGGTTCGCGGACCGACGGGTGCCCTTAGACGAGGCCGTCGCCAGCGTCGTCCTCGACGTCTCGGGTCGGCCCTACGCGTCGTTCGAGGGGTCGTTCTCGGCGGCGACCGTCGGCGGGATGGACAGCCAGTTGATCGCCCACTTCTGTCGGTCGCTCGCGACCAACGCGGGCCTCACGCTGCACGTCACGGTCGATGGCGAGAACGCCCACCACGAGGCCGAGGCGATCTTCAAGGGCCTCGCGCGCGCCCTCGACGACGCGACGCGGATCGACGAGCGTCGCAGCGCGGTCGCCTCGACGAAAGGCGAGTTGTAGGCCGACCGCTCACGGCCGGTCGAGCAGGCCGGGCAGTGCGTTCACGTCGTCCACGACGGCGTCCGCCCCACAGTCCTCGAATTTCTCGCGGCCCGACTGGCCGGTCAGCCCGCCGGTGAGGACGCCGATCCCGTGGTAGGTGCGTGCGTCGGCACGGTCGGCGTTCCGGGCGGTGCGCACGTCGTCGAGAGTGTCGCCCGCGAACGCGACCGACGCGCTGTCGGTGGCCTTGGCGATCGCGATCAACGCCGTGGGGTCGGGCTTGCCCGCCCAGTCGTCCATCGTGTAGACCAGCTCTGCAGGCAGGTCGAGGCCGACCCGATCGAGCGCGATCTGTGCTTCGGCGGCGGGCCGACCGGTGACGACGCCGACCGCGAATCGCGACTGTAGATTATCGATCGTCGCCGGGTCGACCAGCAGTGGTTCGTCTTCGATGAACCCACCCGCGCGGTCGAGATCGGGCTCACGCCCTTCGATCTCGCGATAGCGCTCGGGCCCGAGATACAACTGCTGGAAGACCTCGCGCAGGCGGTCGGGATCCCAGGCGTCGAGAACCGTCTCGGCGTCGTCACAGGTCTCGCGCAGGGCCGACTCGACGCCCTCGATGCCACCACCAGCGGCCGCGACGCGTTCGGCGAACGCCTCGGGATCGAGATCGAGGCCCGCCCGTCGCGAGCGGACGTACAGTGCCAGCCCGTCGGTGACGAGCCAGTCGTTGTTGAACCCGCCCGCGTCTTTGAGCCCCTGGATGAGATCGGTGGGCGGTGACTCACCGAGGACGATGTCGACGGTCTCGACGATCGCCCGCCGGTAGGAGTTCTCGACGTCGATCAACACGCCGTCGATGTCGAGTACGACGGCTTCGGTCTGCATACCTGCGCTCGGCACGCGACGATCAAACCGCTTGCGTCCTGCGGGGCAGCCACCACCACGCCGCACCGAGCGCGAGCGGGGCGACGATCAGCGCACCGATCAGCGCGACCGATCCGCCGTCGGGGTACGGAATCGGTGGGTGATGGCCGAGGACGTAGTCGAAGTAGAGCGTCACGCCGACGAACAGTCCGCCAATCCCGAGTGCGATCCGATCGGTCGTGCCCACGTGCGCCAAAAGTGCGGCCTCGACGACGAACCCGAGGTGCGTGAGGATCAAAAACAGCGCCTCACTGGGCGCGTACGTCGTGGTCGTCGCCCATCCCCACCCGACGACGATCGTCGTCCAGACCCCCGTGAACACGAGCGCGACGACGGCGAGCGTGTGGATCACCGCCGACAGCTGTCCGGTCTGGCGCTTTGCGCGCGAACCCGCGCTCGGGATCATCGTCGCGAGCGCGACCGTCCCGAGTGCGAGCGCGACCGGCGAGTCGGCAAAGAGCCACCACGTGAGGAAATGCACCTGGTCGAACGAGGCGGCGTAGTACTGCAACCCGACGAGGAAGGCGATCCCGTTGGCGGCCAGGAGGCCAGCGAGTTCGAACTGGCCCTCCAGATACGGCCGGACCGCGGCGGCGGGCAACGGCGATCCGCGCGTCCGCTCGATCGTCGACCGCACGCGCCCGCGCGCCGTCATCTTACTCCCGACCCCACTCGCGGCGATCGGTCGGGCGGTCACCGATGGGCTGGACGTTCATCGGTTCGTCCGCGGACTCGATCGCTTCGAGCGCGGCCTCGGCGCTCTCTCGCGTCGAGAAGTAGGTGACCGACTCCTCGACACACGCTTCGAGCAACGCGCGGTTCCGCGAGAACACCGCGTCGATCTCCTCGTCGCGGATCGCCTCGACGGCCGCGTCCACCGACTCGAAGTCGTCGACGGCGAGGGTCTCGTAATGTGCTTCGAAGCCGATGACCGGCAGGTCGACGATCGCCCGGCCCTCCAGCGGAATCGCTTTCCCGACGGCCATCTGGGCTTTCTGGTAGGCCTTCCCGAAGCTTCCGGCGGTGCCCATGACCTCGCCGGTGGATTTCATCTCCGGGCCGAGGCGGGGATCGCTGCCGGGCAGGCGGTCGAACGGCAGGACGACCTCCTTGATCGAGACCTGATCGGGGATGCGCTCGTCGACGTCGAGATCCGCGAGATCCGCGCCGGCCATGACGCGTGCGGCGAGTTTCGCGATCGGGACGCCCGTCGTCTTCGAGATAAAGGGGACGGTCCGCGAGGAGCGCGGATTCGCTTCGAGGACGTACACCGTGCCGTCACGCACCGCCAACTGGACGTTGAGCAGGCCCTCGGCGTCGAGTTCGCGCGCGATCTCCTCGGTGACCTCGCGAATACGCGGCATGACCGATTTGATCTCCTGGCTGCGCGGCGGGATCATACACGCCGAGTCGCCCGAGTGGACGCCGGCGGTCTCGACGTGTTCCATCACGCCGCCGATGATCACGTCGCCACCCTCGCCGGCGGCGTCGGCGACGGCGTCGACGTCGAGTTCGACCGCGTCCGCGAGGAAGTCGTCGACGAGGATCGGCTTGTCCGGGCTGACCCGGACGGCCTCCTCGATGTACGTTTTCAGGTCGTCGTCGTTGTAGACGACGTCCATCGCACGGCCACCCAGCACGTAGGAGGGCCGGACGAGCACGGGATAGCCGATCTCGCTGGCGAGGTCGAGCGCCTCCGATTCGCTCGTCGCGGTCCCACCCTCGGCCTGATCGATGCCCAACTCGTCCATCAGGCGGTTGAACCGATCGCGATCCTCCGCGAGGTCCATCGCGTCCGCCGACGTCCCGAGGATCTCACAGTCGAGGTCGCGACGCTCCAACTCGCGTTCGAGGGGCTTGCCGATGTCCACGGACGTTTGACCGCCGAACTGGACCATCACGCCGTCGGCCTCGGTCGATTCGATGACGTCCGCGACCTCCTCGGCGGTGATCGGCTCGAAAAAGAGGCCGTCCGAGGTGTCGTAGTCCGTCGAGACCGTCTCGGGATTGTTGTTGACGACGTGGGCCTCGATGCCCATTGCTTCGAGCGCGCGGACGGCGTGGACCGAACAGTAGTCGAACTCGACGCCCTGGCCGATGCGGATCGGACCGCCGCCGACGACCACGACGCTCTCCAGATCACGATTCACGAGCAACTCGTCGCGTTCGAGCGGGGTATAGGGGTCTCGCGAGGAGTAGTAATACGGCGTCGTCGCCTCGAACTCGCCCGCACAGGTGTCGACCAGTTTGTAGTCGCGTTCGATCGTCGCGTCGTCGACGGTGTCGAGCAGCGATCCGTCGTCCGCCGTCGCGTCATCGACCGCGCCACCGTCGGTCTCGACCGCGGCGTCGACTTCGTCGCTCTCCTCGAACTCGGGCAGCCAGGAGGCGTGCGTATCGCGGAACTCCCCGCCCGCGATGGCGGTGATCTCCTGATCGGTGAAGCCGTGTTCGGCAGCCTCCTGGAACTCGCCGGCCTGGGCCGCGCGGGCGGCGTCGGCGATCCGCTGGAACCGTTCGAGATACCACTCGCGGATGTCCGTGAGCGCGTTGACCTCCTCGATCGTGAAGCCGCGATCGAACGCCTCGAAGAGGGCATAGGGCCGGTCGGGACTCGGGCGTTCGAGGTAGTGTTCGCGAAGCGTCTCGTCGTCGACTTCGTCGAAGTCCACTGCGGGGTCGTACTCCGAGGAGCGGAGCGCCTTCAACAGCGACTCCTCGAAGGTCCGCCCGATCGACATCGCCTCACCCGTCGATTTCATTGCTGGACCGAGTTCGAAGTCGACGTCGCGGAACTTGTCGATCGGCCACCGCGGGACTTTCGTGACGATGTAGTCGATCGCGGGTTCGAACGCCGCGGTCGTCTCGCCGGTGATCTCGTTGTCGATCTCGTGGAGGCGTTTGCCCATCGCGACCTTCGCGGTGACACGCGCGATCGGGTAGCCCGTCGCCTTCGAGGCCAGTGCGGAGGATCGGGAGACGCGGGGGTTGACCTCGACGACGCGATACTCCCCGGCGGGCGTGCCGTCGTCGCGCCACGCGAACTGGATGTTACAGCCGCCGTGGATCTCCAGATCGCGGATGACTTCCAGCGCGACGTCGCGCATCTCCTGGTGGCCCTCGTCGGGGATGACCTGCGAGGGCGTCACGACGGTGGACTCCCCAGTGTGGATCCCCATCGGGTCGATGTTCTCCATGTTGCAGATGATGATACACGAGTCGTCGGCGTCGCGCATCACCTCGTATTCGAGTTCGACCCAGCCGTCGATCGACTCGGTGATCATCACGCGATCGTCCCGCGAGAGGCGCAGGCCCTTCCGGGTGGCCTCTTCGAGTTCGTCCATCTCACTGATGACGCCCGAGCCCTGCCCGCCGAGCGTGTAGGTCGTCCGCATGATCACCGGGAGTCCGCCGACCGAATCGACGGCGTCTTCGACCTCGTCGATCGATTTGATGGTCTCCGAGCGCGGGATCGGCTGATCGAGGTTCTTCATGCGCTGGCGGAACTCGTCGCGGTCCTCGGTGGCGTAGATGGTCTCCAGGGGCGTGCCCATCACGTCGACGCTATGTTCCTCGAGGACGCCCTGTTCGGCCAACTCGGCGGTGACGTTGAGGCCGGTCTGGCCCCCCAGGCCGGCGATCACGCCGTCGGGCTCTTCGTTGCGAATGATCTCTGCGATCGCCTCGGGCGTGATCGGTTCGAGATAGACCGCGTCGGCCATCTCGGGGTCGGTCATGATCGTCGCGGGGTTCGAGTTGACGAGGACGACGCGCGCGCCCTCTTCCTGGAGCGCCCGGCAGGCCTGTGCGCCCGAGTAGTCGAACTCCGCCGCCTGTCCGATCTGGATCGGTCCGCTGCCGATGAGCAATATTGTGGGCCGACTGTCGGCTGTCATTGTCCGCTCTCAACCCGTTGATCGTAATAAATCCGGCGAAAGGTTACGATCCTCGCAAGCGAATTTCGAAAATCGAATGTCAACCCTTCCCGCGGTCGGCGGGTGATCCCGTCGGATCACCCGACGTCGCGATCCATCCAGATCACCGCGGACTCGCCCTCGACGGTGTACGACCAGGGCCCGACCCGGTAGGTGTGGGGGCTGCCGTGTCGGAAGCGCGCGAATGTGGTCACCTCGTAGCCGTCGAGGAGGGGGGCGAACCGGTCGCGATCCGCGGCGGGGCCGATCACGACCGGCGGCGGGTCGTCCAGATCGGCGGGATCGGCGACGCTGATCTGTTCGAGGCCCGCGCGCTCGACGTACCACGGCAACGGGAGGCGCTCGAACCACGCGCTCGGCGGGGGCGCGGTCAGGGTCGCGCGCTCGTCGCGGACCGCGTACCCGCCGACCCAGGCTACCTCGGGACCGTCGACCGAGACGCTCGCGACCCGATCCAGCGTCGGTTTCGCGTTCTCGCCAGGCTGGGCGCCCTGGGCGATGAAATTCAGGCGCGGTTCGGGGTGCTGGTAGGCCAGGACGCCCCCGACGACGGCGGTGTGGACCGCGATGACGGTGAGGAGGGCCACCGCGAGTGTGGATCGCCGGTCGATGCCGGTCGTGCGGTCGGGGAGTTCGGGCCAGCCACTCACGGTCGCTTTGCGGACGCGATCGGACACACGCTCCGAAAGCTTCGCGAGACCGACGGCGGCGGGAATCGCGAGCGCGACGATCGCGTGAACCGCCAGCCAGGGTGCGCGCACGTCGGCCGCGACCGCGTAGCCTACGACGCTCGCCACGCCCCAGACCGTCGCGAAGACGACCAGCGGTCGCCGGTCGCGCGCCGCGCCGACCGCCGCGGCCAGCACCGTCCCGAGCGAGCCAGCCACCAGCACCGCGACGCCATAGCCAAGGTAGAGTGGGACGCTGTGGCCGCGAACGTCGCCGGTGACCCAGAGGTCGATCAGGTCTGTGGGCGCGTCGACGAGAACGGCGTCGAGGATCGCCCCGAGCGATGCGGGGTGGGCGAGCAGGTCTTCGATCCCGCCGGTCGGACCCGCCGTCCGGGGCGCGTACGTGATCACGACGACGCCGACCGCGAGGGCGAGGCCGCCGACGAGCCAGGGCCACCCGCGCCGGGCGTGGTCGACGACCGTTGCGATCCCGTCTCGCGCGCGCCCGAGATCGGTATCGGCCCGGTCGATCGCGGGGTGGGCGAGTGCGACCGTTACGACCACCGCGCCCGCCCACGCGACGGGGTAGAGAATCGCGTTCTCTTTGGTCGCGAGTGCAAGTCCCGCCGCGAGGCCGACGACGGGCCACCAGCGCGCGTCGTCGGTGTCGATCGCTCGGATCGCCGCGCCGAGTGCGAGCAAGGCGAACGCCGCGAGGGGCACGTCACTCCGGAAGAATCGGCCGTAGTACACCAGAACGGGATCGGCGGCGAGGACCATCGCGAGCGCGAGGACTTCCCGGCGGTCGAGTCTGGACCGGACCAGCAACGCGACCGCGGGGAGGAGACCGCCGACGACCGCGACCGGGAGGCGTATGACGAAATCGGTCGGTTCGACGACCTCGAACAGGACGCCGCCGACGTGCTGGAGCAGCGGTCCGTGGATGATCGGGCGGTACGCCCACGCGCTGGTCTCGACCGTTCGGAGCGTCCAGTACGCCACGCGAGCCTCGTCCCAGTGGGCCATCCGCGTCCCCAGATCGACCAGCCGAACGACGAGTGCGAGCGCGACGATCACGCCGACGAGGGCGCGGACGTCGGCCCGCCGAATTTGCGTCCACAGACCGGTGACGCGTTCGGGCAGCCTCACGCTCGATTCAGCGGCGGGCGCGGGCAAATCCGTTCCGGTCGTGGGCGGTCAGACCATCTCGAACAGCGCGAGGACGTCCTGTGAGTCGACCGTGCCGTCACCGGTGAAATCGTAGGCGTCGGGGTGGTCCTGGACCGCCGCAGTCTCGGTGTGCTGGAAGAACGCGTTCACGTCCGGGAAGTTCAGTTCGCCGTCGCCCGAGAAATCTTCGTGGAGGCCGTCGCCGTCGATATCGCCCGGCACCGTTCCGTCGACCGGATCGAGGTCGGTCGAGGGCCACCGTTTCTCGACGGATCCGTTGGGGCTCGAATACGCGAGTTTGAGGGTCGAGAGTGCGTCCGCGAGTTCGATCTCGATGGCGTAGTCCGCGGCGTAGATACAGTCGGTATGGAGATTTTTCGCCCCGGGCTCTTTCGGGGCGAAGCCAACGTCGACTCGCCCGTCGTCGACGGCCACGTCCGCGAGTGGTGGATACTGCCGTGCGTAACTCGTCGTCCCGTCGATGCGAACGGTCGCGTCGGTGACGGTGATCGACGCGCTCGCGGGTGGCGTGTCGGGCGTACAGCCTCTCTCATCGAACCAGGTCGTCGTCACCGTCTCGATCGGATCGACCCACCAGCGTTCGAGAAATCGCCAGCCTCGCGTCCCGTCCGTGCTCGATCGATCGCCGTGGACGACGGCCACCGTCTGTGGTGGCTCTGCCAGTTCGACGCTGGCCGCGTATTCCACTTCGCTGGGATTCTCGACGCAGACGGCACCCACAGGAGCGACCGTCCCGATCTGGACGAACGCGCGCGATCCATCTGCGTTCGTGGCCGCCTCGATCGACGGTTCGAAGCACTCGCCACCCGGTGCGACGATCTGGCCGGTGATCTCGACCGTCGAACCGTTACAGGTGATCGTCGCGTCGTCTTCGACCTGGTTCGGGCCGGGCATCGTCTCGCCGGTCTTTTCGATCGTCGTATCCTCGACACCCGCCGACCGCCACGACCGGAGTCCAGCAGTGTTGGCGTGGTCGACGTAGACCTGCTCGGGCATCGAGTCGAGTGCGATCTCCTGGCGATACTCGATTCCCCAGGCGTCTCTGTCGCCGTCGAGGTCGTCTGAGACCGCGACACCGTCTGCGGTCGCGACGTCGACCGAGAGTGTTCCATCGGAGAATTGGGCCGTCGCTTTCGGTCGGTCGTTTTTCCCGTCGCTGACGATCTCGCCCCGTATCGTGACGTCCGTCCCCGAGACTGTGATCGCAGCGCGATCCGTCGGATTCGACGCGTCGACGCCCGTGCGTTCGATCGAGTGGTCGACGATGCCGGGGCCCGGCCAGTGAACGCGAACGCGGGACTGCTTGGGGTCGACGAGCGATCGATCGTGGGCCACGTCGACCGAGTCGGGGGCCTCGGAGAGATCGATCGTCGCGACGTATCGGATCGATTCGTCGATCTGGCTCTCGGCGGTCATCCCGCCGTCGATTCCGATCGTCACCGCGAGATCACCGTCGTGATACGCCGTGGCGAGTGTTGGATCGTCGGCGGCGGTCGCGAGCAGTCGGCCGTCGATCCGGACGCGCGTGTCCTCGACGGTCACGCCGGTCGATCCGACGAGATCCGTTTCCGAGCGATCGACGGTCTCGATCGAGTCGGAGACGATCACCGAATCGGCGTGCCAGCTGTTCGCATAGGAAACCTCGGGGGCGGCCGGGTCGTGTTCGACGTAGACCGTCTCCGGTTCGCCCGTGAGTTCGATCTCGGCGGTATACCTGGTCATGATGACCGTCTCATCCTCGTCGCCGGGGGTACTCCCGACGGTCACGAGCAGGGTTCCGCCGATGACGGTCACGTCGAGTGTTGGCTCGTCGGTGCGATCGTAGACGATCCGGCCCTCCAGATGGACCGTCGTCCCGTCGACGGTGATCGACACCTCGTTGCGGTAGTGGCTTCCGATGAGGCCCTCAGTTCCCACGTCCAGCGACGTCTCGACGACCTCGAAGTCGGGTGTCGGGGTCGTCGTGGAGTCGTCACTCGCCGCCGTGGCCAGCCCCGACCCAAAGACGCCAGCGCCACCGGTCGCCCCCAGCGCGTACAGTACGGACCGTCTGTCGATCGAATCGAACCCGCTGTCGATCGAATCGAACACCCGGTCGTCGTTGTCGGGCTCTTCGACCATAGCATCGTATTCTACTGCTATCAGCATAAAATTAGTCAATATTTGCCGTGAATCGACGACTTGGAATGTGTGCCTGCATCGGAATCGCGAACGACCCGCAACTCTTTTGTACAGGAGTGTACGTTAGTGTACTACAATGGTGGCTGATGACGAGATCGATCCGGCCGTCCGGTCGATCCTCGACGCCGCACGCGAGCGGACCGTCGAGGCCGATCGGATCGCCGCCGACGCACGATCGCTTCCGGACGCGTTCGCGGCGGCCCGCGCCGACGGTCGCGTCCCCGTGATTGCAGAGGTGAAGCCGACGAGTCCGACGACCGACGGCGTTCGCGAGACCGATCCGGTCGCCGCGGCGGAGGCGATGGTCGCGGGCGGCGCGGCCGCCCTGTCGGTGCTGACCGAACCCGAGCACTTCGGGGGGTCTCCCGAGACACTCGACCGGGTGCGCGCGGCGGTCGACGTCCCGGTCCTCCGGAAGGACTTCGTCGTCAGGGAGGCCCAACTCGACGCCGTCGCGGCCGATGTCGTCCTGCTGATCGTGCGCTTTCTGGACGAAACGGGCACCGACGACCTGGCCGACCTGATCGACGCGGCCCGCGAGCGCGGGTTTCAGGTGCTCGTCGAAACCCATTCCCGGGCGGAACTCGACGAGGCACTCGACGCCGGAGCCACGATCGTCGGTGTGAACAACCGCGATCTGGCCGAACTCACGGTCGATCTGGGCACCGTCGAACGGGTCGCGCCCGCGATTCCCGAGGACGTCACGTCGATCGCAGAGAGCGGGATCGCGACGCCCGACGACGTGACACGGATGTGCGAGGCGGGGGCAGACGGCCTGCTCGTCGGGTCAGCGATCATGAGCGGGCCCATCGAGGCGACGACCGAACGACTCGTCGGGGCAACCTGTCCCGACGCTGAGACCGAGCGAACACACTGAGCATACATTCATGACAGACTCACACGACGGCAAATTCGGACGATACGGCGGCCAGTACGTGCCGGAGGCGCTCATGCCGGCCATCGAAGAACTGCGTGAGGCCTACGAACGATACGTTCTGGACGGGGCCGACGACTTTCCGACGGAACTTCGCGATCGACTCGCGGACTTCGGGGGCCGACCGACGCCGTTGCAGTACGCCGAGGCGCTGAGCGACCGATACGACACGAACGTCTATCTCAAACGCGAGGACCTGCTGCACGGCGGTGCGCACAAACTGAACAACGCGCTCGGACAGGTCTTGCTCGCGAAGTACATGGGCAAAGACCGGATCATCGCCGAGACCGGGGCAGGCCAGCACGGCACTGCGACGGCGATGGCGGCCGCCCATCTGGGCATGCCCTGTGAGGTGTACATGGGCGAGACCGACATGGAACGTCAGCGGCCCAACGTCCAGCGGATGCGTCTCAACGGTGCGACCGTCACGCCCGTGACGACCGGGCGGGGGACGCTCAAGGAGGCCATCTCCGAGACGATGCGCGACTGGGCGAGTAACGTCGAGGACACCCACTACGTCATCGGATCGATCGTCGGGCCGGACCCGTTCCCCGAGATGGTCCGGGACTTCCAGTCGATCATCGGCGAGGAGGCCCGCGAACAGATCCGCGAGAAGACTGGGGGGCTGCCCGACTCGGTCGTCGCGTGTGCGGGCGGCGGGTCGAACACGATGGGCGCGTTCCACGAGTTCCGAGACGACTGCGCGGAACCACGTTCCGCGGACGATTCGAGCGGGCAGCGCCCGCGAGACCACGTGGACCTGATCGCCGTCGAAGCCGGCGGCTCGTCGCTGGAGGTCGACGAGGAGCGCGGCGTCGCGCCCAACTCCGCGACGCTGTCGACCGGCGACGAGGGCGTCCTCCACGGCGCGCGCACGAAACTCCTGCAGGACGCGGACGGCCAGATCCTCGAATCCCACAGCGTCTCGGCCGGCCTGGACTACTCGGGGGTCGGCCCGGAACTCGCCCACCTCGTCGACACCGGGCGGGTGCAGGCTGCGAACGTCGACGACGACGACGCGCTCGAAGCGTTCCATCGCGTCTCCCGCCTGGAGGGGATCATCCCCGCGCTGGAGACCGCCCACGCGTTCGCGTACCTCGAAGCACATCCCGACGCGCTCGGTGAGACGACGATCGTCAACGTCTCGGGTCGTGGTGACAAGGACCTCGAAACGGTCATCGAGCAGACGCGCGACCGTGATCTGGACGCCGCGGCGGCGCTCGACGACCCGACCGAGGGCGCGGAGGGCGAGCGATGAGCCTCGACGGCGTGTTCGACGAGCCAGCCTTCGTTCCGTATCTCGTCGCGGGCGATCCCGACCGCGAATCGTCGAAAGCCTACGTCGAGGCGCTCGCCGAGGGCGGCGCGGACGTCATCGAACTCGGCCTGCCCTTTTCGGAACCGATCGCGGAAGGGCCGACGATCCAGTCCGCGATCGTGCGCGCGCTTCAGGCGGGGATGACGCCCGATCGCTACTTTACTTTTGTCGAGGAGTTGGACATCGACGTGCCGGTCGTCTGTATGACCTACTACAACCTCCTGTATCAGTACGGCGACAGCGACGGGCCGCGGTCGTTCGTCGAACGGGCGGCCGAGGCGGGGATCGCGGGCTTCGTCGTGCCGGATCTGCCCGCCGAGGAGGCCGGGCCGTTGCGTGAGGCGTGTGACGAGTTCGGCCTGGATCTGATCTTCATCGTCGCGCCGACGACGACCGACGATCGCCTCGCGACCATGCGCGAAGTGACCTCGGGGTACGTCTACGTCCAGGCGCGACTGGGCGTGACGGGCGCTCGCGACGACGTCTCGGATCAGACCGGCGCGACACTCGCGCGCGTCGCGGACTGGCCGGTCCCGAAAGCCGTCGGGTTCGGGATCAAGACGCGCGAACACGCCCGCGACATCGTCGCTGGTGGGGCCGACGGCATCATCGTCGGCTCCGCACTCGTCGACATCGTCGCTCGGGGCGCGAGCGAGGATCGCTCGATCGACACGGTCGCCCAGGAGGTACGCGAGAAAGCCGCCGCACTCAAAGCCGGGGCGATCGACGGCGGGCGCGATCGGGTCGACTCGACGACTGACTGACCGTCGGCCTCGGTTCGGAATTCGGTGGGTGGCGCGGCCGGCATACCCGTGCGAGTCATCCACATTCGATCGACAACGTTTTGTTCAGTAATCCGCTTTGTTAATTTAGGATCGTTCGTCCGGGGGGACGGGCGAGCCGGGGTGGATCGATGAATTCCGAGTACACAGTCGAGCGCGCAACCAATGCCGTCGAGCGGTATCGTCACCGAATCGACCAGTCCGTCACGGCTGGTCGGATCGAACTCCTGCTGTGGGGGGCCGTTCTGGCGGGCCTCGTGGCAGACATGGCCACCACGACGGTCGGACTCGAAGCGGGGCTCACCGAGGGGAACCCGCTGATGCGGTGGGGGATCTCGGTGTGGGGTCCGGCGGCACTCGTGGGGCTCAAGGTGCCCATCGTCGCCGTCGCGGTCGGCTTACGGCTCTATCGAGTCGATTTCGGGTACGCCGCCGCGCTCGGCCTGGCCGTGCTCTGGAACGTGGTGGCGGCGATCAACGTCGTCGCGATGGTGTGAGTGGCGAGCGTTCACCCCGATCGGCAAGAACTGCCGAATGTTCTCGTTTCCTGTGGTGGGCTCGACAAACGCCAATGTTTTTCTTTCCGCGTGGGAACTGTACGCCATGACTGACGAGCTCGCGAAGGGGCTC
Organism: Halococcoides cellulosivorans; assembly: GCF_003058365.1. Taxonomy (NCBI): domain Archaea; kingdom Methanobacteriati; phylum Methanobacteriota; class Halobacteria; order Halobacteriales; family Haloarculaceae; genus Halococcoides; species Halococcoides cellulosivorans. Next base: position 1,716,283 of record NZ_CP028858.1, on the reverse strand, counting down.
GAGGACGTGCTGGTCACGGAGTCGTCGCTCTCCTTCATCGACGGCGAGGCGGGCACGCTTCGGTACCGGGGCTATCCGATCGACGTGCTGGCGCGCAACGCCAGTTTCGAAGAGACGCTCGCGCTCCTCTGGGAGGGGTCGCTCCCTACGGAGAGCGAACTGGCGACCTTTCGCGAGCGCATGGCCGCCGAGCGATCGGTCGACCCGGGTGTGATCGAGACGGTCCGGGAACTCGCTGCGCGCGAGGAAAACCCGATGGCGGCGCTGCGGACCGCCGTCTCGATGCTCTCGGCGTACGACCCCGAGAACGGAGACAGCGCGACCGACGACGCCGAACTTACCCGCCACATGGGTCGTCGCATCACCGCAAAGATGCCGACGATCGTCGCCGCCTACAAGCGCCTGCGCGACGGGTCGGAACCGGTCGAGCCGCGTGAAGACTTAGATCACGCCGCGAACTTTCTGTACATGCTCGACGGCGAGGTCCCCGACCAGACGCTCGCGGACGTCTTCGACATGGCGCTGGTGGTCCACGCCGACCACGGCATCAACGCCTCGACGTTCGCCGCGATGGTGACCGTCTCCACCGAATCGGACGTCTACAGCGGCGTCACGAGTGCGATCGGGACGCTCAAAGGCGACCTCCACGGCGGCGCGAACCAGAACGTCATGCGGATGCTCCAGGAGGTCGACGAGAGCGACCGCTCCGCAGTCGAGTGGGCCCGCGAGGCCCTTGAGAGTGGCCGGCGCATCCCTGGCTTCGGCCACCGCGTCTACGACGTCAAAGACCCGCGCGCGAAGATCCTCAGCGCGAAATCGAAGGCGCTGGGCAACGCCGCGGGCGAACTCAAGTGGTACTCGTACAGTCGCGCCATCGAGGAGTTCATGGACAAAGAGGTCGGGATCGCGCCGAACGTCGATTTCTACTCGGCGTCGATGTACTACGAGATGGGCATCCCGATCGACATCTATACACCCATCTTCGCCATGTCGCGCGTCGGCGGGTGGGTCGCGAACGTCCTCGAATACCGCGAGGACAATCGCCTCATCCGCCCGCGGGCGCGGTACGTCGGGCCCGACGAACAGTCCTTTACGCGGATCGACGACCGCTGAAATTCGCACGGACCACCGTCGGACACGCGTCAGACGCGCTCGATCGACCGGCGCGCTGGCGTGCGATTTCACTTTCACTCCGGGTGGCTCACCTTCACATCCGATCGGCCCCTTCGATCGGGTGGGTCACACACTCCTCTTTTTCCTGATCGAGTAGCGACGGCGATCAGTCCAGACGGACGTCGTCGAGCACGCGCGTCACCTCGGTCTCCCAGACGACGCTGATGCCGACCGCGACCAGGCCCGGGCCGTCGTGATCGACGTCGTACGTGTAGGTCTCCCAGCCCTCGTGATCCTCGGTCGCTTTCGAGGTGTCGAAATCACTTTCGGTCAGATCGCCATCGGGGTCCGGCCCCGCGTACACCGCGAGTTTCGCGATCGTGTTGAACGACTCCTGGGCACTGAACCCGTCGACGCTGACCTCGCTGACGCCACTCAGATCGACCCGCTGTTCGACCCAGACCGTCCCGTCGTCGGCGCTCCCGTCGATCGTACACGCCAGCGCGCGGTCCCCGTCGCTGGCCACCCGATCGGTCACTGCGACGCTCGAATCGACCGGTTCGCCGGCGTTGTTCGGGTCCTCGGGGAGGTCTCGCCCGATCGTCCAGCCGTCGAGGCCGCTCTCGAAACTCGGGTTTGTGAGCGTGTCGGGGATCGTCGTCTCGGTCGGCGTCTGTCCCTCGTCGCCGTCACAGCCGGCGAGGACGGTGGTCGCGGTCGCGCCCGCGAGCGCGAGAAACTGGCGTCGGTCCGCAGTCGGTCGGTCCATGCGCTGACTCACGAGCCGACTCCTCACGGCCGTTGGGCAGGATCAAACACCCACCGAAACGAACGGCTGAAGGGCCACCGAGCGCAACGGCGGCTATGGAACCCGCGGCGATCCCGGGCGTGCCCGAGTGGGTCCCCGAGGTGCTGTCTGAGCGCGGCGTCGAGGAGTTGTACCCACCCCAGGCCGCCGCGGTCGAGGCCGGCGTCACACAATCGGAGAACCTGGTCGCGAGCGTGCCGACCGCCAGCGGGAAGACGCTGATCGCGGAACTCGCGATCACGTCCCGCCTGGCCGACGGCACCGCACTGTATATCGTCCCCTTGCGCGCGCTCGCGAGCGAGAAACGCGATACGTTTGCCGATCTGGAAGCGTACGGTATCGACGTCGGCGTGGCCACCGGGCGCTACGAAGAGTCGGGGGCGTGGCTCGCGGACTGCGATCTCGTCGTCGCGACTTCGGAGAAGGTGGACTCGCTGGTGCGCAACGATGCGCCCTGGATCGACGACCTCTCGGTCGTCGTCGCGGACGAGGTGCATCTGGTCGACGACGGGAATCGTGGCCCCACGCTGGAGGTCACACTCGCGAAGCTCAGACAGCGCAATCCCGACCTCCAGACGGTCGCGCTCTCGGCGACGATCGGGAACGCGGGCGAACTCGCCGACTGGCTCGACGCCGCACTCGTCGATTCCGAGTGGCGGCCCATCGAGTTGCAGATGGGCGTCCACTACGGCCAGTCGGTTCACGTCGAGGACGGCAGCCAACGCGAGTTGGCGGTCGAATCCGGCGAGAACCAGACTGCTGCGATCGTCCGGGAGACCATCCGGGAAGACGGCTCGACCCTGGTCTTCGTCAACTCCAGGCGCAACGCCGAGGCCGCCGCGCGGCGTCTCGCCGGGACGACCGGGTCGGAACTCGCTCCCGGCGAGCGCGACCGCCTCGAAACGCTCGCTCAGGAGGTCCGCCAGGTCAGCGACACCGACACCAGCGCGGACCTGGCCGACGCGCTCGAAGACGGCGCGGCGTTTCATCACGCAGGCCTGGCGAGCGAACACCGCGCGATCGTCGAAGACGCCTTTCGCGAGCGACTCTGCAAGGCCGTCGTCGCGACGCCGACGCTCGCCGCGGGCGTGAACACTCCCGCGCGGCGGGTCGTCGTGCGGGACTGGCAACGCTACGACGGCACCGCGGGCGGGATGGTCCCACTCTCGGTGCTCGAAGTCCACCAGATGTGTGGCCGGGCGGGCCGACCCGGGCTGGATCCCTACGGCGAAGCACTCCTTCTCGCTTCGGGCCACGAGGAACTCGAAGAGCTGTTCGATCGGTACGTCTGGGCCGATCCCGAACCCGTCCGATCGAAACTCGCCGCCGAGCCAGCGCTCCGGATGCACGTGCTCGCGACCGTGGCCTCGGGCTTTGCGAACAGTCGGGCGACACTGTTGGACTTTCTGGATCGGACGCTGTATGCCACTCAGACCCCCGATCGCGCCCAGATCGAACGCGTGACCGACGACGTGATCGCGTATCTCGAGCGCCAGGACTTTCTCGACCGGTCGGACGGCCTCGCGGCGACCGGCCTGGGCCACACCGTCTCGCGACTCTATGTCGATCCGATGAGCGCGGCGGTCGTCCTCGACGGCCTGCGCGCGGCCGACGGCGAGCCCTCCGCACTCGGCCTCTATCACCTCGTCGCGCGCACGCCCGATATGTACGAACTCTACCTCCGATCGGGCGAGGACGAGACCTACACCGAGGAACTCTACGAGCGCGAGGCCGAACTCCTGGGGCCGACACCCAGCGAGTTCGGTGATCAGTTCGAGGACTGGCTGTCCGCACTCAAGACCGCGCGCCTGCTCGAAGACTGGGCCGAGGAGTGCGAGGAATCGGAGATTACCGACCGGTACGACGTCGGGCCCGGCGATCTGCGGGGCAAAGTCGAGACTTCGGAGTGGCTGCTCGGCGCGGCCGAATCGCTCGCGACCGAGGCCGGTCTGGACTGCGGGCCCGCGATCGCTCGCGCTCGCCAGCGCGTTGCCGACGGGGTCGGCGCGGAACTGCTCGATCTCGTGGGGATCAGTGAGGTCGGCCGGAAACGCGCGCGTCGCCTCCACGACGCCGGTCTCGAATCGCCCGCAGACGTCCGTGAGGCCGATCCGGGGGTCGTCCTCGGCGCGCTGGAGGGGCGTCGCCTGACGACCGAGACGATCCTCGAAAACGCCGGCCACCCCGACCCCGATCTGTCCGAGGTGGAACCCGTCACGCCCGACGGCGAGGCCATCGAATCGAGCGATTCGGGGGCCGAGACGTCCGCCGGGGCGGCCAGCGACGATCGAGACACGAGCGAGGATCAGGCCAGTCTGGGTGAGTTCTGATGGCGATCGTCACCGGCCGCTTCGACGGGCATCGTGACCGGGCGCTCGATTCGATCGCGGCGATCGACGACGCCCACGACGGCCCGGTACAGGCCATCGACGCCCGGTATCTCGTCGGGCGCGAGCACCTTACGCGCGCGGTCGAACTGGCCGAGCGCGAGCGCGCGGCCGGTGACGCGATCGCGCGCGATCCCGCGGTTGAGATCCTGCTGTACGCCGCCGGGCGTCGCCAGATCGATCGCGCCCTGGAGATGGGGCTGGACAGCGAGGCCCACGACGTCGCGGTCGTCGCCCCCGAGGCGGCGATCGAGACGCTTCGGGCGGCCGACTGGCTCGATCCCGGTCCCGTCTTCGAGGCGATCGATCGCGAGCGCGTACGCTCGTATTTCGAGATTTCGGATAGCGAACTCGCGGCGACCCGCGGTGACCTCACGGATCTCGTACTCGAACGGGTGGCGCTGCTCGTCGTCGATCGGTAACCGGAGAACGCTACTCCATCAGGACGACCGACTCGCCGTCGGCGTAGACCGATCCGTCACCGTGGACGGTGACCGACAGGCGGAACTGGTCGGCGCCGAGGTCCTCGACGATCTCACAGTCGGCGGCGATCCGCTCACCGATCGGGACGGGCGCCTGGTAGGCGAGATCCATCGAGAGCGGGACCGTCTGGCCCGGCAAGCGTGAGAGCGCGGCGCCGGCGATGCCGTCGAGCATCGGCCCCTGGATCAGGCGTTCGCCGTCGATCTCGGTGGCTTCGATCGGCGTCCGATCGCCCGTCGAGATGGCGTACCGTTCGAGATCGCGGCGTTCGAGGGGTTTCGAGACTGTGACCCGATCCCCGACCGAGAGCGGGGCGCTCTCGACGGAGCGGTCGATCGACCATTCGGATCGGTCGGGGTCATCGGCGCGACGCTCGCTCTGATCGACGCCCATCGCGACGAAAGCGGCCCTGTTGGCCGCCATCACGCTGTCGACGACCTGGGCGGAGGTGGCCGCCCAGGACTCCAGCGCCGTGTTCCGACCGGACTCACAGGGCATACTACACGTAAATACTGCGTCCAGTTAGTAAAACGTACGGGTCGGCCAACTGCGCGTCGAATTTCCAACGTGTTCGCGTGGTTGACGGGCACTTCGACCGACTCGGGCCTCGCTTCGACGACCGCCTCGGGTTTCGACCCGCTCTGGCCGATCGGCCACCATTTTTCGCCGTCGTGGGTATGTATTGGCCGGCCCGAACCGGATCCCGGAGAACTGACGCCGACCGATACCATCTGATGGTACTGAGTGGTAAATGAGGGCAATCTTTAAGTACCCCTGGCGTATATGTTAGGTTGAACCGATGACCGAGGAGACAGACGGGTTGGACATGATGTGGCCGCCGGCGATGTGGCAAGAGATGCAGTCAGCCAGCGAGCAGGCGCTGACTCAGCAGCAGAAGCTCATGAAGCAGATGCTTGGCGGCGGCGCGGGCATGGACATGAACCAGCTCGGCGCGATGAGCCAGCTGGCGACGTTCAAGACTCGCGTGCAGAGCGGTGGCCGGATCTCGATTCCGGACGCCGAACGCGAGGCCCTCGACATCGACGAGGGCGACATCGTCCAGGCCGTCGTCCTCCCGGTCACCCGTTCAGGTAATAACGATGACTAACGCATACACCACCCCCATCACGACCGCCTTCGAAATGCAGCGCGCGTCCATCAAACAGAGTCAGCAGGCCGTCCAGCAGAGCATCGACTTCCAGCAGAGCATGAGCGATGCCATCGTCGACAGCCTCGACTCCACCGAATCCGCCCAGCAGCGCGGTGTCGAGATGAGCCAGACGCTCGTCCACAGCTACCTGGACGCCGTCGAGTCCTCGATGCCCGGCTCCTCGGCCGCCGTCGAGGAACTCCGCTCGGCACTCGACGAGCAGGTCGAGTTCCTGATCGAGAACCACTCCGAGAGCTTCGACACGTTCGAAGACGAGTGGGCCGAGGGCACGCAGGCGTTCGACGACCTCAGCGGTGACTGGGTCAGCGCCATCGACGATCAGGTCGACCTCCTGATCGAGGCCCACGAGGAAGTCGAAGACCAGTCCGTCGAGGCCGTCGAGGAGATGTCCTCACAGGTCGAGAACCTCCAGGACCAGCTCGAAGAAGTCCAGGAGCAGGTCAAGGAAGTGCAGGAAGAGGCCGTCGACGTTGTCGAAGAGTAGCGACCCGAACCGATAGTATTTTTTGAACATGCGACGCGCTCCCAAACGATGAGCGATACGAACACTACCACCGACGCGCAGGAGGAATGGGCGGATATGATGGACGACGTCAACGATGCGGTGGCAGACTCCATCGAACAGAACATGGCGGCACAGGCCACGTTCATGGAGTCGTGGGCCGATGCCGTCGAGGACTCGGTCCCCGAGGACGAGGACCTCTCGGAGGGGATCGACGGGTACAATCGGGCGTACGAGGTGTGGATGGACGCCGCCGAGCGGATGTTCGAGCGGTCGGCCGACGCCAGTCAGGGTGAGGACGTCGACCCCAGCGAGTTTCGTGATATCTGGCTACAGTCGGCCAACGAGGCGTTCAAGGAAGTCATGGGCACCTCGGCCTTTGCCGCGGCCAACGGCCAGTTGATCGAGGCGATGATGGACATGCGCGACGAGGCCGACGCGGTCGGCCAGGACACACTCGCTCAGATGGGTTTCGCGACCCGCGACGACGTCGTCGAGGTCGGAGAACGCCTCGTCGAACTCGAACGTCGCCAGCAGGAACTGTCTGACAAACTCGATCAGATCATCGAGGCCAGCGAGTAGGGTGATCCGTGATGAATGATCCACTATCGGCTTCGATCGACGCCCAGCGCCGGGGGGTCGAAGCGATGACCCAGGCCATCGACGTCGCGGATTCGCTCCCCGAGACCATCGAGACGATGAACAACGTCGACGTCGGCCAGACTCCCAGCGACGTCGTCTACGAGGAGAACAAACTCGAACTCCTGCACTACGACGTCGAGGCCGCCGACATCGACGTCGATCCCGAGGACCAAAGCGACGTCCCGATTCTCGTCGTGTACGCGCTGATCAACCGCCCCTATATCCTGGACCTCCAGCCGAACCGGTCGGTCATCCGCCGCCTCCTGGAGAACGGTCACGACGTCTATTTCATCGAGTGGAACAATCCCTCTCGGCTCGACCAGCATCTCACGCTCGACGACTACGTCAACCGGTATATCGACAACTGCGCGGACGTCGTCCGCGAGGAGTCCGGTCAGGACGCGATCAACGTCCTCGGGTACTGCATGGGCGGGACGATGTCGACGATCTATGCGGCCCTGCACCCCGAGAAAGTGAACGCACTCGGCCTGATGGCCGCCGGCCTCTATTTCGACGACACGGGTGGCGTCCTCGAAAAGTGGGGCGACGATTCCTTTTTCGACGCGCGTCGTATTCACGAATCGTTCGGGAACGTCCCCCAGGAGTTCCTCGACGAGGGCTTCGCGCTGATGGACCCCGTCGACAACTACGTCTCGAAGTACATCCACTTCCTCGACAACCTCGACAACGAGAACTTCGTCGAGAACTTCGCGCGCATGGAGAAGTGGCTCGCAGACGGCGTCGACGTCGCTGGCGCGACCTACGCGCAGTTCCTCGAAGAGATCTATCAGCAGAACAACCTCGCGAACAACGAGTTGTACATCGGCGGCGAGCACGTCGACATCGACAACATCGACATGCCGCTGCTCCAGATCGTCGCCGAATACGACCACCTCGTCCCGCCGAGTGCGTCGAAACCGTTCAACGACCTCGTCGCGAGCGAGGACGTCGAGACCATCGAGTATTCCACCGGGCACGTCGGCCTGGCGGTCTCGCGGTCCTCACACGCCGACGTCTGGCCGGAGGTCTGTGAGTGGTTCGCGGAGCGCTCGCAGATCGACGAAGACGACGAGGAGGCCGCGGACGAGGACGCTGCTGAGGAGGTCGCGGCCGACGAGTCCTCGACCGGGACTGACGAGACGCCGACCGACGATACCGCGACCGAGGACGCGTCAGCGGCCGATCTCACGGCTGACGTCGACCTCTCGACGGAGGCCGCGGAGATCGACGAGGAGGACATCGAGCAGGTCACGGAGGCGACCGCCGAGACGGACGAGGAGATCACGCCCGACACCGACATCGAGACCGTCGATGGCATCGGTCCGACGTACGCGGATCGCCTGCGCGAAGCGGGAATCGACACCGTCGACCACCTCCTGGCCGAAGACCGCGAGACCGTCGCGGAGATCGCGAACGCCTCGGTCGGTCAGGTCGGATCCTGGATCGACCAGATCAACGGCGAGTGACGCATCTCGCGTCGGCAGACGTCACCGCAGTTCGATCGAGCGGACGAAATCGAGGGTTTTCAGTTCTGTCAACATCTCTCCCGGGAGTTGCTCGTCCGTAACGATATAGAGGCGTGGGTGATCGGAGAACTCGGGGTCGTCGCTGACGATCTGCCGGATCGTCAGGTCGTGATCGGCGACCATGTTCGTGACGGTCGCGACGATGCCTTTCGCGTCCGCGTCCGCGACGGTGACGACGAGGACCGACAGTTCGAGAATCGGGGCGAGATCCATCAGACTCGGGATCTGGGAGATGTTCTGAAAGATCTGCCGCAGATCCGGATCGTCGAGGATCGCGTCGGTCGTCGCGTCGACGACCCGCCGGTCGACGTCGACTTCGCGGGCGATCTCGGTGAACGGAATCTCGATCGACCCCGAGACGACCCGCCCCTCGTCGTTGACCGAGAAGCCCCGTTCGAGCAGCAGGCGAATCACCCGCTGCTGACTGGGGCTGTCAGCGAACTTCGCCATGATCTCCGCGAACATAGATCTGCGTTCACGAGCCCTGGGGTTCTGTCTTTGGGTTCGATGGCCGCTCTCTCGGATCGAATTTGATGGACGACCGACCGGTCGGCCAGAACGCCTATTGGACCGGATGGCACTCGTTCACACAGAAACGACGGACCGCCGTCGGAGACTCCACATGACTCTCGAACGACCAGACCGCATCACCGAGACCGAGCGTTCGACGGTGCATGGCCCGGAACTGACTGCCGCACTCGGCATCGACGACACCGAGATCGAGTGGCGGAAAGCGTTCACGCAGTTCAAAGATGCGGACGCCGACCGACTCGCGGACCTCTCGGACGTGCTCGATCCGATCGCTGACGGCCTGGCAGATCGGTTCTACGATCACCTCCAGGAGTTCGACGAATCACTCGCGGTCATGGGTCGCTCCTCGAAGGGCGTCGAGAAACTCAAACAGACTCAGTCGGGCTATCTTCGCGCGCTGACCGAGGGCACCTACGACCAATCGTACTTCGACCAGCGCGCTCGCATCGGCAAACTCCACGACATGCTCGACATGGGCCCGAAGTTCTACCTCGGGGCCTACGTCATCTACTATCAAGGGATCACCCGGGCACTGGCCGATCACACCCGCGAGACGACCGATCGCGACCTCACTGCGGTCGTCGACGACGCGATGGCCGACGGCGACGCCGACCCCGCCGCGGTCGCCGCAGCGGTCGAAGACGCCGTCGACGAGCGCGTCGATCGGGCGCTCGATCAGTTCCGGGAAGACACGCTCTCCGCGTTGAAACTCCTCACGCTCGATCAGGGCGTCGCGATGGACACCTACATCCACACCTACAACGAGCGTCTGGAAGCCGAACTCGAACGTCGGGAGGACCGAACGACCGAGATCGAAACCGCACTCGGGGAGACCCGCGACGCCGCCGACGACCTCGCGAGCAGTGCGACCGAGATCAGCGACCTCTCCGATCGCCAGGCCGAGGGGATGTCCGAGGTGGCGGGCGAGGTCTCGAACATGTCCGCGACGATCGAGGAGATCGCCTCGACGGCCGAGGAGGTCGACTCGCTGAGCGGTGAGGCCGAGCAGCGCGCCCGGGACGGCCGTGACGCCGCCGAGGACGCCATCGCGGTGATGGGGCAAGTCGACGAGTCAGCGACCGAGGTCGCCACGGACGTGAATCGTCTGGCCGACCGCGTCGCAGAGATCGACGAGGTCGTCGACGTGATCAACGACATCGCTGAACAGACCAACATCCTCGCGCTGAACGCCTCGATCGAGGCCGCTCGCGCTGGGGAGGCCGGCGAGGGGTTCGCGGTCGTCGCTGACGAGGTGAAATCGCTCGCTGGCGAGTCACAGGACCACGCCAGCCAGATCGAGTCGATGGTCGAGTCGATTCGCGACGACACCGACCAGACCGTCGCGAGCCTCGAAGAGACGACCGACCGACTCGACCGTGGTCGCGAACAGGTCGAGGCCGCGATGGCCAACCTCGACGATATCGTCGACGCCGTCACCGAGACCTCACAGGGTATCCGCGAGGTCGCAGAGGCCACCGACGATCAGGCCGCCTCGACCGAGGAGGTCGCCTCGATGGTCGACGAACTCCTCGAACAGTCCCAGCAGATCTCTCAGGAGGTCGACCGGATCGCGGCCGCGAACGAACAACAGACCGCGAGCATCGACGAGATTCACCGGTCGGTGCGAGACCTGGCGGTCTCGGCCGACGAAAACATAAACCACTGATCGACCGCCCCGACGGTCCGGGACGACGCTTTCAGCGAGTTTGTCTGATTATCGACGTCTGTGGGCGCTCAACGACCGAATTACCGATCAAGGTGCGATCGATCGACCGATCGCGGGTCGGCCCGAGTGCGCATGATTTATATAGAATCACATTCAATCCTCGGACGACCATGAGCCAGCGAATGCAGGGCCAGCCGATGATCGTGCTCGGTGACGACGCCGAGCGCATGAAAGACGAGGACGCCCAGTCTCACAATATTTCTGCCGCTCGCGCCGTCGCGGAGGCCGTTCGGTCCACACTCGGGCCGAAGGGCATGGACAAGATGCTCGTCAGCTCGCTCGGGGACGTGACGATCACGAACGACGGCGTCACGATCCTCGACGAGATGGACATCGACAATCCGACCGCCGAGATGATCGTCGAGGTTGCCGACACCCAGGAAGAGGAAGCGGGTGACGGCACCACGACGGCGGTCGCACTCGCGGGCGAACTGTTGAAAAACGCCGAGGAGCTTCTCGATCAGGACATCCACCCGACGGCGATCATCAACGGGTTCGATCTCGCGAGCGAGCGCGCCCGCGATGAGATCGACGCCGTCGCGACCGAGATCGATCCCGAGGACACCGAGGTCCTCCGGAACGTCGCTGAAACCTGCATGACCGGCAAGGGCTCGGAGATCGACAAGGAACTGCTGGCCGACCTGGTCGTCAAGGCCGTCGAAAACGTCACCGTCGAGGCCGAGGACGGCTCCTCGGTCGTCGATCTGGAGTACATCGAGGTCCAGACCCACGAGGGCAAGTCCGTCTCGAACTCTCACCTCCTGGAGGGGACGATCATCGACGACGAGCCCGCTCACGAGGACATGCCCACCACCGTCGAGGGCGACGTGCTCGTGCTCAATACGCCCCTGGAAGTCCAGAGTGCGGAGGCCAACACCCAGCTGAACGTCGAGGACCCCAGTCAGCTCCAGAAGTTCGTCGAGCGCGAGGAAGAACAGCTTCGCGCACTCGCAGAGCACGTCATGGACTCCGGTGCCGACGTCGTGCTCTGTCAGAAGGGCATCGACGACCTGATCCAGCACATCTTCGCGAAAAACGGCATCCTCGCCGTCGAGCGCGTCAAGAAATCGAAGATCGAGCTGATGAAGGAAGTGCTCGACGCCCGCATCGTCTCGAACAAAGACGCCATCGACGAGTCGATGCTCGGCTACGGGACGCTGACCTTCGACGCCGAAAACGACTGGTTCGTCGTCGAGAGCGAGAACTCTCACAACGTCACGATCGTGCTCCGCGGGACGACCGAGCACGTCGTCGACGAACTCGAACGCGGCATGATGGACGCGCTGGACATCGTCGGCGCGGCGGTCGCCGACGGCCGCGTCATCGCCGGCGGTGGCGCCGTCGAAGTCGAAGTCGCTCGCCGCATTCGCGACTACGCCGATGGCGTCTCCGGGCGCGAACAGCTGGCCGTCGAGGCGTTCGCGGACGCCCTCGAACTCGTGCCCCGGACGCTCGCCGCGAACGCGGGCTACGACCCGATCGACACGCTGGTCGACCTCCGTGCGGCCCACGAGGACGGCGACGAACACGCCGGGCTGAACGTCTATTCGGGCGACGTGGTCGACACCTTCGAGGCCGGCGTCATCGAGTCCGGATCCGCGAAACGGCACGCCATGTCGAGTGCCGTCGAGGCTGCGAACCTCGTTTTGAAAATCGACGACATCATCACCGCCTCGGGGCTTTCGACCGAGGGCGACGGTGACGAGGGCGGTGCGCCCGGCGGCCCTGGCGGCATGGGTGGCATGGGCGGTATGGGCGGCATGATGTAAGGCCGGTCGACTGACACTCGCGATCTGCGCGCGGATCTGTTCTGTGCGATTTTCAGTCTCGGCGACTCGCCAGCCTCGGCCCCGATGGAAAGCGTTAGTGGGGCCCTGCCAGTAGGCCTCCACAACATGGCCGACGAGATCACCTTCGACCACACTGCGATCGAACCCGCGGCACGCGAGGCCTGGGAGGGGGCCGACGTGTTCCGGGTGCCCGACGACGCCGAGGATCCCATGTACGTGCTCGCGATGTTCCCCTACACCTCGGGGAACATCCACATGGGCCACGTTCGCAACTACTCGATCACCGACACCGTCGCGCGCTTCGAGCGCATGCGCGGCGAAGAAGTCCTCCACCCGATGGGGTGGGACTCCTTTGGGTTGCCCGCCGAGAACGCCGCCGAGAGACGCGACACCGACCCCGAGGAGTGGACGCTGCAGTGCATCGAGGACATGCGCGAGGACATGACCCAGATGGGCTTCGGGTACGACTGGGACCGGGAGGTCCGCACCTGCGATCCCGATTATTACCGGTGGAACCAGTGGCTGTTCACTCGCTTTCGGGAGGAAGGCCTGCTCGAACGCAAGGCCGGCGAGATCAACTGGTGTCCGGACTGTGAGACCGTCCTCGCGGACGAACAGGTCGAAGAGGCGGGCGACGACGAGGTCTGCTGGCGGTGTGAATCGCCGGTCGAGGACCGCGAACTCAATCAGTGGTATCTCCAGATCACCGACTATGCCGACGAACTGCTCGACGCACTCGACGATCTGGACGGGTGGCCCGAGAACGTCTGTGAGATGCAACGCAACTGGATCGGCCGCCAGGAGGGCACGCGGGTCACCCTGGAGGTGCCCGACTATAGCGACGTCACGATCTTCACCACCCGTCTCGATACGATCCACGGCGCAACCTATCTCGCGCTCTCGCCGGGTCACGACCTCGCGCAGACGCTCGCCGCCGAAGACGACGACGTCGCGGAGTACGTCGAACGCGCCGACGGTGCGGACCTCGATGAAACGTCGGGCGTCGCGACCGACGCCGTCGCGATCAACCCCGCGACCGGCGAACAACTCCCGATCTACGTCGCGGACTACGTCCTCGACGACGTGGGCACGGGCGCGCTCTATGCCGTCCCCGCACACGACGACCGCGACCACGCCTTCGCAGAGGCCCACGACCTCCCGATCCGGCAGGTCGTCGAGCCAGCGCCCGACGCAGAGCCCGATCCCGACGCCATCGACGTCCAGGAAGCCGCCTACACCGCTGATGGCGTGCTCGTGAACTCCGGCGACTACGACGGCCTCGACAGCGCGAGTGCCCGCGACCGACTGGTCGAGGACCTCGACGGCGAGTGGGTCACCGAGTACCGCCTGCGCGACTGGCTGATCAGCCGTCAGCGCTACTGGGGCACGCCGATCCCGATCGTCGACTGTCCGGACTGTGGGCACGTCTCGGTGCCCGACGAGGACCTCCCGGTCGAACTACCGGAGTTCGTCCAGACGACGGGCAACCCGCTCGACGAGGCCGACGAATGGCGCGCGACGACGTGTCCGGAGTGTGGCGGCCCGGCCGAGCGCGAGACCGACACGATGGACACCTTCGTCGACTCGTCGTGGTACTTCCTGCGGTACTGCTCGCCCGATCTGGCGGACGCCCCCTTCGACACCGAGCGTGCGAGCGACTGGATGCCCGTCGATCGGTACGTCGGCGGGATCGAACACGCCGTGATGCACCTGCTGTACGCCCGCTTTTTCACGAAGGTGCTCGACGACATCGATCTCCTGGAGGGCGTGCGCGAGCCCTTTGCCGACCTGACCAACCAGGGGATGGTCCTCCTCGACGGTGAGAAGATGTCGAAATCGAAAGGCAACGTCGTCCAGCCCACCGAGATCGTCGAGGAGTACGGCGCGGACACCGCCCGCCTCTTTATCATGAGCGCGGCCCAGCCGGAGAAGGACTTCGACTGGACCGAAGAGGGCGTTCGCTCGGCCAATCGCCTGCTCCAGCGCACCTATCGCCTGGTCCGGGCCCACGAGGACGGTTCGATCGCGACGGGCGATCGCGACGAGATCGACGCCTACGTCGAGCGCGAACTGGACGCGACGATCGCGACCGTCACCGAGGAGTTCGAGGCGTTCCGCTTCAACCACGCCCTCCAGGCCGTTCGCGAGTTGATCGCGCTGATCGATCGGTATCGCGATGCGACCGATCCCGCCGAGGAGACGCTCGACCGGGCGCTCCGGACGATCGTGAAACTGCTCGGGCCCGTCGCGCCCCACATCGCAGAGCACTGCTGGGATCGCCTCGACGGCGAGGACCTGCTCGCGTCCGCGGACTGGCCGACTGCCGACCGACCCGACGACTACGAGATCACGGATCGACTGATCGAGAACACCCGTGCGGACGTGCGGGACATCGTCGACGTCGCCGGCATCGAGGATCCCGAAACCATCCGCCTGGCGATCGCGCCCGACTGGACGTTCGAGGCCCACGCGTTCGCCCGCGAGTTCGACGGATCGGACCCGATGGGCGCGCTGATGGGTCAGGAGTACATGCGCGAACACGGGCAACGGGGGGCCGACGTCGCCCAGGATCTGGCCGCGGAGGTCCAGTCGCTGGCCGAACAGGCCGATCCCGCCCGCGAGCGGACGGCACTCGAACGCGCGGCCTGGCTGATCGAAAGCGAGTTCGACGCGCCCTTGGAGATTCTCGACGCCGACGCGGCGGGCGACTGGGCCACGGATGCGCGCCCCGGGCGGCCGGCGATCGACATCGAGGCGTAGCGTCCGTCGGACGCGGTACTGTCGCCAAAGGCTCGCCAGCAGGACGTCATTTTCCTACTCCTATCCCTCTCGGAGAACCACCCGTTCGACCAGATCGTGGCGCATCGGTTTCGCCGCCTTTCAGAATGCTATTCTCTACGTTTGACACCCTTCCTGGGATTTGGGGGCGTCGCGTCAGTCGGCAACAGTTCCTCGAAGTCGGGTGGATATCTGTTGACTCGTCGCTTCTGTCGCCATCGCATTTCGATATCTGGGTGTCGCCACCCCAACGGAATCTCGACTATACGAGAGGGGACAAACATATATGGGAGTTGAACGCGAACGATAGTGCGAGAGGTCTCCAGTATGTCCGAGTCTCCGCGAGATGGTGTCCAGTCGTGGGCCGAGTCGATGAGCGCCCGCGAACGTATTCGATCGGTCGCGGAGACGCTTCGCGAACCCCGTTCGGTCAACTGGATCAGCGAGCAGGCCGACGCCGCATGGAGCACGACCAGCGACGAACTCCAGGCGCTCGTCGAGCAGGGGCAACTGCGCCGTGTCGAGGGCGGCGAGACGACGCGCTATCGGCCGGACTACACGCGACTGCTCTTCGAGGAAATCCGTACGCTCATCGAGGAGAACACGCGTGAGGAGCTTCGGAACGAACTGGCCACGATCACCGCAGAGATCGAGGAGTGGCAGGCGACCTACGACGTCGAGACGTGGGAGGATCTCGAACAGTCGCTCGCCGACGGCGATCTCGGAAGTGACGAACTCCGCGAGCGGCGCGACGTGATCGCGTTCTGGCGCGAGAACGTGGAGGATCGCCGCCTCATCAAACACGCATTGGAGCTCTATTCGGACGTCACGGCAGCACGCGAGCAGATGAGCGACGTGGCTGACCGCGCCACGAGCTAATTTTTCTGTATACAGCATGATCTTCCTCGCCGGTCGCGATCGATACACACAGCGGACCCTCCTCAGAGACGTTCACGACCGACTGACGAGGGAAGCAGGCTGTGAAAACGTGCGGTATCGACCGTCTCGACGACGACCACGATACGTCATCGCGGATGTCGATCCGGTATCGTTCCTGGGTACCCCTTCCGACGTGGAGAACGCACGACTGGAGATTCGCTTCTGGTACCCGGCCGGGGTCGACCGGGAATACTATCGCATCAACTGGGTCGAACCGGACCGGGACCTAATGGTCGGCTTCCATCAGGACGCCGATCACCCGGACCTCGGGCCCTGTCACATCCAACACGATCACGACGACACACCCGTCGATCGGCACGGTGCAGCCTTCCAGGATGCGCACCCACTGTCCGTCCTCGATGACCGATTGCAGCAGTTCCCGACGGCGATAGAGGCGATTCGCTGGTCGGATGGGACTCCCTCGCTCCCAACCTGGCCAGTCTAGCTCTGATATATTTTTTATAATATCGGCTATTACTGCATCGAAATGGAAAGAAGAGCGTTCGTCGTCAGTGCGACGTGTTTCGTGACGTTCGGTTCTGGATGTTTGGGTGTTGCATCAAATACGTCGACAGATATATACATTGAAAATGAGACGGATGAATTGCAAAAAATCACAATCCAAGTTCAAAAACAATCGAATAATAGTCTATTATTAAGTGAAACAATTAATATTGAACCAAATAGAACGAAAAGATACGATGAGGTCGTTAGTGGGTCTGAAGTCATAGTGGATATCCGGGTAGAAAATGGTTCTGAAAATACGTACGAATGGTATGATGGTACGTCTGATTCGATGTTTCTATATATTGAAATCGAATCCAATTCAATAAGGTTTACAGAGGGAATGGAATGAATCCCCGTCATTTTCGGTACGACGCTAAAACCTCTCCCTTCAGACGGGGATAAAGCGCCGTTCGGTGGAGTACCCGGGGACTGTCTCCACCAACACATTCGAGAAGAGAGGGGTTTCATTTGTGGACGACGGTCTCAAGCATCCAGCGACCGACCTCCACTCGTGCGCGCCTTTCGGATCGCCTACGACGGCCGCCCGTTTTACGGCTTTCAGCGCCAGCCCGACGTGCCGACCGTCTCGGACGCTATTCTCGACGCCGTCGCGGATCTGGACATTGCGGGCGCCGACCACGTTCCCTCTGGCTACGCCGCGGCGGGCCGGACCGATCGGGGGGTCTCTGCGATCGCCCAGACCGTCGCGTTCGAGGCTCCCGAGTGGTGTTCGGCGGCCGCGCTCGACGGCCGCCTGCCCGAGACGGTCCACGCGTGGGCACATAGCGACGCACCCGAAGCCTTTCACGCGACCCACGACGCGACCGAGCGCACGTACCGCTATTACCTGTACGCCCCCGATCGCGACCTGGACCGCGCACAGCGCGCGGCCGACTGGTGTTCGGGCGAGCACGATTTCCACAACCTCACGCCCGACGATCGCGGGACGGTCCGCGACCTCTCGATCGGCGTCGAGCGCGAGGACGATTTTCTGGTCGTCACGGTCGCGAGCGACGGCTTTCCCCGCTCGCTCGTCCGCCGGCTGGTGACGCTACTCGATTCGGTCGCAGCGGGCACGGCCGATCGCGATCGGGTGATGCGCGTCCTCGGGCCCGCCCCGATCGACGGCCCCGAGGGCGTCCCGCCCGCACCACCGGAGGGCCTGGTACTCGCCGAGGTTTGCTATCCCGGTCTCGACTTTCGGATTCGGGAGGACCTCGGGGCCGTCCGCGATGCGATCGCCGAGCGCCACCGCGACCATCGGACGATAGCGCGCGTCCAGCAGTCGATCGGTGAGGCGATCTATCGGTGACTGGCCCTCACTCGAGGCGCTCGACGACGCCACGGGTGCCGTCGACGCGGATCCGCTCGCCCGTCTCGATCGCGTCGGTCCCGCCGGGCACGACGACCGCGGGGATGCCGTACTCGCGGGCGACCATCGACCCGTGGCTCATCCGCCCGCCGACGTCACACACGAGTCCGGCCGCGTTGAGAAACAGTGGCGTCCACCCGGGATCGGTGTGCGGGGCGACGAGTATCTCGCCCGCCGCGAGGTCGGCCGTCTCGGGGTCGGTGACGATCCGGGCGCGGCCCTCGACGACGCCACCGGAGGTCGGGGTGCCCTCGAGCCGATCGGCCTCAGGATCGGCCGGACCGCTCGCTTTGACCATCTCGCCGTCGCTGGTGATCACGCGCGGCGCGCGGAGGTCCTGCCACCGGCGGTACTCCGCCCGACGATCCGCGAGGTCGACGCCGATCGGTTCCCCGTCCAGCGCCGCGAGCAATTCGTCGATCTCGAGCAGCCAGACCTCGTCGCGATCGTCGAGGACGCCCGCATCACCCAGCGCATCGCCCGCCGAGAGGACCTGATCGCGGGTCTCGGCGAGGAGCTTCGAGAGCGCGTACTTCGGGAGCTCTCGCGTGGCGATCGTCGCCCGATAGCGAACGGCGAGCGGGCGGACGAGTCGGCGACGGATCGAACCGAGCAGTCCCTGCCCGGCGACCGATTCGAGGCGGTCGATCGCGTCGTCGGCCTCCCGTTCCAGCCGTCGGATGCGCTCGCGGTGGTCGCCCTCGCTGCCGGTCTCGAGTGAGGCCCGAATCGTCGCCAGCAGTCCTGCGGGATCGTCGCGGTACCGCGGCTGGCTGAAATCGATCTCACCGGCCGCCCGGAATCCGTACCGGTCGAGGACCTCCTCGAACGCCGCGGCGAACGCCTCGCCGCCCGGGCGGTCGCGAACGGTCGCGAGGTCGCACTCCTCGAGGATGGCTCGTTCGACGGCGGGATGGCCGCGAGCCACGTCGGCCGCGTCGCCGAGTTCGAGCATCATCGCAGTCGTGACGTTGTCGCGGAGTCCGCGCTCGAGGGCCTCGAACGCCGCGTCGGCGTCGGGACAGAGGCGCTCGAGGGCCCCACGGTAGAGGTAACTGCTCCAGATCCGGAACGCCTGACCGGGAACCTCGTACGTGAACTCCTCGTAGGCCTCGAGGGCCAATCGAACCCGCTCGCGGTCGGTCTCGCCGGTACGCACGTCCTCGATCAACCGCTCGGCGACGCTGTCGCCCCACTCTCGAGTCCGAGCTGGAAACTCCGCTGGGGAGTCGTCCAACAGGTCGCCGACGACGGTGCCCAGGAATCGGGCGGCGGTCCCGGCGAACCCGACGAGCGTCGAGAGGGTCCTGATCGCTGAGAGCCCACCGAGGACGGAGCCATCGGCGAACTCTTCGCCACGGCGCTCGCGGACGTCGTTCAGCGGCGCGATGGCCTCACGATCGGCCTCCTCGAGGACGCCGAAAAATCTGCCCGCGAGGCGATCGGAGCCCAGCAGTGGCGTCGCGTCCATGTAGACGATACCACCGGCCGGTGTGCAGATCGGACCGGATGGGGAGTACCCGACGCGCCGGGCGTTGTTCTCGATCCCACGTCGCCAGTAGTCCGCCACCAGCGGCGGCATGGCCGCGTCCATCCCCTGCCGGTGGTTGAAACTGTAGTAGACGTGGAGGCCATCGTCGATCCCCTGGGCCGGCACCGGGAACAGCGTCGTGATCGGTCTGGCCTGGAGGATCCACACCGTCCCGTCGGCGACCGCCCATTCGATATCCTGTGGCGACCCGAACAGCGCCTCGATCTCGTCGCCGAACGCCACCAGGGTGCGAACTTCCTCGTCGGTGAGGGTGTGCTCGGTCGGTCCCTCGCGGTCGCCGACGGTGTACTCGATCTGGCCGGTCGTCCGATCCACGCGGATCTCGTCGGTCGCGATCGTGCCCGAGACGACCGCTTCGCCCGACCCCGGAGCGGCATCGATCGCGGCGACCGTCCGCCGACCTGTCGTCGGATCCGCCGTGAACAGCACGCCCGCCGCGTCGGCGTCGACCTGTCGCTGGACGACGACCGCCATCGAGACTGCCGCGTGGGGAACGTCGTTTTCCTCCCGGTAGTGCACCGCGCGATCAGCAAACAGGCTGGCCACACAGTCACGGACGGCATCCGGGACACCGCTCGCTCCGACGTCGAGGATCGTGTCGTACTGGCCGGCGAACGAGGCGTCGGCGCGATCCTCGGCGGTCGCACTCGAGCGGACGGCGTAGGTCGCCCTGGGATCCAGACGCGCCTCGAGTGTCTCCTCGAGACCGTCGGGGAACGGTTGGGCGTCGATACGGTCGCGAATCTCGGCGGCGATCTCGCTCGTCTTGGACGCGGTCGATTCGCCCACCGTATCGCTTCCGCCGTTCGTTTCGCCGCCGTTCGGGTCGGATGTCTCGCCCGCTCGATTTCCGTCGACACCGTCGCGATCGGCCTCGAGGCGATCGATCGCCTCTCGAACGTCGGGGTCGTCCAGCAGGATCCGACTGGCGGCGGCCGTGACACAGATCCCCTCCGGGACGGGCAGGTCGGTCTGCATCCGGGCGAGATTCGCCCCCTTCCCGCCGGTGATCGATCGATCGGTGGCCGAGGGGTCCGAGAGCGCGACGACGTACTGGTCCGTCCGGTCGCCGGTCATTCGTAACGGTATGCCTGTTAACTCAATAACTGTTTGGGTCATGGAGTCATACTGGGTGACCGGATCGATTATACAGTCCCAGTTCGTGATTCGGCTGTGAGCGGATTCAGCGACGAGGACCGCGAGCGCATCAGAACGGAACTGCTCGAAGCGGGTCGACAGCAACTCCTCGATCTCGGCCCCGATCGAACGAGAGTCGTCGACATCACCGAGCCAGTGGGCATCGCGAAGCCGACCTTTTACCAGTTCTTCGATAGCAAGGCCGAGATCTATCTCGAAATCTGTACACGGGAGATCGAGACCTTCACCGACGATCTGGCGGCGGACCTCGCCACGATGGACGATCCACGAGCGGAGTTCGAACAGTTCGTGCGCGCGCGAGTTCGATTTCTGGAGGAGAATCCGTACGTCCATCGGGTTCTGGCCGAGGGCCATCCCCGTGATGTCCTCGGGAGCGTCTCCCAGGACCGGGCCGATCGGGCGCGTGCGGCCGTCGTCGCTGACCTGGTCCCGATCGTCGAGGACATTCAGCGTCGCGCCGAGGGCCCGATCACCGAGATGGATCCCGTGACGGTCTGTCGACTGATGAAGCCGCTGGTCTTGCTGGTCATCGACCAACAGGAACACCCGCGTGATGACTACGAGGAAATCCGCGATCTGTCGATCGAGATGCTCGCGCGCGGTCTCGTCGAAAACGGGTAATCGTCGCGACGCAGTTCGCGCGATCAGTCGCCGGTCGCGGGCGTCTCGCCGCTCTCGTGTTGCTGTTTCGTGTAGGAGAGCTTCCCACCGGCGGCGAGCAGGTCGCGCTCACGCTCGGAGGCGTCGAGCAGTCCGGTCGCCTCCCAGTCACCGTTCACCCGGATCGTGAACTCCTCTTGGCCGCTCTCGACGGCGTCGCGCACGTCGTCGACGATCTCGACGTCGTCGCCCTGATCGATCTGTTCGTAGGTCTCTTCGTCGATCTCCAGGGGGATCAAACCGAAGTTGAACAGGTTGGCCTTGTGGATCCGCGCGAAACTCTGGGCGAGCACGCCCTCGACGCCCAGGTACATCGGACAGAGCGCGGCGTGTTCACGCGAGGAGCCCTGGCCGTAGTTCTCGCCGGCGACGAGGAAGCCGCCGTCCGAGTCGAGCGCGCGGTCGGCGAAGTCTTCGTCCACTCGCGAGAGGGTGAACTCCGAGAGCTTCGGGATGTTCGACCGATACATCAGGATGTCCTGGGTCGCAGGGATGATGTGGTCGGTCGTGATGTTGTCGTCCATCTTCAGCAGTGCGGGCCCCTCCAGGTGGCTGTCGAGGGGGTCTTTGAGCGGGACGTCCGCGATGTTCGGCCCCTTGATGAGCCCGTCGTCGGGGGCCTCCTCGGGCGGGATGAGGTCGGTGTCCGCGCCGTAGTACTCCTCGGGCAACTCGAAGCCCGGGACGTCCAGGCCGATATCGTCGGCCAGGTCGCGCGGGTCGACGATCTCACCGGCGATCGCGGATGCGGCGGCGACCTCGGGGCTACAGAGGTAGACGTTGTCGTCTTCGATGCCCGAGCGGCCCTCGAAGTTCCGGTTGAACGTTCGCAGGCTCACCGAATCGCTCGCGGGCACGTGGCCGATGCCGATGCAGGCCCCACACGTCGATTCCGAGAAGTTGACGCCGGCGGCCATCATCTCGGAGGCCCAGCCCTCGCGGGCGAGCATCTCGGAGGCCTGTTTCGACCCGGGCGCGACGATCATCTCGGTGGTCGGGTCGATGTCGTGGTCTTCGAGCATCTTCGCCGCGGGGAGGATGTCCTCGAACCCACCGTTGGTACACGACCCGATCATGACCTGTTCGACGTCCTCGCCCGCGACCTCGCGGACGGGCACGACGTTGTCGGGCATCGACGGCGTCGCGATCAGCGGTTCGAGCTCAGAGAGATCGACGACGATCTGGTCGGCGTACTCGGCGTCCGGATCGGCCGAGAGCTCCTCGTAGTCCTCGACGCGACCGAGACGGTCGAGGTAGTCTTTCGTGTGCTCGTCGGTGGGGAACAGCGACGTCGTCGCACCGAGTTCGGTCCCCATGTTCGTGATCGTCGTCCGCTCGGGGACGGTCAGGCTCTCGACGCCCGGGCCGGTGTACTCGAAGATCTTGCCGACGCCGCCTTTGACGCTCTCGCGGCGGAGCAACTCCAGGATGACGTCTTTCGCGGTCGCCCAGTCGGGCAGTTCGCCCTCCAGACGGATCTCGACGATCTCGGGCATCTCGATGTAGTACGCGCCGCCGCCCATCGCGACCGAGACGTCGAGTCCGCCCGCGCCGATCGCCAACTCGCCCAGCCCGCCCGGTGTGGGCGTGTGGCTGTCCGACCCGAGCATCGTCGCGCCCGGCCGCGCGAAGTTCTCCTTGTGGACGTTGTGACAGATGCCGTTGCCCGGGCGCGAGAAGTGCGCGCCGAACGTGCCCGCCGCCGACCGCAGGAAGCGGTGGTCGTCGGTGTTCCGGAAGTCGAACTGATAGGTCTGGTGGTCACAGTACTGGGCCGCGAGGTCGGTCTGGACCTCGTCCAGGTCGAGCGCCTCGAACTGGAGCCAGACGAGTGTTCCCGTCGTGTCCTGTGTCAGGACCTGATCGATCTCGATGCCGATCTCCTCTCCGACGTTCAGTTCGCCGTCTACCAGATGGTCGTCGAGAATCTTCTCGGTGAGTGTCTGTCCCATATCGTCGGACAGTCCGCCTCCGACGCCCATAAATCCGTGTGTTTCCGTAGATCGGGGGTGGTATCGAGACGACGGTCCGCTGCTGGCGGTCGATCGGTGGCTTCTGGGCCTCCCGCCTGCGGGCGGAGCGGACCGTCGCTGTCTGGTGATCGAAATCACCCACCTATAAGTGGTCGGTGGCGTTTCCTTCGCACGCATGTCAACGGCAAACCAGTCCAACTGTTCGACAGGAGATCGCCTCTTGGCTTTCCTGATCGACTTCCTACTGCTCGGATTCGTCTCCGCGATCGTGTACCTTCTCTTCTGGGCCATCTCCGCCGTCGTCGGCGGCGTCGTCGGCGTCGCCGCCGTCGGGGCCGGATCGGCAGCAGGCTCCGACGCGGCGTTGGCTGGCGCAAGTATCGTCTCCATCGCCATCCGGGCCATCCTCGGTATCGTCAAGTGGACCGCCATCTTTGGCGTCCTCGGTGGCTACTTCGTCTTCTTACAGCGAGGCGACGGCCAGTCTCTCGGCAAGTCACTCATGGACATCAAGGTCGTGAGTGCCGACGGTGGGGCGGCGACGCGAAATCAGCTGATCAAACGAACGGCCATGCTCGTCGCGCCGTTCCCGCTGGTCTATCTGATGGTCGTCGCTGGCACGATCATTCCGTTCATCGGATTGTTGATCGATCCACTCGCGGGGTTCATCTTGCTCGCCTGGCTGATCGTCGAGGCCGTCGTGCTCGTCGTTCGTGACGGCTCGCGCCTCGGTGATTCGGTCGCCAACACGGCGGTCGTCGACGCCTGAACGGCAGTCGGTCGATTCTCGCTGCCCGCCTCTGAGACGTACCGTCAGCGACGGGCCTGTTCGGAGACGAGCTTGCTCGTCTCCCGATCCCTCGATCGATCGCTACGCACATTCACGAGGACGACAGGACAGGGATTTGAATGAGACCAGTCGAAGCCCGGGAAGCGAGCGTCAGCGAGCGACCCGGACCGTCTGGGCGAGGTTCAAATTTCTGCGAAGGCGCGCAGTCGTTTATCAGCGCCGAACACACGGGGTGCTCGGCAGGGTGAGCGACAGAAAACGCCAGGACAGGGATTTGAACCCTGAATCCCGAAAGGGAACACGCTTTCCAGGCGTGCGCCTTGCCGTTCGGCCATCCTGGCTCGCATTCGTCTCTGCGTCATCGTGCCGTTAAGCGTTTTCGTTCTCGGGTTGCCGTGTCTCCCTGGATCGGGCTGACCGATCGCGAAGACCGGCGATCGTCGCCGGTACCCGTTCCTGAAAGAGTCCGCCACCCGTTGACCGGCTATGGAGACGCGCACACTCGGAGACTCCGGCGTCGAGGTCAGCACGGTCGGGTTCGGTGGCTGGGTCGTCGGCACCGACTGGTGGGGTGACCGATCGCGGGCCGACGCGACGGAGTTGATCGAGACGGCACTGGACGCCGGGATCACGTACTTCGACACCGGCGACGTCTACGGCCACGGCGACAGCGAACGCCTTATCGGTGAGGCGCTGGCCGACCATCGCGACCACGTCACGATCTCGACGAAGGTCGGCTACGATTTCTACAACAACCCGCAAGCGGGCCACGGCGAACTGCCAAAACGGATCGACCCCGACTGGATCGAGACCGCGCTCGACCGCTCGCTCGATCGCCTGGACGTCGAGTACGTCGACCTCCTCATGCTCCACAACGCGAACAGCGACGAGGTGGGCGCGCCCGAACTCGAAGCGCTCGACCGCCTTCAGGAATCGGGGCGCGTCGACGCGGTCGGCTGGGCGCTCGGCCCGTCGATCGGGTGGCTCGCGGAGGCGACCGCAGCGATCGAGGCCGGCGTCGACGCCGTCCAACTCGTCTTCAACCTGTTCGAGCAGGTGCCCGGCCGGCACGCACTGAGTGAGATCGACCGCCTCGACGGGTCGACGAGTCTGATCCCGCGCGTTCCGCACTCATCGGGGCTGCTCAACGAGCAGGTCCGTCCCGAGACCGAACTGGCCGACGACGATCACCGCGCCCACCGCCCCGAGGCGTGGTACGAGGCGGGCTGGCAGAAACTCGACGCGTTGCGATTCCTGGAGGACCCCGATCACGCAGCGGGCACGCGCACGATGGGCCAGGCTGCGATCCAGTGGTTGCTCGCCAACGACGCCGTGGCGACCGTGACCCCCACGTTCCGTTCGGCCGACGACATCGACGAGTGGGCTGGCGCGCCAGACACGCCCGCCCTGTCGGAGGCGGAACTGGATCGGGTCGCGTCGGCCTATCGGGAGAACTTCGGGGTGGGCGACGACGGCATGGCGATCGACGAGTACCGCTCCTCGGTCGGCCGAACGGATCTGGAGGGTGTCGAGCGCCCGCCGATCCGCCCGGAGTCGGCCGACGACTGACGGGTTACGGTGGGTCAGTCCGTCGAAATTGCCCACCGCACGAGTGAACTCTCAGTATCGACCGGTGGCACGTGGTGACCTGAATATCGGTCCGGTCGGTCGCGAGCCGTCCTCTTCCGACGGTCAGATCTGCCCGAACACCGTCAACACGTCCTGCAAGTCGACGGCCCCGTCGCCGTCGAAGTCGTAGGCGTCGGCGTGGTCGGTCACCGCCGGACTGTCGGTGTGCTGGAAGAAGCAGTTCACGTCGGTGAACCCGAGCGTCCCGTCGCCGGTCAGGTCCTCGTGGAGGCCGTCGCCGTCAAGGTCGCTGGGGTGGGCACTGTCGATCGGATCGA
This sequence comes from Halococcoides cellulosivorans, assembly GCF_003058365.1. Classification (NCBI taxonomy): domain Archaea; kingdom Methanobacteriati; phylum Methanobacteriota; class Halobacteria; order Halobacteriales; family Haloarculaceae; genus Halococcoides; species Halococcoides cellulosivorans. The sequence continues at coordinate 1,689,968 of NZ_CP028858.1, read as the reverse complement.
GCACGCGCGGCCGTCGGGCGGTCGTTTGGCGGGGATCTCTGCGTTCGTCGCCGTCCAGTTCGCCGGCTGTCACGTGGTCGATGGCCGCCTCGCTACTGGTCTGGATCGTGAGTCGATACGGGATCGGCCGGTATTCGAGCGTACAGTCTTCGGCAGACGGCGTCGCGGTGACGTCCACTCCGAGGTGGCCCTCCCCGACGAGTTCGGTCGCCGCGGAGATCTCGTCACATCTGGAGCTCCCGATCAGCCCCTCGACGATCACCTCGGGGCCGTCGAAAAAGACGCGCGGGTCATCGTCGCGACGTTCGGCGGCGACATCGTCGACGTCTTCTTCCAGCGTCCAGTCGACGATCGGGTCGGGGTCGCTGTCGAGCGTCGCCGTCGCGGTTCGAGTTCCTTCCAGACCGACCTCCTCGACGGTCAACTGGTCGATTCCGGCTGTCTCAGCCAGGTCGAGCCGGAGGGTGTAGTTCGATATAGCCAGATCCTCCGTACAGCCCTGTCCCGGCATGTAGAGCGGTTCGTGAGTTGCGCCCACGGTGACGTCGAGTCTATCGCCGTCGCGCACGATTTCAGTCAGACGGATCGTATTACAGCTACTCGACCCGTAGACGAGCGCGCCCTCGACAAATACCGTCGAGCCGTCCACGGTAATCGTCGGGTCGTCCGTGTAGTCGAACGACCCGTTGTCGAGGGTCAACTCGTAGTCGGTGACTCCGTCCGGGATCGTCAGTCGTGGCGCGCGGTCGAATCGGGTCCGCCCCGGTTCGGAGCGTGTGACGTCAGTGAATCGCTCGTCGACGATCACGGTGTCGACCGGATTGGTCGGTGTCAGATCGATCTTGTAGTGGACACCGTCGTCGCCGGGACACGGCTCCGCGTCGCTTTCGGTCGCCAGATCGAGGACGATTCCGAGTCGATCGCCAGCGATCACCCGCCGCGGAAGGAGTTCGTAACAGTACAGATCGGTCCGCTTGACGAACACGTCGATCGTCACTCGATCGCCGTCGAACGAGACGCTCAGCGACTCGTCGGGTGGCTCACCCGTGGATCGGTTCCAGGTGACGGTGCCGTCTGTGATCCCTTCGGTCCAGACGTCCCACGGGGCACGGTCGACCCACTCCTCGTGGGTGGCCCACTGTGAGGCCGACGCTGCCCCGACCGCGCCGATGCCGACGAGCGCGCCCGTGCCGAGGCCCGCCACGACGCGTCGTCTGGTGTATCGCTGTTCCCGGCCGTCGGATCGCCGTGGGCCCTGAGATGCCATGGATATCGTTCTACAATTCAATAAGATGCACAATAAATATTTCCTCGCACGTCGGTCAGCGATCGGTCGCGTTCCCGCGCGCGACCGTTACTCGGCTTTCAGGCCGTCTTGAGTGACGGTCATCACGGCCTCGCCGTCGGGGAGGTTCGGCGCGTCGACCAGGCGGACGATGCGTTTCTCGTCTTTGGATTTGCGGAGGTACATCCGGAACGTCGAGGTGTGGCCGAGGATGTTGCCACCGATGGGCTGGGTCGGGTCACCGAAAAACGAGTCGGGGTTCGAGGCGACCTGGTTGGTCACGAGCACGGCGGTGTTGTAGAGGTCACCGATGCGCATCAGGTCGTGGAGGTGTTTGTTGAGTTTCTGCTGGCGATCGGCAAGTTGGCCACGGCCGACGTACTCCGCGCGGAAGTGGGCGGTCAGCGAGTCCACACAGAGCAAGCGGACGGGGAACTCGTCGTCCTGGCTGTCGCTCGCGAGTTCCTGGGCTTTCTCCGCGAGGAGGATCTGATGGTTGGAGTTGAACGCCTTCGCGACGTGGATCTTGTCCAGGACCGATTCGAGCAGCGCCTCCATCGTCTCGTCGTCGCCGGGCGAGCCCTCGATGTCGCGCTGGTCCAGCAGGGCCTGGATCGTATCCTCTGGCAGGCCCCGGACCATGTCGTCGATCCGCTCGGGCCGGAAGGTGTCCTCGGAGTCGACGAAGATGGCCGAGCCTTCGAGCCCGCCGTGGTCGGCCGGCAGTTGGACGTTGACCGCGAGTTGGTGGGTGACCTGGGACTTGCCCGCGCCGAACTCACCGTACACCTCGGTGATCGACTGTGTCTCGACGCCGCCGCCCAGCAGGTCGTCGACTTCGTCGACACCCCAGGAGAGCTTCCCGATCTGTTCGCGCCGTTCGAGGACTGTCGAACCGCTCTCGAACCCGCCGATGTCCGCGGCCTCGCGGGCCGCCTGGACGATGTCGGACGCGCTCGACTCACCGATGTCCGCAGTGTTCGAGAGTTCGCCCGGGCTCGCGACTGCGACGCCCTGGAACGACTCGAACCCGTTGTCGCGCAGTTTCTCGGCGGTCGCGGGCCCGACGCCCGGCAGGTCTTCGAGGTCTTCTGACGTTGCCATACCCCTCGCTTGCGGACGGGGTCACATAAAGGGCCGTCAACACCGGAGTGAAAGTGTGCGGTGGGGCCGATCGGACGGCCCGATCGGGCGGAGCGTGTGGCGGGCGGCCCGCCGCCCCGACCGACAGCGACTTAGGCGAGCCTAACATACCTGTATACATGAGCGCTACCACGACGCCACGGTCGAAACGCGCGGAGGGCTGGGCGAGTGTGTACGCGTCGCTGTTCGGGGTCGAAGAGACCGACGAGCGCGACGGCGACCAGCGCGAGTAACTACTCCCAGGGGTGGCCCGCGTTCTCGGGCCAGAGCGGATACCAGTACGATTCGTCCGATTCGACGTCGAGTTCACCGTCCAGCACGCTCTGGAGTTTGAATTCGACGGCCGCGTCACGCTCTCTCGCCCCGGGTTCGGGCGCGAACGGGTAGTACGCACCGCGTTTGAACGAGTACACCCAGTAGGCATACCCCTCGTCCGGAGCCTCGAACGCGAACAGGGCGGCGAGCAAGCGCGAGCCGAACCCCTCCTCGATCAGCGTGTCCGCAGCGAAGTGAATCGAGGTGACCAGGTCCTCGAAGTCGTCGTCTTCGAGGACGACCCACTCGTAGCCGTGGCGATCCTCGTGGAAGGTCGCGACCGTGCCGGTCTCGCTCGCGCCCGCGTCGAGGACACGCTCGACGGCCCGCCGGGCGTCAGCGAACTCCGTGCTGTCGACGTCCGCAAAGGAGAGTGCGGCCTGGCCGACCGGCGGACAGTCCAGGTCGGCGCTCATCGTCAGGTACGCGGTGCTCATCCCGAAGAGGTCCTCGGGATCGGCTGCACGGGTTGCCGAGCGTTCGGCCTGGATGCCCAGCGCCGATCGTATCCCGTCGATCAGTCCCATATCTGTCGGGCGGGCGCCACAGAGAAAAGTGAGCCGATCGATCAGAACTCCGCGGCGGTGCGCAGGCGGACGCCGATCGGCTGTTTGACGAACTCGCCCATCGTTCGTGAGATGGCCTGATCGACGCCGCGCTGAGCGGCGACGTCGAGCAGGCGCTGATCGAACGTCCCGTCGAGGACGACCGTCTGCGGGACGGGGTCGACCTCTCGGAGCGCGTCGAAGGCCGCCTCGGCCTCGCGCTCGTCGAGGACGGCGTTCGAGGGGTCGAGCATCCGCACCAGCCCGCTCGATCCGTCGATCACGGCCGTGACGTGGTCTCCGACGGTCTGCGGGCGGGTCTCTTCGGGTGGGGCGTCCGTGACGCCCTCGGAGATTGAACTCACGTCGGTATCTGTCTCGTCGGTCGCGTCGGCGGCCGCCTCGGAATCGCCCGATTCCTCGACTGCCGAGTCGGCGGTCGCGGTGTCGCTCGCGGCGACCGTTCCGCCGTTCTCGCCGTTTTCGGCCGCAGGCTCGGGCCCCTCGGGCGCGGTGTCGGGGCCGGACCCGTCTGTGTCCTCGGGTCCCCGGACGAACTGGCGCGGGTCGTCCACGTCGACGAGCTGTTCGATGGGGGCTTTCTCGCGAAGCGCGTCGAGTACTTCGTCGCGTGTCAGATCCTCGACGCAGCGATCGTGGGGCGCGAACGTGACGTAGTCGACCGATCCGACCTGTTCGAGTTCGCGAAGGAGCAGGTCGCCTCCGCGGTCACCGTCGAAAAACGCCGTCACGGTCCGGTCCTGGGTCAACCCGGCGACGGCGTCCGGAATATTGGTGCCTTCGACGGCGATGGCGTTTTTGATGCCGTATCGAAGCAGCGTCTGCACGTCGGCCCGCCCCTCGACGACGATGATCGCGTCGCTGTCGGCCACGCGCGGGCCCGCCGGGTAGCCCTCGTAGTCGGTGATCTCGGCAACCCGAGCGCGCTGGCGGACTTCGTCGACGATTTCGCGACTGGAGAGTACCTCCGCGTCGAAGTCCGCGAGCAGGCTGGTCGCACGGTCGACGATCGCGCGGCGCTTGGCCGAGCGAACGTCTTCGAGTTGATCGACGTCGATCGTCGCCCGGCAGGGCCCGACGCGATCGATCGATTCGAGCGCCGCGGCGAGAATTGCGGTCTCGACGCGGTCGAGCCCACTCGCGATCGTGATCGTCCCGATCGATCGGCCCGCGTCGCTGGAAATCTCGACGTCGATCCGGCCGAGTTTCGAGGAGTCCTGCAGCTCGCGGAGGTCGAGTTGGTCACCGAGCAGGCCCTCGGTCTGTCCGAAGACGGCCCCGACGACGTCACTTCGTTCGACCACCCCGCTCGTTTCGATGCTGGCGTGAATGAGGTATTTCGCTGAATCGTCCATTGATGATCTGCCCCGAGAGGGGCGGTGTTGATGATTCCGCCATGACACTCACCATGGCAAAGCGAGATACGTGACCGGGTCGCAAAATGCTGACGACTCGCTCGCCCGTCAGGCGGTCGGATCGCCGCTCTCTTTCGCCCGATGCAGCAGTTTCGACAGTGGTGGCTCGTAGTCGTAGCCGGGGATCGCGCCCTGGACGTAGGTGCCTTCGACGAACAGCGCGATATCGCGGGCGACTTCCAGTGCGCGATCGGTGACTCGCTCTTCGAAGGCGTAGGTCACGACGACGTGGTCGTCGGTGCGATCGATCGACACCTCGGGGTCGATCGACCGGCGGGTCGCACCGCTGGCCTCGCGGGCGCGCCTGCGAAACGTCTCGAACCAGTCGTCCTGGACGGCGGCCCCGACGGGGTCGGTGGCGACGGCATCGATCGTGGGCACACGAATCTCGACGGTCCAGGTCGGCTCGTCGGTCGGGGTTCGGCGGATCGCGGTCTGCAGCGGGGTCGCGGTGACGGTCACCGTGCCGTCGGCGCGGGCTTCGACGCTGTCGATGGCGTCGGGCACGTCGATGGTGGCGTCGGTCATTGGAGACGGGTAGCCGATGGTCAGGGAAAGCCTCCGCGGTCGGCCACCCATTTACCACCTTTTTGGGATCATGCTCGATTCGCGAACACGTTGGTGGCGACCCCCGCGTCAAACGGGTTCGGGTCGCTGCCGAATTGTGTTCTCGGCTCTATGCATCCGCCGAGTGCCGAAGGCACGAGGCGGTTCGCCGGACCCGACCGGTGCGAGGTCGCGGAGCGACCTCGGGAAGCCGAGCGGCGACGCCGCGAGGCAGGGAGGGTCCGGATCTTTTTGGTCCAGATTTTTCAAGGAGTGGTTCGCGAGCGAACCCGACGCAGAATAAGGTGGTAGTGCGTGGGACCGAATTCGAACCGGCGGACCCCTACGGGACAGAGCCCTCAACGCAAACGGATACAGTGAGGCTGTTGACCGCTAAATACCTCATTTCGGGCTCGATAAACCGCCATTCTGATGGCTGATTTATAACCTTTCCTAAGGCACAGCGTTAGCCGCTATTCGAAAAACCTGAGTTGATCAAAGAGACGCTGAACTACATACTTCGACTGTGAACGAAGGCAACAAAATCGTCAGAGTCAGCCCGCCCGGGGCGCGTGCTGTCGGAACGAGTGCTGATCATCATCGCTCGAAATCACCAACCGACCCGTAACAGGAAACACATAATGGATGAGTTAACGATTACAAATATGCTGATCCGAGGATGGAGCGATAAGCTCCGACCGGGATTTCGTTCCGACAGCAGTGTCGCGCTCATCTTGAACCGAACACACACGAGTGGGTAGTCAGGCTATAGTCGTTCAATCGGTGGCGACAGCTTCCTCAACGATTTCGATTTCTTCATTAGTCAGGTCGTACAGTTCATATGTCATATCGTCGATAGTGCCCTCTTTTTCGTGTATGCGCTCAGTCAGTTCCTCAGCACGGTCTACCTTTTCGCGGTATCGATCCAGTCCTTCCTTCACGTCTTCTAATTTCGGGAGAGTAATGTCTTCGAGCCGGTCAATAAGCGATATTGTCTTAGTAGCGTTATCTGCAAACCCACCTTCTTCGTTGGCAACAGCGAACGGAACGAAGCCTCGTATTAGTGCAATCATCTCTTTATCGAGCCCCTGAAATACCATTGCAGGTTCTGGATTGAGGGTTGCATAGCCTCGATTATTCGTATCGTATTCGTCTCGAACAGATTCAACCGGTTTAACATATGGGATTGCAAAAACAGTCAAAATATCTCCTTCCTCTTGTATCTCTACACCGGAGATTCTGAGAGTTTCAAACTCGTCGGTGGTGTTTTCACTCTCATTTAAGATACTATCTGCAAATCCTTCTGGCGGAGTTGGAGACAAATCTGAAAACGATTGTCCACTATCATAACTACCAAGATAATCTGCCAAATTAAGATTTAGACTCGCTTTTTCAGATTTGCTTTCCTCTATGTCGGAACGAAGCTGTATCATTTTTTCTTCGTAGCCCACTCCCTCTCTATACTCTGAACTGATTGCATCTCTACATGGTATTGGAAAATTACGAACAGACTGGGGCCATACGTCAGAGTATGAACCTTGTAGGGCACCTGTCTCGAATTTGTACTTGAAAACCCAAGACATAAATGTGGAATTTATAAGGGACAAAATAAATGACATATTAAGACCCTCGTCTAATCTATCGAATCCTTCGAAATCGGTCGTAGCTCCTGTATCTTCTAAAGGCTCATATTCACAGCAGACAATCACAGTATCATCACAGTACATCGAGGTGCTATCAAACGCACCCGCAAGTCGCCCGCCTTCGTCTGTCCGTTTCCGAACTACGATTTTATCAGACTCAAACATCTCTGGTTGGCGTGCGCCCGACATTTCGTCTTCACGATAATCGAGCCATTGATCTTGCCAATCAATATGCCATCGTTGTAAATCGGTACCTTCGAAGAACTTCTTGTCATTCCCGATTGGCTCAGCAGAAACAACATCTGACTTTGTAAACCCTCCTGATTCCTTACTTGAGACCGTAGCACCAACATTCACATACAAATACTGCCCTAACCAATCTGAATTATTGTCTACTTTTTCTATTAATGGCAGGTGATTTTCAACATAGTTCTTGTCCACTCGTATCTGGAAATTATATACATTTAGCCAAACATTTGGAGATACTCTAGACTCCTCACGAAACTCAAATGGCTCCTGTTGGACACAGGTTCGAAGCGACTGTTGATCTCCAGAACTACTATTGTGTGCTTCAATAACGTAAACGACACACTGTCGATCAACCCCAGGAAAAACTTCTCGTTCCTCAAAGTCCAATATGCTCTTTATTTTGTGCTTTGAGAGTATTAGTTTCCTCAATTGTTTCGCATATTTTTCTGTCAATAGCGTATTCGGAAGGATGAATGAGTGGTATCCACGATCACGGGTGAGTTCAAGCGAACGAACAACGAAAGAGAGGTACATATCCCAATGTCCTTCTAAGGCACCAGAGTCACTGTATCCACGTTTCAGTGCATCACGTAACTCTGGCATCTTTTCAGTCATCGACCATGCGTTTAGATACGGAGGATTCCCTATTATCACGTCAAAGCCGGGATTTTCTTTTTCTATGTCCTCGTAACTTTCGGTAATCTCCCTGTAGAACACCTCTGGGAAGGCTAATCTCCAGTGGAAGAAGCTATGATTATCTGCAATTTCCTGCGCTGTGCTAAACCAGTCTGTTTCAGCAATATTATCCCACTTCTCTTCGTTTTCAAGGGCCTTTGCCATCCTCTCGTAAGCTCCATCTGGTGGATCTAATTCAAAGTCCTCAGCAGAATGGACATTAGCCATTGCCACCAATCTTTGGCGTAATTCATCCTGTTCGATTTCGGCATACTTGCGTTTCATTTCCCGCACGTCCTCAACCGTCTCGCTCTCGATGGCCACAAACTCACTGTAGATGTCCATTAGGCGCTCAATAGTTCCTTCACGTGTTGCGCCGAATTCAGCCAGTGACGACTGCTCATCATCACCGTTAGCATCCGATTCCAGTTCCTTGATATCCTCAATGTCTGACCCGACAAGTGAGTTGCCCAGCTTGAAGTGGTGGTCGAGGAACGCCAGCGGTCGGTCGGTCGCCAGCGTCTCCAGCCACATCGACAGCTTCGCGAGTTCGACGGCCATCCCGTTGATGTCCACGCCGTAGATGCACTCCTTGGCGATGTCCCGGCGCATCTGCTGTTCGTCGATGGCGACGCCCATCTCCGTCTCGACGTCGCGCAACTCGGCCATCACCTCGTTGGCGAGGTACTCTGTCGCGCGCGTGAGGAAGTGCCCACTCCCCATCGCGGGGTCAAGGATTTCGAGGTCGGTCACCCGCCGGATGAACGGGCTGACGTACGCCTGGGTCCCGCGCTCGTAGCCCTGGGATTCGAGGTCGTCGTGAATCTCCTCGACCAGCGGCCCGACGGTCTCCTCGACGATGTAGGTCACCACGTAGTCCGGCGTGTAGTACGCCCCCGTCGCCTTGCGCTCGCCCTCGTCGTTGACGACGTACAGCCCACCCTGGGGGACGGTCTCGACCGCGTCGGCGACCGTCACCTCGCTGGCGGGTTCCCAGACTTGCCCGCCGTCGGCGGCGACGGCGGCGTACTGCTCCGGTGCGATCCGGAAGTGGTGTTCGAGTAGTCCCTCGTAGACGCTGCCGAGGTGGCGCGTGTCCAGATCGGCGTAGTCCGCGAGGACGTACCGGCCCGCGTCGTTCTCGGTCGTCGAGAGTCGGTAGATCACCTCCGCGAGATACCGATCGCTCACCGTGTGCTCGGTGAGAAAGTCGTGTTGGTCGTGATCGAACAGCCCGCCGTTGTACGGTGGAATCCCGAGGTCGGCCTGTCCCTCGTCGATCAACTGGAACAAGTCGGCAAGGCGGTTCCACATTCTCGTCGAGTGCTCGTTGTACGCCGCTTCGAACCCAGTATCGACCTCCCCGATCTCCTCGTGAATCCGCAGTCTGAGTGCATCGAGGCTGAAGTTCTTTTCGTAATCTGACTGGGCGTCGGCGTCGTCCGGATGGATAAGTCCCTGGGCCTCCGCGTAGAGGACGAACATCAACCGATAGAGCATGACGAGCGACTGCTCTTTGAGTTCCTCAAGGGCCGCCTCATCGTCGGGATCGATCGCAAGATCGTTCGTCTCGACGAACCCGCGGCCGAGCACGCGCAGCGCGGTGAAGACGTTGTCCTGCAGGTCGTCGCCCAATTGTTGGGCCGCGGTCTCGCTCTCGGAGCGCACCTCGTCCAGAAACGTCGTCCCACCGGACTCTCGAAACGCAGCCGGGCGGAAGAACACGAAGAAGTACTTGAACCTCTCCAGATCGCCGCTTTCGAGCAGTTCGGGTAAATCGACCTCGTAGTAGGTCTGGGTCTCGTAGTCTTTCGTTCCGTAGAGCCGCCATTTCCGACCGTTCGTCAGAATGCCCCACTGGATGGCCGAGGGCGTCTTCTCCAGGTAGTGTTTGATCTGGTGGGAAGCGTTGCGATACTGCCGGTGCTCGCTGAACTCTGCCGTGAAGTCGGCGTCCCATTGCTTTGCTTCGAGGATGCCAATCCCGCGCTCGAACACGTCGGCCATCGATTCGGTTTGGAGGTAGAGTTCAGCGGCGTCTCGTCGTGTTGATTCGTCTTCGAACAGTGATTTGTCGACGTGCCCTGCTCCGTCCGGGAGTGTCACTTCCTCTTTGGTTCCGAACCCAAGAACTTCGAGGACCTCGTCGATCCAGTTGTCGATTAGTTCGGATTCGTTGAATCCTTCGACGATTGAACCCTCGCGTTCGTGGAGTGCTTGAAGCTCCTCCATCGCTGCTCGGGCCGCCTCGTCACAATCCCAGTCGTCACGGTCGCGTACTCGATTGTCTAGGTAGTGTCCTGTAAACAGGTTCGAGTTGACGTATGGACGATCCGGGAGTGTCGCCTGACTCATCTGAGTTACTCACATTCCGCGTGCGTGTCCACAAATACGTGACGCCATTGGCGGATCGGGCCTGGAGGTTCGTCAGTGGTCCATACGCATCCGCGGAGCGCCGTAGGCGCGACGCGGTTCACTGCGAGCGGGCCTGCGGCCCGCGAGCAGGTCTTTTTGGTCCAGATTTTTGCAAGTGGGGGTTCCCGCAGCGAGCCAGAGGCTCGCGAGGAAACCCCCCGCAGTAAAAAGGTGGTAGTGCGTGGGACCGGATTCGAACCGGCGGACCTCTACAGGACAGCGCCCTCAACGCTGCGCCGTTGGCCTGGCTTGGCTACCCACGCGCGGTGAATGACTGCACTCGGGGATATCCGAGGCGACCTAAAATGGCTGTCGGTTCGCAGTCCGGCGAACGGGGCTGGGTCGTGGGGACAGGTGACGTGGTGGCGGGAGACGTGAAAACCGCTGGCCACCGCGAATCGCATCGGTCTCGGCCCGACGGCGGGCCGTCGTGACGGAGCGAAGCGCGCAGTTGAAATACCATCGTGCCTCTACCGATGTCCATGGCGAAGTACACCACCGGCGACGGGGGTGCCGGAAGCGACGAGAGCTGTGAGCTCTGCGGAGCGACGGACGCGGCGCTCCAGCCGGTGCGTATCGCCGGGGCTGACCTGCAAGTCTGTGGTGACTGTGCGGCGAATCGCGAACAGGCCACCGGGCGTGGCGGACAGAGCCACCAGGACGAACGCCGGCGTGAGGCCGCCCGCAATGCCGCTCGCGCGATGGACGGCGCGAGTGGCGACGACGGCTGGCAAGACGACGCCGAGTACGACGACGACCAACTCCCGTATCTGGTCAGCGGCTACGGCGCCGTCGTCACCGAGGCGCGCCAGGACGCGGGCCTCCAGCGCGCGGAACTCGCGGGTGAACTCGGCGTCGACGAATCCGACATCATTGCCGTCGAGCAAGACCGGGCGAACCAGGCCGGCGTCCCCGGGTCGCTCATCGAGGGGATCGAAAGACGGCTCGACGTCTCGCTCGTCGACGACGACTGAGACCGCCCGCCGGATTTCCGGGCGGCGTCGATTCGACAACCGTTTTAGGCCCGGACCGTTTGCTCGAACAAATGAGCCAGTGTATCATTTGCGGTACGTCTACCGACGGTCCGATCTGTGAGCTCCACGAGCAAGACGTCGCGTTCATCTTCGAGGGCACACGACCCGGACAGCTGACACCCGGACGATTTTACCGCGGCACGGTCGACGGGTTCGCGGAGTTCGGCGTGTTCGTCGACGTCGGTGACACGGTGACGGGACTGCTTCACCAGAGCGAACTGGATCAGCGCCTCGAAACGCTCGACTGGGACCCCGGCCAGACGGTGTTCGTCGAGGTCAAAAACGTCCGCGACAACGGGAACGTCGATCTGGGCTGGTCGATCAGACAGGCCGAGTCGAGTTTCCGTGGCGTCCTGATCGACGACCCCGCGGCCGACACGCCGCTGTTGCCCGAGGACACCGACGATGAGGCCGCCACCGACGACGCCTCGGACGCGACGGACGAGTCCGGCGACACGGACGAGACGACGACCGAACCCAGCAGCGACGGCGGCGACCGCGACGTCGGCGCGACCGGGTCGGCCGACGCCGAGGGGACCGCCGTCACCGGCGCGGTCCGATCCCGAGACTCCGACGCGACCGCCGCCGACGAGTCCGCGGCCGCAGACACCAGCGAGTCGGCGTCTGAGACGACCGACGAGGTCAAACACGTCGACAGCGACACCGCCGAGCCAGCCCTCCAGCGCGTGCCGATCGCCGACCTCCGCGATCGCCTCGGGTCGACCGTTCGCATCGAAGGCGAGATCGAGTCCGCGCGCCAGACCGCGGGCCCGACCGTGTTCGAACTCGCTGACGGGACGGGCACCGTCGAGTGTGCGGCGTTCGAGTCGGCGGGGGTCCGCGCCTACCCCAGTGTCGAAGCGGGCGATCTGGTCCGGATCGACGGCGAAGTCCGGGAACGGCGCGGGGATCTGCAGGTCGAGACCGAAGCGCTGGCCGTCCTCGACGGCGATCTCCGCGAGGCGACCACCGAGCGCATCGAGCGCGCGATCGCTGAGCGCGCCGAACCCGACGCGGTCGAACCGCTCGTCGAGGGCCTGGACGTCGATCCCGACCCGACCGCCGAAGTCGCGGGCGCGATCCGTCGCGCGATCATCGAGGCTCGCCCGGTGATCGTTCGCCACAGCGCGACCGCCGACGGCTACGTCGGCGCGGCGGCGATCGAGCGCGCCGCACTCGGCCTGATCGACGAGCACCACGAGGCCGCCGACGCCGTCTATCACAACTTCGACCGCCGCCCGATCGACGGGACCGTCTACTCGATGGACGACGCGACGACCGACCTGACGCGCATGCTCGAAGACGCCGACCGCCACGACGAACCGTACCCACTGTTCGTGTTCGTCGGCGCGGGCGGCACCGACGAATCGGTCGACGGGTTCGGCCTGCTCGACGTCTACGACGCCGAAGCGATCGTGATCGACTCGGTCGCTGACGACAGTGTTGCCGACGCCGTGACGACGACGCTGACGCCGGATCGGTCCGCGGCGGACTTGGAGACGCCCGCGCTCCCGCGTGGCGAACCGACGGCGACGACGCTCGCGGCGACCGTCGCGGCCCACGTCGACGACTCGGTTCGCGCGGATCTCCAGCACCTCCCCGCGGTCGCGATCGGTCGATCGGTGCCCGGGGCCGCGCTCGACGCCGCGACCGCGGCGGGCTACGACGAACGGACGGTCCGAGAGATCAACGAGGCGGTCACGCTGGTCGCGAACTACCAGGTCTACGAGGACAAACGTGAACTCGTCGCAGACCTCCTGTTCGAGGCCGACGGTGGGCTGGCGAGTCACGTCAGCGAACAGTACCGCGAGAAAGTCGACCGCGCACTCGACACCGCGCGCGCTCACCTCACCGAGACCAGCGTCGCGGGCGTCGCGGTGACCGTCCTCGACGTCGAGGCCTTTACCCACCGCTTCGAGTTCCCGCCCGTCGAGATCCTGCTCGACGAACTGTATCGTGAGCGCGACGACACCGACGTCGTGCTGGGCATCGACCGCGACAGTCTCCACCTGCGGACCGAGGCCGCACTCGACGTCCGGACCGTTGCCGAGCGCGTCACCGAACACTGTCCCGACGCCGGCGTCGAGACCGCGAGTGCGCGCGCCCAGCGCGTCGAGTTCCTCGCTGGCGAGCGCGACGAGGTCCGCGAGGCGACGCTCGCGGCGATCGGTGAACAACTCGGCTAGCCGCGACCGTCACGCCCAAACGATTGCTTCCCGTAGCCCCGTCCGTGAGTAGCGAGTCGTTCGCGGCCGTCTGTCGCGATCTGGTCGAGCGCATCCTCGACGGTGAGCTGGAGCGCTCCGAATTGGAGGGCGCGAAACTCGACGCGTGTAGCGAGCACGGTGCCGCACAAGTCCCGAAAAACGCCGATCTGCTGGATCACGCGCCCGACGGGCGGCGCGACGAACTCGCGGAGGTCGTCCGCCGGAAACCCGTTCGGACGGCCTCCGGGGTCGCGCCGGTCGCGATCATGACCTCGCCCGAAAACTGCCCGCACGGCCAGTGTGTGTACTGCCCGGGCGGCCCCGATTCGGAGTTTTCCTCCGCACAGTCCTACACCGGCGAGGAGCCAGCGGCGGCCCGCGCCGAACAGAACGAGTACGACCCCTACGGCCAGGTCACACTCCGACTCAATCAGTTGCGCCACATCGGCCATCCGGTCGAGAAAGTCGAGTTGATCGTCATGGGCGGGACGATGACCGCGCGGAGCCACGACTACCAGTCCTGGTTCGTCAAGCGCGCGCTCCAGGCGATGAACGAGTTCGACCCCGACGCCGATCCCCGACCCGCCGAGGATCGATCGTTCGCCCAGTCGTTCGACGAGTACGACTTCGAACCGATCGAGGCGACGATCGCGAAAAACGAGACCGGGCGCGTCCGGAACGTGACGACGACCTTCGAGACCAAACCCGACTGGTGTGGCCCCACTCAGATCGATCGGATGCTCGAACTCGGCGTCACGAAAGTCGAGGTCGGGGTCCAGACGACCCATCCCGAGGTGCTCGACCGGGTCGGGCGCGGCCACGACCTCGACGATTCGATCGCCGCGAACCGACGCCTGCGCGACGCCGGGTTCAAGGTCGGATTCCACATGATGCCCGGCCTCCCTGGCCACGACGAGAGGGCGATCGCGACGGACTTCCGACGGATCTTCGAATCGGAGCGGTGGCGGCCCGATTACCTGAAGATCTATCCGACGCTCGTCGTCGAGGGCACGGTGCTGTACGATCAGTGGCAACGCGACGAGTTCGATCCGTTGACCAGCGAGCGCGCGGCCGAGTTGGTCGCGGACGCGAAAGCCCGGATTCCCGAATACACCCGCCTCTCGCGGGTGCAACGCGACATTCCCGCGGGCCTGATCGACGCGGGCGTCCAGAAGTCGAATCTGCGACAACTGGCCCGCCAGCGTCTGGACGCCAGCGGGCGCTCGTGTGACTGCATCCGGTGTCGCGAGGTCGGCATGGCCGACGAGGAGCCAGACGCCGTCGAACTTCGAACGACGACCTACGACGTGGCGGGCGGGACCGAACACTTCCTCCAGGCCGCGGGCGTGGATCGCGACGCGTTGATCGGCTTCGCCCGCCTGCGCGAACCCGGCACCGTCGCCCGCCCCGAACTCGACGACGCCGCGGTCCTGCGCGAACTCCACGTCTACGGCTCACAGGTCGGCATCGAGACCGAAAGCTCGGGCTGGCAACACCGGGGCTGGGGCGGGCGCCTGCTCGACCGGGCCGAACGCATCGCTGGCGAGGTCGGCTACGACCGCCTCGCGGTCCTCGCGGGCATCGGTGCTCGCGAGTACTACCGCGACCGGGGCTACCGCCAGGACGGCCCGTATTGTGTTATCGATACGTAGTTCGTCCCGAATATCGCTCGCGAATACTGGCCGTAGTTGTTTATTATTTATCGGCAATAACTGTTGGGTCACCATGCCCTCGGGTCACGATAGCACACGGACCGCCGAAGTGTCGGGCGTGTTTCTGGATGCGATCCCGACGACGCTCGACCGGGCCTGTGGGTCCTGTCATACCGTCGTCTCGTCGATTCTCGCCGCCGAGGCGGTCGCCGATCCCGTATCGACGGACTGGTACCCACTGGCGGACGGACTCGCGGTGTACGACCGTATCGAGGCAGACGTGGGTCGGTACACGCTGTTTCGGATCGGACGTGGCCTCGCTCGCTCGATGGACTGGCCGCCCGAGATAGCGACGATCGACGACGCACTCCCACTGCTGGCCGACCAGTACGACCGGTATCACCGCGGGACCGAATCGTGGGCGATCACACTGGAGAGCGACCAACAGGGCACGGGCAAGATCACGTTCAAGACGCCGTATCCGCGGGTGCTGGAGGCGGGACTCGTGCGCGGCGTCGACGACCAGTTTGGCACCGAGGACACCTATCTCGCCGTGCGGCGAGGCCCCTGTGAGGAATGTCTCTCCGTGCGCTGGTGGGACGAGGAGATCACGCACGTCGATCGCCTCGTTCCCAGGATGACCCGCGGTGACGACCTCGACCCCGACCTCCGGCGCGCTAGTCGTGCCGGAACGCCCGCGTCCCGGTGAACACCATCGCCATGTCGTGGGCGTCGGCCGCGGCGATCACGTCGTCGTCGTTGACGCTCCCACCCGGCTGAATCACGGCCTCGATGCCGGCGTCGGCGGCGGCCTCGATCCCGTCGGGGAACGGGAAGAACGCATCCGAGGCCATGACCGCCCCGTCGGCGGACTTGCCCTCGGCGTCGTTCGTGGCTTTCTTCTCGGCGATCTCGACGGCGTCGACCCGGGAGACCTGGCCCGCGCCGACGCCGACGGTCTCGGTGCCGGTCGCGAACACGATCGCGTTCGAGGTGACGTGTTTGATCGTCTGCCACGCGAAGAGTAGCGATTCGATCTCGTCGTCGGTCGGTTCGCGCTCGGTGACGACCTCCAGATCATCGCGGTCGATCGACTGGCGGTCCCGATCCTGGACGAGTCGCCCGCCGACGATCGGCTGTTCGACGCGTGGCTCACGCTGCTCGATCGCGTCGCCGACCGCGAGCACGCGGAGGTTGTCTTTCTCGGTGAGCGTTTCGAGCGCAGCGTCGGTGTACGAGGGTGCGATCAGGACCTCCTTGAACGACTCGACGATCTGTTCGGCGGTCGCCTCGTCACACGGCCGATTGAGCGCGACGATGCCGCCGAACGCGCTCTTGGCGTCCGTCGAGAGTGCGTCCGCGTACGCTACGCTGATCGTGTCGGCGACCGCACAGCCCGCGGGGTTTTTGTGTTTGATGACCGCGCACGCGGGGTCGTCGAACTCCTTGACGATGTCGAGGGCTGCGTCGGCGTCGTTGTAGTTGTTGTACCCCATTCCCTTCGCGCCCTCGTTCAACTGGGGCGCGCCGACGACGCTGGCCTCTGCGACGGTCGGATCGGCGTAGACTGCTGCGTCCTGGTGGGGGTTCTCGCCGTAGCGCAACTCGTCGGCCAGGTCTGCACTCGTGAGTCGGCGCTCGGGGAACGCCCGGTCCTCGTCGCCTGCGACAGAGACGGTGCCGGCCTCCCGGTCGACCGTCACGCGGTCATCGGCGAACCAGCGGATCGCCCGGGGGTACGCCCGGAACTCCGCCTCGTAGAGCACGCGGTCTTTGAGGTCCGAGACGGTGTCGTCGTCACGGACGGGCACGGGTTCCTGGGTGACGATCGGGCCATCGTCGACGGTCTCGTCGACGACGTGGACCGTACAGCCGGTGGTCTTCACGCCCGCATCGAGGACCTGCTCGTGGGCGTCCATCCCGGGGAACGCGGGCAACAGCGAGGGATGGACGTTGATCGTCGTCGGCGCGCCCTCCAGGTAGGTGTTTTCGAGGACCCGCATATAGCCGTCCAGACAGACGAGATCGACGTCGTACGCGGCGAGCGCGTCGACGACGCGGGCCTCGTGGTCCGCGCGCGATTGCCCCTCGCGTTCGACCACTTCGGTCGGGATCGAGCGCTCGCGCGCCTTCTCCAGGACGGGCGCGTCGCTATCGTTCGTGAGGACGACGGCGAACTCGGCCCCGCCCGGCGCGCGGTCGGCGATATTCATCAGGTTGCGGCCCCGGTTCGAGGCCATGCCGGCGATCTTCATGTGCGTCTCACCGCGGCGACTGCGAAAAGTCCTTGCGGATTCGAGGGGCGGCCCTCGGCGGCCGCCCGGCGGCCTAGCGCCGTCTGGCGACGATCGAGAGGCCCGCGAGGACGATCACGACCGGCCAGTACGTACCGATCAACTCGCCGACGCTACCGAATCCGAGCCCGGCCGCCAGCCAGGTGACCCCGATCAGGACGATCAAACCGGGCCAGAAGATCCGCCGGCCGCGCCCCGCGATCAGTTTGACGAGGCCGTAGAGGATGACGAGCGCTGGCGGTACGACGGCGAGCACGGAGACGTCGACGATCCCGCGGGCGCTGGCCAACAGCCACAGTCCCACCAGGACGAGCGCCGGTCCGAGGATCCAGCGGCGCTTCGAGAGTCCCATACTGGGGCGACTCGGCCCGCTCTGAAAGCGGTTCCGCTCAGTCCCGTCGGGCGACCACGGCGAGGGCCGTCAGCGCGTCGGCGTGCTCGCGGAAGGTCGTCCGGATCGAACGGACGCGCTGGCGGGCGTCACGATCACGAAGCACGCGCGCGCCGAACCGGATCGCGCCGAGGACGCCCTCGTCGGCCACGAGTCGACGCGGGTCGAGCAGTGCCATCGGGGCCCGATCGGTCCACTCGACGGTGAATCCCTCCTGATCGAGGATGTCGACCCACGTCGATTCGGTCCGCGGTCGGGCGGGCACGCCGAGGACGCTCTCCAGATCCAGGGCGATCTGGTCCTGACGGTCGGCGGGCACGTCGTCGTGGACCGCGAGTTCGTGGATGCCGTACCGACCCGTCGCCCGCAGGAGGCGGGCGGCCTCGTCGACGATCGCTCGCGCGCCGTCGTCGGCCTGCATCGTCAGCATGGCCTCTCCGACACAGACGTCTGCACTCGATCGTTCCAGGCCGGTCTCGGCGGCGTGGCCCGTCAGAAATTCTCGATTCGGGCCGCCCAATCGCTCGCGCAATCGGGCGACGGTGTCGGCGTCGAGATCGATCCCCCGATAGGTCGCCGGGTCGCGATCGAGGAGGCGCTCGGCGGTCGCGCCCGTCCCCGGCGCGAACTCGACGACGTCCGCGCCGGCCTGGAGGGCGATCTGATCGAGCAGACGCTCGGTCAACGCGGTTCCACCCGGACGGAGGACGCGCTTGCCGGACGCGGCGAACACCTGGTGGGCCGGTCGGTCGGCAGTCTCGGACATACAGTGCGTCGACGCCCCACGCGGACGGGCGTTGGGGCGAAGATGTTCGTTGCGTCACCGACTGCCATCGCTGTCCTTTTTCGCGCGCTCACCGGAGGCCCTGTATGACCGATCGCGACCCCCTCGGGGCCGTCTCGCCGCTCGACGGCCGCTACGCCCGCTACACCGAGCCACTCGTCGAGTACGCCAGCGAATCCGCACTGATCCGTGCGCGCGTCCGCGTCGAAGTCGAGTACCTCCTCGCGCTGGCGGATCTCGACGCGACACCGCTGGCGATCGATACCGACCAGCGCGCCGCCCTCCGCGCGATCTACGAGGAATTCACCGACGACGACGCCGCCCGCGTCAAACAGATCGAGACCGAGGGCACCGACGCGTTCGCCGCGACGAATCACGACGTCAAGGCCGTCGAGTACTTCCTCCGCGAGCGCCTGCCCGCCGGCGTCGGATCGGAGTGGCTCCACTTCGGGCTGACCAGCGAGGACGTGAACAACCTCGCCTACCGACTCCTGATCGGGCCGGCCGTCCGGGAGGTCTTGCTCGAGGATCTACGCGCGATCCGTGATCGCCTGGTCGAGTTGGCCCAGACTCACCGCGACCTGCCGATGCTCGCGCGCACGCACGGACAGCCAGCGACACCGACGACCTTCGGCAAGGAGATGGCGGTGTACGCCAGCCGTCTCGGGCGCGCGATCGCACGCGTCGAGCGCGCTGTCGACGGCCTCAGCGGCAAACTCGCCGGGGCCTCGGGCACCTACGCCGCCCACCACGTCGCCTATCCCGACGTCGGCTGGCCCGCGTTCGCGGCCGACTTCGTCGGATCGCTCGGCCTCGATCACGAACCGCTGACCACGCAGGTCAACCCCTCGGACGACCTCGCCACCCTCTTCGACGCGCTCCGCGGGGTCAACGGCATATTGATCGACCTCGACCGGGACGCCTGGCTCTACGTCTCTCAGGGCTATCTCGGCCAGGAGGCCGGCGACGGCGAGACCGGCTCCTCGACGATGCCCCACAAGGTCAACCCGATCGACTTCGAGAACAGCGAGGGCAACCTCTCGAAAGCCACGAGCGATCTGGCCTTCCTCGCGGAGTACCTGACGAACTCTCGGCTCCAGCGGGACCTCTCGGACTCGACGGTCAAACGCCAGATCGGGGGCACGTTGGCCCATTGCCGGATCGGCTACGTCAAGGCGCTCGCCGGCCTGGAGGGAGTCGTCCCGAACGCAGCGGTGATGGCCGACGATCTGGAGGGCACGCCGGAAGTGATCGGTGAGGCCGTCCAGACGATCCTCCGCCGTGAGGGCGACACGGATGCCTACGAGCGCATCAAGGAGCTGACCCGGGGCGAGCGCGTCACGCTCGACGACTTCCGTGCGCTGTTCGACGACCTCGACGTCGACGAGGACGTGCGGGCCGAACTGATGGACCTGACACCCGCGACGTACACCGGCGTCGGGGACACACTCGTCGACGAGATCGAGTGATCGACGCGCCGGAGTGATCGGCGGAGCTGGAGTGAGTCACGGGTCGCGATCCCGCCTCGGAGCCCGGCCACTCAAGAGGGGGCTGTCCGTAAGCGGTCCATGGATACGGTCGCGTTCGTGCGGCGGTCGCTGTCGACCGACGCCGAACAGACGTTTTCCGAGCGGGTCGACCGGCAGGCCGACCGCCTGAAACGGGCGATTGCCGACGGCGCGTTCGACAGTGACGGCCTCTCTGTGGGTCTCGAACTCGAAGCGACGGTGCTCGATCAATCGGGCGACGCCCCGGTCACGCTCGGGCGCGTCCCCGACGCAGCCTTTTCGACGGCGGGCGTCGCGCCCGAACTCGGCGTCCACAACCTGGAGGTCAACGCCGCGCCCGCCCCGCTCTCGACGTCGGGCCTGCGCCGCCAGC
This sequence comes from Halococcoides cellulosivorans, assembly GCF_003058365.1. Lineage (NCBI taxonomy): Archaea > Methanobacteriati > Methanobacteriota > Halobacteria > Halobacteriales > Haloarculaceae > Halococcoides > Halococcoides cellulosivorans. The sequence continues at coordinate 1,669,473 of NZ_CP028858.1, read as the reverse complement.
GATCTCAGATTGCCGATGCGATCGACGCGGCCCGTCGAGCGGTCGGACCGACGCGCGATCTCGCGCTCTCGGGGATGGCCCCCGCGCCCGCGGCCGACGGCACCGTGGCGTACCTCTCGGCCGTCGAGGATCGTGACGGCGTCACCGTCGCCCGAAACATGCACGCCGACCCGCGCTATATCGCGATCGACAACGATTCGCTCCGACGCGCCGGCGGCTCGATTCCGTTTTCCGTGCCCGGATTCGAGCACGCGTTCCCGACGATCTTATTCGAGTCACTCGCGACATCGATCCAACCGCACGTGCTCGTCCCCGAGGCCGAGGCGTTGCCGCGTGCGCTCGCCGCGGCGATCCGAACGCTCGGACCGGTGCTTTCCCTATCGACGAATTCGCCGCTGTTGCCGGCGGACTGTTATACGGGGGCCGACCCCGAGGCAGTGCTGGCGGACACCCATCACGAACTCCGGATCGCGGCCTTCGAGCAGTCGGTCAACCACACCGACCGGCCGAAGGTCGCCGTTCCGGCGGACGTCACCGCGCCGGGCGACGCCGTCGACGCCATCGCCGGCGACGACACGCTCGCGCCGGTCCTCTTCGAGTGGCTGCGCGAGGCCAGCGAGGATCGCTCCGGACTCGACGTCTACTGGGAGTTGCGGCACAAACGCGGGTTGTTCTGGCGGTGGGTTCGCCCGGTGTTCGGTGGCGATCCCGTCGCGGGCATCTGCGATCAGCAGTCGATCCGGATCGAGTATCGGCCGCTCCCGACCCAGCCGACGGTCTCTGAGACCGTGGGACTGACCGCGCTCGTCGCCGGAGTGATCCACGGCATCGTCGTCACGGACCACCCCGTCCTGGACCTTGAGCGCGCGGCGGCCGAGAGCTGTTTCTACGACGTCGTCGAGAACGGGCCGACCGCCGATCTCGCGTGGATCGACCGCGATGGCGAACCCCTCACCGACCGCGACCGCGTCTGGGCAGACCTCTTCCGGACGGCGCGGGCGGGGCTTGCCGATGCGGACGTGGATTCGAGTGACGCCGACGACCTGCTCGCGCCGATCGAACGCCGCGCCGAGACCGGCGTCGTCCCGAGTCAGTGGCTGCTCGATCGCTGCGAGGCGGCCCTCGACGGCGGTCGATCCTTCCCCGAGGCGATCCGGACGGCCCAGGCGGCCTACCGACAGCGCGCCCGCTCCGGCCGGCCGGTCGCGGAGTGGTCGGTCGAGTGAGCGTGTCGACGAACGGACGACGGGCCGAGCGCCCGGTCAGGGCGCGGTGAGGAGTTCGTCCATGAGCTTCGACTGGGCGGCCGCGAGATGTTCGGTGAACGTCGAGGAATCGATGTCGAGCGCGGCGGCGACCTCGGTCGCGTTGGCCTCGCGCGGATAGGCGAAATACCCCATCTGGTAGGCCGTCTCCAGGACTTCTTGCTGGCGGTCGGTCAACCGATTCCGATCGATCGGGACGACGTCGTCGGCGCCCTCTTCGTCGCTGTCGACCTGGAGGAGATACCGAATCTTCACGTCACCGAACTCCTCGCGGAGGTCCGCGACCAGATCGCGGAGCGCCTCGATCTCGGTCAGGTGGAGTGCGATCGCGAGCGACCCGTCTTCGGCGCGGACGTTCGCGATCGGGTGGCCCGCTCGCTCGACCGCCGAGCACAGACAGTCGCGCACGTCGTGTTCGACCTGATAGACGCTGGCCGAGCGGTACTCGAACAGCTGCGAGCAGTCCTCGCCCGAGGCTGCCAACTCGTTCGGGGCCGTGAACTGCTCGACGACACCGTCGCTCGTGTCGCCAGCCCGCGAAATCGACGAGATCGATCCCTCGACGGATCGCGAGAGTTTGGCGACCGGGCAGTCACCCGGCGTCGAAACTTCGAGTTCGGCACGCATCCCCGGCATTGTCGGCACCTACGACCGCCACCCTCTAAACGTCGGTCGGAGTTCTCGGGCCTTGAGAAGCCCCCCGATGTCGGGGGCGACGATTGACTCGCGCCTGTGGAGAGTGACTGTTCGACGGGCTTATGGCCGCCGCCCGGTATCGCCACGACATGGCAGATTTCACGGTCACGGTCGCGGACCCCGAATCGGGCCGCACCTACCAGCGCGACGTCGACGGACAGGACGCCAACCGCTTCGCCGGCCTCACCGTCGGTGACGACGTCGACGGCGCGGCCGTCGGCCTCGACGGCTATCGACTCACGATCACCGGTGGCTCGGACACCTCCGGCCGACCGATGCACGAAGACGTCTCCGGGCCTGGCGTCAAAGAGATCCTCTCGGACGGCGGCACGGGGTTCAACCCCGAGCGTGACGGCGTGCGCCGCCGTGTGACCGTCCGGGGCAACGAGATCAGCGACGAGGTCCACCAGATCAACGCGCGCATCGCCGAGCGCGGCGACGAGGACCCCGAGGACCTCTTCGACGACGAGGAGTAACGACTCGATGTCAGAGCGGATCCCCTGCGATCACGCGTCCATCGAGAGCCATCGCGTCACCGTCGAGCGCGTCGGCCGTCGCCGCCCGGCGATCCCGATCCCCGACGCGGTCGACCTCGCGGTTGGCGACCGGTGTGTCGTCTCGCTCGGGGGGACCGAGACCCACGCCGTCGTCGAGAGCGACGTCGAGGACGCCCCGCGGATCACCGCCGTCGGGGAGACACGGGCCGACGCCGGGGAGGGTCCCTCGGGACGCCTGGCCGACTGGCTCGACAGCGTCGACGTGCAGATCGGCCGATCGGTCACGATGGACGTCGTCACGCCGGGCTACAAGATCGGACTCCGTCCGCCCGGTGAGAGCGTCACCTATCAGACGCGGGACCCGCCCGACCGATCACTCGATTCGATCGCTCGTGACCTCTCGGAGTGATCGGGGGAACAGCTTTCTTGTACCCCTCCGCCGTACCACCACTAGAGGACTCGCCCGATGTCGGAATCAGTGATCGCGGACTTCGTCGCCACCTTCAACACAGAAATGTCGGGCGACGCCGAACCGATCCGTGGTCGCGTCCTGCTCTCCGAGAAACGCCTCGTGCTCGCCGCCGACGCCGACCGAACGGTCACGATCCCGCTGGCCGACGTCTTCGACGTCGCGGTCGGGCACGTCCCGCCAGACCTGGGTAACTTCTTCGACTCGACGGTGACGGTCGCCTTCGAGACCGACGATCGCCGCGCGACGGCGGTGGTCGAGGCCGACGACGACACGATCCAGAAGTTCTCGACCGTGCTGTTCAAGGCCTTGCTGAACGGGACCCGCGTCACCGTTCAACACCCCGCCCGTATCGGGGGGCGCGTCACTGGCGAGGAGTTCGAACCGGCGACGATCGCGATCGAACCCCACCGCCTCGAACTCACGCGCGAGGGCGACACCGTCGTCGTCCGCCTCGGAACGGTCTCGAATTTCGACCGGTTGAGCCGTGAGATCGACGGTCAGTCCCGGCCGGTCATCGCCGTCCGGCACATGAGCAGGGGCCGGGCCGTGACGACGCTCGTCGCGCTTCCGTCGGGTCGGCTCTCGAACGTTCTCGGGCGGTACATTCGGCTCGAATACAGCGATCTGGTCGCAGAGGCGTCCGATATCGACCTCACCGAGGAAGAGATCCAGTTGCTCGTGACGATCTACGCCGGTGGGATCGAGGATCCGGCCGCACTCGCCCGCACGCTCGGCGTCGAGGCCACGAAGGCCACGATGGTGTTGGAGGACCTCGAAGACCAGGGTGTCGTCACCGACACGGACGGTGGGCCGGAGATGACGCCGGTCGGCCGGGTGATCGTCAGCCGCCACATCGAGCGCGTCAACGAGTGAGGAGACCGCCGGCGACTACTGTTCGGCCATCTCTTCGGTGGCGATGTTCCGACCCCGGGGGAGCAACGACACCGACCGGCGCGTCCGAACTTCACGGAGCAGTCCGCTCTCCAGCAACCCGTCGTAGATCTGCTCGACGCGATCGATCTCCAGATCCACGAAGTCCGGAATTTCGAACGGCGAGACGCCACTGTACAGCGCCATCAGCACCGCTCGCTCGTCGTCGTCCAGATCGACGTCCGTCTCGGTGGCGGTCTCCCGCCGGAGAAACTCGAACAGGACGTTCGCGTCGCGACGCGCCCCCGAGACGTGTGTCTCGACGCTCGTGCCGTCGACGGTGTGTTCGATCTCGACCACGTCACGGGTCTCGCCGCCGACGCTCTTCTCGGCTCGCTCGACGGTGCCGACGTCGCTCACCTCCACCTCGACGAAACTCCCGGTCGAGACCGCGAGGTCGACGGTCCCGTCGCCAATCTTGATGCGTCCTCTGTCCCAGCCCGTATCCTGGACGACGCCGCCTTTCAGCGCCGGGTGTTTGATCAACACCGTCCGCTGGTCGAGGACGGCGCTATAGAGCGAATCACCGAACCCTTCGACGGTTGGCGCGAGGATGTCGACGTCGGAGCCGACCTGCACCGAGAGGTAGCCCTCGCCGTCGCCGCCCAGCCCCGATCGAGACTTGACGGCCGTGATCGAATCGACCTCGATGTGGCGTTGATCGTCGTTGGTGACGACGACGAGGCGATCGCTCGACAGTACCAGCCGGCACTTCTCCCACTCCAGATCGTTGCGCTTGTGGCCGTCTTCGACGATGCGGGCGATCCGCCCCGTCGTATCGGCCAGTGTGGATTTCTCGCCCATCGTGCCGGCTGACTCCACGTCGACCTACGGGACGAGTCCTCTTAATCGGACGGGCGGCCGCCGTGGCCACCGAGTTTCGAGAGTGCCGAGAAGGCCCGCTCGCGGACCGCTTCGTCGTCGGACTCTTCGAGCACCGATTCGAGGCTGCGACGGGCGCGGTCGTCACCGACCTTGCCGAGGACGAACGCGGCCTGGGCGCGCACCTCGCTCGCGCGATCCGTGTCTTCGAGGACGTCGATCAGGCGGCCCTCGACGGTCGTCCCACCGATCTCTGCGAGACTGGTCGCGGCGAACTGCGCGGCCATCTGATCGTCGTCGTCCATCGCTGTCACGAGTGTGTCGACGACACGGCCCCGGTCGCCGGTCGCGACTCGCCCGAGCAGCCACGCGCTGTTGCGGCGCTGGGGGTCCTGGGTCGTCTCCGCCAGAATCTCGGTCAGCGGTTCGACGACGCTCTCCTCGTCGGCCTCTTTGAGCGTCTCGACGACGGTCTCGCGGATTTCGTGAGAGCGATCGGTCGGGACGTTCGCGAGCACCTCGATGAGCGAATAGACGGCCGTCCGGCGGACCGTCGCGGACGGGTCGTCGAGCGCTTCGATCAGCGCGTCGACGGGCCGGTCGTTGCGGAAGTTGCCGTAGGCGTCGACGGCGATCCGGCGGACGCGGTCGTTCTCGTCGTCGTACATCGCGAGTAACGCCTGGAGCGCCTCGCGATTACCGATCTCACCGAGTGCGCCCGCCGCGGCGGCCCGGACGCCCGCGGGTTCGCCCTGGAGGTGCTCTGTCAGCCCCGCGACGGCGCGTGGATCTCCGATCTGGCCGCAGGCTCTGGCGACGCGTGCCCGGACGCGCGGGTCGGGGTCGTCGAGTCGATCGGTCAGCGGGCCGACGGCGTCGGCCTCGCCGAGGCTGCCCAGGGCGTTGGCCGCCGCCATTCGAATCTCCGGGATGTCGGCGTCGAGCGCTCGTGCGAACGCCTTCGCACGCTTCCAGTCTGCGCCCGCTTCCAGGTCCATCCCCGTCATCTCCCCGATCAACTGCTGGACGGCGTCCTCGCCCAGTTGGTCGAGCGCGTCGATGGCCGCCGCGACGACGGCGTCGGTGTCGCCCTCCTGGGCCACCCGAACCAGCGCGCTGATCGCGTCGTCGCGGTCCTGGTGGTTCGGAAACTCGCCCAGATATGCCGCCGCGCGACGGCGCACCTCGTCGTTCGTGCTGTCTCGAAGCGTCTCGATCAGGCCCTGCACGTCGCCGTCGCGCTGGAGTTCGTAGAGTGACATCGATCCCCGCAGTCGTGTCTGCCTACGTAGGGCCCCCTCTTTGCTGTGTGGGCCTACACCTCGACGACGAGTTTCCCACAGACGCTGTCCGCGAGGACGTCGCGATGGGCGTCGGGCACCTCGTCGAGGGCGTACCGCCGGGCCACGCGCGGGCGGAGTTCTCCGTCGGCGGCCAGACGGGCCAGTCGGTCGAGTACCGCATCGATCGCGGGTTCGTTGTAGAGACTGACGTGGTGGACGGCGAGCCCTTTCGCCCGCCAGCGCGGGACGTCCACAAACTGCGCGTCGCTCGTTTCGTTGCCGATGACGCCGATGCGTGCGCCCTGGGCCGCGACCCTCGCGTCACAGTCGAGATACTCGTCGGCGCGGTGATCGAGCACGACGTCGGGCCGGCCCGCCGCGACGACCGCGTCCGCGAGGTCCCTCCGCTCGTAGTCCAGGACGGTGTCGGCCCCGAACTCCCGGACTGCGTCGTGATACGCTGGCGCGGCGGTCGCGGTGACACGCGCGCCCGCCGCCGCGGCGATCTGGACGGCGAGGTGGCCGACCCCGCCCGACCCGCCGTGGATCAGCACGCGCTCGGCGGGTTCGAGCTTACAGACGCCGATCAGTGCCCGCCAGGCCGTCGCGCCGACGAGCGCGAGCGCCGCGCCCTCCGCGAGCGACAGCGTCTCGGGCAGTCGTGCGACGCGATCGGTCGGGACGAGAGCGTACTCCGCGGCCCCGCCCGGTCGGTCGAGGCCGATCCCCGTCCCGAACACGCGATCGCCGGGCTGGAACGCTGAGACGTCCGCTCCGACCGCCGCGACCGTCCCGGCGAGGTCCGACCCCGGAATCCAGGGCAGGCTCGCGGGTTCGTACGCTCCCTCGCGAATGTAGGTGTCGACGGGGTTGACGCTCGTCGCCCCGACGCTGACGAGGAGTTCGTCGGGCCCGGGATCGGGCCGATCGACCGACTCGACACTGAGTACCTCTGGACCGCCGTACTCGTGAAATCGACAGGCGCGCATAGTCGCGTCTCGGTGGCCGATCCGTTCAATCTGTCGTGTGTCCCGTTCAGAGCGGGGAGGATGCCACGCGATCGGACCTATGCCGTCACTCGTGACCGACGATCGGCTGTGGTTCGTAGGGCGCTTCGAGGTACTCGATATCGGAGTCGGAGAGATCGATCTCCAGGGCCTCGACCGCGTCTTCGAGGTGTTCGACGCTCGTCGTCCCGACGATCGGTGCCGTCACCCTCTCGTTGTGGTACTGCCAGGCGAGAGCGATCTGGGCCATCGTCACGCCGTAGTCGTCGGCCAGTTCCTCGACCCGGGCGTTGATCTCACGGCCGCCGCCGCGTTCGTACTCGTCGGTCGGATTGTGGAAGTTCTCGGGGTCGCCCCGGGCGGTGGTTTCGAGGTCCTCGACGGGCCGGGTCAGAAAGCCCTGTCCGAGTGGGCCCCACGGAATGACGCCCATCTCCTCGGTCGCACAGAGCGGCAGCATCTCGCGTTCCTCCTCGCGATAGGCCAGGTGGTAGTGGTTCTGCATCGTCTCGAAGGTGACGAGGTCCTCGCGCTCGCTGACCCGCAGGCGCTCGGCGAGTTGGTGCGCCCACATCGAGGAGGTCCCGACGTGGCGGACTTTCCCTTCCCGAACCGCGTCGTCGAGCGCGCGCAGCGTCGTCTCCGGCGGTGTCGACGGATCGACGCGGTGGGTCTGATAGAGGTCGATCGTGTCCATGCCCAGTCGGTCGAGACTCCCCGCGAGTGACTGCTGGATCGTCTTCCGGGAGAGGCCGGCGGCGTTCGGGCCCTCCTCGCCGACGGGAAAGCGGACTTTCGTCGCGACGACCTGCTCGTCGCGGTCGTACTCCGCGAGGACGTCGCCCAGGATCGCCTCGCTCTCGCCGTCGGAGTACGCATTGGCGGTGTCGAAGAAGTTCACGCCGAGTTCGATCGCTCGCTCGATGATCTCGCGAGACTCCGCCTCGTCGAGCATCCAGGGCTCCTCGCTGCCGAAGCTCATACAGCCCAGACAGAGTTGGCTGACTTCCATCCCGGTCGAGCCGAGGGTGGTGTACTCCATACTGGGTCGGTCCACGGCCAGCGGTCGGATAAAGGGTGTCCTCGGCGGGCCGAACCGGTCGAGCGGTGTGACCGATCAGGCCGTCCCGTTCGGAATCACGACGCGATCACCGACGCCCGCGCCGACCTCGGCCATCGTCCCGCGATTCAGTTCGAGGACGTATCGCCCGCGCCCCTCGTAGGTCCGATCGTAACTGCCCTCGGGGACCGGGGCCTCGTGGACCGCGGTGATCGTGCCGTTCGCGTCGACGAAGACGATGTCGAGCGGAAACGCCATGTCGCGCATGACGTACTCGTGGGGCCCACTGTCGGAATGGACGAACAGCATGCCCTCGCGCGGACCGAGGTGGTCGGTCTCGCTTAGACCGATATACCGGGACTGGTGGTCGTCGGCAACGCGTACGTCGACCGTCGCGAGTCGCTCACCGTCCGATTCGATCGTGACCGTCTCCCAGTCGGCGTCCCGACCGCTGAACGCGCCCGTGAGGCTTCCGACGAGGAGGAGTGTCGCGACCGCGAGTGCGCCGACGATCACCAGCCCCTGGCCTGCCCGGCGTCGATCCATACCGGACGTGTGGGCCCCGAATCGAAAACCGTTATGCCGTCGCCCCGTCTATCGCCGATCAGGGTCCGTGGTCTAGTGGTTATGACACTTCCCTTACAAGGAAGGGGTCGGCGGTTCGAATCCGCCCGGACCCATCGAGCGACCGCAGGGAGCGAACTGGAAGCCCGGCGGATTCGATACCAGGGAACGGAGCGCGTCAGCGCGGAGTGACCGCGGTTCGAATCCGCTCAACCACCTTTTTCGTCGTCGGGTCGCCTTCGGCGACCGCTCCTCGAAAAATCTGGACCAAAAAGACCTGAGCGCTCACTGCGTTCGCGCTCAGTGAAACGGCGGCCGAAGGCCGCCGTATGCGCACAAGAGCACCGTCGAAATTGATTCGACCAGCCGGATTTAAAGAGATACAAAAGCAAGTTCCACCAGTCCAAAATCGAGCAACTATTGGATGGTCAGTTGATGATATGTGTTGTTGTGGGGCTGTCAGTACCGTCTCGTCATCTAAATTAAATCAAATTTTATTATTCCACAAGTTTATACAATTTGGCCATACTACCGACGGTATGCGCACACCTCCTTCGGGCATCCATATCGGAGATGAATATAACTAGGATGACATCGAAGATGCTTTCGACACTGGTTTTGGCTACCAAATTTCCGGCATCAACCCACGACGTGACAGCAATGACAGACGCTATGTGCTACTCTTCGCCAACGAAAGCGGGCCGTATAATGATTCTGTGACTGAAGGGAGATTCGAGTATATTGGGGAAGGTCTGTCGGGTGATCAGAGTGAATCTTCGCCGGGGAACTCCGTATTAATTGATGCGATCTCGTCAGCGGTACCAGTCCATTTCTTCTATCAAGAATCTGGGGATGGAATGTGGGAGTACCAAGGATTAGTTGATGTCATTGATTATCGGTTCGAGCAACAGGATGGCCGTCGAGTCTTGGTTTTTGAGATAGAACACGAAAACGGGGTCTGACATATTCTTCACCACATTTTATTGTAGCAAAGGGAGAGCCTGGACTATGAGATCCACTCGTGGTACTCTCTGAAGACGATGTTCAGATAACTACCGTCCAAAGGCTTGTTTCATGTTGAAAACAAACCAAATCCTGGCGGATCGAAAGGGCGAGCCAGTTTCGGGAACCCCGACGAAGTAAGCACTGCAGGGCGTGTAGCGCCCGAAGCGCGCAGCGAGTCGCGGGACCGAAACTGGCGAGGGCTTTCAAAGAAGACACAGCCAATTGTATCCATTACAAGAACACTACCCCATGGAGGAAAGCTAACGATCGCTGTCAGCGCTTCGAGTGCACGTGTAAGGTTGAAAATGGGTAAACGAGAATATCTGATAAATAATCAGACGCCGATCGGAATACGTGGGCTCGTTATTGTCGATAAACGGGTAAACAAGGAACCACCCCGATCAGTACCCCAAATACTCCTCCACCGTTCGGAACTCCTCGCGCGACAGGATGACCTCCACGTCGAACTCCTCGAACCGCTCGAAGTCGTCGTCGAGGGTCAACACCGTCTCGACGCCCTCCTCGGCGGCGATCTGCGCGTACAACGCGTTCCACCCCTCGACGGTCGCCGCACTCGCACGATCGAATCCCGCTCTGACGCTGCTCACACTCGTCGATTCGTGCCAGTGGATCCGCTGGGCGTCGAGCAATCTGCTCAGCAGCGTCGACGCGTCCTCGTTCGTAAACCCGTTGACCGACGTGAGGACGTGGTGCGCGCCGACGAGCGAGGCCGTCGGGACGACGGCGTCGATCTCGCCCTCGATCGCGCGACGCACCCAGGAGAGCGCCACGTCGCTGACCGGTGTCCCGGCGTGGGCCAGCGTCGTCACGCCCACGTCGAACAGATACGGTCCGTCAGGCATCGTCCCGGGCCCCGCGTCGAACCGTCTCGACGTGATCGCGGGCCAGTGGATCGCGGTCGTCGGGCGGGCTCGGATCTCCGCTGCTCGCGTCGTCGATCGCCGCCTCCAGATCCGCGTCGTCGGCCCCAGGTCACACAGGCCGGGGAGCCTCGATCCGGAACCGACAGTCGGCCGCAAGTCGCAGCAGTGCTCGCCCATCGAACCACTCCTCGGGCACCTGCCTCGCGAACCCACGCGATCCGACCTCGACGGTCGCGCCCTGGCTCAGCGGCCACGCACCGACGCGTCCACGGATCGCCGTGTCCTCCCGGACCAGTCGGCCGTCGAGTTCGGTATAGGTGTGACCACGCACGCGGAGCGGGACGGCCGGCGGTCGAGTGACGTCCATCGTCAGCACGCGATCACCGTCGAGGGACACGGTCGTCTGGGTCGCCCGCTCGCCGTGATCGATCGCGATGTCCGCGACCGTCTTCGGATACCCCCAGACCTCTCGGCCGAGTGCCTTCGCCGGCTCGGTCGTCACCGGCATCGCCCAGACGTACCCACCGGTGGCTCCGAGCAGTCCGGAGACGACGGGCACGGTCCGCGAGCCCTCCCGAGTGGCCGGAATCTGGATGCTCACCTCGTTGTACGGTGCCATCGCGTCGTCCCCGATCCGGTGGTAGTCGACCGAGAGGATCGTGATTCCACCACGGCGTGGTGTCAGTCTGACCGGTCGGAGCCCGTCGGGAACCATTGCTCGAAGGTCGTCGAGCGGCGCAGCGAAGACGGCGCCCGTGATCGTCGCCTCCAGGTCGAGTGGCACTCCGACGGTGTGGCCCGTCGAGAGCGAATGGGGCTCGCGATCCGCGCCAGTCATCGCTTCCCTCCCGAATATCGGCTGACCAGGTGCTGTTGCACGCGGTCAGCGATCGAGTCCGGCACCAGCCGGGTGAGCAAGACCAGCCTGGCGGGCAGCCCCACGGCGTACCGGGCGTCGGGAGCGTCGGCCTGTGCCGCCGCGACGACCGTTCGTGCGACCCGCTCGGGCGTGACTGCGAACCGACCGCCCTCGACGAGTGCGCCGTGCTCCAGCGACTCGTAGAGGTCGCGATAGCACTCCGTCCGATCGAACCCGGTGAGGCGCTCGACGACGCGGTCCGCCCACTCGCTCGCGACCCACGCGGGTTCGACGAGGACGACGTCGATACCCTGGTCGGCCACCTCGATACGGAGCGCATCGTTCATTCCCTCCAGTGCGTGCTTGGATCCGGCGTAGGTCCCCCACCCTGGGGTCGTGACCCTGCCCTGGACGCTGCCGATCGTGACGATCGTCCCGTGGCCTTGCTCGCGCATCGTCGGGAGGACGGCCTTCACACAGCGGACGATGCCCCAGTAGTTGACGTCGAACTGGGCCTGCATCCGATCGATCGGGACGTCTTCGAGTGGCCCCAACTGCCCGTAGCCCGCGTTGTTGACGAGGCAGTCGATCCCACCGGCCGCAGTGATCGTCTCGACGACCGCGGCGATGTCGCTGTCATCGGTGACGTCCAGCCGGTGGGTCTCACAGCCCCGTCGGGCCAACTGATCGAGACCATCGGTGTCGACGTCGGTCGCGTAGACGGTCCACCCCTCGGCGTCGAACTGCTCGGTGACCGCGCGCCCGATCCCCGAGGCGGCCCCGGTCACGAGTGCCGTGCTCATTAGGTGGATGACTGGCGGGCGGGATCGGCATAGTCTCTCCCATTCGTGGGCCTGCAAAGCGATCGACCGCCCACGACGGTCCATCGAGAGCAAGGTTTTCCCCGACGGCGACCGGATCGCAGTCGATGCCCGACTCCAACGCGAAAGGCGACCGTCGGGAGCGGGAACTCGTCGACGAACTCGACGCGGGCGGGTTCGCGGTCATGCGCGCGCCCGCGAGCGGCAGCGCGACCGCTCGGGACCTTCCGGACGTGCTCGCTGGCGACGGCGAGCAGTTCTACGCGATCGAGGCCAAATCGAGTGCGGACGACGTGATCTATCTCCAGGGCAGCGAGGTCGAGAGCCTGGTCTACTTCGCGCGGAACTTCGGTGCGAAACCCCGGATCGGTGTCCGGTTCGACCGCGAGTCGTGGTATTTCTTCCATCCTGCCGACTGTTATACCACCGACGGGGGCAACTACCGGGTGAAACGCGAGACCGCACTCGCGGAGGGCGTGGATCTGCCCGAACTGCTGGGCCACTCCGAGAAGCGCACGCTCGACGAGGTCGGTGATCGATCACCTCGCGATCGCATCGAGGACGTGCTCCGGGCGGTCGCGACGGGCGAGTTGGACGTCGAGGAGGCCGCGTCGATGCTCGCCTGAACGGCTTCGACGGGCTTTAGGCGGGGAGTCGCGAACCACCGCTCGATGGTTGATCGGCTGTACTACGAGATCGGCGGCGCTCTCGCCGCCGTGGTCGTGCTCATCGCGACGCTCATGCTCGGGAGTACGATCTTTTCGGCGGGTGCGAGTGGGCCCCACGACTTGACCCACGGCGGTGCGATCGTCGCGATCGCCGGCATCGCGCTGTTCATCTTCATCGCGGGCATCGGCGGGTGGGCGCTCGCGCGGTTCGACCCCGGCGAGTCGAGCGACGACTGATCTTCTCGGCGTTCGTCTCGCCCGTCCGCTCAGGACGACGACTCCTCGGCGTCAGCCTCGGCCTCGCGCCAGTCGTCGAGGTCGTCATCGTCGGCGTCGTCCAGCCGTCGCTCGTAGTAGGCCATCGGGTGGGGAATCTCCTCACAGAGATCGTCTTTGTTGACGCAGTCGCCATACGACTGCATCGTCGCACACGACGGCGAGGAGTACTCCGTGGGGCTGGTCTCGCCGCGGATGTGGTCGGTCTGGTATCGCGTCATCTCTTCACCGAACCCCGGATTCACCTGGTAGAGATCGACGATCTCGTCGGTGCTCATGCCGATGCCCGCGAGAAAGGAGGTGATAGCGAATCGGGAGTGGTGGGCGAGGTGATCGCCCGACTGGACGCGATCGAGGAGGTGTTGCATACACGGTGGGAACAGATCCGGCACCACCGTGTCGATCTCGCGGGTCAGATCGAGTTCCGAGAGCGCGGCCTCGATCGTCTCGCGCTCCTCGTCGAGTGCCTCCTCCAGCACGTCGGGGACGGCCAGCGGTAACCCACTGGCGACGCGATCCTCGACGGCGGCTTCGAGCAACCCGAAGAGGTCCTCGCGATCGATTCGCACTCGGCCGTCAGCGACGCGCCGCCGGGTGAGTCGCCACCGGTCGGCCCGTCGGTCGGCGGCGTAGGTCAGATACGCCGGCACGTCGATCTCGTAGGCCTGGGCGGTTTCGAGTGGGCCATCCCGAGCGTGGACCTGCCCGTGGAGATCGAACTCCGCGAGCACGTCACGGAGCGCGACCTGCTCGCCACCCGAGCGCAACCCCTCTCCGGGCTGGAGTTCGTCTTCGAATCGCTCGCGAGCGGCGCTCGCCTCGGCCTGGGCGTATCGCTGCGTACAGATTCGCGTATCGACGACCGAGACGATCACCCGGGCGATCGGGTACGATAGCAACTCGGTCCGGGTGTCGGTGGGGTCTCCGATCGACCGCTCGACGACTGCCGAGCGGACGCGATCGACGGCGCGATCGACCGCCGGGTCGCCGTCCTCGACGAGCACGGCGAGATCGACCCCGGCGGCTTCGACCGCTTCACGAGCGTCCGCGAGAAACGGATACCGGGCGTGAAGCGGCTTCATCGACCCGCTATAGCGAGCGCCCGCGAATAAAGCCGGCGGTCACCGACGAGCACGCCGCAGTGCAACACTTAACCGGCCGGATACCGAACCCGCGAGCATGAGCGACAACGAGGGACGTACAGATCTCCGCATGCCCGACGAAGACGAACTCTTCGCGGTCGTGACCGACATGCTCGGTGCCAATCGGGTCGCTGTCCGCTGTATGGACGGGACCGAACGGACCGCGCGGATCCCCGGGAAGATGCAAAAGCGCATCTGGATTCGCGAGGACGACGTCGTCCTCGTCGACCCCTGGGACTGGCAGGACGAGAAAGCCGACATCACCTGGCGCTACGAGAAACAGGAAGCCGATCAGTTGCGCGAGGACGGCCACATTCAGGACCCGTGATCGCCCATCGATGACGGGTCGCCCCCGTTTTCCTGGCCAGTCGGCGTACTATGCTGGTCGTGTTCCCGGTGATCGAGCGTGAGTGACTTTGGGCTGCTGGATCTCGACGAGGCCGAGACGCCCGGCGACGAGTTCGAGTCGATCGACGTGGCCGACACGGAAGCCGACCGGATCGCCCGGCGTCGCGACCGCGAGTTCAGCGAATTTCGCAAGCGCATCAAGGACACCGAGCAGTTCAAAGTCGAGGCGTCGGTGTTCGACGACGCGACCTTCGCCGCACTGTACAAACTCGTTCAGGACGGCTACATCGACGCGTTCGGTGCACCGATATCGACGGGCAAGGAAGCCAACGTCTACACCGCTCTCGCGGGGAGTGAATCCCCGGATGCGGGCGGAGCAGACCTGACGGTCGACACAGACGGCGATGAGGGCAGCGACGATACCGGGTCCGACGACACCGGGGGCGACGAGCGAGACCGATCCACGAGCGACGACCAGCCACCGACCCCGGACGCCGAGCGCGAGGTCGCGGTCAAGGTCTATCGGATCAACGCCTCGGATTTCAAGGACATGCGCGGATACCTCGACGGCGACCCGCGCTTCGAGGGGATCGGCTCTGACAAGAAAAAGGTCGTCACGGCCTGGGTTCGCAAGGAGTTCGCGAACCTCCGTCGCGCTCGCGAGGCGGGCGTCCGAGTTCCAGAGCCGATTGCCGTCGAGCGGAACGTCCTCGTCATGGAGTACATCGCCACCGAGGCCGGCCGTGCGAAACGGCTGAACGAGGTCCACATCGAGAACCCCGAGACGGCCTTCGAGGTGCTCCGGGAGTACATGCGCCGCCTCCACCGGGCGGGTCTGGTCCACGGCGACCTCTCGGAGTACAACGTCGTCTTCCACGAGGGCCAACTCGTCGTGATCGATCTGGGCCAGGCCGTCACGACCCACTCGCCGAACGCCGAGGATTTCCTCCGGCGTGACTGTACAAACGTCGCGAACTTCTTCGCCAGTCAGGGTGTCGAAGTGACCAGCGATGGGCTCTACGAGTTCGTCACGGCCGAGGACTGACCCGACGCCCGGTCCGCCTGGCGTGGGGTGAGATCGAATTGGGTTCACACCGTCCACCGACACGACGAGAAACGACCATCGAAATCGACAGCTTTGATACGGGAGATAGCGGACAATTTTGCATGCTTATCCCTGGTCTGGGCATCGTATTCAACATCGCCACGTTCCCTGGCATCGTCGCCAACCGCGTCGTTCAGGGAGTGTTCGAGGAGTACTACGGCGTCCCTGTCCACGAGTTCGCCGTTCCCGAGGGCGTGGATGTCAGCGATCTTGAGGGAAAGACTGCGCTGGGCGATGTCGCCCGACCGCTGGGAGCGACCGAGGAGGCAGGCGCCGACGAGCGGGTCGAACGGGTCGTCGATTACGACGCGCTCGATTCGTTCGGAGCGATGTTCGGCCTCGTGTTGGGCCCCGTGGTCGTGACGACGATCCTCGCGCTCGCGCTGTACGGGATCAGCGTGGGCCTCGAATTCGGCGGTATCGTGACCAACGAGGGGTCACCGTGGCTCTGGCTGGCTGGATTCTATCCTGGATTTGCACTCGCTGCGCACGCGCTGCCGAACGACGATCCGATCCAGGCGCTCTGGCGACAGTCCAAACGAAGCGATTCCCTGCTTCAGATCGTCGGCTATCCGCTCGTCGCGCTCTCGAAACTCGTGAGCCTCCTCCGCATCTTCTGGATCGACGCCATCTACGCAGTCGTTTTGTACGCCTTGCTCGCGATGGCAGTCGGCGTGCTGTGATCGGGCGCGCGACTCGACATATGACTACCAACACACACGCCGCTCGGCATACAGGGCTGCGAGCCCTGCTGGGAGTGCCCGCTTACCGGTCGGTCGGCTGGGAAGGTCGATCACGGGAGGCTCGTCGGTCCGTCACATCGATTCGAGACCGCTCCTGGAGGACCCGATCGTGATCGTCCTCGACGATTCGATCGCCATCGACGCGACGCCCGCCGACATCGCGGCGTTCGTCGCGAACCTCGACGCGAACTACACGCTGCTATCCGACGATCACATCCACTTCGCGTCGCTCACGGGCGATCCCACGACCGAAGGGGCGACGTTCTGTCAGTTCGAATACTTTCGTGAGCGCATCGTCGGCGGCCGCTACCTGGTCGAGAGCGTCGACCCCGAGCGCCGGTACGTCTTCGCGGTCACCGGTCCTCGCTCGCTGCTCGGGGGTCGCCTCGAATTTTCGATCGAACCGACCGCCGACGGGGTCGTCCTGACCGAACGGCTCGAACTCGGGTACTCGGTCCCCCTCGTCAGTGCCGTCGTCGATCGACTCGTCGGGATCGCGTTCGCGGACACGATCGATGCGCTCCGGGCCCACCAGCGCGAGGGCCTGGAGAACTTCCGGACGGCCATCGAGACGGGGACGGCGACGCTCGACCCCTGAATCGCCCGCATCTACTCAGTTCAACAGCCACAGCCACGCGTTGAGCACGCTCGCGAAACTCACCCACGCGAGATACGGGCCGAGCAGCGCGCTGGCCCGCCAGTCGATCCGGTAGAACGCGACCATCGTCGCGAAGATCAGCGCCCAGAGCACCACGATGACGGCGAGTCCGATCGCCGTGGATTGCAGGCCGAAAAACGCGCCCGACCAGGCGACGTTGACGACCATGTGGATCGCGAACAGGGCGAGCGCACGGTCGGCCAGGCCCCCGACGGGACTTGCCTCGTGTCGCTGTCGCCAGACGAGCCAGACGGCGATCCCCATGCCTGCAAACAGCAGCGTCCAGACCGGCCCGAACACCCAGTTCGGCGGTGCGATGGGCGGGCGCTGGAGCGTCGCGTACCAGTCGAGCCCACCCGTCGTGAACACCGCACCCGACGCGCCGACGAGTTCGACCGCGAGGACCGCGGCGATCAGGGTCGCGATCGGTCGGGTCCGAGCGAGTGGGCTCGTTCGGGCGAGGCCGTCCTCGGTCTCTGTCGACATACGGGTGGGTCGCAGCCACTCCTGATAATCCTGGGGGGTGAGCGTCAGGACCGGTCACCCAGTGCGGGCGATACAACTATGGGCCTCCCCGCGGCAGTCCGGATATGGTCGATGGATCGGTCGACGTCTCGACCGGCGGCGAGAACGTCGAGGGTGATCGCCCCGCCGACGAACCCGAGGCCGTCACCGACGAGACGACTGCTCACGGATCGGGCGTCGAACTCGAACGGACGATCGGCCTCGTCGGGGGCCTCGCGATCGGGATCGGGACGATGATCGGCGCCGGCATCTTCGTCTTCCCCGGTCTCGCCGCCCAACATGCCGGGCCCGCCGCGGCGCTCTCCTTTGTCATCGGTGGGATCGTCGCCTTGCTCGTCGCACTCCCCGCCTCGGAACTCGCGACGGCGATGCCCCGCTCGGGCGGTGGGTACTATTTCATCTCACGGTGTCTGGGCACCTCGGCCGGTGCGATCGTCGGTCTCGGGTTGTGGCTCGGACTCGTCTTCGCCGCCGCCTTCTATCTGGTCGGACTCGGCCACTACGTCGTCGCCGTGCTGGCCGAGATGGACATCGTGCTCGATCTGCCCGTCCAACCGGCGGTCGTTCTGGGCCTGGTCGTCGGCGTCGCGCTGACGGCACTCAGCGTCGGTGGGACCGAGAACACCGCGAAACTGCAAAACGCGATCGTGATCGTGTTGCTCGTGATCCTCACGGGCTTTCTCACCTACGGGAGCCTCGACGCGTTCGGCGTGTTCGGCCGTGTCACCGCCCCCGAGGCGTTTTTCCCGCGTGGCTATCTCCCGGTGGCGACGACCGCGGCGCTCGTTTTCACCTCGTATCTGGGCTTCGCACAGGTCGCGACCGTCGCCGGCGAGATCAAAAAGCCTGGGCGGAATCTCCCACTGGCGATGGTCGGGTCGGTCGTGGTCGTGACGATCTTCTATGCCGTGACGATCTTCGTCGCGACGAGTTCGTTCGGGGCCGAGCGGTTGGGCACGTTCGGTGAGACTGCGATGGTCGAGGTCGCCCGCGAGTTGCTCGGCCTGCCCGGCGCGGTCCTGATCCTCGTCGCGGGCCTCCTCGCGACGTTTTCGAGTGCGAACGCCTCGATTCTGAGCGCCTCCCGGTCGGTGTACGCGCTCAGCCGTGATGCACTGTTGCCCGAGGCGGCGGGTCGGATCAATCTCCGCTACGGGACGCCCCACGTCGCACTCGGCATGGCGGGCGGGCCAATCGCCGTGCTCGTCGCGACGGGCCAGGTCGAACTGCTCGCGAAGGTCGCGTCCTACCTCCATCTGGTGATGTACGCGCTGATCTGTGTCGCCCTCCTCGCCGTACGCCGCCGGAGCCCCGACTGGTACGACCCGAAGTTCCGCGTGCCGGGATCACCGCTTCTCCCGGTCGTCGGCGCGATCGCGAGTCTCGCGCTCATCCCCTTCATGGGGCCCGTCCCGATCGTGATCGGGACCGTGATCATGGTGCTCTCGCTGGCGTGGACGCGCTACTATGCGGGCACCGTCGACCTCAAAGGAGACATCTGAGATGACCAGACCAACCGTCCTCGTCCCGATCGAGGTACTCGAAGGCGAATCGCTCCCCGAAGGAACGCCCGAACTGCTGGCCGAGGCGCACGTGATCTTGCTGGGCTATCACGTCATCCCCGATCAGACCGCGCCCGGACAGGCGCGGATGCAGTTCGAAGAGCGCGCCCAGGATCGCCTCACGGAGTACCGGACGGTCCTGGAGGAGGGCGGCGCGACCGTCGAGACGCGACTGGTCTTCACTCACGACGGCCAGCAGACGATCGATCGCCAGAGCAAAGAACACGACTGTCTGGCGACACTCGTCCCGCGGACGGTCACCGAACTGGAGGACGTGCTCGTCGCGGTCCGGGGAACGGTCGGGATCGATCGACTGGCCCAGGTCGTCACTGGCCTGTTCGCGGAAACGGACGTGACGATCACGCTGTTTCACGTTACCGACGAGGACGAGTCGGACGCCGACGTCGATTTGATGCTCGACGGTCTCGTCGATCGGTTCGAAGACGGGGCTATCGATCCCGCTCGGATCGGGACTCGCACCGAGCGTGGCGTCAAACCGGCCGACGCGATTGCCGATCTCGCGGCCGAGTACGATGTCGTCGTGATGGGCGAGTCCGACCCCTCACTCGCGACGTTCGTGTTCGGCCACTCCGCAGAACAGGTCGCTGAACGGTTCCTCGGGCCGGTGCTGGTGGTCGAGCGCGAACAGATGGACGAATCGACCGATTGACCCTGGCCCTGGCCGGTCGGACGATCGGTTCGTGTGACTGTCGCCGCCGTCGTCGGAACCGGCGCCGGCGACTTCTTGTCACCCATTCGGTTGTGAAACTGTCCCAATCTTTTATGAGGTGCGTCTCCGAAGCACATCGTGACCGTCGAAGGTGACTCTCATGCCCGACAACCCACTCTCCCGACGCCAGTTCGTCAGTGTCGCAGGAACAGCCAGTGCCGCCATGCTCGCGGGGTGTGACGGCGACGGCGGATCGAACGAACTCGAACTCGTCCACTGGTGGACCGCCGGTGGTGAGGAAGACGCGATCCAGGCCCTCATCGACGGGTACGAGGAAGAATACGACTACACCGTCAACAACAACCCCGCGCCCGGTGGCGCGGGCAGTGCACTCGACACCGTCATTCAGAACCGCGTGCTCAACGAGAACCCGCCCGGCACGTTCCAGATCTGGCCGGGCAAGGCGATGAACACCTACCTCGACTCGGACGTGCTCGCGGACATCGGGTCGGTCTGGACCGACGAGATGCAGTCGGCTTACCAGGACGGCGTAATGGAACTCGCCCAGACCGACGACGGCACGTTCGTCGCCGTCCCGGTCAACATCCACCGGCTGAACAACCTGTTTTACAACGTCTCGGTCGTCGAAGACGCGGGTGTCGATCCCGCGAGTCTCGAAACGCCCGGCGACGTTCTCACGGCGATGGAGACCGTCGAAGCAGAGACCGACGCCGCCGGGATGGCCCACCAGACGAGTGCCCAGTGGTCGACCGTTCAGCTCTGGGAAGACATCCTCGTCGGACAAGCGGGCGTCGACACCTATCTCGACGTCCTCGACGGCAACGTCGCCGCCAACGAGCAGGCCGTCAAAGACGCCCTCCAGTTGACCGCCGACTACCGCGAGTACTTCATCGAGGACGCTGGGTCGGTCTCCTGGGACACCGGCAACCAGAGCGTCATCCAGGACGAGGCCGCGTTCCTCCACCAGGGCGACTGGGCCGCCGGCCAGTACAAGTCCGCCGAGGACTTCGAGTACGGCACCGACTGGGACTACGTCCCCTTCCCCGGGACCGGCGACGTCTACCACGTCGTGAGTGACGCGTTCGTGATGCCCCAGCCCAACCCCTCGCCGGACGCGACCGAGGCGTGGCTGTCGTACGCTGGCTCGGTCGACGGCCAGATCGCGTTCAACACCAACAAGGGGTCGATCCCGCCGCGAACGGACGTCTCGATGGACGAGTTCGGACCCTTCCTCACGTCCCAGTCCGAGGACTTCGGGGCGTCGACGGCCCAACCACCGACGATCGCCCACGGGACCGGCGTGACGCCCACGGTCAAGGGCAACGTCGAAGACGCCTTCGCAGACTTCATCGCGAACTGGAACGTCGACGACACCTACTCTGGCATCGAGAGCGCCTTCAACTGACCGCGCATGTCCGCCATCGATCGCATCGTCGACCGCGTCCGGAGGTACCGGTCCGACGAGGAGTCCACGAGCGACGCGCCGCTCGCGACCGACGGTGGCCACCGAACTGGCGGCCTGGATCTTGGCCCCGAATTCGTCCAGGCGCTACCCTTCTGGCTGCCGGCGGGCCTGCTCGTCGCGCTGTTCGTCTACGGCGCGATCGGCTGGAACTTCCTCGTCTCGCTGACCGACTGGTCGGGGTTGCAGGCGAGCTACTGGCCGCTCGATTTCGGGATGTACACGCGGTTTTTCGAGCGAGTGTTCGCCCAGAGTGGCGATCACGCCCTCTCGTGGCTCCCCGCCCCACTCGCGGATCTGTTCGGTCGCCTGCTGACTGGACCGATCGAGTACTGGTCGTTCCGGAACACGATCGTCCTGTTGATCGTCTTCACCGTCCTCACTCTGATCGTGGGCCTGTTGCTCGCGATCCTCATCGATCAGCAGATCCGCTTCGAGAACACGTTCCGGACGATCTACCTCTTGCCGATGAGTCTCTCTTTCGTCGTGACGGCGGTGTTCTGGCAGTGGATGTACAATCCCCGGTACGGGATCATCAACTCCGCGCTGGAGACCGTCGGCCTGGATTTCTTCGCGGTCGACTGGATCGGGGCCGCGCAGTTCAAGTTGCTGGCGGTGATCATCGCGTTGACCTGGCAGTTCAGCGGCTACGGCATGGTCGTCTATCTGGCCGGCCTCCGAGCGATCCCGAACGATCAGTTCGAGGCCGCCCGGGTCGACGGTGCCGGCACGATCAAGATGTACTTGCGCGTGATCATCCCACAGTTGCGCGCAGCGACGCTGAGTGCAGCGGTCGTGTTGATGGTGTTCGCGCTGAAGGCGTTCGACTTCCTCTACGTGATCTTCGGGAGTCGGCCCGGGCCCGGTGCGGACATCCTCTCGGTGATGATGTACCGGACGGCGTTCGACACGTCCCAGTTCGCCTACGGCGCAGCGATCGCGACGATCCTGTTCGTCCTGGCGCTGGGCGTCATCATGCCGTACCTGTACATCCAGTACCAGCGAGGTGACCTATGAGCACGTCGGACCGAACTATCGTCGAGCGAGCGACGACCGTCCCGCGAAAGCGCATCGGCCTGTACGCCGTCCTCCTGGCGATGGTGGTCCTGTACCTGTTGCCTCTGGAGACAGGGCTCTTTACGGCGTTCAAGACCCAGAGCGCGTTCCAGACCACGATCCCAGTGCTCCCGCCGATCGGCAATCAGTTCACGATTGGTCCGTGGGGGCAAGCGTTAGATCGGCTCTGGCCCGCGCTGGGATACAGCGTCGCCTTCGTCGTCCCGGCGACGGCGTTTTCGGCGCTGTTCGGGTCGCTGGCGGCCTACGGGCTGACGATTACGAAGTGGCGTGGCCAGATCGTGGTCATGCTGATCTTCGTCGCGGGGATTTTTATCCCGTACCAGGCCGTGCTCGTTCCGCTCACGCGGTTCTGGACGGGTATCGTCGACATCCGTGGCCTGCTCGGCCCGGAGGGCAGTCTGGTCGCGCTGACGATCACGCACATCGCGTACGGGATCCCGATCTGTACGCTCCTCTTTCGCGGGCACTTCAAGGGCCTCGATCAGTCGATGTTCGAGGCCGCCCGTCTGGACGGTGCGACGATCCGGACGATCTACCGGCGGATCGCGTTCCCGCTGGCGATCCCGATGTTCGCGGTCACGCTGATCTACCAGTTCACGAATATCTGGAACGATCTCCTCTTCGCGCTCGTGCTCGTGCGTGGCGAGTACGAGGTCGTCACCATGGCCCTGCAGTCCTTTACGGGGTCGATGGTCGGGCAGTACAACTTGCTGATGGCCGGGGCGTTCATCACCGCACTCCCGACGATCGCGGTGTACGTCCTGTTCGGAAAACAGTTCGCAGAGGGCGTCTCCGGCGGAGGTGCTTGACATGGCTGGACTCACAATCGACAACGTTACCAAGATCTTCGAGGACGACGACGGCGAAATCGTCGCCATCGACGACGTATCGATCGACGTGGCCGACGAGGAGTTTCTGGTCCTCGTCGGCCCGTCGGGCTGTGGGAAATCGACGCTGTTGCGCATGATCGCCGGGCTGGAGACCGTCACGTCCGGCACGATATCGCTCGGTGACGAGATCATCAACGACGTCAAACCACAGTACCTGGACGTCGCGATGGTCTTCCAGTCGTACGCACTCTACCCCCACATGTCGGTCCGGGGGAACATGGCGTTCGGGCTGGAAGAATCGACCGCCCTCTCGGACGACGAGATCGACCAACAGGTCACCGAGAGCGCCGAGATGATGGAGATCGCAGACCTGCTCGACCGCAAGCCGAGCGAACTCTCGGGCGGGCAACAACAGCGTGTCGCACTCGGGCGCGCGATCGTGCGCGATCCCGAGGTGTTCCTCATGGACGAGCCGCTGGCGAACCTGGACGCGAAACTCCGCGCACAGATGCGCACGGAGCTCCAGCGCCTCCAGGAGGACCTGGGTGTGACGACGATCTACGTCACTCACGACCAGACCGAAGCGATGACGATGGGTGACCGGATCGCCATCCTGAACGACGGTCGGCTCCAGCAGATCGGGGATCCGCTGACCTGTTACCACCAGCCAGCAAACCAGTTCGTCGCGGGCTTCATCGGTGAACCCGCGATGAACTTCTTCGCGATGGACGTCGAGGGCGATCGCCTCGTCGGTGAACGCTTCGAGTATCCGTTGACCGACGCACTCGGCGCGGCGGTCGAGGGTCGAGACGCGGTCACGTTCG
Organism: Halococcoides cellulosivorans; assembly: GCF_003058365.1. Taxonomy (NCBI): domain Archaea; kingdom Methanobacteriati; phylum Methanobacteriota; class Halobacteria; order Halobacteriales; family Haloarculaceae; genus Halococcoides; species Halococcoides cellulosivorans. The sequence goes on along the minus strand of NZ_CP028858.1, from coordinate 1,645,394 downwards.
GCATCCGCCCGGAGGACATCAGGTTCGGCGGGGCCGCGGGCGAGCACGCCTTCGAGATGGACGTCGACGTCGTCGAACCGAAAGGCGACGAGAACATCGTCCACCTGCGACTCGCGGACGCCGACGACGAGTACGGTGCCCACGTCAGCGAGGAACGGTCGCCGGACGCGTTCGTCGCGACCATCAGCGGGATGGAATCCGTCGAGGCGGGCGAGTCGATCGTCGCGACCATTCCGCCGACGGCCATCCACCTGTTCGACGCCACCACGGGCGAGGCGATCCACAACCGCAGCCTCGACAACGTCGACGTCTCACCGGTGGAGTGACGTGAGCGATCCGTTCGATCCGGCGCTGGACCCGCTGCGGTCGGTGCGCGGGCTCGACGGCGTCGCCGCACTCGGAGGGCTCTACGTGCTCACGGCGGTGACCGTCCCGGTCGTGCCACTCGTCGCTGGCGTCGGCTATCTCGTGGAGGTGCTCGATGCGGTCGCGCGCGGCGACGACCATCCGGGCGTCTTCGAGAACGTCGGTCGCCTGGCCCGCCTGACCGTCGGTGGAACGGTGATCTCGGCGCTCTACGGTGGCGTTCCGGCGGTGATTCTGGCGATGACGCTCTATGGCGCGTCTGGACTCCCGGGTGACGCCGCCCAGGGCACGATCACGGGGCTGGCGATCACGCTCGGGTCGACGGCGAGCCTGTTTCTCGCGATGGCGATCGCGTACGCCCTGCCCGCGGCGTGGGGCCTGTACGCCCACTCGGGCCGCCTCCGCGATGCGCTCGCGCTCGGCCGCCTCGGCCCGATCACGCGCGCGCCAGCCTATTTCGTCTGGACGGTCACGGGCTGGACGGTCCTGATCGGTGGCCTCGCGATCGGTGACGCGCTTTCGGTGTTCGTCGTCGGCTTCTTCGTCGCGGGCTACGCGACGGTCGTCACCGTCGGCTGCTGGGGTCGTGGCCTCGCCCGCACGGACGCCGCGCCTGGCGGGTAAGCCACGGCCTCCCGGCCGCCGGGATTTTTCGGGCGACCGAAATGCAATTGCCCGTGGGTACCCGAGATCCGCCATGCCCACAGCCGAGGAACTCGACGTGGAGGCGATCCGGGCGGACTTTCCCGTCCTGGATCGCCGTGTCGGGGATAGCGATCTCGTCTATCTCGACAACGCCGCGACGACCCAGACCCCAGAGCCCGTGATCGACGCGATCACGGAGTACTACCGGGAGTACAACGCGAACGTCCATCGCGGCCTCCACCAACTGAGCCAGGAGGCCTCGATCGCCTACGAAGAGGCCCACGACACCGTCGCGGAGTTTATCGGGGCCGACGGACGTGAGGAGGTCGTCTTCACCGCGAACACGACGATGGCCGAGAACCTCGTCGCGTACGCGTGGGGGCTGAACAACCTTGAGCCGGGCGACGAGGTCGTCCTCACGCAGATGGAACACCACGCGTCGCTGGTCACCTGGCAACAGATCGCCGAGCGCACGGGCGCGACCGTCCGGTACATTCGCGTCGACGACGCGGGCCGTCTCGACATGGATCACGCCCGCGAAATCGTCGGGCCCGACACCGCGATGGCGTCGATCGTCCACGTCTCGAACGTTCTCGGGACGATCAACCCCGTCGCCGAACTCGCTGACATGGTCCACGAACAGGACGGGTTGATCTTCGTCGACGGCGCACAGGCCGTGCCGAACCGGCCGGTCGACGTCGCGGCGATCGACGCCGATTTCTACGCGTTTTCGGGGCACAAGATGGCCGGCCCGACCGGGATCGGCGTGCTGTACGGCAAAGAACGCCTGCTCGAATCGATGGAGCCGTTCCTCTACGGCGGCGAGATGATCGAGAAAGTCACCTACGAGGACTCCCGCTGGAACGAACTGCCCTGGAAGTTCGAGGCGGGCACGCCGCCGATCGCCCAGGCCGTCGCGCTCGACCGCGCGATCGAGTACCTCGAATCGATCGGGATGGACCGCATCGCGGCCCACGAGAATTCGATCGCCCAGTACGCCATCGAGCAGTTACACGCCATGGAGGGCGTGACCGTCTACGGTCCGCCCGCCGGAGCGGAGCGCGGCGGTCTCGTCGCCTTTTCGCTGGACACAGTCCACGCTCACGACATCGCCTCGATCGTCAACGATCACGGCGTCGCGATCCGTGCGGGCGATCACTGTACCCAACCGCTGCACGACACGCTGGGGATCGCCGCGACCGCGCGCGCCTCGTTTTACGTCTACAATCGCCGTGAGGAGGTCGACGCCCTGATCGAGGCCCTCGACGCCGCCCGTGAGATCTTCGCCTAGGCCAGTGCGCGACGATCGGCGGACCCAGATCTGACGACCGACGGTCAAAGCTTTAATGGGTGGCGCTACTCCCACAGTAATACAGAGTCGATCGACGGACAGATCACGATGACCGGCGAGCAACGGAGTACTGCAGCGACTCCGTCGTTCGCCACCCCCACATCCATCCCCCTCTCAGACGATGCATTCAGATCTCCCCGACGCCGATCGCGAGTGGTGCCACGAGGCGGTTCAGGACGTCTCCCGGACGTTCGCGCTGACCGTCGAAGTGCTCGACGAGCCGATGGCGACGCGCATCTGCGTCGGATACCTCCTCTGTCGGGTGGCCGACACCATCGAAGACGCCGGGCACATCCCGCCCGACGAGCAGCGCCGCCTGCTCGCATCCTACGAGGCGGCGATCGATCCCGATGACGCGACGACGATGCCTGCGTTCCGCGACGCCGTCGACGAGCATCTCCCGCCCGCGGACGACCGGAACGACGACTGGCGCGTGCTCGCGAAGGCCTCGACGATCTGGGCGACCTTCCAGCAGCAACCCGAATCGGTTCGCGCCGCGATCCGCCCCTCGGTCCGGGAGATGGTTGCGGGCATGGCCGAGTTCATCGATCGCCACGCCGATTCGGGCGGGCTTCGGATCGCCAATCGTGAGGAACTCGAAGAGTACTGCCACTACGCCGCCGGGACCGTCGGGACGCTCGTGACCCGCCTGCTCACGCGTGGCGAGGTCGACCACGACGACGCCGACCGGATGGCCGCCACGAGCGAGGAGTTCGGTCTCCTCTTGCAACTCATCAACGTCGCCAAAGACGTTCACGACGACTTCCGCGAGGAGAACAACGTCTATCTCCCGACGGAGTGGCTTACCGAAGAGGGGGTCGACCCCGAGGAGGTCCTCGACCCCGCGAATCGCGAGGGGGCTGCCCGGGTCGTCCGCCGCACGGCCGACCACGCCGCGGGCTATCTCGACGACGCCCAGACCTACCTCGAAGCGATGCCGCTAGTCGAAGGCAACACGCTCGCCGCCTGGGGCGTGCCCTACCTGCTCGGTGTCGGCACGCTCCGCGAACTCCGCGAGCGACCGGCGGACGCACTCACCGAGACGGGCGTCAAGGTCGACCGCGAGGAGGTGTTCGCGGTCGTCGCGGCGCTGGAGGGCGCGACCGATCGCGACGTGCTCGACGAACTGCGCTCGACGATCGCCGAACAGCCACTCCACCACGCGACCGTCGAGCCCCATCAGTCGTAGCTCTTCAGGCCAGGTCTGGCGCGTCGACTGTCTTCTCAACGGATCGACGATGCGACCCGCTGGACCGTCGTGGCGTCGTCCAACGCGTCGGCGGACTGGGCGGTGATCTCGCACTGTTCGTCGTTTTCGAGACGCTCAGTTCGTTCCAGCCGGTTCGCGCTGCTCACGGCTCCGCCGTTCGCATTCCGAGATCGCATCTCGATCTCGCCTTGCTCACCGGCTTTCACTCAGTGCGAGACTCACGGCTCGCGTCGCTCGCGGCTACCGCCGCTCGCATTTCGAGACGCTCACTACGTTCGCGTCTCGCGTCGCTCGCCGTTCGTCTTGTCGAGGTCCTCACTTCGTTCACGGGTCGCTTCACTCCCCGTTCACATCGAGACGCTCACTCCGTTCGCGTCTCGCACCGTTCGGACCTCGCTATGCGAGGGCTGGGATTTGAACCCAGGGACCTCTACAGGAGCGGGTCTTAAGCCCGCCGCCGTTGGCCGCTTGGCTACCCTCGCCCATCGGGGGTCGGGCCCCGGGGGTCAAAAGTGGTTGCGATCGGGCGACCGGAACGCACTTCCTTCGATCGGTCCCACCCGGAGGTATGATCAGACTGGGCCTCGTCGTCGCGCGCTTCGAGAAGTCCGCTGCCCTCATCGACGAGATGGCCGAGCACGCCCGTGCTGCGGCCGCCGATCGCGACGCCGAGATCGTCACCGAACTCACCGTCCCCGGCGCATACGACACCCCGCTGGCGGCGGATCGCCTTGCCCGCCGAGAGGACATCGACGCCGTCGCCGTGCTCGGTGCGATCGTCTCGGGCGACACCGATCACGATCAGGTGATCGGGACCGCCGCGGCCCAGGGGCTCGATCGGGTCAGCCTCGACCGGGACACGCCCGTCACGCTCGGGATCACCGGCCCGGGGATGAGCCACGACGAGGCCGCCGCGCGCGTCGAGAAAGGCGCGACTGCCGTCGAGAGCGCGATCGACCTCGTCGAATCCCTGCCCACGTAACTCAAGCACAGCATTCACGGTGGCCCGGTGCGCTCCTACGGGTATGTCCGCACCTTTCGAGTTCGCTGACCGGGTCGGCCGGGTCGAGCCGAGTGCTACCATCGCGATCAGTAACCTCGCCGCCGAACTGGAGGCCGATGGCGTCGACGTCGTCGATCTGAGCGTCGGCGCGCCCGACTTCGAGACGCCTGCAAACATCAAGCGCGCGGCCAAGACCGCTCTCGACGAGGGCCACACGGGGTACACCTCCTCGAACGGGATCCCCGCGCTCAAAGAGGCGATCGTCGAGAAACTCCACGGCGACGGCCTCGATCAGTACGGCACCGAGAACCTCATCGTCACGCCCGGGGGGAAACAGGCCCTCTACGAGGTCTTCCAGACGCTGATCGACGGCAATGACGGGCAGGGCCCGTCTGCCAGCGGGACGTCGTCCCGCTCTGGCGACGAAGTCGCCCTCCTCGATCCCGCGTGGGTGTCCTACGAGGCGATGGCGAAACTCGCGGGTGGCTCACTCGTCCGGGTCGACACCGAGGCCCACGACTTCGCGCTCGAACCCGCCCTCGACGATCTCCGGGCGGCAGTCAGCGCGGACACCGAACTCCTCGTCGTCAACTCGCCTGGCAATCCCCACGGCCAGGTCTACACCGACGCGGCGCTCGAAGGCGTCCGCGATATCGCCGTCGAGTACGATATCACGGTCATCTCCGACGAGATCTACAAGTCGATCGTCTACGACGGTCGCGAACCGACGAGTCTCGGGGCGCTCGACGGCATGCGCGACCGGACGATCACGCTCAACGGCTTCTCGAAGGCGTACGCGATGACGGGCTGGCGACTGGGCTATTTCGCCGCGCCCGAGTCGATCGTCGAGCAGGCCGGGAAACTGCACAGCCACTCGGTGACGTGTGCGGTGAACTTCGTCCAGCACGCCGGCGTCGAGGCCCTCGCAAACACCGACGACGCCGTCGAAGAGATGCGCGCGGCGTTCGAGGATCGGCGCGACATGCTCGTCGAGGCGTTCCGCGAGTACGGCGTCGACCCGCCGGTCCCGCAGGGAGCCTTTTATCTCATGTTGCCCGTTGCCGAGGACGACCAGGCGTGGGCCGAGCGCGCGGTCGAGGACGCCGCCGTCGCGACGGTCCCCGGGAGCGCGTTCGGGACGCCAGGCTACGTCCGACTCTCGTATGCCGCGAGTAGAGACCGACTGCAGGAGGGTGTCGACCGTCTGGCCGAGGCCGACCTGATCTAGATCACTCTGACTCGGCCGTGGATTTTCGACGGTCGAGAATCCGATCGACGATGTCGCCGGTCGAGAGCAACTCGTCGTCGTGGTGCTCACGCGGACTCGCGCGTTCGACTCGACAGTCGATCCCGCGCTCGACCAGGGCCGCTTCCAGGTCTGCTTCGTCGTGGTGCTGGTCGTACCCCAGGACGATCACACTCGGTTCGATCCGCTCGATCGGCACGAAGATGTCGGTCTCGTGGCCGAGAATGGCGTCGTCGACCGGATCGAGTGCGGCGACCATCTCGCGGCGCTGGGCGTCCGGGACGACGGGATCGGGTTTGTGGGTGACGTTCGATCGGCGCGCGACGATGACGACCAGCGAGTCACCCATCGTGGCGGCCTCACGGAGGTAGTGCAAATGCCCCGGGTGGAGCAGGTCGAACGTCCCCTGGGCGATGACCGTGCTCACCACAACCACCCGCTGTCCTCGGCGTCGTCGGTCGTCTCCGAGAGCCGCCCCTCCTCGCGCAACTCTTCGTCGATGTCGTGCTGGTCGAAGTCGAAAAACTGCTCTTCGGGCGCGTCGACCTCGACGACGGGCAACTCGATCGGGTCGCCTTCACGGTCGAACGCCTGCCAGTCCCCGCGCTCGTAGGGCGCACCCATGATGATGTGAACCCGTCCGCGACCGAACGCCGCGCGGTCGGCCGCACTCGGCCGGAGGACGCCGTTCGGGTGAGAGTGGATCGACCCCGCCGCGCGGGTGTCGTTGGGCACCATCGAGGTCTTGACGGTCGCGCTCACGGAGTTCGTCTCGGTCCCCGGAATGACGAGGACGTCCGTCAGCACCGTTCCGTCTCGATCGAGGCCGACCTGGCGGGCGTCGTCGCCACGCAGCAGGCCCATGTACTCGTCGGGGTGGCTGTCGCGAGACGCCTCCATGGCGAACTCCAGGGCGGACTCGGCGATCGCCACGACCTCTCCCGGTCGGAACGGGCGCATGGACGCCGAGACGGGACGCCGCCAACTAAGCGTTGTGATGGACCGAAAATCGGAGTCGGTCGCTGGGATCGCCGATCGGATCGGCGCTACTCTTCGAGTTCTTCGGCGAGATCGTCGGCGTCGATTTCGAGTTCGGCTTCGCCGTCGTCACCGACCTCGACCTGGGGGCCGCCAGCGCCGCCGCCCATGCCACCCATCATGCCACCCATCGGGCCGGGCCCGCCGCCGAGTTCCTCGCGGAGCACGACGCGGTCGACGCCGATGAGGTCTTCGAGTTGCTGGCCGATCTGCTGTTTCTGGAACATCCACTGCTGGTTCATCGCCAGCTGGGGCGTCGCCTCGATGAATAGCGTCTCCTGTTCGGTTTCGACGGTCTCGGTGACCGGTTCGTCACCGATCTCGTCGGCGTCGTCGACGTGCTCTTCGGGGTCGTCGACGGGCCGCTCCTCTTCGACGGTCGCGGTCTCGAACTCCACGTCCAGCGGCATGCCGACGGCGGTCTCGATGAACCGCTCGGCGCGCTCTTCGCGGTCGTCGACGACGTCGCTGATTTCGTAGTCGTACTCGATGTCCGCGCCGGCGAGCGGGTGATTGAAGTCGACGCGGGCGCGGCCGCCGACGATCGTCTCCAGGTAGCCCTGGTCGCCGTCGATGGAGACCTCGGCCCCGGGGTAGCGGTCGTCTTCGGGGATCTTCTCGGCGCTGACGGTGCGGACCTGCTCGTCGTCGTACTCACCGAAGGCCTCTTCGGCGGGCGCGACGGCGGTGCCTTCGTCACCGACCTCGCTCCCGCGGAGGGCCTCCTCGATCGAGGGGAAGATGTGGCCCTGGCCGATGACGATCATCTGTGGGCCGTAGTCGTGATCGTCCTCAGCCACACCTTCCTCTTCGGCGACCTCGCGACTCGTCGTGTCGACGAGCGCGTCGTCCTCGACGGTGCGAGCGGTGTACTCGATTTCGACGAAGTCGCCGTCCCCGAGTCCCGCAGTGTCCTCACTTTCGGCGTCCGATGCGACGTCCTCGGCCGGCTCGGAATCGTCCGCTTCGGCCACGTTTTCGTCCGTCATACACCGTTTGTCCGTCGGTCCATCCTTAAGGACACCGTTTCACGGTCCCGGTCGGGGGGCTTTTCTTCGTTCGCCTGCCCGAGTCGACCATGTACGAAGTCGAGATCAAGGTTCCCGTCGAGACGGGGATTCGCGACCGTCTCGCGGCTATCGGGGCCGAACCCGTCGAACGCGTCCACCAGACCGACGCCTATTTCGACGCGCCACACCGCGCGTTCGCTGAGACCGACGAAGCGCTGCGGATTCGACGGGAACGGGTCGAATCGCGAGCAGTCGATGGGTCCGCCTCTGCATCCGGCGACGAGGCGAGAATTGACGAGACGGACGCCCGCGTGCGGATGACCTACAAAGGGCCGAAGATCGACGCCCGATCGAAGACCCGGACGGAAGCCGAGATCGCCGTCGACGACGCCGAGACGGCGCGAGCGTTGCTCGAAGGACTGGGCTTCGAGCGCGCGGCGACCGTCGAGAAAAATCGCCACCGATTCCAGATCGGTGGGACGACGGCGACCGTCGACGACGTGGCGGGACTGGGCACCTACCTCGAACTCGAACGCGACGTCGACGGCGAGGCGGAAATCGACTCGGCCCGTGACGCGCTCGAAGGCACGCTCGCCGACCTCGGGTTGAATCCCGACGATCAGATCCGACGGTCCTATCTCGGCTTGCTTCTCGACTGACGCTGGCGCTTTCGAAAGGTATACCGCGACTGCGCGGGAATCCGCGGCCGATGACTGACCGGAACGTCCAGGTCGAACCCGCCCCGGGCCCGGCCGTCGAGGAACAGACACTCGAAATCGTCGAACGCAAGGGGATCGGCCACCCCGACTCGGTCTGTGACGGCGTCGCCGAGGCCGTCTCGCAAGCGCTCGCGCGCGTCTATCTCGATCGCGTCGGTCGCGTGCTGCATTTCAATACCGACGAGACCCAACTCGTCGCCGGCAGTGCCGCGCCCGCGTTCGGCGGCGGTGAAGTGCTCGAACCCATCTATCTGCTGATCGTCGGGCGCGCGACCAAGTCCTACGAGGGCACGAACATCCCCGCCGAGTCGGTCGCCGTCGAGGCCGCCCGGGACTACCTCGACGAGACGTTCCCCGACCTCGACGTGGGAACGGACGTCATCGTCGACGTCGACCTGGGCGAGGGCAGCGGCGACCTCCAGCAGGTCTTCGGCGAGGACGGCACGGTCCCGATGGCCAACGACACCAGCTACGGCGTGGGCTACGCCCCGCTCTCGGAGACCGAACGCATCGTCCTGGAGACCGAGCGCCAACTCAACGGCGATTTCGGCGCGGAGAACCCCGCGATCGGCCAGGACGTGAAGGTCATGGCCAAACGCGAGGACGACCAGATCGCCGTCACGGTCGCCGTCGCCGCTGTCGACGCCCACGTTCCCGACATCGAGGCCTACGAGGCGATGGTCGAGTCGGTCCGCGAGGAGGTGCTTGAGCTCGCCCGCGAGATCACCGACCGCTCGGTCGAGGTCCACGTCAACACCGCCGACGACCTCGATTCCGGGGCGATCTACCTGACGACGACCGGGACGAGCGCCGAACAGGGCGACGACGGGTCGGTCGGGCGTGGCAATCGCGCGAACGGGCTGATCACGCCCAATCGCCCGATGAGTCTCGAAGCCACGAGCGGGAAGAATCCCGTCAACCACATCGGGAAGATCTACAACCTGCTCTCGACCGAGATCGCGCGGGCGGTCTACGAGCGCGTCGATGCCGTCCGGCAGATCCAGATCCGCCTGCTCAGCCAGATCGGCCAGCCGATCGACCAGCCACACCTCGCGGATGCCCACGTCGTCACCGAGGCGGGCACGCCCGTCAGCGCGGTCGAGGACGACGTGAGTGCGGTGATCGACGACGAACTCGACGGGATCACCGATCTCACCCGATCGGTCATCGAGGGCGAGCAGACCACGTTCTGAGACGGTCACGCTCGATCGGCGGTCGGCCGCCCCATCGACACCCGTTTGATCGTCGGCGATCAAGCCACGATATGCACCCGCCGGGCGCCTCGACGGTGCTGGTCCGACACGGCGAGATCGGGACCAAGAGCGATCAGGTTCGGATGCGCATGGAGGGCCGTCTGCGCGAGAACCTCGCCGCGATCCTCGCGGATCGGGACGTCCCCGGCGACGTCCACGTCGAGCGGAATCGACTGTACGTCCACACTGACGCGGTCGAGGCCGCGACGAGTGCCGTCACCGACGGGTTCGGCGTCGTCTCGGCCTCGCCGGCCCGCGTCGTCGACCCCACACTCGACGCGATCGGCGACGCGCTCGTCGCGACGGCCGAGGCCCACTTTGCGGGCGGCACCTTCGGCATCGACGCGCGTCGCGCCGGCGAGACAGACGCGCACCCGTTTTCGAGTCGGGACATCGGTGAGGTCGGTGGTAGGGCCGTCGGCGAGGCCCTCGACGCGGCGGGGTTCGATCCGAGCGTCGATCTGGACGATCCCGACCTCACACTCTCCGTCGAGTGCCGGCCCGACCGGGCGTTCGTGTTCTGTGAAACGCGGTCGGGGCCCGGTGGGCTTCCGCTGGGCTCGCAGGCCCCGCTGGTCGCCCTCCTCTCGGGTGGGATCGACTCGCCGGTCGCGGCCTGGCTGGCGATGAAACGCGGGGCCAGGGTCCAGCCGATCTACGTCGATCTCGGCGACTACGGCGGCGCCGACCACCGCGCTCGCGCGGTCGCGACGGCCGAACGCCTGGCGGCGTACGCGCCCGACCAGGTGGACGAACTGTCGATCGCGCCCGCGGGCGATGCCGTCGAGCGCATCGCCGAGACGACCCACGACCACCGCATGCTCGTGCTCCGGCGACTCATGCTCCGGATCGCCGCGCAGGCCTCCGAGTCGGCGGTCGGCGTCGTCACCGGCGAGTCGATCGGCCAGAAGTCCTCCCAGACGACCGCGAACCTCGCGGCCGTCCAGCGCGCGATCGGCGCGCCCGTGATCCGCCCGCTCGCGACCTGGGACAAAGATCGGGTCATCGCTCGCGCTCGCGAGATCGGGACCTACAACGACGCCACCATCGACGCGGGTTGTAACCGCGTCGCACCCTCGTATCCCGAGACCGGCGCGACGCCGGCGGGCGTCGACGCCGTCGAACCCGCCGACGCCAGCCGCATGGCCGCCGACATCGCCGATCGCGTCGAGTCGATTCCGATCGAGCCACGTCACGACTGACGGTCGTCGGCCGCGGGCGGTCGTCCGCGCCCGCCACCCGAACGACGAAATCGCTTTCCGGGTTGCCCGCCAGGCTCCGCCTGTGACCGAGGTCTGTCTGCTCGGCGCGACCGACGACCCGCTCCGGCAGGTTCTCCGCTCGCACGAGACCGCTCGCGAGGCGCTCGCGACCTACGACGTGCGCTCACCCTTTGTCAATTCGGTCGCCGTCGAGACGGTCAGCATCGGCGCGGCGGTCGCGTTGCTCAACGATCTCTCCTGGTATCTCGTCCGGTACGTCGAGGCCGCGATGGTCCGGGAGCCCAGCGTCAGCGACTCGGAGTGGCTCTCGGCCGATCTCGCCCGCGAGATTCGCGACGAGACTGTCGAGCCTAGGGCGACCGGGCAGTATCTCCGAATCTACGGCGTCGAACGGCCCAGTCCCGACGCCGCGGGCCGACTGGTCGAGCCGATGTACGTCACCCGGACCGACGGGTCGGTGCCGAGCTACGACCTGCGCGACGTTGCGGAGACGCTCGTGGTTCGCGTGACGCCCACCGAATTCGGTGACGGCTAGTCGGGCCAGACCGCCGCGAGGACGACCGCGACGCCGACGGTGCCAACGACGCCGATCGCCAGTCGCGCGAGGACGATCCGCGGTCCGAACACGCCGAGGCCGAACGGGACCCGTCCCACGCCGATCGCGCTGTACCCCACGAGCAGCGCAACCACCGCTGGTGCGCTCGCGCCGCGATCGCCGACCCGTTCGACGATCGGGTAGACGGCATACGGGCCACCCGGGAGCAGCCCACCCAGCAGGCCAGCGAGTACGACCCCACGCGTGCCCGCCGCCGCACCGAGCGTCGCCGCGACGCGGTCTTCGGGCAACGCGTGCCCGAGCGCGTTCGCGAGCAACAGTGATGCGACCACGAGCGAGGCCATCCGCCCGAACAGCGCGATCCCGCCGGCCGCACTCGATCTCGCCGTCGCGGGGTCGACGACTGCTAGCGTCGCGTAGACGACGACTGCGCCGATCACGACCACGCGCTGGCCCCACGACGCCCCGACGAGGAGTCGGCCAACCTGACGCCACCGACTCACAGCAGATACACCCCCGCGCCGGCGGTGATCGCGATCGCCAGGCCCGCGAGCACGCGCGCCGCGACGATCCGCGACTCGAAAAAGACCAGGCCGTAGGGAATGCGTCCGACCCCGATCGCACCGTAGCCGACCGCCAGCGCCAGCACGGCCGCGACGCCGCCACCGGCGGCCCCCACGCTGTCGATCACGGGATAGACCGCGTACGGCCCGCCCGGCAGGAGGCCGCCGAGGACGCCCGCGAGGACGCCACCCGACGGCCCGGCGGTCGCGCCGAGCGTGCGCTCGACGGCCGCAACCGGGACGAGCGCGCCGATCGCACTCGCGAGTGCCATTGCCGCGACGATCAGCGTGAACAGTCGGCCGAAGGTCCAGGCGCCGTCACGCAGGTTCGCCCACGCCGTCGGGGCGTCGCGGACGAACCACACGGCGTAGACGGCGATCGCCGTGAGCACCACGACCCGGTGGGTCAGACTGGTCCCGAACACGATGTCGATCGCGGACTCCAGCATGCCCGCCGGTGGGCGATCGACGGCGATACTCGTTGGGATTCGAGCGCCCGAAGCGACACCGTTTTGTAACCCGATGTCCGACTGTCGAATGCAGTCCCGTGGGGTAGTGGCCAATCCTGTTGCCTTCTGGGGGCAACGACGGAGGTTCGAATCCTCCCGGGACTACTAGACCACCTTTTTACGTCGGAGGGTTCGCTTCGCGAACCCTCCTCGCAAAAATCTGGACCAAAAACACCTGAGCGCTCACTGCGTTCGCGCTCAGTGAAACGGCTCGCTCCGCTCGCCGTATGCAGGATGGACCTGTTAGATCCCGCGTCTCGTCGGAGTACGTGACGATCTCACTCGCCAGCCGCGTTGATCGCACTGTTCAACTCGTACAGCGCTTCGACGACATCGCTCTCGGTCACTCGATACCGCTGGGGCGTCGTCTGCGGGACCTCCTCGACGATGTCGACGTCGAGCAGGAGGTCGATGTACGTGCCGACCGTCTGGCGGGTGACGCCCGCGTGGTCCGCGAACTCGCTCTTGTTGAACTCCCGGCCGGGCGGCAGGTCGAGAATCGCGTCGAGGAGGATCGGGACGCTCTCGTGCTGGGTGAGGTGAAGCAGGCCGCTCGGGTGGTCGAGACGCGCCTGTTTTACGTCCTGGTCGGACGCGCTGTCTCTGGGTGTGGATTCGCTCATGCTCGAATAGAGGTGACCGGTGTGTATAATCACTTCCATTCGTGTTAACGCTGATTGACGGGGCTTATGTAGTGGGCGATAATAGAGCGGAGTATGCGAAAGCCGTCGGTGAAATGTGCTCTCCTGGCCGCGATGGTTTCGAGACACGGGTGGGGATCACCGATTAATCAGGAGGCCCTGCTCTCAATCGCAGCGATCAGGGATCACGAATATCCCGACGCACGCGATGCCTACGAAATGCTCCGATCGGCAGGGTACATTACCGACCGGGGGAATCGCGGGATCGAACTCAACAACAGTGCGTTTGGCCGGTTGGCCGAAGTGCTCTATCACGACTGTGGGTTGGAACCGTTTCAGATCAGGAGCCGGCTAAAGCACTACGAGGGGTGGGAGAATCACGACTGGGCGTGAATGCAACCCACAGAGGTGGGCCTTTGCGAAACAGGAACACCGACACCGTGTCGCCGGGGAGCGCCCCAGCGGGCGAGACGATCACGCTTTCCACTGGGTCAGGCAGCGATTCATCGAGCGAGTTGTACTGGGGATTGATGCGCCGGTGGGGAACAACGACAGCTGCAAATTGACTGTGCAGGGTGGTAATCGGGCCGTTGTTGGATGAAGTCTATATCCACATATAACGAGAGGATGTAGGATTCTATGTTATAGAAGTTATTATAACAAGTCCGATTAGTACGCCCAATAAGGTTACAATAATTATTGTCGCTTCGACCCATTCGGTAGTCACGATACTTGCAATATTTGTGGTTAATAATCCGACCGTCAGAAGCAATATTGTCATATCGCTAAACACATTCAATTCTGATTGGTTATGCTGGTGCGCTATTTCTATACCTTTTTGAGTAAGCTCAAACTTTACGGTTCCTGGACTATTATTTGGTCTCTCGTCTTTGTATTCGCCATTATTGTCGGGGTATTTTCGGTCTATTAGGTTTGATTGTTGTAATGATACGAATTCTTGTTTAATCTCTTCATCAGTAATTTCCAAGTCCCAATTAATCTCTTCATCTTTTGGCCACACTGGTCTCCCGTCCTCATAATCGAAAATTATTTTTCTATTATTCTCATATAAATACTGCATTAAATTTATCCACTTTTAATCGCTTCGAATGGTGTTTGCTGCTATTATTTTCCCTATCTTCATTTTTGCCTTGCTTGTATATTTATCTCCCATGGGTATTGTGTCTCTCTATGTGGCTTAAATTCTAGTGGTTATATGATGTGCATTTAATATGGTATTTATAGTGGCTGCCTGGCTACGATTGGTGGCTCGCGTCGATATACCGTTGTAGATTCTGTTGCCCCACTCCGTGCGCACGAACGCGTCGCTCCAGATCAGCGTGACGAAACCGGCCTGACCGAGACGATGCTCCCTATTCCGAGCATGAGTGATCATCTACTCGCCAATTTCAGGAACCACGATATCGTTCACCAGCAACGACCATCGTCGCAGGCATAATATTACCCCCGCTCCACCCCCGAATCTCAAATCTTGTTCCCTCGGCGAGCGCCTTACACGATATCGTCGACAAAACGAGCGCGTGACGCCCTCCAATCACCCTGACGACCGCCCCACCCGCTCGCACTCGCCCGGCATCCCGACCCCGAGACTCCACGTCGAGGGCAATCGCCTCGTCGACCCGTCGGGCTCCCAGGTGACGCTGCGCGGGCTGAACGTCGCCGACCCGAAGCGGCTGAACCGGACGGCCGCCGCTCGCGGCAAGGACGCCATCGAGACCGTCGAGTATCTCACCGGCGGCGCGCACGGCTGGCACCCACGTGTGATCCGCGTGCCCGTCCAACCGGTCGACGTCGGTGAACACCCGCCGGGCTGGAAGGCTGGCCCGCCCGAACCCCCCGCGTTCACCCGCGAGCAACTCGAGGAGTATCTCGCAGAGCATCTCGACCCCGTCGTCGATCGCTGCGAGGAAAACGGCGTCTACTGCATCGTGGATTTCCATCGCCACTGGCACACCGAGGATCGCACGCAGCGCTGGGACGACCCCGCGCTCG
The DNA here is from genome assembly GCF_003058365.1 of Halococcoides cellulosivorans. Taxonomy (NCBI): domain Archaea; kingdom Methanobacteriati; phylum Methanobacteriota; class Halobacteria; order Halobacteriales; family Haloarculaceae; genus Halococcoides; species Halococcoides cellulosivorans. The sequence continues at coordinate 1,630,048 of NZ_CP028858.1, read as the reverse complement.
CGGAGGAGGTCACGCTGTTCTGGGAGACCGTCGCGCCGCGGTACGCCGACCGGACCCACGTGTTCTACGAGGTGTACAACGAACCGACCGAGCCGGGGATGCGCGCCGATCCCCGCGAGGAGGGTGCGGCCGCCGAACTCTGGTGGAACTGGAAAGCCGTCGCCCAGCCGTGGGTGGATACCATCCGCGAGCACGCCCCCGAGACCCCCACCCTGATCGGGTCGCCGACGTGGTCCCAGAGCCCCGAGGGGGTCTACGTCGAGCGCTTCGACGGCGAGAATCTGGCCTACACGTACCACATCTACGCGGGCCACGAGGTCAGCCGCGAGGCCGACTGGGCGGGGGTCGGCCCCGACGCCCAGGGCACGGCGGGCGTCGCGAGCGAGGTGCCACTGTTCGTCACCGAGTTCGGCTGGCAGGTCGAGGACGATCTGGATCTGTTCCGCGCCTCGACCGCCGAGTTCGCTGCACCGTTCCGCGAGTGGGCCGACGCGAACGATGCGATCCACTGGATGGCGTGGTGTGCGGACCCCGTCTGGCGCCCGGCGCTGTTCGACCGCGCGTTCGTCGACGCGGAGGCGGCGGACTCGATCGGCGAGCCCTACGACGGGCCCGTCCCAGATCTCGTGGGTGAGGCCGACGCGACCGACGAGGCCGGTGAGACGGCGGAAACGGGCGAGAACACTGGCGCGTGGACGCTTCGGGAGGAAGGCGCGTTCGTCAAAGCCTGGCTCGCGGAGCGTCGGTCCGACGGGGCCCCACAGGTCGCCGCCGAGCGGACGGTCGACGACCACTCCTGATCGGACGGGCTGGTCGATCCGAGCACATTTGAGACACTCCGACTGGGAAACACTCAAGGGTCCGTTCGGCCACCTCCCGGTGTGACTCGATCGAACGCTCGGGGGGCCGATTCGTGCGCGTCGTGATCGTCGGGGCCGGCGAGGTCGGGACCGCCGTCGCCGAAAACCTCGCCCCCGACCACCACGTCGTGATCGTCGAACAGGACCCAGACCGCGTGGACGATCTGACCTACTCGCTGGACGTCCTCGCGATCCAGGGCGACGGGACCGACATCGCCACGCTTCGGGAAGCCGGCATCGACGACGCGGATCTCGTCATCGCCGCGACGGACGCCGACGAGGTCAACATCGTCGTCTGCGGGACGGCCCGGACGGCCACCGACGCGTTCACCGTCGCCCGGGTGAAACGCCCGTCGCTCCTCTATACCTGGCAGGAGTCCGAGGCCGCCTACGGCGTCGATTTCATGGTTAGTACCGACCTGCTCACCGCCGAGGCCATCTTCCGGATCTCCGGACTTCCGGGCGCGGTGGACGTCGACACGTTCGCGAGTGGACTCATCCGCATGGCGGAGTTCGAGATTCCTGCCGACAGCCCACTCGTCGGCTGTAGCGTCGAGGAGGCCGACCAGTACGACTCGATGACCGTCGGGGCGATCTTCCGTGGCGACGATTTCGTCATCGTGACGGGGACCGACCGGTTCCAGGCTGACGATCGCGTCGTCGTCATCGGCAGTCCGGACTCGATTCGGGCGTTCGCCGCGGACGTGACGACCGGGGGCGACGAACCGGCGACCGACATCGTGATCCTCGGCGGTAGCAGCGTCGGCGTCCAGACCGCCCGCCTCATCGAACAGGAAGGCTACCGTCCGCGCCTCGTCGAGAGCGATCCGGGCCGGGCGCGCGAACTGGCCGAAGCGCTCTCGAAGACCGTCGTCGTCGAGGGCGACGGGACCGACCGGACCTTCCTCGACAACGAACACGTCGGGGACGCCGATCTCGTCGTAACCTGTCTGGGGAGCGACGAGAAGAACCTGCTCGTCTCCTTGCTCGCTGAGACCGTCGGCGTCGAGCGGACGGTCGCGATCGTCGAGACGCCCGCGTACGCCGATCTGTTCGAGACGGTCGGCGTCGACGTGGCGATCGACCCACGCGAGGAGGCGGCCGAGGAGATCGTTCGGTTCACCCGTGAGGGCCGTCCGGACAACGTCGCGATGATCGAAAACGACCGCGGCGAAGTCCTCGAACGGACTCTCCAGGCGGACAGTCCACTCGTCGGTGAGACTGTCCAGGCGGCGGTCGATGGGTTCCCCGAGGCCGTCGTCATCGGGGCGATCGCACGAGCGGGTGAGCTCGTCACCCCCCGCGGCGAGACGGTGTTTCGCGCTGGCGATCACGTCGTCTTCTTCGTCGCCACCGACGCTGTAGACGCGATCGCTGACCGCATCTGAGCCGGGTCGCTGACGGGGGGTTCAAGGCCGTCGCGGCGTTCGGCCAGCATATGCAGCAGGGAGTGTCCCCCTCGTGACCTGGCACGTCGACTGGCGGGCGAGCGTCGGCCTGGTCGGGACGGTCGTGAAGTACCTCTCGGCCACGATGGTCGTCCCGCTCGCCGTCGCCATCGTCTACCGTGCGGACATCGCGACGTTCGTCCTCGCGATGGCGGCGACCGCGGTGATCGGGGTCGCGCTCGAACGGATCGATCCCGACCCCGACATCGGCCCGCGCGAGGCGCTCGTCCTCGTCGCGACGGTCTGGCTCGCCGCCGCGATCTGTGGGGCGATCCCGTTTCTCATCGCCGGGATCGGCACCGAATCGACGGTCGGACTCTCCCTGGCCTCACCGGGCGCAGCGATCGAGTCGATCGTGAACGCGCTGTTCGAGTCGATGAGTGGCGTGACGACGACCGGCGCGACCGTCCTGGGCACGATTGGGTTCGAACAGCACTCCCACGCACTCCTCATCTGGCGACAGCAACTCCAGTGGCTCGGCGGCATGGGGATCATCGTCCTCATGATCGCCATCTTGCCCGAACTCGCGGTCAACGGTGCGGAACTGATGGAATCGGAAGCGCCCGGCCCGGAACTCCAGAAGCTCACCCCGAAGATCGCCCAGACGGCCAGGGTCCTCTGGCTCCTGTATGCGGGCTTTACCCTCCTTCTCGTGGCGATCCTCTGGGGGATCGGCGTCACCGGTCTCGCCCCGGAGATGACGCTCTATCAGGCGCTCGCGCACGGCTTCTCGACGCTCCCGACCGGCGGGTTCTCACCGAAAGCCGACAGCATCGGGGCGTTCGCGGCGGTCGTTCAATGGGTCGTCATCCCCTTCATGGTCGTCGCGGGGGTCAACTTCGCGCTGTTCTGGCACGCCGTCCGTGGTGAGTTCCAGGTGTTGCTCGACAACACCGAGTTCAAGGTCTATACCGGCGCGATCGCCGTGTTCGTCGCCGTCGTCTTCGGCCTCCTCCTCGGTGGTGGCGCGCCCGCCCTCGAAATCGGTGGCGCGACTGCCGGCCGCCCGGGCAACGCCCTCCGGCAGGCCGCCTTCCAGATCGCCTCACTCCTCAACTCGACGGGCTTCGCCACATCGAACTTCGCGCAGTGGGACGCCCACGTCAGGATCGTCCTCCTCTTTGCGATGTTCGTCGGCGGGTCGGCCGGATCGACCGGCGGGGGGATCAAGGTCGTCCGCTGGCTCGTCGTCGGCAAGGCCATCCGGCGAGAACTGTTCACGGCCGCGCACCCCCGAGCGGTCGTCCCGGTTCGACTCGCGGGGTCGGTCGTCGAAGAGCGGACCGTCCGGGCGATTCTCACCTTCACGGTGCTGTATTTCGTGCTGTTCGGGCTCGGATCGGTGTTTTTCGCCCTCGACGCCGCCCGGGTCGGCATCGATTTGACGATCCTCGAAGCCACGAGTGGTGCGCTCGCGACGCTGGGCAACATCGGGCCGGGGTTCGGGCGGATCGGGCCGTTCGGCAGCTATCTATTCCTCCCGGAGACCTCCAAACTCGTGATGATCCTGTTCATGTGGCTCGGTCGCCTGGAGATCGTGCCCGTGCTCGCGCTGTTTATCGGCGGGCTCGACCGATCGCCCTGAGCGATAGCCTGACGGGCCTCGCGGCCGACGCCCGATCGTGGCCATGGACGACGATCACGCGTCGATCAGGCGGATTCGAGACGATGAGCGCGAGGCGGCGATCGACCTGCTCGGTGAGCTCTGGACCGACGCCGAGCCACGTGAGATCCGATCCTGGACGAGCGTCGATTCGTATCGCCTGTTCGGGCGGTTCGTCGACGCTGACCTCGTCGGCGTCGCGGGCGTGACGGTGATGACCGAACTCCACCACGAACGCATGGCCTGGCTGTACAGCCTCGTCGTCGATCCCGACCGGCGCGGCGAGGGCCACGGGTCGGCACTCGTCGCGTACGTCGAATCCTGGGCGGACGAGCGGGGATTCGAGCGATTGGGTCTGGCCTCACCGCTGGACGCGACCGACAGTCAGGCTTTCTACGACCACCTCGACTTCGAGCGGTGGGGGTACGTCGTCGAGAAATCGCTATAGTAGCGTTCAGCGCGTGTCGACGTCTTCGAAGGCGTACTGGACGGCCTTGTTCAGCGTCGGGTGGGCGTGGATCGTGTTCGTCACGTCCGCGACGGTGCCCGACCCCGATCGCATCGCGACGAGCACCTCGTGGATCATCGTCGAGACCTCTCTGCCGAGCATGTGACAGCCCAGAATCGTGCCGTCCGGAGCGGCGAGCACCTTCACGAACCCGTACTCCAGCTTTTTCGCCCGGCCCATCGGCGTCGCCGGCAGCGACTGCCGGCCGACGCGGTACGCCCGGTCGGCCTGCCGTAACTCCGCCTCGGTCGCGCCGACACCCGCGATCTGTGGCTCAGTGAAGAGAGCGTGGGGCAGCGCCGAGAGGTCGATCGAGCGGCCGGCGTCGTGGACGACGTTGTCGATCGTGATCTGGGTCTCGTAATCGCCCGAGTGTTTGAACATCGCGTTGCCCGCGATGTCGCCTTGCGCCCAGACGCCGTCGGCACTCGCGCGCAACTGATCGTCGGTCTCGACGAAGCCCCGATCCGTGGTCGCGATCCCCGCGGCGGCCACATCGAGCGTGTCGGTGTTCGGCCGTCGCCCGGCGGCGATCAGGACCTCCTCGCCCTCGATCGAGACGCGATCGCCGTCGGTCGATTCCGCGTGGACGCGAACCCCCTCGCCGTCCGGTTCGACCCGCGTCGCGCGATAGCCGGTGTGGATGTCGTGGCGGTCGCGAGCGATCGCGGTGAATGCCTCGCTGACCTCGGGGTCTTCCCGTCCCAGCAGGGTCTCGCCGCTTTCGACGATCGAGACGTCGGTCCCGAGGGTCTCGAACGCATAGCCCAACTCGACGGCGATGTACCCGCCGCCGACGATCACCAGGCTCTCGGGTTGGGCGTCGAGAGACAGGGCCTCGCGACTCGTGAGGGCGTCGACCGTCTCGATGCCGTCGATCGGCGGGACGACCGGTCGACTCCCTGCCGCGACGACGACCCGGTCGGCGCTGACCCGATCGTCCCCGACGGCGACCGTGCGCTCCTCGACGAACGTCGCCTCTTCGCGGTACATCGTGAGAGTCGCTTTCTCGCGATAGTCCGATTCCATGCCCTCGGCGATGCCCGACAGCGTGTCGTCGATATTTGTAACGATCGCCTCGAAGTCCGTCTCGTCGAGCGTGGCGTCGTGGTAGAAGCGATCGGCCTCGCGGACCTGCTCGGCGGCTACCGCGGCCTGGATGAACATCTTCGAGGGGTTACAGCCGCGGTTGAGACAGGTCCCGCCGAGCGGGCCCTTCTCGATCAACGCCGTGTCGAGGCCCGCGTCGGCGGCCGCCGCGGCGACGGTGTTCCCGGTCCCGCCGCCGATCACGAGCACGTCGTACATCAGGCGTCCTCCCGTGGCCCGTACGTCTCCGTCCAGTCGATCAGGTCGTCCAACGCTGGTTCGAGCGCCGCTCCGCGCTCGGTGAGGGCGTACTCGACACGCACTGGCTGGTCGCTGACGACGGTCCGATTCACCAGGCCCTCCCGATCGAGTGTCGAGAGGCTCTCGGAGAGCATCTTTCCGGAGACGCCGTCGAGAGCGCTCTTCAGGTCGCTGAAGCCTTTCGGCTCGTCGAGGAGGTGATAGACGATCCGGAGGTGCCACTTCCGGCCGGTGATCGTCTGGATCGTCTCGAACGCCGCGCTCGGATCGACGAACCGTGGCTGGGACCGCCGGTCGGTCTCGACCGCCGGTCGCTGGAGGTTCGAACGCATACTCTTGCCCAGGTCGTCTCGGCCACTTAGTGTAGCTCTGCCGGCCGGTCGGTCCCCGGATCACCGAAAATTTAAATATGGGGTTGTCGATCCAGCGCGGGGACGGCACCGCTCGGGACCGATCGTGCGATCTCCTCAGAACGTGATGACTGCGTCCTCAGAACGTGATGACTGCGTCCTCAGAACGTGATGACTTCGTAGCCCTCCTCGACGAGCGACCGAATGCTGGGATGGCCGTCGTGGTCGTCGAGCGTGTCGAGACCGGCGTCCGCGACCGATTCGGTGACGCCGAACGCGCCCGCACAGTACTCACACACGGCGGCCTCGTCGCGGACGCTCCGATACAGGTCGTGATACTCGTTGTCGGGGTCGGTCAGTTCCGCGATCCACTGCGTGCCGGCCCCGTCGAAGATCAGGAGGCCCTCGTCGCCGTCGGTCTCAGCGAACTCACGAGCGGTTTCGAGGGCGTTCACCAGCCGACCCGTGTCGGCGTGCGTGTCGGTGCCGGCGAGGACGACGATCGCTGCGCGTGCCATACCGGGGCGACGCCGGGGCGCCCAAAATCGTTCCCGCACGGTCGGGTAACGTCGTCACACTCGGGAAAGCCGACCTACATCCCGCCGTCGGACTCGCCCATTCCGCTGTCGACGACATCGCGCGTCATGATCAGCCCGCTCGCGAGCATCAACGCCGCGAGTGCGACCATGCCAGGGTCCCAGCCCATCGTCGACGCCGCGGTGTCGCCCATGCCGCCGTTCATCCCCATCCCGTCGGTCATGTCGTCGCTGCCACCCATCATACCCGTGCCGAGCAGCGCCTGATTGAACAGCATGATCGCCGCATACCCGATCATGAGCGGGCCGCTCGCCCGGCCGAGTCGGGTCGAGGCGGGCGTGAGCAAGACGGCGCCGTGAACGAGAACGATCGTGCCGAGGACGACCATGATCCACGCACTCGCGCTCATCGACGCCGCCGTGCTCGCACTCCACAGCGAGTACCCACCCGAAGCAAAGGCGATCGCCGCACCGTACAGTCGTGTGTTCGAGACCATACCGGCTCATCGAACGCCCCACGGAAAGCTCTCCCCGACAGCTTACCCGATCGTAACCGTCTCCAGGTCGCTGCCGACGTGGACCGTCGCGTCGACGGCCCCATCGATCTCCGATCGGATCGACGCCGCGCGAGCGGCCGTCTCGGGGTAGAGGTGGGTCAGATAGATGCGATCGACGTCGAGGTCGGCGTACGCGCGAGCGATCCCGACGGGCGTCCCGTGGCTCTCGCGGTCGTCGTGAAACGCACAGTCCTGAACGAGGACGCTGGATCCCTCGGCAAGCGCGGCGATGGCGTCGGTGGCCTCGGTGTCGCCGCTGATCGTCAGTGCGTCGTCGATCCGATAGGCGAAGCCTGCCTGAGAGTGGGTCGTCTGCGCAGTCTGGATCGAATAGCCCGCGAGGTCGAACGTGGTGCCCTCGCGCTCGTCGATCCTCAGATCGACGCGCTCGGGAATCTCGTCGATCGCGAGAAACTCCGTGAGGTACGCCTTCGTCCCCGGTGGCCCGACGATTCGGGCGGTGGGCGACCCGTCGAGCCAGCGTGCCTTCAACAGGGAGGGCAGGTCTGCGACGTGATCGAGGTGGTGATGAGTCAGGAGGATCGTCTCGACGTCGCTCACCGCACAGCCGGCCTGGACCAGGCGATGGAGCGTGCCCGCGCCACAGTCGACGAGCAGTGGCTCCCGATCCTCGCCCTCGACGAGGACGCTCGCCTGATACCGGTCGCCCGCGGGCAACGCCGCGCCCGTGCCGAGCAGTGTCACGCGCATGCACGGACGACGGGGAGCCCACAGAAGAGTCTTGACTCCCGATCCCGGGACAGTCGTTAACCCGATCCGTCCCGTAGGGTCGTGGATGCGACTCCGGGAGATCGTCGACTACGTCGAATCGATGGAAAAACAACTGGTGTTGTTCAACCTCCCGGATGCGAGTCGGATCGACGAGCGACTGGAGGACTTTTTCGAGACCCAGAACGTCAGGGTTCGGACGGCGCGGACGGCGTCGGGTCGGCCCGCCAACGTCGCCGTCCTCAGTGATCGTGATGGGGTGCGCGCGATCGTCACCGTCGATCGGCTCCGGGACCTCGTCGAGGAGGGGCCGTCTGGCGGTGGCCTCGGGGCCGCCGACGCCGCGTTCGAACCGATTCTCGAACCGCTCAAGGAGACGACGTTCACGGCCTACGATCGCACTCAGATGCTCGCCACGTCCCGGGAGATCGAGGATCGCGCTCGTCGGGTCGGTCGTGGGACCATTCACGCTGGCTTCCAGCGAACCTCACTGATGGCCCGGCAGGCGTCGATCTACCGCGATCTCTCCGAGCGTGGTCTGACCGTGCACACCTACGGCGTCCCCGATGGAGTGGTGCCGGAACTGGGGGCCGGCACCGTGCACACGACCGAAGCCGACGAGATCGCCCAAACATGGTTCGTGGTGTTCGACGGCGGCGGCAATCCGACCCAGAAGTCCGCACTCCTCGCTGAAGAACGCCGACCGGGGCAGTTCTACGGGGTGTGGACCTACGACGGTGTGATCGTGGATCGCATCCTCGATCGACTCGAAACCGCCTACAGTTTCGATCCCGAACGCCAGTCTCGTTCCCGGCCGTAATCTGTTCTCGTCCCGGCCGGTTCGAAACGGGTCGCCTCACCCCGAATGGATCGCTCCGATGTGATGGGTCTGAGTGAATCCCACCGTTGAAGCAGTCACGTCGCTCGTCGGAACTTTGTATTGATAATATGAACAACATAATTATGATTTATTCTGCTGTAGTGCTGCTATGGCACAGCACGACTCGCCTGCCGAGCAGAGTCGGGAGTCGGTCGCGTGGAATGACGTCTCGGAGGACCGAGACCCGACACAGTCCGTCGACTCGGATCCGGGCGACGAGCGGGGGGATCCCGCCCAGGCCCTCGTCCGGAGCATTCTGGACGGCCTCCAGGAACCGACGCTGGTGGTCGACGAGGACGGTCGGATCACTCATGTCAACGATCGGGCACTCGAACTGTACGACACCACCGAGGCGGAGGCCGTCGGTGACGCTCCCCACGACCTGCAAGCCGAGGGCAGCGAGGCGAGCGACATCGTCTCCGAGGCGCTCGCGCGCGGCGAGGACATCCAGCAGCGCGCAGAGACGGTGCTCGTGGGCGACACCGAGACGCCCCTCGAACGGACGGTGACGCAACTCTCCGACGAGACGGGCACGGTGACGGGCGCGATGCTCGTCGACGCAGAGGTGACCGAACACCGCCGCCAGCGCGAGAAAACGCAGTTCCTGGAAACGTACCAGCGTGACGTTCTGGACGATCTCCAGGGCACGTTCGAGCGTCTCGCGGCGGGCGATCTGACGATCGACCCGACGGTGCCAGAACCCGCCGAGGACTACGCGGAGGCCCAGGCCGTCTACGAGGAGTTCCTCACGTTCAACGATCACATCGGTCGAGCGACCGACAACATCCGGTCGGTCGTGGGGGCGTCGATCGAGAGTGCCGACGACCTGAGTTCGACGAGCGAGTCGCTCAGCGCGAACAGCGAGGAGGTGACGGCGTCGATCCAGCAGATCGACGCGGGGTCGACCGAACTGGCCAGTGGGGCGGACGATCTGGCCGACCAGTCCCAGCGGGCTAGCGAGACCGTCGACGACCTCTCGGCGTCGATCGAGGAGATCACCGCGACGCTCCAGGAGATCGACGCCCAGTCCGAGTCGGTGGCCGACATCGCGGAGACGAGCGTCGACGACGCGAGCGTCACGGTCGAACAGATCCGGGACGCGACGACTGCGACCTCGACGGTCGCTGAGCGTATCGACTCGCTGGAGGACTCGATGGCAGAGGTCGGAGACATCATCGACATCATCGCGGATATCGCAGATCAGACGAACATCCTCGCGCTCAACGCGAACATCGAGGCCGCCCGCGCGGGCGACGCCGGCGATGGGTTCGCTGTCGTGGCAGAGGAGGTCAAATCGCTGGCCGAGCAGTCCCAGGACTCGGCCGACGAGATCGTCACGATCATCGAGAGCGTCCAGCACCAGACCAGTGATCTCGTCGAGAGCATCGAGGACGCCAACGACGAAGTCGAACAGGGGGCCGACGAGGTCGATGACCTGGCCGACCGACTGGAGACGATCGACGAGCGAATCGGGGAGACCAGTCAGGGCGTCGGCGAGATCTCCGACGCCGTCGAATCTCAAGCCGAAAACACCGAAGTGGTCAACGCGGCCATCGAAGACACCGCGGGGATGAGCGAGGAGATCACGGCGTCGATCCAGCAGATCTCTGGCGGGGTCGACGAGCAGGCGACCGCGATGGAGGAGGTCGCGGCCAACGCTCAGGAACTCGCGGTGATGAGCGACCGACTTCACGACCGGGTGGCGTTGTTCAAAGTCGACAGCGACGAGTCGGCCGATCTCGACGACCTCGACGACGTCGACGTCTGAGCGTCCAGGGCAGATCACTCACGCCACATCTCCGAGTCATTCGAGCGCGCCTGTCAGGCCTTCGATCGGGACATCTCGACGATGAGTTGCTGTATCGAGTGAGCGGGGCCGTCGACGACGCCGTCAGGACTCTTCGCGATCGCCCGCGAACTCCTCCCAGAACACGGTTTCGAGGCCCGCCTCGTGGTCGGCGTCGAGATAATCGGCTTTCGTCAAATTCGCCTCCTCGATGAGCGCGGCGGCCTCGCCCGCCCAGACGTAAAAGCCGATCAGGGTGTCCTCGCGCATCGCGTCGAGATCGACCGAGTGATAGACGTTGACGAACCCACCCGATTCGCGGTTGAGTTGGGATTTCTGGAGCAGGCCCAGATCCACGAGTTCGTTCAGATAGCTCCGGATCGTGCTCTCGTCGTAGTCGAGTTCGGCGGCGACCTCCGCCGGCGAGAGCGGACCCTCCCCGACGACACACAGACAGATGTCCAAACCCGCCCGCGGCAGGCCGAACGCGTCGAGCAGCACCTCCCGGAGATCGGGCGGCTGGATCTCCATCGACGGCTCCCGGACCCGTTCCATCGGCTCGTCGTGACAGGTCATCCCGCCCTCGCAGTCCTGCATCGAGAGGACGACGTTCGCACAGTCCTGACACCGGTAGATCGCGTACGGGCGGTCGGAGAGGTCGTCGCCGGCGGTCGGTGACGACTGGAGGGCATCACGAGATTCGTCGGGCATGCCTCGATCCTCGTGGGCCGACAGTATAGGCGTTCTCGCTATCGGCAGTCGTCGGGGTCGACGACGATCGGGCCACACTCCACGTCGAGCGCCAGAAACTCTCGCCCGGTCACTGTCGGTCGATAGCGGTCCCCGTCGCCCTCACGGGCGAGCAGTTCACACGCACGGAGTCGATCGATGCGGCCGGCGATCTCCTCTGGATCCCGATCCAGGATTGTCCCGATGGCTGCCACCGAGACCGGTCGGTCCGTACGATCGTAGCGAGCGACGGCGGCGGCCAGGACCGGGCAGTTGGGGTCGTCCATTGGAGTGGGCGATCAGAGTCGTCCGCCGAGGATCGGTATCTCGACCATTGGGATCACACTCGGTCGCCCGAGTCGCGTACACCTACCAAGTGGTTCCACCGATTAATGCGCTGTTGAGGTGGGTGAAACGGAATTACCTCAGCGAAACCCGGCCGGACGGTCGCGATCGGCACCCCCTCATCGATCGTGGACGGCTTCGAGTTCTTCGGCCCTGGACTCGGCCGCTTCGACCTCCTCGGTGCCGAGGCCGTGGGCGAACAGGACTGACGCGTCGAGCTGCGAGGGCAGATACCCCGCCGAATCGTCGTCGCTGGCCTCCTGATCCGCCCCCTGCACGAACGGGAGTCGCGAGAGCACCGATCGGAGCATAGCCGAGATGACGGTCCCGCGCACGAAAAACGTTGAGTCCACACCCCTCGACTGCCGCCGACCCCCCGACGACGGGCGACCGATGCGATCGAACGACGTGGCTGGACGGCGTTCTTGGGGGCCAGTCCATTCATTTTTCTGGGAGACGAAGGTTCCGTATGAGGGTTGCTATCAAGGCATTGGTTGTCGGTGGTACAGTGGCGTTGGCAGGCTGGATCGGTTGGGGACTCTACTCATCGAGAACGGCGGAATCGATCCCCTACGAGCACCGTGAGACGATCGACGGCGTCGAACTGCGGGAGTACCCAGAGACGGTCCTCGTCGAAACGACGGCTCCGAATCAGCGAGCCGCATTTCGCCGCCTGTTCGACTACATTTCTGGCGCGAATCAGGGCGACGAGTCGATATCGATGACGGCACCGGTCGAAACGGAGGGTGGCACCTCGATTTCGATGACCGCTCCCGTTCGGTCGGCGTCGGCCGACGAGTCTGGCGATGGCGTTCGGATGGCGTTTTACCTTCCGCCGGAGTACGGCCCCGACACGGCCCCGGTACCGACCGATTCGAACGTACGACTCGTGGTCGAACCACCGAAGACGGTCGCCGTGGACCAGTTTTCCTGGTACGCCCCGGACTGGCGGGTCCGGCGGCACGCTCGAAAGCTTCGCGCGACGCTCGATCGCGAGGGGATCGATGCTCGCAGTGACTATTCGCTCCTCCGGTACAACGATCCGTGGACCCCACCGTTCATGCGGCGGAACGAGGTGGCGATCGACGTCGCCGACGAGGGCTCACCGATCGAGATTCGAGGCTAATCCGAGACCGTCAGCAGCTGTCGGGCCGGCCACCCCGCGACGCCATCTTGATGCTGGGTCACTGCTGCTGAGAATCCGTCGACTGGAGCCGCCACGGCAGTCTGATCGGCCCTGCCCTCCCCCCGGTTACCCGCTCCTCAGGTGCAGTTTTATTCTGTCCAGCCGACTGATCGAGCGTGACTCGACTCGACCTGCTCGACATCGACGAGATCCCTGACACGTATCACTATCTGTTCACCGACGACTACCTCGGTGATCGCCATATCTTCCGCGTGTGGGCGCACAACCCCGAGATCCTCGAAGCCACGCTGGAGTATTTGAATACCCTCTACGACCAACTGACGCCCCGCACGAAAGAACTCGTCATCCTCACCGTCGCCCGCACACATCGGGCCGAATACGAGTGGCACCAACACGTCGACATCGCGCGTCCGAAGGGCGTCGACACCGTCGACATGCGTGCGATCGGCGGCGACGACCTCTCGGTGTTTCCCGACGCAGAGTACGTCCTGCTCCAGTACGCCCGCGCGGTTGCCGAGGGATCGGTCACCGATCAGATTCACGACGCGCTCGCGGCGGTGTACGATCCCGGCGATATCGTCGCGATCGGCCTGCTCGTCGATTTCTACGTCGGCCTGTGTCACTACGTCGCGTCGGTCGATCTGCCCTTCGAGGGCGGCGACTTCGTCGGCTGGACGCCCTCGGACGAACGCATCGACGAGTTCTTCGGAGAGTGATGGACGTCCCCGTTCGCCCGCGCGTCTTCCTCGCCGGCGCGATCACCGCGTCGGCGGGCATGGTCGCGGTCTCGGGAGCGACGCCGTCGCTCGGCGCGGACGCGCTCGCGGCGTTTCCGACCGCCCAGTTTCTCGCGCACTGGTGGGTGTTCCCCGCCGCGACCGTGTTCTCGACGATCGCGCTCGCGGCGGGCGTCTCGGGGGCGCTCTTTTTCAGCCCGTTTTTCATGCTCGCGGTCGGCCTCTCGCCCGCGCAGGCGATCGGGGCGGGCCTGCTGACCGAAGTCTTCGGTATGGGCAACGGGCTTCGCTCGTACGTCAAACAGGGCGTCGTCGATTACGACACCGCGACGTGGCTGCTCGTCGGGGCGGTGCCCGCGACGGTCGTCGGGGCCCTGCTCGCCCACGCGGTCGACCCGACCCTGCTCAAACTCCTCTTCGGGGCGGGACTCGTACTGCTCGGGGCGTTTCTCGTCTACTACGACCCGCCGGAGGACTGCGAACAGGGCGAGTGTGAGGGCCCGTTCCTGGAGGCGAAAAATTCGGGTCGGGGCACGACCACGATCCAGGCCGCCGACGGCGAGACGTTCACCTACGACACCTGCTGGCGCCCGCCGGGGCTCTCCTTAGCGACGATCGGCGGGTTCATCACCGGCCTGATCAGCGCGGGCCTGCCCGAGATCGTCACGACCCAGTTGATCGTCCGGTGTCGCCTCCCGCCGCGGGTCGCCGTCGCGACCAGCGTGTTCACGCTGGGGATCGCCGCCGGCGCGGGCGCGCTCGTCCACGCGCTGTCGGCGACACCGGTGTGGTACGTCGTCGCGTGGTCGATCCCGGGCGTCATCGTCGGTGGCACGATCGGCACGCGCGTCGGGAAGTACGTCCCGAGCGATCTGATGGAGATCGGGCTGGGCGTCGTCTTCGGCCTGGTCGGTGCGCTCGTGCTCGGGGTCGAACTGCTCGCCTGAGTCGGACGTCCGGTCGGTGTGAATGGACCGCTGCGCTCGAATGGTCACTCGCCCTGCGGTCGCCTGGCGATGGGTGGTGACTCTCCGTCGCTCTCGTCCGATATCTTTTCTGCGGTCCACGCAAAAACTGAGTTAGCATGGTTCGATGTCCGAAAGGTGCCGCTCGAATATTGCTATACCTCGTCACCATTTTGCCGTTTCTGGCCGTGATCCCGCAGTTCGTTTTCGAACTCGATCGAATACACTCGATCTCCGACCTGCTCGTCGTCATTTTGTTCGGATCGATACTGCTCGTGATCCTCGTCGGTCTCTGGCGCAACCCCATCTGGTGGGACCACGACCGTCTCGGAACCGGTGACGGTATCGTGGACGATCGGTTCGCCTCTCCTGGATCCATGGCCAAACACAACTGGAGGAAATCGATCCGTCGCATTCCCGACGACCAGGATGACGACGATTGAACGCTGGTCGAACCGCTGATAGATGGACGGCTCTCGACCAGTTCGAACTGACGCCCCGGTAACTCTGAGGTGACCTAGCGTTTTCCGTGGAGCGGCCGCAGGTCGGTGTGTATGAGTGACGACTTCGATCTGACCGCTCCGGAACTGACTCCAGAGGACCTCCTCGTCCTCGACGACCTCCACTTCGACGCAGACAGCGTCGCGCTCGTCACGGGCGCCGCGTCGGGGATCGGCCAGGCGACCGCCGTCGCGCTCGCCGCGAACGGACTCACCGTCGTCGGGGCCGACATCGACGGCGACGGCCTCGCGGATACTGCCGCGACGATCGACGATTTCGACCTGCCCGGCCCGTATCACCCGGTCGAGACGGATCTGACCGACGACAGCGACGTGGACGCGGTCGTCGCGGCCGCCGCCGACGAGGGCGATCTGCGCTACGTCGCGAACATCGCGGGGATGCAACACATCGCGCCCATCGCGGCATTCCCGATGGACAAATACGACCTGTTGACCGACATCATGCTTCGTGCGCCCTTCTATACCGCGAAGAAGGCGATCCCACACATCCAGGCGACCGCGGACGGCGTCGGTGCGATCGCGAACATGTCCTCGATTCACGGCCAGTACGCGACGCAAGCGAAGCCAGCTTACATCACTGCGAAACACGGGATCACCGGGCTGACGCGGGCGATCGCCGCCGAGGGCGAGGGCACCCTGCGTGGCTTTTCGGTGTCGGTGGGCTACGTCCTGACGCCGCTGATGGTCGATCAGATTCAGGATACTGCCGCCGAACGCGGGATTAGCGAGCAGGCGGTTGTCGAGGACGTGATGCTCGGCCAGGCCCGCACGAAAGCGATGATGACGCCCGCCGAAGTCGCGAACCTGTTCGTGTTCGGCTTCTCCTCGCACGCCGGCCACCTCAACGGCGCGGACCTCCTGTTCGACGGTGGGTACACCCACACCTATGCGTGAGCGCACCGACGGACTCGCGGTGAGGCATCGATGAGTGATCCGACACGCGTGGCGATCGCCTGCCAGGGCGGCGGGAGCCACACGGCCTACACCGCGGGCGTGCTCGAAGAACTGTTCAGAGAGTGCGACTGGGACGACGAGTTCGAACTCGTCGGCATCAGCGGCGCGTCGGGCGGCGCGTTCAACGCGCTCGCGGCGTGGTACGGGTTCGTCAGCGAGGGGCCCGATCGGGCCGCCGAACTGGTCGATGCGATCTGGAACGATCTCGCCGCGACGGAGTTCGGCGATCGCCTGCTGAACGGCTGGCTCAAACAGCTCAACGCGCTCCATGCCGCCGGGGTGCCGCTCCCGGAGGTGAGCCCCTACGATGTCCCAGGCGAGGAGATCGGCAAGACCCGCATCCGTGAGGTCCTGGAGACCCACGTCGACTTCGACGAGATCGAGGCGTTCTGCACGCGCGAGGCTCCCGAACTCGTCGTCGGCACGGTCGACGTCAACGCGGGCGTCTTCGAGACGTTCGTCGACGAGGCGGTGACCGTCGAGGCGGTGCTCGCCTCCGCCGCGGTCCCGAACGCGTTCCAGGCCGTCGAGATCCACGGCCACTATCACTGGGACGCCCTCTTCAGCCAGAACCCGCCGATCGACGACCTGATGGGCCAGCCACCGGCACGCAAGCCCGAGGAACTCTGGATCGTTCAGGTCAACCCCCAGACCTTCGAGGGCGAACCGAAAACTGTCGAGGAAATCGCCGACCGGCGCAACGAACTGTCGGGCAACATCTCGATGAACCAGGAACTCCGCTTCGTCGAGCAGGTCAACGAGTGGATCGAGGATGGCCGATTGCCGCCCGAGGAGTTCTCGAAGACGGCAATCCACCGTATCGCGATGGGGAAACGGTTCGGTGCGTCGTCGAAGATCGATCGCGATCCCGACTTTCTCGACGAGTTGCAGGCACTCGGGCGCGAGCGGTGTGGCGAGTTCCTCGACGGGCGGTGACCGCTCGATCGCTCAGGATCGGCCGGGGTCGTCCCCGGGGTCCCAGTCACGGGCGACGGGCGATTCGCTCGCGTCGATGGTATCGAGCAGCCACTCGCTCGCCGCGTCGAGAGCGTCCGCATCGACCCCACTGAGTTTGATCCGGTTGTGTCGCCGATCGCGGTCGGGATAACAGCCGACCCGCACGTCGAACCGATCGCGCGCCGCGGCCAGTGCGTCGGTCACGTTCGCCTCGGGTTCGACGGTGTAGAGGAGTCGCGAGGCGACCTCGCCCGAAAAGTCGTCGGCAATCTCCTCGAACATCGCTCGCATCTCGCCGGGAATCCCCGGCAGGACGGACACCGACTCGATCCGACAGCCAGGGGCGAGCCCCGCGGGGTTCGAGAGTGGCGTCGCACCCGCCGGGATCGATGCCTCTGCCTCGGGGTCGATGTCGAGTTCCGGGACCGAATCACCGATGTCTGCGAGGCGATCTTCGACCTCGCGCAGGGAAACTTCGCTGACGGCCATCTCGCGGTCGAAGGCGTCGGCGACCGCGGCCATCGTCACGTCGTCGGGTGTCCCGCCGATCCCGCCGGTGACGATCACGGCGTCGAAGGCCTCGTGATAGGCCCGAACGCTGTCGGCGATCAGGTCTCGCTCGTCCGGGATCGTCAGAATGCGACGGACCTCGACGCCCCGATCGGTCACCTGCTCGGCGAGCCAGGTGGCGTTCGTGTTCGTCGTGTCGCCGGCCAGCAGTTCCTCGCCGACGGTGAGGATGGCGACCTCCATCGCCACTCACTCGGGCCGCCACGCCCCTCAACGTTGCCGTCCAAACCGGTCAGCGGGGCCACTGGGCACGTGATTCGCGAACCCGGTCTTTGGCGCGGTCCGCCTCTTCGTCACTCCACGCCCCGGTCTCGATCGGGATCGACGTCCCACTCATTCGGATTTCGCGCCGGGATTGGTCACCGCGCCGTTGGCCGCCGAATCGAACAGGTCGCCGTACTTCCGGAGGACGCCGCCCTCGTACTGCTGGGCGGGCGGTTCGAAGGCTTCGCGGCGACGCTCCAGTTCCGCCTCGCTCACGTCGAGATCGAGACGGCGCTCGCCCACGTCGACGGTGACGATGTCCCCGTCTTCGAGCAGGCCGATCGGGCCGCCGACCGCCGCCTCGGGCGCGACGTGACCGATCGAGAGCCCACGGGTCGCGCCCGAAAAACGGCCGTCGGTGATCAGCGCCACGTCGTCGGCGTGGCCCTGGCCCGCGACGGCGCTGGTGACGCCGAGCATCTCGCGCATGCCCGGACCGCCGCGTGGGCCTTCGTTGCGGATGACGATGACGTCGCCCGATTCGACGCGGTCGTCCTGGACGTACTGCATCGCGTTCTCTTCGTGCTCGAACACGCGTGCGGGGCCCTCGTGGACCGTATCGACATCGCTGGCGGTGACCTTCAGGACCGAGCCCTCGGGCGCGAGCGACCCCTCCAGGATCGTGATCGCACCGGTCGTGCGGAACGGATCGTCGACCGGACGGAGGTAGTCGGCGTCGAGCGATTCGATCGCGGGCGGGTCGATCCGATCGAGGGCCTCGCCGAGCGTCTCGCCGGTGACGGTGAGCGCCTCGGCGTGGAGCAGGTCCGCATCGCGCAGCGCCCCGAGCACGACCGGGACGCCACCGACCTCGTGGAGGTCGTTCATCACGCGCTCGCCACCGGGCTGGAAGTTCGCGATCTTCGGCGTCCGATCGGAGATCGTATCGAAGTCGCCGATCGACAGGTCGATCCCCGCTTCGGCGGCGAGTGCGAGCAGGTGCAACACGGCGTTGGTCGACCCGCCGATGGCGACCTGGAGTGCGATCGCATTCTCGAAGCTCTCGCGGGTGAGAAAGTCTGACGGGGAGCGGCCGTCAGCGACCGCGTCGAGTGCGAGTTCGCCGGCCTCGCGGGCGACGGCGTCGCGCTCTGGATCCTCGGCGGGGGCCGAGGCCGCACCGAGCGGCGAGAAGCCCAGCGCCTCTGCGATCGAGGCCATCGTGTTGGCGGTGAACATGCCGCCGCAGGCCCCCGCGCCCGGGCAGGCCTGCCGTTCCATCTCGTCGAGTTCGTCTTCGCTCATGTCGCCGCTGGCGACCGATCCGACGCCCTCGAATACGTTCTGGATCGTGATCGCGCGCCCGTCGTGCTCACCGGGCTTGATCGACCCGCCGTAGAGGAACACGCCCGGCAGATCG
Organism: Halococcoides cellulosivorans; assembly: GCF_003058365.1. NCBI lineage: Archaea > Methanobacteriati > Methanobacteriota > Halobacteria > Halobacteriales > Haloarculaceae > Halococcoides > Halococcoides cellulosivorans. The sequence goes on along the minus strand of NZ_CP028858.1, from coordinate 1,610,892 downwards.
GCGCGAATCATCGCCATCATCATCCCGGGCATGTTCTTGTCACAGCCGCCGAGTGTCACCAGACCGTCGACGTACTCGCCGAAGGCGACGAGTTCGACCGAGTCGGCGATGACCTCTCGGGAGATCAGCGACGCCTTCATGCCTTCTGTGCCCATCGAGATCGCGTCCGAAATCGTGATCGTCCCGAACTCGATGGGCATCCCGCCCGACGCCTCGATCGCGTCGACGGTCTCTGCGCCCACCTCGTCGAGGTGGACGTTACACGGCGTGACGTCCGCCGCGGGGTTGGCGACGCCGATCATCGGCGCGGAGAGGTCCTCGTCGTCGAACCCCATCGCGCGAAACATCGCGCGGTGGGGCGCGCGGTCTGTGCCCTCGGTGACTTCCGACGAGCGGAGGCCGTCGCCGTCTGAATGTTCGACCATATGGCATTCACCCGTCGCGGACGCTTAAAACACCCTCCCCCGGCAGGTGAGGGATCGATCGCTTTTCCACCTGCCTCAGTTCGGTCGAGAAGTCACTCGACGTCGATCGACCAGTCGAGGTCGACGATCGACCGCGGCGTCTCGTCTTCGTCGACGGCCTCGCGGGCCTCCGGATCGATATAGAAAACGGCGTACCAGGTGCCCCGGGGGAGGGTCAGGTCCCATTGGAGTGGGTCGTCGGCGCTGGCCGACCCAGTGAGGTCCTGGCCGTCGACCACCGCGGACTCTGCCTCGTGCCCGTCGGCGTAGTACTGGAAGTTCATCTCGTCGTAGAGCACGACCGATACGGGGAGGCCCTCCTCGACACTGACGTCGAGGACGAACTCGGCGGGCGAGTCGTTCCAGAACTCCCGATACGGGTCGTAATCGTATTTGATGTCGAGTTGTTCGGTGTTCGCATCACCCTGTTGCTCTGTCGTCTGTGCGGTTTGTGTGGACTGGCTGGATTGACTTGCCAGTCCGACGGCGGTGAGCATCGACAGCCCGATCTTGAACGGGAGCATGATGAGCGAGACGAACAGTCTGCCGAACACAGCTCCGAAAAATCCCATGCTGGTGCGATCGATCGCCCTCTATTTCAACCTTTTTCCATCGAAACAACGGCCGAAACGACGAGTGAGTCCGCAGTCGACGCGCCCGAGGGCCTGACCTGTGTCGTCCCGTCGACGGCCAGCTATCGAGCGTCGCCGGAGTCTCGTCCCGGGTCGCAGATCAGCGGTAGATCGCCCCGAACTTCTCGTCGACGTACGTGAGGAACGGATCGGCCGTCAGCGCCTCGCCGGTCGCTTCCTCGATCAACGCGGGCGTGGTGTAGCGCTGGCCATGCTGGTGAATCTGTTCGCCGAGCCACTCTCGAATCGGGTCGAACTCGCCCGCGCGGACGCGCTCCGGGACGTCGAATGCCTCGCGCACCGTCGCGTCGAGCTGTGCCGCGAGCACACTCCCCAGCGAGTAGGTCGGGAAGTATCCGAAGTTGCCGTGCGACCAGTGGATGTCCTGGAGTGCGCCCTGTGCGTCGTCAGCGGGGCGAATCCCCAGATACTCATCGTATTTGTCGGCCCAGACCTGGGGGACCTCGTCGACGGCCAGATCGCCGCGGATCAGGTCGCGTTCGATCTCGAAGCGAATCGCGATGTGGAGGTGATAGGTCAACTCGTCGGCTTCGACCCGGATCGGGCCGGGTTCGACCTGGTTGGCCGCGCGGTAGAGTGCCGCGGGATCGGGCGTCGCGGTCCAGTGCTCGTCCAGAATCGGCCGGGCCCACTCCCAGAATTCCCGCGTGCGCCCGACGTGATTCTCCCAGAATCGCGACTGGGACTCGTGGACGACCAGGTCACGTGACTCGCCCAGTGGGGTCCCGTAGGCGTCCTGTGGGAGTCCCAACTCGTAGGTCGCGTGGCCGAACTCGTGGACCGTCGAGCCGACACCGTCGAGGGGATCCGACGGATCGAACCGGGTGGTGATCCGGCAGTCGAACTGGTTGCCCGACGTGAACGGGTGCGTCGAGGTGTCGAGTCGCCCGCGGTCCCAGTCGAAGCCAAGCCCGTCGAGCAGCGCGCGGACGCCGGCCTCCTGATCGGCGGCGGGCACCGACTCGTCGAACGGATCTGTCGGATCGACGTCGCTCGCCGCAATCGCCTCGATCAGCGGCGGCAGGCGATCGGTGAGTCGGTCGAGAATCCGCTCGGTCGTCTCCACGTCGAGATACGGCTCGAAATCCTCCATCAGGACGGCGTAGGGATCGCGATCGGGGTCGATCGCTTCGGCGTACTTGCGTTTGAGTGCGACCAACTCGTCGAGGGCGTCCGCGAACGCGTCGAAGTCCGATTCCTCGCGGGCCTGCTCCCAGACTGGCAACGCTTCGGTCGACGCCTCGGAGATCTGGGTCACCAACTCGTCGGGCACGCGGACCGCGCGCTCGTGGCGACGGCGGAGTTCGCGAACGATCGCCCGATCGTCGCGCTCCAGATCGCGCGATTCGTGCTCCTCGATCCAGTCGGCGACCCGGTCGTCGGTGAGCAGGTCGTGAGTCACCGTCGAGAGCGCGGATTTCTGGGCCGAGCGGGCGGGCGTCCCGCCCTCGGGCATCGTCACCTGTTGGTCCCAGGAGAGCACGCCCGTCGCGTCGTTCAGTGCGCTCAGTCGCTCGATGTGATCGCGAAAGTCGGCGTCGAGATCGGACATACCGGGGCTGGGGGCGGGGGCGTCATGTGGGTTTGGGGTCGCAGGACATCGGACGGTGACGTCCCTCGGTGCAGTCCTTCGATGTTCTTTTTCATCTCGATTTGAAACACGAACCGATGGAGTCTCTCACCGTTTCCCGCTCTCGGGAGGACACGCTGACGGTGGTGAAAGCGGCCCTCGAAATAGCCGATCCCATATCCACGTACCGCGTCGACGGGGAGACGATCACGGCGAAGACTGGTCATAGGCCACTGCATTTTCGATTTGGCAGCGTGATCACAATAGAGGTCCCCGGGGACCAGCAGACAGTTTCGGAAACGCTTTTAGTGATATCCGAAGAGGTAGATGCCGGCCTGAAGTTTCGATCCAGATCTAACTTTCGGCCTGAAGACAGTGTTTTCGATGCGATAGAAAATCTCGAAGAGATTCCGATCCAAAAAATCGAACAGGACTTGGACCGCCAGTATTCAGGGTCTCGAAGCAAAGAGGTCGATCGGCCTCGGGATCAGGTAGGTGGGAAGCTCAAAGCGGCGTTATTGTCGGGTCTGTACGCACTCCTGGGATCCGTTCTCATGCTGGTCGTCCTGTTCGCGCTGTCGCCCTGACTGTCCGACCGACGTTTCGGCAGGCCCCAAACCGACACGCCTTAGCCGCCCCCGGGCGAACGCGTGCTCAGGTGGGGTGGCAGAGCGGCCGAACGCGCCTGCCTTGAGAGCAGGTCCCGCCGTGAGGCGGTTCATGGGTTCAAATCCCATCCCCACCGCTCGATTCTCTCGCAGTTTCAGTCCGCCATCGATCGCGATCGTTTTTCACGCGGCGCTATCAACTGCACGTATGGCGACACTCGACGCCCACCACGTGGGCATCACCGTCGAGGATCTGGATCGATGCGTCGACTTCTATCGCGAGACGTTCGAGTTCGAGGTGCTCGATCGCTTCGAGGTCGCGGGCGAGGCGTTCGAACGCGTGACCGACACCGAGGCCGCAGCGGACTTTGTCCACCTCGACGCCGGCGGTGTCCGTCTCGAACTCGTGCGCTACGACCCGCCGGGCGCAGCGCCCGCGAGCGACGACCTGCAGGACGCGGGCACGACTCACCTCGCGGTCGCCGTCGACGACGCCGGGGCGTTCGTCGCCGATCTGCCTCCAGAGGTCGAGACGGTGAGCGACCCGCAGACGACCGCGAGCGGGACCACGGTGTGTTTCCTGCGCGATCCGGAGGGGAATCTCGTCGAACTCATCGAGACCTGAGGTCCTCAACACGCCGCCACGAGGACTAGTTTTAAGGCTGATTCGGGCCGTAAGATACGAGAACGATGACGGGGGAAGACACCGGACACCGGACGGACGGGTATCGACGGACGCGACGGGGACGGACGCGGCGGAACTTTCTCCGCCTCGCGGGCGCGGGGACGCTGGGGACGGGGCTGGCAGTCGGCGCGACCGAGGTCGGCGCGGCCGCGACTGGCATCCCGACGCCGTGGCTCCAGCGCGAGGGGAACCTGCTGGTCGACGACACGGGCGAGCGCGTCACGCTGCGGGGCGTGAACGTCGTCGCGCCCGGGCGAGCGAATCAGAACCACTGGCGACGCCCCGTCCCGGAGACCATCGACCACGCCACCGATCCCGAACGGGACTGGTACGCTCGCGTCATCCGGGTGCCGATCCAGCCCGGTGGCGTCACGGGGTCGAACGACGAAGAACCGGACTCCGTCGCGTTCACGCGATCGGAACTGGAGACGTACTGTGCGGACCTGCTCGACCCGGTCGTCGAGAAATGCGCCGAGCGTGGCGTCTACTGCATTCTGGACTATCACCGCCACAAGACCGACGATTACACGCGCCCCGAACTCCACGACGAACTCACGCTGTTCTGGGAGACCGTCGCGCCACGCTATGCCGACCAGAGCCACGTGCTCTACGAGGTGTACAACGAACCGATCGGGCCCTACGTCGGCGACGGCCAGAACGACGACCGGGGCCTGCTCCACGACGACGCCGAAGACACCTGGCTGAACTGGCGCGAGACCGCTCAGCCGTGGGTCGACACGATTCGCGACGCCGCCAGCGACAACATCGTCCTGATCGGATCGCCGCGGTGGAGCCAGTGGACCTGGTGGGCCCCGAACAACGAGTTTTCGGGTGACAATCTCGCCTACGTGGGTCACGTCTACACTCACGAGGGCCTGCGCCCGCTCTCGAAGTACTTCGGCGAACCGGCCGCGGAGGTGCCCGTCTTCATGTCGGAGTTCGGCTACCAGAACGAGCGCCACGACGGCGCACCCGTCCCGCCGTTCCTGAAAGGCACCACGTCGACCGCCGGCGCGGAGTTCGAGCAGTTTTTCGCCGACCACGACCACATCCACTGGCAGGCCTGGTGTTTCGATCACTCCTGGGCGCCACCGATGTTCGAGTTCGACGACGCGACCCACGAGTGGACGATCCAGGGTGGCGAAGACTACCAGGGCGTGTTCTTCCGTGACCTCCTCAAAGAACTCAAAGACACGAACGTCCCGGGCGGGACCGACCTCGATCCGATCGAGGGCACTGTCCCGGCCGACCGCGACGGCGATGGCCTCCACGAGGACTTCAACGGGAACGGCGACCTCGACTTCCCGGACGTGAATCGGTTCTTCCAGCACACCGACGCCTCGGCAGTCCAGGACCACGTCGGGGCGTACGATTTCACTGGTGACGGCACCGTCGATATGCAGGACGTTCTCGCACTGTTCGAGGCGGTCTGATCGGCCGGTACAGGCCCAGAACGCGGGATCGCCGTTTTCGACACAATCTTTAAATCTATTCAGATTGTACGTGAAAATTGTGAGCGACTCGGCCGTTCGTCGGGGCGAGCGGCGAGAGTCCGGACTTCACCATGACAGAGACACACAACACACAGGGGACGGGCGAATCGGCATCGACGTCGCGTCGGACGTTTCTGAAGACAGCAGCGGGCGGGGCCGTGCTCGCGAGTGGGATCTCGGCCGGGGCGTTCGGGTCCGTGAGCGCGCAGGGGATCCCGACGCCGTGGCTCGACGTGCAGGGCAACACACTCGTCGATCCGAACGACTCGACGGTCAAACTGCGTGGGCTGAACATCGCAGATCCCAAACGCCTCAACGTCACCGCGCCGGCCCGGGGGAAAGACGCCTCGCAGGTCGTCGATCTGGTGACGAACAACGAGGAGGGCTGGCACCCACGCGTCGTCCGGGTGCCCTGCCAACCGGTCGACATCGGTGAGAACACGCCGGGGCACATCGACGGCGCGCCCGAACCGCCGGCGTACACGCAGTCCCAACTCGACGACTTTCTGGAGACGCATCTCGATCCGGTGATCGACCAGTTGGAGGCGGCGGGCGTCTACGCCATCGTCGACATGCACCGCCACTGGAAGCCCCTGAAGTGGGCCTCGGGCGTGCCGACCGCCCAGGACGATCCGAAAGAGATGATCAACCAGGACCTTCACGAGGAGGTCATGATGTTCTGGGAGACCGTCGGGCCACGGTATGCCGACCGCTCGCACGTCATCTACGAAATCTACAACGAACCGACCGAACCCGGGATGTGGGCGGACGTCCTCGAACGCGACTGGGTCAAATACGTCTGGGACACCTGGCAGGCGATGGCTCAGCCGTGGGTCGATGAGATCCGCAAGACGGCCGACAACCACATCATCGTCGGGAACCCTGGCTGGTCGACCAGTCCCGAGGGTGCGCTGTACGATCCGTTCGACGGTGGGAACCTCTCCTACGCCTACCACATCTATCCCGGCCACAACCCCAGTATGAACGAGAACTGGGACGCCGAGGCGACCAATGCCCAGGGCGTCGCTGCGGGACCTGACGGCGACGAAACATCGGTCTACGAGGAGTTCCCGCTCTTTGTCACCGAGTTCGGCTGGGACAATACGATCGTCTCGAATTACCTTCGTGGGTCCACCTCGGACTTCGGTGAACCGTTCATGGAGTTCCTGGAGTCGAGTCCCGCGATCAACTGGACGGCGTGGTGTGCCGATCCGATCTGGCTGCCGAAGATGTTCACGCTGGGCGATTGGGCCGGCGGCGACGGGTTCGGTGACTCGGTTGGCCACCCCTACGAGGACGACATCCCGGTGCTGTGTGAGGATCGGCCGTGCTCGTGGGACCTGATGACCGGCGAGAACATGGGTGCGTTCATCAAGCAGGCGCTGGCCGATCGGAAAGACGACCTGGTGCCCGGCGGCGACGGACTGCCGAGTACGACCCCGACCACCACCGACGACGGCACCGACAACTGGTTCGACGACGCGACCGACCCCGACGGCGACGGTCTCTACGAGGACGTCAACGGTGACGGCGAGTTGAACTTCCCCGACGTGAACACGCTGTACCAGAAGACGGGGTCGGCGCCCCTCCCGGAGACCATCGAGATGTTCGACTTCAGCGACGACGGAGAATTCACCGCCCAGGACGTCCTCGCGCTGTTCGAGATGGTCTGACCGCGACGGAGGACACACCACGCCGACAACTGTGGGTGTCGGGGAGGGGGGGGGGTTCCCCGATGACGACACTGGCCCGAGCGAGTTGGTCACGACGAAGCGATCCCAAAATATTATTTGTTTTCAGTTTGAATATTGAGATAACGTCCACGACCGGTGGTGGTCGGGGGCTCCGCTCCAGGGGATCATCATGACGACGGGACACACAGACGACGGCGACCGGCACCGAGCAAAAACAGCAGGGGTCTCACGGCGGCGATTTCTACAGAGCGGGGCCGTGACGGGAGCGCTGGCGGTCGGCGGGGGGCTCACGGGGCCTGCGTCGGCACTCTCCTTTGCAGAGCCAGGGATCGAATCGTTCGCCCCACTCGACGTCGACGCGGACAATCGGATCGTGCGCCGGGACACCGGCGAGGTGTTCAAGATCCGTGGTCTGACCGTCCCGGATCCGAAGCGCGTCGCGATCACCGAACACCTGCGGGGAAAGACCTTCGAGCAGATGGTCTCGCTCGTCACCAGCAACGGGAACGGGTGGCACCCCAGAGTCATTCGGATTCCGGTCCAACCGATCGACATCGGTGAGCACCCCAACGGGAACACGGGCCCGACCTGGGGCGAGTTCGCCCCGGAGGTCGTCGAGGACGAGTCCAACGAGTTCATGTACGAGGACCGGCGGCTCCAGCGGCCACCGCAACCGCCGGCGTTCACCGAGGAGCAACTCGACACGTATCTCGACGAATACCTGGACCCCGCCGTCGAACACTGTCGAGAGCGGGGCGTCTACTGCATCGTGGATTTCCATCGCCACTGGCACGAACAGCCGCCAGGCGACGGTCGGGGGAGTGGCCCGACCGGGATGGGACCTGAGGGCGACGCCGAGGCCGAGAATCACCTCGCGTACGACAGTGAGTACACCAACTACTGGGCGTACAACGCGTTCTACGGCACAGACCATCCGGCGTCCTGGCTCGCCGTCGACCAGAGGTTCCGGAACAACATGGACGATGGGTACGTCAGCGAACGGATGGTCGAGAGCGGCGACACGCCGTACACCCAGTGGCAGGTCAACGAGGCGCTTCGCGACGAGGCGCTCATGTTCTGGCACGTCGTCGCAGATCGGTACGGAGAGATGGACCACGTCATCTTCGAACCGTACAACGAACCGGCTGCGCCCGGCATCTTGGGCCCGGTCGAGGAGTACGGCGCGTACAAGGTGGTCCCGCTCTGGAAGACGTTCGTCGACGACTTCGTCACGCCGCTGATCGACACGATTCGCGAGCACGCCCCCGACACGCACATCATGATGGGGACACCCGGGTGGTGTCAGGGCGCGCAGGGCGTCCACTGGCAGGCGTTCCCCGACGACAACGTCTCGATCACCTATCACAACCACCCGGGCCACGGAGTCAGCAAGGAGCAAAACTGGCTCAACGAGAAGTGCATCGGCAAAGGCTGTTGGGAGGACCACGAGACCCAGGGCCTGCAAGAAGCGATGGACGTCCATCCGGTTGCCGTCACCGAGTTCGGCTGGCAAAACGAGGAGTACACCGAAGACGAACTCGGCATGTTCGATGTCGATCTCAGCTACTGGCTCGAAGGCACCGTCGAGAGCTACGGCCGACCGTTCGTCGAGGCGATGGAGTCCGACGACCGCATCTCATGGGTCGCGTGGGGGGCCGACGTTCGCTGGCTTCCCACGATGTTCCGGAGAGATTTCACGATCAACGAGGGGGACTTCGAACTCACCGACGGGAGCTGGTACGACACGCCCAGAGAGGAGTATCCGGTCAACTGCGAGGAGTTACCCTGTTCCTGGACACTCTGGGAAGCCCCGAACATGGGCCAGTTCGTCAAGGACACGCTCGCGGAGCACGAAGACGACCGCGTGCCGTTCCCGAGTGAATTCGGCCCGACAGACCCCGACGGCGACGGACTGTACGAGGACGTCAACGGCAACGGAAAGATGGATTTTCCCGACGTGAACGAACTGTTCCGGGGCGTCGAATCTCCGTCGATGCAGTACAACGCCCAGAAGTTCGACTTCGACGACGACGAAATCCTTGACCTGCAAGACGTCCTCGCGCTGTTCGAGATGGTCTGACCGGTCGCGTCCGCCGGGTCCGAGCCACTCAAAAGGGCCGCCGACGTACGCCGCGACGTGTCGAAACAGGTCCTCGACGTGGACACGCTGTTCTGTCACGAAGAGGGCCGGGACTATCGTATCGCAGCCCTTCGCGACGGCGAGCGCCTCTTCGGCGGGAAACTCGAAGTCAAGTCGACCGACGCGGGCCCTCGCCCCGCGCGAATGCGCGTCCGGCGAGGCAGCGACGAGGATCTCCGCTCGCCGGACCAGTTCGTCGACCTGGCGCGTCGGGCCGACCGGATCCGCATCTCCGAGCAGACCTCCGCCCGCGGGCGGCGCGAACTCGCCGCGCTGTTCGACGGCTACCAACTCGACGCGACGGTCGTCCGGACCTGTCGATACTGCGCCGACGCCGGTCAGTATTCTCCGATCACCGACGACACCGCGATCGAAGCCGACGGCGAGCAGATCTGTCCCCAGTGTGCACGCGAGGAACTCGACCGCGAGGTCGCGTACTCGGGATCGATCACGAGTCGAGCCAAGAACCGCCTCGAAGACCTCCTCCTGGAGGTCCAGGACCTCGATCGGATCAAGGGCCTGCTCTCGGGGACGCTCGATCCCGATCTCACGAAAGTCGACGAGATCGCGGCGACGATCGACCAGGTCGATCCCGTCCGCGTCGCTGATCTCGATCTCCATCCCGAGTTGAGCGACGCGCTGCAAGATCGCTTCGAGACGCTGCTGCCGGTCCAGAGCCTCGCCGTCGAGCATGGCCTCCTCGACGGCGCGGACCAGTTGATCGTCAGCGCGACCGCGACCGGAAAGACCCTCGTGGGCGAGATCGCCGGCATCGATCGCGTCCTCCGCGGCGAGGGCACGATGCTCTTTCTCGTCCCGCTGGTCGCACTCGCGAATCAGACCTACCGGGACTTCCAGGAGGACTATCCCGACCTCAACGTGAGCCTCCGGGTCGGGTCGAGTCGGATTGCCGACGCCGCCGACGGCCGATTCGATCCCGGCGCCGACGTCATCGTCGGGACCTACGAAGGCATCGATCACGCACTCCGGACGGGCCGCGATCTGGGGTCGATCGGGACGGTCGTCATCGACGAGGTCCACACGCTGGGCGAACTGGAGCGAGGCCACCGCCTGGACGGACTGATCGCCCGACTGAAGTACGTCACGAGCGACGCGCAGTGGATCTACCTCTCCGCGACGGTCGGCAATCCCGGAGAGTTGGCCGAGCACCTCGACGCGACGGCGATCGAGTTCGAGGAACGGCCCGTCCCGATCGAACGCCACGTCACGTTCGCGGACGCCTACGAGAAAGTCGACGTGACGAACAAACTGGTCGAACGCGCGTTCGACAGCAAATCCTCGCTGGGCTATCGCGGCCAGACGATCGTGTTCACCAACTCCAGGCGGCGGTGTCACGAAATCTCACGCCGCCTCCAATACGCGTCGGCGCCGTATCACGCCGGCCTGGACAACCGTCGTCGCGAGCGCGTCGAGAACCAGTTCGCAGAGCAGGAACTGGCCGCCGTCGTCACGACCGCCGCGCTCGCCGCCGGGGTCGATTTCCCCGCCTCGCAGGTGATCTTCGACTCGCTGGCGATGGGCATCGAGTGGCTCTCCGTCCAGGAGTTCCACCAGATGCTCGGCCGGGCGGGCCGGCCGGATTACCACGACCGCGGGCGGGTGTACCTCCTCGTCGAACCCGACGGCGTCGTCCACGGCGGCCAGGAGCGCACCGAAGACGAAGTCGCCTTCCAGATCCTCTCCGGCGAGATGGACGCCGTGACGACGCCCTACGACGGGCCGGCCGCGATCGAAGAGACGCTCGCGAACCTCGCGGTCGCCGGGGCCGACGCCAAGCAGTTGAACGAGGCGCTGCTCGGGGAAATTCCGACCAAACACGCGATCGGCAAACTGCTCGACTACGACTTTATCGACGGGTTGGAGGTGACGCCGATCGGCCGTGTCGTCACCGAACACTTCCTCACCCCCGAGGAGGCCTTTCTCATGCTCGACGGCGCACGGAAGGGCAAACCGCCGGACGCGATCGTGGCCGACATCGAACTCCGCGAGGACGACCTGTAGCGCACGCGGCGCCGCTGTCCGCTGTCGCTCTACGGCGACCGCAACTCAGAGCCCAATCCATGATCAGAGCCCCAGCCAGGACCGCACTCGCGCGAGGAGGTCGACGCCCTCCTCTCGACGCTGTTCGAAGATCGGGTGGAGCGCGTTTTTGAGATCGCCCTCGGATTCGTAGGTTCGGTCGTCCAGGTCCGCGAGCACGTCGTCGACGGGAACTTCGCGACCGGCGGGATCGACGGCGATCGACCGACCGGCGAGTGTGGCCCGCACCTGGTCGCGATCGGTCGGAAACGTCAGGTCTGCCTCTGAGAGCAGGCCGTCGAACGCGACGATGCCGAACTCGACGGTGTCGGGATCACCGACCCCGTCGCTTTGCGGTGGCCGAATCCCCATCGAGTGGGTCTTTGCGACGCGCCCTCGAAAAACTGACGGGCCGTCGACACCGATAAGCCCCACCCACCCGGAGGGCCGACCGTGTTCGAGTCGGTCTCGCTCCCGGTCCACCAGATCGGGTTCGTCGTGTCAGCGACTGTCGTCGCTACAATCGCCTGGCGACTGGTCGACCTGCCCGAGGCGGTCGGGAGTCGACTTCGCGGTCGGTTCCTCGTCGGCGTGCCGTGGGGCACCGTCCTGACGGTCGCCCTCGTCGGGACGGTCTACCTGACCGCTCAGGGTGGCCTGGATCACTGGGGCGACCCGCTGGTCATCCCCTATCGCGCCTGGTCGTATCAGTACCCGCTCGGGATCCTCGCGAGCGGCCTCTCACACGCCTCCTCGGGACACCTTCTCGGGAACCTGATCGCGACGCTCACGTTCGCCCCGATCGCCGAGTTCGCGTGGGGCCACTTCCCACCAGGGCGGGGTCGATCGGCGTTCGGTCGCTGGCGCGACCGGCCGACCGTCCGGATCGCGGCCGTACCGGTCGTGGCCCTGATCGGGGCCGTGTTGACTGCGGCGTTCGCCTGGGGGCCCGTGATCGGGTTCTCGGGCGTCGTGTTCGCGTTCGCCGGCGTCGCCGTGCTCCGCCATCCACTCGCGACGCTCGTCGCGATCGTTCTCGGTACCGGCGTCAGACTGGCGTACACCGCGCTCGTCGAACCGATCGCCTTCGCCACGCCCGCTGTGACCTCCTCGACACCGTGGTGGGCCGGCGTCGCCGTCCAGGGCCACCTGTTCGGGTTCGGGCTCGGCGTCCTGGCGGGGCTGGTACTCGCCTGGCGGCGGGACTGGACGCTCTCGGCGGCGTGGATCTGGGCGGGAACGCTCGGGTTCGCCCTGGAGCAGAGCCTCTGGGCGGTCTTCTGGGCCGGCGATGGCGGCTACTACCTGTTTCGGGCCGCCGGTGCGGTCGGGATCCTCGCGCTCGCGACGGTCGTCACCGCCGCGGCGACCGGACGGGGTGCGATCTTCGACGACCCGATCGGGCGCGCACTCGACGGCACGCCACTCGATCGTCTCGACTGGGGGATTCCGACGCGTGGGACGGCGATCACCGTGCTCGTGGGCGTGCTCGCGGTCACCGGCGCCGTCGCCGTCACGGTCAACCTCCAGACCGTCGACGATCCCGGCCCCGATCGAGCCGTCGAGATCGCGGACTACCGGGTCGGCTACGACGAGGACCGCGAAACACGGCAGGTCTCGGTGTTCGACGGGGTCGTCCCCAACGAGTCGCTCTCCTGGAACTTCGAGGCCAGCGGGGTGATCGTCACCAGCCAGGAGCGGTCGATCTGGACGGTCGCCGTCCCGACCGGTCGGCTGGAGCGGTCGAACAATGCGAACGTCGTGATCGGCGGCCCGGACTGGCGACGGACGATCGACGTCCGCCGTCGCGGGTGGGCCGTCCCGGACAACGGAACTGTGTACGCCGTCGACCTGCACCCCGACGGTGGAGAACGCCACCGGGTCTACGAATCCACCGCGACGACGGCGAATCTGAGCGTCGCCGCCCGCGAGGTCACGATCGAACCCACCGGCGGTCGGTTCGCGCTCGTCGTCGACGGCCCGAACGGCAGTTCGCGGGGCCGCGTGCCCTGGCCCGGCGAACGGACGACCGTGGGCGGACTCACGATCCACCACACCGACGGCGCCCTGTACGCCAGTCACGCGGAAACGCGGGTGCGCATCGCCAGCCGAATCGGGGCCACGCTCGACACCGACGACCACGTCGTGACGCTGGGCGTCGATCAGTCAGTCCACGCGATACGATAGATCTCCACGTCGATCTCGTGGCGATCGGCCTCGTGAAATGCGAACTGCCGATCGATCGGGAACGCCGTCTCCCAGGCGTGCGTCACCCGACCGCCGTGATCGTCGACAAAGGAGTGGACGAACGACTCGCTGCCCGCGTTGTGGATCGAATACGAGACGGTCGCGATGGACGCTGCAGTCGCCAGAAACTCCCGATCGGCGTGTTCGGCGCCCGCTTGCGCACCGAACGGTGGGTTCGAGAGCACCGTCGCCGGCCCGCGCAGTCCCGGGCGGCGCGCGTCACCCTGGACCCAGTGGACCGGTGATTCGGGATCGACGCGGGTCGCGTTCTCGCGGGCGATCGAGAGGGCCGCCCGATCGCGATCGACGCCGATCACGCGATCGGGCCCGCGCGTCGCCGCGCCGAGGGCGAGCACGCCCGTCCCGGTCCCCAGGTCGACCACCGTCCGACCGGCGAGATCGCCCTGGAGCGCCGCGGTGTGGACGAGTTCTGCCGCGATCTCCGCCGGCGTCGGGTACTGTTCGAGATCGACGCGTGGCTCGTCGAACGGCTCACACGCGCTCAATCGTCGGGCGAGACGCCGCCGGTCGCTCATACGCGGAGTGAGCCGGCCGGCCTCGAAAAGGACTCGGTCGCTCTCGGGGGCGCTGAACGGTCGCCGGTGCCGTGGACGCTACCAGGTGCCGTGGAACGAATCGAATTCGAGGTCTTCGAGATCGCGATTGCCGACGGCGATCTCGTACTCCGGCGGGGTGAGCACGGGCACGTTGAACTCCGCGCCGTCGTCGGTCGCGACCCGCGGGCAAGCGGTGTTGACGTACGCGTCGAGCCCGAAGTTTCGCAGACGGCCGGGATCGATCTCGTCCATCGTGATCTCGACGGCCATCGGATTCGATTCGACGATGTCGGTCGCGATCTCCGGACGGCGCTGGCCGACTTTCGTCGAGACGATCACGCCCCAGGTCTCGGCGTCCATCGCGCGGTGGATCGCACCGTAGCGCTGTTTGATGAAGCGTTCGGTGTCAGCGACGTTGAGCGCGTTGTTCACGGGATCAGCGATGACGACGCGCTTCTCGGGGTGATCGAGGGCGAGGCCGAGCGGGTGGAACTTCCCGCCACCGACATAAAGGATCTGCTCGACGTCCATGTTCGCGCTCTCGTAGTTACAGCCGAGCACCTGACCCTCGTGGGTGAGTCGATCGTCGCCCTTGCGGGTGTGGACCTCGTAGCCGGCCGCTTCGAGTTGCTCGCGGATCTCCTCCAGGTGATTGAGGTGCTGAGCGGTCGTCACCAGGCCACAGTCGGGGTCCTCACGCGGCGGATCGAGCAGTTCCTCGATCGCGCGATCGACGATGGGCGAGGGGTCGACATTCGAGTACAGCGGAACGTAGAGCACGTTTTTCTGCTCTTTCATCGGGCTATGCCCGAAGTGCACCAGGATGTCCGCGTTGCGCATCAGGTGCAGATCCAGGTCACAGGCCCCATAACAGGGCTCGCCGGAGAGGACGATGCGTGTCTCCGAGAGCCGATCGCGGAGCGCGCTGGCGACGTCCGGCGCACGGCGTTTCAATCCTTCGGGAAACTGCAAGCCGACGGCGTCGGCCTCGCGTTCTCGGGCGGCGTTGACGATCCGATCGAGTTCGTAATCCCACTCTCGATCGTGTTTCAGCGCCGTCCCGGAGCGTGCGAGGTCGCCCGACGACCGGTCGGACGATTCGGGGGTCATGGAGCCAGAATAACGCGCCCCCCAATAAAACAACGGCGTTTCCGGCACTACGCAACGTCGTAGCTGACCGCCCGGTCGCGCAGCGGATCAGTCACGCGCCCCACGGCGTCACGGGTCGCGACGACGAGGACGTCCAGGCCGCGTTCGGCGGCCGCGGCGGCGACCGCACCGCCGGCGACGTACACCGCCGGTTCGATCTCGGCAGATCGGAGTGCGACGACGGCCTCGACGCCTGCCGCGACGACGAGATCCGCGTCGGTGGCCGCCGTCGCGAGCGCGTCGGTATCGACCGATTCGTCGACACGCACGGGCGGGACCTGCCGGACGGTGACGTGTCCGGGATCGAGTTCGATCACGCCCTCGAAGCCCGTGACGCCGACGGCCTCGCCCGCGGCCGCCGCCCTGGTCGTCTCGCCGGTCGCCGCGCCCTCGGCGTCGGGATCGGCGTATGGCAACCCGTCGACCATCCGGAGCGTGACCGTCTCGCCCGCCGCGAGGTCGGCGGCGGCGATCGCCGCGTCCTCGGGGGGTCCGCCGAGCAGGTCGTCGGTGACGTGCTCGCTGAACACCTGCATCTCCCGGACCGTCCGGTAGAGCCAATCGACACCCTCGTTGGTGATCCGGTAGCGCGACCGGGCCTCGCTCGTGACGTAGCCGTCCTCGATGAGGTCCTGGATGTACTCGCTGATGGCCTGGTTGGTGACGCCGACGGCGTCTGCGATCTCACTCTGTGAGACCGCTGGCTGGCGCTCCGCGATTTCGACCAGGACGCGCAACGTCGTCGCAGTGCGCTTGTCCTCCAGCACCTCGACCATATCGAGAGCAGTTCCAGCCGGCGCTTAAATGATCCGATACGTCGACCAGTACGTTGAGGTGTCTGGCCCTCAGACGGTCGCGCGTGTCCGAGCGCGATCCGATCCAGCGGATGGCCGACGGGCGGCGAGACCTGCAGGGCATCGCGACCTGGGAGCCCCGGTCGATCGTCGATCGCGTCATCGTCGCGCTCTATCGTGGCGGGCTCGCGGCCGGCCGAGCGGTGGTCGTCGCGCTCGCGCTCGCGATCTTGCTGGGCCAGGTGTTTCTCGCCGGCCTCGGCGGGACACTCGCCCAGCCAGTCGTCGGCGTGTTCGTCGCGCTCTCGGTGGTGCCCACGCTCGCGCTCGCGTGGTACGTCCACCATCTCGACGTGACCACGCCCGAACCGCTCGGCCTGCTGGTCGCGACCGTCGTGCTCGGAGGCCTGTTCGCGGGCTTTGCGGGTGTCGTCAACTCGGTGGTCGAGGGCCTCTTCGTCGCCCCGTTGCCGGACCTGCTCGCGCCGATCGCCATGGGACTCATGTTCGTGCTCGTGGTCGGACCCGTCGAGGAGGGCGTGAAACTCCTCGCCATCCGCGTGTTCGCCTATCGGTCCGATCGGTTCGACGCCGTCGTCGACGGCGCAGTGTACGGTGCCGCCGCCGGCCTGGGATTCGCGACCATCGAGAACGCCATCTACATCGCCGGCGAGACCGGCGTCGACTCACCACTCGCGCTGATCGGATCGGGCGGGTCGATCGCGTTCGTCCGCGCGCTCGCCGGTCCGGGCCACGTCATCTACGCGGCGTTCGCGGGCTACTACCTCGGATTGGCGAAGTTCAACCCCGATCGTGCGGGCCCGATCGTCCTCAAGGGCCTCCTCATCGCCGCGCTGATCCACGCGGGCTACAACGTCCTCGTCTCGATCGTCCCGACGCTGTACAGCCTCGTCAGCGGAACGCCACCACTCCTCGCGTACGCGGGGTTCGTCCTGGTGTACGACGGGATCTTCGTCGCCCTTCTCTATCGCAAACTCCAGGCCTATCGGCGGGCCTACGATGAGGCCGCCGGATCGGCCGTCGAGTCGAGTGCCGCCTGAGCGCGACCGGGGCGCTTTTGGCGCGTTCACCCGGACACAGCGGTATGGACGCACTCACGCTCGGCCCCGAGGGCACGTACTCTCACCGGGCCGCGTCGGCGGTCGCGGACTCCGTCTCTTTCGCTGAGTCGATGACGGCGATCGTCGACGCCGTCGCGAGCGGCCGGCACACACGTGGCGTCGTCCCGATCGAGAACAGCATCGAGGGCTCGGTCACCGAGTCGCTGGACGCGCTCGCCGCGGGTCAGGTCGCCGTCCTCGAAGAGGTCATCGTCCCGATTCGCCATGCACTCATCGCCCAAAGCGAGGCCTTCGAGAGCGTCGAGAGCCACTCCCAGGCGCTCGGGCAGTCCCGGGAGTATCTCGATCGCCACTATCCCGACGTGGACCGCGACCCCGTCGCGAGCACCGCCCGGAGCGTCGAGCGCGCCCGCGAGGACGCCTCGATCGCTGCGATCGCCCACCCCGACAACGCGACCGACGCGTTGCAGGTCCTCGACACCGACATCCAGGATCGCGACTCGAACGTCACGCGGTTTTTCGTCATCGGGCCGTCCGACGATCGCCGTGACGCGGGATCGAAGAGCACGTTCGTCGTCGATCCGGGCGTCGACCATCCGGGACTCCTCCTCGAACTGCTCGAACCGTTTGCGGATCGTGACATCAACCTGACGCGGCTCGAATCCCGACCGAGCGGGCGCGAACTCGGGGATTACGTCTTCCACGTCGACGTCGAGGCCGGACTGAACGAGGACCGCACGCGGGACGCGCTGGCCGAAATCGAGGCGCTCGCGAGCGATGGATGGGTGCGCCACCTGGGCTCGTACGACACCCGTCGGCTCGACGAGTAGCGACTCACCCAGGCCCCCGCAGTGAAGCGTCGGGACGAACGACAGCGTTTTCGCCGGCGATCGGGTACGCCGCGTATGTCGCTGACAGCGGGCGTGATCGCCGTTCAGGGCGATGTGAGCGAGCACGCCGCCGCGATCGAGGCCGTCGCCGCGAGTCAGGGCCGCGCGGTCGAGGTACACGAGATTCGCACCGGCGGGATCGTCCCGGAGTGTGACTGGCTGGCGATCCCTGGCGGCGAGTCGACGACGATCTCACGATTGCTCGCCCGCGAGGGTATCGACGACGAGATCCGCGCCCACGTCGCGGCCGGTCGACCGGTGCTCGCGACCTGTGCGGGGCTGATCGTGCTCGCACACTGCGCGGACGACCGGGTGGACGATCTGGGCCTGATCGACGCGACGGTCGTGCGGAACGCCTTCGGCCGACAGCGCGACAGTTTCGAGGCCCCGCTCGACGTCGACGGCCTCTCTGATTCGTTTCACGCCGTGTTCATCCGCGCGCCCGTGATCGAATCGGTCGGTTCTGCGGAGGTCGTCGCCCGCCACGACGGCCGCCCGGTCGCCGTGCGGGACGGTCCGATCGTCGGGACTGCGTTCCACCCCGAGTTGACTGACGACGACCGGATTCATCGGCTGGTCTTTGGCGATCAATAGGCCAGGTTACGTGCGCTCGTATTCGAGTTGCCGGTCGATCTCTTCGGCCCCGACGCGATCCGCCCGGTCGTACTCCTCGGTGTCGAGCAACTGCTCGACGATCCGTTCGAACTCTCGTTCACCGATCTCGCCGCTGGCGTATCGTCGTTTCGCCGTGTCGAGTGGGTCGTCCGCCTCCGAAGACGCCTGGGGGCTGGACACCTCTCCGTCGACCTGTTCGTCGACCTCCTCTTCGTCCCCGAACAGTATCGCAGTCGTGGGAACGACGACGATGTATCCGACGAGCATCGCGGGGAGCCACCACTCCTGTCCCGTCAAGAGCGCCACCAGCCAGACGGCTGTGACGAGAAACGGGACGACTTCGACCACGTTCTCGCGGGCCCGGTCGAGCGCGTCGGTCATCGTGTCGGTCGTTCAGACCACCACACCAAAGGTCCAGCGGTCGAGGGGAGGGGAGAACGTGGCCGACCGTCCGGGTGCGGCCCTCACTCCTCGACGGTCGTCACCGCGTCGCGCTCTGTGACGGGCACCCCCCCCTCGCGAGTTGACGGGTCCGATTGCGCGCGACCTCCTCTTCACGCCTGCCCCGGGTCGCGAGCACGACCATTCGCGCGCCATCTGCGAGTCTACTGTTCTGACAGTCTGATCGACGCGCACATACCCCCCGGAGCGATCGAATCAGGTGATCTCTTCGATCAACTCGAATCCGTCTTTGAACCGAACCCGATCCTGGAATCCGTTCGCCGCGAGTGCCGTGACGGTCGCCTCGCCGGCGTCGACATCGGTCGTCACGACAGACGCGAACTCGGCCTCGTCGGACAGGCGTTCGGCCGCGACGGCCGCGAGTGCCGTGTCTGCTTTTTCGATCTGGTCGTCCCGTCGATTCGAGGATTGGGCGATGGAGCGTCGCGCGTCGTCCATCACACGGGCGACCGTTCCATCGGTATACGTTGGTTCCTCAGCGACCGTCACCCACCCCGCTGCGATCGCGTCGTCGATCGGAGTCTCGCCGGGTGTACTCCGGACCGGTGCATCGGTGAGTTCAGCATACACGCGCTGTGGGAGGACGAACGTGAGATCGTTCCGCCGCGCGAACTGTTCGAGTGCAGTGTATTTGGCGTTCTGCTGGCGACCACAGGCGACGAACAGTCCCGTATCTGCGATCCACACGACAGCCTCGCCCATCGGATCGAACGGCTCACTCATCGATACCACTCAATCGTCACGCCGCTGGTCGCGCGCACTCGGGATGTCCCCGATGAACGGATCGACCGTCCGCATGTCCTCGACGACCTCTCTGAGCGCGTGCAAGACGGCGATGGCGAACGCGTTCTGAAGATCGAGTTCGCGTGCCGCGACGCGTTCGGAGAGCGACCCGTCGGCGTACGGAACGGCGTAGGTCAACGCCGTCGCGAGTTTCCCGAGTCCGTGCCTTTCGAGCAGGAGGTCGAGGTCCTGGTCGCGTGACGAACGACCGACCGCCTCGATGAACGTCGGCGTCACTGTGTACTCGTCGCCATCGAGGGTCGCCGTGAGCGTGATCGGGATCGCGGTATAGGTGTGGGTCTTCTGTGTCTCGTCGCGAGAGAGGACCCCCAGATCGACCAGCGTCCCCGTGTCCGAGTACGCAGTCGTTCGGGGCATCTCCAGGGCGTCAGCAATCTCGTCGATGGTCGACTCGCCCTCGCGAAGCACGAACGAATACAGACGAGCCAATCGAGAGTCTTCGAGGAGTTGGGCGACCGAGAGGAGGCCGTTGACGGCGCGTTCGGGATCGCCGGCGGCTGTCGACATACAATTCATAATTCGTGTATTGGGTAATAACGATTGGGGTGGCGGACGCAAACTGCAACGACCGTTCTCCGCCCGGCCCTCACTCCTCGACGGTCGTCACCGCGTCGCGTTCGGTGACGGGTACGCCCTTGCCCGCGAGGTGCCGCGTGCGATTCCGCGCGAACTCTTCCTCGCGCGTGCCCCGCGTCGCGAGGACGACCATGCGTGCGCCACCCGTGGGCCGCATCGTCCGACCCGCGCGCTGGGCGCCCTGCCGGCGTGACCCACCGAGGCCGGACGCGACGATCGCGAGATCCGCTGCCGGCAGGTCGATCCCCTCGTCGCCCACCCGGGAGAGCACGAGTCGGTCGCGGCGGCCCTCCCGGACGTCTTCGAGCAAGGCCTGCCGCCGATGGTGGGGCGTCTCGCCGCTACAGAAGGGCACGTCGAGTCGCTCTGCGATGGCCGCGCCCTGATCGAGATAGTCCGCGAAGATCAGCGCCGTAGCCGCGGGGTTCGCGGCGAGAATATGCTCGATCTCGTCGATCTTCGCACTGTTGCTCGCGGCCAACTGACGGCGTTCCTGGCCCTCGCTGGCGACGTAGGCGTCGCGATCGTCGCGATCCCACTCGACGTAGCGGATCTCGACGGTCGGGCGCGCGACGAAGCCTCGATCGAACAGCGCCTCCCAGTCGGTGCCGATCGGCGGGCCGATCAGTGAGAAGATCTCGCGCTCGTCGTCGGACTCCCGGACGGGCGTCGCGGTCAGGCCGAGACGGTGACGGGTCTGTAAGGTCGTCGAACGCCGGAGCGCGTCGGCAGGGACGTGGTGGCACTCGTCGTAGACGATCAGCCCCCACTCGCGGTCGTCGAACAGGTGTCGATGCCGGTCCATCGCGGCCGTGCGGTAGGTCGCGATCGTGATCGGGCGGCGCTGTTTGGCGTCGCCGTGGTACAGGCCGATCTGTGAGTCGTCGAGGTCCGTCCGGGCGAGCAGTTCCTCGCGCCACTGTTCGAGCAGTTCGCGCCCGGGCGCGAGGATCAGCGACTCGCCACCGATCGCTGCGAGGATCGCGATGGCGGCGACGGTCTTGCCGCTGCCGGGCGGGCCGACGAGCACGCCCGCGCCCTGGTCGAGAAACGCGTCGACCCACGTCTGCTGGTAGTCCCGCAGGTCGACGTTCAGATCGACCGCGACGGGATCGCCCGCCTCCAGGTCGCGGTCGTCCTGGACGGGATAGCCCGCCTCGTACAGCGTCCGTTTGAGGTCTGCGACGCGTTCTTCTGCGACCCAGGACTCGGTGTCGGACAGCTCCGCCCGGAGGTGGTCGTCGAGCTGTTGGCGGGCGACGTTGCCCATCAGATCGGCCGCGTCGCTTTCGAGGACGACGTAGCCGTCGTCGTGGGTGCGGAGTCGGAACCGATGTGCGCGCTCGTACTGCGATCTGAGCCAGGATTCGAGCGTCTCGTCGAGGCCACCGAGGACGCGCCGGACGCTCGCGACCAGCGCGTCGGCGTCGTCGACCGGCGCGGCCCAGACGTCCGCGGACGTGATCTCGTAGCGATAGCCACCCGACCCGTTCACGTCGGCGAGACGGGCGAACTGGGACAATTGCGCACGTGTGAACTGGTCGGGCTGATCGACGACGATCTCCCGACGGTCGGGGAAGGTGACGATCCGCTCTTGCTTTACGCGACCCAGCAGGTCGGCGGGGACGTAGACGCGCGTGTCCTCGACGCGAGTCGCGTCGAGGAACGCGCGCTCGACGGCACGGTCGAGCGCGTCGCTCGCGACGGCCTGCGAGACGCCGAGGTGGTCGGCGACCGCGTCGGCAGTCAGGACGGCCCGGCCGAGCGCGGTCGCGATCTCGGTGATGGCGTCGGGATCGAGGTCGACAGAGGGCTCCTCGGACACACGTCGGGTAGCGTCGCCGGGACAAATCGCCTTTCGGTCGGGGATGCGGGCCGACACGCGCCGTCGGGTGATCGGCCTGGACGGTGGTCCGAGAGCCGCTATTCGTACACCGGGAACGCGTCGGTCAACTCGTCGACCCGCTCCGAGACCTGCTCCAGGGTGGCGTCGTCTTCGGGCGCGTCGACCACGTCGGCGATGAGGTCGGCGACCTCACGGCACTCCGACTCCCCGAAGCCACGGGTGGTCAGCGCCGGCGTCCCCGCGCGGATGCCGCTCGGGTTGAACGAAGAGCGCGTCTCGCCGGGGACGGTGTTGGCGTTGAGGACGATCCCCACCGATTCGAGCGCGCTCTCGACGGTCTTGCCCGTCGTGTCGGGGTTGGAGGGCCGCAGGTCGACGAGCACGAGGTGGGTGTCGGTGCCCCCGGAGACGACCTCCAGGCCGCGCTCCTGGAACTGGTCGGCGATCGCCTTCGCGTTCGCGACGACCTGTTCGGCGTACTCGGTGAACTCGGGTTGGAGTGCCTCGTGGAAGCCGACGGCCTTGCCCGCGACGTTGTGCATCAGTGGGCCGCCCTGCGCGCCGGGGAAGACGGCGCTGTCGACCGCGTCGGCGTACTCCTCGTCGCACATGATGATTCCGCCCCGACCCGCGCGGATCGTCTTGTGGGTCGACCCCGTGACGAAGTCCGCGACACCGACCGGCGACTCGTGGACGCCCGCGGCGACCAGGCCCGTGATGTGAGCGATGTCGGCCGTATGGAGCGCGTCGACGTCGTCCGCGACCGCCTGGATCCGCCCGAAGTCCACCTCGCGGGGGTACGCGGAGTACCCCGAGACGATCATGTCGGGGTCGAACTGCTCGGCGTGAGCGGCGAGCGCCTCGTAGTCGACGTAGCCAGTCTCCTCGTCGACCTCGTACTGTTCGACCTCGTAGACCTGGCCCGCGAAGTTCGCGGGGTGGCCGTGGCTGAGGTGGCCACCGTGGGTCAGATCCAGGGAGAGGATCTTGTCGCCCGGATCGAGGACGGCGAGGTAGACGCCGAGATTGGCCTGACTGCCCGAGTGGGGCTGGACGTTCACGTGATCGGCGCCCCAGAGTTCTTTCGCGCGCTCGATCGCGAGCTCTTCGACGGTGTCGGCGTTCTCACAGCCGGCATAATAGCGCGACCCCGGGTAGCCCTCGGCGTACTTGTTGGTGAGCGTCGTGCCCTGGGCCTCCATGACGGCCTCGCTGGCGTGGTTCTCGCTCGCGATCATCGCGAGGGTGTCGTTCTGGCGGTCGCGCTCGGCCGCGACGGCGTCTGCGATCTCCGGGTCGACCGTGGACAGGTCCTGTCCGTTCATATGAATCGGTCCGACCCCCACCCACAATAAGCGCACGTCTTCTGGCAGCCGGCGGCCGTAATATAATATTACGTACTATAGATCGGTAGGAATAACGCATCGGGAAAATCATTTACTGATTGAATATGCTAAATATAGCCTCAAGTCCCAGATATCGGCCGTTCTCAGCTTATCGCCTTCGTGTGAATTTCGTGGTTACGAGTACCACAGAGTATATACGCGAACGTACCAAATACTATTCCAGCATGGTCACCTGGGGGGTGACAGATGCGGGGACGGACTCGTCGGACTACGATCTCACCTTCGGGATCGAGACCGACGAGAATTCGCTCTCCGCTCTGTATACGACGGCAAGTGCACAGGGGGGCGCACACGACCTCGACACACCGTCCGGTCGCGAGACGATTCCGGTGACGACGACGGGGCTGGAACTCCCCGCCGGGAGTGTCACGGTCTCCTCGGCGGATTCGGACGGACTCGAACCGGTCACAGAGCGCGCGACGATCGGACCGGGGGCCGCGACCGTTGCGGCCGAACCAGAGGGCCCGGACCTGCCCGACGAACTGCGGACCGTTCTGACCTTCCGCGGCCCGGCGACCGTCGACATCGACGACGAGCGCGCCCGGATCGAATTTCCCGACCCGACCGCCGTCACGATCATCGTCCAGCCCGGTGGGGACGCCGACGACCGGATGCGAGTGCCTGGCACGCCCAGGGGCATCGCCCGCGCGGTGACTCACCTCGGGTCGGCCCACCGGACGACATCCCCCGCTCGCTCACACCCGGCCCACCGCGACCCACTCCCCGCCATCGAGGTCGGCAACACCGAATCGATCCCACCGGCCATCAAATCCGAGACCCCCGAGACCGGCATCGAACTGCTCGTTCCGAACGAGTTGGAGAGCGTCTTCGTGCTCGCACCGCTGGCCTTCTATCTCGCCGCAGATCTGCGCGTCGCCGCCGTCGATCACCCACATCTCCGAACGCGTGACGGGCGTGTCGATCACGACCTCGCCGCCGTCCCCGACTGTCAAGAGGAGGTTGGTGACCTGCTTCGCCAGTTTTTCTATCTTGACTGTCTCGTGCGCGATACCGGCGCGACCGACGCGACGAACGCGCCGATCCTCGACGCCATCGATCTCGACGCCGATCACGTCCGCGAACTCGACTCGGCGGCCCGTCTCGAACGGTATCTCGCGGTCGCGGGTGAGGACCTGTCCGACCGACTGCCCGAGTGGCACCTCTCGACGTTCGTCGATCCGACGCCGGGGAACGCGAGCGTGCTCTCCCATCTGCTCGACGACTTGAGTCTGATCCGCCTGCCCGACGCGACCGAACTCGACGAGGCCGCGTTGCTCGACGAGAGCCTCTCGGAGGGGTTCACCCGATCGACGTGTGACCTCGACTGTGCGAACCCCTCGACGGTCGTCAAACCCTCGGAGAGTGGCGGTCGCGTCACTGCCTGGCTCGCGCCGGGGACGCCACTCGACGCGTTCAAGACGACCCGATCGGCGTATCTCAATCGGACCGACTACCGCACGCGAGCGAGTGACACCTTCGAGATCGATCTCGTACTCAACGACGGCGAGATGGCCGGCGAACACGACGCCGTCGCTGACATCTACCGCGAGCGCGCCGAAGACATGCCGATCGACGTCTCGATCGCACGTTCGCTGACGAAAGCCGAACTTCGCGAGCGCATCGAATCCGGGGCGGACTTCCTGCACTACATCGGCCACTGCGAACCCGAGGGCCTGCAGTGTGCGGACGGCTACCTCTCGACGACCGAAATCGAGCGCTCGCGGACGCGATCCTTTTTCCTCAACGCGTGTGGCTCCTACGAAGAGGGCCTGGGCCTCGTCGAGGCCGGGAGCGTCGCGGGTGCGGCCACGCTCCGCGCGGTCCTCGACGAACACGCCGCGAAGGTCGGCACGGCGTTCGCGAAACTCCTGATGCACGGCTTCTCGATCGGCCGAGCGATGCAACTCGCTCGACGCCGCATCATGATGAGTACCGACTACGCCGTCGTCGGTGACGGCACCGACGCGCTCGTCCCGACGACCGCTCACCCCGCCGTGATCTGGCTCGAAGACGCGGGCGAGGCCTTCGAGGTCTCGTACGAGACCGTCCCCGCACGGAGTGTCGGTCGACTCCACGAACCACCGTTCGGTGACGAACCGTATCTGTTCGGACAGGATACAGAGCGGACCATGCGCGCCCGAGAATTACTCCCGATACTCGAAGATTCGTCGCTGCCAGTCATCTATAACGGCGAATTCAACTGGTCTGAGGAGTTAGTCACCGAAATTCGCTGATTCGGGCCGGGGGGATCTCGCATCCAGTATCAGTCGCGGAAAATAGCGACCTGGCTCGACGCGCGGACGGTGACGGGCGCGTTCGTCGACCTATATATCATCTTCATCGGGATAGGCCGACCCACAGAGAGGGGCTTCGAACATCGATAGAGGTAATGTATTCCGATAGGTCTGAAATCGGGTACTTGAGGGATGGCAATGGGGGCCGTCAGCCCTTGTCGTTGCATAACTCTGAAATAAATCTAAGATGGCCGATGGGATTAAATGCAAGCATCGTGTAACTATGTCTATCGCATGGCAACTGAAACCCTCCTGGAGGGCGCGACCGACGAGGTACTGTCGGCGGCGATCGACGCCACCGACGACGTCTTCGTCGTCAACCCCTCACGCGAAACAATCAGAGAGCTCATGAGTGTTCTCGACGGGACGGTCGACCCCCCGAGCGTCCGTCTGTTCGTCGCGGAACGGCCGCTCAAGGACGTCATGGACGACTTCCTCGTCGCGAGTCGCGCTGCTGACCTCTCGGTCGACGACCGACTGACCATCAAGATCCTGGACGAACCGCCGATGAACTCGCTGGTGGTCACCGACGACCGCGTGGTCTCGATCACTGCGGTCGGAGACCAGTTCGCCGGGATCCAGACCGCGACCGACGCGTTCGTCGATCACACCTGGTCGTACTACAGCGACCGGTGGGACGCCGCCGAGGAGTACTCGCTGCGGACGCCGCCGCTCACACGCGTCCGGGAATCGTTGTCCGCCGACATCAGCGCGGACACCGCCGAGGACTTCGACGCCGTCCTCGACAGCCTCCAGACCGCACGAGGCGACGGCGACGGCCTCGACGAGGTGACGATCAGTCTGCTCGCCGCCGCCAAGAACGGCGAGTTGCTCTACGACATCTCGAAGTGGGGCGAAGACGTCGGCCTCGCGAGCAAGGCGACGTTCTCGCGAACGAAGACCCAACTCGAAGACATGGGCTTGATCGACACCGAGAAGGTCCCGATCGACGTCGGTCGCCCGCGACTGCGCCTGATGGTCGGTGACGACCGCCTCGAACGGGCCGAGAGCAACGAACTCGCGTCGGTCGCCCAGAGTCTCCTCTCCTCTGGTTCCTGACGCCGCTGTTTTGGTCCCCCCGGTCGTCGCCCGCATATGGACGTCGCCATTCTGAGTACTGGCCCGGCCGCATCGGCCGCCCGGAGTGCACTTGCCGAGACCGATTTCGACGTCGAACAGACCGCCAGCGTCGCGGACGCCGACTGTGTGATCGCGATCGCTGCGTCCGGATCCGAGGCGTTTCACGACGTGGATCGACGCTGTCGTGAGCACGCGATCCCCTGGCTCGCGGTCGAACTCGGTGGGATCGCGGGCCACGGCGTCGTCGAATTCGCGATCACGGCGTTCGACGGGTCGCCCTGTTATGCGTGTCTGTGCGATCGCGTCGCGGCGACGACCGACGAGGCAACCGTCGACGACGTCACAGAACCGATCGCGCACCTCGCGGGTGCGAGTGCCGCCCGGCAGGCGTACGACCTCCTGACCGGGGCGGGCGATCCGATCGATCGCGTCCTCGAATCACCCCACGCCGAACGGCGACTGTTACCCGTTCCAGGCTGTGACTGCCGAGAGGGCACCGTTCCCCCGACGAGCGACGACTCGATGGCCCCGCTTCAGCGCGCCGAAATCGGCCGCGACGACCGCGTCGGGATCGTCACCTCCGCGGGCGAACTCGAAACCGAACCGCTGCCCTACTATCTGGCCGAACTCGCCGATCCGTCGGGCTTTCTCGATCGCACGCCGCGTCTCCAGGCCGCCGGCGTCGCGCCCGACTGGCAGGACGCCTCGATGGCCGCGCTCGGTGAGGCCTACGAACGCTACGCCGCCGCGACGGTCACGCCCGAGGACCGACGCGCCGTGCCCGACGAGCGCGTCGATCCGGCGGCGTTCGTCGCGCCGAGCGACCCCGACGCCGGGTGGCTGTCGGGCCGCCGGCTGAGCGACGACGCGCGCGTCGCCGTCCCCGCCGACCGCGTCGTCTATCCCGCGCCCGCGGACAGTCGGGGCACGACGACCGGACTCGCGCTGGGTGACGACCGCCCTGATGCGATCCGCCGTGGCCTGCTCGAAGTGATCGAGCGCGACGCCGCCATGCTGTTCTGGTATTCGTCGGCCGATCCGCTCGGCCTGGATATCGACGACGAGCGGTTCGACCGACTCGTCGGTCGGGTGACCAGCGACTGTCGGGTGACCACACTGCTCGTGACCCAGGACGTCGACGTCCCCGTCGTCGCCGTCGCACTCCACCGCGAGAAGTGGCCGGCCTTTTCGATCGCGACTGCCGCGGCGCTCGATCCGGTCGCCGCCGCCCAGGACGCGCTCCGCGAGGCCGTCCAGAACTGGATGGAACTGCGCCGCATCGGGCGTTCGGAGGCCGCGGGCGGGCACGTTCCGTACGCCGATCGACCGCCGGCCGTCGAGGACCTGCTCGATCCGGATCGGTCGGTGCCGGCCGCCGGCCTCGGTGTCGACACGGACGCTCCCGTCGAGAGCCTCGTCGACCGGCTCGCGGACGTCGATCTCGACGCGTACGCCGTCGATCTCACCCCGCCCGACGTCGCGACGATGG
The DNA here is from genome assembly GCF_003058365.1 of Halococcoides cellulosivorans. Taxonomy (NCBI): domain Archaea; kingdom Methanobacteriati; phylum Methanobacteriota; class Halobacteria; order Halobacteriales; family Haloarculaceae; genus Halococcoides; species Halococcoides cellulosivorans. The sequence continues at coordinate 1,582,254 of NZ_CP028858.1, read as the reverse complement.
GGCTTGCGGCGGCCCGAGCGATCGTCCCCGGCGCACAGCCGTGGGCCGAATCCGACGTGCCGTTCGGTGAGCGTGCTCGCGAGGTGCCCGTCTCGATGGGGTTCGAACCCCGACTCGACCGCGACCGACACCCGTTCCCGTAGGATACGATCCTCCGGATCGAAAATTCGAACCCGGCGCTCAGATCCCGATCGTCGCTCGCGCCATGTCACGCGTCCCCGGCCCGAGGCCGACCGCGACGATCGCGATGAGAAGTAAGACGCCGAAGCGTGGACTCTCGTCCATGAACTCCTCGTTGAACAGCCAGAGCACGACGATCGCGACGGCGAGTTTCACGAGCAAAAAGGGCCAGGACGTGCCGATGATCGCGACCACGTCCGCCGGGAAGATCGCCTGGGTCACGTCGATGATAATGCGGTTCGCGGGGTGTTTGGGCGTGTAGGTCACCGGCAGGCCGAGCGCACTCGCCCAGTCGCCGTTGATGACGTTCGCGACGCCGTCGACGGCCTGCCCCCAGAGCACGGCCAGGCCGGCCAGGCCCGTGCCGGCAGTCACCACGGGCCACCACCGGTCGAGTGCGTAATGAATCCCGACCGCGATCGCGGTCGCGAGCCCGAGTGTGAGAATCGGCACCTGTGGATAGAAGCCGATCTCGGGGCGGACGAGCACGCCCCACGCCAGGACGATCAGGCTGATCGCGAGCGCGGCGGCCCCGTAGGCGGCCAGCGGCGTGGTGTACCGCTCGACGTAGTCGTGGCGTTCGAGCCACAGACAGACGACGATGCCCGCCAGCGCGACGACGAACACCGTCACGTAGATCACCGGGCTGATGAGAATCGTGTTCAGCGGGTAGGCGATCCACGCGCCGGCGCCGTCGGTCGCAGTGATCACCGCGTCGTTGGCGTCTTCGATCGTCCGGAGAAAGCCCCCGAACAGCATCATCGGGACGAGCGCGCCGACGAAGCGACGGTCGGTCCCGATCTGGAGGCGGCGGAGCACGGCCAACACGCCGAGCAGTGCGAAGATACCGACGATGGCGTAGCCGACCTCGGAGACGATGGTGTAGCCGGGCCGGGCGAGAACGGCGTCGGCACCCGCGGTACACGCCGATGCGGTGGTGTGGGTGACGACGTCGCCACCCGACCGGATCGCACACTGGGCGTCGTGGGCGTCCGCGACGACCGGGCCCCAGAAGTACTGCCAGACGAACCGATCGTAGACGATCCCCGGCGCGAGCAGCGATCCGCCGCCCAACGCGAGGAGCCCGGCGACCGCCGTCGCGATCCAGGCGCGGACGAGGTCGAGACGCGAATAATCCATGTCGGAACCCCGACGGCCCCGCAGTTCAGGCTTCCGGTCCGATCTGTATCGCCTGCTCAGCGACCGCGACGAACCGATCGTGGGCCGCGCCGTTCGAGGCGATCAGCCCCGTCGCTTCGGGCGTCCATGGCTCACCCGTCACGTCGGTGACGGCCCCGCCCGCGGCCCGGACCATCGCGACGCCGGCCATCGTGTCCCAGGGGTTCGTGTCGTGGGGCGTCAGACAGCCGTCGAGGCCGCCATCAGCGACCGCCGCGAGCGTCGCCTGCATGCTGCCCAGCCGACGGAAATCACCGAAGACCTCGCCCGACTGTTCGACGAGGCCACCGATCATCGCGGGATCGCTGCCGTACAGCCCCGTGAGTGCGACCGTAAAGGCCTCGGGATCGGTCCGCTCGCTCACCGCGAGCGCAGTGCCGTCCCGTGTGGCGCTGTCCGGGCCGACGGTGAAGCTGTCACCCGTCGTGGGCTGGTAGGTCGCCGCGGCGACGACCTCGCCGTCGACGACGCTCGCGACGCTCGTCGTCCAGGTCGGCAGGCCGCGGACGAAGTTGTTCGTGCCGTCGATCGGATCGACGACCCACGCCGGCCCCGTCTCGGGGACCGCTTCGAGGCGGTCGGGTGCGGGAACCGGGTCGGTGTCGATCACCGCGGGGGTCGGCGCGGCGGGCCCGTCGGGCGATTCCTCACAGACGAACGGTTCGTCGGTGAACTCCTCGGTGACGGTCGCGACGATCTGGCGCTGGGATTCGTGATCGGCGGTCGTCACGAGGTCGTTTTTCCCGTCTTTGGTCTCGGTCTCGTAGGCCCCACGAAACGCCTCCCGGGCGACGGCACCGCCGGCGCGGGCGGCCCGTTCGGTCATCGCCGCACGGCGGGTGGCATCGGTCATACAGGACGGGAGGAGTGTGGTGGCCAATACCCTGTCGGTCCCCCAGAGAGTCGTCGGTGATCTGGACCGGCCAGGGGCGACAGCCACCGCTTGGCCAGACATTATCACGGTCGGGTCCGACTCTTCGCATACCAATGGCTGGAACCTACGACCTCGTCATCGTCGGCGGCGGGATCAGCGGCGCATCCCTGCTCTACACCGTCGGGCAGTTCACGGACGTCGAGTCGATCGCCCTGATCGAAAAGGAACGCGACATCGCCGCGATCAACTCTCATCACACGAACAACTCCCAGACGCTTCACTTCGGCGACATCGAGACGAACTACACCCTCGAGAAGGCCGACTCCGTCAAGGAGGGCGCGGAACTGCTCGCGGGCTATCTCGAAGCCCAGGACCCCGACCGGGAGTTCCACGACCGGCGCTCGAAGATGGTGCTCGGCGTCGGCGACGAGGAGGCCCGAACACTCGACCGGCGGTACGACGAGGAGGGCTTCGGTGAGTTGTTCCCGAAACTCCGCCCGATCGATCGCGAACAGATTCGCGAGATCGAACCCGCCGTCGTCGAGGGGCGACCGCCGGAAACGACGCTGCGCGCACTCCAGACGCCCGACGGCTACGTCGTCGACTACGGCGCGACCGCCCAATCGTTCGTCGATGCAGTCCGCGATCAGTCCCACGTCGACGTCTACACCGACACCGAAGTCACGGACGTGACGCCCACGCGGGACGGCTACACCATGGCCACGACCGACGGACGGTTCGACTGCTCGACCGCGGTCGTCGCCGCGGGATCGCACAGCCTCCAGATCGCCAAAGAACTGGGCTACGGCCAGGACAAGGTCCTCCTCCCGGTCGCGGGCAGTTTCTTCACCGCTCGCGACTTCCTCGACGGCAAGGTGTACACGCTTCAGATGAAGAAACTCCCGTTCGCGGCGGTCCACGGCGACGCCGACGTTCACGACCCCTCGATCACGCGGTTCGGGCCGACCGCGAAACTCGTGCCCGCGCTCGAACGCGGCCGACTCTCGACGGTGCCGGACTTTTTCGACGTGTTCGGGTTCAGCCCCGCGGCCATGCTCAGCTACGCGAACGTGCTGGCCGACAGCGTGCTCCTCCCCTACGTGCTGAAGAATCTCCTCTACGATCTGCCCGAGATCGGGCCCCGACAGTTCCTCCCGCACGTCCAGAAGGTCGTGCCAGAGGCCACGCTCGCGGATATCTCCCGGGCGAAAGGCTACGGTGGCGTCCGCCCGCAGATCGTCGACACCTCACGGAAGAGCCTGGACATGGGCGAGGCCAAGATCGTCGGGGAGAACATCGTCTTCAACATTACGCCCTCCCCGGGAGCGTCGACCTGCCTGAAAAACGCCATGCGTGACGCCCACACCGTCGTCGACACGCTCGACGGCGACTACCAGTTCGACGAGGAGTCGTTCCGCGCGGCGACGATCGAGCACTTCCCGCGGGCCGACGAGTCGGCCTGAGCGACGTCGCCGTTTTCTGCAGGCGTTGTCGTGTCTAGCAGGCCCCACGCGAGAGAAAGCGGGCCTGCCCGCTCGTGCGCTGGCCGGCGTCGTTCGTGCCGTAGTCTTCGATCCGGACACAGATCGTCTCGCCGGTCGCACAGTCGGGGGGCACGTCCCATTTGACGAAGACCTGAAAGTCCTCGTACACACCGCGAAGCTGTCGCCCGCCGTCGAGGCGTTCCTGGACGACGATGCTCGTCGTCTCTCCGATGTCGAGTGGTGGCGCACGCTTCTGAGCCCGGCGATGGGCGCGTTCGGCGTCGGCGGCGTCGTGGGCCCACTCGCTGCGCGCCGGGAGGACCCGTGCGTCCAGGCCCAGACGATCGAGAAGCGCCCGGATCGGGGCGCGAGCGTACAGCCCGACGCCGAGGGCCCCGAGCGCGACCGTCAGGCCCGCCATCGGGACCGTCCCGATCGGAGCGAGTGCCAGCCCCGCGGCGGCGATCGCTGCGAGGCTGATCGCGGGCCCGGTCGCCGCGACCCGATCGCCGGGTGTGATCGTGTGTGCGAGTGTCGTGAGGCCCGCCGCCCCGGCGAGCGCGTGGGTGAGGACGACACCAGCCAGCGCGGCCCGACGGACGAGCGGGGTCGTTCGCAGTGCTTCGACGGTCAATGGGGCCTCGACGATCGGGAGGGCCACGAGACCGCCGCCGAGCGCGCCGATCGTGGCGAGTACCGCGCTCCCGAGGACGCCACCGATCACGATCACCGGCCAGACGCGCGGCGCCCCGAGTCCCGTACTGGCCTGGCGGGTTCGTGTCGACGCCAGCCGACCGAGCGTGACGCCGACCAGCAGGGCCAGGAGGCCAGCGCCGACGGCGCGCGGGACCACCGCGCGGGCGACCCGGTCCGTCCAGACGACCGCGCCGAGGGCGGCGACGCCCGCGCAGACGACGAGCCACGAGACCGCGGTCGAGATGCGCATCGTCGAACCGTTCGGTCGTGGCGGTATCAAAAGCATGGTTCCACTCCCCCCGGGCAGAGCTCACCCGATTGCCCGGCCTCGCCACTCCGGGAATTACTGGTGCGAGGGAAGACCGCTCCGCCGGGTCTTCCCGCATCTTGCGATGGGCGAGGGGATTCGAGCCACGGTCAGTCCGCTCGCTTCGCTCGCTCCCTTCCCTGATTCGAATCCCGCTACAGAAGCGTCACTGAGAATACGGCATCGCCACTCTGGAATGAGAAATGGTGCGAGGGAAGACCGCTCCGCCGGGTCTTCCCGCATCTTGCGATGCGAGGGAGGGGATTCGAACCCCTGGACCACCGGAAGACGCTCTCGCTCCGCTCGCGGTTTCACCGCTCGCAGGTCGAGGCCCTCACTTCGGTCGGGCCTCGCTCCGCTCGAACGTCTTCCGAGCCCTCGATCGCTCGTTACCTCGCTCACGAGGACCCTACGGGAGCGGATCGGCGGAGATGTGGCTGGATGAATGTGAAATGGTGCGAGGGAAGACCGCTCCGCCGGGTCTTCCCGCATCTTGCGATGCGAGGGAGGGGATTCGAACCCCTGGACCCCTACGGGAGCGGATCTTGAGTCCGCCGCCGTTTCCGGGCTTGGCTACCCTCGCTCGCAGGCACTCGACGGTAGTCAACGGCCGTTTATCCGTCCTGCGATTCTGCCGTTCGATGGACCACGAGTGGCCGACGGCCACAGCCGACCGGGCGGGATCCGTGGAGACCGCTCTCCGGCGGTTCAGGACTCGTCGAAACAGCCCTCGACCTGCCGGGACTCGACGGTCACCGTGGTTCGATCGAGCGTGCGACCGTCGTGACTGGCCGTGATCTGAACGTCGATCGACTGGCCGGGCGGTATCGATGCATCCGCTGGCGTGACCTCGTACAGCATCACGCGCTCTATCGATTCGAGATCGACCGTTCTGGTCGTCTGGAAGACGTTCCCAACGCGCACCGTGAGATCGACCGCGGCGGTGCCGACCCCTGCGTCACCCCGCTGGAGGGTGACGGTTCCAGTGACGGTGTACGACCCCGGCGGTGGGCCAGTCGACGTACAGGTGACGACCCCATCAGTCCCCTCGCTGGGGGAGTCCGGCCCGATCAAAACCCTGGGGTCGGGGTCCGTGATCGTGACGGACGGGGCGCTCCCGACCGATGTGAGCACGACGCCCCCAGCGAGGACGGCAGTCGCGAGCAAAAAGAGTGCAAATCCACCGAGGGTGACGGCTCGGCTCATGCGGCGTCGTTGTATGAGCGACCCCAAGAAGGCCCGGTATTCCAGGTTCGAGGCCCCCTCGTCCGCATTACTCCAGCGCCGCGGGCGGCCCACCCGGGAGTCGATCCCGGTCGTGGGGTGCTTCGAACTCTGGATCGGGCCCGATCGGGACGATCTGCTTGGGGTTCAGATCGGGGTGGGTGCGGTAGTAGTGATCTTTGATGTGGCTCATCTCGACGGTCTCCCGGACCCCGGGCGTCTGGTAGAGATCACGCAGATACCCCCAGAGATGCTCGAAGTCCGTAACGTGCGCGCGATTGCAGCGGAAGTGAGTGTGATAGACCTCGTCGAACCGCACGAGCGTCGTGAACATGCAGATATCGGCCTCGGTCAGGCGATCGCCCGCGAGATAGCGCTGGTCGGCGAGCAACGCGTCGTACTCCGCGAGCGCGTCGAACACCTCGCGGACGGCCATGTCGTAGGCGGACTGTGAACCCGCGAAGCCCGCGCGATAGACACCGTTGTTGATCGGCTCGTAGATCGCCTCGATCACCTCGTCGACGCGGTCGCGATAGCCCTCGGGGTACAGGTCGACGTCTCGCTTTGCGACGTCGCCCATCTCGGTGTCGAGCATCCGGATGATCTCGCTCGATTCGTTGTTGACGATCGTTTCTGTCTGTGTATCCCAGAGCACGGGCACGGTCACCCGACAGGTCGCATCGGGATCGGCCTCGACGTACAGTTCGCGGAGATAGTCGCTGTCGTAGAGCGAATCGGTCGTACAGCCCTCTCGCTCGGGGCTGAACTGCCAGCCGTCCTCGCCACGGTAGGAGTCGACCACGTCGACCGAGATCGCGTCCTCCAGGCCTTTCAGCGCGCGGACGAGGAGGGTTCGATGCGCCCACGGGCAGGCATACGAGACGTAGAGGTGATAGCGGCCCGCCTCGGCGGGGAACTCCGCGTCGGGGTCGTCCTCGATGCGATCGTGAAACGCGGTCTGCTGACGGGTGAAGTTGCCGTCATCATCGGTCATCTGATACGCGTCGGTGCGCCACTCACCGTCGACGAGCATGTTCATAGCCCTGACCCACGAGCGCCACCCGGATGAACACCGGGGCCGTGACAGGGCGGACACGGCCGGCGCGCCGGACCCGCTGGCCGCCACAGCGCGCGGTGGTTCGACACCCTTAACTGCCGGGTCGGCCACGAATCTCCAAGAACGACGATGTCCGAAAAACCTGCTTCGATGTACCGGGACATCGACAAGCCGAGCTACACCCGTCGCGAGTACATCACGGGAATCCCGGGATCCAAGATCGCACAGCACAAGATGGGCGCCGGTGAGCCCGACGACTACCCCGTCCAGATCAGCCTCGAAACCGAGGAGGCCGTCCAGATCCGCCACGGCTCACTGGAGGCCGCGCGCCTCTCAGCGAACCGTCACCTGATCAAGGAACTCGGAGAGAACAACTACAAGATGATCCTCCGGAAGTTCCCCCACCAGGTCATCCGCGAGAACAAACAGGCGACCGGGGCCGGGGCCGACCGTGTTTCGGACGGAATGCGCCAGTCGTTCGGGAAGATCGTCGGCACCGCCGCGCGAATCCCCGCCGACGACCGCCTGTTCACCGCGTACTGTGACGTCGATCAGGCCGCCGCCGTCAAAGAGGCCTACCGACGCGCGTACAACAAGATGACGCCGCCGTGCCGAATCGTCGTCGAGCGCGGTGAAGAACTGCTCGTCGCCTGAAACCAGTTCAGAGGAGATCCTCGACGTCGGCGTAGTAGAGGTCGTGATCGTCCACGCGATCGGTCGCGCGGGCGATCCGGACGGCGATGGCGTGCCAGCACAGCTGCTCGGGATCGCTTCCGTCGAGATTGTACGTCGCGTCGGGACAGGAACAGGCGTCGGCTTCGACGACGTGTTCTTCGGCGTGGCCCACCACGACGGTGAAATCCCGGTAGGCTTTCACTCGCCCTTCAGCGACGGCTTCGATCGCGCGCCGCCCGCGGTCACCGTGGGTCGCGACGATGCGGTCGAAAATCTCCGGCGTGATCTGGTCTGCGTCGGAGAGGGCGGCCTCCCAGTCGTCGACTGCCGTCACGTCCATTCGTGGGAGACCGACGGGCAAAACCGTTCGGCCCGAAGCCAGTGCGAACGCCCCTGCCGGCCATCAGGATGCGGCGTCGAGACTGACAGTCGGTCGATGAGTCGGTGAACACTGCCGAACGTGAGGGAGTGTTCAGCGACGGCCTCCACCCAGCGGGGATGTCGACCCGGTCCGGGGGATCGGGGGTCGCGTCGAGACTGACATGCTGTCCGGCGAGTCGGTGAACACTGCCGAACGTGAGGGAGTGTTCAGCGACGGCCTCCACCCAGCGGGGATGTCGACCCGGTCCGGGGGATCGGGGGTCGCGTCGAGACTGACATGCTGTCCGGCGAGTCGGTGAACACTGCCGAACGTGGTGGTTTTCCCATTCGATCCCATCCCCCGGGTATGGACGTTTCGGAGGGCCACGTGACACTGACCGTGCCCGAACAACCCGAGGAGGGCGTCGGCGACGCGGTCTTTTTCAACCCCGATCAGGAACTCAATCGCGATCTGACGATCGCCACGCTGCGGGCCGCTCGCGAGCGCATCGACGGGCTGGAGACGTACTTCGACGCGACGGCGGCGTCCGGGGTGCGCGGCGTTCGGGCCGCCGCCGACGGCTGGACCGTCGAGTGCTGTGACACCGATCCCGACGCGGTCACACTCGCCCGTGAGAACCTCGCGCGCAACGACCTCGCGGGCACGGTCCACGAGGGTGACGCGACCGTCCGTCTGCACGAACAGCGCTACGATATCGTCGATCTCGACCCGTTCGGCACGCCGATGCCGTTCGTCGACGCCGCGGTCCGCGCGACCGACGGCGTGCTCGCGGTGACGGCGACCGATCTCGCGCCGCTGTGTGGCGCACACTTCCGGAGTGGCGTTCGCAGTTACGCGACGGTCCCGCGCAACACCGAGTATCACGGCGAGATGGCCGTCCGGGTGCTGATCGGCGCACTCGTCCGGGCGGGCGCCCGCTACGATCGCGCGCTCGACCCGTTGTTCACACACGCCAGCGATCACTACGTCCGAACCTACCTCGCGGTCGGGTCGGGCGCGCAGGCCGCCGACGCCCAGATCGATCGGCTGGGCTACGTTCACCACTGCACCGACTGTCTCCACCGCGATGCCGAGCGCGACCTGATCGCGCATCCGCCCGCGGACTGTCCCGCGTGTGGCGGATCGATCGTCACGGCGGGACCGATCTGGCTGGGCGCGATCCGCGATCGCGAGTTCACGGCGGCGACCCGCGAGCACGTCGACGCGTCGATGGGCACGGCCGACCGGGCGCGTGACCTCCTCGACCGGATCGAGCACGAACTCGACACGCCGACCCACTACGACCAGCATCGCCTCTGCAAGGAATGGGGCCGGTCGGCATCGGGGATGGACGAGTTTCTCGACGCACTCCGGGCGGCGGGCTATCAGGCTTCACGAACGCAGTACGGCGGGACGACGTTCAAAACGGACGCGGACGTCGATTCGATCAGAGCGGCGACCGACGACTGACAGACTCCAGGCGATCAGTTGACCGGAATGGACTCGCCTTCGGTGGTGACCTCTCGTTTCGGCAGCGTGACCGTCAGCACACCGTGGTCGAAACTCGCCTCGGCGGCCGCTTCCTCGACGGCGGCCGGGAGCGTGATCGATCGCTCGACCGATCGCGTGCTGCGTTCACTCCGGACGACGATGGCGTCGTCTGCAGTCTCTTCGACGTCGGCCTCGCTGGCACTGTCGGCGCCGATGACCAGGGTCGTCCCCTCGATGACGCGCAGATCGATGTCGTCGGGTTCGAACCCCGGGAGGTCGACGGTCACCTCGAACGTCTCGCCGGTGTCGACGATGTCCACGGGCGCGGCCCCACCGAGGGCCAACTTCCCGGGATCGAACCCACCGAACTGCTCGCTCATCGACTCGACCATGCGCTCGATGTCGTCGAACGGATTGGATCGGGATGGCATACAAGCGATGCTACAGGTGCTCGGGGTATAAAGATTCGTGTCGGAACGCGTCGGTCAGATATCGGGCAGTCGAGAGAGTGCTCAGCGACGGCGGAGGCCGAGCAGCGCCACCGCCACGAGGGCGACGAGCGCCAGCACGGCCCCGAACCCAGGCCCGCCCGACGAGGTCGGCGTCCGCCTGGCGAACGTCCGTTCGGTCGTGGTGGCGGCCGTAGTCGTCGGTTCCGCCGTGGTCGTCTGCGTCGTGGTCGTGACGGGCGTCCTCGGTTCGGCGCCCCCGCCCGCAACGGTCGTCGTCTCGGGATCGATCGGAACGCGTCCGCCACCGCCGATGCTGCCGCCATCGTCGTCGTCAGCCTCGGTGGTCGTGGTCGGCGCCGGCGTGGTCGTCGTCGGGGTTGGCGTCGTCGGGGTCGGCGTGGCCGGCGTCGACGACGCTATCTCGACCGATCCAGTCGCGACGCTACTCGAATCACTCGTCGCTCCGACGTAGACCCAGCGGTACTCGCCGGTGGCCATCGACTCACTGGTCGGAATGTCGAGGGTCGTGTTCGCGGGACCGGTGGTCACCGCCGCCGCTCCGTCGAGGACGACCGTCTCGTTCGGACTCCCGTCGGCGTACAGTGACGTGTTGGAAATGCCGCCGAGACTCCCCATCAGCGACGCGATGTCGATCGACGTCGATTCGACGCTCCCGTTCGACGTCCGCGTGGTCGCGTTCAGTCGGTCGATCTCCGGTTCGATCGTGACGGCGGAACTGTTGGTGACCCGGACGGTGACGGTCGAGTCGGCCATCGTCGCCTCATCGTAGAGGACGACCGCGTGTCCGGCCGTCCCGGTCCCGCCGGCGTCGACGTTCATCGTGAGGTTCTCGCCCGCATCGACGGACTCGGGGGCGGTCGCCGCACTCGGGGTGGACCGCACCAGAACGGAGTCGAGGCCCACGACCGTCGCGTTGGCGGCGAGACCGCCGCTGGGATCGTCGCTCAGCACCGCCACGAACTGAACCGTGCCGGTCTCGTTGGTGACGTAGTTCACGGTCGCACTGCCGTCAGCGCCGATCGTCGTCGTGTCGACGCGTGACACACCGCCCGTCTCCGACGCGTTGAGGCCGTCGAGTGACGACGCGCTGGTCGTATTCGGATCGATCGGTGACTCGCCCGCGACCGCATAGACGGTGAGCGTCTCGTTGGCGAACGTGGATCCAGAGACTTCCGCTTGTGCGGCGTCGAACGTCACGTCGACAGGTTGACCCGTGTCGTACACGCCGATGGGGCCGACACCCATCGGTTTGTCGGGATACTCGGTGGTATCCACGATCCAGGCCCCGACCGGAATCGTATCCTGGGCCATCGAATCGTCGGCGCGGAGCGTCAGCGGGGCGCGCCCCCAGACACCGACGTCGTCACCCATTCCAGTGATGCCAGCAGCGGCGGCCGTCGTGACCTCCGAACTCGGCGGCGGCGCAGTCAGGGGCGCCCCGACGGCGACGCCGATACCACCCACCACGGCGAGGACCGCCACCAGCACCACACCTGCTCGTCGAATCGTTGCATCGAAGTCGTTCATTCGTTCATCCTGTAACGTCTGCGGATAGAAATGGTTTCCGGGATCCCGTCGGTCGACTGTCCGACACCCATATTTTCCTTGAGCACGTGTCTTGATTCCATGATGAATGGCGCGGGACGGGTCGGGCTTCTCGGCGGGGCGATCGTGGCCGTCGTCGTCGCGACGGCGCTCGCTGCGGGTGCAGGGTACGCGATCGACGCACCGGGCGCAGTCGAGGGGCCGACTCAGACGATCGACGTGGGCGGCCAGTCGTTCACCCTCGACACCGTCCTGGTCGTCGACCCCGGCGACACCGCGACGTTCGACGTGACGGCCCCCGACAACGAGAGCTACCGCCTCTATCGGTACGACAGCGAGGGGTCGATTCAGGATTCTACGCGCGCGACCGGGTCGACGACGTTCGACCGGTCGTTCGCGGGCGTCGATTCCGGATCGTACGTGATGGCCGTCGTGCCCGACTCCTCGCCGGTCGCGGTCCAACCGGTCCTCGTCCCGGGTTACAGCCTCTCGGTGTCGACGACCGTCGACGGTGACAGCGCCACCGTCACCGTCGAGTCGACACAGACCGCCGAGAACGCCGACTCGATCCAGGAACTTCTGGTCAGCGTCGAGACTGCCTCCGGCGTGCAGAACGTGACTGCAGAACCCAGCGGCGAGGGTTATCGAGCGGAGATCGACCTCGGGTCCTTCGAATCGGGCGATCATCGCATGCTCGCTGTCGCGCGCGGCGATCGGGGCTATCGTGGCGAGCGCGAGGTGATCGCGTTCAGCCAGTCGACGCTCTCTGTGCCCGACGATACCGGGGGCAACCCGGGAGCGTCGACACCCGAGGTGACGATGGACACCGAGACGGCGACCCCGACTGCGACGCCGACCACCACCGAGTCACCCACCTCGACGACCGAGACACCGTCCGCGACCACCGAGACCCAGGCGACGACCACCGCGTCGGAGACCCCAACGGCGGTCGGCGGTGGGGCCGAGACCACCGACGACGGCGTGATCCAGCCACGGACGAGCACACCGACGGCGACCGGTGGCCCCGGGTTCTCGACGGGCCTCGCGCTGGTGGCGACACTCGCCGGGGCCGTCGCCATCGGGCGTCGTCGGTGACGATCGGTCCATACCGACACCGTGCCCGTCACTCGGGCCGTTCGGGCGCTTCGAAAATCGGGACTGTGAACGCTCGAACGGGATTCGGACGCTCGAACGGCGATCTGAAGGGTTGATCGAGGATCCGGACGGTGATCGAGGATCCGAACCCTGATCGCGGATTCGGACGGTCGACCGACCAGCGCGGACCGTCAGGATCGCCGCTCTCGCAGGTCGTCGCTCGGAAAGACCCGATACGTCCGGCCCTGTCGCTCTCGATAGAGCAGGCCGCGTTCTTCGAGGGCACTCACCGTCTGACTCACCTTGCTCTTCGAGAACTCCGAGCGGTCGCGGAGTTCGACCTGTGTGACTCCCGGCGAGTCGAGGACGGGTTCGAGCACCCGCCGTTCGTCGTCCGGGAGCAAATCGAGCACGCGTGCCTGCGGATCGGATTCGGGCGTGAGCGGGTCGGCGGGTGTCGACTCCACCTCCTCCGGGGGCGCTGGTTCGGATGCCGTCGACGCCGGTGGGTGGCCGGTGGTGTCTCCGTCGGTGAGGTCCGCACGGACGAGCACGTAGAGACCGACGATGGCGGTCGCGACCACCAGGGTTCCGAACACGTACCACAGCGGATCCGGTCCGTGCATTGCGTCCATCGATCCGTCCATCATCGACTCCATCGACCCGTCGAAACTGCGTCGTCGAGCGGCCTGCCATCCGAGTGCGCCGCCGGCCAGGACGACAATTCCGAGACCCACCCCGACGACGGCGTCCGCTCGTCGTCGGTTCATGCGACGCCCTCCGGTCCCATCGGCTGTCCGTCCATGGTCTCGTTCGGACCTCGACTGGCGTGTCGGTTGCGATGTTCATCGTTTCGATCACGACCCGTCTGCCAGCCGTCTTCGGTGGCGAGTCGGTCGTCACGGCCGTACTCCGTTCTGTGTCGGGTTGTATCTCGTCACTACCTGGCCCGAACGAGTAATCCCGTGTCGATCGTAGACCGTGTATGGACGCCACGAACGAGTTCTACTACGAGCCTGACGAGGTCGAAGAACTCAGCACGGCGGTCGTGACGGCGGTCGCAAAGGCCCACGACGAGGACGTTCTCGACCAAGAATGGCTCATCAGCGAAGACATCAACACGGACGCACTCGACGGACTCTTCCAGGAGAGCCAACTCAAGATGACGCTTCAGTTCGAGGCCGATACGACGACGGCGACCGTCATCGCTGACAAGGACGGCCAACCGATCATCAGAATCGAATCACACCGCTAGAGTCCGACGCGAGGTCGGGTATCTCGACCTCGATGTCTGTGCCAGTGCTGAGGTCGGCACTGGCCGACGTCTCGAACCGAACGGTGCCCCGAGCGTTGAACGTCTGAAGAAGACGGTCCGTGTTGGTGCCGTCAGTCTCGCCGTTGAACGACGGCTCCGTCATCATCGACGTCGAGAGCGACCTGCTGATCCGGCGTCAAACAGGGTTTCTGTTGCATGTCGTGTTCGTAGTAGAAATTGATGTCTCCGAGGTCCGCTGTCTCGATGCCCGCATCACAGCCAGTGAGCCCATCACCGACGGACTCACACGACCGGTCGTACACGACCTTCCCCTCGTAGATGCCGTGCTCGACCACTGCGGGCTCGGAGGACTCCACCCCTTCGGTGAGGCGCCCGGCGAACGCATCGCCGCTGTACCCCTCTCGATCGACGTCCAGTGATTTTGAATCGCCGTCACTGGATGGCGCCGTCGGAGACTGCGAGCTACAGCCCGCAAGGCCGAACATCGCTGTCGTCCCCGCGACCCCGAGCACCGAGCGCCGCGTCCAGCCCGACGATCGATCGGACGCCGAGACCCCGTCTGGGCCAGTCGAATCCATATCCCATACGAACGCAGGGGCGATTTAATGCGGTTTCTGCTCCGAGAGCGTCGAATTTTTACACTCATATTTTGGAAACTGAACCGTCGTCGACTTTCGGCTTTGGAAAGCCATTCGAACCGAACAGGGTACTGAACCGCCTGAAATCGACGGCGATGAACGGTCCTCGTTCTGATACACGCTTAGAACGCGCGAGAAACGCTCTAGAACGGTCTCAACCGTGGGTTTACATCCATCGTGATATCCCCGGGACTGTCGTAGGAGTGATCGAGGACGAGACAATGACCAACGTTAGATACGGCCGCTGGCTGCTCGTGGCGATCACAATCGTCGGATTTGCCGTCGCGCTTCCGGTCGTCAGCGCACACGGAACCGATACGACCGCTCCGAACGCCGACGATGCGCCGACGACGAACGCGACCACCGACGAGTGGGCCACCTGGATGAATGGACACATGACCGCGCACATGGGGCCTGGATCGGTCGAGTGGATGGAATCGCACGTGGGCGTGACCGTCGACGAGATGGCCCGGGACATGGCTGACGACGACCACAACGGGACGGACGGACACGACGACTACGGCGGCGGAATGGGCGCAACGAGCGGACAGAGCCACTGCTAACTGATTCGACCGTGTCGAGCACGCCAACCGAACATCGAATCACACATACATAAAGGAATGACACAGCGCACCACACACCTCGAACGGACCGCACGCCGACTCGTGATCGTCGCCGTCCCGCTGGTCGTAGCGACTGGAACGGCCATGGCCCACAGTGGCGGAAGCGGCGGCATGATGGGCGGGTGGGGCGGGATGGGCGGCCTCGGACTGCTCGGCGGCGGAATGCTCCTCTGGCCGCTCGTCCTGGTCGGGATCGTCCTCCTGGCCGTGTACGCCGGCAATCGCGGGGGACGAACCGACGGCACGGATCGAGCGCGTTCAGAACTCCGGGACCGATACGCGCGCGGGGAACTGAGCGACGACGAGTTCGAATCACGGCGGCGAACCCTGGATCAATGAGTGAGTCCGACGGCACGCGCTGATCAGGATTCGAGCGCCGACCGGACGAACGCCCGTCGGAGCGCAGTCGAGAGGCCGCCCTCTCGTCGTTCTGCGTGCGGCAGTGCTCACAGGTCATCCCGTCGACCGTGATCGACTGGCTCGTGACTACTGAAACGGAGGAGAACCCCTTCTTTGTAGGTTGTCGTTTCGAATCCAAACTGCATCGGGATGGACCGTCGACGGATAGAAACCAACCCCGAGGGAACGACGGACCACATTCTCGACGAACAAAGCGACGATCAGAGCGACGAATTCTGGTCCAAGCCAGGGGTGGGATTTGAACCCACGAATTCTCGATTACAAATCGAGTGCTTGCACCGCCCAAGCTCCCCTGGCACCATCACTCGGCTTCCGGTTGGGTGCTTGAGTGTGTGTCGTTTTCGATCGGCTTCTCGTAGACGACGCGATGGCTCACGAACCCTCGATCGTGATACAACTCGCGGGCGCGGTCGTTGGCTGCGAGCGCCTCCAGTGTGATCACGTCAGCGCCTGCCGCGCCGAGTTCACGCTCCGCCCGGTCGAGTAACTGCGTCCCGATGCCCGACGACCGATCGTCCGGGCGGACGTAGATCGCTGGCACGCGCCCGCGAGTGACGTCGCGATCGTAGCCGTCGCGTTCGAGTTCCATCGCGACGAACCCGACGACGGTGTCCGCGCGGCGCGCGACGGCGAGTGCGTCAAGCGCGATCATCCGACGGACCGTCTCGACGATCGTCTCCCGACTCTCCACGCCGAGGACGTGTGAGTCGTGCGCGCGCTGATCGTCCGCGAGCGCGACCCAGAGGTCGGTGACGGCCGACACGTCGTCACCGTCCGCTGACTCGACGACGACCCCCTCCATCGAGCGTCAGACGCTCCGACAGTCTGCACAGAGCAACTGGCCGTTGACAACGGCGAGGTCGTGAGCGAGCGAGCCACACGCCTCACAGACGCTCTGATCGGAGTACTCCTCGGTGGCCTCGTCACGCGCGTATGGATCCTCGGTCGCCGTCTCGCGTTGCACCTCGTCGGCCGGTCCGATCGAGACCGCCGCGAGGAGGTCGCGCGTCGAGACGACGCCGACGATCTCGTCGCCGTCACTGACCGCGAGCATCGAAATCGTCTTCGCGGACAGTTCGTCGATCGCGGCCCCGACGGTCGATTCGGGGTCGATCGTCGGGACGCGATCGATCATCGCGTCGGCCACGACCGGCGCGTCGACGCCGTCGATCAGCGTGCGCAGTGCACTCGATTTGGTGACGATCCCGATGGGGTCTTGCCCTCGAAGGACAATAGCCCCGTCGGCATCCGAATCGAGGACGACGTCGACGCTCTCGGCCAGCGTGTCGGACTCGCTGACGCCGACGTAGTCCTGGGTCATCACCTCCCGCACCGTCGCGTTCGTACTCATAGCTGTGTCTACCCGCCCCGCACTCAAAAAGCTCTCCCGCGCGGGTCAGGGTGCGGTCGATCGCCAGGGCAACACCCGGACGGCGACTCCGAGCGTGAGGACGGCACAGACGACGAGGACGGCGGCCGACGCCGGAACCGATCCCGGCCACCCGATCGCGCCGCTTTCGCCGGCGGCCCGCAGGCCCCGCGCGAAGTAGGTGACCGGGCTGAGTTCGATCGCGGGCCGGAACCAGGCGGGCAGCGACGCCGAGGCGACGAACGTCTCCGAGAGCAAGACCAGCGGGAGCGCGATGCCGTTCGAGGCGGCGATCGCACCGTCGCGATCGTCGGCCAGCGAGCCGATGATCGCGCCGAGCCCACAGAACACTGCCGTCGTGATCGGGACGTATACCACGAGCCAGGGCGACAGGGGCACTCGGGACCCGACCCCGAGCAACGCGACGAGCACGGCGATCGCGCCGAGACTCACCAACGCGACGGTGACGAGCGTCTGGGCGAGTAGCCACTCCGCCGGGCCGAGCGGCGTCGTCGCGAGTTTCTCGAACCGGCGGCCCTCGCGGTGGCGAACCACCTCGCTGGCGACCCGCGAGAGCGGCGTGAACACGACGACGACCGCGAGATACGCCGGAACGTACGATCCCGGTGACTCCCCGAAGAGGCCGGCCCCGCCGGTCCGGACCAACCCCGCGAAGATCGCGATCAGGACGATCGGGAAGACGAACGTGAAAAACACTGCCGTCCGACGGCGCAGGAACGATCGCAGCGCAGCCAGACTCTCCGCACGAATCCGACGAGTGCGACTCATCGCGATGCCTCCTGGCCTGGTTCGGCAAGAGCGAGATAGACGTCCTCCAGATCGGGATCGGTCCAGGTCAGCCCCTCGACGCGATACGCGTCGTCGATCCGATCGACGATCGCGCCGATCCGGGTGGGATCGACCGCCGGGATCTGCAGGCCCTCTTCGGTCTGTTCGACGCTCTGTCGGTCGAGTGCGTCCGGTGGAGCGTCGGTCTGGATCGTGAGTCTGGACGCGCCGCCGTGAGCGGCGACCAGCGCGTCGGGGGCGTCTTCAGCGACGAGGCGGCCGTTCGCGAGCATCCCCACCCGATCAGCGACGGCCTCGGCTTCGTTCATGTCGTGTGTCGAGAGGAGGACGGTCGTGCCCGCCGCCCGGAGGTCGGTGAACACCTCCCGCAACGCGCGCCGTCCCGCTGGATCGATCCCGGTCGTCGGTTCGTCGACCACCAGCAGGTCGGGATCGTTCACCAGCGCGGTCGCGACACAGACTCGACGCTGTTCACCGCCGCTCAGGTCGGCGTAGCGGGTCGTCGTCGCGGGATCGATCCCGACCGTCGCGAGCACGTCTGCGACCGACTGAGCCCCCTCGTACAGCCCCCCGTAGTACGCCAGGAGTTCGGCGGGCGTGAGTCGGTCGTGCGGGTCGAACGACTGGGGAAGATACCCGATCCGGGCCGGATCGACCGCGTCGGGCGACTGGCCGAACAGGCGGACCTGCCCCGCGTCGGGGGCGAGCGTGCCCAGGAGGACGCGTGCGAGCGTCGTCTTGCCCGCGCCGTTCGGCCCGATCAGCCCGTAGATCTCGCCGCGTTCGATCGTGAGGTCGACGTCGTCGAGCGCGACCGTCTCCCCGAAACGCTTCGCCAGCCCCGTCGCGTCGACGACCGCATCCATAAGTGATCGACGCCACAGGCCTCAGAAAGCGTTCCGGTCGCGGGGAATTTCGATCGCGACGCGTCCTCACGCGCCGCCGATCGTGGGCCGCCAGGAGAGGAGGACGATCGCAACGACGAACGCCGCGGTCCCGAGCCAGGGCGCGCCCGCGAGCGTGGCGATCCCGGCAGTCGAGCCACCCAGCCCGGCGATCAGCGCCGCGACGAGCGGCCAGGAACAGGACACGCAGGTGAACAGGCCCAGCACCCCCGAGAGCGCTGTCACCGACGTGTCCGCGACGGTGCGCGCGACGAGGACAGCGAGTGCGGCGTAGCCCACGACGTGATAGGGGAGCACGCGCACCGATACCGGATCGTCCGTGTAGGTCAGCGCCGGTCCGTAGCCCGGTGAGAGCCAGTGGAGGGTGAGCCCACCCGTTCCAGCGGGACCGACGAGACCGCCGAACACCACCAGGAGCGCGGCGTACGCGACGCCGACGCCGATCGCGAGGCGCGTCCAGCGCCGCGGGCGGGGCCCCCACGCGACGGCGACGATCGCCAGATCGATCCAGATCCAGGGGAGCAGCGCGGCCAGCGGATCGGTGAGGACACTCCCCGCGAGCAGTTCGTACCCCGCCATCACGGCGAGTTCGACGTTGAGAAGCAGGCCGAGCCAGATGAGACGCGAACTCGACAGCCAGTCGGGCGAGCGCGTCGTCGGCCAGTCTGAGCGTGCGAGCCGCATTCAGACCACCAGCGCGTCGATCGCGACGGTCACCAACAGGAGGCCGAGGAAGGCGTTCGAGGCGTGAAACGCTCGCATCGCCGCCGGTCGATCACGCTCGGCGTGGAGTCGGACCACTGCGACGAGGAAGACCGCGCCCACGGCGGCGGTGACGACGGCGTACAGCGGGCCGAGCCCACCGATCGCGCCGAGGGCGACCGCGCCGACGAGCGTCGCGCCGAGCCATCCCAGCACGTGTTTGCGCGTGGTCGCGTTTCCGCGGACGACCGGCATCATCGGGATGTCCGCGGCGGCGTAGTCGTCGCGATAGGCTAAGGCGAGGTTGTAGAAGTGCGCGGGCGTCCAGAGGAAGATCACGCCCCCGAGTGCGAGCCCACCCCACCCGACCGTGCCGGTCACCGCGGCCCAGCCGATCAGCGCGGGGAGTGCGCCCGCGAACCCGCCGATGACGGTGTTCTGGACGGTGTTGGGTTTGAGGACGAGCGTGTATCCGATCGAGTAAAACGCGATCGCGATCGCCCCGAGTGCGGTCGCGAGGACGCCGACCTGCCAGAACGTCACCAGCGAGAGAGCGGTGAGCACGAGACCGAAGGCGACGGCGTTCCGGACGGGAATCTCGGCGGTCGGTAACGGCCGATCCGCGGTCCGGTTCATCTCCTGGTCGACGTCGCGTTCGAGGACGTGATTGAACGTCCCCGACGCCCCGATAGCGAGCACGCCACCCGTGAGCGTGAACACGACGGTCTGCACGGCGAGGTCGGGGCCGGCGGCCAGCGCCATCGACGCCGCGGCGACGAGGCCGAGCAGCCACATCAGCTTCGGTTTCGTGAGCGTGAGATACGCCCGCAGGGTCGCGAGCGGGCCCGTCGTGACGGGGCCCGGGTCGCGGTCGCCCCGTCGACTGGGGCCCGACGACTCTCGGGAGGGCCGGTCCGCCGTCCGGGCTTCGAGCGTCCAGGCCAGCGCCGCGACCAGTGCGGTGAAGATGACGAGTGCGACGCCGAGGTGGACCGCGGCGCCCCCGGTCGATCCGACCGATCCACGAACTGCGAGGACGGCGCCGATCCCGATCTGAACGGGGTAGAGCAGGGCCGCCCCGGTGAGTGCCACCCGGACGCGTCGTGGCTCGCCGTGAAGCCAGGCGAGTGCCGCGAGCGCGACGATGAGGACGCCGACCGCCGCGGCGGCGAACCGGTGGGCCCAGACGATCCCCAGATCGACCGATCCGATCGCGAGCGTCCCATGACATCCCGGCCAACTCCGGCAGGCGTCCGCTGCGCCGGTCAGCGACTGGGTCGCACCGAGGACGATCAACAAATAGAGGCCACTGATCGCAGCGACGAGTCCGCCGACGAATCGCGTCACGACCCGCTGAGTCACACGCCCACCGAGGGGCGTGTCGTACTTAGGGCCCCCGGATCCGACGAATTTGCGGGAGGAATGCGACGGGAGAGGACCGCACCGCGCCCCGAATCCCCGGTCTTTTGCCAGGTTACGCACCTATATAACGCCCAGTCGGCTAGATCCGGTAATGAGATTCGTGCGTCCGCTCGTCGCGGTCCTCACAGGGGGATTCGTCCTCGCGAGCGCGGGGGTCGTGGCCGCCGATCCGCTCACGAACTCCGCGGAGACGATTTCCGGGCTGAGCAATATCTTGCTCGCGATCGCGATCCCGATCACCCTGCTCGTCGAGGGGCTGTTGGCGTATGCGATCTGGAAGTTCAGGAAATCGGAGTCCGCGACACCGACCGAGGAGAACCGCCGACTCGAAATCGCGTGGACCGCCGCGACGGCGGTCGTCTTGCTCGTCGTGGGTATCCTCGCGTACAGCGCACTCGGCGCACCGTCGGTGACGGCCACCGAGGAGTCCGTCCAGGAGACCATCGAGACGGGCGATCCGGTCGTCGTCGACGTGATCGGCTACCAGTGGGGCTGGACGTTCTCGTATCCCGAGCATGGGTTCAACACGACCGATCAGTTGACCGTGCCCGCCAATCGGACGGTCGTGATGCGCATTCACTCCTCGGACGTGGTCCACTCCGTCCACGTGCCCGCGCTGGGCCTCAAGATGGACGCCATCCCCGGCCGGACGAACTACATCGAGACGACGATCAGGCCCGCCGCCGTCCGGGACGAACCCTACGTCCTCTACTGTGCGGAGTTCTGTGGGGCCGGGCACAGCGACATGCTCGCTGACCTGACGGTCACGACCCAATCCGACTACGACGACTGGGTCGCGAATCAGACCGCGTCTCGATCCGAGACCTGAATCCCGACTCGACCTCGCGGGCCCGCGCCGCGAGCCTCGACCGAAACCGCCGGTACCTCCAGGCTTTTACTCCAGGACCGCCGATACGATGACATGACAGAGTCAGAGGGCCACGGGCCGCTGCCCGCCGTCCGCGACCTACCGCGGGGGTACGGCGAGGCCAGTTGGTGGCCGATCATCGCCGCGGCCGGATCGGCGGTGCTGTATCTCGGCATCGGGCTGGTCATTCTCGCCGGACGAGACGTCGGTCCGGGCGTGCCTGTGGGCGTCGGCGTCACCCTGATCGGGGCTGCTGTGTTCGTCGCGGGCCTGGGCGGGTGGCTGTATCACGCCTTCGTTGCCGACTGGACGAACAAAGCGGTCCACGGTGACGGCGGCCACCTTCGGTGGGGTATGCTGATCTTCTTGCTCACCGACGTCGCGACGTTCGGGGCCGTCTACACCTACTACCTGTTCGTCCGGGCGGGCGCGTGGCCACCCGCAGACCTCCCCGGCGGATTGCTCGGAGCCATCCTCGCGGTCAACACCGTCCTCCTGATCACGTCTAGTGGGACCTTCCACCTCGCAGAGAAGCGTCTCCAGGCGGGCGATCACCGTGGCTTTCGGGTGGGAATGGCCGCGACCTTCCTTTTGGGCGTCGTCTTCCTGGGCGGCCAGGCGCTCGAATACAGCCACCTCCTCGACGAAGGGTTCGCGCTCGCGGGGATCTACGGCAGCGCGTTTTACGGGCTGACCGGCCTTCACGGCCTGCACGTCGCACTGGGCGTGCTGATGATCGGTCTCGTGCTCGCCCGGGCGCTCCGGGGCCAGTTTTCGGCCGAGCGTCACACCGGCGTGACGACCGTGGCGTACTACTGGCACTTCGTCGACGCGGTCTGGCTCGTTTTGGTCGCGACGCTCTATGTCGGTGCGGTGATCGGCACCGGACAGACGCCGCTGTGACGACGGCGGGCCCGCGGCCGTGGGCGCAATCGTTAGGGGCCAGGCCGCCGTCGGGTCGCCCATGTTCGAAAAATCGACGTGGATTCGCCTGCCGCGAACGGTCCGCGTCGGCCACGACGTGCTCGACTCGATCGGTGAGGCGCTGGACGACCCCGCACTGAACGGTCGGCCACTGGTCGTGACGGGCCCGATCCCACGCGAAGTCGCCGGCGACCGCGTGCTCGATCAACTCACGGCCAGCGGGCACGACCCCGCGGTCGTCGAGCCCAAAGGAACCTCCTATAGCGCCGTCGAGACGACGATCGAAGCCGCCCGTGAGTGCGACGCGGGCTATCTACTCGCGATCGGTGGCGGTCGACCGATCGACATCGCGAAGATGGCCGCCGACGACATCGGCGTCGGGTTCGTCTCGGTGCCGACCGCGCCCAGCCACGACGGCATCGTCAGCGGCCGGGCCTCGATGCCCGACGGTGACACCCGCCACAGCGTCGCTGCCGACCCGCCGCTCGCGGTGATCGCTGACACGCGGGTGCTCGCGGACGCGCCCTGGCGGCTCACCACCGCCGGCTGTGCGGACATCATCTCGAACTATACGGCGGTCCGAGACTGGGAACTCGCGCGCCGCCTGCGCAACGAGACGTACTCCGAATACGCCGGCGCGCTCTCGCGGATGACCGCCGAGATGCTCGTCGAGAACGCCGACTCGATCAAACAGGGCCTCGAAGAGTCGGCCTGGATCGTCGTCAAGGCGCTGCTCTCCTCGGGGGTCGCGATGTCGATCGCCGGCAGTTCACGCCCGGCCAGTGGCGCGGAACACCTGTTCAGCCACCAACTCGACCGCCTGGCCGACGACCCCGCGCTCCACGGCCACCAGGTCGGCGTCGGAACGATCGTCGTCGCGTATCTCCACAGCGGCCCCGACGGGTTCTGGGAGGACATTCGCGCGGCGCTCACCGCGATCGATGCCCCGACGACCGCCGCCGAGTTGGGGATCGACCCCGAGACCGCCGTCGACGCGCTCGCGACGGCCCACCGGATCCGCGATCGGTACACCATCCTCGGTGACGGCATCTCCCGATCGGCGGCCCGTGAGGCCTTGACGGTCACCGACGTGATCGAGTGACGCGACGCCGTCGCTGATCGATCGTCGAAACAGAGAGAAAGAAATCGAGAGAGTGATTCCGGCCGTTAGACCATCTCGAACAGCGTGAGGACGTCATCGAGGTCGACGTCACCGTCCTCGTCGAAGTCGAACCTCGTGTCGTCCGTGTTGCTGGTGTTCTGGAACAGCGCGTTCACGTCGGGGAAGTCGATCTGCTCGTTCCCGTTGACGTCCTCGTAGAGACCGTCACCGTCGGGGTCGGTCGCGTCCTCGCCAAAGGACCCGCCGCCGGTCCCGCCGTCCAGTTCGGTCGTCTCGAAGGGCACGTTGTCGCCTTTGTACTCTGCGAGGACGTCCTTGACGTGCTGACCCATGTTGGGGTTCTGCCAGAGCTTCCAGTCACACGGCATGTCCTCACAGTTGACCGGGAACTCGGACTCGGGCGTCTCGTAGAAGCTCCCGTTGGTGAGCTCGAAGTTCCCTTCCTGGAGTTTGAAGTCGGCGCGGAACATCGTCGGCAGCCAGCGCGCGTCGGCACACCACGCGACCCAGCTGATCCGGTCGTCGGTCTCGATCGCCTCCATCATGGGCCTCCCGTACTCTTTGGTCGAGCCCTTGCCAGCGGTGGATCCCTGGAGCCACTTGCTGATGTTGACTTCCTCACCCAGCTCGTCCATCGTGTATTCGGGGTCCTGCCACCCGAACTCGGTGACCGAGACGGGGTGGACGTCCATCGCGTTCTGCAGGCCCTGGGACTCCTCGGGCTCCCAACAGCCCTGCCCGATACACTCGTCGTTGAGCCAGTTCTCTTGCTTGCTGGCCTCGTGACCGGCGTAGTTGTGCCAGACGACCGAGAGGTTGTCGTCGGGGAACTCCCGCCAGTGGACACCCTGCGTGCCCTGACACCAGCCGGGCACACCCATCATGATGTGCTTGTCTGTGGTGTACTCTCGGATCTTGTCGATGAGCGGCGTGGCGAAGTCCTCGACGAAGACGTCCCACAGCGGTTTCAGTTTGTTCGCGCCGTAGTCCTCGACCGGGCCCCAGATACCGGGCGCAGTCGGCTCGTTGTACGGCTCGAAGATGACGTGCTCCTTGTCGGCGTACCGTTCGGCCACGACGTCCCAGAACATCAGGGCCTCGTCGACGAGGTCCTGGTTGACCTGCCACTGGGTGTACGGCGTGTCGCCGCTGTCGATCATCTCCTGGCTGACGTACCCGGCGTCCATGTTGTTCCGGAACTTCTGGTCGACGTAGCCCCAGGACGCGGGTTCGTCTTCGCCGTAGTACTCGTTGTACGCCCAGTACAGCGTGTACGGGCTGTCGTACGGCAGGTGGTTCTCGGCCTCGGCGTCGCCTTCGGGGCCCATCCCGGTCGGACCCGATCCCTCACCGTCGCCCGGCGGCTGCTCGTGCCAGTGGCGGTGGAAGTCGACGATACAGTAGACCCCACGATCTTTACAGTGTTCGACGATGGGGTCGTAGTACTCTTCGAGATACGTTTCGAGCTGGTCGCGGGTGAACGCCCCGTTCGGGTACTCGTCGGGCTGGGCAGGCCGCATCAGCCGACGGTCCATCGTCATGAACTCGTTGGTCTCGTTCTCGATGACCTCGGGTGCGAACTCCTCCCAGGTCGGACCTGTGTTCCCGTTGGGGTGCTCACCGATGTCGGTGGGCTGGGCCGGAAGGCGGATGGCGCGCGGGTGCCATCCATTCGTGTTGTCCGTGATCATATTGATCAGGCCCTTCATCGTCTTGCCACGCATCTGTTCGGTGATGGCCATCCGCTTCGGGTCGGGCACGTTCAGGCCACGGATCTTGAACACCTCGCCGGTGTCGTCTCGAACGATCCGGTTCTGAGCGTCCACAGAGAGCTCGCTGAACTCTGCGAGGCCCCCGGCTGCCGTCCCCGCGAACCCGGCCCCGAGTCCGACGGCCATCGCTCCTGCGGCCCCCGACGTCTTCAGGAACGTCCGTCGATTGACCGATCCGTTCACTCCTGTTCCCCCGTCTGCTGCTGTATTTTTCTCTGACATAGTTGGTTACGATTGCCCGAGCCCGGCGTGGCACGGACGAATTCTTTTCACCGATACACCTCACATTAAATATTGCCTATTTAGACTTAAATCCTGTGGTGCGGTGTCGAATCGAGGGGCCAAAGACGGAGCAGTCCCCACGGTGCCGATCGAATTCCGTTCAAATATCTGCCATATAATATATTACACCGGCCCGAGACGAACCGGTATGGCCACCGAAGCCAGTCAGGGCAGGCTCGAATCGATCTATCGGAATCGGGTGGGGGTGCCGACAACTCACGACGAAGTACGGGGCTACTGGGTGTTCGTCGTCGGATTGATCCTCGGAACGGTCGGGATCACGAGCTTCCTCGTGAGTTCCGCCCCGGGCGGGGCGTCGATGTCGCTCCGAGAGGTGAGCGTCGCGCTCGCCGGTGTCGGCCTCGTCATGCTGTTCGCTGGCCCGGTGATCAGACTCCCCCTCCAGCCCTGGGCGAACTACGCCGCCTACGCCGGCCAGGCGATCGGATATCTCGCGATCGTGTGGTTCGTGCTGATCTACCCACAGAACTGGGCGCTCGACAGTGGGTACGAACCCGTGCTCGGCCTGTACACGAGTGGGCTGCTCGTCGTCGCGATCGGCGGCGTGATCGCCCCGTTGCTCGTCGGGACCGGGGACGACGGTCGGGAGACCGCCCTCGAAGACGACCTCGCGACTGCGCGTCGCGAGCGCGACGACTCTGCCGCCGATCGTGACCGGGCCACGGCCGACCGCGATCAGGCCCGATCGGACGCCGAGACGGCCGCGGCCGAACGCGACGACCTGGCGGCCGAGATCGCGGCGCTCCGAGCGAGTATGGGGGGGGGGGTTCGAACTGTACGAGGACCGCAGCGAGCAGTGGCGCTGGCGACTCCGCCACCGCAACGGCAACGTCATCGCGGACGGCGGGCAGGGCTACACCCGACAACACAACGCCCAGAAGGGCATCCAGAGCGTCCGATCGAACGCCCTCGGCGCGAGCACGCTCCTGATCGACACCGTCGACGAACTCCCCGACGAGACCGACCCCATCGAGATGTTCGAGGACGCAGACAGCCAGTCGACGATCGAACTGTACGAAGACGCCGGCGGCGAGTGGCGGTTCCGGATCAGGCACTCGAACGGCGAGATCATCGGTGACAGCGGTGAGGGCTACGCCTCTCGGTCGAACGCCCGCCGTGCGATCGATCGGTTGCAGTCGACGGTCGGCCCGGCGTCGTACCTCTGGTTCGACCCCGCGGGCTTCGAGGTCTACCGCGACGCCGCCAGCGAGTGGCGCTGGCGCCTCGTCCACCGCAACGGCGAGATCCTCGCGGACGGCGGCCAGGGCTACAGCCGTCGCAACGACGCGAACCGCGCGGTCGATCGCCTCCGTGAAGCCATCGACGAGTACGACGTCGAGGTCTACGAGGACGCCGCCGACGAGTACCGCTGGCGACTCGAAGCGTCGAACGGCCGGATCGTCGCAGACAGCGGCGAGGGCTACGCGTCTCGGAGCGGGGCCGAAGACGCCATCGAGCACGTCCTCGAATACGCACCCGAGGCCAACGCCCTCCAGATCGGGCAGGCGACCTTCGAGATCTACGAGGACCGCGGTGGGAAACACCGCTGGCGATGCCGCCACCGCAACGGCAATATCTTGCTGGACAGCGGCCAGGGGTACGCCTCCCGAAGCGGGGCCCGTGACGGCATCGAGAGCGTCAAACGCGACGTGCCGGGCGCCGCAATCGAGACCGTCGAGTCCTGACGCCTGACTGTCGACGGTCCACGACCGGCCGTCCCGGAAGAGGTTTTTTTCGTCCGGTCGCAGCGACGGTATGCTGATCACGCTGGAGGGAATCGACGGATCCGGCAAGACGACGGTCTGGCGAGCGCTCAAAGAGGACGTCGACGCGGTGTTCACGCGCGAACCGACCGATTCGTGGTACGGAGACGCCGTCCAGCGGTCGATCGAGACCGACGACGCCGACCCGATGGCCGAACTCTTTCTGTATATGGCCGATCACGCCGACCACCTCGACCGAGTGATTCGACCCGCACTCGACCGCGGAGAATGCGTCGTCAGCGACCGATACGTCGACTCCCGGGTGGCCTACCAGTCGGTGACGCTGGCCGACCGCCTGGACGATCCGGCCGCGACGATCGACGCGATGCACGCCGACTGGTCACGCTCGCCCGATCTGACGATCTATCTCGACGTCGAGCCTCGCGTTGCCCTCGAACGAAGCGCGGCCGCCAACAAGTTCGAGCGCCTGGAGCATCTCGAAGCAGTCGCCACAACTTACGAGGATCGCATCGCTACCGATCCCGAGCGGTTCGTCCGGGTCGACGCCAGCGAACCGCCAGCGGCCGTTTCTGATCGTGTGCGTGAGATCGTTCGAACTGCGACCGAGTGACGATTCGAGGCCCGACCGAGTGACGGACGATCCCGTCCGAATTATGATATAGTGACAGGAATGTTCGTCCGCGTGGTTTCAGAACGTGGCGGGAGAAACGAATACCTCTCAGTCGGGCGACTCATTGCCGAGTGCGGTCGCGACCCAGAAATCAGGCTTCCAGCGGCGTCCGAGCCGATCGAAACGATGGCACTCACGTAGGAACTATCACTATTTAATCTTTATTGCCCTTTCGGCAACGTTTTTCCATTCCCCCCTCCACGATTTTGATACGGCGCTGCCGAGGAACTAACATACCAACTATGACACAAGATGACCTCGTCTGGCGGATCGCTGGCGGGTCGGGCGACGGGATCGACTCGACCAGCCGAAACTTCGCCAAGGCACTGATGCGGGCGGGCCTTCACGTATTCACACACCGACACTACCCCTCACGGATCCGGGGTGGCCACACCTACGTCGAAGTGCGTGCGAGCGACGAGCCAGTCCGCTCGCGTGGCGACGGCTACAACGTACTGCTCGCGCTGGGCGACAGTTTCGCCCGGAGCACAGAAGACGAGGCGTACTACGGTAACGAGAAGCTCAAACCGCTCGCGGAGAACCTCGACGAACTGCGCGAGGGCGGTATCGTCATCTACGACGAGGGGATGCTCGACGAAGACGACGTCGCGGACCTCGACCTCGAAACGCGCGCCGAGGAAAACGACTGGCATCTCTACCCGACGGATCTGCGGGGAATCGCCCGCGAGCACGGGCGCGACGTGATGCGCAACACCGCGGGCGTGGGTGTCACCGCCGCGCTGCTCGGCATCGATCCCTCGTACTTCGAGACGCTGATGGGCGAGTCGATGGACGGCGACATCCTCGACGCCAACCTGGACGTGCTCTCGGACGCCTACGAACAGACCCAGGAGTGGGAGTTCACCCACGACCTCGAAGTTCCCGACGGCGAGACCGAAGGCGAGCAGGCCCTGCTCAACGGCTCGCAGGGCATCGCCTACGGCGCGATCGACGAGGGCTGTCGGTTCATCGCGGGCTATCCGATGACGCCCTGGACCGAAGTGTTCTCGATCATGTCCAAACACCTCCCGAAAGTCGGGGGGATCGCCGAACAGGTCGAAGACGAGATCGCCGCTGCGGCCCTCGCACTCGGTGCTTCTCACACGGGCGCGAAGGCGATGTCCGGGTCCTCGGGCGGTGGCTTCTCTTTGATGAGCGAACCGCTCGGCCTCGCGGAGATGTCCGAGACGCCGGTCGTCTTGCTCGAAGCCCAGCGCGCGGGCCCCTCGACGGGCATGCCGACCAAACCCGAGCAGTCCGATCTGGAACACGTCCTCTACACGAGCCAGGGCGACTCGACGCGTGTCGTGTTCGCGCCCGCGAACGCCGAGGAGTGTTACGAGCAGACCCGACGGGCCTTCGAAGTCGCCTACGAGTACCAGTTGCCCGCGATCATCATGTACGACCAGAAACTCGAAGGCGAACTGCGGAACGTTCCCGTCGAGTTTTTCGATCGCGAGACGCACCCCGATCCGGGGACGATCCTCAGCGAAGACGAAATCGCGGAGGCGGCCCACCACGCCTCCGGCACGTTCGCGCGGTTCAAACGCGACGCCGAGAAGGGGATCAGCCCCCGCTCGGTCCCGGGCCAGAAAGGCGGTCGTCACCTCACTTCGGGCAACGAGACCAACGAGTGGGGCCACATCTGCGAAGATCCCGAGAACCGCAAAGACCAGGTCGATCGGCGGTTCTCGAAGTTCGAGCACATCGCTGAAGACCTCGCGGGCGACGAGTCGCTCGTGACCCGTCACGGTCCGGCCGACGCCGACTACGGCGTCATCACCTGGGGCAGCCAGCAGGGCACGGTCTTCGAGGCCGTCGATCGGCTGAACGCCGACGGCCAGTCGGTCGCCGCGCTCGGCGTCTCCCAGATCAAGCCGTTCCCCGCACCTGAGATCGAGGCGTTCATCGAGGGCGTCGACGAGGTCGTCGTCGTGGAGATGAACGCCAGCGGGCAGTTCAAAGGTCTCGTCCAGAAGGAACTCGGGGCCTACGGCGAGAAACTGTCCTCGCTGCTGAAGTACAACGGCAACCCGTTCGAACCGCGCGAGATCGTCGAGGCCGTCGAGAACACCGCCGCGGGCGACCGGGACGCGCCCGACGACGCGACCACCTTCGTCCCAGCCACGGGTGACTAACATGAGTACGTTCAGCGCCATCGACCAGGACCGAGAGATCGACCGTGAAGAGTTCACGCCGGGCGTCGAGCCCCAGCCGACGTGGTGTCCGGGCTGTGGGGACTTCGCCGTCCTCAAAGCGCTCAAGGGTGCGATGGCCGACATCGGCCGCTCGCCCGAGGAAGTGCTCACCGTCACGGGCATCGGCTGTTCGAGCAAGCTGAACAGCTACTTCGGCTCCTATGGGTTCCACACCATCCACGGCCGGCCGCTCCCGGTCGCTCGCGCCGCGAAACTCGCCAACCCCGATCTGGAAGTCGTCGCGGCGGGCGGCGACGGTGACGGCTACGGCATCGGCGCGAACCACTTCCTGCACTCGGCCCGGGAGAACCACGATATGACGTATATCGTGTTCAACAACGAGATCTTCGGGCTGACGAAAGGCCAGACCTCTCCGACGTCGCCGATGGGCCACACCTCGAAGACCCAGCCCTCGGGCAACGCGAAATCACCGATCCGGCCGCTCTCGCTCGCGCTCACCGCAGGCGCGACGTACGTCGCCCGGACGGCCGCGACCAACCCCCGGCAGGCCCAGGAGATCGTCGCGGAAGCGATCGAACACGACGGGTTCGCCCACATCGACTTCCTCACGCAGTGTCCGACCTGGAACAAAGACGCCAAGTCCTACGTTCCCTACACGGACGTTCAGGACTCCGATGAGTACGACTTCGACGTGAGCGATCACGGCGAGGCGAACGCGATGATGCGCACGGTCGAGGACAAACTCTACGAGGGCGAGATCCTCACCGGTCGGTTCTACGTCGAAGACGGCCGGCCCTCCTACGGCCAGAAGAAACGCGAACAGGGCGAGATGCCCGCCGAGCCCCTCGCTCAGCGGTACTTCGAAGACGGCGAGTGGGAGCGCTCGATCGACTTCGTGAAAAAGCACACCTGAGCCGTCGATCCCGACCGGCGTTTCCCCGTTCGCAAGGTATTTTTTCGGGCATCGAAAAGATCGAGCCATGAATTCGGAATCGACGGCGCGGGATATCCTCTCTATTCTCGAAGCCGACGCCAAAGCGTCGTATACGGAGATTGCCGACCGCGCCGGCGTCTCGAAGCCGACCGTCCGCAAATACGTCGACCAACTCGAAGACGAGGGCGTCATCGTCGGCTATTCGGCCGACGTCGACCCGAAGAAACTCACCGATCGATCGATCGCCCTCGTCGGGATCGACCTCGAAAGCGAGCGCTACATCGACGCGATTCGCGACCTCAAAACCGTCGATCACGTCGAATCGCTGTTCACCTCCAGTGGCGATCACACCGTAATGGCCGAAGTCCGGGCGTGTGACGGTGACGCCCTCGGAACGGTCATCGACGACGAAATCCTGACCGTCGAGGGTGTCAGCGCCGCTCATCCCTCGGTCCTCCAGGAGCGGCTGAAATAACGGGGGTTGAAGGCGTCAGGGAACCGAGTCGGTCGCCATGGCATCGCGGCTGGTAGTCGGGGCGGGCGCACACACGAAAGCGCTGTGCTCGCGACTGAGCGAGACCAGCGTCGAGACCGTCCTGATCACCGAGGACGGCGATCTCGCGGAGTGGGCGATCGAGCAGGCCGATCTGACCGTCCACCAGGCGGACCCGACCGTCCCATCGACGTACGCCGACCTCCCCGAACCGGTCCAGTCCGCGGCAGTGACCGAGCACTGTGAGATGGTCGGTGACGCGATCAAGACTGCACATCCCGACACGCACGTGGTGGGCTTCGGGGCTGCCTCTCGGACGGATGCCGTCTTCGATCCGAGTGCGGCAGTGGCCACGGCGGTCGTGGATGCGACCGCACCGCGGCGTCGCCACCTCGCAAAAGTCCGCCCGATCCTCGCCACCGCCGACGACCTCGCGATCCTCACTCACGACACCCCAGATCCCGACGCCATCGCGAGCGGGATGGCACTCGCGGCTGTCGCCGAGCAGTTCGACTGTCCCGCCGAGATCAACTACTTCGGGTCGATCAGTCACCAGCAAAATCGCGCGTTCGTCAACCTCCTGGACGTCGAGTTGTGCCGACTCGATTCGACCGACGCGATCGCTGACGCCGACGCGATCGCTCTCGTCGATCACGCCCGGCCCGGTATCAACGACCAACTGGACCGTTCGACACCGATCGACATCGTCATCGATCATCACCCACCGAACGCACCTGTGGACGCCCGGTACGTCGATCTGGACAGCGACGTCGGCGCGACGAGTTCGCTCATGCTCGACTACCTCGACCATTTCGGGGTCGATCTCGATCGGTCGCTCGCGACCGCGCTGCTTTTCGGCCAGCGAGTCGACACCGCCCAGTTCAGTCGTGAAGTGTCGGTGCGCGATCTGGAGGCCGCTGCCCGACTGGTCGAGGCCGCCGATCTGACCGTCCTCCAGCGGATCGAGAACCCCGGCATGAGTCCGTCCGCGCTCGACACGATCGGCCGAGCGATCACGAACCGCCGTCGCCACGGATCGATCGTGACGAGTTTCGTGGGCGACCCTGGCGACCGAGACATTCTCGCACAGGCCGCCGATCAACTCCTCGGCATCGAGGATATCACGACCACGCTGGTCTACGGCCTCGTCGACGGGACGATCCACCTCTCGGCGCGCGCCCGGGGGACGGACCTCGACGTCGGCACCGCGCTGCGCGAGGCGTTCGACCGGATCGGGAGCGCGGGCGGCCACGCCGACATG
Source organism: Halococcoides cellulosivorans (assembly GCF_003058365.1). Classification (NCBI taxonomy): domain Archaea; kingdom Methanobacteriati; phylum Methanobacteriota; class Halobacteria; order Halobacteriales; family Haloarculaceae; genus Halococcoides; species Halococcoides cellulosivorans. Next base: position 1,549,217 of record NZ_CP028858.1, on the reverse strand, counting down.
GCCGGCGGCCAGATCGAGATCGGCCTCCTGGTCGACCGCGACGAGGCCGACGACGTCGGATCGATCGTCGAGCGCGTCATCGTCGACCGCTTTCTCGAAGCGATCGACGACCGGCCGGTGCGTGATCTCGCACTCGACGACCGGGAGGCCGTCCCCAGCGAGTCGGTGTTCGACCCGCCCAGCGAGTACGGCGACTCCCGGTGAGCGGATCGACGCATTGATTCCGGTGCCGGCCAGACCTGCGACGAATGACGACGATCGCTCCCGAGTCCGCGACGGTCGAGGAGTACATGACACGGGCGGTCGCCACGGTGCACCCCGACGACACGGTCGCCGCGGTGGCCGAACGAATCGCCGCCCAGGACGAGTACAGCGGGTTTCCGGTGACCGACGACGGTCACATCGAGGGGTTCGTCAGTGCGAGTGACCTCCTGTTGGCCAACGACGAGAGTGCGATCGCGACGGTGATGAGCCGGGATCTTCTCGTCGCTGCGCCGGAAATGAAAGTCGACGCCGCCGCGCGTGTCATCCTCCGCTCGGGGATCCAGCGATTACCCGTCGTCGACGAGGCGGGCGATCTCATCGGGATCATCTCGAACGCGGACGTCATCCGCAGCCAGATCGAGCGCGCCACGCCCGACACCGTTGCCGAACTCAAATCGACGATCGAACAGGCCCACGGCGTCGAGACCGACCAGGCCCGCCGCGACGTCTCGATCGACGAGTTGCGGCCGACCCAGTCGAAAGTGTACGGCGACGAGCTCCAGGGCCGACAGTACGAACTCCAGCGCGGCCTGGCCGAACCGCTGGTCGTCGTCGACAACGACGGCGAGTTGTTGCTCGCTGACGGCCACCACCGCTCGACGGCGGGCCGCGAACTCGGGATCGAACAGATGGAGGCGTACGTCATCGAGACCGACGAGCACGTCGCCCTCGAACTCGAAGAGGCCGCCGCGGACGCCGGCGTCGACCGGATCGCCGACGTCGAAATCGTCGATTACGCCCGCCACCCGCTGATCGAGTCGACCGAGCGGTTCCGCGACGACGAATAGCGTCGGCCGTGGTTTCGGTCAGTTCTTCTACTGGAAGCGAACGCCCAGTTGGTCGAGACCGTCCGTGTTCTGTGCGACGTTGATGAGAAGCGGTGTCACCGCCTCGATTTCGGCGGCGTTGGCGAGTGGGCCGGCGTCGACCGGGCGAAGCCCTTCGACCGCCTCGAACAGGGCGGCGACCCGGGCTTTGGGCTCCGTGGGCCCGACGAGAACGGTGTCGATCCCCAACTCGGCGTCCAGATCCGCGAGTCTGGCCGCCGGAAGCGTGTGGGCCGCGCCGACGACCGCGACGCGATCCGGCGCGGCGCTCGCGGCGAGTTCGGTGACGCTGCCCGCGCCGGGCCGGTCGTAGTGCATGCCCGCGTCGTCGCGGCTCATCCCGACTGCGGGCGTCACGAGAACCGTCTCGTCGTCGAGACCGTCGGTGACGCTCTCGATCGTCTCGCGGAGGTGATAGGGCGGGACCGCCGCGACGACGATGTCGGCTGCCGCCGCGGCCGCCGCGTTGGCGCGCCCGTCGATATCGGCGGCGCGACCGTGCTTGTCGAGTTGGGAGCGATAGGTCGCGGCACGCTCGGCCGCCCGCTCCGCGTCGCGTGACCCGACGATCACGTCGTGATCGGTGTCGCGCGCGAATCTGAGTGTCAGTCCCTCTCCGATGTCACCGGTGCCACCGAGGATCGCGATGGTCATAGCTCGCGGTTCGAGACTGTCGGGAAAGGTCCTGACGGTCGCGGCGAACAGTGGCTCAGTCGACGAGGACGGCGTTGACCTGGCCGTCCTGTCCGGGCCGGGAGGTGACCCGCGCCTGGCCGACGTCGGTGTCGACGATCGCGCCTTTCGTGACGATGTTTCGGCGCGCGTAGTTTGGATTGGCGGCGTTCTCGACGACGTTCTCGATGGCGGCCTCCTCGACGGTGTCGCCGTCGGCGACGCTGGCGACGTTCGTGCGGATCGCACGCACTTTCTGGGTCCCGCCGTGGGCGTCGATGGTCTTCAGTGTCGGCTCGCCGACCTGCGGTTCGGTCGGTTCGCTGCCAAGGTCGGATTTGCGCTTGTCGCGAACGGGGCGGCGACGACCGCCGGTCCGTTTCCGGTCTGAACGGCCCTGGAATTGCATAGTCGAAGGAAGTCCCAGCCCGTACTTGAACCCCTCGGATGGCGACCGGTGCGTTTAGGCCCGACGCACGCGATCGATCTGGCGTGTTCCGAGTCCGCTGGCCCCCCATCCGGGTCGGGAGGGCACGATGAGTCTCGAAGGTACCGTCGCCGCACCCTATCGCGATCGCGGGACGACCGCGATGTCGAAAAGCGAGTTCGTCGTCGCGCTCTCGCTCGATCGCGACTGGTTCTCACCGGATCAGGCCGAGCGCGTCATCGACGTCGCCCGATCGGAGGGCCTGCTCGACCAGGACGACGACACCCTCACGATCGACATCGACCCCGCCACCGTCGACTTGCCCGAGGGGTTCGTCCCCGACGAGTCGATCCTCCAGCAGCGCTCGACGTTCGAACGCGTCCTCGAACGCGTGACGAGCGCGGGTGTCGAGAAACGGACCGCCGTCGCCGAAATCAATCGTCTCCAGGGCGATCTCGCGGTCCCGATCGAGGCCGCCGCGGTGGTCTACGCCAGACAGGAGGGCGTCGCGCTCGGTGAGTTGCCGGCGACCGTGCTGGCCGACCTGGGCGAGACCGGCGAGTGAACGACCCGCCTCAGAGATACGCGAAGTCCTGATCGCTGCTCTCGAAGCCGACGCGTTCGTGCGCCCAGTCGAACGGCTCCTCCTCGCGACGCTCGTCGAGAAAGTCGACGATGGTCTCGCCGACCGCATTCCCATAGAGTTTCGGCCCGGTCTGAATCCGCTCGCGCACGCTGTCGGTCTCCAGGACGTACTCGATCAGATCGGTGACGTACTCGCCGCCGATCGGCGGGACGAGCAGATTGGTCTCGGCCTCGAAGACCGTCTCCGGGCGGTCGGTGTTGTACCGTGCGGTCAGACAGATCGCCTCGTCGATCTCGTTGAGTTCCTCTTGCATGCTGCCGGAGTCGGTGAACTCCGCGAGACACTGCCCCGAGCGGAGGAACTCGTAGACGTGGGCGTGTTTCTTCCAGAGCCCGGTAAACAGGAAGTTCTCGCGCTCGTCGGCCAGTCGCTGGAGCCGATCGCGATAACCGTAGTTTTCGAGGGCGGTCTTCGTCGCGTGCAACTCCACGAAGTTGACGTTGTAGCCGTCCTCGACCAGTGCGATGACCGCCTCGACGATCGCCGTGAACCGTTCGGGCAACAGGTTCGCCCGCCGGTGGATGTCGACCCGGAGCCAGTCGTCGCGCTCTTCGAGGACGGGATAGACGTCGAAGACGCTCCGGTCGAGGTCGTCGTCGCCTTTCATCTCGATGGCGTCGACCACGGAGTTGCCCACGACGGGGATGCGCTCGCGGCCGTCGACCGCGCGGGGATACCCCTCGCGTTCGAGGTGCTCGCGGTTCAACTCGACGGGCGCGAACTGATAGATCGACGCCGCCGACCCGACGAACGTGTCGTACTGCTCGGGGAACGGTTCCGCACGATTGATCGACCACTCGCCGGACCACTGGGCGTCGACGAACGCCGCGGGATCGGCGTGGTCGTCGTAGTCGGGCGACATCCCCCGGAGACCGGCCTCGTTGTGCGCGACGGCCTGGTTGGTCGCGAACATCCACGCCTGCGGGACGATCCCCGCCGCGTGAGTGTCGCCGTGGACCATCGGCAGCACCGTCGTGTCCGGCCAGTCCTCGTCGAGGCGCTCGGCGAGCGCACCGATCCGTCGGTTGACCTGTGCGGTCTTCTCGGTCAGTCCTCCACGGATGCCCAGATCGACCGCGACGCGCTCTTCGAGGTCGTACTCGCTGAGGCCGTGGCCCACGTGATCGTCGTAGTGCTGGCCGGTGTGGAGGACGAACACCGGGAGGCCGCGTTCGATCGCCGCGGTCACGACCGGGGCCTGCTTGTAGAAGTCGGGCTTGGTCGCGGTCACGACGGCGAGCACGAACTCGCCTGCGTCCATTTGCCGGGCGAGTCGGTCGTCGTGGACCGTCATCCCGTCAGTCATGTATAGGCGAACGCTCGCCCAGGCCGACCTTTGATGTGTCGGTTCCCGAATCCGGGGTGGGCGACAGCCACTCGTCTGACGGTCGTCTGACGCGTCGCCCGGGTTTATGGTTCCGTACCGACCAGGGAGACGTATGGCCGAGTCGCCGTTCGTCGCCGTCGACATCGAACCGATCGGGCGCGCCCGTCCGATCGGAGACGCGACCGCCCGGATCGACCTCGATGCCGACCGCTTCGAGGGCGAGGGACTCCGGGGCATCGAGTCGTTTTCGCACGCCGTCGTCGTCGTCCACGGCGACCCGCCCCGGTGGAACGACGTGACGGCCGCGGGCGATCGATTTCGCTGGGCGGGGCCCGCACCGTCACCGCTGGCGGTGACCACCGGGCGGATTTCCGACGCTGGCGACTGCTGGATCGACCTCGGTGACGTCCATCTGGGCGAGCGACGACCGGTCGTCGACGCCAAACCCTACATGAAAGAGTTCGGTCCATTCGGGCCGGAGAGCCAGCCGTTCTGGCTCTCGGAAGTGGGCCACGACACGTCGGACTGAACCGATCACGCGGTCAGACCATCTCGAACAGCGCGAGGACGTCCTGTACGTCGACGGTGCCGTCGCCGGTGAAGTCGAATCGCCGGTCGTCTTCGATCCCCGCTGCGGTGATGCGCTGGAACAGTTCGTTCACGTCGTTGAAATCGACTTTCCCGTTCTCGTTGACGTCCTCGTACAGGCCGTCACCGTCGGGGTCGGTCGGGTTGTACTCACTCGGGAACGGGACGCGGTCGTCTTTGTGCTCGGCGAGTGTGTCTTTGACGTACTGGCCCATGTTCGGATCGTCCCAGAGTTCCCACTCGCAGGGCAACTCCTCGCAGTTGACCGGGAACTCGTCGTCGGGCGTCTCGTAGTAGTTTCCGTTCGTCAACTCGAAGTCGCTCTGATTCGTCGTGATGGGCTTGAACATCGTCGGGAGCCAGCGATTGTCGGCACACCACGCGACCCAGGAGATGCGGTCGTCGGACTCCATCGCCTCGATGAACGGTTTGCCGTAACTTTCCGTGCTCTGCTGGGGTGGAATGGATCCTCTGATCCACTTGTCGATCTCTATCTGGTCGTCGTACAGCACCTGATCCGCGTACTCCCGGTCGAACCACCCGAACTCGGTGACTGCGACGGGGTGAACGTCCATCGCTTCCTGCAAGCCCTGGGATTGTTCGGGCTCCCAGCAGCCCTCGCCGACGCACTTCTCGTTGAGCCAGTTTGCTTCTCTGCTGACTCCGTGGCCCGCGTAGTTGTGCCACGTTATCGAGAGGTTATCGTCGGGCAGCGGTCGCCAGTGGACGGCCTGCGTGGCCTGACACCAGCCAGGGAGCCCCATCATGATGTGGGTGTCCGGCGTGTGCTCCCGGATCGTGTCGATGAGTGGCGTGGCGAACTCGTCGACGAAGGTGTGCCACAGCGGTTTCATCATGTAGGCGCCGTAGTCCTCGACTGGCCCCCAGATGCCGGGCGCGGTCGGTTCGTTGAACGGCTCGAAGACGACGTGGGGTTCGTCGGCGTACCGCTCGGCAACGGTGTCCCAGAACATCAGGGCCTCGTCGACCAACGCCTGGTTGACCTCCCACTGGGTGTACGGCGTCTCGCCGCTGTCGATCATCTCCTCGGTGACGTACTCGGCGTCCATGCTGTTCCGGAACGTCTGGTCGACGTAGCCCCAGGAGGCCGGGTGATCCGTTCCGTAGAACGCGTTGGACGCCCAGTAGTTGGTGTACTCGCTGTCGTACGGCAGGTGGTTCTCGGCCTCGGCGGCGCCTTCGGGCCCCATCCCGGTCGGACCCGACCCCTCACCGTCGCCCGGCGGCTGTTCGTGCCAGTGGCGGTGGAAGTCGACGATGCAGTAGACGCCGCGCTCCTTGCAGTGTTCGACGACGGGGTCGTAGTACTCTTGGAGATACGTTTCGAGTTGCTCCTGAGTGAACGCCGGTGGCTGCGGCGGACGCTGAAGCGTCCGATCCATCGTCATGAACTCGTTGGTCTCGTTCTCGATGACCTCGGGCGCGAACTCCTCCCAGGTCGGGCCCGTGTTCCCGATGGGGTGCTCACCGATGTCGCACGGTTGGGCCGGAATTCGGATGGCCCGCGGATGCCACCCGTTCGTCGTGTCCGTGATCATGTTGATCAGGCCGTTCATCGTCTTGCCACGCATCTGCTCGGTGATGGCCATCCGCTTTGGATCTGGCACGTTCAGGCCACGGATCGTGAACACCTCGCCGGTGTCCCCACGCACGATCCGGTTGTCCGGATCGACCGCGAGTGGCGCGAACGACTCGATCGAGGCGTCGTCGATACTCGTCGCCGCGCTCGCGAGGCCGGCCCCAGCGCCGACCGCCAGCGCCCCCGTCACGGCCCCGCTCTGCAGGAATCGCCGCCGCGAGACGTCCGTTGGTTCCGCGCGATCCCGATCGCCGTCGTCGGTGTGTCCCATAGTCATGATGATCCCCCGAAACGGACTGCTCCCCTCCCGCCCACAGGCGTGGACGATGTCTCAATAATAAAACTGAATACAGATATTATTTTGGGAGTCGTTCGTCGCGGAGGAATTCGGGACGCCGGCGGCCGACCGAACTACCGGGTGTCCGCACCCGTCGCGGCGTCGGGCAACTCCGCGGCGGTCGCCTCGATGCCTAACTCGTCGAGTGCGGCTTCGAGATGCTCTTCCTCGGCGAACTCCGCGCCCGCCTCCTCGCGGATTTCCTGGGCTTTCGCGAGCACTTCACCGCGGCGGTCGGCGGGCACGTCGTACTTGTCGGTCGCGAGTTCGATCACGAGGCCGTTGTGGTCGGTGGTGTATGCCGAGTAGAAGATCCCCCGGTCGAAGACGTTGTAGCCGTGGCCGGCGTCGTCGAGCGCCGTGAGCACCTCCTCGAACTCGCCTGGATCGACCGAGAAGGCGAGGTGGTGGACCCCGCCGGTCGGCGTCGGCTGTCGCCCGCGATTCGACTCGCGATCGGGATTGACGAACACCGTCAACAGTCGCCCGTCTCCGATGTCGAAAAACAGGTGCGTCTGGCGGCGGTCGTCCAGGTTCGGCTGGCGGAGCACCAGCGGCATTCCGAGGAGGTCGCGATAGAACGCGATCGTATCCTCGGCGTTCGATCCCCAGATCGTGACGTGATCGACGCCCGTCGTGCGAAACGGACTGTCGGGCGGGTCGGCGGTGACTGGCTCGTCGGTCATACGTGCTCATCGCCGCCTCAGCGGAAAGTCCTGCTGGCGGCCCCCGGGTTCGGCCGATACCCCCAGGCACTTCCGCCGCGGTTGGCGGTGCTTTATGCGTCGCGGGCTCACAGATCCGTCCGACCTGGCGGGCCCACAAGACGGTCCGGGTCCGCCTCCATCCAACGATGCCGACGATCACACACTTCGCGGACACACACCTCGGCCACCGCCAGTACGGACTCAAACAACGTGCAGACGACATGCTGTCGACCACGCGCACGACCATCGACGCCATGCTGGCGGACGATCCCGACGCGATCGTCCTGCCCGGCGACCTGTTTCACTCGCGGGACCTCCGACCGAAGGTGCTCCATCGGATCGAGCGCGACCTCGATCGGATTCCCGACAGCGTGCCGGTACTCGTCTCGCGAGGCAATCACGACGAGAACCTCACGCCACGCGAGGTCACCTGGCTGAACTACCTCCACGAGCGCGGCCAGATCGTCTTCTTGCGCGCGCACCTCGATCCCGACGCGACGACCTTCGAACCCTACGATCCCGCCGGTCCCGGCCAGGACGCTGGCTTCTACGACGTCGAGGCCGGACTGGACGGCCCGATCCGTGTGTTCGGGTTGCAGTACCGCGGTGCGAAAACCGCTCGTGCACTCGACGCCGCCGCCGACGGGATTCGCGCCACGAACGCGGCCCACGGCGACCCCGCGATGGTCGTCCTCCTGGCGCATTTCGGCATCGAGGAGGAGGTGCCCTCGCTCGGCGGATCCATCTCGCATACCGATCTCGATCCGGTCCGCGAGGTCGTCGATTACCTCGCGCTCGGGCACATTCACAAGCGCTACGAATCGGGCGACTGGATCTACAATCCGGGATCGCCGGAGGCCCACTCCACCCGGGAGGGCAGCGACGACTGGGACCACGGCTACTATCGGGTGTCGATCCCTGGCGACGGAGACGGCGCGAGCGATTCGGACGGCGCGATCGACGGGCAGGCCGAGGTCGATGGAGACCCCAGTTCCGCCTTCGCGGTCGAGCACGTCCCGACCAAGCGTCGTCCCTACTATCGGATCGTGATCGACGTGACGCCGCACGACTCGGCGGGCGCGTTGACGAGCGCGGTCCACGATCAGGTCCGGGCCGAACAGTCCGCGATCGACGCCCACTGCAGTCAGGACCGATTCACGGCGCGTGGTGACCCCCGAGCGCCGATCGTCGATCTGCGGTTTACCGGCACGTTGCAGTTCGAGCGCGGCGCGTTCCGCCCGGACGAACTCGCGGACTGGGTCGAAGATTCGGTCGGCGCGCTGTACGTCCAGGTGAACACCGGGATTCGGACGGCGTCGGTCCAGGAGTTGGTCGCTGACATCGACGAACCGGTCTTCGAGGACGGCCGGCTGAACACCGATGCGCTCGAACGGCGGGTCTTCGAGACGATCGCTCGGGAGTCACCGTACGACGACCACGCCGACGCGGTCGCAGACGTGCTCGACAGTGCCCACCGGATGGCCCAGGTCGACGAGGCCCCCGACGACGTTCGTGACGCGGTGAGTGCGGCCCGGCGCGAGTTGTTCCCGGATCGCGCAGACGAGGTCGTCCTCGACATCGAGGAAGACCCGTTCGACGACGGGGACGCTGCCGGGGAGTCGGCTGACGACTCCGTGGTGCCGACGGCCGCCACTGGCGGTCAGGGGCCCGACACCGGCGACGAGACCGATTCCGTGGCCGTCGACGACCCGGCGACGGGCGACGACGGGCCGGGCGACGAGAGCGACCCGAGCGCGTCCGACGAATCGAGAGACGGTGACGACGCCGATGCGGCCCAGACGACGACCGACGACCCGCCCGGGGCTGCCGAGAACACCGGTGAGTCCGAGGACGCGGGCCCGACACTCACGGATTACACGGAGGCCGATCGATGAAGATCACCGAAATTGCCCTCGAAGACATCAAATCGTACGAGGGCCGGACGACCGTGCCGTTCGACGGCGGCGTGACGGCGATCCTGGGCGAGAACGGCGCGGGCAAGTCGACGATCCAGGAGGCGATTGGGTTCGCGCTTTTCGACTCGCTGCCCATGACGAATAGGGAGTTCGTCCGCGAGGGCGCGAGTTCGGGGACGGTCGAAGTCACCTTCGAGCAGACGACCGACGACGGCGTCGAGCGATTCCGCGTGACCAGATCGGCCGGCCGCTCGTCTCATGGCGTCCACCGGTGGGACGCGTCGACCGAGGAGTGGGTCGATCTGGATCTCGGTACGGTCACCGAACTCCGCGAGTGGCTGTGTGCTCGCTTCGGCGTCGAGGACGGCGACGCGCTCCAGAGTCTCTGGGAGTCCTGTATCGGCGTTCCCCAGACCCGATTTCTCTCGGATTTCGCCCAGACGCCGGCGAATCGGACCCGCACGTTCGATGCGTTGCTCGACCTGGAGGCCTACGAGGAGTCCTGGGAACGGCTGAAACAGGTTCCCGACGCGATCGAGGCTCGCGAACGCGAAGTGCGCGACGAGATCCAGACGCTCACCGGGGAGGTGCAGTCGCTGCCCGACGAACGCGAGCAAGCGGCCGCCCTGCGTGAGGAGATCAGCGAGATCGAGGCGACGATCGAGGAGCGCGAGTCCCGGCTGGCCGAGACACGCGAGGCCCACGACGAACTCGACCAGTGCCAGGACGCGATCGAGGACCTCGACCGCGATCTCGATCGCCTCGATCAGCAGATCGACGCCACCGAGAGTGAACTCGCGACTGCTCGCGAGGAACTCGACGCCGCCCGAGAGGCCGCCGAGACCTGTGACGCCACCCGTGACGATCACCAACGGTACGTCGCGGCCGTCGAGCGCCGTGAGGAACTCACCGAGCGTCAGTCCGAACGGGACGCACTGCGAGAGCAACACAACGACGTCGAACAGACGATCTCGGGACTCGACGCCGACGTGGAGCGTCTGGAGGAGGTCGCTGACCGACTGGACGCGGCCAGAGCGACGATTCAGGAGACTGCCGAAGATCGGGCCCGGTACGAGGCCCTCGACGAACGACTCGACGCGCTGGACGACCGCGAAGCGGAGGCCGAGCGGCTTCGTGAGCGGATCGCAGACCTGGACGACGAGATCGAACGTCTAGAGGCCAACATCGCGGACACGCGTGAGACCGTCGAGACGATCGAGTCCGAGCGCGAGTCGACGCCCGATCCGGATTCGATCGTGAGCGAGATTCGCGAGCGTGAAACGCAGCGCAAAACCCTCGCTGCCGAGCGTGACCGCATCGAGGCCCAACTCGACCGCCTCTCGGACACCGCCGTCGACGCCCCCTGTCCGACCTGTGACCGCCCGCTCGACGCCGAGCATCGCGAGGCCGCGATCGACCAGCGTCAGGAGCGTCTTGAGGAAATCGACACGGAGCGGGCGACGCTCGCGGCCGAGATCGACGACCTTCGTGAGCGCCACGAGGCCGCCCAGGAGGTCCAGCGTCGCGTCGACACCCTCGATCTGCACCGCGAGAAACTCGAATCGCTCGAAACCGAACACGAGTCGCTGTGTGAGGAGCGCAGCGAGGCCCGCGAAGACCTGGAGGCCATCGAAGACGACCTCGAAGACCGGTCGGCCCTCGCCGCCGAGCGCGACGCCCTCGAAGACGCCCACGAGGCCTACGAGACCGCCGTTTTCCGGCTCGAAGAACACGGCGACGTCCCCGATCGGCTCGACGAGGCTCGCGAACAGTTGGCCGAGGCCGAAGAGCGCCGCGAGGCGATCGAGGCCCAACTGGCCGACTACGAAACCCTCGACGACGACCTCGACGCGGTCGCGGAGACGATCGCCGCGACCGAGGACGCTCACGAGACGTTCGTCGCGAACCGACAACTGGCAGAGACCGTCGCGGATCGCCGCGAGACAGTCGAACAACTGGACGCGACACTCGACGACCTGCACGACGAGCGCAGCGATCTCGCGGCCGACCTCGACGACGCGCGCGAGGCGTTCGACGCCGAGCGATTCGAGGAACTCCAGGCGACGATCGAGGACCTCGACGCCGAGATCGAACGCGCTCGCGGGACGGTCGCGACCAAACGCGAGCGCCTGGCCGACGTTCGCGAGGAGATCGACCGGCTGGAATCACTCGTCGAGGACCGCGCTGCGTCGATCGACGACCTCCGGGAACTCCGCGCCGACGCACAGTTCGCCGCCTGGATCCGCGAGAACGTCCGCGAGGCGGGCCCGAAGCTCCGCGAGATCATCACCGAGCGGATCGGGGCGCGCGCGAACGAACTGTTCCGTACGATCCGTGGCGTGGCCAGCGAGACCCTGGAGTGGACCAGCGACTACGAAATCGTCGTCCACGACGCCGACGTCCGAAAGTCGTTTTCGACGCTCAGCGGCGGTGAGAAGATGGCCGCCGCGCTCGCGGTCAGGCTGGCGATCCTCGAACAGATCGCTGCCGTCGGCGTGGCCTTCCTCGACGAGCCGACGGCGAATCTCGACCGCCAGAAAAAGCGCAATCTCGTCACACAGCTCAAACGACTCGACAGCTTCGAGCAACTCGCGGTGATCAGCCACGATCGCACGTTCGACTCGATGACCGACGCGACGGTCTCCGTCGAGAAATCCGGGCAGGCCTCGGAGGTCGTCCTCGACTGATGGCGCTGGACGAACGACGCGTCGCGGCCGCACTCGATGCGAACGCCGGGGCGATCGAAGCCTATCTCGACGACGACTCCGACCGGATCGCCCGGTATCGCGATGCCATCGAGCGCCTGCCCACCGAGTGGACGAGCGCGGAGATTCGAGCGGCGCTCGATGAGCACTCCTATCCGGGGGCGGTCCCGACGCCGGCGTTCGATGAGAGCGAGAGTTTGATCGTTCCCCATCGGGCGAGCGACGCGTTCGATCACCACGAGGATGTCAACGCGTGGGCTCGGGAGGTCCTGCAAGACGTTCCGGTGCTGGCGGTCGATGGCTCCCAACTCCCGCCGACGACGCAGTTCTCCGTTCCGCTCGCGTACGTCCAGTCGGCGTGGGCACTCAACTACCACCGCCCCGAGGGTCGCCTCGACCGCGATATCGAGGGCCGACTGCTCACGCCAGACGCGATCACGCGAGAGTCCGACGAGGGCGACTACCGGTTCGTCGACTCCCAACTCGTCGGGCACGCCCGGTTCGAACACGAGGGCTGTGTCCTCGTCGACCGGATCGCCGCGCTCGCGGCGGCCCGCGACGCTGGCGAGTTGGACCGCCCGCCGGTCGCGATCTACGACGGCCCGTTGATCGCCTCCTTTGCGAACCCGCTGGCCCCCGAGACACGCGATCGGTATCTCGAGACGCTGAGTCGCGTGATCGCCGCGAGCGAGTACCACGAGGTGCCGCTCGTGGGCTACGTCGCGGATTCGAGTGCGACCGAACTCGTGAAGATGGTTCGCCTGCTGGAGCCCGACCGGTTCGCTGACGATCGAGTCGTCCCAGACGCCCACGTACTCGCTGATCTGACGAGCCCCTGGGGCGATCGGACGATTCCGTTCGTCTCGAAACGCGACGGCAGCGTCGACGCCCTCGAAACGACCTATCGAGGCGAGGCGTACGCCTTCGAGGACGACATCTGCTTTTCGTATCTCGACGTCCCGCCGGGGTCGGCGCTCGACCGGATCGAGTTCCCGGGGTGGCTCTGTCGCGCAGACGGGCCCGCGGGCTACGAGACGATGTTCGAGTACACCGTCGCGGTCGTCCGCGCGGAGGCGGGCGTCGGCCGGGGCTATCCCGAAATCCTCCAGCAGGCCGACAGCGACGCCGTGCTCGATGGTGCGGATCGCCAGCAGTTCCAGCGCTTGGTCGGCCGCTGGGCCGAATCGAACGACGTTCCACTCGAATGGACGGCGAAAGCACGCAGTAAGGAGCTCAGACGACGATGACAGACGACTCCCACTCAGACACGACCCACGAGCCAGTCCGGATCGGCAGCATCCTCTCTTCGAACAGCCACCTCGATTACACCGTCGAGGTGTTCGGTGATCGCGACTGCGAACGGCCGCCCGAACCACACGAACGCGAGTTCGGCCAGCCAGTCTATATCGCGACAGAGATCGACGGGACCCAGCGGGCCGTCGTGGGCGTGATCTACGACACCCGCCTGGTCGACCCCGATCAGGGCCGAACGGGCCCGCGTCTCGCCCAGGACGACCAGGCGCAGTTCACGCCCGCATACGTCGAGGAGCGCACCACCCTCGCCGGCGTCGCGCTGCTCGGGACCGCTCGCCTGGGCGACGATGGCACGATCAGCGATCCGAGCCACCAGATGCCACGCTGGACCCTGTCGGTCGACGACACGGTCAGGGCCTGTCCCGACGCGATGGTCCGGGCGTTCCACCACGTCGACGGCGACCTTCGCCTGGCGTACGTCGACCGCCTGCTCGAAGTCGCGGGCGATCTGGGCGCGGAAGTCGTCGAGGCGCTGATCGAGCGCCTGCGCGGCCTGGATCTCGACGACGAGTCGCGGCGCGTCCTCGACGTCGTCGACGAGCAGGTCACCTGGCAGGCCCGCCAGCAGCGGGGGCTGGTCTGATGGCCGACCCCATCGGCACGGTCGCCGGGCCGGGCGACGGCGCCAACGAGTTCGTCTTCGTCGCGCCCGCCGAGGAGTCGATCAAGACCGGTGAGTTCGTCACCTACACCGTCGCGGTCGACGGCACCGACCGGTCGGTGATCGCGCGGGTCACGAATCGCGAACTCATTCGCGGACTCCCGGACGGCTACCTCGCTGATCCGGGCGTCGGGCCCGAGACCGTCGCGGCGACGCTGGGCGCGAGCGACGACACCGAACTGTATCGCCTGCGCGCGACCGTCGTTGGCTACTACGACACCGACATGACGACGTTCGCGAACCCCCGGCAGTTGCCCCGGCCGGGCACGCCGATCGCGATCGCGCCGGATCGCCAACTCGAAACCGTCCTCCCGAACCTGGGGTGTGCGACCGACTCCCGGGACGTCACTACCCTCGACGGCATCGCGGAGGTGGGCTGGCTGTTGAACCGGTCGGCGGGCGCGACCACCGTTCACCTTCCGATCGAGGAGTTCGTCTCGACGCACCTGGCGATCCTCGCAGCGACCGGCAGCGGGAAGTCGTACACCGCCTCCGTCCTGATCGAGGAGATGATGCAGCCCGACGCCCGGGCGTCGCTGCTGGTCTTCGACCCCCACGGCGAGTACGACACCCTCGCGGAGATGCAAGGCGCGGAATCGTTCCAGGGCGCGGACGGCTACGAGCCCGACGTCGTCTATTTCGACCCCGACCGACTCCACGTCCGGATCTCGGAGCTGACGATCGGTGACGTGATGGCGATCCTCGACGATCCGAGCAATCGGATGCAGGAACGCCTCGCCTCCGCGTGGCGAGCCATGCAGCGCGCGGAGAGCCAGACCTGGGGGGTCGACGAACTCGTCGCGGAGATGGAGCGCATCTACGGGGCCGACGATCCGAGCGTCGGGGCCCTGGAGTGGCGACTCCGCCGGTCGATCCAGCGCAACGCGCTCTTCGATCCCGAGCGGAACGTCCCGCTCGACGACATCGTCGACCCCGGCCAGTGTACCGTCCTCCAGATGGACACACTCGACCGGTGGAACCAGCAACTCGTCACGACGGTCCTGCTGCGTCGCCTCTATCGTGAGCGCCTCGACGCCGTCCGCGGTCGGGAGTCGTCGATCGAGCACCCACTCTTTGCTATCTTCGAGGAGGGCCATCGGTTCGCGCCGTCGGGTGGGGACGCGCCGTCGCTGGGGATCATGCGAAAGATAACGTCGGAGGGCCGCAAGTTCGGGTTCGGACTCGGCATCGTCAGCCAGCGCCCCTCGAAGATCGATCCGGACGTGCTCAGCCAGTGTGGCACACAGGTTACGATGCAGATCAACAATCCGGCCGATCAGGACGCCATCGAACAGTCGGTCGAAGCCGCCGGCGAGGACGTGCTGCGCGAACTCCCGGGCCTGACACCCGGCCAGGCGATCGTCTCGGGTGACGCGATGAACACGCCCGCGTTGATCCAGGTTCGGGAACGACTGACCAGTCACGGCGCGTCGAGTCGCGAAGTGATCGAGGAGTGGCGCGAGGCCTACGACCGCCGCCGAGAGGAGCCGTCGCGATCGGAACTGGCGGATTTCGGCGGCGGTGAGTCGACGGGCCCGCAGTCGCTGGACTGATCGACGGTCAGGCCCCGGACGTGTGTTCTGCAGACCGAATCTGGAGGTACGCTTCGGTCGCGATCGTCAGCCAGAGCACCGAGAACACCGCCGCGAGGAGGCCGTACACGATCTGGGACAGCCAGGCACCGAGCGGGACGACGCCGACCACGAAATAGGCGATCCGGGTCACCACGAAGACGATCACGGCGAGCGCGAACACGCGGAGCGCGTTCTCCCAGACGACGCCCACACTATCCGCGATCGCACGGAACGCGTTGACCTCTTCGAGTGCGACGATCTGGGGGACGAACGAAAAGAGCACGGCGAAGATCACAGCGGGGACGATCGCGAAAGGGATCGCACCGAACACGAGCACCATCGTGATCAGTCCCGCGAGGACGCCGTGGAAGAGCACGAAATGCAACCGTGAGACGGTCGATTTGCCGAACCTATCGCCAGCGACCCGCCGCACCACGACCAGATAGACGAGTTCGGCCAGCAGTGCGATCACCAGAAAGCCGACGATCCCGGCGAGGACTGCGACTGGCCCTGGGAGCGCGCCGATGCCCAGCGGGAAGATGCCGTCCAGGCCCTCCTGGAGGATCGATATGTCGGCGGGGCCCATCGATTCGGGGACCTCCCCGCTCGATGCGGCTTCCTCGTAGATCCGATCGAGTGAGACTCCGACGATTCCGAGAATCGTCTGGAAGATGCCTTGGAGTGTGGTTTGAACGGTGATACTGGAGAGGACGTTGAACACGGCGAAGGCGACGACGGCGATCGGGACGGCCGGTCTGGTGAAGTCTTCGAGGCCGTCTCGAATCGCGTCGGTAATCGAGAGTGTCATCGGTCGCGGATTTCCCCGATCGGAAGTTAATCCTGCCGGTTCGTCACGCGGCGAGCGCTTTTGGTCTCGGGGCTCTGTCCCCGCGTATGGTCTCAGCACTGTTCGATCCCGACCACTGGGAGCCGATCGATCTCGACCTGGACGATCTGACCTACCACCGCGGGACCGACGTGAGTGCGGTTCGAATCGCGTTCGACCGCCCCGACGTGCGCAACGCCTTCCGGCCGGAGACCGTCGACGAGTTGCTCCGCGCGCTCGAACACGCCAAGCGACAGTCCGACGTGGGCACGGTCCTCCTGACCGGGAACGGGCCCGCCGACGACGGCGGGTGGGCGTTTTCGGCCGGCGGCGACCAGTCGGTCCGCTCCGATGCGGGCTACGGGTACGACGAGTCAGCGAACCAGCCTGAGCAGGGCGACGATTCGGCCGGCGAATCCGGCGACGGCGGGCGCGTTCACATCCTGGAAGTCCAGCGCCTGATTCGACACATGCCCAAACCCGTCGTCGCCGTCGTCCCGGGGTGGGCCGTCGGCGGTGGCCACTCGCTGCACGTCGTCTGCGATCTCACCATCGCCTCCCGCGAGCACGCGAAATTCAAACAGACCGACCCCGACGTGGCCTCGTTCGACGCCGGCTTCGGATCGGCGTATCTCGCCAAACAGGTCGGGCAGAAACGCGCCCGCGAGATTTTCTTCCTCGGGAAGACCTACGACGCCGCAGAAGCCGCCGAGATGGGCATGGTCAACGCAGTCGTCGCCCACGACGACCTCGAAGAGCGCGCGCTGGAGTGGGCGGAGACCATGGCGGGCAAGTCCCCGACCGCGATGCGCATGCTCAAGTACGCGTTCAACATGACCGACGACGGCATGATCGGCCAGCAGGTCTTCGCCGGCGAGGCCACACGGCTGGCCTACCGGACCGACGAAGCCGCAGAGGGGCGGGACGCCTTCCTCGAAGGGCGTGACCCGGACTTCTCGGACGTGCCCTGGCGGTACTGATCGGCGTCCTCAGCCAAAGGGTGAAGTGGTTGTGGGTACAACGTACGTACAGATACGACCATGGGAACGACGCGTGTCAACTTCCGGCTCCCCGACGAACTCGTCGAGAAGGCCGATCTCGCGGCGCAAGTGACTCACCGAAATCGGACGGAGGTCGTCTCCGAGGCGCTTCGTGAGTACCTCGCAGACGCCGAGCGCGACGAGCAGTTCGCCGAAGCCGTCGTGGAGCTCTTTCTCGACGACGAGATCGAGTTCGACGTGCTCGCGTCGGTCGTCGGACGACAGGACGCGGAGTCGATCCGGGCCTCGAAAGCGCTGCTCGACCGTGGTGACGACCTCGCTGCAGACCTCGCCGACCTCGGTCGGGACGAGAAATGATCGTCGCGGACACGAGTGCTCTCGTCTCCCTGGCCAGCGGCGACGTGATGGCGCTGCTCGTCGAGGAGTTCGAGGTTCACACGACAGATCTGGTGATCGCGGAACTCGAATCGACAGCCGAATACGACGACCGGTCGGGTCGAGCGGCCGAAACCGTGCTCGATTGCCGTGACGAACTGGGTGTCCACTCGGTTGCCGACTCATCGATCGACACCGCCCGGATCGACGCCGGCGAGGCCAGTTGCCTGACACTCGTGAGGGAGATCGACGCCGGAATGATCCTCACCGACGACCATCGGGCACTTCCGGAACTGCAGGCGATGGCCCCTGTCGAGGTGGTCACCTCGCCCATCGTCCTGAAAGCACTCGTCGAGCGCAACGCCCTCGACCGACAGGACGCCCTCGATCGCCTCGACACGATCGCCGCCGATCGTTCGTGGCTCGACACGCCGATCTATCGGCACGCTCGGGGCCTCTTTCGGGACTGATCGCCGACGCCGCGTCTGGTGTGGGCTCCCACGCGCGCGCGAGGCCGCCAGCTTTTGATCTGATCGTTCCACGGCCGCCTGTCCGCCCGGAATCGCCCCTGCTTTTCAGCCCCGCGACCCAGGTCCGCGTATGGATCTCGAATCGTACTGGGGGATCGGGCCGAAGACCAGCGCCCGCCTCCGCGAAGCACTCGGGGCCGATCGGGCCCGCGAGGCCATCGAAGCGGCCGACGTCGAGACGCTCACCGCGGCGGGCCTGTCGGCGGGCCGGGTGACACGCATTCTGCGCTACGCTGCGGGCGGCGCGGCGATGGACTTGCTCGCGACGCGTGACGCTCGCGAGGTGTACAAAGGATTGCTCGCCGTGATCGCCGAATACGCCGTCTCCGATCGCGCCGCGGATCGCGTGCGCGTGCTCACACCGCTGGACTCGCGGACCGCGATCGAGGACCGCCAGGCCGCCGTCGCTGACGCCCGCTCGCTGTGGGAAGGCCTCTCGGAGGCCGATCGCGACGCGGTCCTCGACGCGTTCGCCGACGGCGGACTCGACGGCGACCGCGCGACGGTCCGGACCGCCGGCGCGCTCCGCGCGATCGACCTCTCGGGCCCGGCGGTCGAGGCGCTGAATACGCTCGACGGCGCGGCCCTCGACGAGGCCGAGCGAGCGCTCGCCGCGCTCGCGGGCGATCCCAGCGACGATCGACTCGCGACCCTGCGGGAGCAGCGGGATTCGGTCGCCGATCTGGCGGCGGCGCCCCAGACGACCGTCGAGGCGATCCGCGACTCCGCTCGGGCGGGCGACGTGCGCGCGGCGTTCGTCGATCACGTGGTGAGCGAGACCGGCGTCGATCACGACCGCGTGCGATCGGCGGCCGAGGTCGAGGCGACCGACGCGCATGCGTTCGTCACGGGCGCGCTCGACGCGCTCCGGGCGGACCTGCGCGCGGCCGTCGACGAGCGACTCGCCGACCTTCGGGCCGACCACGAGGACACGCTGGCCGAGACCGAAGCGACCGTCGAACGCGCCCGGGACGCAGTCGGCGATCTGGCGCTCGATCTCTCGGTCGCTCGCTTCGCGGCGGCGTTCGATCTGACCGCGCCGACAATCACCGACGAGGCGGGCCTGGCCGTCGCGAACGCTCGAAATCTGGACCTCGCGGCGGCGGGCGCGACGGTCCAGCCGGTCACCTACGCGGTCGGTGATCACGATCTGCCCGCCGGTCGGTCCAGTTCACGTCCGCCGACGGGCGATCGCGTCGCGGTCCTGACCGGCGCGAACAGTGGTGGGAAGACGACCCTGCTCGAAACGCTGTGTCAGGTCGCCGTGCTCGCGCGCATGGGCCTGCCGGTGCCCGCCGAACACGCCACCGTCGGCCTGGTCGATCGGATCGTCTTCCACCGCCGGCACGCGAGTTTCAACGCGGGCGTCCTGGAGACGACGCTCGAAAACGTGGTCCCGCCGGTGACCGCCGAGGGTCGCACACTCCTCCTGGTCGACGAGTTCGAGGCGATCACCGAACCCGGGAGTGCGGCGGACCTGCTCAACGGCCTCGTCGATTTGACGGTCGGGCACGACGCAATGGGCGTGTTCGTCACCCACCTGGCCGACGACCTCGCGCCGCTGCCCGACGCCGCACGGATCGACGGCATCGTTGCCGAAGGGTTGACGCCGGACCTGGAACTCGCGGTCGATTACCAGCCCCGCTTCGATTCGATCGGCCAGTCCACCCCGGAGTTCATCGTCTCCCGCCTCGTCGCGAACGCGGGCGACGGCCACGAGCGCGCGGGCTACATGGCGCTCGCGGAGGCCGTCGGCAGCGACGCCGTCCAGCGGACGCTCTCGGACGCGTCCTGGTCGGAGTAGTCGAGACCGCCATCCACAAGCCACCGCCACTATTTTCCCCGGTATGGCACCCGAACTGTACGACGACCTCGCTGGACAGGTCGCACTCGTCACCGGCGCGAACCGTGGGATCGGCCGCGAGATCGCTGCCGGCCTCGTGGACCTGACGGCGACGGTCTACGGCGGCGTGCGCGACACTGACAACGATGTGCCCGAGGGCGTCACGCCCGTCGAATGCGACGTGACCGACGAGGCGACGATCGAGAGCGCGATCGCGGACATCGTCGCGGTCAACGACCGCCTCGACATCGTCGTCAACAACGCCGGCGTCGGCGGCACGGGCGACGGCGTCGTCGATCTGGAGGCCGACGCGTTCGACCACGTGCTCGACGTGAACCTCCGTGGCCCGACGCTGGTCGCCAAACACGCACTCCCACACCTGCTCGATCGACCGGGCGGCCGGATCGTCAACGTTTCCTCGGGTGTGGGGATTCTGACCGACCCGATCGAGTCGGCAATGCCGGCCTACCGGATGTCGAAAGCAGGGATCAACGCACTCACCGTCGAACTCGACCGGACCTACGGCGATCAGGGGCTGATCGCGAACTCGGTCGATCCGGGCTGGGTCGCGACCGACCTCGGTGGCGAGGAAGCCCCCCGAGAGCCCGAAAAAGGCGCGGAGACCCCGGTCTGGCTGTCGCGATTCCGGCCCGGATCGCCATCTGGGCGGTTCTGGAAGGACTGCGAACAGATCGACTTCTGAGGCGCGGGACGGCGCGAACGGTCTCGTCGTCTCGCTCCGGCCCACTCACTGTGACTGCTCGACCGCGCGTCGCCACGCGCGGACCTCGTCGAGCACGGCCTGCCACTGGGTGGTCGATCCGGGGATCCGGTCGTCCGAACGCTCACTACCCGTCGCGCTCGTGTCGATCAGCCGCTGAATCGATCGCGGGTCGTTCACGTATTTGAAGGCGAGTTCGGGGCCGACGGGGGTGGTCTCGCCCTCCATCGACGTGGTCCCGCCGCTGCCGGCGGTCTCGACGGCGATCGTGCCGTGATCGAACAGTCGCCCGGTGACACTCTGGCTCGTCTTCACGTTCTGGATCGTCTCGAAGCCGACGCTGGTGACCGTCCGGCCCAGAATACCGCGCTTGGTGTACAGCGCGCTCTCGGTGACGACGTACCCGGTGTGTTTCAGCCACAGGACCGTCCACACTGGCATCGCGATCCCGAGTCCGATCGCGCCGAGCGCGCCCAGCGTGAACGGCCAGGCCCGAGGGATCGGCCCGGGGGCGATCAGACCGACGACGCCCATCACGACGAATGCGGCCCCGATCAGGCCCGCCGGGATCGCCGCCTTCGTCCGTGGGCCACCGACGTACTGGAGTCGTTCGTCCGTCGCGGGCAGCCAGTCGGGTCGAGCGTCATCACTCATCGCTCTGGTCGGTCGGCCCCCGATCGTCTTTCGGCGCCCACGCCTCCTCGCCCGTGGGCTGCTCGCCAGCGGCGATGTCGGCTGGACGATCGCCCTGGTCGCCCCCGACCGCCGCGCGAATCGCTCGCAACTCGGTGAGGATCTCGTCGAGGACGTCCTCGGATGAGTCCTCGTCGGCGTCGTGGTCGCGGCCCTGGGCGCGCCGGATACGGGTGTTGATGCGCTCCTGGACCGATTTGGGGTCCTCGACGCCTCGGAACTGCATCTCGACGCCGCTGCCGCCTGCCGTCGAGATGTCGACCGTGCCGTATCCGATCGACGCGCCGAGTGCGCCCTGCGAAAAGGAGATGTTCTGGATCTTCTCGAAGCCGATCTTCTGGACGTCTCGCGAGAGGATGCCTTTCTTGTGATACAGGCCGTCGGTCGTCATCAGAAAGACGGTGTTCTTGCGGCCGAGATACGCGCCGACGATGATCGGGATGCCGATCAGGATGACGGCGAGGACGACCCCGATCGCGAGCGCGGGGACGATGCTCGCGACGTGGGGTTCGCCCACCCAGAGGACCTCTTCGTCCTCGTCGAGCGTGAGCCAGTCGAACGATTCGGCGTCGGTCGTGTCGACCGCGGCTGTCGTACTCATCGGTCGACGCTCCGACCGCCCGCGGCTTAAATCCGGTCGGTCGGAGCGGCGGCGATCAGGTGAAATCGCCCAGTCCGGTCTGGCTGTCGTCGGCCCCGTTTTCGTCGTTGGCGTCGGCCGACCCCTCGGCGTCGGCCGAACCGTCCGACTCGGTCGCCGTCGTCGATGCGGTCTGGGGGGCCGAGTCGGTCCCCGTGTCGGTCGATGCGACGCGCTGGGCGTCCTCGTCGGGATCGCCACGCATCGCTACGGCGTCGTCGACGATATCGCTGACCTTGTTGGTGTCTTTCCCGCTGCCGGTGACAAAGGCGACCTGGGGTTCGTCCATGTCGTAGCGGGCGGCCATCGCGACGGTCAGATCGCGATTCCGGCAGTGGTGGGTCATCGCCGCGAGGAAGGGGACGACCTCTCGGCGCGCGGTCGCCTGGCTGACGCCTTCGACGTGAGCGATCGACCGGGCGATCGCATCGCGTGTCGCGCGCGTCCCGCTGGTCCGCCCGAGTTTCGACCAGTAACTCGGTGGGCCGTACCGGGTCCACCCGCCACCGGAATCGTCGCGGGCGGCCGCCACGCCCGCGGTCATGGTGTCGCCGGCGTATCGCCAAAACGAGTAGTTCTGGGTGGCCTGGACGCGGCCGAGCCAGCGATCGGCACTCGCGAGAAAGTCGTAGGCACTCGCGAGCGCGTCGCCCTCGTACTCTTTGGGGAGGTTGTCCTCGATCCAGTTGATCAGGTCGTCGGGTGTCTCGTCGACATCGTAGGAACTCTGGAGTGCCTCTTGAGGCTCGTACTCTTTGAACAGCGACTCCATGTACGGGAAGATCCCCTCCGATCGGTCGCGATCGCTCGTGACGACGCGGTCGAGGGTGACCGCACTCGCCCCTTCGGCGGCGCTTTCGAGGTCCTTGATCGCGCCGCGCAGGTCGCCGCTGTTGGTCTCAGCGATCGTCTCGATCGCGGCCGAGTCGAACTCCAGGCCCTCCTTCCGGCAGATGTCACGCAAGACGGGTTCGATCGATCGCGCGCCGACGTCGCGGAACTCGATGTCCCGGCAGGCGTTCCGCAGGCCCTGTGACATGTCGTAGAACTCGTTGGCGATCAACACCATCGGCTGTTCCGCTTCCTTGACGAGACTCGTGATCGCGCGCGTCCCGCCGCGGTCGACGTTACCGTGGAGGTTGTCGGCCTCGTCGAGGACGACGAGTCGGCGGCCCGCCTCGCCCTCGGTGAGCGTGCCGCTGCGGGCGGCTTCGCCCGCGACGCGCTCGATCACGTCTTTCGTGCGGCTGTCCGAGGCGTTCAACTCGATGGTCGGCCAGCCCTCGTCGCTCGCCAGCGCGTGCGCGGCGGAGGTCTTGCCGACGCCGGGCGAGCCGTGAACGACGACGGCTTCGCGGTGATCGTCCCAGGTGTCGGCCCACTCTCGGAGATCGGCAACGGCCGAGTCGTTGCCCCGGATCTCGTCGAGGGTCGTGGGGCGATACCGCTCGGTCCAGTCGGCCATCACCGATCGCCTCCGGACCGAGGGGCACGCGTGCCGGGGGGTGACCACGCGTGGGCCAGGGCCTGCCCAGTCATCGATCGGTCGGAGGTGAGCCGGCCACTTAATCGCGTGGATCGCCCGCCTGCTCACCGAAGATTGGCTGGCCTGCCGACCGGCGACTGGATCGCTTGCCCACCGGCGAGTGGCTCGCTTGCCTGCTCACCGGCGACTCGGTCCCGGCCCCCGGCCCGCCGAGCGCCGAAGCCGATCGCAGTCGCCGGCAGCCTTATCTTCAGCCCGGCAGTCACCTCGGGCATGAACGTCCTCGTCGCCGGTGGCGACGGGTTCATCGGTCGCCACCTGTGTACAGTCCTCGCAGAGCGCGGGCACGACGTCGCGGCGCTGGCTCGCGACCCCGACCCGAGCGTCCTGTCCGACGGCGTCGAGACGGTCGCGGCGGACGTGACCGACCCGTCGAGTGTGGAGCCCGCTACCGAGGGGCGAGACGCAGTCGTCAACCTCGTCGCGCTCTCACCGCTGCGCACCCCACGAGGCGGCGCGACGGCCCACGAGCGCATCCACGTCGGCGGGACCGAGACGCTGCTCGCGGCGGCCGCCGCGGCCGACGTCGATCGGTTCGTCCAGATGAGTGCGCTCGGGGCCGACCCCGACGGCGCGACCGCCTACCTCCGCGCGAAAGGGCGCGCCGAGACCGCCGTCCGGGAGTCCGATCGCGATTGGGTGATCGTCCGCCCCTCGGTCGTCTTCGGCGCGGGCGGTGAGTTCCTCGCGTTCACGAAGCGGATTACGCCGCCCGGCATCGCGCCGCTGCCCGGTGGCGGCCGCATGCAGTTCCAACCGATCTGGGTCGAGGATCTGGCGCCGATTCTCGCGGACTGTGTGCTCGACGACGATCGCGCGGGCGAGACCTACGAGATCGGTGGCCCCGAGCGCCTCTCGCTCGCGGCGCTGGCGCGCCTCCTGCGGCGGACCCACGTCGTTCCGATTCCGATGGCGCTCGCGAAAATCGGCCTCTCGATCGCTGACGCGGTCCCCGGCGCTCCGATGGGCCTCGATCAGTACCGCTCCTTGCAGTCCGACAACGTGACACGGGACAACGACATCGCGGCGTTCGACCTCGAACCTGGTGAGTTGACGACTGTCGAGGCGTATCTCGACCGCCGGTGAGCCCTCGCGCGGTGGTGGCCGCTCGGTCGTCGACCGTCGGCGTTCCGTCAGATCTTTTTTCTCGATCGTTAGATATCAAATAATGGCTTCGATCCTCGGTCACCTCTGGGAATACCGGCGTGAGCGACCACTGTTCGTCGCCATCTCCGTCGTGACGATCGTAACCCTTCTCGGCTGGCTCCCGGTCGAGCATTTCCTCCAGCAGATGGAGATCGGTCTTCCCTACACGTTCAACGACTTCAGCGCCTATACGACGGCGTTGGATCGCTGGCAGTCGGGCCAGATCATGTACGTCCCTCAGGACGACGGCGGCTACTTCGGAGAGTTCCTCTATCCGCCGGTGACGGCACTGTACTTTCTGCCGTTCGCGACCACGGGGTTCACACCGGGCGCCATGCTGTTCGGGGCCACGTCGATCGTCTTCCTGTGGGTCGGGGTCGAGGCGATGGCCCGCACGCTCGGCTATCGGCTCCGGATCTGGGAGCGGTTCGCACTGTTGATCGCGATCTTCGCGTTCCAGCCGGCGATCCGAAACTTCCGGTGGGCCCAGACGGCCACGTTCGTCACCGCGTTTCTCGCCTTCGCCTTCTATTTCCAGGAGCGCGCCGAGACCGATCGGTCGCTGTACGAGGACCGCGCGGTGAGCGAGCGGACGCGAGACTGGTTCAAGTTCGCCAGCGGTGCGTTCACGACGCTTGGAAGCAGTCTCAAGCTGTTTTTCGCGACCTCTGGGGCCCATCTGCTCCGCGATCGGGAGCGCTTCGCAGGGGCGATGACGGCCGGCGTGGCCCTGGGTCTGCTGTCGCTGACTCTGTTCGGCATCGATCAGAACCTCCAGTATCTCGACGTGATCACGTGGGGGAAGGGATGGGGCGAGGGCATGCCGCCGTACGCCTGGGACGCCTCGGCGGCCTACGCTCCGATGTATCTGCTCGGTGGGTACGCCCTCCACGTCAAGATCCTGGGTATCCTCTCGGTGATCGGGCTGACGCTCGCGGCTCGCGACGCCGATGCCGTCAGCGCGCGGCACGCCACGTTCGCACTCGGCGTCGCGGCGATCCCGTTGTTGGCCCCGAAATCGGAGAGTCAGGACCTCATCGTCCTGATCGTTCCGGCGATCGTGCTGCTCGCGAACGAACTCGATCGCCCCGACGGGGTCGCCTGGATTCCCGTGCTCTCGGTGTTTTTCGTTCACATCCACCGGTACGTCGTGGAGCTGACGACCCAGCCAGACGGGGGATACCTGGGGGCGGAGACCCTCTATCAGTTCGCGCCCGTCCTCCAGCCCGCAGCGTGGGCCACCTTCATGCTCGTCGGGCTCGCCGGATACCGGGTCGCAGAACACGCCAGTCCGCCGGATCTGGCGGCGATCCGTGATCGATTGCCCGACTGAGGCGGCGGGAATTCGACGGCCACTCACGTACGGCATCCCCAGACGCTCGTCTATTCGTCGCGAGACCACCGCAGGACGGTGACCGATCCCAGTTTTCAGGTCTGAGAGGAGGGACACAAAATTTATGCGCTGAATACTTGTGTCTTGGAACGTGAGCATCTAGCATGAAACTGGCGATGATCGGCTTCGGCCAGGCCGGCGGGAAGATCGTCGACAAGTTCCTCGAATACGACGAGCGAACTGGGAGCAACATCGTCCGCTCGGCCGTCGCGGTCAACACGGCCAAAGCCGACCTGATGGGGTTAGAACGCGTTCCCGAGGAGAATCGCGTCCTCATCGGGCAGGCCCGCGTAAAGGGGCACGGCGTCGGCGCGGACAACGAACTCGGCGCGGAGATCGCTGAGGAGGACATCGACGAGATCCAGGGCGCGGTCGACAACATTCCGGTCCACGAGGTCGACGCGTTCATGATCGTCGCCGGTCTCGGCGGCGGGACGGGATCGGGTGGGTCGCCCGTGCTGGCGAAACACCTCAAGCGGATCTACACCGAACCCGTCTACGGACTCGGCGTGCTCCCGGGCAGCGACGAAGGTGGGATCTACACTCTCAACGCCGCCCGATCGTTCCAGACGTTCGTCCGTGAGGTCGACAACCTCCTCGTGTTCGACAACGACGCCTGGCGCAAGACTGGCGAGTCCGTCGAATCGGGCTACGAACAGATCAACGACGAGATCGTGACACGCTTCGGCATCCTGTTCGGTGCGGGCGAGGTGGAATCTCACGGTGAAGTCGCAGAGAGCGTCGTCGACAGCAGTGAGATCATCAACACCCTCGCGAGCGGTGGCGTCTCGACGGTCGGCTACGCCGCCGAGGAAGTCGAGGCTCAGAGTTCCAACGGCCTGCTCTCGAAGATCACCGGCGAGGGCGAGGACAGCATGGATTCGGCGAACACGACGAATCGCATCACGTCGCTCGTCCGGAAGGCCGCGCTCGGTCGGTTGACGCTGCCCTGTGAGATCACCGGGGCCGAGCGTGCGCTGCTCGTCCTCTCTGGCCCACCCAGGCACCTCAATCGGAAGGGGATCGAGCGCGGGCGCAAATGGCTCGAAGAGCAGACCGGATCGATGGAGGTCCGCGGTGGCGACTACCCCGTCTCGGACTCGGGATTCGTCGCGTCGGTCATCCTGCTGAGCGGCGTTCACAACGTTCCGCGGATCAAGGAACTCCAGCAGGTGGCGATCGAGGCCCAGGACAACATCGACGAGATCCGGGCCGAAAGCGAAGAGCACTTGGAACAACTGGTGGAAGACGACGATGATGAACTCGATCCGTTGTTCTGAAGGGCTCGCCCTGCTGGCGGTCGTGATCGTCGCGCTGTCCGCGGTCGGAACCGCCGCGGCGGTCACCATCGAAGAGTCACAGGGCCCCGACGAGGCCGAAGTCGGGACTGAAGTCACGATCGAATACGAGATCACGGAGCTGTACTCCGATTCGACCAGCTGGACGCTCAACGGGACGACCGAACTCGAAAACGTCACCGGCTGGGACATCGAGATGGTCAAACCCAGCGGCGAGAGTGACACCTCGTTCGTCGAGGGGAGTCAGTCCTTCGAGGCCGAGATCGCGGGCGATCAGAACTACGAGCGCGTGATCGTCTCGATCACCGGGACCGTTCCCGCGGTCGAGGAGTACAGCTACGATCCGGCCCAGACGTTCACCGCGATCGAGTTGACCTCGGTCACCGGCCAGAACGAGAACGAACTGTACGCCGACGAGATCCACCACTACACCGCCGAGAGTTCGGATGCGCGCGACGCGATCGACGCTGCCGCCGATGCCGGCGCCGCTGGCAGCGACTTCCAGGGTGCGGTCTCGTCGTTCGAGAACGCGAACTTCGAGAACGCCCAGAGCCTGGCGGACAGCGCACGGAGCGGGGCCCAACAGGGCCAGATGATGCGCAACGTCGCGATCGGGGTCGTCGCGCTCCTCGTGATCTTCGCACTCGTGGGCGGCATCTACTACTGGCGCTCCCAGCAAGACGACTACGACCGTCTCGGCTAGCGGATGCGCGCAATCGTTCCGTTCGACGCTCGCGACCCGAAAACCCGTTTGTCCGTGCTGTTCGACGCCGACGAGCGCCGCGCGTTTGCGGACGTCATGCTCGATCACGTCGTCGAGGCGCTCCACGCGGCGGGCTTCGAGCCGACGGTGCTCGCGACCGCACCGGTCGATCGGTCGGACGCGACCGTCCGCGTCGACGACCGCTCGCTGTCGGCGGCGGTAAATAGCGTCCTCGACGACTGGGAACGCCCGTGTGCGATCGTGATGGCCGATCTCGGGATTCTCACGCCCAACGCACTCGATCGCTTCCGCGCGACGTCGGGCGACGTGGTGGTCGCCCCCGGACGCGGCGGTGGGACGAACGCGCTGCTCGTGCGAGAACCGGACGTTCGGGTCGACTACCACGGTGTCTCCTGCCGGGACCACCGCGCGGCCGCTCGGGCGGTCGGCGCGTCCACTACGACGGTCGATTCGATGCGTCTCGCGACCGATATCGACGAACCGAGCGATCTGGTGGAAGTCCTGCTGCACGGCAGCGGTCGGGTCCACGAGTGGCTCCGCACTCACGGCGTCACCCTCCGCGCCGACGGCGGACGCGTCACCGTCGAGCGTTCCTGACTGAGTGTGCGTGGGGTCGACTGTCACGAGACGGCCTCTCGCGCCGGGCTTTTGACTGACCAGTCAGTAAGTTCGATATGGACGACCCGGACGACGAGATCATGAAGGCGACCTGCCGGGCTCTCTGTGAGCACGGCCTCGCGGATCTCACGGTCGAGGATATCGCCGACGAGGCCGCGGTGTCCTCGGCGGCGATCCACTACCACTACGACACGAAAGCCGCACTGCTGGCCGCGTTTCTCGACGATCGAATCGACCGTTTCGAAGCCAGGCTTCCCGACGCCGACGCGCCGCCCGAGCGCCGTCTGGAGGGCGTTCTGGACGCCGTCTTCGACCCGGCGGGCGGCCCGGACGGTGGGTTCGGCACGGCACTGGTCGAACTCAAGGCGCGGGCCCCCTACGAACCCGACTATCGACGGCGATTTCGCGCCCTCGACGACCGCCTTCACGAGGCGGTCGCCGGGGCCGTTCGGGAGGGGGTCGACGCCGGGGAGTTCGCGGCGGCCGACCCCGATACCGTCGCGCGGAGCGTCGTAACGGCGATCGACGGCGCACTCGTTCGCGCGGTCGCACTCGACGAGGATCCCGCGACGACGCGAGCGACGATCGAGGTCGATCTCGCGGATCGACTCGACTGGACGCCCGGGGGCGATCGATGAGTCAGTCGACGTTCGGGCAGGTCGATCTCACCGAGGGCGGCATTCTCAAACCGCTGGTCGTGCTGTCGGCACCGATCGTCGTGACGAACCTGCTCCAGACGGCGTACAACCTCGCGGACACCTACTGGCTCGGCCAGTACTCCACGGAGGCACTCGCGGCGATCTCGTTTGCGTTTCCGATGGTGTTTTTGCTCATCTCGCTGGGGATGGGCCTGGCCGTCGCGGGATCGATCCTGGTCGCCCAGCATACCGGGGCCGACGAGCCACGCGAGGCCGAGTACGCCGCGTCTCAGACGGTGACCTTCGCGATCGGCGTCTCTGCGGTCGTCGGACTGGTCGGCTATCCGTTCGTCGGACCCTACCTCGATCTCCTCGGTGCGTCGCCCACGGTCTTGCCTGGCGCGACCGCGTACATGCAGGTGATCGCGCTCGGCCTGCCGTTCATGTTCGGCTTCTTCGTGTTCATCTCCCTGATGCGCGGGGTCGGCGACACGATCACACCGATGATCGTGATGTTCGGGACGGTCGTGCTCAACGTCGCGCTCGACCCGTTTCTCATCAACGGCTGGACGCTCGTGGAGGCCGCCCCGCTCGTGGGGACGGTCGCGTTCCCCGAGATGGGCATCCAGGGCGCGGCGGTGGCGACGGTGTTCTCGCGGAGTCTCGCGATGCTCGTCGGCATCGCGATCATGGCCTCGGGGTGGCGTGGCGTCCGCATCCGGGCGCGCGACATGATCCCCGATCTGTCCTATCTCCGGACGATCCTCCGTCTCGGGATTCCGGCGTCGATCGAGGGCACCGGCCGAGCGGTCTCGGTCAACCTCTTGCTCGTGGTCGTCGGCCTGTTCTCGACGGAAGTCGTCGCGGGATACGGGATCGGCACGCGGGTGTTCTCGGTCATCTTCCTGCCTGCGGTCGCGGTCGCCCGTGGCGTCGAGACGATGACGGGCCAGAACATCGGTGCGGGGCAGCCAGATCGGGCGGCCCGGGCGAACTACCTCGCGGCGGGTGGGCTCTTTGCCGTGCTCTCGGCGGTCGGTGTTGCGATCTTTCTGGTCCCCCGCCCGATCGTCGCGGTGTTCACCGACGACCCCGCCGTCGTCGACGTCGGGACGGATTTCCTGCGCGTGACTGCGCTCTCTTTCGGCTGTATCGGGATCATGCGAGCCTTTGGCGGTGGGTTCCGTGGCGCGGGCAAGACCGTGATCGCGGCGATCATCGCGGTGGGCGTCCTCGCCGGGGTGCGCCTCCCGGTCGCGGCCGTCCTCGCGATGACGCCGCTCGAAGAGACGGGCATCTGGATCGCGTTCGTCGTCTCGAACGTCGTCGGCGCGGTGATCGCACTGGGCTGGTTCAGCCGCGGCACCTGGCGAGACGGCGATGCCCGTGGGACCGGAGTGAGCGACACTGGCGACGAGACGACGGCGGAGACCGACGCTGAAAGGGAGACGGACGATCGCTTCGAACCGATCGTCGAGGACTGACCGCGATCGCGACAGGTCGGGCCGGGACGGACAGCTTTTCGCCCGTTCGGGCGAACGACGATCCATGCCAGCGACGCGTCCGGGTCCACGCATCGATCCCGAGCGACTGGTCGACGATCGGACCGTCGACGCGCTCTGTGCGGTCAGTCCCGACGACGTCGCCCCGGCGGATCGGCTCACCTTCGCGCGCAACGTGTTCGTCCCGCTGACGACGGCGTGTCGGTACACCTGTACGTACTGTACGTTCTACGACCCGCCGGGCCAGGCGACGCTGCTCGACGAATCGGACATTCGCGAGATCTGCCGGCAGGGGGCCGAGGCTGGCTGTACGGAGGCGCTGTTCACGTTCGGTGACGATCCCGACGAGCGGTATGGGGACCTCCACGCCACGCTCGACTCCTGGGGGTACGAGACGATCCACGACTACCTCCGGCGGGCCTGTGCAATCGCCCTCGACGAGGGCTTGCTCCCGCACGCGAACCCCGGCGATCAGACCCGTGCGGAACTCGCGGCGGTCGCCGATCTGAACGCCTCGATGGGCGTCATGCTCGAAACGACCGCCCGAATCCGCGCTCACGACGGTCCGCGCGGGAAGGTCCCCGCACGTCGCCTCGGCACGATCGATCTCGCGGGCGAGATGGGGGTTCCGTTCACGACTGGCATTTTGGTGGGCATCGGTGAGGACTGGCGCGATCGAGCGCGATCGCTTGCCGCCATCGCCGCCATGCACGACCGCCACGGCCACATTCAAGAAGTGATCGTCCAACCCGTGCGGGAGAACGACCGCTGGTCGGGTGCGACGCCAAATAGCGAGACCATGCGCCGCGTCGTCGCGATGGCGCGTGTCGCGCTGTCGGAGGACGTGAGCGTGCAGGTCCCGCCGAATCTGCTCCCGGCCGAAGAACTGCTCGACTGTGGGATCGACGACCTCGGCGGCGTCTCGCCGGTCACCGACGACCACGTCAACCCCGACCACGCGTGGCCGGCGGTCGACCGACTTCGGGCCATCGCCGACGCCGGGGGCGTCTCGCTCGACGAGCGGCTCCCGGTCCACGATCGATACGTCGATTCGGAGTGGTTGAGCGACCCGATTCTCGACGCCATCGAGCGCGACGACCCCGCAGGCGAGCGGTTCCGGGCGGTTCTCGGGCGTGACTGACGCTGGAGTCGGCGGCGCTCAGAGTACTCCACCGCCCTCCGATCGGTCCTCGACATTTATACCTGTGCATACAGTACTGTGTATTACGATGGCGACCAAGACCATCTCGCTCGACGAGGAAGCCTACGAGCGACTCAAGGCTCAGAAGAAAGCGGGCGAGAGTTTCAGCGACACGGTCAAGCGACTCGCGGGCGAGCGATCCTGGACCGAGGTCGCCGGAATCCTCTCCGAGGAGGAGGCGACCGACATCGAAGACACAATCGAGGAGGGTCGAGCGCAATCGCGCGAGCGACGCGACCGACTCGCCGAGGAGTTCGAATGATCCAGGATACATCCTTCGTCGTCGACGTGCTCCGTGGTGACGAAGACGCCCTCCGCCGACTGGAGCTGATCGAAGCCGAGTCACGCCCACAGAAGGTCGCCGCGATCACGGTGCTCGAACTGTACGAGGGCGTCGTCCGCTCGACGGCGAATGGCTCCGAACAGCGGATTCTCGACGTTCTCGATTCGAAACACGTGGTCGACGCCGATCAGGCCATCGCGCGGAAGGCCGGAAAATTGTCCGGCCAGCTCGTGAATCGCGGCGAGCGAATCGATCGCGAAGACTGTCTCATTGCCGCCACAGCCATGGCTGAAGACGAACCAGTGCTGACCCGAAACGTCGATCACTTCGACCGCGTCGAGGGCCTCGACGTCCAGTCGTACTGATCGAGACCCGATCGAGAGCGGACGTCGGTTGGCCCACCCACGATCGGGGCCACCCGAAAGCGAAACCCTTTGTGCCGGTTACCCACAACTCGGTGGCATGTACCGACGCGTGGGGGCCCAATCGTGACCGACCAGTTCACCGAAATCACGGTGGTCGGTGACGACGACACCGGACTGATCGCTGAGGTGACCTCGCTACTCTTTGAGCGCGGGGCCAACATCGAGGACCTCGACCAGGCCGTCCGTGAGGGACTGTTCCGGATGACGATGCTGGTCGACACCCGGGAGATGGTCTGTACGGAGGCCACGCTCCGGGAGGACATCCAGGCGTTGGCCGACGATTTGGGTGTCGACATCACCGTTCGCTTCCCCGAAGAACGGGAGACCCAGCGCATCGCCGTGCTCGTCACGAAAGAATCGCACTGTCTGGAGGCCATCTTCGACGCCTGGGCCGACGGGGAGTTGGGCGCGGACGTCGAGGTGGTCATCGGCAATCACAGCGATCTCGAAGGACTCGCCGACCAGTACGACGTGCCCTTTCACGACGTGGGCGACGAGAAAGGCACGCCCGACGAGAGCGAGATCCTCGACCTCCTCGCAGAGTACGACGTGGACCTGATCGTCCTCGCACGCTACATGCGCATCCTCTCGCCGGAAGTCGTCTTCCGGTACGAGTCTCGGATCATCAACGTCCACCCGTCGCTGTTGCCTTCCTTCCCGGGCGCGAGTGCGTATCTGCAGGCCATCGAGGACGGCGTCCGGATCGCGGGCGTGACGGCCCACTACGTGACGACCGATCTCGATCAGGGCCCGATCATCTGCCAGCGCGCGTTCAACGTGCCGCCCGATGCCGAGGTCGAAGACCTCGAACGTCGTGGCCAACCCCTGGAGGCCGAAGCGTTGCTCGAAGCGATCAAACTCCATCTGAACGACGAGATCGCGGTCCATCGAGGGCGGACCAAACTCCGCGATCCGGAGGACTTCGACGCTCAACTCGGCGCACCACCGGAACTCGACGAGTTGACGCCCGATCGGCCGATCGATGGGTTGGCCGACGTGACTGGCGAATGACCTGAATATCAGAAATACTTGAAAAATAGGTAACTGTTAACCGTCCGGCATCGTTTGGGTCCGGTGTGTCTCCCGAACGACCGCCGAAAGAACCCCGCCCTCGGGGTCGTGTCGCTGTGCTCAGCCCCGATTCGTCTCGGGCGGGCGAAATCTCCGACCTCGTCGAGTCCACAGCCACGATTGTCGAGACGGGCGCGGATCCGGAGACGGGGCTGTCCGCCGAGCGGGTCGACGCTGCTGTCGTGGACTGCCCCGCAGACGACCACTGTTCGACGATCGATTCGGTCGGCGCTGTTCCGGTTCTCGCCATCGTCCACGACGGTGGGGCCAGTGCGGCCATCGATGCGGGGGCGACGGCGGTACTCGACTGGACCGATCCGGATCGCGATGACCTGTTCGCCCACCGGCTGGACCGCTGTCTCGATCGAGCGCGCGATCGATCGGACGGTCCCGACGGACCGCCCGGACCGGGTCGGCGGACGGATCTCTACGAGCTGTCTCACCGACTGCTCGACGTGGGGGCCTGGGAGTACGACGTGAGCGACCGGCGCGTTCACTGGACCGACCAGAAGTACCGACTGCACGGACGCACGGACGACGAAAATCCGTCTTTCGAGGAAGCGCTCGATACGTTTCACACTGCGGATCGCCACCGGATCGAACGGGCGCTGGAGTGGGCGACCGAGCAGGGAGTCGGCTTCGACCTGCAGGCCCGCATCGAGAGCGAGGAGACCGATCGATGGGTTCGGACCGTGGGTGAACCGGTCGAATCTGACGGGACCGTCACGCACGTCCGGGGCGCGATTCAGGACGTGAGTAGCGTCGTCGATCGAGAAACCGAAATCGAACGGAACGAGGAGGCGCTTCGGGCGGTCAACGAGGCCGTGACGGATCTTCATCAGCCCTTCGAGGAGACCATCGAACGATTGCTCGATATCGGTCGCGAGCGATTGGGACTGGATGTCGGGTTCGTGGC
The DNA here is from genome assembly GCF_003058365.1 of Halococcoides cellulosivorans. Lineage (NCBI taxonomy): Archaea > Methanobacteriati > Methanobacteriota > Halobacteria > Halobacteriales > Haloarculaceae > Halococcoides > Halococcoides cellulosivorans. The sequence continues at coordinate 1,514,262 of NZ_CP028858.1, read as the reverse complement.
CGACGTTGGCGAGTCGACCGTCGAGGTGCGACACCTCTCTGGGGACGCAGCGTTCGAACGGGGGTCACGCCTGCCGATCGATGCAACGTTCTGTCGGAACGTTGAGTCGAGTGGTGGCGTCGTCGCGATTCACGACGTCGGGGCGCTCGGACTGGGGGACGATCCGGCGGTCGAGGCGACGGGGCTGGAGGCTTACGTCGGCGCGCCGGTCGTCCTCCAGGGTCACCTGTGGGGAACGGTCTGTTTCGGCAGTCCAGTCGCCCGCGATCGGCCCGTGAGCGAACGCGAACGATCGTTCGCACGGCTTCTGGGTCAGGAAATCGGCTATCTCCTCAGCCAGCGCCATCAGCGGGATCGACTCGTCGCCCTGTACGATGTGTCGCGATCGCTGTTCGATGCCGAGGATGTCGGGGACGTGCCCCGCCGGATCATCTCGGCGCTCGAATCCATCCGTGACGGCCCCTCGGTCGTGGTGTATCGATGGGACGAGTCGGCGGGCGCACTGTTCCGCGCGGCACGGACTGGTATCGAGTGCGGTATGGCCGATCCACCCGCCCGGATCGGATCGGGATCGGATCCGGTCTGGGAGGGGTTTCTGGCCAGCGAGAATCGGACGGCCGCCGCTGGAGTGCGAGGATCGCCGTGGATCGACGACGACTGTATCCAGATCGTCGTTCCGATCGCCGGGTTCGGGGCCATCGTCTCGGTTCGGCCAGCGTCGTTCGCGCCGATCGCATTCGAAGAGACGCTCCTGAACACGCTGGTGCGTCACGTCGATCGGGCGATCGAGATCGCCAGCCTTCGTGACTCGTTCCAACGAACGACGGCCGATCTGGATCGGGCCCACGACCGTCTCGATCGTATCGAACGCATCGAAACCGTGATCAGAGACGTCCTCGAGGCGATCCTCGGCGCGTCCACGCGCCGAGCGATCGAATCGGCCGTCGTCGATCGACTCTCCGCCGTCGAGGACTGGTCGGCCGCCGTCGTCGATCGTGATCCAGAAAGCGGTGATCTGGCGTGCCATGGCGACTCGGCTGTCGGTGCCGACCTGGCGGGCGGGCCACCGTGTCAGCGCGCGATCGAGGACGATACGGTCGTCGTCACCTCGACCGTCCTCGACGCCGACGGGCCACACGACTGGCGGCAGGGTGTCATCGAGGCGGGCTATCAGTCGATCGCCTGCGTCCCCCTGACTCACGAGAACTCCCGCCGCGGTGTTCTGGAGGTTTACGGTCGGCGACCGAATCAGTTCCACGCCGACGAGCAGGCGATGCTGACCGATCTCGGACACGTCGTCGCGTACGCCATCGATTGTGTCGAGCGGCGGCGCGCGTTTCGATCCGGTGGTCGGGTCGAACTGTCGGTCGCCGTCGCGGGTGATCCGCTGTTCGATCGCCTGATCGACCGCGAAATTTCCCTCTCGACGGTCGTCGAGCGCCCGTCGGGGGGCTATCGGTTGATCGGGCGGACCGACGACCCCGAGACTGCGCTCGATGAGTGGGACCTTCCGATGGTCGATCGGGTAACGCACCTTGGATCGGGTGAGGGGACGGATGACGGCTCGAATATCGAACTCGTCGTCGATTCGTCACCACTGCTCGATGTCTGTCGGGACCACGACGTGGCGATCGCTGGTTTCGATCCGATCGGGAAGCAGGTCGCGATCAGCCTGCACGTGCCCAGTGCCGATCGAATCGAGACGGTGATCGACGCTCTTGCCGATCGCCTCGCCGACGTCGATGTCCTCGCCCAGCGCTCTGACGTCCAGCGCGACCCACCGGACCACCTCCTCGCCGACCTCACCGACAGACAGCGAGAGGTGCTCGCAATCGCCTACAGCCGTGGCTACTTCGAGTGGCCCCGGGAGGCGAGTGGCGAACAGGTGGCCGAGGATCTTCAGATCGCCGGACCGACGTTCCACCAGCACCTCCGCCAGGCTCTCGGGACCGTTCTCGATGCGGTTTTCGACGACGGCGTGTCGAGCCCCGACGAGTCTGGAACCTAACTATTGAGGGTCGACGTTCGAGACCCCCTTACAGTTTAGCGAGCGCACCCTTCTGTCGGTCTGTCGTATATCTCGATCGAGTATTCATGGTCCCCCGACTGTCCCTCCAATCGATTCTCGACGCCGTCGGCACTCCGGCCGACACGTCCGAAACCCGTCCCGAACGTCCCGACACCGAGAACCCCGACGAATCGCCATCGCCCGACGGGTCGACTTCTATCGAGTCCGACGGTGGGACTCAGATGGCTTCCGTTCCGAACGACCCGGCCGGCCCCGTCGAGGAAGACCTCCCCGACGTCGAAATCGTCCTCGAAGAGGATCCCGACCAACTGTACGATACCTCTGGATCGGCCCAGCGCGTCATCGACGGCGATCTGAACGTCGTCAAACAGAATCGCGTGATGACCGAGTGGACTGGCGTCGACTGCGATCGTCAGGATCTCAAGTGCATGAATCAGATGTCGGGCGCGTTCTGTGGCACCGAAAACTGCACGATGCGCCAGATCATGGAGGGAAACGAACGCCGCGTCGAGGTCGAAGTCGAGAAGGAACTGCCCAACGGCGAGACCAGACAGACGCTGCTCGTCAGTGAGGCGATCACCGACGATCGCGGCGAGGTCGTCGGCATCACCGAGAGTTTCAAAGACATCTCGCACGTCAAAGCCGCCGCCGATGAAGTGTCGAACTCGATCGGTGAACTCAGCCAGAACGCCGACGACGTGGCCTCCAGTTCCGACGAGATCAGTTCGGGCGCACAGGAGATGACCGACTCGATGGACGAGGTCGCCAACGAGATCAGCACTCTGAGCGCGTCGATCGAGGAAGTTGCCTCTAGCGCCGAGGAGGTCGCCGCGACGAGTGACTCTGCCCAAGAGCGCGCTCGCGATGGATCCGAGACGGCCGACGCGGCGATCGACGAGATGGAGAACATCGATTCCGCGTTCGTCGACCTGGCCGACGACCTCGACAATCTAAAGGGACGTGTCGACGAAATCGACGAAATTGTCGAGGTGATCAACGACATCGCGGATCAGACCAACATGCTCGCTTTGAACGCCAACATCGAAGCCGCTCAGGCCGGCGGGCAGGGCGAGCGGTTCGCCGTCGTGGCCGACGAGGTGAAGAACCTGGCCGAAGACGCCCAGGACAACGCCTCGACGATCGAGTCGATGATCGAAGGGATTCAGACCGATACGACCGAGACCGTCACGAGTCTCGATCAGGCGCGCGAACAGGTCGACGCCGGGATCGACCAGGCCGAAGCGACGATGTCTGCCCTCGACGAAATCGTCGAGGCGATCGAAGAAGCCTCTCGGGGCATCGAAGAGGTCGCAGAGGCGACCGACGATCAGGCCGCCAGCGCCGAAGAGGTCGCTTCTGTCGTCGATCAGGTGGCCGATCAGGCCGAACGCGTCGCCAGCGAAACTCAGAATATCTACGCCGCCAACGAAGAGCAAGCTCAGATGGTCAACAACCTCGAAGAGGCCGTCGAAAAGCTCGAAAACGAGTGAGTGCTCAGTGAGAGATTTCGAGGCCGCCGAACAGCACGAGCCCCGTAATCACGAGGTCGGGGCCCTCCTCGGTCCTCGCGGGGCCGTCGCTCGGAGCCTGTCGATCGTCTTCGATCCCGCCGAACAGCGCGAGCGCGTCGATCTGAACCACCCAGTCGCTGGGCACGCGGAGTTCGGTTCCGCCAAAGAGCGTGATCGTGTCGAGAACTGCCGGCGGGGTCGGCACGTCCGTCTCCCGCAGATCGAGTTCCGACCCCCCGAACACCGAGAGGACTTCTGCGCCAGTGAACGTCGGGCCGATCCGGCGTTCGCTCCCGCCGAGAACGCTCAGCACGCTCACCTCGCCGGTCGTGGCCCCGGGGCTCGACCGACGGCGCCGAGAGCGGCCGACGACGAGCAAGACGCCGAAGAGGACGACGAGCAGTGGCCACCACCGACCGAGCGTGGCGTCGCTGATCACGTCGAGATTCCGCGCGAGAACCGCCCCGGCGACGGCAATCACCATCACCGGCCCGGTCAGGTTGCGGAACTGGCTGGCGAGAAGTGCCCACACGCCAAGCACGACGAACAGCGCGGGCAGCCACGTCCAGACCAGTCCCGCGTCGAACAGTTCGGTCGTTCGAGCGAGCAGTGCCAGTCCGACGAGGACGATCAGTCCGCCGGTCGATATCCGGCTCAGGAGAGTTCGTGTCACACGAGATGTGAGTCTCCACTCCACTGTAAAATTGCACCCCATATATCGGCCGTCTTCCTCGTCTCGCTGGCCTCGTCGGCCTGTCGATTCGACCGTCGTCGCCGTCTCGTCGGTCGTGGGGCCCGCATCCTGCGACCGGCACGCGCGTCGGCAGCCTTTGCCGAAATTGCCGATACGTCTATACCTATAAGACCGCCCGTCGAGTGGTCGTTCGAGGAACAGTTCATGCCACCAGCATCCGACGCGGTCGACAACGCCACGCGCCTCGACGAAATCGAGTTCCCCGAGTTCACCTCGAAACTGATCGAGGACACCTTCAACGCCATCGTCACCTCGATGATTCGCCAGCAGGAGGCGTACGCCGATCTGGTGGAGAAGGTGTCGATGTCGGTCTCGGAGTTCGAACAGGAGGCGGTGATCGATCGCGACGTCACCGACTGGCTGATCGGCAAGTTCCCCGGCGAGGAATCCGGCACGACGGCGGTCGGCACGACCGACGAGCCCGGAACGTTGACGAAGACCGATCTCGAGATTCTGAACCGAAAACTCGGCGACGAGGCCGAGGAACTCAATCTGACGCTTCCCGCTCCCGACGACGCGAGCGGCTCCGAGGGCGAGGAGCCGACCCTGGAGTTGAGTGGCGAACAGGTGACCACGATCCGCAAGTGCGTCCGCCGTGACATCGCCGGCCCGCGCCTCGAAGCCCTGAAAGACCTCGTCTCGCAGGGCATCGTCCGTGTCGTCGTCGACGACGGGACGATCGAGACGAAGCTGAACTTCAATACCAACGCTTCGGAGTACACCCGCCAGACCGACACGGAGTACGACCGCTCGTCGACCAGTGCGGGAGCCAACGCCGGGCTCTCGCTCGGGTCGTTCAACGTCGGTGGGTACGCCAACCACCACAACACGTCGGTCTCGACGATGACCAAACGCGAGATGTCGAGCAGTGAGGCCTCGGTCGACATCATGGGCCGCGTCGAGATCAACATCCGCGGCGATTACCAGCCACTCCGCCCGAACGAAGGCGGTGGCTTCGGCGAGAGCGAGTGATCGATGGGGCGACTCTCGACGGTGCTCTCACGGCTCGTCGAGGACGGCGCGGCGGGCGCACTCGCGGGCGAGCGCCGCACGGCGGCCAGCCTCGCGGACCTCGAAGCCCGACTCGACGATCCGCCCGCGGCGTTCGCCGACGAGCGTGAGGTGCGGGCCGTGCTGGCCGAGCGATGTCCGCCGCTCGACGAACCGCCGCGCGATCTCCTGGGCGACGCGCTCTCGGGCGACGCGCTCGATCGCTATCTCGAGACCTGGCAGCCCGGTCACTCTGCGATCCGACCGAACGAGGTCTTTCTCCATCCCGAGTTCGTCCCTCCGGATCGAGCCCGGAGCTACGACGCCCTCGCGGAGCTGGGCGTCGACCTGCTGGCCGATCGCGAGGCGACTCTGGAGGTCCGTAACGGGCTGGCCTTTCTCACCGAGGCCGCGGTCGAGCGTGTCCGCGAGGCGATCGCGACCGAGATCGGTCAGCCACGGAAAGACGCCCTCCAGCGGGTCGCCAGCGGTGGCGTGCCCGAACCGGTCGTCGAGGACATCGACCTCGACGTGAAAGTCGCGTTCGACGATCAGCTCGACGCGTCGGTGATCGACGCCGCTGCCCCGCCGGCGGGGCTGAACGGCGACGCCGTCGGCGAACTCTCGACGAGTATGCACTTCAAGTAACATGCCACGAATCGGTGCGGTCATGAATCTGGTACAGCGCGACCTCCAGCAGGCGGTCGACGAGATCGAAGCCCGCAACGACGAGCGCCCCGACGACCAGCCGTCGCTCAGGGTCGCCGATGTCGAAGTCGAGGTCCCGTTCGGCGTCGAAACTCCCGAAGAGTCCGACGACAGTCAGGGTGGACAGAGCGGTGATAGTCCAGGTGGCGGAGGGCTCGGCGGCGGACTCGGAAACCTCCCAACCCTCGGTGACACCGGCGCGTCGGGCGACGGATCCGACCAGCTTTCGATCGTCCCCGGCGGAACGGGCGGGAGCTTCCGCCTACAGCTGTCCCCTGGTGGGAAACTGCCGACTCGCACCGGTGACGGCGGCGAGGACTCCCCCGCGGCGGCCAGTCCGGTGCCGGGACTGACCTGGGACGACCTCGGGGCCAGACTCGACCCGTCGGTCGTCGAGAGCCTCCAGGACGCCGTCGATGCGGGCGATCTGCCCCCCATCGAGGAGTCTCAGGGCTCGGACGATCAGTCTGGAGCGTCGAGTGGGCCCGACGGCCAGACCTACGAGCATCCGATCCTGTTGCCCGAAGACGACGGGGATGGGCCGAGCCACGGTGACTCGAATACCGACGACGGGCGGACGGACGACGAGCGACCCGAGCGTGAGCCCACGGAGTGGTCGCGCAAACCCGTTCACGCGGTCAAGGGCGTCGGTGATCGTCTCCAGGAACGCCTCGCGGACGGCGACGTCGAGCGCGTCGGCGATCTGGCCGACGCCGATCCGCGACGACTCGCCAGACGCGTCGATTTGCCGCCTGATCGAACGGACCACCTCGTCGAGCGGGCCCGCATGATGGTGCTGGGCGCCACCGCAGACGACGCAGCGGTGCTCGCCGCGACCGACCTCGATCGTGGGGAGATCGCCGAACAGCATCCCGGACGGCTCGCTCGATTGCTCGCCGAGCGGGACACTGACGATCTGCCGGTTCGACTCCCGGAGGACTACGAACCGGATCTGGATCGACTCGAACGTGTCGTCGATCGCGCCCGTGAGCGGCGCTAATCGTCAGATCGCCACTCGATCGTCATTCGACCGCTATTCGATCGCCACTCGATCGTCGCTCTCCTCGCTGTCGTCTCGACGCCGTCTCTCGCCGTCACCGATCACCAACCCTATGCCGGATCGACGCCGATCGACGGTCATGTCCAGATTCGCGACCCGCGTCGAGCAGGTGTCGATCTCGGGGATTCGTGAGGTGTTCGAGGCCGCCAGCGAGGACTCGATCAACCTCGGACTCGGTCAGCCAGACTTCCCGGCGCCCGATCACGTCCACGAGGCCGCCAGCGACGCGATTCGAGCGGGCGAGGCCGACGCCTACACCTCGAACAAGGGCCGGCCCGAACTCCGCGAGGCGATCGCCGACTATCACGACCGTGAACACGATCTCGCGGTCGACCCCGAGAATCTCATCGTCACTGCCGGGGGGTCGGAAGCACTCTATCTCGCGATCGCCGCGCACGTCGACCCGGGCGAGGAGGTGCTGATCCCCGATCCGGGATTCGTCTCCTACGAAGCGTTGACGCGACTCGCGGACGCCACGCCCCGAACGGTCCCCGTCCGGGACGACCTCTCGCTCGACCCCGCCGCCGTCGAGGATGCGATCACCCCGGAGACGGCGATGTTCGTCGTCAACAGCCCCGCGAACCCGACGGGAGCGGTCCAGAGCGAGGCCGATATGCAGGCATTCGCCCGGATCGCAGACGAACACGATATTGTCTGTCTCACCGACGAGGTCTACGAGCGCATCCGCTACGGCGTCGATCACCACTCACCGATGGCGGACGGCGAGAACGTCGTGATGGTCAACGCCTGTTCGAAAACGTACTCGATGACGGGGTGGCGACTCGGGTGGGTCGCCGCAGACCACGACCGTATCGAGCGCATGCTTCGTGCCCACCAGTACGTCCAGGCGTGTGCGAGTGCGCCCGCCCAGTTCGCCGCCGAGGCGGCGCTGACCGGGACTCAGGACGCCGTCGACGAGATGGTCGCGGCGTTCGAACGCCGTCGTGACGTCGTCCTCGATGGGCTCTCGGATATGGGGTTGCGCACACCGACGCCCGAGGGGGCGTTCTACGCGATGCCAGAAGTCCCCGAGGGCTGGGTCGAGGCCGTCCTCGAACGCGACGTGATCGTCGTGCCCGGCGAGGCGTTCGGGCCGAGCGGCGCGGGCCACGCGCGCATCTCGTATGCGACCGACGTCGAGTCGATCAAAGAGGCACTCGAAGCGATGCGGGCCGCGACCGAGGCCGTCCGCTGAGTGGCCGCTGACCACGTTCGCGTCCACAATCGGGAGTGCGGTGCTACGCCGACTGGAACACCTCGACCAACTCGTCGACGGCGGGAATCTCGCCTTCGATTTCGATTTCACCGTCGACGGCGACGGCGGGCGTGTGCATCACGCCACGGTCGATGATGGCCATCTGATCCTCGACTTTCTCGATCGAGGCGTCACGATCGAGTCGCTCGATTGCCTGTTCGACACGCGTCGCGGTTTTCTGGCACCGGGGACACCCGGGGCCGATGACTTCGATGTTCATGGGTTGTGGTGTGTCGTGTGGAGTCGTGTGGTGTGGTTTCCGTGGGTGTTCGAGAGCGATATGTCAAATGGGGGCGATGATCAGGCCCCAGATTAGGCCTGCAATCGTGGCCGCGCTGGCGACGAGCGCGACGTACAGCGCCGTCCGTTTCGTGCCGATGGTCTTCCAGATCACCAGCATGTTCGGGAGCGACAGCGACGGGCCCGCGAGCAGGAGTGCGAGTGCGGGCCCGTCGGCCATCAGGCCGTTGGTGTACCCGAACAGCGAGCCGATGATCGGCACTTCGAGCAGCGTCGGCATGTAGAGGATTGCGCCGATGACCGCCCCGAGCGCGGTCGAGAGGACGGTCGTCTCACCGAAGATCCCCTGAGTGAGTAGGCCCGGCGCGACCTGGTGGGCCGCGAACGTCTCGCCAGCGTCGGTCGTGACCGTCGCCAGGGGCCCCATCCCCTGGGCGATCGCCGCGATCGCACCGATGATCCCGATCACGAAGGTTCCGGCGATCAGCAGTGGGAAGATCGTCTTCGTGAAAAACCACGTCTCTTCGAGCCACGCGTCGATCTCGCTCCGATCGAACTGGGTCCAGAGCAAGTATCCGAGGACAGCGAACAGCGGCGCGAGCAGCGGCGCTTTGACCGTCCAGGTCAGCAGTCCCGTCGCGGCGATCAATAGGATCGCGACCTGGCTGCCGAAAAAGCCGCCCGTCACCCAGAGCGGCCGGTCGCGTTCGGTGACGACTCCCCCGTCGGTGGCGACGGGCCGTCCGTCCGGACTCTCGCCTTCGGGTTCCCCGAAGACCGCGGCCATCGTCAGGCCAATCGCACCGGCCATCGTCACGGCGAAAAAGGCCCTTGCCCCACCGAGCGGGAGACTCAGTGCACTCGCGGTGAACACGACGGCCAGCACGTTGATCGCCGGCCCCGAGAACAGGAAGGCCGTCGCGGGGCCGATTCCCGCACCCTTCTTGTACAGGCCGGCGAACATCGGGAGGATCGTACAGCTACACACCGCGAGCGCGATGCCCGACACCGACGCGAGCGTGTAGGCGTGGAGTTTCGGGGCGTCCGCGCTGAGGTACTTGGTCACGAAGTGATCCGAGAGGATCGCTGAGATCCCTCCCGCGATGAAGAAGGCCGGCACCAGGCACGTGACGACGTGCAACGTCAGGTAGGACAGCGTCTCGTCGACACCTGCCCGGAGTACTTGGACGAGTAGTTCGACTGCGGTCACTGCGTCACCACCATTTCAAACTAATCTAAAACACCGCTGCTCATATACGCATCGGTTTCAAAACGGGTTGAAATAGAAATGGTCGTGAACGACGGAGGTCGCGATGGAAGCCAACCCTGCTGCTGGTGATCGAGACGGCGTCCACGATCGCAATCGATATATTTACATCTGCTTATATCATCATATGCTACTATGAGTTCCGAAACGAGCGAGGCTGGGGTCCGCCCCGACGATGCCGATACAGGCGGCGAGGCGTGTTGTACGACCGTTCCTGCGGTCGATACGGACACGATCGACGCAGACGTCCAGATGCTCTCGGCACTGGGCAACGACACGCGGTACGAACTCGTCCGTCGCATTCGCGCGGCCGACGGCGACGTGTGTGTCTGCGATCTCGAATCGGCGGTCGGGATCTCTCAGAGCGGGGTCAGCCAGGCACTCTCACGATTGTCCGCGGCCGGACTTCTCACCCGTCGAAAGGAGGGGTCCTGGCGATACTACGGTGTGACTGACGACGCCGAACAGCTTCTCGACTGCCTCGACGCACTTCGACATCAATGAGTGACACACCGTCGGAGCGATCGGCCGAGAATCGTGATGCAGACGCCCAGCGCCGTCTCGTCCGGGACCGCTACGCCGAGGTCGCGAGCGACGACGGTGGGTCCTGCTGTTCGGGGACGGGGGCGACGAGCGACGACGCGTGCTGTGAGGACACGACTGGCACGGACAGCGAACGACTCGGGTATTCCCCCGAAGACATCGCGGCGGTCACGGACGGTGCGGATCTCGGTCTCGGCTGTGGGAACCCGAAAGCGATCGCGGATCTGTCGGCGGGCGAGCGGGTGCTCGACCTGGGCTCGGGGGCGGGCTTCGACTGCTTTCTCGCCGCCCGGGAAGTCGGGCCGGAGGGCCAGGTCATCGGCGTCGACATGACTCCCGAGATGGTCGAGAAAGCCCGGGCCAACGCCGAAGACACCGACGGGGAGAACGTCGCATTCCGACTGGGCGAGATCGAGCACCTACCGGTGGCTGACGCGAGCGTCGACGTCGTTATCTCGAACTGTGTGATCAATCTCTCGCCGGCCAAAGACCAGGTGTTCGCGGAGGCGTTTCGCGCACTTGCCCCCGGCGGTCGACTTGCCGTCTCCGATGTGGTGAAGACCGCGCCGCTGCCCGAGGACATCGCCTCTGATCCGGATTCGCTGGCGGCCTGTGTCGCCGGGGCCTCGACCGTCGAAACCGTCGAGGACCTGCTCGCGGACGCTGGATTCGTCGATATTCGGGTCGAGCCGAACGCGGACAGTGCGGCCTTTATCAGCGAGTGGGACGACGACCACGATCCGAGCGAGTATATCCGTTCTGCGACGATCGAGGCGCGGAAACCGACGCGCTGAGCGGGCCTGACCCTAATTGACCGATTTCGACAGCTCGGCCCCCGCTTTGAACTTCACGTCGTTCGATGCGTCCCCAGCCTCGACGAGGTGGAGGACCGGAGCGTCGAGCGCCGTCGTGACGGCCGACGGGCGGACGTCGGGGTCCCGGTCGTCGCAGTCGGTCGTGTCGTGGGTCGCGAGTGCTTCCCGAGACTGCACGCCCCAGCAGTAGAGGTCTCCGTCGGATCGACACACCGAGTGAGCCCCTGCCGGAAGGTACTCGGCGTCCGGGTCGTACCGGCCGGTCACCGTCGCGGTCGCGTATTTCGTCCGCCCGGGCTTTTTCCGAACGACTCTGTCGTCGCTTGCCATTTTCACGAGGTCGATAGCGCCGTCTTCGATGTCCGAGCGCGTGACGCCGGCGACGACGTTCGGGCCGTCGGCGACCAGTAGCGTCGCGCTGTTCTCGTAGAGCGCGCCGTCGTCGATGTGCCACCCGCCGACGTAGAGCAGTTGGTCGTCGTGGCGGATCCGGCGCACGTACAAGAGCGCGGGGATCGGAGACGGGCAGTCTGGCGGCGTCGCGACCACGGGGACGACGAAGGTTGGGGTCACGGTCGCCGCTCCGGCGGTGATCTCCTCGCCCCAGGAATCGTAATCGAAACAGCAGGTGTCCGCCGCACAGCAGTCACTCGTGACCCGGGCCATCGGCTCGGCGACCGCGGCCGCTGGCGACGCGCCGGTGACGACGACACCGCTCGTGGTTCCGAAGGCAGCGACGCCGCGTCGGATGTCTTTCGTGTCGATGTCTCGATGCTGGTCGAGGTCGCCCCCATCGAGTGCGATCGTCGCGGTGAGGAGGTCACGACAGGCCAGGTCCCGATGGACCGCGGCGGCCCTGTCGCTGTCGGCACAGCCCTCGGCGTTGCGGTCGCCGGTGAAATATTCGAGCACGCGCTTGGGCGTGAGTTCCGATTCGAGCGCCGGGCCGTCGGGAACGCGGGTGTCCGGGAGACTGACGACGAACTGCTCTGCGATCGTCGGCTCTCCGTCGAGGTACTCGTAGAGGGACTTCGTGGCGTCCGGGAGTCCGTCGCCATCGCTGTCGAGGTCGTCGTGGATGCGGTCGATATCGCTCTGGACGATCCGCCGGGCCTGCTGGATCGATCGCCGCGCGCTGTCCCACCTGCCCGCGCTCACGGCGTCGGTCGCGTCCCGGGCGAGATCTTTCCGGCCGTCCGCGTGGTCGGAAACAGTCCTGCAAAGCTCGGTCGGACAGCCGTCGAGGGCCGCCTGGACCGCCGTCGTCGCGTCGACGAACGCGTCGAGGGCTGCCGTCGCGTCGTCGGCCGACCGCTCTTCGATGGCCCCGATGGCGGCGTCGGCATAGACCACCAGCGACCGCTCGATGTCGAGGACGGTCACGAGCGTCGAGATTCCGTCGCCGTCCGAATCGGGATCGGGCCAGTAGGTCGTCCGCGGCTTGTTCGACCGCGAGGAGTTGTAGTCCTGTGCGTTCGTGGCCGCGCTGGTGCTCCAGCCGTCGATGTCGATCCGTCGCGACTCGGCTCGCAGCGTCGGTGGGACGAACCGGACGTCGATCGGACCGCTTCTGTACGCCGTCACGTCGTCGATTGCGCCACCGCTGTAGAAACTGGCTGGCGACGCCGACGTGGTCCCGATCGCTCGCTCACTGGCTCGATCCCAAAGCCCATCGACCGCAACACAGCCGGCGAGACCCCCGAGTGCGATCGTCCCACCCGCCGTGAGGACCGCGCGTCGCGTCGTCTGTGGGGGCGTGTCGACGTGATCGTCTGTGTCGAGAGTCGAACGGGCGCGCTCATCCATAATAAATATTATATGTGCATCGAGTATATAACATGGCTGTCCCACCCGAATATTGACTGCAAACGATCGGACATCTCGGGTGGTTTGCTCGACGGTGACTCCCGACCGACGAGCGATCGATCGCCACGCCGATCCGGACGACGTTCTCGGCCGGCGGGCCCCTATTCGGCGCTGAGTTCGTCGAACAGCGCGCCGACCCGCCGTTCGATCTCGTCGCGGATCTCGCGGACGCGATCGAGGTCCTCGCCGTCCGGATCGGCCAGGGCCCAGTCCCGAACGTCCACGTCGTCACTGACCGCGCTCACGTCGAGCGTCGAACAGCCCATCGTCGCGACGACGTCACACGAACTGAGTTCGTCGGTCGTCACCGCCCGTGGCGTCCGATCCGAGAGGTCGATTCCGCGTTCGTCCATCACGGCGACCACCTCGTCGTGGACTGCGTCGGCCGGATGAGTCCCACCGGTCAGGATCTCGACGCGATCCTCGAGGCCGCGCTCTGCGCGCTCGCGTTCGGCAAACGCCGTCGACATCTGCGAACGACCGGCGTTCTGGACGCAAACGAAGGCGATTCGAGTCGTATCCGTTGGATCAGCCGCTTCTGTCATGTTAGTCGTCCTCCGTGTCGGGGTCGGTGTCGTCCGCAGCGCTCGTCGGTGTCGTGCTATCGAGTTGTCCAGTCGTGTGCCCGCGCCAGTCGATGGTCCGCTGAAGCCACAGCGCGACGTAGACCAAGGATAGCAGGACCGGCACTTCGATCAGCGGGCCGATGACGGTCGTGAAGGCGACGCTCGATCCGACGCCGAACACCGCGACGGCGACGGCGATGGCCAACTCGAAGTTGTTCGAGGCGGCGGTGAACCCGATCGCCGTCGTCGTGGAGTAGTCCGCACCGATCCGGTGGCCCATCGCGAAGCTCACGACGAACATCACGATAAAGTAGATCGTCAACGGCACGGCGATCAACAGTACGTCGGTCGGCTGGCCGACGATGCGCTCGCCCTGCATCGCGAACATCACGATCACCGTAAAGAGCAACGCGATCAGCGTGAGCGGATCGACCGTCGGCACGAACGACTCGTCGTACCACTCGGTGCCTTTCGTGCGGGTGCCAACGACCCGCGAGGCGATCCCCGCGGCGAAGGGGATCCCCAGGAAGATCGCGATCGCCTCGAAGACCTGTCTGGCCGTGATCTCGAACGCGTCGATCCCCGCGGTCAGTGTCTCCAGCCCGAGCACTTCGGGCAACACGAGCGCGAAGACGGTGATGTACACCCCGTAGGTCAGGATCTGGAAGACGCTGTTGAACGCGACCAGTCCTGCGGCGTACTCGCTCGATCCATCAGCGAGGTCGTTCCAGACCAGCACCATCGCGATACACCGCGCCATCCCGATGAAGACCAGCCCGAGGAAAAAGTCGGGGCGCGCGGGCAGTCCGGGCACGATCCCACCGAAGAAGATCAGTGCGAGCCCCACCATCAGCGTCGGGCCGATCAGCCAGTTCTGGATCAGGCTCAGGCCCAGGACGCGCCACTGGGCGAACACGCGTGGCAACTGCCCGTAGTTGACCTTCGCCAGCGGCGGGTACATCATCGCGATCAACCCGATCTCGACGAGGTGGAACTCCTGGATGGGTCCCGTGACGCCCGGGGCGATATAGCCCAGGCCGACCCCGATCGCCATCGCGCCGAAAATCCAGACGGTGAGGTACTTGTCGAGGAAATCCATCGACCGTGGGTCGCCACAGTCCGGACAGCCACAGTCGGGCCCGTGGTCGTGCTCGACCGCGCTCATCGCTGGTCCTCCGTGGCGGTCGCGTCCGACCCGACGCTCCCGTCGAGGACGGTCACGATCGCGATCGCCCGGTTCGTCGCCCGATACTTCTTCCAGCGGCCGTCCTTCCGACCGGTGAGTAGTCCCGCCTCGACGAGTTCGGAGAGCGCGTGACTCAACCCGCTCTCGCTGACATCGACCAGCCCCTGGAGTTCACAGACGCACAACTCCTCGCGGGCGGCGACGAGCGCCCGCACGAGCGTATAGCGGGTCTCGCTCGCGAGCGCCGAGAGGACGTCGAGGTCGCTCGATAGCTGGTCTCCGATGGCCCGTTCCAGCGATCCGAGTTCTTCGAGACGCGCCTCCACGTCGTCGTCCCGGCACTCGCCCAGTTCGTCCTCCATGTATCGCCGGAGTCGATCCGTCGCGTGATTCATCGACGAAGACTTGAATAGACACTCAATTAAGGCTGTCGAAGAATACCGGGGACTGCCGCTCGATCGCCGTTCGAGCGGTCTATAACGGTTTATCTGGGTAATCTCTGACAGAGACAATTGAATTGTCGCGACAATATCTCTCGGCGTCGGGGCTGGACTGGCCGGCCGTCGACCGAGTCGACGAGTCACGGAACACGCGGCGCCTCCGACGGCGGACGGGCGCCGGCACACGCGGCGTTGCCGACGGCGGACGGGTGTCGAGACCGACACGACCGGAACGGTCTTTCCGATCGCGCCCCGATCGCGCATATGGAATGGCGACTGTTCGCTGACCTCGCGGACGTTGCCGGCGAGCGTGAGGTGACGATCACACTCGACGACGGGGCGACCGTCGACGACGCGCTCGACGCGCTGGTCGCGAGTCGGCCGGCCCTCCGCGAGCGAGTCCTCGACGGGTCGACCGTCGCTGACCACGTCAGCGTGCTCGTCAACGGCACGGACGTCGCGACCGGCGACGGCCTCGACGAACCGGTCGCAGACGGCGACGAACTCGCACTCTTGCCCCCCGTGAGCGGGGGCTGACGGTCGGCAGTCGCCGTTCTCAACACGGGGTGTCGGTGGTCTCGATGCCGTAGCGATCGGTGTAGCTGATCTCGTCGAGACTGTCGACTGCGTCGGCGCCACAGACCGGACAGTCGGGGTTCGGCGCGAACGGAATCTCGTCGAACGACAACCGCTCGGCGTCGTACGCGATCATCCGCCCCGCGAGCGACTCGCCGTAGTCGAGGAGGAGTTTGATCGCCTCGGTCGCCTGAATCGTGCCGATCGTTCCCGGGAGGACGCCCAGCACGCCCGCCGTCGCACAGTCGGGGACCGCGTCCGCCGGGGGTGCCTCCTCGAACAGACAGCGGTAACACGGCGCGCCGCCGTCGACGGTCGTGACCTGCCCCTCGAAACGGTAGACGGCACCGTGGGAGACGGGGGTGTCTGCGAGCGTGCAGGCGTCGTTGAGGAGGAATCGCGTCGCGAAGTTGTCCGACCCGTCGACGACGAGGTCGTACTCGGCCACGAGGGCCGCGACGGCGTCTCGGTCGAGGCGCGTCTCGTGGGTCTCGACGGTCACCTCGGGGGCCCGCGCGGCGACGAACGCGCGGGCGCTCTCGACTTTCGGCCGGTCGAGGTCCGCCTCGGTGTGGATCACCTGCCGGTGGAGGTTCGAGCGCTCGACGACGTCGTCGTCGACGATCCCGAGTCGACCGACGCCCGCGCCCGCGAGGTACGCGATCGCCGGCGATCCGAGGCCGCCGGCCCCGACCACCAGCACGGACGCCTCACACAGCGCCGCCTGGCCCTCGACCCCGATCTCGTCCATGATGATCTGCCGGGAGTACCGGTCGAGCGCCGCGGCGTCGAGGTCCAGTCCACTCACACGACAGCGGTCGTCGCTGGCGGAGAAAAGCGCTCTGGTGGGCCGACAACCGACGCGTCCCCCTCGAACGGCCGCCCCCAGATCCGTCGCCGTCGGTCGTCACGGTCCCAAGATCAGTCGCCGTCGTCCGTCACTCCGACCGTGGGCGCGTCGGGACGCGCTCCCACTCCTGGACGGCGACCCGTTCCTCGGCGGGGATCCCCTCGCGCGATTCGGGGACGACGACCCAGCCGTCGGCCGTCGTGACACTCGACAGCACGCCGGCACCGCCGGTCCGGATCGGTTCGACGGTGGGCAGGTCGTCCGCCGACCGATCGGTGACTCGAACGCGAGCGAACGTCCGCCGGCCCGGCCGACTGCGGATCTTCGCGCCCAATCGACCGCGGGTCGTGGGGTGCGGTCGCGGTTCGACCCCTTCCAGGGCGGCGATCGCGGGGCGCAGGAACTGGACGGCCGCGACCAGACAGGAGACCGGATAGCCGGGACAGATGACGACGACCGTCTCGTCGACGACGCCGACCCCGACCGGGTGGCCGGGGTGGATCGCCACGCCGTGGACCAGGACGGACCCGGCCGTTTCGACGACGTCCGCGACGAGATCGCGCTCACCGACCGACGATCCGCCGGTCGTCACGATCACGTCGTGATCGGTGTCGGCCTCGATCGCCCGCCGCAGCGCGGTCTCGTCGTCGGTGACGACGTCGCGATGGGTCGCGGTGGCCCCCCACCGCTCGGCCAGCGTCGAGACCAGCAGTCCGTTCGTCTCGACGACCTCGCCCGGCGCCGGATCGCTCCCGGCCGGGACGACCTCCTCGCCCGTCGGCACCACGCTCACCCGGGGCGGATCGACGACGGACACGGTGTCGTGACCCGTCGTCCTGAGCAAGGCGAGATCCGAGGGCGAGAGTCGATGGCCGGCCGCAAACAGTCGCGCGTCTCGGGCGACGTCCTCGCCGGTCGGGGCGACGTTTTCTTCGGCGGCGACCGCGTCGGAGACCAGCAGCGTGCCCTCGCGCCGCTCGGTCTGCTCGACCATCACGACCGCGTCGGCCCCCGTGGGCATCGCACTCCCCGTGTGGACCTGGACGGCTTCGCCGTCTTCGACCCGGCCGTCCGCCAGCGAGAGCGTCACGGGAGACCGCTCGCTCGCGCCGAAGGTGTCGGCCGCCCGGACCGCGAACCCGTCCATCGCCGCTCGATCGTAGTGGGGGACCGCCCGGGCCGCCCGCACGGCCTCCGCGAGGACGTGGCCGTCGGCGTCTTCGACGGCCATCTGGTCGCGTCGGGAATGTGGCTGACATCGCTCCAGAAGGCGCTGGCGCGCGTCCGAGAGGGCCATCACGTCGTGGAAGCCACCGTCGCTCATGGCTCGACTGGGGCCACCCCGGGCAAGAAGCCCCCGCTCTCTGGACGACCCGGAGCGGCGGACCGAGCGACGCCCGGCAGCGATCGGTGGTGGACCAACCCTTAACACCGTACGGACGGAACGCTGAGCCGTGCCCCTCGACGACGACCACGGGCGGTCGGTCACCGGCATCCGCGTGTCGCTGACAGACCGATGTAACTTCGACTGTCAGTACTGCCACAACGAGGGGTTGGGTGACACGCGCGGACCGATGGAGCCCCAGGACGACGAGATGACTGCCGACGAGGTGATCCGCCTGCTCGACGTGGTGCGGGCGTTCGGTGTCGAGACCGTGAAGTTCACCGGCGGGGAGCCGATGCTCCGCGACGACCTCGCTGAGATCGTCCGGCGCGTCCCCGAGGAGATGGACGTCTCGGTCACGACCAACGGAAGCTTCCTGCCCGGGCGGGCCGCGGCGCTCGCGGACGCGGGCCTCGAACGCGTCAACGTCTCACAGGACGCGCTCGACCGGGAGGCGTTCGCGGAGTTGACCCAGAGCGGCGCGTACGACACTGTCATCGAGGGCGTCGAAGCGGCGCTCGACGCCGGCCTCGCGCCGGTCAAACTCAACATGGTCGTGATGGAGCCGACGGCCGGGTACGTCCCGGAGATGGTCGATTTCGTCGCCGCCACCGACGGCCTCCAACTCCAACTCATCGAGTACATGCCCGAAATCGCGGGCCACCCCGAGTGGGCAATCGACATCGCGAGGGTCCACGACTGGCTGGCCGACCGCGCGACACGCGTCGAGCGCCGGGAGATGCACGGCCGGCGTCGGTACTACGTCACCGAGCGCGAGGAGGCGGCCCCGCCGTCGATCGAATCGGCCGGCCCCGACGCGCCGGCCTCGGGTGAGGGGATGGTCGAAGTCGTCGATCCCGTCGAGAACACCGATTTCTGTGCCAACTGCCACCGCGTTCGCGTCACACACGACGGCCAGTTCAAGGGCTGTCTCAACCGCCACGACGACCACCGATCGACCGGCGGAATGACACGCGCGGAGATCGAGGCGGCGTTCCGCGAGACCGTCGCCAATCGCGTGCCGTTCTACGGCGAGTACATGGTCGAATCCGAGGGCGAGTGGGTGCGGAACGACCGCTACGTCGAGCGGGTCGTCGCGGACGACGACTGAGGCGATCCGACCTGTTTTCACCACTGCCGCCGACCCCGTAGTCATGACCGACGACTCCGGGGCGGACTCGAACGACCACCACGCGGCCGACCGCGAGACGATCGCCGTCGGCGTCCTGACCGTCTCCTCGACGCGGACGCCCGAGACCGACGCCAGCGGCGACGCCGTCGTGGCGGCGCTCGAATCGGCCGGCCACACCGTGGGGCGGCGTGACATCGTCACCGACGACGTGACTGCGATCCGCGAGCGCGTCGCGGCCCTCCTCGACGGCGTCGACGCCGTCGTCACGACGGGCGGGACGGGACTCACCGCAGACGACGTGACCCCCGAGGCGCTCGAACCCCGCTTCGATCGGTCGATTCCGGGGTTCGGCGAGCAGTTCCGCGCGCGATCGGTCGACGAGGTCGGTCCTCACGGGATGCTCACGCGGGCGACGGCCGGCATCGTCGATCGGACGCCCGTGTTTTGCCTGCCCGGCAGCGAGAACGCCGCGCACCTCGGGACCAGCGACCTCGTCGTCCCCGTCGTCGGCCACGTCGTCGGTCTGGCAGCGGGCGACGACCACGACGCGGGTGCGGACGGGCACGTTCACCGTCCCGACGACGGAGCTATCGACGCCGGCGATCTCACCCACGTCGACGACGAGGGGGCCGCCCAGATGGTCGACGTCGGATCGAAAGCCGACAGCGAGCGCCGCGCGGTCGCCCGCGGGCGACTCACCCTCCAGGCCGCGACCGTCGATGCGATTCGCGAGCACGACATCGAGAAAGGCGACGTCCTCGCGACCGCTCGCGTCGGCGCGATCCAGGCCGTCAAGCACACCTGGGAGACGATCCCGCTCTGTCACCAGATTCCGATCACGAACGTCGACGTCGCGTTCGACCTCGCGGACCGGGCCGTCGAACTCACGGTCGCCGTCGAGACGGTCGGCCCGACCGGCTGTGAGATGGAGGCCCTGGAGGGGGTGACGACGGGGCTCGACGTCGTCTGGGACATGGTCAAGGCCGCCGAGAAAGACGCCGATGGACAGTACCCCGAGACGTCGATCGACGACGTCCGCGTCGTCGAGAAGATCAAACGCTGAGTCGGCGGTCGGGTGCCGACTGCGGCGTCCCACCGCGGTCGGTGAGCGCTCACTCGACGGGGTCGTAGCCGGGCCGCTCGGCCAGCAGGTCCGGGAGGCGATCGGCCAGTCGATCGGTGACCCGCTCGACGCTCGATTTGCCCGCTCGATCGGGATTCACGGCGACGCCGAGCGTCTGGGTGCCGATCGGGACGAATCCGAGACCGAGGCGCTCGGCCGTCGCCCGCAGGCCGAGACCGGCGTCGGCCCGGCCCGCTGCGACGCTGCGGGCCGGCGATTCGATGCCCGGCAGTCCGCGGTGATAGCCGTCGATGGCGCGCTCGGGGGCCTCGACAGCGTCGGCGAGGCGGGCGTCGAGAGCCTCCCGGAGCGACAGCGACTCCGCGAGGTTGGCGAATCGCACGTCGGTGAGAGCGGCGAGGCCGTCGATTTCGGCGGGCGATCCGGCCGGGACGATCAGCCCCCACGTCCGCGCCCAGCGATCGACGGGGTCGGGGGCCACCGCGTCGAGGGCGTCGGTCGGCGCGACCAGGAGGTCCGGAACGTCGTCTTCGAACCACCGGACGGCGTCGTCGACACTCCGGGCGAGAAACCGGCCGGTCGAGGCCTCGTCGAACAGCGCCCCGAACGCGGGATCGGTGTCGCCCACGCCGAGCACCGCGGGGACCGGTGTCTCGTCGAACAGGTCGACGGTGACCGTCTCGCCGGCCGCGAGCAGGGACGTCTCGGCGGGCATGACCACGACGCCGTCGGTCTCGACGAGCGTCGTCGTGGCACCGCTGCCTTTCGCGGGGGCGTAGGCGACGTGGCCGCCCGCACCGTCGGGGACCACCCCGACGGCGACGAGGCGGCGCCGACCGCCGTCGTACCGGACCCGCGTCGCGAGCGTCGCCTCGCGTGTCGCCGTCTCGGGCGTGGGTCGGCCGGTCGCCGCGCGCAGCGCCGGCGCGACGAACGTGCGGAACACCGACAGCGCCGAGACCGGATAGCCCGGCAAGCCGACGTACGGCGTCCCGAACACGCGCCCGATCAACAGCGGTCGGCCGGGCTTGATCGCGACGCCGTGGACGAGCACCTCGCCGTGGTCCTCGACGAGTCCGTAGAGGCGGTCCGCGGTCCCCGCACTCGTCGATCCCGAGGTGACGACGAGGTCGGCCTCGCTCGCCGCGTCAGCGAGCGCGTCTTCGAGTCGGTCCGGGTCGTCGGAGGGGCGTGGAACGTGTGTCGGCCGGCTACCGGCCGCGCTCACGGCGGCACCGATCGCGTGGCCGTTCACGTCGTAGATCTGGCCGGCGGCGTGGTCGGGGGTCGCCCCCGGTTGCACCAGTTCCTCGCCGGTCGAGACGACGGCCACGTCGAGACGGCCCCGGACGGGCACCCGCTCGCGGCCGAGCGCGGCGAGCAGGCCCACGTGTCGCGGCCCGAGGACCGTTCCGGGCCCGAGCGCGCGATCGCCGGCGGCGATGTCGGCGCCGCGATACGTGACGCTGTCGCCGGGCGCGACGCCCGTGACGACCTCGACGGTCGACTCACTCTCGACGGTTCGCTCGACGGGGACGACGGCGTCGGCGCCGGGCGGGAGCACCGCCCCGGTCGCCACCTGGACGGCCGTCTCGGACGCGACCGTCACGTCGGGGGCCTCCCCGGCCCGGACCGCGCCGGCGATCGACAGCGTCGCGGGGTCGGCCTCGCTCGCGCCGAACGTCGCGGCGGCCTGGACCGCGTAGCCGTCCATCGCCGCCCGGTCGAACCCCGGGACGTCGAGGGGCGCGTCGACGCGCTCTGCGAGGACTCGCCCGTGCGCGTCAGCGAGCGGTACCGACTCGATCCCGGTGGTCAGATCCAGTGCGGCGAGTGCGTCGTGGGCGCTCTCGGGCGGGTCGAGCGTGCGAAACTCGCGGCGAGCCATGTCTCCGCCTGGACGGCCGGCGAAAAGAGGCTACCTCTTCGGGCTTCAGTAGCCCCAAATGGCTCCCGGTCGAACCGCCGCCGATGAAGGTCATCCGTGTCGTCGGCCCGTCGGACGCGGGCAAGACGACGCTGATCGAGCGTCTGGCCGACTGCCTTGCCGACCTGGGCCGGGTCGGGACGGTGAAACACATCGCGTGTGAACCGACTCTCGACACCGACGGGACAGACACGGCCCGCCACCGGACGGCCGGCGCGGCCGAAACCTACGGGCTGACGGACGACGGCGACTGGTTCGCCACCGGCGAGGAACTGTCGCTGACCGAGGCGCTGGATCGCCTCGCCGTCGACTGTCGGTACGCGCTCGTCGAGGGGTACGGGACGGCGACACTGCCGACGGTCGCCCTGGGTGACGCCGACGCCGAGACCGTGATCGCCGCGGGCGAGACCGCCGACGACGTCGACCTCGACGCCGTGATCGACGCCACCGAGGCGGTCGACCCGTACGAGACACTCGAATCGCTGGTCGCCCGCGCGAAGGCGTCGCCGGACGCGGACCGGGCGGGCGCAATCGCGACGTTCACCGGCCGAGTCCGGACGCTCGACGACGCCGACGACGACCCGACGGAGTGGCTGGAGTTCGAGCGCTACGAGACGGTCGCTGACGAGCGAATGGCCGCGATTCGCGAGGAGTTGACCGCCCGCGACGGCGTCTACGAGGTCTTCCTCCACCACGAGACTGGCGTCGTCGACGCCGGAGAGGACGTCGTCTACGTCGTCGTGTTGGCCGACCACCGCCGGGAAGCGTTCGAGACCGTCGAGGACGGCATCGACCGACTGAAAGACGAGGTGCCGCTGTTCAAACGGGAAGTCACCGTCACCGACGAGTTCTGGGCCCACGAGTAGGTCTCGCCGCCCGGGGCTGGGACTGCTCGGGGCAGCGCAGTTGCCCGGGCGGCGCGGCGATCACGATCTGGGGCCCGAGTCTTCGGCCAGCGACCGTCGGAGTGCCAGCGCGGCGATATTGGCGCCACACTCCGCCGTGCGAATCACGCTATCGAGCACGCGCGCCACGAGAGACGCGTCGCGAGGGGCCCGATCGATCAGCGTGTCGTCGAGCCGTCGCGCTGCTCGAACGACCCGCTCGGCGGCCTCGATCGAGTCGTGCGGTCCCGACGCCCGATCGTCGACGATCGCCTTCGAGGCCGTCTCGACGACCTGGCGGGCGTCCATCCCGAGCGCTCTGGTCTCGGTCGCCAGCGCCTCGGAGACGCTGTGATCGCGGTGGTCGACGGACCGTGCGATCGTGACGGCGTGATCAGCGATCCGTTCGAACTGCCGCGCCGTCGCGAAATACGTGAACAGTTCCGAGCGGGTGAGGCCGAGTCGATCGAGTTCGATCATGTTCTGGAGCGATCGATTGAAATGCCGGGCGAGCAGCCAGAACAGCCGATCGGCGTCGTCGTCGCGGTCGACGACGTGCTGTGAGGGTGTCTCGCCCGTGAGACAGTCCAGCGCCGACTCGAACATCGAGAGCGTGACGTACTGCAACTGAATCGTGGATTGGCGGACGGAGACGTCGCCGGTGTTCAACAGGCCGCGGACGACGACGGCCTCAGCGGATTCGTCGGTGACCTCGACCCCGGTGAGATCGCGGGCCCGGGTGTGGACCGCACGCCGCTGGGCGTCGGAGAGGCCCCCCGGAGCGTGGAGTCGAATCGTCGAGAAGCCCGCTCCATACGCGGTGACGAGCGTGCGTGCGGTCGCGGCCGGATCCAGGCCACTCGCCTCGATGTCGGTCGTCGCGAGGTCGCTCTGGTCTCGTTCGTTCCAGCGCACCACGAGCGACCCGTCGCGATGGGTGTACAGGTAGGCCGTCGATCCCGCCTCGATGTCGTGGGCGGCCGCCCAGTCCGCGGGGATGGAGACGGTGAACGTTCCGCTGCCGACCTGCTGGATCTTTCTGGTCTCCATCAGTAGATCAACTCCGGATCGCTCTCGACGAGAAAGAGCGTCCGCGCGGTGACGTTGACAGCGTGATCAGCGATCCGTTCGAGATCACGGATCGTGAGTAACACGCGCGAGACGTCGTCGAGCGCTCGCTCGACGTCCCACGGCGTCCCGTCGGCGGTCGCCTGCCGCTCGATCAGGTCACGAACGACCCGCTCGCTCGCGCGCTGACAGAGCGCGTCGATCTCGTCGTCGCGCGCTGCGATCTGCCGACAGGCGGCGACGTCCTCGGTGTCGTAGGCGGTGATCGCGTCGGTGACCATCGCGTGGGCCTCGCGCCCGATCGTCCCCAGATCGACCGCCGCTATCGTGCCGTCCGCGGCGAGGGCGTACTGGCCCAGGTTCGCGACGAGATCACCGATGCGTTCGAGGTCAGTGCAGATCTTGAACGACGCCGCGACGAATCGCAGGTCGCTTGCCACGGGTTGCTGGAGCGCGAACAGATCGATACAGTCCGCTTCGAGGTCGAGATATCGGTCGTTGATCTCGTCGTCGCCGTCGATGACGGCCCGCGCCGCCTCGCGATTGCCGCCTTCGAGGGCATCGAGACTTTGATCGAGTCTGGACACGACCAGGTCAGCGAGCGCTCGCACGTCGGCACGGAGGTCGTCGAGGGACTTCTGGTACTCACGACGTGGCATGGTATCACCCGAACTTCCCGGTGATGTAGTCCTCGACGCGCTGACTCGCGGGGTCCTCGAAGATCTGTTCGGTGTCGCCGTACTCGACGAGTTCGCCGCCGGTGAGAAAGACGGCGGTCCGATCGGAGATGCGTGCGGCCTGTTGCATGTTGTGGGTGACGATGATGACCGTATAGTCTGCGGCGAGTTCCTCGATGAGGTCCTCGATTTTCCCGGTCGCGATCGGATCGAGCGCCGAGGCCGGTTCGTCCATCAAGAGGACGTCCGGATCGACCGCGATCGCCCGCGCGATACAGAGGCGTTGTTGTTGCCCGCCCGAGAGATCGAGCGCGCTCTTGTCCAACTGGCCCTCGACTTCGTCCCAGAGCGCCGCCCGTTCGAGCGCCTCTCGAACGCGACCGTCGAGGTCGTCGGTCTGGCCCTGAATCCGCAGGCCGTAGGCGACGTTGTCGTAGATCGACTTCGGGAACGGGTTGGGATGTTGAAACACCATCCCGATCTGCCGCCGGAGCGCGACCGGATCGATCGCTTCCCCGTAGACGTCCGTCCCGTCGAACAGGAGTTCGCCCCCGACGGTCGCCGTCTCGACGAGGTCGTTCATTCGGTTGAGACACCGGAGGAACGTGGATTTCCCACAGCCCGATGGGCCGATGATCGCCGTGACACGCTGGTCGGGGATTTCGAGGTCGACGGCCTGCAGTGCCTGTTCGTCGCCGTAGCTGACACTCAGGCCACGCGCTTCGATGGCCGTACGGTCGGCCGTCTCGGGCCGAGTGGTCGGTGGTTCACTGGTCTCGACAGCCGTTTCGATCGTCGGTGAGTCGTGGTGTGACATTGCTCTATCGGGGGTCTCGTTCGTAGCGATTCCGGATGAGGACGGCCGTCGCGTTCATCGCCAGCATGAGCACCAACAGGACGACGGCGGTCGCCGGAACGATTCCGTGGCGGAACGCGGGATCGACGTTGCTCCGTGCGGCGAAGATCTGGAGCGGGAGCGCCGTCGCCGCCGAGAACAGGCCCTCGGGGGCGGTGTAGGTCGTCGTCGCGACGGCGATGATCACCAGCGGGGCGGTCTCACCGATCGCGCGCGCCATCGCGAGGATCGTTCCCGTGAGCACCCCGGGGACGGCCTCGGGGAGGACGACGGTCCGCAGCGTCTGCCAGCGACTGGCGCCCATGCCGTAGGAGGCGTCGGTGATCGAGTCGGGGACCGACCGGATCGCTTCCTGGGCCGAGACGATGACGATCGGGAGGATGAGGAGTCCGAGCGTCCCCGACGCCGAGACGACGATCCCGGTGCCAAAGCCCAGCGTGTTCCGGAACAGCGCGAGTCCCAGAAGGCCGTAGACGACCGAGGGGACGCCCGCGAGGTTCGCGATGTTCACCTCGATCAGGGAGGCGATCCGCCCGCCCCACCCCGTCGTCGGCGCGTACTCTTCGAGGTAGACGGCCGCACTGACACCCAGCGGGAAGGCGAGCACTGCCATGAACGCGACGATCACGACCGATCCGACGATCTGGGGGTAGACGCCCGCGTTGCTCGCGGTCAGGCCGTCCCAGGAGTTGGTCAACAGCGTCGGCGTCAGATAGCTCTCCGGGCCCTGGATCGAGAACGTGCGTTCGAGTGTGGATCCGGCGAGGACGCCTCCGATGAGGACGAACGGGCCGAGAACGCCGATCCGGCCCTCGGGGTTCTCCAGGCACTCCCTGCCGACGACGTATCCCACCGGAATCACGAACGCCGAGACGAGGACGATCCAGACGGACGGATCGACGCCGACCGAGAGCAGGCCGCCCCCGAGGACGAGTGTGCCCACGACGACGGCCGTCGCGGTGATCGCGCCGCGGCGAGGCGTCTCTCGGTGTGCCACGAGGACGCCGACGAGTGTGGCGACGGGGACCGTCACGACACCGACGAAGGCGACCCACTCCGCCAGGAGCCCGACGATCGGGCGGACGGCCCCGTAGAGGAGTGCGCCGAGGGCGATGCCGACGACCGCCGCGACCGGTATCGCCGGGCCGGCGTACGTTCGATCCGCGGTCGTGCGGGCCCCGAGAGCGATCACGAGCGGCGGGACCGTGCCACAGACCAGGTAGATGAGGACGTCGTAGGGGCTGACCGCGTCCACGACGACGTAGGTGAGCAGACTCACGATCAGCGCGCCGAAGACGACGGCGAACGCGGTCGCGTTCGCGGCCCGGACGGCCGGATGGCGTCTCGCGAACAGCGTGAACGCGGCGGTGGGCGCCACGAGCGTGACGACGTAGAGCAGATACCACTGGAGCGACGCACTCAGGGGCTGGAACGCGTCGAAGACGATGTAGCCGAACAGCACGAGCAACGAAACGATCCCGATCAGCGTCGCGCCGAGCAGTGACGCCTCGAAGGCCAGGTCTGTGAACCGGCGACGCCACGTCCCGGACGCCTCGAACAGCGTCCCGCGGTGGTCACTGTCGGTGGCCATCACTCGTAGGCCTCCCGGAAGTGTCGCCGGACGAGTTCGGCCAGGAGGTTCATCGCGAGCGTGATCGCGAACAACGCGATCCCGATCGCGAACAGCGCGTCGTACGAGACGCCGCCGAGCGAGTCGGCACTGGAGATCTGGATCATCGCGGCCGTCATCGTCTGACTCGACTCGGCCAGATTGCGGAGGACGTTCGGGAAGTACGGCATCTGTGGGCTCATCCCCATCGCCATCGTCACGGCCATCGTCTCTCCGATCGCTCGGGAGAGCGCGAGCACGTACGAGGCGACGATCCCCGAGGTTGCCGAGGGGACGACGACTTTCGTCGAGACGTCGAACTTCGTCGATCCGAGTCCGTACGCCGCCTCGCGCAGGCTATCGGGGACGGCACGCAGCGCGTCCTCGCTGATCGAGGAGACCATCGGGATGATCATGATGCCGACGACGATGCTCGCAGACAGGGCGTTGAACGTCCGCAGTGACGGGACGACGAACGTGAACTCCGGGACCGGGAGGCCGGCGGGGATCACTGGCACGGCGATCGGGAGGACGCTATCGATCAGCGGCGTCAGATAGACGAGCGCCATAAACCCGTAGATGACCGTGGGGACGCCGGCGAGAATCTCCAGCGCCGGTTTCAACACGGACCGAGCGCGCTCGCTCGCGTATTCGCTGAGATAGATCGCAGCGGCCAGGCCGACGGGCAACGCGATGGCGGCCGAGCCGACGGTGACGATCAGCGTGCCACTCACGAGCGGCAACACGCCGAAGTCCCCACTGATCTTCGGACTCCAGGTCGTGCCGGTCAAAAAGTCGAGCAGCGGGACCTCCGTGAAGAAGGAGGCAGCGTGCCAGGCGAGTGTGAGGACGATTCCGAGCGTCACGAACACGGTGAACGCCGCGCTCATCGTGATCAACCAACCGTAGAGCTGTTCTTTCCGAGCGACGAACGCGTCGCGCTGGAGCGACTCGGGGGCCGACGATGTGCGAGAACTCATGAATTTACTGGTTCAGCGATGGGTCTGGCGAAACGGTGATCCGAGAGATTACCGGCTGAACTCGTAATCGCCAGCGATGGCGGCGTCGAGGTTCGCGAGGTTGTCCTCGACCATCTGGTCGTTGGCCGGGACGTAGCCGATGTCCTCTGCGATGTAGTCCTCGTCGGATTGGTTGATGTAGTAGCGGATGAACTCCTGGAGGTGGGTCTTCTCCTGGATCTTGCCCATGTGGCCGTAGGTGAACAGCGGCCGGGCGAGCGGGTAGTTCCCGCTTTTCGCGCCTTCGAGGCTCGGTTCGACCGGGTCGCTCCCGTCCTCGACGAGGCTGAGGGCTTTGACCTGGTCTGTGTTGTTCACGTAGTACGCAAAGGGCAGGTACCCGAGCGCGTACTCGTTGCCCTGGACACCCTGGGCGATCAGGTTGTCCTCTTCAGTGCCCTCGAAGTCGCTGCGGATCGGCTGGTCGGCCTCGGTCTCTCCGATGACGGTCTCGGTGAAGTAGTCGTACGTTCCCGAGGTGCTCGCCGGGCCGTACAGATCGAACGGCTCGTCGGGCCAGTCCGAATTGACGTCGGCCCACGTCTCGGGTTCGGTGTCGGGCGACCAGATTGTCCCGAGGTCTTCGAGCGAGATCGAGTCGAGCCAGTCGGCGTCGTTGTTGACGACGACGGTGAGCGCGTCCTGGGCGAGGAAGAACTGGACCGGTTCGATGCCGTTGTCCCGGCAGCGCTGGAGCTCTTCGTCTTTGATCGGCCGGCTCGCGTTGTTCATGTCGCTGTCGCCGGGGATGAAGACGTTCTCGAACCCGCCACCGCTGCCGTCTCGGGTGAGGTTGAAGCTGACCTGTTCGTGTCCTTCGAACTCCGGATCCTGGAACCGACGACTGACCTCCTGGGCGACCGGATACACGGTACTGCTGCCGGAGATTCGAATGTCGCCTGCAAGGTCGCCGGCCCCACCGCTCTCGGCGGTGCTGTCGTCGTTGCTGCCATCGTCGCCGTTGCCGTCGTTGCTGTTTCCGTCGCTGCTCTGCTCGTTGTTCGAAAGACACCCGGCGAGACCGACCGCCCCGGCGGACGCTGACGAGACGAGGAACTTGCGGCGCGATACGACGTCGGACAGACGCTCTGAGTCGGGCGCCATCGACCGAGACGAGGCCAGGTACGCATTAAACACCTACTATGATTGATATATTGTGGGGCGGAGCCCTATAGACGACTCTGATCGCTCTGACCCGACTATACCGCTATATACTGGTCCGGACTCGCCCGCACTGGCGGTGTCGACGCCGATTCGGCCCACAGCCGACGCTCGGTCCTGCGGTGGGTTCGTCGAGAAACGTGTCGGTCACGCCTGGGGCGGTCGAGCGGTCGCGGCCTCAGCCGCGTTACTCGCTGACGTTCAGGATGTCGATCATCGAGTAGACCGGGACGCCCGAAATGGCGTCGTCGCCCCGCTTGTCGGTCAGCACGATGGCCGCGACGGGGTCGCCCCCGCGGGCGCGGATCTCGTCGACGGTTTCGGTCATCGTCTGACCAGTGTCGATGTTGTCGTCGACGATCACGCAGGTCGCGTCGTCGACGCCGCCGAAGTTCCGCGAGAACGTGCCCGTGCGACCCTCCTCGTCGTGGTAGTACTTACTCGGCATGTAGACGCCGAGATCGGTCTCCAGCGTCTCGGAGATGGTCGTCGCCAGCGGGCCGCCCGATTTCCCGATGCCGACGGTGATGTCGACCGATTCGGCGTCGACCGAATCCCTGATCACGTCGGCCATCGCCGCGCCGATGTAGTGGAGGCGTTCGCTGTCACTGCCGAGCGTGCTCCAGTCGACGTGGACGTCGGTCGGACTCGGACCGGACCGCTGGGCGGCGGTCGTCTCACCGGCGTCGCTGCGCGCGATCAGCCACTCGGCGGTCTCGCGCGAGACGTTGAGTTCGTCCGCGACCTCGCCCCGGGAGAGGCCCCGTCCGGCGAGGTCGCCCGCACCCTCGATGAGTTCGTCGATGGACTTCATCGAGAGGGGGTTCGTGTGCGGGGCTTAAAACGACCCGTGATTCGTGGCCCGCCGACCACCGAGCGGCCAGCGTCGCCCCCACCGTAAGCCCTACCCGGGGTTCGACCGAACTCCGATCACATGGGTACGAACTTGCCGGACGTGCAGGCGACCGATCCGGACGTACGGGTCGGCCTGACGCGGGTCGGCGTCACCGGCGTCGAAAAACTCGTCAAACTCGGCCGGGCCGATCGCCGGCCGATCGTCCTGATGGCGGAGTTTTCGGTGTACGTCGACCTGCCGAGCTCCAGGAAGGGTGCGGACATGAGCCGCAACATGGAGGTGATCGACGAGATCCTCGAAGACGCCGTCGCCGGGACGGCCTATCGCGTCGAAGACGTCTGTGGCGACGCCGCGGAGCGCCTCCTCGACAAACACGACTACACGGAACGTGCCGAGGTGCAGATGGAAGCCGACTACATGATGCGCGAGCAGACGCCCGCGACCGATCGACCGACACAGGCGACCGCACGCATCCACGCGTCAGCGACCGCCGACGACGCGGGGACGCGCGAGTCGATCGGCGCCGAGGTCACCGGGATGACCGTCTGTCCGTGTTCGCAGGGGATGTCCGCCGCGCACGCCCGCGAGACCCTGTCCGATCTGGGTGTCGAGGACAGCGTCGTCGACGAGTTCCTGGAGGCCGTCCCGCAGGCGGGTCACTCCCAGCGTGGCCGCGCCCGTCTGTCGGTCGAGGCCGACGGTGCGCCACCGGTCGATCTCAACGACCTCATCGACGTGGCTCGCGACGCGATGAGCGCCCGGATCTACAACATGGCGAAACGACCCGACGAGGACCACATGACCCGCGAGGCCCACGCCGACGCGAAGTTCGTCGAGGACTGCGTTCGCGCGATGGCCGAGGGCGTCGTCGAGACGTTTCCGGACCTCGCCGACGACGCCGTCGTTCGAATGATTCAAACCAACGAAGAATCTATTCACCAGCACGACGCCCACGCCGAACGCGAAGCGACGGTCGGGACGCTGCGGACCGAACTCTCGGACTGACGCCTCGCTCGGGCCTCCACGCCGAACTCGTCGGCTGACGCCGATCGGAACGCGACGATTGGCCACGCCGATCCGGACGCTGTGATCGATCGACGCCGACCCTCCGGGAGAACTTTGAACGATTAATGAGATAAATTTTTATGCGCGGACCGTGTTAATTCATTCGTATGGTTGATATGCAGCCACAGAACAGACGGACAGTACTCAAGTCAGTCGGGGGACTGACGGCGGCAGGCGTTTTGGGGACGAGCGCGGGGACGGCCCTCGCAGCGCCATCGTGGGACGAGAGCAAGGCGATTCGCGTGAATCAGGTGGGCTATGCCACCGACATGCAGAAAGTCGCGATCGTCTCCTCCGGTCAGGCCGACCTCGCGAGCGTCTCCTCGTTCGAGGTCGTCGACGTCGAGACCGGCGACGCCGTCGAGAGTGGGACGCTCAGTGATGCCGTCGAGGACACGTTCTACGAGGGCGTCGAGAGTTCGGGCCACAGCGTCAAATACGCCGACTTCACCGGCCTGACGACCAGCGGTACCTACAAGGTCGTCGCCGGCAGCTACGAGTCCCACGAGTTCGAAGTCGGATCGGCCAAAGAGGTCTACGGCCGGGTGCTCTCGGACGTCGGGCGCGTGTATACGCTCAAACGCGCGAACGCCGACATCACCGACCCCGTCACGGGCCTCGACATCGGGCCGGGCCACATGCAAGACCAAGAAGCCGTGATCCCCGAGCCCGCAACGTCGGATTTCCTCGTCGACGACAGCCCCGGTGACACGATCGACGTCACCGGCGGCTGGTACGACGCAGGTGACTACGGCAAGTACGTCATCACGACGGGTATCACCGCCGCGCAGTTGATGCTCGCCTACGAGCGCAACCCCGACGCGTTCGGTGTCGGTGACTTCGCGATCCCGGACAGTATCGACGACCCGCACGCCGGCGACATGCCCGACGTGCTCGCGGAGGCCGCCTGGGGGCTGCGCTTCCTCGCGAAAATGCAGCGCTCGGACGGCGCGCTGTACTTCAAGGTCGCCGCTGACGACTGGTCGCCCGAGGTGCCGCCGGAAGAGGACACCGACCTCACACGGAAAGTGTACGGCCTCTCGTCGGCCGGGACGGCCCAGGGTGTCGGTGCCTTCGCGGTCGCCGCTCGCGTGTTCGAGGGTGTCGACGATCAACTCGCCAGCGACATGCTCGACGCGGCGAAGGCTGGTGCCGAGTGGCTCCAGAACAACCCCGACGTCGTCTGGGAGAAGTCGGTCAACCAGGACGGCGGGTCCGGTGGCTACACCCGCAACGAGACGGACACCGGCGACCGCTACTGGGCGTATGCCGAACTCCTCCGGACGACCGGAGACAGCACGTACGCGGACGCCATCGGCAACCTCCCGGACTACGAGACCTACAACGGGTCGGTCTCGCTGCCCGCGGAGACGGCGACCCAGCCGGTCGACTGGCCCGACGCCGTCTCGCTCGGCCAGTACGCCTACGGGATGTACGGCATCGAGAACAACGTCAGCGATTCCGCCGTGACCGCGGCGCGAACCGCGCTCCAGAAACAGTTCTGGATCCAGCAGCGATACAATCCCAACAACACGCAGGTTGACTACAACGACGCCTACACGACGGGCCTGTACGACTACTACTGGGGCTGTGTCAAGTCGGGCGTCTCCCGTGCGGTTCAGGGGCGCTGGGGCTTCGACACCTCGACGGTCAACTACGTCGGTCCGGACGCCGACGGCGCGGAGTGGATCATGTCGCCGCTCCACCACGCGCTCGGTCGGTCTGCGACGGGCTATTCGTACGTCACCGACTGGGGGAGCACCTCGACCCAGGCCCCGCACGACCGCATGATCCAGAGCACCGAGACGCTCATCCCTGGCATGCTCGTGGGCGGTCCGCACAACAACGTCGCAGGTATCGAGGGTGACTGTACCGAGGAAGAAGCCGGCCTCGACACGCCGAACGCCTTGTCCTACGTCGATCAGCACTGTTCGTTCGCGACCAACGAGTGGGCGATCAACTACAGCGCACCACTGTTCGGTGCGCTCGCGGAGGTCGACGGCATCACGGCCGTGCCGCCCGAGGCGGATCCGGAGCCGACGCCCGACGAACCGGACTGGCCGACCAACCCGGCGGCGACCGACCCCGACGGCGACGGCAAGTACGAAGACGTCAACGGGAACGGGAAGGTCGACTTCCCCGACGTGAACACGCTGTTCCAGAACACGGACACGGCGAGCCAACAGGGCAACCTGGAGTTCTACGACTTCAACGGTGACGGCGGGGTCGACCTCGATGACGTCCTCGCGCTGTTCGAACTGATCTGAGCGGCGCTCGATTCACACCGTCGACCCGCCGGTGGCCTCGATCCCCTGGGGCCGTGGGTCCGATCGCCGCCGTTTTTTGTCGCTCGTTCGTTGCCCGTTCATGGACGTCTACGGGCTGATCGGCACGCCGATCGAGCACTCGCTGTCCCCACCGATGCACGAAGCGGCCTACGAGGCCCTCGACATGGACGCACGCTACGTCACCTTCGAACCCGACCCATCGGATGGGGCCCGCGCCGTCGAGGCAGCGGCGACACTCGGCCTGGACGGACTGAACGTCACGATTCCGTTCAAAGAGAGCGTCCTCGACGTCGTCGATCCGGACCCGCTGGCCGAACGCATCGGCGCGGTCAACACCGTCGCCTTCGAGGACGGCCGCCCCGTCGGGTACAACACCGACGCCACCGGGGCGGTCCGGGCGCTTCGCGATCACGCTGGGGCGCTCTCGGGGAACGCCGTCGTCGTCGGCGCGGGCGGTGCGGGCCGGGCGATCACGGTCGGCCTCGCGGACGCGGGCCTGTCGGTCGACGTGGTCAATCGCACCGTCGAGCGCGCCCACGAGGTCGCTGCCCTCGTCGATGATGCGCGCGGGCACGGCCTCGACGCTCTCGGTTCGCTCGTCCCGGAGGCCAGCGTGTTGGTCAACGCGACCAGCGTCGGGATGGAGAGTTCGGAGACGCCGGTGCCGGCCAAGCACCTTCACGCCGATCTGACCGTCCTCGACGCCGTCTATCAGCCACTGGAGACCCAATTGCTCTCCGACGCGGCCGCGGCGGGCGCGACGACCGTCGACGGCGGGTGGATGCTGTTGTATCAGGGCGTGGCCGCGTTCGAACACTGGACGGGCGCCGACCCACCCGTCGACGCGATGAGGCAGGCCCTCCGGGCGGACCTCACGGAGAATTGACTCGAAGGAGGTGTGCAATCGTGACGATCGGCACTGCCGCCCGGTGAATTCGTGTCTCACGGCGATCGATTTTATGTAGGGGCGGCCGGTATTTGGGACCATGACGCTGCTGGATCGGATCAAATCGCTTCTCGGACTCGGATCGACGCGGTCGGAATCGACGAACAGCGACGTGGACGTGGCTGTCGACGACTCGCCACCCGATCACACGACCGACGGCGGCGAGGGCGGGACCACGATGGAGACAGAGGACCCAGAAGAATGGGGTGTCCCCCCGGGATACGACGGTGACGAGTCCGACGTTCAGGCCGGCCCCGAGGCCTTCGCAGACGCCCAGGGGCCGGGAGACCACGAGACCGAGGCCGACTCCGCGGTCGGTCGAGACGACAGCGACGACACCGCTGGAACTGATCTGGACGATACCGCCGGAAGCGGGGCTGGCAGTGCCACCCGATCGGACGGCGCTTCGGGCGGGGCGGGCAGTTCCACGGCGGTCGGCATCGAGGAGGCCGAGGCCACCGCCGAGAGTGACCCGGTCTCGACGGACACCACGACGGCGAGTCGGGGCGACGATCAGCGAGGAGGCGACGCTGTCACGTCTTCGAGCACGCCGATCGAAGAGGCAGAGTCGGACGAGGCCGACGCCGACACCAGTTCGACTGGCCCCGATCTGACCGACATCAAGGGGATCGGCCCGGCCTACGAACAACGGCTGATCGACGCGGGGGTGTCGTCGGTCGATGCGCTCGTCGAGGCCGATACGGCGTCGCTGGCCGATTCGACCGACCTCTCGGAGACGCGAGTCGGTCGCTGGCAGGACCGGGCCGCGGCCATCCTGGAGTGACGGCCGGCGGACCGACGGCGGGACTGGAAAGACGAGTTTAAGTGCCCCTGCACGCAATCGTCTGATGGCGCTCGGTTGGTGTAGTCCGGCCAATCATATCGGCCTTTCGAGCCGATGACCTGGGTTCGAATCCCGGACCGAGCACTCTTCGGTGGTTCTGGCGATCAGTTCTCTCGGCCCGGAGGACCGCGTCCGTCGACCTGGCCCGTTTCGTCACCCCTATTGGGCGTGATCCCCGACTGATGTGTATGCAGACCGTCGTGCTCGCGGCGGGTGAGGGGACGCGGATGGGCCCGTTGACCGACGCGACGCCCAAACCCATGCTCCCCGTCGGTGACCGCCCGCTCGTCGCGCACGTGGCCGACGCGGCGGTCGCCGCTGGAGCGACCGAACTGATCGTCGTCGTGGGCTACGAGGCCGAGGCGATCCGGTCGTATTTCGGGTCGGCCTATCGCGGCGTGCCGGTGACGTTCGCCCACCAACCCGAGCGCCTGGGGACGGCCGACGCTGTCCGGACCGCGCGCGACCGCCTCGACGGGCCCTTCGCCGTCCTCAACGGCGACAACTGGTACGATCCCGACGACCTCGCCGCGCTGTTCGACGGTGGCCCTGCCGTCGGCGTCACGCGCGTCGAGGACCCCCGGGAGTACGGGGTGATCACCGTCACGGACGGCGTCGCGACCCGCATTCGAGAGAAACCGTCAGCGCCCGAGTCCTACACCGTCAACGCGGGCGCGTACGTGTTCCCCGGGGCGGCCCTCGACTGTCTCGACGTTCCCCAGAGTCAGCGTGGTGAGTACGAACTCACCGACGTGCTCGAGCGCGTGATCGACAGTCACGACGTGCAGGCCGTCGAGTTCGATCGCTGGCTCGACGTCGGTCGCCCCTGGGACCTGTTGGCCGCGACCGAGCGCGCGCTCGACGACCTCGACCGCCGGATCGAGGGCTCGGTCCACGAGGACGCGACTCTCCGCGGGCCAGTCGTCGTCGAATCGGGCGCGACCGTCGACGCACGCACCGTGATCGAAGGCCCGGTCATCGTCCGCTCGGGGGCGGAGGTCGGGCCGAACGCCTACATCCGCGGGAAGACAGTGATCGGGCCGGACGCCTCGCTCGGCGGCCAAAGCGTGGAGATCAAAAACTCGATCGTGCGGGCCGGGACGAGCGTCGCGCATCTCTCCTACGTCGGTGACAGCGTCATCGGCCGGAACTGCAATTTCGGCGCGGGGACGACCGTCGCGAACCTCCGTCACGACGAGACCTCCGTCGAGGTCGCGATCGACGGCGAACGCGTCTCGACGGACCGCCGGAAGTTCGGCGTCGTCACGGGTGACGACGTAAAAACGGGGATCGACACGTCGATCGACGCGGGGAGCGTTCTCGAATCCGGGGCGCGTACCGACCCCGGCGCTGTCGTCAGAACCGATCGCTGAGTCGCGTTCGATCGGACGCGCGGTATCGGTCCATCGGATCCGCGGCCATCACCGATCAGAGCGGGTCGAGTGACTTCGCGCAGGTCCCACAGAG
Organism: Halococcoides cellulosivorans; assembly: GCF_003058365.1. NCBI lineage: Archaea > Methanobacteriati > Methanobacteriota > Halobacteria > Halobacteriales > Haloarculaceae > Halococcoides > Halococcoides cellulosivorans. The sequence goes on along the minus strand of NZ_CP028858.1, from coordinate 1,477,339 downwards.
GTGTTCGTCTTTCTGGTCGACGTCTCTGACCGTCGGTGAGAAGTGCATCACACAGCGTTCGTCGTCGCAGTGTTCGAGTCCGAGCGTGTGGCCGATTTCGTGGGTGACTTCGGTGCGAACCCGGTCGGCAAACACGTCGTCGTCCGATCGGTTCGAAAAGCCGCCGTCCGATTGCATGCGGAGTCGGTTCGTCGAGACGATGCCGGCCGCTCCACGGAGGTAGGCGAGTCCGAACACGAAGTTCCGTTGTGAGTAGAACAGATCGGCCTCGGTCAGCCCCAGATTCTTCTCTGCCCGGCCAGCCGTGCTGACCAGATCGATCAGCGATTCGGCCCGGTACTGATCGCGTGAGGCGTCGTACGCCGAGTCCGGGATGGGCTCCGTATCGCGAACGAAAACGTCGAAATCGAACACCGATCGGAGTGCCCGCGACGCTTCCCGCTTGACGGGCCCGGATATGTTGCCGATCGGTACAATGTCAACGTCCATGTGACCACGTAGCGGAGAGATGAAGATAAACGTCCCGGCGATGGCGGTGGATCGCCCCCGATCGAGGAACAAGGTTTTTTGACCACTCGGATAAGATTTTCGAGACAAGGAACCCACACACAGATGATCGAACTCACCAAAACCGGTATCGACGGTCTCGATTCGATTCTCAACGGGGGCATCGTGAAGAACTCGACGACGCTCGTCAGCGGAAACCCCGGGGCCGGGAAGACGATTTTCGGGCTCCAGTTCATCTACAACGGTGTCGACCAGTTCGACGAGAAGGGCATCTTCCTCTCGTTCGAGGAAAACCAGGAGGACTTGCGCGAGGCCGCCGAGTCGATCGGGCTGGACCGCTGGGCCGAATACGTCGATTCCGACCAGATCAGGATCTACGACAAGCGTGAACTGCTCAGCGACAACGAGTTCTCGACCTCTCTCGATCTGATCCTCGACGACTGCAAGGACAGTGAATTCGAGCGTGTCGTGCTGGACTCGCTCGCGATGTTCGAGCTCTTTTTCGACGACGAGAAAGAACGCCGGACCTACCTCCTCAAATTCACCGATATCCTCAAAGAGAACGGGCTGACCACGTTGATGACCAACGAGCAGGGCGCGGTGTTCCCCAAATCGGATATCGGCCTGGAGAACTACCTGACCGACGGCAACATCTACTTGCTCCAGACGCCGACCGAGTCTGGGGTCAATCGGTACGTCTGGGTCGCGAAGATGCGCAAGCAGAAAATCGATACCGACATCTTCCCGATCGAGATCGAACAGGGCGGCATCAAGGTCCACAAGAACGCCAGTGCGTTCTCGATGATGAACGAGGACGAATACCCGCTCTGAACGATCCAGGCTCACCGAAACTCCGCCCCGATTCAACCCTGATAACGGCCGATTTCGGGTTATTTGAGTCCTCTCGATGCCGATATTGCCACATCGTCTGTCCGGGTGCTATCACGGTTGATTCCCAGTAGATTTAAGCCCCCACAAATTCAACTATTGATAACAAATGGCCTCGGTCGATCTTCTTCGGACTCTGGGGAACAAGTACAGTGCGGAGATCCTTGATGCCACCGACGAACCGCGATCGGCCCAGGACCTGAGCGACGAACTCGACATTCCGATCGCGACCACGTACCGCCGGATCGACGAACTCACGGACCACAATCTCCTCGAACTCCACGACAGCGTGCTCTCCGAGGACCGTCGCCGGATCAAGGTGTACCGGCGGAACGTCGACGAGGTCCGTGTCGACTTCGACGACTCGCTGTCGATCGTCGTCGAAGAACGCTCGGAGGTCGCGAACAAACTCGACGAGGCCTGGCGCACCCTCTCCGAGAGCTGACCGTTCAGCGTCTGAGAGCCGATTATCACTGGCTGTATTTTTGTGAGGAGATTTATGGGGGGGTGAGTGCTATGAATATGTATCGATGATTGAACTTCTGTACGCCGTCCTCACGCTGATTTTCGTCGTCGCTGGGCTCACCATGGTGGGCATGGCGATGCGCGCGTACGCGGAGACATCACGGAAGGCGATGCTCCACCTCTCGCTGGGCTTCGCCCTCGCCGTCGCCGGTGCATCGGCTACGATGATTAGCGCGTTCATCACGAACTTCGAAGGGGCGCGATCGCTGTTGCTCGTCAACAGCGGACTCACGACCTTCGGGTATCTGTTCGTCATCTACAGTCTCATCACGTATCGCTCCTGACGAGGGTGTCGCCGCTCGTGTCGTGTGTCGTTCGCGGTTCTGTCCTCGTCTGTGTCGGCTCGGTTCCATTCTATCACTGCTGAGATCAACCAATCTGACCTCGGGTAATAAGTTATCGTGATCGATAATAGGGGGGAATCGGTTAAGTAGAATGTTCGACTACTCTGAGGTAACGTCCGGTTCGTCCGGACGAGTACCCATGTTCGAACGAATCACAACGGATACGGACGACCGCGGACAGGTCGGGATTGGCACGCTGATCGTGTTCATCGCGATGGTGCTGGTCGCGGCGATCGCAGCGGGCGTACTGATCAACACGGCTGGATTCCTCCAGAGTAGTGCCGAACAGAGTGGCCAGCAGGCCGCCGAGCAGGTCACCAACCGACTCGTCGAAGTGAGCACGGTCGGCGAGGTGAATGGTTCACAGATCGTCGAAGCCAACATGACCGTCCGGCTCGCGCCGGGGTCGGCCGACGTGAACCTCAACGACACGACGATGCAGTGGATCACGGCCAGCGGGAGTACGCAACTGGTCTCTGACCAGGTCAGCGGGACGTCGTTCGCGACGTTCAACTGGACGACGCTCCGTGACAACGACGGGTCTATCACCGACGACAACACCCTCAACGACCCCGTCGACCGGGCGATCATCACGATCGACCTGAGCCAGGCGGAACTCAACTACCTCGACAGCGGCAACACCGTGACGCTACAGGTCAACACCCGCTCCGGTGGGCAGACGACCGTCACGCTGAACGTCCCGGACTCGCTGTCCGGCAAGGAGTCCGTCGAACTGTAGGCTGAACCCGTCTGCGTCGGTCGATATTCTCTTCTGATACCGCTGTTCTCTCCGATGGAACGTAATACTCAACTCTGATAATAGGGGGGTCAGTATTAATGGGGTTAGGCGGTAACTGATCTGTACCGCCTGAAGCAGGCAATCAACCATGTTCGAACGAATCACAACGGATACCGACGACCGCGGTCAGGTCGGGATCGGCACACTCATCGTGTTCATCGCGATGGTGCTGGTCGCGGCGATCGCAGCGGGCGTATTGATCAACACGGCTGGATTCCTCCAGAGTAGTGCCGAACAGAGTGGCCAGCAGGCCGCCGAGCAGGTCACCAACCGACTCGTCGAAGTGAGTACGGTCGGGAACGTGAATAGTGGCCAGATCAACGAGGCCAACATGACCGTTCGCCTCGCACCGGGGTCGGCCGACGTGAACCTCAACGACACGACGATCCAGTGGATTACGGCCAGCGGGAGTACGCAACTGGTCTCCGATCAGATCAGTTCGCCGTCGTTCGCGACGTTTAGCTGGACGACCCTCCGTGACAACGACGGATCGATCCTCGACGATCAGACGCTGAACGACCCGGTCGACCGGGCGATCGTCACGGTCGACCTGAATCAGTCGGGTCTCTCTAACCTCGACAGCGGTGACACCGTCACCATGCAGGTCAACACCCGCTCCGGTGGGCAGACGACCGTCACGCTGAACGTCCCGGACTCGCTGTCTGGCAAAGAGTCCGTCGAACTGTAAGCGCCGTCCTTTCTTTTTCGCGTTCCCCGACCGTCGAGCGGCGGCGACGGAGTTATGTGGCATTCTCCCGTAGCCTACGGTATACAATGCCAGGGGGCCCAGACGACGAGGACGACGAGGGCGGTGTGCTCGCCCCCGAGGAGCTCGACATCACCGACGACGAACACGTCGCAGAGATCGAGGAGGGCCGATACGTCGTCTCCCCGCACGATCCGATCGGTGACCTCGACGTGTCCAAACCGTCGACGACGGCCCAACGAGCCCCGGAACCCCGTGAGGAGTCGGCCCCCGACCCCGTGATCGACCGTGGGGCCGTCGAGGAGTTTCTCGAACAGCACATGGGCGAGACGAGCGCCCGGTACGGCTTTCACGTCACTGGCACCTTCGACGAACGTGTCGAGCGCCGGGAGATGACCTCCGACGACGTGACGGCGGTCTTCGAGAACCTCGTGCTCTGGTACGCTCGCCATCTCGACCGGGACACCCCGATCGACGAGATTCTGGGGATTTTGCTGCTCGAAATGACAGTTCCGATCACCTATCCGACCGAGGGGCTCCGGACGACGCTCTCCCGGATGGACCTCGGGCCGGACGATTCGATCGCTGATCTGCTCGAGGCTGCCGAGCGCGCCGGTGGACTGCGTTTCTGAGTGACCTCGCGACCGACAGGTTCTCCGCGACGGCCCTCGTTGGACTGGTATGCGAACGTTTTCGGCGCTGTCGGTCGGTGAACGTCGCCGGGCCGAGCCCCGGACAGTCACCGAAGACGACATCGTCTCCTTCGGGGCACAGTTCGACCCGCAGCCGATGCACTGCGATGCCGACGATCCGATCGCGAGTGGGTGGCATACCGCAGCCGTCACGATGGACGCGATGGTCGAGTGCTGGCTCTCCGAGGTCGCCGTCGATGTGGGTCTCGGCGTCGACCAGTTGCGGTGGCCGACGCCGGTCCGACCGGGCGATCGACTGGTCACGACCGTCGAGGTCGCCGCGCGTGAAGACTACGACGACCGGCGGGGACGGGTCGCGCTGGACGTTGAGACGACCGTCGAGGGCCGAACTGTGCTTTCGATGACGGGGCTCGTCCTGGTTCACCGCGACTCCGAGACGAACTGACCCGATCGTGCCGGATCGTCGGCGGTCGGTGGACTCCCGTGCTCTCGCTCTGGGTCGGCTCGATCCGTCGGGGCACCGCACAGACGGTCGATGATCTCGTCCGGCGTGGCCGTCTCTACCGAGGCGTCGAGCAGGGCAGCGATCGATTCCGTCTCGGACCGGTCGTCAACCACGACACATCGATCGGCAGCCGCCGCGAGGCGCTGGGCGATCGTGCGGTGGCCCGCGGCGACACCGGCCACGACGAGTGTCCCGGCCTCGGTGACGACTCTTCGGGTGCGTTCGATCGCTCGCTCGTCGATCGGGCCCGCTCGTGAGACTCGAATACTGGTCATATCCCGCGCAGCGGCGGCCTCTGCGGCGACATCGCCCTCTCGGACCGGGCCGACCGAGACCACTCGCCCGGCGTCAGCGAGTCGGCCGATCACTCCGGCCGCGACTGGGCCGCCGCCGACGACGTGAATCCGTTCGCTGCCCGCATCGCTGACGGGCCGAATCGTGGGCGTTCCCGTGATCGGGTCGGTCGCGACGCCGACCGACGTTCCAAAGGCAGTCTCGACGGCGTCGGAGTCGAGAACCGTCGCGGGCCGCCCACGGGCGCGGATGTCACCGTCCGCGAGCACGAGGATCCGGTCGGCGTACCGCGCGGCGACGCTCAGGTCGTGGATCGCCGCGATCACCGTGCGCCCCGCGCCTGCCAGATCCACGACCGCTTCGAAGATCTCGCGGGTGTGCGCGATGTCGAGACTCGCGGTCGGTTCGTCGAGTGCGAGTACCGGGGCGTCCTGGGCGAGTGCGCGCGCGAGGTACGCACGCCGACGCTGCCCACCGCTCAGGGTCGTCAACGGACGATCGGCCAGCGATTCGAGGCCCAACCGATCGATGGCCGCGCCGACCGCATTGCGATCGCTCGCCCCCATCGACAGTTCGAACCGCGATCGGTATGGCGTTCGGCCCATTCCGACGAGGTCTTCGACCGTCAGATCGAAGCCGACCGCACCATTCTGCGGGACGCTCGCGACCCGCCGGGCGATATCGCGTCGGCCCAGTTCGTCGATCGAGTCGTCGTCGAGGTGGATCTGGCCCGCGTCGCGGTCGACGACGCCCGTGATCGCCTCCAGCAGCGTCGTCTTGCCCGCGCCGTTCGGGCCGACGAGCGCGACGATCTCGCCGGGATCGAGCGACAGGGAGAGGCCGTCGAGGACGCGCCGCTCGCCACGGTCGACGACGAGGTCCGCGACGCGACACCGACTCACAGGTCCGACACCTCCCGGCGGCGGAGCAGCGCCAGAAAGAACGGGGCGCCGACTGCGGCGGTGACGATGCCGACCGGGAGTTCGGCGGGCCCCGACCGCGCGAGGGTATCGGCGGCGACGAGGAAGGTCGCCCCGAGTAGCGTACTCGTGGGCAACAGAATGCGGTGATCCGGGCCGACCAGCAGGCGCATGACGTGGGGGACGATCAACCCGACGAAGCCGATGACGCCCGCGACCGCGACCGCGCCGCCCGTGACGACTGCCGACAGCGCGAGGAGGATCCGCTTCGTCCGCTCGACGGGAATGCCCAGCGTCGCGGCGTCACCTTCGCCCAGCAACAGGACGTTCAGCGATCGCGCGTACGGAAGGAGAGCGGCGACCGCGAACAGGGTGATCGCGAGGGTGACGCCGACCTCGCCCCAGGTGGCGTTGCGCAGATCACCCATCAGCCAGTACATCGCCCGTTCGAGGTCGTGGCCCGCGTGGAGGAGGAGGACGGACAGCGCCGCGCCGAGCAGCGTCTGGACGGCGACGCCCGCGAGCAACAGCGTCGCGACGGGTGTGCGCCCGCCCCTGGTCGCGAGCAGGTAGACGCCGAACGCCGTCACGAGCGCGCCGGTGAACGCGGCCGTCTGCAGGCCGAACGGGATCGCGGCGGGCAGGACGATCACCCCGACGGCCCCGACCGCGGCGCCTGCGGAGACGCCGACGATCGAGGGGTCGGCCATCGGATTCCGAAAGAGGCCCTGCATGATCGTCCCCGCCGCCGCGAGCGCCGCGCCGACGACCGCGGCGAGCGCGATCCGTGGGAGTCGGATCGACCGGACGATCGTGACCGTCGACCCCTCGGGCGCGCTCGCCAGCGGCGTCGATGCGATCGCGAGACGCCCGTCGACGAACTGCGGCACGGGCACTGCGATCCCCGAGAGCACCGCTCGAACGACCGTCTGAGCGTCCAGCGCGACCGGGCCGATCGTCGCCGCGAGGACGGTCGCGACGACGAGCGCGGCGACGAGCCCACCGCTCCAGCGGACGGTCCGGACGACCCTGTTCATCGAAGGCAACTCGACTTGCATTAGGTAAGTATTTATTGGACTGGCCGGAACCGGTGGCCGATGCGAACACGCACACCGATCGTCATCGTCGCGGTTCTCCTGATCGCCGTCGCCGCCGTCCCGCCGCTCGGGGTGGCCGACACGGCGGCGGAGTGTGAGTTCCCACACGAACGGACCGACGCGACCGGAACGACCGTGACCGTCGAGGAGTCTCCCGACCGGATCGTCGTTCTCGCGCCGAGTGCGGCCCAGACCGTCTGGGCGCTCGGCGCTCAGGATCGTGTCGTCGGGATGCCCCGTGAGTATCACGCGACCTACCTGAACGGCACTGACGGCGTCACCAACGTCGTCACTGAAACCGGCCAACCGAAGATCGAAACCGTCGTCGCCCAGGAGCCAGACCTCGTCCTGGCCCCGAACGTCACCGATCCCGAGACCGTCGAGACCCTCCGTAGTTCGGGGCTGACCGTCTATCACTTCCGGCAGGTCGGATCGTTGGCGGGCGTCTCCGAGAAGACCCGGACGACCGGTCGCCTGATCGGAGCCTGTGAGGCCGCCGCGACGGTGAGTTCCGACACCGAGACGCGCGTCTCGGACGTGCGCGAGGGGACCGCCGACCGTGACCGCCCGCTGGTGTACTACGCGATGGGTGGCGGCTGGACCGCCGGTCCCGACACGTTCATCGGTGACGTGATCGCCACGGCGGGCGGCGAGAACGTCGCGGCCCGCGCGAACATCAGCGAGTACGGCCAGATCAGCGCCGAAGTGCTCGCCCGCGAGGATCCCGACTGGATCGTCGCGCCCGAGGGCACCGACATCGACAGCACCGCGCTCGCGAACACGACGGCCGTTCGTGACGAGCAGATCGTCCGCGTGAATCGCGATTACCTCCACCAGGCCGGCCCGCGCGTCACGAACCCACTGGAACGGATCGCCCGACACCTCCACGGCGCGTCCGCATCGTTCACGACGAACGGCACTGCGAACGCATCGATCACGGTGAACGGCACCGAGACGACGACCGGCGATAGCGACGCGGCGATGGCGACGACCACGACCCAGACGCCCGCGGCACCGACCGACGCTGGCGGCCCCGGGTTCGGCCCCGCCGCGGGGGCGATCGCGCTCGTCGCTGGCGCGGGACTCGTCCGGCGCCGTCGATGATGGCCGCGACGGCGGTCGTCCTCGCGGTCGCGCTCGATACCCTGTTCGGTGAGCCCCCCGACCGATTGCACCCCGTCGCGTGGCTCGGCCGGGCGATCGAGACGCTCGATCGTGACTGGCCGGCCCCTCGATTCGCGGGCGTCGGCGTCGTCGCCGTCATCGTCGCGCTCGCCGCGGGTCTTGCGGGCGGTGTGACGGCGGTCGCAGAGACGATCGCCGCTCCGCTCGGCGTCGCTGTCGCGGGCGTGGTTCTCTGGCTGTCGATGAGTCGCCGCCGTTTGCTCGCGGTCGCACGCGAGTGTCTGGATCGGTCCGGAGACCTCGCCGCGCTCGTCGGGCGCTCGACCGACGATCTCGACCCCGCTCGGCGCCGCTCCGCGATCGCAGAGAGCGTCGCGGAGAACCTGGCCGACGGACTGGTCGCCCCGCTCGCGGGCTTTCTGCTCGGATCGGTCCACTCGCCCGCAGCGGCCGCCGCGGGCACCGCGGCGGTCACCGCGATCGACGCGCTCGACGCGACGATCGGCTATCCCGACCGGCCGCTCGGCTGGGCGAGCGCGCGGACCGACGACGTCGTCGCGTTCGTGCCCGCTCGCCTGGCAGCGCTCGCGATCGCTCTCGCCGCGGTCGATCCGGGTGCCGTCTGGCGGGCGCGTTCGACGGCGCGCCGCCCCGCCTCACCGAACGCCGGATGGCCGATGGCGACGCTCGCTGCGGTGCTCGGCGTCACCGTCGAGAAGCCCGGGGCCTACCGCGTCGGGAGCGGGTCGCTCCCCACGACCAGAGAGGTCGAGAGCGCGATCACGGTCGTCGATCGGGCGGCCTGGCTCGCGATTCTCGTGACGGCGCTTCTGGTGGCGCTCGCCCCGCTGGCTCTGCAGCGTGGGAGTCACGTCCTTGGAGGCGTGGGATGATTCCCGCGGTCGTCGGTGCGATCGGGTTCGGCACGCGCTTGCCCGTCGGCGTCGACGACGACGCCTGGACTGCGCTCACCGATCGCCCGGGCGTGCTCGTCCTCGCGGCGGTCCCGACCGGACTCGCCGGCGCGCTCGCGGTCGTACTGCCTGGACCGTCTGCGACCGTCGCGATCGCGTACCTGCTCGCGCTCGTCGCCGTCGGCGGGATCACCCATCTCGACGGCCTCGCGGACTGTGCGGACGGGGCGGCCGCCCACGGTTCGCCCGCCGAGCGCCGCGCGATCGTGGCCGACACCGCGATCGGCGTCGGCGGCACGCTCGCGATCGCCGGCAGCGTCGCGGCGCTGGTCGCCGCCGGCCTCACACTCGCGAACGGGCCTGCAGTCCAGGCGGCGGGGATCGTCCTCGCGAGCGAGGCGACGGCGAGTGTCGCGATGGTCGCGCTCGCGGTCGGCGGGTCCGCAGCGACCGACGGATTGGGCGCGACGGTGATCGAGCCTGCGGGCGGGATCGACGCTCTGATCGCGGGCCTCATCGGCACGCCACTCGTCGCCGCAGCGGCCCTCGCGGGCCCGCTCGTCCCGGTCGCGGTCGGCGCTGGTGGCACACTCGCCGCGCTCGCGGTCTGGACCTGGGCGCGACGGACGCTCGGTGGACTGACCGGCGACGTTCTCGGGGCGAGTCACGCTACGGCCCGAATCTGTGCGGTCCACGCGGGGGTGATCGTGTGGACGGTCTCGTGATGTGTGGCGGACGGGGCGAGCGCCTCGACGCTGATTGCGAGAAACCACTCGTCGAGATCGACGGCGTCCCGATGGTCGAGCGCGTCCGTGACGCCCTCGACGCGGTCCTGGAGACCGTCTACGCGGTCACCTCGCCTGCCACGCCCGAGACCCGTGCGGCGCTCGATCCGCCGATCATCGACGCGCCCGGCGCGGGCTACGTCGAGGACCTCTCCTATGCGCTCGATCGGGTCGTCCGACCGGTCGTGACGGCGACTGCGGACCTCCCTTTCCTCGACGCCGCTCACGTCCGCCGGCTCCGGTTGGCCCACGACGATCGCGGTCTCGCGGTCGCGGTCCCGCTCGCGCTCGTTCGCGCGATCGGCGTGAGTGTCGATCGCACCCGCGAGATCGACGGGCGAACGGTCGTGCCGACCGGCCTGGGACTGGTCGATGGGAGCGAGACCGAGTGGCTGGTCTGGGACGATTCGGCGCTCGCGATCGAGGTCGACCGCCCCGGTGACCGCGCGCTCGCGGAGGGGTACGCGTGACGCCGTCGGGCGTGACACAGTGCGGTCTGGTCCTCACCCCGCCGACCGATCTCACGAATCCGGGGGGAGCGCGATGAACCGCGATCGGGCGCTCGATCTGGACCGCGTCACGCACGGTGGGTCGACCGCCGACGTGATCGACTTCAGCGCGAACGTCAACCCACGGACGCCACCTGGCGTCGAGGCGGTTTTCCGACGTGCGCTGGAGCGCTCGCGATCGTACCCGCCGGAGCCACCCGCGCGCTTTCGCCAGGCCGCCGCCCGGGCGGTCGACGTTCAACCCGCGCAGGTGATTCCCACGCCGGGTGGCCTCGCGGCGCTTCGCCTGACGCTCGCACTCGCCGTCGAGGCGGGCGATCGCGCGCTCGTCCCAGCGCCGAGTTTCGGCGAGTACGCCCGCGAGGTTCGACTCCAGGGCGGTCGGGTGAGGACCCGCGACCCGCGCGCCGTGCTCGATGCGGATCCGGGGCCGTTCGCCGTCGCCGTGGTCTGTCGGCCGAACAACCCGACGGGCTGGTGTCCAGAGCGCGATCGGCTGCGATCGTTCGCCGAGCGCTGTCGGGCGGCGGGGACGCTTCTGGTCGTCGACGAGGCGTTTCTCGGCTACACCGACCGGCCGACGCTCGCTGGCACGCCCGGGACCGTCGTGCTCCGGTCGCTGACCAAGCTGTACGGGCTCCCCGGGTTGCGAGCGGGCTATGCCGTCGCGACCGACGACTGGCGGGACGCACTCGCGAGTGCGCGCCGGCCCTGGAACGTCGGTGTGCCCGCGCTCGCCGTCGGGGCCCACTGTCTCGGCCAGCGCACCTTCGTCGCTCAGACGCGCGAGCGCGTTCGGGCCGAACGCGCGCGTCTGGCGGACGCCCTCGACGACCGCTTCGACGTTCGACCCTCGGACGCTCCGTTCGTGCTCGTCGAGGTTCCAGGGTCCGTCGACGACCTCCTCGCGAACTGTCGCGAGCGCGGTGTCGTGCTCCGCGACGCCCGCACGTTCGACGGCCTCGACTCGCACGTCCGGATCGCGATTCGGACGCCCGCCGAGAACGACCGCTTCCTGGAGGCGATCCATGCCTGAGATCGCGATCCGGGACGGCGTCTGCCGGGTCGCTCACGAGGGGTCGTGGCTTGTCACCGGGCCGCTCGGCGGGCAGCAGGCGGCCGACGGCGCGGCGATCGTGTCGGTGCCAGCGGACTGGTCGGCGCGTGACCTGGACCGCGCCGCTCGCGCCCGCCTCGCTCGGGCGGGGTTCGATCACGTGCCGACACTGTTCACTGCGGTCGACGTAGCGACCGCGCGTGGCGCGCGCCTCGACGGCGTCTGTGTGATCGCGACCGCGGGGCTGACCAACCCCGCGGCGCTCCCGCTCGATCCGAGCGAGGCGGACGATCCACCCGGCCAGGTCGACGACGTCGGCGCGACCGACGAGAAGACGCCGTTCCACCCCGGGACAGTCAACCTGGTCGTCACGACCGACCGCGCGCTCGCGGGGGGCACGCAGGCCACACTGCTCGCGACGGTGGTCGAGGCCAAGACGGCAACGCTGCACGCACTGACGGGCTTCACTGGGACGACCAGTGACGCGGTCGCCATCGGTTCGGATCGTTCGGGCCCCGACGCGGCGTTCGCGGGCGCGGCGACGCCGGTCGGTGACGCCGCGCGGGCCTGCGTCCGGGAGGCCGTTCGCGCGGCGCTCGCGGCGGGCGATCGCGACCCGCCCGCCTCGGTCGCGACCGCCGACGCCGGCGCGCGGACCGATCGCCGCGCGGAGGTGTTCGACCCGTGATCCCGGGGGTCGTCCTCGCCGGGACGGGATCGAGCGTCGGCAAGACCGTCACGACGCTCGCCGCCCTCGCGGGCTTTCGCGAGCAGGGCGTGACCGTCCAGCCCGCGAAAGCCGGGCCGGACTACGTCGACCCGAGTCAACACACCGCGATCGCCGATCGCCCCTCGCGCACGCTCGACCCCTGGCTCTCTGGCCCCCGGGGCTGTCTCGCGAACTACGCGCGCGGATCGGGCGACCTGTGTGTCGTCGAGGGCGTGATGGGGCTGTACGACGGCACGCGGGCGAGCACTGCGAGCGTCGCCGCGACGCTCGGCCTCCCGGTCGTACTCGTCGTCGACGCGAGCGGCGCCGGCCGGTCGATCGCTGCGACCGTCGAGGGGTTTCGACGCTTCGCGGACCGCGCGCCCGCGTCGCCAGAGGTCGCCGGCGTGATCTTCCAGCGGGCGCGCGACGGCCCACACCTCGATCGGGTCAGGGCGGCGTTGCCCGACGGGATCGTCGACTGCGGGCGAATCTCTCCGGACGACGCGCTCGCGATTCCGGATCGCCACCTCGGTCTGTACCAGGGCACGGAGACGACGATCGATCGCGACGCGCTCGCTCGCGCTGCCGAAGACCTCCGCCTCGATCGGATTCGAGCGCTCGCGCGTCGCCCGCGAGCCAGCGGCGGCGTCGACGACCGCTCTGCGCGGACGCTCCTCTCGAAAGACGACCGCCCGACGATCGCCGTCGCGCGCGATCGCGCGTTCACCTTTTGCTATCCCGGCGTCCGGGAACGTCTCGGCCGTCGCGCCAACGTCCGTCCGTTCGCTCCGACCCGTGGTGATCCGCTGCCACCAGCCGACGCGGTGTATCTCCCTGGCGGCTATCCCGAGCGGTTCGCGCCCGAACTGGCCGACAGCCCGGCACTCGCGGACCTCGCCCGACGGGCCAGTGAGGGCCTGCCGGTCTTCGGAGAGTGCGGCGGGTTGATTGCCCTCGCGGAATCGCTCACCGTCGACGGCCAGCGCCACGCGATGGCGGGCGTGCTCCCCGCCGACGTGCGGATGACCGACCGGCCACAGGCGATCGGGCACGTCGAACTGTCCGCACGACGCGACTCACCGATCGCATCCCCCGACACGACGATCCAGGGCCACGAGTTTCACTACTCGACGGCGACGGCCCGGGACGCCCGGTACACCTTCGACACCGACGGGACTGGTCTCGACGGCTGCGACGGCCTCACCGAGTACAGCACCGTCGGCACGTACGCCCACCTCCACGCGGCGAGCGGCGTGTTCGATTCACTTCTCGACGCCGCACGATCTGAGTCACACTCATGACCGACGACACAGCTTCCACGTCCGACGCATCGACCGACGACCGCCCCGACCCCGTTCCGCCGGCCGCCGACACGAGTGCGATCACGCCGAGCGCGCCCGAGGAGTTCGGCCTCCTGCAGTGCTGGTACGGCCCCGGAAAGGGCAAGACCACCGCCGCGCTCGGGATGGCGATGCGGGCCGCCGGACGCGGCTATCGCGTGCACGTCCTCCAGTTCATGAAAGGCGGTGCGCGAAGCGTCGGCATCGAGCGCGGCGAGTACGCTGCGATGGCTGCGATTTCCGGCCTGTCGGTCGAACCGACAGGGGCGCAGGGCTGGCATCGCGGTGGCCGCGACGACGAACACGCCGCGCAAGCGCGCGCCGCCCTCGATCGAACGCGTGAGATCGACGCCGCCGACGGCCCTCGACCGCTCGATGCGCCGGCCGACGACGGCGTCCACATGCTCGTCCTCGACGAGATCGGATACGCCCTCAACCGGTCGCTGATCGACGCCGACGCGGTCGCTGGGTTTCTCGACGACCGGCCCGACGATCTGGAAGTCGTCGCGACCGGTGGGCACGATCGCCCCGACGCGATCGCCGACCGGGCCGACCTCGTGAGCCACATCGCAAAGGAAGCCCATCCCTTCGACGCGGGGATTTCCGCCCGTCTCGGGACCGAGTTCTGATGGCTGCGATCCTCGTCGCCGGGACGGCCAGCCACGTCGGCAAGTCGACCGTCGCGACGGGGCTCGCCCGCCTGCTGGCCGATCGGGGCCTCGACGTCGAGCCGTTCAAGGCCCAGAACATGTCGACCAACGCGCGCGTCGCCGTGCGCCCCGAGGCCGTTCGAGAGACCGACGACCCGCTGTACGGCGAGATCGGCGTCGCCCAGCACACCCAGGCGCGCGCGGCGGGCGTCCCGCCCTCGACCGATCACAACCCGGTCTTGCTCAAACCCCGGGGGGATAGCGAGAGCCAACTCCTGCTCGACGGGCGGCCCGTGGCCCACGCCGACACGGCGGCGTTCTACGGGCAGTACTGGGAGCGTGCCCGCGAGACCGCTCTCGCGGCGTACGACCGCCTCGACGACCGGGCGGACGTCGTCGTCGCGGAAGGCGCGGGGTCGATCGCGGAGATCAACCTCCACGATCGAGACCTCCCCAACGTCGAATTCGCACGGGCGACCGACGCGCAGATCCTGCTCGTCGTCGATATCGAGCGTGGCGGGGCGTTCGCCGCGCTCTACGGCACGCTCGAACTCCTGCCGGAGGACGTTCGCGATCAGGTCGTCGGTGCGATCGTCACGAAATTTCGCGGCGATCGCAGCCTCCTCGATCCGGGGATCGACGCCATCGAGCGCCGGACGGACGTGCCCGTCCTCGCGGTCCTCCCACACGACGATCCGGGGTTGCCCGACGAAGACAGCCTCTCCGTGCCCACGGACGGCGTCTACCGTGGCGGTGCCGGCGATTCGACCGCTGCCGACGTCCGAGCGACCCGGATCGTCGTGCCCCAACTCCCGCGGTTGTCCAACGTTGCCGATCTCGACCCGCTGGCGACGATGCCCGGCGTCGAGGTGGTGATCCGGCCACTCGACCGTGCGCTCACCGAGTCGACAGACGCGGTCGTCCTGCCCGGCACGAAAAATACCGTCGCGGCCGCGCGTGCGGCCCGCGAGGCCGGTCTCGGCGATCGTCTCGCGACGTTTTCCGGCCCGATCGTCGGGCTCTGTGGCGGGTATCAGATTCTCGGTGAGCGTCTCCACCGCGCGGATCGCGAGACCGGGGGATCGCCCCGATCGGTCGCCGGCCTCGGACTGCTCGCCGTCGAGACGACGTTCGCGGCGGCAAAGACGATCCGCCGCGCTCGGTATTCGATCGACGCTCGGGGCCCGATTTCGGGCGCCAGCGGCACCGTCGCGGGCTACGAGATCCACGCGGGGCAGACGACGACCGGCGATCGCCCCGCGCCGCTCGATCCCGCGAGCGTCGCGACCGATCGCGTGCTCGGCACCTACCTGCACGGGGTCTTCGAGCACGACGGGATTCGGCGGGCGTTTCTCGACGCCGCGGGCCACGACGCCGCCCGCGATCGGGCGGCGCGCGCCCCGATCGACCGCGCCGCCGATCTCCTCCGGGGGCGTGGCGTGATCGACGCGCTCGACGTGGCGTCGGCCGCTCAGAGGTCCCGCCGATAGATCGCCAACTCCACCGCTTGCCCCTCGAAGGTGACCGATCGCTCGGTGACCAGCGCGAACGCCTGGGCCTCGTAGAACGCGCGCGGCGGCGTTCTCGGCGCCAGTTTCGAGAACGAACGCCCTGATGTCGCGCTCGCGGGTGCGGGTGACGAGTTCGTCGGTGATCGCCTCGACGTGGCCCTCGCGAGGGTGGTCGGGGTGGACGCGCAGGCATCCGAGTTCTTGCGTCGCTGGCGATGGGTCGAGCACGTCGTCGAGGAGGTCTGATGGAGGGCGGTAGGCCCCCATCGCGACGATGTTGCCCGCCGTACGACCGACCAGGAAGTCAGCGCCGTCGAGGTAGGTGTCCGCGATCGCGTCGAGATCCGGGTCGGGCGCGTCGGGATTGTACTCGGGTGTGGTCGCCATCGTGGTGTGGGCGAGTTCTCGAACGGCGATCCACGGCCTTCGAGCGTGTCGGATCGATCGTCACCCCTCGCCGATACGATTACACCGATCGGCGGCCAATTGACGCGCGTGAGCCCCACGATCCCGGTCTCCGAGGACACGAAGGCCACGCTCGCCGACCTGAAGGACGATGGCGAGACCTGGGACGCTTTCCTCGCCCGATTCGCCCGCCGAGACCGCGATGTCGAGTCGCTCGGTGGGTTCGCGAGCGCTGGGATCGAAGAGAGTATGCAGGACACCCACGAGCGGTTGAACGACTCATTTGCAGAGAACATCGGTGACGAGTGAACGGTCGTCACGGTCGTCTTTTGGACGCCCCAGACGCCCTCTCCGTCGCCCGCCCTCGGAAGGCCTTTGGAGCCCGACGACGACGGATCGGCATGGTCGAGAAGGTCATCTGGCCCGCGGGCCTCGACGCGCAGTGTACCCGCTCGGAGGGCCGCCGCGTCCCACAGGACCTGGCGGTGCCCGAGCCGACGGTCGACGAGATCGCGGAGGCGGTCCGACAGGTGGGCTACGACGCGGTGATCGAACGCCACAAAACCTACCCCCGAGAGATCGAGACGCGTGGCCGTGTGGTCGTGACCCAGGCCGACGACGCCGGGAAGTCCGACCTGCTCGGGGCCGTCGCGGCCTACGTCGGAGCGCTGCGAGCGTAGCGATGCAGCGAATTGGCACCGTCGAATCCATCGCCAACGGCGTCGCGGTCTGTCGCGCCCCCGACGCCGATCACCCCGATATCGGGACGACTGCCCTCACCGACAGTCTCGACGACATCGGCCGCGTGGTCGACGTGTTCGGCCCGGTCGAGCGACCCTACCTCGCGATTTCGCCGGCCGACGGGGTCCACCCGCCCGAACTGGTGGGTCAGCGACTCTACTGGCGCTGAGCGTGGGCTTCGTTCGATTCGCCTGCCCGGCGCGGGGGACTGCGCGTCGGATCGAACCCCGTGGCTTTTCTCGGTCGACCCCGACGACCGGACATGATCGATCGTCGGGCCCTCGTCGCCGCGGGCGGGATCGCTGCGATTTTCCTGTTGGTGCAACTCGGTGCGCTCGCGCTGGTCGAGCCGTTCCGTGAGGCGGGTCTCCAGGCTGTCGAGGACCCTCAGGATCCGACGAACAGCGCGCTGTACGTCGGCCTGTTGCTCGTCGTGACGCTCTTTATGCTCGCGGCGATCAAGTTCGAGTTGACCTGGGTCATTCGGGTGGTCGTCGTCGCGACGGGAGCCTACTTCGCGTGGCTCGTCCTCGATGCGTTCGGGGGCCTGCTCGGCGTCCCGCCGACGATCGGGAGCGCCGCGGGTGGCGTGATCGCGCTCGCTATCGCCGTGGGGCTGTGGGTCCACCCGGAGTGGTACGTCATCGATGCTGCAGGAGTTCTCATGGGCGCGGGCGCGGCGGGCCTCTTTGGCATCAGCTTCGGGGTCTTGCCCGCAATCGTGTTGCTCGTCGCGCTGGCCGTCTACGACGCGATCAGCGTCTACCGGACCGAGCACATGCTCACGCTCGCAGAGGGTGTTATGGATCTCCGGATCCCGGTCGTGCTCGTCATCCCGATCGAACGGGGCTACTCGTTTCTGGAGGACGGCCCGTCGATCGGGGACGATACCGCAGACACCGACGGCGGTGAGGAGTCACACGACCGCGACACGACGGTCGAGCAGAGCCCGACGGCCAGTGACGCGGACGCGAGTGGCGAAGCGGCCACGGACAGCGACCCCCTCGATCGTGGGGCGCTCTTCATCGGCCTCGGTGACGCGGTGATGCCGACGGTGCTGGTCGCGAGTGCAGTGGCGTTCACGCCCGGTGGGGTCGCCGTCTCGACGATCGGTGGCCTGCCGTACACCGTGCCCGCGCTGGGAGCGATGCTCGGGACGTTCGTCGGCCTCGCCGTCCTCGTGCGGATGGTCCTGGCCGGGCGGGCCCACGCGGGCCTCCCGATGCTCAACGGCGGTGCGATCGCGGGCTATCTGCTCGCGTCGCTCGCGGTCGGTGTGGATCTGCTCGTCGCACTCGGTGTGACGAGCGTGTGACTCGCCCATCGGACCCACAATCGGGGCCGCGGGTGGGATGGACTGGTCAGGAGAGGGACTGTTCTGTCCCGGCCCGATCGTCGTGACTCGCGACGGGGGCTCTGACGAACAGCGCGTGGCCGACGACGCCTGCAGCGAGCGCCGAGGCGACCGCGAGTGCGACCTCGAAGGGGAGGCCAGCCACGGCGAGCGCCCCCGTGAGGCCGATCATCGTCACCGGAATCGCCACGAGGACGAGGTCGTAGTAGTCCATACGTCTCACACTTTTTTCTAACGGGGTAATCCCCATAAGTGTTTTCCAGGGATTTTAACGATACCATCTGTCGCCACTGTCGACATCCTGTGGTGGTTCACCATTGGTGATCGATAAGTTATGTGGATATATATGCCGCGTGGGCTGTCCGGGCGGTGAGTTCACACTGGGCTGGGGGCGGTCCTCGACGGACGGGAGAACGGATCGGTGGGCCGATCGGCGCGACGCGCTACGGCGCGAGGCGGTTCTTCCGTCCGTGGAGCTCTTCCATGTAGTGTTCGAAGGAGATTGGGGCCCACTCGCGGGCGAGTTCGAGGATCTGCTCGGTCATCTCACGGATCTCCCACTGGGCGTCGCCTGCCGCGCGCATGTCTCCGACGTGCATCAGCATGCGGGCGTTCATCGTCATGACGACGTTGACTTTCGTCCCGATGGGGAGGACGAAGCGCGCGTCTTCGGGGGCCATGCCCGACTCCAGGAGGTCCTGATACGCCGTGACCGACTGTTCGACGGCCTCAGCGAAGACTGCGCTACGGTGCTCGATTGTCTCCTCGTCGACCGATCCGGCGTCCTGATTGCGCCCGACCCAGTCGGGATCGGTCGTCGAGGGCGGCACGACGACGAGTTCGCCCGAGCCGACCGAACTCGGATCCACGTCGTCGAAGGCGACGTACCGCATCGACTGGACGTCGAAGCTCACGTGACGATGCCTGGTGAGTTGGGCCATACACGAGCGGCTGATCCCCTCGATGCCGAACGTCGCGTGGGGGTGCTCGAACGGGCCGAAGTGGCCGTGATCGAGGAGGTGTGTGATGAGATTCCGGCGTTTTTCCGCGACGGTCGCGCCGTCGATGTCGTCCATCACGGTCGCGAACTCCTCGTCGACGACGAAGTCGGCAGCGTAGTCGTTCCGTGCGGCCCGACAGATCAGGTCGTCGGGGTCGTCGGTGGCCTCCAGCAGTCGAACGTCCATACCCGCCCAAACACCAGCGCCTACCTAAAGCTGGCTCAGCGCGGTCGATCGCTCACCCGAACCGAAAGGTTCGGGACGGTGCCGGCCTCATCGCGATCTGTGTCAGGTGAGCCACTGGACGACGACCGACGATCGGAACTGATCGACCGCGTTCAGCGCCGCGGATCGACGATCGGGCAGTCGATCCCCCGGACGGTGACCATCGACGGCACCGAGTTGGCGCTCAAGGAGTTCGTCTGGGAGACCAAACGCCAGGGTGTCGTTCCGCCCGACCAGCGCGACCGCGTCCGGTCGGTACGAGCGAGTCTCACGAGCAAGCGCGACGCGATGGTGAATCGCCTTCGGAGCGAGGAGCTCTCGGTCGAGGAGGCCGAGCGCATTGCAGACGAAATCGTCGGCATCGACCGCGCGATCGCGGCGCTGAAGAACCTCCGCGAACCCGACATCGCGGAGGCCGACCGCGAGCACTCCATCGAGAGCAGTCGCCGGTGGGTCGACTTTCTGGATGCCATCGTCGGCGGGTGAACGCCTTTGGGGACGGCGCTCGTTGGTTCGCTGGCGTCTCCCGACGCCGATCAGCGTGCCTTTCGAACTCCACAGTCCAGCGTTCGACGACGGCGACCCGATTCCGCGGGAGTACGGCTACACCGCGCGCAACGTCAACCCGCCCCTGGAGTGGACCGGCGTGCCGGACGGAACCGACACCGTCGCGCTCGTGATGGACGACCCCGACGCGGTCGAGCCGGCGGACAAAATCTGGGACCACTGGGTGGTCTGGAACCTGCCTGCCGAGCGCGGGGGTGTCCCAGAAGACGCCTCGCTCGCACAGGCCTCGGAGGGGCCCAACGACTACGGCGAACGCGGCTACGGCGGTCCGAACCCACCGGACGGCGAACACACCTATCGGTTCGAGGCGTACGCCGTCGACGGCGATCTCGATCTGCGCGACGCGGACGCCGATGCGCTTCGCGCGGCCGTGGAGGGGCGGACGCTTGCGACGGCCACGATCGAGGGAACGTACGCGCCCTGACCGCCGTGGAGACGGTCACACGGATTTCGGCTGCTCGAACCCGTCGCGATAGACGTCGATCTCTTCGCTGTCAGCCGTAGCGATCGCTTTCAGCGAGTCTCGCGATCGGACTCGACGGGGCGGGCCCAAAGGGTCGGGCTAGCGAATCGCGTTGGATCGTCTCGGATCCACGCGTCCTCGTCGACGGGGGCCGTACTCGGTGGGACTCACTCCGAACGGGCGGTCCGTCCGTCGACCCGAACATCGCTGTCGCCGGTGACCGCGACCGTGTGGCCCTCGTACTCGAAGCTGATCTCGATGGGCGTCTCGGAGTTCAGCAGCGTGTCCAGGGCGTCCGTGTCGACCGCATCGTACAGGGGCGGCATCGTCTTCGGGTCCGAACCCGTGAACTCCGCAATCGCGTACACCAGGTCGAGGCTGGGGGACTCGAAACCTGCGCGTTCGTCGGCGGCACGTCCGTCGCTATGCGACGTCTGGGCGTCGTGTTCAGTGCGTTCTACCATTGCCATCTCTATGTCTCTGTTCGCAATACAGGTGGATCGGTGTGTCTCGTACGTGTATTGGGGGGCGGTCGTGGTCGGGCTATATCTATTCAGACAGCACACAGGCGTGTCTCAGGGTCACACAGGCCGGTCGGACCGATTTCGGCCCCGGTCTGGCGGCCGGACGGCCGCCGTGGCTGGACCGCGCGTCCGGTCGGTGGTGTGATAGAGAATGCATCGCCTACTGTGAGTGAAGCGTGTCGTACTGTAATGAGGTCTCGTTACGTGAGGGCGTGACATGGAACGACTGCGTTCGACGCCGACCGAGACGACCGGGCGGGACAGCCTCCCACAGCGCTCGATCGCTCGGTGGGTCTCTATCGCCGTCGGTCTCGTGGTCGGACTCGGCTGGCTCTCACTCGGCGTCCACGCGGGCGGCGAGATTACCAGCGTGGCACCGCTCGCGATCGTCGGCCCGGTACTGTTGGGCGCGACCGCCAACTGGAGTGACCTCGACGCGCTGATCGAGCGCGTCGAGCAGATCACCGAGGGCGACTACGACGTCACGTTCGACCTCGACCGCGACGACGAGGTGGGCCAACTCGCCGACGCGCTCGACGAGATGACCGACCGGCTCGCAGCCCGAGAGGCCGAGACCGACGCCGAGATCGGCTACACCGAGGACCTGCTCGACGCGATCGACGACGTGTTTTACGTACTCGACCGGGACGGTGGACACTGTCGATGGAACCAGTCGTTCGAAGACGTGACGGGGTACGATCACGACGAGATCGAGGGGCATCACCCGCTGCGGTACTTCGAGGGCGACACCCGAGAAACGGTCGCGGCGGCGCTCGATCGGGTGTTCGAGGACGGCTCCGTGCGGATCGAGGCCCCGCTTCAGACGGCCGACGGCGAGTCGATCCCGTACGAGTGGGTCGTGAACCGACTCGAAGCGCCAGACGGGACGGCTGTGGCCGCCGGTATCGGTCGAGACGTCACCGCTCGGCAGGCCACGGAGCGAGAGCGTGATCGCTACGCGCGCCGCTTCGAAGCGGTGTTCGACGATCCGAACCTCCTCGCGGCGGTCCTCGCTCCCGACGGCACGCTGCTCGACGTGAACGACAACGCCATGGACAGGATCGATGCCGACCGATCGGCGGTGATCGGCGCGTCGTTCTGGGAGACGCCCTGGTGGGCCGACGATCCAGCGGTTCAGACCGAGATTCGCGAGGGGATCGATCGCGCCGCCGCCGGCGAGTACGTCGAGTACGAGATCCACCACGAGGGTCCCGACATCGAGACGTACGCCAGCCTGGGGACGATCCGGCCCGTCTTCGACGACGGCGATATCGTCTCGCTGGTCGTCTCCGCTCACGACGTCACCGAGCGCCACGAGCAGACGGCGGAACTCCGGGAGCGCGAACGCGAGTTAGAGCGGACTCAGGACCTCCTCAAACAGGCCGAACGGACCGCCCACGTCGGCGGGTGGGAACTCGACGTCCGCGAGGAGCCCTACACCTTCGAGGCCACCGAGGAGTTCTACGATATCCACGGCCTCTCGCCCGACGAACCGATCACGCCCGAGGAGATCATCCAGCTGTACGACCCCGACGACCAGGCGTACATGGAGCGGTTGCTGACGGCGGCCATCGAGGAGGGCGAACGCTACGACATGGAGGTCCGCCTCGACGCGCTACCCGAGGGCGACCGCTGGATCCGATCGATCGCAGAGCCGGCCGTCGAGGACGGCCGGGTCGTCGCGGTCCGGGGGTCGCTCCAGGACATCACCGACCGGAAGGAAAACGAGCGCCGCTTCCAGACACTCCACGAACTCGCCCGAGGGGTCATCGAGGCGGACTCCGTGCAGGCGATGGCGGAGTTGGTCCTGGACGCTGGCGTGAGCGTTCTGGGTCCGCCCTGCATCGCGGTCTATCTGTTCGACGAGGAGACTGGACGGCTCGAACCGGCGGCGGTCTCCGAGCCGTTCGAGCGCGTCGCTTCCGAGCCGACCGCTGGCTACGACCCCCGGGCCGGCGACCTCCTCTGGGAGGCCTACGCGTCGGGCGAGGTCGTCACGGCCGACGACAGGGCGCTCGACGGGACCCAGATCCTGACGTCGGCGGTGAACTGCGCCCTCCTCGTGCCGATCGGAGAACACGGCGTGCTCCTGGCCGCCACCGACGACGCCGACGTCAGACCGGACGATCGCCGCCTCGCGGAGACGCTCGCCGCGACGATGGCGACGGCACTCTCCCGACTGGAGAGCGACGCCGCCCTCCAGGACAAACAACGCCAGCTGGAGGCCCAGAACCGCCGGCTCCGTCGCCAGATCCAGATCACCGAGACCATCCGCCGCATCAACCGGTCGCTGGTCGGGTCCAGAACGCGCGAGGAGATCGAGTCGGCGGTCTGTGAGCGCCTGGTCGAGAGCGGCGACACTGTGTTCGCCTGGATCGGCTCTCTCGACGATGGCAGTCTCGTCCCGCGAGTCTGGGCCGGCGAGGGCCACGCGTATCTCGATGCGGTCTCGCTGTCGACCGACGCGCCGACGCCGGACCCGTCGGTCCAGGCCGCGACCGACGGCGAGCCCGTGGTCGTCCGATCGGTCGTCGACAACGTCACGAACGAGGCGTGGCGCAAGCACGCGCTGGTCGAAGAGTTCGCGTCGCTCGTCGCCGTCCCGCTCGAAATCGACGAGCACAGCTACGGCGTGCTCACGGTCTACGCCACAGAGGCCGGCGCGTTCGGTGACCTCGAACGGCGCATCTTCGAGGAGCTCGGAGAGAACATCGCGAACGCGATCAGGGCACTGGAGGCCTTCCGGGCGCTGTACACCGACGAGTTCGTCGAACTCCGACTTAGACTGGACCGCGAAGAGACGTTTCTGGGCCGCGTCGCGGCTGCCGCCGACGCCACCGTCGAGTACGTCGGCCTCGCGAGTCGCCCCGAAGACGCCTCGCCACTGTTCTTCGAGGTCGAGGACGCCGATCCGGCGGCTATGGCCGACGTGCTGGACGAGCTCCACGCCGTGCGCGAGTACCGCCAGATCGGCGGCGACGAGGGCCGGACGCTGTTCGAGGCGACCGTCGCGGGCACGGTTTGTGCTGCCCGACTCGTCGAGTACGGCGGCGTTCCGCGGTCGATAGGCGCCGACGGCGACGAGATCGAGGTCGTCGTCGACGTGCCCGTCGGGACCGACGTCCGGGAGTTCGTCGACATGATCCGCGAGCGCCACCCGAGCGTCGAGCTGCTGGCGCGGAAAAACGTCACGCGTGACGCGCAGACCCGTCAGGAACTCGTCGCGGGACTGTTCGAGGGGCTCACCGACCGCCAGTTGGCCGTGCTCCGGACGGCCTTCTTCGCGGGCTTTTTCGAGTGGCCCCGGGAGTCGACCGGCCAGGAGGTGGCCGACCTGCTCGACGTCTCACAGCCGACGGTCAACCGGCACCTCCGTCACGCTCTCAGGGCGTTGCTCGAACAACTGTTCGAGGAAGAACCCACGACCGTCGCGCCCACGTAGCCGCGTCTCGCCCGGCGTGGGGACCCACTGGTTTAGAACGTGTCTTTCAGCTTCTCGAAAAAGCCGCGATCGACGTCGATCTCTTCGCCGCCGGCCTCCGCGAACGCTTTCAGGGCTTCGCGTTGCTCCTCGGTCAGATCGTCGGGCGTGACGACCTGGACTTTCACGTAGAGATCGCCCTGGCGTCGCCCGTGGAGGTGGGGCATGCCCTCGCCGCGCAGGCGGAACACCTCGCCCGACTGCGTGCCCGCGGGCACGTCCATTTTGAGTTCGCCGTCGATGGTCTCGACGGTGATCTCGTCGCCGAAGACGGCCTGCGGGAAGGAGACGGCGACCCGGCGGTGGAGATCCCGCCCGTCGCGCTCGAAGACGTCGTGATCCTCGATCGAGACGTCGATCAACAGATCGCCCGGCGGGCCACCGTTCTCGCCGGGTGCGCCCTCACCGTTCATCCGCAGGGTCTGGCCGTCCTGGATGCCGGCGGGAATCTCGACCTGGAGGGTGGCTTTCTCGCGGACGACGCCGTCGCCCCGACACTCACTGCACGTCTCGCTGAACACCTCGCCCCGCCCGTCACACCGTGGGCAGGTCTGGGTCTGTTGAATCCGGCCCATCGGCGTGCGCTGGACGGTCGTGACCTGTCCGTGACCGTCACACTCGTCGCAGGTCCGAGAGCTCGCGTCGGGCGGATGGCCCGCGCCGTCACAGCTCTCACACTCGGTCGGGCGTCTGACCGTCACCTGAGTTTCCCGGCCGTGGAACGCGTCTTCGAGGTCGATCGTCAGGTCGGTCCGCAGGTCGCGGCCCTGCTGTGGGCGGTTGCGGTCTTGCCCGCGCGAGCGGCCACCGCCGCCGAAGAACTGATCGAAGATGTCGCCCATGCCACCGCCACCGAACGGGTTGCCCTGCTGGCGTCGTCGGCCCGCGCCGCCGTTCTCGGTCGCGCCGCGCTTGTCGGCCTCGACGTACCGGTCGTGGCCCAACTGGTCGTACATCTCCCGCTGTTCGTCGTCGGTGAGGACCTCCTTGGCCTTCTTGACTTTCTTGAACTTCTCCTCGGCGTCGGGGTCGTCGCTCACGTCGGGGTGGTACTCGCTGGCCAGATCGCGATACGCCGACTTGATCTCCTCGCTATCGGCGTCTCGGGAGACCCCGAGTACCTCGTAGAAATCCTCGCTCATTCGTTGATGGTTCGTAGCTACTTCTCCCACTTGAACGGACCGCTCCCGGGCCCGGTTCACCCCGGTGTGGACTCGTCCCCCGCGACCCTCCGAGCGACAGGGACGTGTGAACCGCAATACTATCGAATCGGGTAAAACGGCCGTTTATTTATAAATGAGGGGAAAGTTTTATATACTTTTCCTGCTTACGTCTGGTTAGGATGACAGCCCAACAGGCAATCGCAGACGCGCCGGTACGGCGGTTCGAATACGACGACCGGACGGTGATCGCGGCGGACCTCGGTGTGACCGAGGCCACCGTCGACGTGGTCGGAGACACCGTGATCGTCGTGACGGACGAGGATCAGTACGAACTGGAGGTTCCGACTGGCGACACGACAGCACTTATGCAAAACGGCGTGCTCACCGTCGAGGTGAACGCATGAAACTGCGCGTCAAACCCCTCAAGCAGAAAGACGCCGGCCGCGGTCTCGCCGCGATCGATCGGCAGGCCATGGAGGAATTGGATCTGGAGAACGGCGACTACGTCGTCATCGGCGGTACTGACGGCGGTCGCGCGGTCGCGCGCGTCTGGCCGGGCTACCCCGAAGACACCGGTCAGGGGATCGTCCGGATCGACGGCCAGTTGCGACAGGAAGCCGGCGTCGGCGTCGACGACACCGTCACCGTCGAGGCCGCAGACGTCAAGCCCGCCCGCTCGATCACCGTCGCCTTGCCTCAGAATTTGCGTGTGCGGGGCAACGTCGGCCCGCACGTGCGCAACAAGCTCTCCGGCCAGGCCGTCACGGAGGGGCAGACGGTCCCGTTCTCGCTCGGCCTGGGCCCGGTCTCTGGGGTCGGCGGCCAGAAGATACCCCTGAAGATCGCCGAGACCGATCCCAGCGGGACGGTCGTCGTCACCGACCAGACCGAGATCACGGTCAGCGAGAAGCCCGCCGAGCAGATCCGCGAGCCCACCGGTGAGGACGACCGCGAGACCCCTGACGTGACCTACGAGGACATCGGTGGGCTGGACGACGAACTCGAACAGGTCCGCGAGATGATCGAGTTGCCGATGCGCCACCCCGAGCTGTTCAACCAGCTCGGCATCGAGCCGCCGAAAGGCGTCTTGCTCCACGGCCCGCCCGGGACGGGCAAGACGCTGATGGCGAAAGCCGTCGCCAACGAGATCGACGCGTACTTCACGACGATCTCCGGCCCGGAGATCATGTCGAAGTTCTACGGCGAGTCGGAGGAACAACTCCGTGATGTCTTCGACGAGGCCGAGGAGAACGCGCCCGCGATCGTCTTCATCGACGAGATCGACTCGATCGCGCCCAAACGCGGCGAGACCCAGGGCGACGTCGAACGCCGCGTGGTCGCCCAACTGCTGAGCCTGATGGACGGCCTCGAAGAGCGCGGGCAGGTCATCGTCATCGGCGCGACGAACCGCCTGGACGCGATCGATCCCGCGCTCCGCCGTGGCGGCCGGTTCGACCGCGAGATCGAGATCGGCGTCCCCGACAAAGAGGGCCGCAAGGAGGTCCTGCAGGTCCACACCCGCGGGATGCCGCTGTCCGAGGAGATCGACATCGAAGCGTACGCCGAGAACACCCACGGGTTCGTCGGCGCGGACATCGAGCAGTTAGCGAAGGAAGGCGCGATGAACGCTCTCCGGCGGATCCGCCCCGACATCGATCTGGAGAGCGAACAGATCGACGCCGAAGTGCTCGAAGACCTGGAGGTCACCGACGACGACCTCAAAAACGCCCTCCGCGGGATCGAGCCATCGGCGCTGCGTGAGGTGTTCGTCGAGGTGCCCGACGTCACCTGGGACCAGGTCGGTGGGCTCGACGACACCAAAGAACGGCTCCGCGAGACCATCCAGTGGCCCCTGGAGTACGGCACCGTCTTCGATCACCTCGACGTCGACGCCGCGAAAGGCGTCCTGCTCTACGGTCCGCCCGGCACGGGCAAGACGCTGCTCGCGAAAGCCGTCGCGAACGAGGCCCAGTCGAATTTCATCTCCGTGAAAGGCCCCGAACTGCTCAACAAGTTCGTCGGCGAGTCGGAGAAAGGCGTCCGCGAGGTGTTCTCGAAGGCGCGCGAGAACGCCCCGACGGTGATCTTCTTCGACGAGATCGACTCGATCGCGGGCGAGCGCGGCCAGTCGGTCGGTGACTCGAACGTTGGCGAGCGCGTCGTCAGCCAACTGCTCACTGAACTCGACGGCATCGAAGCGCTCGAAGACGTCGTCGTGATCGCGACCTCGAACCGGCCCGATCTGATCGACGACGCCTTGCTCCGGCCGGGACGACTGGACCGACACGTCCACGTGCCCGTGCCCGACGAGGAGGGCCGCCGGAAGATCTTCGCAGTCCACACCCGCGACAAGCCGCTGGCCGACGACGTCGATCTGGACGATCTGGCCGCGCGGACCGAGGGCTACGTCGGCGCGGACGTCGAGGCGGTCTGCCGTGAGGCCGCGATGGCCGCGACCCGGGAGTTCGTCAACACCGTCGATCCCGAAGCCATCGACGACTCGCTGGGCAACGTGCTCGTGAACGCCGAGCACTTCGAGCACGCCTTAGAGGAGGTCCAGCCGTCGGTCACCAGTGAGACCCGCGACCGCTACGAGGAGATCGAACAGCGCTTCCAGCGCCCCGACGAGGTCGACGAGGAGACCGGCCGGCAGTTCTACTGAGCGGCCCTGCCGTCGGTCGCCGGTGCGTCTTTCACCGAAAGCGGCAGTTTGATGGGTCCGACACCGAACTAATTTTCATGGGATACGATTACGATCAGGTATCGGTGCCCGATTCGGGCGAACCGGTGACTGTCGTCGACGAAGATGCAGACGAACTCGACATTCCCGAGAATCCGATCGTCCCGATCATCCACGGGGACGGGATCGGGACAGACGTCGGTCCGGCCGCCCAGAAAGTCTTGGACGCCGCCGCCGAGGCGACGGGTCGTGAGATCGCCTGGATGCGCGTCTACGCTGGCGAGTCGGGTCGCGAACGGTACGACGAGAACCTGCCCGAGGACACCGTCAACGCGATCGACGAGTTCCGCGTCGCGATCAAGGGCCCGCTGACGACGCCCGTCGGCGCGGGCTTCCGGTCGCTGAACGTCGCGCTCCGGCAGACGCTGGATTTCTACGCGAACGTCCGCCCGACCTACTATCTCGACGGCGTCCCGTCACCGATGAAAGCGCCCGAAGAGATGGACATGGTGACCTTCAGGGAGAACACCGAGGACGTGTACGCCGGCATCGAGTGGGAGGCCGGCACCGACGACGTCGAGCAGGTCCGCGCGTTCGTCGAGGAGGAGATGGGCTACGACGACATGATGCACGACGGCCCGATCGGCATCGGCATCAAGCCGATCACGGAGTTCGGCTCGAAACGACTCGTCCGGAAGGCCATCGACTACGCCATCGAGCACGACCGCGACAAGGTCACGCTCGTCCACAAGGGCAACATCATGAAGTTCACCGAGGGGCAGTTCGGTGAGTGGGGCATGGAGGTGGCCGACGAGGAGTACGACGACGAGGAGGTCTTCGCCGCGCCCGACTCGCTGTGGGAGACCCAGGACGAAGTCGACATCCCCGAGGACGCCGTCATGGTCGAAGAGCGCCTCGCGGACGCCATGCTCCAGTGGATGCAACTCCGGACCGACGAGTTCGACGTGCTCGCGATGCCGAACCTCAACGGCGACTATCTCTCGGACGCCGCCGGGGCTCAGATCGGTGGCCTCGGCATCGCGCCCGGGGCGAACTTCGGTGACGCCCGCGTGCTCGCCGAGCCGGTCCACGGCTCCGCGCCCAAACGCGCCGGCCAGAACATGGCCAACCCGACCGCGATGATCCTCTCGGGCCGTCTGATGTTCGATTACATGGGCTGGACGGAGGCCGCGGATCTCGTGCGTGACGCCGTCGAGGCGACGATTTCGTCGGGCAAGGTCACCTACGACCTCGAACGCCAGTTGGAGGGCGCCGAGAAGCTGGGCACCGAGGAGTACGCCGACGAAATCGTCGCGAACATCGAAGAACTCGCGTAGCGACTTGTTCGTCCTCTCGCGGTGGAACCGCGAGAATATCGAGAGACTGGCGTAGCTCCAGCGGTCTTCGGACCAGTCCGTTCGCCGTGCCGTGCAGCGATCGTGACGGTGGATCGACGGGACTTTTTCGACGAGGGTCGAGCGCCCGCTATGGACCAACGGCAGGCACCGACCCATCCCGTCGGATCGATGCTCGGCGAGCGCGGGTGGGCCGTCGTCGAGGCCGTCGCCATCGCGGCGCTGGCGTCGGTGCTCGTGTTCGCGGGGATCAGGCTGATGTACACGTCGTGGGTGGAGTCGATCGGTCGTCTGGCACTCAGGTACGTCCAGATCACCGATTGGATCGTTCTCGTGGTCACTGGAGCGGTCGGGGCGGCGGTGCTGTCGGTCGACAGTCACCGACCGCAGGTTCGGTGGCCCGATCACGACCGGGCACTCGTCGTCGTGGGGGCGATCGCACTGCTCGTCGTCACGGCCGTGGCCGTCGCCAGTACGGTGGTGTCGGCGATGAATCGGCCGTCGTCGGCCGTGGTCGGGGCGTTCGGCGCTCTTCCGCTCTGGCAGTCGATCGTGCTCACCCTGATCGGCATTCTCGCGTTCTGTGGGCGGAGGGTCGGGGAGGAGACCCTCTTTCGGGCGGCGATACAGCGCCGACTCGGGGTGCTCGGGGCACCCGTCGCGATCGGGCTGACGGCGATCCTGCACGCGGTGTTCGTGGTCGTCGTCACTGGCAGATTCAGTCCCGCCGTCCTCTGGGCCGTGGCGGGTGTGCTCCTCGAATCCGCGATCGCTGGTGTCGCCTACGAGCGGACTGGTGTGCTGGGCCCCTCGATCGTCGTTCGCTTCGTGGCCCCCGCGATCGTCTCGATGCTCGGGGTCGTGCTCGTCGTGGTCTGAGCGACAGACCCTCAGAGAATCGCCATCGCGAGCGCGGCGGCGACCGTGCCGACCGTGATCGTCGCCAGCCCGGTACAGAGCGGCCGGACGACACCCGTGGAGCGGCGGTCGACCAGTTCGACCGCCACAGTTCCGATCAGTCCGACCACGAGAAGCGTCGCGACGAAGGGAACGGCGTCGTCCACACTCGGCGTGTCGAGGACGGCCCGGACCGGTGCGAATCCGATCCCGACGACCGCGACCGGGTGGATCAGATCGCGCACCGAGCGCTCGGAGAGCCACGCGGCGACGCCGACACCGACCCAGATCGCGACGAGTTCCGCGCCGGTCGCGAGCAGGAGGTTCGCGAACGGGTCGACGAACGGCGCGATCCGCGCGTCGAGGACGGTCAGACCGAGCGGCGCGGCGATCGCGGGTGGCGTCCCGGTGAACAGATCGGTGAATGGGTGGATCGCGAGGCCCACGAACGCGGCCGCTCCCGTCGCGCGAGCGTCGAGAGCCCACCGGGCGGCGAGCCTTCCGATCCCGGCGGCTCCGATCACCACTGCGCCGAGGACGGCGGCCGCGACGGCCCCACTCGCCAGCGCGACAGCCACGACGAGACCGAGCAAGGCGACACTCCCGAGCCAGCGCTGACGCGTCCAGAGGGCGATCCCCGCGGCGATCGGCGTGGCCAGTACCAGCGAGTGAGTGGTCAGTCGGTGCGTCGCCCGCGAGGCCGCCCGCAACTGATCGATCAGCGGACCCTCGGTGTGACCGATCGCGACCACGGCGACCGCCTGCAACACGTCGAGGTCGGGCAGCGACGCCGCGAGTGCGGCGACGATGCCCAGCGCGATCGCGACGCAGATCGATCGCCCCACGAGGCTGACCCGACGCTCTGGGTCGACGCCGACGCGGTCCCCGAGTCTGGCCGCCAGAAGAGCGATCACCCCGAACGCGAGGAACGCGTGGCCGACGAACACGGTCGATTTTCACCCTGGATCCACTTGAGACCGCCGTCCTCAACTCACCCGATCGAGCAGCGACTCGACGATCGACTGAAGGCCCAACTCGTCGATCGCGTACACCGACCCGAGCGCGGCGACGATCAGCGCGCCGGCAGTGTTGAACAGGAGGTCGGTCATCGTGTCGTCGATGCCGTACTGGGTCAACACGGGCGCCCCACCGAGCGCGGTCGCCGCCCGACTGGTCGTGAACTCCATGACCTCCCAGGCGACGCCGAACGCCATGACGAACAACAGGACGAACACGAAGACGAACCGGTCCGGAAGTCGAACGCGATCGGTGTGTTCGTCGATCGCTCGCGTCGTCGCGTACCCCACCGCGGCGACGATCGACGAGGAGAGCGTGTGCGTGATCGAATCCCAGTACGGGACCGATTTGTACAGCCCGCTCCCACCGGGGAGACCGACCGCGCCCACCGAGTGCAAGAAC
Organism: Halococcoides cellulosivorans; assembly: GCF_003058365.1. Taxonomy (NCBI): domain Archaea; kingdom Methanobacteriati; phylum Methanobacteriota; class Halobacteria; order Halobacteriales; family Haloarculaceae; genus Halococcoides; species Halococcoides cellulosivorans. The sequence goes on along the minus strand of NZ_CP028858.1, from coordinate 1,445,223 downwards.
ACTGCGGTCGTGATCCACAGCGTCAGTCGGGGGTCCATCGCGACCGACGGGTCGCGTTCGAGTACGGAGGGGATCTGGATGACGGCGAGGCCGATCGCGACGTTGACGACGATCGCGACCGATCCGCGTTCGAGGCCGACAAAGAGGAGGCCGACCATCACGACCTGCATGAGCCAGGTCAACCGGCGCTGCTGGTCGGCCGAGAGTCTGAGCCAGTCGGGTCTCATTGCCGATCACCTCGGGACCATCGCGATCCGAGATACGGGACGAAGAGGAGACCAGCGACGAGGCCGGCGAGGGCCGACGCGACGAACTCCCACATCAGCGCCGCTTCGTGGGCGTCCGCCGACAGGGCGGGATCGCCGAGCAACGCCGTGCCCAGATAGAGATCCGAGAGCCACCGGGCGACGGCCCACCAGCCGGCGACCGCGAGCGTCGTCACCACGACGAACAGCATGGCGAACGCGACGTTCATCTCGACGCGAGTGAACGCGTGGAGTTCGACCGCGACGATCAGCGCGACGGCCGCGACCGAGAGGTAGGTCGCGACGGCCGTCAGCGTCGCATCGACGCCGAGTGATCGCCCGAGGACCGGGAGCGCGGCGACGGCGATCACCTCCGCGGGGATCATCGCCGTGGGCTCACGGGTGACGATCGCGGGGACCGCCGCGAGGACCGCGACCGTCGCCGCGAACCCGGCCCAGAGCGGGTCGCCCGCAACGAGACTGCCCGCAGCGATCACGGCGATGATTCCCACCAGGAGCCACGCGACCAGCGCGTTCCGTCGGGTCGATCGGACGATCCCACCTCTGTCGGTCGCTGAACGCTGCACGACGGATCCTGGTCGGGCAGTCAAATAAACGTCCTCGATTCGCCCTGCCACGGTCGGGCTCTCCCGACGGTCCCGTACTCGGTCGTCGGGGTGCGGGTCGATCGACGGCGGACCGTTCGACGACTGTGGGTCGAATCGACACGATTACCGGTCTCGTGGCCGACTCGCGAGACATGTCGATTCCCCTCGGTGTCGAGCGGTTGGCGTCCTCGAACGATCGCCTGCGAGCAGTGCTGACGGTTCTCGCGCTGTTCGTGGTCGCGATGATCGCGATGGTGGTCGTCGGCGCGACGATCCGTGCCGCGCTGATCTGGGGTGGCGCCGAGTCCGAGGCGATGGTTCTCACGGCCCTCGCGATGGCCGCCGGTGAAGTGGTCGCATTCGCGCTCGTCGCTGGAGGATATCTTCGCTCCGCAGGGCCGTCCGTCTCGATCGACTGGCCCAGCCGTCGTGAGGCCGGCGTGATCGTCGGGGCGGTGGTCCTCGCGACGGCGCTTGGCGCCGCCCAGCGCGCGGTCCTCGGGGAACTCGACCCCGAAACGACGGCCTACGGGGCGGATCTCGTCCGGGCCGCTCCCGTGGTGTACGCGGTGCTCGCGATCGTGGGGGCGGTGCTCGCGCCCATCGTCGAAGAACTGCTCTTTCGTGGCGCGATCCAGGGGCGATTGCGGACCGTCACCGGCCCGGTCGGTGCGATCGGTGGTGCGAGCCTCCTCTTCGTCCCGTTGCACCTCACGGTGGCGCCGGGATCACCACTCGTCGCCCTCCTCGGGGCGAGTATGATCGGGCTGACCTCGGTCGTGTTCGGCGTGGCCTACGAGCGCACCGGAACGTTGACCGTCCCGATCGTCGTTCACGCCGCCTCGAACGCCGTCTTTTTCGTGCTGATCGCCGGTCGTGTGCTCCTCTGAGGTCAATCGGAGCGCACGACGTCCACGCCCAACTCGGCCATCGTCTCGAAGAATCCGGGGAAGGAGACGTCGACGTGTTCGGCGCCTTCGATCGTCGTCTCGCCGTCGGCGACCAGGCCCGCGAGTGCGAGCGCCATCACGATGCGGTGGTCGCCACGCCCGTCGACGCGCGCCCCTTCCAGATCGGTCTCCGACCCGTGGACCAGCAGTTCGTCGTCGTGTTCGGTGACCGACGCGCCCATCCGGCCCAGTTCGTCGGCCATCGCCGACACGCGGTCGGTCTCCTTGTACCGGACGTGCTCGCAGTCGACGATCCGCGTCGTGCCGTCGGCGGCGGCCCCGACGGCCGCGAGCGTCGGGAGCAGGTCGGGCGTGTCCGCGACGCTCGCCTCGATCCCCTCCAGCGCGCCACGCTCCACGTCGATCGTCCCCGCCTCGCGATCCCAGCGCAAGGGTGCGCCCATCGCCTGGAGGTGCTCGACGATCGCCACGTCGCCCTGGGCGCTCGGTTCCGCCCCGACGACGCGGAGGCCCTCGGGCGCGGCGAGTGCGCCCGCGCTCAACAGATACGACATCGACGAGAAGTCGCCCGGCACGCGATACTCGCCGTCGCTGGCGGCGTAGGTTTGCCCGCCAGGGGCCGACCACTCCCGGCCCTCGCCGCTGGCTGCGACGCCGAACGCGTCGAGCACGTCCAGTGTGATCTCGACGTACGGGGCGGACTTGAGTGCGGTCTCCAGATCGACCGTGAGGCCGTCGGGCGTGACCGCGCCGGCCATCAACAGCGCGGAGATGAACTGCGAGGAGACGTCGCCGGGGATCGCCGCGCGCCCGCCGTCGATCGGCCCGCCGACCACGAGCGGGGCCTGCCCGTTCGCGCGCGTGCTCTCGGCCCGCCCGCCGAGTTGTTCGATCGCGTCGAGCAGCGGGCCCTGCGGGCGCGAGCGCAGCGATTCGTCACCCGTGAGGACGACGAGGCCGTCTGCGAGTGCGGCCGTCGCGGTCGTCAGGCGCATCGTCGTTCCGCTGTTCTCGCAGTTCACGATCCGGTCGGGTACGTCGGGCCGGCCGTCGAACCCGGTGATCGTCACGGCGTCGTCGCCGCGCTCGACCCGTCCCCCGAAGGCCTCGACGGCGGCCATCGTGGCCCGGGTGTCCGCGCTGACGAGCGGATTGTGCACGGTCGCCGTTCCGCCTCCGTAGCCCGCCGCGAGGATCGCACGATGCGTGTAGCTCTTCGAGGGGGGTGCGCGTGCCTGGCCCGTGACGGTCGCGGGCGTGAGTGTAACGTCCATGCTCGCCGAGTCGGTGTGGCCGACAATTAGGGGTGTCGGTGGCGTCCCCGAGCGGTACGCTTGTGGGGGTGGCCCTCCGAGCGCGGGTATGTCCGAGACTCCGTCGGTCGGGCGCGCCTGGCTCATGGCCGCCCGGCCACAGACGCTTCCGGCGGGGGCCGCGCCCGTCGTCGTCGGGTGGGCGGTCGCCGTCGTCGAGGGTGTCGTCGCCATCGGCCCCGCGATCGCGGCGCTCGTCGGCGCGCTGCTCATCCAGATCGGGACGAACTTCGCGAACGACTACTTCGACGCGCGCCACGGCGTCGACGACCCCGATCGCGAGGGCTTTACTCGTGTTACAGCAGGCGGCCTCATCGAACCCCGGCAGGTCGCCACGGCGATGGCCATCACCTACGCGCTCGCGGTCGTCGTCGGCCTGTATCTCGTTTTCGTCGGCGGCGTCCCGATCGTACTCGTCGGCCTCTCGGGGATCGCCGCGGGAATCCTCTACACCGGCGGACCCTACCCATACGGCTACTACGGGCTCGGAGACGTCTTCGTCTTTCTCTATTTCGGTGTCTTCGCCGTCGTGGGAACGTACTACGTTCAGGCGGCGGCCATCGCCGGCGCCCAATTCCCGATCGCGCCACCGCCCGGGTCGATCAGCACGCTCGCGATCGTCGCGAGTCTCCCGATGGCGGCGCTCGCGACGGCGATTCTCGTGGTCAACAACGTTCGCGATCGCGCAGACGACCGCGCGGCGGGTAAGATCACGCTCGCGGTTCGGCTGGGCGACGACTGGGCCCGGGTTGAGTACGTCGCGCTCGTCGCCGTCGCCTATCTCGTCCCGCTCGGTCTCGCGATCGCCGGCGCCCTCGACGCCGTCGACGGGGTGACACTCGCGGTGGCGCTGCCACTGGTGACGCTGCCGGGCGCGGCCCTTCTCGTCCGGACGGTCCGCCGAGAATCGGGCGAACGGCTCAACGATGCTCTCGAACGCACCGGCCAGTTGACCGTCGTCCACGCGATCACGTTCGCGGTCGGCCTCGCACTCCCGGTGGTGGTCTGAGTGGAGATCGAGCGATTCTCCCTGCCACTCGACGCACCGCTGGCGACCGCCGACGGGACGATCGCGGACCGCGACGGGTGGGTCGTCACCGTCACCCACGAGGGAACGACCGGTATCGGCGAGGCGACCCCACTCGCTGGCTGGACCGAACCGCTCGCAGCGACCGAGCACGCCCTCGGTGAGGCCCGCGAGAACGCCGCGCGGCACGGCCTCGAACGCGCGGTCGATCGTCTCGACCCGATCGCGCGTCCCGCGGCCCGCCACGGCGTCGAGTGTGCGGCCCTGGACGCCAAGGCGCGCTTGCACGAGGAACCGCTGTGGGCGACGCTCGGGGGGTCGGGCGGAGCGGTGCCGCTGAACGCGACGATCGGTCGATTCTCTCCAGAAGAGACTGCCGAGCGCGCGCGAGCGGCCGCCGAACAGGGCTTTCCCGCGGTCAAGTGCAAGGCGGGAGCCGACGATCCAGCCGTCGAGCGCGAGCGGATCGCCCGGGTGGCAGCGGCCGTCCCCGACGCGGTCGCCGTCCGGATTGACGCCAACGGGGCCTGGTCACCCGCATTCGCGAGCGCAGTGCTCTCCACGCCCGAGGCCGACGCGCTGGATCTGATCGAACAGCCGGTCGGCGCGGGGGCCCACGCTGCGCTCCGGCAGTTGCGTACCGAGACCGGCGTGTCGATCGCCCTCGACGAGTCGGTCGTCCAGGCGAGCGATCCGCTCGCGCTCGTCGATCTGGCCGACGCGTTCGTCTGCAAGCCCATGGCGCTCGGCGGCCTCGAACGCACGCGAACGGTCGCACGCGGCGCGATCGACGCCGGCCTCGATGTCGTCGTCTCGACGACCGTCGACGCCGTTCTCGCCCGCACCGCCGCGGCCCATCTCGCGGCGAGTCTGCCCGCCGTCGCGCCGTCGGGGCTCGCGACCGGTGATCGACTGGAGCGCGATCTGGCACCGGATCCCGCGACGATCGCGGACGGCCAGTTGACGCTGCCGGATCGGCCCGGGCTCGGAATCGAGGCGGTCTCTGCGTGACGGCCGTCGACCCGGGCGAGTGCGATCCGATCGCACGCCAGGCGGCCGTTTCCCCCGATCGGACTGCGATCCGCTGGCCCGCGAGCGACGACAGCGTCACCTTCGAGGCGCTCGATCGGCGCGTCGAAACGTGGGCGGTGGGACTCCGGGACCACCGTGGGGCCGATCCAGACGCTCAGGGCCCTCGGATCGGGGTCTGTGTCGAGGATCGCGCTGATTTCGTCGCCGTCCTCGGGGCGATCTGGCGGGTTGGCGCGAGCGCCGTCTTGCTCGACCCCGGAGCGCCCGATCGGACGGTCCAGCAGTGTCTGGACGTGTCCGACCCCGCCGCAGTCGTCGTCGAATCACCGGCCGATCGCGATCTCGATACGCGCCTGATCGACGTTGCGGCGCTCGGGGACGGCACCCCGTCTGCTTCCGTCCCGCCCACCGACTGGGCGGCCGAGCGCGAGGCCGTCGTCGCCTTTACGTCCGGGACGACCGGGCGGCCCCGTGGCGTGCGACTCGCGGTTCGAACGCTCGCCGCGAGCGTGGGTGGCTGGGCCGACCGGTTGGGATCGGCCGCCGAGTGCTGGCTCGACCCGCTTCCCGTCCACCACATGGGCGGGTTCATGCCGATCGTTCGAGCGATCGGGCTGGGGACGACCGCCGTCGTCGAGCGCCCGCCCGATCCCGAGCGGATCGGAGCGCTGCTCGCTGACCACTCGCTCACGGGCGTCTCTCTCGTCCCCACACAGCTGTCGGCGCTGCTGGACGCGGGGTGGTCGCCCCCCGATGCGTTGTCGGCCGTGCTCGTCGGGGGCGCGCCCGTGCCGACCGCCCTCCGCCGGCACGCGCTCGATCGGGGCGTCCCGCTCTGGCCGACCTACGGCACGACCGAGACGGCCTCGGGGGTCGCGATCGCGACGCCCGACGACCTCCACGATCGGATCGACACCGTGGGCCGCCCGCTCGACGGGGTGAATGTCACGATTCGCGATCCCGAGACGGGTGCGGCGGTCGATTCTGGCGTGACGGGTGAGATCGTCGTCGACGGGCCGAGCGTCACGCCGGGCTACTGTGACGAGTCGGGCGAGTGGTCGGCGGCGGGGCTGCGAACGGGTGATCTGGGATCGATCGAGGACGGATTTCTGTTCGTCGCGGGTCGACTCGACGACCGCATCGTCTCCGGCGGTGAGACGATCGATCCGCACGCCGTCGAGCGTGTCGTCGGCGAACACCCGGCCGTCGAGGCGGTCGCCGTCGTCGGTATTCCGGACGATCGGTGGGGCGAGCGCGTCGGCGCGGCGGTCGTCACGGACGACGCTGCCCTCCCGGACAGTGCGACGGCGACTCTCGATGCGTACGCTCGCGAGCACCTTCGCGCACCCGCACGGCCGAAAACGTGGACCGTCGTGCAGACGATTCCCCGAACGGCGTCGGGGACGGTCGACCGCGCTGCGATCCGTGATCTGATTCGCGACGACGAGTGATTCGGCTCCGCCCGATTGTATTGGCGGAGACTCACGCTCCGCCCTATTTTCCGGCGGAGACTCACGCTCCGCCCATGTTGGTGACGGCGATCCAGACGATGAGCGCGAGCGTCGTGAGGCCGACGGCGTACTTCGTGCCGGCGAGGATCTTGATGTCCCGGACGTAGCCCGCGATAAACGACGAGGCCAGCGCCTGGATCGTGACCGCGTGGAAAAACAGCATGGACATGAACCCGCCCTGGAGCAGTTCGGACTGGAACTGCCCGCCCATGCCGCCGCCGGGCGCGCTCCCACTGTTGGCCCCGACCTCGGTGACGAGCGTGCCCATCTTTTCGAGGAACTGCACCTTGAGCAGCGCCATCACGCCGAGCAGCGTGATGTAGGTCATCAGGATGATCGCGACCTGCATCCGCGTTCGAGAGATGCGCTCGCGGTCGATGTCGTCTTGATTCTCGCTGGCCTGGGCGGCCGTCGAGAGGACGTGTTGGATCTGATTCGACGCCTCCTGAGCCTCGCTGATCAGTTTGACCGTCCTGGCCAATCGGGGGATGTGGTAGTCGTTGTTGAACTCTCGGAGGGCGGTCTTCAGATCGGTGCCGTATCGCACCTTGGCGTGCATGGCGTCGAACTCGTCGGCGAGCGTCCCCGAGGAGGTATCGGAGACGACCTTGACTGATTCAAGCAGCGTCATCCCCGTCTCGTTCGCACTCGCGAGTTTCCGGAGGTTGTCGGAGAGCGATCCGATGACCCCTCGCCGGGACCGGACGTTCCACTCGTAAAACACCGTCAGCGGAACGAGATTGATGTACATCGGCAGGTAAAACCACATGAACGTCTCGCGCAACGGCGACGTGGTCATCGCATCGATCGATAGGTTCGCCCACCCGAGCAGGAGGGCGGCGACGAGTGCGACCAGCGACACGGGGACCGTGACGATCAGGACCGTCATCGGGTAGTCCCGGAAGAAGATGTGCGGTCGCTTGATGACCGTCATCACGTTGTGGGTCCCTTCTTTGCTCTTGATCTTATCGAAGATACTGTGTTCTCCGACGAACTGATTGACGAAGGAGAAATCGAGCACGTCGATGTTCTTGCCCGTGACTTCCGTCCCGCTGTCGCTGTCCGGTTCGAGGAATCCATCGCCAGGTTCGTCCTGGGTCACCGTCGAGATGACGACCAAAAATCCGATGCTGATCATCGGAATCAGGACGTAGGTCACCCCGAGCAGGAGCATCTGCTGAGAGGCGGAGGTCATCAACTCCATGACGACCAGGATGATGATGAGGAGTAGGGGGAACAAGGAGAGCGTCATGTACATCTCCCCGAACAGTTCGAGCGTGTCGAGGATGCGCTCCTGTTGTTGCTGGGCGGTCCGCATCTGCTTGTTCTTCTGGTCTTCGAGGAATCGCGTCATGTCCCCGCCCGAGTTGACGATCGACAGCATGTCGGTGAGGAACTGACTCAACTCGTCGCTGGGCGTTCGGAGCGCCTGATTCCGGATCGCGGTCCGGTAGTCGATGTCGAAGTACTGGGTCTCGCGAACGATGGTCTGGAACTCCCGAGAGACTTCACCGTAGGTGTCCTCGGAGGTGGCCATCGCGTTGAGAATCTCCAGTTGGTTCAGCCCCCCGATCGACAGGGCGTACATAAAGGACACCGAGTCCGAGAGCAGCGTATTGATCTCTCGCTCACGGGCGCTCGATCGGAAGTACGGGACCGACACGAGCGACCCAAAGCCCGTCAGAAATCCTGTCGACCCGAAGACGAGCCCCGAGACGAGAACGACGAACGGAATCTTCAGAATCTGGACGATGGTGAGGATGGGTTCCGGAAAGGTGAGTCCGAAAAACGACGGGGCACCGCCGAAGACGACGGTGACGAGCAACACGCCGATGAGCAGACCGACGGCCGTGAGCGCGCCACCGGCGATGAGGCCGACGGCCAGAGCCTTCGAGAGAAACATCTCGACGTTGTCGCCCATCCGCGCCTCGGCAAGCTTGGTGTCGACGCTGGCGACGAAGTCGCCGTCTTCGTCGAACAGTCGCTTGTACACCGGGTAGAACGCGTCACCGAAGGTGTTTCCGCTGCCGATCTGACCGCTCGGGGAATCGGTCGCGAAGCTCATCAGTCCTCGCCGGCCCCCGCCTCGGCTTTCGGCACGAACTGACCGAAGTCGTCCTCGTCGTCCTCGGTGGCGATGGTCTCGGTCAGCGCGGCGACGATGTCAGGCGACTCCATACTTCGATAGTGCTCGAAGGTCTCCTCGGCGTCGTCGAGGATGTCGGTGGTCTCTTCGAGGAGGTCCGCCGGCGGGTCCGGCCTGGGCACCATCTCCTCTTTGTCGGGATCGACCTCGATCTGGACGGACTCCATCTCACGGAGGTCTTCCAGCGATCGTTCGAGCTGTTCGTTGGCGATCAGGGTGAGGATCGTGTCCGGATCGTTGATGTACGCCTGGATCGTCGCTGCGACCTCGGTGTAGGTGTTGAGACCGTTTTTGATGAGGTACGCGAGCACGATCCGGCGCTTGAACAGCTCCTCGTCCAGACGCTCCTGGTCCCACCCGCGATCGAACTTGATCTCTTCGAGGGTGTTCGAGGACCCCATCTGGATGTAGGCGTCCGTGTCGGCCTGCCACTGATAGACGTCACGAACGTTGATCTCGTCGTTTTCGGGGGTGTACTCGTTGATCTCGGTGAGCGTCTTGTTCCGGCGGACCTTCCGCCCGTCCACCCGAGTCTGGGTCTGGATCGAGACCAGGTCCAGCGCGGTAAACAGCGTCTTCGAGACGTTGATCGGTTCGGTCGTGAACCGCTTGATGACCTCACCGACGGAGTCGGCGTGGAAGGTGGTGTAGGTGGTGTGACCGGTCGACATGACCTGGAACAGCGTTCGCCCCTCCTCACCACGGATCTCACCCATGACGATGTAGTCGGGGCGTTGACGGAGTGCGGCCTCCAGCAGGTCGAACTCGTCGATGTCCCCGACGGCGTCCTCCGAGAACGATGGGCGGGTGACGCTCGCGATCCAGTTGCGCTGGGGCAACTCGACCTCGCGGGTGTCCTCGATCGAGACGATCTTTGCGTTCGAGGGAATAAAGAGTGAGACCGCGTTCAGCGACGTGGTCTTTCCGGACGCCGTCCCGCCAGCGAAGATCATCGACTTGTGGTTCTCGATGCAGAGCCACAGGAAGGCCATCTCGTCGAGGTTGAACGTGTTCCAGTTGATCAGGTCGATCGGGGTAAAGGGGACGTCTTTGAACTGACGGATGGTGTAGTTGGTCCCGTGGTCGGACACCTCGCGACCGAGGGTCAACTGGGCACGCGACCCGTCGGGGAGTGTCGCGTCGACTTGCGGTTGGCGTTTCGAGATACCTTTGCCCGATCGCTGGGCGAGTTTGACGACGAAGTCGTCGAGGTCTTTGGTACCGTGCTCGACGTTCGTGATGATCTGCTCGTAGTCGGTGTGGTACGCGAACACGCGGGCCTCGTAGCCGTCACACGAGATGTCCTCGACGTTGATGTCGTGTTTTATCGGATCGATCTTCGAGTAGCCGATGAAGTCCCGTTTGAGCGTGTAGAGCAGTTTCTCGACCTCGTACTCGTTGAGCACGTCTCGATCCTCAGCGAGTACCGCGGGTTCGGGCCGCACGGAGATGCCGTCCAGGCCGCCTTCGAGGTCCGGACTCTCGCGGTCGCCGCCGAACAGCGATCCGCCGATCCCCCCACTGCCGGGGGCGTCGTAGACGTCGTATCGGTCGAGCAGGCGGAGCGTCTCCCGGTCGATCACGGCCGCGCGCTCGGATTCGCCGCCCTCGACGGCGATTTCGTCGTCGGAGTACCGGATCGCGGTCTTGAGTTTGCCGGCGATGAAGTCCGCGACATCGAGTTCGATCTCGTTGCGATACGGCTGGATGACGTAGTATTTGGTCTCGTTTTCCTTCCGGGAGTGGAAGATGACGACGAACGCGTAGGGCTTGTTCACCCAGTAGCGCTCGACTTCGTCGAAGTGGAGTTTCTTTGCCATCGGGACGGCTTTTTCGAGATCGTACCGGTTCGCGACGGTCGTGTGCCCCTCGACGGTGGAGAAGAAGGCGTCTTCGTCGAGGTCCTCGTTTACGTCGACGGTCCGCCGATCGACCACCTCGTCGAGTTCGCTCGCGATGTTCTCGGCGTTGCTCAACTGCCCCTCGGTCTCGGCGGGGTCGAACCCCAGATACTCGCTGGCGTCGAACGGGACGACCTCGCCCTCGCTGTCGCGCGGGCGCGATCCGTCAGCCTCGAAGTAGTACTCCTGTTTGAAATGTTCCCAGTCGTACTCGCCTTTGACGACCGTGTGCCGGGACGGATCGGCGTAATCCTCGACCGGTTCGAGGAGCGGACGGGCCTGTGCCGCCGCGCGCCGGACACGGTCGTCGGTCCGCTGCGGGTCGAATCCCAGGTACTCGCTTCGATCGAAGCGCCCGGAATCGTGGTACTCGCGCCTGAAGTCCTCCCACGAGTACTGATCCTCGTCGCGGCCCCGGGTCCGACCGAGTAACGAGGACCCGGACTCCTCGTCCCCCTCTGTGTCATCGATTGCCATTAGTCGACAACATGGGATGTGGGGAAAAAAGGTTTACGTCAGGTTTCGGCCCGTTTTCTCCCGAATATCGGCCGGTTCACCGATCCGCTTCGAACGCTTCTTCGGTGGGGAACGCCTCCACGAACCGCTCCACGCGGTCCAGGGCCTCGCGGAGACTCTCCATATCGGTCGCGTACGAGACGCGCAGATTGTCCGTCCCGCCGGGCCCGAACGCCGTCCCAGGGACCATCGCGACCTGTTCGGCCTCGATCAGCGCCTCCGCGAACGCCTCACAATCGTCCCATGGCGATTCGGGGAACGCATAGAAGGCTCCACTCGACCGGAAACAGTCGATGTTCATCTCGTCGAACCGCGAGAGGACGACCCGCCGCCGGCGGTCGTACTGGTCGCGCATCTCGGTGACGGCGTCCGCGCACGAATCCAGCGCCTCGATCGCGGCGTACTGGGCGGTCGTCGGGGCCGAGAGCATCGTGTACTGGTGGATCCGGTTCATCGCGTCGATCGCTGCGGGCGGGCCGACGGCGTACCCCAGGCGCAGACCGGTCATCGCGAAGGCCTTCGAGAACCCGTTGAGGACGATGGTTCGCTCGCGCATCCCCGGGAGCGCGGCGATCGAGACGTGATCGTGTCCGTAGGTCAACTCCGCGTAGATCTCGTCGCTGAACACCGTGAGGTCGTGTTCGCGGGCGAACGCAGCGACCGGTTCGAGTTGGTCGCGGGTCATCGTCGCGCCCGTCGGGTTGTTCGGATAGCCCATCAGGAGGACGTCGGCGTCCGCTGCGCCCGCGGCCTCCAGCGACGATCGAGTGAGGACGAACTCGTCGTCGCGTGTCGGCACGCGGAGCACGTCGGCCCCGACGAACGTGGCGTTCGCGACGTACGAGACGTAACTCGGGTCGACCACGGCGACGGTGTCGCCCGGATCGACGAGCGCGCGATGCGCGAGATCCAGCGCCTCGCTCACGCCCGTCGTGACGACGATTTCGTCGTCGGGGTCGTAGGTCAGGTCGTACCGCGCGAGATCGGCGGCGATCGCCGCGCGCAACTCGCGTTTCCCTCGATTGGCGGTATACGAGGTCTTGCCCCGCTCCAGCGAGTCGATCGCGGCCTGGCGGGCGGTCCACGGGGCCGAGAAGTCGGGTTCGCCCACGCCCAGCGAGATCAGATCGTCGACTTCCTCCGCGAGTTCGAAAAACCGGCGGATCCCCGACGGTCCGACGCGGTCGACCCGTTCGGACGGTTCGATCGTCATGGCGAGATCGAGAGTCGATCGTCGTCGTCACCGTCACCGAACGCGATGCCCTGCTCTTTGTAGGTCTCCATGACGTAGTGGGTCACCGTCTGGGTCACTTCGGGGATCGGAGCGATCTCGTCGCTGACGAACCGGGAGACCTCCTCCATCGATTCGGCCGAGACCTCTGCGGCGAAATCGAAGTCGCCGCTCACCAGGCGCAACGAATCGACCGGCGGGTACTTCACGATGCGATCAGCGATGTCCCGATAGTTGGTCTCCCGATCGAGTGTGACGTTCAACTCAACCATCGCCGTGACGCGCGATCGCTCGGCGTTCGACCAGTCCACGACCGCGCGATAGCCGCGAACGACGCCGTCGTCTTCCAGATCGTCGACGACGGATTCGACGGTCGACTCCTCGCAGTCGGTCATCTCCGCGATCTCGGTGACCGAATACCGGGCGTTCTCCCGGAGTACAGCGAGAATTTCGGCTCGTTCGTCCATACAGGCGTGCCGACCAGCGCGAGTAAAAACGTTTCCGCTCGGTCCGATCAGTCCCAGTCGACCGGGCCACCGAGCAGTTCGAACGCCTCGGCGGTCGTGATCGCGGCCAACACGTCGTTGACCTCGGCGCGGTACTGCTCGACGGTGGGGGCACCACCGGGAGACTGACTCTCGACCCGGTGGCAGGCCTCGTCGTAGGCAGCACGCAGTGCGCGACAGAACCGTGCTCGGGCCGCAAGACGCCGGACCATCGATCGGACGTCCACGTCGTCGATCGGTGGAGGGACTGTCGTGTCGACAGTCGTCCCGAGCGCCGCGGGATCCCCGACGAGGCCGACCTGCGGGAGCCGTTCGGTCCGCTCCGGAAGTGGCCCGACGCCGTCCGTATCGAGGAGGACCAGCACGTCGCAGTAGTCGTCGATCCGCGCGTCGAGGTCCGTCGACGGGTACGCGACCCGGACGGTGTGATCTTCACGCAGTCGGGTCGCCACCCGATCGACGGTGTCGGGTGTCCGGCCGGCGACGACGACCACACCGCCACGCAATGCCATGTCCGAGGCCGACGGCGGGATGGGGTAAAAATATCAGGGGCCAACGACTTGGTTGGCGACCGATGTTTTTGAAACTGAACCATCGAATCAAGAGAAACACTATCGAGCTATCGATCGATTCCGACCGGGACATTTGTTCGTATAGATGATACGTATCGAAACAGTCTCCGTCACGTATCACGATCGTTTCATAGGCTGTCGACGCGAAACATTGTCGTCACTGGCGGGCGTGATCTTGGTCCTCTGGGCGGAGATAGAGTGGACCGTCGTCGGTCTCGGGGGGTGGCCGCCGTCGGTGTGTCGAACGAGAGGCGATCCTGCCGGCCGAGCGACGATAATTTTTATACTCATTGGCCACAAATTTAAGACCGTTCGATTGCGACGGCGCGATCCGGTAGTTCACCCATGACCCAGGACCACACCGACTCGACACCAGCATCGACCGCCCGACAGTCCCGGCGAACGTTCCTCAAGACCGTCGCGGCGGGGACCGCCGGCGGCCTCGCACTCTCCGCGATCGGGACGCCGACCGCGGGTGGAATTCCGACCCCTCGGCTCGAACGGTCGGGGGCCGACATCGTCGATCCGACCGGCCAGAAGGTCGTGCTTCGCGGCGTCAACATCGCGGATCCCCGGCGGATCAACGCCACCGCTCAGGCCCGTGGGAAGACGACCGAACAGGTCATCGACTTCGCGACCGACGAGTCCGCGGGCTGGAACTCGCGGGTGATCCGACTCCCCATCCATCCCGGCGACGTCGCGGGCCTGCCACCGATTCCTCACGCCGACGTCCGCGTTCACGAGCCGATCACGTTCACCGAGGAGGAACTCCTCAGCTACTGTGAGAACCACCTCGACCCCGCCGTCGAGCGCTGCAAGCAAAACGGGGCGTACGCCATCGTCGACTATCATCGCCACTGGGGCGAGGGCGAACTCCCGTGGGACGACCCGACGCTCTCCGAGGAGGTCCAGCTGTTCTGGGACGTCGTCGCGCCACGCTACGCCGCAGAGGATCACGTCATCTACGAGATGTACAACGAACCGACCGCGCCGAACATGGGTGGGACGCCCGTCGTCAACGGCTGGTCGGCGGACATCTGGAGCGACTGGGTCGAAACCTGCCAGCCCTGGATCGACACGATCCGCGAGCACAGCGATACGTTCACCATCGTCGGGTCACCGATGTGGTCCCAGTACCCCGAGGGTTCGCTCGTCGAGGAACCCGACGGTGGGAACCTCGGTTACACCTACCACATCTATCCTGGCCACTCGATCAGCGACACCGGCGACTGGGACGGCACCATCGAGGGCGAGGACGACGACGCGACCGACCAGAACAACGGCGAGGGCGTCTACGAGTGCCACGAGGAGGTCCCGCTGTTCGTCACGGAGTTCGGCTGGCAGACCGACATCGGGGCCTACCCGACCATCGGGACGACCGAGGAGTTCGGTGAACCGTTCCTCGCGTGGCTGGAGGAGAACGAACTCTCCTGGACGGCGTGGTGTTTCGACCCCGTCTGGCTCTCCGCGATGGTCGAACGCGACTTCCCGACCGACGACTCCGAGGACGCCATCGGTGACCCCTACTCGGGAACGATCCCCACGCACTGTGAGGATTTGCCGTGTGACTGGGTCGCCCTCGACGGCGCGGACATGGGCGAGTACGTCCGTCAGGTGCTCGAAGAGAAAGCCAACGATATGGTTCCTGGTGAGGGGTCCTCGGAGACGACCCCGACGCCCACGGACCCGACGCCGACCACGACGACGCCCACGCCCGACGAACCCACGTGGCCGGCCGGCGCGACCGACCCCGACGGCGACGGCCGCTACGAGGACATCAACGGCGACGGCACCGCCAACTTCCCGGACGTGAACACCCTGTTCCAGAACGCGGATTCGCCCGAGGTCCAGGCCAACGATAGTTTCTACGACTTCGACGGCGACGGTGACGTCGACATGCAGGACGTGCTCGCACTGTTCGAGATGGTCTGACGGCCGGGCCGAAACACGTTGTCCTTCTTCAGTAATTTTCTGTAAATCGGCGGTTTAGGTGGGGTGAACCGCAAAATTTTCCGGTATCGGGTTCGAATCAAAATGGGTGGGTGGAGGTTCACATATGAAACGTTCAGACACAGAGACGAACTCGACGGACACGCCAGGATCGACCGCGACGGGTCGTCGACCCGGGTGGATCACCCGGCGTTCGGCGTTGGCTGCCGGCGTTGGACTCGCGATGGCCGGCAGTCCGCTCCTCACGGGCACTGGCCTGGCGGGAACACCAGCGAAAACCGAATCGGGCGAGTACAACTACGCGCACGCTCTCCAGCAGTCGCTGTATTTCTACGACGCGAACCGGTGTGGGCCGAAAGCCGAGGACGATCGGCTTCCGTGGCGTGGTGATTGTCACCTGACCGACCAGGAGATCCCGCTCGAACCCATCTCGGAGAAAGGGGCCAGCGAGAACGGTGTCTTCCTCTCCGAGTCGTTCATCGACGACCACCGCGAGATTCTCGACCCGGAGGGCACCGGGACGGTCGATCTCTCCGGTGGGTATCACGACGCGGGCGACCACGTCAAGTTCGGCCTGCCACAGGCCTATTCGGCGTCGACGCTCGCCTGGGAACTGTACGAGTTCCCCGAGGCGTTCAAAGCGGCCGGACAGTACGAGGAGGCCACGCGCCTGCTCCGGGGCTTTACGGATTACTTCCTCAAGAGCACGTTCCGCAACGACGACGGCGACGTCGTCGCCTTTTGTTATCAGGTCGGTGAGGGGGTTGCCGACCACGACTACTGGGGACCGCCCGAACTCCAGCGGACCAGCGAGCAACCCCGCCCGGCCTATTTCGCGACCGAAGACAAGCCAGGGAGCGATCAGACGGCGGGCGCGGCCGCCGCACTCGCCGTGGCGAGTCTCGTCTTCGAAGACGACGACCCCGACTACGCCGCCGAGTGTCTCGACGCCGCGACAGCACTCTACCCGTTCGCGCGGTCGAATCGTGGTCTGGGGTACAACGGCGGCTTTTACGGATCGACGTACGACGACGACGAACTCGCCTGGGCCGCCGTCTGGTTGCACATCGCGACCGGCGAGGACCACTACATCGAACACATTACCGAGACCGACAGCGAGGGCAACTTCACCGGCTATCTCCGGCGCATCATCGACAGCGCGGGCGACAACTGGGAAAACATCTGGATTCACTCCTGGGACACCGTCTGGTCGGGCGTCTTCTTGAAACTCGCCGCCGCGACCGACAACGAGCGGTGGTGGTCGATCGCGCGCTGGAATCTGGAATACTGGACCGGTGGCGCGGTCGATCACGAAGACGGTGACACCGATTACATCGCGACCACTCCGGACGGCTTCAGCGTGCTCACGACGTGGGGATCGGCCCGATACAACGCCGCTGCGCAGTTCTGTGCGATGGTGTATCGCAAGTATCGCGACACCGAGAAGGCCCGTGCGTTGACCGACTGGGCCAAAACCCAGATGGACTACATCATGGGCGAGAACCCGTTCGGGTATTCGTTGATCGTGGGGTTCGGGGCCGATGGCGGGGAGGACGGGAAAGCCCACGCCGAACATCCCCACCACCGCGCCGCTCACGGGTCGCTCACCAACAGCATGGACGATCCAAGCCAGCATCGCCACACGCTGTGGGGTGCGCTCGTCGGCGGCCCGGACGGAGAGGGCGTCCACGAGGACGTGACCAGTGAGTACGATGTCAACGAGGTCGCGATCGACTTCAACGTCGGACTGGTGGGCGCGCTCGCGGGCTTCGTCGAGTACTACCACGAGGGCGAACCGATAGAGGAGTTCCCACCACAGGACCCGCCGCTCGACGACACCATCGAGCGGTTCCCGCCGATGGAACCGCCGATCGACCCCTATTTCGTGACTGCCGAACTCGCCCAGGAGACCGATGCGCGCACCCAGGCGAAGATCACGCTGTACAATCGATCCTTCAACCCGCCCCACTACGAAGACGGCCTCAGCGCCCGATATTTCTTCGACATCAGCGAACTCCGCGAGGCGGGCCAGACCATCGACGCCGTGGAGGTTGCGGTCATGTACGACGAACAGGAGGCCCGCTACGAGGGCGAGTGCGATGTGACTGGTCCGCACGCCTGGGACGAAGAGGCCGGCATCTACTACGTCGATATGGACTGGTCCGGCCCCGATATCTACGGCAAGCGGGAGTTGCAGATCGCGCTCATCGCCGCCCAGGCCGACGACTTCGAACCGCACTGGGACCCCACCAACGACCACAGCTATCGCGGGATCGACCCCGACGGCGCGAGCGTCGTCCCGGAGATTCCGGTGTATCTCGACGGCGAGTTGGTCTACGGCGAGGAACCCGACGGGAGCGGTGCCGACGGGCCGCCCGCGGTCGACGGGGTCCGCCCCACCGATCCCGACGACGACGGGTTGTACGAGGACCTCTCGGGTGACGGGACGCTGAACTTCCCCGACGTGAATCGCCTGTTCCAGAACACCGACAGCGCCGCGATCCAGGACAACAGCGCGTATTACGACTTCACCGACGACGGCATCGTCGACCAACAGGACGTGCTCGCGCTGTTCGAGATGGTCTGAGCGGTCAGCCACGCGCTGCCGATCGACCGACCCGCCACCGCCGTTCGATGACCGACACGTCTTTACTCGGACCGACCCTGCCGACCCTGTGCACCTTCGGGGCCCCGTCGCGTCGATTTCGGACGTCGAGGACACGCCGGGCGATCGCCGCACCGTCACGATCCGTCCGGACAAGGGTCGATCCGACCCCGTCGCGGTCGACCTCCTCGGGAAGTGGACCGAGACGGCCGCGGTTCTCGACCCCGGCATGGAGGTCGCTTTCTACGATCTGGAAGACGGCGACCCGTGGCTCGCGGACCGATCCGCGACCGTCGTCGTCGAACCCGACGTCGTCGTCGACGTGACCGACATCCGCGAGTGGGTCCAGTGCCCCCGGCAGTACTATCTCGACAAACTCACCGGGACGCCGCTGGCGTACCCCGTCGTCAAGGGGACGATCGTCCACGAGGTCTTCGGTGACCTCCTCCGCGGGATCGACAGCGAGGCGGCCGTCGAGCGCCGGGTCCACGAGGCCGGTCTCGAACTCGGGTTGCTCGATAAAGACGCCGCGACGGTGCGTGACGACGTGAGTGATCACGCTCGCGCGATCGAGGGCTGGCTTGCTCAGGGATCGCTGCCCGACGGCGGCCAGCAGTTCGCACCGGCGGAAAGCGAGTGGCGCTCGGAGATCACGCTCATCGACGAGCGATTGTCGATCAAGGGGCGGGCCGACGCCGTCCGGCGTGGCGCGCCCGTCGAGTTGAAGACGGGCAAGAACACCCGTCGCGAGCCACGCTTCGAGGACAAGATCCAGGCGACGGCGTACGCACTCTTGCTCTCCGGGGGCGACCGCGAGGCCGCGCCCGACACCGGAACGCTCCTGTATACGAAAAACGCCGCCGTCGAGCGCACCGAGATCGGCGGTGACCTCTCGCCCGCCAAGGACTTCTCGATCGGTGATGGCCTCATGCGATTCGTCATCCGCGCGCGCAACGAGATCGCCGCGATGGAGGCCCAGCGCGCGATCCCGACCGGCGAAGAGGCCGACGCGACCTGTGAGTACTGTTTCGAACAGGACACCTGCATGGCGCTCGCGGGCCGGCTGGATCAACACTCCAAGGCCGGCGCGGTCGGGAAAGCGCTGCCGAGCGCCGAACGCGAGTACGTCGACGAGTTTTATGACGCGATCGAGGCCGAGCGGCACGCGATCCATTCCTCGTTCACCGATCTCTGGGAGCAGTCCGCCGACGACCGGGCCGACGCGGACCGCGCGCTCGTCGATCTCGACCCGTGCGGCCGGACTCAGCGCGATGACGGCCGCTGGGAACTCCGCGCGCGCTCGACGGGCGCCATCTCGAAGATCCGCGAGGGCGACATCGTGCTCGCGAGCGACGGCGATCCGGTCGGGGGAAGCGCCGAACTCGCGCGCGTCGAGCGACTCGGTGGGTCGCCCGCAGATGCGAGCGGCGAAGATGCGGACGGCACAGATGCGTCCGAAGACGCCGCCGACGTGATCGTCACGACCGACGAGCCACTCGATCTCTGCCGACTCGACATCTACCCCTCCGACATCGGGGTGGATCGCATGCTGACGGCGATCCACGACGCCGTGCTGGCGCGCCCGCCCGAGCGCAAGGACGTGCTGTTCGAGCGGCGCGCCCCATCCTTCGAAGACGTCGACGCGACCTTCGTCCCGAACAACGACGCTCAGGACCGCGCGGTCCGCCGGGCGGTCGCCGCCGAGGACTGTGCGCTCATCCACGGCCCGCCCGGGACGGGCAAGACCTACACGCTCGCCCGCCTTGTCGACGCGCTGGTCGAACGCGGCGAGCGCGTGCTCGTCTCGGCGTTCACCAATCGCGCAGTCGACACCGCCGTCGAGGCGATCCGCGAGCGCGGGGTGAGCGTCGTCCGGATGGGCACCGAGAGCGGCGTCTCCGAACCGGTCGCGGACTGCCGACTCGATCCGGCGGGCGACCCGGACGAACGCGCAGCGACGCTGCGCGAGGCGGACGTGATCGCCGCGACGACGGCGACCTGTGGCTCGCGGGTGATGCGCGAGCAGTCGGTCGACGTCGCGGTGATCGACGAGGCCGGACAGTTGACCGAACCGGGTGCGCTCGCGGCGATCGCACTCGCGGATCGGTTCGTCCTCGTCGGTGACCACCACCAGTTGCCGCCCGTCGTCCAGAGCGACCCCGATGCGGGGGCGACCCTCTCGCGATCGCTGTTCGAGCGCCTCATCGACACCTATCCCGAGGCCGGCGTCATGCTGACCAAGCAGTACCGCATGGCTCAGCGCATCCAGGCGTTCCCCTCTCGGGAGTTCTACGACGGACGGCTGCGCCCCGCGGACGGCGAGACTGCCGCCCAGCAGATCGCAGACCTCGCGAGCGTCGACGCCGCGGCGTTGCCCGCTCACCTCCGCCGGCGAGTCGCGTTCGTCGATCCCGACGGGGACGACGAGGGCGCGGTGAATCCCCGCGAGGCCGACACCGTCGAAGAGATCGTCGCGGCCTATCGCGCGGCGGGCGTGCCCGACGAATCGATCGGCGTGATCGCGCCCTATCGCGCGCAGGTCGCGGCGATCGAGCGCCGCGTGCCCGAATCGATCACCGTCGACACGGTCGATCGCTTCCAGGGGTCGAGTCGTGAGGTGATCGTCCTCTCCTTTGTCGGGACGGGATCGCTCGACGGGCCGATATTCGAGGACTATCGTCGTGTGAACGTCGCGCTCACCCGGGCGAAGAAGGCGCTCGTCCTCGTCGGCGATCGGGAGGCCCTGGAGAGTGATCCGGTGTACGCGCGCCTGGTCGAGTGGGCGGACTGAGACGACTGGACCAGTCGACGGTGGTGACCTTGGCCCGACGAAACAGGAGTTCATCGAGTATCTGGAAACTGGACTCGTCGAACGTGACTTCGAAAACCGGTTTAAATTAGTCGCGAAGATCCGCGACCGACTGGCCGACCTCTCGGACGTGATCGCTCCGTTCGAGATCGAGTTCCTCGGCGAGATAATCGACTGTTTCTCCAAGACCCATACATAGACAAAACTCGGCGGAGGGTGTAAATTTGCTGCCAGTCGATCCATCGCACCTTCTTCAGGCAGTTGCCGAGCGCAACTGGATAGTGCGCTTGGTCGGGTTACAGACTGACAGCGTCCAACTGTCCCAAGAAGTCACCGTCTCTGATGCCCGAGACTGGCACGCTACCCTCGGGGGCAACTGATTTGTGCGGGCCGACCGTCTCGCCGAGCGATGAGTTTCAGCGTCCCGCACGGCGACGAGTATCTCGATGTCGACTTGCCCGGCTGTTCGGTGACCGTCGCGGAACTGCCCGGCGGAGACCCGATCGACGTGCGCGAAGCCGCCGAAGATGCCGTCGCCGACCCGCACGGTGAGCCACTCGCCGACCGCGTCGACGGAGACGACGACATCGCGATCGTCGTCACGGACGTCACACGCGACGCGCCCGATGGCGTCCTCGTCGACGTGCTGATGGACGAACTCGCCGAGGTTGGTGTCGACCGCGATCAGGTCACGATCGTCATTGGCCTGGGCCTCCACGGCCCGATGGACGAAGAGCAGATCGAAGACGAACTCGGCGAGTACGCCGATCTCGCGGAGAATCACGACCCCGACGAGGTCGTCGAAGTCGGCCAGGTCGGCGACGTCCCCGTCGAGGTGTACGAACCCGTCGCCGAGGCCGACCGGGTGCTGACGACCGGGCAGAGCGAACCCCACCAGTACGCGGGCTTCTCGGGCGGCGCGAAGACGGTCGTCATCGGTGCTGGCGGCGAGGCGATCATCAAGTTCACCCACGGCCCGGAGATGCTCAGTCAGGACGCCGTCAAACTGGGCACAATCGACGGGAACCCGTTCCGCGAGGCCGTCGAGACCGCGGGCGAGCAGATCGGCCTGGACTTCTGTCTCAACGTCTTGCCCGGGCCCGAGGGCTTCCTGGCGGCGTCGGCGGGCGATTCCGGTGCAGTCGTGCGCGACCTGGCCGAGGACGCCCGCGACGCGCTGGCCTACGAGGTCGAGGACGAGTACGACGTCGTGATCTCCGGGGTGGGTGCGCCCAAGGACGCCCAGCTGTACCAGACGACGCGCGGGATCACCTACGTCGTGCTCTCGGACGGCGCACCCGTCAAGGAGGGTGGGCGCGTGGTCGTTCCGGCCGTCCTCGACGAGGGGTACGGATCGGGCCGGGGTGAGGACCGCTTTTACGACTGGCTCTCGAACGCCGACGACGCCGAATCGTGCTATCAGGCGATGCTGGAGGGGTACGAACCTGGGGCTCAGCGTGGGTTCGTCACCGTCCGATCGTTGCGTCACGCCGACGCCTACATCACCGACAGCGAGGACCCCGAACTCGTCGAAGAGTGTCTCATGCACGCCCGTGACCACGTCGCGGACGCCGTCCCGATGGGCTCGAAGGTGCTGGTCGTCCCCAAGGCCCCGAAGACACTGCTGGTGTGAGTGCCGTCGGCCGTCTCACCGCCCGCACTCTGACGGCCACGCTTTCGGCACCCTTTTGGCCGCCCATCGGAAGGTAGGGATATGCGTTTGCTGTTCATTCACTCGGATCACCTCGAATTCGAGGCGACCGAGGAAGCGGCCGACGGGCTCGGTGAGACCGAGGGGGTCCCGATGGACGGACGGATGGAAGACTGCGTGACGGTCTTCATCAGCGTCGAGAGCGACGATGCCGAGAGCATCGACGGCGTCGTCGAGAACGCACTCGCGGAACTCGACGACGTCACGGGCCAACTCAACACGACCGACGTCGTGCTCTATCCGTACGCACACCTGAGCGAGGACCTCGCAGATCCTGACTCCGCGAAGACGGTGATGCAGGACCTCGAAGCGGGCCTCGAAGCCGAGGGCTACAGCGTGCTGCGAGCACCCTTCGGCTGGTACAAGGCCTTCGAGATCTCGTGTAAGGGCCACCCGCTCTCCGAACTCTCCCGACACGTCTCTCACGAGGCGCCCGACGAGGAACCCGAGGACGAACCGCGCGCGCCCAGCGACTGGCGCGTCCTGTTCCCCGACGGATCGAGCGAGTCCGCGATCGCGGCGAAAGACGAGGTCGACGACGACATGACGGCCTTTATCGAAGACGAGGTCCAGGACATCGTCGCCAGCGAAGGCGAGGAGCCACCCCACGTCTCTTTGATGCGCGAGAAAGGCCTCGTCGATTACGACGACCTCTCCGATACGGGGAACCTGCGCTGGTACCCCCGGGGAAAACTCGTTCGGGATGCACTCATCGAGTACGTGAACGACCTCGTCGTCGAGTACGGTGGGATGCCCGTCGAGACGCCGATCATGTACGATCTGGGCGCGCGCTCGATCGACGAACACGCCGGCAAGTTCGGGGAGCGCCAGTACCGGTTCGACTCGGGCGATCGCCGGATGATGCTGCGGTTCGCCGCGTGTTTCGGCCAGTTCTCGATCATGCGAGACATGCACATCTCGGTGAACGACCTCCCGATGCGGATCTACGAGATGTCGATGTACTCGTTCCGCCGCGAACAGCGCGGAGAGGTGACGGGGCTCAAGCGCTTGCGAGCCTTCACCATGCCCGACATGCACACCGCGACCGAGGACATGGATCAGGCCCGCGCGGAACTCCAGGCGCAAGCGAAACTCTCCCTGGAGACTGCCGACGACCTCGATCTCGATTACGTCCCGGCGATCCGGGTGACCCAGGAGTTTTACGACGACAACGAGACGTGGATCGACGAGTTGGTCGCGGATCTCGATACGCCGTCGCTGCTCGAAATCATCCCCGAACGGCACCACTACTGGTCGGCGAAGATCGACTTCGCGGCGATCGATGGCCTCGGCCGGCCGATCGAGAACCCGACCGTCCAGATCGACGTCGAGAGCGCCGAGCGATTCGATATCGAGTATTCGGACGGCACCGACCAGTTCCACCCGCCGATCTTGCATTACTCGCCGTCGGGCGGGATCGAACGCGTCGTCGCCGCCCTGCTCGAACAGACTGCGCGCATGGACACCCCACAGTTGCCGACGTGGCTCTCCCCGACCCAGGTCCGATTCATCCCCGTCGACCCCGACAGCCACGCCGACTACTGTCTGGATCTGGTCGATCAGTTGGAAGACGCCGAGATCCGCGCGGACGTCGACGACCGCGACGAGTCGGTCGGCAAACGCATCGCTCGCGCCGAGACCGACTGGACGCCCTACTACGTCGTCGTCGGCGACCGCGAGATCGAGGGCGAGGAGATCGGCGTCAACGACCGCTCGGCCGACACCGAGCACGATCTGACCATCGACGAACTGATCGATCAGGTCGACGCGGACATCGGTGAACTCCCCCGTGTCCAGCGATATCTCCCGCGACGGGTCAGCAATCACCCGCATTTCACCGGGTGACCGAGACAGCCCGCCGTCTCAGACGGCTGGCCAGGGCCCGACGGCCACCACCGTTTTTGAGTCTCGGGGTTCTCTCCCGTGTATGTACGACCGCATTCTCGTGCCGACCGACGGGTCGACGGGGACGGCTCGAACGCTCGAACACGCCGCATCGATCGCGAACGCGTTCGACGCCTCCGTCGACGTGCTCTACGTCCTCGACGAACGGATGTACCAGGCCGCCTCCGAGGACGCCACCGAGGACGTCATTCGCTCGCTCGAAGAGGAAGGCGATCGGGCCATCGACGACGCGGTGACCCGCCTCGAAGACGACGGCGTCGAAGCTACAGGCCACCTGGAGCGTGGCATTCCGTATCGGGACATCATCGCCTTTAGCGAGGACAACGCCGTCGACCTGATCGTGATGGGGACCCACGGGCGCAGCGGTCGGGACCGTCTCGCGAAGATGGGGAGCGTGACCGATCGGGTCGTGAAAAACGCAGACGTGCCCGTGATGGTCGTCGATATCGAGGCCTGACGCCGCTCAGACCGTCGCGGAGTCGAGTTCTTTACGGTCGCCCGTCCCGCCGGTCCGGGCACTCGCGAGCGCACCTTTGAGGACGACGTCGTCGCCCAACTGGGTGATCTCGATCTCGGGGACGTTCACGAACACCATCTCGTCCATCTTCTGGCGGATCGGATCGACGACCAACTCGGGGTTGTTGATCGCGACGGCGCCACCGATGTAGATCACCAGCGGCGCGTACGCGGTGGCCATCGAGGAGACGCCGATCGAGTTCCAGAGGGCGATCCGATTGATGATGTAGTCCGCGAAGGCGTCGTCGCCCGCGAACTCGAAGACGTCGACCGCGGAGAAATCGTCGCTATGCAGGGGCAGATCGGTCTCCCAGTCCTCTCGTTCGAACAGCGTGCGTGCGTATCGGGGGATGTTGTCGCCCGAACAGTACGCTTCCCAGTGGCCGTCGCGACCGCAGCCACAGGTCATCACGCCGTCGGGATCGATCGTCTGGTGGCCCACCTCGCCGGCGTTGCCGTCCCAGCCGTGCAGGACGGTCCCGTCGACACAGACGCCGGCCCCGATGCCGGTCGAGATGGTCAGATACGCCATGTTGTCGGGGTTGCGATCGCTGTAGAACCGCTCGCCGATGACGCCCGCGACGGCGTCGTTGTGGAGGTACACCCGGTTGGTTTCTGCGAGGTTCTCGATCGGCCCCGTCAGCGGGATCCGGTCGATCGAGTCCGGCAGGTTCGCCGGGTTCTCGATGACCCCCTCCGCGAGGTCGAGCGGGCCGATCGATCCGATGCCGACCCCCTCCAGGTCGGTCGGATCGACGCCCGCCTCCTCACAGGCTCGCCGTATGGCGCTCAACACGGCCTCGGTCACCTCGATGCCGCTCGGGCCCTGTGGTGTCGGTCGTTTGTGCATCCCCAGCTCGTCGTGCTCGGCGTCTCCGATCACGGCGCGGACGTAGGTCGCACCCAGATCGACCCCGGCGAAGACTGCCATATGCTCGTCCAGAGGAACCACCGCTACTTAATTGCACATATTTACTCGCGCCACCATGGTTATTTTATCTGACAAAAATTCCGGGCTGGCCGCTACTCGGGTGGGACGTCGGCGGCCGACCAGCGACCGGATCAACCCCGGTCGGCGGTCGATTCGATCCGAGCGACGGGGACTGCGGCGGTTATGCCGAGTAGTCGCTGACGACGTCTTCGTAGAGGACGCCCCGCTCGGCGTCGATGGTGACGGTCGTTCCGTCGTCGACGCCCGTCGGAACGGCCGCGTCGATGATCATCGGGACGCCGTGATCGCGTGCCACCGACGTGATCGGTGAGATGCGCGTCTCGCGGGCGTCGACGATGCCGCCGATCCCGGAGATGTCGCCCTCGATGTCGCCGTCGAAGTCGGCAGGGATCGCGAGGATCGCCCGGTCGGGGACCGATCCGACGTCGCCGTCCTCGACCCGGACCAGCGGTCCGGTCGCGAGTCCGGAGACGATCGCTTCCCCGGAGACGAGCGTCTCCGCGGCGATGTGTATCTTGAGCATGTTCGAGGTGTTGACGCCTTCGAGGTCGGTCATCATCCCCGAGACCACGACGACCGTGTCGCCGCTCTCAGCGACGTTCGTCCGGAGTGCGGCCTGGACGGACTCGTGGATGATCGCGTCCGCGCCCTCGGTCGTGTACGGCGTGGTCACGGAGTGAATCCCCCACGAGAGGCCGAGTTGCCGGCGGACGCGGTCGTTGGGCGTCGTCGCGACGATCGGAACGCTCGGGCGGAACTTCGCGGTCTTGAGTGCGGTGTACCCCGACTCGCTCGCGGCGACGATCGCAGCGGCGTCGAGGTCGTCGGCCAGCGTGCGAGCGGCGTGGGCGAGCGCGTCGGCCTGGGACTCGTCCGACGGCGGGACCCGCTCGTCGCGGATCCGCTCGTAGACGTCGCTCTGTTCGGTCGCCCGGACGATGTCGTGCATCGTCTCGACGGTGCGGGCGGGGTGAGCGCCGATCGCGGTCTCGCCGGAGAGCATGACCGCGTCGGTGCCGTCGAAGACGGCGTTGGCGACGTCGGAGGACTCCGCGCGCGTGGGGCGGCGGGACTGTTCCATCGAGTCGAGCATCTCGGTCGCCGTGATGACCGGAATGCCCGCCTCGTTGCATTTGCGGATGATCTGTTTCTGGAAGACCGGAACCTTCTCCAGAGGGAGTTCGACACCGAGGTCGCCCCGGGCGACCATCACGCCGTAGGTCTCCTCGATGATGTCGTCGAGGTTCTCGACGGCCCCTTTCCGTTCGATCTTGGCGACGACGGGGACGTCCGCGCCGAACTCTTCGAGGGTGTTGTTGATCTCGATGATGTCGCTGCCGTCGCGAACGAAACTCGCGGCGACCAGATCGACGTTCTTCTCGGCGGCGACTTCGAGTTCACGACGGTCTTTCTCGGTCGGGAAAGGAAGGTCCAGATCGACGCCGGGCACGTTGACGCCCTTCCGAGCCTTCAGTTCGCCACCGTTCTCGATGTGGACGTAGACGTCCGATCCGTCGACCTCTTCGACGGTGGTCTCGATCCGACCGTCGTCGAGGAGGACACTGTCACCGGGTTCGACGACCGAGATGTCGACCGACAGGCCGACGTCCTCGGGAGTCGCAGTGTCGCCCTCGAAGAATCGGACGCGACTGTCTCCCTCCAGATAGATCGGCTCGTCGATGTCGGCGGTCCGGACTTCCGGGCCGGGAATGTCGTGCATGACCGCGAGGCTGCGGTCGACTTCCTCGTCGACTGCACGGATGCGGTCGATGACGTCTTTGCGGTCCTCGGGGCTGCCGTGGCTGGCGTTCAGACGAGCGACGGACATCCCTGCTTCCGCGAGATCGCGGATCTGTGCCTTCGAGTCAGACGCTGGTCCAAGTGTACAGACGATTTTGGCGTTTCGCATTTGTTGAGTTCCTCCCGTGTGCAGACGGGCCGGTAGCGTGCGCTAGCGCAACCTCTGCGCCCCGGTAATATGAAGCTTTTCAGAGCGATGCCTACTACCTACGAAGGATACTTATCGCAGAGCCGTGTCCAAGATGCACATGCTACGGATCACCGCACGTCGCGCGCGGCGTCAGAAAGTGGACAATCCGGCCGTGTTGGGGACGGAACCGCGCCGAGAGCCGGTCGGCGTTGCCGGTGTTTGGACGGGTCTGGCCGGTGATTGGCGGGGGGTGGCATCGATGACCGGCACCGGTGGGTTTCTACTTCAGGAGTGCGAACACGTCCTATGGTCGAGTCGACTGGCGTCGCTGAGGAGTTCGATCGCAGTAGTCCCTGGCCACTGTTGATCGCGCTCGGACTGGCCCTCTCGGAGTTCGGCGTCTTCTTCGGTGGGATCTTCGTGCCCGTGGGTGTCGCGGGTATCGTCCTGTTCGCGGGCAGCGTCGTCGGCATCCTCGTCGAGACGGGCTACGTCGACAGTCACCGCCGCGGCGCACTGATCGTCGGCGGGACGATCGTCCTGATCGGCGGCGTGCTGTACGGGTTCAGTGCGGTCTCGGTGCAGTTCGATCTCTACACCCGCGCGTTCACGGTCGTTGTCGGTGGCCTCCTGGCGGTCGGCGCCGCGCTGGTTCTCGGCGCCCTCGACGCCACGTCCTCGTAACCCGACCGGTGTCGCGCCGTCGAACTCTGCCTCGAACTCGTAGTGGGGGTCGGGCCTGCCGGTACCCGAATTTTTGAGTCCGGACATCGTCTATGCGGCGTATGAGCCGCACCTTCGACAAGCAGGTCGTCCTCGACATCACGGTCAATCTGGTGCCGATGGCCGTCCTGCTCGGTTTCGTCGCGATGATCGCGTTGCTCGACCCGTGGTCGGATCTGGGCCTCGTCCCCGGGATTCAGCAGTATCTCCTCATCTTGATCCCGCTGCTCGCACTCGCGTGGATCACGAAGGTGGCCGTCGAGGCGATCGAGCGCTCGGGTGGAGAGGTCGAACCGGCGGGGGTCGGCCTCGACGAGCGCGACCCTCCTCGTCGATCACCCGACGAGACCGAGAAGTAGCAGGCAATCCTGTCGCTTTCCGATCCTATATACTCCCGAGTGTCGTATACCGATCCAATGGCAGTTCCTCCACAGCTCGTCGTCTCGCTCGTCATGGGGGCTCTTCTCGTGGCGGTGTTCGCCTGGCTCGCCCGCGTCGAGGGCTGGGCGACACCGATATCGGGCGGCGAGACGGCGACGACGAGGCGGTACGGAGCGGAGAAACCCGTCGGACTGTTGCGCTGGCTCACGACCGTCGACCACAAAGACATCGGAAAGCTCTACGGGGTGTTCGGCGTCGTCGCGTTCGCGTGGGGCGGTGGCACCGTCCTGTTGATGCGCCTGGAACTTCTCGGACCGGGGGCCGATTTCATGACCCGGGAGTACTACAACGGGCTGATGACCACCCACGGGATCACGATGCTGTTCCTGTTTGCCGCGCCCTTTATCGCGGCGTTCGGGAACTACGTCATCCCACTGTTGGTCGACGCCGACGACATGGCGTTTCCGCGCGTCAACGCCATCGCGTTCTGGATCCTCCCGCCCGCGACGCTGTTGATGTGGTCGGGCTTTTTCCTCAAACCGCTCGGCTTGAGCATCGCGCCGGCGTCGATGGGCTGGACGATGTACACGCCGCTGGTCACCCAGCAGGCCAACGCCGGGATCGATCTGTTCTTGCTGGGCTTTCACCTCTCGGGGATCGCGACGACGATGTCCGCGATGAACTTCATCGCGACCATCGTCGCCGCCCGCGACTCGACGACGGTGCCCTGGTCGAAACTCGACATCTTTAGCTGGACGATCCTCACCCAGTCGTTTCTGATCGTCATCGTGTTCCCACTGCTCGGCGCGGTCATCGTGATGATCTTACTCGATCGAAACTTCGGGACCCTGTTTTTCGACCCCGCAGGTGGCGGTGCGATCCTCTATCAGCACCTCTTCTGGTTTTTCGGCCACCCCGAGGTGTACATCCTCGTGCTCCCGCCGATGGGGCTGGTCAGCCTCATCCTCCCGAAGTTCGCGGGTCGGAAGCTGTTCGGGTTCAAGTTCATCGTCTACTCGACCATCGCGATCGGTGTGCTATCATTTGGTGTGTGGGCCCACCACATGTTCACGACCGGGCTCGACCCGCGCCTCCGAACGTCGTTCATGGCGGTGTCGATCGCGATCGCAGTGCCGAGTGCCGTGAAAGTGTTCAACTGGATCGCGACGCTGTGGAACGGGAAGATTCGCCTCAACGCACCGATGTTGTTCATGCTCGGTGCACTCCAGAACTTCATCATCGGCGGGGTCACCGGGGTCTTCCTCGCGGCGATCCCGTTCAACCTCGTGATGCACGACACCTACTACGTCGTCGGTCACTTCCACTTCATCGTCTACGGGATGATCGGGTTCGCGCTCATGGGCGCGACCTACTATTTCTTCCCGATGATGACCGGGAAGATGTACAACCGGCGACTCGCACAGGGACACTTCTGGCTCGCCCTGGTCGGGTCGAACGTGACCTTCTTCGCGATGATGTTCCTGGGCTACGGCGGCATGCCCCGGCGGTACGCGACCTACCTGCCGAAGTTCGCGACCTGGCACCAGGTCGCGACGCTCGGGGCGATCCTCATCACGATCAGTACGGCGCTGTGGGTCTGGAACATGATCCAGTCGTTGCGCGCCGAGCGGACCGTCACCGACGGCGACCCCTGGCAACTCGCTGCCGTCGGCCAGTACACCCGTGACTGGGCGTGGTTCGAGAGCACACGCGGGCCGGCGGTCACCGACGGCGGGACCGACGAGTCAGTTCATCAGGACGACCGCGAACCCCGCCGCGGCGACGAGTAGGACGATCACGATCAGGACGAGCATGAGTCGCTCTTTGTCGTTCATATCGGGGAGTGGGACCGGGAGCGCAAAAGGAATGGCTATCCGGTGAGAACCTCCCCCGTGGACACCGATACCGAGTCACCGGGCAAGGACTCGCGGGCGGGCACCGACCTGACAGGCGACGACCGGAGTGGCCACTCAGCGACCGACGAAGGGGTCGAGAGCGCGGCGGCCGAACCGGCGATCGCAATCTCCGGGCGGCAGGCCGTCGTGGGGATCTATCTCGTCGCGGTCGTCCTCGCGGCGGGGTTCGGGTTCGCGCTCGCGCTCACGATCGACGCCGGCAACGTCGCTGCATTCGGCCCGATCACCTTTCAGATATCGCCGCTCAACCTCGCGGTGTACGGCGCGGTCTCCGTGGGTGTCGGCCTCGGCGCGTTCGTGGGGCTGGCCGCCTTGGTCGCCAGCCGACACTCGTGACCCGATCGGCAGCGGACGGGCCGAACGTCTATGGGGATGGCCGTGTGAGTCGATCGTATGGAACTCGACTTGCTGCCTGCAGCTGGCGCGCTCGCCGCCGTGATCGCCGTCAGTGTGGGTGCGCTGATCGCCTTGCCGTGGATGAGTGCCTCGACGGTCGCGATGATGGTCCTGCCGTCGATGGTGATCTACGGAGCGATCGCGTTCGTGATCGGCACCAGTTACGGACAGTCGCGGGCCGGCGCGTGATCGCAGGGATCGTCGCATCGGGGGCGCTCGGACGGCCCGAATCGGGTGGGCGAGGCCGACCGATCGCGTGATGGCCGTCTTCGACCTCGCGGTCTTCGCGGCGATCGGCCTGTTCGGCGGGGCCCACTGCATCGGAATGTGTGGCCCGCTCGCGACCACCTACGGCGACCGGGTCCAACGTGACGCCGGCCCCCCGACGTGGTTCGCGATCCGCCAGCACACGCTGTATAACCTCGGCCGGACGCTCTCCTACACCGTCGTCGGCGCACTGCTCGCGACGATCGGTGCGCTCGTCTACGGCGCGGCCGATCTCGCGGCGATCGGAACGCTCGTCCGCGGGGTCGTCGGCGTCGTCGTCGGGGTGCTCATCGTCGCGCTCGGTCTCGCGCGCCTGCGCGGTGGCGGTGGCGCGACACTGTTCCCCGAAGGCCCGGGCGGACGCCTGTTCGCGACGGTCACCCAGCGCGTCTCCCGACACGTCGATCGCCTCGTCGAGGGGCCGGGCATCGTCGCGCTCGGCGCGCTCCACGCAATCCTCCCCTGCCCACTGCTGTATCCGGCGTACGCCTACGCTGCGGCGTCGGGTGACCCGATCGCGGGCGCGAGCGCGCTCGCCGCGCTCGGCCTGGGCACGATCCCCGCGATGTTTCTCGTTGGCACGACCGCGGGCGCGATCTCGGGAGCGCGTCGCCGGACGATCGACCGCGCGCTCGGGGCGATCTTCGTCGTCCTCGGGTTCGTCCCGCTGCTCATGGGTCTCGCGACGCTCGGTGTCCCTGTCCCGACGATTCCGATTCCACACGCTATGCCACTCTCATGACCTGTACGCTGTGTGACCTGGAGACGCCCGACCCGCCGGTGACCGACCCCGAGGTCGACGGGGAGTTTTGCTGTCGGGGCTGTCTCGAAATCTCGCGCACGCTGGGCGACGTCGATCCCGAGGCGCTCGACCAGCCAGCGACCGACAGCGCGGTTCCCGACGACGCCGAGACGGCCTTTCTGACCGTCGACGGCATGCACTGTTCGGCCTGCGAGAGCTTCGTCGCGGGGACCGCGACCGACCACGACGGCGTCTACGCCGCCGAAGCCTCCTACGCCACCGAGATGCTCAAGGTGCAGTACGATCCCGACCGGATCGGGACCGACGACCTCCCGGATCTCGTCCGGCGCATGGGCTACCGGGCGGCGATCCCCGAGGTCGGCACGCAGGCCAGCGAGCGCGAGCGATTCGGTCGTGACGAACTCCGGACCGTCCTCGGCGCGCTGGGCTTGATGGTGGTGATGACGCTGTACACGTTTTTCATCTACCCCGTTCACCTGGGGATCTACCCCGAGTCGTTCCACACGACGACGGGCGCGCGCATGATGGTCTTCTTCCCGCTGCCGATCGTCAGCACGCTCATTCTCGGCCTGGTGGGCTATCCCATCTTCCGGGGTGCGTACGTCAGCCTCGTCTCGGGCCGGCCGAACATGGACGTGCTCGTCGCGGGTGGCGCGCTCGCGGCGTGGGGCTATTCGATGGCGGTCGTGCTCGGTGGCGGCACGGAGGTGTACTTCGACGTCTCGACCGCACTGGTCGCGGTCGTCACGATCGGCGATTTCGTCGAGACGCGCGTCAAGCGCCGCGCGCTCGGCCGACTCGGCGAGTTGGACTTCGGCCGCATCTCGGAGGTCGATATTCGTGAGGACGGCGAAACGGTCACCCGCGCGATCGAGGCGGTCTCGCCGGGCGATCACGTCGTCGTCAAGCGCGGGCATCGCATCCCCGTCGATGGCACGATCGTCGAGGGCGAGGCGGCTGTCGACGAGTCGCTGCTGACCGGCGAGAGCGACCCGCGCCCGGTCGCGCCCGGCGACGACGTGGTCGGCGGGACCGTCCCCGTCGACGGACGGCTGATCGTCGCAGTCGGGCCGGACGCGACGAGCACGTACGACCGCGTCCTGGGCGAACTCTGGTCGCTGCAGTCCGGCGAGACCCGCGCGCAGCGACTCGCGGACACCGTCGCGGCGGTGTTCGTCCCGTTCGTGATCGGACTCGCCGTTCTCGCCGCGATCGGGTGGATCGGGACCACCGGGTCGATCGCGCGCGGCATCGTCGTCGGCGTGAGCGTCCTGGTCGTCTCGTGTCCCTGTGCCTTTGGCCTGGCCACCCCGCTGGCGGTCGCCGCGGGCGTCGATCGCGCCGCCAGCGACGGTGTGGTCGTCACGCAGGCCGCCGCGCTCGAATCGCTCCCGACGATCGACGTGCTCGCACTCGACAAGACCGGGACGCTCACGACCGGCGAGATGGCTGTCGATCGCGTCGAAAGCGCCGATCCCGCGCGCGTGCTCCGCGTCGCGGCCGCGATCGAGCGCGAGGCCGACCACCCGATCGCCGACGCCATCGTCGCGGCGGCCACGGATCGGGAGATCGATCTCGCGGACACCGACATCGCGGAGTTCGCGGAACTTCCGCGTGGCGCGACGGCGACCGTCGACGGGCGATCGGTTCGGCTGGGCCATCCCGATCTGTTCGACGGGTGGGACGTCCCCGACCGCTGGGCCGCGGCGATCGATCGCGCCCGCGCTGACGGCCTCGTCGTCACCGCGGTCGGCATCGACGGCCGCGTGGAGGGCCTGATCGCGGTCGGTGATCGCCCGCGTGAGGGCTGGGCGGACGCGCTCGACGCGCTCGATGTCGAGCGTCGGATCGTCGTGCTCACCGGCGACGACCAGGGCTCGATCGAGCCGTTCGCGAGTCACCCGGCCGTCGACGACGTGTTCACCGGTGTGCTCCCCGAGGCCAAAGCCGAGACGGTCCGCCGGTTGCGCTCGGCACATGGCTCGGTCGCGGTCGTCGGTGACGGGACCAACGACGCGCCCGCGCTCGCAGCCGCCGATCTGGGCGTCGCGTTCGCGTCTGGCACGGAACTCGCTTCGGAGGCCGCGGACGCGACCGTGTTGGAGGGTGGCCTCGATGCTGTCGCACGCCTGTTCGTCCACGCGCGGACCGTCCGCTCGCGCGTGCGCTCGAACATCGGGTGGGCGCTGAGCTACAACGCCGTGACGCTGCCGGCGGCCGTCGCGGGCCTGATCAACCCGCTGATCGCCGCTGTCGCGATGGCGGCGTCGAGTCTCGTCGTCGTGGCCAATTCGGCGCGAGACTGACTGGGTCGTCTTCTCGACCGCGCGCTATTCGATCTCGATCGTCTGAGCCGGGGTCTCGACTGGGCCGTCCCCACCCGAATACGCCATCGTCACGAACAGCGCGCCCTGGATAGCGATCAGCCCCATCGCGAGCAGTTCGATCGGGCGCGTGATCGGGACGACGCCGACGACGAGAGCGATCGTCGCGACGCTCAGGACGGCCCCGCCGCCGGCGAGCGCCGTGAGCCGACGCCGACCGATCTCGCGGGCCCAGATCGCGAGCGTGAGAAACGCCGCGAGTTGACCGATCGCGACCAGGTGGTGGGTCGTCTGGACCAGCGGGCGGAAGGTCAGCGCACCGCCGCGCGCGACCGCGAGTTGCAGCGCCGCGAGCGAGATCCCACCCGCCGCGGCGTAGGTCAGCCGCCGGGCGGTCGGACCCGCGCCGCGCGCGATGTCGAGCCAGACGATCGAGGCGACGAGACTCACGAAGATACCGAGTGCTGCCGCGAGGTGGAGAATCTGTGTCGGAGGGGCGTACCCGCCGGGCAACAGGCCGGCGATCGTGACCGTCGCCGCGCCGAAGACGACCTGCAGCGGGAGCAAGAGGGCGGCGAGCCCCGCGCTGCGCGAGATGCGCGTGCCCGTGTGGGCTCGCCACTGGACGATGGCGTTCCCGAGGATGGCGTACCCGACGAACATCGCGACGAACCGGTGGAGCCACTCGACGAACTGCGGGACCGAGAGCCCGATCGGTGAGAGCTGTCCGGCACAGCCGGGATAAGTCGCGTTACAGGTCGCGCCCGCGCCGATCGCGGCGGTGTACCAGCCCAGCGCGAGCAGTGCGGCCGTCGACAGCAACGTTCCCGCTCCGATCGCGAGCGCGTGCCGGCGACACCAGTGGTCGATCGCACGCCCGACCCCCGTGATTCGGTCCGTCCACTCCGCCATGGTCGAACGTTGGCGAGGCGATGCAAAACTCCTCGCATCCCCGACGCGTGCCCCGCGACCGAACCGTATTAGGTGCGC
Source organism: Halococcoides cellulosivorans (assembly GCF_003058365.1). Lineage (NCBI taxonomy): Archaea > Methanobacteriati > Methanobacteriota > Halobacteria > Halobacteriales > Haloarculaceae > Halococcoides > Halococcoides cellulosivorans. The sequence continues at coordinate 1,409,566 of NZ_CP028858.1, read as the reverse complement.
TCGGCGCTACACCGGGCATGGACAGACGTGGTTTTCTCGCGGCGGGCGCGGCCTCGCTGGCTGGTCTGAGCGGGTGTCTCGGCGTCATTGCTGAGGACGCGTTCGACGTGGGGATGACCTCGAACGCGTTCGTTCCCCGGGAGTCGATCGCGGTGCCCGATCACGCGCCCGACTGGGTCCCCCGTGGCGTGCCTACCCACCGCGCGACCGTCGGCGACCCGGTCGTCTGGGAGAACACTGGATCGCGCAACCACACCGTCACGGCGGCGACGCCCGCCCACAGCACCGTCGAGGAGATGCTCGACATCGAGCACACCCACGGGTCGGGGGGCCACTCGGGCGACGAACACCACGGGGAGCCCACGACAACGACAGAGAGTCACGACGATCACGATCATTCTCACGACGCGGAACCGACGACAACGACCGACAGCCACGAAGATCACGATCACGCTCACGATTCGGAGCCGTCGGGTGCCGGAGCGGCCGATTCGGCCCCGTACCGACTTCCCACTGGAGCCGCCTTCTTCGCCTCGGGTGGGTTCGACGACGAGGTGAACGCCGTCAGGTCGTTCGTCGAGGAACTCGGGGGTGGCGGCGCAATCTCGCCCGGCGAGCAGTTCGTCCACACCTTCGAGGTTCCGGGCTGGTATCACTACTACTGCATCCCGCACCTCGCGGCGGGCATGGTCGCGACCGTCTACGTCGAATAGTGCGTCTCGGTCACTGCGTTGTGGTCGACGTTTCTGAAGGCTCGTCCTCGGCGGGCCGGATCACGACCGTCACGACGCCGACCGCGACGCCCGCCAGTCCGAGCAGCCACGAAATCTCGGGCCAAAACTCCGGGACGAGCGCCATCGAGAGCAAGGCGAGCGCGAGCATTTTGGTCACTCGATCGACCCAGAGATAGCGGCGCGCGGGCAGCGTCGGTCGGTCCACGCTACTCCGCCTCGGCGGCCGCACGCCGACGCACACCGCGCTTGAGCACGGCGTAGGTGATCAACCCCCAGAGCGCGGGCACGACGGCGACGAGGATGCGCAGCGGCCACATCACGGCCCCGGTCTCCATGCCGACGACACTCGCGACCGCTCCGTTCTGGGCGGCGATCGAGAGCATGATGATGAACGTGATGCCCGCGACGCCGATTGCCGTCGGCGCGGGGCGCTGGATCGGATCGGCCGTGAAGTGCGCCTCGTCGTCCGACCAGTCGATAAAGGGCCACATGACGAGGACGTTCGAGATCAGGCCCGGGATCACGACGCCGCCGACGAACTCCGAATAGGGAATCGGCCCGACGAGTTTGAGCAGACCGAACACCCAGGTGATAAACCAGTCGGGCGCGACGCCCGGCGGCGTCGTCGTCGGATCGCTGGGCCCCCACAGCGGCAACCGCTGGACCGGGAAGAAGCCGGCGAGCAGCGCGATGACGCCGAACACACCGAGGAAGGCCACGATCGTGATCGCCGCCTGGTTGGGCAGGAGTGGCATGCCCACGACGCGGGAGTCGTCGTCACCGTCGACGCCCGCGAGTTCGTCGGGGTCGCGCGCGGACTGCTGTTCGGTGTGTTTCTGCCGGACGAGCAAGCCCATGTGGGCCGCGAGCAACCCGCCGATGACCAGCGGGAGCGCGACGACGTGATAGAAGTACAGTCGGGGCAAGATCGTGCCGGCGTTGTCCGGCCAGCCACCACCGAAGACGAGGCCGCGGACGAACTCGCCGAGCACGGGGATCGACCCGGCGATTTCGAACCCGATCGCGGTCGCGGTCGCGCCGTAGTTGTCGAACGGCAGCGCGTACCCCATGTACCCCTCACCGAGCACGAGAAAGAGCAGGGTCGCGCCGATCACCCAGTTGAGTTCGCGTGGGTTCCGATAGGCTCCGGTGAAAAACACCCGGAACATGTGGAGCCCGATCGCGGCGATGAACACGTAGGCGGCCCAGTGGTGGACCATCCGGATGAACATCCCCGCGGGCACGTCGTAGCTAATTCTGAGCACGCTCGCGAACGCGACGGGCACTTCCTGGCCCGCGAACTGCGCCGCCGCGCCCTCGTAGACGACCAGTTCCGACCCCGGCCGGTAGAGAAAGCCCAGGAAGACGCCCGTCCCGATCAGGATGAGAAAGCTGAACAGTGCCATCTCACCCAGCAGGAAAGAGCCGTACTTGTCCTCGGGGAACGCCTTGCCGAACAGCGAGTCCTCCAGGTCGAGGCGGTCGTCGGCCCAGTCGTACACGTTCCGCTGGATGTGGGGCAGATCGTCGAGCGACGGAATGGGTGGACCCTGCATGGTATCACCCTGGCCCGATCGTATCGTCGAACTCACCCGTCGCCACGATGAGTTCGTCGTCTTCGGTCAGCCCGATCGGGAGCTGTGGCAACGGTTTGGTCGCCGGGCCACCCGCGACGCTCGCGCCTTCGAGCGGGTCGAACTCGCTCTGGTGGCACGGACACAGGAAGTACTGGCCGTCGGGGCCGCTGCGCTGGGAGACGATACAGCCCGCGTGCGTACAGACTCGCGAGTACGCGGCGTAGCCGGCGACCGTCCCGGACACTGTCGTCGGGTCCTCGTAGTCGCCGTCCGTGAACCGGACGAGCACCGTCGTCGCCTCCTGCGTGCGGATCGGGCCACCGCCTTCGGCCTCGGGGAAGACGGTCATCGTCTCGCCGCTGCCCTCGGGGATGGCGTCGACGCCGAGCGTCTCGCCTGCCTCGTCGACCAGGCGGACGCCCTCGGCGTACAGGCGGTCGGGGCCGCCCTCGAGGGCGGCCCGATCGAGGCCGACCAGGCCCGTGACGGCGAAACTGCCGATCGCGGCGGTCCCGGCGATACCCGCGAACAGCGTCGCGGCGTTGCGCCGGGTCGTCCGGAGCAGTTCCTCCCGGCTCTGCTCGCCCTCGGCGGTCGATGCGACTGTGTCTGTCTCTGACTCCGGATCGCTCATGAGTGATCTCTCTGTTCTGCGACGGTGATCGAGGGCAGGAAGTAGGTCGTATAGCAGACGACGAGTTCGGCCAGCGAGAAACTGCCCAGTGCAGCGTAGAGGCCGAGGAACTGCAGGCGTGCCGCGCCGAGCGTCTCGACGGCGAACAGCGTCGCAAAGAGGACGGTCAAAAACGCGAACAGACCGACGAGCGCGACGCCCGCGAGGTCGGCCCGCGCCGGCCAGTACGCGACGATCTCGCGGAACTCGCTCTCGACGAACGATGGCACGCCCGGCAGGTCGTCGGCCGACCCGTGCTGTGGCTCGCCCGCGCGCCCGATGCGGTCGACGAATCTGACCTGAAACGCCAGGAAGCCGAAGATCGCGAACACGCCGAGCCAACTCAACACGCCCGAAACGTACACGGACACTTCCGTCGGTGTCGGCAGGAAGCCAGCAGTCGGCGCGAGCGAACTGTTCTCGGCTGGCTGGACGGCGATCTCCTCGAAGCTGTTGTGGCCGGTCTCGATCGTGAGCGCCCACATCGGCAGGAGTACGGCCCCGATCAACAGGGCGATCACCACCGTCTCACGTCTCATTACCATCCCCTCCGACGTGGTCGCGGGCCCGGCACATGTACGTGCGACTATCTGACGGCGGTGGATTATAAAGGACCCGCCCGCGGCGATCCGGACTGGCTACCCCCAGAGTCAGGACCCTCGATCCCGTCGATCGACGTATGAGACGTCGAGCCTTCCTCGCGACCGTCGGATCGGCGGCCACAGTGGGCGCGGGAGTGGGTGCCGCCCAGGACGCAGACGATCCACGGGCAGGCAGCGGGACCGCCGACGACCCGTACGTGATCGGGATGTACACCGACGGGACGGACTTCTATTTCGACCCGGTCGGCCTGTACGTCGAACCGGGCGACACCGTCCGGTGGGTCAACGAGAGCGGGAGTCACTCCGCGACGGCCTACACCGAGGACAACCAGGGCGCCAGCACGCGGCGCATCCCCGAGGCGGCCGACTCGTGGGACAGCACCGTCTTCGAGGAGTCGGGCGCGAGTTACGACTACACCTTCGAGGAGCCAGGCACGTACGACTACTACTGCATCCCGCACAAGGGCCTCGGGATGGTCGGGCGCATCGTCTGTGAGGAACCCGGCGGACCCGCGACGGAGAGCGATCCGCCAGACGACGTGGGATCGGGGATCTGGCCGCCTGCCGAGGCGATCACGGAGAATCTCTCGCTGTCCTATCCCTACGTCCCGGAGTCGGGCGGCGGCGGACTGCCCCTCCTCGCGATCGCTGGCGTCGGACTGTTCGGTCTCGGCGCGGCGTACCTCTTCAGCGAGTACGACATCGGTTCCGGTCGGTACGGCGAGGAGGCCCCGGACGACACCGAAACCGGTCTGGAGTAGCTCGAATCGCTTTTTTCCACCGCTCCGCCGATTTCCCCGCCGCTCGGCCTAGTACGGCCCGACGACGTACTCCCACCCATAGAAAGTCAACAGCAGGTGCGTGACGATCCCGAGGACGAGACTCAACGTCCACGTGCCAGCGGCCCACCTGCCGATCCGCGGGTGAGCGGTCTCGGGGAGACGGTCGATCGGTGTGACGAGACCGACGACGAGCGCATACGAGACCAGCGGAACCGCCAGCGCCGAGAGAAGCAGGTGGATCGCGAGCATCGGGAAGTAGACCAGCCCGACCATCGCTGGCCCGTCGAAGGTCATCGTCCCGCCACCGCCGACTTTCTGGAGGTAGACGACCAGAAACAGTGCGATCGTCGCGACGCTCGCGAGCATCGCTGTGCGGTGACGGGCGACCCGGTCGTTGTGGATGTAATAGACGCCCGCGAGCAGGAAGGTCAGCGAGATCCCGTTGAGCACCGTGACAACACGCGCGAGCAACTCCGAGGTCTCTCGGCCGATCGACGGCCACGGGAGCACGCCGGCGAAGGTCAGCCCGACGAGCAGGTACGCGATGAGTGTCAGCAGACCCGTCACCGCCAGTGCGTGCTCGCGGGCCCACGGCCAGTCGATCGTTGCACCCGACGGCCTGTCGGCCATCGTGTCTGTCTTTTCCTGAATGTCGGCCATCGACTGGCGTCTCGGTCGCGTCGGGCTTCATTGTTCGGACCCCGCCATCGTGATCGGAGTGACCGAGGACCGTTCGAAGACCCGCACGTGCGACGCCGTGGTTCGACAGTCGAAATGCGGAGCCCCGAAGTGGACCGGCAACAAGTTGCACGTATGCAGCAATCGCCAACCCGTCGACAGATTTTACGAGCGAGTGGGGCGACGATACTCGGGGGGAGCGTCCTGACTGCAGGGACCCACACAGTCACGGCTCACCGGAGCACCGACGACTGGCACCAGTTCGGATACGACGACGCCAATACGGGGCACGCAGCGGACACGACTGGTCCGGTTACAGGCGTCTCCCCTGAATGGCACTTCCCGGATGTTTCCGGACTGGAATCGTCGCCCACGGCCGACGGCGACACTGTGTATCTCGGCACTGTTCGGGGTGTCGTCGCCCTTTCGGAGGCCGATCGGTCAGTCCGGTGGCGCACCCGCTTGAGTTCGCCCGTCAAAACCACACCAGTCCTGGCTAACGGTACCCTCTACGTCGGGACGGCCGATGGGACTGTCTGTGCGGTGGATCCGGCCAGTGGGGCCGTTCAGTGGCGGTTTGAAACCAACGCTCGGATGTATTTTTCACCCGTTGTGTCTGATGGCACGGTCTACGTCGGGAGTGGCGACGCCAGTGTGTACGCACTGGACGCGGTCGAGGGGACCGAACTGTGGCAATACGAAACCGGGGCAGAGGTCCATTGTACACCAGCAGTGGCGGATGGAACCGTCTATGTCGGGGGCATCGACAACAACGTGTACGCACTGGACGCCGGAGATGGCACTGTCGAGTGGCAGTTCGAAACTGAGGATACCGTGATGGGGTCGCCGGCGATCGCGGACGGGACCGTGTACGTCGGGAGTTTCGACAACACCGTCTACGCGGTGGACGCGAGTGGAGGCTCCGAAGAGTGGCGTTTCGATACCGGTGACAGGGTCAACTCATCGCCGGCGGTGGCGGATGGGACTGTGTTCGTCGGGAGCTTCGACAACAATGTGTACGCACTGGACGCGAGAGACGGGGCCGTCGAGTGGCGCTTCGAAACTGACGACTGGGTGAACTCATCACCAGTGATAGCGGATGGGACCGTCCACGTCGGAAGTTACGACGGCAACGTGTACGCACTTGACCGAACCCATGGGGCCGTCAAGTGGCGCTTTGAGACTGGGGGATGGGAGAGAAGCCAATCGGCAGTCGCGGACGGGACTATTTCACCATCGGTGAGAGATAGCACCGTCTATGTCGGAACTCAGAACAGTGTGTACGCGATCGATGCTGCTAATGGGACCGAACGCTGGCAGTACGAAACTGGCGCCCCTAACGATTCGTCTCCGGCAGCCGTGGATGGGACCGTCTACCTCGGGAGCACCAACAGTCGTGTGTCTGCCATTGATGCGGGCGATGGCACCGTCCAGTGGCAGTTCGAGACCGGTGACGAGGTGCATTCGTCACCGGCAGTGGACGATGGAACGGTCTATATCGGGAGTTGGGACAATCGTTTGTACGCACTGGACGTAGACGATGGCACCATTCAGTGGCGCTTCGAAACTGATGGTGAACTGAACTGCTCGCCAGTGGTCGCGGACGGGACCGTGTACGTCGGGAGTCTCGATAATCATGTGTACGCGGTCGATGCGGACGATGGGACCGAACGGTGGCGTTACGAAACGGGTGACGAGGTGCATTCATCACCGGCAATCGTCGATGGGACGGTTTACGTGGGGAGTTGGGACGACAGTATCTACGCAATAGACGCCGGGGATGGCACTGTCCAGTGGCGGTACGAAACCACTGGTGGCGTGTCGTCGTCACCGGCAGTGGCGAATGACACCGTGTACGTCGGAAATTTCGAGGGGATCGTGTACGCGTTGGACGCCGAAGACGGCAGCGTCGAGTGGGGTCAGACAACGAATGGTGTCATAAATTCGTCACCAGCGATCGCAGATACCACCGTCTACATTGGGAGTTGGGACAACACTGTCTACGCCCTGGATGCGGACGACGGCACCAAACGATGGGAGTACCGAACGGACGACGAGATACATTCTTCACCGGCGGTCGCAGACGGCACCGTCTACGTCGGGAGTGATGACGACAGTGTGTACGCACTGGACGCGACAGACGGAACAGTACAGTGGCAGTACGAAACCGGCGATTGGGTGCCCCAGTCACCGTCGGTGGCGGACGGGACCGTCTACATCGGGAGTTTCGATGGATTGGTGTATGCGTTGACCGAACCAGCCAGAGACACACCATCACCAGCTGTCGAACCGACCGAGACAGCAGAACCACGACAACAGGACACGGAAGGGAGTGGTATCGATGCCCTCCCGATTGCAGCCGGGCTGGGACTGATCGGTCTCGGGGGCGGCGGTGGCGCGCTCTGGTGGGTCCGCCAGTGAGGTGATCGCTAACCAAAGCGTCCTGCTGTTGATAAAGAGATATAGTCCTCGACACGGCCCAACGGGCTCCGGAAAGTCAGTTTCTCCGCTCCGTGCGCGCAAATTAAACCGCCCAGTCTCTTCCCGGTGACCGAGAACGATGGCACTGGTATTTGAGGCTGCTTCACTGGAAACCGTCATGAGTTCATTTCACAGCCACACATGATCGATCCTGTCCTGGCGAGCCGTCTGCAGTTCGCGCTGACGACGGCCGTCCACATCCTGTTTCCGGCGATCAGCATGGGCCTCGCACCGTTTCTGGTGTATTTCACGTGGAAGTCGATCCGGTCAGACGACCCGATCTACACCCGTCACCAGCGGTTCTGGACGAAGATCTTCGCGATCACGTTCGTCTGTGGAACGGTCACGGGGATCGTCCTCGAATTCGAGTTCGGGACGAACTTCGCGACGTTCTCGACGGCGGTCGGTGAACTGTTCGGTGGGCCGCTCGCCACCGAGGGGATGATGGCGTTTTTCCTCGAATCGACGTTCCTCGGCGTGTTCGTGTTCGGGCGCGAGCGCGTCTCCGATCGACTCTACATGCTCTCGGCCGTGCTCGTCGCGCTCGGATCCTGGCTGTCGGCGGTCTGGATCCTGATCGCGAACTCCTGGATGCAGACGCCACGGGGCTACGAGATGGTCGAGGAGGGTGGGATGGAGGTCGTCCACCTCACCGATCCGATCGCGGCGTACGCCAACCCGCGGTTCGTCTGGATGTTCGTCCACATGCAGACCGCAGCGGTCATCTCCGTCGCGCTCCTCCTCGCCGGCCTCGCGGCTTATCACGTGCTTCGCGACCGCGATCCGGAGTTCTGGACGCTCGCGCTCAAGGTCGGTGTCGTCGCACTCCTGATCACCGCGCCGCTGCAGGCGATCCAGGGCGACGCCTATGCCCGGCACGTCCACGAGACTCAACCGCAGAAGTTCGCCGCGATGGAGGCCATCTACGAGACCGACTCGGGGGTCGTCGAGGCGCTCGTTGCCGTCCCGACGGATCTGGAGGGCTTTACCGATCCGCGCACGACTGATCTGTTCATCATCGGAATCCCCGGCGGGGCCTCCTTCCTCGCGAGCGGGGGTGATCCGACCGCGGAGATACAGGGGTTGAACGAGTTCGAGGGCATGCCGCCCGTCGCGTACGTGTTCTGGTCGTTCCGCTTGATGATCGCGCTGGGCTTCTGGTTCATCGCCCTCGGCCTCTGGGCGGGCTATCGGTGGTCACAGGGCCGCCTGACGACCGACCGACGGTTGTTGTACGCACTCGTGCTGTCGGCCGGCGGCGGTCTGTTCGCGACGGAACTCGGGTGGATCGTCACCGAGGTGGGCCGCCAGCCCTGGCTGTTCGACGGACCCTCCGGATCGCTTCGGACCGCCGAGGGGGTGACGACCTCGCTGACCGGCGGCGAGGCGACGCTGACGCTCGCGGGGTTCGTCCTGGGGTACAGCGCCTTGCTCGTCGTCTACGTCACCGTCGTTCGGTGGATGATCCGCAACGGACCGCCGTCGGCCGCCGATGTCGGCATGGCCGAGGAGGTGACCAGCGATGCTTGAGACGCTCACGAGCGGGCCACTCTTTGGCCTGCCGTTGACCGGACTCTGGTTCGTGCTGCTCTTTGCCCTGTTGGGAACCTTCATCTTCCTCGATGGGTTCGACTTCGGGGCGGGCGTCCTGTTCGCCCGGGCCGAAGACGACCACGAGCGGGAGACGCTGCTCGCGATCGTCGGGCCCTTCTGGGACGGCAACGAGGTGTGGCTCATCGTCTTCGGCGGGGCGATGTTCGCGGCGTTCCCGCCGCTGTACGCCAACCTGTTCGGCCGGCACTACCTGCTGATGTTCGCGATTCTCGGGGCGCTCATCCTGCGCGGGATCGCCCCGGAGATGTACGAACAGCGCGCGGATCCGACCTGGCGGCGCTGGTGGGGCCGATCATTCGTCGTCGGGAGCGTCCTCTCGCCGTTCTTTTTGGGGATGTTCGCGGGCAACTGGCTCGTCGGCGCCGAGCAACTCGTGACCGTCCCCGGCGTCGTCGTGGGCCTCGCGCTCGTCGCGCTGTGTGTCGTCGACGCGGCAGCCTTTATCGGGACGCGCTCGGAACCCGGGCATCTCCAGACCTCGCTCGAACGAAGGGGCCTCACCGCCCTCGCGGGCTATCTCGGGGCGATCGTGCTGGCGATTGGCTACCTGGTCGCGCTTCGGCCGGACATGCGTGGGGCCATCCTCTCGGTGCCGGTGATCGCCCTCGTCGTCGCGACCCTCGTCGCCGCCGGGGTGTACGCGTGGGCGATCCGAGCGGATCGCTTCCAGGCCGCCTGGGTGAGCACCGCCGGGATGGTGTACGCGCTGGTGGCGATCGTCGCACTCCTCCTCTATCCGACGATCGATCCCGCTGTCGGCCTCACGGTCGAGACGGCGATCGTCCAGCCACTCCCCTTGAACCTCATGACGCTCATGACGCTTGTTCTGATGCCGTTCGTACTCAGTTACTTCTGGGTGCTCTACTCGACGTTTTCGGGCCCGATCGAGCACGGCGAAGGCTACTGAGCCGAGTCGTCGATATCGACGTCGTGGCCGTTCTCGCGACAGCGTTCGAGGGCGTGTTTGGCGGCCATGCCCGCCGACTCGGCGGTCGCGCCGCCACCGACGCCGACCTTGAGATCGACGCCCGCCGCCTCGTCGACGTGGGCGATCGTCTCCTCGAACGCTGCTCGATCCAGGTCGGGGCAGACCGCGATGACGTTGTCACCGCCGACGAAAAAGGCCAGGCCCTCGTGGGCCTCGTAGAAGTGCGCCATCAGTTCGGCGTAGCCGCGTTCGATGTGGGCGAACGTCGCGAACGCGTCGAGGCGATCGGTCAACCGCTCGGTCGCGTCGTTGACGTCGAAGTGTGCGATCGTGAGGTCGTCGTCCGCGGACTCGTCGAGTATCGAGCCGGACAGCACCTCGCGCCGCTCGGCGTCCTGGGCACTCCCCGCGTCCTGGATCGCTTCGGTCGCCGCTTCGAGTGCGACCGCGGGAGAGGGGTCGACACCGATCCCGAAACTCGTCGTCACGGGGTAGCGATTGCGGATCGAGGTCTGGACCTGCCGGTGGACCGATTCGTCGATGCCGTTCGTGACGGCGATCATGTTGTCGAATCTGGTGAAAAAGACGTAGCCGCCGCGCGATCCGAACTGCTGGGAGAGGTCGGCGTACAGCCGTGACTGCAGCGTCTGGAGGTCGACCTCGCGTCTGGGCTCCGGCGTGACCGTCCAGGGACCGTAGTTGTCGATCTGGACGAGAGTGACCTGCGTGTTCGGCACGTTCGCGGATCGGCACCGGTCGAATAACTCTCCTTCGTTCCGAGATCGATCACGAAATCGTGACGCGACGGCCCGTGACGGAACGATCCGCGACGGGACGACCCGCGACGGGACGACTCGTCACGTTATGCGAAGTCGCGCTATCGATTCGTGACCCAACGTGCGTCACGCTATGCAGCGTCGCGATCGAGGCCCCACTGCCCGTTCGCGCGCATCGCGTCACCGACGATCTGGTGATACGACTGGATGTCGTCGATCTCTGTGGCGTCGACACCCTCGAAAATCTCTGCGACGCTGACGACGCGATCCGCGTCGATCCGGACGGGGTAGTCACCGTACTCGTCGAGATACGCCGGGATCGCGAGCGGAAATTCGTCTTCGTCGACGGTCTTGACGAGCACCGCGTGGCCGTACTTGCGTCGGCCTTCGCTGCCCTCGTCGCCGTCCGGGTCGTGCGGCCAGTCCATGGGCCGTCTGATCGCGGACCGATAAAAAGCGTTGTCCCTACTCGGCGGTCGGGCCCGCGCGCTTGTGGGTGACGTAGCCCGCGATGCGGTTGCGGACGCCTTTGGACTCGATGTTGGTGACGGCCTCGACGAGGTCTTTGTTGCGCTCGAAGTCCGTCCCGAAGGCGTCGGGATACGTTTCCATCAGCAGCGTTGCGGTCTTCTTGACGTAGGCGGGTTTGATGGCCATACGGTCGATTGCCGACTCGCCGTCATAAGCGATTCGACTCGTCCGGTCACTCTGCCGCGGGGTCCGCACGCAACTGGTGCAGCCGTCGCATCGCCGCCCGCGCGCGTTGATCGCCACAGGAGTCGACGACCGACTCGGCGTCCGTGATCCGTTCGAGCAGTCGATCCCGATCGGTGTCGGGGACGCCCAGACGCGAGGCCGCGACGGCCGCTTCGACGACCGCGCCGACCGCGCGTTCGATCCGGGGCACCGTCCGCCGCTCGACCGTGGCGTCGACGGGGTCGAGCGCCCACTCGGTCCACGGCGTCTCGCCTGCCTCGCCGCGATCGATCTCCCGAGCCTCGATCTCGACCCGGGCGGGCGCGCCGAGGTGTGGGTCCGCGACCCACTGCTCGCCCAGTGCGGCCTCGACGACGAGCGCGGGGTCGCGCGTGAAGTGGACGACGCACTCTCCGCAGGCGCGAAGGTTTGCGTGTGTCTGGCTTCCGCCGTAGGTCCGCGCCCACACCGGATCGCCGGCGTGGATCCCCATCGCGGCGACGCGGTGTGTGCCGTCGCCCGCGGGCGTCGTCACGACCGTCTCGGTCACGCCCCGGAGATCGAGTGGCCAGGCGCTCATACCGTGAGCCCCCGCTGGAGCGCGACGAACAGGCCACCGGCGAGCAGGTCGGCGGTCGTCCCGGGGTTGATCGATCGCTCCTGAAAGCTCGCGGTGATTGCGTCGAGACTCGCTTTCCCCTCGCGGACGGCCTGTGCGCGCTCGCTCGCCCACTGTGCCGTCTCGGCGTCGTGCTGGATCGCGATCAGCGTGTCTGGCTGGTCCGCGAGCGTGTCGAGCCAGACTGCCGCCGCCCGATCGAGGACTGGGCCCTCGCCCGCGCGGAGTCGCCGTGCGATCGCGAACGTGCGCTCGAACCCGTCGGCGTACTCCCGGCCGATCGCGTTGCGTGCGGCGTCCGCGACGAGCAACGCCCCGAGGTCGATCTCCCGTTCTCGAACCGCTTGAATGGCCGCGTCGGCGTCCCGCACGTCACAGTCTGCGAGCGCAGGCGGTGGCTCGTCGACCGCGACGTCGACGTGATCGAACGCCTCGAAAAAGGCGACGCTGTCCGCGACGGTCGTCCGATCGACGACGGCGCGCGCCCCGTCGCGGGTCAATGCGCCGTGGGCCTGGGCCCGCACCAGCGGGACGAGCACGAGGAGCCCACCGAACTGGGTGTTGCCGCCGCGTTGGGTGGCCATGCCCGCCACGGCCCGCTCGAACGCGCGTCCGAGGCCCACGTCGGGGCGGGCCGCCATCGAGAGGCCGTCGAGCGCACCGACCGCGCCGGCGAGAAAGTGCTCGAAGCGCAGATCGCTGTGATCGTGCGCGCGGTCGACGTTACCCGGCGTCGGCGTCGCCGCGACTTCCAGGAGGAGCGCGAGCATCGCGGCCTGGGCGGGCGTCCGCTCGGTAGCGCTCGGTTCGGCCCGGGAGTCGGGGCTCATCGGCACCTCCTCATCGGTCGATCGCCTCCAGCGCCTCCTGGCACGCTCGGGCGACCCGGGCGGCGTCGCCGTCTGTCTCCATCGCGGTGTCGGTGCGGACCACGGGCCGATCGAGGTCGGTTCCGTCCCGACCGTCGAGGACGAACGCGTCGGCAAAGGGATACGCCTCCGCGACGCCCGCCGTCGAGGGCTCGTATCCGACCGCCTCCATCAGTTCGGCGGCGGGCCCCGAGAACACCTCGTCGTCGATGAACGGCGAGACGGCGACGACGGGAGTCTCCTCCAGCGCCTCGCTGATTCCATCGACAGCGAGCATCGGGCCGATACTCGTCACCGGATTCGACGGGCCGACGACGACGGGGTCGTCGAGCGCGTCGAGGACGCTGTCGGTGGCTCGGGCGTCGTCCGTGCCCCGGAACTGCACGTCCTCGATCGTGGGCTCGGCGTCGTGGGCCACCCAGAAGGACTGGAAGTGCATCGGCCCGTCGGGTGTCTCGACGATCGTCGCCACGGGATCGTCGCTCATCGGCAGGACGGTCCAGGGCACGTCGAGCGCGTCGGTCAGTCGATCGATGGCGGCGGTGAGCGATCGGCCTTCGCGGAGCAGGCCCGTCCGAGTCAGGTGGATCGCCCGGTCGCGATCACCGATCAGCATGAACTCGCCGTAGCCCGCGAACCGTCGCCAGCGTGCCCAGCGGGGGCCATCGGTCTGGGCCTCCGGGGGGAGATAGGTCGGCCCGGTGTCGAGACCGGCCGCACTCGCGAGCCGCTGGAGTTCGTCGTGCGTGGCGGTCGAATCGCCGGCGATCCCCCACCAGGTCTCCCGGTCGAGTTCGTCACCACCGAGAAAGAGCACGGTATCGACGTCCGGACAGACCAACAGTCCGCCGAGCGCGACGTCGTCACCGGTGTTCGCGACGACGGTCGTCGCGTCGGGATCGAAGACGCTATTTGCCCCGGCGAGGAGTTTCGGGGACCCGGTCCCACCGGAGAGCACGGTCACCATACACGCTCTGGCCGGAGCACTCGAATAAATCCTCGGTCCGGCGGGCGACCGGCCCGAGCGGTCGCCTGTCCTCGCGGTCAGACCATCTCGAACAGCGCGAGTACGTCCTGCATGTCGACGTCCCCGTCGCCGTCGACGTCGTAGAAGTCAGCGTTGTCCTGGACGTCCGCCGTGTCCGTGTTCTGGAACAGTCGATTCACGTCCGGGAAGTCGACGACGCCGTTGCCCGAGAGGTCCTCGTAGACGCCATCGCCGTCGGGATCGGTCGCGTTGATCGGCCAGGTCGGGCCCTCGGGGTCCGATCCACCACCCATCGTCGCTGCGCCCGCGACGGCGACATCGCCCATATCCCGGCTCTCGAAGCCATCGAGCCACGATACGTCGTCGAAGCGGGCCGTACACAGCGTCTCGGGGCTGTTCGAGGAGACGTACACGCCGACGAACGCGTCTTCGCTCATATCGATCTCGCCGGATTCGATCTCGGTCCAGGATTCGCCGTCGGGCGAGACCGAGCAGTGGATCGTGCCGCCAGCGCGCTCCAGACGCAGATCCATCGGTGGCGTGCTGTCGTCTTCGGCGCGTTCGCGCCAGACTGTCCCGCTGTAGGCGCGGGTCTGTTCGGCCCCGTCGTCGGGGGTGAGCGTGACCGCGCCGAGTGAGGACCAGTCGGCCGGATCGTCGACGACGATGAGTCCAGCCTGGGCGTCGCCAGCGGTCGCGTCCATCCAGTCGAGGTGGGCCTCGCGGGTGAAATCACCAGAGACGGGGACGGTCGCGAGATGGGCCTCGAACGTGGTGTCACTCACCGTCTTGCCGGCCCCTTCGACGATCATCGTGTCTTCGGGGACGTCTTCGACCGTGACGCTCGTGCTGTCGGTCGCCTCGTTGCCGGTTTCGTCGCTCACCGTCAGGTCGACGTCGTACGTTCCAGGCGCGCTGTACCGATGGACGGGGGCGGACTCCGACCCGCTCGTGCCGTCGCCAAACGACCAGTCGTAGTCGCTGATCGAGCCGTCGGGGTCGAAGCTATACGACGCCCCAAAGGCCCCGGATTCACCGACGAGGAGGTCCTCGGGTCCCGAGAGGTCAGCGATTGGAGTCGATCCGTCACCAGATTTGGCTCGGACGCGATCGGCGTAGGCTTCCAGAATCGGCCCGGACTGGTTACGATAGATCTGGAACCCGTCGTGATCCGATGTCGATTCGAGGACGAGTTGCCAGGCGGTCGCCGCCCCGGCGTCGCCCGCGTCGAGTTCGTCGTACCACGCCTCCAGGCGATCCTGGCGCATCGAGACCGACTGGGAGTCGGCGTTGACGTTGAACTCACCGAGATACAGCGGCTTGCCGACCGTCTCCTCGACGGCCTGGACGTGATCTCGAATCCACTCGACGCCCGTCGCGACGGTCTCGGCGCCCGCGTTGGGTTCGAGGTCCAGCCCCGGCCAGTGGTGGGGATACATGTGGAACGAGCAGACGTCGATGCCGTCGATCTGGTGGACCGACTCGAAGTCCTGGGCAGTCCAGTCCGAGTACAGGAAGTTCTCGCCGTCCGGTCGGGTGAAAAAGCCCTCGACGCCCGAGGAGATGAGGTGATTCGGGTCGAGGTCTTTGACGTACGCAGACATGTCGTCCATCCATCCCTCGAACGCGCCCACGCGGTCGTCGATGCTGAGTTGGTCGGCCCACTTGGGTTCGAGACGTGGCTCGTTCGCGAGTTCCCACATCGCGATGGTCGGATCCTCGCGATACTCGACGCCGGTGATCGAGTTCGTCCGCGTCAGGATCGTCTCGACGTGATTCCGGTAGAGTTCGCGGATCTCCTCGTTGACGTAGAAGGCCGCACGATACCCCTTCCCGCTGTTGCCGGTCACCCACTCGACGTACTGATCGAACCCGCCGCTGTGGGGCCAGAAGTCTGCAAAGGTGAGGACGAGTCGCAGGCCGTGCTCGCGCGCTCGCGCGACGATGTAGTCGAGGTGTTTGAGCGCCGATTCGTCGTGAACGCCCGGCTCTGGCTGCATACAGTGACAGTCGGTATGCCCTTCACAGAACGTCCAGGTCCGCACGAGGTTCAGTCCCA
The DNA here is from genome assembly GCF_003058365.1 of Halococcoides cellulosivorans. Classification (NCBI taxonomy): domain Archaea; kingdom Methanobacteriati; phylum Methanobacteriota; class Halobacteria; order Halobacteriales; family Haloarculaceae; genus Halococcoides; species Halococcoides cellulosivorans. The sequence goes on along the minus strand of NZ_CP028858.1, from coordinate 1,393,490 downwards.
TCTCCTCGTACAGCTGAAACACGTCGTCGACGCGCTGGCGCTCGGCACACCGGTTGGTGATCCAGAAGTTGTTCGAGCCATTCAGATACAGTGGGTCGCCACCGAGCGTGAACGACGTCCCCTCGGTGCCGACGAACTCGCCGCCCGGCGCGGCGGTCGCGGGCAGTCCGACGAGACCGCCGACGGCGCTCGCGCCCGCGGCGGCGAGGAACCGGCGGCGGGTGGTCGTCGATCGGGGCTCGGAGTGATCTGTGTGTCGTGTCATCTGTGATCACACCATCTCGAACAGCGCGAGCACGTCCTGCATGTCGACGCCCCCGTCGCCGTCGAAGTCGTAGAACTGTGTGTTGTTCTGGACGTTCGCTGTATCCGTGTTCTGGAACAGTGTGTTCACGTCGGGGAAGTTCACCGTTCCGTCACCCGAGAGGTCCTCGTACAGACCATCACCGTCGGGATCGGACGCCCCGGCCGGCCAACCCGGCTCTTCGGGAGTCGTCTCGGGTGGCTCGGGCGGGGTCGTCGATTCGGGGTCCCCGATCTGGACCCAGTCGAGGTTCGATCCCGACTCCTCGACCACGACCCGGATGACGTGCTCACCCGAAGAGAGGCTGATGTCGCCGATCCGGGTGTCGGCCCACGACTCCCAGCCGCCGGTCTGCCACCCGCTGCCGCTGACCGACTCGCCGTCGCCTTCGACGCGGACCGTCGCGGCGGGACTGGCCGTTCCGGCGAAGCTGACCCGGACGGGGTACGATCCGGCTTCGGGCACCGAGACGGTGTACTCCATCCACTCACCGGCGTTCAGATTCGCGATGTAGCGGTTGTCCGCACTCTCGGAGATGTCGACGCCGGCATCGCGATACGTCGACCCGCCCTGGTTGGCGGCGTCGGTGTCGAAGTACGCGACACCGGGCCCGCCCTCGTCGAACGTTTCGAGGTGGATCCGGCAGGGCACCGTCTGATCGACGAACGCCGACTGGCCCTCGTCGCGCGCGAGCGTCTCGACGGTGGTCGTCGCCTCGGGCGAGGCGTTGCGCGCGGCGTCGACGGCGATCACGCTCACCTCGTAGGTCGACGCGGGATCGAGGCCGTCGACGGTCGCCGTCGTGGTGTCGGCCCCGACCTCGGTCGTCCTCGTGCCGTCGAGGAACAGCTGATATTTGAGCAGGCCGGCCTCGCCTTCGTCGGTGACGCTATTCCAGGAGACCGTCGCGGAGATCTCCGAGACGCGATCGACGCTCAGCCCGGTCGGCGCGGGCGGGGCCTGGTCGTCTGCGACCGCTGGCTCGGGGTTTTGCTCGTCGCGGGTGTCCGCGAGCCAGGATTTGATGAAGCCCGCGTGCTGGTCGCTGCCGTCTTTGAGCGTCCAGTCGCCGCTGTGGCCCTGGCCCGACGATTCGAAGAAGGTCGGGGCCCACGTATCGTCGAAACACCACGCCGACCAGCCAACGTTCTCGTAGCTCTCGATCCACTCGCGGAACGGTTCGCCCCAGTCGCTGGTCGTCCCTTGATCGACCGATCCACCGTTGGGGTCCCACCCGAACTCGGTGATCCAGACGGGCACGTCCTCGGCGGGCGCGCCGTAGGTCTGGTCGAACGGGCCCGAGCCGTCCGAATTCTCCTCGTAGGGATCGCCGTTCGCGGGGTAGATGTGGCCCGCGTAGATCAGATTGTCACCGTCGAACGGGTCGTCGACCGCCATGTGTGGGTAGGAGGTCCAGGACGGTGACCCGATCACGAGCGGGCGTGCCGGAGCGTGTTCTTGGACCGTGTCGACCCACGGTTGGGCCGCTGTCCTCCACATCTCCCAGATCGTCGCGTCATCCGTGCCCCATCCGGCGGGGAGTGTCGGCTCGTTGAACAGCTCGAAGATCACGTTGTCGTCGTCAGCGAACTCCTCTGCGACGGCGGGCCAGAACAGCTCCATCAGTTCGCCCGCACGATATTCGTACTCTGAATCGTCGTCAGCGTACCCCTGATCGTTGTACGGCCGGATCAGGTGGAAGTCGATTAGTGCGTACTGGCCGCGGACTTTCAGGTAGTCGACCGCCGGTCGCAGGTGGTCCTGGATGATCCCGTCGAGTGAGAACTGATCGGCGGTGAACACCTCGGAGGTCACCGGCAGGCGGACGTGGTTGGGATACCACCCGTGCTGGTCGCTGGTCGCCCACTCCAGAATGGAGAGCCCGCTGCCCTGGGAGGGCACGAGTGGGTACGAGTACCAGCTTCGAGCGACGTAATCGACCGACGCGGTCGCGAACCCGCGCGGACGAACTGTGTTCCCGCTCGGGTCTTTGATCCACCGGCCCTCGGTGTGGAGCGCCGGCGTCGGCACGCCCGCCGACGCGGAGCCGATCGGCCCGGTGATAGCGAGCCCTGTCGTCGCGAGGCCCGCGCCGGCGGCCTTGATCACTCCTCGGCGTGTCACGGTCTGACGGTCGTCTTCTGGTAACTGTGTCATGGTTCTAGGATTCCCCTCACGTCTTGTTTGATTTCGACCTCAAAAAACATAATATTTCCGCAGCCAGACCGTATGGAGGCGAGTACCGACCGAGATTCGTTTCGATCGTATCCGAATCTCGTCCCGGTCTGTCGCGGGATTCGACCGTCCGGGACTGACGACCGGGTCGCAGACGGAGTCGACAGCGTCGGACAGATTCCACGACAGCGTGTGGGGAAAATTATTTCATCTCGCTCAATATAAAATTACGATATGATCGGTAGACCACAGGTGAGCGGGGACCGACCGGACGGATCGCACTCACGGCGGCGCTTCCTCGCGGTGATCGGCGGGAGTGCGGTCGTCGGCCTGGGAGCGGGGCTGTCGGGAGCGGCCGAGGAGTCGGTGCCAGCGCCGTGGGACGTGGATGTCGTCCGCCCGCCAACTGGGTTCGGCATCGCACTCACCTGGTCCGGCGTCGATCCGTGTTCCAGTGTCGTCGATCACTACCGCGTCAGTGGCGGTGGCGTCGAACGCACCGTCCCGGCCGGCGTCGATCGAATACACTTCTCTCCGGAGAGCGGCAGATCGGAAACCTACGAGATCGTCGCGGTCACGGACGATGGCCGGGAGTCGTCGCCGGCCACGATCGAAGCCGTTCCCGGAGACAAGGCTCGAATCGTCAGGACGCACCTCGATCTCGATGCGTCGCTGATCGAGGTCGGAGAGACGGCGGCGGCCGATATCGTGCTCGACCCGGGCCTGGAGGATCACCCGATCTGGCTCGAAGGCCCGATCACGATCGACGTGCAGTTCTCCTCGCCCTGTGCTGTCTCGATTACGGACTACACCTTCGATACCGATATCGCCGCGTCGGTCTCGACGACCCCCGAGGAGGGCTATCAGCAGTCTCGATCACACGACGTCTCGTTCACGGCGACGGTCGAACTCGACGAGGCGATCGAACTCACCGATCCGCTCCGCATCGGGTCGGTCGAATTCGTTGGTGCCGACGCGGGCGGGTCGGCACTCGACGTATCGGTGTCTCTGGAGTCGGAGTCCGAAGCGTTCTCGAACTGGACACCGATCGAGGTGGAGGCGGCCTCCGGACCACCGCCCGGAATCTCGAATCTCGGCCTCGTGGAGTGGGGCAACACCATCGACGTGTACTGGGACGTCGACGGCGCTGAGTGTCCGTCGTTCGACTCGGTCGAGGTTCGTGTCGACGGCGACGTCGTCGACCGTGTCCAGCCAGGAGTGAACCGCATCACGATCAGAGAGGGCGGATTCATCACGGTTCGATCGATCGACGCAGATGGACAGCGGTCGCGTCCACTCACCGGCTACCAGGAGATTACCAGCCTCATCGCAGATCCGGGGACGGACGTGTACGCGAAGACTCCAGGCTCGGCCATCGCACCGGGCGAATCGGTCGTCGTTCCACTGGAGTGTCGGACGCTGGTCGGTTCGCCTCCGGATCTCCACTATTCGGAGGAGGTCGTCGTCGAGGCCAGTCTCGTCGACCCCTGTACGGCGTCGATCACGGACGCTGCACCGATGGTGTTCGACGAGGAAGAGTGGATGTTCGATGGTTACGATCAGTCGGACGAGTCGTTTCCGCCCGCGACAGTCGAGATCGCTGACGACGGATCGGCAGTGACTATCACGTACCCGCAACCGTTTCTTATCCAGGCGTTCGAAACCGACGATCCATTCGTCGGTGCGATCGAACTCACCGGCCAGGCTGCCGGCGCTACTAATCTGTACGCGACGCTCGACCGATTCCACAGCGAGCCACCGTCGTACCCCTGGTCGACGGTCCGGGTCGCGGCGCCCGATTCGATCGACGGACCGATGCCGACCGATCCGGACGGTGACGGCCTGTACGAGGACCTCTCGGGTGATGGGGCGGTGAACTTCCCCGACGTGAACACGCTGTTCCAGCAGATGGACAGCGACGCGGTCCAGGACGACGCGCAGTTTTACGATTTCTCGGGTGACGGCACGGTCGACTTGCAGGACGTGCTCGCGCTGTTCGAAACCATATAGCTGACCGTTCGACTACCCGTTCTCTCCAGGACGACTGCGATTCCACTTCTTGTGGGCCAGGAAACCAGCGGACCCGACGATTCCGCCCCCGACCAGGAGTTCCGGAATTCCCGGATCCTGGAGGGATCGTCGGGCCGTCATGAGGAGGCCCCCGGGGATGTCGATCTCTTGGTCCGCATACTGCCAGCTACCGTGGTGTCCGAGCGTGCCGAGTCGAGCGCGTGATCCCTCGCCAGAGCCTATCACGTCAGCGTCGAGCGCGTGAATCACTCCGTCGTAGTCGACAACGAAGACGGTTCCATCGGCCACCGTCGGTGAGGCGCTGACACTTGGGGCGTTCTCGTCCGCCCAGCGAGTCGACCCATCGGCCGTATCGAGTGCGACGACGCCTCCACTGTTGCTGCCGACGAACACTGTGTCTGAGACGACCGTCGGTGAGGATTGAAACACATGCTCCGATTCGAAGTGCCACTCCAGGGCGCCTGTCTCGGCGTCGAGCGCGTGCAGGGCCTTCCCGAAGCTCCCGACGTAGACGGTTCCATTGGCCACTGTCGGTGACGATCGGAGCCGTCCGGTGTAGCCCCCAAAATCCCAGTCTATGGGGGGATGCAGTTCGACTGACCACTGCTCAGTGCCAGTCTTCGCATCGAGGGCGTACAGGTGCCTGTCGAAACTGGGGACGAACACCGTCCCGGATGCGACTGTCGGTGACGCATTGATCGGTCCGTCAGTCTCGAAACGCCACTGTTCGGTCCCAGTCGCTGCATCCAGTGCGTAGAGTCGCCCGTCCATACTCCCCACGTAGAGTACGCCGCCTGTCACGACCGGTGAGGACACGACCCCCTCGTGGGTCTCGACCGACCAGCGCTCGATGCCCGTTTCGGCATCGATGGCGTAGACGCTGTCGTCCCAACTCCCGACGAAGACCGTTCCGTCGACGACCGTCGGAGAGGAGTCGACGACATCGTCGGTCTCGAACGCCCACCGCTCGGCCCCGGTCTCGGCGTCGAGCGCCGTGACGACGCCGTTCTGGTCCCCGACGAACACCGTTCCATCGACGACGGCTGGCGAAGACGTTCCGAGGTGATCGAACTCGTGGACCCATCGTTCAGTGCCCGCGTTCGCATCGATCGCGTACAGCGTCTCTGTCCCGGCCGCGAAGACCGTTCCGTTCACGACAGTCGGTGAACTGTCCCAGAACCCCTCACCGGTGTCGTAGGCCCAGTTTGATCGCTCAGTCTCTGCACTCGCCGTCTGACCGGTGGCCCCGACGATGGAGAGTGTGCCTGCCCCGAGGACGGACAGAAACCGTCGTCGGGAGGTGAGTCCACCGCTACGCATGGGTCTCCGCCGTTCGCCAGTGTGTTCTCCCTGGCTCCGTCTCTGATGACATTGGTATTGGATGTCGTCATCGGTTCGAATATGTCTTTGCACTCGTCGATGGGCCTGAGGACGCTGCAGCGTCGATGATCGGTTTTCGACGGTGCGCACCACACTATCGGGCCCCGCGTTGTCGAGAGAACGAACGGAGAAAAGCGATCTACCGGGTTTCGAGGCGATCCGCGATCAACGCGCGGATGTCCTCACGCAGTTCGTCGAGGGTGACCTCGTCGAGCACGGGCTCGAAAAAGCCCTCGACGAGCATGTCGCGAGCGGCCTGGTCCGGGATCGACCGCGAGGTCATGTAGAACAGGTCTTCCGAATCGACCTGGCCGACCGTCGCGGAGTGGCTGGCCTCGGTGTCGTGGTTGTTGATGATCAGCTTCGGGGAGGCGTCGGCCTCGCTGGTGTCGCTCAGCATGAGCGTGTTCTCACGCTGGAACGAACTCGTGTCCCAGGCCTCGCGGCCGACGTTCTGGACGCCCTCGTACACCGAGCGCGCCCGATCGTCGAGGACGCCACGCGTGACGAGGTCGGCCGTGGTGTGTTCGGCCTCGTGATCGACACGCGAGGCGACGTCGACGTGCTGGTCGTCGTGCCCGAAGAAGGCCCCGACGATGCGGGTCTCGGAGCCGTCGCCCGCGAGCGTGGTCTCGACGCTGGCCTTGACGAGGCCGCCGCCGAGGTTGCCCTCGAACCAGTCGATCGTGCCGTGACGGTCGGCTTCGCCGGCCTTGACGCCGAGTGCGGTCGTGTCGCTGTCCAGATTCTGGAGCGTGCCGTACTCGATCGAGGCGTTCTCGCCCGCGACCGCCTCGACCACGCCGCTGTAGTATCGATCCGTCGCGTCGGTCGCCGCACTGGACTGACGTTCGAGGACGGTCACCGAGGCGGACTCCTCGGCGACGACGAGCGTGTAGTTGAACAGCGATCGCGCGCCCATCGAGGTGCGGATCGTCACGTCCTCGGCGGCCTGGCCCGATGGCACGTAGACGAGCGTGCCCGCGCTGAACAGGGCCGTCGAGAGCGCGGTAAACGAATCGCGCTGGGGGTCGACGACCGATCCGAAGTGCTCCTCGATGACTTCGGGATGCTGGTCGACGGCCTCGGCCCACGCCAGGACCTCCGCGCCGTCGGCCTCGATCCGATCTTTCGCGCTCGCGCTCTGGTCGGGATCGGCCAGCGCGGCGGGATCGACGTCGTCGAGGTTCGTCCATCGGCGTCCGGGCGTGTGGATGACCTCCGGCTGGGGCAACTCGTCGTGGGCCTCGAAGGCCTCCAGGCGGATCTCGGTGAGCCAGTCGGGTTCGCCCAGGCCCTCGGAGATCTCTTCGACGGTCGACGCGGTCACCGACGGCGACTGATGAGTGCTCGCGGTCATCCGAGACTCCCCTCCATCTCCAGTTCGATCAGCCGATTCAGTTCGACGGCGTACTCGATCGGGAGTTCCTCGGTGATCGGCTCGATGAACCCGGCGACGATCATCTGCTTGGCGTCGTCGTCGTCGAGGCCGCGCGACTGCAGGTAGAAGACGTCCTCGTCGCCGATCTTGCCGACGGTCGCCTCGTGGGCGACGTCGACGTCGCTCTCGCGGATCTCCATGTACGGCATCGTGTCGCTGGTCGACTCGTTGTCGAACATCAGCGCGTCACACTCGACGCTGGTCGACGCGCCCGCGGCGTTCGTGCCCATGTGGACCAGGCCACGGTAGTTGGTCCGCCCGCCGTCTTTCGAGATCGATTTGGACTCGATCGTCGATTTCGTGTCGGGGGCGTTGTGATAGACCTTCGCGCCGGTGTCGATGTTCTGGCCCTCGCCCGCGAAGGCGATGGTGATGTGATTGTCGCTCGCGCCGGGGCCCTGCAGGACGCTGGAGGGGTACAGCATCGTCGCCTTCGAGCCCATCGACCCGGAGATCCACTCCATCCGGCCGTCGCTCTCGACGATCGCGCGCTTGGTGTTCAGGTTGTACGTATTCTTCGACCAGTTCTGCACCGTCGAGTACTGGACGTGAGCGCCCTCTTTGACGAACACCTCGACGCCACCCGAGTGCAGGTTGTGCGTGGCGTACTGGGGTGCCGAACAGCCCTCGATGTAGTGGACCTCGCTGTTTTCCTCGGCGACGATGAGGGTGTGTTCGAACTGGCCCATGCCCTCCGAATTCATCCGGAAGTACGCCTGGATCGGCATCTGCACCGTGACGCCCTCGGGGACGTACACGAACGACCCGCCGGACCAGACCGCGCCGTGGAGCGCGGCGAACTTGTTGTCCGTCGGTGGGACCGCCCGGGTCATGAAGTATTCCCGGACGATCTCGGGGTGTTCCTGGACGGCTTTGTCCATGTTCATGAAGACGACCCCTTTGTCCTCCCACTCCTCTTTCATGTTCTGGTAGACGACTTCGGACTCGTACTGGGCACCCACGCCCGAGAGGGCCTTCTTCTCGGCCTCGGGAATGCCCAGTTTGTCGAACGTGTCCTGGATCTCGTCCGGGAGGTCGTCCCAGTCGTCCTCGCCGCCGCGGGTCTCGATGTCCGGGCGGATGTACGGGAGGATCTCGCCGACGTTGACGTCGCTCAGGTCGGGCTGACCGGGCCAGTCGGTCGGCATCGGCATCTCCTGGTAGACGTTCAGGGCTTTCAGGCGCCGTTCGAGCATCCACTCGGGCTCGTCTTTGTCCTCGGAGATCATCCGGACCGTCTCCTCGGTGAGGCCCTTTTCGGCGACTTCCGCCGCCTTCTGCTCTTTCTTGAACTCGAATCGTGCTTCCGTGTTGGTGTCTTGGAGATCGTCGGAGCTCATTGTATCACCCTATGCCGCCTCGTAGACTTCGTCGCGGACCCAGTCGTACCCGCGATCCTCGAGTTTCTCCGCGAGTTCGGGCCCGCCGGATTTGACGATCTGGCCGTCGAGCATGACGTGGACGTGATCCGGTTCGACGTAGTCGAGGATGCGCTGGTAGTGGGTGATCTGGAGGACGCCCGTGCCCTGCTCGTCGCGCAGCGCTTCGATGCCGTTCGAGACGTCCTGCAGGCGGTCGATGTCCAGCCCGGAGTCGATCTCGTCGAGCACGGCGATCTCGGGTTCGAGGATCGCGGCCTGGAGCACCTCGTTCTGTTTTTTCTCGCCCCCGGAGAAGCCCGCGTTGAGGTATCGGTTCGCGAACGACTCGTCCATGTCGAGTTGCTCCATCTTCTCTGAGAGGATCGCCTGGAACTCCTCGACGCCGACTTCGCCCTCGTCGACGGGGCCTTCCATCGGTGAGGTCTCGTAGCCCGCGTCGTCCTCGTCGGCCTCAGCGTCTTCGTCTTCGTCCTCGAACAGTTCGGCGCGCTCGTCGAGCTTAGCGTTGAGCGCCGTTCGGAGGAAGTTCACCATCGTGACGCCCTCGATCTCCGCGGGATACTGGAACCCGAGGAAGATGCCGAGCGCCGCGCGCTCGTTGGGTTCGAGATCGAGGAGGTTCCAGTGCAGGTCTGCCTCGTCGACCTCGAGGTCCTCGAATTCGTCGCCATCGAGGTGGAGGTTCACTTCACCGTCGGTGACCTCGTAGGCGGGGTGGCCCGCGATGACCTTCGCGGTCGTCGACTTTCCGCTGCCGTTCGGGCCCATCAGTGCGTGAATCTCGCCGGAGCCGACCTCCAGGTCGACGCCATCGAGGATCTGTTCGCCGCCGTCTTCGGCGACCTTCGCGTGCAGGTTAGACAGTTCGAGCGTAGCCATCTTTAGGTCACCCGAAAATGAGGTGGTCGAACCCATAACGGTTGCGCTAGGAGCAGACTTCGAGTTGGTGAACAACCAAGGGAAATTTTTCGTGAAGGAAAGCGTGTCGGTGTTTCGTGCCGGCCTGGTAGGACAGAGTTGCGGGTTCAATCGATGAAGGGCTCACTCACCGCCGATTTCAAGTATCTTGTAAACGGGACTCAGATGCATGGACCGCCGTCGGTTCCTCGCGCTCGGTGGGGTGGGTCTCTTCGGGGCGGTCGCTGGGTGTCTCGACCGATCGGACGGCGACGCGACGACGGACGCAGTCACGAATGGGCCGACGACCGAGTCGGATGGGCCCACACCCGACGTCACGCTCGGACTCGAAGTGGTTAGCTGGCGGGCGGATCCGAGCGTCTGTACGGTCGAACTGATGCCCGCAAGTGATGGCGAGTCGGGCGAACGCGAAGCCCTGTTCGCGGAGCAGGTCTCCCTCCAACCGAACGAGGCGCTCGATCTGACGCCGCATCGAAACGGCGAGCCGGTAATCCTGACGATCGAACGCGACGGCGAAACGCTGTTCGAGGAGCGCATCGAGCCACAGGAGGGCGTCGAGGTCCGTATCGGGTCGGACGGCGTCACGACCGACTGGACCGTCGAGTAGCGTCCAGAGAGCTCGCCAGCCAGTCAGCCGATCCGATCAGTCTGCGAACTGGCCGAGCCCGGTCTGTTCCTGGCCCGATTTGACCTCTTGCCAGGTCAACCCGAGGGCCTCGATGACGCGCTCGATGGGACCTTTGAGCGTCTTGTCGAGCATGCGATCCCAGTCGATTTCGAACGCCTCGGGCAGTTGCTCGGCGTACTCGATACAGATGACGTCCGGGTCGCGTTTGAACTCGCCGTAGATCAGGTCCTCGGCGGGGTCGAGGTCCTGTTCGTCCTCCAGGGCCTCGAAGAAATCGGGGTGGACCTTGCGCAAATAGAGGCGCTTTGGCTTCGACCCGCGCCCGAAGTTCGTGCCCAACACGCAGTTGGCGTACTTCGCCCCGCGCACGTGTGCGGTGTCGGTCTCGTAGTTGTTCAGGCGCTTACCGATGCCGCCCGGGATGCCCACGTCCTCGGGGTCGACGTTGCCCGCCTGGAAGTCCTCGATCACGTCGGTCAGGTACTCCGCGACGGCGTCGATGTCGCCCTCTCGGGAGATGATCTCCAGCACGCGGTGTTGAACGCGTTTGGTGATCGGGGCGATGTCCGAGCGCTGGTACTCGAAGCCCGTCACGTCGAGGTCGTCGACCTCTTTCCCCTCTTTCCAGACGATGTGGCCCGCGTAGCGCTTTTTCTTGCCGGCCTGGAAGAAGCGGCGATACAGTTTTTCGAATTCGATCTGGAAGCGGTGCTCCTCGGCGCTCAGTTGCTCGCGCGCGAACTCGTCGTAGGAGGCGTTGATCGCCTCCTCGATATCGAACGACTGTTCGATGGCCTCCTCGGTCGAAGAAATATCGGCGAGACTGATCATGACCGAGTCGGTGTCGCCGTAGGTCACGTCGTAGCCCAACTCGTCGACGACCCGTTCGGTGTACTCGATGACGGCCCGTCCGGTGGCGGTGACGGCGGCGGCGTTGTCCTTGTCGTACAGTCTGAATCGATCCCACCCAGACACGCCATAGAGCGACTGGCCGACCCACTGGAACCGACCGTTTCGGCCCGCGAGGACGGTGTGATTGTCCTCGACGGTGACGGAGTAGACCCCGTTCTCGGCGGTAGAACGCGATCCGCTACGGTGCATTCGGAGCGTATTTTTCGAATTCTCGGTGACGTAGATTCGCCAGGCGTCGCTGTCGCGGTTGAAACTCGCCGTATAGCCGAGATGCGTACAGAGACGCAATACGTCGTCGCGCAACTGCTCGCTCGCCGTGGAATATCGCCAGGACCCGGGCTGCTTGTCGCCGTCACCGTCGATGAGCGTTTCGAGGAACCGTCGCTTCTGGGACTCGTCGAGGTCGAAGACGATGTCTGGGATCTGCTTCTCGAAACTCCCCGCTCCACACCGATCGGTCAATAGATCGCCCAGCAGCTTCGAGGTGAACCGGTAGGCCCGGTCGTCCACGTAGTAATCGAACCCCATCCGATCGAGAAGCCGCCCGATCGCTGCGTGGTCGCCGTCTGCGTCCCTTCCGTCGTCCGAATCACCGCCGTCCGTGACACTCACTCGCTGTTGGGCGATCTGTACCGTCGTCGCACTCCCGCGGAAATTCTCGCCGAACTCCTTCTCTTCGGACGTGTAGACGTTACCCTCTGTCACGAACCACGCGAGCAGTTCGACGACGTCGTCACCGTCGTACGTTCGAGGAATCCACTTCCGGCCGGATTCGCGGTGGACGAAACTGTACTCACAGACCGACTCGACGTACTCGCGGTGGGCTTCGAACTCCTCGGCCGTGAAGACGTAGCCGACCTCGCCGACGTCGGCTTTCGGCACGCGTCGCGGCGTCCAGCCGAGTTCTGCAGTGAACGTGTGCCCGTGGACTGACGGACGCACCCAGACCTCGTACTCGCCGTCGATCCACTCGGTCACATCGACCGTCTCGATCGGGTCGCAGTGGTCCATCGACCAGTCGTGGGGGAGTTGGTAGTTCGTCGCGTCGTCCAACTCGCCAGCCTCGACGAAGCGGTAGTCGTCTTCGTCCCACGAGATCCCGTTCGTCTCGTCCTTGCGAACGAGCATTCGATGGTTCGGCGTCACCCCGAAGTCGATCTTGTCCGTCTCGATGTCGACGAGTTCTCCTTCGTAGTCGGGATAGGCCCAGGTCTCGGTGACCGGCTTGACCTCCACGTCGAGCGTGTCCGGGTCGATCGAATATACATCGTCGCCGACGTCGAGGTCCCGAACGTTTCGAACCCCGGACGGCGTCAAGACATTGGTGTCCGGGGTAAAGCAGTTCATAATAACCTTTACAGCTCCTTGCTGCCGGTCGTAGCGCTCGTAGTCGTCGGTACCGGGCTCGTGATCGTTTCGAAGTGACTTCTTTTCTTCGCGTTCTGTCAGGAGTTCGTCGACCATCTCCCGAACGATGCCGTCGGGTTCGGTCCGGTAGTGCTGGTCGCTCGGCGGGGGTGCACGGTAGGTCTCGCCGTCGAACTCGGCGGGATCGACCTTGGTCTCGGGCGATGCGTTAATTGTTACCATGCACATCGGATAGAGACTTTTCAAATCTAGAACAGAAACCATCTCCCGAATCCCGCTGATCGGGTCGAAGACCGCCCCGCCCTCGAACTCCTCGCCGGACTCGACGGTGCCCTTCGAGGGGAGGACGAACTTGCCGAAGGCCTTGTGCAACACGTACATGTCGACGGCGTCACCGGGCGTGGGCGCGTCTTCGAGTTTACAGCCCACGAAGGTCGCGACCTCCTCGAAGAAAGCGATGATGTCCTGGCTGCGATCGAGTTCGACACACAGCTCCACGTCACGGAGGTTGTACTCCAGGAGGCGTGTCGGATCATCTTCCCAGAGGTCGCCGATGTCGCCGGTGTAGGTTTCTTTCCCGGCGTCGAGTTCGGCCTGACCCACGTCTTCGAGCCGATAGGATTCGAGTTCGGTGAACTGCGTGCGCTTGTACGCCCGTAGGAGGTCGAACACGACCCGGCCCTTGATGTCTGGGCCCTGCCAGTCGGACTCCCAGACCTCACCGATTCGCGAGAGGCGATTCATATCGAGGTCGCGATCGGATCGACGGTCGAGGACCTGGAGTCGATCGATCAGGAAGGGTGCGTCGAAGTCGTCCACGTTCCAGCCTGTGATGACGTCCGGGTCGCTCGTATCGAGATAGTCGATGTACGCGTCGAGCATCGCCGCCTCGGTGTCGAACACGCGCACGTCGGCCTCGAAGTCGCTCTCCAGTGGCTCGTACTCGTCGAGGACGGCGGGCGGGTCGACGGTCGCGTCGGGGGCGTCGTACAGCCAGGCGATGTACTCGTCGGTAAAAGAGTCGTGGGTCGTCAGACAGACGATCGGTTCCTCGCCGTCCTCGGGGAAGCCCGATCGGTCGTCGACCTCGATGTCCATCGTGTGGATGCGCGCGTCGGCGTCGACGTCGACGGCCTCGACCTCCTCGACGGGGACACGGGCGACGCGATCCTCGCTGTCCACCCACCGTGCGGGCACACGGATCCCACTGCGAACGTCGAGATCGACCAGAAATCGATTCGGGAAGAGGACGTCGGCTTCGAAATGATCGAACTCGTCGCGGATCTGCCCGACGTCACGGGGCGTCTGTCCGTAGATCCGGATCAGATCCTCGCCTCGAATACTCTCGAAGCCCGGTTCGGTTCCCGTCATCCGATCGCGGGCCGTGATGGCCTCGGGGTCGATATCGGCGGTCGGCGCGTAGAAGTAGGGCCGGAACTCGTGGACCTGCACGTGAACGAGCGACTCGTCGTCGGGCCGTCGCCCGAACACGTGGATGACGGGGTACTCCTCGGCGCCCGACCCCTCGACGGAGTAGTCCACCTGGACGACGGCGAGATCGACCGTGCCGTCGGCGTCGGGGTACTTCTCGCGATCGGGGTCGAACGTGTCGATGGCCGCGACGTCCCCGCCGGCGACGGCCGCCGCCTCGGCCGCGGCGGGACGCTCGTCGTCGAACGACGTCAGCGACGCCTGCTCCGGACCGTTCATGCCCTCTCCAATCGGCCGCGACACAAAAACGCCCACGATCCACGCGGGGGAATCGCAGCGACCGATACGACTTTACCTTGGCATCGTGTACCACAGCGCGTAGCAATGTCCGACCGGATGCACGGCCAGGCAGTCGAGGAAGCACACGGAGCGAACGCGGTCGAGCCGGCGGCCATCCGGACAGTGGAAGGGTACCGAACTGACGACCGTCTCGTCCTCCAGGACGCTTCCGACCCGCTGGCCTGGATCGAGAGTTCGGCCGGTATCGATCTCGACGACATGCTGTGATCGTCACGAACCGTTTTTGAGCCGCGGAGGCGAATCGCGTCCGTGGTCGATTCGAACGCCGATTCGAACGCTGGAGATTCCGCCCCGAGCGCGCACGCTGATGCGGTCGATCCGGCGGTCCAGCGGGCGTTCCTGCTCTCGGTTCTCGAAGCTAACGTCGCACTCGTCGCACTCGCACTCGGCGTGCTCTTCGTGACCGTCGCCCAACGGATCGTCATCGGGAGTGTCGCCCTTGCCGTCGGTATCGCCGCTACGGGCGGCCTGTACTGGCGGATTCGGACCCGTCCGACGAGTGATGCCCGGTCGCCAGCGGATCCCGACACCGAGACCTGACTGTTCCGAGGAGTGGTGCCGAGAGTGTCCTCGGCCGGCGAGTAGCTTTAATCCAGTGGAACCGTCTAGGGGTACCATGATCGCGCGCTCTGCGGAGGGCCAGTCGTGACCGAGGACTGGTTCGAACGTGCGCTCCGTGAGTCCGATGGCGACCAGCGATCGGACCAGTCTCCGCCCGAAGCGTCCGCTCCGGCGGAGTCCAGGCCCGACGAAGGCGCAGAGGGGAGTCGCGATGACTTCCCTGAGGGGGCTCCGTTCGGTGGGGCCCAGGCGCCCGCTGGTGATCTCGACGAGGAGTTCGACGACTTCGAATCGAGCGTGCCACGGATCGACCTCGGGATCGAGGGCCTCGATTTGATGATTCGGGGTGGCATTCCCGAGACCTCGCTGATCGTCGTCATCGGGCCGCCTGGCGCCGGGAAATCGACGTTCGGGCTCCAGTTCCTCCGACAGGGGCTTCGATCCGGCGAGAAAGGAGTCTTCATCGCCTTAGAGCAGTCCCGTGACAGCGTCATCGCAGCGGCCCGCGAGCGAGACTGGCCGTTCGAAGAGTACATCGACGATGGCCGACTCGCGGTCGTGGACATGGACCCCATTCAGATGGCGAACAGTCTCGATACGATTCAGGACGAACTGCCCGCGTTGATCCAGCGGTTCGGGGCCGACCGTCTCGTCGTGGACTCGGTGTCCGTCCTCGAAATGATGTACTCCGATCGGGCCCAGCGTCGCTCGGAGATCCACGAGTTCGCGCGCTCGCTCAAGCGGATCGGTGTCTCGACCTGCCTGACGAGTGAAGCGTCCGACAGCGTCTCACACGCATCGCGGTACGGCATCATCGAGTATCTGACCGACGCCGTCTTCTTGATGCGATACGTTCGCGAGGAGAACCGCGAGACTCGTCTCGCGGTCGAAATTCAGAAGATCCGCGATACGAACCACTCCCGTGAGACCAAGCCGTACGAACTCACCGACGACGGTATCTCGGTCTACCAGACTTCGATTTTCTGAGGCGTGTCCGCCGATCGCAGTGACTCACCGGACGACCGTCACGGGGACCGGTGAGCGACGCACGACCGTCTCGGCAACACTGCCCAGCAAGATTCGGGTGACGCCCGCGCGTCCGTGACTGCCCATGACGATCTGATCGATGTCGTTGTCTTCGGCGTACTCGACGATGGCCTGTGTCGGCTTGCCGACTTCGATCACGCGCTCGACGGGAACGTTCGCGGTTTCCGCGTCGGCTTCGATGTCGTCGAACAACCCTCGCGCACGGTCTTTCTGCCCTTCGAACCAGTCCTCCGAAAACGTCGGGATCGACGCCTGAACGTTGTAGCCCGCGTCTGCGGGGTTGATCACGTGGAGAAGGACCATGACTGCGTCCGGATGCTCCTCGACGACGAAATCCGCGGCACAGTGGGCCTGTTCGGACCCGTCGACCGGCACCAGGATGCGCTTGCCCATGATAGTATGTCACCATGGAACGACCATCAATGTTCGGTCCGGGTCGATCGTGTCTCGATGGGGGAGGGGAGGGAGTTCGGTCACGTCTCGATGGAGGCTCGATCGTGTTTTTCAATCGGTTAGAATGATTCACGAGACTACTATGAAAAATAACCGAATATAGATTCTGCAAAAATAAGATTAAAATACCCAAACGACAGTACGCCACGCCCTCATCGTGTTTTCAAGATTTGAAAACGAGTGGCGGCATATAAGTAGAGGTGTGCAAAAACATCACACGGAGGCAGATACGAATGCCAGACGAAATAAACGCGGACCTGTTCGGTCGAGATGTATCGTATCAGCTACCGAGTAACTGGTTGGCATACTGGACGTTCATGCTCAGATTGATCGTCGGGTTCTGGTTTTTCCACGCCGGAATTACGAAATTCCTGGGTGCTGAAGCGTTCGACGCGAGCGGCTACCTCAAATTTGCCGCTCAGGGAACGCTGATGGAGGGCGTCGTCGCGCCGTTCGCGTCGGGAGCACCCCTGGCGTTGGTCAATCTCATGATCCCGCTCGGAGAGACGCTCATCGGGCTTGGCCTGCTCGTCGGCCTGCTCGTCCGGACAGCATCGTTCTTTGGGGTCATGCTCATGGTCTTCTTCGTGACGATCAACGTCGGTTGGGGCCACGGCATCGTCAACAGCGACCTGATGGGGTTGCTGTTTTTCGTGACGATGATCGTCCTGGGCGCAGGCCGCGTCTGGGGTCTCGACGCCATCGTCGAAGACACGGCTGTGGTCAAACAAAATCCGGTCTTGCGGTATTTCCTGGGCTAACACGAGGTGACCAAAAATGACAGACAACACTAAGACGATGGTCGATCGAATCGCAATGGGCGTCGGCGGTGGCCTGCTACTCCTCTCGACAGTCGTGATCGGGCTGATCGAAGTTCTCGCCGGCAACAACGTTCCGCTGTACGTCGGCACGAACGCCGACGGTGAAACGGTTCAGGCCGCCACGGCGGCCGGCATGGAAGTCGTGAACAATGCACCAGTCGTGCCGCCGAACCTCCGGGCCCTGATTCTCGTGATCGGCCTGGCAGTCCTCGGCGGGTACGCCATCTTCGTCGTCGGCTACGGCGCGATGAACGGCGTCCCTGGCTACGAAAGTAGCTCCTCGACCGCCGAGACGTTCGAGTAAACTCACTCCTTTTCAGACCGCTCGATATCGTACGGCCCAGCGGTCGCGCCGCGCGGTCGCGAGCGCTTCCTCGGGCGATCCGCGCGCGTCCGAGGTCGCCGTATAGTCCGCGAACTCCCTGAGATCGTCGACCGCCGACCGCTCACCGACAACGGAGAGGTGGTCGGCATCGAGTTCCACCAAAACGGCCCGACACCGATCGAGGTGCGTGTCGATCTGTTCGTCGCGACGGCGTTCGAAACGGGCCTGTGAGAACCCGCCTTTCGAGTGGTTTTCCATCAGGTCGGCGTCGAACCCCCGGAATCCGGTGCGCTCACCGTCTTCGTATCGGCCCATCGCGAACAGATCCGAGCGGACGACGGCGAGTGTGTACCGGTCCGGTTCGGAGAACCACGACCGCTCGATCTGCACGCGGTCGTCGAAGCTGACGAATGGATCGGGCGGGCGCGGCACGGAGAGGGTCGCGCCGATGAGGTCCCGGTCGTCGGTCACCGCGAGACACGGGCGGGCGTCGTCGACCAGCGGCCAGCGGTCACCGAACGCCTCCGTGAGCGCTTCGGAGACGGCTCCGTCGTCGATGTAGGCGGTCACCGTGGCTTCGGGGTCGGTCCGATACGATTCGAGTCGGTCGAGCATCGCATCGATGTCTGCGCCCCGGAGGACCGCGTCGTGACGGACCTGGGGCCCGTCGGTCGTGACGTCCTGGGTGTCGAGTTGGCCTTCGAGGTCTGCGATCCGGTCTTCCAGGCGGTTGATCCGCTCCTCGGCGTCCTGACGCTTGGTCACGGCCGTCGAGCGGCGCTGGCGCTCGGCGTCGAGTTCGTCTTCGAGGTCGTCGCGCTCGGCTTCGAGGTCCGCGATGCGCTCTTTGAGGGCTGTCCGGCCGAGCAAAGTATCGAGCATGCCCGACGAGAAGGCGGCGACCCACTAAGTTCCCACGTGTGGACTCACGTCGTCGGTCCCGGGCAGGCCGAGACTCGTCTGGAGGATCTGGACGGCCCGGTCGGCTTTCGCGAGCAGGACCTCCCGGCGACTGGGCGGATTTTTCAGGTCTGCGGCCTCGACGACCGACTTCGGGACGGCGAGCGTATCGCTCGGTACGTCCTCGGCCCCGACGACCGTGAAGTGTGTCGACCCGAGTTTCATGACCACCGGCAAGTCCAGTCGCTGGACACCCTCGTCGGGCGTGTAGAGTTCGTCGTTGACGCGCTCGTGCAGCGACGCTGCCATCGTCGCTCGATCCCCGTCGTGGGGTTCGACGTACATCCGCCCGAGGTAGTACCCCCGGGAGAAGCGCTCGAACATGCTATTCGGTAGCACACTACTATATCTAACGGTTTAACTCTTGGCCGGCACGCTTATATATTGGTGGGCGACGACAGCAAATAACACGACGGTTCGCTGACGAGGCGCTCGCGGTCTGCAGATTCGGACTGGACGCGCGTCCGATCGACTACCCGAAGTTCTCGACGCGGACGTCAGCGGGGTCTGCGTCCGCCGCTGCGACGGCGGCCTCGACGTCGTCGATAAAGGCCGCGAACCCGTAGACGAAGACGACGTCGGGGTCGCGATCGAGCGCCGTCGCGACTGGATCACGCAGGTCGGCGTCGGCGTCGAGGATCACGACGGGGACGCCCGCGTCGGCCAGCGTGTCGAGACGGTCGCTGTGAATCACCGTCGCGTCACGGTAGACGATCGCTGGGTCGGCCCCCTCGCTGTGTGCGCGTTCAGCGATGGCGACCGCGGGACCGACGCCCGGGCCACTGGCGAGCACGAGCGGGCGGGCCTGCCCATCGTAGTGAGCGTCACCGAACGGCCCCGCGACCTCGATGGAATCGCCCACCGCCCGCTCCGCGATCAGGGGTGCGAGTGTGCCATCGGGATCGATCGTGAGCGTGACCTCGAACGTCTCCGTCACGGACGGCGACGAGACCGTATAGAAGCGCGATTCGTCGCTCTCGGGGACGGACAGCGAGACGAACTGGCCAGGCGCGGCGTCGAACCCGTCGGGCGTGTCGATCGTGACGGCGACCGCGTCGGGGCCGACCGATTCGACGGCGCTGATCTGCGTCGATTCGTGGTCCATACGACCCGTGACACGCGCCGCCGTCTTCGGCGTTTGGGTAACGGACAGTGGCCGTCGCCGTTCGTTTCAGTCCCCTCGGGTGGAAATCGAACACCCCGCCCAGACTGCCACCTGCAGAAGCCTTTTTCTCGCCGGCGGGATATCCATTCCCTAGCATGGCTTCGGACCTCAACTGGGCGATCGGCGGCGAGGCCGGTGACGGGATCGACTCGACAGGGAAGATCTTCGCACAGGCTCTGGCTCGCGCCGGTCGTCACGTCTTTACATCGAAGGACTTCGCCTCGCGGATCCGCGGTGGGTACACCGCGTACAAAGTCCGCACCTCGGTCGACCGTGTCGAGAGCGTCGTCGACCGCCTCGACGTGTTGATCGCGCTCACGGAACGGACGATCGAGGAGAACCGCGACGAACTCGTCGACGGGAGCGTCGTCATCTACGACGGCGAGCGCACCTCGATGCAGGACGTCGAGATTCCCGACCAGTCGATCGGCCTGTCGGTCCCGCTGCAGGATCTGGCCGAGCAGGCCGGCGGCGCGATCATGCGCAACGTCGTCGCGCTCGGCGCGGCCGCGGCGGTCGTCGACTTTCCCGTCGACTATCTCGACGAGGCGCTCGTCAAGCGCTTCGGGACGAAAGGCGAGGCGATCGTCGCGAACAACCGCGAGGCGGCCCGCCTCGGCCGGGACTACGTCCGTGGAGAGTTCGACATCGACACCGACTACGCGATCGAGACGACCGACGCCGACTACGTCCTCCTCAACGGCGACGAGGCGATCGGCATGGGCGCGATCGCCGCAGGCTGTCGGTTCTACGCGGGCTACCCGATCACGCCCGCGACGGACGTGATGCAGTATCTCACCGGGCGGATCGAGGACTTCGGCGGGACGGTCGTCCAGGCTGAAGACGAACTCTCCGCGATCAACATGGCGCTCGGCGCGGCCCGGGCGGGCGCGCGGTCGATGACCGCCACGTCGGGCCCGGGGATCGACCTGATGACCGAGACGATCGGGCTGATCGCCACCACCGAGACGCCGCTCGTGATCGCTGACGTGATGCGCTCCGGGCCCTCGACGGGGATGCCGACCAAACAGGAACAGGGCGATCTGAATCAACTGCTCTATGGTGGTCACGGCGAGATTCCACGGTTCGTCCTCGCGCCGACGACGATCGCGGAGTGTTTCGACCGGACGGTCGAGGCGTTCAATCTGGCCGAGCGCTACCAGGTGCCGGTCTTTCTGGTCTCGGACCTCTCGATGGCGGTCACCGAACAGACGTTCCCGCCCGAGCGCTTCGACGTCGACAGCGTCGAGATCGATCGTGGAAAGGTCGCCGGGCCGGGCTACGAGGAGAGCGTGGCGGACTGGACCGACGCCGACGGCCACTTCCAGCCCCACGCCGTCACCGACGATGGGATCAGTCCGCGAGCCTTCCCCGGGACCGTCGACGCCGCGCACATGACGACCGGCCTTGAACACGACGAGCGCGGCCATCGCACCGAGGCCGAAGACGAGCGCGTCGATCAGGTCGACAAACGCCAGCACAAAGTCGAGACCGCCCGCGAGCGCGAGGACCTCAGTTGGCGGGAGTTCGGTGATCCCGACGCCGACACGCTCGTCGTCTCCTGGGGCTCGAACGAGGGTGCGATCCGCGAGGCGCTGCCCGAGTTGGAATCGCGGGGAATCGACGTGCGCGTCCTGACGGTCCCGTACCTGTATCCTCGGCCCGACCTCTCGGGGCCCATCGAGGCGGCCGAGCGGACGGTCGTCGTCGAGTGTAACGCGACCGGTCAACTGGCGGACGTCATCGAAGGCGACGTTCTCGAAGAAGTCGATCGCATCGGGAAATACACCGGCGTCCGGTTCACGGCCGACGAACTCGCAGATCGCATTGTCGAGCGGGTCATGGAGGTCCGAGCATGAGTTCCGAGACACACTTCACCGACTTCAAATCCGACAAACAGCCCACATGGTGTCCCGGCTGTGGTGACTTCGGGACGATGAACGGCATGATGAAGGCGCTCGCGGAGACCGGCGCGAGTCCCGACGACACGTTCATCGTCGCGGGCATCGGCTGTTCGGGCAAGATCGGCACCTACACGCACAGCTACGCGATCCACGGCGTCCACGGCCGCGCACTCCCCGTCGGGATCGGCGTCAAGATGGCCAACCCCGATCTCGAAGTTATGGTCGCGGGCGGCGACGGCGACGGCTATTCGATCGGCGTCGGACACTTCGTCCACGCACTCCGGCGGAACGTCGACATGGCCTACGTCGTGATGGACAATCGGATCTACGGCCTGACGAAAGGCCAGTTCTCCCCGACGAGTCGTGAGGACTTCGAGACCGCCACCTCACCCGAGGGGACGAACATGGCTCCGGTGAATCCGACGGCGCTCGCGATGGCCGCCGGTGGCACTTTCATCGCGCAGTCCTTCTCGTCGCACAGCCAGCGCCACGCGGAGATCGTCAAAGAGGCGATCGAACACGACGGGTTCGGCTTCGTCAACGTCTATTCACCGTGTGTCACGTTCAACGACGTCGACACCTACGACTACTTCCGGGATTCGGTGGTCGATCTGGCCGACACCGATCACGACCCGACGAACGCCGAGCGCGCGAACGATCGGATCGTGGACCCCGACACCGAGTACATCGGCGTGCTCTACCGTGACGACGACAGCGTGCCCTACGACGCCGTGCGCGGCCCCGACCAGCCGATGAACGACCTGCCCGAGGGAGCGCCCGAGGGCGCCGACCGACTCGTCAAAGAGTTCTACTGAGCGGCGGTCACGACCGATCGATTTCGAGTCATACGGTTCTCAGTCGGTCAGGACGACCAGCCGATCGATCGTCACGACGTCCTGAGTGCGGTCGCCCTGTCCTTGCGTGTCGTCGATTCTGAGGACCAACCGTCCCGAATCGTCGATCACACTGTCCGTCGTCGGATCGAGGTCGAACGTCTCGGTACGCGTCCCATCGGTCACCGGCAGGTCGTATCGCGTGCCCGAGATCTCGGTGCCGTCGGGCCGAACGGCGGTCAGGCCGAACGCTTCGGCGTCGGCGCCGCGGTCGTAGCTGTAGGTCACCCGGACCATGTGGGTGCCCTGGGGGACCCCATCGGTGTCGACCCCGACGCGGAGGTCGTACTGTCGGGAGGCACCCTGCCCGGTCTCGGCCTCGCTCAGGGTCGCACTCCCGCTCGTGGTCGTCAGGCCCACGAAGTTCGCGATATCGCCCACCGGATCGTTCGGCGGGAGGGTCGGGTCCTCGTTGGGTTCGGTCGTCCCGTCACCGTCGTGGAACGCCACCGGGTTCGATTCGGTGGTCGACCCGCTGCCGTCGCCGCTCGGGCCCCCGCTCCGGACGAGCACGGGGATCGAGACGTTCCGGGCGGTCGTCCCGTCGACGCCGTCCGTGGGGTCGACGTCGAGGCTGGCGTCGACGTAGTCGGTCGTCTGGGTGCCGCTGATATTGGCCGGGGCGGTGTAGGTGACGACGACTGCGCCCGCGGCGTCACTGGTCGATTCGCGTGGCGTGACCGACGCGTCCGCGCGCCGGGCCGCGGCCCGGACGGTGTCGCCGCTCACGCCGCTGTCGAACGCGTCCCGAACGGTGAGCGTGACGCGCGTGCTCGTGCCTTCCGGGACGACCGGCGCGGCGTCACTCGTCAAATACGCCGCCTCGGGGCGCTGGCCGACCGATCCGACCCCGACGAGCGCGCTGTCGAGCAGGTAGGTCTCGCCCGCCGCGAGTTGGATTTGGACCGTCTCCGGTCGCTCCCCGGGCGCGACGCGCTCGACGTACCCACCGGAGTCGTCCGCCAGTTGGCCGTCCTCGTCGAGCAGATCCCGCCACTCCGCTGCGGAGCGTCGCGTCGGCACGGTCACCGTGACGGGGCCGCCCTGCCCGCGGACCGGGACGACCGTGCCGTCGGCGCTGATCGCGCGGATCGGCACGCTCGTCGCCCGCGTGCCGTCCTCCCTGAACGAGCCCTGGACGACGCGTGGCCCGACGACGCGCCCGTCGATCAGCGCCTGCCCGGTCGTCGACACCCGACGCTCGTCGAACTGCGCGTAGAGGGCGGTATTCTCTGCGATCAACTCGCCCGCGCCCGTGTGCTCGTTGTACGCGGCACGGTATCGGATTGCGCTGGTGTCGAACGCCCGGGCCGACCCGTCCCAGTAATCGCCAGTTTCGCCACTTGCGGAGGCGTTGTCGATCACCAGCGATCGGTTCCAGGGCGGTCCGTCGTCGACCTGGAGCGTCCCGGTGACGGGCCCCGGATTGACGGCGAACAGCCGTGGGGTGTACCGCAGTCCCAGCTCGACGAGGACCGACTCACTGTCCCCCTCGGACACCGAGACGACGGCGTTGTGAACGCCGAGGAGGTCGCCACGAACGCGTTCGCTGTGTTCGAACTCCGCGGCCGCGTTCTGGGCCGGAACGGCACTCGCCTGATAGCCCGCGAGCGCGACGACCAGGATCGCGAACAACAGGAGCGCGCCGATCTGCGTGGACTGGCCGCGCGTGTCACCGAGCGAGTCCATCGCTGTGGGTACTCGCAGTCGCCACAAAAAACGTTCCCGGCCAGTATCGCAATCGACACTCGGCCCCTATTCGTCGTCTTCCTCGACGAGTTCGGGGTCAGCCATCGCCGTTTCGAGGCTGTCGAGGCCGTTGGCCCACTCGACGACGAGTCCGAAATCCAGGTCGTCTGCGACCTCGCGGTCGAGCGATTCGCCGTCGGCAATCTGTGTGCCGGCCTGTGCGCAGTAGCCCAGCGCGGCGTCGAGGTCCTCGTCCTGTTCGGCCTCCTCGGCCGCGGCGAGATACTCACCGACGGTCCCTTCGTCGGCAACGCCGCCGGCGACGTACTCCTCGGCGGCGTAGAACACCGCCACGAGCGAGGTCTGGACACCGTCGACGAGCATGCGCTTGTCTTCGTCGTCGAGGTCGGTCTCAGCGAGGACGACCTCTCGGATGTCTTCGAGTTCACCGAGAGCGACCTCCTCGTCGATATCGCCCTCCTCGTAGTCGGTGAGGATCTTTGCGACGGCGATGGCCGCGTCGTCCTGGAGGTTCAAGAGGAGACGTGCGGAGTCTTCGTCTTCGGTGTCGATATCGGCGTCTGCGATGCGATCGAGCCAGTTTTGCCAGCGTTCGTCGGTGTAGTACTCACCCGAGGGGGCGCTCATACCCTCAACGTCCGGGCCGCCAATGATAGGGCTTTCGCACCCCCAGCGCGACGACATGCCGTGTCACGCTTCACAGCCCACTCCAGGCCGGTGATTCGTCGCTCTGAGACTGTCTCCTCGTCGCAGGCTCGACGCTCTGGCTGGTGGCTCGACTCATCACAACAATTATAGAATTGCCTGCCGATCGGTCCACCATGGAGCTCACGAACACCGAGACGCTCCCGAACGAAGAGATCGCAGAGGTCCTCGGCATCGCCCGTGGGAACGTCGTCAAGGCCCGCAACGCCGGACGCGATTTCACACAGAGTCTACGAAACATTACCGGCGGCGAACTCAAGGCGTACTCCACGCTGCTGGGTGATTCCCGTGACGAGGCGATCGACCGCATGGAAGCCGACGCCGCTGAGATGGGTGCGGACGCGGTCGTGAACCTGCGCCTGGAGACCTCAGAGATCGCCAACGGCGGCGCGGAAGTGATGGCTTACGGGACGGCCGTCCGCCTCGAATAGGGCCGATCGTCTGTCGATCAGTCCCCGGTGTCGTACTTGTAGGTGGCTTCCTCGGGGTCGATCCCGAACTCTTCGGGGGAGGTCTCGGGGGCGGACTCCTCGCGGTCGGGTTCGGCGGCCTTGAACGCTTCGCGGTGGTCGGTCGGCACGCTGAACTGATCGATCGCGAGTGCGAGCGGGACGGCATCTGGCTGGATCGACTCGCGTTTCTCGGTGAGACGATCCGCGAGCGGGGCGGGGAGGTCACCCTCAGCGATCGACTCGAAGCCGAACTGCGCGAGGTACTCCGGCCGATCGGAGAGTGCATACAGCGTCTCGAAGTCGTCGTCGGCGGCGTGCTGGACGAGTCGTTCGAGGACGTGCGCGCCGACGCCCTGGTTGCGCCACTCCTCGACGACGCCGATCGAGGTGACCTCACAGACGCGATTTTCGTCGGTCTTGTGGACGCGACGGCGGCCGAAGCCGGCCTTCTCGCCCGAGTCCTCGTCGATCGCGATGACGTAGTCCCGCGACCGGAACGACGTCTCGTCGAGCCCCATCTCCTCGATCCGATCGAGAAGCCAGACTTCCTCTCGGTTTTTCGCGTCGCGGACGTACATGTCGGGCGATTCGCTGGCGGGCCTGAAAAGGGTACGGTCGATGGCGGGCCTCTGGCACGCGATCACCGCGGCAGGACGTGGGTCAGGCCGATCGTCTCGGTGACGACCCAGGTGAAAAAGACCATGTAGATGCCCAGGAGCATGTACGCCTCCCGATCACTGAGTTCCAGATCGGTGCGCAACGAGACGAACAGCGCGACCGTCGCGGCCGTCAGAACGCCCAGCATCGGCACGGCGACTCCGAAGTTGATCGTCACCTCTCCGACGATCAACACGCCGATCGGGATCGCGACGAGCAGATCGAACGTGTTCGACCCGAGGACGTTCCCGATGCTGGTGAGGCCGTTGCCCGCGCGCGCCGCGCGCACGCTGACGAACGTGTCGGGGACGCTCGTCGCGGCGGCGATGATCGTCACACCCGCGAGGAACTCCGGCACGCCGAACGTCTGGCTCAGGCCGTCGACGCCCTCGACCAGCTGGTGAACCGCCACGAGAATGACGATCAGACTCCCCGCGAGGACGGCCCACTGGTAGCCGACTCGAACGTCGTCGGGGCGTTCACCAGCGTCGTGATCGCTCACGTCCTGATACTGGATGAATAGATAGAGCAGATAGAGCAGGAGTGGTAACGCGGCGATCGGCCGGGTGATCGTCCCGACGAGCGTCCCCGCGGCGGGTTCGTAGATCACCGCGAGCGCGAACGTGATCGCCATCGCCGCGACGGCGAGCATGTAGAACTGGGCTTCTTTGAAGACGAGCGGGCGGTTCGCGTCGACTGGCTCGTCGGTCACGATGCCGGCGACCGCGGGGATCACGAGGACGTTGAAGATCGCCGACCCGACGATCGCGCCGACGCCCATGTCGAACACGCCCTTGATCGAGGTGACGATCACGCTCGACAGTTCGGGAAAACTCGACCCGACGGCGACGACGACCGACCCCTGGATCACCGCGGGGAGGCCGTAGTGGGCCGACAGTCGATCGGCGGACGATTCCAGTCCGTCGCTCGCGACCCAGACCACGGCCGTCGCGGCGATCACGAGCGCGACGTGGACGGGCGTCGTCGCCGGGAGCAGCCCCCAGAGTGCCATCGACCCGACCGAGGGGGGCCACCCTCAAGAGCGCCTCGCTGTCCGGCGCGCGGATCGGTCTCCCCGCGAGGCAGGGAGATCGCGTCTCGCGTTCGACCATTTATATGCCTTCACCGAGAGAACCCGGTATGACCGACGACACTGGGATCGGTACGGGGTGGCCGGCATGGTAGAGATCGCAATCGCTTCCGGGAAACTGCTGATCGCGCTGTTTCTGGTCGCGTTGAACGGCTTTTTCGTCGCTTCGGAGTTCGCACTCGTTCGGGTCCGCTCGACGTCCGTCGAGCAACTCGTCGCGGAAGACCGGCCAGGCTCTGGCGCGCTCCAGGGCATCATGGAGAATCTCGACAACTACCTCGCGGTGACTCAACTCGGGATCACGCTCGCCTCGCTCGGCCTGGGGTGGGCTGGTGAACCCGCGATCGCCAACCTGCTCGAACCGGTGCTCGGGTCCGTGCTCCCCACGAGTCTCCTCCATCTGGTCTCCTTTGGCATCGCCTTCGGGACGATCACGTTCCTCCACGTCGTCTTCGGTGAACTCGCGCCGAAGACGATCGCGATCGCGGAAGCCGAGCGGCTCTCCTTGTTCGTCGCGCCGCCGCTCACCTTCTGTTATTATCTGTTCTACCCGGGGATCGTCGTGTTCAACGGCACGGCGAATTTGTTCACCCGGATGATCGGCATCCCGCCCGCCTCCGAGACCGACGAGTCCCTCGAAGAGCGCGAACTCCGTCGCGTGCTCGCCCGATCGGGTGAGGCCGGCCACGTCGACGCCGAGGAAGTCGAGATGATCGAACGCGTGTTCGATCTCAACGACGTGGACGTGCGAGAGATCATGGTGCCACAACCCGACGTGGTGAGTCTCGCGCCCGAGGACACGCCCGATGCGTTCAGAACGGCCGTTCGGGAGTTCGGTCACACCCGCTATCCGGTGCTCGACGGCGACGACGTCGTCGGGTTCGTCGACGCCAAGGACCTCCTCGCCGTCGAGGACGCCGACACTCTGGTGGGCGACCTCGCCCGTGACGTCCTCGTGATCTCGGAGACGACGACGATCAGCGACCTGCTCCTCCGATTCCGCGAAGACCACCAGCAGATGGCCGTGATCGTCGACGAGTGGGGCGCCTTCGAAGGCCTGGTCACCGTCGAAGACGCCGTGGAAGCCATCGTCGGTGACATTCGCGATCAGTTCGATCACGACGACCGCGAGCCGACGATCCGACAGGACGACGACGGGACGGTCGTCGACGGCGGCGTCCCCCTCTCGGCGGTCGAAGAACTGTTCGATGTCAGCTTCGACGCCGCCTCGATCACGACGATCGGCGGTCTCGTCCTCGACCGTCTCGACGACGTCCCGGTGGTCGGTGATCGGGTCACGCTCTCCGACCTCGACGTCGAGGTGACTGTCGTCGACGGCGTTCGCGTCTCGACGGTGCGGATTCACGCAGTGCCCGCCGAGGACGACGAGTCCTCCGCCGACGTCGACGCGGACGTCGACGAGTCTCCGGACGAGGAGTGACCGTCAGTGGCTGACCGGTCCGACGCTGACCCCGAACTCGTCGCCGTCGCTGCGGTCGCGGAGAACGGAGTCATCGGTGACGGACCGACGCTTCCCTGGGATCTCCCCCACGAGGTCGAGCGCTATCGCGCTCGGGTCGCTGACGCGACCGTGGCGATCGGGCGGCGTACCTTCGAGATGTTCGAGAATCCACCGGGCGCACACCAGATCGTCCTCAGCCGATCCGAGCGCACGTCCTCTGAGGCGACGACCGAGTTCGTTACGAGCGTCGACGCGGCCGTCGCAGCCGCCCGTGACCGCGGTGCGGAGACGCTGTACGTCCTCGGTGGCGCAGCGATCTACGAGGCGTTCCTTCCGGAGTGTGATCGGCTCCTGATCAGCCGGATCGACGGTACGTACGACGGTGATGCGTCATTTCCCGAGATCGGTGCCGACTGGACGCTCACCGAGAAAACGCGCCACGAGGGCTACACGCTCGAAACGTATCGCCCTGCGTGAGTGGTCATTCGCCCGTCATCGGACCCGCCCAGTCCTCAATCGTGGTCCGGGGTTCGGAACAATCGAATCGTGTCGCGCGTGCCCTCGCGCGCGGCGACCGAGTTCAGCCCGCAGTCGGTGAATATCGACTCCCAGTCGCGGAAATAGAGTGGAAAGCCGTCGACGTCGGTCACGCCAGCCTCGCGGTCGGGATGGTCCTCACCTTCGTTCTCGATGACGACGAGCGCGTCGCTCGTGACGCGTGCGATCTCGTCGAACACCCAGGTCGCGTCGGGATGGACGTGCTGGAGGGTCTCGACCGCAAATATCGCGTCGAACGCGTCGTCGTCGACCTCCTGGAGGACGTCTTCCATCGCACCGACGTGGATCGTCGCCGTCTCGGCCAGCGCGGGATAGGTCTCGGCCATCACGTCGACGGCGTCGCCGTTGAGTTCGATCCCCGTGAGGTCGTCGTAGCCGTTCGCGAACAGATGTTGGAGGTGGCGGCCAGAACTACAGCCGAGTTCGAGGACGCTCGCGCCCGCGCCGACGGTCTCGTCGAGGTGCTCGCGGACGGCCTCACTGCGCTCGTCGGGGCCGTGATGCGCGTAGTACTCGGGCGAGTAAGCGCCGCTTTGGTCGGCCCATTGGCGGCGAACGTCGTGTGAGTTCACGACTGTACGCCGGACGCGGGACGGATATGCCCTCTGGCCCGTCGGTGAGCGTTGGGTCGGTGGCGATCTAACCGATGGGGGCCAGTGGCCCGAGGCCTGCTTACCAGACGAACTGGAAGAGGATCGTGAACGTGATCGATGCACCGACTGTCGAGAGGATCGGGACGACGTTCTGGAGGACGATTACACGGCCCGTCGTCGCGGGATCGAACAGATCGGCGGCACTCGGGATGTCTTCGGGTTCTTCCTCACCGATGTCGGGGACGTCCGCGCCGCTCTCCTCGGCGGCAAGTGCACCGACCGACACGTCGGGGGTTTTCTCGCCGGACAGCACTTCGGGCAAGGTCGCGGTCCGTGTGGCCCGGCCCCAGCCCAGTCCGACGATCGATGTCGTCGCGATGATGACGAACGAAGCGGGTACGCCGATAGCCGAGAGGCCGACGACGATCGTCGAGGAGACGATCGCGACGACGATCGCCGCCGTCAGCGGCAGGTCGGTGATGTCGTTGCCGAGCGTGTCGAGCGTTCGCCGGGCGATCGTGAAGGCCCCGACGGCGACGGCCGCACTGCCGAGCACGATCATCGGGTTCATCTGGAGGACGGCGATGTCCGTGCCCGCTCCCGCCCCGACCAGTGGGGCGATCGCGTTCGCGATGTTCGACGTCCCCGACGAGAAGGCCATCAGACAGCCGATCACGATGACGACGATCCCACCGAACAGTTCACGCCGAGTGGTGTTGGGGCCCGCTTCCGGGACCGGGACGACGCCGGACCGGTCGAGTTGCATGAGCGGCCCGGGGGTGGTCGTGATCGCCACCCAGCGGTTGAGGCGCGGATAGAGGTACCGCCCGATCATCCCGGAGACCCAGAAACCGACGATCGGGGCGACGATCCACCAGATCGCGATCCCACCCATCTCCGCCCAGTCGAGCGTCCCCGTTGCGACACCCAGACCGGCGATCGCCCCGACGGCCGTCATCGACGTCGATGCGGGCACGCCGTAGTAGTTCCCGACGAACAGCGCACCACCGATGAAAAACAGCACGACGATGCTCGATTCGATCGTCAACACGTTCGTGTTCGTGACGAGATCGTTGCCGAGCGTCTGGACGACACGACGACCGAGCGTCACCGCTCCGACGAAGAAAAACACCGTCATCAGCCCCGCAGCGACGGTCTTCGACAGTGCGTCCGCACCAACTGCAGGCCCGAACGCCGGGCCTGTCGTCGCGCCACCGATGTTGAACCCGACGAAGAGCGCGACCGCGATACCGATCAATAAGAGGACTTCGACCATACGGAGTGATTCCGTTCTGCTCCCTTAAGGGTGGGCGATCCGTCTCGAAGAGCCTGGTCGCCACTGGCCGAGCGCCGTGGCGAACCGACTGCCGGTCCCGTCCGACGGGCCGAAACGAGTACGTATTCCTGTCTCCGTGCACAACCCACCCTTATGCGATCGAAATACGCTTCGTGTCGTACGGTGGTGGCGGGCCGATGAAACCGTCTCGTGTCGATTTCATCGTCGATCTGGCCTACGGGACGCTGATTTTCGTCTCGATCGGTATCATCTTGATTGCGGAGACGCGCGTCGGCATCGCGTTCGGTCTGGGCGCGCTGGTCGCGTACGTCATCCACATCGGGTGGAAGATGTCCCGGTTCGATCCCGACTGGATGACCCGGGACATTGCCGAACGCGTCGAGGAGACGGTCGGAGAGACGGTCGAAGAAACGGTGAGCGAACAGGTCGAGGAGACGGTCGGAGAGACGGTCGAAGAAACGGTGAGCGAGCAGGTCGAAGAGACAGTCGGAGAGACGGTCGAGGAAACGGTGAGCGAGCAGGTCGAAGAGACGGTCGGAGAGACGGTCGAAGAGACGGTGAGCGAGCAGGTCGAAGAGACAGTCGGAGAGACGGTCGAGGAGACGGTGAACGAGCAAGTCGAGGAGACGGTCGAGCAGACCGTGAGTGAGGGCGTCGACGAGATGGCCGAACAGGTCGAGGAAACGGTCGAAAAGACCGTCGAAGAGACGGTCAGCGAGGAGATGGCCAGCGAAGCCGACGCCCCCGACGACGCGTCCGAGGAAGACGCCTCCCAGGAAGAGAACTGATCGCTCCGGTCAGTCCGGCGCTGAGAACCTTTTTCAGGTCGATTGAGGGGTCGAGGCCATCGGCGCGGACACCCGCAGCCATCGGTCCGGGCACCTGAATGTGCTCATTCGTCCGTGAGGCGTGGTGACACGACCGTCGGAGCCCATCAGACGCAACCCTTAACCGTGAACCCGAACTCTGAATAATTGCAATGGCAACCGGTACGGTTGACTTCTTCAACGACACGGGCGGTTACGGCTTCATCGAAACCGAGGATGCTGACGACGACGTGTTCTTCCACATGGAAGACGTCGGCGGCGAGGATCTTACGGAAGGGACGGAGCTCGAATTTGACATCGAACAGGCCCCCAAGGGCCCCCGCGCGACGAACGTCGTGCGTCTGTAACTCGGCGTTATAGCCGTCGACCGTCGACGGCACATTCGTCGTTATATCCTTCCCGACCAGCGGCTGGTTCGGGGAGGATTTCGATCCACCATATTCGTGAGTCACGACTACGACTCCCGGTCTCACCAGTACGTTGTGTAGCGGACAGCAAGAAAGAGACGATACATCGTCAGCAAGGTGCCGAACCAACGCGCAACGACCGATCTGAACCCATCAGTCAGCCGACGAAGCGATGGATCAGTTCAGTTCTTGCACCAACACGTTGATGATGTCGAAGTCGAATATTTCGGTGTTGGCAGGGAGTTCGATGTCCACTCTGTGCGTTCCACCGGCGGCGATGTTCACGTTGTTCTCGCTCGCGTCGGTGACGGGTGAACTCCCATTCAGCACTTGGACGGAGACGTTCACGTCGTGAGCGTTGGCGGTATCAGTGTTGTTGATGGTCACGTTGACGTAATCGGCTGTGAATCCGGTGTACGAGACGTTCATGTGCAGAACGTTCAGGTTCTCACTGTCGTTCATCGTCCCCTCGTGGGCACTCAGTCTGTCCGGGTCCGGACCGTCGTTGAGCGTCACACTCGCGAGGACAGCCCCGCTCGCCAGCGCGACCAGTAGCAGGGCGATCACGACTTTGGGCCGGGTGACGGAGGCAGCGATGCGATCGGTCGTTGTATCGGGGGTCGGGCTCATTGTAAGCTATACTTACCCGTCTGTCCAATAAAGGATCTCGACTTAATTATCTATACCGATAACTAAGGTAGCGGTCAGCAACCATTTCAGCGATAATCTAACCGGCTTCGTATTCGGTATTATACCGGATATTTCGCCTGATAGCTGTTTCCTGTGTTGATCTCACCGTGTATAATCGGCCACTATATTCGGTATCGACAATGAAAACTACTGCCTGATGCGCCCTCTCTCCGGCCGAGGGGCCTCTCGACCCCAGTCCGTGACCTGAACCACCTGCAGTGTCGAAACCGTTTTCCGGCCGGTCCCGTAGGAATCAGCATGGATCTCCGTGTGATCGAACGGTCCGATACCGGCCTCTCGATCGAAATCGCCGGCGAGGACCACACGTTCATGAACGTCATCAAAGGGGCCCTCCTGGAAACCGACGGCGTCGAGGCCGCGACCTACGACGTGAATCCCGAACAATCGGGTGGGCAGACCGAACCGGTCCTGACGATCAAGACCGACGACGAGACCGACGCGCTGGACGCGCTCGAAGCCGGGACCGAGCGCGTGCGCGAGAAAGCCGACGCGCTCACTGCGGCGTTCGAAGCGGCGGCCTGATTTTCGCTCTGCGGACTGTCTCGCTGGTCAGCAGATCGCCACAGAGAGGTAGAGCGCTCCCTCCGGACCGACGTGGACGTGGATGCCGGCTAGCGTCGCGTCGGCCGTCTCCGGTGATGGTCGATCACTCCCGACATCGAGCGTCAGATCGCTCGCAATCGCTCGTGGCGTCGATCGGTCGGTCAGGTCCGCTCGATCGATCCGGGCGTCGTAGAGGCGGATCCGTTCACACTCGGCCGGCGCCGATGGGAGTGCGTCTCGTGGCTCGACGGTCGCCGCCGGCCGGTGATCGCGAACGACGGCGGCGTGAGCGAACACGGTCGCGTACCGATCGAGTGTGTCCGAGCGCCGCAGGTCGGACCGCCCCAGTCGCTCGCGGCGATCCGACAGGCCCCAGAGCCAGACCGTCTCGATACGACTCGTCTCGTGGCCGGCGAACTCGTCGTGGTGGCCCGGTGCGTCGAGCGCGGTCGGTCCAGTCGGGCCCGTGGCGTCCGGCAGGTCGATCACGCCGACTGCGCCCAGGATGCCGGCCGCCAGCAAAACGAACACGATCGCCCCCACCGCGAGGTATTCGCGGTCGAGGACGTCGCGGTAGCGGACGCCTCGGGAGACGTCCGAGAGATCGTACTCGGGGTAGGTCCGATCGAGCGTCGGGGCCCCGCACCGACTGCACGGCGGCGCGTGCTTCTGATGGATGCGGCCACAGTCGGGGCACTCCCAGACCACTTCGGTCCCGACGACCGCCCCACAGGACGGGCACGTCGTCGTCCTGTCGTCGAGAGGGTCGCCACACGACGGACACGCCCGCGTCATCGACGGCTGTTCGCGTCGGGGATCGAAAAACCACACGACTATCGGCCGGGAGATCAGGCGTACAGACCGGGCAGGCAGGTACAGACCGGGCGTACAGGCGGGGCCGAGCCTACAGACGGACGGGAATGCCGCGCTCGTCGAGGGCGGCCTTGGTCTCCTCGATCGTGTACTCTCCGAAGTGGAAAATCGACGCCGCGAGCGCGGCGTCCGCGCCCGCGTCTTCGAACACCTCCGCCATGTGTTCGGGGCTGCCACACCCCGACGAGGCGATGACGGGCGTCGAGACGGCGTCACAGACCGCCCGCGTGACCGGGACGTCGTAGCCCTCTTTGGTGCCGTCGGCATCGATGGAGTTGACGAACAGTTCGCCGGCACCCCGTGATTCGGCCTCCTGGGCCCACTCGACGACGTCGATGCCGGTGCCCTCGCGCCCGCCTTTGACGGTACACTCGAACCAGACCGACTCGCCGTCGATCTGTTCGTAGTACTCGCCCTGTTCGTCGTATCGGCGGCGCGCGTCCACGGAGATGACGATACACTGGCTGCCGAACGCCGCCGCGCCCTCTGCGATGAGGTCGGGCCGTTCGATCGCCCCGGTGTTGATCGAAACCTTGTCCGCGCCCGCGCGTAGGGTTTCCTTGATGTCGTCGCGCGTCCGGATCCCGCCGCCGACGGTCAGCGGGATGAACACCTCGTCTGCGACTTCTTCGACCGTGTCGAGCATCG
This sequence comes from Halococcoides cellulosivorans, assembly GCF_003058365.1. Lineage (NCBI taxonomy): Archaea > Methanobacteriati > Methanobacteriota > Halobacteria > Halobacteriales > Haloarculaceae > Halococcoides > Halococcoides cellulosivorans. The sequence continues at coordinate 1,358,498 of NZ_CP028858.1, read as the reverse complement.
TCTCGCGGCCCTCCGCGGAGGCGGTGATATCGAGAAAGACGAACTCGTCGGCCCCCGCTTCGTTGTAGGCCTTCGCCATTTCGACCGGATCGCCGGTGTATTCGAGGTCCTCGAAGTTGACGCCGGTGTAGACGGCGGCGTCGCCGTCCTCGTCTACGTCCACGTCGATACACGGAATGATGCGTTTGGTGAGGGCCATCGCGTAGTAGACGGTGCGCCCGCGGGCCCGATAAACCGACCGTTCGCCGCGCTCCCTGCGCGGGGTCGGACACACCGGCGCTCGAACCCTCGGACCACCGCACTTAAGACGGCCCGTCGTGTATCCGCTTCCAACCGAGCGTATGGCCGCTGCGGGACGGACCCGGCGGCCGAGGGAACGCGAACTGACGGACGACTCGCCGGGGGCTACGGCAGACGCCGGACGGCCTGGCCGGGCGAGTCGCCGTTCGAGACCTTCCGCGTCGATTCCTGTTCGTCGGGTCCACTCCGTGGTGGCGGCTCTCGGAGGAAACCATGGAAATCGAAATTGCGACCATCGGCGGCTACGAGGAAGTCGGACGACAGATGACGGCCGTGCGGGCCGGCAACGACGTCGTCGTCTTCGACATGGGGCTGAACCTCTCGAAGGTTCTGATCCACGACAACGTCGAAACCGAGCGGATGCACAGCCTCGATCTGATCGACATGGGCGCGATCCCAGACGATCGAGTGATGAGCGACCTGGAGGGCGACGTCCAGGCGATCGTGCCGACGCACGGTCACCTCGACCACATCGGTGCGATCTCGAAACTCGCCCACCGATACGACGCACCGATCGTGGCGAGTCCGTTCACGCTCGAACTCGTCAAACAGGAGATCGACAGCGAGGAGAAGTTCGGCGTCGAAAACGACCTCCGCGCGATGGAGGCCGGCGAGACGATGTCGATCTCCGAAGGCGTCGAACTCGAATTCGTCAACGTCACCCACTCGGTCATCGACGCGATCAATCCCGTCCTGCACACGCCCGAGGGGGCGGTCGTCTACGGCCTGGACAAGCGCATCGATCACGACCCCGTCATCGGCGACCCGATCGACATGGATCGGTTCCGCCAGATCGGTGACGAGGGCGTGCTCTGTTACATTGAGGACTGTACGAACGCCGGCAAGAAAGGCCGGACACCCTCCGAATCCGTCGCGCGTCGGCACCTCAAAGACGCGCTCACGAGCATGGAAGATTACGACGGGGGGATCGTCGCGACGACGTTCTCCAGTCACATCGCGCGCGTGAAGAGCCTCGTCGAGTTCGCAGACGACATCGGTCGCCAGCCCGTCCTGCTCGGCCGGTCGATGGAGAAATACTCCGGGACGGCCGAACGACTCGACTTCGTCGACTTCCCGGACGATCTGGGGATGTACGGGCACCGCAAGTCGGTCGATCGAACCTTCGAGCAGATCATGTCCGAGGGCAAGGAAGACTACCTCCCGATCGTCACGGGCCACCAGGGCGAACCGCGCGCGATGCTCACCCGGATGGCACGCGGCGAGACGCCCTACGAACTCGAAAACGGTGACAAGGTCGTCTTCTCGGCACGCGTCATTCCCGAACCGACCAACGAGGGCCAGCGGTACCAGGCCGAACGACTGCTCGGGATGCAGGGTGCACGCATCTACGACGACATCCACGTCTCGGGCCACCTCCGACGCGAGGGCCACTACGAGATGCTCGAGGCGCTCCGTCCCGACAACCTCATCCCGGCCCACCAGAGCATGGAAGGGTTCGCGCCGTACGTCGATACGGCCGAGGCCTTCGGCTTCGAGATCGGTGAGGACCTGCATATCACACGCAACGGGAACATGATCCAACTCGTGGAGTAAGGATGGCCGCCCAGCACTCCGACGCGGTCACGGCGGCGATCGCTGATCGCCGGCGACTCGTCAACGAGGCGCTGCCCGACGACGTGCCGATCGTCTTCCCCGAGCGCCTCTACGAGGCGTCGCGATACCTGCTCGACGCCGGAGGCAAGCGTCTGCGCCCGACGATGGTCTTGCTCGCGGGCGAGGCCATCGCTGACGTCGACCCGCTGAGCGAGGACTATCGCGAGTTCCCGCTCGCGGGTGGGATCGATCTGATGGCCGCCGCGGTCAGCATCGAGATCGTCCAGACGTTCACGCTAATCCACGACGACATCATGGACGACGACGAGATGCGTCGGGGCGTCCCCGCGGTCCACGAGGAGTTCGACCTCGAAACCGCGATCCTCGCGGGTGACACGCTGTACTCGAAGGCCTTCGAGAACCTCCTCGAAACTGGCGCTGCCGCCGAGCACTCCGTGCGAGCGCTGTCGGAACTCGCGGCGACCTGTACGGAGATCTGTGAGGGCCAGACGATCGACATCGGCTTCGAGGATCAGGACGCGATCACCGAGGCGGAGTATCTCGAAATGGTCGAGCGCAAGACGGCCGTGCTGTACGGCGCCTCGGCGGCGATGCCCGCCTTGCTCGCCGGCGCGGACGACTACGTCGATCCGCTCTACAACTTCGGGATCGACGTGGGCAAGGCCTTTCAGATCCAGGACGACCTGCTGGATCTCACCGCGTCGACCGAGACCCTGGGCAAGCGTCGCGGGAGCGACCTCGCCGAGAACAAACAGACGATCGTCACCGTCCACGCCCGCCAGCAGGGCGTCGACGTGACCGATCTCGTCCCCGACGACGACATCTCCGCGATCGACGAGGCCACCGTCGAGGAGGCTATCGAACGCCTCGAAGCCGTCGGGAGCATCGATTACGCACGCGACCTCGCCCACGACCACGTCGCGAGCGGCCGCGATCATCTCCAGGCGCTCCCGGATAACGAGGCCCGCGACCGCCTCGGTGACATCGCGGAGTATTTCGTCGAACGCGAGTACTGAGCGGGCGCGTCTTTCGTGTTCGTTTCGATCTCGGTGTTTCGACCTCGACAGCGAGTGGGTCGCGTTCGGATGAGGGCCACGGTGGCACCGATCCCGAGGGGTTTAGGACCGCCGGCCTGCCAGACCCGACATGGACGACGACCTTCGCGACCGCGTCGAACGCGCGGCCGAAGCCGACGCGCTGTTCAACGCGCTCAAACACGGCGGTGACGCCCAGGTCGGCGCGATCATGGGCCCACTGATGGGCGAGAACCCCGAGTTTCGAGAGTACGGCGACGAGATTCCGGCCGTGATCGGGCCGGTCGTCGCCAGTGTGAACGACCGCTCGCCCGCCGAACAGCGCGAGCGCCTCGAAGAGATTGCGCCAGACCGCGTCGCAGAACTCGACGCTGACGACGACGAGGACGACGACCCGCTCGGTGACCTTTCCGGTGTCGACGCTGTCGAAGAGGTCCGTCTGCGTGTCGCGCCCAATCCCAACGGCCCCTGGCATATCGGTCACGCTCGCATGGCCGCGGTCGTCGGGACCTACGCCGACCGGTACGACGGATCTTTCATCTGCCGGTTCGACGACACCGACCCCGAGACCAAACGCCCGGATCTCGACGCGTACGACGCAATCTTGGACGCGATCGAGTATCTCGGCTTCGAACCGGCGGACGTGATCCGCGCGAGCGATCGCGTCGAAACCTACTACGAGCACGCACGCCGTTTGATCGATCAGGGCGGCGCGTACACCTGTTCGTGTCCGGGCGAAGAGTTCTCGGAGCTGAAAAACGCGGGCGAGGCCTGCCCACACCGCGAGAAAGCTCCCGAGACCGTCCACGAGGAGTTCGACGAGATGGTCGCCGGCGAACTCGACTCCGGCGAGATGGTCCTCCGGGTGAAAACCGATATTACCCACAAGAACCCCGCGCTGCGGGACTGGGTCGCCTTCCGGATGATCGACACACCCCATCCGCGCGAGGACGCCAGCGCGTATCGCTGCTGGCCAATGTTGGACTTCCAGAGCGGGATCGACGATCACCTCACCGAGATCACGCACATCATCCGCGGGATCGATCTGCAAGACTCCGCCAAACGCCAGCAGTTCGTCTACGACTACTTCGACTGGGAGTATCCCGAGGTCGTCCACTGGGGGCACGTCCAGGTCGACGCCTACGACGTCCCACTCTCGACCTCGTCGATCCAGGAGTTGATCGCCGCGGACGATCTGGACGGCTGGGCAGATCCGCGCGCGCCGACGATCGCGAGTCTGCGCCGGCGGGGGATCCGCGGCGAGGCCATCGTCGCGGCGATGATCGAACTCGGCACGTCCTCCTCGAACGTCGATCTGGCGATGTCGTCGGTGTACAGCGCGAACCGGGATCTGATCGACGACGACGCCGATCGCGCCTTCTTCGTCCGCGACGCCCCCGAAGACGCGGATATCGGCCCCGCAGTCGAGGTCCCGGTCCTCGACGGGCCCGAGGCCGGGCACCCGCCGGTCCATCCCGACCACGAGGATCGCGGGCGACGCGTGATCCCGGTCGGGGACGCGGTGTTGGTCGAAGAGCGTGATCGCCCCGACGTCGGCGATCGCGTCTGGCTCAAGGGCTTCGGCTGTGTCCGCCGCACCGCCGAGGGCTTCGAACACGTCGAGGCCGAAACGAGCGTGATCCACGACGAGGGCGTCGACGTGATCCACTGGGTGCCCGCAGATCGTGCCGTCGAGACGCGGCTTCGAACGCCCGACGGTGATGTGACGGGCTCCGCCGAGCCTGGAATGACGGCGTACGCTCCCGACGCGATGGTCCAGTTCGAGCGCATCGGCTTCGCGCGCGTCGACGAGACTGCCGACGGGGACGGGCCGCTGGTCGCGTACTACGCGCATCGGTGACTTCAGGTAGGGATCCCCGCTCAGATCGCCGCGACCACGTCGACGACGCCGTCCTGAAAGTCGACACCGAGCACGAGCGCGCCCGAGAGCGCGAGCGTCCCGACGGTGGCGAACGCCGTGTTCGCGGTCTCGTTGCTCGCCGTCACGAGGTCGAGTGAGTAGCGTCGATTCGAGACCGGCCGGAACGGTCGAATCCCCATCGGTGTGAGCGCGTCGCCCGCGAGGTGGCCCAGGTAGCCAAGCAGTGTGACTCCGACGACGAATCCACCGGTGGTGCCCATCGCTCCGGGCGATGAGGCGATCAGTCCGCTCTGAACACCGAGCGCGACGCTCCCGCCAGCGATGGCCAGACTCACGAGGACGGCCGCGAGGACGGTATGGGTCGCGCCGCGATGCGCGACCAGCGGGAGCCAGACGTCGAAATCTGGGGCATAGCTCACGAACGTGACACAGACGAGGCCGACCCCAAATGCTCCCATCAGATCGACCGACGCCAGCCAGAACGCCACGGGGGCGTACAGCGCGATTCCGATGCCGATGTGACCTTTTCTGTACACGTCTGGACGGTCTGCGGTCGGGAAGAAAATAACTCCGGTACGGCGCGGGGATGGCATCGACGAGCAGCGATCGACCGACAGGCCAGCCACCCTCTCGGTCGCCCAGTATTGTGGCCATCAGACACTATATAAGGGGTGGAGGAGTAGGGTGCGTATTACGTTCCCCTATCCGTTCGAAGCGATTTGACAGCCGACGACTGGCTCTCGAAGCTTGCCCGAACGGGTCGAGCGCGATACCGACGACCGGCTTGCAGTTATTCGCATCTCCCACACGACTTTCGAACCGACACTCGATTCAGACCATGACACACGACACCCACGGTATTCCGAGACGGCGAGCGGTACAGATCCTCGGCGGGGCCGGACTGACGGCGCTCGCCGGGTGTTCAGCCGATAGCCCTTCAGATCCAGACAGTGATCGACTGACTGCCGCAGACGCACCCGTCGAACCGCGCGAGCCACCGTCCGGTCCGGTGGACGAGTCGGTCGCGCTGACGGCCGGTCCGGGGACATCCGACCGGGTCTCGAAGTCGACCTGGCTGTACGACGACGCGTTTCCGGGCCCGGAACTCCGGGCCGCCGAGGGCGACGTCGTCGGCGTCTCGGTGTCGAACGATCTCCCCGCGCCGACGACCGTCCACTGGCACGGCCTGCCGGTGGCGAACGCGATGGACGGTGTGCCCGACGTGACCCAGGCGCCCATCGCGTCGGGTGACTCCTTCGAGTATCAGTTCCGGGCGGATCCGCCGGGAACCTATTTCTATCACAGCCACGTCGGCCTCCAGCTCGACCGTGGGCTGGCCGGTCCACTCGTCGTCGAGGAGGACGACGCTCACGTAGACTACGACGCCGACCAGGTGCTCGTCGTCGACGACTATCTCGACAGCGCGCCGCAACCGGCCGGTGCTGGCGGCGACGGTGGGCCAATGGGTGGCATGGGTGGCATGGACGACGACTATCGGCCCAGCTACGAGCGACTGGTGATGAACGGGCGTCCGGCCGACGACCCGCCGACGATCGACGTCGATCGGGGCGATCGCGTTCGTCTCCGCTTCGTCAACGCCAGCAGTGCGACCATCGTTCGCGTGCGAGTCGCGGGACACCCCCTCGAAATCTCTCACGCCGACGGCCGGCCGGTCGAGCCAGTGACCGTCGACTCGTTCACGTTCGGCCCTGGCGAGCGGTACGACGCGATCGTCACCGCCGATTCTCCCGGGGCGTGGGCGATCGAGGCCGACTCGATCGAGGGGCCGGAACCGGGCGCGCGGGCGGTCCTCCAGCACGCAGACAGCGACGCGACGCCCGAACGATCGACGACGGACGGGCGTGCCCTTCAGTACGACGACCTCCGTGCGGTCGGATCGCTGTCGGGGATCGACGGGTCGCCCGATCGGGAGTTCGATCTCACGCTGTCCGCGGCCGGCCCCAATGCCTGGGCGATTGGCGGGCAGGTCTACCCCGACGCGGACCCGCTCCGGATCCGGGAGGGCGAGCACGTCCGCATTCGGATGCGCAATCAAAGTCCCGTTCCGCACCCAATGCACCTCCACGGCCATTTCTTCCGCGTGGGCGATGCGATCAAAGACACCGTCGTCGTCCCGGGACACATGGGCCAGGAAACCATCGATTTCCACGCCGACAACCCCGGCGAGTGGTTCTTCCACTGTCACAACCTCTACCATCTCGAAGCGGGAATGGCTCGTGTCGTCTCGTACGTGTGAATGCTCGGGTCCTCTCGTACGTATAGCCAGTCCGGTCAGGGGAGCAGCGCGGGGATCGTGTTCCGGAAGATGTTGAGTGTGATGACAAAGAGGAGGCCGACGACGAACCAGTTGAAGCGCTCCTGATCGATTTCGAGTCGGCGGAGTTCGGTGCCGATCAACAGGCCGACGACGGTGACCACCGCGATGACCGACCCCAGCCACAGCCGATAGGTCGTCATGAGGTCGGTGAACAGCGTCATCTGGACGATTCGAACGGTGAAGATCGTTCCCAGCACCATCGAGAGGCCACCGATGTAGCGCTCGACGTCACGCTCGAAGGTGTGAAAGTACGCCGGGAGCAACGGGCCGAGATTCGCGACCGCGAGCAACACGCCCTCCAGAAAGCCCGCCGTCCCCAGCGCGAACGGGTGGTGGGCCCGGTCGACGGTGACGAAGTTCTGGCCGACCTGGAAGACGACGTACCCGAGGATGACGACGCCGATGAGGAAGGGCACGATCGGGCCGGCCTCGAACTCCGCGAGCGCGATCACGCCGAGCACCGATCCGGCGACCGCCAGCGCGAGCAGTGGCCACTCCTCGCGGACGAATGTCAGGCCCGTGTCGGTCTCGCCGATCTGGTACATGTTGAGCATCCAGGGCGGAATCGCGAGGACGACGACTGCGAGCGTCGGGTCGATCACCGACGCGAAGATGGGCGTCGTGATCAGGGCGTATCCGAACCCGATCATCCCCTTGATCGCGCCCGCGAGGACGGCGACCACGACGAACAGCGCGAGCAGGCCGGGCGTCACCTCCGACTGGAGACCGCTCGTGACCCCGTCGCGACCGGGGAAGAAGACGATCGATCCCGCGATGACGGCGAGCGTCGCGAGCGTCATCGTGACCTCGCGATACGCACCACTCCGGAGGTTCCCGAGAAACTCGACGGCTCCGTGTCCGATCTGGTGTGTGCTCATGACCGACCCTTCGCGAGGCCCCGGAATTCGCGTTCTGCCAGCGGTAAGGGTCCGCGGTGAGCGGTGACGCCGCTATGGGCCCAGACCCGGCGGGTCGGTGGGCGACGCGCCCGGAACGGGATACTCTCTTCACGACTGGCGACCGAGATACCGGTCGGTGTTGTCGGGGCCCGAACGGGATTCTCGACTCCTTGGATCCCTGATCGGGGGGGGGGTGACGGGCGATCAGCGACCCGATCCAATTCTTGCCGTAACTCCGAGTTATAGATACGCGCGGAGATATGCACTCTATACATGACCGACGACACGCCACGGACCTTCGGCACGCGGTGTCTCCACGCGGGCCAGTCTCCGGATCCCGAGACAGGGGCGGTCGCACCGCCGATCTACCAGACCAGTTCGTACGCGTTCGAGGACGCGGACACCGCCGCGGACCTGTACGCTCTCGAAGGCGAGGGCAACGTGTATTCGCGGTTCGACAACCCGACCGTCCGCACCCTCGAACAGCGGCTTGCCGATCTGGAGGGCGGCGTCGACGCGGTCGCGACCGACTCGGGGATGGCCGCGCTCGACGTCGCGACGACGCTGCTCGCGGAGTCCGGCGACAATGTGGTCTCGGCGTCATCGATCTATGGCGGAACCCACGGCTATCTCTCGCATACCGCCAACCGCCGGGGTATCGAGGCCCGGTACGTCGACACGCTCGATCCGGCGGCGTACGCCGACGCCATCGACGACTCGACGGCGTACGTCCACTGCGAGACGATCGCGAACCCCTCGCTGGTGACTCCCGATCTCGAAGCGATCGCCGACGTCGCGCACGACCACGGCGTCCCGCTAGTCGTCGACAACACGTTCGCGACGCCGGCGCTCTGTAACCCCATCGAGCACGGCGCAGACGTCGTCTGGGAGTCGACGACGAAGTGGATCCACGGCTCTGGCTCGACCGTCGGTGGCGTCCTCGTCGACGGCGGATCGTTCCCCTGGGGCGACTCTCCCGACCGGTTTCCCGAACTCGGTGCGCCGAACCCGGGCTTTCGCGGCGTGAACTTCAGCGAGCGGTTCGGGGAGCGGGCCTTCACCGTCGCGGCCCGGCATCGCGCGATCCGGAGTCTCGGCGACGGCCAGACGCCGTTCGACGCGTGGGCCACTCTCCAGGGTGTCGAGACGCTCGCCGTCCGGATGGAACGCCACTGCGAGAACGCCCAGCGCGTCGCTGAGTGGCTGACCGATCACGACGCCGTCGCGTGGGTGTCCTATCCCGGCCTTCCTGATCACGAGACCCACGCGACCGCGAGCGAGTATCTCTCGGGTGGCTACGGCGGGATGATCGCGTTCGGCCTCGACGGGGGCTACGAGGCCGGAAAGGCGGTCTGCGAGGAGACCGAGATCGCGCAGTTCCTCGCGAACGTCGGCGACGCGAAATCGCTGATCATCCACCCCGCGAGTACGACCCACGCGAATCTCGACGAAGCGGCCCAGCGCGAGAGTGGCGTCACGCCCGATCTGGTCCGCCTCTCGGTCGGCATCGAAGGCGTCAGTGACATAATCGCGGACCTCGAATCGGCGTTCGAGGCGGTGGATTGAGATGAACGTGGAGCGTGAGACGGTATCGGTCGGGGAGTTCGAGTTCGCCTGCGGGGAGTCGATTCCCGATCTGGAAGTGGCCTACGAGGCCTACGGCGAGTTTACGGGCGACAACGCCGTGTTACTCTGTCACGCGCTCACGGGCAGCGCCCACGTCGCGAGCCATCGCGAGGCCGACGACGCGACGGCGGGCCAGGCACGGGCCTGGTGGGACGACATCGTCGGACCGGGCAAGGCCATCGACACCAACGACTTCTATGTGGTCTGTGCGAACGTCCCGGGATCGTGTTACGGCACGACGGGGCCTGCAAGCGAGAATCCCGAGACGGGCGCACCCTATGGGCCCGATTTCCCGCCGGTGAGCGTCGCGGACTGGACGGAGGCCCAGCGCCGCCTGCTCGACGAACTCGGCGTGCCCCATCTGCATGCGATCGTCGGGGGAAGCGTCGGCGGGATGAACGTCCTCGAATGGGCGAAACGCCACCCAGATCACGTCGATCGGATCGTGCCCATCGCGACGGCCGCCCGACTCGACACCCAGTCGCTCGCACTCCACGGCATCAAACGCCGCGCGGTGCTCGCGGACCCGGCCTACCGCGGCGGCGAGTACTACGACCGCGAGGATCGGCCGACCGAGGGACTGGCGGTCGCCCGCCAGATCGGCCACGTCATGTACCTCTCGAAGGCGTCGATGGATCGGAAGTTCGGCCGCCGGTCGGCCGGCCGGGACGCCCAGCGAACCTTCCCCGCGGACCCGACCGCCCAGTACTTTCCGTATCGTGACGTCGAGTCGTATCTGGATTATCAGGCCGAGACGTTCGTCGGGCGGTTCGATCCGAACAGTTTCATCTACCTGACGCGTGCGACCGAGAACTACGACCTCTCGGCGGGCTTCGAGTCCGACGAGGACGCTCTCGGCGCGTTCGACGGCGAGGCGCTGGTGATGTCGTTTACCGGCGACTGGCACTTCCCGGTCGAACAGGGCGAAGCGCTCGCTGACGCGCTCCGTGCGGCCGGTGCCGAGACCGCTCACCACGTCATCGAGTCCGATCACGGTCACGACGCCTTTCTCGTCGAACCCGAGAACGTCGGGCCGCCGCTGGCCGATTTCCTCGCGGAGGGGCCCGAGGGGTCAGCGATCACCGATACCGTCGAGCAGTCGCGTGACTACGCGCCCGTCCACAACAGCCTGTTTGGAACGTAAACTGGCGATCTCTTCCGTCGGGAATAGCCCATCAATCGGCGGTGACTGGTTGCTCGCCGTACGTGGTCTCTAGATACTCGAAGACCGCGATCACATCCGCCGGCTTGTAACTCCAGACGCCCGAGTACTCTCCGGGAGCGATCTCTTCGCAGACGAGTGCGGCCATCTTGTCTGGATCGCCACCCCCATCGTAGACGACGAACCACGAGTCGAGCAGTTCACCGTCTTCGGCCGTATGAACCACGTCGGCGGCTCCGTCGGGAATGTCTGCGGAGGCCCCGTAGACGTGGACAATCACGTCGGTGGCGCCGATCGCCTCGTAGAACGCCTGTGTGCCGATGTCGTCGTCGATGCGCTGTAACCGCTGAAACCCAGTATGGAGCGCACCACGCCCTGTTTCGAGCGCTCGCCCCTCGATGAGGCGGCTGATTCGGGTGAGTTCGATGCGCGATCCGTTCGCGACCGAGAACTCGTTGCGGTGGACGTGTCGAAGCACGGCAGGGCGCTTCAACGCCGGATCCTGGAGCGATTCTGTCGATTCGAGAGTGATTGCGGCGCGCAGATTTTCGATCGAACTCATGGCGATCGGTTCGGCGTCGCGGTGGAGGATCGCGGCTCCTCTCGGCGTCTCCGTCGTCAGGTCGGCGCTTCTGACGCCGACGTTGTGTCGGTCGAAGTAGTCGGTGAACTGGTCGTCGATAGCCGTGTCTGGATTGCAGATCGTCAGCGTCAACCCTCTGGAATTGACGCTCTCGATGAACGCCGAGAACGAGCGCGGCACTTCGACGTCGATATCGTCTGTCGGGGCTTTCGCTGCCGATCGATCACTGGTCGGCTGGGTCGATTTCGTGTCGTCGATCGGATACCAATCGCCAGTCCCGGTGGCTCCACGAACCCGGTACTCTCCCCCGTCGTCGCCGCTTCGAACGTCGATCACACCGTCGATGAGCCCTTCGAACTGGCTCACTTCGCTGGCGTCGGTGTCTGCAGCGAGCAACGAGATGCCGGTCCCACCCCGACTCCCGATGCGATTGACGACCATATGCATGAACTGGTAGACGCGATCGAAGCCGGCGTGGACGAGCAGCGAGGAGACCGAATCGACCGTGACGCGGAACTCGCCGGGGTCCGGTTCGAGGGCGTCGATGGCCTTCGTGAGCCCGATACCGATCCCGGTCAGATCGCCCGGCGATCCGACTGACTCGATCTGACACGGAGATTCGCCCTCGTACTCCTGTCCGGTCGCGTCGACGATCACGAACCGCTCCAAGACGGGGTCGGCAGCGAGTTCCTGGATAGTCTGGAGAACGTCTCCCGCACCTCGATCCGTCGTAATGAGTATGCAGTCGTCTCCCACTTCGAGTCCGTGAGCGATAAAGAGGTCGCTGAGGCGTGCGAGGCCCTGCATCGGGAGACTCAGTCCCAGAAGGTGGGTCCCCGGTTCGAGCGTGTCCGATGGAAACTGGTCCGGGAGGTCGTGCATACACGGTTCGCGTCCGGCAATCAAATATAGCTGTTCCCCCGCCCCAATTTTACGACGATCGTCGAAAACACAGTCGACACCTCTATGTAGGGCTGTGGGTGACATCTGGGTATGCCAACAGGGATCGACGGCGTCGAGATTCGGACCGGCAATCTGAAACTCGACCTCGCAGAGACGTTCGCGCCCGAGAAAGACGACGACCCCGCGAAATACACGAAGGGGCTCGGTCTGCACGCGAGTTCCTTCCCGGACACCTACGAGGACATCGTCACGATGGCGGCGAACGCAGCGAAACGCCTGATGGAGCGCAAAGGCCTTCAGCCGGACGACATCGGGCGGATCGACGTGGCGACCGAGTCGGCGTTCGACCACGCCAAACCCGTCTCGACGTACGTCGCTGGCTGTCTCGAACAGGTCTTCGAGGGTGATTTCCACCACGCGAACAAAGGCGAGCGCAAGTTCGCCTGTATCGCCGGCACTCAAGCCCTGGACGACGCCGTCAACTGGATCGAAGCGGGCAAGAATCGCGGGCGAGCGGCACTCGTCATCGCGACCGACACCGCGCTGTACGAACGCGGTGATTCGGGCGAGGCGACCCAGGGCGCGGGCGCGGTCGCGATGCTCGTCGACGAGGACCCCGATCTAGTGACGGTCGACCCCGATCAGGGCTACGGCAGCGCCGACGAGACGGACTTTCTCAAGCCCAATCAGCAGTTCCCCAGCGTCGACGGCAAGCGCTCGATGCAGGTGTATCTCGCCCGCATGCGCGAGGCGCTGACCGACTTCGAGCGATCGTGGGGCGATACCCACCCCGACCAGTTCGCGCTCGTCCCCTTCCACACGCCGTTCCCGGGGATGGTCCGGAAGGCCGCCGTGCTGGGCTTCCGACACCTCATGCGCGGGACCGACATCGAAGACGCTCTCGAATCGGAGATCGGTCGCCAGCCCCGACGCGACGACTTCGCAGACGACGAGGCGTTCATGGACGCGCTCTCGGAGTACACCGACGCGCTCGGTGAGACCGACCGCTACGCCGAGTGGTACGACGACACGATCGAGTCCACGCTCGCTATCTCCCGGCACGTCGGCAACTGGTACACGGGGTCGGTCCATCTCGCCCGCGCGGCGGGCCTGCGCGAGGCCGCCCAGGCCGGCGTGGACCTCGCTGGCGAGCACCTGTTGGTCGCCTCCTACGGCAGCGGTGCCCAGGCCGAGATCCACGCCGAGACCGTCCAGGACGGATGGGAAGCGGAGATCGAACAGCTGAACGTCGAGGATCAACTCGACGATCGGTACGACATCTCGTGGTCCGAATACGAGACGATCCACGAGGTGCACGACTACGACGAGACGACCGACGTCGATCCGTTCACGACGCCGAGTAGGGAGTTCGTCTTCGACGGGTGGGGCCGGATGGGCGAGCGCAAGTACACCTACGTCGAATAGCGCCCTGCGACCGCCCCAGCGCCGGTCGGACGCTATTCGATCTCGGCGAGACGATCCAGAAATTCCTCCAGTGGCGCGTCCGAGACACCGAGCGCGTAGCCGTCGATGCGCGCGAGGTCGGCAGCGTGCTCCCAGACCTCGTCGCTATCGATCCCGTGGAGGATCACCGCGTCGGGCGTCGGCGAGACCACCCGGATCGCGACCAGCGGTGACTCCCCACGGGTGACGTTCGTGAAGATCATCGCGCGCGTGGTCGAGCGGCCGTACAGCCGGTAGAACTCCTCGCTGGAGAGTCGCGTGATCGCCTCGATGCTGTCGATGACGGTGTGGCCCGCGACCCCACCCGAGGGGTCGGTCACGGGCGTCACGCCAAGCCGATCGAAGTACGTCTCGGTGCGCATGCGCGCGGCGTACTCCCGGAGGTCGTGAACGATCGCGCGATCGAACCCCGCCGAGCGCACGCGCGCGGAGCGGCGGACGTGGCGGCCACCGCGCTCGCGATCGATGGCGATCAGCGCCGCGACGGTCCGGCGGACGACGCCGATGCCCGGGTCGCGTCGCCCGCCCTCGTAATCGGAGATCACCGACGGCGAGACGTCGAGTTCGGCGGCGAGATCGGTCTGTGAGATTTCGAAATCGGTCCGCCACTTCCGGAGGGTCCCGCCGGGGTCGTCACTGAGTGCGATCTCGCCGGCGATGCGCTCGGCGAGTCGGTCGGCGTCGCCGTCCATACAGAGCGCTCGGTCACGACGGGCCTGAATCTGTCGGGGCCGCCACAACGGCTACGGGGCGTCCGATCTATGCGGTGAATATGTCGTCGTTGCTGGTGCATATGGCACTCGCGGGGCTGTTCACCGCGGCGCTGCTCGGCGAGGAGTTCGACGGGCGCGCGCTCGGCGTCGCCGTGCTCGCCGTCGCCCTCGTCGACATGGACGTGTTCCTCTCGCCGGTGATCCAGAGCGCTCACCGTGCCGCTGGGCACACGCTCGTCTGGCCGGCGCTGTTCGCGGTTGGCGTGCTCGTCGTGAGTCGCATCGGGGTGCCCGAACCAGCGCGAGAGGACATCGGCAGATCGATGTTCGAGCGACTCCGCGAGCGCTGGGCGTCGTTCGTCCGCCGAGTCGTCGCCGCCCGAACGCCGCGCCGCCTTCGCCTGGGGTGGCTCGTCGTCGCCGTCGTCGTCTTTGCCGGCATCGGCCCGGACCTGTTCTCGAACGGCGTGAACCTGTTCTGGCCGATCCACGACCAGTTCTACACCCTTAACGGTGAGATCGAACTCTCGACCACGCGGGGGATCGTCCAGACGGTGGTGGATCTCTCGCCCGACCCGACCCAACCGGCCTCGACGACTCAGAACACCTTCTACAGCACGGGCGTCGACCCGACGCCCGGTGCGGAACCTGCGAACGTCGAGCGGACCTTTCCGATCGCGTGGTCGGGCCTGGAGATCCTCCTCATGATCGCGAGTGCGACGATCGTGAGTGTTCGACTCGCACTCGCTCGCCGACGGCGCTGACGATCCGGTCGGGGCGGTTCAGAACGCCTTTGAGGGTCACCGGCGGAGCGGTCGGTATGACAGCCGATTCGCTCGTGGCCGCCGCCGAGGAGGTCGTCACCGACGAGGAGTTCGACGCGCTCTGTGCCGATCCCGAGGGCAAGCGCGTCTACGTCGGGTACGAACCCTCCGGCGTGCTCCACGTGGGCCACCTGATCACCGCGAACGCACTGCTCGACCTGCAGGCGGCTGGCTTCGAGGTCGTCGTCTTGCTCGCGGACGTTCACGCCTACCTCAACGGCAAGGGCACGTTCGACGAGATTCGAGAGACCGCCGAGCGCATGCGCGAGCAGTTTCTGGCCTACGGCCTCGACGACGAGGCGACGGAGTTCGTCTTCGGGTCGGAGTTCCAGTTCGACGACGATTACGTCCTCGACTGTTTCCAGCTCGCGACGACGACATCACTCAATCGCTCTCAGCGTGCGATGGCCGAACTCCAGAGCGGCCAGACCGCCAGCGTCGGCCACGTGTTCTACCCGCTGATGCAGGCGCTCGACATCGTCTATCTCGACGTCGATCTGGCGGTCGGTGGCCTCGACCAACGCAAGGTCCACATGCTCGCGCGCGACGAGTTGCCCGAGGTGGGCTACGACGCCCCGACCTGTCTGCACACCCCGATCGTCGGCGATCTGGCGACTGGCGAGGGGAAGATGTCCAGTAGCGAGGGGACCACAATTTCGATGGAGGACGACCGCGCGACGATCGAGCAGAAAGTCGGCGACGCCTTCTGCCCGCCCGAGCGCGACCCCGAGGGCGATCTGGTCAATCCCGTGCTCGAACTGTTCGAGTACCAGGTGTTCCCACGATTCGAGACGGTCGTCGTCGAACGGCCCGACCAGTACGGCGGCGATCTGGAGTACGACGAGTACGAGGACCTCGCGACCGATCTGGATTCGGGCGAGTTGCACCCCCAGGACGCCAAAGACGCACTCGCGGAGTATCTCGATCGCCTGATCGCGCCCGGGCGGGAGCGGTTGGCCGAACTCCGGGCGTGAGCGTACCGGTCCTGTTCACGCGATCGGCGTGAGGATATCGTCGGGGTCCTCCGATCGGTCGTGGGGTCATTCGTTTGATAATAATTCCTGCGATACTGACCTGTGACGTGTGTCCGTCAGTCCCGACGACTCCCGTGGCCGTCTGGCCCCGGTAGACTATTTGTCCCACTAGTACGAGACGATTTCATGGACGACGATCGCATCGCGAGCGACGACGTGTCGACCGACATCGAGAGCGGCGGGGTCCGCCGGCGGCAACTCGGCGCGGAGACAGCGGGCGACGCCATCGGCTGTAGCCTCTAGGGGTACGATCCCGGGGCGACGGGGTGGCCACGACACTACCACACCGCCAACGAGGAGGCCATCTACTCCTGGAGGGGTCAGCGACGATCGAGTTGGGCCCGACGCCGACGCCCACGAGATTCGGGCGGGCGACTACGTCGCGCTGCCGGCCGACGAGCGCGGCACCCACGCCATCGAAGCGGGGCCCGACGGCTGTCGTCTGCTCGCGGTCTCCACGATGAACGATCCAGACGTGACGGTGTATCCCGACCGCGACGCCGTGGGCCTGTTCGTCGGTGCACCGCCCGGTGGGGACAGCGAGGATCGGTCGATATCGCGATTTCTCGATCTGGGCGCCGAGGTCGAGTACTGGGAGTGACCACCGAGGACGGCTCTGGAATCGGTATTTCGAGTCGAACAGTCGATCGAATGCAGTAGGTTCTTGACTCCCCCACGTGGGAATCGGTGTATGGCCGTCATTCGATCACTCAAAGACGCTATCGGTGTGTTGTCCGAAAACACGATCCTGTTCGCCGTCGGGCTCATGATGGCCGCGCTGGTCCTTCCCCAGACGCTCATGAGTCAGATCGGCGTTCCGGTACTCCCGTTTTTCCTCACGATCGCCACGTTCTTCGTGTCGATTTTCATTCTCGCCGGCCTCTATGCAATGGCCTACGAGGGCCTCCACCGCGGAACGACCTCACTGGAGACGTTCAAACAGATGGGGAAAGACCGCTATCTACCGTTGCTCGGTGGGACGCTCATCGAGGTGGTCATCGGGTTCGTGTTCGTTTTTGTCGCGTCGATGATTTTGGTCTTTACCGTCGGCTTCGCCATCGCCTCGGCGTTCAGCGGGACCGGTGGTGAACCAGAACTGGCCGCACTCACCGGTGGTGGGGCGATCGTCGGGATCGCAGTCGCTGGCGTGGTGCTGCTCATCTACGCGCTGTTCATGTTTTTCGTCCAGTTCTATCGGATCGCGATCGTCGTCGACAAGAGTAATGTAATCGAAGGATACAAGAAAAGCGCCGCGCTCGTCCGTCACAACTTCCTCTATACGATCGGCTACTCGCTGATCAATCTCGGCATCGCGTTTCTGATCTCGCTGCCGATTATCGTCATCGGTGTCGCCCCCTTCGCCCTCGCGTATTCCAGTGCGGGCCCATCGAGCATCGATCTGATGACGTCGTCGATCGTCGCGTCGCTCGGGATCACCGCCTACAGTTTCGTTATTCAGATCATCATGGTGCCGTTCCGCGGGACGTTCGCCGTCTCCTTTTACGATCGTCACAAACCCGGCGCCTGACCCACGGGCTGAAGTGACCGCCGCGCAAAGCGCCGGTATGGAGTTTCGCGAACTCGGTTCGACCGGACACGAACTCTCGGCCGTCGGCCTCGGCACCTGGAACATCGGCGGCGCGGCCTGGGGCGACGTAGACGACGCGACTGGCCGCGAGGTGATCCGGACGGCACTCGATTCGGGTGTGACGTTCGTCGACACCGCCGACGTCTACGGCGACGGACGGAGCGAGTCACACATCGGTGCGGTCCTCGACGACCCCGAGTACGATCGCGACGACGTGTTCGTCGCGACGAAGGCGGGCCGACGCCTCGACCCTCACGAGCCAGCGGGATACGATCGCGAGCACCTCGAACGGTTCGTCGATCGATCGCTGGACAACCTCGGGACGGACACGCTGGATCTGTTGCAGTTGCACTGCCCACCGACGGAGGTGTACTATCAACCCGAGACGTTCGAGGCACTCGACGCGCTCCAGCGTGAGGGCAAGATCGGCCACTACGGGGTGAGTGTCGAGAAAGTCGAGGAAGGCCTGAAGGCCATCGAGTACGATGGCGTCGAGTCCGTCCAGATCATCTTCAACATGTTTCGCCAGCGGCCCGCCGACCTCTTTTTCGACGAGGCTGCCCGGCGCGACGTGGGCGTGATCGCGCGCGTTCCACTCGCGAGCGGTCTGCTCACCGGTGCGATCGATCGCGACACGGAGTTCCCCGACGACGACCATCGGAACTTCAACCGCGACGGCGAGGCGTTCGACCGTGGCGAGACCTTCGCGGGCCTGCCGTTCGAGGACGGTCTCGACGCCGTCGAGGCCGTCGAACAGTACGTGCCCGAGGATCTCACGCTCGCCCAGACCGCACTCCGGTGGATTCTGGATTTCGACGCCGTGACGTCCGTGATTCCGGGGTCGACCTCGCCCGAGCACATCCAAGAGAACGTCGCCGTCGCGGATCGCCGCCCGCTCGATCACCGGGTCCACGGTGCGATTCGGGATATCTACGAGGAATCGGTCTACGACGCCGTCCACCAGCGCTGGTGACTACTCGATCGGGACGATGTCGCCCGGATCGATCGCGACCACACAGTCCTCACCCTCGCTGAGTTCGTCGGCCCGCGATCGGCCTACGCGAGCCTCGATCGGCCCGAGGCCGGGCACCGATATCGTCGCAATCGTGTCGGTCTGGCGGTCGACGATTCGATCGATCTCCCCATCGAGGCGATTACTCGCGGCCGCTGAGTCGTCGCTCGACGGGTCCGCCGGTCGGAGGTCGACCGCCGATGGGTCGAGTGCGACCGACACCGCGGGTCCGCTCGCCACCATCGAGGCCCGCACCGTCGTGGGGCCACAGTCGATCCGGGGCGGGTCTCGCGACACGACCTGTCCCTCGACGACGCTGTGGCCCAGAAAGCGAGCCACGCGCTCGGTCGCCGGCCGGTCGAACACCCGATCGGTCGGCCCAACCTGGTGGAGTGTCCCGTCGAACAGGACGGCGAGACGATCACCGACGACCGCCGCCTCCCGTTGATCGTGGGTGACGTAGACGACCGGGACGTCGAGTGCGGCGAGTCGGGCGGCGAGGTCACGCCGCAGGCGACGCCGGATCGGGGCGTCGAGACTCGCGAGCGGTTCGTCGAGCAAAAGGGCGTCGGGGTCGCTCGCGAGCGTCCGGGCGAGCGCGACGCGTCGTGATTCCCCGCCCGAGAGCGTCGCCGGATCGCGATCGAGCAACTCTCCGATCTCGAATCGCTCGGCGATGGCGGCGGTATCGACGCTCTCCGCCGCCCCGAACGCGATGTTTTCGCGGACCGAGCGGTGGGGGAAGAGCGCGTCGTCCTGAAAGACCATCCCGACGGGTCGCCGTTCGGGTGGTCGACCGTCGAGGCGCGCCCCGTCGAGCGTGATCGTCCCGCTGTCGGGCGTCTCGAACCCCGCGATCAGTTCCAACAGCGTGGACTTGCCCGCCCCCGAGGGCCCGAGAACCGCGGTCACGCCGGACGGAACCGTCAGATCGATCGGCCCGATCCGGGCGTCGGGGTATGCGATCGCCAGACCGTCGAGTGCGAGGCTCATCGAACCGATCCGCCCAGCCACTGGAGGACGATCACGATTGCGAGGCCGGCCCCGAGCAGCCACGCCACGGGTGCGAGCGTAGCCTCGACGCCACCGGAAACGAACGCGACCCAGGTGCGGGTGGGGAGGCTGTGGGGATGGTAGGCGACGGTCATCGTCGCGCCGAACTCGCCGAGTGCGCGGGCGAACGTAAGTGCGATCCCCGCGAGAATGCTCCGTTTCGCGAGCGGGAGCGTCACGACGAGTGCGGTCTCGATCGGACCGCGCCCGAGCGACCGGGCGGCACGTTCGAGCGTCGGATCGACGCCGGCGAACCCCGAGCGTGCGACGACGACGAGAAACGGGCCGGCGACGAACGTCTGGGCGAGGACGATCCCGGCGTACCCGCCCGTGATCGAAATGCCGACGGCTGCGGCGGCCCGTCCGACGAGGGTTCCGGGCCCGACGGCGGTCAGCAACATGACGCCGCCGACGACCGGCGGGATCACGAGCGGGAGGACGACCAGCGCCTCGACGAGTCGCTTTCCGGGAAACGAATAGCGGGCGAGCGTGTAGGCCAGTGGCACGCCGAAGACGGTCGCCAGCAGCGTCGTGACGGGTGCGGTCACCAGCGAGGTGCGCACCGCCGCGAGCGTGGCTGGCTCGCCTAGCTCGGTGACGAGGGGCCCGCCGCTGGCGAGAAAACTCACTAGCGGGACCACCAGATAGACGACGAGCACCGCGCCGAGCAGCGCGACGATCGAGCGCTGACTCACGGCGGTCGTTCCGGGCCAGGATCGGTCGTCACGGGCCGCATCGACGACGCTCACGCGCGCACCTCCCGGGGGACCGCCCCCGAGTAAACCGGGACGCCATCGCCGGTGGTCAGGCCGACCGCGTCGAGCAGGTCGGCCCGATCGGCCAGAAATCGGACGAACGCGCGGCCCGCGGCGGGGTCGGGGGCGGTCTCGGGGACCGTCGCGGCGTAGCGGACGGGTCGTCCGTGGACGGTGTGGCCATCGCTCGTCGTATACGATACCTCGGCGTACTGCTCGGCCCGCGCGATGTCTGCGAAGTTCAGCGCCGGCGGGAGCGATCGGACGCCCAGGTCGCGATCGACCGCCATGTTTCGGTAGGCGATCGCCGCGTCGTACTCGCCGGTCTCGACCCCTGCGAGCAGCGAGGCCTCGCCCGGCGTGACCGTCGTCGCCACTTCGAGGGCGTCGGCAAGGCCTGGCTCGTCGTAGAACCGTTCGGCCAACTCGAAAAGGTGCAGCGCCCGATAGCCCAGCGGGTCGAGGTCGGGGTCGGTCCGCGCGACGGTGGCCTCGCTCGATCTGAGCACGTCGGGCCAGTACTCGCCGTCGAGGAGGCGTTGGCCCACCGCTGTCGACGGGTCGGCGGCGATCACGACTTCGTTCGTTGCCACGACGACGTCCCAGTCGGCCAGTTCCGGCCGGAGGCGGTCACGCAACAACTGCGCGTCGGCGCTGACGATCGCGTCGGGGCGGCGTTGCTTTTCACAGACCATCCGCAACAGGGCGTTCGACCCGCGGTACTCGCCGCCGTAGGCATACTCGGTCGTCTCGGTGAACGCCGGGCCGACGCGATCCTCGAACCCTGCGGCGAGACTCCCCGCCGCGAGCACGGTCGCCCCCGACGCACCGGAACAGCCAGCGAACGTCGCGACGAGTCCGCCACACCCGCCCAGCACGGCGCGCCGGGTGGGCCGATCGGGGCGTTGTATCATCCGGGATATGACGTCGATATGCCCGCTACGATATAACGGTTGGGGAGCCCGCACCGCCCGGACGCCGGGTTTTTGAGCCGACCGGCCGAGTGCGGCGTATGGAGGCCGCGTTCGAGGCCCGCCTCGTCGTCGACGGCATCGCAGTCGATCGGTCCGACGTCCGATTGCTCCGGGCCGTCGAGCGCGAGGGCTCGCTTTCGGCCGCCGCCGACGCGCTCGACCGGTCGTATTCGCACGCTCACGACCGCGTTTCAGACCTCGAAGACGCGCTCGGCCCGCTGCTCGACCGCCAGCGCGGCGGCCCCGACGGCGGCGGCAGTACGCTGACCGACACGGCCCGGGACCTCCTCGCCCGATTCGACCGCCTGCGCGCCGCGCTCGCGGGCACCGCTCGAACCGAGGAGGTCGCCATCGAAGGGGCGGTGCGAGAACGCGACGGCGAACTCGCGCGTGTCGCGACCGACGCCGGGGAGTTTCGAGCCGTCTGTTACGAAGACGCCGATCGGGTCGATGTCGTCCTCAGCGCCGACGCGATCACGCTGCACCGCCTCGACACCGCGCCGCCGGCCACCGACACCAGCGCGCGCAATCGGCTCCGTGGGGCCGTCAGCGACGTCGAGGCCGGCGAATCCATCGCGACCGTCACCGTGGCCGCCGAAGGAGTGGCCGTCCCCGTCGTCGTGACGAAAGCGAGTCTGGATCTGCTCGACATCGCGGTCGGAACGAGCGTCGTCGCGACGTTCAAAGCCGCCGCGACCCACGCCGTCCCGCGATGACTGGCGGTCGGTCACCGGTTCAGGTGCGCGATCGACGGGACTGGTGTACCCACGAAGGTAGGTGTTTATGTGGTATGGTCACATACTGCCGCTATGGCAACTCCCGGCCGTGACGTCGAATACACCGAATCAGCCGTCATCGAGGTGTTCAAGGATCGTGACGACTACGCGGAACCGCTGACCGCCAGCGAGGTCGCTGACGAACTCGGCTGTTCGCGACGCACTGCGCTGAACAAACTCCACGATCTGGAGGACACGACCGACGTGACGAGCAAGAAAGTCGGTGGGCGCTCGCGGGTCTGGTGGATCCCCGTGCAGGTCAATTAAAATTCGCCCGTCTCGGGCGGGACGCCGACGTCGTCCGCCCCGAGGTCGAACTCCTGCTGGAGCGTTCGGATTCGATCGCGGATGTCCGCCGCGAGTTCGAACTCCAGGTTGCCTGCGGCCTCGTCCATGCGCTGTTCGAGCTGGTCGATCAGTTCGGCGGCGGCCTCGCTGTCCTCGGGATCGACGCCTGCCGCCTCCGAGGTGTCAGTCTCGCTGCCGGGGAGGTTCGTCTCGCCGACGGGCTTCTCGATAGTCTGCGGCTCGACGTCGTGGGTTCGATTGAACTCGCGTTGGATCTCGCGACGGCGCTCGGTCTCCGAGATCGCGGCCTCCATCGCGTCGCTAGAGTCGTCGGCGTAGAGGACAGCCCGCCCCTCGCGGTTGCGCGCGGCCCGCCCCAGCGTCTGGACGAGCGTGGTCTCACTCCGCAAAAATCCTTCCTGGTCGGCGTCGAGGATCGCGACCAGCGACACCTCGGGGATGTCCAGGCCCTCTCGTAAGAGGTTGATCCCGACGAGCACCTGGATCTCGCCCAGGCGGAGCGAGCGGATCAGTTCGTGGCGTTCGAGCGTGTCGGTCTCGTCGTGCATGTACGCGGCGTCGACGCCCGCCTCGTCGAGATACTCGGTGAGGTCCTCGGCCATGCGCTTGGTGAGTGTCGTCACGAGCACGCGCTCGTCCTCGGGCATCGCGGCGATCCGGTCGAGGAGGTCTTCGATCTGGCCTTCGGCGGGCGCGACCTCGATGTCGGGATCGACGAGGTAAGTCGGCCTGACGATCTGTTCGACGATCTGGCCGCTCTGCTCGCGCTCATACTCGCCGGGCGTCGCGGAGACGTACAGCGTCCGATCGGTGCGCTCCTCGAACTCGTCGAAGGTCAGCGGCCGGTTGTCGTAGGCGGTCGGCAGTCTGAATCCGTTCTCGATCAGCGATTCCTTCCGCGAGCGGTCGCCTGCGTACTGCCCGCGAATCTGGGGGACCGTTCGGTGGGACTCGTCGATCACCGTCAGAAAGTCGTCGGGGAAGTAATCCAGGAGCGTGTACGGGGCATCGCCCGAATCGCGATCCGAGAGGTGGACCGAGTAGTTCTCGATGCCCGAACAGTAGCCCGTCTCCGCGAGCATCTCCAGGTCGAAGGTCGTGCGCTCGTCGATGCGCTGGGCGGCGACGAGATTGCCCTGGCGCTCGAAGTGCGCGACACGGTCGTCGCGCAACTGTTCGATCTCTTCGATGGCGCGCTGGAGGTGCTCGTCGGGGATCGAGTAGTGTTCGGCGGGGTGGACCATGACGGCCGGCTCTTCGCTCACAACCTCGCCTTCCATCGGATCGAGTTTGCACAGTCGATCGATCTCGTCGCCCCAGAACTCGATGCGCACGGGATACCGGCCGTACATCGGGTAGACTTCGATGGTGTCGCCCCGCACGCGGATCGTCCCCTGGGTGAAGTCGACGTCGTTGCGCTCGTAGTTCAGATCGACCAGTCGGGCGATGACCTCCTCGCGACCAATCTGTTGGCCCCGCTCCAGGCGGAGTGCCATGTCGGTGTACTGGGAAGGGTCACCCAGCCCATAGATGGCCGACACCGAGGCGACGACGATGACGTCCTCGCGAGTCAGCAGCGATCGCGTCGCGGAGTGGCGCAAGCGATCGATTTCGTCGTTGATCGAGGCGTCTTTCTCGATGTGGGTGTCGCTTTGCTCGACGTACGCCTCGGGCTGATAGTAGTCGTAGTAGCTGACGAAATACTCGACGGCGTTGTCCGGAAACAGCGTTCGAAACTCCTCGTACAGTTGAGCGGCCAGCGTCTTGTTGTGGGCGATCACCAGCGTCGGCTGTTGCAGCTGTTCGATCACCCACGAGACGGTGTTGGTCTTGCCCGATCCCGTCACGCCCAGCAGCGTCTGTTCGTCGTGTCCGGCCTCGTAGCCCGCGACCAACTCGTCGATCGCGTCTGGCTGATCGCCGGCGGGGTCGAACGGCGCGTCGACCCGGAACGCCGACTCGGCGTCCGGGCGGTCTACCGTTAGCGGTCCGGATCGACTGTCGCTCACGCGCCTGGCTACGACGTGGAGACTCTTGACCGGTTCGACGCCGACAGAGGATAGTGACCCGCACGCGTGGGAGCGGCCTCAGCGGTCGCGATCGACGACGTAGGTGGCGAACGCTTCGAGCGCGTCGGCGGCCTCGGGATCCAGATCCAGATCGTCGAGATGGGCCGTCGCCGAGGCGGCGAACTCGGCGGCCCGGTCGCGCGCGTACTCGACGCTGTCGGTCGACTGGAGGATGTCGATGGCCTCCACGACCTCGTCGTCGGTGGTCTCCTCGGCCCAGAGGATCTCTTCGAGGCGGGCGACCGACTCGGGGTCGGCGTGCTCGGCGGCGTGAATCACCATCAGCGTCTTCTTGCCCTCGCGGATGTCGTTGCCGAACGCTTTCCCGAACTCACCGGCCTGGTCGAGCGTATTTTCGATGTCGAGGACGTCGTCGCTGATCTGGAACGCGATCGAGAGGTCTTCGGCGTACGCACCCAGGGTCTCCTGGACGTCGTCGGGTTGACCCGTGACGATCGCCGCGAGACGGGTGACGATCCGGACGAGACACCCCGTCTTGCACGCCGTCATTTCGAGGTACTCGTCCTCGCCAACGTGGATTTCCGGCTCGTTGTGCCAGGCGATGTCCATCCCCTGGCCGAGATGCGTCCGATTGAGTTCGTGCATCAGCATCTCGTAGGTCTCGAGTCGCGTCGCAGCATCGAGACCCGCGGGGTTCTGCGTGATGACCTTCAGCGGCAGGAAGTACATCGCGTTACCGGCGTTGAGCGCGATGTCGGTCCCCCGATCGAGGTGTAACGCCGTGTCGCCGCGGCGCATCTCCGCGCCGTCTTCGACGTCGTCGACGACGATCGTCCCGTTGTGGAGAATCTCCGGAATGCAGGCGTACTCGACGAACTCGTCGGGGTCGGCCCCCAACCCGTCGACGAGGACGAGAAAGAGGACGGCCCGCCAGCGTTTCCCACCGCGATCGAGGAGGTCCCACATCGGATCGGCGAGGGCGATCTGAAGGGCATCGGGGTCGTACGCGTACGACGGATCACCGAAAAACCGCTGCAGATACTCCTCGTCGATCTCTCGCGGGAGTAGCGATTCGATGGCCTCGTCGATGCGCGGTCGCCACGACGCCAGTCGATCCCGCATAGGGATCGATGTGCCATCGCGCGATATAAAGACTCCCTTCCGTCGCCAGTCGGCACCCTTTTGGGAGTCTCGGCGGAACCCACGGCGATGGCCGAGCCGTCACCCGCCCTCTCGCTCGCCTGGGTCGATCCGGGGGGTGACCCACCGCCGGCGATCCCCGTCGTCGAGCGAGCGCAGGCGGACGCCGTCGCCGCAGTGGGGCGTGCGGGCCTCCGAGCGGCGATCGCAGCGGGTGCAGAGACGATCCTCCCCGTCGACCCGCCAGGAGACGTTCCGGGCGTCGCGACCGACGGCATCGAGGCGGCGATCGAGGCGCTTCGATCGGGAGCGTGGACACTCCGACGATTTCCCATCGCGGTCGCGTCCGTCGATCCCGACCGCTACCGGGCGCTGATCGACCTCGCGATCGTTGCCGACGG
The DNA here is from genome assembly GCF_003058365.1 of Halococcoides cellulosivorans. Taxonomy (NCBI): domain Archaea; kingdom Methanobacteriati; phylum Methanobacteriota; class Halobacteria; order Halobacteriales; family Haloarculaceae; genus Halococcoides; species Halococcoides cellulosivorans. The sequence goes on along the minus strand of NZ_CP028858.1, from coordinate 1,332,123 downwards.
CCCCGATCGCGTCGCGACCGTCACGGTCGAGGACGACGGTCGTCGTCTGGATCGCGTTCGGGCCGACGGCGTCGTCGCCGCGACGGCGACGGGATCGGCCGACTACGCCCGTTCGGTCGGCGCGCCAGTACTGTCCCGTGATGCCGACCTGCTGGCTATCGCGCCCATGGGCCCGTTCGAGACCGATCCCGACCACTGGGTGGTCGACGGGGTGACGATCACCGTCGACGGCCCGGCGAGTCTGGTCGCGGACGGCGCGCCGATCGCAGAACTTCCGGGCGAGACCGGTGTGAATATCTCCCCGAGTGATACGATCGGGCTGATCGTGCCCGAGACCCGGTCGTGATTGGCCGCTGTCGTCGGGTCCAGACGCCAACATTCTTGACGGCGCGAACCGATCACATACGCAATGGTCGACAGCGTCCTTATCGTGGACGATTCGGAATTCATGCGAAACCTTCTGAAGGAAATCCTCGCGACCGACTTCGAGATCGCTGCCGAGGCCGAAAACGGGGTCGAGGCCGTCGAACTGGCCGAGGAACACGACCCCGATCTGATCATGATGGACATCGTGATGCCGATCAAAGACGGCATCGAGGCCACGGCGGACATCAAAGAGCGTGATCCGAGCATCCCGATCGTGATGTGTACGAGCGTCGGTCAAGAAGAGAAGATGAAAGAGGCCGTCAAGGCCGGCGCGGACGGCTACATCACGAAACCGTTCCAGAAGCCCTCCGTCATGGAGGCCATCGAGGACCTGCTCGCCTGAGTCGGGTCCTGGTCTCGCGGCCGGGCGCCCGTCCTGCCGGCAGGCCGTCGTTCTTGGGGCTGGGGGGCCTTCCTCCAGTATGGCCAACACAGACGACCTCCCCGAGACCGACGACGAGTGGCGCGAGCGACTCTCCGAGCGCGCGTATCACGTCCTCCGCGAGGCCGGGACCGAACCCAAATTCAGCGGCGACCTCGTCGAGGTCGACGAGGACGGGCTGTTCCGGTGTGCGGGCTGTGAGGCGGTCCTGTTCGACTCGGACGCGAAGTTCCACTCCGGGACCGGGTGGCCGAGTTTCGCGGACGTCGCTGACAGCGACGCCGTCGAGACGCGTCCCGATCGATCCCACGGCATGGAGCGCACCGAAGTCGTGTGTGCGCGCTGTGAGGGCCATCTGGGCCACGTCTTCGAGGACGGCCCCGACCCGACGGGCAAGCGGTACTGCATCAACGACGCCGCACTCTCGTTCGACCCCGAGGATAGCGCTTGAGCTCTGTACGATAGTGGACCCGATCGGTTCTCCGTGTCAGGCCGCGTCCTCGGTCAGCGTCTCGACGACCGTCTCGGGATCGACGAGTGCGGGATCGACCGCGACGTCGGTCTGCCGACTGGCGAAATCGGGCAGTGAGGCGTCGTCGTAGACGACGACGCGAACGTCGGGATTGCAGTCTTTCGCGACCGCAATCGTCGTCGCCTGATCCATCTCGGTGAGGAGATAGACGTCCGCCGATTCGATGTCCGCGTCGTCGAGAGCGGACCGATCGACGACCTCGTCGATGTGACTGACCGAACACTCGGCGTCGTCGAGAGCGGCCTGGAGTCCGTTCGTGTGGCGACCGGCGAGAACGACGTGCATGGGCACGCTCCGGGAGCGACTGATTTGAGCCTCACGGACTGCTCCTCGTGGTCGAGCGCCGCGGACGCTACTCGTATTCGATCGTCGCGGGCGGCTTGTGGGTCACGTCGTAGACCACACGGGCGACCGCATCGTGGCTGCCCGTAATCCGTGACTGGATGCGCTGGAGCGTTTCCCAGTCGATTTCCTGAGCGCGGGCAGTCATGCCGTCGCGGGACTCGACCGACCGGACGGCGACGACCCAGCCGTGGACGCGGTTGTCGCCTTTGACACCGGTGGCCTTGCCGAGCACGGCGGCGAAGGCCTGCCAGGGGTCGTACTCGTCGAGTTCGTCTTCGACGACGTGGGTGGCCTCGCGCGCGACCGCGAGTTTCTCGTCGGTGACCTCACCGATGATGCGCACGGCGAGTCCGGGCCCGGGGAACGGCATCCGCTCGGCCACGAGAGCGTCGAGATCGAGGTGGCGGGCGACCTCGCGGACCTCGTCTTTGTACAGATCGCGCATCGGCTCGACGATGCCCTCGAAATCGATCCGCTCGGGCAGGCCACCGACGTTGTGGTGGGACTTGATCGTGCCCTCCGACTCGATCCGATCGGGGTAGATCGTCCCCTGGACGAGGTGGTCCGCGCCGACCTCGCGGGCGACGGTCTCGAACTCGCGGATGAACTGTTCACCGATCGCGTGGCGTTTTGCCTCGGGATCGGTCACGCCCTCCAGCGCGTCGAGAAACCGCTCCTGGGCGTCGATCACGCGCAGCGAGTCCATATACGCGAACGTCTCGCGGATCTGCTCGGTCTCGCCTTTTCTCATGAGCCCCGTGTCGACGTAGACCGGGGTCAGTTGGTCACCGACGGCGTCGTACGCGAGCGCGGCGGCCGTCGAGGAGTCGACGCCGCCCGAGAGTGCGATGATCGCTTCGCCCGCTCCGATCTCCGCTGCGATCTCCTCGCGAGCGTCCGCGACGAACGACTCGACGTCGACCATTACGATCGGCCTCCCGTCGGGCGGTCGATCAGTCGATCCGTGGCGACGAACTCCCGAGTCGAGTGGGTCGTCATATGGGGGCTGTGCGAAGACGGGCCAAAACGATTCCGGAACGCTCCGAGAGCGTGTCGGGAGCCGCTGTTCACCCCTCGATCGCGGGCCGTCGGTCGGGGATGATGTCGAACTCGTCGTCGATATCACCCAGTACGAGCAACGCGAAATACCGGCGATACGTTTCGAGAGGCGTGTTGATCAGGAGCCCCGTCACGACCAACGCGATCACGTAGAGTGCGACGAGCACGACGATGGCGACGAGTCCGGCGATTTGTAGCGGGCCACTGCCGACGGCGATCACCATCATTCCGATCGGAACGACGAAGACCGCGAGAGGAACGGCCAGCACGATGGCGACGGCGAAGCCGGCTATCCCACCGAGGAGGCCGACGGCGACGCTGATCGCGAACATCACGACGAGGTAGACCACGAGTTGTTTCCACTCGCGTTTCAGTGGGCCCCAGAACCGCTTCCAGGCGGAGAGCACGCCACGATCTTCGAGGATCATGATCGGGACGACGAAGTGGGTGGTGAACCCATCGATCACCCCGACGACGAAGGCGAACACGAACGCGAACGGTGAGAGGAGCGTGAAGATCACGAGCAGCGAAGCGAACGCGACAGCGCCACCGCCGTAGAACACCGCGGCGAGGAGGACGATCGGCAGGACGAAGACGGCGACGACGATCAGGCCGATCGCCAGACGAAATCCGAACAGGCGCAGCCCTTTGGGCCCGAACTGCCGGCCCGAGGCGCGAATCTCGACTCGGTCCGATCGGAGGCTCTCGACGAAGACGAACTCCATCAGCGCGCCGATCACTCCGAGGGCGAGCGCGAGGGCGATTCCGAGGATGACGAGCGCGACCACTGCCACGATGACCCATTCGGGGATCGCACCGAGGCCGACGGAGGGATCGCTCGATCCAGGGTCGCCCCCTGAAAACGACTGGCCGAACGTCGGGACCCCGACGCCGCCCCCACCGACGAAGAACATGATCAGGGCGAATCGGAGCCACGTCCCCCGCTCTATCGGCCAGAGGCGATCGCGTGTGAGATCGATCGCGTCGTCCACCCGCTGGATGGCGTACCAACCCATACCGGGGCATAGAGGGGCCTTGATTTCAACCTACCGTCACCAATCCCGGACCCCGGTCGGTCAGATCGTCCGGAGGTCGTCGATCGAGAGCTCGTTCTCGCTGCTCATCCCGGTCGTGATCACCATCTGCAGTGCGCGTCCCACGCTGACGTCGGTCATGGTCAGACGCTCTTCGGGGACGATCGCGAGAAAGCCACCCATAGGGTTCGGACTCATCGGGATGAAGACGTTGTAGTGGGGTCGATCGTCGAGGGCGGTCGCGAGTTCTGCGGGCGTATCGTCGGTGACGAAGCCGATGGTGTGGACGCCCTCGCGAGGCCACTCGACGAGTGCGACCCGTTCGAACTGGTTTTCGTGACCGATCAGCGCGTTCGAGGCCTGCCGCGCGGCGGTGTAGATCGCCTGGACCACCGGGATCGTCTCCATCACGCGGTCGAACCCCGAGATCAGGTACACGCCGACCAGACCTCGTCGGACGACGATTCCGATCCCCACGATCGCGAGGACGAGCACGATCAGTGCCAGCGCGTTGATGATCGGCGTCGAGGCGACACCGACGAGACCGAGCAGCGACTCGGTGAATCCAGTGAGCCGTCCATAGAGGAAAGAGAGGACTGCGATCGTAATCGCCAGCGGTGCGAGCAATACGATCCCCGTGAGAAACCCGTCCCGAAGCGTTCGCCCAATGTCCATACGGTCGATCACGGGCGACGTGTACAAAATTCGGTCCCTCTCGACTCGATCGGTCCGGCCCGGTCACTCCACCCGAGCGGGAGGACTATCCGTTCGGCCCCCGCAGTCGGTCCATGGCCGCAGTCCTGTTCGACATGGACGGCGTGGTGATCGATTCGGAGGCCGCCTGGCAGCGCCACAAACGCGAGACCATCCTGCCCGCGGTCGTCCCCGACGGATCGGCCGATCCCGCGGAGATCACTGGGATGTACTACCGGGAGATCTACGACTATCTCGACGCGAACTACGAGACCGCTGTGGACCGCGAGCGGTGTGACGAACTCTTCGAGGCGGCCGGACGGGAGATCTACGGCGGTGACGCCGGTCTGATGGACGGCTTTCCCGAACTCGTCGACGCGCTCCACGACCGGGGGGCCAGCGTCGCGCTCGTGACCTCCTCGCCTCACGACTGGATCGACCTCGTGCTCGAATCGTTCGACCTCACCGAGGCGTTCGATACGATCGCGAGTGCGGCCGACGTCGAGCGCGGCAAGCCCGAACCCGACGTCTACGAGCGCGCGATCGACGCCCTGGGCGAATCACCGGCCGACTGCGTCGCCGTCGAGGACTCGACCAACGGCTCACGCGCGGCCGTCGCCGCGGGCGCGTACACGATCGGGTACACCGGCGTCCACGACGGCGTCGACCGGTCGGTGCCCGACGAACTCGTCGGGGACCCCGCGACGCTGCGAGAGCGCCTGCTCGCGTTGATTGAATGACGGGGAGTGGCGACTTTACGGCCTGACCGTCTGTGAGGAAGCGGATCCAAAATATCTAGGAGTAGTGATAGGATCGCCAATTTCTACTTGAGCCCGATTATACTCGGAGCTGATTGAGGAAAAGCAGAATCGACGCCCCGTATGCGACGGCCGCCCCGCCGAGAACGCTATATTTTACGAAGCCAGTCGGTTCAATATCTATATAGGCCAAGGAAAAACCGAACGCCACCGTCATTGCGATCCCACCGAGTGTGTTCGTATTGACTCCATCGACGACGAGTCCATAACCAGTGGAGACGGCAGACACGATGATCCCCACAATCATTATTCCATTGAATAGATTTAAACTCATTGTGAATACGTGGGCCCTTTATATTGGTTATGCTGGATGATCGTCGCAAATATTACGCGCATAATGTCCTTCTGGGACGCATTCCATCTCTGTATGGCAGTCTTCACCGGTTTTGCACGTAACTGTGACCCCATCCGAGGTAATCGATTCATTTGGTCGAATTGACTGCATAATATATCTATGTTTTGAATCTCACTATAATTGGTCACGGGATTTGGGAGACGAGACGGTTGGTTCAAGAATGTATATCGAAATTGTCTCGGACTGGTTGGGTATCTATCTTTGGCAATTACCTGCACGGGGTGGGGAGGTAGACACCTCTACTCGACGACAACCGTCCGAGACTCCCGGACGGTCGGGAGCGGCTCTCGGGGGAAGGTGACGCTGATCTCGATCTCGATGGCGTCGGTGTCGGCCCCGAACAGCGCGATAGGCACCGTCGTCTCGCCCAGATACGTCTCGTCGCTAGTCATCTCGCGGCCGTTCGCCGTCACGCGAATCCCGGCGTGAGCGCCCCCACCCACACTTTCGATCGGAAGCTCGCGAATCTCCTGGTCGCCCGGGGCGATCCGGTCTGGAAGCCCCTCCCAGTCGATGTCGATCGCGGGCAACTCCTGGGATTGCTCGTGAACGCGCTCAGCGACGCCCGCAGAGAGGCCCGCCGCTTCGAGGCTCTCGATCGACGCGGACTGCAGCGCCCACGGCGAGGCGATCTCGGAGGCCGCGAGTTTGCGCGCTCGTGACGCACCGATCCCGTCGACAGCGGTCAGGCCGATCGCGTCCGCGCTGATGCCGTGTTCGAGACGGGCTTCGAGTCGTCGCGCGCGATTGGCGCGCTCGGGCGTTCCGAACCGGTCGAGAAAGGCCGCGAGCGCGTTGCACAGCCGGAGGGCGTTCTGTTTGATGACCCAGGCGTCGGATTTGAGTGCGGCGGGGATCGTCCCCGAGAGACTCGCCTCACAGATCGCGAGCACCTTTCGTGCGCCCGCGTCGAGGTCTTCACCCGCGTTCGCGCCCGTCCCGAGGACGGCCTCGATCGCGTCGCTTTCGGCCGATCGCGCGCTCACGGAGTCGAACTCCTCGGCGGTCGCGATCGCCCGGAGGAGGTCTCGATCGTTCGGATCGTCCTCCGTGGCGATCCGCGCGAACCGGTGTGCAGTCTGCAGCCGCAAGTACAGTTTCGAGGCGAGACGGCCCCGCGCGGTCGATTCGAGGCGGTCGCCGTCGCGCTCGACGAACCCGTGCTCGACGAGGCCCTCGATCGCTGCGACGACGGTCGCGCGAACGTCGCGATCGTCGCCCGCACGCACGGCGAAAAACGTCGACCCGATCCAGTCCATCGCCCCGGAAATCGAGGTGATGGTCCCGAGTGCGATCTCGGCGTTGAGATGCGTCTCCAGATCGTCGGCCAGGCGGGACTCGATCGGCCGGCCCTCCGCGAGGAGGCGGCGATATCGGCGCTCGTCAGAGCGATCGCAGACCACCCAGGCGTAGCCCACGTCGTCGTACTCCGGACGGCCCGCGCGCCCGAGCATCTGGAGGACGTCGAGGGGACTCATCTCGACCTCGCCGTCGAGGGGATCGTGGAGTTTGGTGTCGCGGATCACGACACACCGTGCGGGCAGGTTCACGCCCCACGCGAGCGTCGACGTCGAGAACAGCACGTCGAGTGTCCCGTCGCGGAACCACTCCTCGACGAGGTTCTTGTCCTCGGTCGCGAGGCCGGCGTGGTGAAAGCCCACGCCGTCGAGGACGGACTGGCGGAGCGTGTCGTCCGAGAGGGCCTCGGCGTCGGTGTGAAAGTCGTAATCGCCACGCGCTCCGACCGGGACGTCGCGTTCGGCGAGTTCGTCACGCGTCTTCTCGGCCGCGCGGACCGTATCCTGTCGGGACGCGACGAACACGAGCGCCTGGCCATCTTCGCGGAGGTGTGGCTCGACCAGGTCGAGCGCGCGATAGAGCCGGCGATACTTGTCTGCGAAGGCGTTGTCGCCGTGGGTGTACGTCTCGACGCCCGCCTCCAGCGGGACCGGTCGGTACGAATCGTCGAACGCGAAGGTCGCCGATTCGGGCGCGTCGAGCCAGTCCGCGACCTCTGCGACGTTCTGCATCGTCGCCGAGAGCGCGACGATTCGGGGGTCACAGAGCCGCCGGAAGCGCGCGATCGTGACTTCGAGGACGCTCCCGCGGCGATCGGAATCGAGCAGGTGGACCTCGTCGATGACGACCGTGTCGACCTCGGTCACGAAGTCGTAGCGCCGACTGTCGTGTTTCCGGGTCGCCGAATCGGCCTTCTCGGGGGTCATCACGAGCACGTCCGCGCGGCGGGCCCGCGCTGGATCCAGGTCACGCTCGCCGGTGACGACTTCGACGGTGTAGCCCAACGCCTCGAACCGGGCCCACTCGCGTTCTTTCTCGTTGGTCAACGCGCGCATCGGCGCGAGAAAACACGCCGTCCCGCCGGCGCTGAGCGTCTTCGCGATGGCGGCCTCCGCGATGGCGGTTTTCCCGCTGGCGGTCGGGGACGCGAGGACGAGGTTCGCGTCCGATTCGAGCACCGCGGGGAGGGCCGCCGACTGCATCGCGTTGAACCGCTCGAACGGGAACGCGTCGGTGAATTCGGGCAGGACCGCCTCGACGGCGGTCCCGGCGTCGGCCTGCTCGGACACACCCACTCGCCGGGCCAGGCAGACAAAGGCGTTTCTCTCCGCGCGGCCGGGCGGGGAGAGGTTGACAGATCGACGTCACGCATAGAGACCGATTACTTTTATGTTTCGGCGGGCGTATACCTGAAACGATGGTTCGAGAGCGCCGACAATCTGTGGAGCGGGGACCGGAGGAGACAGTCGACAGCGTTCGGAGACGGACGTTCCTGAAAGCGACGGGGGCAGCGGGTGCCATGACGGTCGGGAGCGGGCTGATGGGGGCCGCTGCCGCCGACAATCACCTCCCGCCGATCGAACGCGACGGGAACAAACTGACGGCCGGCGGCGAAGAGATCGACCTCCACGGCGTGAACATCGCTGATCCGAAGCGTGTGGACGTCACCGCACCGGCCCGCGGGAAGACCGCGGCCCAGGCGATCGAGATGGTGACCGACGAGAGCGACGGCTGGAACACGAACGTCGTGCGCCTGCCGGTTCAGCCGGTCGACATCGGGGAGCACCCTCCCGGCGAGGGTCCGGAACCCCCGGCGTTCACCGACGAGCAACTCGTCGCGTATATGGACGAGCACCTCGACGCCGCGGTGCAGGCGTGTGCCGACAACGGAGCGTACGCGATCATCGACTACCACCGCCACCGGAACATGCCGTGGGGGAGCACTCCCGAGGGCGGCGAATTCAGTCCCAACGAGGCTCTGAGCGACGAAGTCATCAACTTCTGGGATATCGTGGCCGCGCGGTACGGTGAGATGGACCACGTCATCTTCGAGATGTACAACGAGCCCCAGGGGAACCCGAACTACGGTGTTTCGGGGCAGGCGCTCGTCGACTTCTGGAGCAACTGGAAGACGACGGCCCAGCCGTGGGTCGACGCGATTCGCGAACACACCGACAACCTCGTGCTGGTCGGCTCACCGCGGTACTCCCAGTTGACCGCCGGTGCCGTCATCGAGGAGTTCGACGGCGAGAACCTGGCGTACACGCTGCACATCTATCCCGCTCACGATCCGACGGAACCCGCCGACTACGACGACTGGGTCACGCCGGTCAACTACGACGGTGGAGACGTCCCCTACGACGAGCGGCCCGCCTGGGAAGTCGTCCCGGTCGTCATGAGTGAGTGGGGCTTCGATCCGGACGCTGATCTCGCGGCCGGTGGTGGCGTGACCGAGTCGACCGTCGAAGGTTCGGACTGGGCCGAACACGACCCCGACTACGGCCAACACGTCGTCGAGTGGTTGCGCACCCGTCCGGTCCACTCGACGGCCTGGGTGTTCGACCCGCTGTGGGACCCCAACATGGTCGACTTTGGCTTCGAGACGGACGGCAGCGTGGGCACGCCGTACAACGACGAACCCATTCCGGAGAAGTGTTCCGAACTGCCCTGTGAGTGGACGCTGACGACTGGCGACTACATGGGCGACACCGTGAAACAGTTCCTCGCCAACCCCTCGGCAGCGGCGATCTACGCGGGCGAGGACGGCGAACTCCAGCCCTCCGAGGTCATGGCGGCCCAGGGCGACTATCTGACTGGTGACGCGCCCCTGCCGACCGTCGTCGACGTCATGCGCGCCTTCTTCTTCAACTAACGGGACGCGTGGAATCGTCTCCGGCACGGAGACCCAACCACTTTATTCGCGCCGGTGAATCGCCGGGTATGGATCTCACGGATCAGCGCGTCGTGATCACTGGCGGCGCAGGCCTGATCGGATCGCGACTCGCAGCGCGACTCCTTCCAGACAACGAGGTCGTGGTCGTCGACGACCTCTCGAACGGCATTCGATCGAGCGTTCCAGCGGACGCCGACTTCGTCGAGGGCGACATCCTCGACGACGGCGTGTTGACCGACGTCATCACCGCGGACGTCGATCTGGTCGCGCACCTCGCGGCCGACAAGTACGTCGACGCCGACCGCCCGCGCGAGCAGTTCGAGACCAACACCGGGATGACCTACAGCGTCCTCGAACGCATGGATGCGGTCGGGGTCGACTCACTGGTCTACACCTCTTCGTCGACGGTGTACGGTGAGGCCCCGCGCCCGACCCCCGAGGACTTCGCCCCCCTGGAGCCGATCAGCGAGTACGGCGCGGCGAAACTCTCGGACGAGGCGCTGTGTTCGGTGTACGCCCACAGTCACGACATGACGGTCTGGAACTTCCGGTTCGCGAACATCGTCGGCCCCCGCTTCGGCGCGGGCGTCGTCCCCGATTTCGTCTACAAACTACAAGAGGATCCGTCGACGCTGACGATCCGTGGCGACGGCCGCCAGGAGAAGTCCTATATGGCTCTCAGCGAGTGCATCGACGCGATCTGTCACGTAATCCGCGAGACCGATCGGCCGGTGAACACCTACAATCTGGGGACCCGGACCACCACCTCGGTCGATCGCATCGCGGCGATCGTCGCCTCGGAGATGGGCGTCGATCCCACACACGAGTACACCGGCGGCGATCGGGGCTGGACCGGCGACGTCCCGCGGATGCGCCTCTCGATCGAGAAACTCTCCGCGCTCGGTTGGGAGCCCGAGATCGAGAGCGATCAGGCCGTCCGGCGCGGGGTCCGACAGCTCCTCGACGACCCAGACAACGAACCGCACCTGGGGTGACTCAGGCGCTCGCAGGAGTGCCGTCGCTGCCGAACTCTTCGACGAGTGGGTAATCGATGTGTATCTCGATACGATCGAACGGAACGATCGGTTGCATCGCACCGCCGGGGCCGCCCGCTTCGAGTTCGAGGACGCCGAGAACCTCCAGGTGTTTCAGATCCGAATGCACGTCGGAGACGTCACGATCGACGATCCGGGCGGTTTCACGCATGCTTTCGGGGTCGTGTTCGACGACGGCCCGAACGAGGTCCAATCGGAGTGGCGTGAGACTGTCGACCAAATCGTCGTAGCTCCCGAACTGAAGGACCGCTTTCCCGTCTCGGTCGGTGACATCGTCGGCCTCGGCGGCCTGCACGAAACGAAGCGTCTCGTCTCGAAGCTGTTCTCGGTCCCCGACGGTGATGTGGAGCGTGGTCATGGTTCGTGTGTGGTGGTGTCGGTCTATCAGTAGGGCCGCGGTGGATCGCCGCCGACTGCCGCCCAGTATTCGTCCGCGCTTCCCCAGAACTCGATGAGACGTTCCGACACCGAGTCCGCCGCTCGACACCATGCAGAACGATGTGCTGGCCCGGTTCGGACAGTCCCTCCGGTTATCGAACCGGACTCAGTCGGTCACTCCGGCTGGGCCTTCCGGAACGTGTCGAGAGTCGCGTACACGTCGTCGATGACGTGCCCGACGACGTCGTCCGCGATGGCTTCGGCGTCGGGCAGGCCGTCTGCGACGTACGAATCCTCGACGGCGACGCGTTCGACCGCCCCGAAGATCACTGCGGTTCCCTCGATGTCGACGGTCTCGCGGAGCGAACACTCGATCGCGGCGGGGGCCTGGGCGACGCGTGGGGCCTCCACGGCGACGCTCTCGGCGGGGTCGATCCCCGCGGTCGCGAACTCGTCGTCGACCTGTCGGGCCGTGTCGTTCATCGCCTCCATCAACTCCTTGGTGACGAGATTGTAGACGAACGACTCGGTGGCGGCGACGTTGCGCGCGGTGTCTTTCTGGCTGCCGTCGCGGTGGGGGGCGGCCTGGAAGACGATCACCGGCGGGTCGACCGCGATCGGTGTGACGAAACTGTACGGCGCGACGTTGTCACCGGCGGGTCCAGTCGTCGAGATCCACCCGATCGGGCGGGGCGTGACAACGCGACCGAGCGTGAGAAACGTCTCGAAGCCGTCGAGGTCCTGGGCGTCCCATTCCATACGCGCGCTCGGCGGGCCACTCCCAAAAGCGGCGCGCTTTGCCCCATTCCACCCGATCGATCGGGACGGTCGCCGCCGACCCGAACGGTTTTTCGGTCACCTGGCCGTGCTCCAGATATGCCACGGGCGACGCTCGCGATCGCCGTTCCCTCTGACGCCTGGATCGGTGACCTCACACGCGCTCACCCCGACGCCCGCGTTCGCGTGCTCGCGGCGGTCGGTGACGACGACGAGGGGACGGCGATCGCGATCGTCGAGGCCGACGATCCCGCGCCGATCGTCGACGAGATGGAGGCTCGTGAGGCCGTCTCACAGGTGGATCTCCTCCAGCGCGGCGGCACGGAGATCGTCGTCCAGTTCTCGACCAGCGATCACCTCCTGCTCGAATCCGCGCGTGGGTCGGGCGTCCCCCTGGAGATGCCCGTCGAGATTTCGGACGGGCGCGCGACGATCGAGGTGACGGGCCCCCAGGATCGACTGTCCATCCTTGCGGATCAGTTCGAGGCCGCTGGCGTCGAGTACAGTGTCGAACGCCTCCGCCAGGAGATCAGTCCATCCTCACTGCTGACCGATCGCCAGCGCTATCTCGTCAGGGAAGCCGTCGACGCCGGGTACTACGACGTCCCCCGAGACTGTACGCTGACGGAACTGGCCGACCGGGTCGATCTGGCGAAATCGACCGTGAGCGAGACGCTCCACCGCGCCGAGAGCGCCGTCCTCCAGGAGTACGTCGGTCGCCTCGCGCCCGCCGAGGGGTCGATTGCCGACGCCGACGGGGACTGACCCCCGAGAGGCCGATCGCTCCAGAAATCGCGACTGTGAATCGGCCAGAGAATTTTATCAGGAGGACGCCCCTACGATGGCGCGATGGCAACTTCGACCGACGCCGACCGGCGTCGTGCTGGCACCGTCGAGATCGCCCACGCCTGGGCGGACGGCGACGGTCGCAAACCACTCGATTCGCTGCTCGACGAGTATCGCGACCGGTCGGCCGGATCCACCCTGACGGATACGTTCTACGACGATCTGAGTCTCTCAGTGAAATCGCGGATTCTCGCGGAGGATCCCCCCTCGATCTGGGTCGAGTGGCCCGGCGAGAGTCTTCGCCCATATGCGGACGTCGACGCGCTCCGTGACCTCACGGACGTCTGGACCGACACAGACATGGAATCGGGCTATCTCGACGGTCCGCGCGAACTCTCTCGGATCGAGGGGTCGTATCGCGCGATCCCGATCAACATCCACCGGATCAACAACCTCTTCTATCGGACGGCGGCGGTCGACCGCCTCGGGATCGATCCGGCGAGCGTCTCAGACCCCCGAGAGTTTCTGGAGGTGCTCGAAATCTGTGACGAGGCGGGCGAGTTGGGCATGGCCCAACCGATGAAAAACCCCTGGACGGTGCTGCAGTTGTTCTCGATGATCCTCACGGGCCAGTTCGGCGTCGACGTCTATCGGTCGATCACCGACGGGAACCCCCACGAGCACCGTGGCGCGATCGAGACGTCGATCGAACTGCTCGACGCGTACGCCGATCTGGCGAGTGACGACGCGACGTTCGTCGGGATGGTCGGGGCCAACCGGCGGTTCCTCGACGGCGAGTCGGTGTTTTTCCACCAGGGCGACTGGGTCGGCGGCGAGTACGCCGACGTCGAGGACTTCGACTACCGCGAGGACTGGGATCACGTCCCGTTCCCCGGGACCGATGGGGTCTACGCGATGGGGATGGACGCCTTTGTCGCCGCGAGTACGATCGACGAGTCCGACTGGGAGGCCACTCGCGAGTTCCTCGAATTCGCGGGGTCACCCACCGGACTGCGAACCTTCAACCGGATCAAGGGGGCGATCCCACCCCGTGGGGACGTCTCACTCGACGCCTACCCGCCGTTCCTCCAGGACCAGTATCAGGACTTTCAGGCCTCGCGCGAACAGGTGGGCTCGGACGCCCTCGAAACCCACCCCGAGCGATTCATCGAGGCGAAAGCCGCCATCGCCTCGTTCGTGACCCATCGTGACGTCTCGAAAGCGGTCGGTGAGTTCGTCGAGGCCTACGAGTAGCCCACACGACGACCGACGCCGCCGATCGATCAGACCGTTTCGAGTTCCCGCTCCAGATCGCGCAGTCGATCGATGCGCTTCTCGGTCGGCGGGTGGGTTCGGAACAGTTTGCCGACGATGCTGGTGTCGATCGGGATCACGAACAGCGCGTTCATCTCGCTCTGTTCGCGGAGGTCTTCGTTGGGCACGCGGTCCATCCGGTTGGAAATCTTCGCGAGCGCGCTCGCGAGCGCGGACGGCTGGCCGGTGATGGCCGCCCCGCCCCGATCGGCGGCGTACTCCCGATAGCGTGAGAGCGCGCGAATCAACAGGAACGAAATGATCCAGACCACGAGCGAGAGTCCGATCGCGACGATCACGCCACCGCCACCGCCGCCGCGTCGATCGCGGCCGCCACCGCCGAACAGCCAGCCCCATCGCACGATCAAAAACGCGATCGAGGAGAGGAAGGTTGCGATCGTCATCACCATCACGTCGCGATTCTTGACGTGAGCGAGTTCGTGGGCGAGCACGCCGTCGAGTTCCTCGCGATCGAGCGTGTCGAGCAGTCCCGTCGTGACACAGACCGTCGCCGACGACTGTGAGCGCCCGGCGGCGAAGGCGTTGGGTGTCCGGGTGTCAGCGACCGCGACGTCGGGTTTCGGCAGATCGGCCTGCTGGGAGAGCCGTGTGACCGCGTCGTGGAGGTCGGGGTACTCCTCGGGGTCGACCCGTTTGGCCCCCATGCTGTACAGCGCGAGCTTTTCGCTAAAGAACAGCTGAGCGAGCGAGAACCCACCGAGGAGGACGACCGCGAACAGCATGTTCTCGAAATACAACGTCAACACGGCGACGAAGACCAGATACACCGCGAACAGCAGGCCCATCGTGACGGCCATCCGCCCACGGAGGCCCCAGTCTGTCGACCACTCCATATGGGTATTGGGCCACTCGGCCCAAAAAACACACCGGTCGTGCGAGCGCGTCGCAGGGTCGGTCGCTGCAGTGCGGCCCGGACAAGCCCCCACCCTGGAGAGCGCCGTGCTTTTGATTACGCGTCGTGAATCGCGAGTATGCCAGGATCGGGCCGGTTCTGTCCGCGCTGTGGGGACCCCGTCGAGAACACGGCGGACCCCGAGGGGCGTGGGCTCTGTGTGCCCTGCACGATCGAGGAGTACGACCTCGTCACCGCGCCCGACCGAATCGAAATTCAGCTCTGTGCGCACTGCGGGGCGGTCCAGCGGGGCAATCGCTGGGTCGACGTCGAGGCCGATGACCGCGTCGACGTCGCGATCGACGCCGTCACGGAAGCGGTGGGCGTCCACGTCGACGCCGACGACGTCACCTGGGCAGTCGCGCCCGAGCAGGTCGACGAGACGACCGTCGAGGTCCACTCGGAGTTCACCGGGACGTTGCGCGGTGAGGTGGTCTCCGAGACCGTGACGGTCCCGGTCAAGATCGGCCACGGGACCTGTACGCGCTGCGGGCGGATCGCCGGTGGCTCCTACGGCAGCGTCGTCCAACTCCGCGCGATCGATCGCACCCCGACCGACGAGGAGTGTGCGGACGCGGAGGCGATCGTCCGCTCGGTCGTCGCAGACGCCGCCGAATCTGGCGATCGCGACGCGTTCATGACCGAGTGCGGCCTGGTCGAAGCGGGCCTGGACGCCAAACTCTCGACGCCGAAACTCGGCCGACAGGTCGCTCGTCGCCTTCAGGACGACCTCGGCGGCCGGATCGGCGAGTCGAGTACGCTCGTGACCGAAGACGGCGACGGCAACGAGGTCTATCGTGTGACCTACGCCGTTCGCCTGCCGGCCCACAGCGAGGGCGCGATCGTCGATCCCGCGGACGGCGACGGTCCGCTCGTGATCGAGAGCGTTGGCGAGACCTATCGTGGCCGGCGACTCGCGACCGGCGCGCCCGAGCGTTTCGAGGCGGACGAATCGTTCGAGGTGCTCGGAAACCGCGCGGACGCGACCGAGACGACACTCGTCACCGTCGAAGACGCGAACGCAATCCAGGTGATCGATCCAGACAGCTACGAGACCGTCTCGATTCCGCGGCCCGACGATCTGGACGCCGGCGAGACCGTTCGGGTCGTCCGGGCCGACGGCCGACTCTATCCGCTGCCGTCCTGACCGATCGTCGGCGGCGGTCCCGACCGCCCCTTACTCCTCGAACCGCGCGTCGACGCTCGCGGCGTGGGCCTCCAGTCCCTCACGATCAGCGAGCGTCGTGATCGTCTCGCGCAGGTCGGCGAGACCCTCGTGATCCAGCCGCTGGACCGTCGCAGACCGCACGAAGTCGTCCACCGAGAGGCCGGCCTGGAGACTGGCCGTCCCGCCGGTCGGCAGGACGTGGTTCGTCCCGCTGGCGTAGTCACCCGCTGCGACGGGCGTGTACGGGCCGAGGAATGCGCTCCCGTAGTTCGAAATCTCGGCCATCGTCGCCTCGGGGTCGGCCGTGTCGACGTAGATGTGCTCGCCCGCATACTCGTTCGCGAACGCGATCGCCTCGGCCGTCGAACTGGCGACGAACACGCCACTCGACTCGTTGGCCAGGGCCTCGCGGATGATGTCCGCGCGCTCGCGGTCGGGAATCCGTGCCTCCATGCGTTCGATCGATCGCTCGGCCACCTCCCGGTCGGTGAGGACTGCCACGCAGGCGGCGTTCGGGTCGTGTTCGGCCTGGGCGAGCATCTCGACGGCGACCCGATCGGGGTCGGTCGTCTCGTCGGCGACGACGATCACCTCGCTCGGCCCGGCGAGCATGTCGATGTTGACGTCGCCACGGACGTACTCCTTGGCGGCGGTGACCCACCGGTTGCCCGGCCCGACGACGACGTCGACCGGAGCGACCGTCTCGGTGCCGTAGGCGAGCGCGCCGATGGCCTGTGCCCCACCCATCTGGTAGACGGCGTCCGCCCCGGCGGCGTCGATCGCCGCCAGCGTCACGGGGTTGATCTGTTCGGCGGGCGGGGTCGCGACGACGACACGATCGACGCCGGCGACGCGCGCGGGGACGATCCCCATGATCGCACTCGACGGGTAGGCGGCCGTCCCGCCGGGTGCGTACACGCCCGCCGAATCGAGCGGGTGATACCGCCGGCCCAGACGCACCCCCTCGCGTTCGAGATCCCAGTCCTCGGGCACCTGGCGCGCGTGAAACGCTTCGACGTTCGCGATGGCCTGATCGATCGCCTCGCGAGCAGCCGTATCGATGGCGTCGTAGGCGTCGGCGGCCCGGTCGGTGATCTCGATCGCGTCGATCTCGACGCCATCGTATTTCGCGGCGCACTCCCGGAGCGCGTCGTCACCGTCGGCCCGCACGTGCTCGACGATCTCGCGGGCGTCCGTGCGGATCTCACCGATCCCGGAGTCCCGCTCGAACAGCGCTTCTCGCCGCTCTGGACCGATCTCGGAGACGGACTCGGGCTCCATACTCGATCTGGGTCGGTCGGGGCCAAACGCCTTACTATGTCCGGATTTGCACGTCCGCGGACCGGACGGCCCAGACCACACCGACGACGAGGACGATCACCAGGCCCCCGAGGGCAAAGGCGAGCACGGGATCGATCGTCGTCTGGCTGGCCGCCTGACTCGCGGTGTCCTGAGCCTGGAGTCCGACGTCGCCGCCCGATTCGGGAGCTCCGTCACCGTAGTCGGCCGACCCACCGACGCCGAACAGGTCGATCCCGACGGCGAACGCGAGCGTCGCGACCGTGAGGACCGCGACGCTCCCGAGCATCCGTGTCACCAGCACCCGTATCCGATCGCGAACCGACCGTTCGCCCGCGACGACGAGCAGGGCCTCGCCCGCCGGTTCGTACACCGTCATCTCCGTGCCTTTCTCGGAGTAGCTCACGCCGCCGTCACGAACCAGACCGGCCTCCGAAAGCTGGTCGAGGTGGTAGTGAACGTTCTGCAGGGAGGTCTCGACCGCGTCACGGAGTTCCGGCGGCGTCGCTGGCTGTTCGTACAACTCCGAGAGGAGTCGTCGCGCCGTCTCGGAGGCGAGCGCGTCGATCGCGGCCTCGCCGTCCGGGCTGTCCAGATCCAGCACGCGCGGTCCGTCCGGCGGAGTCTCCGTTCGGTGCGTAATCCCCAGCAGCCGTCCCATACACGCTCCACGGCCCCGACCGTCAAGGGTCTGTCTGAGGCTCAAACAGCGATCTGACCCATCACGCACGCCGGGCGAGTGCCGCCACAGCGACCAGTGCGATCAGCGCCAGCGCGGCCGAAAAGCCTGGCCCGCCGGCGTCGGTCGGTGAACTGTCCGACTGTTCGGTCGGGGACGACTCCGCGCCGCCTTCGTTCACGTCGGCAGCGTCGTCGGTCGTCGCCTCGTCGGTGTCAGCCCCGGTGTCCTCGGACTCGGTTTCGGTGTCCTCGGCGGTCGACTCGTCGCTCGCCTCCGTCGTCGGGTCGTCGGTCTCGATGTCGATGTTCTCACCACCGCCGACCCCACCATCGCCACCGTCGCTCTCGCTGTCGTCGCTCCCGTCCTCGACGGCCACCGTCAGCGACTCCGTGACAGTCTCGTCGGCAATGTTCGATGCTTCGATCGTCAGCGAGGCGTCGCTCGCGTCGTCGGGCACGGCGAGCGTCACCGAGATGTCGGCAGATCGGTCCTCGTTCCACGTCCACCCGATCTTCTGTGCGCCGTCGGTCGTCCCGACCTGCGGTGTTCCGCCCGCGCTGTCGTACGATTCGATCTCCCAGTCGCTTGGGATGCCCGTCACTGACAGGACTCCCACCTCCTGGACCGTCATCTCGACGGTGACCGTCTCGCCGGGCGCGGCGTCGCCGGCCGACGCCGAAATCGACGGGGCCGCGACGGCGACCCCACTCGTGACGAGCAACGCCGCCACGATCCCCACCAGAGCGATCCCAGTTCGTGATGTTGTCATCCCTTCTTCGTAGGTGCCGAACGGATGAAAAGATTCACGCCCCACTGCGGGCCTCGACAGCGCAGGTTCCGGTGTCGTGGGCCCGCGAGCGGTCACAACCGGTTTGTGAACGGGGTGGTATTGGTACGCCATGCGTGGACTCGACGAGACGGATCGAACGATTCTGGACCTCCTGCTCTCGGACGGTCGCCGGCCGTTCAGCGACATCGCTGACGCGGTCGACCTCTCCGGTCCGGCAGTCTCCGACCGGATCGACCGGCTTCGAGAGATGGGTGTCATCCAGCGGTTCACGATCGACGTGGATCGATCGATTCTCGACGCGGGGACGCCCGTCCAGATTCGGATCTCGCCCGATCCGACCGCGATGGAGACGGTCGCGAGTGATCTCGCGGACGTGTCGGCCGTCGATCACCGCTACCGGACCGCCGACGGCGATCTGATCGTCGTCGCATACCTCCAGGAGATCGACGCGTGGGCGTTTCTCGACGCCCACACAGACCGCTCGGTGATCGACGGGGTCGAGGTCTCGGTGCTCACCGACGTCGATTCGACGGTGGCCCTCGACGACGCCACCCTCGATATCTCGTGTGTCGAGTGTTCCAACAGCGTCACCAGCGAGGGCGAACGCCGCCGGATCGACGGGCGGGTCTATCACTTCTGCTGTCCGAACTGCGAAGCGGCGTTCGTCGAGCGGTACGACCGTCTCCAGGAGGGAGTGTGACGCTCGGTCGAGACTGTTCGATCGTCGCCATCGGGCTCTTTCGGCTCTGAATCAGTCGAAGTCGATCTCGTCGCGCGTGCGGACCTCACCGAACAGCCAGTCGGCGTGATCGAGCGCGTACGCTCGATCGTCGGGGTCGAGAAAGCCGACCGCGTCCTCGACGAGGATCGGGCGGAAATCCCGCAGGCCCGCACTCGACGCCGTATGCAACACACAGACGTTCGCGAGCGTGCCACAGATCACCAGGTCGTCGATCCCGTGGGCGTCGAGGTAGCCCTCCAGTTGCGTCCGATAGAACGCGTCGTAGGTGTGTTTCTCGACGACGAGGTCGGCGTCCGCGGGATCGAGCGCGTCGACC
This sequence comes from Halococcoides cellulosivorans, assembly GCF_003058365.1. Lineage (NCBI taxonomy): Archaea > Methanobacteriati > Methanobacteriota > Halobacteria > Halobacteriales > Haloarculaceae > Halococcoides > Halococcoides cellulosivorans. The sequence continues at coordinate 1,312,067 of NZ_CP028858.1, read as the reverse complement.
AGCGCGGCGTCGGCCGACCCTTCGACGACGTGTTCGCCCCAGCGGTCGAACTCGTCGTAGTAATGCGCGTCGTCGAACTGGTCGGGCGGGTGGACGTCCCGGGTGAACACGACCGTCCCGCCCGCCGCGCGCGTGCGCTCGACGAGGTCGGCACAGGGGTCGATGGCGTCCGCCGAGGGCGGGGCGTACAGACTGCCGTCGGGATGGCAGAAACTCCGCTGCATGTCGACGACGATCAGCGCCGTGCGATCGGGGTCCATACGCCGCCGTTCGATCGAGGGCCAGTTGAACGTTCGGCCGACGCCGGACCGTCGATCACGTGACGCCGGGCCGTCGATCACGTCGTTGGCGTCGGCGCACCAGTTATGTCGACAGGCCCGGAAGGGAGTCCATGCACAGCGTTCGGGTGATCGCCGGACTGGCACTGGCGGTCCTCGCGATCGCCGCGCTCTCGGGTGTCGTCACGGCGGCACCCCCGGACCCGGCCGGCGACCCTATCGGCTGGGAGGACGGCGTCTGGTACAACGAATCGATCGATGTCGACGCGAACGACGGCCTCGACGCCGACGAGCGCGAGGCGGTCGTCGCTCGCACGATGGCGCGCGTCGAGGTGATCCGTGGCGTCGAGTTCGAGAGTCGGCCGCCCGTCCGGGTGATCACCCGCGACGAGCACGCCGCCGACGTGTCCTCGGGGTACGCCAACGTCTCGCGGGAGGAACGCCTCCTCGACAACGTCGCCGCCGAGTCGCTGTTTCTCGTGGGCGAGTCGACCGACGTGGCGGCGATCCAGGAGCGTCATTCGACGGGGAACGTCCAGGGGTACTACGCGCCCAGCGACGAGGCGATCACGCTGGTCTCCGAGAACGCGACCCACCCCAAGATCGACGAGATCACGCTCTCCCAGGAGCTGTATCACGCACTCCAGGATCAGCAGTTCGACATTCCACAGCCGGAAAACCGGACGACCGAAGCGGTCAACGCCCGGAACGGCATCGTCGAGGGCGACGGCAACTACGTCGATCACCTCTACGAGCGGCGGTGTACCCAGGACTGGGCCGACACCTGCCTCCAGCCCGACGATCGAGGGTCCAGCGCGAACAGTTCCTCGGAGCCACACATCGGGTTGTTCCAGATCCAGTATATGCCCTACAGCAGTGGCCCGGCGTTCGTCCGCCACCTCCGCGAGACGGAAGGCTGGGACGCCGTCGACGCGGTCTACGACGACCCACCCGACTCGACCGAGCAGATCATCCACCCCGAGGCGTACGGCACCGACGATCCGACCACGGTGACGATCGAAGACCGGAGTAACGACTCCTGGGATCGGCTGAACCGGACGGACGCGCCGAACGACGATTCGTTCGGTGAGGCTGGCTGGTTCGTCGCGATGTGGTATCCGTCCTACGAGACAGACGGCGAACGGAGCGTCATCCCGCGATCCGACCATTTGCGATACAACGACTCGACGGGCCAGGTCGACGCATTGGCCCCCTACGCCTACGATCACCGCTACACTGCGGGGTGGGACGGCGATCGGATGGTCCCCTACGTCACCGACGAGTCGGCCGCGACCAACGAGACGGGCTACGTCGTCGAGACCGTCTGGGACTCTCCTGAAGAGGCCCGGGAGTTTCACGAGGGCTACCGGCAGTTGCTCGGTGTGCGTGACGCGCAGGCCGTCGTAGGCTACGAGAACGTCTATCGGGTCGTCGAGGGCCCGTTCGCGGACGCGTTCGCCGTCGAGCGCGACGGGGCGACCGTGCGGATCGTCAACGCCCCGTCGATCGACGCTCTGGATGCGGTCCACGCCGGATCGGTACGGGAAGTCCCGACCACGGGCACCGCCGAGCGCGGCGACCTCGAACCGATCACCCGGGAGTCGACTGGCTTCGGCCCGGGCCCTGGCCCCGTCCTCGCACTCGTTATCGCGACCGTCACACTGGTCGGCCTGACGTGGTGGCGACGCGCGTAGCCGCCGACCGAATCCGACTGCTTTTTTCCACCCCGATCGACCGACAGCTATGACCCAGGGTCCGTTCACCGTCGTCGATCAGGACGCCATTGCCTCCGGCGCGGCGACCGACGCGTACTTCGATCGCACCGAACGCACGCTCGCACACGCCGGACGGAATCCACACGTCGTCGCGGAGGTCAACGCCTCGCAGTTCCCCTCCGGCGACTGGTCGGTGCTCGCGGGTCTCGACGACGCCGCCCACCTCCTGGAGGGCCTGCCGATCGACGTGCTCGCGATCCCGGAAGGTCGTCTGTTCGACGGCGGGCCCGTCATGCGCATCGAGGGCCGATACGCCTCGTTCGCACGGTACGAGACCGCGCTACTCGGATTTCTCTCACACGCGTCCGGGATGGCGACGCGCGCGCTGGAGGTTCGAAACGCTGCCCCCGACTCGACGGTGCTGAGTTTCGGCTCTCGGCACGTCCACCCGAGTCTCGGTGCGGTCGTCGAGCGCTCGGCACTGATCGGTGGGCTGGACGGCATCTCGAACGTTGCGGCGGGCGCGGTGATCGATCGGGAGGCCGGCGGGACGATGCCCCACGCACTGATGATCTGTTTCGGGCGGGGCGAACAGGAGGCCGCCTGGCAGGCGTTCGACGCCGCCGTCGATCCGGACGTCCCTCGCGTTGCCCTGTCCGACACCTACAGCGACGAGGTCGACGAGGCGATCCGGGCCGCCGAAGCCGTCGACGGCCTCGACAGCGTTCGGCTGGACACGACGAGTTCGCGCCGTGGTGACTTCGAACGCATCGTCCGGGAGGTCCGCTGGGAACTCGACGCGCGCGGCCACGACGACGTCGGCATCTTCGTCTCGGGTGGGCTCGGCCCCGACGAGTTGCGAGCGCTCCGCGCGCACGTCGACGGGTTCGGCGTCGGTGGCTACGTCAGCAACGCCGACCCGCTGGATTTCGGCCTCGACATCGTCGCCGTCGAGGGCGAACCGGCGGCCAAGCGCGGCAAGCTCTCGGGCGCGAAGCAGGTGTATCGGACGCCCGAGGGTGGCCACGCGATCACGCGCGCGGGCGCCGGTGACGAGTCCGCGGGCGAACCGCTGCTCGAACCGCTGATCGAGGACGGATCGGTCGTCCGTGAGTTCGACATCGACGACGCGGCCGCCCGGGCCCGCGACGACGGCGCAGCCGTCGGATTCGGAGCGGATTTGTAACCCACTGAAAACCACGGTCGTTTTTGTCGACGGCGGGCCTACGCTTGATCGTATGGAGAATACCTACACGCCGCGCCCACCGATGCTGGGCGAGTCGTTTCCCGAGATCGAGGTCCAGACCACGCAGGGCGAACTGACGCTCCCCGATGCCTACGCGGGCGAGTGGTTCGTCGCGTTCAGCCATCCCGGTGACTTCACGCCAGTCTGTACGACGGAGTTCGTCGCCTTCGAGAACCGCCGCGAGGAGTTCGAGGAACTCGGCGTCAACCTGATCGGCCTCTCGGTCGACCGGGTGCACAGCCACATCGAGTGGCTGAACTGGATCGAGGCGGAACTCGGCGTCGACATCGGCTTTCCGGTCATCGCTGACGAGACGGGAATCGTCTCCGCGAAACTCGGCATGCTCCACCCCGAGACGGGGACGAACACCGTCCGGACCGTGCTGATCGTCGATCCCGAGGGGACGGTCCGCCAGATGTTGCAGTACCCCAAAGAGATCGGGCGGAACATCGACGAGATCCTCCGCTCGATTCGTGCACTCCAGAAATCCGACGACGAGGGTATCGCGACGCCCGCCGACTGGCCCGCAAACGAGACGTTCGGAGACAGCGTGCTCCTCCCGCCGCCGAGCAGCGAAGCCGAGGCCGCAGCGCGTCTCGACGAAGCCGACGCCGAGGGCTACGACGCCCGCGACTGGTGGTTCACGCTGCGCGAGAACTGAAACTGTACACTCGGCCCGGAGTCGACTCAGTGCTGGTGGCCCATCGGATCGGCCGGGTCACCGGGATAGTCCTTTTCGCCGGCCTCGATCGGCACCTCCAGCCAGTTCGACGCGGGCACGAGCGGGCACTCGTAGCCCGCATTGTACGCACACGTCGGATTGTACGCCTCGTTGAAATCCAGGATCCAGCCTGCTGCCGTCTCGTGGCTCTCCGGTTCGAGGTCGAGATACCGTCCCGCACCGTAGGTTTCGGCCCCACTGGTCGCGTCCCGAAACGGGACCCACAGTCGGTCCTCACCGCTGACGGGTTCGAACGCGTCCAGCGTGACCGTCTCGCCGTCGATCTCGACCGTGAACGACCCGACGCGGCGATAGCGCTGCTCGCCGTCGGCGGTCGTCTCGACGGCGACCGTCTCGGGATCGTCGTACGGATCGAGGACCACGTCGAATCGGTAGTCGGCGTCGATGGGGTAGAAATCCAGGCCGGCGAAATCGTCGGGTGCAGGCGACCGGGGATGGTCGCGGAAGTACTCGGTCTTGCGGTCGCGCTGGGCCTCGATCTCGTCGCGCCAATCGTCGGTCATACGATAGTCTTGTTTTTCCCATGCAATAACGATTGTGCTCAAGACGGTGCTCGCTGGACCACGTACCCGGTCGGGCTGTCGGTATCTCCGTGTCGGAACATTGAATAGAGCCCAGTGGTCACCGTCATGTATGACCGACGCGACCCCACAGGCTCGCCACCGGGGGGTCCGTGTCCTTTCCTCGCGTCCGAAGCGTCGATAGCGAGACTCGCGGCGGGCCTAGCACTCCCGTCGCGGGTCGGTCCGAATCGACGCCTCGTGCGCTCACCGATCGTCACACAACCCACACACTCACCGATGACAGACCACCAGTTCGAAGGCGTCTATCCAGCGATGACGACGCCGTTCACCGAGGACGAACGCATCGATTTCGACCAGCTCAGAGCGAACGCCCAGCGACTGGAACGCGCGGGCGTCGACGGCCTCGTTCCGGTCGGCTCGACCGGCGAGAGTGCGACACTCACCCACGACGAGCACGTCGAGGTGATCGAAGCCGTTACCGCCGCCGTCGAGGACGTGCCCGTGATCGCCGGGACGGGGTCGAACAACACCCGCGAGGCGCTCTCGCTGTCCGAGCGTGCCGTCGAGGCGGGCGCGGACGGCCTGCTTCTCATCTCGCCGTACTACAACAAACCCGAACAGTCGGGGTTGATCGATCACTACCGAACGATCGCTGATGCGATCGACTGCCCACAGATCGTCTACAACGTCCCCTCGCGGACCGGGCAGAACGTCGCCGCCGACACCGTCGTCGAGCTTTCCGATCACCCCAACATCGTCGCGCTGAAGGCCGCCTCGGGTGATCTCGGCCAGATCTCCGAGATCGTCGAGCGCACGCGGGAGCAGGAGTTCGTCGTGCTCAGCGGAGACGACGGCCTCACGCTGCCGATGCTGTCGATCGGCGCGACGGGCGCGATCAGCGTCCTCGCGAACCTCGAACCCGAGCGGAGTTGTGCGATGGTCGGTGCGGCCCGCGCCGGCGATTTCGATCGCGCTCGCGCGCTCCATCACGAACTTGGGCCGCTCACGCGTGCGCTGTTCGTCGAGACCAACCCGATCCCCGTCACCGAGGCGATGGCGATCCGCGGGCACGGCACCGGCGTCGTTCGCTCACCGCTGACGCGCCTCTCGGAGCACCACCGCGAGCACCTCGAACGCGTCCTGGCCGATCTCGACGGTGCGGAGCGCCCCTCGACGGTCTCGACGTAAGATCGACCCATTCTTGTCCGCACCGTCCGCAGCCCCCGATATGACGACCGTCGCCGTGCTCGGAGCGGACGGACGAACCGGTGGGGCCGTCGTCGAGGCGATCACGGATCGCCACGACGCCGACCTCGCCGCCGCCGTCGACGCCGAGCCACGACCCGACGCACAGCCACCGATCGAAGCCAGTGACGACCTCGCGACGCTACTCGCGGATCGAGGGGTCGACGTGCTCGTCGACTTCTCGATTCCCGAAGCGATCGCAAAGGCCGCGCCGGTCTGTGCCGAGGCGGGCGTCGCCATCGTCACCGGAACGACCGGGCTGGAGGCCCACCACCGCGCGACCCTCGATGCGGCCAGCGAGTCGGTGCCGGTCTTGAAAGCCGCGAACTTCGCGCGCGGGATCCAGGTCCTCCTCCAGACCGTCGAGACCGCCGTGCGGGGGCTCCCGGGCTACGACATCGAGTTGACCGAGACCCATCACAACGGGAAACGTGACGCCCCGAGCGGCACCGCCGAGACCATCCTCGAAACGATCGACAGCGAGCGCGCCCACGAGACGGTCTACGGGCGCGAGGGGATCCAGCCGCGCGAAGAGGACGAGGTCGGCGTTCACGTCCGCCGCGCCGGCACCATCCGGGGCGAACACGAGGTCATGCTCGCGGACAACGACGAAGTCGTCTCGCTCGCCCACCGCGCGGAGGACCGTGGCGTGTTCGCCGCGGGCGCACTCGACGCCGCGGCCTGGATCGACGGCCGCGATCCGGGCTGGTACGACTTTGCCGACGTGGTCGACGTGGAGGGCGACCGATGAGCCTCGAACGCGACGTCGGCGCGCTCTGGGAGCGTTCCGAGTCGGGCCTGGACGCCGCGAGTGCGACCGCGGAGGATCTGGCGACGCTCGACCGCTTTCTCGACGCGCTCGAAACGGGCGAGATCCGTGCCGCCGAGCGCCAGGACGGCGAGTGGGTGGCGAACGCGTGGGTGAAACGTGGCATTCTCCTAACCTTTACGCTGTTCGAGACCCAGCCACGCGAGCACGGCGGCGTCACCTACCACGACGTGCTCCCGCTGCGCGAGACCGCGGATCTGGCCGATCGGGGGACGCGCAACACCCCCGACGGGACGGTCATTCGCCGTGGCGCGGCGATCGGGAGCGATGCGATTTTGATGAGCCCCGCGTTCGTCAACATCGGGGCCCACGTGGGCGACGGAACGCTCGTCGACTCGAACGACGTGGTCGGATCGTGTGCACAGATCGGTGAGAACGTCAAACTGGGCGCGAACACGACGATCGGTGGCGTGCTCGAACCCGTCGAGAGCACGCCGGTCGTCGTCGAAGACGACGTCGCGCTGGGCGCGGGGACCCGAGTCACCTCCGGATTCGTGGTCGGTGCGGGCTCGGTCGTCGGTGAGAACACGCTGCTCTCGCCACGGATTCCGGTGTACGACCTGGTCGAGGACGACGTCCTCTACGGGCGATTGCCTCCCGAGCGGCGGGCGTTCCAGCGGTACGTCGAATCGTCGGTCAGCGATCGCGGTCCGATCGACGGCGCGGCGTACAAGCCAGCGGTCGTCGCGACCGATCTGGAAGAGCAAACGCTGGAGGGGAGTGAACGGGAAGAGGCGTTGCGGTCGTAGAGCGGGTCGGCTTCGATCGATGCTGCCGGCCGATTGGACGGTCCGCCCAAACGGTCACCCGTGCATCTCGACGAAGCGCACGCCACCGCGATCGGATTCGGTCCACCCCTCGCTGGTCTTCTCCGCCCGGATCAACCGCTGGACGCCCCGGCCGATCGGCGCGAGGACGATCCCACCCTCGCGGACCTGTTTGCGCACCGCGTCGGGAATCGCGTCGGCCGCACAGGTCAGATACGCCGGGTCGTAGGGGGCATGCGCGGCCCAGCCGTCGTGGCCGTCGCCGTGGCGGACGCTGATCGCCCCGTACCCCGTCGCGGCGAGGGTCTCGCGAGCGCGCTCGGCAAGATCGGCGTGATACTCGACGCTGTAGACGTTTTCGGGCCCGACGAGTTCGGCGGTCGCCGCGGCGTGATAGCCACACCCCGTCCCGATTTCGAGGACGCGATCACCCGCCGAGAGGTCGAGATCCGCGAGCATGATCGCGACCATGTGCGGCGCGGAGATGGTCTCGCCGTCCCCGATCGGCAGGGGCCGATCCTCGTAGGCCGCCGCGCGCTGCGCGGCGGGAACGAACGCGTGACGTGGGACACGCTCGATCGCACCCAGCGCCCGGTCGTCGTCGACGCGCGCTCGCAGGCGTTCCACGAGGTCGGCGCGTTCGTCGGCTCGCTCCCCGGGCATTACCAGGCCGACCAGGCCGTCGAGTCCGTCGACTGGAGATAGATGCGATCGAGGTCTTTGGCGGGCGCGCTGTCGCCGTCACGCTCGTAGCGCCGGCGATCGTAGCCGCGGGCGTCCTCGCGCAACTGGAAGCGCTGGAGGGTCGCCTCTCGGTCGTCGACGGTGATCGTCTCGCCCACCGCGAACTCCTCGTCGCCCGGCACCTGGAGGGTCGCGCTCGCGGTCTCGTCGTGAGTGCCGCTGGCGGGGTGGACCGTCGCGTCGACGGTGACGTTCCCGACTGCGCGCGTCCAGATGGTCTCGACCTCGTCGGCGGGCGCACTCGACACCCGGCCGTCCTCGACTTCGAGACTGGTGATCCGCGCGGTGACGATCGCTGCGTCGGTTTCGAGGACGAACTCCTCACCGACGGCGATCGTCTCGTCGACGGGCACCTCCGTGGAGGCGGTCCAGGACTCGCCGTCCTGGGAGACGACGACCGATTTGGAGGCAGTCTCCTCGCTCGGTGGGTCGGTCTTGTGGACGTGATCACACTCGCTACACCGGACGGTGAACTGTCCGCCCTCGGAGAGCACTTCGTGGACGGTCTCCCGATCCGGCGAACAGGCCGGACAGGTGACCGCGAGACGGTTTGTCGGTGACATACAGACGCGTCGGCGGCCGAGTGAGTAAAAGCGTCCGGTCGAGTCAGGAGAGATCGATGCTCGCGCCGGGGTCGTCCGCGCGGTCGAACTCGACTTCGAGGATACCGTTGTTGTAGGTCGCAGACGCCGAGGTCTCGTCGACCGCACAGGGCAGTCGGACGCGCTCGTCGTAGTTGTGGCGCTCGCCGCTGGCCTCGATCGTGACGACTTCGCCGTCACACTTGAGATCGATGTCACTTTTCTCGACGCCCGGGAGGTCGGCCACCAGGCGGAGCATGGCGTCTTCCTCGTAGATGTCGACGTGGGCGTCGGTGGCCGTCTCCCCGGGGGCCTCGTTGGGGACCCCGTTTGGCGCGCCCGGGCCCGCGTAGTGTTCGACGTGCATGTCGAAATCGCCGCCCATGATGTTGTTCATCATCCGCTCGATGTCCTCGAAGAAGTCGTCGAAGGGGTCGTCGCGATCGTCTCGTCGCATACCCGGTGTTGACTGGTCGGAATCAAAAGCCTTCTGTCGGCGTCACTCCGAGTTCGAGACAGTTGCGATCACGGGGCCAGTCTCCACGGGCCACCAATCGGTTCACGACCCGTCTCGTCACCGCCGGGCGGAATCGAAAAACATTTACTCGTATGTGTAGCAATTTCAAAGTGGAGCCTTCAAAAATGAGTGCATCTGACCCCGTCCGGATCGGCATCAACGGGTACGGCCGTATCGGCCGCTGTACCCTCCGCGCATCTCTCGAGAACGACAACGTCGAAGTCGTCGGGATCAACGACATCATGGACTTCGAGCAGGCCGAGTACCTCACGAAATACGACTCGGTGCTCGGCAACCTCGGATACGACGTCGACCTGAACGGTGACACGCTCACCGTCGGCGACAACGACATCTCCCTGTACAACATTCAGGACCCCACTGACCTGCCCTGGGACAGCCTCGACGTGGACGTGGCCGTCGAGTCGACCGGGATCTTCCGCAAGAAACACGAGGCCGAAGCCCACCTCGACGCCGGTGCCGACAAGACACTCATCTCGGCCCCGCCGAAAGGCGACGACCCCGTCCCGCAGTTCGTCTACGGCGTCAACGACGACGAGTACGACGGAGAGGACGTCGTCTCCGCCGCCTCCTGTACCACGAACAGCGTCTCGCCGCCGATGTACGTCCTCCTCGAGGAGTTCGGCGTCGACGCTGCCGAGATGACGACGATCCACGCCTACACGGGCAGCCAGTCCATCGTCGACGGCCCCAAATCCAAGACCCGACGTGGCCGGGCCGCCGCCGAGAACATCGTGCCGACGACGACCGGCGCCTCGACCGCGACCCCGCAGATCCTCCCCGAACTGCAGGGCAAGTTCGAGGCGATGGCGATTCGCGTCCCGGTCCCGAGCGGATCGATCACCGAAATCGTCGTCGACCTGCCCGGCGATCCGGGCGTCGAGGAGATCAACGCTGCCTTCGAGGAGTACGCCAACGGCGAACTCGAAGGGTCGATGGGCGTCACCTCGGACCCGATCGTCTCGCGTGACGTGCTGGGCTGGCAGTACGGTTCGTGTGTCGACCTGAACAAGACCTCGACCGTTCAGGGTGGCAAACTCGCGAAGATCTTCGCCTGGTACGACAACGAGATGGGCTACACGGGCCAGATGCTCCGCGTCGCCGAACACGTCGCGTAGAGACGCACCGCTTTTCGATCACTCGCGATTCGGTTCCGTTCAACCCATGGCTGAATTCAACACACTCGACGATCTGGAACCCGGACAGCGCGTCCTGGTGCGCATCGACCTGAACTCGCCCGTCGAAGACGGCGAAGTCCAGGACAACCACCGCTTCGACCGGTACGCCGAGACGGTCCGCGAACTCGCCGATTCGGAGCATCGGGTCGTGCTGATGGCCCACCAGGGCCGCCCCGGTCGGGACACGTTCGTCTCGCTCGACCAGCACGCCGATATCCTCTCGGAGTACGTCGGCAAACCCATCCAGTTCGTTGCCGACACGTACGGCGACGACGCAATCGAGGCGATCGAGGGGCTCTCGGCGGGCGAGATTCTCCTGCTGGAGAACACCCGGATGAACGACGACGAACTCCCCGAGAAACCGCCCGAAGAACACGCCGACAGCGAGTTCGTCGAGACGCTTGCGCCCTACTTCGACGCGTACGTCAACGACGCCTACTCGGCGGCCCATCGCGCGCACGCCTCGACGGTCGGCTTCCCGCTCGTCCTGCCCGCCTACGCCGGTCGCGTGATGGAAAGCGAGTACGAGTACAACACCGGCGTCGCCGAACGCGCCCGCGAGACCGACGGACAGGTCACGATGGTGCTCGGCGGCAACAAGAGTGAGGACGTCATCAGCGTCATCAACAACCTCGGTGACGCCATCGACACGTTCCTCGTCGGTGGCCTTCCCGGCGAACTGTTCCACCGCGCGGACGGCAAGCCCGTCGGCATGGACGTCGGCGACATGGACCTGCTCGACGACCAGTACGCCGAGACCGAGGACACGCTGGCGAACATCCTGGAGACCAGCCGTGACCAGCTGGAACTCCCGACTGACTTCGCCTTCGAAGACGATTCGGGCGAGCGCGCGGAGATCGCACTGGACGACATCACGGAGAAGACCGATCCGTACCTCGACATCGGCCACGACACGATCGATTCGTACGTGCCGATCATCGAGGACTCGGACGCCGTCTTCGTGAAAGGCGCCGTCGGCGTCTTCGAGGACGAGCGCTTCGCGGACGGGACGGTCGAACTGATCGAGGCGATCGGTCGCACCGATTGTTTCTCAGTGATCGGTGGCGGCGACACCGCTCGGACGCTGAAGATGTACGGCCTGAGCGAAGACGACTACGACCACATCTCGATCGCCGGTGGCGCGTACCTCAACGCGCTCACGGGCCAGGAACTCGAAGCCGCCGAAGTGCTGATCGAGCAGGCGACCCAGACGGCCTGATCGAGTGACGGCCCGATCGGGTCGACACGCCGATCGAGTGGTTGCGTGACCCAGTCGACGTCGTGACCGAGTCGACGCAATCGCCATCCCTTTTCCGTCGCCGGTCGCAGTCCACTCCATGCTCGTCGGCATCGTTTCCGACACCCACGACGATCTTTCGGCGGTCGATCAGGCGGTCGAGACGTTCGAATCGCGCGGTGTCGACACCGTGATCCACTGTGGAGATATCGTCGCGCCGTTCGCGGCGACGCCGTTCGATCGATCGTTCGCGTTCCACGCCGTTCGGGGCAATAACGACGGCGAGTGGGCGCTCGCGCAGACGATCGACGCGTTCGGAACGTATCACGGTGAGTTCGCCCACCTGACCCTCGACGACCGCGAGTTCGCGGTCTACCACGGCACGAGCGAACCGATCGTCGAAGCGCTGCTCGCCAGCGGTGCATACGACTACGTCTGCCGGGGCCACACCCACGAGCGCACGCTCGACGACCTGTCGGGCACGGTCGAAATCAATCCCGGCGGCCTCCCGTTCCCACAGGCCCCCGCGGATCCGGCGGTCGCCATCCTCGATACGACCGCACCGGTCGGTCCCGACGCGGTCGAGACGCTGTCGGTGTCCTGACCGATGGACTGAATGGGCCCGCCCCCCGAGCGCGGCCATGGACACCGTCGACGAGCGACTCCGCGGGCCGGCGAGAACGGCGATCGATCAGTGTATGGGCCTCGCGAGCGACGAATCCTGTCTGATCGTCACCGACGATGAGCGCCAGGCGATCGGCGCGGCGCTCCGAGCGGCCGCCGCCGAGCGAACCGATGCGGCCTCGATGCTCACCTACACGCCGGGCGACCAGCACGGCGAGGAGCCACCGGCCCCCGTGGGCGCGGCGATGGCCGACGCCGACGTCGTGCTCGCGCCGACGACGAAAAGCATCAGTCACACGCGCGCTCGTGAAGCCGCCTGTGAGGCGGGCGCACGCATCGCGACACTCCCGGGCATCACCGAACCCGTCTTCGAGACCGGCCTCGACGCCGACTACGAGGCGATCGCATCGACCAGCGATCGCGTGTACGACGCCGTCAGCGGCGCCGAACAGATCCAGATTACGACGCCGCGCGGGACCGACGTGACCGTTCGACCGGGCGATCGCGCGTGGCATCGCGATACCGGGATCGTCCACGGCCCGGGCGACTTCTCGAACCTGCCGGCGGGCGAGGTGTTCGTCAGCCCGCTCCACGTCGAGGGCCGGATCGTCGTCGACGGGACGATGATGCCCCACGGTGCGATCGACGGGACGCTCTCGATCGACGTCACTGCCGGGACGGTCACGTACGTCGACGACGACGCACTCCGCGCGGAACTCGACGCCGCGGCCGAAACGTCGGGCGACGGCGCGTACAACCTCGCGGAGTTCGGCATCGGCACGAACACCGCCGTGGCCGATCTCGTCGGATCGGTCCTGCTCGACGAGAAGGCGGCCGGAACGGTCCATTTCGCGATCGGTGACGACGCCTCGATCGGCGGGACCACGGAGGCCTCGATCCACCTCGACGGCGTCGTTCGCGATCCAACCGTCACCGTCGACGGCGCACCGCTCGATCTCCCCGTCGCGGAGTGACCTCGGGACCGACAGTATAACAGAAGACATTTGACCGATATTGGCCACGTTGTGAGTGATGGACACGCCACCTGGGTGGGACTGGCTCCCGGATCGCATTCGCGACCGACCGGTGCTCTCGGTGATCGTTCTGATCGCACTGCTCGCGGTCACCGTTCGGCTGATCGCACTGGGCTTTCGGGTGTTCTACTACGACGAAGCCTGGTTCGGCTACTGGGTGCTCCGATTCATGGAGAACGGATCCTGGAGCTATCGTCCCATCCTTCACGGCCCGTTTTACGTCCGCGTGAACCCGCTCGTCTTCGACCTGTTCGGCGTCTCGGACGCGACGGCCAGGCTCGTGCCCGCGCTGATGGGCGGCCTGTTGCCGGTGGCGGCGTGGCTGTACCGTGAGCATCTGAGTGACGGCGAACTCGTCGCGCTGGCGGCGCTGCTCGCGGCAAACCCCGTCTTGTTCTATTACTCGCGGTTCATGCGCAAGGACCTCCCACTCGCGGCGCTGATCTTCGTCGCGGTCGGCCTGGTCGTCCGGACGATGGACACCCGCGATCCCCGGTACCTCTACGGCGCAGGTCTGAGTCTGGGTGTCGCGGCCTCGACCAAGGAGAGTTTCCTCCTCTGGATCATCACGATCGTCGGCGGTCTGGTGTTCGTCGCGGACACGCGGATGCTCGAAGCGGGACGATCGTGGTGGGTCTCTCGGACGGTCCGGTCGACGCTCTGGCCGGCCGCAGCGGGCACGGCCCACACCTCGGACGACGCTGGAGAGGGTCGACTTGCCGACCTCGATTTCTGGTTTCATCACGGCGTCGTCGCTGCCGTACTCGCCGTCGCGATGATCGTCTTTTTTTACGCGCCCCGGGCGGGCCCCGGCCAGGAGATCGGACTCTGGGCCGCACTCACCGGTGAGTTTCTGACGCTCCCGGCGGTGCTGTGGGCGGCGACCGGCCAGGCGTTTCTCGACGCCATCGACTACTGGGTGCTCGGCGGGATCCAGGAGCACGCGTATCTCCCCTATCTCGTCGATACGTTCAAGACGATGCTGACCGGCGCGACGGTCGTCACCGTGTTCGGGGCCATCGGCGCGCTGATCGATCGGTATCGAGAGCCCTCGCGTCCGATCGTGACCTTCTATGCGTTCTGTGCGGGCGCGGCCACACTCGGCTATCCCCTCGCGAACAACCTGCCCGTGCCGTGGTCGACGGTGCATGCGATCGTCCCGCTGGCGGTGCCCGCGGCGGTCGGTATCGCGGCGACCGGCCGGGCGATTCGGGCACTCGATGAGCGACGCGCGACCGCCGACGACCAGTCGGTGACGCGATCGGTCGCGACCGTCGGTCTCGCCTTCGTGCTCGTCGGGGCGGCGGTCTGGATGGGTGCGATCGTCGTCCAGACCAGCTACGTCGCCCCCCACGACAGCGCCCACGGCGAGACGGGCCACGAAATCGTCTACTACGCCCAACCGCCGGGCGAACTCCGGACCGTCACGGACGCCATCGATCGCGTGGCGAGTGCGGACCGTGCGGGCCCGGACGTCCTCTTCGTCGGGAGTAGCCTCCAGATGGACGAATCGCGGGTCGACCTGCCGCCGGCGACGGGCGCGTGGCACGCCCGGATGCCGTTGCCCTGGTACACCGAACAGTCCAACGCCGACCTCGCGAGTGTCCGGAGCGTCTCGGCCGTCGGGGACACACCGCCACCGATCGTGATCACGACGACCAGTCTGCAAAACGATCTCCGTGGTCGACTCGGTGAGGACTACCGGGGCACTCACCACGACCTCGACGAGGCGGGTGACCGGTCGGTCGTCGTTTTCGTCCACGACTCGATTCGTCGACCGGCGTAGCTGGTATCGCTCGTGGTACCATCCCCGTTAGCCTTAAGGACCAAGAGTCGAACGGGGAACTATCCGATGCCGAAAGTCGAAATCACCATCCCCGAACATCTCGAAATGCAGATCGCCCAACTGGTGGAACAAGGGGAGTTCGTCAATCGTGAGGAGGCTATCGAGGACCTCCTCTCGACGGGGCTCAAAGCGTACAAGACCAGCGGGCCGATGGACGACGAGGAGGAACCGGGCCTCGAAGAGGACGGGATGATGGGGCACGACGACGAGTACGTCTTCTAACTGGTTCGCGCGTTCCTCACCGGTCGGTCGTTCCGGTCTGCGAACCCTTCTCGAACAACGTTTAATGTCTTCTCGGCCGTATCGAATTCAACGATGCACAAAGACGAGCTTCTCGAACTCCACGGCAATATGGTCACTATTATGGGGTATTTCGATCGACAGGACGACATTCCGTCGAGTCTGTTCGACCCGTACCGCGACATCGACGTGACGCCCGACGACGTTCACAAATCGAAAAGCGAGCACAAACACGCCGTGTTCGTCCTCGGGAACGCGCTGGCGAACGCGATGAGTGACGACGAATTCTCCGAGGCGGGTCGGGTGGGCAAACGCATGAAAGAACTCGCTGAGGACGCCGAACAGCGCATCTAGGGCAGGTTGGTGGGGCCGGAGTCGACGATCCCTGACCAGCCCAAGCGATTATTGTCGGCCGGCCCGCCGACCTGGCTATGCGCATCCACTGGCATCGCGACGACCTCCGAGTCGACGACAACGCCGCGCTCGCGGCCGACGACGGACCGTTCCTGGGGCTGTTCGTCTTCGATCCAGAATTGATGGACTACGCCGGTGCCGCCCGGCTACGCTTCCTGTACGACGCCGTCGCCTCGCTGCGCAAGACCTATCGTGAACACGGCGGCACACTCCTGGTCGAACGGGGCGATCCGCGGACGCTCGTCCCCCGTCTCGCCTCGACCCACGACGCCGACCTGGTGACGTGGGCCAGGGGCCACTCCGGCCTCGCCCGCGAGCGTGACGCGGCCGTTCGCCGCGCGCTGGACGAGCGTGGGATCGACCGCGAGGCGGTCGAAGACGACCTCCTGCAGGCCCCCGGGACGATCACGACAAACGACGGCGACCCCTATCAGGTGTTCACCTACTTCTCGAAGAAGTGGCACGATCGGCCGGTCGAAGACCCTCATGCGGCCCCAGATGCGGACCGGTTCGTCGATGCCGACGGGGAGATGCCCACTCGTGACGCGCTAGATCTGGAGCCCCCCGACGCCGAGGTCCCGGCCGCGACCGAGCGCGCCGCTCGCGACCGCCTCGCGACGTTCTGTGATGGGCCGATCTACGAATACGCCGACGCGCGTGACTATCCGGCCGGGGACGGATCCTCACGGCTCTCGCCGTATCTCGCCTTCGGCCTGATCGGCCCCCGGGAGGTCTACCGGGAAACCGAGGAGGCCCGCGCGGCCGCGCCCGACGGGGACGCCGAGGAGAGTGTCTTCGAGTTTCAGGATCAACTCGCCTGGCGGGAGTTCTATCGGCACGTCCTGTATTTCGAGCCGTCAGTCGTCACCGAGAACTTCAAAGAATACGCCCGCCCCATCATGTGGCGTGAGGACTCCGACGGCCTGGAAGCCTGGAAACACGGCGAAACGGGCTATCCGATCGTCGACGCAGGGATGCGCCAACTCCTCGCCGAGGGGTGGATGCACAATCGCGTGCGCATGATCGTCGCCGCGTTTCTCACCAAAGACCTCCTCATCGACTGGTACGAGGGCTACCAGTGGTTCCGCGAGCGCCTGATCGACCACGATACCGCCAACGACAACGGTGGCTGGCAGTGGGCGGCCTCGACGGGAACGGACGCCCAGCCGTACTTCCGGATCTTCAACCCGACGACGCAGTGTGAACGCCACGATCCAGACGGCGAGTACGTCCGCGAGTACGTCCCCGAACTCCGTGAGGTCTCGACCGAGACGATCCACGAATGGCCCGACCTGGATCAGTCGACGCGCGATCGGATCGACACCGCGTATCCCGACCCGATCGTCGATCACGCTGATGCCCGCGAGCGTGCGCTCGCGACGTTCGAACGGGCGCGTGGTGACGAGTGATCTCCCTGGCGAAACGAAAGGACTATTCATCAGTTCGTCGATAGTCGAGACGAACGACCCCATCGACGTATGAATGCTGCGTTATCGTTCGATTTCGATAGGCCCGTTCAGCGGTCGTCTTCGTCGATCGTACGGATCGCAGTCCTCGTAGTTCTCGTCACGGTGGCACTGCTCGTGATCGGTGGTACTGTGGGAACCGCTAGTGCTGACAGTGCCCACGACGGTACCGCTGGCGGCGAACTCGACGGCGGGGCGGGTCCGTCGATCGGACCGAACGAATCGGTCGGGGTTCGAACTGACGCGGCGATCTACGTGGTCGACGACAACGGAACGGTCCGCGCGCTCGACCGCGAGGGCGGCCGCGAACGGTGGCGGGTCGCCCTCGACGGTCAGGACCCGACGGCGATCGAGGAAGCGTACGGGTCGCTGTACGTGACGGCACAGACCCCGGGGCCCGACGGGCGGAACCTCACCAGTTACGCGATCGACGCTCAGACCGGTCGGATTCAGTGGACGACGGACCTGCGGGGTGCCTGCGTCCAGACGACACACGTCGGAAACGGAACGGTTCTCGTCTCCACACTCGGGTGTTTGCGGGTGCCCGAACGCGATCTCACACAAGATCGCGTGACCGCTCTCGACGCGGTCGATGGATCGATCGAGTGGCAGTCGGCGTTCAGACGGGAGGGCATCCACGAGACGGCCGTCTCGAACGGGCGACTGTTCCTCCAGAGCGACTCGATTCAAGCGGTCGACATCGACACGGGCGTCGTCGAGTGGCACCGTGACCGAATTGGGGGGTTCAACATGATCCTCGCCAACGAGACGATTTACGCCACGATTCCGGCCGACTATGCCTCCGAGAGCGATTCGGTCGTCGCGCTCGATCGGGCCACCGGCCGGACTCGATGGCGAACGAACGCGACGGACGTCGGATACGATCCATTGGCACTCGGTCCGCGAGAACTGTTCGTGTTCACCGGGTTCTACACGCAGGAAGCCGACCAACTGCTCGCTCTCGATCGTGAGACCGGGAGGATCCACGCGAAACGGACCGACTTCGACCCCGATAGCGATACCCCGATCGAATTGAACGGGTCGAATCTATCGATCCAGTGGCACTCTTTGAGCGTCTCGCCGGCCGACTCGACGGTCCGGTCGAACGACTCCGGCCCCCGATGGCCGGACGCCCGCATGACCGTCGATCGATCGGGCGAGGAGATTCGCGTTTCGGCGACCGAGTCGCTCACGCCGGGGAGTACGATCGAACGCACGACGTGGTGGGTCGACGGCGAGCAGCGCGCGACCGACGAGTCGACCATCACGGTCGACCCGCCAGCGGTCGGCAGCCAGACGGTTCGCCTCGCGATCACGGACGGTCGCGGCCGGACCGACACCCGGCGACGCCGCATCGCTGCGAGGGGCGCCCCCGGGACCGAGCGGTGGCAGCAGTTCCTCGGATCGCCGTCCGGGACGGCCCCCGTCACCGACGGCGAGCGGTTCTACGCGCGGAGTACCGCGTCGGTCGTGGCCGTCGACGCCGAGACCGGCGCCGAGCGGTGGAACCGATCGACACCCTCGATGTCGATCGAGCCAGGTGTCGGGTCGGGAGTCGTCGCCATCATGCTCAATGGGGCGCACACCATCGCGGTCGATGCGCAGACTGGCGACCGACGGTGGGAGCGTGAACTCACGGAGGGGTGGGCGACCGGCGTGGCCCCGCCGACGGTCGCGTTCGGGGTGGCCTACGTCGATCAGTCGGGCCTGTACGCACTCGACGTCGAGACCGGATCGATTCGATGGCACAAACCTGGCGGGCCCCATCCCGATACGCGTCCGCGAGTCGCCGGTAACTCGCTGATCGTGCGGTCCGACGATATTCACGCCGATCGTGGGAACCTGACCGCGCTCGACCCCGGGACCGGTCAGCAACGGTGGCGGCGACAGCTGAACGAGTGGGATGCGCCCGTGGCGACCAGTAGCGAGGCCGTGTACGTCTTCGACGACGACACACTCGGTGCCTACGACGCCGAGACCGGCGACGAGCGCTGGAGTCGAGCGGTCTCGGATCTCGACGGCCGGCCGACGGCGCTTACCCACGACGGGAGCGCGCTCTACGTCTCGACGGACCCGGCGATCGTCGCCCTCGACGCCGCGACCGGTGATCGCCGCTGGCGCACTCCGATCGACGGTGGTGGACTCAGCCCGGCGACTGCGGCAGGTAATCGGGTGTACGTCGGCACGAACAACGGGGCAGGCCTCTCCGAGGGCGCGATCGATCCGGGATCGCGGGCGAATCGCTCGCTGATCGCCATCGAGAACGGATCGATGGTGTGGACGCGGACGGTCCGGGCACCGATCTACTCGCGACCGGCCGTCGCGAACGGGACTGTCGCGATCAGCTCGTGGGACGGGTCGATCGTGGGCGTCCACGCGAGCGCCGACCGGTCGGACTCGGCGTCGTCCGCGTCGCGTGCGGCGTTCTCGTATCCCTGGTGGCACGTCGCCCGGTATCCGTGGATGCACCGGTCGGCGACCGTCGCGATCGTGGGCCTCGTATTCGTCGTCCTCGTCGGTATCGTCGTCTGGCGACGCCGATGACTCGATCGAGGCCGTGGGCGGGCGCTATGCACCTACTGCTGGAATCCAGGCCGGCACTGCCGTCTCGACCAGATCCGTCATCGTGTCCGACCGGTGCCGGTCCGGCCCCTGGTAACGTTTCCCATCTCAATCTTTTTCTCGCCCCCGCTACAGGTCCGACCTGCAATGTCCGAACGATCCCACCCCGAACTCCCCGACCTTCCGTACGCCTACGACGCGCTCGCACCGTCGATTAGCGAGCAAGTGCTGACCTGGCATCACGACACCCACCACCAGGGCTACGTGAACGGCCTCGATGCGGCCGAGCAGACGCTGGCCGAGAACCGCGCGAACGGCGACTTCGCGTCGAGCGGCGCCGCGCTGCGCTCGGTCACGCACAACGGCTGTGGTGCGTATCTTCACGAACTGTTCTGGACGAACATGTCCCCGAACGGTGGCGGCGAGCCGTCGGGGTCGCTCCGCGAGCGCATCGAAGAAGACTTCGGCTCCTACGAGGGCTGGAAAGGCGAGTTCGAGGCCGCCGCGTCCGCTGCCGGTGGCTGGGCGCTGCTGGTGTACGACTCGAAGGCTGGCCAACTCCGCAACGTCGTCGTCGACAAACACGACCAGGGCGCACTCTGGGGGGCCCACCCCATCCTGGCGCTCGACGTCTGGGAGCACTCCTACTATCACGACTACGGCCCCGCACGTGGTGACTTCGTCGACGCCTTCTTCGACGTGGTCGACTGGGACGCCGTCGCTGAAGAGTACAGTAGCGTCGTCGGCACGTTCGAGTAAGGTATAACATAAGTAGAAACGATAGCTTTCGACTGTTCGCTTGGAGGGATAATTCGCGC
This sequence comes from Halococcoides cellulosivorans, assembly GCF_003058365.1. Lineage (NCBI taxonomy): Archaea > Methanobacteriati > Methanobacteriota > Halobacteria > Halobacteriales > Haloarculaceae > Halococcoides > Halococcoides cellulosivorans. The sequence goes on along the minus strand of NZ_CP028858.1, from coordinate 1,291,442 downwards.
AAGGAAAACCTTATTAAAGCTGGAGTAAATTCACAATTATGGTTGATCCAACCAACCTGAGTCGGCGGGATTTCATCAGAAATATTACTGTCGGCGCTGGGGTGATGGGTTCGATTACGGCAGCATCAACGTCGGTCGAAGCAGCGACTGATCAATCTGAATCAGACATCATCTGGGAGGTTCCACGGTCACATAAAACGGTTTATCGACGGTTCGGTGGAAACCCTGATGAGTCGGACAGTGACCTCACCAATCAAGACGTGTGGCTTCAGTCGAATACAAACTTGGGGTACAAGGGGTTCAACCACAATGAGAACGACGCTAAAATTTCGCACAAGTTTGTCCTGGTAACGGCAGTGAATGAGTTTTGGCCTGCTAGTAATAACAGATTTGACAAGCCGAGAACAATAGTTGGAGATGCGAAAATATCCGGTGTAAGTGGGTTACTACACCGTTTCAAAGCTGAATCTGGAGTGAATATAAGCTTATGGCGCAACGAATTCGAAAATACAAAACAAGAAGCTAGTTGGGGTGGATTTGCTGATGATAGATATGATGGGGGAGCGAATTGGAGCGATATATTTGACAGTTCTATCGAACCGACTGATGGAAAACTACCCGAAGATCAGGTCGAGGAATTAACTCAGGAATTATCTAACGAAATCGAAAATAAAGGATATAGTATTGGGTCCGCTGCTTTGTCTACAATAATTACAGCTGCAAGTTTTAATTACCCCTATGCCGCAGGGGCTGCCGCTTTAGCACAGGCACTGGTGAGCGGTCTTAGCAGCGATGGTGATGATTGTGGACTGACTGAAATAGACAAGGATTCGTCCTGGAAACAAGAGTATCATCCCTGCTCGGACAAATTCGTTTTCTCTGATAGTATTCTGCCAAACTTTCAGATACAAGTCGATGAAGTTGAGGTTAAAGTACCTGCTGATGGACAGTTCCACAGAGTGGTTTTCCGACATGGATGGATGCCACCGAGTAAATCACCATATTCAGAATGGGATGGTGAACCGTCGACAGACTCTGGAATATTCCCTCCGACGTATCGTGATTATGGGTTGTATTTGCCTGGACGCCGATTGAATGCGACGGTGCGGAACGAGGTATTCCCGGATGAAAAACCAATTCAGCTTCCGGACAACCCATGTGGTTCGAATCCGTGGGAAAAAACATCATGGGAGTGTCCTGATGTTGTTGACAAGTCAGTTTCGATGGAAGACTCTCTTCCCGTTGATGGTTCTTTACTCAATTACTATAGATCAAAAAACAAGCCAAATGATGTTCTCAACCCTAGTGATGTGCTAGATTCAAAAGACGATTATCTAACGGGAGATTTATCTTTGGAAGAAACTGTGAAAATCCAAAGATCTTACTTTTTCTGATTTGAGTGGTTATTGGAATTAATCTCTGTATGGGGCTCGTCTGCTAGAGGAGACCCATTCTGGCGTATTCTTTGGCAAAAGGGTTTCAATCGTTGTCAGATGACTTTTGGATACTATTCTGTATTGGGTCATACCGGGAATACTGAATCTACAGAAAAATTCCGGTCGGTATCCCTGCTCACCCCATTACTCTTCGGTCGTCGTCTGATCGAGGTCTTTCTCGCCGGCGTAGATTTCGTAGCCGTCCTGAGCGACCTTCTCGGCCAGCACCGCGCACTTCACCCGCATCGGCGAGATGTCGACGCCGAGCATGTCGATGACGTCGTCGCGGTCCATCGCCTCTAACTCCTCGATCGCCATCCCCTCCAGGCGGTCGGTGAGCATCGACGCCGACGCCTGTGAGATCGCACAACCGTCCCCGTGGAAGGCGACGCGCTCGATGGTCGACTCACTCTCGTCGAGGGCGACGTCGATCGTGATATTGTCGCCACACATCGGGTTCTCGCCTTCGTGGGTGAAGGTCGGGTCGTCGAGTTCGCCGTAGTTCCGCGGGTTCTTGTAGTGATCGAGGATCTGCTGTCGGTACATATCCGAGCCGCCGAGTCCCATCGTTGCCGGTCGTAGGCCAGCACGGCCGAAAAGGGTTCCGTGCCGACGGTCCGTCGCCCCAATCCTGGAATTTAATGCCGCTCGGATCACCCAACGGGTATGACGACGCTCGGGATGGCGACACAGAGCGAGACCTTCGAGCGTCTCGACCGTGTCCTCGACGATCACGGGATCACCGTGGTCGGCCTGCCGGTCTCGGGCCGCGTGATCGATCTGGCCGATCCGGACTGGCCAGCCTTCGATATCGGACTCGTCTTTCCTTCACGGGTGGTCGAAGGCGCGGCACTCGCGGCGGCGGCCGACCGACCCTGGATCAACGATCGGAGCGACGTGCTGACCTCGCGGAACAAGGCCGCCGTCCACGCCCGCCTGGAGCGGGCCGGCCTGCCGACGCCGACGACACGACTGGTCTCGAATCCCGCCGATCGCGCAGCCGTGCTTGCGGCGGCCGACGCAATCGGGTATCCCGTCGTCGTGAAGCCGACCTCGACGACGCGTGGCGTTGGCGTGACCCGTGCGCCCGACCCCGACACGCTCGCGGGCATCGTCGACTACATCGATCTCGTCCAGGACTACGCGGCGACCGGCGACAAGAGCTACCTGCTCCAGGCGTTCGTTCCCCAGGCCCGCGACGTCCGCGCGATGGTGATCGACGGCACCTGTGTCGGGGGTGTCGAGCGTCGGCACCCCGACGATCGGCGCTGGCGACACAACGTCCACCGTGGGGCCCGAGCGGAGGGCGTCGACCTTGACGAGCGCCTTCGAGCCCTCGCGGAACGCGTGGCCGCGACGCTCGACGTCGACTTCCTCGGGGTCGACCTCCTCGTCGGGCCCGACGGGCCGGTCGTCGGCGAGACCAACGCCAGGCCGACCGTCGACGCGGTCGAGAAATACGATTCGGATGCGATCGATCGCTTCGTCGCGCTGATCGAGAAGACCTGTCCGCCGTAGCGAGACTACTCCAGCAGCGTCTCGCCGGTCATCTCTTCGGGCTGCTCGACGTCCATCAGATCGAGCATCGTCGGCGCGAGGTCACACAGCGACCCACCCGTGCGCACGTCGCGCCCGCCGTCGTCGCCGGTCTCCGAGAGATAGACGATCGGGACGGGGTTGGTGGTGTGGGCGGTGTGGGGATCCTCCTCAGTGCCCATGTCGTCGGCGTTGCCGTGATCGGCGGTGATGAGGATGTCACTCCCGGCGTCTTTGAGCGTGTCGACCAGGCGACCCAGTTGTTCGTCGACGGCCTCGACGGCCTCCTTGGCGGCCTCGAAGTCGCCGGTGTGGCCGACCATGTCGGGGTTGGCGTAGTTGAGCACCATCGCGTCGGGGTCGTCGGATTCGACGATGTCGATCGCGCGATCGGTGAGTTTCTCGGCGTTCATCTCGGGCTGGAGGTCGTAGGTCGGCACGTCGGGGCTCTGGACGATCTCGCGAATCTCGCCGTCGAACTCGACCTCGCGCCCGCCGTTGAGGAAGTAGGTGACGTGAGCGTACTTCTCGGTCTCTGCGATGCGAAGCTGGGTGTGGCCCGTGTCGGCAAGCACCTCGCCCAGTGTGTTCGCGGGCTGGTTCGGGGCGTACGCGACCGGCAGGTCGAACGTCTCGTCGTACTCGGTCATCGTCACGTAGTGGATCTCGGGCTGATCCAACTCGTACTCCCAGTCCGGGTCGATCGCGTTGAGCATGCGCGTCAACTGGCGCGCGCGATCCGACCGGAAGTTGAAGAAGATCACCGCGTCGCCGTCCGAGAGTGCCGGGCGATCCTCGATCAGCGTCGGCTCGATGAACTCGTCGGTGGTGTCGCGGTCGTAGGAGTCCTCGGCCGCAACGACGGGATCGGCGGCCGTGAACTCGGCCTCGCGCTCGACGATCGCATCGTAGGCTTTCACCGTGCGCTCCCAGTTCTGATCGCGGTCCATCGCGTGATATCGTCCGGTGATCGTCGCGACCTCACCGGTGCCGGCCGCATCGATCACGGCCTGGAGGTCCTCCAGATAGCCTGCGCCCGCGGTCGGTGAGGTGTCGCGCCCGTCCATGAAGGCGTGGGTGACGGCGTCGACGTCACGGTCGGCCGCCATCTCGATCAGCGCGTGCAGGTGGGTCTGTCGGGAGTGGACACCGCCGTCGCTCAGCAGGCCCATGAAGTGGACGCGACCGTCGTTCGCGTCGGCGTAGTCCATCGCGGCGACCAACTGCTCGTTCTCGACGAACGTGCCGGCCTCGATGTCGTCGGTGATCCGGGTGGTGTCCTGTTTGACGACCCGGCCGGCACCGATGTTGAGGTGGCCGACCTCGCTGTTGCCCATCTGGCCGTCCGGGAGGCCGACCCGCCGACCCGAGGGATCGAGCTGATTTTGCGCGCCAATCTTCCAGTACAGCGGGAAGTTCTCCAGGTCAGCCGAGCGGACGGCGTCGCGCACGTTCGAGTCCGTGTTCATGCCCCAACCGTCGAGGATGATGAGTCCGACGTCCATGTTTGAGGGTTGGCCCGTCCGCTGATATAGGTCTTGATCTGTTGATTCGGGAGCGGTGCGCAACAGTTTCCCCGGGCGATGATCAACCGGCCGTATGTCGTCGCTCGCGAGCCGTTGGGCCGGGGTCGGTCCGCAGGGTCGGTATCAACTCGTCTATTTCGTCTACTTCGCCGCGGCGAACGTCTTTCTCACGTATCGAAACGATTTCTTCGAATCGATCGGCCTCACGGGCACGCAGATGGGCGTGCTGGGCGGGTTACTCGTCGCTGGCGGCCTGCTCGCCAAGCCAGTCTGGGGCGTGATCGCTGATCGCACCGGGCGCACGAAGGCCGTCCTCGTCGCCGGCGCGGTCGTCTCGGGGCTGGCCGCACTCGTCTATCCGGCCGCCGAGTCGCTGTCCGCGACACTCCTCAGCCCACTTGCCGAATCGCTGCCCGTGACCTTCCTGGTGATCGCCGGCGCGACGCTGATCGTCTCGGTGTTTCGCGCACCGATCGTCCCCGTGGCGAACGCGATGGTGATCTCGCGTGGACTCCCCTTCGGGACGGTCCGGGCGTTCGGGTCGATCGCCTACGGGATCGGCGCGCTCGCGAGCGGCCTCGTCGTGACGGGCCTCGTGCTCGGCCCGATCGCAATCTCTGGGCTCACTCTCGGCCCGGTCGTCGTTCCTGGATTTGGGCTGCAATCGGTGTTCGTCGTCTACGCGGTCGGGATGGCGCTGACGGTCGTGGTCGTCCGGGGCGTCCCCGCGCCCGAGGCGGACCTCTCGGTCGACATCGGTCGTGAGGCCATCGCGATGGTGACGCACCCGCCGTACGCGGTCTTGCTCGGGACGGCAGCGCTCTACGGCGCGGTCGCCATCGTCGGCGACGTCTACCTCTCCGTGTATCTCGGGACGATCGCTGAGTGGGAGGCGCTCACCGGTGTCGCGTGGCTGGTCAAGACCGTCGCGGAGGCGAGTCTGCTCGTCGCGCTGGCACGCCAGGGCGTCGACGACCGACGCGCCGTCGTGCTCGGGGCGGTGGCGTTCGTCGTCGGTTTCGCGACGCTCGGGCTGACGAGTGCGGTCCCGACCGCGCTGTTCGCGCAGGTGTTCGTCGGGTTCGGCGCGGCCTCGATGATCTACGCGACGGTCCAACTCGCCCACCGCCTCTCACCCGAGGGCATCGACGCCACTGCACAGACCGTCCTCTCGGCGTTCGGGATCGGACTCGGTCGGCTGATCGGAGAACTCGTCGCTGGCCCGGTCTATCAGTTCACGACGATTCGAACGCTGTATCTCGTGCTCGCGGTCGGGGCCGTGACGATCGGACTCGCTGGGGTCGCACTGTGGACCGTCTCCGAACCGGCCAACTACTCGGGGACCCGACAGTCCGCGACGACCGGCAAGTGATCGGAGGGATAGGCGGTCTCCGAGCGCAGATCGGCACAGACGCCGTGCTGGCGTACGTCGACGTCCTCGGTGACGAAGACGTGGTCGATCTTTCGGCTCGGAACGAGTCGCTCGAAATCAGAGACGCTCGTCTTCGGCCCGTGGTGGGGATGGCGAGACCGGTCGATGGCGTTGTCGAGCGGCCCATCGAGCAGCGCGTCGTAGGTGGGATCGTCGACCGCAGCGTTGAAATCGCCCGTCAGGACGACCGGTGCGCCGTCGGCCAGGTCGTCCAGCCGATCGAGGGCGAGGCGTGCGCTCTCCATGCGGGCCTTTCGCCCGTCGTGTGAGAAGTGGGTGTTCGCGTGGAGAAACGTCGTCCCCGTCCGGGCCTCTTCGAGGCGTGCCCAGGTGACGATCCGTGGGTGACGCGCATCCCAGCCGAGACTGCCCGCTTCCTCGGGCGTCTCGGAGAGCCAGAACGTGTCGTGGTCTTTGAGTGTGAACCGATCGGTCCGGTAGCCGATCGGCGTGTACTCACCGTCTCGATCGCCGTCGACGCGGGGCCGGCCGACCCAGGCGAACCCCGAGAGATCGTCTTTCAGATCGTCGAGTTGGTGATCGAGTGGTTCCTGCAGGCCGATCAGTGCGGGATCGTGAAACCGGAGCGTTCCGGCGACCGATCGGCGGCGATTCGGCCAGGCGTGAGCGCCATCGTCCGGGTTGTCGTACCGGACGTTGTAGGTCATGACGCGAAACCACGCTGTCATTGCCCGCCCGTTCGGCCCGGGGGGTCTATTGCGTTTGGATCGCGGTCGATCGATCCACCCCGAAAGGGTGTTGAGGACCCATCCCGACACGACGGCATGACCCAGTTTTTCGAAGTCACTCGGCGCGACGGGCCCGCACGCCTGGGCACCGTCCGCCTGGACGACCCACTCCAGACACCCGGTCGGGTCGACGACGCGCTCGTCGACGCGGGCAGCGAGTGGGTCACCGACCGATCGGTCGACCCAACGAGCGACGCGCTGACCGTCCTGCCCCACCGGGCGTTCCCGGCGGGCACGCCCACCGACATCCAGACGACGTTCGACGAGCCGACCGCCGACTACGACGCGCCGACGGCGGCAGTCGTCACGCCCGAGACCGCCCGGGATCGCGGCACCGACGCGTACGTCCTCTCGGGTGCGCCCGCCGTCGACAGGGATGCGCGCGCGATCGTCGATCGCGTCGTCGCGGTCCGCGAGGCGATCCCCTCGGACACCGCGCTCTACCTTCCGGGGCTCGCGACGCCACGGCTCGTCGCCACACTCGCCTATGCCGGCGCAGACCTCTTCGACGCCGACCGCGCGGTCGTCGCGGGGCGTCAGGGCCGGTATCTCACCGTCGAGGGGTCGCGCCGCCTGCAGGACCTCACCGATCTCCCGTGTGCCTGTTCGGCCTGCCGATCGGCAACGCCCGACACGTTCGATCGTGACGACTGTGTCACACACAACGTCGCCGCACTCGACGCCGCGATCGCGACGGTTCGCCAGCGGATCCACGAGGGGCGTCTGCGCGACTACCTCGAAGGCCAGTCCAAACAGGCGCGCTGGCTGGCGGAGGCGATCGAACGGCTGGACGACACTGACTACCTCGAACAGCGCACCCCACTCGTCCGGAACGCATCGATGACCGCGACCGGCGACGCGACGCTCCGACGGGTCGAGATCCGCCGGTTTGCCGAGCGCGTCGCTGAACGCTTCTCGGCGCGCCTCTCCGAGACGGCCGTCCTGGTTCCCTGTTCTGCGACCAAACCCTATGGCGATTCCCCGAGTCACGGCCAGTTCCGCGGCGCGATCGACTACCGCGCGCACAAGGTCTCGCTCACCTCGCCGCTCGGCGTCGTCCCCCAGGAACTCGAACTGACCTATCCCGCCCAGCACTACGACACCGTCGTGACGGGATCCTGGACCGACACGGAGGTGGCGGTCGTTGCCGACGCGCTCGAACGGTATCTCAGGGCACAAGAGTACGAGCGCGTGATCGCTCACGTGCCCGCCGATTACCGGCCGATCGTCGAGCGCGCGACCCGGGACCTGGATCTCCCCATCGTCTGGACCGCCGACGAGACCCACCCGCGCGATCAAAGCGCGCTCGACCGCCTGGACGAGGCACTCGCGGGCCAGGAGCGGTATCGCAAGCGCGCCCGCCAGCACGCGATCGTTCGTTCGATCGCGGACTACCAGTTCGGTGCGGGCGCGGGCGACGCGATCTTCGAGGATCTCTCCGTGCAGAGTTTCCACCCCAAACTCCGCGCGCACGCCAGCGACGGCACCCAACTCGCGGCGGTCGTCCCCGAATACGGCACGCTCGCGCTCTCGCTCGCGGGCGCGCGGCGGTGGCTCGACGCCGACGTGCCGACGCTCACGGCGACGATCGACGATTTCGTTCCGCACGGCAGCGTCCTCGCGCCGGGCGTCGTCGACGCCGATCCCGCCATTCGGGTGGGTGACGAAGTGGTCTTCGAGGGCCCCTCGGCGTTCGCCGTCGGGCGCGCGACGATGAGCGGCCCCGAGATGGCTGCGAGTACGCGCGGGATCGCCTGTGAAGTCCGTCACGTCGAGACGCGGTAGGGGCTTGCGGGGGCCAGTTCCTGCTTCGACGTCCCTTTGGGGTCGCGGGCCCGAGACCCATCGATGGCGATCGGAACGCGAGGTCTGCTCGTCGGCGCGTATCTAGGGAGCGCCGGCATCGTCGTCCTCCACCAGGGATCGGCGTTACTCGAAGCCGTGGTGTCTCGGACGACACCGCTCGCGGACGCTCTCGGTCTGATCGGGGCAGCCCTCGTCCTCGCGATCGGTGTCGCGTTGGTCGCGGCCGCCATCGCGCTGTACTCCGAACACCGGTGGGCGCGCCCGATCGGAGTGGTCGCAGCGGCGGCGTTCGCCGCGCTGAGTGCGGGGGCGCTTGCTGTTCTCGTCGATCCGATTCTGTGGGTCGCTGCGCTCTGCTCGCTCGCCCCCACGGCGCTCTCGGGCGCGTTCCTGGCTCGATACGAGCCCACGCCCGACCCGCACCGTCGATCGCGACTCGAATCGCCGGTCGACACGAGCGACGGTCACTGACTGGAACTCCCAGACGGACCGCGCCACTGTGCCCGCACAAGTGTCCAGGGAGCGCTGGCGATCACCAGACGGCACGGACCCGCCGTCTGAGACCGTCCGACGACACGGGCGAGTTGTCTTCCGATACCTATAACTTGTTTTCTCGCGTCCACCGACACGAACGATGACACTTCGCATGCGCGGGCTCGTGGTTGCACTCTATCTCGCGATCCTCGGTCTTGCAACGCTCGTCGACGGGATGACCGACGTCGTGGTCGCGTTCGGGGACGCGACGACACTCTCGATCGTCGGTGCGGTCGGAACGACGGCAGTGGGGACGGCACTCGCCAGCGTCGCCATGGCTCTGTATTTCGAACAGCGGTGGGCTCGGATCCTGGCGCTGGTCGTACTGGTCGTCCTCGTCGCGTTGAACGCCTACACGATCGCCGTCGGCACGGGATTCGACCGGTGGTTCGCGGCGGGGCAGGTCCTGCCGAATCTCGTCGTCTTCGCCTATCTTACACTCCGTGATCCGCTCACGCGCGAGAAGCGCGTCGAGAGCTCCGAGAGCGCGACGCGGATCGGCACGACGCTGAAGTAACGGGGCGCGTCGCAGAGCCGTGCCGCGTCGGAGCGCCTAAGGCCGTGGCCGGGATATCGACCCCATGAGCCAGGGCCGCCCCGACGCGACGAACGCCTTCAACGGCGTCATGCGCGAGATCCGGGCGCGCAACGACGAGCAGTACGACCCCCGCGAGCCGATTCGAGTGTGGACCGACGAGGATCTGACCCCCGACGGCGTCCGGACGAGTCTCACCGCCGTCCTCAACACCGGTGGCTGTCGGTGGGCCCGTGCCGGCGGCTGTACGATGTGTGGCTACGTCGCCGAGTCGGTCCCCGACGGCGAGGTCGCCAGCGAGGACATCCTCGCACAGATCGACGCGATCGCCGCCCACGAGGCCGACGCGCTCGACGAACCTGCCCCGCTGGTCAAACTGTACACCTCCGGATCCTTTCTCGACGAGCGCGAACTGTCTGGAGCGACCCGAAAGGCGATCGTCGAACGCTTCGGCGACCGCGAACGCGTGCTCGTCGAGTCGCTCCCGGAGTTCATCACCGCGGACCGACTCGACCCGCTCGCGGCGATCGGCCCCCAGATCGACATCGCCGTGGGCCTGGAGACGGCCTCTGATCGGATCCGCCAGGAGTGTATCAACAAGGTGTTCACCTTCGAAGAGTTCGCCGCCGCGAGCGAGGTCGCCGCCGATGCGGACGTCGGCATCAAGGCGTATCTCCTGCTCAAGCCACCGTTCCTCTCGGAGCGCGAGGCCCTGGCGGACGCCGTCGAGTCCGTGCGGCGGTGTGCCGACCACGCCCACACCGTCTCGGTCAATCCGACGAACGTCCAGCAGTACACCCTCGTCGAGGACCTGTACCACGCCGACGGCTACCGCCCGCCGTGGCTGTGGTCGGTCGCCAGCGTCCTCGAACGGACCGCCGACACCGACGCCATCGTCGTCTCCGACCCAGTGGGGAAGGGCAGCGATCGCGGGCCCCACAACTGCGGAGAGTGTGACGACCTGGTCGCGCGGGCGATCGAGGACTTCGACCGCCGCCAGGAGCCAGCGGTGTTCGACGAAGTGGACTGTGACTGCGAACAGACCTGGAAGGAAGTACTCGATCGCGAGCGATCGTACGGCATGGTGCTCGACGCCTGACGGGGCGACCGCCGCGATCTCGACCCCCGAGAGCGGATCGATGCGTCGATCAGTGCGAAAACGGCGTGAGAACGCCGCGACCCTCCGTCTGACCCAGCACTTCGAGTGTCGCACGCTCGGGGTGGGGCATCATCACCGCGACGTGATCCAGCGCGACCACGGAATGGCAGTCGCAGTTTGCCCCACTCGAGTCGCACCGTCGCGGTGAACGTGGCCATTGCCGGAGACCCGGCGTGGCCCGCGCAAACCGCTTGCGTTCCGTGGGGCGGGCCGGATCGAAACCATCACACTGTGACCCGGTGAAGCGGACGCAATGGCTACCGAGTCACTCACGGACGCGGAGCCGATCGATGCAGACTTCGAGGACGCGCCCTGGACTCACGGCAGCGCCGAATTCGACGACGTCGACATTCACTACGTCGAGGCCGGGCCCAGCGACGGCCCGATCGTGGTACTCCTCCACGGCTTCCCGGAGTGCTGGTGGACCTGGCACCACCAGATACCTGCCCTCGCCGAGGCGGGCTTCCACGTCGTCGCCATGGACATGCGCGGGGCGAACCGGTCTTCGAAGCCGGCCAGTGCCGGATCCTACGGGCCCGATCATCTCGCCGGCGACGTGCTGGACTTGATAGAGCATTTCGGGGGCCAGAGCGCTCGGATCGTCGGGCACGACTTCGGTGGCCTCGTCGCCTGGCACCTCGGCCACGTCCATTCCGACGCCGTCGAGCGCCTGGCGGTTCTGAACAGTCCCCACCTCTCCGTCTACGGCCATCACCTCACGACCCTCGCGCAACTCCGGCGCTCGTGGTACGTGGGGTACTTTCAGATACCCAAGATTCCGGAGTGGGGCCTCGCTCGAGACGACTTCGCCATCTTCGAATCAATCTACGACGGAACCGTCGATCCCGATGCCCTCACGACCGACGATGTCGAGCGCTTACGGCGTGCCTTCGCTCGGCCTGGCACCCCAACCGGCGTCGTCAACTGGTATCGAGGCGTCGGCCGGTGGTACGCTCGGGAACTGTTCCGTGCCCGCGGCGTCCCGGAGTACCCCGTCGATGTTCCGACGCTGCTGTGCTGGGGCGAGGACGACGAGGCGCTTGTCCCGGCGCTCGTCGCGGACCACCACGACTGGATTGGGGACCTCCGTGTCGAGCGGTTCCCCGAGGCGAGCCACTGGGTCCACTTCGAGGAGCGCGAGGCGGTGACGGCGGCGCTGCTTGACCACCTCTGACCCCGTCGCAACGACCGCCAGGGTATCCGCGTCCCGGCGTCGCGACAGTGATCAGTGCGAAAACGCCTGGAGGACGCCGCGCCCTTCTGTCTGACCCAGCACTTCGAGCGTCGCGCGCTCGGGATGAGGCATCATCACGGCGACGTGATCGCCCGCGTCACCGATCACGCCCGCGACGCTGTGTTTCGAGCCGTTGGGGTTGGCCTCGGGCGTCACTTCGCCGTCGGGCGTGCAGTACCGGAACAGGACACGATCCTCGGATTCGAGGGTCGCGAGGCGGTCGTCGCCGATCTCGTAGCGCCCCTCACCGTGGGCGATCGGCAGCGTGATGATCTCGCCCTCGTCGTAGGCCTGGGTCCAGGGCGTGTCGCCGTTCTCGACGCGGCAGTGGACGTGTTCGCACTGGAAGCGCGCGCTCTCGTTGGTGGTAAACGCTCCCGGAGTGAGCCCACCCTCACAGCCGATCTGTGCGCCGTTGCAGATGCCGAGCACGGGGACGCCCTCGGCGGCGGCCGCACGCACCGACTCCATGACCGGCGAGTGGGCGGCCATCGCGCCCGCCCGGAGGTAATCGCCGTAGGAGAACCCGCCGGGGAGGACGATCCCGTCGGGATCGCTCGGCAGACCGTCCTCGTGCCAGACGCGCTCGGCGTCGATGCCGAGATCCGCGAGCGCGCGGACGGTGTCGCGATCGCAGTTGCTCCCGCCGAACTGGACGACGGCGACCGTCATGCGTCTCGGTCGGCCACACTGACCTCGTAATCGTGGATCGTCGGGTTGGCCAGCAGGCGCTCGGTCATCTCGGTCACGCGCTCGGCGGCGGCGTCGGCCGATTCGGCGTCGAGATCGATCTCGAAGCGGTCCATCGAGCGGAGATCCTCGATGTCGAACCCGAGTCGATCCAGCGATCGGGCGGTGGTCTCGGCCTCGGGGTCGAGGACGCCCGTCTTCAGACTGACCGTCACGGTCGCGGTGTAGGCCGTCATCGATCGATGAGCGGTCGTCGCACTCGTTAACCCTGTCGATCCCCTATTCGAACGGCAGCCACTCGTCGCTCTGACCGGCCAGTCCCCGGAGTCGAACCCGCCGCTCGTCGTCGGCCTCGACGTCGATCCGGGCGTCGAAGGAACTCTCGATGGTGTGGAACACGTCGTCAGTCACGGTGGCGTCGTCGATCGTACAGACGAGCAACCCGTCTCGCGATCTGACGTGGCCCGTAAACGAGTGCAGAAAGCGGTAGATCGGGCGGAGTTCGGTCGCCGTCGAGACCAGCGTCGTGAGCGAGGCGATCCCCGACCGCACGCGGTCGTAGCCCGCCAGTTCAAGATTGCGATGGCCTTCGCTGAACTGGATGCCGATGCCGGTCAGATCCGTCGGCGTCGAGACCGATCGCGTGCGGACCCCGTCGGTCCCGCTCTCTTCGCCCGAACAGCCGATCGCGACGATGCGGTCGCCGTCGAGGTCCGGATCGACCTCGCGGAGGCTCTCGACGGTCGTCACGACGCCGCGATCGGCGGCGACGATCAGGATTGCCTCGTCGGGTGGCCCGACGAGCAGTCGGGACTGGACCGTTCGTGCGCCGCCGATGCCCGATCCGACGACGAGGATCGCGCGCCCGGCGGGGATCGGGTCGAAGGGGAGTCCGTCGACGGTGTAGGCGTCACTCATCGGCGCCTCCGAGGACGCCACTCGAATCACCACTCAGAACGGCGTGGCGCAGTTCGAGTTGTTCTTCGAGTTCGGTCGTGTATTCAGAAAGAATCTCGACCTCGCGATCGGTGAACGCCCGAACAGCGTCGTCGACGACACAGAAGCTTCCGATCGGTTCACCCGCTTCGGACCGGATGGGAACGCCCGCGTACGACCGAATGCCTTCCTTCTCGAACCACTCGATGCCCGCGAATCGCGGATCGTCGTGCACGTCGGGGACGACGAGGGCCCGGTTCTGGAAGACGGTGTGGGTACAGATCGTCTTCTCGCGGTCCTCTGACCCCCAGTCCGCGCCGGCACAGCCGATGAACTCCTCGAAGTGGGCGTCGACGAGTCCGACGAACCCGATCGTCGCGTCGAGGTGGCCACGAGCCAACTCGGAGAGGCGGTCGGCGGTCGTCTGGATCTTCATGCCTGGCACGTCGTACCGCCGGAGCGAGGCCAGTCGCTGTCGTTCGTCGTCGGGAACGGGGTATGCGACCTGCCGGTGTTCGCTGACCAGATCACGAACGAGTGTGAGCAGGGCCGCCCCACGATCGGGGATCGAACGGGGGAGATACTCGACGATGACGTCGCTGTAGGACTCGGTGTCGAGATTGCTGATGTCGTCGCTGTGGAGCACGATCGAGACATCAGGCTGACGATCGCGAATCGACGCCGACAGTTCGAGCCCGGTGACGCCATCGACATCTGCGCTGGTGATCACGGCGTCGATGCTGCGATTCTCGACGATTTCCAGTGCGGCAGCCTCGTCACCGGCCTCGTTGCAGTCGAGGTCCGGATCGACGTGTTCGAGATCCGCGACGGTCGCTGCCCGCCGGTCGTCGTCGGGGTCGACGACGAGCACGGATGGTGAGGGGGCCGATGCCATACGCCACGGAGGGGCGGCGGACAGTAATGACTACTGGCGGGTCAGTGATCGAACCGGGTCGCGTGGGCCGTCTCGACGACGTCGCGGGCGATGACCGCGCGTTCGACGTCGTGGACGCGGATCACGTCCGCGCCGCGGGCCACCGCGAGCGTCGTGCCCGCCTGGGTCGCGTCGGGGCAGTCCCCGGCGGGCCGGTCGACCGCCTCGAACATCGACTTCTGGGAGTGCCCGACCATGACCGGACAGCCCAGCGCGTGGAACTCGTCGATGCGATCGAGCAGCGCGAAACTCTCTGCGGCGGTCTTTCCGAACCCCAGGCCGGGGTCGACGAGGATCCGATCGCGATCGATGCCGGCGCGTTCGGCGCGCAGGACTGGATCGCGCAATGCGTCGATCACGTCCCGAACCACGTCGTCGTAGGCGACCGATCGCGTGGGATCGACCGGCGTGTCGGCGCTGTCCATCACGACGACGCCCGCGTCGCTGTCGGCGACCGTCGGGACCATCGCGGGATCCTCCAGGCCCGAGACGTCGTTGACGATGTCCGCGCCAGCCGCAAGCGCCGCGCGCGCGACGCTCGCCTTGCGGGTGTCGACCGAGACACAGACGTCGTCGGCAATCGCGTCGATCACCGGGACGACCCGGTCGCGCTCGACCGCGGCGTCGACCGGATCGGCCCCCGGACGGGTCGACTCGCCGCCCACGTCGACGATGTCGGCGCCGTTCGCGATCATCTCGCGGGCGCGGTCGATCGCGTCGGCGGCCTCGTCGTACTCCCCGCCGTCGTGGAAGCTATCGGGCGTGACGTTCAGAATGCCCATGATCGCCGGGTCGTCGGCCCAGGGCCAGTCGGGAGCGACCTCACCTGCTCCCGCACGTCCGATCCGATCGCGCAGGCGGTTCTCGACCGTGGTCGGCAGGTCGGCGGCATTCAGTGCTCGCCGAACGGTCGCCTCGGTCGCCATCACGACGACGTCGACCGGACCCGTCCGGTCGGCGTACCCCGAGATCCAGCACGATCCGCCCGCAGATTCGATCGCGTGGTCGAGCGCCCGGGCGTGGGCGACGGGCAATCGGGTGTGCAGCGTTCGCTGTCGCGCGTCGATCGCGTTGTCCGCGACGCTGGCCCGGTCGAACAGCGCGTCGAGCGACGGGTCATCGTCGATTCGGGGCTCGACGACGGTCCGGGTCCACCCCGAGCGCGCCTCGGCGACCGCATAGAGCGACCCTGCGAGCACGACGGCGTCCGACGGCTCGGCCCCAGCGAGCGCCACCTCCAGCGCGTCTTCGACGTCGGGTTCGATCACTCGCGTCGCGCCGGGGTGAGCGTCACCGAGCGTCTCACTGAGCACCGTGGGCGTCTCGGCGCGATCGTTCGCGGGCCGGGTCGCGACGATGCGATCGGCCTCGGGGAGCGCCTCGGCCATGCCGCGATGGTCTTTGTCGGCCATCGCGCCGACGACGATGTGGAGTCGATCGAACTCGAAGGCCGCGAGCGTCTCGCGCAGTCGCTCGCACGCCCCCGGGTTGTGTGCGCCGTCGAGGACGACCAGCGGGTCGCGATCGAGCACCTCGAACCGGCCGGGCCAGGTCGCCCGCGCCAGGCCGTCGGTGATCGCCCGCTCGTCCGGAGCGGCAATTTGGCGGGCGAGTGCGGCGGCGACGCCGGCGTTCTGCGTCTGGTGGGGGCCGAGCAAGTCGAGGGTCGTCTCGACCGACCAGTCCCCGCCAGAAAGGCCGACGCCCCAGCGGAGGCCCTCGCGGCCGTGATCGGTCACGCACACGTCGTCGTCGGGTCCGCCGACGGTCGTGATCGCGGTCTCGTCGTCGATCACCGCCCGGGCCTCACCGCTCGTCGCCGTCACCAGCGGCCGATCGGTGGGCGCGACGGCGGCCATGTCGCGCGCGATTTCGGGGATCGTCTCGCCCAGCGTGTCGGTGTGTTCGAGCGTGACCGTCGTGATCGCGCTCGCGGCGGGGTCGACCACGCTCGTCGCGTCGTAGCGCCCGCCGATGCCGACTTCGAGGATCGCCACGTCGACCGCGTGCCGATCGAACGCCCAGAGCGCGAGCGCCGTCACGGCCTCGAAGAAGGTCGGGGCCGCACCCGACTGGGCGCGATCGGTGACGATCGGATCGATTCGCTCGACGAACGCGGTCAGTTCGGCGCGTCTGATCGGCCGGCCGTCGATTCTGACGCGCTCGCGCACGTCCTCGAGATGTGGTGAGGTGAACGTGCCGACGGTGAGTCCCGCCTCACGCAGCACGGATTCGAGCATGCGGGCCGTCGAGCCCTTGCCGTTCGATCCGGCGATCTGGACGGCGGTGAGATCGGCGTGTGGATCACTCAGTTCGGCCAGGAGATCCCGACAGGCGTCGGTTCCGGGCCGGGTGCCGTAGCGGTGGAGATCGAAAAGAGAGGAGACCGCCTCGTGATACTCCATGCCTGTTCGGTCCGGACGCGCCCGCTTGAGTGTGTCGGAGCCCCCTCGATCGAGCACCGTCGTGGCGCGACACGGCACCGAGCGTCGGAGCGCGATCCCGACGCCGCCGAGCGTCACTCCGGTCGATCGCGGCCCTCGACGACCCAGTCGGGCGCGTGATCGGCCAGCAGCCGATCGATCGCGTCGCCAAACGATCGCATCGCGTTCGAGCGCGCGTGCACGTCGACGAGGTCGGTGACCGCGTCCCACGAGCGGCCCTGCAGCGCCTTTCCGACGAGCAGTCGGCGGTCGGTAGCGTCGAGCGGCTCCGAGCGCGCGATCAGCGCCGTTAGGACGAGACGACGGAAGGCCCGTGGCGCGGCGTCGTAGAGGCCCTGTCCCGATCCCGCGCCAGCGAGGACGCGCCACTCTGGAGTGCTCAGATCGGGGTCGACCGTCGCGGGACAGCCAGCGAGGACGGCGGCGACCAGATCCGGATCGAGGTGATCGAGTGGGTCGCCGAGGACGCCACCGATCCGACGGGCGAACCACGCGACGTGACGCTCCTGGAGGCGCTCGCCGGCGGGCGTACAGCCGTCGATCACGATCGCGGAGTGCTCGCCGCTGCGATCGTTGCGCGTGAGCGAGCAGTGGATCACGTCGAAGCCCGCGCGATCCCAGAACGCGAGCAGGCCCCGATTCGCGCCGAACCCCGCACCCACCCAGTCGGCGTCGGTGTCGGCCCGGATCGCGTCGAGCAATCGCGTTCCGAGGCCCTCGCGGCGGGCGGCGGGATGGGTCGCGATGCGCATGACGCGCTCGCCCGTGGGCTGGCCGGCGTCGGGGTCGCGACACTGCGAGGTCAACACGTCCGGGAGCATGTGCCCGCGAATGCGTTCGCCCCCGTAGAGGCGCTCGCGCCAGTCCGCCGACAGGCCGCCCTCCGCGGCGAGGACGGCGACGCTGGCGACGTGGCCGTCGACCAACAAAGCGCGGACGGACGTGTTCGGTGCGTCGAGGATCCGAACCACGTCGTCGGGTTCGGTCCGGTAGTGTGCGAGTGCGAGCAGGCCGAGGACCTCACCGAGCAGGCGGTCGTCGCCGGCGAGTGTCACGGCGTCGAGATGGCGGTCGGTGACCGTCTCGGGGGTCGCGTCCGCGACGAGTGCGTCTGGAGCGGGGCTGGCCGAGAGCGCGAGCGCGTGAAACAGCCAGACTTCGATCGGATCGGCGGGGGCCCACCTGATCGGGCGTGCGATCGACGCGTCACGGACTGCGTGCCGCGAGTCGTCGAGGTGCTCGCGAAAGCGCACCTCGAACCCGCGGCCCGTCCCTTCGTAGCCGTGGAGTGTCGTTGCGTACGCGACGGCATCGCAGTCGAGCGTCTCGGTCAGCCGATCCACGGGGGCCGCTGCCGCCTCGTCGACGAGGATCACGTCCGCGTCGAAGGTGGCGTCAGCGATCGGTTCGAACCGGACCTGACCGTCACCGACGGCGATCGTGTCGCCTTCGGCAGTCGGCTCGGACGCACCGAGTCGGTCCGCCAGCGCACGGGCCCGATCGAGCGCGGGGTGGGCGTTGCGCGCCGTCGGCGCCGTCAGAAGGACGTCACGGCCCTCGGCCGCCAGCGCCGCTCCAGACAGTCCGAGGACGCTCGATTTCCCACGGCCGCGATCGGCTTCGAGGACGATCGCCTGTGGCGGGTCGGTGAGCGCCTCGAACACCGCGAGCGCGTCGCTTTGATCGCCAGTCAGACAGGCCTCGTAGGCCGCCGCGGGGAAGATCGCGTCGTCGGGGACCGCTGGTCCGTCGTCGGTCGCGACCGCCGTGGGATCGCGATCGACACTGCCGTCGTCGATCACCCGATCGCGGTCCACGTCGACGATCGCGACGCCACGATGGGCGTGCAGCGTCTCGATCAGGCGGCGACGGACGTGGCCCGTCACGTCGTCGGTCTGATAGGGCGGAACCGCCATCGTCGCGTCGAAGGCGTCGCGACGCTCGGGCCACTCCTCGAACGGCGGCGTCACGAGGACGACCAGTCCCCCTCCCTCGACCGCCCCGACGCCACGCCCGAGTGCGTTCGGGCGGATCGCGGTGTGCGCGTCGATCACGACGGCCTCCCGGGTCGTCCCGAGCAGATCACTCGACGCGTTCGGAGCCAGGCGTTCACAGGTCCAGAGATCGCGATCACCGATCACGGTCGTCCGCGCGGGGTCGAGGTCCGCTCCATCGAGAGCGTCGGGCAGTCGCTTTTTGGTTCGCTCTGGGGATCCAGCGACGACGAGCAGGCGTCGATGATCTGTCCGGCGGGCCTCGGCACGCAGTCGTCCCGCCAGGTCCGCGAGCATATCGCCACCACTCGGCGGGCGCACAAGGCCGCTGTGGTCGACACCTACCATCGATTTCTTCATGGTGCCGTTCGAACCGTCGCCCGATGGACTCGATCGAGATCACACTGCGGATCCTCGCTGGCGTGGGGTTGATCCTCACGAACGGGTTTTTCGTCGCGATCGAGTTCGGGCTCACACGGGCCCGACAGTTCACCGAAGCGGAGTTTCTCGACGGGTCTCGGGGTCTCGAACGCGCGTGGGCGATGACCCAGGACCTCGAACTCTACTTGACGACCTGCCAGGTCGGGATCACCGCCTCGTCGATCGCAGTCGGGATCGTGGCCGAACCCGCGCTGGCGGCGGTGTTCGAACCGCTGTTCGCGAACTCGGCGCTCGCGAGCGTCGGGTCTGGTGGGATTTTGGCCTTCCTGTTGATCAATCTCGTCCACCTGACCCACGGCGAGCAGACCCCGACGTACCTCGGTGTCGAGCGCTCGCGCTTCGTCTGTCGGTACGGCGCTGGCCCGCTCTATTGGTTTCACTGGGTGATCGCACCGATCATCACGCTGGGCGACGGGGTCGCCAAGGCGACGCTGCGCTTGTTCGGCGTCGAGATGACCGGTGCGTGGCTGGAGGCCGAGACCGACGTCATCGAATCACGAGCGGACCTGCGGACCGAACTCGGGTCGATCCTCGAACGCGGTGGCGTCTCCGACGACCGGCGCGAAGAGGTGATGAACGCCCTCGATATCGGTGAACAACCCGTCAGAGAGGTCATGGTTCCCGCCGAAGACATCGTTCCACTCTCGACCGAGGTCACGTTCGCAGAGAACATCGATCGCCTGTCTGCGGAGCCACACACCCGATACCCGTTGATCGGTGAGACGTTGACGGACTTCCGTGGGATCGTCTACGTGCCGATCCTCGCGAGCCATCGTGACGAACTCCTCGACGGCACGCTCGATTTCGAAACGGTCGCGGCCCCGCCGATGACGCTTTCGCCGGACGTCGACGTGAGCGACGCGGTCGATCAGTTTCAGGCCGAACACCAGGAACTCGCGCTCGTCATCGAGGACGGACGGGTCGTCGGGATGGTAACCGTGACCGACCTGCTGGAAGCCGTCATGGGCGACATCGAAGACCCGATCGACATCGACGGGATCGTATAACGCCGCTACACCAGGACGGCCGCGACGGCGGAGTACGCACCGAAACTGACCACCAGAGAGAGCACGAGTGACCCGACCCACGCCCCGACGGTGTTGACGGCCTTCTCGCGACTGACTGCACTCCCCGTGCTGGCGAAGCCGGCACCGACGATCGCGGAGACGATGATCTCGTTGAAGGAGACGGGAATGCCGAAGAAGACGGCGACCTGCGCGATCGCAAACGAGGGGATCAACGCGGCGATCGAGAGGTCGGGATCGAGCGACGAGTAGTCCTGTGAAAGCGCTTTGATCATGCGCGGCGCGCCGGTCCAGGAGCCGATCAGGAGGCCGAGGCCACCACCGACGAGGACAGCCACGAGCGGGATGCCGTACGGGTCGAGCAAGGGAACGAGTGGTCCGATCGCCAACCCGACCTGTGTGCCGCCCGCCGAGAACGCCACCAGCGCGCCGAGGACGAGCAAGAACTCGCGATTCGTGGCTGCGGGATCGCCCTGGATGCGCCAGTAGACGAGCACGCCCGCGCCGAGTGCGAACAGAAGTGTCGATACACCGACAGCTGCCGTCCCGCCGTCGAGGTTCGCGGCGATCGCACCGACCGTCGATCGGCCCTCGCCCGCCGGCCCGAGTAGTGCGAACTGCATGTTGACGACGATCGCCCAGACGACTGCCGCGAGGAGGGGGACGGCCACCCGAGCGGGAACCAGTCGATCCTTGAGCACGCGCCCGAGGGCGTACGCCGCGGTGCCGCCGAGGATCGGGACCAGCACCCACAGCGCCCCGATCTGGAGGTACTTGTCCCAGGCCGGCGCGCCACCCATCGCCAGGCCCGTCCCGACGACCGCACCCGTTACGGTGAACGCCGTCGCGATCGGGTAGCCCGTGAAGACGCCGATCGCGACGAGACCGCCCGCGATCACGAGCGCGATCGTCGCGGCGACCGGCGAGAGCGTGACGCCACCGATGAGTTCCCGCCCGACGGCCTCCGAGACGTTCGCGCCCTGGAGGACCGCGCCCGCGAACCCGATAAGTCCGACGAGTAATCCCGCCCGGAGCGTGGTGATCGCGTTCGCTCCGACCGCGGGCGCGAATGGTGTCGATCCGCTCGATCCTGCCCCGATCGACCACGCCATGAAGGCGCTCGCGATCGCGGCGATCACGAGCGTCACGACACCTGAGCCGACGACCATCGAATCACCCTCAGTTCGCCGCCAGGACGATAATAGCTTGTTGGTCCGGGCCTCGTTGCCCGCTCGCTCGTCAGCTCGGGTCAGCGCACGACCGTCACCGGCACGCTCGCCTCGCCCAGCACCGCCGTCGAGACTGTCCCGAGCAATCGCCGTGCGAGTTCGCCACGTGGCTGGCCGTGAGAGCCCATCACGACGTGATCGATCTCGTGAGCGTCGACCGCGTCGAGAATCCGATCGGCGGGATCGCCCGTCTCGACGATCGTCTCGACCTCCCGGTCAGCCGAATCGGTCCGATCACAGGCGGCCTCGACCTGTTCGTTCGCACGGTCTTCGGCCTCGGCCATCCGGTCGGACTCCGTGTCGAGGATCGCCCCCTCGCTCATCGCATTGTCCATCGGTGTCACGACGTTCAGGACCGTGATCGGCCCGTCGAACGTTTCGAGGGCGTGATCGAGTGCGTCTCCGGCGAGTGGCGACCCGTCGAGGGCGACGAGCACGTGGGTGGTCACGGTCTTGCTTTGCACTCCGGGCCCTTGAGTGTCGCCCGCAGAGGAGACCGAGTCGACTCGTTCGATCACCGCCGACGCCATCGTATACTTCCCTGGCGCCCTTCTGTCGAATATGGACACTGCACCCGCCATTCGGCCGCGGAGATCCTGGGGGGCCGACCCGTGACCGAGCGGATCCTCGTGACGGGCGCGACGGGGACGGTCGGCCACCACGTGGTCAGCGCGCTCGCGGACCGTGACGTCGAGGTCAGAAGCGGGGTTCGCGATCCAGAGTCGGTGCCCGCCGAGATCGAGACTGCCGGAGCGACGGTCGCGTTCGACTTCTCGAAGCCCGAGACCTGGGGCGCGGCGCTGGCCGACGTCGATCAGGTCTTCCTCATGCGGCCACCGACCGTGGACACCGCAGCAGTCATCTCATTCGTCGACGCCGCCGATCGTGTCGGCGTGACCCAGATCGCCTATCTCTCGACGCTCGGGGCCGAGACGAACGTTCTCGTCCCACACCACCGCATCGAGAAGCACGTTCTGGCGGCAGACCTCGACGCCACACTGTTGCGAGCCTCGTTTTTCATGCAGAATCTCCTCGGCGTCCATCGACGGGACATCGTCGAGAACGACGAGATCCTCGTGCCAGCGGGCACCGGGACAACCAGTTTCGTGGACGCACGGGACGTCGGTGAAGTGGCTGCAACCGTGGTGACCGAGGCCGGCCACGCGAACCAGGCGTACGACCTGACCGGGCCCGAGGCGCTCGATTACGACGCCGTCGCAATGATCTTCGCGGACGTTCTGGATCGGCCCATTTCCTATTCGCGGCCGTCGCTGTTCTCGTTCGCGTGGCGGATGTACCGACGGGGACACCCGCTCACGTTCGTCGCGCTCATGTGTGGTATCTACACTGTAGCGCGGGTCGGCCTGGCTGCCCGCGTGAGTTCTGACTGCCGACGAATCCTCGGTCGTGAGCCACGGAGCGTGCGAACGTTCGTCGAGGACTACGCGTCGGAGTTTCGTGCGGAGAGCGTCGATTCGTCGGAGTGAGGGGGCTCAGAACCTGGAACTCGTCCGCTGCGAACCGAATCAGAATTCGAACTGGTGTGCGTCGGCGACGTGACGATTCTATATAGCTACATTTACTTTATCGTGAGGCCGAACCACGCTCGTTCACAGCCGTCGACGACACTATTCGTGTGAGAAAACGGGTGAGAATCGATCCTGTGGGCGCCGCAGAGCGGATCGCGGTCTGCGTTCGAAACCCCTTTGAAGGGCCGCCGACCACCCACGAGTACACCCTGCGCGGGGTTGATGATGCTCCTAGCCAGTTTCGGACCCGGTGGACGGCCACCCGGGGTCGCGGTGACCCCGACGGCGGGGGAGTGTGAGCCCACGCGCGGGAGGTGACCACAATGCCAGTATACGCAGATTTCGACGTGCCGGTCGACCTTCAGGAGGACGCACTGTCCGCCCTGGAAGTCGCTCGGGACACAGGCCGAGTCAAGAAAGGGACCAACGAGACAACCAAAGCCGTCGAGCGCGGCAACGCCGAGTTGGCACTCATCGCCGAGGACGTCCAGCCCGAAGAGATCGTCATGCACCTGCCGGACCTGGCCGACGAGAAAGACGTGTCGTTCGTCTTCGTCGGCGCTCAGGACGATATCGGCCAGGCCATCGGTCTCGACGTCGGCTGTGCCGCGGCGGCGATCACCGATTCGGGCGACGCCGAAAGCGACGTCGAAGACGTCGCTGACAAGGTCGACGAACTCCGGGGCTGATCACCGATGAGCGCCGAAGAGTCCGCCGACGGCGGTTCCACGCCCGCGGAAGTCATCGAGGTCGTGGGCCGGACCGGGATGCACGGCGAGGCCATGCAGGTCAAATGCCGGATCCAGGAGGGCGAGAACACGGGCCGGATCATCACTCGTAACGTGCTCGGCCCGGTCCGAGAGGGTGACGTGATCCAGCTGCGCGAGACGGCTCGCGAGGCCGACGCCATCGGGGGGCAGTGACCATGCCGCGGACGCGCGAGTGTGACTACTGCGGCAGCGAGATCGAACCCGGAACGGGGACGATGTTCGTCCGCACGGACGGGACGAGACTCGTCTACTGCTCCTCGAAGTGCGAGAAAAATAGCGACCTCGGGCGAAAATCCAAGTCCCTCGAATGGACGGAGGACGAACGGTGAGCCACCACGACGAGCGCACCTTCGTGATGGCCAAGCCCGACGCCGTCCAGCGTGGGTTGACCGGCGAAATCGTCTCCCGGCTCGAAACGCGTGGGCTGAAACTCGCGGGCGCGAAGTTCATGCAGATTAGCGAGGAACTGGCCCACGAGCACTACGCCGAGCACGAGGACAAGCCCTTTTTCGACGATCTGGTCGAGTTTATCACCTCGGGCCCGGTGCTCGCGATGGTCTGGGAAGGTGCGGACGCGACCCGCCAGGTCCGCCAGATGATGGGCGCGACCGACCCCGCCGAGGCCGCACCGGGGACGATCCGGGGCGATTTCGGGCTGGACCTCTCGCAGAACATCATCCACGGCTCCGATCACGAGGATCCGGGCGCGAACGAGCGCGAGATCGACCTCTTCTTCGACGACGAGGAACTCGTCAGCTACGAGCGCGCGGACGAGCCCTGGGTGTACGAAGACGCCAGCCACTGACGGCACGCGTCTAACCTTACTCCTCTCGATCGAACAGCCCCGTCGAGAGGTATCGCTCGCCGTTGTCGGGGAAAACCGTCACGACCAGCGGGTCGTCGGCGTCGGTGTCGAGTTCGCCACCCACGAACGCGCGCGCGACGCGTTTCGCTGCCAGACTCGCTGCACCTGACGATTGGCCGACGAGAATTCCTTCCTCGCTGGCGAGTCGACGACACTCGTCTTCGGCAGGGCCGATGGCGACGCGTTCGATCCGATCGATCGCGCTTTCGTCGAGATTCGGGCTGACGAAGCCCGGGCCCATCCCCTGGAACTCGTCGTCGCCGGGGTCGTCCCCGGAGAGCAAGGCGTTCTCGTCGGGTTCGACGGCGACGATCAGCGGGTTTTGACCACCTGCTCTGAGCCCTCGTGTGAGCCCAGAGAGCGTCCCGCCCGTCCCGACGGCGACGACGAGCGCGTCGATCGGTCGGTCGACCTGATCGAGCAGTTCACGCGCGGTGGTCGCCTCGTGAGCGCCCGGGTTCGCGGCGTTTTCGAACTGATCCAGCGTGACGACACCCGACTCGTCGGCCAGTTCGGCGGCCCGCTCGCGGGCGTCCGAGATCGACCCCTCGATCAGTTCGAGATCGGCGCCGTAGGCCCGCATGAGGCGGCGGCGCTCGGCGGATTTCCCTGCGGGCATCACGAGTGTCACGTCGTAGCCGTTGGCTGCGCCGACGAGTGCGATGCCGATGCCGGTGTTACCGCTGGTCGGTTCGACGATCCGATCGCCCGGTTCGAGGACGCCATCGCGCTCGGCGGCCTCGATCATCGCCCGTGCCGGCCGGTCTTTCGCGGATCCTCCGGGATTGAATCCTTCGAGTTTCGCGGCGACGGTCGCACCGGTGGGCCCGCCGATCCGGACGAGCGGCGATCCGATCGTCTCCAGAACGCTATCGTTCATTGGCCGCCTTAGCTCCCGGAGGGATAAACGCCTGCAGGTCCCGGGCAGGTATCGTCGTGACCACAACTGGCGGGTGCACTGCGGCGTCGGTGCGCCAGACGAAAAGAGTGATCTTCGAGCGACAGTACTGCGTGGGTCGTCAGTCGTCGGTCCGGATGACATCGAGGCCGTTCGTGCGATTGACGGTCTCGCGACCGCCGTCGGTCTGGCCGAACTCTGCGCTCGGGGCGGACTGGCCGCTCGACTGCCCGCCGACATTCTGGCTGGCGTCGAAGGTCTCTTCGTCCTCGATCGCTGCGCGGGACTTGTTGGCCTGCTTCTGAGCGGTCGGGCCCAGGACGTGGGCGCTCTTGACGCCGGTCATGATCGCCATGACGCGGACTTTACCCTTGTAGTTGTCCTGGATACGCGCGCCCCAGATCACGTCGGCGTCCGCTTCGAGCCGATCGGTGATGTTCTGGGCGATGCCCTCGGCCTCCTTGAGGGTGAGATCGGGCCCACCCGTGATGTGGACCAAGCCGCCCGACGCACCGCGGTAGTCCACGTCGAGCAGCGGGTGGTTCATCGCGTCTTTGACGACCTCTTCGGTCTTGTTCTTGTCTTTGGTCTCACCGACCAACATCACCGCGACGCCGCCCTGGTTCATGATGGAGGTCATGTCCGCGTAGTCCAGGTTGATCAGCGACGGCTGGGTGATCGTCTCGCTAATTCCCTTGACGGTCTCAGCGATGATCTGGTCCATCACCGAGAACGCCTTCCCGATCGGGAGGTTCGGGACGTAATCGAGCAGGCGGTTGTTGTCGAGGACGATGATCGAGTCGGCCTCGGTGCGCAACTCTTCGAGGCCTTCCTCGGCTTTGACCGTGCGGGCGCGCTCGACGTTGAACGGCGTCGAGACCATGCCCACGACGATCGCGCCCTGCTCTTTGGCGATCTTCGAGACGACGGGCGCCGCACCGGTGCCGGTCCCGCCACCCATGCCGGCGGTGACGAAGACCAGGTCGGCGTCGCCCAGCACTTCTTTGATCGTGCCCTGGGCCATCTCGGTGGCGCGCTCGCCCATCGAGGGGTCGCCACCGGCACCGAGCCCGTTGGTCAGGGACTTGCCGACGAGGATCTTCGTGTCGGCCTTGATCATCTTGAGGTGCTGCTTGTCGGTGTTCAGCGCGATGGTGTCCGCGCCGTCGACACCGAGATTGTACAGTCGGTTGACGGTGTTGTTGCCGGCGCCACCGCACCCGACGATGACGATCCGTGGGTCACCGAACCCGTCGACGTCGGTGTCCACCGACCGCTCTTCCTGTTCCTCGTGTTCGAGCGCCTCCTGGACGATGTCCTGCATGGTTACACCTGGGCGTAGTTGCGCCGCTTGCGTTTTTCGGAGGGTCGAGTCGGGCCGGTATCGCGCTCGTCGAGCATCTCCCGAACGGCAGCCCGGATGGCTTCACTTCTGTTGGGGTACTCACCGGTCTCGACCATTCGCTCAACGTCCTCGATCTGCTGTTTGGGGATCCGCAGGGTCACACGCTCCATGGTTATTTGGGGGGGGGTTGGGGTAAGACGGGCCGGTCAGTTGCCGATCCGCGTTTTACACGCCCTCGGACACGGCAGGAGTCGATTCCCGCCGGATCAGGGTGCGTGTAAGACGGTCGTCTTACGCGCTTCGTACCACAACGGCGTGAGGGATAAAAGTTTGGCTACCATAATCAATTTTTGTAGTAGACTCTGGAACCCCGATTCGACGTGCTCTCGACTGAACGCGGTCGTTGCCGGTGTATACGTCGCCTGTCTCATCGGTGCTGTCCCCAGTCGAGATCTGGTGGCGCCGGGGCGGTCACGGCGACGAACGGAAACCGTTAAACCCGACGCTATCATGCGTTCGTCTGTGCCCGCCCTTAGCTCAGACTGGTAGAGCAGTCGACTGTAGATCGACTTGTCCCCCGTTCAAATCGGGGAGGGCGGATTTTCTGCGAACGAAGTGAGCAGAAATATCCAACCGACACGATTTGAGCTCGTGAGTCGCAGTCCCGGAACGGCGCGTCGCGCCGCACGCCCGGGACGTCTCACGGCGTTCAAATCGGGGAGGGCGGATTTGCGACGCAAATTCGACCGAGCCGATTTCGTGCTCGGAAGTCGCAATCCGCGAGCGGAGCGAGCGGGAGCGTCTTCCGGTGTTCAAATCGGGGAGGGCGGACTGAACTACAATATCCGTGAGCGATAGCGAACGGTGTTGACCGTGAGGGACAGCCGACACGATTTGAGCTCGTGAGTCGCAGTCCCGGAACGGCGCGTCGCGCCGCACGCCCGGAACGTCTCACGGTGTTCAAATCGGGGAGGGCGGATTTGCGACGCAAATCCGACCGAGCCGATTTCGTGCTCGGAAGTCGCAATCCGCGAGCGGAGCGAGCGGAGTCGTCTTCCGGTGTTCAAATCGGGGAGGGCGGACTGCGAGGCCGAACGGAGTGAGGCCTCGATTCTATGCGAACGGCGAACTCGTGAGCCGTGAGCAAGCCTCTGCAAACGAAGTGAGCAGAAGCCCTGTCACGACGTATCGGAGTCGAACGTGTCCGTCGGCACCATCCATAGGTGGCTGTCTCACGTATTGCCAACCGAGATGACCACCACGTGCGAACTCTGTGGTCGCGTGGTTCCCGACGACCGCATCGACGACCCACGCGTGATCCAGGAGCATCATCTCCGCCCCGAGGAGCGCGCCGAGAGCCCGACCGTCGAACTGTGTCGGCCGTGTCACGACCAGATCCACACCGTCTTTTCCAACGACGAACTGCGCGCATCGTACGACACGATCGACGCGCTCCAGTCGGCCGATCGGCTGGCCGAGTATCTCGATTGGATCCGGAACAGCGACCTATTGGACATCAAAACAGACTGAGGAGCTGATTTCACCCGGCTCAGACCACGGGATCTCAGCGTGCGATCAGTGCTGGTGACCGGTCGCTTCGGCAAAGGAGACTTCGAAGCGCTCTTCGAACAGGTCGAGCACTTCGTCTTCCACGTCGTCGAGCGGCACGTCGGTCTCGATCTCGCTGTGATTCGCCGCAGCGTGGACGTTCCGGGTCAACTCGAACAGCGCGAGGTCGGCCATGACCTCGACGGCAGGTTCGTCCTCCGCGAGGACGTCGAACACGCCAGTCGGAACGTCGAGTTCGATCGATTCACCGTCGGCGTCGAGCGTTACGGTCGTCGTATCGAGGGACTCTGCGTCCATGTCTGACCGTTGCCGTCGCGTCGGAAGGTCCTTCCGGTCGATCACTCGTCTTCGAGGAACGCGTCGGCGTCGATCGCGGCCTCACAGCCCATCCCGCCCGCGGTGATCGCTTGCTGGTAGTGGTGATCGACGACGTCGCCGGCGGCGAAGAGACCCTCGACGTCCGTCGCCGTCTGGCCACCGCCACGCCCGCCCGCGACGTGGATATAGCCCGCGTCGTCGAGGCGCACGTCGGTCGATTCGAGATAGCTCGTGTTGGGGACGTGTCCGATCGCGACGAAGACCGCCCCCACGTCGAGGGTGTCCTCGTCGACCACTTCCCCGTCGGCCTGGCGGCGCTTGGGGTGGCCCTCGGGATGAGAGACGATCTCGACGTGATCGACGCCCGCCTCCTCTGAGCCCTCGATCGCCGTCAGTTCGGTGTTTCGCATGATCTCGACGTCGCCCGCGTCGACGTGGTCCTCGATACGATCGATCCAGTAGTCTTCGGCGCGGAACTGTTCGCGGCGGTGGACGAGCGTGACCGTGTCGGCAAACTTGGTGAGGAAGGCGGCTTCCTCCATCGCGGCGTCGCCGCCGCCGACGACGACCATGTCTTCGCCACGGAAGAAGGCCCCATCGCAGGTCGCACACGTCGAGACGCCGAACCCCATCAACTCCTCCTCCCCGGGAATATCGAGCGTGCGTGCGCTCGCCCCGCTCGCGGCGATCACGGCGTCGGCGGTGATGACGTCGCCGTGGACGAGTTCGAGTCGGAACGGTCGGCTGGAAGCGTCGATGTCTGCGACTCGGCCCGATCGGACGGTCGCGCCGAACTGCTCGGCCTGCTCGCGCATGCGCTGGACGAGTTCGGTCCCATCGACGCCGTCGGGAAAACCCGGATAGTTCTCGACATCGGTCGTGAGCGTGAGCTGTCCACCGGGTTCGTCGCCGCTGAGCACGAGTGGATCGTGATTGGATCGGCCGGCGTAGATCGCGGCGGTCAGTCCGGCGATCCCCGATCCGATGACGACGAGTCGAGCGTGATCGGCCATACGCAGACTATCACAGGGCCACCCGTAATCGTTGTGACCCGTCTTCGAACGCCGTCCTGAACCGGAACCGTTCTTAGGCAGGACCAGTCTGGTATGTGTATGGGTGACGCTCTCGATCGGGGGATCGAAGACCGCTGGCAAGCGCTCCAGGGCCGTCTGCCGCCGATTCTGGCCGATCGCGATCCGATCGTGCTGGGAGTGGTCGCGATCGCGATCGTCGGTCTGATCGCCAGAATCGTCTTGCTCGGCGCGCGTCCGGCCCACTTCGACGAGGGCCGGGTCGCTCACTGGACGCTGCATTTCCTCGACACCGGGCACTTCGAGTATCGACACATCATCCACGGCCCGTTCGTCCAGCACGTCGGCCGCTGGGTGTTCTACCTCTTCGGCGCGAACGACTTCACCATGCGGTTGCCGGTGGCGATCGTCGGCGGCCTGCTCCCGGTCGGGACGCTGCTCTATCGCAACCATCTCAGAGATCACGAGGTCCTCATCGCCGCGATCATCCTCACGATCAGCCCGATTCTCCTCTATTATTCGCGGTTCATGCGGAGCGATCTGCTCGTCGCGACGTTCATGTTCGTCGCGCTCGGCGCACTCGTCAAACTCGCTGATACCGGTCGAGTGGAGTACTTTTACGTCGCTGCGATCTTCGCGGGATTCGGGCTGGCCTCGAAAGAGAACGGCATTCTCTATCCCCTGACGTGGGTCGGCGGGTTCGGTCTGATTCTCGGACATCTCGTCGTCCGGGAACTGCTTCACCGCGTCGAGACCGATCGCCTGAGCGAGTCGCTCCCCTCGATGGCCGCTGGCCCGGTCGATGCCGTCCTCGGCGGCCGGGACGTACGGGCTCACCTTCTCGGCGGGATGCGAAAGCGGGCCGTCGCCGTCGGTCGGTCCCGTGGCGAGGTCGCAGACGCTTCGATTCCGGAGCTGACCGTCCCGGTCGGGGAGTACTACGCCGCTCGCTACGCCGGAGACGTCATGCTCGCCATCGTCGTCTTGCTGTTCGTCCTGCTGTTCATGTTCGCGCCGCGCGGGGCCGGTATGGCTGGCGTGAACCCACCCTCAGATACCGGTGAGTATCCGGTCGGTGACACCGTGGGCTTCTGGGAGGGCGTGACGGACATCCCGAACGTCTACCCGGGGGAGATCGAACCGATGAACGTCCTGCCGGGCAGGCCACAGGGGGCGCTCGATGGCGTCGTCGAGTGGAAGTTCACGGAGATGATCGGGCACACCACAGACCGGGTGATCAGCGAGTACCAGGAGTGGCTCCCGGCGGTAGGTGAGGACCGCGCCGACGACGAACCAGCGTTCACGGATGAGTACAAAGACCATGCGGGGTTCTTCCTACAGGTCCTCGGCAAGTACACCTGGCCGACGCTCGCGGCGGCACTGATCGGGTTCGTCGCGCTTCGGTTCGCCGGGCGTGACCACTGGGTCGTCCCGACCATGTTGACCTATGCGGGCGCGGCATCGATCGTCGGCTACCCCGCCGGGATGGACATCGAGGCGGCGTGGATCGCGACACACGTCCTCGTCCCACTCTCGATCCCCGCCGCGATCGGTCTCGGGACCGTCATCAGAGCGGGGTGGTCGGCGCATCTCGACCACGACGCGCTGAGCGTCGGCCTGGCGGTCGTGTTCGTCCTCGCGTCCGGGGGCTACATGGCCACGACGGGGGTGAACGCGGCCTTCATCGACCCCGTACCCGACGACGACCCGCTCGTTCAGTACGCCCAACCCGCCGACATGGAGATGCGCCAGGGAATGGACACCATGGACCGGTTGGTCCAGGTAAACGACGGCACCGACGTGGTGTTGTACGGTTCTGGTATCGTCGGTGATCTCGACACCTATCGGTACACCCGACCGCTGTGTATGGGCCGGAACGGCGACGGAGACGGTGGCTGGTGGGACACGCTCCCGCTCGGGTGGTACTTCTATTACCCCGATCCGGCCCTCGAATGCCACGTGGAGTCGGGTGGGCTCCAGACTGCCATCGAGAACGACGTGCCGGTGATCGTCACGATGGACGGTGCCGACGACCAGTTCGTCCGCCAGACGACCGACGAGTACGTCAGCGCGACCTATCGGCTACGCGCGTCGTCACCCGACAACCCGAGCGCCGATCCGTTCGTGATGTTCTTCCACGAGCCCACGCTCGACGCGGCGGGCCTGGACGCACCACCGAACCCGGCGTGGGTCTGACCGGGCCCCGTTTCGGTCGGCTTTTATCGCCGCCCTCGCAACCGCGCGCATGACACTCTCGACTCCCGGGCCGACGCTCGGTGTCGTCGGCGGTGGCCAACTCGGCCGGATGCTCTCCGAGGCGGCCAGTCCGCTCGGTATCGACGTCGTCGTTCTCGATCCTACACCGCGCGCGCCCGCGACCCCCGTCGCGACCGATCACATCGTTGCCGACTTCGACGACGAGGCCGCGATCCGCGAGGTGGCCGAGCGTGCCGACGTGCTGACCTACGAGATCGAACTCGCTGACGAGGGGGCCCTCGCGACGATCGAGGCGGAGACGGGGACGCCGGTTCACCCCAAACCGAGCACGCTCGCGACGATCGCAGACAAATTCGAGCAAAAACAGGCGTTCGCTGACGCAGGCATCCCGGTCCCCGAATTCCGGGCCGTCGACGGCGAGCAATCGGCCCGCGACGCACTCGACGAACTCGGCACGCCCGCAATGTTGAAAGCCCGGCGTGGCGGGTACGACGGGCGTGGCAACGTCCTCGTCGAGGACCACAGCGAGGTGGCCGAGGCGCTCGACGCGGTGGCCGGCCCGGCGATGATCGAGGAGTTCGTCGACTTCGAACGCGAACTCGCCGTGATGGCCTGCCAGGGCGACGGGGAGCGCGACACCTTCCCCGTCACCGAGACGATCCACGAGGACGAGATCCTCCGCGAGACGGTCGCGCCCGCGCGGACCTGTGCGGAGACACGCGATCAGGCCGCCGACGTTGCCGAACGCGTCCTCGACGTACTCGACGGGCGTGGCGTCTTCGGTGTCGAGACTTTCGAGACCTCCGAGGGTGAGATCCTGCTGAACGAAGTCGCCCCACGCCCGCACAACTCCGGACACTGGACGATCGAGGGCGCGATCACCTCGCAGTTCGAACAGCACGCCCGCGCGGTGACGGGCCGGCCGCTCGGCGCGACCGACCTGCGCGCCACGACCGTCAGCGCGAACGTTCTCGGTGCGGGCGAGTCCCGCCCGGCGACGCTACTGGGCGTCGACGACGTGCTCGCCGCACCGGGCGTCGCGCTCCACTGGTACGGAAAAGGGGAGGTTCGACCCCTGCGGAAGATGGGGCACCTGACGACGGTCGACGACGCTGGTATGGAACCGGACCTCGCTCTCGATCGGATCCGCCACCATCGCGACTCGCTCTCGTTCGAGTAAGGCTGTTAGAGCACGTCGAGGGTGTCGACCCGCCCGCGAAGTCGTTCGGGATCGCGCTCGATCGCAAGGACGTCGTCGCCTTCGACCGCAAACACGAGTGGCCGCTCGCTCGTCTCGATCACGGCCGCGTCGGGCCGCGTCGCTCGAACGTCACCGCTGAGGGCCTCACACCCGACGATCGCGATCACGCGATCGCCAGTGTCGAGATCCCGAACGCGCTCGGTGAGTGGTCGATCGTCACCACGACCGAGTAGGTCACGAAGCACGACACGAGCCGAATCGAGCGCAGACACGGTCGGGCTTTGGCGTCCAGCGACTTGAGCGGTCCGGAGGACCGTGGAACACGAGCGGTCCGGAGGACCGTGGAACACGAGCGGTCCGGAGGACCGTGCGTACGCGGACCGAAAGGGAACGGTTTTGATCGCCGCCCGGTCAGTCTCGCCCATGACACCCGAACCGCTCGACGCACTGGACGCTGACCTGCGTGCGGAGGCCGACCGCGATCGCGACCCCGCCGTGACGCCCGACATCGGCATCATCATGGGTTCGGATTCGGATCTCGACGTGATGGCTGGCTCCGAGACCGGCCGCGAGGGCGCCTACGACGCGCTGACGGCGCTGGGCTTTGCCGAGCAAACTAGCTATTCGGATCCGCCCGCTGACCGGTTCACCTTCGAGACGTTCGTCGTCTCGGCGCATCGCACGCCCGGACTGATGTATACGTACGCCGAGACCGCCGCCGACCGGGGGATCGACGTGATCATCGCGGGCGCGGGCGGGAAGTCCGCCGACCTGCCGAACATGACGGCGTCGATCGCCTACCCGCTGCCGGTGATCGGCGTCCCCGTCCAGGAGAAGTCGCTCCCCTCGGTGATCGGCATGCCCCAGGGCGCGCCGATCGTCGCCGTCGACGCGGGCAAATCCTACAACGCCGCGCTGTCGGCGGTCCAGATCCTCGCTCGCCAGCACGACGGCCTCCGTGATCGGCTGGAAGCGCTGCATGCTGACCGCCAGGCCGACGTGGCGCGAGTCTCACGCCGTCTCCACGAGGACGGCTCGCCCCAGTTCAAAGCCGACCGCGAGTGACGCGCTCCAGACTCTGAGTCAGTCGAGCAGGCCCTCGTAGCGCGCGCCGGTCTGTTTGTGGACGGCCGTGGTATAGAGGCGCTGGTGACCGTACGGGACCGACGCGTCGAGCGCGTCGATTTTTGCGTCGACCGCTGCCCGATCGCGGCCGTGGATCATCGTAAACAGCGAATAGGGCCAGTCACGGGCGGGCCGCTGTGGGCGGTGGTAACACAGCGTCACGGCGGGATCCGCGCCGAATGTCGTGCCCACGTCGTCGAGGGCGGCCGCTGGAACGTCCCAGACCACCATACAGTTGGCGGTAAAGCCAGTCGCTCGGTGGTCGACGACCGCTCCGATCCGCTTGACGTAGCCACGATCGAGCATCCAGTCGAGGCGGGCCCGGACGCGGTCGGGGTCGGCGTCGATCGTCTCCGCGAGGTCTCGATACGGCGTGGTCGACAGGGGCAAGCCGTCCTGGCTCGCGAGGATGATCTGTTCGTCGAGCGGCGTCAGATCGTCGGCGGCGTGAGCGTCGATCGGTGTCGGGTCGACGGTCGTGCGCTCGCCGGTCGCGAGCGGGTCCGATCCCAGCACGGGAAACTCCAGATCCACGTAATACGCGGTTTGCATGGGCAAGACGAGCGGTTCGAGGCCGGTCTCGCGCTCGATGTCTGCGAGGACGGCGTCGCGACGGTCCCGTGACCCCGCGGTGACGACGAACCAGAGCGTCCACTCGGAGTCCCGCTCGTAATCGTGGGTCACCCGGTCGTGAGCGTCGATGGTCTGGGCGACTGCGTCGACGCGGTCGGGGGGAGCGCGGACGGCCGCGAGCGTCGAACTACCGATGCGCGGCGGGTCGAACACGGGCCCGACCCGGCGGACGAGTGACCGATCGAGGAGGCCCTCGACGGCCGCGCTCACCGCCGGTTCGGGGGCGTCGACGGCCGCACCGATCGCCTCGAAGGGTCGCTCGACGACCGGCCAGCCACTCTGGTACTGTTCGAGTATCGCCCGCTCGACGCGACCCAGTCCCGCCTGCCAGCCCGCGTTCTGCATACTCACGTTTCGCCCTGGAACGGTTAGACGGTGTGGATCCCGGCAGCCTATCAGGCCGCGAGCGCCGCCCGGAGACTCCCGTCGCGGGCGACCAACCCAGCGAGGACGACCGGTGCGACCGCGAGGCTCATCGCGAGCGGGACGAGTAACGCGGCACGGATGCCGACCTGACCGATGAGAACGCCGATGAGGACCGGGACGACCGCGAGCATGATCGACCCGGTCGCGAGCGAGACGGCGTTGATCGGTGCGCTGTACTCCGGGGCGGCCTCGGTCCCGAACGCGACGACCGTCGGGAAGACCCCCGAGACGAGCGCACCCAGCAGGGCGACGCCGGCGAAGACGGCCCACCCCTCTGCGAAAAAGAAGGTCCCGACGAACACCGGGAGGACGAGCAGTTCGATAGCGACCACGAGTCGGCCGTAGCCGAACCGCTCGCTCGTGATCGTATAGAAGGCCCGCCCCGGGACGTACGCGACCGTAAACACGCTCAACAGGACGTTCGCCTGGGCCTGTCCGAGGTCACTGACCTGGATGCCGAACGTGGGCAACCAGATGAACAGCGCGCCTTCGAGCCCGGTGTGAAAGGCGAGTGCGAGCACGGTCGCGACGACCGCCGGAACGCGCGCCAACTCGCGGACGGCGTCCCAGTCCAGTGCGCGCTCCTGATCGATCGAGGGGCTGTCGAGTCTCGTGATCCCGAGAATGAGGACGACGAATCCGACGAACATCCCAAGATAGGCGAGTCGCCAGCCACCCGAAAGCAGTGACTGGCCCGCGGTGAGTACGTCGACCGGGCCGACGCTGATCGACGCACCGCGATAGACGATGGCTGCGCCCTGGAGGCCGATGGCAACGCTCATCACGACCGGACCGAGTGCGGACCCGATGGCCCAGGCCAGGTCATAAAGATTAAACACGCGCCCGCGTGCCTCTGGATATAAATGGCTCAGAATCGGCCGATCCAGCCCGCGGACGACGCCGGTTCCGAGCCCACGAACCACGAGCAGTCCCAGAAACACGCCGAATCCCGGGGCCAGCCCCATGCCGAGGACGCCGACCGCCGATACGGCGAGTCCGACCAGAATGGTACGCCGCGCGGCCAGTCGACCCGCGATCGCTCCGACGACGAGCACGGTCACGACGTATCCCAGCGTGCCCGCCGGAGCGATCAGTCCGGCGACGCCCTCACCGATACCGAACTGGCCGGCTTTCTGCAGTTCGGGGATGAGCGCCCCTCGCATCTGCATCCCGAGACCGGAGAGCGCGACGAAGGCCAGAATGGCGACCGTCCACCGTCGATCGGACGCGTCCCGACCGGTGGACTCGCGAGTATCGGGCATATCGGGCACACGTTCCCAGCACGGAAAAATATTTTGCTGAAATAATAAAGATAATCAATCATGACCGCCGCAATCATCCGCCAGCACCTCACGACCTTCGGCCTTTCAGAAAAGGAGATCGACGCCTACCTCGCCGTCTTGCGATCGGGGACGAAGACGACCGGTGACCTGGCCGACAGCGCCGACGTCTCGACGGGCTACATCTACGACGTGGTCCAGACGCTCTCGGATCGCAAACTCGTCACCATCGACGAGTCGACGAGTCCGACGACCGTCCGGGCCCGACCCCCCGACGAGGTCAGCGCCGAGTTCACCGCGCAGATCGAAGACCTCGAAGGCGCGATCGAGGACGCCTACGGCGGCGGCGACGAACCTGCAGGATTCGAAATCGTCCGCTCGCGATCGACGGTCCGCCGACGCGCCCGGTCAGCGATCGAGACCGCCGACGGCGAGGTGTTCGTCGTCGTCCCCGCGACGGAGTTCGCCCAACTGAAAGACGTGCTCTCCGATGCCGTCGACCGTGGCGTGATCGTCTATCTCATGCTCGTCCCGCCGGGCGTCTCCTCGACGCTCGACGACCTCGACGATCCGGGCGAGGTCTCGCGTGTGCTTCGAACCTGGTCGGCGAAACCGCCGGTGACGGTCATCGCGGACGAAACGCGGGGCGTCGTCGGGCCCTATGCGGTGCTCTCGGGGCGTCACGGCGAGGAGAGCGCACTCTCCTTTACGATGCCGACGATCGCCGGGGGCTTTCTCGGCAACATCATGAGCAACGTCTGGCCGATGGGCGACACCGAGTTCATCTCCGCGCCCGACCCACTCCCTCACACCTACGGGTTCTTCCGGAGTTCGGTGACGAACGCGGCGCTCCACCAGATGGAGGGCCACGACCTCGCGGCGGACCTCGTCGTCCAGAACGTCGAGTCCGGTGACCGCGAACACCACGACGACATTCCGATCGTCGAGGTTCGCCAGAGCCTCGTCGGAGACCCGACGACGGCGTTCCCGACAGAGAACAGTCTGGTCGTCGAAATCGACGGCGAGCGTCGGGCCGTCGGGAGTCACTCCGGCGGGTTCGAACCCTTCTTCGAGACGTACGCCGCCGTCGAAGTCACGCTTCAGGAGCGCTGAACGGCGCCCTGAGCCTCGCTCAGTTCGAACGCGCCTTCGTACAGCGCCGTCCCGACGACGACGCCCGCCGCACCGGCCGCTGCGAGCGCGCGAACGTCGTCGAGATCGGCAACGCCGCCGCTCGCGATGACGGGCACGTCGACGCTTTCGACCAGTTCCGCGACCCGATCGGCGCGGACGCCGTCCATCCGCCCCTCGGTGTCGACGTCGGTGAACAGAATGGCCGCTGCACCCTTCGCTGCGAACGTCTGAGCGGCCTCGATCGGTTTCAGCCCGGTGCCCTCGGTCCAGCCCTCGACGACGACTTCGCCGGCGCTCGCGTCCAGGCTCACCATCACACCGTCGGGATACTCTGCGGCCAGATCGCTCACCAGTTCGGGCGTCTCGATCGCGGCCGTCCCGAGAATGACCCGATCCACGCCCGAGTCGAGCAACTGGGCGGCGTCCGACCGCCGTCGAATCCCGCCGCCCATCTGGACGGGCACGTCGACGCGGTCGACGATCGCGTCGATCGCGTCGGCGTTCGCGCGCTCGCCGTCGAACGCGCCGTCGAGATCGACGAGATGGAGTCGCTCCGCCCCGGCCTCGATCCATCGCTCGGCGGCCTCGCTGGGTTCGCCATAGGCCGTCTCGGTCCCGCGCTCGCCACCGACCAGTTGGACCACTCGTCCGTCTTCGATATCGACTGCCGGCACGACCTCGAACTCCTCGGTCATCGACCGATCGCTGGCGACCCACCCCGGAAAGCGTATCGATCGACGGATCGAGAACTCCGTTCACCGGAGTTTGTCGAGGCCGTCGAAAAACGAGTCGTCTGGGCCGGCGATACGAAGCGTGGGGCCGTCCTGGCGGAGATCGACCGTCACGGGCGGGTCGAACGACTCGGATCGGCGGCCGTCGCTGACTGCGGCCACATTCGGGGCCGCCTCGACCGTGATCGAGACCGTCTGGTCGCGATGCACCACCAGTGAGGGCATCCCTGGCTCGGCGGCCTGGAGCGTGACGATCGTGCCCGGGCAATCGGGGTGGACGATCGGGCCGCCCTCCGAGAGGTTGTACGCCGTACTCCCGGTCGGTGTCGCGACGACGACACCGTCGACACGAGCAGTGTGATACGCGTCGCCGTCGACCGCGATCGCGACATCGAATCGGCCACCGGGGCCGCGACGCCGGCCACGAACGGTGACTTCGTTGACGGCCGGCGGGAGCGATCCGTCGGGCGTCTCCGCGCGCAAGCGGGGGCGCTCGCGGACGGTCAGCGCGTCGGCCCGCCAGTCTACGATCATGGCTTCGACGGTCGCGGTCGCCTCCTCGGGCGTGATCGCGTTCAAAAACCCGACCGTCCCCAGATTGACGCCCACGATCGGCGTCGTTCCGGCGCCGTGAGCGGCGTGCAGAAAGGTGCCGTCCCCACCAAGACTGACGACGAGATCGCAGGTATCGAGATCGGCGTGGTCGATCCGTGCGACGTCGTCCCGGTGGGGGCCGACGATCGACGCCGTGACCGACTCGACCATCGGGGCCGCTCCGGCGTCTCGAATCACCGTAATCAGTCGGTCGACCAGGTCAGCGACGCGTGGCTTGTCGGTCTGGCCGACGATGCCGACGTCCATACCCGCGTTCGCGGGGCCGAGCCCCTAAAGGTGATCGTCCGACCCGTCTCGGAAGTCCGCGAGTGAGCGCTGCGGTGGCCGGCGTCGATCGCCGCCGCCCCCGTACCCCGTGAGTGCGGTCTGTTCGCGCTCGCTGAAGGACAGATTCGACACGCGGACGCCGACCTTGCGGACCCGATCCCCCTCGAACTCGCGGGCGAGGTCGTGGACCGTCTCGACCAGGAGATCGCGATCCGCGACGGGGCCGGGCAGACTGCGCTCGCGAGTGTGCACGTCGAACGGCGGCGTGACCACACGCACCCCGATCGTCCGGTAGAGCGCGTCACGGTGGCGGGCGCGATCGCCCACCGCGCGGGCGAGGTCGTCCAGACGGTCGTGGAGCCGCTCGGAATCGGCGGTCGACGCTGCGAAACTCGACTGCCGCGAGAAGCTCTTCGGGGCGCCCATCGGTTCGACCGGGCGGTCGTCCTCACCGCGGGCATAGCGCCAGATCGTGCGTCCGCGCTCCCCGAATCTCGATTCGAGCGTCGAGACGTCTGCGCCGGCCAGATCGCCCGCCGTCTCGATGCCCATCTCGCGGAGTTCGCGCGCGGTCGTCGGGCCGACCTCGTGGATCGCCTCGACGTCCAGCTCCGCGAAGAACTCCCGGACCGACCCCGGCGGGACGACGGTACAGCCGTCGGGTTTGTCGCGATCGCTCGCGACTTTCGCGGCGCTCATCGTCGGCGCGACACCGACGCTCGCGGTCACACCGACCTCGCGGTCGACTGCCGCTCGAAGGTCGTCGACGAAGCCCGCGACGTCGTCCCAATCTGTGCGATCGGTCACGTCGAGGTACGCTTCGTCGATCGAGACGGCACGGACGCGGTCGGCGCGCTCCCGAAGGATCGCCATCACCTCGTCGCTGACCGACTCGTAGTAGTTCAGATCGACCGGCCGGTAGATCCCGGTTGGGGCGTCGGTGTCGCCGTCCGCGCCGGTCTCGATGTTCGCATCGCTCGCGTCGGTCTCGCTGTCCGCGTCACTCTCGATGGTGTCGCTCTCGCCTCCTCGTCGCGGCAGACGATCGAGGGCCGTCTCGATGGGCTGAGCACTCTCGACGCCGACCGCACGGGCCTCGTAGCTCGCGGTCGCGACGACACCACCCGACGATCCGGACTCGTAGCCCATCCCGACGACGACGGGTTCGCCTCGCAGTTCGGGCTCGCGGCGTCGCTCACAGGCCGCATAGAAACAGTCCATGTCGACGTGGGCGACGATCCGGTCGGTCCCGGTGTCGACGCCAGGGAGGTGCCCGTCCGGCACAGAGAGGGCTACGCCCTCTAGGCGCCTGAACGCTCTGATCGCGGCAGCGGCACTGCCGACGACCCGAACAGGTTCCCCCGACGACTCATGGACCTGGGGGCCGAAGCCCGCTCGTGACCGACGCAGTCGACGACATCGCTGGCGAGGTACTGGCGCTCGACGACCTGATCGACTATCAGGACGGCGCGGTCGTCAGCCGGACGTTGATCGACCGCGAATCCGCGACGCTGACGGTGTTCGCGTTCGACGTTGGCGAACGGCTCAGCGAGCACACCGCCCCACACGAGGCGCTCGTCCAGGTGCTCGACGGGACGGTGACGATCACACTCGACGGCGACGAGCACGACCTCGTAGCGGGCGAGAGTATGTTGATGCCGGCGGAGGTACCCCACGCCGTCGACGCGACAGAGCGGACGAAACTGCTCATTACGATGGTGCGATAGCTGCCCGTCAGGGCGGCAGGTAGTCGTTTCAGGCGACCGGGTCGACGAGGTCTTCGAGGACGGCCCGGGGATCGTCGGCTTTCGCGACGCCACTGGCGAGCAGGACGCCCGTCGCGCCCAGGTCGCCCGCGGCGTCGACGTCGTCGCCCGTCGAGATGCCCGCGCCACAGAACACGTCGACCGACTCGTCGACTGCGCCAGCGGCCTCGACGGCGTCGGTGACGATGTCGGGGTCGGCCGTCGCGACCGAAACGTCGCCGCCGATCAGTTCCGGCGGTTCGACGGCGACCGAATCGGGGCCGAGGGCGGTCGCGGCGCCGATCTGATCGGGGTTGTTCGCACAGACGCAGGTTTCGAGGTCCGCGCGCTCGGCGGCCCGAACCGAGCCATCGATGTCAGCGAGTTTCAGGCGGTGCTCGCTGTGGTTGATCAGCGTGCCCGTCGCACCGGCCTCGGCAGCGGTCTCGGCCAGCGTGTGGCCGGTGTTCGACCCGTAGTCGATCGGATCGACGTGCTGGGCCCAGGTCTCGACACCGGTCTCAGCGACGCGGGCGATGTCGGCGGCCTGCGGGGCGATGCCCACGCGGACGCCGGTATCGTCGGCGACGTCGGCCGCGGCGGTCGCGACCGCGATCGGGTCACACGGGTACGTCTTGAGGTTGACGAGAACGAACATCCAGTCGGATCCCCGCCGTCCGCAGGAAAATAGGTTTCGAGACGGTCGCGACGCCCTGTCGGTGTCGGACTACTCCTTGCGCTCGACGACGTCACCGAGTGTCGTTCCGCTCGCTGCGGAACTGCTCTCCCAGTCCTCGTCGGCGCCCGATCCGCCCGCCGAGAGGTCGATGTTCAACTCGCTTTCGAGCTCTTGCTGGACGTCGTCGCTGGGCAGTGTCTCGCCACGTTCGATCTTCCGGATCAAACTGGCTTTCTCGTTGAGTTGACTGGCGAGGTCCTCTTGACTAAGGTCCTCGGCTTCGCGCGCTTCGCGCACGCGCTCGTCGTAATCTTGGGCGAGTTCGTCGAGGTCGTCGAAGATGTCCGGGCCTGTGCCGCCGCCACCGCTACTGCTCGAACTCGTCGTCGTGGTGGTCGAGTTGCTTTCGGACGACGAGGAACTGGTCGAGTACTTCGTCGACGTGTTCGACCCGGTGTTCGTCCGGACTTCGGTGCCGAAGTCGACACAGTCCGCACACACCTCGAGTTCGGCCCCTTCGACTTTGATCGTCTTCGGATCCGCCGTCGCCGCCCCGCACATCTCACACTGGACCATACCTCCGTGTTGCCAGCGACGGCCCATAAATGGTCCGCCGGTCTGGTGGGTCGGTGGACGCTGGCGACCGGACAGATCGCCGTCGATCAGTGATCGTGGTCGTGGTCGTGCTCGCCCGGCGTCCCGCCGGCGACGAGCGCGT
Organism: Halococcoides cellulosivorans; assembly: GCF_003058365.1. Classification (NCBI taxonomy): domain Archaea; kingdom Methanobacteriati; phylum Methanobacteriota; class Halobacteria; order Halobacteriales; family Haloarculaceae; genus Halococcoides; species Halococcoides cellulosivorans. The sequence continues at coordinate 1,248,706 of NZ_CP028858.1, read as the reverse complement.
CGTGATCGCCCTCGATCATATCGAGGTTCTTCAAGTTGTCACGCTCTTCGAAGTTCGCGACGGCGTCTTCGAGGTCGTCCTGTGTGAGTGTGGTCCGATCCTCGGTGAGCGCTTCGAGGACGGCCTCTCTGAGCACGAGTCGCAGGTCGCTCCCGGTCAGTCCCTCGGTGACGTTCGCCAGCGCGTCCGGATCGAAGTCGTCGATCTCCATATCGCGCGTGACGATCCGGAGGATATCGGAGCGCATCGAGGGGTCGGGCTTGGGGAAGTTGACGATCTCGTCGAAGCGCCGCCAGGCCGCAGCGTCCAACTGGTCGGGATGGTTGGTCGCGCCGATCAGGAGGACCTCATCTTGAATCAGGCTCACCTCGTCGATAGATTTGAGGAGGGTGTTCACGGCTCGTTTGATCGCGGCGTGTTCGTCGCTGGAGCGGGTCTTCGCGACGAAGTCGAACTCGTCCATGAAGAGGATACACGGCGAGAGGCGCTTGGCGACCTCGAAGGTCTTCTCGACGTTTTTGGCCGTCTCACCGAGATACTGGGAGGTGATCATCGACAGCTTCACTTCGACGAAGGGGAGGTCGAGTTCGTGGGCGAGCGCGCGGGCGACCGAGGTCTTCCCGGTGCCCGGCGGGCCGACGAAGAGGAGTTTCCCGATCTCGCGCAACCCGATGCGAGCGAGGTAATCGCGATGTTCGATCGCCTGGACCAACTTGTTGATCTCGTCTTCCTGGTCTTCGGTGAGGACGAGATGCTCCATCCGGATATCGACCTCTTCGGGCGCGCGGATGTCCACCAGATCGAGCATCTCCTCGGTTTCTTCCTCGTCGAAGTACTCTTCGAGAAGCGTATCGATCCAGACGCGGTCGGCCCGGGCCGGGCGCGCCTGATCGCGGACCTCCTCGTAGTCGATCGCGTCGAACTCCGCTTCGTACCGACGTGCGAGGACCGGATTCGCTCGGAGGTCGTCGGCCCTGATGCGTTCGAGAAGCCACTCGTCGGCCATCTCGGCGTCGGTCAGGGAGAGCACGTCGTTGAAGTCGTCGTAGTCGGTAAACATCAGCTCTGCGACGGTCTCCCAGGGCTGTTCGACGCCGGTCGCCTCGCGAGCGCCCTCGACGCTCGGGGTCAGCGGACGTTCGATCTCGCCGCCGTCCCAGTAGACCGCACGGTGGGCCGGGGGGAGGTCGTCCGGGTCCATACTCGGGGTCTCGTTGTACGCGTGGGCGGTGAGTACGAATTCGATGACCGCAACGGCTCCGCTCATTCTCGCCAGAATAGTCACGCGGGGCGGTTAAGCGCGTCGAAGCTCTCAACTGATAGAGGGTATATGTGACCATACCCCAACCGGGCCATCGGGTCGAACCGTGCTCTACGCCAAGAGACGCGACTGGATGTACGCGTCCACTTCGGCCCTGACGGCCTCGGTATCGACGGTATCTGCCGTCGCTCGGCGGAACAGACCGCTCAGCACGATCGTCACCAGAAACTGGGCTGTGCGATCCGGGTCCACGTCGCGAAACGCTCCGGTGTCGATGCCACGCCGGATCGCCGTGCGAGTCAGGCCATCAGCGACGTGGAGGTCGAGAGACTGCGACAGGCCTGGCTGGGAGATTGATATGGAGCCGAGAACTCCGCCTCGGATCGTCCAAAGTTACGAACCGACGGGCCGAGGACCCAGGAGGCCTCGAAGCGAACTCCTCGCCAGGGTAGCTGACGAACGTGAAGTCGTTGCCGGCGGTAATCCCGGTCGATCGATCACTCGTGGATTCTCGGCCTCCCGAGACCAGGCCTCTGCATTCGTGGGTTCCCGATCACCGTCGCTCAGTTGGTATCGTTTCTGGCGCGCGTCGGATTTGCAGATCTGTTCGGAGACGGCGCCGACCTCGTCGAGATGGATTCTCTCGCCCACACAGTAGGCTCAGCGTGTGGCTGCATCAGTGGCCCACCCGGCCAGCCTATAGTCGCTTTTGTATAGCGATATGCGATTTATAACTGCCGTATCGGGCGGGAGAACGCCTCAATCGAGTGCATAGATCGCGTCGAGATACACTTCACGCACCCGCTGGCCCCAGTTGTGCGTGTAAGTGTCGAGGACGTCCTGGGCGACGTCGCCCCGGAGATACTGGACGATCCCACGATCACCCGTGCGATCCCGGAGATACGTCGTGAAGAAGTGTCTGAAATAGTGTGGCGTGACGTTCTCGCCCGCCGACGCCCCGTCGCGATACCACCCCATCGCAGCGGCGTGATCGGTCACGATGCGGTGGACCGTCTCGATACGGAGGCGGGTGCCCCAGCCCGATCCAGTCCGCGTAAAGAGCGGGCGGGCCGCCGTTCGCGGGTCTGGCCGGATCGCCAGCCAGCGCCGGAGGACACCGCTTAGTTCGTCGTCGACGGGAATGATCGTGTCTCGCTGGCGCTTGTTGGACTCGTCGCGGCGTTCGCCGTTGGTCGTGGCTCCCCGAGACGGCTGAGAATCGATGTACAGGGCCGCCTCGCGGGATTCGAGTTGGCCACGGACCGTGACATCGCGCGGGTCGTCCGCGAGGACCAGGTCGCGCTGATCGAGGTTGCACAGCTCTCCGGCGCGAATCCCCGTCTTGAGCAACGTCATCACGACGGCGACCTCCAGGGGATGGTCGATCCGGGCGACCAGTGCCCGGATGTCCTCGATCGAGAGATCGCGGCGTGTGGGATCGCTATCGATCGATTCGCTCATCTCCTCGACGACCATCGACATCGGGTTGTCGTCGAATGCGCCGATCGAGGTCATGTAGGCGTAAAACCGGTGGAGATACGAGGCGTAGGTGGCGACCGTGCTCTCGGCGTGATCGGACCGGATCGAGTCGACCCAGCGCAGACAGTCACGATAGGTCGCCTCGTCGGGGGCCGAGTGCCGGCGATCCAGAAACGCCTCGTAGTCCGCCAGCACCCGTCGATACGCGTCGATCGTCCGATCGCTGCGGCCCTGCACCGAGAGGTCGTCGAGGTACGATCGTGTCGCCTTGGTCTCCAACTCAGGCGTCATCGACGATCGTGTACCCTCCGTCCCGGCCGCTGTATCGCACACGACTGTCGTCCTGAAGCCGTGTCAGCGTCGCTTCGAGGTCGTCTTCGACGCTGGTAACGAGGTGGTCTCGCAGTTCGTCCCAGGACCGTGGCTCCTCCGAGAGCGCCGCGAGAACCCGTTCGTCGAGGCCATCGTTCTTGGCTGTCGACCCCACGTCGTCGAGAAAGCCACGCCGCCCGGCCTGGACCATCGTCCGGACGAACTCACTGAGACTCATGTCCAGTTCGTCGGCGTGGTCGCGCCACTCGTCTTTCTGCGCTTCGGGCATGTACGTCTTCACCACGCTGTCCGCGTCACTCATCGAGAGATCCCTCCGGAGCGATGGTGAGAGTGGTGATGGCGACCGCAATTTCGTATCCTTTTTTGTGGTACCATCGTGCCCATAATATGGGCCTACAAACGCAAATAGATTGCGTTCAGAGGCAGTTTACTGGTCCCGATACTCAAAATAAGTGCTTTTATTCTGTATAGTGGGGCCATTGGGGACTGCGACCGTCGGCCACTCAGGCACATCGGGCACGCGAACGTGTCGATGGCCCTCTCCCGAGCGATGGTGTTTTCCGGACGTGACCCCAGGGGTTCGAACGACGAAGACGGGCCTCCAGGATGGCGTCAAAACGGGTCGATCGGCCATTCACCACGTCGATTCCCGCGATGGTGAGCATCGTTCTCGCCATCACGGACCGATGACTCGACTCGATACATGGGCTCGCTCGGTTCGACCCTCATCGCGGGCCCAGTCACGATAGATCAATCATATATCGCTATACACAGCGGCGTTGCCAGACGGTGGGGTCGATACCCACGGTACAAGCGCTGTCCACACCGATATCGGGGCCGCTCAGTCCGATCGCCAGTGTTTGTGCAGTTCTGCGACGACCAAGACGGTCGGTGTGATGACGAGGATACGGGTCCAGGTGTCGAGAGCGATCGGTTCGACCCCGAGTAGGAGTTGCGTTGGGCCAGCGTGAATAGCGATACCGTGGACAGCGAGTGCCGCGATCGTCCCGCCGACGAGGAGCGGATTCGAAAACGGGCTCTTCTCGAACACAGATCGGGATTCGGACCGACAGGTCCCGAGAAACAGCGCCATCGAAACGACCATCGTGGTCAGCGCTGCCGTCTGGGCGTAGCCGAGCGTCATCCCGAGCGTGAACTCGTACCAGAAGACCGCGAGTGCGAGGACGGCGAGCCAGATGCCGACGACGATCGTCCGTTCGAGGAGTTGGCGCGACAGTATCCCCGCGTCGGGGCGGTACGGTGGGCGTTCGAACTGTTCGCGCTCGCCGGGTTCGAACCCCAGCGCGACGTCCTGGATGCCGTTGTTGACGACGTTCAACCACAGCGCCTGTGCGGGGACGAGCAATAGCGGAAAGAGGCCCGCCCCGTCCCGCGGGATGACACCACCGACGGCGAGGCCGAACGCGGCGAGGATCGCGAGCACGAGCGCGACCCCGGTCGCGAGGAGGAACGTCGTCGCCTTCCGGATGTTCGAGAAGACGGTGCGACCTTCCTCGACGGCGGCGTAGATCGTCGCGAAGTTGTCGTCGGTGAGGATCATCTCACTCGCTTCTTTCGCGACGTCCGTGCCGGTGATCCCCATCGCCGCCCCGATATGAGCGGCCTTCAGCGCCGGCGCGTCGTTGACGCCATCGCCCGTGACGGCCACGATCTCGTCGTCGGCCTGTAGAAGCGTGACGATCCGGTGTTTCTGTGCCGGAGCGATGCGAGCGAAGACGGCCGTCGTCCTGAGACGATCGGTCAGTTCCGCATCGGAGAGGGCGGCCACTTCGTCACCAGTGAGAACACGTTCGGACGCGATGCCGACCTGTTCGGAGACGGCTTTCGCCGTGGCTGCGTGGTCGCCGGTGACCATCTTGACGTCGATTCCAGCGCGATAGCACGCGTCGATCGCTTCGGGAACGCCCTCGCGTGGCGGGTCGATGATCCCCGCGAACCCGAGAAACGTCAACCCCTCTGGCTCGCCGCTCGTCAGGTCGCCGTCGCCACGAGCCATCCCGATGACGCGGAGGCCGTCGCCGGCGAGGTCGTCGGCGTGCGCAAGGACGTCGTGCTCTTCGATTGGTTCGGGCCCGTCGACCGTCTCGATGGTCTCACACATCGTGACGACGCGCTCGGGAGCCCCCTTGACGTATGTGACGGGGGCGCCTTCGACGAGATGTGCGGACGCTGTGTATCGGTGATCAGATTCGAAGGGGAGATGACCGATCTGTGGGGCGTCTTCCAGGAGTTCGTCCTGATCCAGACCCGCTTTCCTGCCAACCACCAGAAGGGCGGTTTCCGTGGGGTCACCCACCGGTTCGAACGACCCGTCGTCGCGTTCGTCGATCGTCGCTTCGTTCGCCAGCGTCGCAGCGAGTAAGGTGTCGTACACCGGTGATCCGGACTCGATCGATACGGGTCCGTCGCGCTGGTGAAAAGCGCCGTCCGGATCCTCGGCGGCACCCACGTCGACGACGCCGTCGGCGGTCCACAGCCGTTGGACCGCCATGCGGTTCTCGGTGATCGTCCCGGTCTTGTCGGAGACGATCACGCTGCACGAACCCAGCGTCTCGACGGCGGGAAGCCGCCGGATGATCGCGTTCCGCCCGGCCATCCGGCGAACGCTAACGGCGAGTGCGACCGTCATGACGACCGGCAACCCCTCGGGTATCGCAGAGACCGCGGTGGCGACCGCGAGCAAGAAGACGTCCGCGAGTGGGATCGCCTGCCAGAGCCCGATGGCGATCAAGACGACCGCGAGGCCGAGGACGGCGACGCTGATCCGGTTGCCGAATCGGTGCATCCGTGTCTGGAGCGGCGTCGGTGCGCGCTCGGTCGCTCTGACCTGCCCGGCGATCGTCCCGATCTGACTGTCCTCACCAATCTCGACCACGACACCGACGCCCCGGCCCGAGGACACGGTGGTCCCCATGTACGCCATATTCTGCCGATCGACGACGCTCGTCTCGGGGTCGACAGGGGCCGTCGCACGGGAGACGGGTGCGGACTCTCCGGTCAAGATCGCGGTGTTGAGTCGTAACTCGGTCGTGTTCAGTAATCTGAGGTCTGCCGGGACGATGTCGCCGGATTCGAGCAACACGACATCGCCGGGCACCAGCTCCGCACTGTCGATTTTGGACACGCGCCCCGCTCTACGGACTCGTGCTTTCGGAGACACGAGTGTCGCGAGTGCTGCCATCGCGTTTTCTGCGCGGTATTCCTGGACGAACCCGATGACGGCGTTGATCACGAGGACGAGTGCGATGACGATCGCGTCGGCGTAATGGCCGATCGCGATCGTGACCCCGAAAGCCCCGATCAAGATGTAGATGAGGGGACTCGAGAACTGATGGAGGAAAATCCAGACTGGACTGATGACGTCGCCCTCTCCGATGGTGTTCGGTCCGTATCGGTCGCGGCGATCCCCCGCTTCGTCACTGCTCAATCCCTCGTGACTCGTCGAGAGAGCGTCGAGTGTCTCCTCGCTGGTTGCTGCGTGCCACGCTCTCTCCATTTTCAGTCGAGCATCGAAAGCGATCGCCAAAACTCTGTGGTCGGGTCGACGTCACTCGGGAGTAGTACGGACGATGGGCCAACGGGAGTCCCGATCAGTCTTCAGAAGGCAGTCCGAGAATCGGATTCTGTCGAGTGTCGCGCTCGATTGTACGGTATGACGACACACGACTGTGTTCGAAATTGCGTATATAAAGTGTATGTCGCTATATAGAATCTGGGGTGCTGGCGTCCACTCGGCAGACGTGCCGGCGAGAGAATCGGGCCCGGCCCTTTTCGGCACCGAGCACAGGGACATCGAGGAAAAAGAGTCGGTACCGATGAGTCTGTTCAGCCGGGGAGCGTCGAGCGGACCGTCGAGAAGGTCTTCGACGACTGGATCCGTGAACGCGACCGCCGTTTCGCGATGCTGTTCGTCGAGTTTCGACATCGCGACATCGATCTGCGTCCGTTCGATCGATTCGGCACGGGCGGACACCTGACGGGCGACCGCGTCGGAATCGACGGTCCCGTCTACATCCAACGCTGTCGACATGGGTGCTCAGACGGGACTGCCCCAGTCCCTCCTGTGTCGAATATATTCGGGCCGCTCGATCAGTCGTCGGCGGCCGGCGGTGCTGCGCGATCGTCCGCCGCGGGCCCGTCGAGGTCGACCCGAGGGAGCAACTCGCGCAGGTACCGCCCGGTGTGAGACGCCTCCGTGCGCGCGACCGCTTCGGGCGTGCCGTGCGCGACGAGGTCACCGCCGTCGACACCGCCCTCCGGGCCGAGGTCGATCACGCGATCCGCGTTTTTCACCAGATCGAGTTCGTGCTCGATCACGACCACCGTATTGCCGTCGTCGACCAGGCGGTGGAGCACGTCGACGAGTCTGCGCTCGTCCTCGGGGTGGAGGCCGGTCGTCGGTTCGTCGAGCAGATAGAGCGTCTCACCCGTGTCGCGCTTGCCGAGTTCCTCTGCCAGTTTGATCCGCTGGGCCTCCCCGCCCGAGAGCGTCGTCGACGGCTGACCCAGGCGCATGTAGCCCAGGCCCACGTCCTCCAGGAGTTGGAGACGCCGTCGAATGCCCGGGTGCGAGTCGAAGAAGTCGAGCGCCTCGCTGACCTCCATGTCGAGGACGTCCGCGATCGTCTTCTCGCGAAAGGTGACGTCGAGGGTCGCATCGTTGTATCGCCGCCCGTCACACTCTTCGCAGAGCACCTCCACGTCCGAGAGAAAGTTCATGTCGATAGTGACGGTGCCCTGCCCGCCGCAGGCCTCACACCGCCCGCCCGAGACGTTGAAGGAAAATCGACCCTTGTCGTAGCCCCGCCGGTTCGCGAGGTCGGTCTCCGCGAACAACTCGCGGACGTGATCGAAGACGTTGGTGTAGGTCGCGGGGTTCGATCGCGGCGTCCGCCCGATCGGGGACTGATCGATCAGCCGGACGGTCTCGATGTTCTCGATGCCGTCGATGGCGTCGTGGTCACCCGGGTTCACGTCGGTGTCGTTCATCCGCCGGACGAGCCCCTTGTAGAGAATGTCGTGCATCAACGTCGACTTGCCCGACCCCGAGACACCCGTGATCGCGGTGAACGTCCCGAGCGGAATCTCGACGTCGAGGTCCCCGAGGTTGTGCTGGCGCGCGCCCCGGATCGTGAGCGTCCCATCGGGATCGCGACGCTCGTCGGGAACGTCGATCGTCCGCCGCCCCGCGAGATAGTCGCCCGTGATCGACTCGTCGGTGTCGATCACCTCCTCGATCGATCCGTTCGCGACGACGCGCCCGCCGCGCCGACCCGGGCCGGGCCCCATGTCGACGACACGGTCGGCCCGGCGGATCGTCGCAGTGTCGTGTTCGACGACGAGCAGGGTGTTCCCCAGGTCGCGCAGTTCTTCGAGCGTGTTCAACAGGCGCTCGTTGTCCCGGCGGTGAAGCCCGATCGAGGGCTCGTCGAGAACGTAGAGCACGCCCACGAGGCCGGACCCGATCTGGGTCGCCAGGCGGATCCGCTGGCTCTCCCCGCCCGACAGCGTCGAGGCCTCACGATCGAGCGTGAGATACTCCAGGCCGACCTCGGTCATGAAGCCCAACCGAGCGCGAATCTCCTTGAGGATCTCCGCGGCGATGGTCCGCTCGCGCTCGTCCAGTTCGGCCTCCAGATCCTCGAAATGCGCGCGGGCCTCGCCGATCGACATCTCGCCGATCTCGTCGATCGACGTGCCGGCGACGAGCACGGACCGGGATTCGGGTTTGAGCCGCGTGCCCTCACACGCCGGGCACGTTGTCGTGGCCATGTACTCCTCGATGTGCTCGCGGGTGCCCTCGCTGTCGGTCTCGACGTACCGGCGTTCGAGATTGGGGATCACGCCCTCGAAGCGTTCGGTCTTCTCGCGGGTTCCGTTCCGGGTCGTCCACTCGAAGTGGACCAGATCGTCCGTCCCGTAGAGAAACTGCCGGCGAATCGACTCGTCGAGGTCCGCGAACGGCGTGTCGAGATCGACCCCGAAGTGCGCGGCGACGTTGTCGAGCTGTCGACTGTAGTACGTTCGATCGTAACTCCACGGCTCGAAGACGTGTTTGAGCGGCTGTTCGGGATCGGTGACGACGAGGTCGTCGGTGACTTCTTTGGTCTCGCCCAGTCCCTCACACTCCGGACAGGCCCCGTGCGGCGAATTGAACGAGAACGATCGGGTCTCGATCTCGCTGAAGTCGATCCCGCAGTGCGTACACGCCAACTCCTCGGAGAAATCGACGATCAACCGCTCGTCGTCGTCCGCGAGGTCGCCCGTCGAACGCGACCGGGTGCCCGCGAAGTCCAGGTCCGGCGCGTCGGGGAGGATCACACGACAGAGCCCGTCGCTCTCCTCCAGAGCGGTCTCGACGGAGTCGGTGATCCGCGCTCTGGCCGCGGGGTCGACCGTGATCCGGTCGACGATCACGTCGATCGAGTGGGCGAGATTCTCGTCCAGGGCGGGCCGATCGACCGTCAGATCGACCGTCTCGCCGTCGACCTCCACCCGGGAGTACCCCTCACCGACCAACTCGTCGAACAGGTCTTCGAACGCACCCTCTTGGTCGCGGACGACCGGCGCGGCGATCTTCGCGCGCGTCCCCTCCGGCAGCGAGAGGATGCGATCCACCATCGTCGAGGCCGACTGCTCGCCGACCTCGCGGCCACACTCCGGACAGTAGGGCGTGCCGGCGCGCGCATAGAGGAGTCGGAGATAGTCGTGCAGTTCGGTGACGGTCCCCACGGTCGATCGGGGGTTGTTCGCGGCGTTTTTCTGATCGATGCTGATCGCCGGGGAGAGCCCCTCGACCGACTCGACGTTCGGTTTGTCCATCTGGCCGAGGAAGTTCCGGGCGTACGCCGACAGCGACTCGATGTAGCGGCGCTGGCCCTCGGCGTAGATGGTCTCGAACGCGAGCGAGGACTTCCCGGACCCCGAGAGCCCTGTGACCACGGTGAGTTCCTCACGCGGGATCGTCAGATCCACGTCCTGGAGGTTGTGTTGCTCGGCACCGCGAACTTCGATGACGTCATCACTCATAGCTGGCTAATCGATGGATAGATTTTGCACGCGATCCACGCACTTGACCCCTCGGAACGGTCGGGTCCGGGTCCGCTCAAGCCGCCCCGTCGCCGTAGGTTTCGTCGAGGTACGCGACGATATCGGCGCTCTCGGGCATGCCCTCGACGTCGTGGGCCTCGTCGACGAGGACGGGCACGCCCGTCTGCCCGGAGACGGCCTCGACGGCCTCGCGCTCGCTGTGACTGGCGGGGACCTGGTGGATCTCGTACTCCAGATCGAGGTCGTCGAGTTTCCGCTTGACTTTCGCACAGTAGGGACAGCCCGGCAGTTCGTACAGTTCGATCTCGCTCATACACTCGATTGGGGCGGGCCCCTCGAAAGGCCCTCGGTCCCGACCGGACCTGCCGGGAGCCCTGTCATCGATCCTCCCCGACCGCTCACGCGGACCGATCGTCCAGCAGGTCGCTCGCAGTGAGCAGACTCGCCATCTCGAACCCCGCCTCGGCAAGCGTCTCGCGGGCGCCCTCCTCGCGGTCGACGACGACGTGGACGCGCACGACCTCGGCGCCCGCCGCTTCGAGCGCCTCGGCGGCTTCCCGGGCGCTCGTGCCCGTCGTCGCGATGTCTTCGAGGACGACCACGCGATCACCCTCTGCGATCGACCCCTCGATCCGATTGGCCGTGCCGTACTCTTTGGCGGACTTGCGGACGATCACCGAGGGCAGGCCGGTCTCGACGCTCGTGACGGCGACCAGCGGGACCGCCCCGAGCGCGACGCCTGCGACGCTATCGACGCTGTCGGTGTCGATCGCGGCGGCGAACGCCTGTCCGATCGTCGAGAGGCAGTCGGGATCGGTCTCGAAGCGGTACTTGTCGACGTAGTAATCGCTCGTGCCGCCGTGAGCGAGTTCGAACTCACCGAACTCGACGGCGTCGGCGGCGCGGAGCGTCGCCGCGAGGTCCTGGCTCATGACTCGGGGTTCGCCCGACGCCGGGAATAGTTGTTGGATGGCGTCCCGGCCCCGAATCCGGAATCTCTATGCCCGCCGGTCTCCGACGGTGGGATCCAATGGAAGTGTTCGGGTCCAGTGGGACGCGCGGGGTCGTCAACGAAAGCGTGACGCCCGCTTCGGTCATGGAACTGGCGACTGCGGTCGGGGCGCACTGGCACGCGGCCGGTGCCGACCGGATCGCCATCGGCCACGACACCCGAACGAGCGGGCCGGCGCTGGCGAGCGTGGTGGCGGGGACGCTCGCGAGTGCGGGCCTCGACGTCGACCGTCTGGGCGTCCTCCCCACCCCGGCGGTCCAGGCGTACGCCGCGACCGAATCGATCCCGGCGATGATGATCACGGCCTCGCACAACCCGCCCGCACACAACGGTATCAAGCTCGTCGGCTCCGACGGCCTCGAACTCCAGATCGACGCTCTCGAAGCGATCGAGACGCGACTCGAATCTGGCGCGACGACCAACGCCGACTGGGACGCACTCGGGGAGATCCGAACCGTCGAGACCGCCCGCGACCGATACGTCGAGCGGGTCGTCGACGCCGTGGACCGTGAGCGCATCGCGAGTGCGGACCTGACAGTCGTGATCGACCCCGGCCACGGCGCTGGATCGGTAACGAGCCCCGCTATTTTCCGCGAGTTGGGCTGTACGGTCCGGACGATCAACGCCCAGCCTGACGGTCGATTCCCCGGCCGGAACCCCGAACCCGTCCCCGAGAACCTGGCCGATCTTCGCGCGGCGGTCGCGAGTTCGGACGCCGACCTGGGCATCGCTCACGACGGCGACGCCGATCGCGCCATCTTCGTGGACGAGACGGGCACACAGATCGAGGGCGATGCCGCGCTCGCGGCGCTCGCCGACGCCGAACTCGGCGCGGGCGACAGTGTCGTCACCGCGGTGAGCACGTCCCGCCGACTCGGCCAGGTCGCCGACGCCGCGGGTGCGAGCGTCGAGTACACCCCGATCGGGTCGACTCACATCGTCTCCCGGATCGCCGACCTCGAATCCGACGGTCGATCTGTCCCGATCGCGGGCGAGGGCAACGGCGGCATCCTCTTTCCAGCCTACGGTGCGATCCGGGACGGCGCGTACACCGCGGCGCGGTTCTGCGAGTTGATCGCAGACGCGCCCGCGAGTCAGGTCGTCGCGCCCTATTCGGGGAGCTACATCGTCAGAGAGAACGTCCACTACGACTCCGAGGCCGAGCGCACAGCGATGCTCGACGCGATCGAACGCGTCGCCACCGAATCGGGCGCGACCGTCGATCGGACCGACGGGTTCCGCCTGGAGTACGACGACGGGTGGGTGCTCGCCCGCCCGAGCGGGACCGAACCGCTGGTTCGAATCTACGCCGAGGCCGACACCGCCGACCGCGCGACCGATCTGGTGAGCGAGTTCGAGGCGGCGATCCGTGACGCCCGCGACGCCGTCTGAGGCGGTCCGTGTCGAGACCGCACCGCCGCTCCTGGGTTTTCGCAAGGGCCAAACGATCGGGTCGCGCAGTGCGGACGAATGGATCCGCTGGACCGCTACGAGAGTGTTATCGACGACGTCCCGGCGTTCCGGGCGGCCTGCGAGCGACCGTTGCCCACGGTGGTCCGCGTCAACACGCTTCGCGCGACGCGATCGGCCGCCGAACGCGAGCTCGCGGAAAGCGACATCGCGACCGAGCGCGTCGACTGGCATCCCGACCTGTTACGCCTGCCTGACGACCAGCCGGGCGCGAACTGGCCGTACGTTCACGGCTGGCTCCACGGCCAGGAGGAAGTCTCGGCGCTGCCCGCGACCGTGCTCGACCCCAGTCCCGGCGATCGAGTCTGGGACGCGTGTGCCGCACCAGGCTCGAAGACGACTCAACTCGCGGCGCTGATGGACGATCGTGGCCTGCTCGTGGGCACCGACGCCAATCTCGGGCGCATTTCTGCGCTCAGATCGAACGCCGAACGACTCGGCGTGACGAACCTCGCGATCACCCACGAGGACGCCCGCACCCACAGTCTCGCCCCGTTCGGCGGCGACTCGTACGATCACGCGCTCGTCGACGTGCCCTGCTCGTGTGAGGGGACGGTCCGGAAGAACCCCGACGCCTTCGAGGAGTGGTCGCTCGATCGCGTCCGCTCGATCGCGGGCGTGCAAAAGGGAATTCTCTCGCGGGCGATCCAGGCGACCCGGCCGGGCGGGACGGTGGTCTACTCGACGTGTACGTTCGCGCCCGAGGAAAACGAACGCGTCGTCGATCACGTCGTCGAGACCGAGACCTGCAGACCTGTCGCAATCGATCTGCCCCTCGACGGGACCGACGGCCTGACCGCGTGGGACGGCGAGGACTTCGACGATCGACTCACGCGAACGCGACGGGTCTACCCACACCACAACGACACGGGCGGGTTTTTCGTCGCGAAACTGGCGGTGGGAGAATGACCGACGACCACGTCGGGACGCGATTCGACCGTGTCGCGAAGACCGAGGCCGAGCGCGACCGCGAGCATCGCCCCTCTCGGGCCGCAATCTGTGAGTTTTTCGCGGAGCGATTCGGGATCGAGCCTGCCGTGTTCGACGAGTACTCCTTTTGGGAGCGCGGCAAGGGCAAGATCTGGGCGTTCCGTGGCGATCTGGACTCGCCGGTCGAAATCGAAGCGTTGGGCATGGTCGTCTTGCGCGCCGATCAAAAACACTGGAAGCCGACGACGAGTGCGGCCCAGCAGTTCGGTGCGGCGGCGAGTGAGTGTGTCGTCAACCTCGACGAGACGCCGGCGAGGCGCTTCCTCGCCGGTGACAGCCAGGACCTCGACTGGGACGGCGACTGGGGATACGTCATCGTCACCCACGACCTCGACGGCGAACGCATCCCCATCGGTGTCGGACTGTACCTCCACGGCGAGTTGCGCTCGCAGTTGCCAACGGGCCGACAGCGCGATCTCGACGCCCAGTAGCGTCGATCCTTAGAGATCGGCCCAGTCGGTCGGCGCGGGCGTCAACCCCTGCACGCGGGCCTGGCGCTTCCCGTCCCGTTCGCGAATTTCGATCATGCCGTCGAAGGCCTGTTTGATGACCTGGACGGTCTGGTCTTCGTGGGCCCCGGTGTCGATGGTGAAGAGACCCAGATAGTCGGCGGCCTCCAGGCGCGAAGAGAGGACGTGACAGAACTTGAAGACCGTCTTCTGATCGGTATAGGTCAGAATCGTCGACAGCGACGTGAGTGCGAGGCGACCCCGGTCGATCTCACGGTTCTGGAGGCCGTCCAGTGCTTTGGTGATCCCGATGCCGATCCCGGTGAGATCGCCCGGCGAGTTGACGTGGTGGGTGATGACGTCCTCCAAATCGGTGTCTTCGGAGTCCGACACACAGTCGACGACACCCAGGCCGAACTCGTCGGACCCGACGCGCTCGCGATACCGCTCGACGACCGACTCGGCGCGGGTCCCCGTCGAGACGATGACCGCACCCTCGCCCTCGCGACTCCCCTCGGCCAGAATGTCGTAGACGAGGTCGTCCTTGCCGGTCATCGCCGGGCCGGCGACGAGGACACTCGACCCCGGCCTGACCTCGGACAGCGCGTCGATGTCGACGACGGCAGATAGATCGTACATTGTCTCGGTGGTGTTACTGTTCGTGGCCATTGTCCAGATCGTACACGCGGGCGACGAACTCGTCGTCGTCCTCGATGCTCCCGAGCGTCTCGGAGAGTTCGTCCTGGAGTTCAGCGATGCGTTCGGTCAGATTCGTATACTCCTCGCTGTCAGCGAGTTCGGCGCTACTCTTCGTCGCTTCGAGCGTGGCCTGTTTCTCGACGAGCGAGTAGTACTCCTGGAGCAGTTCGTCGTAGGTCGACCGATCGAGGAGTTTGTCGACGGTCGTCCGAAGTTCCTCGCTGCGGATCGGCTTCGTCAGATAGGAGTCGAAGCCCATCTCCAGAATGTCGAAATCGGGTTCGACCGCGGTGACCATCGCGACCCGACAGTCGAACCCGCTGTCCCGGATCCGTTCGAGAACTTCGTCACCCGAAAGCCCAGGCATCATCCGATCCAGAAGGACGACGTCGACCTGTTCGTCGAGTTTCGACATCGCGGTGTCGCCGTCGTGGGCCATCCGGACGTCGTACGCTTCCTCGAGCCAGAGATTATATGTCTCTGCTACGTCCGGTTCGTCCTCGACGATGAGCACGACGGGTAGATCAGATTCTGACATCGGCACTCTTCGGAAGGTTTGCTTTCCTCGTACAAATCAGTGTGGGTGTCCCGTCACGGTGCCGGTGCTCGAAAACGACAACGCTCAACAGGCCGACGGTCGAGTTCCTGGTATGATCACCAACATCGCGGCGACCGTGCAGGGGTTTTCGAGCAACGCCTTTCTCGTCGAGGGCGAGCGGACGGTCCTGGTCGATGCGGGCAACGACTTCGACGCCGTCGGGGAAATCGAGGCCCACGTCGAGACCCTCGACGCCGTCGTTCTGACGCATACCCATCCCGACCACGTCGGCACGCTCGGGGCCGTCCGCGCGGCGTTCGATCCCGAGGTCGTCGCGTACGATTCGAGCGTCGACGATCTGGATCGCGAACTCGCGGACGGCGATCGGGTGCAGATCGGCAATCACACCTATCAGGTGCTCCATACACCGGGACACAAGCCCGATCACGTCGTGCTGTACGCCGCCGACCCGGGAATCGCGTTCGCCGGTGATCTCGTCTTCGCGAACGGTGGATTCGGGCGGACCGACCTGGAGGGTGGCGATCGCCGCCAGTTGATCGAGTCGATCGAGTATGTCCTCGACACGGTCGGGGACGGAGCTTTCGAGGCGATGCACTGTGGACACGGGCCGAGTGTCACGACCGACCCACTGCACGACGTCGAACTCGCCTTGCAAGCGGCCAAATTCCGGTGAAAGCCGATCGAGACTGATCCGGGTGAGCGACCGGCTCAGGCGTCCGCGAGACCGTAATAGCCGGGTTCGTCGGCGGATTCGGGTTCGGCAAACACGAATGACTCGCGATTGCAGACCATCCACGGAATCGCCCAGTCGAGGAGGACGTCCTCGGTGCCAGGGTCGAGGTCGGCGTCCGGGTCCAGCCCCTGGAGGAGACGGGCGATTTCGAAGACGGTGTACACCGCGTCGGCGTCGAGCACCTCGTCGGGCGCTCTGAACTCGAACGGGCGGAGATCGTCGACGTCGGATCGGTCGCGTGGCATACAGGCGCTTCGCCCGGTCGCTTAAAATGGTCGCGATCGACCGCGTCGACGGCGCAGTCTCAGGCGAACTGACCGGCCTGGTCGGCCGCAGTCCGAAGGCGTTCGAGCGCGACGACGTACGCGGCGGTCCGATTCCGGTCGGCACCGATGCGCTCGCGGGTCTCGCAGATGTCGTCGTACGCGGCGACGATCACGTCGTCGAGTTCCTCGTTGACGCGCTGTTCGCTCCACGGGTTGCGCGTGCGGTTCTGAACCCACTCGAAATACGAGACGACGACGCCACCGGCGTTGGCGAGCACGTCCGGCACGACCTCGACGTCTCGGTCGGCCAGCACGTCGTCGGCGTCGGGCGTCAGCGGGCCGTTCGCGGCCTCGATGATCGCGTCGGCCTCGAGGTCGGCCGCCAGATCGGCGTCGACGGCGTTACCCAGCGCGGCGGGCACCAGCACGTCGACGTCCATCGTGAGGACGTCCTCGTTGGTGCCCTCGGTCGTCCCCGCGGCACCGACGACGCTGCCGGTCTCGGATTTGTGCTCTTTGACGGCGACCGGATCGAGACCGTCCTCGGCGATGGCCGCGCCACTCGAATCGGAGACGCCGACGATCGTCGCGCCGGCCTCGTCGAGCAGTCGCGCACCGATCCACCCGGCGTTGCCGTAGCCCTGGACCGCGACGGTCGCGTCCTCCAGCGAGCGGCCCTCACGCGCGAGGAGTTCGCGCGCGGTGATCAGCACGGATCGCCCCGTCGCCTCGACGCGCCCGAGACTCCCGCCGCTCGCGAGACTCTTGCCCGTCACGACGCCCGGTGCAGTCGTGCGTTCGAGCGTCTCGTAGGTGTCTTTGATCCAGTTCATCTCGCGCTGCCCGGTGTTGACGTCCGGCGCGGGCACGTCGCGGTCGGGCCCGACCATCGGCCGGAGCTCCGTCGCGAACGCCCGCGTCAGGCGTTCGAGTTCGTCCTCGCTGTAGTCGGCGGGATCGATCGCGATGCCGCCTTTCCCGCCCCCCAGCGGGATGTCGACGACGGCGGTCTTGATCGACATCCAGCCCGCGAGTGCGGTCACCTCGGCGCGGTTGACCGCCGGGTGATAGCGCAGGCCGCCCTTGTACGGGCCGCGCGACCCGTCGAACTGACAGCGGAACGCCGAAACGGTCTCCAGGCTCCCATCGTCGAGTTCGACGGTCAGGTTCGTTTCGAGGCGGCGCTCGGGCCGAGAGAGTCGTTCGAGTTCGCCGTCGCTGACGTCGAGGTGTTCGGCCGCCGTTTCGACCTGTGATCGGAAGCTTTCGTACGGATCGGAATCTCCACTCATAAGCGACCAAACGTATGCCCGGGTAATTTGGCTTTGGATCTCGATGCGACTCAGAAATCAGCAATACTGGCCTGATCGGACCCGATATCGGCAATTTCGACGGCATTTGCGATCGTCGCGTCGAAGGTGTCGCGCTGGGAGCGATCGTACAGCGTGGCGGCGGGGTGGACCGAGATCATCACGTCGCGTGGCTGGCCCCCCAGCGCGACCGTCTCGACCGATCCGGCCTCGCTGGTGACGGCGACTGAACGTCCAAGAAGGTGTTCGGCGGGCACCTTCCCGAGCGCGACGGTCACGCGGGGATCGATCGCCGCGAGTTCCGCATCGAGATGGTCACGACACGCCGCGAGTTCCCCGGCTCGGGGGTCGCGATTGTCCGGCGGGCGACAGCGCACGGCGTTCGTGATCCGCACGGCGGCCCGTTCGGCCCCGGCATCGCGGAGTGCCTCGTCGAGTATCGACCCGCTGCGCCCGACGAACGGTTCGCCGTCGCTGTCTTCCTGTTCCCCGGGAGCTTCACCGACGAAGACGAGATCCGCATCCGTCGGCCCCACGCCGTTCACGATCCGCGAGCGTGACGCGACGAGACCGTCACACTTCCGACACGAATCGACCGTACAGTCGTCCATACCGTTGCGTCGAGAGCGAGCGTCAGGAGTCTTCCGACCGCCGACGCTCGGCGGCGGCCCGGGCGATCAGGCGTGCGACTCTGAGTGGTTCGGGACGGCCGCCCTCCGGTGTCGTTTCGCGGACGATCACGCGAGCGCGGTCGGGGGACGCGTCGACCGATCGGACGTAGAGCGTCTCGCCGTCGACCGACACGGCGTGCCGCTCGGGTTGGCGACGGTAGGTCGCGAGGCGCCACTCCCGGGCCGATCCCTCGAACTCCCGTTCGATCGCGGTGTCGAGGCCCGGACTCGCTTCGAAGCTCACGCTGATCACCGGGCCGGGCGCGTCGAGCGCGTGGAGGTCGATGACGTTGAACCACGCGGGCGCGATGCCGGCGATCAGCACGGCGGCGACGTCCGGGCGATCCGCCCGGTCGATGACGGACTGGACGCTCGCGGTCGCGTCGCGCCCACCGACAGAAATCGTCCCCAGCGTCACACCGTCGACGACGCGGTCGATTCGCACGACCGCGCCGGCAATTGTACTCGTTCGGTCGGCGTCCGAGGCGGCGATGCCGAGCACGCGGGCTCCCGACTTCACGCGCGAACCGCCTCAGGTCTCTTTGATGTCTTCGAGTTGGTCGAGCAACTCGTCGTTCGAGGCCGAAAATTCGTATTCCACGTCGCCCTCGTGGGTGTTTTCGGCAGTCGAGACCCCGTCGTCGTCTTCGAAGTCCGTGTCGTACTCCTGGTTGTCTTGTTCGGACTCGTCGTAACTACCGAAACCCATACTACATGAATATTAGGCCGCGACCGGCAAAAGTGACTCGGCCCCAGTGACGTCCCGAAACGATTGACTGTGGGGGCCACGTGTGGCTGTGTATGCAGGTCGTTCTCATCGGGGTGGGCCAGGCCGGGGGCAAACTCGCCCAGGCCATCGCGGAGTTCGATTACGAGATGGATCTCGGGGCGGTGACGGGCGCGCTGGCGGTCAACACCGCCCGCGCGGACCTCCAGTCGTTGACCATCGAGACACAACTGATCGGCCAGGACCGCGTCAAGGGCCACGGCGTCGGCGGCGACAACGAACTCGGCGCGGAGGTCATGGACGCCGACGCCGATCAGGTCATGGACGCTCTGGAGGGGCGGATCACCTCCCAGGCCGACGCCATCGTGTTGGTCGGTGGCCTCGGCGGCGGGACAGGATCGGGCGGGATGCCCGTGCTCGCACGGGAACTCAAGGCCGTCTACGACCGCCCGGTGTACGCGCTGGGCATCTTGCCCGGGCGTGACGAGGGGTCGCTCTATCAGGTCAACGCCGGTCGATCGCTGAAGACCGTGCTCCGCGAGGCCGACTCGACGATCATGATCGACAACGACGCCTGGCGCTCCAGCGACGAGAGCCTCCAGGCCGGATTCGACACGATCAACCAGCGAGTCGCCCGCCGAATCGGACTTCTGCTGGCGACCGGCGAGCGCATCGGTGAGGGCACCGCCGAGACGGTCGTCGACGCGAGCGATCTCATCAACACGCTTCGCCGGGGCGAACTCGCGGCCGTCGGATACGCGACCTGTGAGGCCAGCGAGGACGCCGCCGAGAACATCAACGCGATCACGAGTCTCGCGCGCAACGCCGTGCTCACGGGGACGAGTCTGCCCGACGCCGTCGACGCCCAGTCAGCACTGCTCGTGATCGCGGGCGAGCCCCAGCGCATCGCCCGGAAGGGCGTCGAGCGCGCCCGCAAGTGGATCGAAGAGGAGACCGGCAGTCTCGACGTGCGGGGCGGCGACTTCCCGATGGAGAGCGACCGCCTCGCCGCGATCGTCGTCCTCGGTGGGATCGAACGCTCTCGTCGCGTCGAGGAGTTCCTGGATCGCGCTCGCGAAGCGAGCGAGCAGACCAGTGCGTCGCCAGCCGACCCCACCGAGAGCTTTCAGGACGACCGGCTGGACGATCTGTTCTGAGGCGGTTCGGGCGGACTGTGGTCCGCGCCGATCAGTCCCGATCGAGCGAGTCGATCCGCGCGGCCAGATCGAGATCGGCGTCCGTGACGCCGCCGGCATCGTGTGTCGTGAGGCGCACTGTCACCGATCGAAAGCCGATCTCGATCGTCGGATGGTGGTAGGCTTCCTGAGCGAGGCCCGCGACGCCGCTCGCGAACCCGACGCCAGCGAGGTAGTCGTCGAACTCGTAGGTCGCTTCGATCGCGTCACCCTCTCGGGTCCAGCCGTCGGGGGAGCGATCGTCGATCGTGTCGGGGTCGAGGACAACTGCCATGGAGGGCAGTCTCGTGCGGTCACCAAAAACGGTCGGGTCGAATCAGTCTTCGCCGCGTCCGCGCGCTCGTGGCGCGGGCTCTGGATCGGGAGCGCGCTCGGAGGTGTGGTCGGCCGTCGAGGTCTCGGGGTCGAACACGTCGAGTGCGACCTCCAGGGTCTCCAGATCGCCGTCCTCGGCGGCGTCTCGGAGCGCCTCGGTCGGCGTCGCGAGCAGGCGGTTGACGATGGCGTCGGCCATGTCCTCCAGGACTGCCCGCTCGTCGCCGCCCGCGTCGATTCGCTGGCTGGCCTGCTCTATCTGATCGGCCTTGATCCGCTCGCCGGCCTCGTACATCGCCGAAATCGCGGCATCGGCGCGCCGGCGTTCGAGTCGACGGTCGAGACGCGCACAGGCGTCGTCGATCAACTGTTCGACGGCCGCGGTCGCAGCCCCGCGTTCGGCCTGTGCGGCGTCGGTGATCGCCTCGACGTCGCCGAGATCGTACGATTCGACGTGTGGGAGGTCTCGGGCGGCGGCCGCGACGTCACGGGGCTGTCCGAGATCGATTACGACGGTCTCTCCCGCCGATTCGAGCGTCGATCGATCGAGCACTGGATCGGCGGCCGCCGTCGCGGTGACGACCAGTCGAGCGTCGACGCTCGCACGCTCGATGGCGTCCAGACCGACGGCGTCGGCGGCACACGCGAGGTCGCTGGCGACGCGCGTGGCGGTCTCGACGGTCCGGTTCGCGACCGTCACCCGCTCGACTGCGGTCCGATCGGCCAGCGACCGGGCGACCGTCCGACCCATCTCGCCGGCTCCGACGACGACCGCTCGTTGCCCGTGCAAGTCGAGTTCGCGATCTGCGAGGCGGACGGCCGCGCCGCCGAGCGAGACCACGCCGTCGTTGATCGCCGTCTCGGTCCGCGCGCGTTCCCCGACGCGCATCGCGCTCGGGACGACCGTTTCGAGGACGCGACCGACGCCGTCGGCGGCCCGAGCGGCTTCGTAGGCGTCACCGACCTGACCCAGAATCTGCTCTTCGCCGGTGACGACGGATTCGAGACCCGCCGCGACTCGACAGAGGTGCTCGATCGCCGCGTCGTGACCCATCGTCCGGACCGACGGGCGAGGAATGGCCGGAAACAGCGTCTCGGCCAGCGATCGGTGATCGCCGTCGGTGACCACGTACGCCTCCGTCCGATGGCAGGTCTGGAGGACGAGTGCCTCCTCGCAACGTACCCGGTCGAGGAGGGTGGTGACACCCGACGTCTGCGAATCGAAGCGTGCGCGCTCGATCGTCTCGACGTCGGCGTGGCCGTGGGCGACGCTTGCGGCGACGAGTCGTCGGCCACTCACGGCGGATCACCCCCGCTCTCGATCACGTCCACGGCTCTCCGCTGGGCGTTATCGCCCTCGGCACCTAAAGCTGTCCACACCCGATCCGATCTGACCACTTGCCGCAGTGCGGATCGACGCTCGTCAGCGGGCCAGTCGGCCCACTCCTCGCGCAACTGGTCGATCAGGCGCGCCATCGCGCCGGCGTCGTCGATCAGCGGGTCGATCTCCTCGCGGAGAGACTTGCTGAGCGCCGGCGCGCGGCCGTCCGTGCCGACCGCGACGGTCACCGGCCCGTCGGTCGACGTCGCGGGGACCGTCACGCTCGCCGCGGGTCGGTCGCCGCCCCGTCGATCGGCACGGTTGTACAGCACGCCACGGTCGACAGCGGCGTCGGCAATCGCAGCGTTGAGCGCCGCGTCGTCGGTCGCCGCGACGACCAACGCGGGATCGGCCCGATCGATCCACGCGCCGACCGATCGGTCGTTGGGGGCCGCTCGGACACAGTCCACCGCCGCTGGCGTCTCCGTGAACGTCGGACTCACCAGGACGACGCGGGCCTCGTCGGCAAACAGTCGGGCCTTCCGAGCGCCGACCGAACCGCCGCCAAACACGAGGACGGTCTCGTCGGCAAAATCGACGAACAGTGGAATCATACGCGACTCACGAGTTCGTTGCCGCCTCCGTCCGATCGGCCAGACTGAACCCGGTCTTTTTCAGCATCTCGGTGGAGTACAGCGTCGCCCAGTCGTCGTCCGCGATCCGTGCGTGCGCGGCGACGACCGCACGGACACGATCCAGGCGGGCATCGATCTCCACCTCGCTGCGCCCGTGGACCATCGCGAAGACGTTGTACGGCCAGACGTCGTCGTGGCGTGGCCGCTCGTAACAGTGAGTCACGAAGGGGAGGTCAGCCAGCGCCGTGCCGATCTCCTCGACGGAATCGTCGGGCACGTCCCAGACAGTCATGCCGTTCTCGCTGTACCCCAGGGCGTAGTGGTTGGGGACCGCACCGATCCGACGGATCACGCCCGCTCGCCGGAACGCTTCGATGGTCTCGCGAACCCAGGCGGGGGCCGCACCGATGTCGTCAGCGACCGCGACGTAGGGATCGGCCTCGATCGGGAGGCCGTCCTGGATCGCGAGCAACAGTTCGCGCTCGTCGGCGGTGAGCGTCTCGCCGTCGTGTGCGGCCACGCCGGGATTCCGATCTGTGAGGTCCAGTCCCCCGTCAGCGAAGGGGCCCTCGACGGGGAAACGCGCGCCGACGTGGAACTCCGTCAGTTTCGGCAGTCGATACGTTCGGAGTCCGGTCTCGGCTTCGATGGCGTCGGTGACGCCCTCGATGCGGTCGGGGTCGGCGGCGCTCACGACCAACCACATCGTCAGCGTGTCGTGATCGCGCCGATAGTTGTGTGAGACTTCCTCGTGGGCGTTGACCGCCTCCGCGACGGCGTCGAACCGATCCGCGGGCACGGCCATCGCGACGAGTTCGGCCCGCCCACCGATCGCGTCGGCGTCGATCAATGGCCCGAACCGAGAGAGCGTCCCTCGCTCGACCAGATCTGCGATGTGCTCTCGGAGAGCCGTCCCGGAGAGGTCGACGCCGCCCGCAGCGAGCGCGTCGGCAGCCACCTCGAAGGGCCGGTCGGTGACGGGGAACCCACCCTGAAACGCGTTGACGATCGCCGCGTCACGACGATCGAGACCGTCGGTCATCGCCGGATTTCGGTGACGGGATCGGTTAAACCCAGCGGCGCGTGCAGGACCGGCCGGTGTCCGCGTCGGTCGACTCGGCCGTGTCGGTCGACGCGGGCACGCAGACACACCCGCCGCTCGGCGGTCGGAGAACCCGGAGAACGGCCTGCGCTTACAGGCGCGTCAGGTTTTTCGCGCGCGGTCCCTTCTCGGCCTCGACGATTTCGAACTCGACTTCCTGCCCCTCTTCGAGGTCAGGACCGCCGACGTCTTCCATGTGGAAGAACACGTCCTCGTCTGCGTCCTCGGTATCGATGAAGCCGTACCCGCCAGTGTCGTTGAAGAAGTCTACAGTTCCGGTTGCCATTGTGATCACACTCGCTGCAGTTCCAGCGCCCGGGGGCCCTGGTCCGCCTGTTCGATCTGGAATTCGACGTCTTGGCCTTCTTCGAGGTCGGAGCCGCCGACGTCTTCCATGTGGAAGAAGACGTCATCGTCTGCGTCCTCAGTGTCGATGAAGCCGTAACCTTTGGTGTCGTGGAAAAAATCCACAGTACCGGTCGCCATTGCAACTCAGATCACGACGGGATCGTATTAAAATTCTGCGGTGCGCCCCGCTCTGCCCGTTCGACGGGTCGAACGGGACGGCATCGGTCGATCGGCGGTCCCCAGACGCAACGTTCAATGCGAGCCACCGAGTCACATCGGACGATGCGATCGTGGCTCCGCGGTCTGGGTCGGCGGGTCTATCGGCGCCTCCTCGAACGGGAGATCGCCGGCACGCCCACACACGTTGCCGTCATCCAGGACGGCAACCGGCGGTACGCCCGCGCTCAAGACGAGGAGACCACCTCTGGACACCGCGAAGGCGCGGAGACGACCGAGCGAATGGTGCGGTGGTGTGCGGAACTCGGTATCGAGGAGTTGACGCTGTACGCGTTCTCGACGGAGAACTTCAAACGACCGCCCGAGGAGCGCGAGGCGCTGTTCGATCTGATCGCAGAGAAACTCCGGGCGTTTGCCGAGCACGACGAGGTCGAGGCGGCCGGGGTGCGGATCCACGCCGTCGGGGAACTGGATCGGTTGCCCGAGCGCGTCCGAGAGGCCATCGACTACGCCGAGGGCCAGACGGCCGACAACGATCGGTTTCGATTGAACGTCGCGCTGGCGTACGGGGGTCGGGCCGAACTCCTGACGGCGGCCCGCCGAGTCGCGGCCCGCGTCGAAACCGGCCAGATCACACCCGAGGACATCGACGTTTCGACCGTCGAAGACGCGCTGTACGACGGCCCCGGCCACGAGGTCGACTTGATCATCCGCACTGGTGGGGCCGAACGGACCAGCAACTTCCTGCCCTGGCGGGCGAGTGGCAACGAGGCGGCCGTTTACTTCTGTACGCCCTACTGGCCGGAGTTCAGCAAAGTCGACCTCCTCCGTGGCGTTCGGACCTACGAGTCCCGACGCGCCTCTCACCGCCGGACGCGCGCTCGACGCGCACTCGCCTTGCTTCGAACGGTCCAAGACTGCGAACTCGACGAGGCGCGCGCCGTCCTCCGACGACTCCGTGACTCCGTTCCGGAGCGGACCGACGTCGACGCCTTGCTCGACCGGCCGGACGAGACGGGAGACCGGCCGAACTGACCTACTCTCCGTACCGCCGCTGTCGGCGCTGGTAGTCCCGCAGCGCCCGGAGGTAGTCCCGCTTGCGGAAATCTCGCCAGTTCACGTCGGTGAAGTACAACTCCGAGTAGACCGTCTGCCAGATCATGAAATCCGACAGTCGTTCGGCGCCGGTCTTGACGAGCAGATCGGGCGGTTCGGGAAAAACGAGACGCCCCTCGATCGCCGCCTCGTCGATCGCCTCGGGGTCGATCTGGCCGTCTTCGACGTCGGCGGCGATGTCACGAACGGCGCGCGCGAACTCGGCGCGACCGCCCAGCCCGATCGACACCTGGATCGTCGCATCCGCGCGCTCGTCGGTCTCGGGCGTTCGAATGGCGATCGAGGCCGGCGCGTCGAGGTCCTCCAGCGACCGGGTGAGCGGCGGAATGGCGGCCTCGTCGAGGACGCTCACGTACAGTGTGACCGTCTCGGCGCCGAACTCCAGCGCCCAATCGAAAAACGTGGCAAGCGTGTCGTACGCCCCCTGTTCGAGGAGGTCACGCTCGGTGATGACGAGTGCGACCGAGTCCGGGAGGGCAGCGTCGCTGGAGCGAACGCGAACTTCGAGATAGCGGTCGAACAGCCCCACGAATCAGGTCTGGCTGTCGGGACTCCTAAAGCCCTCGTCTGACGACCACGTGCGTCCACAAGCGGTAAGTGGATCTCCGCGAAACGACTCGTCGTGACGTCGCCAGTCCGACGGGCGAGTGCCTTTGCCGTCGTTGGGTCGCTCGTCGTCCCCGTGGTCGCACTCGGGGCGATCTTGCCACAGGCGGCACTCCCCTTCGCGAGCGCCGCGCCCTTTCTCGTGATCTCGGGGATCGCGCTGTTCAGCGTCGACGACGGCCTGCTGTTCGAGTTGTTCGCCCGCCCCGGCGATCGACGGGACCGCCGGCTGTACGGCCTCGCGGGGTTCAGCCTCGCGATCGGCGGGCTCACACTGCTTGTGACACACCTCGGCATGCCGGTCGTCGCCTTTCTCGTCGCCGTCCTCGTCGTCTCGATCGGGCCCGTCGGCGCTCAGGCTACCCACGGCAGTGGCGATTCGGAACTCACGACCGCCGCGTTCGTCGTCGGCGGTGCGAGCGGTGCGGTCCTCGGAAGTGCGATCGCGCTGTCGGTCGCTCAGCGCCTCGCCGGTGGAGGGCAGGCGACACCGCTGGCTCAGATCGCCTTCCTCGGCGTCGTCGGCGCCTTGATCGCGGCGCTGCTTCGGGTGACGCTCGTCGATCGTGACGACCCACTCGTCCTCGTCTCGGTCGCGCTCGCCCTCTGGGTGCTCGCCGTGCTCCCGGTCGGGGGCGATCCCCGAATCGTCGCGGTGGGCATCGCCGTCTCTGGCGCGCTCGGATACGTCGCCCGACGGCTTCAGACGGCGTCGGTCCACGGCATGGTCACGGGCGTCCTCCTCAGTCTGCTCGCGATCGTCCTCGGTGGCGGCGACCCAGGGTGGGTGCTCCTCCTGGTCACCTTCTTCGGTGTCGGCGGTCTCTCGACGAAGTTCAAATACGACCGCAAGGTCGACCGTGACATCGCAGAAGCCGACGAGGGCGCGCGCGGGAGCGCGAATGTCCTCGCGAACGCCACGGTCGCGACGTTCGCACTGATCGGCGCGGCAGCGAGTCCAGACCTGACCGGTCTCGACGCCACGCCGTTTTTGTTGGCGTTCGCGGGGTCGCTCGCGGCGGCGCTCGCGGACACACTCTCCAGTGAGATCGGTGGGACGTTCGATCGGCCCCGCCTGATCACGACCTTCGAAGTCGTCGATCCGGGGACCGACGGCGCGATCACCTGGCAAGGCGAGGTCGCCGGACTCGGCGGGGCGAGCCTGATCGGCGTGCTCGCCGTGCTCACGTTCCCGTCGGTCGGTGCGCTGGGGGCGCTCGTGATCGTCGGCGCGGGCGTCGTCGGCATGACGGTCGACAGCCTGCTCGGCGCGACCATCGAAGGTCGCGTCGTCGGAAATCAGGGCGTCAACTTCCTCGCGACGGCGGCCGCCGGCCTCACGGCCGCCGTGATCGCACTCCTGTGATCACTCGGTGTCGACGGCATCAGCGAGTCGTCGGGTCGCCCGCTCGGGGTCCTCGGCGGCGGTGATCGCAGAGACGACCGCGACGGTGTCGGCCCCGGCCGCGAGGACTTCGGGCGCGCGCTCTGCCGTGATGCCACCGATCGCGACGATCGGCACGTCGACCGCGTCGTCGATCGCCGCGACGCGATCGGTGCCGATCCCTTGCTCGTCGGGATCGACGTCGTCTTTCGACGTGGTCGGATAGACCGCGCCCACACCCAGGTAGTCCGCGCCTTTCGCGGCGGCCTCGCGGGCGTCCGCGACCGTCGAGACCGACCGCCCGAGGATCGCGTCCGCACCGAGGAGGTCGCGAGCGGCCGGAAGCGGGAGATCGCTCGCGCCCAGATGGACGCCGTCGGCGTCGATCGCCAGCGCGAGATCGACCCGGTCGTTGACGAGGAGTGGGACCGCGTACTCGTCGGTCAGCGCTCTGAGCCGTCGCCCGAGGTGATACCGCTCGCGTGCGGAGCGGCCCTTTTCCCGCAACTGGACGGCCCCGAGGCCACCGTCGAGTGCGTCCACGACGACCGCGTCGGTCGGCCGACCCGCAGACGCCGTCCGCTGGGTCACGAGATAGACTCCCGGGTCGAACATGCTCGCACAATCAGATCCCTGCGGTGTGGGTCTTGCGGTTCGGCTGAGCCGTCCGAACGCACCTACCGATCGAACTCTGGACAGGGATCGAGGTCGTCGAGTCGGCGCTCGTGGAACCCACAGACCGGCGTCGTGCCGTTGTCGTACCGGAAATGCGTACACGTCCCGCAGTACCGATCGGGCCCGCCCGAAGCGTGGGTCGCGGCGTCGGTCGGGCCAGTCTCACTGGTGGGCGCCGTCGGTCCCGACGCCGCCGATCGGTCCGCGTCGGCCCCGGCCCGAGCGTTCGTCCCGCCGTCCGGGGCCGCACCGCCCGGCGTTCCCGGCCGATTCTGCGGTTCGACCTCGTCTTCGCCCATGCCGAACAGGCCGATGCCGCCGAACGCGCCACAGTCGGGCGTCTCGGTCAACTCGACCCGGCCCGTCTCGGTCACGCGCAAGCGGGCCGACCCACCCGGATGCTGGCGGGTCTGGAAGGTCGCGACCGCGACGAACAGCGACCAGAGCGTGAGGATCGTCCCGGCGACGAACACCGAGACGGTCAGAAACGTCGGGAGTGTGGCCGACAGCCAGTGGGTGGGGTAGACGACGACGAACAATGCGACGCCGACGAGCGCGACGGTGACACCCAGGGCCGCCCCCACGAGTGTCTCTCGTGCGGCGGGCAGCGCGACGAACCCGCCGACGATCATCACGAGCACCGCGACGCCACCGATCGCGCCCGCGAGTCGGCGGGCGCCGGTCAGGCCGAGCGCGTCATTGCCCAGCCCCGTCGTCGCCAGCGCCATCGCGACGACGACCGCCACCCCACCGACGAGGACGACGGCGACGCCCGCGAGAATGCGATGTGCGGCGACGGGCATGCGCACGTCGCCGCGATAGACTGCCTCCAGGCTCGCCATAGCGGGCGGTAGGCGGCCGGCCCCTAAAGTGGTGTGTCAGACAGTCGTCCGACGCCGCCGAGAGCGTAACGCCCATGGTTCGACCGGCCGTCACCACGGCCATGAGCGACGAGGAAAGCGAATCGATCGAACTGGGGCCCGACGCCGACGTCGAGGGCGTCCCGATCGCACAGGTCGCTGCCCGTCTGACGTGGGGGATCGAAGCCAGTCGAATCCGGCGACGCGAGGGGTCGACGACCGTCCGGACGCCCGACGGCCCGCGCACGGTCGACGACCTGCTCGACGAGACCGATCGAACGTATTTCGAGAGTCGGCAGGACTTCCGTGCTGCGATCGAGGACGTGATCGGATCGGGGCCCGTCCCCGCCGAGTCCGTGGAGTGACGCGGTCGTCCCGGGCGACGGCTACTCCCCCACCGCCCCGTCCGACGGTCGATTACGTGGAGGACGTGCCACCGGGACGGTTTTTTATCGACTGGCGCCGATAGACAGGTATGGGCGATGCCCCGACCGTCCCCGTCGTCTGCACGGCGTGTGATACGACGACGCGGGTGCCACTCGACGACCTCGAAGCGACCATCGCCGGC
This sequence comes from Halococcoides cellulosivorans, assembly GCF_003058365.1. Classification (NCBI taxonomy): domain Archaea; kingdom Methanobacteriati; phylum Methanobacteriota; class Halobacteria; order Halobacteriales; family Haloarculaceae; genus Halococcoides; species Halococcoides cellulosivorans. Next base: position 1,219,373 of record NZ_CP028858.1, on the reverse strand, counting down.
CACAACGACCGTCTCCACGACGGCGATCCGATCGCGGAGGTCGACCCCGCGATCACGGAGGCACTTGCCGACCTCGTCGCCCAGGACGTGGTCTTCGACGACGACTGAGATCGGCGCTCCGTCGGTCGATTGTGCGGTTCAGTGATACAATCCTCGTAATTTAAGGCCTCTCGTCCGCTAAATTTAGTCACATGGGGGGAGATGGGTGGCCGCCCACCCGTCGCGTCGTCGGCGTTACGTTCCTGCTCGGGGTCGTAACGCTGCTCGCGGTGGGTGGAATCGTGACCGTGACGATGGACCAGCCGCAGGTCCGAGAGTACGAACACGCGTGGGGCAACGTGACCGAGAATACGACGAACGTCGAGACCCGAGCGACGATCGACAACCCTAATCCGATCGGTGTGCCGCCGCTGGTGGGGGTGGCCTACGACATCAGACTCGACGAGACCAGGGTCGGTGAGGGACGAACCGGCGGAATCGGCATTCCAAGCGGGACGAGCAATCTGACCGTCGAGACGACACTCGATCACGCGAAGATCGTCGAGTGGTGGGTCGCGACCGACAGTCACGGCCAGGGCTCGTCGCTCACGATCGCCCCGCGCCTGGAGTTTCCCGGTTTCACGCAGTCGTTGCCCGAACAGTCGCGTGCGTTCCGCACGTCGCTCCTTCCGGGTGACGGCCTCGACGACGACACCGTCCGCGTCGGTGACGACGAACTCCGCTTGACCCATCAGTCGGTCCGGTGGGGTGACGCCACAGACGAGGAGACCGTCGTCCGATTCGCGATGTCGATGGCTGCCGATCGAGAGATCGAAATCGACCACTTCGAGTTCGCGATGCGCGCGAACGACGTGACGATGGGCGTCGACCGAGTGGACGGCGCGACCGCGACGCCCGGGAGCGAACGGGTCGTCCTCAAGCCATCGATCGACACACAGACCGTCGACGACTGGTGGGCCAGTCACGTCTCCAACGACGAGACCTCGACCGTCGAGTTCGTCCTGGTCGCCGTCGTGACCGTCGACGGCCACCAGCACTCGATCGTCCTCGACTCGTTCAGCAAGCACCTCGTCGTCGAGACCGATCTGCTCGGCCCCGATGCGACGGCGGTCACCTCCGAGACGCTCGACAGCGAGACGGCCCTCGACGCGGTCGAGTCGGCGTAGCACGGCGGGCGTCGAGTCGGCGTCGCCAAAGGACCCTTTTCGACCACGAAACGGCCGGTGGTCTCATCGGAGAATTTCGATCGCGAGAAATCGTCACTCGATCGGAGTCCGATTCAGTCGTCGTCGGACGACATGTCCTGCAGGCCAGCCACGAGTTCCTCGGTCGACGCCGAGGCTTCCGTCGAGATTTCGCCGTCGTGATCGTGCTCGTGAACGGTCACGCCGTCACTATCGTCGGTATCGACGTTCTGATCCTGTTGTTCGGATTCGTCGTAGCTGCCAAATCCCATACCTTCGGTGGACTACCACGGGGGATAAACTCCCCGATCGGGGGGCCCCTGTGTGAGGTGTCGACAGGCCGCGATTGGGCCTCTCTCCGGCGATCGGATCGATTCGTCACCGGTCGGACGACGATTGGACACCGATCGGACCGTTCGATCATCGATCGGGTCAATCAGTCACCGATCGATCGCTGCCTGCGATCGATCACCGACCGTGTTCTTCGTGCGCGCTCGTGAGGTGTCGCCCGGCGAGCGCACCGAGCAAGGAGAGTTCGCCCGCGAGCGTCGCCGTCGCGATGATCTCCGCGAGCGCCGCGCCGTTCGTCCCCGGCGGGTCGCCCCCGCCCGCGAGGTCCATGACCGAGAGCGCCTCTCGCTGGGTGGGCAGGCCTGTCCCGCCGCCGACGGTGCCGACCTCCAGAGAGGCCAGCGTCACACTGACGTAAAGCGATCCGTCGCGCTCTTCGACGGTCGTGATGGTGTTCGAGCCCTCGACGACCTGGGCTTCGTCCTGGCCGAGCGCGAGGAAGGCCGCGCCGATCACGTTCGCCGCGTGGGCGTTGAACCCGAGCGCGCCGGCTTTCGCGCTCCCCACCAGGTTCTTGCGGGTGTTCACCTCTGCGATCGCGGCGGGCGTCGTTCCGAACCGGTCAGCGACGACCTCGGCGTCGAGTTCGACGTCGGCGGCGACGGTGTAGCCCCGGCCTTCGACGCTGTTGATCGCGGCGGGCTTTTTGTCCGAACAGAGGTTCCCCGACATCGCGACGAGGTCGGCGGGCGTCTCGGACTCGATCAGTTCCGCGGCCGATCGCGACCCGATCGTCGCCATGTTCATCCCCATCGCGTCGCCGGTGTCGTAGCGGATCCGAACGAACACCGAGTCCCCGACGACGTACGGTTCGAGGTCGACGAAATCGAGGTGCGGATCGGTCTCGGCGGCGGCCGCGCCGACGCGGTCGGCGTTCGCCGCCACCCAGTCCGCGACCTGCTGGGCCTCCGAAACGTCTGCGACGGTGAACACCGGTGCGCGCGTGATCCCCGAGTCGACGATGCGCGCGATCGCGCCGTCGGCCTCGCGGATCGCAGCCATCCCCCGGTTGATCGACGCGACGAGTGCGCCCTCCGTGGTCGCCAGCGGCACGCGCACCGACCGGTCGACGTACTCGCCGTCGATCGGGACGGGCCCGGCGACGCCCATCGGCACCTGGGCCGCGCCGATCATGTTCTCGATGTTCGGCTCGGCGTCGGCGGCGGGAATCGCCGTCTCCCCGACGGTCTCCAGATCGGCGTCGGTCGCCGCCTCGATCGCGGCCCGACGAATCTCCGTAGCCGTCTCGGCGTCGGTATGGTCGTCCAGTTCGTGCAGATCGATCTCACCGCGCTCGACGGCGGCGAGCAGGTCCTCGGACATACTCGCTTCTCGCGGGCGCCCCCCTAAAGCCTGTTCGAGCGCGGCGATTGCGGTCAGTACTCACCGAGGGTGTGCTGATTCGCCTTCAGCGCCTGCGCTCGATAGCCACGCGCGGTGAGTTCGCTCGCCAGCGCCTCGGTCGACCCGTGGATCGTGTACACCTCGCTGGGATCGACCTGCTCGACGACGCCGACCAGGTCCTCGAAATCACAGTGATCGGAGAGGACAAAGGTCGCGTCATAGTCGGTCGCGAATCTGAACGATGCATCGACGGCCCACCCCGAGACGCTGGCCGTGAGCGCGTCGGTATCCTCTATCAGGTTCTCGACGAACGCGAGCGAGCGGACCTGACTCGGGAGGACGAGCGCGTCGCCGGGCCCAATGCGGTCGAGGTCGTCGATCGATCGGGCTCCGAACGACAGGTCGAGCGCGCGCTCGATCGGGGCGTTGAGATCCAGAATGGCGTCGGAGACGAACAGACGGTCGCGATCGGAGCGCTCGACGATCGCCTGGAGTTGCTGGGCCCGCCCCAGGGCGTATCCGAAGAGGATCACCGGGCGGTCACGCGTCTCCGACAGCCAGGTGAGCATCTCCGCGACGGTCTCGCTGGGGTCTGGAAAGCTGTATTCGGGGATCCCGTAGGTCGATTCGATGACGAGCACGTCCGCTCCGACGGGGTCGAACCCGTCGAGGAACAGTCGATCGCGGAGCGCACAGTCGCCGGTGTGGAGCACACGCCGGTCGCCTTCGACGAGGACGGCGCGCGATCCCGGAACGTGGCCCGAGGGCACGAGCGAAACCGCGGGGTGATCGAGTGGATCGGGCACGCCGTCGCGGCGGACGCCCGCGAGGTCGCGGGTCAGATCCGAACAGATCGCCGCCTCGGGCGCGCGATCGTAGAGGTGATCGCCGTGGGCGTGGGTGTAGACCGGGAGACCGTCGTCGGGGGCGGCGGCGTCGACGACGACCGTCGGGGCGCCCGGGACGTCGATCCGGACCCCGTCGCCCTGGCTGATCGAGACCACGCGAGCGTTACGCCGGGCCCGACCAAGAGCGGTTCGGCACGCGACGTGGGGACGAACCGATCCCGGGGGTCAGAGCAGTACTGCCAGGATGTCGACCGGGACGAGCGTCGCGACGAACGCGACGTCGAACAGCGCGAGTGCGAGGACGAGGATCGCCCCCGGGACACCGAAGACCGCACAGACGAGCAGCGTCACGGCGGATATCTGAACGCCGAGACCGACGGCGTTCGCCACGATCAGGATGGCGAGGCCGACGATGGCGTTGACGAGCAGCGTTCCGAGCGTCGATCGCGATGTTCTGGAAGCCACGGACGTCTCTCACCGGCCCACCGCCTTCGTTACACGCGGGCTACCGCGATCGAATCGACGAACGCGACACTTACGGTGGTCGACGACCGACCGCTGGTCGTGCGCGTCGAAGAGAGCTTCATTCCGGTCTACGGCGTCGGTGAGACCACCGAGCGAGACCTCTGGCGGGCGGGGATCACCCACTGGGACGCCTTCGACCCCAGTGCGGTCGGATCGACGACCGCCGACCGGATCCAGGCGTACATCGACGACGCCCGCGAGAGCCTCGCGGCGGGGGACACCACCTTCTTCGCGGAGCAGTTCCCCAGTCAGGCCCGCTGGCGGCTCTACGAGACGTTCAGGGACAACGCCGCGTTTCTCGACATCGAGACGACCGGGCTCGATCAGTATCGCGACGACGTGACGACCGTCAGCGTTCGTCTCGGCGGCGAGACGACCACGCTCGTCCGCGGGCAAGATCTGACGGCCGACCGTCTGCGAGACGTGGTGTGCGATGCCGACATGCTGGTGACGTTCAACGGCGCGCGATTCGACGTTCCCTTCCTGGAATCGGCGTTCGAGGTGAACGGCCTGTTCGATCGGCCCCATCTCGACGTGATGTACCCCTGTCGACGCCTGGATCTGACCGGCGGGCTCAAACGTATCGAGCGCGACCTGGGCGTCGAGCGCGACCGGCCAGACCTCTCGGGCGAGGACGCCGTGCGACTCTGGCGGGAGTTCCAGCGCGGCGACGACGGGGCCCTGGAGACGCTCGTGAGCTACAATCGCGAAGACGTCGACCACCTCGAAACGGTGACCGAGCGCGTGGTGAGTCGGCTCCACGCAGACATCGTTCCCGAGGACTGCCCGCTCTGACTGGCGAGAGGGCCTCGACCGCTGGGTCAGCCCAGCCGCAATCGGACGATCGATCCACCCGAGACGACAGCGACGGCGAGGACGTGACCGACGACCAGCCACGCGAGGAGCGTCCCCCAGGCGAACGGCACGAGTGCGAGTTGAATCCCCGCGAACGCGAGGACGAGCAGGTCGCAGACCACGAACGCTTGCCGCGTCGCTCGATCGAACGACCCGGCGTACACCAGCGACCGCCAGGCCCCGACGACACTGGCCCACCACGCCGTGCCGATCCGATAACAGAGGTCCCAGATCACCAGGAGTGCCAGGAAGACCACGGGTGCGGGCGTCTCCGGGCCGACGACCGCGCCCACGATGCCCGGCGGATCGCGGGTGAGGACGTACGTGAGGAAGGCGACGAACGCGACGACACCCATCACCACGTCGACACTCGATCCGAAGAGGAGGTCGCGATAGCCCGGCGGTGGGTCCGCACGCCGAATGCGGTCGCTCACGACGGTCATCAGGCCACTCCCGGCGGTCGCGACACCGATCGCGACGAGTGCGGCGGGGAGAGCGGTCCACTGATCGAGGACCGCAGCGACGACGAGCGCGACGCCCCCGAACCCGCCGAACTGGATCGCGAGCGCGAGCATTGGAGTGGGCGTCCAGCCGGGAAGTGCGCCGACGATGTTGAGATACGCCCAGTCGTCAGTCTCCGCCATCGCTGTCCTCCGACCCGTCGGCTTCGGACAGCGCGGTCGCGACGGCGTCGTCGAACGGCGTCAGATCCACGTCGACGATCGACCGGATGCGATCGTCGGTGACGACGACGGGGTTCTCGACGCCACGGATCAGCGGTCGAGCGACCGAACCGTCGACGTCGGTGACCAACTCGACCCAATAGGCCGACAGCGACGGCGAGAGCACCGGCACGGGAACGATGATCGGATCGCGGCCCAGCTGACTGGCGACCGCCTCCATCATCGCCTGGTAGGTCAGCACGTCCGGCCCACCGATCTCGTAGGTCTCACCCGCCGTCTCGGGCGCGTCGAGCACGCCGACGAGGTACGCGATCACGTCCGAAATCGCGATGGGCTGACACGGCGTCCGAACCCACTTCGGCGTGATCATGATCGGCAGTCGCCCGGCGAGTTGGCGAATCATTCGAAAGCTGACGCTGCCAGCACCGACGACGATCGCCGCCCGGAGCGTGGTGAGTCGGGGCGTCCCGCTCGCCAGGACGGATTCGACCTCGCGGCGGGACTGGAGGTGTTCGGAGAGTTCTGCGCCGGTCTCACCGAGCCCACCGAGATAGACGATCCGTTCGACACCGGCGCTTTCGGCTGCCGCCACGAAGTTCGCGGCGGCGCGACGATCGCGCTCTGCGAACTCCGGGCCCGACCCCATCGAGTGAACCAGATAGTAGGCGGTCTCGACACCGTCGAACACACCGTCGAGCGAGTCGGGGTCGAGCAGATCGCCCTCGACGGCGCGCACGCCATCGGGCGGGTCGTAGCCACTCGCGTCCCGTGTGAGTGCACGCACCTCCAGTCCGTGATCGACGAGCGCGGGGACGAGTCGGCCGCCGACGAAGCCCGTCGCGCCCGTCACGAGAACGGTCATGACGGCGGTTCGTCGGCCAGCGGGATGGGTTTACCGGCCACCTTGTGATCCCGGCCCGTGGATTTAACCACCGAACCGGCGTCCGTCCTGACATGGCACACGTCGACGTTCACGCCGGCATCGACCTCTCTGGCGGCGTTCTCATCGACGGCCTTCCAGGACAGGGCCTCGTCGGTAAGATCGCCGCCGATCACCTCGTCGAATCGCTCGATCTGGCCCACGTCGGGACCTGCCACTGCGACGGGCTTCCCGAAGTCGCGACCTACCGGACCGAGACGACGACCGTGCGCGCCCCGGTGCGCATTCACGCCGACGAATCGGGCGACGTGATCGTCCTCCAGAGCGACGTCCCCGTCTCGCCGTCGACCGCCGAGGACTTCGCCGCGTGTCTGACACAGTTCCTCGACGACGAAGACATCCTCCCGCTGTACGTGAGTGGGAAAGGCGTCGAAAACGGCGACAGCGTCGACGATATCGACAGTGTGGAGGACGTCGACGACCGACAGGTCATCGGTGTCGCGACCGGCGACGCCAGTGGGTTTCTCACCGATCTCGACGTGGACGACCCCGCCGACAGCGGTGCGATCACCGGCCCGACGGGCGCGCTGCTCTACGCCGCGATCCGCCAGTCGGTCGACGCGGTCGGGATCATCGTCGAGACGACCCCACAGTTCCCAGACCCCGAGGCCGCGCGTCAGTTCCTGGACCGGGCGATCGTGCCGATCACGGGGATCGGCCTCGAAACCGAATCGCTGATCGAACAGGCCGAAGAGATCGGTGAGGCACGCGAACGGCTGGCCCGCGAGATGAGCCAGGGTGGCGACGAGAGTTCGAGCGTCCAACCGATCGGCTTTCAGTGACGGTCGCGGACGGTGCGACCGCGTGACTTTTCAGAATTCGCCAGCGATTCGAGAGTCATGGCTCTCGCGACGGCACTCTGGACGACAGTCGCTGGCGCGGTGTTCGGCCTGGCGCTCGCGGTCCCGCCGGGCCCGATGAACGCCGTCATCGCTGAGGAGAGCGTCCGCAACGGGATGCGATCGGGCGTGATCGCCGGCCTGGGCGCGATGGCCGCCGACGCCATCTTTCTGGGCCTCGCGCTCGTCGGCGTCGTCGCCGTCGTCCGCGACGTGACACTGCTCCGGGGCGCCATGCTGGCGATCGGCGGCGTCCTCATGTGCTACTTTGCCATCGACGCGGTCCGAACCGCCGGCTGGACGACCGTCGAGGGCATCGCACCGGCCGAGACGGACGACAGCGACGTTCGCGGGTTCCGGCGTGCGTTCGTCCTCGCGATGACGAACCCGTTTCAGATCGTCTTCTGGCTGACCGTCGGCGTCGGACTGCTCGACCCGGGCGACGTCGACGTGCTCGGCGTCGCTCACGAGAGTCTCGCTGGCCAAATTGTCGTCCGGACGGGCGACCCACTCCTCATCGTCGGGTTGTTCGCCGGCATCGCCGTCTGGATCGTCGCGTTCCCGGCCGCCCTCGTCGCACTCGGCCGTCGGATCGAGCGGTTCGCGACGCTGATCGCCGCCGGGAGCGCGCTCGTGCTCGCCGGGTTCGGTGTCGCCTTTCTCGTCCAGGCCGGCGGCCTCCTGCTCTAGGCGCCGGGTTCGGCGTCGTCACTCGGCCGGGCCGGTCCCTCGGCGTCCATGCCAGCGACCTCCAGTTCGAGCCACTCTTTGAACCACCGGACGCGTTTCATCCGGCGGTGGGCGACGCTCTCGGCGGCGTCACTCGCGATGCGCTCCTGGGCGTCCTGGCCGCGTTCGAGCACGCGATTCACCATCTCCGCGCTGTCCATGTGCGTCCGGGCCTCGTAGCCCATCCGGAGGAAGAGCAGCGTCATGCCGTTCGCGCCGACCTTGTCGAGCACGTCGGCCTCGATGAGACACTGCGCTTCCAGCGGCAGGTCCGTCACGGGGCCCTGATAGGAGTGGTCCTCGATGGCCGAACACACCTGATCGATAAAGGACTGGGGGTAGTCCACGTGTGTCGTCAGGTACTCCCGGGCGACGTGTGCGCCTGCGTCGGCGTGTTCGTCCTGTTCGGCTTCGAGTTTCGCGATATCGTGGAACAGTGCGGCGACCCGAACCACGTCGGGGTTCGCGCCCTCCTCGCGGGCGAGTTCGACCGCGAGATCGACCACGTTCCGGATGTGGTTGAACCGGTAGGTCGCGGAGTGCCAGGGGTACCACCGCATCCGTCCGCCTTCTTCTTCGTTTTCGACACTCGCGCGGAGATACTCCCAGACGAACTGCTCCATGGCCGCGTACTCCTCGTCGGTGACGGGCCGCTCACGGATTTCGACACCCACAGCACCACCTCCTCCGCAACGTCGCGTGTGCGTCAGTCATTGTGGTTATAAACGGACGACTGACTCTTTAGGGTTACGACACCTGGAGTCTGTCAGGAGACGGACGGCAGTCTTTTGGGGGCGGGCCACCCCCGCCCGAGTATGAGCGCCGACGATCCGACGTCACACAGTTCCCGGACCGACCCCGACGTGGTCGTCCTGCGCGGCAAACCCCACGGCATGGCACCCGAACGATACGCCGACGCACTGCGCGACCGTCTCCCACACGTCGGCATCGCGCGGGCCGAGACGCCCGCCGACGCCCGATCGCTCGTCGAGAGCGCGCCAGTCGTGACGGGGTTTTCGATCGACGAGTCGCTGCTCGACGCGGCGGACGCGATCGAGTTGTTCGCCTGCACGTACGCCGGCACCGGCCACCTTCCCCGTGAGACGCTGGCCGACCGCGACATTGCGGTCACGAACGCGTCGGGCGTCCACGGCCCGAACATCGCCGAGCACGTGATCGGGGCCTTTCTCACGTTCACCCGGAAGTTCCTGACCGCGCGGCGTCGCCAGCAGCGCCACGAGTGGCGCTCCTATCAGGCTCGCGAGTTCACCGGCAGTCGCGTCGCCATCGTCGGACTCGGCGCGATCGGCCGGACGCTCGCCGATCGGCTGGCGGCGTTCGACGTCGAGACCGTCGGCGTCCGGTATTCGCCCGAAAAGGGTGGACCGACCGACGAGGTCGTCGGATTCGATCGGATCCACGACGCACTCGCGGGATCGGAGTACGTCGCGCTCGCGACGCCGCTGACCGAGGAGACGCGTGGCCTGATCGACGCGGACGCCTTCCTCACCATGCCGACCGACGCGGTGCTCGTCAACGTCGCCCGTGGCCCGGTCGTCGACACCGACGACCTCGTCGCGGCGATCAGAGACAACCACATCGCGGGCGCGGCCCTGGACGTGACCGATCCCGAACCGCTCCCGCCCGAGCACCCCTTGTGGGACTTCGAGAACGTCCTGATCAGCGCGCACGTGGCGGGCCACACGCCCGCGTACTACGATCGACTCGCGGACATCGTCGCGCCGAACGTGGAACGCGTGCTCGCGGGCGACGATCTGAGCGATCTGGCAAATCGGGTCGTGTAGCGGGACGAGCCGTCGGATGCCGGCTCGGAGAAAGTACTTAGTGGTTCAGTGGTCGATTGTTCGAACACGCCGATGAGCAATCACTGCCCCGACGATCGATCACTCCTCGACCTCGCGGGCGTTCTGAGCGACGAAAAAGTCGAGACGCTCCGGGCGGCTCTCGATGAGCGCCGTGAGCACCGCCAGCGTGACCTCGACGACATGCGGACCGAATGGGCGACGCAGACGAATCCTACTGATCGATCGAATCGCGGTAGCCGGCGCGGATCTCCACGGCGAAATACCCGCCAACCACGACAAGGAGCCACCCGGCGAGGACCGGACCGATCCACGCCGCCGTGCCACGCTCGAACAGAGAGACAACGACGACCGGGGCGCCGAAGAACGCGATCAGCGCCAGGACGTACCGCCACCGCGCGCGGACCGAGAGGTCGCCGGGCCGGCCCCGAGCGGCGAGCACCGCGTGGGACACGCCGCCGAAGAGAGCGATGTTGAACACCGCGCCAAGGACGGCCCCGGCCGGACTCCAGATCGGAATCTCGACGATCCGGCCGATCGCCACGTAGACCACGAACACGCTCACGACGACCGGGACGTGCAGTGGGGTTTTGCGATCGATCATTGGATGCTGAGTCTGCTGGCCCTATCGTAAACGCATTGATCGAGACCTCCGATCGGATCGGGCGATCACACCGATCGAGTGCTCTCCGAGTCTCGATGGGTCGACCGCTGATCCGTTGAGTGGCGAGGTCCCACCCAGTCCCTCCAGGGGACCTGCCGGCGTGACAGCCTTTATGCGCCATGCCCACGAGGCCCACGTATGAACTGCCGACCCGCAGAACCGGCCGACCGACCGGCGATCCGTGACGTCGCGCGCCGATCGATCCAGGCGTCGTATTCGCTGAGTCCCCAGGCGATCACCGACGCCATCGAGGAGTGGTACGCCGAATCCCGACTGACCGAGACGCTCGACGCCGACGATCGCCTCTTGCTCGTCGCAGAAATCGACGATCAGGTCGTGGGCTTCTCGGAGAGTACGCTCACCGAATCCCACGTCGAGGCTCGCGGCGCACACGAGGACGTCGACACCAGTCACGACGCGACGATCCTCTGGGTGCACGTCGATCCCGCCTATCGGGGATCGGGCGTCGGCACCCGACTGTTCGAGGGCACGCGCGACCGACTCGACGAGCTCGGCGCGACGCGCCTCCGGGCGCAGGTGCTCGCGGACAACAGCGAGGGGACGGGCTTCTACGAGGACTTCGGCCTCCAGCGCGTCGGCCAGCAGGAACGCGAGATCGCCGGCCGGAGCCACATCGAGTACGTCTACGTCGACGAACCCAGCGGGATCGAATCCGTCGAGACCGACGGCCAGACCGTCTACGTCGACCGTGACGACGCCGAGACCGGGTCGATCGCCCCACTGTTCGTCGTCTACAGTGACGAAGCGCGCGATCAGCGGTACGGCTATTTCTGTAGCAACTGCGAGAGTTTCGCGAACGCGATGGACGCGATGGGCCGTATCGAGTGTGCGAACTGCGGGAACGCCCGGAAGCCGACCCGGTGGGACGCCGCCTATATGTAGCGCCGACCGACGCCAGCCTCCTCAGACCACCAGATCACGCACGAGGCGCTCGTAGATCTCCCGACAGCGTTCGATCGCGGCGATCGAGACGGATTCGTCGTCGGTGTGGGCCTCGCCGGGTTCGGCGGCCCCGATCACCAGACAGTCCGTCCCGGCACGGTCGGCCAGCCACCCGGCATCGGTCGCGTGCGGTTTGACGATCCGACGCGCATCGCGGTCCCGACTCGCGGCGGCGACCGCACGCTCGACGAACGACTCGTCGGCACAGACCATCGGCGGGAGATCCTGATCGACCGTCACGTCGACGGCGTCGAACATCGCGAGGTCGATCCGTCCGCCGGGGATCGTCCGCTCGTCGACGGTGACCGTACAGGTCTCGGGGACGACGTTCCACGCGTCTCCGCCCGCGATTTCGGTGACAGCGACCGATCCGTCGACGCGCTGCCCGGCGATCTGGCGGCTGGGCGGATCGACCGATCGCAACCGGTCGATCGCATCGATGGCGTGATAGATCGCGTTGTCCGCGTCGTGGCCGACGCTGGCGTGAGCGGCGGTTCCGCTGGCCTCGACGGTGAGCGCCCGGCGGCCCTTGTGGGCGACTGCGACGTCGATGCCAGGGGGCCCGTCACTAGGGGCCTCCTCTTTTCCGTACCCCGTCGAGCCTTCGAGCACGACCGCGCGCTCTGGACTGAATCCGTGGTCGATCGCCCACCGACAGCCGATGCCCCCAGATTCCTCGCCGGTGAACGAGACGAACGCGACCGGTCGTGTGGCGTCGTCGGCCACCGCCGCGAACGCCGTCATCGCGGCAGCGAGCGAGCCTTTCATGTCGGCGGTCCCGCGCCCGTAGAGGCGGCCATCGCGGCGCTCGACCCGGAATCGATCCGCGGCCCAGTGGTCGTCGGCCGGGTCGACCACGTCGTGATGACCCACGAAGGCGAGATCGGGATCGCCGGACGGCCCCGCGCGAGCGATCACGTTCCCGCCGCGTGGCGCGTCGTCGCGTTCGACGGTGGCCGCAGTGTGCTCGCGGAGCCAGGCTTCGACAGCGTCGCCGGCGGCCCGTTCGTCGCGCGCGTCGGTCGAGTGGCTCGGAATTGCGACGAGGTCACAGGCGAGATCGATCGTCGACACGCCACCTCGGACGGGCGGACGACTCTTGAGGCTGCCGTCACGCTTCGGAAGCGACTTGCCCGCGATCGTCCAATCACAATGCATGTCAGACGGAACGGCGGAGTCGCGCGTCGATCGCGAGGACTGGCTCGACCCGGTGAGCCTGCTTCGCGCGGCGGTCGTGGGGCTGTTTATGGGGACCGCCGACGCCGTCCCGGGCGTCTCCGGCGGCACGATCGCACTGATCGCGGGCGTCTACGAGCGACTCATCGGCGCGATCACGGCGATCACGCCACAGCGATTTCTCACCGGCGTTCGATCGCTGATCCCCGTCGGTGAAGGGTTCTCGATCGATCGCGCCCGCCGACTGCTGATGACTGTCGACGCGGGCTTTCTGATCGCTCTCGGCACCGGTGTCGCCACGGCGGTCGTGCTCGTGACGCGGGCCGTCCACTTCGCGAACGCCAACGCGCCCGTCGTGCTGTACGGCGTCTTTTTCGGACTGATCGCCGCCTCCGCGGTCGTTCTGTTGCGAAGCCTCCCGCCGGAGTCCGGTCGTGAGATCGCGATGGGGCTCGTCGGCGTCGTGATCGCGGCGGTACTCTCGGGGCGGTCGACACCGCTCTCGGGGGATGGACTCCTCGTCGTCTTCGTCGCGGGCGCAGTCTCCGTCAGCGCGATGATTCTCCCCGGCGTCTCGGGATCGCTACTCCTCGTGATTCTCGGACAGTACGAGCGCATGGTCGAGACGCTCAAATCCGTCATGGACGGCCTGGCGAGCGCCGTCCTCGACGGTGCGAGCCTCCCGTTCGACCAGATCGTCGTCGCCTCCGTCTTCATTCTCGGGGGCCTGACGGGGCTCGCGACGATTTCACGCGTGATCCAGTGGGCACTGTTGCGAGCGCGTCGGGCGACGCTATTCTTTTTGATCGGCCTGGTCGTCGGCGCGCTCAGAGCGCCGATCGCTGAACTGCTCGGACGTGAGGCCGTCTCGGTGTCGACGACGTCGGTGACGGCGTTTCTCGGGAGTGCTCTCGTCGGCGCGATCGTCGTTCTCGTGCTCGATCACACGGCGGTCGATCTCGACCTCGCGGAAGTCTGAGCCGCCCGCCGCCGCGGCGAGTCACCGCATCCCGTTTTCGAGGTTCTCCAACAGTTTCCCGACGAACAGCCCCGTTCGCGGTGCGATCGACGACGGTGGGGCTGTCTCCGGGAGGTCCACCGGGTGAGCCGCGAGCGTCTCGCGAAACCGCTCGCTATGAGTCATCGCGTGCATGACGTCGACGACGTCGACGGTCAGGCCGGCGTCGTCGGTCGCCATCCCGGGGTGGCGCTCGCGCTCGGCGTCGGTGTACCGAATCGTCCAGGAGAACCCACCGACCGCTTCGATCACGCGGTCGAGATCACCGACCGGAAGCCGGTCGTCGCCCTCCCCGACGTAGATCGTGCCGTCGTCGACGGTCGTCGGGTGGCGAGTCACCCCCTCTCCTACGCGGGTCAGCCCAAAAAGTGCGCTGGCGGTCGGCGTGGCCCGCTCACGCGTCGTCGATCAGGGCGGCGATGTCGTCTCGGACGATCGTATCGCAGTACGCACACCGGACGGCGTCGTCGAGCACTTCGAAGTTCGACTCGACAGGTTCGTCCTTCGTGGAGATGCAGTTGGGGTTCGGGCAGTGGAGGACGCCAATCACGCGATCGGGGCGGGTGACGCGTCGCTTGTCGACGACCTCGTAGTCGCGGATGATGTTGATCGTCGCGGATGGCGCGATCAGACTGAGCACGTCGACTTCGGCTTCACTCAACTCCCGACCCTCGATTTTCACGATGTCCTTGGTGGAGAGGTGGTCGCTCGGAACGTGCATCACGACGCTGACGGGGACGCCCGCGCGGCCCGTGATCTCCAGGATCGTGAGGACGTTCAACGCCTGTCCACCGGTGATGTGGTCGATGACGGTGCCGTCTTCGATCTTCGAGACACGGAGTTGCTGATCGCTCATGACTGGGCCTCCAGGAGGAGGTCGAGCAGCGCCATCCGCACCGGGACGCCGTTGTGGGCCTGTTCGAAGTACGCCGCGTGATCGGTGTCGTCGATCTCGGGGGCGATCTCGTCGACGCGTGGCAGCGGATGCATCACCGTGAGGTCGTCGGCCGCCGCGGCCAGCGTCGTGGTGTCGATCCGGTACTCACCGGCCACCTCGCGGTACTCACTCTCGTCGGGAAATCGCTCCTCTTGAATCCGGGTCATATAGAGCACGTCGACCTCGGGAACGATCGCGTCGAGATCGGTGTGTTCGCGGATCGTCGCGCCCGCCTCGTGGAGGTCGTATCTGACCTTCCGGGGCAGTTGCAGGCTCTCTGGACTGACGAAATGCTGGGTCGCGTCGAAGTTGGTGAGCGCGTGGGCGAGCGAGTGGACCGTGCGCCCGTACTTGAGATCTCCGACGATCCCGATCGAGACGTCGTCCAGGCCCGCCGCCTCGCGAATCGTATACAGGTCGAGCAACGTCTGGGTGGGATGTTGGCCCGCGCCGTCACCCGCGTTGATCAACGGCACGTCGACGAACTCGCTGGCCATCTGGGCCGACCCCTCCATCGGATGGCGCAAGACGAGTGCGTCGGCGTAGCCTTCGACCACGCGGACCGTGTCCGCGAGACTCTCGCCTTTCTTGACGCTGGAGGATTCGACCGTCCCCATGTCGACGACGTCGCCCCCGAGTCGCTTGATCGCGGCCGCGAAACTCATCTTCGTGCGCGTGCTGGGCTCGAAAAAGCAGAGGCCCAACAGGGCGTTCGCGTGGCGGTCGGCCACCGCTGCGGGATCGGCCGCGATCTCGGCCGCCCGGTCGAGAACCCCCTCGATGTCCGCCCGAGAGAGCTGTTTGGCGCTGATGATGTCCTCGTGGCGCATCGGTGAATAGCCCGCCGCAAACGACCTTGAAAGTCCCGATCTGGGCACGACGTCGAATCGAAGCCTCTTTGGAAGGAAATCTCGACGACCTCGATCAATTTTCCAATTTCTTGAGAGGCGTAACTGGCCGGAATCTTTAATCAATAACGATCCCTAGGGACAGCAAAGAATGAAAGATCGGCTGCGAACGGGCGTCGACGTCCTCGATCGAAAACTCGGGGGCGGTATTCCGGCCGGCAGCATCGTCGTGGTCAACGCGACGCCGGCCAGCCAGGCAGAGCTATTTCTATACGAACTGACAGCCGTGCGTGGGACGCTGTATCTGTCGCTGGATCGCTCCGAGGAGGCGGTCAGGGACGCGATCGAGTACACGCCCGCCGAGACCGGCGAGCCGACGATTCGACACGTCTCGGGGGAGGCCCCGCTCGACAACGCCGGCAAACTCGTGAGTGCACTGCCCGAAGCGTCGAATCTGATCATCGACCCGCTGGACGTCCTCGAAGCACAGGAACCGCCGTCGCGGTTCCGGAGTTTCATGAACGACCTCCAGAACCACATCTTCAATACGGGGAGTCTCGCCATCCTGCACTGTCTCGACGGCCGGCAGGTCCCACCGCTCCGGGACAGCACCGAGCACTTCGCAGACGTGATCTTCCAGTTCGATACGACCGTCGACGGTGACGACATCGAGAACCGTCTCGCTATCCCCAAGTTCCGCGGTGGGCGGGCCCCGACGGACATCATCAAACTCAACCTCGCAGAGGAAGTCGCGATCGACACCAGCCGCGACATCGCCTGAGTGGGTCTGGGTCGGGACGAGTCTCACACGGCTATTTGGTCTCTGAGCACCTATCGAGCGTATGGCGACCGACGATCCGGCCGGTGGTCAGCCAGCGACCCTGAGCGAGGACGCCGACGGCGATCGGGTCACCTGCACCGCGTGCGCTCATCGATGTACGCTCGACCCCGGCCAGACCGGCATCTGTTCGGTCCGCACCAACCACGACGGAACGCTGTATCTGGACACCTACGGACTGGTCCACGACAGTCCGGTCGGACCGCCAGGGACGCCCGATCCGATCGAGAAAAAGCCCCTGTACCACGTCGCGCCCGGGAGCCGGATTCTGAGCTTCGGCGGCGCGTCCTGTAACTTCGCATGCAAATTCTGTCAAAACCACCACATCGCTCACGCCGACCCCGAGGAGGTCTCACTCCGATCGGTCTCGCCCGAGGAGGCAGTCCAGGCCGCCCGCGAACAGGACTGTGAGGCCGTCGCGTGGACGTACAACGAACCGACGATCTACGCCGAGTACGTCCGTGATACCGCACGACTGGCCCAGGAGGCGGGCCTGCTCACCGCCATCGTCTCGAACGGCTATTTCACCGAAGAGTTCGTCGCCGCGGTCGGGCCGTACCTCGACGCCGCCAACGTCGACATCAAGGGCATGGACGAACACGACCATCGCGCGTACGTGGGCGCGCAAGCCGCACCGAGTCGCGAGGGGGCCGAGCGGTTGGCTGCGGCGGGCGTCCACGTCGAGCTGACATATCTGACGATCCCCGACGTGAACGATTCGGCGGACGAACTGCGGGCGTTCGTCGAGTGGGTCCGCGACGCGATGGGCCCGTCGACGCCCGTGCATTTCTCGCGATTCCACGGCGCCCACGAGATGAGCGATCACCCCTCGACGCCCGTCGAGACGCTGGATCGAGCGGCCGCGATCGCACGCGAGGCCGGCCTGGAGTACGTGTACGTGGGGAACGTTCCCGGCCATCCTGCCAGCGACACTCGGTGTCCGGACTGCGATCGACCGTGGATCGAACGCGACGGCTTTGCGGCCACGCTCGCCGTCGAGCGCGGGGCCGACCAGTGTGCGTGCGGGCGGCCGATCGACGTGACGTGGCGATCGCGTGCCTAGGGTTTTGAGGGAGGGCGTGATATGCCCCACACGATGGTGGACGAGGTCCTCTCCGATCGGGCATCCGACGACGCGATCGACGTGAGCCGATCGATCCAGCGAGAGACAGGGGTGACCTTCCACGTCGCGACGCGATTCCTCCCCGAGCGAGTGCGAGTGCCGACCTACGTCCTGTATGCGTTCTTCCGCGAGGCCGACGAAATCGTCGACGATCCAGACCCGCCGGCCCCCGAGATCCGACGCGAACGCCTCGCAAAGATGCGCGCGGCGGCCCACGGCGACCGGCCGCCCGAATCGCCGGTGCTCGACGCGTTCGGGGACCTGTCCGACCGCCACGGGTTCACCGAAAGAGACATCGAGGCGTTTTTCGACGCGATGGCACGCGACGTCGACCCGAGCGATTTCGCAGATTACGACGCGCTCGACGAGTATCTCCGTGGGTCGGCGGTCGCCGTCGGAAACATGATGTGTGCAGTGATGGACCGTGACGACCCCGAGACCCTCGATCACGCCCGCGCGCTCGCTGAGGCCTTTCAGTTGACCAACTTCCTGCGTGATGTCCGCGAGGACGTCGTGGACTTCGATCGGGTCTACCTGCCGGAATCCGCACTCGCCGCGGAGGGACTCACCCCCGACGACGTGCGGCGACTGGCGGATTCGCCGGCGTTGCGCGCCGTGATCCGCTCGGAACTCCGGCGGACCGAACGGCGCTATCGCCACGGCGTCGACGGGATCGCAAACTTGCCCGACGATTGCCAGTTCGCGGTCCTGGCCGCCGCCGTGCTGTACGCCGAACACCACCGCCTGATCCGCGCCCAGTCGTGTGACGTCGTCAGTTCTCGGCCCACACTCTCGATGCCCAGACGCCTGTGGGTCGTCGCGAAGACTCGACTCTCGTGGTCTCGACACGGCGATCCACGGACGGTCTTCGACCGCGTGAGCGCCGTGCCCGCCGCGCCCGAGGACTCGCCGCCGGGTGGCCTCCGATCGCGCC
This sequence comes from Halococcoides cellulosivorans, assembly GCF_003058365.1. Lineage (NCBI taxonomy): Archaea > Methanobacteriati > Methanobacteriota > Halobacteria > Halobacteriales > Haloarculaceae > Halococcoides > Halococcoides cellulosivorans. The sequence continues at coordinate 1,200,751 of NZ_CP028858.1, read as the reverse complement.
TGGCCGACCTCTCGCGAGCGATCGCAACGCGTTCCCGTCGTGTGCTGAGCCGACTCGGCGTCCGCTCCTCGGACGACCGGTAGTGACCGACGCCCTTTCGAAACCTTCCTGTATCGCTCTCACGAGTCCTCGATATGACGTCTCCGTCCCGCCAGCCGTTCGTCATCGGTATCGGCACGACGATCGCGCTGGTCGCCGTCCTCGGCGTCGGCCTCCTCAACGATCGGACGACGCTGGTCGGCGTCACACTCTTCGCGTTCGTCGCGATGGCGGCCGGCGTCGCGCTGCGGGTCGCCGGCGACTTCGGGTCACCGACACGGACTGTCTGGGCGTACGGGCTATCGAGTGGGGCGATGCTCGCGAGTGCGATGGCACTGCTCGCACCGAAGGCGATCGGCCAGCACGCCGAGATCGGCGGGTTCGCGATCGCCGTTGGCTATCTCGTCGGCTACGCCGCCCACGAAATCGGCCATCACGCGACCCATCGCGACTGGCCGATCGATCTGGTCACCGGCGAGTTGACGCTGCACGCCGTCGCCGCCGGGGCGATGATGGGCGTCCTCTACGGGTCGCTGCCCGGGCTGACCGCCCTGTTCGGATTCGGCGTCGTCGCCCACAAGTTCCCCGCCGGATTCACCGGCGCGTCCGCGGTCATCGATCGCGGCCAGTCGTCGATTCAACTGGTGGTGCCCGCCGCGGCGGTCGCGCTCGCGGCGATCCCCGCATCCTTACTCGTCCCGCCGCTGAGCGGCGGCGTCCAGGCCGCCTTCTTCGGGCTCTCGACGGGCGTGTTCACCCACGTCGCCATCGACATGCTGCCCGAGTGCAAGTCCGGCGACCCCGAGAGCGGCCACGGCGCGGTCGTCTGTTCGCCCGACGCCGATCGGCTTCGTCACGCCGCGGTCGCGAGCACATTGTTCGGCACCGCCGCGATCGCCGGATTGTGGGTCGCCGTCGGCGGACTGTGACCCACCGTTTTTGAGGCCGCCGGTCCCAGCCAGCGCATGGACGATCCCGTCATCGAGACCGAGGGGCTCCGAAAGGTCTACGACGGCACGGTCGCCGTCGAGGGCCTCGATCTGCGCGTCGAGCGCGGGACGGTGTTCGGGCTGCTCGGGCCGAACGGCGCGGGCAAGACCACGACGATGGGCATGTTGACGACGCTGACGACGCCGACGGCTGGCACCGCCGCCATCGCGGGCACGCCGATCGACGACCGCTCGGCAGTCGTCGAGCACATCGGCTACCTGCCCGAGTCACCGCCGCTGTACGAGGAGTTGACCGCTCGCGAGCAACTCGCGTACGTCGCGGGCCTCCGCGAGGCCGATCTGGACGATCGGATCGCGGAGTTGCTCGACCGGTTCGATCTGGTCGACGCCGCCGACGACCGCATCGAGACCTACTCGAAAGGGATGGCCCAGAAGACGAGTCTGATCCAGGCGCTGATGCACGACCCCGACGTGCTCTTTCTGGACGAACCCACGAGCGGGCTCGACCCACGGGCCGCCCGGGCGGTGCGTGAGGTGATCGGTGAGATCGCTGACGCCGAGACGACGGTCGTGCTCTCGACGCACATTCTGAGCGTGGTCGAGGAACTCGCGGATCGCGTGGGCGTGCTCTACGACGGCGAACTCGTCGCCGACGGGTCGCCCGCCGAGTTGATCGCCCGCGTCGAAGGCGACGGCGCGGGCACGCTCGAAGACGTGTTCCTCGAAGTGACCGGCGGGCCCGACCGATGACGCGACACGGCATCGCGCTCGTCGCGCTCACCGAACTCAGACGGTCCTGGCGGCAACTGCGCGACAGCGCACGCGGCGTCCTGTTGATCGTCGGCGGCCTCCTCTTCGGGCTGTTTTACGGCCTGATCGCGGGTGGTGGAGGCTTTTTCCTCGCCGCGAACCTCGCTGGCCCCGATCCCTCCGAGTTCGGGCAGATCGCGTTCGCCGCTGCGCCCGCCGGACTGGTCGGCTTTATCGCCTTCGTCGTCTTCCAGCGCGCGATCAAGAAGACCGGCGAACCCGACGGGCTGGACGGACTCCTGACCGCGACCGACCACCGGACGGTCACGCTGGGCGTCGTGCTCGCTGAGACCGGGCGTGTGATCGCATCGCTGGGCGTGATCGGTCTCGCAGGCGCGATCGGGGTCGGCGCGGGCGTCGCCTCGACGCGCCCGTCGATCGCCGGGGCGGTCGTGTCTGGGCTGCTCGCTGCGAGCGCGGTCGGCCTCTCCGTGTTGGCGCTCACGATCGCCACCGTCGCGTGGGCGTACGCGCTCGGCCAGGCCGCCCGATACGTCCTGGCGCGCTCGCGGTTCGTCTCGCGACACCGGTCGATCCTCGGAATCGCGACGACGCTGGTCGGCCTGACGCTGTGGATCGGCTTCATCAACGCGCCCGGCGGGCAGAGCCAGGCCGCCGCACTCGCCGCCCAGACACCGCTGGGCTGGTGGCCCGACCTGGTCGGCCTGGTGGTCCCTGGCCTGCCCGCAGACCCGCTGCGCGGTCTCGTCGGGGCGGGCGTGCTCGGCGTCGCGATGCTCACCGGCCCGCTGGCGACGGTCGAAGCGACCGGGCGGACCTGGTATCTCGACAGCGTCCAAATCGAGGCGAGCGCGTCGAGTGCGCGCTGGACCGACTGGCTGCTGCCGAGCGTGCTTCCGCCGTCGGGCGCGGCCGTCGCGCGCAAATCCTGGCTGCGCGCGCTCCGATCGCCGTTCATCGTGCAGTTCGCGATCTTTCCGTACTTCTTTTTGATTTACCAGATCACGCCGGCGTTCGCGGGCGATCCGATCCCCCCGACGCTCGCGGTCAGCGCGGGGCTGGCGACCGCGGTCGGCGCGGGCGCGGCGTTCTCGCTCAACCCACTGGGCGGTGAAGGCGACGTGTTGCCCGTCGTCTTGATCGCCGCGCCGTCGGGGACGGCGTTCGTAACCGGGTTGGCGCTCGCGGGCGCGTTGCCAGGCGTCGTGCTCACCGTCATCTTCGTCGGAGTCCTCGGAATCGCGCTCGGAACGGCCCCGCTCGTCCTCGCGACGGGTGGCGCACTCGCGGTCGCGAGCGCGCTCGCGCTCCCGGCGATCGCGACCGGGATCGGCGCGTACCTTCCCAAATTCGAGACCAACGAGGTCAGTGGCACCGAAGTGGTCGTTCCGAGCGGGTGGGCGTTCGCGGGCTACCTGCTGGTCGCGGGCGTCGTGCTCGCGCCCGGTCTCGTGGGGACGTACGCGGCGGGGCCCCTGGCGGACCTGATCGGCGTGTCGGTCACCCCAGTAGCGATCACTGGGCTCGTCGCGTCGATCACGCTGCTCGCCGTCTGCGGCGTGGCGAGTCTCGCCGTGGCGGCCCGCCGCTTCGAGCGCTACACGCTGGCGTGACGACGCCACGTTGACGGTCCCGCGGGCCGAGGATCGGCCATGGACGAACGCACGGGTGTTTTCGGGCGCGACACGCCGTATCTGGACCGCGAGATCGAGATCGGCGTCGCCGACGGCCGTCTGTTGTCGGTGACGTTTCCGGACACCGCGGGCGACCGCGATGGGTCCGAACACCCACTACTCGACCGGATCGAGGCCGTGCTCGGGGGCGAAGACGACGATTTGCGTGACGTCGAGGTGGCGCTGACGATGCCGACCGACCGCCGGCGCGTCCTCGACGCGCTGCGATCGGTGCCCCGGGGTGAGACGGTCAGTCTGGCCCAACTCGCACGGATGACGGCCGATCTCGACCCCGATGCCGACGACGCCGCTCGAACCGTCGCGTCGGCCCTTCGAGACAACCCCGTCCCGATCGTCGTTCCGAGTCACCGGGTCAGCGACGGGCCAGACGCCGCACCGGCGACCGTCGCCAGCGCGCTCCGGCGCGTGGAGGGACTGTAATGGAACGGACACGGCACTTCGTCGCGACGGTCTACGTCGTTCACGAGGGCGCGACGGCGTTGCATCACCACCCCACACTCGACATGTGGCTCCCGCCCGGTGGCCACATCGATCGCGGCGAGACGCCCCACGAAGCGGCGATCCGAGAGGTGCGCGAGGAACTCGGAGTCGCGGTCGATCTGAACGCCGAACCGGGCGACATCGAGAGTGCCACCGCGCGGAGTCTCCCTCGGGCCGAGCACCTCCTCATCGAGGACATCGACGTCTGTGACGGCGAGGTCGGCCACCAGCACGTCGATCACGTCTACTACGGGTCGATCCCGTCCCGTGACCTCGATCCGGGGCCCGACGAGGTCCCGGCCGACGACTGGGAGTGGTTCGACCCGTCGGACCTCCGCGAGGCGGATCTGGCCGCCGACGTCGCCGAGTTGGGTCGGGAGGCGATCGCGACCGTCGGCCGATCGGACCGCTGACGGGCCGGCGTTTTATTGTGGGGTCAGTCGAACGGCCCGCATGGTACGCTTGATCGGGCCCGAGATCGTCCGACAGGTCGCCGATCCGGGAGCGATCGTCACCGCCGTCGAGAGCGCGTTCGCGGCGGCGGCCCGGGGCGACTGTCAGATGCCGCCGAAATCCTACATCGATCTGCCGAACCACGGCGGCGACTTCCGGTCGATGCCGGGGTACGTCGCCGACGAATCCGGCGAGGCGGCGGCGCTGAAGTGGGTGAACGTCCACCCCGGCAATCGCCGGTCGGGACTCCCGACGGTGATGGGAACGATCGTCTACAACGACCCCTCGACGGGGCGGCCGCTCGCGGTCATGGACGGCACGCTGATCACGCGCCTGCGAACGGGCGCGGCGGCCGCGGTCGCGACCGATCACCTCGCTCGCGATGACGCGAGCACGCTCGGCGTGATCGGCGCGGGCGCACAGACCGACGCCCAGTTCGAGGCGATCCGCACCGTCAGAGAGATCGATCGCGTCGTCGTCGCGGACGAAGATCGCACTGCCGCCGCGGAGTTCGCCAGCCGTCACGCCGATCGGGCCGAGGTCTCGGTCGAGACCGTCGCGGACGCCGCCCGCTGTGATATCGTCTCGACGCTCACGCCCGTCGCAGAGCCGATCGTCCACACCGCTGGGGAGGAGACGCACATCAACGCGATCGGGGCCGACGCCACCGGGAAACACGAGATCAGCGACGCGATCCTTGCCGACGCGCGGATCGTCGTCGACGACGTCGAGCAGTGTCGCCACTCGGGAGAGGTGAACGTCCCGCTCGCGAACGGTCGGCTCGACGACTCCGATATCACAGAGACGCTGGGGGCGATCGTCGCGGGCGATCGGCCGGGGCGGCGGGCCAGCGACGGCGTCACCGTCTTCGACTCGACGGGGCTGGCGATCCAGGACGTCGCCGCGGCACGCGTCGTCTACGAGGCCGCCGTGGAGCGCGACCTGGGCGAGACGTACGATCTGGTCGAGACCGAGCGATAGCGATCGCTCGACGGGTGGGGGTCCGAAAAAATCGGTGGTGCTCAGTCGTGCTGAGAGATCAGCCGATCAGTTGCGAACGACCTGCGCCGCACGCGGGCCTTTCGGTGAGTCTTCGATGTCGAATTCGAGGTCCTGTCCTTCTTCGAGATCCGGGCCGCCAACGTCCTCCATGTGGAAGAATACGTCGTCGTCTGCGTCCTCGGTTTCGATAAATCCGTAACCGCCAGTGTCGTGGAAGAAATCCACAGTTCCAGTCGCCATTGCAACAATAGCGGGGGGCCCGGCAGGGATAGGCCTTCCGCGAGTCGCGCTCACACGACGCTCGCGTCGAGTGGTCGGTCCGGACACACCGTCACTCGTCGACCGTTCAGTCGCTCGATTCGGCGGGTGGGACGCGCGTCGCGCCCTGGACTGCCTCCAGGAAGCCGACGAAGGGTGGCGAGGCACGACCGGGGCGCGAGCGGAACTCGGGGTGGAACTGCGTCCCCAGGAAGTAGGGGTGGTCGTCGATTTCGAGGATCTCCATCCGACGGCCGGACTCGCCCGAGAACGTCAGGCCCGCTGCTTCGAGGTCGGGGATGTACTCGGGGTTGACCTCGTAGCGGTGGCGATGTCGTTCGGTACAGGTCGTCGAATCGTACAGCGCGTGGGCGAGCGTCCCCGCTTCGATCTGGGTCTCGTGAGCGCCCAACCGCATCGTCGCGCCCATGTCGTCGACGTCTTCCTGTTCGGGCAGCAGGTCGATCACGGGGTGGGCCGTGTTCTCGACCATCTCCGCGGAGTGTGCGCCGTCGAGATCGAGGACGTTGCGCGCGAACTCGACGACGGCCATCTGAAAGCCCAGACAGAGGCCGAGGAAGGGCACGTCGTTCTCGCGGGCGTACCGAATCGCGGCGATCTTGCCTTCCGTGCCGCGCGAGCCGAACCCACCGGGCACGACGATGCCGTCGATCCCCTCGAAGGCGTCACCGACGCCGTCGACCAGTTCCTCGGAGTGGATCCAGGTGGTCTCGACCTCCGTCGCGGCGTCGAGGCCGGCGTGTTTGAGCGACTCGTGAATAGAGAGATACGCGTCTTCGAGGCCGTACTTCCCGACGAGCGCGATACACACCTCGTCGGTGCGCTCGCGCGTGACGAGATCGCGCCAGTGGTTGTCCCGATCCTCACGCGGGAGTGCTTCGTCGGTCAGATCGAGTTCGTCCATGACGTACCGATCGAGGCCCTCGTCTTCGACGACCAGCGGGACGCGATAGATGTCCGGGACGTCGGGGTTCGAGAACACCGCCTCGGTGGGCACGTCACAGAACAGCGCGATCTTCTCGCGGGTCTTCTCCGCCAGGTGGTCCTCACACCGCCCGACGAGGATGTCGGGCTGGAGGCCGATCGAGCGGAGTTCCTTGACGCTGTGCTGAGTCGGCTTGGTCTTCTGTTCGCCGTTTTTCGAGTACGGGACGAGCGTGACGTGGGTATGGAGGATGTCGGCGTCGTCTTCCTCGTGGGCGAACTGCCGGAGCGCTTCGAGATACTGCATCCCCTCGATGTCACCCACGGTCCCCCCGACTTCGATGATGCAGACGTCGTGGCCGTCCGCGACCTCGCGAATCCGGCGTTTGATGTCGTCGGTGACGTGTGGGATGATCTGGACCGTCCGGCCGAGGTAGTCGCCCGCGCGCTCGCGGTCGATGACCTCGCGATAGACTTTCCCCGTGGTCACGTTGTGCTCGGCGGTCATGTCGATGTCCAGGAATCGCTCGTAGTTGCCCAGATCCAGGTCGACCTCCGCGCCGTCTTTGAGGACGTACACCTCGCCGTGCTGGTAGGGGTTCATCGTCCCGGCGTCGACGTTGAGATACGGGTCGATCTTGACCGCGGTCACGTCGAAGCCGGCGTTCGCGAGGAGTCGTCCGGTGCTCGCGGCGGTGATGCCCTTGCCCAGTCCGGACATGACACCGCCGGTGACGAAGATGAATTTCCGGCCGAGTGAGGCGTCGTAGCCGGTTTCCGGTTCGGTCGGCATACCGACGGTGCTCGGTCGGCAAGGTTAACGGTTACGGGCCGCCCCCGCGATCACGGGTCGTCGAGATACACCGGGTCGACACTCCCCGGAGTGGGCCCCGAACGGTCGGCGTACGCGGGGACGACGACCCGCAAGAAGTGGACGAGCACGACCAGCACGATCGGCCCGAGGAAGATGCCATACCAGCCGAAGAGAAGCGGGCCGATGATGTACGCGAACATGACGAGGCCGACGTGGAGATCGCCACGAGAGACGTAGGGCCGGACGATGAAGTCCGGAATCGTGTCGACGATCACTAACGAAACGACGAAGACGACGACCACGTAGCCGTACCCGCTTCCCACGTCGATCGCTCGGACGACGAGGTACGCCGTCATCGGGACGTAGACCAGTTTCATGCCGACGATCGGGATCAGACTCGCCAGTCCCGCGAGCACGCCCAGCAATGCGGGATACGGGATCTTCACGCCCGGCGGGCCGAGGCTGGCGAGCACGCTGAACACGATCGAACCGATGATCGCCGTCAGTACGGCGTTGAGCAAGGCCCCGTAGAAGATGCGCTGAAGGCTCCCGTCGACGGCACTGGCGAACGCGTCGAACACCCCCCGGTCGTCCCCGAAACTTCGCATCCATCGGCCGAACCCCGGGCCGTCCCGGAGCAAGTAAAAGGCGACCGCGAGCATGATGAACAGTTGAATCGCGATCGATCCGAGCAGACCGACGTACTGGATCGCGCCGTCGAGAATGTCCCCGAGAAAGCCGACGACGTTCGGGTCGCTGACGAGCGATCCAGGGTCCTGGACCAGATCGAACAGCCCCTCGAACTGTTCGAGGTGTTCGGCGCGGTCGATCAACGGGCCGATCGCAGCGGCGTCGGTCGTCGAGACGAATTTATCGAATTCCTGGTAGGCCATCGCGATCGTATACCCGATGAGCGTGACCACCGGGAGCGCGAGGAGGACCAGCGCGAGTCCAGCCGAGAGTGTGGGGCTCCTGATGCGACGTCGCAGCCGTCGATACACCGGTCGCGTGGCGTAGTACACGAACAGTGCGAACACGAACGTCCCGAGAAACGCCTCCAGGACCGTCGCGAGGACGACCGCGAGGAGAAGGCCGAGCACGATCCAGAGGAGGTCGGGACCGTCCAGGTCGGGTACCGCCATAGCCATCGGTTCGACGAACGGTGAGATAAACGTTTCCGCGGGGCCCTCAGGCCGTCCGGTCGGCCTCGTCGGACGACTCCTCGCCTTTGAACACCCACTCGTCGTCGAGGTCCGACTCCGACGATCGGGAGCGCTCGACGCTGTTTCGCGCGGTCCAGTCCGCAGGATCGGGCGTCTCTCGTCGTCCCCGCTCGGCCGCGTCGGTCGTCTCTGCATCGACCGATTCGTGTGTCGTGGTGTCACTGGTCGTTGCAGGCCGGGTCGGACCGACTGGACTCGCCACCCGACGGGGCATCGAGGGTCTGCCCAGCGCGGCGGACCGGTCGAGTCCGATACGGACGCCCGACGCCACGGTTTCGACGGCCAGAACGGCCACACCAGCGGCGAACAGCGCAATGCCGAACAGAACGGCCACGGCACCCGCAACGGTCACGCCCGGCGACGCGGTGATCGTCGCACGGGTGAACGCGCCCGGCGTGACAACCGTGGACAGAGCGACGAGTCCGGCACCGATCGCGCCGACCGATCCGACGAGCACCACCCCGACGAACAGTAGCGTCTCGATCACCTGTCGGACCGACTCGCGGGCCGAGATCGTCAGCATACCCGATATAGACGGTCGACGAGCAAAACGATTGGTCGTTTCGAGTGACTGTTCGGAACGTGTATTCAACACGAGATCGACCGAAACCTACCAGAGGGCGCGCCCGACGACCGGCAACGGCGGCACTGATTCGGTCACTCGACGGTCGTTCCGGGGCGCTCGCCGGAAAGAAAGGCCGACAGATCGTCCACGCCGAAGATCGAGGCCGGCCGGTCGAGCGCGGCCAGCGTCTCGACTTTCGCCGCCATCCCACCGGTCACGTCGGTCGCATCGCTCGCCCCGAGACTGTCGACGCTGTCGGGGTCCGTAATCGTCTCGATGACTCGATCCTCCGTATCGTAGACGCCCGGGACGCCGGTACAGAGGCCGACGCGGTCGGCGTCGACCGCGGGTGCGAGCGCGGCGACGAGCGCGTCACCGCTGACGATCGTCGCACCCCGGCCCGCGTGACCGACGACATCGCCGTGCAACACGGGCACGAACCCCTCGTCGAGCAGGCCCCGAATCGGCGCGACCGACAGATCGAGACCCTCGTCGCGCGTCGCCGCCGAGAGCGGGCGGATCGGCACCGACGGGACGTCCGCCCTGGCGAGTGCGCCCACGACGGCGTCGTTCAACTGCCCCATCGCGGCGTGAATCTCGCGGATCGCGTCGGCCGACCGGGTGCCATCGGTCGAGGAGACGCCGTGGCGGTCGGCGTGGTGGTGGCCGAAACTCCCGCCGCCGTGGACGACGACCAGCGGTTCGTCGGCGTCACCGACCGCCCGAGCGAGGCGGTCCAGTGTCGTTTCGTCGACGGTCTCGGGCGATGCCTTGTCGGTGATCACACTCCCGCCGAGTTTGAGGACGATCATCGCTGTTCCACGCGAACGCCGTCGCGATCGATCGCCGTCGCGAACGCCTGTTCACACGCCGTCGAGAACTCCAGCGCACGGCGGACGGGTCCGTCACCGAGCGCGACGATACAGCCACCACCGCCAGCACCGGTGAGTTTCGCGCCGCGGGCCCCGCCGTCGCGGGCGGCCCAGACCATCGCGTCGAGCGATCGCGCTGAAACCCCCAACGCCGAGAGCAGGCCGTGATTGACGTCCATGCATCGCCCGATAGCGTCGCGATCGCCCGCTTCGAGGGCGGCCTGTCCTTCGCGGACGACCGCACCGATCGTGTCGATCGTCTCGCGGATCGAGTCGTAGCGGTCGCGATCCGCGCGAACCCCGCGGACGAGCGCGCCGGTGTCGCCCGCACCGCCGTCGTAGCCGACGACGAACTCCAGAGTGGGGACGTCCTCCAGGCGTCGACAGTCCTCACCCTCGACGCGAACTGCGCCGCCCATTGCCGAGCAGAACGTGTCCGCTCGCGACGCTTCACCGTCCTGGACCGAGTGTTCGACCTGGAACGCCCGATCGGCAACGATCGCTGGATCGGGGTCGTGCCCGCACTCGACCGCCGCGGCGGTGATCGCTGCGACCGTCACGGCCGCCGACGACCCGAGCCCCGCGCCGAGCGGAATCTCGCTGTGAATCTCCACGTCGAAGCCCGCCTCGGGGCGATCGAGGAGGTCTCTGACCTGTGCGATCGACTCGCGGACGTACCCCATCGCGGCGTCGAGCAACGACTCTGGCGCGTCGACGTTCGGGCGGTCCTCCGGACCGCCGTCGTAGGCGACGGTAAAGCCCTCCAAGGAGAGGTCGTCGGCCGAGATCCGCAGGGCGGAATCAGCGCGTTCGGTGACGGTGACGCGCGCCCGCCGATCGATCGCACACGGGATCGCCGGTTCGCCGTAGACGACCGCGTGCTCCCCGAAGCAGTAGACTTTCCCGGGTGCACTCGCGGTGACCATGCCGGTCGGTCGGGGCCAGACGATTTGTCGCTTGGGATCGGCACCGATGGCCGTCGGCACGCACCGCCGACCGTCCCCGACCGCGGCAGTCGGTGACGCGATCGGAAGCTACGAGGGGGAGGGCCACACAGATTGCGCGATGGCAGCGGAGGGGGTGGCCCGTGAGTTCGAGTTCGACTGCCGGCCAGAGAGCGACCAGTCCTTCGGGAACGCCCTCGCGAAAGCGCGATCGGGCGACCGCCTGACCGTCGACGACGCGATCGAGTTGTTGACGACTGGGAGCGATCACGAGGGCATCGATCACGCACGCAAAGAACGCGTCCTCGAAGCCGCCGATCGTCGCCGTGCGGCGGTCGTCGGTGACGAGGTCACCTTCGTCGCGAACCTCAACAACAACGTCACGACCGCCTGTGACACGGGCTGTCTGTTCTGTAACTTCAAAGACCCCGCCGCGGCGTTCGAGAGCGATTCGCCCGGAGAATCGCCCGGTTTCACGAAGACCCCCAACGAGTCGCGCCGGATCGTCGAGCGCGCGCTCAACCGGGGGATCTACGAGGTCACGTCGGTCTCGGGCCTGCATCCTGCACTCGCACTCGACGACGAGCACCGCGCGATCCTGGCGAGTCTGGACGATCCCCCCGAGTACCGCCCGCCGGAGGTGTACGCGACCGATCCAGGGACCTACGTCGACCAGATTTCGGCGATGTCCGTCGGCGGTGTGCACGTCCACTCGATGACGCCCGAAGAGGCCGCCCACGCCCGCCGCGGCACGGAGTGGTCCTATCGGGAAGTGTACGACCGCCTCGCGAACGCCGGCCTCGATACGGTCCCCGGGACCGCCGCCGAGATCCTCGTCGAGGAGGTCCGCGAGGTGATCTGCCCGACCAAGATCGACACCCAGGGCTGGATCACGGCGATGGAGGCCGCCGCGGCGGCCGGGCTGTCGACGACGGCGACGATCATGTACGGCCACGTCGAAAACGAGGCCCACCGCGCCCGCCATCTGAAACGGGTTCGGGACTTGCAGGACCGCACGGGCGCGATCACCGAGTTCGTCCCCCTGAAGTTCGTCCACGAGAACACGCCCCTCTACGAGCGTGGCCTCGTCGACGGTGGGCCCGATCCCGTCGAAGACGAACTGCTGATCGCGGTCTCGCGGCTCTTTCTCGACAACGTCGATCACATCCAGTCCTCGTGGGTCAAATACGGCGACGAGCGCGGGTTGAAGCTGCTCTCCTGTGGCGCGGACGACTTCATGGGGACGATCCTCTCCGAGGAGATCACCAAACGTGCGGGCGGGTCGTTCGGTGAGGCACGATCGATCGGAGAGTACGTCGAGATGATCGACGCCATCGGCCGCCGGCCCGTCGAGCGATCGACGGACTACACTGAGCGGCGGCGGGTGGATCCCGACGACCCACCACACGGGCCCCAGTTGGGCCCACGCGCGGACGGGACGCCGCTGATCGAGCGGTAACTTCACTCCGGACCCACTGCCAGGCCGACCGAGTGCGAACAGTGATGGGCGGGGCCACAGAACCCCAGCGCATGAGTGGTGGCAGAGGGGTGATCGAGACGTGATCGAATCGCTGTTCGTCGATCTATTCGGGTCGAACGTCGTCGTCCACGCCCTCGTGGGCGGGATCGCGATCGCCGTGCTCAACCTGTTCGGCGCGTCGCTCGTGTTCGTCTGGCACGATCCCAGCGAACGGGGTCTCGACGGCGCACTCGGCTTTGCAGCGGGCGTGATGCTCGCGGCGAGTTTCACGAGTCTCATCCTTCCGGGGATCGACTTCGCGGGCGGCGGGCCAGTCGCCGCGGTCCAGGTGCTCGCGGGCGTCGCACTCGGGGCGATCGTCCTCGACGCTGGCGATCGACTCGTGCCACACGCCCACGTCCTGCTGACGGGCCGACGGCGGAGCGACGCCGCCGATCCGGCCGAGTCGCTCCCGATCGCCGACGAGCGGATCGCCGGCCTCGTTCTGTTCGTCCTCGCGATCACACTGCACAACGTCCCCGAGGGGCTGGCCGTCGGCGTCGGGTTCGGAGCGGGAGATCTGTCGGGTGCGCTCGCACTCGCACTCGCGATCGGCATCCAGAACGTCCCCGAAGGGCTGGCGGTCTCGATCGCGGCGGTCAACGCCGGGTTCGACCGCCGCAGTTACGCCGCGCTCGCGGGCCTGCGCTCCGGGGCCGTCGAGATTCCCGCGGCGCTTATCGGCGCGGTCGCGGTCACGCTCATCGCGCCGATCTTGCCGTATGCCATGGGCTTCGCGGCGGGCGCGATGTTGTTCGTCGTCAGCGACGAGATCGTTCCGGAGACCCACGCGCGGGGCAACGAGCGGATCGCGACGATGGGCACGATGGCCGGCGTGATCGTCATGCTGTTTCTCGACGTCACGCTGGGGTAGCGACGTGGAGCGGTTACGTGATGGGCGATCGATAAACTGACTGAGTACCGACGAGGTCGGTTGCTGTCGTGACTCAGTTCGAGACGCGATTGCGCAGGTCGAGCGCCTCGATCAACGGCTGATTGCGATCCATGTCGGATTCGAGTTCGACGTGGAGCGTCGAGAGCATCGTATCGAACAGGTCCTGCCGTTCCTCACTACTCTGGAACCGCGCCCCGCCGTTGATCGGATCGTCGGCGGGGACGCCCTGTTCGAGCCCCCACGGCTGGTCGGGGTAGGCCGTCCGCATGTGGTACGGTTCGTCGTGCTGGGCGATCCGGACGGCGTACGCCGACAGACTGCGCTCGCGGTCGTAGATGACCTCGATGATGTCACGCTGTGGGTGGCCACGCCCCGCGCCCGGACGGTGGGGGTTGTTGTAGTGGCCGTTGCGCAGCGTCGACAGGCCGGCTGGCCCGACCCACCAGATCACCGCGGCGTCGAGATAGTAGGGTGCGTCCTGGGTGTTGAGGAAGTCGATCACCTGGTAGAGGTAGCCGTCCTGCTGGTGCATCTTGACCGAGGCCTCCATCGGCGCGTTCGCAGTGAACCCGCCACCGAGGTCCTCGCCGGTCACGGGATGGGTGTTCGTCTCGATGGCGACGCGCAGTGGGTGGTCCTCGTCGGCGTAGACCTCCTCACCTGGCGTGCCGTTGGTCCAGCCGTCGACGTGTTTCGGCTGGTCGTGCGCGCGATCGCGTTCGTACTTCTCGTCGGGGATGTAAGTGCGCGCGTCGGTCGGCCACTCCTCCTGGACGAACGTCTCGGGATCGTTGGCGGGCGTCGCGGGCCCCGCAGTCTCCATCCAGGCGTTGCCCGACTTGTGGTAGGGCAGATTGACCGTCTCGTCGGGGAGGAACATCGCCCGCCCGAGCAGTTTCGCCGCGGCGTGGTAGGGGAGGCCGGCGTCGATCCAGCGACGGACGTGATCGGTCGTCTGAGTCCCCATGTCCCCGAGTGTGACCTGTCCACTGCCAATCTCAGACCGGACGGTCGCCAGGTCGACGTCGAACAGCGCGGCTTTCTCGCCGTCCGAGAGGTTCGTACTCGCCCAGTCGACGCTACTCGGCGCCGACTCGGCGGCCGACGGCAGGTAATCAGTCGTCGACCGGGGGACGTAGAGGTGCGCGTCGTCGGAGTCGTAAGTCGAACACAGTTCCGCAAGCGTCGTCCCCTCGTCGATATCGGCAACGGGAATGGTATCCGTCGGCTCTTTCTCGTTGCCAGCCTCGACCTCCCAGGGGTGTTTGTCGGTGTCGGGCGTCCCCTCGGTCGTCGTCCCGGGCGTCGCCTCGCCGGGCAGCGCAATGTCGGGATCGGCGGTCGGCGCGAACGCGATCCAGGCGAGTTCGAGCGTGCCGCTCCCGCCCTGCCAGCAGTTGACGCGAACGTCGTCGACGTTCGATCGGTCGACACCCATCGCCGCCAGGTCGATCGCGACGCGATCGAACGACATGGAGACGGCGTCGTCAGCGACCTCCGCGAGTGCGGCCTCCTGCCCGCCGATCTCGACCTGCACGTCGCTCGCATCGGCTCCGTTCGCCGCCCGCATGCCGACCACGAGATGCGAGTGGGCCGTCACGTCGCGCTCGACACGCGTGGCGTAGAAGCCGCCGTCGTCGTACTCCAGGGAGAGCACGGCGTTCGAGACGGTGGCGGACTCGAACCCGACGGCGGTCGACCAGTTGTCGAGATCGTTGGTCTCCAGTGGCGTCTCGCCGTCGAAGGAATCGACGACGAGGGTGTCCTCGGGCGCACCGAGGACGGACCCGATGGCGACACCGCCCGCGAGAGCGGCCCCGGCCCCTTTCAACAGTCGTCGGCGCGAGACGGCCTGCGATCCGTCCGGTGTCGTGTGGATATCCCTCATGGTCAGACCCTCTCGAACAGCGTCAGCACGTCGTCCAGCGAGACCGATCCGTCGTCGTCGAAGTCGAACGCGTCGGCGTGATCGCGGACGACCGACTCCTCAGAGTGCTGGAAAAATCGATTCACGTCCGGGAACGCGAGGTGCCCGCTCCCGTCGATGTCTTCGTAGGTCCCATCCCCGTCGAGGTCACGCGGGCGAGCGGCGTCACCGATCGCCGGCGGGCCACTCGCGACGAAACGAAGTTCGTCGATCCAGACCGCCCCACTCGCGTCGAAGAATTCGAGCCAGACGTCGTCCAGGGCCGAGCGGTCGACGCCCGCCGCGACCAGATCGATCGAGAGGACCGATCGATCCGTGCCGACGCTGCCCTCGGCCAGATCGTCGAGTGGGCCCTCGACGCCGCCGACCTCGATGGTCGCGTCGCCTTCTTCGCCGCCGTCGGCCCCCCGAAGCGCGATTTCGAGGTGATCGTACGCCGAGACGTCACGACGCACGTTCGAGGCGAACCAGCCAGTCCCGTCGTACGACAGTTCGAGCCACGACCCGTCGTCGGAGACCACGCTCGCCTCCAGATCGCCCGTCTGCGACCACTCGCCCAGTGCGTTCGATCCCGGGAACTCGCCCTCGAAGTCGTTGATCACCAGCGGGTCGGCGTGACTGCTGGTCGCCGGCGTCGCCAGCGCAGTCGTCGCCAGGACGCCCCCGCCGAGTGCCGCGAGGACCCCCCGCCGCGTCGGTCGCCGGTCGTCCCTGGTCGTCGGTGTCGATCCCCCACCGTCCGTCGTCTGTGGTCGGTTCGTCATGGATGAATGCGGACCGGGCTCTCGATGAGCCGACCCAGTCGTATTCGAGATTAAAGACCGTGTAAATAAAGAGGGTTCTCGAACCAGCAAACGAGGACAGCGAATGGAATATTCGTCGTTGTATGAGTAGAAATTTCGCGAGGGAGTTCCGCTGGCGTGCGATCGAACATGTTCGCGGCGGTTCCCGGACGACGGTGGCGCGCGGGGGGTCGTTTAATCGTGGAGCGTTCTCCTGCAGATATGCACTGCACCCAGTGTGAGCAAACGCTCGACGATGGCTGTCGGGAAGTGGGCGTCTGTGGCAAAGATCCCGATCTCGAAGCACTGCAACAGACCCTGATCCACGGCGCGAAAGGCATCTCGGCGTATGCCACTCACGCCCGCGATCTGGGCTACAGCGACCCTGACGTCGACGCTGCCGTCCAGGAAGCACTCTACACGACGCTGACGAACGTCAACTTCGACGCCGAGGACACCCTCGGACGCGCCCTCGACCTGGGGGGCGCGGCGATCGACGCGATGGAGTTGCTCGACACCGCTCACACCGAGACGCTCGGGACGCCCGAACCCGCCGAAGTGCCCGAAAACGACGTGGAGGGCAACGCGATCCTCGTCACGGGCCACGACATGTACGCGCTGAAGGGACTCTTGGAGCAGTCCGCCGACGAAGACGTCACCGTCTACACGCACTCCGAGATGCTGCCCGCCCATGGCTACCCCGAACTCGCCGCTCACGACCACCTGAAGGGCAACGTCGGAGAGGCGTGGTACGACCAGCGCCAACTGTTCCAGGAGTTCCCCGGCCCGATCATCGGCACCTCGAACTGCCTGATGCCGCCGGTCGCGGACTACGTCGATCGGTTCTACACCACCTCCGTGACGGGCCTGACCGAGGGCACCGAAATCGTCGACGACGACTACTCCCCGGTGATCGAACAGGCCAAAGAACTCGGGCCGGTGCCCGCTGAGGAGTGGAACAGTTCCGAAACCCTGACGACCGGGTTTTACCACGAAACCGTCCTCGATCTCGCCCCGCAGATCGTCGAAGCCATCGAGGACGGCAAGTTGAGCGACTTCTTCGTCATCGCCGGCTGTGACGGCCCGACCGGGGGTCGCGACTACTACCGCGAGATGGCCAAATCCGTCCCCGAGGACGCCATCGTGCTCACGACCGGGTGTGGCAAGTACCGGTTCAACGACCTCGATTTCGGAACCGTTCCCGGGACGGATCTGCCGCGCTTCATCGATCTCGGCCAGTGTAACGACTCGATTTCGACCGTGAAGATCGCGATGGGACTGGCCGACGCACTCGACTGTGAGGTGAACGACCTCCCGGTGCACATCGTCCTCTCGTGGTTCGAACAGAAGGCCGTCGCCGTCCTGCTCGGCCTGTTCCACCTGGGCATTCAGGACGTCCGTATCGGCCCGTCGGCCCCCGAGTGGCTCACGCCGGCCGTCATCGAGACGCTCAACGAGGAGTTCAACCTCCAGTTGATCGACGAGGTCGACAGCGATCTGGAGACGATGCTCGGGCGACCGCTCGACGGCGGGGCCGCCGCGGGCGACTGATCGGGGCGGGCCCCGAACGCACGACAGCCCACTATTCGATATCGATCAGCGTCGAGATCCGAGCGTTTTCTTTGAGCTTCAGCCCCGCACCCCCGACCGAGAGCGGGAGCCGATCGAGCGTGGCGGTGTGGACCGTCGGATGACTGGCGCCGCGAGCGAGCAGTGCGTCCCGTGGCTGGATCACGGCGCGTCGATCCTCCGGAAGATCGAGCGACTCGTTGAACGCGACGAGATACTGGCCCGCATCGAGATGCCACCACTCGTACTCGTCGTCCGGCGATCGAAACTCGCGGTCGTGTGCCTCGACGCCCGCCGCTTCGAGTTCACCACCACCGAAATCGATCCGACCGGGAGTCGTCACCTCGAACACCTCCTCGACGGTGCAATCGACGCCCGGACCCTCGGTCTGGGTCGGTTCGTGAACGAGACCATCGACGACGGTGCGCAGGTCGGTCACGCAGGAAAGATCGGCCGGCGAGGACATAAGCGTGGCCAGAGAGCAGTTCAGGGCCGTCGCAGGCTGACGGCGTCGAGACCGTTCCACGTCGTCGAGCCAGTTCGCTCGAACCCGTTGGCCTCGAAGAAGCCAGCCACGGGGTTCGGGGCGTCCGCCCCGACCGGCCCATCGTCGAGTAATCGGTCGAGCAGCGCCGATCCGAGGCCCTCGCACTGGCGATGCGGGGCGACGTAGACGCCCGTTACCTGCCGACGATCACGGTCGAAGACGGCGTAGCCTGCCTGTGCGTTGGTGGTCGCCGCGACGACGACCCGCCAGTCTGGATTCGCGATGCGCTCGGCGAGCGCGGCGTCGGGCGTCGCGACCAGATCGGCAAACGACGACCGGTCGAGAGGGACACTGTAGGTCGCTTCGATGGCCTGTCGGCGGAGGATGTCGAGCGCAGACGCTTCCTCGGGGCGGGCCTGGCGGATCTCGGTCGGCACACCACGAGAACAGGGCGGGCCCGAAAAGAGCGTGTCGGAGGGGGCGATCGAACACCCGACGACGGAACACGTTTCGAGACGACGCTCGTCGCACCGGCATGGACCTCCCGGCCGAATTTCAGTCATTGATCGACGCCATCGAGTCGAGTGCCGCCGACGCCGTCTTCGGACCACCGATCGAGCGCGCGGATCGAACGGTCGTGCCCGTTGCGCGGGTCGGATACGGACTCGGTGGCGGCGGTGGCCACGACGCGGAGGGCGAGGGTGGTGGACTCGGTGGCGGTGTCTCGGCGCGACCCGCAGGGGCCCTCGAAGTCAGCGACACCGGGACGCGATTCGTGACCGCGACCGGCCGACGGCGATCGCTCGCGCTCGTCGCAGTCGGAATCGTCCTCGGCGTCGTCCTCAGTCGTCTGCTTCGCTGACGGAACCGGCCGGTGACGGGACCTTTATGCCAGGCGAGACCGGCCCTGCGGTATGGACGAGGTCGCGATTGCGGTCGTCGGCGGGGGCCCGGCAGGGACGAGCGCCGCGGAGGCCGCCGCCAGCGCGGGGGCGGAGGTTCGACTGTACGAAAAGGGGGTCCCACGGGCCGACCGCCCGGAGCCAGGAGCCGACTCGACGGACGCAGCGGGGTTGCTCGACTACTGGTTCGACGTGATGGGCATCTCGTATGCGGAGTTTCCTGACCACCTGATCAGCGCCGAGTGCACGGGCGCGGCGTTCTACGGGCCGACCGTCGAGACGACGATCACCGACACCGGGCTGGCCGACGGCGAGGCCCCGTTCGGCATCACGTTCGATCGATCGGGCTTCGACGACTGGCTGCGCCAGCGCGCCGAGGCCGCGGGGGCCGACGTGCGCGTCGGGACCGGCGTGTCGAGTGTGTCGAGTACTCCGAGCGGCGGGTGGACCCACACCCTTGAGTTGGCCGACGGGACGACCGTCGAAGCCGATCGGGTGATCCTCGCGGACGGCCCGAGTCGATCGGTGACCCTGGACGCACTCTCACAGTTCGCCGATCGTGACCGGGTCGAGGAGGCGATCGGGCCGGATCACGCCAACCACATCGGCTACCAGGAGTATCGCCGCCTGCCCGAGGACGCGATCGACGACGATCAGTTCCACTTCTGGTGGGGCGCGATCCCGGGCCATACCGCTTACCCCTGGGTGTTTCCCGACGGCGAGGATCGCTATCGGATCGGGCTCACGATGCCCTCGGCGCTCGATCTCGCGACCGTCGATGACCCCGCGAACTACACCCTGATCGACGCCGACGACGAGCGCATGCCCCCCGGCGCGATCGTCGTCGAGCGCCTCCTCGACCGCGTTCTGGGGGTCGACCCGGACGACGCCCCCCGACTCGACGACCGGGGGAAGAGCAACGGGACGGAAGCGTACCCCATCTCGTCGACCCGCCCGATCGAATCGCCCGTCGGAGCGGATCTGGCGGTCGCGGGCGGGGCGATGGGGACGACGTCGGCGTTCCACGAGGGCGGCGATCACGTTGCGGTCCGCACGGGATCGATCGCGGGGCGCCTCGCCGCCGCGGACCGCCTCGACGAGTACAACGCCGCCTGGCAGGACGCCATCGGGTCGGAGATCCGCCGGAACGTCGCCGTCGCGGACATGGTCCGCGGGTACGGCCCCGACGACTGGGATCGACGCCTCCAGACCGGTCAGCGCGTCCTCGATTCAGACCGCTCGGGGATCTGGCGACTGTTCAGCACCGGCATCGACGGGGCGCGCGTCGTCGCCGAGTACACGTATCGGCGCTGGCAGTTACGCGACGGTGGCTACGTCGGTCTCCCCGAATCGGCCTACGACATCGCGTGACGAACGCAATCGATTTCCCTCCGTCGGGGCTACGCTCTATCGCGTGTCTCTAGTCCCCGCCCGAGTGGACCCACAGGGGTGCGATGACCGTGCGGAGATCCCGGACACGCTATATTGCGACAGTCGTGGGCAGATCACTGCCCACTGACGGGCCACGCCCGTCCGCCCGGCACGAGGGTTTCCCGGCCGACCCGGCAGACCGCCAGGGATGAGGTCGGACGTTAGTGTTCCGGGCGACATCGCCCTCACCGAACGACAGTCACGGGCACCGGTGACCGGCGGAAGATCGTTTCTGCGACGTTGCCGACGAGTAGCCGGTCAGCGATCGATCCACCGTGGCTCCCGACGACGACGGTGTCGTACTCGTCGGCCCGGTTGAGGATGGCTTTGGAGGGGCGCCCCCACGCGACCTCGGTCGATATGTCGCGAGCGTGATCGTCAGCGATCGCTCTGGCCCGATCGAGGACGCCTTCGGCGTGCTCCTCGGCCGCCGCCTTGATGTCGTCTTCGATCGCGAGGCTCATCGCCTGGCCCATCATCGTCGACGGTTCCCCGACCACGTTGAGCACGGTAACCTCGGCGTCAGGGTGGGCCTCGAAGGCGAAAGCGAGCGCGCGCTCCGCCATCTCCGAGTCGTCCATCGGCACCAGGACCGATTCGATCATACCGGAGGTGGGGACCCCGACCTCATGAAATGGCTGGGTCCCGGGGGCAGTCGTCGTCCGAGGCCCGTCCTGTCGCTTTCACACCGACAATCATCGTCGAATCGGGAGTCCCAGCCCCAAAATAAATCACATGTGGCTATATGAAATCTGTACGAGCGCGGCAGAGGCCCGCCTGCCCGACGCGACGAGAGAACGGGCGTCGGCTGGCCAGTCAGAAATCGTCGAAACTGCCGATACGAGGCGGTAAAGGTCTCGATACGGAAAAACTGCGATCAATAGCGAGCTTCCCGACCAGCGTCGACGCAGAGACTACAGGTAGCCTTCGCGGGCCAGCAGTTCGCCGTTCAGGACGCTCGCCCCGGCGGCCCCGCGACGGGTATTGTGCGCCAGACAGTTGAACTGGACGCCCTCGGCGGTCGCTTGCACGCCACCGACGCTGATCGCCATGCCGTCCTCGGTGTTCCGATCGAGGCGTGGCTGGGGGCGCCCCGGGTCGTCGAAGACGTGGATCAACTGCTCGGGCGCACTCGGGAGGTCCACAGTCGGATACGCCTCGAACGCCTCGACGATCGCTTCGGGCGTGGTGTCCGCGCGCGTGTCCACGAACACGTTTTCGAGGTGGCCGTCGAGGGTGGGGATGCGGTTACACGAGGCCGCGACCGTAGCGTCGAGCCACTCGACGCTGTTCCCGTCGAACGTGCCCAGCAGTTTCCGCGCCTCGGTCTCCATTTTCTCTTCCTCACCGCCGATGTGCGGAATCGCGTTGTCGATGATCTCCATCGAGGTGACGCCGTCGTAGCCCGCGCCCGAGACGGCCTGGAGCGTCGATACGTCGACCCGATCGATCCCGACGGCCTCCTCGATCGCTGCGAGCGGCGGGACCATCGTGATCGTCGAGCAGTTGGGATTCTTGACGATCGCCCCGTCCCACCCGCGCTCCTCGCGTTGCACCTCGATGAGATCGATGTGCTCGGGGTTGATCTCGGGGATCGTCAGCGGCACGTCGGGATCGGTCCGGAAATTCGAGGAGTTCGAGGAGACGAGATAGCCCGCCTCGGCGAATGCGGGTTCGACCCGTTCGCCCACTCCGGAGGGCAGCGACGAAAAGAGCAGGGGCACGTCGTCGGGCACGACCGCCGGATCGGTCTCGCTGACGGTCATTGCGGCGACGTGGTCGGGAATCGGACTGTCGATGCGCCACTTCGCCGCCTCGCGATAGGACTGGCCGGCACTCGACGAACTCGCGGTGAGTGCTGCGATTTCGAAGTCCGGGTGCGGTGCGAGCGTCTGGACGAGGCGCTGACCGACGGCCCCGGTCGCGCCGACGATTCCGACGGGAGTTGTCATACCCCGAGCGTGGCGGATGGGTGGCCAAAACAGTTTGGAAACGCTCTCGACTCAACCGAAGCGGGCCCGACCACGGACGAACGGTCGGACCGGCGTGACGCCGAGGTGAAATCGCTCCATCGCGATCACGTCGAGCGCCGATCGGTCGAGCACGCGCTCGGCGGTCGCCCGGCGCAGGTGACAGCCTGCGGCCGCGTGTCGCCAGATAGGGTCGATCGCCGCCTGGACGCGATTGCGCCACCCCTCGTCGGCCACGTGTTCGAACAGGCGGAGTTCGCCACCCGGAACGAGGACGCGTTCGACCTCCGCGAGCGCCGCGTCGGGATCGTCGACGGTACAGAGCACCATCGCAGCCACGACCGTCTCGAAACTGTCGTCGTCGTACGGGAGCGACTCGGCGCTGGCCGATCGAACCGACACGTCGAGGTCGTCGCTCTCGATCCGGGCGTGGGCCCGCCGGCGCATGGCGGGACCGGGTTCGATCGCGTGGATCGCACTGGGGTTGGCCGCCGCCAGCACGGGCAACATTGCGCCTGTACCAGTCCCGACGTCGAGCACCGGCCCGTCGATCCCCTCGGCGAGCGCCTGCCGGTGGGAGCGAAGCAGAGTCCGCTCGGCGATCGCCATCACCGGATCGTAAATCGCCGCGAAAAGTGGGTGGCTCTCGGTCATAGTGTCGATAGACGGTCCAGACACAAGGGTGACGGTGCCCCGGCAACCGCGTGGTCCCCGCCCGTGGTCGGCCACGAGACCGATGACAGGATCGGATTGATTTTAACACAATACGGGGCAAATATTTCATGGATGCGGTTCCCGATCTCGATTCGATCACGGTCGGCCTCTCGACGCCGTGTGCGGCCGACATCACGATGGGGCCGTGGCCGATCGCTTCGAGGGCACGGCGACCGTCGCCGACGACGGCACGTCCGTGACCATCGACTGGTCGGGGTTCCCCAACGGGGCCGATCGCCATGGAACGGTCGCCACCGTCGAGGTGACGGGGCGGGCGGCCAGTCACACGCGAGTGGTATCGACGACGTCGTCACCGCCTCGGACGGGCACGTCAGGACGCAGTGGGCGACGCTGGGGGTCAACGAGTCCGTCGCGACGATTCCCGGCGGCAAAACGGGATCGTCACCCCCGATCGACGGCAGCGTTCCCGCCGACATCGACGACGGGATGTACGAGGACCTCAACGGCGACGGCGAGGTCAACTTCCCAGACGTGAACACCCTGTTCCAGAACCTCGGGACGGACGCCGTCTCGAACAACGCCCGATTGTTCGACTTCGAATCGGGGAATGGCGTGACCCTGCAGGACGTGCTCGCGCTGTTCGAGTCGGTCTAACAGACCCCAATCGCCAAAGACCGGGTGTCGGTTCCATTTCGGATCCCCGGTATGGCCCGGTCAGGAAGTTAGTTTTACATTGAATGATGGATAAATCTATGGTATGAGAGATCGAAGACCTCGATCTGAGGTGTCGGATGCCAGCGAGCACTCGTCACGCCGTCAGTTCCTCAAAACCGTCGTTGCAGGGGGTAGTATCGCTGGAGTCGTCGGTGCAGGCATCGGACGCGAAGACCAGAACATCGCCGCTGGACTGGTCGCGACCGATCAAAGAACTGTCGACCCACCATCTCGGGCGCATCTCTGGCCGGACCAGAACGTCGTCGCACCGGGGAAGTCGGTGACTGCCGATGTCGTTCTTCAAAAATGGACTGTCGGGGGCTGTCAGCCGGCGGGATACGACGTAACGGTGGAAGTCGAGGACCCCGATGTCGTCGAGATCTCCGGCCTCGAACCGCCCGGTGATCTGACCGCGCAACCGACTATCGAGGACGGGCGTCGTGCCACACTGTCGGTATTTCAGGAACCCTGGTTCGGGTATATCGGTGTCGAACCGCCGCTCGCGACACTCACGCTCCAAGGGAAGACAGCCGGTCGATCGACGGACGTCACTCTCGAAATATCGTATCTCGGTGACGACTGCATCGTCGAAGACGATCGGCGGACGATTCGCGTCGCGGACGAGCGGCCGGACCCACCCACGACCCTCGACTACAGACCGAACCGGGGTGATTCGGTCCTCGTCTCGTGGGATCATCCCGCCGACGGCTGTGATTCGGTCGTCGACGAATACGTCGTCTCGATCGACGGAACGGACGAGAATACCGTTCCGGTCGGAGTGACCGAAGCCAACGTCTTCTCAAAAGCCGACGTCACAGCCGGGGAGATCGGTGTCCGCGCAGTCGATACGTCGACAGGAGCGTCCGACACCGTCACGACGGCGGCGAACTGGAGCCACGACGATCCGGACTGCGTCGTCGAAATCGCCGAAATCCATCACCCAGTGCCCGTCGACGACACGATCCCGATCTCCGTACTCTGGGAAGATTTCGGATCGCTCCCCGACCTGGAGTCGGTCACCGTCGCGGTGTCGAACCCCTGTGTCGCAACGATCACCGACGGTGACGTTCGCCAAGACATCGAGGGATCGGTCACTGTCGACGATCGGACCGCAACGATCACCGTCGACGAGTCGGTCCCAGACGCGGACTCCACGGGCACGTTGGGATGGGTCACCGTGGCCGGCCAGCGGGCCGGCTTCACTGGCATCGAAGTCGTCGACGTCTCGATGGCCACCGAAAGCACAGTCCTGACCAATGGTGACATGATGAGTGTCTATCACGACCTCTCCGAGTACGTCGATGCCGCCCCCACGATCGACGGTGCGAGACCCACGGATCCAGACGACGACGGCCTGTACGAAGACCTCACCGGCGACGGACGCGTGAACTTCCCCGACGTGAACACGCTGTTCCAACACACCGACGAATCAGTCGTCCAGAACAACGTCGAGCTGTTCGATTACAACGACGACGGAAATGTCAACGACATCGACGTGCTCGCACTGTTCGAGTCGGTCTAAGTGCGCTAGCTCCGGAACAGTCGCCGGTCGGCGCGTTCGTGTCTGGCCGATGCGATGTCGATCAGTGGTGTGGTCCCGCCGATCCGATCGAGCGGGCGGTCCGCGCTGTCTGCGACGGCCGTCTCGATCGCCGGCCCGAGGTCGGTCAGGATCCGCTGGGCGTCGGTGTGGCCAAGGCTGAGGAGTCGCTGGCCCGCCCCGAGCAGGTCCGAACAGTAGCGATAGCCGTGGAGCCGACACGCCCGATCGGCATCGATGTCCGCGACCGCCGCGACCGCGCCGAGCACCGCCGGCCCCTGGTGTGGCGGATCGCGGTCGCGATAGCTGGCGATCAGCGGAGCGTCGCGGGTTTCGACCCAGATCTCCGCGAGGCGCTCGCCCGCCCGACGCGCGCTCTCGCGGAACTCCGCAGGCAGCGTCGCGGCTTCGAGACGACGATCGGCCTGGACGACACCCGCGACGTCGCCGTCACGCGCTGCCCGGTGGGCTGCCCGGAGCGCCACCATGTCGCTTGGCCCGATCTGGCGGGTGAGCGCGCGATCGAGAAAGCCCCGAAGCTCGTCGACCGACCCGACGCGATCGTCGACGACGCACTGTTCGAGGCCGTAGGAGTGAGCGTAACTCCCCGTGGGGAGAAACGAATCCGCGAGCTGGAACGCCGCGAGGTCGGTCACGACGAATCCTCCTGGTGGGCCTGTCGGCCGTCGACGCGGGTGTGGTCGTGGGCGTCGTCACCGTGGTCGTGGGTGTGACCGTCGCGGGGCGGTTCGTGACTGTGGCCGTGATCTGGTCCGTCTTCGAAGACCGCCGGCGAGACGTCGCGCTCCTCGATCGTCGCGCTCGTGGGCAGGGCGTCAGCGATTCGCTCGCGAGTGCGCTCGACGGAGTCCGCGACCGGGACGACGGCGACACCGTCCTCGATCGCCACCTCCCAGTGACGGTTCCCGATCGCGTGGCCGAGTTCGAGCGTCGACAGTGGATCGGGGTCGCCCAGATCGATCGCGAGCGCGTCGACCGGTTCGATTTCGACGACGAAGCGCCGGTCGTCGCTCGCGATCACGTCACCCGTCCGGAGGCGTCGCCCGACGATCACGCCGATCTCGGTCCCGCGCTCGGTCGTCGTTCGCACGCGCGAACGCCGGCGCTCGTCGGCGTCGAGGCGGACGGTCACCGCTGGATCGCACTCCAGGGCTGACACACGGCCGAGATACGTATCAGCGACGATCACGCTGGCCCCCCGAGGAGCGAACGGCGTGCGGCGTCGTGGGCGGCCGCGATCGCGGTCCGGACCGGGTCGGCGGCGGGCGCGACGACCCGGACGAGCACGCCCGCGCCGCGGGGGAGGGTGCTCGCGCCGGCCCGGGCGGGGCCGTCGACGGCCGCGTGGAGTCGATCGCTCAGCGCGTCGGCGTCGCCGTCCGGCGCGACGACGTACAGATCGCCCAGGACGATGCCCTCCGCGCCGCCGATCGCGGTGAGCGCCCCCTGCTCGTCGGGCGCGAGGTCCGTCCGATCGGTCGCGAGGCGGCCCCCGGGACCCTCGATCCGGACCGCCGCGCGATACCGGTCGAACGCGTACCGCTCGCCGCGTGCGAGGCGTCCGGGGACGACGATCGACCCGACGATCGCGCTGGCCGCGGCCCCGACCGAGAGGTCAAGGCGTCGATCCAGGCGCGCGCCGGCTTTGAGGATCGACGCTTTCGGTCGCCAGTCGAGGTGGCCGCCGCGCTCGACGGTCAGCCGGACCTGCTCGGTGGCGTAGTTGGCGTCCATCCCGAACACCTTCGTCGCACTGCCGGTGGTGACGCGCGCGACGGCCTCGGGGCCGACCGAGACGTCGACTGCACGGCGGTCGCCCTGGGCGATCCCGCCCGCGGGCGACTGGACACAGACCGCCGTCGCGCGATCGATCGGATCGGGCAGCGTTCCGGTGACGTGGAACGGCGAGCGGGCGTAATCCCGAACGAGCGCGGTCCCGCCCTCGGTCGCGCCGAATTCGAGTTCGAGTCGGCCGTCCGTGCCCGCCGCGCCGACCGACGGGCCGGGCGGAGACTCGTCGGCGTACGCCTCGAATCCGGGTCGATCGGCGGCCATCAGGCCAGCAACACCCCGCGTGTGAACTGCTCGGCCACCCTGGCGACCCCCTCGCCAGTCCGGGCGTTCGTCGTGAGGACTGGCCCATCGCGGACCGCACGCGCGTCCGCAACCATCGCATCGAGGTCGACGTCGACGTGTTCGGCGAGGTCGGTCTTGTTGATAACGAGCAGGTCACAGTCCACGACCCCCGGTCCGCGCTTGCGTGGGATGTCCCCGCCCTCGGCGACCGAGATGACATACAGCGAGTAATCCGCGAGTTCGGGGTTGAAGGTCGCGGCGAGGTTGTCCCCACCCGACTCGACGAGCACCAGATCGAGGTCGGGATGGGCGTCGAGGAACTGGGCGATCTGATCGAGGTTCATCGAGGGGTCCTCGCGAATCCCGGTGTGCGGGCAGGCCCCGGTCTCGACGCCGGCAATGAGGTCTTCGGGGATCTCGCCCGCGAAGCGCGATTGCAGGCGGTCGGCGTCCTCGCGCGTGAGGATGTCGTTGGCGATCAGGCCGAGATCGTGGTCGGTCAGGTGCGGGACCAGCGCCTCGATCAGCGCGGTCTTCCCGGAGCCAACGGGCCCGCCGATGCCGACGGTCGCCACGTCGCGGGCGCTCACGACTCGTCCTCCGGGGGATCGGTCTGTGTGTCCAGAGCAACTCCGCCGTCGGTCGCGGCCTCCGGAGCGGCCCGGATCGGGTCGTGAACGGTCACGAGTTTCGTCCCGTCGGGGAAGGTCGGTTCGACCTGGATCATGTCGATCATTGCGGGGACGCCGTCCATGACGTCCGCGGGATCGAGCAGTTGGGTCGCCTCGGCGCGAATCTCCGCGACCGATTCGCCCTCGCGGGCGCGCTCGAAGATCCAGTCGGAGATGTACGCGACCGTCTCGGGGTGGTTCAGCGCAATGCCTCGCTCGTGGCGACGGCGAGCGAGTTCCGCCGCCATGAACACGAGCAGTCGTTCGCGGTCCTTGGGTGAGAGGTTCATAGGACGTACCGCTGGGCGAGGGCGATTTCATCGCTCGGTTCACACGTCACGACCTCGCCGTCGACCCGGACGGTGAACGTCTCGGGGTCGACGTCGATGTCGGGCGTGGCGTCGTTACCCACCATGTCGGCTTTCGAGACGTCGCGGGCGTCGATCGGGACGACCGGCGTCTCCAGGTCGTAGGCCTCGTCGATCCCGCCCTCGGCGGCGGCCTCGCTGACGAAGCGCAGGGAGGCGGCGTTTTTCGCGGTGCCCTGCGCGCCGGCGCGCTCGCGCTGGACGATCGGCTCACAGGTCATCAGCGATCCGTTGGCCTCGCCCATCGCGGAGTACGCGGGGAACCCGCCTTTGAACGTGACCTGGGGTTTGATCCCGAAGAAGGCCGGATCCCAGAGCACGAGATCCGCGAGTTTCCCGGGTTCGAGCGACCCGACGTGGGCATCGATGCCCGCCGTGATCGCCGGGTTGATGGTGTACTTCGCGATGTAGCGCTCGATGCGCGCGTTGTCGGCACCCGTCCCCTCGTCGGCGGGCAGGGGCCCGCGCTGCCGTTTCATCTTATCTGCCGTCTGCCAGGTCCGGCAGATCACCTCGGCCATCCGGCCCATCGCCTGGGAGTCGGAGGTCGTCATCGCGATCGCGCCCTCGTCGTGGAGGACGTCCTCGGCGGCGATGGTCTCGGCACGCACGCGCGATTCCGCGAACGCGACGTCCTCGGGGACGTCGTCGTCGAGGTGATGACAGACCATCACCATATCGAGGTGTTCGTCGACGGTGTTCGCGGTGTACGGCATCGAGGGGTTCGTCGAGGAGGGCAGGACGTGGGACTCCCCGGCGAGTTCCACGATGTCGGGGGCGTGACCGCCGCCCGCGCCTTCGATGTGGAACAGGTGGATCGGCCGCTCTCCGATCGCGTCGGCGGTGTTCTCGACGAATCCCGCTTCGTTGAGCGTGTCGGTGTGCATCGCGACCTGGACGCCGGTCTCCTCGGCAACGGAGAGACACGTATCGATCGCGGCGGGTGTCGACCCCCAGTCCTCGTGGAGTTTGAGGCCGCAGGCGCCCGCTTCGACCTGCTCGCGCAGGGCGTCGGGCGCGCTCGCCGAACCCTTCCCGTAGAAGCCGACGTTGACCGGCCAGTCCTCGGCCGCCCGGAGGAACTGCTCGATGTTGTGCGGGCCGGGCGTACAGGTCGTCGCGCCGCCGCCGAACCCGCCACCGAGCATCGTCGTGATCCCGCTCGCGAGCGCGTGATCGACGAGTTGGGCGGAGTTGAAGTGGACGTGAACGTCCAGCCCCCCGGGGGTGACGATCATCCCCTCGGCGGGATAGGCGTCGGTGCCCGGGCCGACCACCATGTCGACACCGTCCATGGTGTCGGGGTTGCCCGCCGACCCGACGCCCGCAATCAGCCCATCCGAAATCCCCACGTCGGCGGCGAAGATGCCGAGGAGCGGATCGATCACCGTCGCGTTCGGGATCACGTAATCCAGCGCGTCCTCACTGGTCGCTTCGGGGGCCATCCCCATCCCGTCGCGCAGGGTCTTCCCGCCGCCGAAGACGGCCTCCTCGCCCGCCGTTCGGAGGTCACGCTCGATTTCGGCTTCGAGTGTGGTGTCACCCAGACGGACCCGATCGCCCGTCGTCGGGCCGTACAGGCCGGCGTACCGGTCGCGATCGATGTCGGTCACAGATACCCCTCCGCACGAGCGCGGTCGAGGGCGGCCTCGCGAACGTCGGGATCGTCCAGATTGCCGCCGGTCAGCCCGTTCATCCCGAGGAGACGCCGTTCGCCACCGATCGCGACCAGATCGACCGGTTGCTCGTCACCGGGTTCGAACCTGATCGCGGTGCCCGCGGGCACGTCCAGGCGGAAGCCAAAGGCGGCCTCGCGGTCGAATTCGAGCGCGTCGTTCGCCTCGAAGAAATGGGCGTGAGAGCCGACCTGGACCGGCCGGTCCCCGGTGTTCGCGACGGTCACGGACCGGCGGTCGCGCCCCTCGTTGATGGAGACGGGGTCCTCGCCCGTCGTGACCGCACCCGGAGCGGTCACCGTTCACCCCCCGTTCGATGTTTACGGAGGAAAACTGGACGAACAAGGACTAAATCACGGTGTGGTAAGTCGATTGGCACGGTGGGAGACGATTTCACTGTCGTCTCAAAAGCCCTCGCGAACCGTGCAATAATTGCGCGTGATTTCGAGTCCCACGCGCCACTCGATCAAGGAATATTAGGACATATCTATGGTATTAATACGCCCTACACAAGCCTTTTATCTATCAGCGTCATCGGATCGCCTGGTTGCAACATGAGAGATCGACCACTTAGAAAGAAAATGACGAAACGTCCACTAACTGTCTCCCCCGATTCCGCACGATCCGGAAACTTTTGGGGTGAAAAGGCGTGAAATCAGAATACGTCTCCCGACGGAATTTCCTGGCCGCTGGCGGGGCCACGGCGGTCGCCGCGCTCGCAGGCTGTGGCGGCGATGACCAGGGCGGCGCCGTGGGTGGCGGCGATTCGACGGTGAAACTCGCCGTCCTCGAAGACCGCTCTGGGAACTTCTCGAAGGTGGGCACGCCGAAGTACAACGCGAGCATGCTCGCCATCGAGGAGATCAACGCCGACGGCGGGATCATGGACACCGAGATCGAGGTGTTCGACCCCGATCCACAGTCGGACAATCAGCGGTATCAACAGCTGACCCGTCAGGCCATCCAGCAAGAATCGGTCGACGCGATGTGGGCGGGCTACTCCTCTGCGACCCGCGAGGCGATTCGACCGATCGTCGACGAGAACGACCAGCTGTACTTCTATACGACCCAGTACGAGGGCGGCGTTTGTGACAAGAACGTCTTCGCGGTCGGGCCGACCGCCCGCCAGCAACTCGGGATGGTCCTGCCCTACCTCGTCGAGGAGTACGGCCCGCGCATCTACACGATCGCCGCGGACTACAACTTCGGGCAGCTCTCGGCGGACTGGGTGAAGGTCCTCGCGAACGAGAACGACGCCGAAGTGATCGACGAGGAGTTCATCCCGCTGTCGAGTTCCTCGTTCAGTTCCTCGATCAACCGGATCCAGGAGGCCGACCCCGACTTCGTGATGAGCATGCTCGTCGGGAACAACCACACCGCCTTCTACGAGCAGAAGGCGTCCGCCGGGATGGAGGTTCCCATCGGGACCTCGACGGCGATGGCTCAGGGCTACGAACACCTCACCCTCGACCCACCCGCGCTCGCGAACGTCTACGCCGGGGTCAACTACATGGAAGAGATTCCGACCGAGCGCAACACCCGCGACGGCGGGTTCGTCGACCGGTACTACGAGAAGTTCCCCGACGCGCCGTACCTCAACGAGGAGGCCGAGAACAACTACTTCAGCATCTACATGTACAAGCAGGCGGTCGAACAGGCCGGCACCTTCGAGCAGGAGGCCGTCAAGGAGGCCCTGGAGTCGGGCATCTCCTACGGGGCCCCCGAAGCGCCGGGCGAGGAAGAGATCGACCTGGTGCCCGAGACCCACCACGTCAACCACCACATGTGGGCGATGCGCGCCGACGAGAACCACGAGTTGGAGGCCGTCGACGACCGCGTGATCGACGAGACCTTCCTGCTCGACACGGTCGGGTGTGATCTGACCGCCGAAGACGAGGAGACCCAGTACACTCCCAAAGACTACTACGAGGAGGCCGAGTAATGGGGCGAGGGTCCCGGACGGCGGCCGTTGGCCTCCTCGGAATCGTGCTGGCGGGGGTCCCGACCGTCTCCGGGGCCCTCGTTCAGCGCGGGTCGAGTGGAGGGCCGGCGTCGATCCTCCAGCGAGCGCTGGGCCTGCCCGGCCGGGCACTGGACGCCGTCGTGGGGCTTCTCGACGCGTTCGTCCAGTTTCTCGACGCCGCCGGCCTGCTCGGGCCGCTGTATCAGGCGTTCAATTTGGCGCTCCAGTTCCTGAACGACTTCGCCTTTATCGTCCTCGCGGCGGTGGGCCTGGCGGTGATCTTCGGCATCATGGGCGTGATCAACCTCGCTCACGGCGAGTTCATCATGGTCGGTGCGTACGGCACGACGCTCACCGCCAACGCCGGCGCACCCCTGCCGGTCGCGATGATCGCCGGCGTGCTCGCGGCGGCGGGCATCGGGTTCGTCGTCGAGCGCGTCATCGTCTCCGGGGCGGTCCCAAACTGGATCGCCCAGAAGACGATCGGCCGGCCGGTGATCGAACCGCTGTACGATCGGCTGTTCGACTCGATGGTCGCGACCTGGGGCGTCAGCCTCGTGATGATCGAGGGCGGCCGGATCGTCTTCGGTGATTCGTTGCCCTCGATCGGGACGCCCCTGGGCAGTATCCACTACGGCGCGTTCTCGACGTCGATGTACGGCGTCGTCCTCGCGGGTGCGAGCGTCGCCGTCGTCGCCGGGATGTACGTCCTGTTCACCCGGACGGCCTGGGGGCGACGCGCGCGGGCGACGATCCAGGACGAACCGATGGCCCGATCGCTGGGCGTCGACACCGATCGGACCTACATGACGACGTTCGCGGTCGGATCGGGACTCGCCGGCCTCACGGGCGCACTCTACGCCCCAACCTTGAGCATCGGGCCCGGTCTGGGCAGTCAGTTCCTCGTCGAGGCCTTTGTCGCCGTCGTCGTCGGCGGGACGAGCGTCATCCTCGGAACGCTGCTCGGCGGGGGCGTCCTCGCGGCGATCAGCGCGACCGTCGACAACCTCACGGGTAACTCGTTTTTCGGCCGGATCGCGCTGCTCGTCGTCGCGATTCTCGTGCTCCGTTTCCTTCCGACGGGGGTCTCGGGGCTGGTCGAGTCGGTCCGTGAGCGCCGGGGGGTGAACGAGTCGTGATCGACACGATCACGAACGGCTACGCCCGTCTCGATCGACGGCTGGATCCGGTCCGCTCGGCGCTCGATCCGCTCCGACGGCCCTTTATCGGCCCGAACACCGTCGGAGCGTCGTGGTCGTTCTGGGCCGGGTTCGTCGCGCTGGTCGTCCTCGCGGTCGCCTACCCCCTGTTCGCGGGCCAGTATCCCGCCTACCAGGACGCCCAGTTCATCGCCTACGCGTTCCTCGGCGTGAGTCTCGCGCTCGTCTGGGGGTACGGTGGCATCCTGAGTTTCGGCCAGGTCGCCTTCTTCGGGGCGGCGGGCTACGCGTTCGGCGTCATCACGATCAATTTCGCGTCGCCGCTGGGCATCACGGTCGGCGTCGTCGCCAGCGTCGCCATCGGCGCGCTGCTGGCGGCACTATTGGGCTATTTCATGTTCTACGGCGGCGTGACCGAGGTCTACGTCACGATCATCACGCTGGTGACCTCGCTCGTGCTGCATACGTTCATGGCCCAGACGGCGGGCGACGAGTGGACGATCGGATCGGCCGCCCTCGGTGGGTTCAACGGCATGCCCGACATCCCGGCGTTCGAACTCGGCGCGGGCCCGGTCGCGGTCGCGATCACGAACGCACGATATTACTGGTTCGTACTCGCGCTGTTCGTGGTGACCTTCCTCGGGTTGCGCTGGCTGGTCAATTCGGATTTCGGCCGTGTCGCGGTCGCCGTCCGCGAAGACGAGGATCGCACCCGGATGTTCGGCTACGACGTTCGCCGGGTCAAACTGCTCGTGTTCACGCTGGGCGGCGCGCTCGCGGGGCTGGGCGGCGTCCTCAACACCGCATGGGGCAGTTACGTTAGCCCCGACGTGTTCTCGCTGTCCTTTGCGGCCCTTCCCGTGGTCTGGGTCAGCGTCGGCGGCCGGAAGAGTCTGATCGGCGCGACGGTCGGGACGCTCGCGGTCGCGTGGGGCAATCGGTGGCTGAGCATCAATCTCCCGGATTTCGCGCTGATCGCGATCGGTACGCTGCTCGTCGTCACGATCCTGTTTTTCCCCGACGGGGTCGTGCCACGGGTGGCCGACGGGTGGCCGCGGATCGTCGCCGGCGTCCGCTCGCTCCCCGGCCGCATTCGACGACTGCCCTCGACGGTTCGCCGGATGCCACAGCTAGTGCGCGACAAGCTGGGGTCGACGCCGCTGCGCGCCGACGGTGACGGGGAGGTGACCGACCGATGAGTACTGACGACGCTCAAGAGAGTGTCAAGGCCGGCAGCAAGTACCCCGACGCCAGACAGAGCGAGGCTCAGATCCTCACCGGCAGTGGGACCGACACGCTGCTCCAGACCGACGCCCTCCTCAAGAGCTTCGGCGGGTTCCACGCGGTCGAGACCGTAGACTTCGCGGTCGAGGCCGGCGAGATGCACTGTCTGATCGGGCCGAACGGCGCGGGCAAGTCCACGCTGATGAAACTCATCACGGGCACCCACGACGCGACCTCGGGGCGGATCTTCTACGACGGCCAGGAGATCACCGACCTCGAACCCCACGAGCGCATCCGACGGGGCATCTCGATCAAGTTCCAGGTCCCCAGCGTCTACGAGGAGTTGTCGGTCCGCGAGAACGTCCGGCTCCCGATCCAGCGGTTCCTCAGCGGTGCCGACCGCGAGGCGAGAATCGAGGAGACGCTCGACATCGTCGGACTCGCGGATCGGGCCGACGACCTCGTGGGCGATCTGGCTCACGGGCAACAACAGCAACTCGAAATCGGCATGGCCGCCTCCCTCGATCCCGATCTGCTCTTGCTCGACGAACCCGTCGCGGGACTGTCGATGGAGGAACGCGACGAGATCGCAGACCGGATTCAGACGCTCAACACCGAGCGCGGGATCGCGTTCGTCGTCATCGAACACGACACCGACTTCGTCGCAAAGATCGCTGACGAGGTGACCGTCCTCCACCAGGGCCAGATCTTCCGGGAGGGCCCGATCGAGGAGATCCGTGACGATCCGGAGGTCCGCCGGATCTATCTGGGTGGTGAGAGCGATGCTTGAGATCGAGGGCCTGACGGCGGGCTATCACCACACGCCCGTGTTGCGAGACGTCTCCGTGACCGTCGAGCGGGGCGAAATCGTCGGCGTCATGGGCAAAAACGGCGTCGGCAAGACCACGCTCGTCAAGACCGTGATGGGTCTTCTCGACCCGACGACGGGGACGATCACCTTCGACGGCGACGACGTGACCCACGCGCCCGCCGACGTCCGGGCGCGCATGGGGATGGGGTACATCCCACAGGGGCGGGACGTCTTCCCGGATCTGACCGTCGAGCAGAACCTCCGCATGGGCGGGACGGTCAACACGGGGACCGCCGGCCCGATCGAGCGGGTTCGAGGCGTCCTCGCCGATCCCAGGTCGGTGCTCGGTGACGACGACCCCCCACTCGATCGGATCTACGAGTACTTCCCGATTCTCGAAGAGCGGGCCGACCAGCGGGCCGGTTCGCTCTCCGGCGGGCAACAGCAGATGCTCGCGATCGGGCGAGCGTTGGTGGGCGATCCCGACCTGCTCGTGCTCGACGAACCCTCGGAGGGGATCCAGCCGTCGATCGTCGAACAGATCCACCAGGACATGCGGGCGATCAACGCCGACCTGGACACGACGATCCTGTTCGTCGAGCAGAACCTCGAAGTGATCCGCGCGATGGCCGACCGGTGTTACGCCATGGAACGAGGCGTCATCGGGGCCGAACTCGACGGCGAGACGCTCGCCGACGCCGAGGCGACTGCGGAGTACCTCGCGATCTGAGACGGAGGGTGCCGCAGAAAACCATCGTCTCCGAACGCAGTCGTGTTCGTTCGCTACAGAATCGAACGCCGTCGGTGAACCTGTACTGCGCTCAGGCCCCAACCCGCTCGATCAGATCGAGATACTGGGTCTTGTCACGGACGCCAGTGAGCTGTTCGGCAACCTCGCCCTGCCCGAAGATCACGACCGTCGGGACGCCCTGGACGCGGTACTGCGCAGCGAGTTGCTGGTGGGCGTCGACGTCGACCTTGGCGACCGCGGCGTCGGTCTCCGCCGCGATGTCCTCAGCGATCGGTTCGAGCATCTTGCACGGTCCACACCAGTCAGCGTAGAAGTCCGCGAAGACCACGTCGTACTCCTGAACGATCTCCCCGAGGTGGTCGGCCCCCTCGACGTGGATGGGGTCGGCGGGCGCTCCTGCCGATTCGGCCGCGTTTGCGGACGCACCGCCGTCCCCCATCATCTGTGCTTTCTTTTGCTCTCGGATGCTCTCGATGTCGTCGCTGTCACTCATTACACCCACTGGTTGTATCGGGTCCACCTTAACAGTTTTGAATGCTCTATACAATACCGCTGAATCTCCCAGACGGTCCGATGCCGACCCGTCGAAGCTGTCTCGCCGGAGGACACGCCCGGGACCACCAATTGGTTCCCGTGAGAGAACGTCCGTTCGACAGTCGACCGACAGAGCGCCGGCGGGCCTGGCCCGTCCGGCGGGGCGCTGAATCGTGTGCAGTTCTCACAAGGCTTTTGAGCGCTCTCGGCGTACGTGCGGACATGCCAGCGTCGATGTCCGAACAGCTCTCTCAAGAGATCGCCTGTGAAGGGCTCCTGGAGTGTGTCTACGGTCTCAAGGATCTCGATCAAGAGGTGTTCGGTGAACTGACTGCGAGCGACGACCCGTTGACCGTCGACGAGGTCGCTGACCAGGTCGATCGCGAGCGATCGACGGCGTATCGATCGATTCAGCGCCTGCTGAAGGCCGGGTTCATCCGTAAAGAGCAGGTCAACTACGACCAGGGCGGCTATTATCACGTCTACAGACCGACCGACCCCGATCAGGTGGCCGACGAGATGCAGCGCACGCTGAACGACTGGTACGCGAAGATGGGCCAGTTGATCGTCGAGTTCCGCGAGAAGTACGGCGAGCCCTGATCGGCGGCCGAATCTTCGATTCAGCGGGCGAGTGGGCTTCAGAGTACGACGACGAGGGTGACGATCGCGAGTACGATCAGCGTCGCAATCGCCGCCCCGGTCGCGATCTGTCGCGATGTGGCGGGCGACTGTGGCGCAGTGGAGCGGTCCGGCGGTGCGCGGTCGGGGAGTGGGTCCGTCGGCGTGCTGTCGGCGGTGTCGGCCATGATCGGCGTTCGGTCGGCGCTCACTAATCGCTGACGACGGCGACACAGCTTTCGGTCCGGGGTGCCAGGGACCGCCAGATGGGGCATTCAGACGACATCGAGGCCGACTACGTGGAGACGGACACCGAGCGCCAACTCCGCTATTCGCGGGGTGGACAGCGCGTCACGGTCGCACAGAACACCGAGGGGTACGCCATGCTCGCCGTTCGGGCCGGTGGTGAGGAACGCGAGCGGTACTACGGGTTCGACATGGCACTCGATCACGCTGCCGAACTGCTCGGCGTCGAGCCACGCGAGCTCCCGATCCCCGACGCCGCCGCCGACATGGGGATGTAACTCCACGCGCGTCGCAAGCTATGCGACGGTGAACCGCTCGTCGTCGCGTGGCACGTCCAGCACGCCGATGCGTGCGCCGGCGTCGAGCCAGCCGTACGCGTACGAGTACGCCGCGAGCGCGTTCACCGGGTCGTCGGTGGCCCGAAAGTGTCGTCCGTCGTCGAGATAGGCCTGGGCCATCTCCAGACACTCCGCGCCCGGATCGCCATCGAGACCGTCGACCGAAGCGACGTTCGCCAGATCGATCGCCTCGGCAAGCATCCGCTCGTACTGATCGGTCTTGGGTTCCAGGTCCGCCATCACTCGATGTAGTTCCGCTGAGTGATCTCGCCGCTTGGCCACTTTTCGGTGAACTTCTGGGCGGAAAAGCGCTTCACGGTCGTCTCCGGTTCGACGTACGCAGTCCCCGTCAGCTGAGCCTTTCGACAGGTCTCGACGAGGAACTTCTGGGCGGTCCAGTCGTTGTCGACGGCGACCTGCGGGAGCAACAATCCCCGGTGTGAGCCCTGCTCGACGATCAGGCCGTCCCGGCCCACCTCGATGGCATCGAGATACCCGCTCAGTTCGTCGGCGTCGATCGCTTCCGGATGCGTCAGGACACTGACCGTGATGAGCGCGTCGTCGAGTTCGTCGGCCTCCATCGCGGGGTATCTGGGGTCGTCGGTCGCCGCCGCGACGGCGACCTCACCGACGGTCACTGCGAGCGGGCGACGCGGCGTCGGCCGGCCGATACAGCCGCGCATCTCGCCGTCTTTTCTGATCGTGACGAACGCGCCACGATCGACGCGAAGCCCGTCGTTGTCGGGTGGGTCGGGGGTGGGGTCGTCGTTCAACGCCGCGGCGATCGACGCCCGAGCGTGCTGGACGAGTGCGATGCCCTCCGTCGACCCGAGCACCTCGTAATCGGGAATCACAGCCATGGACGACCTTGGCCGTCACCGGGCTTCAGCGTGGTGGTCGGCGTCAGGTGACGTCCATCGCAACCGCCCGAGCGGCGTGTTCGCCGCTGATCACCGTCATCGGGACGCCGATCCCCGGGCGGACGAACGATCCTGCGTAGTACAGCCCCGGACAGGCCGCCGAGCGATGCCCGGGCCGGAGCGGACCGCTCTGGCGGAGCGTGTGGGCCAGTCCCAGCGCCGTGCCCTGGGGCAACGAGTACTGATCAGCGAACTCCGAGACGCACACCTCGCGTTCGAGGACGATCCGATCGCGAAGGTCGACACCAGCCTCGCTCTCGATGCGATCGAGGATGGTCTCACGCATCCGATCGCGAACGTCTCGCCCGTCCGCCAGATCGGGTGCGATCGGGACGAGTGCGACCAGCGCGTGGTGGCCATCCGGCGCGACGTTCGGATCGGTCTGTGAGGGCACGCTCAGATAGAAGGCCGGGTCGTCGGGCCAGCCCGGATCGTCGAAGATGGCCTCGAAATGTGGATCCCAGTCGGTCGGGAGGACGAGCGTGTGGTGAGCCAGCGGATCGACCGAGCCTTCGACACCGAGATACAGCATATAGGCCGAGGGCCCGTAGGTGCGCGAGTCCCAGAATTCTGGGTCCTTGTCGCGGTACCGGGGTGCCAGCAGGTCGCGTTCGACGTGAGGCCGGGGTGCGTTCGCGACGACGCGATCGGTTTCGTGGGTTCGCTCGGCCGTCTCGACGCGCAGTCCGTCGTCGGTCGGTTCGATCGAGGTGACCGGCGTCCCGGTCTCGATGGTCGCGCCGCGCTCGCGGGCGAGCGTGGCGATGCCGTCGACGACCGCGATCATCCCGCCGTCGGGGTAGTGGACGTGCCCCTCGAAATCGGCGTAGGCGAGCATCGAGTACAGCGCCGGCGTGTTGTGGGGCGCGCCCCCCAGAAAGACGAGCGTGTACTGGAGGAGCTGCTGGAGCTTTGGCACGTCGAAGTATCGGGCGACGTGACCGTCCATCGATCGAACGAGGCCGAGCGCTCGCGCCGATCGGAGCACGTCCAGATCGAGGAAATCGCGCAGTCGGGACCGATCGACGTAGACGAACCGATCCATCCCGAGGTGGTAGGCCTCGCCCGCCCGCTCGATGTACCGATCGAACGCCGCGCCAGCCCCGTCCTCGTAGGACTCGAAGATCTCCCGGACGGCATCCCGATCGGGCGGAACGGTTACGCGATCGCCGTCGGTCCAGAACACCCTGTACTGCGGATCGAGTTCCTCCAACTCGTAGTAGTCGTCGGGCGAGCGATCGAACTGGCCGAAAAACCGCTCGAACACCTCGGGCATGAGATACCAGGAGGGCCCGGCGTCGAACTGGAAGCCATCGGCCTCGATCGTCCGGGCGACACCACCGACCTGGTCGTGCCGTTCGAGAACCGTCACGTCCGCGCCCGCGTCGGCGCAGTACGCCGCCGTGGAGAGGCCCCCGATCCCCGCCCCCACGATCGTCACGCTGGTGTCGGTCAGATCGACCCCCGACATCGGATGTTCGGTCATCGGGCTATTCCTCGTAGCGGAGCCTCTTGAACGCACGCCCCGACCGACGGACTGCAACGGATCGGTGAATTTTTCGCCCTGAGCATTGTATGCAAACAACGGGGAATCCGCCGTGACTACTCCAGAGGGAGACGGCAGTCGTCGTACAGATCGGACCACCGTGTCGCGCCGAGGCGTCCTCAGCGCGGGTGCCGCCACTGCGTTCGGATTAGGGGCGATCGGAGCGGCCTCGGCCGCGACGGAAGCGCCGCCGACGTCGGTGAGCGAGGAGAATTTCCACATCTATCTCCTCTTCGGCCAGTCCAACATGGAAGGGGTCGGTCCGATAGAGCCACAGGACCGCGAGACTCGCGACGACGTGCGCGTGCTCCAGGACAAGACCTGTTCGAACCTCGATCGGGAGTACGGCACCTGGTACGTCGCCGAACCACCCCTGAATCGGTGCTGGGGGAAACTCGGACCGGGCGACTACTTCGGGAAACGGATGGCCCAGGAGACGCCCGACGACGTCGTGATCGGACTCGTCCCTGCCGCAGTCGGCGGCTGTGACATCGCGCTGTTCGAGAAAGGCGCGCCGATCGGAACGGGAGAGTACTCGGTGCCTCGCGATTTCCCGGGCGGGTACCAATGGCTGCTCGACCTGGCCCAGCAAGCCCAGGAAGTCGGCACGATCAAGGGAATCTTGCTCCACCAGGGCGAAACCAACACCGGCGACCCCGAGTGGAAAGATCAGGTCCAGGGCATCTACGAGGACCTCCGTGCGGATCTCGACATCGGGACGGTCCCCTTGCTCGCCGGCGAACTGCTGTACGAGTCACAGGGCGGGTGCTGTGGCCTCCACAACGATGAGATCAACACACTGCCCAATCTCATCGACAACGCGCACGTCGTCTCCGCCGAGGGCCTCGAAGGCCAGGACGTCGCGCACTTTACGAGCGAAGCGTACCGCGAATTCGGACGGCGGTACGCCGACGTCATGCTCGACCAGCTCGACGTGAGTCCGCCACCCGAGCCGACCCCCGAGACGCCGACGTACCCGTCGGGAGCGACCGATCCCGACGGCGACGGCCTGTACGAGGACCTCTCGGGGAACGACCGCGTCGACTTCCCCGACGTCAATACGTTGTTCCAGAATACGGACGGTCAGGCGGTCCAGGACAACGCGAACTTCTACGATTTCACCGGTGAGGGAACTGTCGACATGCAGGACGTGCTCGCGCTGTTCGAGATGGTCTGACCGTAGCGTCGAGCGACGCCCGGTCCGCCACTGTCCGACGACCCGCAGTCCAACGGTGAGCAGACAGTCGAACGACGAACTCGACATCTGTTGTCTCGCCGCTCTCGACGTCCGGCCCTACTGGAATCGAGAAGCGGTTTCAAACGAGGTATTTCGGTTGGAGATTGGAACTATTTCGAGGCCAATCAGAGCAGCAATCGACGATATTTATCGTCGTTCAATCAGGCAATCATCGATAATTTTTTCGACCGCGAAACCGTATCAAAGGCAGGGGAATTTCATATGGGCGACCCAGCGGCTGATCCAGACAGATCGGATACACCGAACACGCAGTGGTCGCGTCGGGGGGTGTTGAGCGCTGGGGCGGCCGCGACACTCGGACTCGCGGGGGCCGGGACCGCGTCCGGGGCGACGGAAGCGCCGCCCGCGG
Organism: Halococcoides cellulosivorans; assembly: GCF_003058365.1. Lineage (NCBI taxonomy): Archaea > Methanobacteriati > Methanobacteriota > Halobacteria > Halobacteriales > Haloarculaceae > Halococcoides > Halococcoides cellulosivorans. The sequence goes on along the minus strand of NZ_CP028858.1, from coordinate 1,158,800 downwards.
TCGATCCGGAGAACGTCCACATCTATCTCCTCTTCGGCCAATCCAACATGGAGGGCCAGGGGACGGTCGAGCCAGAAGACGAACAGACCCGCGAGGACGTGCGCGTCCTCCAGGACAAGACCTGTCCCGACCTGAATCGAGCGTACGGCACCTGGTACCTGGCCGAACCACCCTTGAACCGCTGCTGGGCGGGGATCGGGCCGGGCGACTACTTCGGAAAGAAGATGGCCAAAGAGACGCCCGACGACGTGGTGATCGGCCTGGTCCCCGCCGCCGTCAGCGGGTGTGACATCGCGCTGTTCGAGAAGGGCGCGCCGATCGGAACGGGAGAGTACTCGGTGCCTCGCGATTTCCCGGGCGGGTACCAATGGCTGCTCGACCTGGCCCAGCAAGCCCAGAAAGTCGGCACGATCAAGGGGATCTTGCTCCACCAGGGCGAAACCAACACCGGCGACCCCGAGTGGAAATACGCCGTCGAGGGCATCTACGAGGACCTCCGTGCGGATCTCGACATCGGAAAGGTCCCCTTCCTCGCGGGCGAGATGCTGTACGCCGACCAGGGCGGAGCGTGTGCCGCACACAACGAGGAGGTCGCCAAGATTCCCGACGTGATCGACAACGGGCACGTGGTCTCTGCGGAGGGCCTGGGCGGTCAGGACCAGTATCACTTCGACGCCGCGGGGTATCGCGAACTGGGCAAGCGATACGCCGACGTCATGCTCGATGCTCTCGACGTGAGTCCGACGCCCGAGACGTCGAGGCCCCTCGACGCGACCGATCCCGACGGCGACGGCCTCTACGAGGACATCAACGGGAACCGCCAGCTCGACTTCCCGGACGTGAACCTCCTGTTCCAGAACACCGACGACACGAACGACGCGAAGTTCGACTTCGACGGCGACGGCGACGTCGATATGCAAGACGTCCTCGCGCTGTTCGAGATGGTCTGACCGCCGGGGCCTTCCGTCGGCGGCCCCACCGGTCGGTATGCACGACGACGCCGCCGAGCGACTCGCAGCGCCCGGGCAGTTTCGGTACTGTTCGGCCGAAGAACTGCATTCGTGGCTCGATCCCCGGCCGGACTGGACGGTCGCGGACCTGGGCAGCGGACCGGGGCTGTACACCGATACGATCGCCCAGAGCGTGGGTCGCGTGCTGGCGATCGATCGCTCCGCAGCGATGCACGCTGCCCATCGAGAGCGCGACCCACCGGCGACCGTCCACTCCGTGCGGGCCGATCACGGCACCCTCCCCGTCGCGGACGGATCGCTCGACGCCGCAGTGTCCCTGCGCACCTTCCATCACGGCGTTCGCGACGCGCTCCCTGGGATCGTCGCCGCGCTCCGGCCCGGCGGCCGACTCGTCGTGCTCGACTGGTCGACGTCCGCGCCCGACTTCGAGGCCGGGCCACCCGAACACGAACGCTACGACGTCGCCGGCATCGCCCGCGCGATGATCGACGCCGGCTGTCGGATCGTCCGGACCGAACAGCGCCGCGAGACCGATCTGGTGATCGGGGAGCGGCGAGTGTGACGGTGGCAACGCCCAAGGGGGACGGCCCCGAACGGTGGGTATGATCGAAGCACTCCTCACCCGACTCCTCGGGGACGCACTCGCGATGCCCGGCAAATTCATCGACATCGCCACGGCCGACGTCGTCTCCGCCTTGCTCGTCGCGATGGGTGGCCTGCTCGTGACGGTCGCACTCGGCTTGTTCGGCGGCCTCGCGCTGGGCGCGGGGATCGATCTGTTCAGATCGCCCCGGATCGGGCGACGGCATCCGCGAGGAGACTGATCGCGCGCTCGGGGTCGGGCCCCAGCGGCGAGGCGGCGACGAGGCCGTCGACCGCGTCGGGAAACGCCGCGAGTCGGTCCTCGACGGTCGCAGGCGTCCCCGCGATGGCGAACGCGTCGACCATCGCTGGCGTGACCGCCTCGAAAGCGGTCCCGAACGCCCCCTGCTGGATCGCCGCGCCGATCTCACCCGCCCGGTCGGTGTCGATGCCGTGGCGATCGAGGACGGGGTCGGGCGCACCCGCTGTGATGAACGCGACGGGTTCGCGAGCGGCGTCTCGGGCGCGGTCGGCGTCGTCGTCGATCGACACGCTCGCGTACGCCGCGAGGAGCGGCGGATCGCGGTCCTCGTCGCGCTCGGATCGACCCTCTGCAACCCGTTCGGCCGCCCACGCCAGATTGCGCGGGTGTGCCCCGTTGTAGAGGATCCCGTCGGCGTATTTCCCGGCCATACGCGTCATGTGCGGGCCCTGAGCGCCGACGTACACCGGGATCGATCCCGATTCGAAGTTCAGGCCGGCGTCGTCGGCCACGAAGGTGCCGTCGTGCGTGACGCGTTCGCCCGCCCAGAGGTCGCGTGCGACCTGCATGGTCTCCAGGACGCGCCTGAGCGGTCGATCGCGATCGATCCCGAGGTTCGCGAGCGTGCTGCGATCACCCGCGCCGACACCGAAGACGCCCCGCCCGCCCGCGTGTTCGTCCAGAGTCGCCATTCGCCCGGCGAGCGTGACGGGATGGGTCTCGTAGGGGTTCGCGACGCCCGGCCCAAGATCGATGGCCTCGGTCGCGGTCGCCATCGCGGAGAGGGCGATCCACTGATCGCGATTGTTGTAGTGGTGGCTCACGAGCGCAGCGTCGAGACCTGCGTCTTCGGCGGCCGTCGCGAGTGCGATACAGTCCTCGATCGGTCGGTCCGGTGTGATCTCGATGGCGATCATTGGTGTGCATTACCGCTGTGAGTCGACGTCGAACGTCGCGAGCGCCTGGCGGACGAAATCGGTCTCGCGGTCGCGAAACAGTCGGTCGCTCTCGTCGTGGTCACCGAACTCGAAGCCGTGGATCGTCGCGGCGGGCCGGCCCGCGTCGGCTTCGCCCATGACGAGATTCGCCGCCGCGCTCAACTCGTCGACGACGGCCTCGACCGTGGCTTCGAGTTCGTGACCTTCGCGGTCGTGTTCGCCCCGATAGTCTCGACAGGCCGGGAGGCCCGCCCAGCCGAGGGCGACGCCGCGCTGGCCCGCACGGAACGGCCGCCCCGACGTGTCGGTGACGATCACCCCTCCCTCGAAACCCTCCGCGGCCAGCGAATCGCGGAGGGCGGCGGCGTGCTCGCCCGGCGCCTCGGGCAACAGGAGGATGTCGCCACCGGGGGCGTTCGAGCGGTCGATCCCGGCGTTGACGCCGACGTGGCCAAAGGGCGTGACCGCGAGGACGAACGGATCTTCGAGGACGATTTCCTCGCTCTCCTGGATCACGGCCTCGATGAAACGTGGATCGGCCCGGTCGATCCGGTCGGCGATCGATCGCGCCCGGTCGCTGGGCTCGTAATCCGCCAGATCGGCGTACCGACCGGTGGCCTTCGCGACGACCGTCGACGCCACGCAGAGCACGTCGGCGTCCAGATCGGCCTCGCGACCGATCGCCGCCGCCAGATCGTCGCCGGGGCGGATCTCGGGGATCCCGTCGACCGCGCGGATCTGCATACTCGATCGGGGGTCTGGCGCGGTAAAAAGCCCCGCGATGCCACGATCGAACGGCTCATCGGGCCTGACGCCCGACCGTCGATATGAACGATCTCGCCAGGGTGGCCGACGCCGCGGTGGGCGCGGCCAGCCCCTATCTTGCCGATCGATTCGGAGACGATCTCGACGCCGACTATTCGGCGGGTGACGTGACGACCGACGCCGACCGCGAGGCCGAACGCCTCATTCTCGACATCGTCCGCGAGCGCCGGCCCGACGACCCGATCAGCGCCGAGGAATCGGGCGAGCACCCCGGATCGGGGTCGATCCGGTGGGTCGTCGACCCACTCGACGGGACGAACAACTTCACGGTCGGCCTGCCGACGTTCGGATCGGCGGTCACTGCCGTCGAGGACGGACAGCCACGCGCGACGGCGGTCGACCTGCCGATCGTCGGTGATCGCTACGTCGCGACGCCCGACGGGTGCCGACTCGACGGGCACCGCGTCGCCGTCGCGGAGAGCGATCACCTCCCGGTCGAACAGAGCACCGTCGGCGTCGTGATCGGATCGCCCGTGATCGAAGCGATCGATGGCCCGGGCGAGTTGGACGAGACCTTCCGTGCGGTCGTCAGTGAGACGCGCGGGACGGCCAAGCGCGTGATCGAAAGCTGGGCGCCCGTCGTCCACTACTCGCAGTGTGCTCAGGGGCGACTCGACGCCATCGTCGCCATTCGGCCCGACGAGCGCGAACGCGTCGCCGGCGAGTTGGTGACCCAGGCGGCCGGGTGCCCCGAACGCGAAATCGGGCCGGTGACCGTCACGGCGACCCACGACGCGCTGGCCGACCGCCTGGAGCGAGTCGTGACCGACGCGATCGACGGATAGCGTCAGTCCAGTTCGACCAGGTCGAGGTCGATCTCGCCGTTCGCGACCGTCGCGTGACACAGCGTCGCCCGGCGCGCAGGGGCCGCACCGGTCACGCTTCCCGGATTGACGATCCGGACCGACTGGACGCGCTCGTCGAGGACGTCGTGGGTGTGGCCCGCGACGGCGACGAGACGGTCGGCGTCGGGCGCCTCTCGTTCAGCGAGATCGGCCAGCCCCATCGCGTACCGGGCCAGGCCGTCGCCGTGGGTGACGACGAAGGTGACGCCTTCCAACTCGACCGTCGCGACGTCCGGCAGGTCGAGACTCCGGGGATCGGTGTTGCCCGCGACCGCCGTCATCCGCGGTGCGAGGTCGACGAATCGCGCGTATCCGTCCGTACTGTCGAAATCGCCCGCACAGATGACGTGATCGGCGTCACGGAGACGCTCTTTCGCTGAATCGGGAATCTCTGTGGCGCGCGAGGGGATGTGCGCGTCACTGACGATGGCGACGTTCATGATCCGGCTTCCGACCCGGCCACCGAAAACACGCGCGGTCACGGCCGGTCTCACTGGCATGGTGCCGACCGACGAACGCCCGGGAGCGCGTCAGCCGACGGTCACGCCCTGACGATCCGGGGCGACGACCCGAACCTGTCCCTCGACGCCCGCATCCCTGAGCGCCGCCTGGCCGATCTCACGGGCGCGATCGCTCACCGCACGATCGATCAGCCCGTAGATCGTCGGGCCCCACGAGGACTGACCCACCCCGTCGATCGGGCCCGCATCACGCAACGTATCGACGATGTCGCCAGCGGGCGGGCGATAGACCCCGCCTTGTTCGTCGGCGTACCACGCACCGTTGAGCCGTCCGAGTCGCGTGATCGCGCGCCCGAACGGGATCCGGTCGCCGGCGGCGATCGCGGGCAACAATCGCTGGGTGACGAGCGTCGCGATTTCGTCTGCGATCCCCGGGTCCGCACGCTCGACGGCGGCGCGGATCTGGCCGTCCTCGGCGTCGCCCGACGGTCCGGCGGCGTCGATCGGCGTCACGAGCAGGAATCGCCAATCCTCGGGGACGGCGTGCCGGGCGATCACCGGCGGCGTCGTCCACGCGCCGCGCGCGGGTGGCTCGGTGGTGAACCGCTCGGTGGGGTGCCCGCCGTCGAGGACGACGCCGCCCGCCTCCAGCGTCGCGACGCCGACGCCACTCCGGCCCGCCCGGTCGAGCGCGGGGGCCGCCGCGCGCAGATCGACCGATCGATCGTACGCGCGGGCGACCCCGAGGAGGGCCCCGAGCGCGAGTCGCGTCCCCGTCCCGAAGCCCGCGTGGTGGGTCGGGCGCTCGCGAACAGAGAGTTCCGCTCCTGGCACGTCGAGATGCTCGCAGGCCGCTTCGAGATACGGCGCCGCGACGGGGTCGTCGCTGGTGATCGTGTCGGCGCGCTCGACGTGGAGGGCCATCCGTGGCTCTGCGATCCCCACGCCAATACCACCGTAGAGGCGTTCGCGCGCGAGCGAGAGGTTCTGAAAGCCGAAGTGCAACCGCGATCCCATCCGAACCGTCGGCATTGATTCGCGTTGCCGACCGAGTGGCATGGGTCTGACGATGGGGTCAGGGGTTGTCGGCAGCGAGAGCACCGACGACCGATCGGTGCTCGTGGTCAGGACCCGCCGTCGGCCTCGATCCGCTCACCCTGATACGATCCGTCGTAGGTTCCCGAGTGCTCGGCCTCGGCGACGATCAACTGGCCGATGCGCGCGCCCCGTTCGATCTCGATGGGGTGATGTGCGATGAGCAGGCCCTCGCCGCGACCCTCGTAGCCCGCGTCCCAGACCGCCGTTTCGAGGGTCGCGCCGTTGCGAAGTAGCGAGGAGCGTGGCAGGAGGAGGCCCACGTGCTCGTCGGGAATCGCGATGCGGTCCTCGTAGGTGACGACGTACCCACCGGGATCGAGATGGTAGACCGCCCGGCCGTCCGTCTCGCGGGGTTCGATTTCCCGGCGCTCGGCGACGTGTTTACCGTCGACCCCGATCCGTCCGGGTTCGTCGGGTTCGAAGACGCCCTCGATGCGGAGGTCGACGCCGTTGGGTTGAACTTGCTCGTCGGTCAGGTCCCCGAACTGCTCGGCGACGAACGCGCCACTCTCGAACATACGCGATGGCCGGTCCCACGCGACAAAGACGTACCGAAAGCCGCGATCGATCAGCCCAGATCGGGAATGGCGTCGAGCGAGTCGATGACGTGTGTCGGATCGGGGTCGCCCACGGGTGGGTCACCATCCCGGACGAGCAGCGCGGTGTCGGTCCCTGCGTTCCGCCCGGCAGCGACGTCCGAGCGCCGATCACCGACGAACAGCGCGTCACACGGCGCGACATCGAGGGCGTCGAGTGCGTCGTGGAGGAAGGCAGGGTCGGGTTTCATCCGATCGAAATCTGCGAGCGAGGGGTACCGGCCGCGCACCACGTCGATCGCGTCGAGTCCGGTGTGCTCACGGGCGAACAGCGCGGTGCCCTGGCGGTTGTTCGAGACGATCGCGATCTGGCGATCGGCCATATCCGCGAGCACGCTCGCGTCGTCGAAGGGGACGCGCTCGCCCGATCGGATCTGCTCGTTCTCGCGGACCGTCGCACTGTGCTCGCGATACCCCCAGACCGAGGAGGCATCGAGATCCAGGGGCGCGCATGCTCGGCGGACGTCGCGGCTCTCGTCGGGGTCGACCAGTCCGTCGGGCGGATCGCCGGGGCGGCCCGCGTCGGTGACCGCGTCGGCGGCCGCCGCGCGATAGATCGCCCGGTCGGTGTGATACCCCGTCAGCAACACGCCGTCGAGATCGAACAGGAGGGCGTCGTAGGCCACGGTATCGATAGCTCCCCGGCGGAAGTGAGCGTGTCGGTCCACACCGGCGATCGCCGCCAGTGACGGAAGCCTTTCGGCACGGGGCCGGAAAGCGGACGCATGGACGAAGCCACCGCGCGCGACCGGTTGCGAAGTGTCGAGGACCCCGACCTGGGCGACGACATCGTCTCGCTGGGCCTGGTAAACGAGGTGTGGATCGACGAGGGGACGGTCCACGTCGATCTCGCACTCGGCGCACCGTTCGCACCGACCGAAACCGCGATCGCAGAGGCCGTTCGCGATGCGTTCGACGAACCGATCGAACTCACTGCATCGTTGCCCGCCGACATGACGAGCAGTGAGGTCCTCGACGGCGTCACGAACGTCATCGCCGTCGCCTCGGGGAAGGGTGGCGTCGGCAAGTCGACGGTGTCGGTCAACCTCGCGGCGGGACTGGCCGATATGGGCGCGGACGTCGGCCTGTTCGACGCCGACATCTACGGCCCGTCGGTCCCCCACATGCTCGGGGCAGACGAGCGCGCGGGCGCGACCGACGACGACCGCATCGAACCGCCCGAGAAACACGGCCTGAAGCTGATGAGCATCGACTTCCTGCTCGGTGACGACGCACCCGTGATCTGGCGGGGCCCGATGGTCCACAACCTCCTGACCGAGCTGTTCGAGGACGTCGCGTGGGGCGATCTGGACTACATGATCGTCGATCTCCCACCGGGCACCGGCGACGCCCAACTCACCTTGCTCCAGACCGTCCCCGTCACGGGCGCGGTCGTCGTCACCACACCCCAAGACGTTGCCGTCGCGGACGCCCGAAAGGGCCTCGACATGTTCGGTGAGCACGAGACGCCCGTGCTCGGCATCGTCGAGAACATGGGTACGTTCCGGTGTCCCGACTGTGATTCGACTCACGACATCTTCGGGACGGGCGGCGGCGAGACCCTCGCGAAGGAAGCGGATCTCCCCTTCCTGGGGTCGATCCCACTCGATCCGGAGGTTCGCGAACACGGCGATTCGGGCGCACCGATCGTCCGCGCGGAGGGCGCGACCGGCGACGCGTTCCGAGAGTTCGCAGCGACCACCGCGGACATGCAGGGGTTGATGCATCGCCAGCGCGTCGCCGACGACTGATCGCCGGCAGTACGCTTATCTGCCGACCGTCGCCATACTACGGTAATGGGACTCAAGTGTTCGATCCTCGGGCACGCCTTCGACGACCGGACGACCGACCGCGACCGCGAGGAGTCCGGCAACGAAGTCGTCATCGTCGAACGGACCGTCGAGACCTGTCGCCGCTGTGGTGAAACGCGCGTGGTCTCCGAGAACAAGGAGGTGACGGCGATCGAGACGCCCGAGAGCGACGAACGCAGGAGCGGACCGGCGACGAGCGGCCCATCGGACTCCGGGAGAGCGTCCAAGTCCGACACCGATACTGGCGATCGGTCGCCCCGCACTGTCGAGACTGGCTCGACGATCGATTCGTCCGGAAGCGAGTTCGAACCGCCGAGGTCGGCGGCCGAAGACGACGGGATCATTCTCGACGACGACGATGACGACGATGACGACGAGGGGCGCGCACCCGGCGAGTGGCCCGACGACAGTGAGCCAGACATCGGGACGAACGAGGACGCGGAGATCGTGAGCGGCGACGACGAAATCGTAGGCGACGACACCAGCGAAGAGGCCGCCGAGAGCGTCGACGACGGCCTCGACCTGGGGCCGGACGACGCTGGCGGGCCGGGAACGACCGTCCCGGAGGGGACCTACCGCTGTCCGGAGTGTGGATTCACCACCGACACCGAGGGCGCGTCACTCCGGGCGGGCGATTACTGTCCGGAGTGTCACACCGGATCGCTCGAACAGGCCGACAGCTGAGCGGGTGTCAGGGCGTGTCGGGGGGTCGTGGGGAGCGTAACCGGTAAACCATCCGCTGGCGAATCGGGGGCCATGCGCGAATACAAGATGCGGCGTGGTGAGTATCTCTCCGACCGGATCGAAGACATGGAGTCCACGATCACAGAGTACTTCGGTGAGATCACAGGCACGGAACCGTACGACGACACTCAACTGTTCGTCGTCGACGACCCCGACAACCCAGTGTTCGACCGCGTCGTCGCCGGCACCGTCGACTACGGCTCGAAAAAGGACCGCCTCGCGCTCCAGATCGACGAGCGGCCGGCCGAAGAGGTCATCGCTGAGGGGCACGTCGACGCCGCCGAAGACGCCGTCGACGCGAAAAACGACTTCCTCGAAGAGGCGACCGGTCGCGACGCGAAGGCGCGACGCGAATCGCTGAAACGAGACGTCGAAGACAGCCCGGACGAAGCCGACTCCGTCTGATTATCGATCGAGGCGCTCGCGGCTGATCGCCGTCCCCGCCGGCGTGAGGATCAACTGGTCGTCGTCTTTGAGGACGATGTCACCGCCGACCTCGCGGGCGACCTGCTTGAGTTCGTCGGTGATGTGCTCCATCGTGCGGTCGCCCGTCGTGTGACGAGTGATGTCCGCGACGACGATGTCGCCGTCGTAGATGGCGTCTTTGATCTCGACGATGTCGGTCTTGTCGCTGATCCGGGCGATGTGAACCTGCTCGTCGGCGTCGGTCGTGGCTGCAGAGTACTCCCCGGCGTCGAGTTCGACGTAGTCGTCAGTACCGCGGGTGGCGCCGGTCGTGCCGAGGATTTTGCTCATCAGACCCATGGATCACACAGCGACCGGACGGCATGTGAATGTTACGTCGGATTCGCTACCGCGAGTCGTTCAACCGATCGCGCAACTGACGGGCCGCAGCGCCCGCCGCGCGGAAGTAGTCGTCACCCGACGCGGTCTCGCCCGCGAAGATGATCCCTCGCGAGGAGTTGACGAGTCCGACGCCGTCGCTCAGCCCGTACTCGACGGCCGCCTCGGCGTCACCGCCCTGCGCGCCGATGCCCGGCACGAGGAACGGACAGTTGGGCGCGATCGATCGGACGGTTTCGAGTTCCTCGGGCGCGGTCGCCCCGACGACGAGACCGACCTCGCCCTGGAGGTCGGCAGCCATCCCCGCGACGCGCTCGTAGACCGTCTCGCCGGAAGCGAGTTCGAGGTCCTGGAGGTCCGCACCGCCCGAATTCGACGTGCGCGCGAGAACGAACACGCCCGCGTCGGTGTTCAGAAACGGCGCGAGCGCGTCCCGACCCATGTACGGCGTCACGGTGATCGCGTCGGCGTTCAGCCCATCGGGATCGAGCGAGCGGGCGTACTGCCGGGCCGTGTTCCCGATGTCCGCACGCTTGGCGTCGAGGACGACCGGCACGTCCTTGCCGTGCGCATAGGCGATCGTCTCTTCGAGGGCGCGCCAGCCGTCGGGGTCCTCGTAGAACGCGGCGTTGGGCTTGTACGCCGCCGCGTACTCGTGGGTCGCGTCGATGATGCGCCGGTTGAACGCCCATCGCGGCAGGTCGCGATCGGTCACGTGCTCCGGCAGACGGTCGGGGTCGGGATCGAGGCCGACGGAGACGACGCTGTCCGTGGCGGCGATCCGCTCGGCCAGGCGGTCGAAAAAGGCCATGACGGGGGCGCGTGACCGACAGCCACAAGCGTTTCGATCGCTGCGTTCGACCCGATGGACGGGCCGATCGACGCCGTCGGGTTCGACCTGGACGAGACGCTGATCGTCCCCGAGCGGGATCGCTCGGACCTCCTCGCGAGCGCCTGCGCGACGGCAGGCGTCGCCCCGATCGATCGCGAGGCGTATCTCGACGCGCACGACGCAGTCCCCGCCGATCGGATCGATCGCACGCGCGAACCGATCTTCGAGCGATTGTGCCCCGACGACGCCGCGGCGCTCGCTGACGCCTACTGTGCGGCGATGGCCGACGCCGTCACGCTCCTCCCCCAGGCCCGCGCAGCGATCCGGGTCGCCCGCGATCGAGGCTGCCGCGTCGGAATCTGCACGGACGGCCCCGTCAGGGCTCAACGCGCGAAACTCGACGCCGTGGGCCTTTCGGGTGTCGCTGACGTGGAGGTGATCACCGGCGCGATCGACGCGCGAAAGCCCGACCCCGCGGTCTACGAGGCGTTCTGTGACCGTCTCGGTGTCTCACCCGAACGGACGCTGTTCGTCGGGGACGGCCCCGACAATGACGTCCGTGGCGCGGCCAGCGCCGGCCTCCGGACCGCACAGGTCGTGACGAACGGCGCGACGGCCCACCCCGACGCCGACGCCGTGCTCGACCGCTCGACCCTCGCTGACGGACTCACCGAGCTATTGCAGCCCTCGAACGAATTACAGTAATATTCGCCGCCGGCAGTCGATTCGCAGGAGAGACTGCGAAATAAAGCACGAAGAATTATGATAGTCCCACCCCGAGTATTGGGTATGGCGACACGCCAGGCGACGACGGCCTACCATTCGTGTGAGTGCGGTGAGCAGTTCGACTCCACGGACGAGCTCCTGGAACACGCCCGCGTAGAGCACGGCCTCACGATCGCCTGAGTCGATCGATTTTCCGAGTTTTCCCGACCGGGTAGCGAGAGCGCTCTCCGTTTCGGTCCGGGTTCGAAAGAGTTCCTTCGACGGATACGGTCGGATAGTGGTTCGTCACAATCCACGTCGTGGTCGACGCATACGGCGAGCGAAGCGAGCCGTTTCACCGAGCGTGAGCGAAGCGAACGCTCGGGTCTTTTTCGCCCACGTTTTTCGAGGAGTGGTTCGCGAGCGAAGCGAGCGAACCCGACGAAGAAAAAGGTGGTCGGACACGGCGGGATTCGAACCCGCGATCGAGAGGTTAGGAACCTCTCGCCCTGTCCACTAGGCCACGCGTCCTCGCGGAGTCTCCACGAGCCAGCACAAAAACCCGTTCGATTCGCGTCAGATCGAGAGCCCGACCGCGTGCCGACCCGGGCCCTCTGGATACGAGACGTCGCGATCGGGGTCGAACACGCGATCACGGTCGGCGTCGCGATACGCCACGACCTCGACGTCCGTCGCCGGTCGATCGAGTGCGATCGTGAGATCGCCGTGCGTGCCGGGCGCGAGATGGTCGGTCCGACCGACGATCGGTCCGTCGGCGCTCTCCTCGTGGACGACGAGATACCCGCCGTTCGACAGGGTCGCAGAGTCGACTTCGATCGTCGTGCCAGAGGCCCCACCGACCGTAATCGCCGCGACGGGCCCGGTCGTAACGACGACGATCAGATACGCCAGTGCGACCATGATCGCGGCATGTTTCACCCCGTCCGCGACGCGTCCCTCACCGATCTGGCCGGCGACGAGGCCCGAACACGCGGCCTGGACGAGCACCGCGTGCGAGAGAACGACGGCGTACGCCGCGCGGTTGGCCGTCCCGACCTGGGAGAGTGGCGAGCCACCGCTCGGGATCGACGACGAACTGACAGTCGTGACCTCGGGAAGACTCGGGATCAAGACCAGGCGAACGACGAGGGCGATGAGCACGAACACGCCGAAGGCGATGTAGACGACGATCAGATAGGTGAACATCTCCTGGCGACGCTGGTGGCGGAGTCTGAGCGTCGACTGGACGTCGTCGGCAGCGATCCGTAGCACCGGCCCGAGCGTCCCACTCGCGCGGTGGGCGTTCGCGACGAGTGTCGTCACACGCGCGACGGTCGCCGTCCCGACGCGCGCCTGAAACCGATCGAGGGCCTGCGTGACGGTCGCGCCGACCTGCAAGTCCCGCCAGAGGGCGTCGACCTCCGGATCGAGCGGGCCGAGATCACTCTCTCGGACTCGCTCGATCGACTCGACGATGGACATGCCCGCCTCGTTCAGACTCGCGAGGCGATCGAGCAGGTCCGGGACGGCAGCCTCGACGCGTCGGATGCGCCGACGGTGGAGGGCTCGGAGGACGCTGTACGGACCGGCCACGAGCAACAGGGCCCAGACCACGGCGTCGTCGAGGCGGTGGACTGGCATCGTCGAGAGGTCGAGACTGACGACGACGGCGCCGAAAACGATGGCAGCGATCGGAACCGTCACGACGAGGCTCCGGATCGGCCGGTCGAGAAACGTCGTCCACGGGTCAGCGACCACCCCTCTGAGGGCACGAACGCGGTCCGCGATCGCGAGTCGACGCCGCGTCGACGGATCGACCGCGGTCGTGGCCCGCTCGTCCCGATCGGGTGCCAGATCGGTCGGAGTGCGTTCGACGACGTCGATGCCCTGGAGCGACTGATCCAGGTAGACGATCGTCGCGAGCGTTCCGAGCGGGATCATGAGATACACCAGTGCGCGAACGATCGCGAGCGTCTCCGAGACGGTCAATCCGATGATGAAGAGGATCGTCAACAAAAAGAGGACTCCCGCGACGAGGATCGTCACGTACGCCTCGGCCACGGTCGCGAGACGATCGAGGAGTTCGGCCTGTCGGTCGGCCGCGGCATCGTTGAACTGCTGGTACTGCTCGCGAAAGAACTCCGAGACACTGCGTCCGCTTCGGAGCACGCTCGCGAGGTTCTCACCGAAGGTCCGAAAGCGGTCACTGGGAGACCGCGAGGCCATTCGCTGGGTCGCCGTCACCACGTCAGCGCCGAACAATTCCATCTCGCGGACGGCGACGTCGATCTCGTCGGCCGCCGCGCCGTAGATTTCGCGATGCGACCCGATGGTCCACATCGCATCGGTGACGGAGGTCCCCCCGCGGGTCAGCGCGTACATGAACGCGACGGTCCGGGGGATCGCAGCGTCGATCGCGCGGCGTCGCTCGATCGCGCGGTTGTTGAGACGCTGCCAGCGCCACAGCGAGATCCCGGAGGCGGTCAACCCGGCGGCGATGAAGCCACCGACGGCGACGAGGACGGCGAGTCCCGGCCGTGAGACGGCGAGCGAGACAACCCCGGCGACGATCGGGAGGCCGACGAGCATCCATCCGGAGAGATAGACGCCGACGACGCCACCGATCAACCCACCGAGTGCGGCGAGCACCCAGGATTCCGCGGCGTACGTTCGATACGTCGTCGGGACCGCCGCCGCTCCGAGCAGGCGGCGACGGTCGGGACGCTCGGGAACCGCCGGCGCCACGAGGAGGGCGATCCGGGTGAGTGCGCGATCCACCGGCCCAACCTTCGACCGGGCCAGGAGCAACACGGCCCCCACGAGTGCGACAGCAAGGGGGGCGAGGCCGACGACCGCCATTAGCGGTCAGGCCCCTCGATGCCGATCGATCTGAGCGCGGCCGCTCGATCGGCGTAATACTCGTTGATCAGTGCGGTAAACCGCCGGTAGTCGTCGACGCCATGTCGCTGGAGTGCGTCGAGATACCGTGATCGATCGCGGAGTTCTTCGAGGACGCGTGCACGTGACCAGTCGCGTTCGTCGACGATTTCACCGATCAACCCGGTGTTCCCGCGCTGGAACTCGTCCGTCCGGGTGTCGTACTCGAACGATTCGGTGTAGTCGAGATCACCGCTCCGGCGATCGATGTCCTCGATCTCAGCGAGCGTCCGCACGCGCCGGACACGTTCGTTACCGCGACGCGTCAACACCTGCACACAGAGTAGATCCAGACTCGCGACCATCGGACGTGGGACGTTGATCGGTTCGTTTTCGAGGCGGTTGATCGTCCGCTGGACCGAATCGGCGTGGATCGTCGAGAACGTCGTGTGCCCGGTGTTCATCGCCTGGAACAGCGTGATCGCCTCGCTCCCGCGGACCTCACCGACGAGGATGTACTCCGGGCGGTGACGGAGTGCCGACCGAAGGAGGTCGTACATCGAGATGTCTTCGTCCTCAGCGATCCGTTCGCGGGTGACCGCCGACAGCCAGTTCTCGTGATACAGGGAGAGTTCGCGCGTGTCTTCGATCGTCAGGACCTTCGATCCCGGCGGGATGAACATCGACAGCGCGTTCATCGTCGTCGTCTTCCCGGCGGCGGTCCCGCCCGCGATCAACAGCGATTTGTTGTGCTCGACGGCCAGCCAGAGGAAGGCGAGCATCTCCAGATCGACCGTGCCCGACTCGAGGAGATCGATCGGCGTGAACGGATCGTCGGCGTACTTCCGGATCGTGAACGCCGACCCACGGGGCGTGACCTCCGTCCCGTAGGCCAGTTCGATCCGTGATCCGTCCGGCAGCGTCGTCGAGACGACCGGATCGGAGATGCTGACGTGTCGCCCCGAGCGTTGGGCGAGACGAACGACGACGGTTTCGAGTTCGTCGGCGTCGTAGACCACGGTCGTCCGCACGTCGTCGTAGGCGTCGTGATAGACGTAGACCGGCACGCCGATCCCGTCGGCAGAGATGTCCTCGACGTTCGGGTCCGCGAGCAACGGATCGATCTTGCCGTAGCCCAGAAACTCCCGGTGGAGATAGTAGAAGATCCGGTGGGCGCTGGCCGGAGTGAGATCCGCGCCGTACTCGTCGAGACGGTCGAACAGTTCGGCACGGATTGCCGCCTCGGGGTCGATATCGACCGATTCGCGATAGAGCAACGGCGCGCGAACGTCCTCCATCGTCCGGTCGAGCAGGGTTCGCTCCCGGGGGTCGAGGGTCGGTTCGACGACGTGATACGCGTGTTCGTCACGCCGTCGATCGTAGGTGATGACCGCGAACGCGTACGGCGGGCGCAACCAGTAGCGATCCACCTCGGTGCCCTCGATCCCCTCGGCACTCACGAGGGTGTCCTGTTCGGCCGGCCGATACGGTCCGGGGTCGCCAGGTCCCCGACCGATCACTGACCGCACGTCGCCCAGGACCGATCGAACCTGGCCCAGCGGCCCCAGACCGCTATTGGGATCTGCCACCATTTGTCATTCTGACCGTCGGCGCTTGATCACTTAAATCGACCCCGCCGATTATCGGAATCGACAGCCGCCGACCCGATCGGTCACTGCTGGACTGTCGATCACACCGCCACGATTATTACGCAGTAATATTAACGAGTTATCGATGGCACGAACCCAGCTCCAACGCGCCCGCGACGGTGAGGTCACGCCGGCGATGGACCGCGTCGCCGAACGCGAGAACTGCGACCCGGAAGTCGTCCGGGAGTCCGTCGCTTCGGGCGAGGCCGTCATCCCCTCGAACCATGCTCACGACGCGCTCGATCCGATGATCATCGGTGCGGAGTTCGGCACGAAGATCAACGCCAACATCGGGACGAGCGAGACCACCAGCGATTACGACACCGAGCGGGAGAAACTGCACACCGCGATCGAGTACGGCGCGGACACCGTGATGGACCTCTCGACCGGGTCGAATCTGGATTCGATCCGGACCGCCCACGTCGAACACTCCCCGATCCCGCTCGGAACGGTCCCGATCTACGAGGCCGTCAAGCGCGCGGGCAGTCCCGAAGACATCACCGTCGATCTCCTGCTCGAGGTCATCGAAAAGCAGGCCGAGCAGGGCGTCGACTACCAGACGATTCACGCGGGCGTGCTGCGCGAGCACCTCCCGAAGACCGACGGTCGGGTGACGGGTATCGTCTCCCGCGGTGGGTCGATCATGGCTGAGTGGATGGAGGCCCACGACGCCCAGAACCCGCTGTACACCCATTTCGAGGAGATCTGCGCAATCTTCGCCGCCCACGACGTCACCGTCTCGCTCGGTGACGGCCTCCGCCCGGGGGCGATCGCGGACGCCAACGACGCTGCTCAACTGGCCGAGTTGCGGACGCTGGGTGAGTTGACGCGGGTTGCTCGCGAGCACGGCGTCCAGACCATGGTCGAGGGCCCGGGCCACATGCCACTCGACGAGATCGGCGATCACATGGCCCAGCAGCGCGAGATCTGTGACGGCGCGCCCTACTACCTGCTCGGGCCGCTGGTGACCGACGTCGCGCCGGGCTACGACCATATCACGAGCGCGATCGGTGCGACCGAGGCCGCCCGACACGGCGCCGCGATGCTGTGTTACGTGACGCCGAAAGAGCATCTCGGCCTGCCCGACGACGAAGACGTTCGGGACGGACTCGCCGCCTACCGCATCGCCGCGCACGCGGGCGACGTGGCCGCCGGGAAACCGGGCGCGAGCGACTGGGACGACGCGATTTCGGCGGCCCGCTACGATTTCGACTGGCGCCGGCAGTTCGAGTTGGCCCTCGATCCAGACCGCGCGAAATCGTATCACGACCAGACACTCCCCGATGACACCCACAAGGAGGCACGCTACTGTTCGATGTGCGGCGCGGACTTTTGTTCGATGCGGATCGATCAGGACGCTCGTGGCGACTCGATGGCCGACCTGAACCGATCGGTCGACCTCGCGGAGTCGGCCGCTGCGAGCGTGAACCTCCCACCGACGGGAACCCACGACACCAGCGGGCTCCCGACGGTGTCGGCGGCCGTCTGTGAGCACGCCGAGAACGCGATCGAGAGCGACGACTGAGTACGATCCCGAGAGCGGCGCGCACGACCGATACTCCGGCGATCGAGTGTGACTGTCCCAACCGATATGGACACGGACTCCCGACGATCGGCCATGACCAACAGCGAGTCCGAGACGAGCGATCAGCAGAGTGTGCTGGGAGAGCCACTCGAACCCTGTAGTGTCGACCCCGTGACTGGCTACCTGCGCGATGGGTACTGTCGCGACGTCACCGGCGACCGTGGCGAACACTGTCTGTGTGCCGAACTCACCGCGGAGTTTCTGGAGTACTCTGCAGAGCGGGGCAACGACCTCCGGACGCCCCAGCCCGCACTCGACTTTCCCGGCCTCGACCCCGGCGATCGGTGGTGTCTCTGTGTCGACCGGTGGATCGAGGCGCTGGCCGCCGACTGCGCGCCGCCGGTCGTGCTCGCAGCGACCCACGAGCACGCCCTCGACCGGATCGAACGCGAGACCCTCGACGACCACGCCGTCGAGGGCTGACGCGATCGACGTTTGCAGCGCAATGTCCGCTCCGATCGGAGATCTCCGGCGGCTGTCAAATCGGGTTCGGCCGCCGACGCGCATCCCCACGCTTTTGCCGGACGGCACGAACCCGCTCGCATGGGACTGGTCGCGCCACAGGAACTCGTCGTCGAACACGTCTTGCCGCCCGTTCGAGCGTTGATCGCGCGGCGGCTCGCTGATCGCGATCTGACCCAACAGCAGATCGCTGATCGCCTCGGCGTGACCCAGGCCGCGGTGAGCCAGTATCTCAGCGGCGACCCGCCCGGCGGCGAGATCGCTGGCCACCCAGAGACGACGGCGGCCGTCGAATCGATCGCCGCCGAACTCGCGGCCGGTGACGAGTACGCCGCACTGGCCGACCTGTTGGAACTCATCGAGACACTCGAAGATCGCGGGCCGCTGTGTACGCTCCACGAGGCCGAATCGCCCGAACTGGAGGGGATGAGTTGTGATCTCTGTGTGCGCGGGCCCGACGAACGGGTCGCCGCCGAGCGCGAGACGCTCGCGACCGTCCGGAAAGCCGCTCGAATCCTCGCTCAGACCGGTGGGATGGCCGAATTCGTGCCCGCGGTCGGTACGAACGTCGGGTCGGCACTCCCCGGCGCGACCGATCCGATCGACGTCGCGGCGATTCCGGGGCGGATCTACGCGATCCAGGGGCGCGTCGAAGTGCCCGCGAACCCGGAGTTCGGGGCCTCACGACACGTCGCACGCGCAATTTTGGCCGCTCGGGACGTCGATCCCGCGATCGGTGGTGCGCTCAACCTCGCGACGCGTGACGGCCTGTTCGCGGCCGCTCGTGAGCGTGGGATCGAACCGCTGGCTTTCGACGCGGACCACGAGGACCACCTCGCGGACCTGCGCGACGCACTCGTCGATCGGGGGTCGGTCCCACGCGTGGTCTACCATCCCGGTGGGTTCGCGCTCGAACCGATCACGTACGTGCTGGGCAGCGACGCGGTGTCGGCAGCGCGACTCGCCGCGGATCTCGTCGTCGCGACGGAGTGAACACAACGTCTTTCGCCGGCCGGGCCGCATCGGCAGCCATGAGCCTCCACCGTCGCCCCCGTCGTCTGCGTCGGGACGGTCTGCGTGAACTGGTCGCGGAGACTCGCCTCGCACCGAGCGACCTCGTCGCGCCCGTGTTCGTCGACGCGACCACCGACGAGCGCGTTTCGATCGAGTCGATGCCCGGGCAGGAACGCGTTCCGCTCGACGCCGTCGTCGACCGCGTCCAGGAGGTCCGCGCGACCGGCGTCGAGACGGTCATCCTGTTCGGCATTCCCGAGGCCAAAGACGCCCGCGGGACTCGCGCCGACGCCACAGACGGCGTCGTCCAGCGTGCGATCCGAGCGATCGACGACGCGACCGACGTGACCGTCATCAGCGACGTCTGTCTGTGTGAGTACACCGACCACGGCCACTGCGGCATCCTCGAAGCCGAGGCGCGCGACGCCCCTCGGCTGACCGTCGACAACGACGCGACGCTCGACCGTCTCGCGTCGACCGCCGCAAGTCACGCCGCGGCGGGCGCGGACATCGTCGCGCCGTCAGCGATGACCGACGGGATGGTCGGCGCGATCCGCGAGCGCCTGGATTCGAGTGGGTACGCCGACGTGCCAATTCTGAGCTACGCCGCGAAGTACGAGTCGGCGTTTTACGGCCCCTTTCGGGACGCCGCCGACGGCGCACCCGCGTTCGGTGACCGCCGACACTACCAGATGGATCCTCGAAACGGCGACGAAGCGCTCCGCGAGGTCGCCCTCGACATCGAACAGGGCGCGGACGCCGTGATGGTCAAGCCCGCGCTCGCCTACCTCGACGTCGTCAGTGCGGTCGACCGCGCGGTCGACGTGCCCGTCGCGGCGTACAACGTCTCCGGGGAGTACGCCATGCTCCACGCCGCGAGCGATCGGGGCTGGCTGGATCTCGACGCGACCGCACTGGAATCGCTGAATGCGATCCGGCGGGCCGGCGCCGACCTGATCGTCACGTACTTCGCAGAACGAATCGCGGCACAGCTGTGAACCTTACTCCGTCAGCGGGAGGACGATCCCGAAAAGGAGCGGGACGAACAGCGCGATGAGCACGCCCAGTACCTCCATGTCGAACAATAGTGTGCCGACCCAGTCGGGGGCCGGCCCGGTGAACGCGGGGACCGCGAGATGCCCGAGGACCCCGACCACGAACAGCAGTGCGCCGGTCGCGAACCCGAGGCGCGTCCAGCGCCCGTACGCCATCGACGAGTGTGTTGCCATACCCGGAGTGTCCCGCCGACGAACAGAAACGTTTCGGATCGCCGGTCTGGGCTGTCGACCGAGTCGCCTTTAGCGGTGGCCCGAATGCCATCGGTATGGACCGGTTCGCCGAAGTTTCCGAACAGTTCGACCCCCAGGAGACCCGGGCAGAGGCCCGGGCCCACTGGTCGGCGGTCGACGCCTACGAACGGACGAAAGCCCACCGATCGGACGGCGAGTCGCTGTACTTCCTCGACGGCCCGCCGTATACGACCGGGTCGGCACACATGGGGACGACACTGAACAAGACGCTCAAGGACGCCTACATCCGGTATTTCCGCATGCAGGGCTTCGACGTCACCGATCGGCCGGGCTTCGACATGCACGGCCTGCCGATCGAGACGAAAGTCGAGCAAAAACTCGATTTCGAGAACAAAGGCGACATCGAGGCGTTCGGTGAGGACGCCTTCATCGACGAGTGCAAGGACTACGCCGAACAGCGACTCGACGGGCTTCGTGCCGACTTCGAGTCGTTTGGCGTCTGGATGGACTGGGACGATCCGTACAAGACGATCGATCCCGAGTACATGGAGGCCGCGTGGTGGGGGTTCCAGCGCGCTCACGAGCGCGACCTGGTCGAACAGGGCCAGCGGTCGATCAACCAGTGCCCGCGCTGTGAGACCGCGATCGCGAACAACGAAGTCGAGCGTCACACCGTCGAGAAGCCCTCGATCTACGTCGCCTTCGATCTGATCGATCGCGAGGGGAGTCTCGTCATCTGGACGACGACGCCGTGGACGATCCCCGCGAACACGTTCGTCGCGATCGACCCCGAGGCGACCTACCAGGCCGTTTCGGTGGGGACGGGCGACGACGAGCGACTCATCTACGTCGCGGAGGCCTGTCGCGACGACGTCGTCGAGGCTGCTGGGTACGAGGACGGCGAGGTCCGCGAAACCCTGTCCGGCGAGGATTTGGTCGGGTGGGAGTACGACCACCCGCTCGCCGATCTTGTGGGCGAAGCCCCGGCCGCGACCCACGCCGACGGCGCGGGCCAGGTGTACGCCGCCGACTACGTCGAAAGCGACCGGACCGGGATGGTCCACTCCGCGCCGGGCCACGGTGAGGAGGACTTCGAGCGTGGGCAGGAACTCGACCTGCCGATCTTCTGTCCGGTCGGCCCCGACGGCGTGTATACCGACGCCGCTGGCGCGTACGCGGGCACGTTCGTCCGGGACGCCAACGACCGCGTGATCGCGGACCTCCGCGAGCGCGGTCGCCTGCTCGCGAGCGAATCGGGGCATACCGTCAACGAGGGGCAGTGCTGGCGCTGCGATACGGACATCGTCCGCCTGGTGACCGACCAGTGGTTCATCACGGTCACCGACGTCAAGGAGGATCTGCTCGACAACATCCAGGACAGCGAGTGGTACCCCCAATCGGCCCGCGACGGGCGCTTTACCGACTTCGTCGAGGACTCGCCCGACTGGAACGTCTCCCGGCAGCGCTACTGGGGAATCCCGATCCCGATCTGGACGCCCACGGAGACCGTCGGGGGCGAACCCATCGCGTGGGACGGCGACATGAGCGAGGTGATCGTGATCGGCGACCGCGCAGAACTCGCCGATCGCGTCGATCAGTCGATCGATCCCGACGGCGTCGACATCCACAAAGACACCGTCGACGAGTTGACGATCACCGAGGACGGCGTGATCTACACGCGCGTGCCCGACGTCTTCGACGTCTGGCTGGACTCCTCGGTCGCCTCGTGGGGCTCGCTGGGCTACCCCAGCGACGAGGACGCCTTCGAGGAGTTGTGGCCCGCGGACGTCATCATCGAGGCCCACGACCAGACACGCGGATGGTTCTGGTCGCAACTCGGCATGGGGACCGCCGCGCTCGATCAGGTGCCCTACGAGTCGGTCCTCATGCACGGGCACGCGTTGATGCCCGACGGTCGCGCGATGTCGAAATCGCGAAACATTACGGTCGAACCCGGCGAAGTCATGGAGGAGTACGGCGCGGACCCGATGCGCCTCTTTTTGCTCTCGGTCACGCCCCAGGGCGACGACATGCGCTTTTCGTACGACGAGTGCGAGGCGATGGAGCGCCGGCTGAACATCCTCTGGAACGTCTTTCGGTTCCCGCTGCCGTACATGCGACTCGACGGGTTCGATCCCGAGGCAACCGATCTCGACGCCGTCGCGGGCGACCTCGACACCGTCGATCGGTGGGTGCTCAGTCGGCTTCAGTCGGTCATCGAGACCTCGACCGAGAGTTTCGAAAACTTCCGGCAGGACCGCGCGGTCGGCGCGCTGCTCGACTTTATCGTCGAGGACGTCTCGCGGCTCTACGTCCAGGAAGTGCGCGAGCGGATGTGGGAGCCCGCCGATAGCCCGAGCAAGCGGGCCGCGTACGCGACGCTGTATCACGTCCTCGAAACGGTCTGTCGGTTGCTCGCACCGTACGCCCCCCACACCGCCGAGCGGATCTACCAGCATCTCACCGGCGACGCGGGCCACCCGACGGTGCACATGTGTGACTGGCCCGCGGTCGACGCCGCGTACCAGGACGCCAGCCTCGACGCCGAGATCACGGCCGTGCGCGCGGCCGAAGAGGCGGGGTCGAACGCCCGCCAGCGCGCCGAACGCAAACTCCGCTGGCCCGTCCCGGAGGTCGTCGTCGACCCCGAGGACGCCGACCTGGCGGCCGCACTCGACGCGCACACCGACTTGCTCGGCGAGCGTTTGAACGCCCGGGAGGTGCGCGTGCTCGACGCCGCCGAGCCCTGGGCCGAATTGACCTACGGGGCCGACGCCGACATGGGCGCGCTCGGGCCCGCCTTCGGGGCCGATGCGGAGGCCGTCATGCAGGCGCTGAACGACGCGCGCGTCGACGAACCGACGATCGACGCACTCGAAGCCGCCGTCGAGTCCGCGACCGAACTCGAAGACGTCGACCTCGACGAATCGATGGTCGAGATCGTCCGCCACTCGCCGGATCACGTCGCTGAGAGCGCCTTCGAGGCGCTCGACGGCGAGGGCGTCGTCTACGTCGACTGTACGATCACCGACGACGTCGAGAGCGAGGGGTACGCCCGTGAGGTGATCCGCCGGATCCAGGAGATGCGAAAGGATCTCGATCTCGACATGGACGAGCGCATCCGCGTCGAGATTTCGGTCGACGATCGGGTTGCGGCGTTCGTCGAGGAGCATCGCGATCTGATCGCCGAGGAAGTCCGGGCCGACGCTTTCGAAGCGGTCGAGGACGGCCTGCGCGAGACCTGGGAGATCGAGGACACGGAGGCCGAGATCGCGATCGAGTCGCTGGCGGCCGCCGACGCCTGAGACAGCGACGGAGGTGCGGAGCGAGGGCCGGTCTTTTTCGCCCACGTTTTTCGACGAGTGGTTCGCGAGCGAAGGGAGCGAACCCGAGGACGAAAAAGGTGGCAACGAGATGCGCAAAGAGTTGGATCTCGACATGGACGAGCGCATTCGAGTGGAGATCGGGGTCGAGGATCGTGTGGCTGCCTTCGTCGACGAGCATCGCGATCTGATCGCCGAGGAAGTCCGGGCGGACGCGTTCGAGGCCGTCGAGGACGGACTCCGCGAGACCTGGGAGATAGAGGACACGGAGGCCGAGATCGCGATCGAGGCGCTCGCGACCGCTGACGCCTGAGATCGATCGCCGACCCGAGCGGGGCGAGGGTCGGTGTTGAGGGGAGTGATTGCGAGGTGTGGACCATCGAGGGCCACAACGCAACTATCCTCGTCAAGAAAAGTCCGGCCGCGGCCAGAGCATTCGAAGGCGTCATATCGAATTCCGAACTCTCGGTCTGGGGCACAGACCGAGGGTCACGAGCCGGATCCCGAGGGAATCGCCAATCATCACGACGCCAACGTGGTGCATGGTCACTGCTGACCGACTCGACGTCTGACCGGGCTTGAACGATCGTCACTATCGGTTGCTGGTCCACCGCTTGTCGACGGGCTCGCAGCGCCATCGGGATCAGCGACCGTCTTCACGCAGCCTTGCTTGTTTTCGATCAGACACAAAACGGCGGTATGGCGCGAGGAACCGGCTGTTCAAAACCGGGAGGTAGTTACTGCCACGGCCCCACTCCGACAGACGCCAAACCGAAGCCAACGGCACTGATGAAAACTGCTGGATAGTACAGCAATTCCACCACTAGCGCGCTCTCTCCTGTGTCCCATAGAAGCCCGGCCACCCCGGCAACAGCTAAGAAGACGGCGAACGCCAACATCCAGGGTTTTTCTATCTCTACCACCATTACTTAGAATGTATTTGTACTGAGGTAACTATTTTGCCTACTGGGCCTCGACCGTCATTTCGAGAGGCGCCGCTGGCCCGGTTATCATCTCGGTCCGCTCCCAGTAGACGCCACACCCATCATCGATGTGTTTGATCGTACTGCCGATCCAGTTGATAATGATACCGAGAATGGAGATGCACACCCCGGAAACCTTTGCGTACGGGTGTGGAACAGCGGCGACGATAAGGCCCGCAACTGCGGTCGCCTTTGCGCCTGTTTGAATCCAATAGACGACTTCATCGGTGAGGTCGTGATCCGTCCAGGCCTTCAGACTCCTTATGTACATGCCATTGTCGTATATGAGATCGTTCTTCCCACAGTTGGTGTGCTGGATCGAAGCGTCGTCCTGCAATTTGGTGCTGTCGCTTTCGATCTCTGATGTGTCGACGGTCGGGGTAACTGCCACCTGGCCGTTTTCTGACGACACCTCGAAATCGCCGTTCTCGACCCCTTTGTTGATGAACTCAGCAACCGTCCCTGCCGTCACTTCTGGAATCTCGACGGTTGCAGTAGTTTCCGTAGCGGACACGCTGCCAGTGTCGCTTTCGACAACAGGTTGGTCGAGAGTCGAAACTATCTCGTCATTTATCTCGGACTCTCCCTCGACGACGACCTTTCCGTCTTCCACCGAAAGTTTGTCGTCGAGGCCTCCGGGTGCTTCCGGGTGCCCAGGTTCGGGCTTTCCGTTTGGCGACATCCGTTTGGCCGACCCAACCGCCGGTACTGACCCCAGCGCAAGCGAGCCTGCGATTCCTTTCAGCGCTTTTCGCCGACTGATAAAGTCCTTGTCGGACATACATTTTCGCCATCAAACTGATCATATATATATCCCGATCGAGACTGCTATTCTAAATGAATGATGTGCAAATATGTCGGAGGATTCACCACTCAGATCGCACTCCGGGCAGCACGATACCAGCGGACGCGACG
Source organism: Halococcoides cellulosivorans (assembly GCF_003058365.1). Classification (NCBI taxonomy): domain Archaea; kingdom Methanobacteriati; phylum Methanobacteriota; class Halobacteria; order Halobacteriales; family Haloarculaceae; genus Halococcoides; species Halococcoides cellulosivorans. The sequence goes on along the minus strand of NZ_CP028858.1, from coordinate 1,133,268 downwards.
ACGTGAACTCCGTTTTGGCCCACAATCGACCGAAAGATCACGCTGTTTCTGGATGAACGGTTTGCAGAGCGCGATCAATCCCCGACAGCGTGGACGTCGAGCGTCTCGCGATCGATCGCGTCGGAGACTGTCTCGTTGGTCGCGTCGAGCACCACCGGCGGCGCGACACCGGCCTCGTGAGCCTCGATCCAGCTCGCGACACAGAGACACCACCGATCGCCAGGGTTCAGTCCCGGGAAATCGAGCTCCGGGCGTGGCGTGACCAGATCGTTGCCCTGTTCGCAAGAGAACTCAAGAAACTCCTGGCTGAGTTCGGCACAGAGGTGATGCGCACCGTGATCGCCGGGGACGACCGTACAGTGGCCGTCGCGTTGATAGCCCGTCGAAAGGGTCGTGCTACACGGCTGCAGTGGGTCACCGTCGACGTTGAACCGCGTCGGGACCGCTCCGGGACACAGGCAGGATTGCGCTCCGATCGGGGTAAGCCTTCGTTCGGTGACAGCGCTTCGATCGCAGCCCGCTCAGAGCTGTTCGATATCGGTCAGCGAGTCCAGAACGAGCTGGTCGTGACCCTCGTAGGTGTCCACCCGCGCTCCGAAGAGGCGATACTGGTGGTCGCGCTCCATCCGGGGCAGATCGTTGCCAGCCCACGCAACGAATCGGACGGTCGAACCGGTTCCGTTCAGATCGCGGAGCCGCCCCAGTTGCTGGACACTCGCGTCGTCCGCCGTCCAGAGCTCCGTCGGCATCACTTCGACGGTGACATCCGATCCCTCGGCGCTCCCGACCGCGTGCTCGACGCGGTCGACCGCGATCCGTCGCCCGTACCGATCCAGCGTGCCAGCGGGCCGGTGGAGGCCAAGCAGTGCTGGGAGCACCGTCAGGACGGCGATCGCCCGAAACAGCGTCGATGGGCGGTTGCGCTGGCGAAACTGGCGGGCGCGACGCTGGAGTCGGTCGACGTCGGGGTGTTTCTCGGCGTGACAGACCGGACACAGCGTCTGGAGGTTCTCCAGGGCGTGCGTGCCACCCTCGGATTTGGGAACGATGTGGTCGATATCGAACGGGACCCGTTCGATGCGCGTGCTCTTCAGGCCACACGACTGGCAGGTGAACTGATCGCGCTCGATGACGCGTTGTCGTCGAGCCTACCAGTCCGGCGGATAGCCGTCAGGACGCGACGTTGCGTGGCGGGACGCAAACGGCTCGGACTCGGTCGGCATGCTGTCCGGCGGTTTTCGACCACGCGGGGTTTCAAGGTTTGGTCGATCCGACTGTCGTCCGGCGATTCAATCGAGAGGGCTCGACAGTCAGGTCACTCGGGCGCAGGAGTGGGTCGGGGGCTCTGCGATCTGACCAGTGCCACGACCGCGTAGACGACCGGCGTGTCGAGGACGGCGATCGCGAGTTTCAGAATGTACTGCCCGACGACGAGCGCCGCCGCGGCCTCCAGTCCCATCACCCGTCCGCCGAGCAGTGCGGGCACGACGACGAAGCCGAGCACGACGAAGATCACCGAATCGATGGCCTGACTCGACGCCGTCGAGGCGAGATTGCGAACCCACAGCTGCGCGCCGTCCGTGCGATCACGAATCGCGTGAAAGACCCACACGTCCCAGTTCTGGCTGACGAGATACGCCGCCATGCTCGCGATCACGATCGCGAACGACGGGCCCAGCGCGGCCTCGAAGGTCGCGGGATCGACCGGTGAGTTCGCACTCGCGGGCAGTGCGATCGTCGAGAGCACGAGCGCGACGACGACGAAGTTCATCGCGAACGCGACGTTGACGACGATCTGCGCGGCGCGCCGGCCGTACAGTTCCGCATAGCAGTCCGAGGCGAGGAAGGTCAGCGCGTACGCCAGCGCCGCCCCGGGCAAAAAGAGCGTGCCCGCGCCGTCGCCAGCGAACGGAATCGCGACCGGCAACTCGATCGCGAGCACCTTCGCGGCGGTGAGCTGGGCGGTCACGAGCGCGGTGACGAACACCGCGATGAGGACGACCTGGGCGATCGTCGGGGACGCCGCGGTACTCGCCCCGGCACGCTCACTCATCGATGCCCTCCGGGTGCCCGGCGTCGGACAAGCGATCGTGTCGGTCATCGATGTCGTCGAGCAGATCGAGGTGCTTGCGGATCGACGCCCGAATCGCCTCGCTGCGATTCACGAACTTCCCCTCGGAGCCGACGTGACGATCGAGGTCGGCCAACAGTTCCGCCGGGACTTCGACGCTGATCTTCGGCACGGCGATCACCGACTCCCGTGAAACGGCTCCGCTGGCGGTGTCCGGTCGTCGCGATCGGGCCCATATATGATTCCAAGATGCATAGGAGAATATCGAGCGACGGTCGACCGAAAGGCTATCGTTTGGAACCGAGACCACCCTTTTAAGGGATCGCCGGTCGAACGTCGAGCAATGCCGGACCGGAGCGACGTGTGCGTGTTGGTCCCCACGTACAACGAGTCCGGGGCGATCGAACAGGTCGTCACGGGCTTTCGGGACGCGGGCTACGAGACCGTCCTGGTGATCGACGGCGGATCGACCGACGGCACGCAATCGATTGCCGAGAGCGCGGGCGCACGCGTGATCGAACAGTCGGGTTCTGGCAAGGGCCAGGCCGTCCGCGAGGCGATCGACCACATCGAGGCCCCCTACATCCTGATGGTCGACGGCGACGCGACCTACCGCCCGGAGGACGCCGACGCGATGGTCGAACCGCTGTTCGAGGGGCGGGCGGACCACGTCGTCGGTGACCGGTTCGCGGACATGGAACGCGGCGCGATGACACGGCTCAATCGCGCGGGGAACTGGCTGATCAATCACGCCTTCCGTGCGATCCACGGCCGAGACCTGGGCGACATCCTCAGTGGCTATCGCGCCTTCACGCGCGCCTCGATCGAACGCCTCTCGCTGTCGGCCGACGGGTTCGGCATCGAGACCGAGATGGCCGTCGAGTGCATCAAACACGACCTCCGGACCGCCGTCGTCCCGATTCGCTACGAGTGTCGACCGACCGAGGCCGAGACCAACCTCCGCCCGATCCGCGACGGCGCAGTTATCGGACTGACACTCTACCAGATGGCCCGGACGAGCAACCCCCTGTTCTATTTCGGGAGTCTCGGACTGATGACATCGACTGCCGGCGCGGGCGTCGGCCTCTACGTCGCCGTCGAGTGGATCACACGGTCGATCACCCACGAAATCATGGCCGTGCTCGCGGCGATGGGCATCATCTTCGGCGTCCAGTTGTTGATGTTCGCGGTGCTCTCGGACGTGATCGTCACCCTGCATCGCGAGCGCATGCGGCGGTTCGAAGACCTCGCGGCCCGTCTCGACCGCCTCACTGGCGCGGACGCCAGGGCGTCGACCGTGGAGCCGCCTGCCTTCGACGGTGGCCAGTCGGACGGCGACCGGTCGGATGACGGATCCGAATCGACCGACGACAGCGCGGAGTAGGGCGAATCCGTCCCACAAACGCTTTGTCGGCCCGCTGTGCAGGACGACTCATGCGACAGTCGACCGTTCACACGGGCCAACGAGTGGCCGTTCTTGCAGACGCACAGAATCTCTACCATACCGCACAGAGTGTCTACAGCCGGAAGATCGACTACGCGGCGTTGCTCGAATCTGCGGTCGACGACCGCGATCTGATTCGAGCGATCGCGTACGTCATCGAGGCGAACTCACCCGACGAGGAGAGCTTCTTCGAGGCGCTCGAAGAGATCGGTTTCGAAACACGACGGAAAGAAATTCGGACGTTCGGTGACGGGTCGAAAAAGGCCGACTGGGACGTCGGGATGAGCCTCGACGCGGTCTCGCTGGCCTCGAAAGTCGACACGCTCGTCCTCTGTACCGGTGACGGCGACTTCGCGCGGCTCTGTTCGCATCTGACCCACGAGGGCGTTCGCGTCGAGGTCGCGAGTTTCGGTGCCTCGACGGCGGATCAACTCGTCGAGGCGGCCCACACACACTACGATCTGGACGACGAGGCCGACCGCTTCTTGCTGTGAACCGACGGGGCTTTGCCGATCGGCACCTGCGAGGAGGACGTGACGGAATCGGAGACGGAGAAACTTCGGGCGATCGCGACCTACCAGTTCGGAACGGGGGCGGGCGACGCGCTGTTTCCGGCCGACGAACAGCGGTCGATCGACTACTCGTCGGGGGGCCGGCCGCGCCAGGTCCACGGCCCCGACGGCCGAATCGTCTCGCTGGGGACCGACGGCCGGTTCACCCTCGGGATCGAGGGGGGTCGCCGCCTCCAGGCGGCGCTGGATGCGCCCCGATCACGGGTCGTCGTCGGATCGGAGTCCGATCCGTACGTCCGGGACGGCCGCAACGCGTTCGCGAAGTTCGTTCGCAAGGTCGACCCCGCGATCCGGCCCGGCGACGAGGTGCTCGTCGTCACCGACGAGGGCCTGCTCGCGGTCGGGGAGGCCGCCCTCTCCGCGTCGGAGTGTGCGGCCTTCGAGACCGGCGTCGCCGTCGACGTTCGCGAGAGCGTCGCGTGATCGGGCGACCCCGCAGCGCCGACTCCCCCTCGGCGGCCGACCGGCCGCGGCGAACGACAGCCCTTTTGAATCCACCGCCCGTCGGGCGATGTATGTTTGGAGGCGGCGGCGGAAATCTCGATCCGCGCAAACTGCAGCAGATGATGGAACAGATGGGCGTCGACATGGAGGACATCGACGCGACCGAAGTCGTCATTCGGACCGACGACGAGGACCTGGTCTTCGACGGGCCGGAGGTCCAGAAGATGGTCGCCCAGGGCCAGGAGACCTATCAGATCGTCGGGTCGCCCAGCGTCGAGGAGTCGAGCGGCGAGAGTGGGGGGAGCGAGGCCGACGACGGCCCCGACCCCGACGACGTCGCGCTGGTCGCCCAGCGCGCGGGCGTCAGTGAAGACGACGCTCGTGACGCACTCGAAGCCGAAGACGGCGACCTCGCGGGCGCGGTCGCACGGCTGGACTAGTGGCGCTCGTTTTCGTCCACGACGACCGGTCGTACGTCCTCGAACCGGGCGAGCGCTTCGAGTGCGACCAGGGCGTGCTGGAGGTGCCACCGGACCTCTCGCCCGGCGACACCGTCGAGACCCATCTCGGCACGGCCTTTCGCGCTCGCGAGTTGCGCGGCCCCGATTTTCTGGAGCACTTCGAGCGCACGGGTGCGCCAATGTTGCCCCGTGACGTCGGCCTGATCGTCGGTGAGACGGGCGTCAGCGTCAGTGATCGCGTTCTCGACGCCGGCACGGGGACGGGCATCCTCGCGGCGACGCTCGGGCGAGCGGGTGCGGACGTACTCACGTTCGAGCGCGACGCCGACTTCGCCCGCGTCGCCGCCGACAACATGGAACTCGCGGACGTCGGGGATCGCGTCTCGGTCGTCGCGGGTGACGTGCGCGAGGTGCTGGACGACGAGGGGTTCGATCTGATGACCCTGGACATGGGCGACGCGCCGACGATGATCGAACGCGCGCCCGAGTTGCTCGTCCCCGGCGGGTTTCTCGCGGTGTACACGCCGTTCGTCGAGCACGCCAGCGACGTCGTCGAGGCAGCCCGTGACGCGGGGCTGAACCGCGTCTCCTGCCGGGAGACCATCCGGCGGGAACTCGACGTGGGCGATCGGGGGACTCGGCCCTCGACCGCGGGGGTTGGCCACACCGGCTATCTCACGATCGCGCGCCGGCCCTGAGTCGGCGCGTCACCTTCGAAAACCAGCCTCAGTAATCGAGTGCGACCGCCGCGAGCAGCGCTTCGAGTTGGATCCGCTCGCTCGCGCCCTCGGTGATCCGGTAGTCGGCTTCACCGATGCGGTCGAGGAGGTGGACGGCCGCCTCGTCGTCGAGATCGAACTGCCAGACCGACCGATGGAGTTGGTCGAGGACGTCACCGCCGGCGATCCCCTCGTCGACGAGCAGGCGATCGAGGGTGGCGCGGGCGGCGGTGAAATCGCCGTCGAGCGCGTTCTCGACCATCGCCTCGATGATCTCCGGGCGCGCGGTCGCGGTGATCTCGAAGACGGCGTCCTCGTCGACGGTCACGCCCGCCGCCGCGGCGGCCTGCAGGCCGTTGATCGCCTTGCGCATGTCCCCACCGGCGACGTACACGAGTGCGTCGAGGCCGTCCTCGGTCACCTCGATCGACTCTTCGGCGGCGATATGTGAGATCTGCTCGCGGAGGGCGTCGTCGGCCAACTGTGCGAACCGGAACACTGCACACCGGGACTGGATCGGATCGATGATCTGACTCGAATAGTTACACGAGAGGATAAACCGGACGTTGTCAGAGAACTGCTCCATCGTCCGGCGCAGCGCCGCCTGGGCGTCGCTCGTGAGCGCGTCGGCCTCGTCGAGGAAGATAAGTCGATAGTTGTGCCCGCCGAACGAGGTCCGGGCGAACGACTTCACCCGGTCGCGCACGACGTCGATGCCGCGTTCGTCGCTCGCGTTGAGTTCGAGGAAGTACTCCTCCCAGTCGTCGCCGTACAGTTCGCGCGCGATGGCGATGGCGGTGGTCGTCTTGCCGGTCCCCGCCGGGCCCGCGAACAGCATGTGACTCAGATCGTCGTTGGCGACGTACTCGCGGACGCGATTCACGATGGCTTCGTGGCCCGCGATGTCCTCCAGGCGCTGGGGACGGTACTTCTCGATCCAGACGGCGTCCCGTCCCGCGCGTTCGGCCTCGCTCATGGACAGAGGGAAACGGGCCGCGGGCAAAAAGGCCCCGAGACTGTCCGACAGTGCGAGAGCGAGCCACGAGCGCGACAGACTGATTGCGATCGGGACGAACGACCGGTATGGAGGTCACCGTCGACGTCGCGGGCGGGCCGACCCACGAGCGGTCGGTCCCCGACGACGCCACGTTCGGCGACCTCGTCGCGGACCTCTCGGTCAGCGTCCACCAGGTCGCGCTCCTCGTCGACGGGCGCCCCCAACCCGCGGACGCCCCCATCGACGCCGACCACGTGCGCGTGGTCCGGTTGATCAAGGGCGGGTGAGCGTGATCACGCGGACGAGCGTCTCGCGGAACTCCCGAGAACGGCTCTGCGGCGGACCTTCCGACCCAAACTGTTATACAAGCGCCACGAGTCATCACACCCATGACACGGACGGGACGCCTGCTGGCGATTCTCGCACTCGTGGTCCTCGGGGCCGCGGTCGTGCCGGGGATCGCCGCCGCGGAGGAACGAACCGGTGGGGCCGTCGTCGTCGGGCCCGACGAAACGGTCACGGACGGTCTGGTCGCCTACGGCGGGACGGTCGTCGTGGAAGGGACCGTCGAGGGCGACCTGACGGCGTTCGCCGGGTCGATCGTCGTCACCGAGTCGGGGCAGGTCACCGGCGACATCGTGGCGAACGCGGGTGACGTCTCGATCGGTGGGACCGTCGACGGGGCGGTCACCGGGTCGGCCGGATCGGTACGAATCCGTGAGACTGGATCGGTCGGGAGCATCGACACCGAGGCGGGCTACCTGCAGATCGACGGGTCGGTGACCGGGTCGGTCACCGCCGCTGTCGATCGCCTCCAGATCGGCCCGGACGCCTCGATCGGCGGTGATCTGACCTACGACGAGGATGCGACGGTCGTCGGAGATCCTGGCGCCGCCACCGAGGGATCGGCCACGAGCACCGACCTCCGGTCCGACGGTGCGGGCGCGGGAGCGTTCAGCCTGCTCGGCCTGCTCGCGCCGGGCTATTTCCTGCTCGTCGATCTGTTCCTCGGCGCGATCCTGTTGATCGTCCTGCCGCGATTCTCCGAACGGGTCACCGACCACGGCATCGATCGCCCCCACTACGCCGCCGGGGCGGGGGTGGCGGCCCTGTTCGCCGTGCCCGTCTTCTCGGGAATCCTGATCCTCTCTGTCGTCGGGATTCCGATCGCACTCGTGATCGCGCCCGCAGTCGCGATCGTGGGCGGGTGGATCGCGTTCGTCTACGGCAAGTACACGCTCGGCCGGTGGGTACTCGCGCGGTTCGACGTCACCGACCGCTGGCTCGGCCTGCTCGCCGGGATGGTCGGGGTCGCCGCGCTCGGTCTGATCCCGATCGTCGGCCCACTCGTGGGTCTGATCGCGCTGCTCGTCGGGGGTGGCGCGCTGATCTTCGCCTTGCGCGACCAGTATCACGACTCGGAAGAAACACTCTCGATCGCCCGGCGGATCGACTGAATCCACGATCGTCGATGGGGTCGGTCTGCCGTCGACTGACTACCCGACCGAGGAACGACGCTCGATTTCGGCTTCGAGGTGGACCGCATCGGGAAGGTCGCGTTCGGTGATCGCCCGAGCGAACTCGTCGTGACCGACGATGGTGATAGTGCGCGTGTACACCGAGTAGCGCCAGCGGTCGATAGCGTCGTCGTCAGCGAGCAATCGCGCGGAGAGATCGACCGCTTGCTCGGTGGGTGGCTCCGGGTGCGGTCCCTTCAGTTCGACGCCCTTCCGGGTCGCGGACTCTTTGATGTCGGCAACCACCGATTCGAGCGTGTGGCGATCGCCGCTGGTGAAGGTGAGCGTCGTCACGAAGGGCATATCGGATCGTCCGGAGGTGGTCGACCCACGCCTAAAAGCCCACCCATCGCGTCGCCCCGGGCGCTCCGATATTCATTTCCGTCTGCCTGCGATATCCGACGTATGATCGAGGCCACGAGTGCCGGCGCGATCCTCTATCGGGACACGCGTGGCCGTCGCGAGTATCTACTCCTGAAGAGTCGCCCCGGCGACTGGGAATTTCCCAAGGGCGGCGTCGAAGGCGAGGAGGAACTCCAGCAGACGGCCATTCGTGAAGTCGAAGAAGAGGCGAACATCTCGGACTTTCGCCTGCTCGACGGCTTCCGCCAGGACTACGATTACGTGTTCGAAGCCGACGGCAACACCATCCACAAGACCGTCCATCTGTTCGTCGCGAAGTCCTTCGAGACGAGTGCGGAACTCTCCGAAGAGCATCGCGACCACCAGTGGCGAGACTACGAACAGGCGATCAACACCATCACCCAGGACGGGCCCCGGGAGATCCTCGAAGACGCCCACGAGTTCCTCGACGAACGCGACGAGGACTGACACGCGGCAGTGCGGTCGGCGGTTCGACGCCCCGGGGGCGGGTCCGCTACTCGCCGGTCACGAGCAGCGGCCACAGCGCCGCCTGCAGGTAGGCCCCGGCGAGCATCCCTGCGATCGCGGCGAGGATCGGCCAGTTGCCCACGCCGACGCTGGCGATCGCCGCGCCGGGACAGACTCCCGAAATCCCCCAGCCGACACCGAAGATCGCCCCGCCGAGCAACACGTTCCGATCCATCGATTTGAGCCGGCGGGTGTACGGGCGACCGGTCAACGGCGCGGTCCGGCCCGATCGGGTCGCCAGGGCGATCACCACGCCCGTGACGACTGCGGCCCCACCCATCACGAAAAGCAGGCCCAGATCCTCCAGGCGGAGGAAACTCAAGACGACCTCGGGGCGGACCATCCGACTGATCGCGAGGCCCGCCCCGAAGATCAGGCCTCCGACGAAGACGACCGGGAGGCGACGGTCGGCCATCAGACCGCACCTCCCAGGAACTCGATCAGGTGTGCGACCAGGATCGCCACGCCCAGGAAGGTCGCGACGTTCGCGAGCGACGTGCCCGCGACCGATCCGATCCCGCAGATGCCGTGGCCAGAGGTACAGCCCTTGCCAAGCCGCGTGCCCACGCCGACGAGGACGCCCCCGCCGAGCAAGCGCCAGATCGGCACCTCGGTCGTCCAGATCCCCTCGCCGGCGAGGACGGTGTACGCCGCCGCGCCGAGGACGAGTCCGGCCGAAAAGACGAGTCGCCACCCGCGACTCTCGACCATCGAGGGGCGGTTGAGACGGTCGAGCGAGGAGACGTATGTAAGCGTGGATTCGAGGACGCTACTCGCGCCGGCAGCGATGCCCGTCAGCAGGTAGATGAGACTGACGCCGACGCCGATCAGGACGCCACCCGCCGCGTAGTGGACGACGCCGTTGGGAAACAGTTCGAGCATGGCGGCCGTTGGACGCGCGGCGACATCAGGGCTGTGACGAACGGGTGCTGTCCTCGACACCTGACCGGTCGGCACCCGATCGATCGACACCATGTGACTTGTGTTCGTCCGACTCGATTCCACGCGCTTATTTGGACCGCCACCCGAGAGCCGTGGACATGGAGCGATCGCCGTGAGTGCCGGGGTCGACGTGGTCGTCCTGATGGTCGCGGCCATCTTCGCGCTCGGGGTGAGTGCTCAGTTGCTCGCGGCCCGACTGCGCGTGCCGAGCATCATCTTCTACATTCTCGCGGGGTTGATCATCGGGCCGGTATCGGGGGTCGTCCTCCCGATGCTGGGATCGGCGCTCGGGATGGACCTGCCCGCGCGCCTGTTCAGTCTGGAGACGTTCGGCCCGAACGCGATGGAGACGATCGTCGAGTTGGCGGTCGCGATCATCGTCTTCGAGGGGGCCTTTCATCTCAAGATCCAGCGCCTCCGCGAGGCCCCGCGGGCGACGCTTCGGCTCATCACGCTCGGTGCGGCCATTGCGCTGATCGGGACCGCGATCGCCACCAAACTCGCCTTCCCGATCTCGTGGGGCCTGGCTTTCACGATCGGCGCGCTGCTCGTCGCGACGGGCCCGACGGTCATCGCGCCGATCCTCGCGGTCGTCCCGGTCCGCGATCGGGTCGCGGCCGTTCTGGAGACCGAGGGGATCGTCAACGACGTGACCGCGGCGATCACCGCCGTCGTCGTCTTCGACGTCGTCGTCATCGAGGGCGCGGCCGCGTTCGGCATCGTCAACGAGTTCGCCACCCGACTCGGTGAGGGCGTCCTCATCGGCGCGCTCGTCGCCGCGGCGCTGTTCTATCTGCTCCGCTACGTCGACCTCTCGGCCGGCGACGCGCCACGGAACGCCCGCCTCCTGGTGCTCGCCGGGGCGATCGGGTCCTTCGCGGTCGCGAACTTCCTGGAGAGCGAGGCCGGCGTCGCCGCCGCCGCGACGGCGGGGATCTTGCTGGGGAACATGGAGGTGCCCTACAAAGACGAGATCGCGACGTTCAAAGGCGACGTGACGCTGCTCGTGCTCTCCTTTGTGTTCATCACGCTCGCGGGCATCCTCGAAGTCGGGGCGCTCACCGCGGTAGGGATCCCCGGCCTGGCAGTCGTGATCGCGGTCGCCCTGTTCATCCGCCCGCTGCTCGTTTTCGTCTCGACGATCGGAGACCGATTTACGCTGCCCGAGCGGGCGTTTATGAGTTTCGTCGGGCCACGCGGGATCATCCCCGCGTCGGTCGCGACGCTGTTCGCCATCCGATTGCAGGCCGAGGGGATGGGGACCGAGGCAGACATCCTCATCGGCACGGTCTTTCTGGTCATTCTCGCCACGGCCGCCGTCGAGGGCGGTCTGGCACGCCACGTCGCGAAGTTCCTGGATGTGATCCCAATGCGCGTCATCATCGTCGGGGGCGGCCGCGTCGGCCGGGCCCTCGCAGAACGGCTGGAGGATCGAGGCGAAAACGTCGTCATCGTCGACGAAGACGAATCCCAGATCGAGATCGTCCGGAACAGCGGGTACACCGGTATCATGGGCGATGGCACCGACATGGACGTGCTGCGTGACGCCGGGGCCGAGAACGCGAAGACGATCGTCGCCGCGACCAGTGACGACGACGTGAACCTGCTGGTCAGCCAGCTGGCCGACGCCGAGTTCGACGTCGAGAACATCATCGCGCGGGTGAACCGCCCCGAGAACGTCGAACCGTTCGAGGACCTGGGCGTCCGGACCATCTCCGCGTCGATGGCGACGGCGTGGGCGATCGACAACCAGATCGAGCGGCCGGCGATCGCCCACTGGATGACCGACGTCAGCCGAATCGGTGACGTCCAGGAGGTCGAACTCACCAACGATTCGCTCGTCGGCCAGTCGATCCAGGAGATCGGCCCCCAACTCCCCGACGCCTGTCTGATCGCACTGGTCAGCCGTGATGGCGAGACGATCGTCCCGAACGCAGACTACACCTTCGAGCGCGGCGACAAGGTGACGCTCCTGGGCGAACGGGACTCCGTTCGCGACGGCATGGACTTCTGTCAGGGCTGATCGCAGACTGTCTCCGATCAGTCACTCGGCCGTCGCGTCCACCGGGCTCTCGGGAAGCGCGTCGAGATCGATTTCCTCGGCAAGGAGGGCCTCCGCGTGGTCTCCGACGGGCCGTTCCTCTCGAATGATCGTCTTGAGCACACGCTGTTGGCTGACGTCACCGATCAGGACGCCACCGACCAGTCGGCCGTCTCGGAACGCCAGGCGTCGCCAGACACCCTCCTCGTAGGTGCGTTCGGCGTGATCCTCGCCGATCGTCGGGTGGCCAAAGGAGAGGAAAGGAAAGTCGAAGTGCGTGATCGAATAGGAGGGGACGTATCGAAAGGTCGCGGTGTCCTCGCCCACCATGTTCCGGGCGGCGACCGCGCCCTGTTCTTTGGCCGACCCCCAGGTGCCGTTCTGCGTGCGCTCGTCGAGGATGACGTCGTAATACTGCGTGATATCGCCCGCTGCGTACACGTCGGGTGCGGCGGTCGCCATCCGTTCGTCGACGACGATGCCCCCGTCACATTCGACGGGCGTGTCCGCGAGAAAGTCCGTATTGAAATCCAGGCCGATCGCGACGCCGACGAACTCCGCGGGGTGGCGCTGGCCCGACGAATCGACCGCCGCCGTCACGTGGCCCGACGTGTCGGTCTCGAAGTGGTCGACGCCGCTCTCGAAGACGGGTGTGACACCTTTCTCTCTGAGGCCGTCGTGGACGATCGAAGCCCCCGCGTCGGTGAGCGCGTATCGCCACCAGCGATCGCCGCGCATGAGATACCGGGCGGCGCAACCGTGCGCGCCACAGATCGCCGCGAGGTCGATCCCGAGCAGGCCCGCTCCGACGACCACGCCCGTTTCGGCCTCACCGGCGGCCGCGCGAATGCGCCGGGCGTCGTCGAACGTCCAGAAGTAATGCACGCCCGCGGCGGTCCCGCCCTCGACGGGCAGTTCCATCGGCGTCCCACCTGTCGCGACGAGGAGGCGATCGTACGAGATCGAATCGCCGCCGGCCGTCTCGACCGTGTGGCCCTCGACGTCGACGGTTGTCGCCTCGGTCCCCAGGCGAAGGTCGATATCACGGTCGGCGTACCAGTCTGGGTCGTGAATCTGAATCGGGGCTTCGGGCATCGTCCCCTTCGCGAACTCCTTGATGAGAATGCGATTGTACAGGGGTTCGTCCTCGTTGGTCACGACCGTAATCGACCCCTCGGGGTCCTCCTCACGGAGCGTCTCGGCCGCCGAACTCCCGGCGATACCGTCCCCGAGGATCACGTAAGACCTGGCCATACGCCGCCATTGGCCCGGGGGACATATGTGTATACTCCCCGCGGCAGGGGCCACCACGACGACAGCGGCCGGCCGATCGGGCCCTCCACCGCAGCGATCGACCCGCCGACGCGACGGTCGCCGCTCGCGACGATCAGACCATTTCGAACAGCGCGAGCACGTCCTGTATGTCGACCGTTCCGTCCCCCGAGAAGTCGAAATACTGCTCGTTGCTCGATCTTCCCGCGAGATCGATGTTCTGGAAGAGTGCGTTCACGTCCGGGAAATCGATCCGCTCGTTGCCCGAGATGTCCTCGTATCGGTCGTCGCGGTCGGGATCGGTCGCGTCGGTCGGCCAGTCCGGGCCACAGGTCCCGCCGGGACTCGTCCACGACCCTTCGGGGGCTTCGGCGTCCTCGCTCACGTGCAGACGGCCCGGATCAGCCCGATACACGACCGACGAATCGCCCACGATGCTCGTGTGGCCGACAGTTCGAGCCGTGACTTCGATCGCCCCGACGACATCCCCGTCACAGACCGGAAGGCTCTCGATGGAGAGTGACGCGCTCGATCCGTCCTCGGAAATCGACGTTTCGACGCCTGAGGCCGCCTCGTGAGCCCTCACGTCGGTGATCTCCGCCGCACACGGCGAGGTGAGGCTGACCGACAGCGAGTCCACCGATGGCTGCGGAAGGTCCGAAAACACGTGATACCCCGCGTGAACCCGAAGCGGGATCCACGTCGACGCCCCCGGCGGGATCGATCCGTGGGCAGGATCCAGAGACAGCGTATCCGACGATTCGACGATCACCGACGAGTCCGTCGGTGTGGTCACCGCCTCCGAACGCTGACCGTCGGTCGTCACCGTACGAAGCGATATCTCACCGCGGGTGACCCGGGCCCTGTTGATCCCGGCCGGGACCGTCAGGGTCTCGCCCGTGCCGTCGGTGACCTCGTAATGGTCGATCACACTCCCACAGGGGTCGATCGGGTCGTCCCAGACCACGATGACCTCCTGGCTCCCGATATACCTGTTGTGCGAGTAATGGGGGAGTTCCGGTGGCTGGGGCGCCCAGGCCCCACGGGCGCTCCCGGTCGCGAACGCCGCGCCCGCGACCGTCGCGAGCACCCGTCGCCGCGTCGCATCCGGTCCACCCGTCCGCCCGTCCGAGGACTGGCCGTCTGGAGACATCACCTTAATTTTTCGATAGCATGGAACTTGTATTTTTTCGTCACCGATCGGGTGGGTCGGCGTCAGTTCCGACGAGTCGGCCAGGCCCGATCGGTTCCGCGACGCCGTACCCGTGCCAGTTCAGGAGTTCGGGCCGGATGGGTACGCTCTTGGGGCTCGACCGGTTGCCCTCGATATGGCGCTCTCTCCGACTGCACTCGCCACCGACCTGCGGACGATGGACCCGCGCTTTCAGATCGCCGGACTCGTCCCCATCGTCGGCAGCGCATTGATCGCCGCGTGGGCGCTCACCAACGACGACCTCGTCACGGCGCTGACGGTCCCGATCTGGGCGCTCGCGGGCGTCATCTTGCTCGCGATCGGGCGCACAGAAGCCGATCGGTAACGCTCCGTTCCGAGCGCTGTCAGGTCACGTAATCCCGACGCCCTCGGCGATCAGTTCGTGTGATCGCAGTGCGTCGGCCTGAGTCGGCTGGACGTGTTGAATCATCAGTTCGTCGACGCCGACGCGATCCGCGAGCTGGTCGAGCACCGACGAGATGGTCTCCGGACTGCCCGAGACGGCACGCGGCCAGTCGTCACCGTCGAGTCGTGGTGGTGTCGGGTCGGGGGCGCCCCCGAGTTCGTCGATCGCTTCCTCGATGGAGGGTCGCGTGCCGACGACGCCGCGTTGCATCCGCGCGAACGACGCCTCGGCGACCGCGCGCAGTCGGACTGCCTCCCTATCAGTCTCGGCAGAGACGGCGTTGACCGCGAGCATCCCCTGAGGCTGGTCGACGCTCCCGGCCAGCGACGTGGACTGGAACTGATCGCGGTAGGTCTCGAACGCCCGGACGGCGAACTGCGGGCGGATGAACGCCGCGAAACAGTAGGGAAGGCCCAACTCGGCGGCGATCGACGCGCTCGACGGACTGGATCCGAGAACCCACGGCTCCGGCAGGCCCGCGCCCGAACCCGGGACTTCGAGGTCGGCGTACGGATGATCGTCGGGGAAGCCACCGGAGAGGTGATCCATCACGGCCTCGATCTTTTCGGTCTGGTCCGCATCGGGATTCTGGACGCGCCGGTCGGTGCCCAGCGCGCGATCGGCAGCGGGGGACCCGTTCGCGCGGCCGAGGCCCGCGTCGATCCGGCCCGGAGCGAGCGCGTCGAGGACGCCGAACTGTTCGGCGACGTTGAACGGGCTGTAGTGATTGAGCAGGACCGCGCCCGACCCGAGTCGGATCGAGTCGGTCTCGGCGGCGAGATGCCCGAGCAACACTTCTGGCGTCGTGCCGGCGATGGTGGTCGCCATGCCGTGGTGTTCGGCCACCCAGAACCGGGAATAGCCGAGGCTCTCGGCCTGCTGGGCGCTTTCGACGGTGTTCGCGTACGCATCGGTCGCAGTCCCGTCGGTCGGAACGGGCGAGAGGTCGACGACGGAGAGATCCACACTCGTCCTCGGCGATCGAGCGGGGTAACGGTTTGGCTGTGGACCGACTCGACGACCGGTCAGAGGAACTCTCGCCAGTGGTGCAGCGCCCAGTAGCCGAGCGCCGTACAGATCAGCCCCGCCGCGAGGAAGTAGACGATCAAGTTCGCAGTGAACACCTTTCCGGGATGGTAGATCGTGTAGTAGATGCCCTCGGCAGCGAAGGTGAGCAAGACGAATCCCAGCACAGACAGCGCCGCCGTCGTCGTCACGATCGGGACGCCGTGATCGGTCGGGTCTTCGAGTGCGAACATCGCGACGGTGAACACGACGGCTGCACCGAGCACGTAGTACGGCAACCGGCCCGGAAGCGTCCCGATCTGTCCTTCCAGGAGCGCGACGATGCCGAGAAAGCACGCGGTCAACACCAGCGACGAACCGAGGACGGCCCCGACGACGCGCCCCCGTTCGGACATCGACAAGCGATCGACCTGCATGTGTCTACATTCCGATCGGGTCGCTTTAAACGTATGGCCCGACCGGTGCCAGACGGCTCTCGGCGTGTGTCTCATCGAGCCACGTCGATCCGCGAACCCATCGATGCCCGTCGATCTTCGAGCCCCATCGATCGCGACGTTCTTTGGTCGTGCAACCCTCGCCCCGATATGGACCAGCGACGACGTGCGTTCCTCGACGACCTGCTCGCGACTACCGGTCCGTCGGGCTACGAAGACCGCGTCCAGTCGGTCTGGACCGACGCCGTCGAACCGATCGCAGATCGAGTCGAGACCGACGCCTACGGGAACGCGGTCGCCACGATCGACAACGGCGGCCCGTTGCTCGCCATCGTGGGCCACGCCGACGAGATCGGCTACATCGTTCGGGACGTGACCGACGACGGATTCTTGCGGATCGATCGGATCGGCGGGGCCGACAGCACGGTCTCGCGAGGCCAGCACGTCACCGTCGAGACCGCCGGGGGCCCGATCCCCGGTGTGATCGGCCAGACCGCGATCCACCTGCGAGACGCCGACGACGACGGCGTCCCCGACATCGACGAACAACACGTCGACATCGGCGCGAGCGACGGGGACGAGGCGTCCGAACTCGTCGATCGTGGCGATCCGGTCGTGATCGACCAGCGCGTTCGCGAGTTGGCGGGGACGCGTCTGGCCGCACGCGGACTGGACAACCGCGTCGGCGTCTGGACCGCGGCGGAGACGCTTCGGGCCGCCGCTGACCGCGATCTGGACGTCTCGGTCGCGGCAGTCTCGACCGTCCAGGAGGAACTCGGGATCAAAGGCGCGGCGATGGTCGGGTTCGATCTCGATCCCGACGCCGCGATCGCGGTGGACGTCACCCACGCGACCGATCAGCCAGTCTCGCCGGCCGACCGGTCGAACGGGATCGATCTGGGGGACGGGCCCGTCGTCACCCGCGGGAGTTCGAACCACCCCGCGCTCGTCGAAGCGGTCCGATCGACCGCCGACGCGATCGACCAGTCGGTACAGTTGCAGGCCGCAGGCATCCGCACGGGGACCGACGCCGACGCCTTCTACACCGCTCGCGGCGGGATCCCCGCGCTCAACGTCGGCCTGCCGAATCGATACATGCACACGCCAGTCGAGGTGATCGACACCACCGATCTCGTGGCGATCCCGGAGTTACTCGCGACGACCGCCGAGCGCGCCGGCGAGAGACTCCCGATCGAGCGGCCCGGCCGGTGAGGCCTGTAGATCGCGGTCGGGGATCGACACGCGTTTGATCGCGCGGGCCCTCTTTACGGTAGACTATCCGTGGCCGACGACGACCCGCCCGACCGGCGTCTCGCGGAGGCCTCTCCGAGCGCCAAGTTCGTCTTTTTCGTGCTCGAACGCGAGGCCCCGATGACGACCGCCCAGATCGCTGACCGAACGCGGCTCTCGCCGCGCACCGTCCGAAACGCCCTCTCCCGACTCGACGGTCGCAATCTCGTCCGGGAACGCCCGTCCTTTCGGGACGCCCGGAAGACGCTGTACGAACCGAGTGCCACCCTCGACACCACCCATGAGTGAACAGCCCACAACCGATAATTGGATCGGGCCCGACGAACCGTCCATGCTCGAAGCCACGCCCCAGGACTTCGGGCGCGTCCTCTCTTCGATGTGCACCGAGCCCTGTCCCCCCGCACGAGCGGCTGCCGACCGCTTTCTCGCGACGAACCCCGGCGATCCGGGGACCTACCCCGAAATCGCGCGCCTGGAAGAGCGTGCGGTCGACCTCCTCGGTGAGATCACCGAGCTTGCGGATCCCGCGGGCTACGTCGCGACCGGGGGCACCGAGGCCAACATCCAGGCCGTCCGCATCGCGCGCAATCGCGCCGACACCGACGACCCCGTCGTGGTCGCCCCCGAGAGCGCGCACTTCAGCTTCCACAAGGCCGCCGCGATGCTCGACGTCGAGATCCGGACGACACCGCTCGTGGACTACCGCGCCGACCCCGATGCGATCGCCGAGGCGATTGATTCCGACACCGCGCTCGTCGTCGCCGTCGCCGGATCGACGGAGTTCGGGCGCGTCGATCCCGTCCCCGCGCTCGCGGAGTTGGCCCACGACGCGGGCGCGCTCTGTCACGTCGACGCCGCCTGGGGTGGCTTTCATCTCCCCTTCACCGATCACGACTGGTCCTTTTCGGACGCGCCGATCGACACGATGACGATCGACCCCCACAAGGCCGGTCAGGCCCCGATCCCCGCGGGCGGACTGCTCGCTCGCGACGAATCGCTGCTGGAGGTCCTCGAAGTCGAGACACCGTACCTCGAATCGAGCACGCAGGTCACGCTGACGGGCACGCGCAGCGGCGCGGGCGTCGCGGGCGCGCTCGCGGCGATGGAGACGCTCTGGCCCGACGGGTATCGCGACAACCACGAGCGCGCGATGGCGAACGCGACGTGGCTCGCGGACGAACTCCGCGAGCGGGGCTACGAGGTGGTCGATCCCGAACTCCCGCTGGTCGCCGCCGACGTCTCCCAGTCGATCATCGACGCGCTCCGCCGGCGTGGCTGGCGGATCTCCCGGACGGGAGCGGGCGATCTGCGCATCGTCTGTATGCCACACGTCACCCGATCGATGCTGCGCTCGTTCGTGGCGGATCTGGACTGGTACTGATCGGGAGGCCGAAACGTATAGATTCGGGCCGGGCGCATCGCGCTTGTATGCTCACCGACGGGATCGTGATCGCGACACCCGCGCTCGGTCCCTGGGTCGAGCGGTCTGTGCGGACCGCGACCGGGCCCGTCGGCCTCGTGATCGTCTTCGTCTACTCGGTCGCGATCGTCGTCGCCCTCCCCACCCCGGGCGAACTCGTGCTCGCCGCGCCGCTCGATCTGGGGGTGGGCCACCCGGCGACGCTGGCGACGATCGTCCTCGTCAGCGCGACCGGGAAGGCTCTGGGGAGTGTGCTCGCACTCCGCATCGGTCACGGCGTCTCCCGATCCGACCCCGTCCTCGATCTGTTCCGACGCGCGCCGATCGACGTCGTCGGCTACTCGGAGACGACGACGGTCGCGATCGCGCGTCGCTACGGCTACGTCGGCCTCGCGGTCGTGCTCTCGGTCCCGACCTTTCCGGATACGCTCCCGGTGTACGCCTGTTCGGTCGTCGGCAGCGACGCGCGACGGTTCGCACTCGCGACGTTCGTCGGATCGATCGGCCGTCTGGTGATCGTCCTCGGAGCGGTCGTCGCCGGGATCGAACTCGTCGGCGTCTAGACCCGGGTCGCCGGTGGCACCGATCGCTCTTCGCGAGCGCCGCCGGATCCGAACCACTGGGCCATCCCGCCGCCGACACCCAGCATCGTCAGCGGGAGCGACACGGGCACGGCCACCACCGGGCCGACAAGCTGGACGACGAGCGCCAGTCCGACGCCGATCACCAGCCCCACCCAGGCGTTCGAGACCCCCACGAGGCCGCCGAGAAACCGACCGACGACGATGTATCCCGCCGCAGCCCCCAGGAGGAGTATCGACGAGACGGGGACGACGATGACGAACGCGACGATGACGCCGAACAGCGGGACGGCCGCGAGAAACCAGGTCACGACCAGGAGTGCGAGGAGTCCGATCGTCCCAACGAGACCGTACATCCCCGTGACGAACGGGTTCTCTGCGATCGAATCGATCACACCGTAGCCGAACGCCGGGACGAACCCCAACAGGACGATCCCACCGAACGCCGTCAGTCCGACCGACAGCGCGACACGCCAGAGGCCGAGAACGGGTGCCCCCGCGACCGGTCGCTGTCCGGCGGCGGGAACGGCCACGGAGAGCAGTACGACCGCAATTGAGAGCGACAGTCCCATCCGTTGGAGCGCCCGACGGCGGCCCGATCCCTGCATAGCTGGCGTCACGATCAGCCATCATTTCAATGATCCGATCGCCCTCCCCGCGACGGAGCGCCCACTCGGAACCGGCGGCTTTTCAACGCAGGCTCCCAGACCCGGAGGTATGAGCCACGAGACACTGCCGACCGACGATCCCGCGGTGGTGACCTGCGGGTTGCCGTACGCCAACGGCGACCTGCACATCGGCCACCTGCGGACCTACGTCGGCGGCGACGCACTCGCGCGTGCGTTCCGCACGATCGGCCAGCAGACCGCCTTCGTCTGTGGGTCGGACATGCACGGCACGCCCGTCGCGGTCAACGCCCGGAAGGACGGCGTCGACCCCGAAGAGTACGCTCTGGAGTATCACGAGACGTACGCCGAGACGTTCCCCCGGTTCGGCGTCGAGTTCGACAACTACGGACACACCCACGACGCGACGAACACCGAACTCACCCGAGAGATCGTCAGCACGCTCGAATCCGAGGGCTACGTCGAGGAGCGGCCGATCAAGGTCGCGTGGGACCCCGAGGCCGACCAGCCGTTGCCCGACCGGTACGTCGAGGGCGAGTGCCCGTACTGTGGCGAACAGGCCCGTGGCGACGAGTGCGACGAGGGCTGTGGTCGCCACCTCGAACCCGGTGAGATCGTCGATCCCGTCAGCGTCGTCACCGGCAACGCGGCCGAGTACCGCGAGCGCGCTCACAAGTTCTTCACGCTCTCCGATCTCTCGGAGTACCTCGCGGGCTTCATCGATCGATTGGAGGGGACGCCCAACGCCCAGAACCAGCCCCGCCAGTGGATCGAGGACGGCCTGCAGGACTGGTGTATCACGCGGGATCTGGACTGGGGGATCGACTACCCCGAGGCGGACACCGACCTCGTGCTGTACGTCTGGGTCGACGCGCCAATCGAGTACATCGCCTCGACCAAACAGTACTCCGAACGAGTCGGGCCCGACAGCTACGACTGGGAGGCCGTCTGGAAAGACGAAGCCCGAACGGGCAAGCGCCGCGGCCCGATCGGGGCGGACACCGGCGCGGGCGAGGGTGGCGAGATCGTCCACGTCATCGGGCGAGACATCATCCAACACCACACGATCTTCTGGCCAGCGATGCTCGAAGTCGCGGGCTACGCCGAACCCCGGGCGGTCGTCGCCAGCGGCTTCGTCAACCTCGACGGCGAGGGCTTCTCGACCTCGCGGGGCCGGGCGATCTGGGCCGACGAGTATCTCGACGAAGGGTTCGATCCGGACCTCCTCAGGTACTATCTCGCGACGGTCGCGGACTTCCAGCACGACGTGGATTTCTCCTGGGAGCGGTTCCAGAGCCGGGTGAACGGCGAACTCGTCGGCAACGTCGGCAACTTCGCGTACCGATCACTGCTCTTTGCCGATCGGAACTTCGGGGGGACGCCCGACGCGGCGGTCAGCGACGAGGTGCGCGAGCGCATCGACAGCGCGATCGATCAGTTCCGAGCGGCCATCGACGACCACTCCATCCGGGAGGCGACGGCGATCGCCGTCGAGTTGACCGGCTTCGGCAACGAGTACATCCAGCGGTCCGAACCCTGGAATCTCGACGAGGAGGAGGCCGCGCCGGTCATCCGCGACTGCGTCCAGATCGTCCACGCCGCCGCGATCATGCTGTATCCGACGATCCCGGGGACGGCCGGACGACTCTGGGCCCAGCTGGGCCACGACGATCCGATCGACGAGGCGACCATCGAGGATGCACTCGACGACCCGCCGGCCGAATTCGACGAGCCCAGCGAGTTGTTCGAGGCGATCGAAGACGAGCGCGTCGCGGAACTCGAAGCGAAACTCGACGAGCGCGTCGCCGCCAACACCGATGGGACCGACGCTGAGCACGGCGAGGCTGACGACGCGGACGGCGATGGCGCGGGCGACGAGAGCGACACAGGCCAGGACGGCGACGGCACAGCGGACGCCGACCTGCCGGCGATCGACGACGATCGCGTTCCCTTCGAGACCGTCGAGGATCTCGACATCCGCGTCGGTGAGATCGAGACGGCCGACCCGATCGAGGACAGCGACGACCTCGTCCGCCTGGAGGTCGATCTCGGCGTCGAGCGCCGCCAACTCGTCGCGGGGATCAAACGGCTCCACGACCTCGACGCGCTGCCCGGGACGCGCGTGATCGTGCTCGCGAACCTCGAACCCGCGGAACTGTTCGGTGTGGAATCCAACGGCATGCTGCTCGCCGCCGGTGACGAGGCCGACCTGTTGACGACCCACGAGGACGCACCGCCGGGGACCGTGATCCGGTGACGGCGGACGAGGGACGTTCACACGCAACCCGGGAGGGTTTAGGGGCCGCGTCCCAAACGTCGGGCATGGTCGAGGTCGCAGAAGAGTCGGACGGAGAGTGGAAATTCGCCGTTTCCGACGTCGGTGAGGGGACTGGCGACGAAGACGCCGAACGGGCAGGCGCCGAGGAGGGCGCCGACGAGAGCGGCATGGAGGGCGTGTTCGGTCTGCAATCCACCGACGAAGAGACGCTGAGGCGCGAATCCATCGATCTGGAGAACGCGCTGTTCGTGATCGCTGGCGTCGCGCTGACACTGTTCGCGCTCTGGCAAGCCATCCCCTAAACCGGATACCGGCCGTGATCGCCGGAGTCCGGAGCCATTATTGTGCGAGTCACCTTTCCGCGACCATGCCCGAGTCCGTCTCGACAGCGTCCGGCCCGACGCTCCGCGAATTGATGACGAACGTCGTTGGGTCGGGGCCGAAGACCGCCGACGACATGACCGCCGACCAGGCCCGCACCGCGATGGACCGGATTCTCGACCGCGAGCCAGATCCGACGACGCTCGGCGCCTTCCTGCTCGCCAATCGGTGGAAGACCAACACCCCGACCGAACTCGCGGCGACACTGGACGTCACGCGCGAGCGCGGCGTCGAGACCGCGACGCCGTCGGTCGACCCCGTCGACTGCGGGGCAAACTACGACGGGAAGGCCGAGACGGCGATCTTCGGCGTCGCCGCGGGCCTTACCGCCGCCGCGGCGGGCCAACCAGTCGTCGTCCACAGCGGGAGCGGCATTCCCACCCAGGAGGCCCCGGCGTACTACGACGTACTCGACGAACTCGGCGTCGCGACCGACCTCGAACCGCCGGAGAGCGCGGCGATGACCGACGACGTGGGCTTCGGCTTTTACTTCCAGCCGAACTTCGCCCCCGAGATCGACGCGCTGTACGATCGGCGCGCGGCGATGGGCGTCCGAACGTTCATCAACACGATCGAGACGCTGGTCAACCCCGCGAACGCCGACGTCCACCTCGGTTCGTTCTATCATCTCGCGTTCGCGAAGCGGATGATCGAGACGCTGCGAGCGAGCGCCCAGTCGTTCGATCGGATCGTGTTCGTCCAGGGGCTGGAAGGCTACGACGACGTGCGCCCGGGATCGACGGCGATGGCCGAGTGGGCGGGCGACGCGATCGCAGATCGGGAGATCCAGACCGCCGATTTCGGCCTCGACACCGACGAGGACGCCCTCGCGGTCGACGACGTGGCCGCCGACTCGGCGGCGATCACCGAGGCCGTGCTCGCGGGCGAGCGTGAGGGGCCCGTCCGCGATGCGGTCGTCTTGAACGCGGCCGTTCGGCTGTACGCCGGTGGGACCGTCGACTCACTGGACACGGGCGTCGAGCGCGCGGACGCAGCGATCGCGGACGGGTCGGCCGCCGAGCGACTCGCGGCGCTCGAAGCCTTCGAGCCCTGAAAAACCAATCGCGATTCGCCCATTCATCGGCAGAACAGGGTTCGGTCAGTGATACTGACGCTCGACGGTGACGCGGCGCTGGTGGTCACCGACCGCGAGCACGTACTCGCCAGGGGCGACCTCGCGGTGGCCCTCGGCGTCGTACCGGGCGAGGCGTGCGATCGGCACGTCGATCGAGACGGTTTCCGATTCGCCGGGCCCGAGCGTGACGCGATCGAAGCCGACGAGTTCGCGCACCGGCGTCACCCGATCGCTGGCGCGATCACTGCCCTCGACGCGGATAAGTTCGCTCCCGCGGCGGGTACCGACGTTGTGGACTGTCGCCTCGACAGTTATCGTCCCGCGTGGGCCGACGGTCTCGGGGGAGACGCCGACCGACTCGGTCTCGAAAGTGGTGTAGGTCTGGCCGTCACCGAGCGTGTACAGTGGGTCGTAGTCAGGGTAGTGTTCGTCGTCACCGATCGGCCGGGGGCGGGCGAGGCGGTCGGCCGTGATGGGAATCTGACCGAGCGATCGGGGGATCGTGATCGGCAGGCGACCACCGGGCGACGTCTCGCCGGTCAGCGCCGCTCGAATCGCCGGGCCACCGTCCGATCCCGGGTAATAGGCCCAGAGGAGTGCGTCCGCGAGGTCGGCCTCGCGATCCAGGATCAGCGGTCGGCCCCCGACGACGACTGCGACGGTCGGCGTGTCGGTCGCGGCGACAGCTTCGAGCAACGCGCGCTGAGCCTCGGGAAGTTCGAGGTGCGTCCGTGTGGGGAACTCACCCGTGGCTCGCCCGGTGATCACTTCCATGCCGAACTCGTGGATGTACCAGTCTTCACCCAGGACGACCACGGCGACGTCCGCGTCCGCGGCGGCACGTGCGGCGGCGTCGACGTCCACCCGGTCGGTCACCGACGCGCCGGGGACGAACTCGACGCTGCCTTCGTGGGACGATTCGAACGCCGCCCGAACGGTCACCGCGTCGGTGTGGTCGGGATCGGTGACGCTCCACCCGCCGAGTTGGGCAACCGGATCGTCGGCGTTCGGGCCGGTGACGAGCACGTCGGCGGTCGGGGCGACGGGGAGAATCCCGTCGTTTTCGAGGCAGGTGAGCGACTGGGTCGCCATCTCGCGGGCGTGGGCGTGATGGTCCGCGTGACCGACGATCTGATCGGCGTGCCAGGCCTCGACGAACGGGTCTTCGAACAGGCCGTACTCGACTTTCCAGCGGAGCACGCGCTCGGCACTCGCCCGGAGCGTCTCGACGTCGAGCACGCCCGCCTCGACGAGCGCGACGAGACGGTCGGCGTGATCCGCTCCGCCGGTCGATTCGACGTCCATCCCCGCCCGGCGCGTCCGAACGACCGAATCGCGGGCGTCGCTGGTCGTGAAGTGGTCCTTGTGGAGGTGATCGACCCCGCCCCAGTCGGAGACGACCGCGCCGTCGAAGCCCAACTGCTCGCGGAGGAGGTCCTGAAGGATCCACCGCGAACCGTGGGGTGGGTGGCCCTCGACGCTGCTGTAGGCTGGCATGATCGCTTCGACGCCCTCCGCGATCGCTCGTCGGAACGGTGCGAGATAGACGTTCTGGAGGGAATCACGTGAGATATCCGCTGGTGCGGCGTCTTCGGCGGCAATCGACCCCCCGTACGCGGGGAAGTGTTTGGCCGTCGCGGCGACCGGCCCGCCTCGGGCCGACCCCGACTGGTAGCCACGCACTGCGGCCGCGGTCATCTCACTCACGAGAAACGGGCTCTCCCCGAACGTCTCGAACGTGCGCCCCCAGCGTGGGTCCCGCGCCACGTCCGCGACCGGCGCGTAGTTGTGGACCGCCCCCGTCGCTCGCATCTCCGAGCCGGTCATCGACGCCGACCGCTCGACGAGCGCAGGGTCCCACGTCGCCGCTGCGCCGAGACCGTTCGGAAACACCGTCGCGTTCTCGACGTAGGCGTGGCCGTGGACGGCGTCGACGCTAAAGAGGAGTGGAATGCCGAGGCGGGACTCCTCGATCGCGGTCCGCTGGAGACGATTGACCGTCTCGATTACGTCTTCGAGCAGCACGTCGCTCGCGCCGTTCCAGCCGAACGTGGCGACGGCACCGAGACCGTGTGATCGGACCATTCGCTCGACGTCGTCGACGGTCTGGTGGTCGACGAAATGCCCCGCCCAGGTCCCGACGGCCTGACCGGCCAACTCCGCGACCGTCATGCGATCCAATAGATCCGTCACGCGTGTCTCCGCTGACCGTGTCTCGTCTCGGTAGACCGGGCGTTCGCTCGTTCCCATACGCTATCGAATGGGTCGAAACGATCGTATACTCCCGGACCCAAATCTCATTTCCGATACCCGTAGAGTGCCCCCACTACGATACGACGGTAATAACGGCATAACTGAGGATCGAACAGAGTTGAGCGAATGTTGTTGGACGGGATTGGAAGTATCGAACACGAAAACAGTGGTCGGGGACCGGCCGTCGCGGGGCCCGCTGGTCCCCGATTGGGTCGACCGAGACCGTTCGGGCCAGACTCGACGTGGCTCTGATGTGATTCGAGGTCCTCAGTCCAGAATGTCCGCGATCCGACGCGGTTCGCCGCCGAGCGCAGGGTTGGGTTCGACGAGTTTGAGCACCTCGTGATCGGTGACGTCGGGATAGGATCGCTGGGTCGCGTCCTCGATCAACGACTTGTCGAGGCGGAACTCGTGACCCTCGTAGACGACGTCCACACCCGTCTCGTCGAACGAAAGGACGGACATACTCGAACATTCACCCGCACCGTCTTAACGGTCGTGGCTTACCGTCGGGGATCGATAGCTTCCGCACGTGACGGTCTTCACCGACGTACCGACAGAATGCCGGCCCGACCCGACTCGTGTGAAAAACGCGATCAGGCGTGAATCGACTGCGGATCGACCCAGATCAGAAAGCCGTTTTCGCGCTTGACGACGCCACTGATCTCTCCGGAGTCGTCCCAGGCCGGCGACTCCTCGACGTCACCGGATTCCACGTCGAGGACCTGATAGACCTCGTCGACGAGCCAGCCGACAGCCCGATCCTCGCCGACCGTCTCCGGGTCGAACACGACGATCCGCTGGGGGTCACTCTCGCCGTCGACACCGAGCAGAACCGTCGGGTCGACGATCGACGTCGTCCGGCCACGAAGGTCCATGACACCCTCGACATAGCGAGGGGCGTTCGGAACGGCCGTGACCGTGCCGACGTCGACGATTTCGGTGACGTACTCGATGGCCACACAGTAGCGTTCGGTCCCGAGTCCGAACTCCAGCACCTGAACGCGCTCGTCTGCGGCGATCGTCGCTGACATGATTGCTACCTCTGTCTAGCGCGATTCCGGCCAAAAGCATGTCCGCGAAACTATCAGGTCTGATTCCGTGGGCAGTACACTTTTGCGGATTCTGGAAGAAGATCTGGTAAGCGTCCGACGGCGCCGGGATCAACGCGCCCGTCGGGCATCATTGCCATGGACCACACAGCATCGATTCGGGCCGTCGTTGCCGACGATTCCCACTTCATGCGAAGCGTCATCTCCGACGTCCTCGACGAGGGTGGGATCGACGTCGTCGCGACCGCCGCGAACGGTCGCGAGGCCGTTCGGGCCGTCCGGGAACACGACCCCGACGTCGTGACGATGGACGTGGAGATGCCGACGATGAACGGCCTCGACGCCGTCGAGCGGATCATGGACGAGCATCCGACACCGATCGTCATGCTCAGCGCCCACACCAGCGAGGGCGCGGACGTGACCTTCGAGGCGCTCGACCGGGGCGCGGTCGATTTCGTCGCCAAGCCCGGCGGCGAGGTGTCAGCGACGATTTCGAGTCTCGAAGACTCGATCCGAGAGACCGTCCGAACGGTGGCCAGTGCCGACGTGTCCGCGGGTGGCGTCCCACAGTCGACGACGACGACGACGTCGCGGGGGGCCACCCTCGACCGCCCGACGCTCGTCATCGGCTCGTCGACCGGCGGCCCGAGCGTCGTCGAGCACATCCTCGAATCGCTGCCGATCGAGGCCGACTTCCGGATCCTCGTCGTCCAGCACATGCCGAAAGATTTCACCGCTCGGTTCGCGGATCGACTGGACGCCCACTCGGCGTACAGCGTTCGCGAGGCCAGTCACGGCGATACCATCGGCGGCGGCGACGCGCTCGTCGCCCCCGGCGACTACCACCTCGTCGTCGATACCTACGATCGCGGTCGCCTGTCGGTCGCGCTCTCCGAAGAGCCACCGGTCAACAGCGTCCGCCCCTCGGTGGACGTGACGATGACCTCGGCCGCCGACGTGGTGACCGATCCACTCGTGGGCGTCGTCGTGACCGGCATGGGCCGGGACGGTGCCGCGGGCATCGAGGCGATCAAAGCCGCCGGCGGGCGCACGATCGCTCAGGACGCCGCCACCTCGGCGGTCGACGGGATGCCAACACGGGCCGCCGAAACGGGCTGTGTCGACACCGTCGCCGCGCTGGAGGACCTGCCGCGTGCGATTCAGGACGCTATCGAACGGGAGACTGCAACCAATGAGTGACCAGTATCTAGAGGAGTTCGTCCGGGAGAGCGAGGAAGCCATCACAGCGCTCAACAACTCGCTGCTCGATCTGGAGTCCGATCCCGACGACGAAGCGGCGATGGAGCAGATATTCAGGACGGCACATACTCTCAAAGGCAATTTTGGGGCGATGGGGTTCGAGGAGGCGAGCGAACTCGCGCATGCGATCGAGGACCTCCTCGACGGGATGCGCGACGAGTCGGTCCCGGTCAGCGGCGACGTGATGGACCTGATCTTCGAGGGCGTCGACCGGATCGAGGCGATCGTCACCGAGATCGACGAGACCGGCGAGACCGACACCGCGACGGCGGATCTCGTCGACGAGTTGCGCGCGACTCACGAGGCCCACGAGTCCGGCGACGCCGAGGCAGTCACGACCGAGCAGACCGGGGCCACAGAGGGCGGGGCCGATCCGGTGACCGTCCTCGAAGCCGTCGACACCGACCCCACCGAGGGGCTGGTCGCCGCCGAACTCGCCGTCGGCGGGGAGATGCCCGGCGTCGACGCCATGCTCGCTCTGGAGGCAATCGAAGACCAGGTCGCCATCCTCGGAACCGTGCCCGACCGAGAGGACGTCGAAGACGGAGCCTTCGAGGAGTCGTTCCTGATCGCCCTCGACGCCCCCGACGATACCGTCGCTCGGGAGGCCATCGACGCGGCGGGCGACGCCGAGATCCGTGCGATCGACACCATCGCTCCCGAGCGGATCGACGATGCGAGAGACCAGGGCGACACCTCAGAGAGCGATGGCGACCTCGCCAGCGCCCAGTCTGCCCAGGAGATCAAATCGGTCCGTGTCGACGTGGACCAACTCGACGACCTCCACGGACAGGTCGAACAACTGGTCACCAGCCGGATCAAGCTCCGCCGGGCCGTCGAGGATCGCAACTTCAACAGCGCGAACGACACTCTGAACGAACTCGACAAGGTGACCGCGAATCTCCAGAACACGGTCATGGACATGCGGCTGGTGCCGCTGAAGAAAGTCGTCGGGAAGTTCCCCCGCCTGGTTCGAGACCTGGCTCGCGATCTGGACAAGGAGATCACCTTCGAGATCGACGGCGAGGACATCGAACTCGACCGGACGATCCTCACCGAGATCAGCGACCCGCTGATGCACATCCTGCGGAACTCGGTGGATCACGGCATCGAACGGCCGGACGAGCGCGAAGCCGCCGGGAAGCCCCGCGAGGGCCAAATCGAACTCCGGGCCACCCGGGAACGCGATCACGTCGTCATCACGGTCGAAGACGACGGCGCGGGGCTGGACGCCGACGAGATTCGCGATCAGGCGCGGCGCGAGGGCGTCCGATCGAGTGACGAACTCGACGCGATGAGCGACGACGAGGTGTACGACCTCGTCTTCCACCCCGGATTTTCGACGAGCGAGGAAGTGACCGACGTCAGCGGGCGTGGCGTCGGGATGGACGTCGTCCACGAGACGGTCTCCCAACTCGACGGCTCGGTCGACGTCGCCTCGACGCTGGGCGAGGGGACGACCGTCTCGTTGCGATTGCCGGTGACGATGGCGATCGTGAAGGTCCTCTTTGTCTCGGTCGCGGGCGAACGCTACGGCATCCCGATCAAAAACGTCGACGAGATCACGCGGTCGACGGAGTCCGAGACGATCAACGGTCGGCCCGTCATCCGGCACAACGACGAGATCTATCCGGTGATCGACCTCGGGGAGGCGTTCGACGTGCCCGGCGCTCGGACGAACGGTGACGGCATGCTCGTGCGCGTCCGGGAGTCCGAACGTCGTGTGGCGCTGCACTGTGACGCCGTCGAGGCCCAAGAGGAAGTCGTCGTCAAGCCCCTCGAAGGCATTTTGAGTGGAACACCCGGGCTCTCGGGGACGGCCGTCCTGGGCGACGGGAACATCGTCCACATCATCGACGTGGTCACGCTATGAGCCGGCGCTCGGGATCGGAGGCGGCGTTCGAGCGCCTCCTCGACGCCATCGACTCGGGGATGGACTTCGAATCGGATTTCTACAACCAGGCGTACCTCGACCGGCGAATCACCGCCCGGATCCGCCGGACCGGCGTGGAGGACTACGACGCCTACCGCCAGTTGCTCGACGACCCCGACGAGCGCGAGGCGCTGCTCGACTCGCTGTCGATCAACGTGACGGGGTTTTTCCGCAACCCCGAGGTCTGGGAGCAGTTACGGCCCATCCTCGCGGAGTTGACCGACGAGCGCCAGACCGTCGACGTCTGGAACGCGCCCTGTGCCGACGGGCGCGAACCGTACTCGGTCGCGATGCTCGCGCTGGACGCCGACGAGATCGATCACACCAACATCGACATCCTCGGGACAGACATCAACGCGGACGTCCTCGAACGGGCGCGAGCGGGCACCTACGAGACCTCGACGACCTCCGATATCGCCACCGAACTCGAACCGCTGTCGGATCCGACGGCGTACGTCGACCGCGAGGGCTCGACGTTCACCGTCACCGACGAGGTCCGCGAAATGGTCACCTTCGAGCGCCACGACCTGGTCAGCGGGTCCGCCCCTGGATCGTTCGACATCGCGTTCTGTCGGAACCTCCTGATCTACATCGACGCGGCGTACAAAGAGCCGATCTTCGAGACGCTCGTCGACGGCCTCGATTCGGGTGATTACCTCGTGATCGGGATGACCGAGACCGTCCCGATCAGCCTGCGCGACCGGTTCGAAGCAGTCGACAAGCGCCGCCGGATCTATCGGGTCGTCTAGGTCGGCCGGACGCCCGCCGCGCCTGGGCGTCAGGGCCGATCCGGACCGGGCGGCATCGATCGCTTGTGCGCGCTCCGTTCGTACAGTTCGCGAACGTCTCTGACCACCTCGCGATCGACGCCGATCGTCCTGGCGGTCGCCGTCGCGGGCACGCCACCCTCGACGTGGAGTGCGAGAATCGAGTCGAGCGTGTCGTATTCGACGCCGAGTTCCGCTTCGTCGGTCTGATCGAGCCACATGCCCGCCGTCGGCGTCCGCCCGGCGATCGATTCGGGCACACCGAGATCCCGGGCGAGTTGGCGAACCTGCTGTTTGTAGAGGTTCGCGATCGGGAGGCAGTCGACCGCGCCGTCGCCGTATTTGGTGAAATAGCCGATCAGCGACTCGGTGCGATTGCCCGTCCCGAGCACGATCGCGTCCTCGGCGTTCGCGACGGAGTAGTTGACGAGCGTCCGCGCGCGCACGCGAAGGTTGCCCATCGCCATGCGATCGTCGCGGACCTCGGGGGCGAGATCGGCGGTCGTCTCGACGATCTCACCGACCGGGAGCACGTCGTAGGCAATGCCGAGCTGTTCAGCGAGTCGTTCGGCGTCGCTCATGATCTCGTCGTCGTCGACCGAACTCGGCATCACGAGGCCATGGACGGCGTCCGGACCGAGCGCCTCGCTCGCGACCGCCGCGACCGTCGAACTGTCGACGCCGCCCGAGAGTCCGATCACCGCGCGCTCCACGCCCGCTCGATCGACGAACTCGCGAACGAAGTCGGTGACGTGGTCCCGACGTGCGGCGAGTTCCTCGTCCGAAAAGCGCAGATCCAGTGGGTCGTCCGCCGTCGCCAGATCGGAATCAGTCATCGCATCGATCTCCACACCCGAGCCACTTCACCGTCCGGGTGTGCGCACCGCTCGCCAGCGAGGAACGCTACGTTCAAGTGCCGTCGGGCGAAACGCCCGAATCGAGTGCCGAGGTCACGCGATCGGGAAGCGTCGTGGGCCTCGGCGCGGACGAGTGCCGGTGGTGAGCAAATCCGTCGGATTTGCGATCCACGGCACGAACGAGCGAATGCGAGTGAGTGCCGGTGTTGAGACGGACGATGTCCGTCGATGCACGGCACGAGTGAACGCAGTGAACGAGTGCCGGTGGTCTAGTGGTAGGACATGAGCTTCCCAAGCTCATAGCCCGGGTTCAATTCCCGGCCGGCACATCTCTCTTCCCTTCGGTCGTCGTTCGATGTGCCAGGAGCGACGCTCCTGAACCCCGCCTCGCTGTGCTCGGCGGGATGCCGCCCGTAGATCGCAAATTTTTCGAAAATCCACCGAAAAGAATCGAAGTCGATCGAAAAAGTACGCTACGACCCCTCACAGCGCATTCTCGACCGCATCGGCGACCGTCCGTGCCCGCTCGGCCAACTCCGCGCTCAGATCGCCGGCCTCGACCGCCGCCGCGAGTTCGTCATCGTCGACGCGTTCGACCTCGCCGTCGGGTCGTTTGACCACGTCGACGTGCAGGTCGACGTACCGGACGGTGTCGGGAAAGATCTCCACGGGCGTCGAGACGTTGACGTACGTCCCCCGATACGCGCCGTCGCTGCGATACACCGTCGGAGCCCACCACTGGCCCTCGGTGTAGGTCGTCGTCGCAGTGTCGCCCGCCTCCCGGGGGGTGCCGAGACCGTCGTAGGTGCCCGAAGAGTGCATCTCGCGTTCGAGGTCGATCGTCGTGCCGTCGCGGTCGGTGACCGTGCCCGTGCCCAACTCGAAGGCCCGCCCGTCGGGCTTGCCGTGCTCGATCGCGACGCGATCGCCCTCGCCCGGTCCGAACGCCTCCATCGCGGCGGCGATCGGTGGCTCGTCGATCGAATCGGGCGCGTCGGTCGCCTCCAGGAAGTCGACGCCCCGGCCCGCGGTGTGCCCACCGGCTTTGATGCGATGGTGGCCCGGGACGGTCGGCGTGACCGTGCGGCGGTCGTCGTCGAGCGCCGCCCGACCCTCCCGCCCGAGACGGAGCCACCGACTCGCGCGATCGGTCCAGACCGGGCCCGGGCCCGCGTCGGTCGCGGCGATGGCGGCGTCGATCGCCCGGGCGCGATCGGAGAGCCGATCGATCGTCGCGGTGATCGCGTCGAGACAGTCCACGTCGGCGTCCGCACCGTACCGGATCGCCCACCCGTCGGGCAGATCGGGGTCGATCAGCGTGGTGAGGTCGGGCCCGCCACGCGTGGTCGACGACCCACCGCGGACGAGCGTGGCGAGGCCACCTTCGACGCGGAGTGGCGACTCGACCAGCGGGCGATCGGCCCACGGTGGGCGCGCCTCGCTGACCTGGACCAGTCGTTCGTCGCCGGTCTCGACGTGCCCCTCGACGTCGTGAGCGGGGAGCAGTGCCTCACCCACGCCGAGATCGACGACCGCACTCCGCGAACTCGTGTCCGTGACTTCTGCGCGATAGACCCCACCCTCCGGGAGGACGTCGTGTGTGAGTGTATCGCGGCCGACCGCCAGCACGTCGGTGACCCGGTCGACGGCGTCGGGAGCGCCGTGCACGCCGATCGCGATGCCGTCGTCACTGGTCCGGACCGACGCGTCGGCGGGCCCCGCCCCGAACGAAGCGTCGAATCGCTCGCGGATCGCCGGCGACGGCTGGACGACACTCACGCCAGCGTCGAGTAGCCGAGCGGTCGCTGCCGTGGTGTAGATGCCCCGAATCCGAACGCCGATCGACGAATCGTCGTCGTGACTCGTCTCGTCCATCGATCCGTCGCTACAGGACCATCAGCACGCGCGCGACGATGACGATCAGCCCCGTCGCGACGCCGAGTGCGACGATGGTGCGCGGATCGATCTGGATGGCGTTGCTGTCCTCGGCGTCGAAATACCGGACGAGACCCGCACTCGACATGAGTCCGCCGCTGTCGTCGTTGGCCATGTCCGATCGACGGGGTGGCGTTGCCTAAGGGTTTCGACGGCGACTCACGGCGGTCGGAGACGGTCGCGGTCGCGTCGAGACCTCACTCGCCGTTGCCGACGACAACGACCTTGACCTGGCGGACGCCGTCCATCGCGCGGAGGCGATTGGCGAGCTCCTCGATCGTCGCGGCCTGCCCGTCGACGACGATGGTCTCCATACAGGAGTCGTGATCGAGATGGATATGCTGGACCGAGGTGACGACGTCGGCCATTTCGTGTTGGACGTGCTGGATCCGTCCGGCCACGTCGCTGTCGTGGTCGTGATCGTGGACCACGACGATTGTCCCCTGGTGGTCACCGTCGCCGCCGCGCTCCCAGGCGTAGGTGGTGAAAAAGTCTCTGAGTGCGTCGCGAACGGCCTCCGACCGACTGGCGTACTCCCAGTCCTCGACGATGCCGTCGAGTCGCTCGACCATCGCGGGCGGGAGGGTGAGACTGATCCGATCGACCTCGCTCATGGACCGGATTCCGGCGGTGGACTCAAGACCCTACCGATGGCTCCGAATCGTCGGTGCCGTCGGTCCCGCTGCCGGCCTCTGGGTCGGCCTCTCCACCGCTGACGGGGTCGGTCGTGCCGTCGACGTTTCCGCCAGCCCCACCGTCGGTCTCGACGTCGGTCGCGGCATCGGTCCCGGCGTCGCCGGTGCGCTCGCCCCCCGCGCGACCGGAGGACCCAATACCGTCGCGATCGATCGTGAGCGACCCGCTCGTGTCGTCGAAGACGAGATGCGAGTGGGGGTACGCGATGGCGACGGGTTCGTCTTGAATTGCGTCCTCGTAGGCGGTCTGAATCGAGGATTTGATCGCGTTGAGGCGGTATGGCTGCTCGATCCAGTAGCGCAGGCGCAGGCCGATACCGTGATCGCCAAACTCTTCGAGCAACACCACCGGTTCGGAGGGATACCGTGCGGCACCGATTCGAATGTCTGGCCCGCCTTCGATGACGGCGTCGGTCCTCCGGGCCACCCGGACGAGGAGTTTCCGCGCCCGATCGAGGTCGCTCTCGTAGGTGACGACCACGTCGATGGTCTGGCGGGTCCGGGCGTCCTCGGCGGAGTAGTTGATCACGTCTCGCTCGCGGATCGTCCCGTTCGGCACGACGATGAACGTATTGTCGAGCGTGAATATCTTGGTGTGGCGGAGTGTGATGTCCTCGACGAACCCCCGCTGGCCGGTGTCTTGAATCTCGACCATGTCACCGATCTCGTAGGGCTGGTCGGCCAACAGGAAGACCCCGCTGATCAGACTCCCGACGATCGGTGCGAGGATCACACCGACCACCGCCGAGAAGACCGCCACGGAGAGAGTGAAATCAGCGAGATTGAAACCGTAACTGTCGAGGACGATCAGTACCGCGAACGCGAAGATCCCCACGCGAATGGCACGCATCGCCGTCCGACTGAGACTCTGGCGGTCGAACCGCTTCCGCATCCGATCGGCCAAAAGACGTGCCAACAGTCGCTGAATGACGTACGCCAGAGCGAACACGATCACGGCCTCACCGAACGAGACAGCCCAGTCTGGCAGCGGCAATCCCGATCCCCACTCCATCGGGAAGATGGTGGCCGTGGTGTTCCCCGACGGCGTCGGCGTCACGCCCGGATCACGCCCGGAGAGAGGCGATGTCGAGAGCGGTGGGGGAGCCACCCGGAACGTCGGTTTCGCATACGTCGAAAACTCCGTCAACGGTCAAAAATATTGGGACAGTAGTCGCTCGATCGAGAATCAAAACTGCCAGGTCGGTGTTCACGAACGATCAGCTATGGGGCTCTCCGAAACGTACTCGGCGGTGTTCGCTCCGGAACAGATGGTCGTCCTCGGTCTCACGGTGATGGCACTCGTCGAAGCCAACGCGTCCGATGCCGAACCGATCGAGACCGTCGGGCGCGTCGTCACGGTCGTGCTCGGAGCAGGGGTTACAGTCGGAGTGATCGCCGCGACACCCGAACTGCTCGTCGGGGAGTCAGCGGGCGATCTACAGGCGAGTCTCGCCTTGCTCGTCGGCCTGGCAGTCATCGTCGCCGTCTGGCAGTCCCGAGACTGGGGCGATCACGTCCTATGGGCGTGTCTGACGCTCGGAGCCGTCACTGTGGTGCACACCGCGATCGTACCGTTCTGGAACCTCTCCGGGCACGTCCTGTTTTCGATGACGCCGCTCGGCCTCGTCGCGCTCGCGGACAGACGCGCGGTCGTCCTCGTGGTCATCCCCCTTCTCATGATGCCCGCTCGCGTCGGCGCGGGTGTCCACACTCCGCTCGAAACCGTCGGCGGACTCACACTCGCACTCCTCGCACTCGCTGTCCTGGCCCACCACCGTCCGGAGTTTCGGCAATCGTTGCCGGTGTGAGGCCAGCGCGGTCTCGCCCGTGGGCGGTCCGAATCGGGGCGATGGTGACCTCCCGGAGAGTGTTGTCGAGACCGCGGAGGGATGACCGAACCTGCCTCTTCGCACGGCGCTTTATGACCCCCGCCAGTAGGGTGGAATGCAATGAGCGACTACGCGAACGACGTCATCGTTTCGGCGGAGTGGGTCGACGACAATCTGGACGCCTTCCAGTCCGACGATTCCGAGTATCGACTCGTCGAGGTCGACGTGGACACCGAGTCCTACGACGAGAGCCACGCGCCCGGCGCGATCGGATTCAACTGGGAGACCCAACTCCAGGATCAGACGACGCGGGACATCCTCACGAAATCGGACTTCGAGGCGCTGCTCGGTGAGGCCGGCATCACCGAGGATTCGACGGTCGTCCTGTACGGCGACAACGCCAACTGGTTCGCTGCCTACGCCTACTGGCAGTTCAAGTACTACGGCCACGACGACGTGAAACTGCTCGACGGCGGGCGCGAGTACTGGATCGAGAACGACTACCCGACGACGACGGAGGTCCCGGACTACCCGAGCGTCGAGTACGACGCCGGCGGTCCCCGCGAGACGATCCGCGCGTACCGCGAAGACGTCGAAAACGCCATCGAGCGCGACCTGCCGCTCGTGGACGTCCGCTCGCCCGAGGAGTTCAGCGGCGAAGTCCTCGCCCCGCCGGGCCTGACCGAGACCGCCCAGCGCGGCGGCCACGTCCCCGGTGCCCAGAACGTCTCCTGGGCCGCCGTCACCGACGAGGACGGCCTGTTCAAGAGCCGCGACGAACTCGAAGCCCTGTACGCCGACGTCGGCATCGAGGGATCGGAGACGACAGTCGCGTACTGCCGGATCGGAGAGCGCTCCTCGGTCGCCTGGTTCGCGCTGCACGAACTGCTCGGCTACGACGCCGTCAACTACGACGGCTCGTGGACTGAGTGGGGTAACCTCGTGGGTGCGCCGATAGTGAAGGGCGAGGCTTCGGAGTAAGCGTAGCGCACGGAGAAGCCTCGAATCGGAACGGCGACCGTCAGGGAGCCGTGGAGAAAGGCGAGGCGTCTGAGTGAGCGGAGCGAACGAAGACGCCTCGAATCGGAGCGGGGAGGCGGAGCCGACCCGCGGAGAACGGCGAGGGTGGCGACTGAACGAACTGAAGGAGACACCCTCGGAACGGAACGGCGAGCGCTCTGCGCGAGCCGTGGAGAACGGCGAGGCGTCTGAGTAAAGCGAGACGCGACCATCGGGAGCGTCTCGAAATCACGAGCGGGGAACGCAGTGACCCGCGAGTAAGCGCCAGCGCACGGAGACGCCTCGAATCGGAACGGGGAGGCGGAACCGCCTCGCGAGTCCCCGAGCCCCGACGAACCGGCCGAGTGGTGACGAGTACTGCATTATTTTGATGCCGGACGGTAACGATTCGACCATGGTCGAGTTCGAAGACGCGATCACCTATCCACTGGAAGACGACGACTGGCTGTCGACGATCGGGATCGGTGGCGGACTGTTCGTGGTGAATCTCGCGGTGGTCGGTGTCGGCTTGCTCGTGGCTGCGATACTCAGCCTCGTTTTCGTCGGTGTCGCTCTGTTTCCGCTCGTCATCCTGCTCGGGGTGGCGATTACGCTCCCCGTCGGTGGCTACTATATGGCGGTCCTGCGGGCGACCATCGAGGGCGACGACGACCCACCCCGCTTCGAGGACTGGGAACGACTGTTCGAAGACGGCCTGATCCCGATCGCCGTGAGTCTCGTGTACACCGTCCCGCTGGTGGTCGTCCTGGTGGTCGTCGGAGTTCTGGCGGCACTCGGAGTCGGAATCGTCACGACCCTCGGGGGCGACGCGGCCGTCGTCGGTGGCCTGCTGATCGGTAGCCTGGGGGTGGTCGTCTTCAGTCTCGTGGTGGCGGTGTACGTGACCGTGATGCCGTATTTCGTGCCGATCTCGATGGCGATCTACGCTCACGAGGGCGACCTCCGCACGGCGTTCGACCACGATCGAATCACGCAGGTCGCGTTCACGAAGGCGTTCGCGATCTACTGGACGATCGCGTTCGGGATCCAGTTCGTCGCCGGCCAGTTCATCGGCCTGTTGTACCTCGCGGTGATCGGCGTTTTCCTCCAGTTTTACCTGGGAGTGGTCACGGTCCGACTGTACGGCCTGGGCTACGTGGCGGCGATGGACCTGGACAGCGCGGACTGACGCGCTCGTTTCGAAGGCCCTTTGTACCGAATATTATAGAGACGAGATATGGTCGACCTCGAAGCGGCGGTGCGATATCCGACACGCAAAGACGATTGGCTCTCGACGGTCGCTGCCGGCGGGGGACTCCTGTTCGGCAGTCAGGCGCTCACGCTGATCGGGAGCATCATGTCGATGTTCCTCCTCGTGTTCGCGGTGGTCGTCCAGCCACTGGTCACGCTCGTGGGCCTCCTCGTCGCGCTCCCGGTGTTCGGGTACTACGTCGACGTGCTCCGGTCGACACTCGACGGAGCGGACGCACCGCCGACGTTCGCGGACCTCAGCGCCCGACTCAAAGACGGCCTCGCAGTGATCGCGATCACGATCGCGTACCTGATCCCGCTGGTCGTGATCGCCGCCGCGTCGCTCGTCCTCGGGATGGTCGTCTCGTCGGTGGCAAACGACCAGGGCCTGCTTTTGCTCGTCGTCGCACTGCTCGGCGTCCCGATCGGTGGCCTCTACGCCGTCCTGTCCTGGTATCTGCTCCCCATCTCGGTCGCACTGTACGTTCGAGACGGCCTGTCGGGAACGATGGCCGTCGGTCGGTACCGCTCGATCGCGACCGATCGACGCTACGCCGTCCGGTGGCTCGTCGCGTTCGCCGCCTGGGTGATCGGCGGACTGATGGCCCAATGGCTGCTCGTCTTCGTCGTCGGCTTCTTCGTTCTCTTTTATACCCAGGTCGTCGCCGTCCGACAGGTCGGCCTCGGCGTCCGCGCGGCGATCGACGACGATGACACCGAGACCACAGGTGAACCGGAGAGCGACGAACCGACCGAGGAGTCACCGGGGACGCCGGAGGACCCCGACGAATCGCCCGACGACGCCGGTGACTCGTCACCAGCCTGATCGGGGTCGCGTCCACGGCCTTTTCAGTCCGCCCGACGCAGACCCAGCATGGAGATCGTTCCGGACACGAGCGTGATCGTCGACGGGCAGGTTACGACGGCGATCGCTGACGACAAATTTGTGGGTGCCGACGTTCTCGTTCACGAGGCCGTCCTGGGCGAACTCGAAGCGCAAGCCAACGACGGGCGGCGCACGGGTGCCGACGGCCTCGACGAACTGCAGTCGTTGCGACGACTCGCTGATGCCGGCGACATCGACCTCGAATTCGCGGGCGAGCGAGCGAGTCCCGCCGAGCGCGCGAACGCCGCGGCGGGCGCGATCGACGCAGCGATTCGAGACCTGGCTGGCGAGCGCGACGCCACGCTCGTCACGAGCGACGACGTCCAGCGTGACGTCGCCGCCGCGCGCGGCATCGACGTCACATTGCTCGATCCCGATCCGCGGGGCCACGACGAGTTGGCGATCGAGCAGTTCTTCGACGACCAGACGATGAGCGTCCACCTCCGGGTGGGGGCCCAGCCACGCGCCAAGCGCGGATCGGTCGGTGAGATGGCCTACGAGCCGATCGCTGACGCGGAGAGTACCGAGGCGGAACTCCAGCGATACGCCCGCGAGATCGAGACGGCCGCCGCGGCTCGGGCCGACGGGTTCGTCGAGATCGACGAACCGGGCATGACGATCGTCCAGTTGGGCACCGACCGGATCGCGATCGCCCGCCCGCCGTTCGCCGACGGCATGGAGATCACGGCCGTCCGCCCGATCGTCGAGACGAGTCTCGACGACTACGCTCACGCCGACGACTTGCGCGAACGCCTCCAGGACGGCCAGCGCGGCGTCCTCATCGCGGGCGCGCCCGGCGCTGGCAAGTCGACGTTCGCCCAGGCCGTCGCGACGATGCTCGCGGACGCGGGTCACGCCGTCAAGACCATGGAGAAACCCCGCGACCTCCAGGTCGACGAGCGCATCAGCCAGTACACCGCGCTCGCGGGATCGATGGAGACCACCGCCGACGCCCTGTTGATGGTCCGGCCCGACTACACCATCTACGACGAAGTGCGCACCACCGACGACGTGGAGGTATTCGCGGACATGCGCCTGGCGGGCGTCGGCATGATCGGCGTCGTCCACGCGACCCGTGGGGTCGACGCGCTCCAGCGGTTGATCGGTCGGGTCGAACTCGGACTGATCCCGCAGGTCGTCGACACCGTGATCTACATCGAGGCGGGCGAAGTCGCCCAGGTGTACGACGTCTCCACCGAGGTCAAGGTTCCGAAGGGCCTGATGGAAGCCGATCTCGCCCGTCCGGTCGTGATGGTCGAGGA
This sequence comes from Halococcoides cellulosivorans, assembly GCF_003058365.1. Taxonomy (NCBI): domain Archaea; kingdom Methanobacteriati; phylum Methanobacteriota; class Halobacteria; order Halobacteriales; family Haloarculaceae; genus Halococcoides; species Halococcoides cellulosivorans. The sequence goes on along the minus strand of NZ_CP028858.1, from coordinate 1,092,227 downwards.
CTTCGAGACCGGCGAGCCAGCCTTCGAGATCTACTCGTTCAATCGCCAGGTCGTGACGGTGCCACTCGACGGCGCGGCCGACGAGTCGGGCGTCGAAGGCATCGCGCGCGAGCAACTCACCAGCGAGATCCGCTCGATCGCGAACGGACGCGTCGACGTGGAGTTACAGGGCCCCAACAGCGCGGTCGTCTACGTCGAGGATCGTGACATCTCACAGGTCATCGGCAAGAACGGCGATCGGATCGGCGCGGTCGAGGACCGCCTGGGCCTGGAGATCGATGTCCGGACGTTCGAGGACCGCGAGGACGACGCGCCGACGGCACCGGACGCGGGGTCGAGCGGGAGCGCCGACGGGCCGACTGCCGGGCGGATCGTCACGCCCGACGTTACCTCCCGACACGTGATCGTCCCCGCCGACGACTTCGCGGGCGAGACCGTCGAGGTCCGGGCTGGCGACGAATACCTCTTTACGGCGACGGTCTCCAGGAGTGGCGAAGTCCAGGTCTCGCGCGGGAGCGCGATCGCTGAAGAACTCGAACGTGCGATCGACCGCGGCCGGCAGGTCACGATCGTGCCGAGTTGACGGACCGATGCGACCTGATGGTTCAAGGGTATCGACGCGGTAGTTTCGATCGATGCGACTCGACGAGTACCTCGACGGGGTCGATCGGGACGACGAGGCCGAGCGACGCCGCCTCGCTGAGGAAAAGTCCTACGCGATCGTCGATCACCTCGACGACGTCGAGCGCCAGTTCGAGCAGTCTGTCTCGGGTGGCGATCTCTACGGGTCGACCGCCCCCGAGATCTTCGTCGGGCGATCCTCCTACCCAGAAGTCTCGACGGGGGTGCTCTCGCCGGTCGATCCCGACGCCGACGCCGCGGGCTTCGCGACGAGTGGCGACTGGTACGATCGCGGCCTCCAGATCGAGGGCGTCCTCGAACGCCGGACCGGCCTCCTGAACGCCCAACGGTCGGCCCGGGTCAACGTCGAAGACGTCTGGGACGGGTTCGTCGGCACCCAACGCGAGGTCGCGATCGCAGACCACCCCGTCGACGTGGAGGTCGGCCTCTCCGAAACCCCCGAGTTCGACCTCTCGGTCGACGACGTCGCGACGCCGACGGGCCCGCGCGCGAGTGCGACCGACGCGACGCTCGGGGAGAACCCCCACGTCCCACGCGCGGTCGAGAAGACGCTGAGTGACGACGAGTGGCGTGCCGAGGGCGCGATGACGTATCTGTATCGCCGGGGGTTCGACGTCTACGACGTCAACACCATCCTCTCGGCGGGCGCACTCGGGCGCGGGCCGAACCGACGGCTCGTGCCCACCCGATGGTCGATCACCGCCGTCGACGATGCGGTGGGGAAGTACCTCCGTGGGACGACCCGGAGCGCGGACACGATCGACGAGGTCGAGGTCTGGCACAACGACTACATGGGCAATCGCTACTGGATCGTGCTCTCGCCCGGCACCTGGGAGTTCGAACTCGTCGAGATGAAAGCGCCCGACAGCGTCTGGAACCCGACCGGCGAAACGCACTATCTCGCGAGTGCCCACGAAGGACAGAATGGGCGGACGGGCTACGTCGAGGAGACCGCGGGCGCATACTACGCCGCCCGACTCGGCGTCCTCGAACACCTCTCCGAGCGCGATCGGCAGGCGAAGTGTCTCGTGCTCCGGGAAGTCACCGACGCGTACTGGGCGCCCGTCGGGGTCTGGCAGGTTCGCGAGGGCGTCCGCCACGCCTTCGACGACCCCGCGGGCGTGCCCGACTCGATGCAGGGGCGGCCCGGCAACTCGGAGACGTTCGCGAGCGCGATCGACCGACTCGTCCAGCGCGAACTCCCGATCTCGCGGGGGGCGCTCCGCCGGAAGTCCACGCTCGTCGCGGGCCGGCAATCGGGACTGAGTGACTTCTAGAGGAAGCGATCGTAGACGAACAGCGCGATCGCGACCAGGACGAGCAGGCCGATCACGGGACGCAACGGCCCGAGTAGCCAGCCGATCCAGCCCATCAGTTCCGAGAGGATCTCCACGACGATCCACACCGCCACCAGCCCCAGCACCACCGTCAGCATGGTCTTCAGATCGATGTCCATACCTGATCTGGGTCGGCCGCACTCAAATCGGTTGTGTCGTCCGACGGGTTTTCACCGCCGGCCAATCTGGATCGTGCGTGTTCAGTCTGAACGTCCCGATCCCCAGCGCGGTGAACCGAATTGCGGACGAACTCGCCCGCGAGGCCCCGCCGGCGACCGTCCGCCCGCATGCGGATCGCACTCTCGTTCTCAAACGGCTGGGCGCGCAAAGCGACGCGGCCCGACTCTCCGCTCGCGCCCGCGAGGCGCTCGCCGGCCAGCCTCCGGTCGCCGCACGGGTCGCGGGACTGGTCGTCTTCGAGGACCCGCCCGCCGGGCCCGCCCCCGTCGTCGCGCTGTCGGTCGAGAGTCCCGGACTCGTCGCGCTCCACGAGCAGTTGTGTGAGTATTTCGACCCCGCCGAGGGCATCGAGGAAGAAGCCTATCGCCCGCACGTGACCGTCGCTCGCGGCGCAGGGGCCGAGCGAGTCCGCTCGGCGTCGATCGATACACACCGCTGGTCGATCGAGGAGTTACAGTTCTACGACGCGAATCGGCACACCCCGGCAGGACGAATCGATCTTCCCGCCTGAATACTGCGGCAGGACCGCTGGCCACAGCCAGCAGACCGACTCAGACTCGCTGGCCCGCGAGCGTCGTCTCCGGACTCGTCCACCCGCTCGACTGGATCACGTCGAACGCGGTCATGAGATCCGAGCGCGTGATCAGCCCGCGGAACTCGTCGTCCTCGTAGACCAGAAGACGGCCCACGTTCCGGCTCTGGAGCCGGGTGAGCGCCGACATGGCGTCCTCGCCGGGCGCGATCGTCTCCAGATCGGTCGTCATGACCTCCCGGACGGTAAACGCCTCGCGTTCGACCTCTCGGACCGCGCGGGCGTCGTCGAGTGTGACGATCCCGAGGATCCGGTCGCCCTCGACGACGGGATAGCCCGTGTGGCGCTCTCGAACCATCCGATCGACGAGGTCCGCGACCGTCGCCTCGGCGTCGACCGTCGCAATCCGGTCGGCGGGCGTCATCACGTCCCGGACCTCGACGCCCTCGAAGGCCGCTTTCATCACCGTCATCTGGGCTTCACCGGCCGCGCCGAGATAGATGAAGAATGCGATCGCGACCAAGAAGAGATTCCCCAGCACGAACAGGCCGAGGAGGCCGAGCACGACCGCGAACATCTTCCCGACACGAGCGGCGATCTGGGTGGCCTGGGCGTACGGGCGTGTTCGGGCGAGGAGGGCACGCAGGACGCGCCCGCCGTCCATCGGGAATCCAGGGAGGAGGTTGAACGCCGCGAGCACGAGGTTCATGAGGGCGAGATAGCCCAACACGAACGCGATCGAGGCGGTGATCGTCCCCGAGACGGGCACGATCGGGAGGGCGAGAAAGGCGAGTCCCGCGATCGCGAGGCTCACCGCGGGGCCCGCGAGCGCGACCGCGAGTTCCTGACTCCAGTGTTCGGGCATCTCTTCGAGTTTCGCGATCCCGCCGAAGATCCAGAGCGTGATCGACTCGATGGGGTAGCCGTAGTGCATCGCGACCAGCGAGTGCCCGAGTTCGTGAGCGACGACGCCAGCGAACAGGCCGATCGCGGCGACCGTTCCCAGAATCCACGGCGTCAGGCCCGCTTCGAGGGTCTCGGCGGCGAGGCTGACGCCCATCGCGTCGATGATCTCCACCCAGTTGCCGACCTCCGAGCCGATGAGCCAGGCCAGCAATGGGAGGACGAGTACGAACGTGATGTCGAGACGGATCGGGATCCCGAAGGCCCGACCGATCGTCAAGCGTGGCATACGCACTCTATCGTCGGAGAACACAAAAACGCCCGGAGACCAGCGATCACGTCGCGACGAACACCCGTCAGGCCAGACGAGACGCCGCTGACAGCTTAGGCCCAGGTGATCTCCCAGGCCGCCCGTTCACCGTGGTCGGTCGGGACCCGTTCGGTCCGGACGGACGTGTTCGCGTCGGTCAGTCGGTTCACCGCGCCGCGGACGATGCCCCCGGCCATCACGTCGGGGAACGGATACCGGTCGGTGATGGCGACCCGGGCGGTGGCCGGGTCGACGAACGTGACGTCGTACCCGCCCGCCGGGTCCGTGGCGGCCGGTCCCGATTCGTCGGCGTCCGGTGAGATTCGACAGCTCTCTCGGTGGCGGTCGTCGAGACGTTCGAGAGCGGCATGGGGGCTGTCGACCGACGCCGGGACGGGCAGATCGAGCCCCATCTTCTCGGCGCCGCGACTCAGCGTCCGTTCGCCCATCGAGGCAGCGATGTTCTGAAACACGCCCGCGACGTCCTCGATCGGATAGTAGGCCTCTCGATCGACGTCCTCGATCCCTTTCGCGGCGAGTACGTCCTGTGTCCGCCGTCTGAGCGCTGGCAAGACGTCCTCGGTGCTCTGAAGAAAGTGCTGGAGATATCGGCCCTGTGCCTCGGCGTCGGGGTGGTGCTGGATCGGGTCGAATTCAGTCGACATCATACCTCCGAAGAGCAGCGAACCCCTCCTATAATTAATTATAAATTACCGAACAAACGTGCGTTGGTCCATTGAACCACGTCATAAAATCGACCGGTCCAAACGGCTAAATTTATGGACGGAGCCGAGACGACCGCATCGACCCTGAACTCGTCCGGCTCGTGACGGATAGCAGATGCTTTCGACGAAGAAGAGAGTCAGATTCCCGTATTTGTTATCATTATATATACCATAATTACCTATTGTAGTGATTGGATTATCAGATGTATGTCTTTCGACCCCGACATCGAGACCAGAAGCGATGCGATCGCCGTCGAAGCGCCGAGCGTCCGGCAGGTCACGGCGACCGACACGACGCCGACGTTCGACGTCGGCTACGACGATCGCGTCGGCCGTCGACTCCGCCGGACGATCGAAGAGACATCGCTGCCGGCGGCTGTTGAGAGGATCTTCGATGGGCTGGACGTCGGTGGGCGCCGCCCGTTCGTCTGGCAGTGGATCTATTACGTCTGTGGTGACGTGCTGACGCTCCCCGAGGTCCCCGCCGATCGGCGCGATGCGGTCCAGGAGACGCGTTTTTTCGCCGCCGCGTTCACGACACTCGTGGACGACATCGCTGAGAGAGACGGCGACGGACGTGCGTTCTGGGAACTCGCTCGCGCGACGATGCCCGGCCAGTCACCCGACGAGAGGGTCCTCTCGGAGGCGAGCGACGCCGTCCGGGCGGCCGAGCGCGCACTCACGGGCTTTCTGGAGCGATTCGAGGCCGCACCGAACGGGCCAGCGCTGCGAGCGCCGGTGTCGTTCGATCTCCGGGCCAGTCTGGTCGCGATGGACCACGCTCGGGTGGCCGCCGAGTCACCAGGATTGTACAACCGCGCCGACGGCTGGGCGTACGAGACCACCGCGATCGGCGCGCTGCCCTTCTTCCACGTCGATCTGGCGTACGGCCCGTCGATCGACGCCGCCGAGTACCGGCGATTTCGGGAACTCGTGACCGAGTGCGAGCGCCTCTGGCGGATCGGCAACTGGGTGACGACCTGGCGGCGCGAACTCGCTGAGGGAGATTTTTCGGCGGCGATCTTCCGAGAGGCGATCCGCCACGGCGTCGTCGAGTATGCGGAGCTGCTGGCGGCGGACGGCGACGACGAGCGACGAGCGATCGCCGACCGGATCGCCGCGAGTGGGATTCCAGCCGGGTTCGCCCGAGACTTCAGAGAGCGGCGTGACCGCCTTCGCGAGGCCGAACACGGCCTCTCGACGTACGATCCGGCGGGCCCGATCGACGCGATGGAGGCACTCGTCCGCACGCACCTCGCGATCGAGGATTATCGGCGCGACTGATCGCGAGCGTCGAGTAACTCGCTGTACCGATCGCGGATCGTCACCGCGCTCACGTCTGCGGCGTCCGCGATCCGCTGTTGAGTGAGACGATCGCCCACCAGCAGCGACGCGGCGTAGATCGCGCCCGCGGCGAGACCGGTCGGGTCCTTGCCGCTGTGGACGCCCCGCTCTTTGGCGGCGTCGAGCAGTTCGCGGGCCCGCCGTTCGATGTCCTCGTCGGCGTCCAGCGCGGAGATGTATCGTGGGAGGTACGCGGTGGGATCGGCGGGCGCGACACCGAGATCGAGTTCGCGAGCGAGATACCGATACGCCCGGGCGTACTCGACGCGTGGGACGCGACTCACGGGTTCGAACTCGTCGAGGCTGCGTGGCGTGTTCGCCCGCCGCGCGGCGGCATACAGCGCGGCGGTCGCCATCGCCTCGATCGACCGCCCGGGGAGGAGGTCCTCGTCGAGCGCGCGACGATAGATCACGCCCGCGGTCTCGCGAACGTCCTCGGGGAGTCCGACGGCGGCGGCCATGCGATCGATCTCACCGAGCGCCTGTTTGAGATTGCGATCTTTCGCATCGCGCGTGCGAAACCGCTCGTCCCACACGCGCAGGCGGCGCATCTGGGAGCGCTTCTCTGGAGAGAGCGTCGCTCCGCTGGAATCCACGTCGGCCCACCCGATCGTCGTCGAGAGACCCTCGTCGTGGAGGAGTTTCGTCGTCGGGGCGCCGACACGCGATCGCTCGTCGCGTTCGGCCGCCGAAAACGCCCGCCACTCCGGGCCGTGGTCGATGCGGTCGGTCTCGATCACCGCACCACAGTCGGTACAGACGCGGTCGACGTCGCCGTCGGGGACGACCTCGCCACCACACTCCGGACACTCGGTGCGCTGGGCGGGCCGGGCATCCCGACGCTGTTCGTCCGTGCGTGCTTCGCCCGTCGCGCCGTCGTCGGGTCGCGTGTCGACTCGTGACATGAGGAAGTCGCGTACGACGAATTAGCGACCCACGAGTATAAGTCTTACTTCAGTTTTTTACTGGAGTAGAAACAGACTTCGATCCCCGAGACGAACGGTTATTGCCCGGCAGATCGAACGGCACGGCGTGACGACGTCCGAGGACGCCGACACGATCGAAGCCGCCGTCGACCTGCTGGAACGGTTCGAGTTCACCGAGTACGAGGCCCGATCGTTCGTGGCCCTCTGTCGGATCGGTCAGGGGTCGGCCCGCGACGTCGACGAGGTCTCACAGGTCCCTCGGGCACGCGTGTACGGCTGTATGGAAGCGCTGGCCGAGCGCGGGGTCGTCGACGTCCAGGAGGGCTCACCCCGAACCTTCCGCGCGGTCGACCACGACGAGGCCATCGCGACGATCGAGCGCCGGACGACTCGACAGCTGGATCAGTTGCACGCGCGACTGGCAGCGCTGTCGGCCCCGGAACGGGGGTCCGAGAGCGGTGACGTCTGGGTGCTCGAAGGCGTCGCGCCGGTTGCCGACCGTCTGGAGGGCCTGATCGGTGCGGCCGAGGCCGAGGTGTTGCTCGCCCTGGCCGATCCGTCGCTGTTGACCGACGACCTCCGGGCGGCGATCACCGACGCCGACGCACGCGAAGTCGAGATGCTGGCCGCCTCACCGAGTGAGGAGATCCGCGCGGCGCTTCGCCGGGCCGCGCCGCATGCGACCGTGCTCGAAACCTGGACCTGGTGGGAAGAGGTGCCGATCCAGCAGGGCGCGATCTCAGCGATCGCTCTCCTCGACGGCAGCGCCTTGCTCGCAAGCACGCGCCTCCACGCGGCGGGCGCGTCCGACGACCACCGCGCGGTCTGGACCGACGGCGGAGCGGTTCCGATCGTCGGCATGATGCGGCCCCTCCTCGAATCGGGGCTGCGTCGCTCCGAGGGGTAACGACCGATCGCGACGAGAGTGACCGTCAGGCGTGCCGATCGTGAACGACGAGCATCTGGACGACCAGCAGCGACCCCACAGGCGCCAGGATCGCCCCGACGAGTGACGGCCCCCAGCCACCGACCGGGGCCCCGCCAGTGAACGCGACCACATCGATCGACCAGAAATACAGCGTCGGAACGACGACCGCCCACGCGACCGACCGTCGACGGGCCCAGACGATCCGCCAGTCGACGGCCCACTGAACCCCCAGGAGTGGCCCGGCCCAGACCAGCGTCGCGCCGAGAGCAGGGTCGACGCGGACGGCCACCGCGACACCGACGGCCGCGATCGCGAGGCCGGCGACTGTGCCCCACGCGCGGTCGGTGCGAGCGACGGCGGGCCGGGCCTCGACGCGGCCGATCCGCCAGACGAGCAGGCCCACGAGGAGTGCGCTCGCCGCGACGACCGCGAGCGCGGCGATCGGAACGGGTCCGACACGACCAATGGGGGCTGGATCGACGGTCGAAACGGTGCGGGCGCCGAGCCAGGCCAACAGCGGCAGCGCCAGGACGGGGGCGAGTCCGGCGACGGCGAACGTCGCCACGAGACAGTCTCGACGCGGGGGGCGGCGTGCGGTTTGGACGACGAGCACCGCGATCGGGACGGCGAGCGCGACGGCGACGGCGGTCCAGTCTGCGATCACGCTCGGGGCATCGACGGCCATCGTGAAAACCGCTGGCGTTCGGGGCGGGCGTGACCGAACGCTTAACGGGCGGGCCCGCCGAGGTTCGAGTGGCAGCGGGAGTCCGGCTCCCGTGCCCTCAGGGCACGAGGAAAGTCCCCCCACCGTGCGGGCAGGCGACCGGGCCCACGCCCGGGACGGGCGACCGCCGGCACTCGAACAGAAACGAGACCGCGCGGCCCGACCAACGAGGTGTGCGACCCCCACGCGATGAAGGTCTGCGGCCCGCCGTCGCAAGGCACGCGGGTCGAAGGCCGGTCAAGCACGGGGAAGACCCCACCGAGGGCCGACGGCCGCGAACGGATGGAACGGCGACCCTCGCCGGTGCAAGTCCGCGCGACAGGTAGTCCGACACCACCGCCACACGGCGAGCACCCTCACGGGTGACGGCGCGGACGCTCAGCCGAATGCCGGATCGAACAGAAGGGGGCTTACTCCCCGCAGCCACGAAGACCGACCAGCGACGCGATTGGGTCGCCCGGGAGACAGACCCACAGTGTGTGGGGTCTGGTTTCTTAACAGATTCGGACCACTAGTCGACGGGGCCGTTCGGGATGGGACAGGGATCCTCACGACGGTACATACTCGACGGATCGGCCGATCGGGCCACAGACGGCCCCCAGGAGCCACCATGACCCAGCCAGACACACGGACCGTCTTCGCCGGAGTGGACACGAGATCGAACGCCGAGATACCGGACTGGTACGATTCAGACCCCGATCCGGTCCCGTTCAGTCGGGCGGTCCGAACGGTGAGCCGATCCATCGACACCGACCGGTTCGATCCGATCGACGCGTATTCGCCGATCTACGAGTTGTGCCACCGGGCCGGCGTCGACGGGCGACGGCTGGGCGAGATTACCTTCGGCGAGATTCGGACCTACCGATCGGCCGATCGAGTACAGGTCGATATCCTCTTCGACGGTCTGGAGGCGACCCTCTCCCGGGACGAACCGGTCACGATGGGCCTGTCGACCCGATTCGAGGACGAGACAGTCAGCGCCGACGGGTTCGCACAGGACATCACCTGCACGAATTCGATGCGACAGCTCACCGAGCGATCAGAACTGACCAGGCCGAGTCGGGACAGCCTCGAATCGTGGTGGAGGGCGCATCTCCAGGAGATGGAGCTCGTCAGTTCGAGACTCGGCAACGCGATCGAGGCCGCTCAGGAGATCGAGACCGTGGTCGAGCCAGAGTTGGTGCCCACGCTGTACGAGTCGATCGGGTGGCCGCCCTCACTCGCCACCAGCGCGGCCGAACGGGTCATCGCAGAGACCGACAGCGAATCCGTCGATCGGGAGGTAGACACCGAACTGGACGAGTCGAAGTTCTTGCCGGATTCAGACGACGAAGACGGTGCTGGGCCAGACGACGAAGACGGTGCTGGGCCAGACGCTGAGGGCGGTGCTGGGCCAGACGCTGAGGGCGGTGCTGGGCCAGACGACGAAGACGATGCTGGGCCAGACGCTGAGGGTGGTGCTGGGCCAGACGACAACGCCGGATCAGACGCCGAGCCCACGACCGGATCACAGGACACAGAGACCGACGGCATGGCGATCGATCTGTGGACGCTGTACTCGGGCGGGACGTACGCGCTGACCCACGAGCACCCGGGCTCGGAAGGGGCGACCTTCGACGAGCACGTCCGCCTGCTCAACCAGTTGCTGGTCGCCCCCGGTCAGGCGATCGACCTGCTGGAGTCCGACGGGACGACACCCCGGACGGTCGAGGCACCGACGCTTCCCACGACGCTGCTCACCCGGACGGGCGATCCCGCCACGACGCGCAGTCGGTCGATTCGCACGACCGCTGCCCGCACGGGCCGCGGTTTCGATCGGTAGAGTGCACTCATGACTCAGACCACAGATCGAACGGTCTTCGCAGGTGTCACCGGCACTCGGGCGGTGCCCGCGTGGTACGGCAATCCAGACGAGGTCCAGTCGCTGTCGACTGCCGTCGATGCGGTCTCGGAACACACTGTCGGCTCCCCCAAACGGTCACGAATGTCGGCCAAAGCGGCATTCGATCCGTTGGTCGACCTGCTTCGGTCGATCGAGATCGATGGACGCTCACTGAGACGGCGGGCGTTCGGCGAACTTCGCACGTCGTCGAGCACGGGACGTGTCGCTGTTGACGTGCTGTTCGAGGGTGTCACCGTCGCCCACCAGGGTGATCCGCTGGCGATCGGCGTCTCCGGTCGTCTCGAACGAGGCTCACGGCCGCGGCTGCTGATCGAAGGGGTCGCCCAGGACACCAGTTGTCGAAACTCGATGCGACAGCTCACCGAGCGGACCGAGCAAACCGACGGTAGACCTACCGCCGTTCGAGAGACCTGGGCCGACGAACTCCACGCACTCGGGACCCTCGACGACGACCTCGGGGCGGCCGTCGCGACCGCTCACGCGACCACCATCGAGACACCCACGTCGGTCCGGGCAGTCTACGAGTCCATCGGCCTGCCCGCCCGGGTGGCGACAGTCGCCGCTCGACGGGTCGCACAGGCCCACGACCCCTCCGGCGAGGTCGACGCCTGGACGCTGTACTCCGGGGCGACGTACGCGTTGACACACGGGCCTGTTCGAGCCGACACCGATCAGTTCGACGCGTGGGTCGACGCCGCGAACGCACTACTCGTCAAGCCGCGAGCGACACTCGACCGGGCAGATACCGGTCCGGCGGACCAGTTTCGGATCGACCACACCATCCGAGACACGATCGGCGACCCGACCGAGTGGTGAGCAGTCAGGCAGTCACGTCCTCGGCCCCAGACGTCTCACTCGTCAGCGGCAGGTCGATATCGATCGCGTCGTACCAGACGACCGGTCGTTTCGAGGCGCCCTCCTCGTGCAGTTCGAGCAGGTGGAGCCCTTCGAGTTCCGTGACAGTCTCGTGGACCTGACTCACGTCACGATCGACGAGACGGGCCGTCTCACGAATGCTCGCTGGGTCGTGGTGGACGATCGTCCGGAGGAGTTCGACCGATCGTGGGCGCGTGACGCGATGGAGGTCGTCCGGATCGTCGAAGATCACCTCGTAGTGGGGATCGGAATCCTCACCCCGGTCGATCGCCGCGAGCGTCGATTCCAGGGTACTTCCCTCGCGATACCGGACGTGAAGCGTGGTCGTGTCGTCACCAGTCGGTGCCATGATCGGACAATTCGGTATCGGAGCGCGTGAGTGTTGTGGATACGGTCAACACTCGTCGCTCAGCGATGCGTCCGATCAGAGTCGCGCGCCCGACTGGCCGTAGCGCGTGACAGTCTCCAGGCGCTCGAATGCGTGGCCAATGGCATCCTCCAATCGATCGATCGCGCGGTCGCGCGCCGCGGGCGTTCGCGCGTGAATCATCGTAAACAGCGAATAGGGCCAGTCGCGCTCCGGACGAGCGGGACGGGCGTACACCTTCGTGACGCCGTCGACTTGCGCAGCGGCCCGGCCCGCCCGGTCGAGGTCGCTATCCGGCACCGCCCACGCGACCATCGCCGTCGCATCGTAGCCCGTCGCGTGGTGGCTGACGACCAGGCCCGTCCGGCGGACGAAGCCCGCCGTCTGGAGCGCGCCGAGCGTTTCGACGACGGCGTCGCGGTCGCGATCCAGGCGGTCAGCGACCCGCTCGTACGGTCGGGGCGCGATCGGGAGGCCGTCCTGGAGCGCGGCGAGCAGGCGGCGATCCGCGGGATCGATCGACCGGTTGGGCGTCGCCGGCGGGCGATCGCGGGTCGCGGGCAGTGGCTCGCGATCGAGGACCGGAAACGCCAGATCGTGGGCGTAGACCGCGTCGGCCGGCAGATCGAGCGGCTCGATCCCGGTCTGCGTGGCGACGCCAGCGAGGTGGGCGTCGAGTGCCGCCCGGTCGCCCGCGGTGAGCACGATCCACAGCGAATAGCGATGGTCGCGCCGATAGGCGTGCGTAATGGGGTCGCGAGCGGCGACCTGCCGGCCGACCCGATCGACCGCCTGGTCGGGCACGGCCAGCGCGGCGAGCGTTGAGGCCCCGACGTGACGGGTCGCGATCGCGGGCCCGATTCGCCTGATCACGCCCGCCCGCTGGAGGTCCGTCAGCGCAGATCGGACCGCGTCGGGCGTGGCGTCGAGGGCGGAGGCCATCCGCTCGTACGGTCGCCCCGCGATCGGCACGCCACGGCGGTAGCTCGCGAGCAGATCGGTCTGGAGGCCGTCGATCGCGTCACGCCAGTCGGTCACGGCGGCGATTCGATCTGAGAGCGTAAAATCGGTCGGCCCGCTCCAATCGTCTGAGAACCGATCAGACGACGTCGATCGTCACGCTGTCGGTCGTCCACTCACCGGTGCTGCCGGACTGGGTGTCGAGCGTGACGGTGTAGCTCCCGGCCTCGTCGTAGGCGTGCGCAATGTGCCAGGATCCCGAGTCGGTCGTGCCGTCACCCAGGTCCCACTCGATGCCGGTCAGCCAGGACTCGTTGGCGTCGAGTTCGAGATAGACCGTCTCACCGACGTCCACGGTCGTCGCGCTCGGGGCGATTTCGCCGTACGGGTCCGTCGAGGAGTCAGATGTGGAATCGCCGGACGTCGAGTCGTCGGACGTGGTCTCTTCGGTGGTCGTCGTCTCCTCGTCGGTGGTCGTCTCCTCGTCGGTCGTGGTCTCCTCGGTAGGGCTGCCCCCGTCACCGACGACGACGGTCACGGTGTCGACGCTCGTACTGCCATCGTTGGCGGTCGCCGTGAGTTCGACGACGTACTCGCCGGCACTCGCGTAGCTGTGGCCGGCGTGCCACCCCGTACCTGTCGCGCCGTCCCCGAGGTCCCACGCGAGATCGGTGATCCAGCGTCCGTTGCCGCTGGTGTCCTCGATGTGGAAATCGACGTACTCTCCGACAGCGGGCGTCGTCGTGCTCGGATCGATCACTGCGATCGCGTCGCTGGAGGCATCGGTCGTCGAGTCGTCGGCCGAGTCGTCGGTCGTGGTCTCCGCTTCGGTCGTGGGATCCTCTTCGGTCGTCGTGGTCGACTCCTCGGTCGTCGAACTCGTCGATCCGCCGGGCCCGCTGGTGTAGGTCGCGCCGTTGACGGTCACGTCGAACTGGTTGTAGGTGACCTCGCCACTCGCGCCGCCCCAGTACTCGTTGCCGAGTTCGAAGCCAGTGATCAGGAGGTCTTCGCTGATGCCCTCGTTGGCGCTCAAGTAGTCGACGATCTCGGCCATGTCGATCTTGCCGCCGTCGTGGCCGCCCTCGATGCGGAAGATGTAGAAGTCGGCGCTCGTCCCGCCTTCCTCGTAGACCGTCCACAGCGAGACGGTGTTGCCGAACTGGTCGGTCCAGGCCTCGGGATCCTGGACGGTCCCGTGATCGTGCCCGCCGCCCCAGTCGAGCAGGAGCATGATCTCGTACTGGTGGGTCTCGGGATTCACTGTGGGGTCGTCCGTACAGAGCCACCACTCCTCGGCCCAGTCCCACTCGCCGCCACCGATCGACAGGTCGGCGTCGACCTCCATCACGAGGTCGTCAACGTCGCCCCGTCGGAGCGGGAACTCCGGGACGCCCGTGTCGTCGCCCCACGGGCGCGTCCCGGTGAACACTTCGGGGTAGTTGATCCCGCCACTGGTCGTCGAGGCGTCGAAGTCGTACCCGTAGGTGCCGTCGTCGTTCAGCCAGATGCACTGGTCGGCGTCGTCCATCCCCCAGCGGTTGTCCATCAGCGTGAACGTGTTCGACACGTCGATCGTGCCGTAGTCGCTGTTACAGACCTGATCGGCCCCGCTGACGGTCGCGGCGCTCCCGAGTGTCAGTGCACCGGCCGCTGCGACGCCCCCTTTGAGGAAGTGCCGTCGTGTGTAGTTGTCCGCGTCGATACCTCTCGGTACGTCTGATCGCGTCTGATTGTCCCCTGTCATCGTTCTCCCCCGCGGTCGCCCCGCGTATTCCAACTTTGGGGAGGACCGGGTAAAATTATTGTGTAAAAATTCATCGTCTCGGAGCGTCGATTTTGGGTCGTTCAGCGGCCTCTCACCAGTGAATCGGGGATTCGGAGGTATATATTGCCTACGTGTGCACTGACGGCGGAGCGACCGAACGGGGTCGATCGACCGTCGGGAGTAGTCCCGTGACGGAGTCAGCCGAACGCGTCGAGATCACGCTGTTCGTGATCCGGGCCGTCGATCAGGGCCGGGCCGTCGACGGTCGGATCGCCCAGGCGGGGGTCGACGGGGTCGATCGCCAGATCGGTCGCCGGGTCGGCGGTGATCACCTCGCGATCGCGGTCCGCGAGCCAGTCGGCTTCGCGGTCGGGAGCGAGTGTGACGGGCATCCGATCGTGGATCGCGTCGACCGGTGGGCGCGCGTCGGTCGTCAGGACGGTGACGCCATCGGGAAGGCGGAGGCCCGCGAGCGCGAGGATCGGGTCGCCCTCACGATAGATCCGGACCGGTTGGCCGTCGGGTCGCCACTCGTAGAATCCCGAGGTCGGGAGGAGGCAGGGCTCGGCCCACGCCGATTCGTCGACGGCAGTCTCGATGCGGGCGTTGAACCGCTCGGCCCACCGGGTGAGTGTCGCGGTCTCGCTAGGCTCGACTGCGAGCACCCGATCGCCGGGTGCGAGGTTGTAGCTCGGCGTGTAGGCGTCGGGCACGCGAGTGCCCGTCCGCTCAGCGATCGTCGCGGGATCAGCGAACAGTCCGAATCGGCCGCACATAGCTGTGATTGGGGCGGGACGGTCCTGAGTGCTGGGGTGGAGCGGTCGACCGGACGGTAGCGTGACGCCGAAGATCTCTCCTCATGCGATGGCGTCGCGATAGGCGCGTTCGGCCACGTTGGCGATGGCGTCCCAGTCGAACTGGGCCGATACTCCGAGACAATCCTCGACCACAGTCCGGGACCGCCGTCCAGGCTCCCGAACCGTTTTGCTTCTTAATACAGTACCGTGGTGTATGGCACAAGCCGACCCGGGCAGCGCGGACGCTCCCGACCGGGAGATCCGCTTGCTGAAAAATCCGGACGGGCAGTGGACCGCTCGTGATCTCCGCGTCGGTGTCACTGCTCAGGGGGACACTCGCAGCGAGGTGCTCGACACCCTGGATGCGGTCGTCGAGGGCGACGGTGGGCGGGCCCCGACCGACGAGGACCTGGAGGCGCTGGGTGTCGACCCGGACGTCGCTCGATCGCAGAATAACGATCTTCCCGATGTCTTGCAGTAACGATGGTGACGCGAGACTTCTCTGTCGAAGACGGGTAGAAAGTTCTGGTCACCGTCGGCGGGTTTCGGCACGTCCGCACGACTGGCGACCACCTCATCTTGCGGTGGGATCCACCCGAGAGCCACGAGCAGACGGACGTTCGAGTCGTTACCGTTCCAGCGCACGACTCGATCAGCATCGGAACACTGCACGACATCGCTGACGATGCCGGCGCGGCGGAGTTCGAGGCGTTCTGCGAGTGGATCGACACTCACCGGTAATCAGCACGTGACGTCGAGGGTCCCTTCTCACGCGATCGCGTCGCGATACGCGCGTTCGGCCATTCGAGCAATGGCGTCCCAGTCGTACTCTGCGGCGCGTTCGGTCGGGTCGATCGCGGGGCGCTCGCCGGCACGGGGATCGAGAGTGTTCGCAAAGCGTCCCAACGACTCACGGAATAAACGACCCGTCCACGAAGCACAGAATACTGAGTGAATCGCCACTCGATTCAGTCGTCACCAGGTTGATAGGCATTTTCCCGGCGATCGATCGTATAGACTTGAATCTCGCTGGCGTCGTGGTCGAGTTCACAGCCGAGCCGGAACTGTCCGATCCGGAGTTTGGAGTGCGGGACGCCTGTGAGTGGTTCGACGTACGCATCGGGGTCGCGCCACTCGTCGGTCACGATCTCTTCGAGTTTGGATTCGATTCGGTCGCGAGCGTGATCGTCGAGCGCCTCGAACTGCTGGCGAGCGCGTGGATACAGTCGCCACCCCCACTCGTCACTCGTCATCGTCCCGGTCGAGAACGTCCTCGCGCGTCAGCGTCTCGGGCGATCCGGTTCGACGCTGGTGCTCGGTCGCCACAATATCTTTCCAGGCTTCACGACTCAACCCCGGGTGTTTGACGGCATCACGGAGGACATGACGGATGAACTCGCTTCGCGAGTTGAAGCCTTCCTCACGCCACGTCGCGTCGATGTCTCCGAGAAACGACTCCGTCAAGCGGACGTTGATGTTGGTCTTGTCGGGATCGGACGACCCGCTCGTATCTGCGTTCGACATACGTTCGTATTCGGGTTCTGGGCCCTTCTGTGTTTGGGACCGTTTGCGAGGTGAGATTCTCCCTCACCCGATCGCGTCGCGATAGGCGCGTTCGGCCATTCGAGCGATGGCGTCCCAGTCGTACTCGGCGGCGCGGGCGGTCGGATCGGTCGGGGGGCGTTCGCCCGACAGGGCACGATCGAGGGTGTCTGCGAGCGCATCGGTCGTCGGTTCGGGGACGAAGCCCGCGTCGGCGATCACCTCACCGGCGGCCGACTCGGGGTGGTCGGCCCCGATCACGGTACAGTCGGCGGCCATCGCCTCGACGTAGGTGATCCCGAAGCCTTCGCGCGTGGAGGGGGAGGCGAAAATCGGGGCGGCGCGCATCTCGCGGAGCACGTCGGTGTACTCGTCGAGAAAGCCCGTGAATTCGATGCGATCGCTCGCGGGGGAACGGCGGGCCTGGCGTTCGAGTTCGTCGCGTTTGGGCCCGTCACCGACGATCCGGAGGGTGGCGTCGCTCGCGACCTGTTCGAACGCGTCGATCAGGCGGTCGACGCGCTTGTCTGCGATGAGTCGGCCCGCGTAGAGGACATCGGCGGGATCGTCGGCGGGGTCGGTCTCGCGGACCTGTGCGACGTCGATGCCGTTCGGGACGACCGCGATGTCTGCGCGGTCGGGACCGCTCGGGAGGATCGCGCGGTCGGACCCGAGTTGAGCGAGTCGATCGGCGGTGACCCCCGAGACCGCGATCGGGTGTTGAGGGACCCGCGCGGTGACGTGTTCGGTGACGCGGCCGCCGATCGCGAGGCGACCGAGGTAGT
The DNA here is from genome assembly GCF_003058365.1 of Halococcoides cellulosivorans. NCBI lineage: Archaea > Methanobacteriati > Methanobacteriota > Halobacteria > Halobacteriales > Haloarculaceae > Halococcoides > Halococcoides cellulosivorans. The sequence continues at coordinate 1,074,678 of NZ_CP028858.1, read as the reverse complement.
CGTCCCAGTACTCGCCCCAGACCTCGTGCCAGGTGGTGACCAGCGGGGTGTCGGTGCGCAGGCGCGCGAGGCTGGCGGCGAGGACGGGGAAGTAGGGGAAGACGCTCGCGACCAGGACGTCGTGGTCGTCGATCGAGCGGCGGAGTGGCGGCGTGAGGCGGGCGGCGTAGTCGATCGCCTCGGTGATCGAGCGGCGGCCCTCCTCGACGTAAAGGTCGGTCTCGGGGGCGACCGCGCGAAGGGTCATGCCGTGGTGGTCGATCTCGTCGGGTCCGTCCCAGAACTTGCGGGGGTAGACCGTGACTGCGTGGTCCTCGGCGAGGCGACTACCGATCTCGTGGATGCGCTTTTCTGCGCCTCCGTTGACCCAGGGATAGACGACATTTGACAAGAACGCGATCCGCATTGACGGTGCGTATTCGTGTCGGGTGGAAACGGGTTTCGGTTGGGTGGTTCTCGTTCGGGTGGTGGGACCGCTTCGAAAGCCCTCGGGGCGCTCGACCAGCGAAAGACTCGCGATGCTCGTCTTTCGCGGTGCTGCTCACTTCGTTCGCAGCACTCCCGCGGCGCTCGCGGCTTCGCCGCTCGCGGTCGAGACTCTCACTTCGTTCGAGTCTCGCTCTCGCTGCGCTCCTCGCTCCGTTGCGGTGTCTGCTCACGGCTTCGCCGTTCGCACGGCCCGAGGCGCGTAGCGCCTCGCGGCTTGCGTCGCCGGGGTTCGTCGAGCCGCCCCTCCCCTTTCAGTCCACCAGGATTCGGCTGGCTGACGCGGGAAGCTGGTTCTCCGTTCAGTCCGTGTCTGTAGACCACCGACGACACTGGCGGAGGGTTTTCCAGTACCACCGACGTACCACAGAGCATGACCGACGACGCCTCGGACGACGGGGACATGGTAAAGCTGAACGTCAAAGTTCCGCGGCGACTCCTCGACGACATCGACGAGCTGGCGGACGAACTGCAGTACACGAATCGCTCCGAGTTCGTGCGTGAAGTGCTCCGGGACACGACGGAGCCGATCTTGACGCCCGGGGCCCAGGAGGGGGTCTCGGAAGGGTACGCCGACGTCGCGGCGGGCCGCACGGTCAGTCACGACGAGATGACCTCGCAGTTCGGACTCGACGAGGAGTAAGGCGTGGCCCACGACCTGGAATATACGGCGACGATTCAGGAGACGCTGGAGCAGTTGGAGCGAGAAGATGCGCAGCGCATCGTCTCGAAACTGGACGACGTGCTGGAGTTCCCGGGTCATTTTCTCGATCGGCTGAAAGACCACCCCGGGTACAAGCTCCGCGTCGGTGACTTTCGTGTGCTGATCGACTGGGACAAGGACAGCGAGACGCTGTACGCCATCGACGTGTTCGAGCGTACACGAGAGTATCGCGAGTTGGGTCGGTATCGCGAGGTCTGGGGGTCCTGGCGGGACGAGTCGGCCTGAGTGGGGGCGATGCGGAGCGCGGGAGACGGACCCACCTCGAACACCCTCGCTCGGGTCCCGCGGCGCTCGTCGAGACGGCACTCACGATCCACGAACACTCGCGATTCCGGGACGCTCACTCTTCAAACGCTTCGAACAGGTACTGTTCGTCGTCCGTCGCGAACTCGTAGTGGTCTTCCCGACGGAGGTCGGCGAGGACGGTCCGGAGCTCTTCGGCGGACGTAATCGCGTCGCGTTCGCAGGCCGCCCGGAGGAGGACGACGAGATCGACGATTTCGACGCCACGGTGTGATGCGATGGTGTGGACGTGCCCGTCGTCGGTGAGCAATCGCTCGTCGCGGACCTCCGCGATCGCGATCAGTTGGGCGTCGACGCGAGAGAGCGATCGATCGAGAATCTCGTCGGTTCGCGTGCGTTCGGTCTCGGTGGGCGTGATCGTGTCGAGCCAGCCGCCAGCGTGAGCCTCGACCTCGTCGATGCGATCGACGAACGCGTAGCCGCTCACCTCGTCGCGGTGGAACTCCTCGACGACGGCGGGCGTGGTGGCGACGCTCTCGAAGACGGTCGGGAGCAGCTCCAGCCGGTCGATCTTCGCGAGGCTGGAACAGACGTTGTTATCGACCAGCGTCATTCGAGATCGTCGAGTCGATCGTCGCGGTCGCTCTCGGAGAGGAATCCAGCCGGTCGGCGGTCGCCGCGATCGGCGAGGAGCTCGCGGAACGCGGTCGGACTCATCCCGGCGGTCTCGGCGGCGCGGTTGAGGCTGACGCCGCCCGAGCGGTACTGCTCGACCGCGAGTTCGGTCCGAAGTTCCGGCTTCGTCCGCAAGAGGGTTCGAATGGCGTCCTCGATCACCTCCGCGTCGGTGTCGTAGGCACCGACCTCGCGAAGGCCGTCGATCGTGTCGTCGACGTCGATCATACGCTCTGTTGGGTCGGTCGACCCTTAAATTGTCGTCGCGTGGCGGAGTCGAGGGCGTGATCGAGCGTGGTCGGTCATCGCTGAACGGCCGCGGGGCCCGCGTCGGTCGGAGTGACTCGATCGCGAGGGGTTCGAACGGCCTCGTCGCCCGATTTGAACGGGTCGGGAGCCCAGACGACTGTGCCGCGCGACGCCATCTATTCGTCCCGGTCCTCGATCGGATCGACAGCGGTCTCCATCCACGCTGCGATCTCCTCGTCGGAAAACCCACCGTCGGTCGCCTCCGCCGCCTCGGCACCGAGATGGCCCGCCGAGGCGGTCGCGTGCTCGGCGTCGGCGATCGTCCAGTACTGGGCGCGGTGGTCGACGATGCCGTGCCCTTCGAGACGCGCGAGCGTCGGGCCGACGCTGCCCTGGGGCACGTCGACGGCGTTGACGATTTCGCGCTGGCGAAACGCCGTGTCGGCGTTGGCGAGGAGGAATCGGTAGATCGCGCCCTGGGTCGTGTCGGGTGAGAGATCGAGGAGTGGGCCGTCCTCCTCGATCGTCTGGAACTGGTCTTTCGAGATCGGTATCGTGTGTATCAGTATGTATTCGATCCTATTCAGTGTTATTCGAAGGGATCGGGTCGTCTTTCGTGAGGGGTTCGAGTCGGGTGGTCGGCCTCGAACACCCTCGCTCGGGTCCCGCGGCGCTCGCGGCGGTCACCGACCTGGTCCACGGGGCTCGTGAGGACCAATCACGCGTCCCGTGACGGATCGAGGACGGTACTCGGGCCGGTCGTGACTCGCTCCGAGACATCGTCCGTCATTCCATCGGATCGTCTGGGCCCGGCGACTCGTCGACTGTCTCGATGGTATCGTGTGCCCACCGACCCTGTGGTCACTCATACTTATGTGGGGTCCTCCCGCGTATACTGGGTATGCGTCGACTGTCGCTCACCTTACTCACGATCGCGATAGCGGGATGGATCGTCGCTGGAGTCACTCTCGTTCGCGGGCTCCGAGCGGATGGCGATCACGAGCGATCGGAGTGGGCGACGAGACGCAACCTGTCGCTTCTCGTATCGAGTCTCTCGATGAACTCACTCGTGGGACTGACCCTGTATCGGTCTGCGAAGAAATTCGTGGCGTGAGTCAGGACGCCAGCGGACCCGAGCGGGTAGTCACTGCTCCACCCTCGAAGTGGCCCTCGTCGATGGTTCCGACCCGGGGGACATCGTGTCTCGCAGTTGTGGTGCCACGAGGGCCTTCGAGGCGATGGAGTCGCTTGGTGTGGGTTCGAGCGGGGAGAACTGCCTTGAGTCCTCGCTCGGGTCCCGCGGTGCTCGTCGAGACGGTCGAGCGTCGGGCCGACCAGGATGGGAGACAGAGCACGCGATACCTCTCGCCAGACGTGCGGATCCGAGTTCCAAGGCAGATCTCATTGTTCTAAGACCCACCGCTCGCGAGTCCATTATTGAGAATGCGGAAGACAAATACAGATCCACAGCCAAAAAGCAACGATGAGAATCGGGGTGAATGCGAGAACATTCTCTGTGGACGAACCTGGCGGGTCTGTCCAGTCGATGCGAAAGATCACCCGCGAGTTGATCCAGCGAGACGATGTTTCCGTCGTTCTGTACGGTAATTCGTGTCTCAGCGGCGAGTTTCCCAACGCTACGCAGGTGCACAGTGGTGGGTTCTTCTCGAACTCACCGTTCTTCGGCGTCCTCTGGGAGCGCACGGTCCTGCCGATGCTCGTCGATGCCGACGAGATCGACGTGCTGCTCTGTCCGAACGGGAACGCGCCCCCGGTCGGCGTGGGCGTGCCGATCGTCACCTACGTCCACGACGTGAACGCCCTGAAGGGGATGTCGAGTTGGGTGCATCAGATCTACCGCCGGACCATGGTCCCGCTCGGTGTGCGGAACTCCGAGGCCATCGTCACCGTCTCGGAGTTCTCGAAAGGAGAGATCGTGGACCATCTGCCCGTCGACCCGGAGGATGTTCACGTGGTCTACAACGGCGTCGACGAGTTCTTCCTGCAGGACGGTGGGAGCGAGCCGATGGACCTCCCCGACGATTATTTCCTGTACGTCGGGGCGATGAACCCGAGAAAGAACGTTCGCAGACTCGTCGACGCGTACACACAGATCCACGACGAGATCGACCAGAAACTCGTGCTGATCGGTCCACGGAACAAGTCGATGTTCAAGACGATGGACGTGGAGGCGTCCGAGAACATCATCACACCGGGATTCGTTCCGCGGCCCCAGCTGAAGTATGCCTACGAGAACGCCGACGCGTTCCTGTTTCCGTCGCTCTACGAGGGATTCGGATTGCCACCGCTCGAAGCGATGGCCTGTGGGACACCGGTCATCGCGGCGAACAGTAGTTCATTGCCCGAGATATTGGACGGGCACGCGACCTTTGTGGATCCATATTGTACTGAAGATATTGAAGATGCGCTTTGTGATAATGATTTGAATGATAACGAAGACGACCTCGTATGTCATTCAAACAAATTCACTTGGGACGATTCTACCGACCAATTGTTTAAAATATTAACTAATTATTGCTGATTCTACATTTCTTTGATTGTCTTGAAGTCAATATCCGCTGACCTCCATTGCTGTATATTTTGCCCAATTCATTACTTCTTAGCCAGAAAGAAGATGAATTCAACGGAACTCTAGCGTAATTTGGAATATACAACCCTTTCTCTCGCATTTCACCCGTCAATACAATATGATCAGCTCCAATTTGATCCATCTCATTACAAAAGGCACCCATATTAGTGCTATAATATATATTATTCAGTTGTGTTTCACTTCTCGGATAATAGTAGTCATAATACCCCGAAGATACTAATGGTGATCCCATCTTCATATCCCCCACCAACATTTTGTTTTCATAATCCATCACCCACTCACTCCATGATGGACTATTTTGATTGTATGTTTGAATGTCCTGATGTGGGGTTGTGACCTGAAGACCGAATACTAAAGCAAACACAACCAATATTGTAGTTATTATTGGTATGAGAATTTGAGCGTTATTGTTCAAATATGCTATGCCAATAGCTGCTCCTACAACAAGTAATGGGAAAGAAAATGTATAAGCACGAGTTACGAGGAAATATTCTCCTGTCGACAAGAATATGGTAGTCATCCCGAATATGACAATACCCCAAACAAACAATACGACCTCAATTACAGGCTCTTTTGTCCTCACGTACGTTCTGATTCGGTTCAGAACCAATACCCCGCCAATTAATCCAAGAGGGAAGAGGACAACGATGACGATCAAGCCATAGCTTTCAACAGGCAATATTGAATCAGGCGTTGCTGTATTACTACCAAACGGGTTCGATATATCTAATTTTCTCAAATTTTGAAGAGCGGCAATACCATATGTCACATAATTCCCCTCTTGCAAAATACGTGGAACTAACACACTGACAATAGCGACAGGTGTTAAGTACCGTGGGATGGACCTTTCAACCACCAATTTCACGATTATCACTGCAATCAGGCACATTGTGAATAACAGAAATAATGAAGGTGTATTGAAGGCCAACCAGATGGACATGATCGGAAGTAACACTATGGTTGCCTTCCCCCAATCATCCGATGAGTCATTTTCGGCATACCCCATGGAAACAACATACATTGAGATTAGGAAAATTGCTATTTCTGTACTACCAATACTCAAAATTGCATCGGGTGGCTTCACTGGACTTACACCACCAGCTAAACTAATTGGTACTGAAATCCGGCGATCATCCACCATATTATCAATAATAAGGAAGTAACTTAATGCGATTACAATAAATGACGGGAATGAAATCAACCACTCATTAACACCTATTCCCGTGACAAGACTAAGCTCTGCTTCAATAATGGATGTTATAGGTAGGGTGATGTCAGAGCCAATTTTCCCCCATAAATTCATGACTGGAACCCCGCCCGGGTTTAAGCCGTACTCGATCCCAGATTGTGGGACAGAACCTTGACGAATGATTTCATTCGCTACCCAGTATTCGGCATAAAAAAATACGTCCCTAAATGAATTGGTCGGTATATACAAGGAAGTGAGATATACAACGGTAGCGATGAATAGATTCCCAAGAATTACTGAAATTTTCTTAGTATTTTTGCCATTCATGTATTTATGCTATTGAGCTATAGATCTCATTGTATTTGTTGAGTACGCGTTTGGGGGCGTACTCATCATTTACATAGGACATGTTAGATTCCCCATAGCGTTTGTGGTCGTCATGTGCTTCAGTTATCGCTCTCGCAATGTCCTGCGGGGAACCCGGTTCACACAATAGATTATCTTGGGGGATAATCTCGGGAGCTGCGCCAATATTCGTTGCCACAACCGGAAGACCGTGTTGCATAGCTTCGATCAATGTCCGACCAAAAGGTTCTGGCCAAATCCCCGGGTGAACGAATATGTCGCCAGATGAATAGAATTCAGATATCTCCTCATGATCAACCCACCCAGCAAATTCAACGCGTTGATTTAAATTGTTCTCATCGACGATGTCTTTTATTCTGCCTGAATCACTCCCAGTACCACCCACGCGTAAGGTGAATTCATCAGGTAAATACTTTAGAGACTTCACCAGATCTGCAACTCCCTTAGTCTTCTTCAAAGCACCAACGTAGAGTAGTCGGGTTCCATTTCCTCTCGTCCTTGTATTTCCGGAATACAGCTCAGGGTCAACCATGTTAGGTATAACATGGATTTTTGAAGTCGGGAAGCCATTATTGACATATATTGACCGAATCGAGTTACTTAATGCAGTAATTACGTCAACTTCATCCTTCCATTTGAGGGTAAAATTCGACATCAATTTCAACGAGATCTCCTTGTATATTCGACGAAGTGGTCTCGACCATCCCATATTGATTTTTTTCTCGGATATGAATTCGAACGAATTTAACGTTGCTACGGCAGATATGTTGTACTTTTTCGCCAAATACCCAACTAGGGGATGGAACTTCATATTGTATGAATGGACTATATCAAATTCACACAAATCATCGACATATGGTTGAAGTGCGCGGTAAGCAAAATAATTTGTCGTTTCCTTTATACTAATTGTCAAATCAGAGACTCGAACGACCTCTACCCCATTTTTCAGGTTGCTGTCCCGGCCGTCGAATGAATAGACGGAAACGCGATCAACCCAGTCTTGTTTAGCCAAATTTTCCGATAATAATTTTAGACTGATTTCCCCACCACCAACTACTGTTGGGGGATACCTTGGAGTAATGAATGCTATGTCCATGCTAATTCGATTCAAGCCACCACCGTGTTGTAATCCTTTCCATCTAACCTGATGCATAGTAAATGTGATGTGGCAAACACAAATGCCAGCCAGTTTGATCCGATATGATTTTGAAGGTGGACACAATTATTATAGATTAACATATGGCTACTATTTTAAAAGGATTTATATCTATTTTCGGGGCGAAAGTATCCAACTTAGTTTTGATGTTCGTGATCACGCCGATATTGGTGAGATTACTCGGAAGTAGTGGTTATGGAGATTACTCATTCTTATTATCGTTAACGGCAGTTTCATTTATACTTGTGAATGCAGGCACATTCGACGGGACTCGCAAATTCATTGCCGAAAACCGGGAATTCGCAAACTGGACAGAGTATGTCATAGGATATTACCTCCGTGTAGGTGCTATATTAGCCGGATTTGCTTTAATAATATATTCACTCATATCTTGGTTTGGTTTGTCTAGTTTTATTTTCGGCCCACCATTCGACCTATACTTCATACTTGTGGGAATACTTTTGCTGGCGAAACAATACAGCAATACTTCTCGTGGGGGATTAATGGGACTTAGTTTAGAACACCAAAGTGAACCACTTGTTGTCCTTCGAAAGTTTTTATTTGGCTTATCAGCGATCTGTCTTGCATTATTGGGGTTAGACGTTGTTGGGGTGTTAATTGGCCGCATTTTCGCATTCACAATCGTTGGCACAATTGGGTACATATTATTATCAAGACACATTAATATAAAATATATTTTTAAAAAACTCCCAGATGACTTCCCGAGGAAAGAGCTATTAGCATTTAATGGACTGAGCATTGTATTAATTTTCCTGATCTTCTCGCTGTACCACGTCGACATCCTCCTGATTCGACCACTCACGGGCAGCGACCAGGCCGGGTTCTACAAGGCCGCGCTGGTCATCGCCCAGTTCCTCTGGTTCGCACCGCGCGCGCTCCAGACCGTCCTCCTGCATTCGAGTTCGGAGATGTGGACGACCAAAGGAAGCGACGAGGTCTCGGACATGATCTCACAACTGACCCGCTTCAACGTCACGTTCACGCTGTTGCTCATCCTCGGCCTCGGATCGCTCGCGGCGGACTTCGTGCCGATCTACTACGGGCCCGACTTCCAGCAGGCGGTGCTGCCGCTCCTCTTGCTCCTCCCGGGCACGCTCGGCTTCGCGGTCACGCGGCCGATCATGGCCGTCGGCCAGGGCAAGGGGACGCTGCGCCCGCTGATCGTCGCCACCGGCGCGGCGGCGGCGATCAACCTCGTCTTGAACCTCCTTTTGATCCCCCAGTACGGCATGGTCGGCGCTGGCGTCGCCACCAGCGTGGGCTATGGCTCGATGCTCGTCTTCCACGGCATCGCCGCCCGGCGGATCGGCTACGACCCCTTCCGTGACCTCCGTCTCGCGCGGATTGCAATCACCGCCGGCGTCTCCGCGCCGGTGATCGTCGGCCTCTCGCTGGCCATCCCCCACTCGATCCTCTCGCTGGTCGTCGTCCCGCCCGTGGGCTTCGTCGTCTACGGCGTCCTCGTACTGCGAACGCGAGTGATCGACGTCGACGAACTCGACCCGATCGTCGAGCGCGTCCCCGAACCGGTCGACGCCTGGGTGAGTCGAACGCTGTCGATCGTCGCCTGACACGCGACCACCGATCGACGACAGTGACCCGACCACGGGAGACTCACCTCGTTCGGACCGCTCGTGATCTTCGCGCCGCGATCCGTGGGCCGAAGACTCAAGCGAGCGGACAACGAACGACCGATATGGCCGACATCGAGATTCCCGACGGTGTGTACGAGGCCATGGAGCTTCCCGAACCAGACCGAGACGCTACGATGAAGACCGAACTCGCGGTCTCGCTGTACGACCGCGGTGTCCTCTCGTTCGGAAAGGCCCGACAACTGGCCGACCACTCTGCCCGAGAGTTCCACCGCCTCTTGGGCGACCGCCAGATCGAGCGCCACTACACGAGCGAGGAACTCGACGAAGACCTCGACTATGCCCGAGAGTGAGCACGTCGTCACACTATTCCTCGCCACTCCTCAATCTCGCACTGATCGAGCGTCTCGATTGTCTCACCCGACAGTTCGGCACTATCACAATTCCCCAGCCAGTCTGGGCAGAACTCACCGCTGGGGAAGACGGACTCCGCGAAATTCAGGCGTTTCGACGAAGCGACGACGTCACGGTCGTCCCGGTCGATCGATCCAGTCTTGTTCGGGAACTGACGACCCGTCTCGACAGCGGCGAAGCCGCCGCGATTGCACACGCTCTCGACATCGACGCCGACCGGGTCTTGATCGACGAACGCGAAGGTCGTCGGGTCGCCCGCCGTCACGACCTCGACGTGACGGGAGCGATCGGAATTTTGATCCGCGCCGCCGTGGACGGCCCAGTTGCCGACCTACAGGGCGAACTCGACGCTCTCCGGGACGCGGGATTCTGGATCAGCGACGACCTCTTCGAGAGAGCCCTTCGAGACGCACGCACAGATTGATCACGCCGACCGATCAGCCCACGGTCGTCGAATCAGTCCTCGCGCTCCGCACGCGCGCCATCGACGTCGCCGAACTCGACCCACTCACCGACCGCGTCCCCGAACCGGTCGACGCCTGGGTGAGTCGAACCCTCCAGATCGTCGCCTGACACGCCACCGCTCACCAGGTCAGCCCGTCGTAGGTGATCCCCTCGCGCCGCTCGACCACGCGCCGCCCGTCGATCACCACGGGATCGGCCATCGCGTCGAACTCGCTGTCCAGCGCCGCGAACTCGTCCCAGTCGGTCACCACGAGCGCCGCGTGTGCCCCCTCCAGCGCCGCCGCCGCGCCGTCGGCGTACGCGATGTCGGGGAACTCCGCGCGCATGTTCTCGACCGCGACGGGGTCGTAGGCGACGACCTCCGCACCCCGCGACTGCAACCCCTCGATCACCGGGATCGCCCGCGTGTATCGGATGTCGTCGGTCCCGGGCTTGAAGCTCAATCCGAGCACCGCGACGCGCTCGCCCGCCACGTCGCGATGCTCGTCGAGCAGGCCCAGGAGGCGCTCGGGCTGTTTGTCGTTGACCGCGACCGTGGCGTCGAGGAGTTCGGGTTCGTACCCGCGCTCGCGGGCTGCCGCACGGATCGCCGCGACGTCTTTCGGGAAACACGACCCACCCCAGCCGAGCCCCGAGCGCAGGAACTGCTCGCTGATGCGGTGGTCGAGTGCGATCGCGTCCGCGACCTCGTAGGCGTCGACGCCGTACTCCTTGCAGATGTTCCCGATCTCGTTGATCAGGCTGATCTTGGTCGCGAGGAAGGCGTTGTTGGCGTACTTGATCATCTCGGCCTCGCGAAGCCCCGTCTCGACGTACGCCGTCTCGTCGGCGGCGGCCGCCATCAGCGGGTCGTACACGTCTGCGAGCGTCTCGAAGGCCACCGAATCCTCGCTGCCCACGACGATCTTGTCGGGGTTCTTGAAGTCCTCCAGTGCGTACCCCTCGCGCAGGAACTCGGGGTTCATCGCGACGTGAAGATCCTCGCCGACGGTCATGTCCGCGGCCTCGGCGACGATCGGCGCGACGCGCTCCCGGGTCGTCCCCGGCACGACCGTACTTTTCACCACGACCACGTGCTCGCCGTCGCCAGCGATCGCCTCGCCCAGCGACTCCGCAGCGGCCTCCATCGCCGACAGGTCGATGCTGCCGTCCCCTTTCGAGGGTGTCGGCAACGCCAGGAAGGTCACGTCGCCCGAAATCTCGTCGTAGTCGGTCGTCCCGACGAGCGTCTCCCCGCCGTGGGCCGCCATCAGTTCGTCGAGGCCGGGTTCGTGAATCGGCGCGCGACCGTCGTTGATCGCCGCGACGACCGACTCGTCGATGTCGACGTTGGTCACGTCGTGGCCGATCTCGGCGAACCAGGCCGCGATCGTCGTCCCGATATAGCCGCTTCCGACGACGTTGATGTGCATCATGGGCCGTACTATGCCCCGCGATTAGTAGGTTTCTGATCACGTATGCTCCACCGAATCGACCGTGAACGACCCCGAACGCTCAAGACGACCACCCTATTGGTGTCGGCCATGCAAGCAGTCGTCCTGGCCGCCGGCGAGGGAACGCGATTGCGGCCACTGACCGACGACAAACCCAAAGCGATGGTCGAAGTGAACGGGAAACCGTTACTGACCCACGCGTTCGACCGCTTACTCGATCTCGGAGCCGACGAGTTGATCGTCGTCGTGGGCTATCGCAAGCAGGACATCATCACCCACTACGACGACGCCTACGAGGGCGTCCCGATCACCTACACCCATCAGCGCGACCAGAACGGCCTCGCCCACGCGTTGCTCACCGTCGAGGAACACGTCGACGACGATTTCATGCTGATGCTCGGCGACAACGTCTTCGAGGCCAACCTCGACGATGTGGTCCGCCGCCAGCAGGAAAATCGCACCGACGCCGCTTTTCTCGTCGAGGAGGTCGAGTGGGACGAGGCCAGTCGATACGGCGTCTGTGTGACCAACGACTACGGCGAGATCACCGAAGTCGTCGAGAAGCCCGAAGACCCGCCGTCGAACCTCGTGATGACCGGGTTCTACACGTTCTCACCGGCAATCTTCCACGCGGCGAAGCTCGTCCAGCCCTCCAACCGTGGCGAGTACGAACTCAGCGAGGCGGTCGACCTCTTGATCCGGAGTGGGCGAACGATCGACGCGATCCGCATGGATGGCTGGCGCGTCGACGTGGGATATCCCGAGGATCGCGACCGCGCCGAGGAACGGCTTCAAGAAGTCGAAGGCTGATCGACCGGACAGCCCATCGCTCACGACGGCAATTCGATTCCGACCAGCAAACAGTCCATCGTCGCTCGACAAACGAGCCAGGTCCTGGCGGAGTGGACGGGCGAGGCGCACTCGCGCGTCGGTGCGCGGGCGGTCGGCCGTGGCCGACCGCCAGACGTGGGCGGCAGTCGCCGCCCACGCAGGCCCTATCCGAGGAGCGCGACGACAGTCGCGCGACGAGGATATCCCGCACAGCGACCGCGAGCGCGCCGAGAGCGTCCGAACCCACCTCGATCTCCGAGAACGTTCCAGAGAACACCCAAACCCCACTTCCCATCGCCCCACCAACCACACCCATGCCCCACGTGCCCGACGCCGACTGGGCGACCATCGTCGAACACGTCCCACTGGTCTCGGTCGACCTGCTCGTCCGCCAGGCGGGCGGCCTCGTCCTCGGGAAACGCACGAACGACCCCGCACAGGGCGAGTGGTTCGTCCCGGGCGGGACCGTCCTGAAAAACGAGTCGCTCACCGACACCGTCGACCGCGTCGCTCGCGAGGAACTGGACACCACCGTCACCATCGAATCCCACTGTGGCACGTTCGAACATTTCTACGAGACGAGCGACGTCGCGGGCGTCCCGACCAAACACTACGTCGCCCAGGCGTACGTCGTCACGCCCGACGCGCCCGTCAGCGCCGCCGACGACCAACACACCGACCTCCGCGTCGCCCACCCGCCACTCGACGATCCCCACCCCTATGTCCAGGAGTACGTCGAGGCCCTCGACTGGGACTGACCGGCGACACTCGCCCCACCACCCTTTTTGTATACGCATACGTATGCACATGCATGGGAACGACCTCGATCAGGGTCTCCGAGGATTGCAAACGACGCCTCGATCTCGCCAAACGCGAGTCGGAGAGCTACGAAGACGTGATCAGGAGACTCACCGAGCGCGAGAAGTGGGCCGGGTTCGGCGTCCTCGACGACGCGGAGGGTGACACCCGAACAGCGATGACCCGCATCCGGGAGTCGATGCGCGAGGGGACGACCGCCGACATCGAGGCCACCGATGATCGTCCTCGATAGTACCCTCCTCAGCGACTATCTGGACGGCCGGGACGCCGCACGGGAGTTCCTCGACGCCCACGAATCCGAGGCCTGGGCCGTGTCGGCGATCGTCCTCTACGAAGCCCAAATGGGGGCCGTCCACGGCTCTCTCGACGCCGACCCACAAACGCTGACCCAGGCGATCACCACCGCGATGGACGTCCTCCCGGTGACCGAACGGACCGCCGCGGAAGCCACCGCCCTCCAGGAAGCGCTCCTCGAACGAGGACTGCCCGCCGACCATCCCGATGCGCTCATCGCGGCGTCGGCTCGCGAACACGGCGCCAGGTTCGCGACGGCGGAACGCCACTTCTGGGACGACGACGTGCAAAGCGTGCTCTCGGTCGCCCCATACGACCCTCGTGCGGACTGATCGTCATCGGACGGCGATCGCCACCCCCACCCCACAGCTGTAGCCGTGGGTTAACTTACTCGTCGCGAGCGTCGTGGACCAGTTCGGTGACCTCCGTGAGCGACAGGTCGACCTCCGCGCTTCGGTCCTCGACCCGTGACCCCGACTCACCCCATCCGGCACCAGGTCGACGATCCCTTCACATTCAATACCCACCCCCACAACCCTACGCCCATGAGGAGACGATCCGACACCCGACTCGTCACCGACGGTGGGCAGCCAGGCGACGACGAACCGATCGACGACCCGGGAGACACAGAAGACGACGACCCGGGCAACGCCGGGAGTGGCGACCCCGACGACACCTACGGTCGCTTCGACGAGACGAGCACGACCGGGACGACACCGGGGGCCGACGAGATGAGCGAGCGGACGACGGGCCAGGACAGGACCGACGACACCGCGGATAGAGCCACCGGCGACGCCACGGCCACCGACGATACCGCCGCCACCGACGACACCGCCGCCACGGCCACCGGCGACGCCACGGCCACTGGCGATACCGCCGCCACCGAAGAGACCCGCCAGCCGTCCCAGAACGACAGCAGCAACGACCCGATCCTCGCGGCCTTACTCTCCTTTTTCCTGATCCCGGGGCTCGGCCATATGGTGGTCGAGGGCAAGAAAGACCGTGGCGTCTCGATTTTGCTCTTCTATGTCATCTGGGTGATCGTCGGGTGGGGGCTCGTCGGTGTCGGGTCCGCAGCCGTGATCGGTCTCATCGGCTTCGTCCTCGGCGTCTTGACCCTCGGAGTTGGCCTGTTACTCTGGTTTGTCTGGCCGGTCATCATGCTGGTCATCGTCGTCGGTGACCTCCTGATCCGCGCGCTCGCCGCCATGGACGCCTACCAGCACTCCGAGTACATGGACACGGTCACCGAGACCGTCGACGACTACAGATAGGGCGACCGCGATGCGGAACTGGTATTGATCAGCGCGTCACAGACGCCCACGATGGGGAGTGGGTTTGCACTCGTCTGGATCGGTCTCGCCGTAGTCCTCGGTGGCGTCGGCGGGGCCGTCCTCGCGCCCCTCGCCCGGCCGCTGCCCGATCGCGGCGTGAGCCTGGGCCTGCCCGCCGCACTCGTGATCGTCTGGCTGGGCGCGCGCCCGATCGGGACGCGCTCGATCACGCTGGGGTTGCTCGCCGGCCTCACACTCGTGTTCGGACTCGGAACACTCGCCCGACGAGGGGGGTCGGTGGGCCGATCGCCCGTCGCGCTCGGCGTGTTCGCGGTCGCGTTCGGCGCTGCAGTCCTCGCCCAGTCACACACCGGTCTCGATCCAACCCAGACCGCCGCACTCGCGGACTACGGAACGCTTCGCAGTCTCCTCCGCAGCGCGACCCTGCCGCCCGCCGCGATCTGGGCCGCCGGCGAGTCGGCCGCCGCGCCCGGGACGGTCGTGGCATCGCTGATCGCCCGGATCACACTCACGCCCGCCGCGTTCGCCGCACCGCTGTGGACGGCGCTCAGCTACGCCGCCCTCCTCACCGCAGCCTACGGCCTGGGCAGCGCCCTCGACCGGACGGGACACCGTCGCGTCGCGAGCGGGATCGCCACGGCGGCGGTTCTCGGCCTCGCCGGTCCCGTCCCGATCGATCGCGCGCTCGATCTGGTGGGGGTCGCGGTCCCCACGGGCGCGGCGACGCCCGCCGCCTGGCTGTTCGGGCCGTTCGACGGGGCGACGCTCGCGACGCTGACGCTCGTCCTCGCGGTGGGCTTGCTCGCCGCCACCTACCGGTGGCCACCCGGACAGCGTCGCGAGCGGTGGCTGACCCTGGTCGCGGTCGGGCCGGTCGCGGGCGTCGCCACGACGGTCGACCCCTGGGTCGGCCCGACGATCCTCGCACTCGCGGGCCTGACGGTCGCACTCGCGCCGACGCCACCGATCGCGCTCGAGGACCGACCGGCGTGGCTGTCCGAGCCATCGCGCTGGGTGATCGCGGCGGTCGTCACGGTCGGGATCGGAGCGGTCGGCGTCGCCGTCGCCTGGCCCGACCGGGAGCGTCTCCGGACGGCGTTCGAACTCACCCGCGGGGCCGGCCCCACGATCGACACCACGCTGCTCGCGGTCGGCCTGCTCGCCGTCGTCCTGACGGTCACGCTCTGGGCGTTCCTCCGGGCGCGCTGGGACCGACCGATCGCCGTCGTCCTCGTCGCGAGCGTCCTCGTCTGGCTGATCGCGGTCCACGACCGTCCGGTCGCCGCGCTCGCGGGCGGACTCGCCGTCCTCGCGGTGGGCCTGGCCCGGACCGACGCCCTCGACGACCGCCCCGCACCGGGGTTTGCGGCGGTCCTGATCGCCGTGGGTGCACTCGCCGTCCTCGCCCGAGCGGTCGTCTCCGACCCCGCCGCGAGCGCGTCGTTCACCCGACAGGCCTGGACGCTGTTCGCCATCGCGACGGGGCCCGCGCTCGTCCGCCTCGGGACCCACCACCTGCCGAGTCCGGCGGGGCGGTCGTGGCCGGCAGGGCAACGCGCGCTGCGAGCGATCGCCGTCGCCGTCGTCCTCGCGGGCACGCTCACGACGCCACTGCTCGCCGCCCAGGACCACGCGGGCACCGATCGCGACCTCTCGGTGACCGCCGGCCTCGACCTGACGCCCAGCGAGCGGTCGGCGCTGGAGTGGCTGAACCGCCGATCGGGATCGCCCACGATCGCCACCGCCCCACGATCGGGACGGGCCGCCCTCCCCGCCGCGATCAGCGGCCTCCCGACCGTCGCCGGGCCACCGACCCCCGCCCGCTCCGAGCGTCGGGTCAGCGCCGTCGAGACGATCTACACCGGCCCGGCCACCGCACAGCGAGACGCGCTCGCGACCTACGACGTCCGCTACGTCTACGCCGGGCCGGCCGAACGAGCGGCGTACGGACGGCTGACACTCGACGACCGATCGAGTCTCGACCCGATCACGGCGAGCGAAGACTGGCCGACGGTGACGATCTATCGCGTCGAGACCGACTGACCGCCGTCCCGGTCAGGCCGCCTCGCGGACGGACACGTCCTCGGCGTCGACCGCGACGGTCTCCAGATGCATCGGAATGAACTCCCGGCGCTCGAAGGCGTCGCGTTCGTCGCGCGCGCCGACCGTACACCAGAGTTGCACCTCGCTCGGCCCGTGGAACTCGCCCTGGCGATTGATCGCAAAACAGACGTACTCTTCACCGTCGACGTCGATCACGGCGTCCCGGCGGATCCCCGGATCGCCGTGGACGATCAGCCGCTTCATACGGTCACAACGACCGACCGCCCTCTAAGCGTTGTGGAGGCGGCGGGTCAGTACGCGGGCGCGTCTGGGTCGACCCCCGCGGCGTCGTCCGCGCGGCGCGCACACACGAAGAGGAGATCCGAGAGGCGATTCAGATACGCACCGATCGGGTCGGGGACCGCCTCCGCCTCAGCGAGCGCGACCACGCGGCGTTCGGCCCGTCGACAGACCGCGCGAGCGTGCTGAAACGACGCGCCCGCTGCGCTGTCACCCGCGACGACGAACCGGTCGCGATCCGGGAGGGCGGCCTGGTACTCGTCGATGGTGTCCTCCAGCTCCGCGACGGCGTCGTCCGCGAGCGTCGGGGCCTCGGGATCGTCTGGCATCGCGAGCGCGGCCTGGATCGTATGCAGGTCCTGCTGGAGGCCAGCGATGTCGGTGTCGGTCTCGGTCTCGGCCCGGACCCGCCCCAGAACGGCGTTCAGTTCGTCGACGGTGCCGTACGCCTCGATCCGCGCGTCGGTCTTCGAGACGCGCTGGCCGTCGCCCAGATCCGTCCGTCCCGCATCGCCGCGGCCCGTGTAGACCATACCGTCGTCAGGGTCCAGGGGCCCTTAACCCCCGAGGAGTGGGAACCGACCGGAGAAGACGAACAAACCGTCCAATATCACAACCTATCCCACTAAATTTACGTCAATCGAACGCGAAGGGAACGTGTGAACCGAATGGTGCCCGCCCTCCTGGCGACCGTGGCCCTCCTCGCCGTCGTCGCACCCGCTGTCGGAGCGGGCGTTACGATCGCAGATCAGACCGTCAACCCCGGCGGGACTGTCGAACTCACGCCCGAGATAGGCGACGCCGCCGCGCTCGAAATCGAGGACGTCCCCGGAGACTGGGACGTCTCGGTCGACGGGAGCCGAGAAGGAAACGTTTACGACGCGGGCGACACGCAGGTCCTCAGATTGTTCCACCCGAGTACCGACGTTTCGATATCGTTCACCGTTCCCGAGTCCGCGAGCGGAACCCACGAATTGACCGTCCAGTCGTTCTACGGAGACGACGGGGAGGAGACGACGACGTTCACGATCACCGTCGCACCGGAAGCTGACGACGCGAACGCAGACTCGGGCGACGAGAGTGGCGGGGCTGGCGGCCTCGCGAACGACCAGGTCGACATCGAGACGACCACGACGGACGCGTCGACCGACAGCCAGACCAGCGCGGAGTCGGACGACCCGGCGGACGAGACGACTACCGACGACACCAGCGCAGAGTCGGACGACCCGGCGGACGAGACGACCACCGACGCGTCGACGATCGACACCGACACGCCCACCCCGGTCCCGGTGACGACCGAAGACGGGCCCGGGTTCGGCGTCGTCGCCGCGTTCCTCGCGATCGCCGCCCTGGTCGCCCGCCGGCGCTGAGTGCGTCGGGAAACACTCAAGGCCACGGCCCAAATTTGTGAGCGCATGTCAGAAGCGATCAGTGTGCTCCTCGTCGACGAGGACACCGACGTTCTCGAACTCGCGGAGACGTTTCTCGAACAGTCTGACGACCTCTCGGTGACGGCCGTCACCTCCACCAGCGCGGCGCTCGATCACTTCGAGACCGAACCAGTCGACTGTGTCGTCAGCGACTACACGATGCCCGAGATGACGGGGACCGACCTCCTCGAAGCGATCCGCGATCGCGACGCGTCGATGCCGTTTTTCCTGTTTACGGGCCGCGACGCCCGCGATATTCGCCAGGAACTCGACGACGAATCTCCGACGGGCTACGTCCGGAAGGGTGAGGGACCAGACCAGTACACCCAACTGGCCGACGACATCCGCGACGCCGTCACGAACTGAGCGGCCGCCCAGAACCCCGACCTCCGACTACCTGTTGGACCGCGCCCACTTACCGCAACTCCTCGACCGCCGTAGCGAGGCGACCGAACGCGTCCGCCTCACCCTTGCGGATGAACCGATCGACGCTCTCGTCGTCGATGCGGTCGTAGACGGCCTCGTCGGGCGAGCCGGTGAACAACACGAACGCCGTCCCCGGAGCCTCGCGCTCGACGACGTCGAGAACGTCCAGTCCGTCGACGGTCGGCATGCTGTAATCACAGATCACACAGTCGATCGCGCCGGTCCGGATCCGCTCGATCGCCGCCTGGGGGTCGGTCTCGACCGTGATCGAGACGTCCACGAGGTCGTGTTCGAGGTACTGACTCGCCAGATCCACGACCGTCGGATCGTCGTCGACGACCAGCACTCGGGTCTGTGTCACCTCGGTCGCCGATCGATCGTCCCCCGACACGTGCATGGTACTTCGTGACATAGGGGCCCCCGTATGTAAAAGCAGGGCGATCGACTTCTGGTTTTGAAACGACTCCCCCGTCGAAATCGGAGACGGTTTCAACGCCGCCTGGCTGGTGCCCGTATGAGCGAACAGGACCTGGGGATCACCGAATCGAAGTCCCACGCGACGGGCGACTGGTACGCCGAAGTCGTCCAGAAAGCCGAACTCGCTGACTACGCGCCGATGGGTGGGTTCATCGTCACACGCCCGCGTGGCTACGCCATCTGGGAGGGCATTCAGGACCACCTCGACGCCGAGTTCAAGGCGACGGGCGTCCAGAACACCTACTTCCCGATGTTCATCCCCGAGAGCTTTCTCGAACGCGAAAAGGACATCGTCGAGGGGTTCGACCCCGAGGTGGCCTGGACCACCCACGGCGGCCACGAGGAACTCGACGAGCGACTGGCGGTCCGCCCGACCAGCGAGTCGATCATCGCCCCCTTCATGGCCGACTGGATCCGCTCGCATCGGGACCTGCCGATGCGGCTCAACCAGTGGTGTTCGGTCGTCCGGTGGGAAGCCACCGAGACGAAGCCGTTTTTCCGGACCAAGGAGTTCCTCTGGCAGGAAGGCCACACCGCCCACCGCGACGAGCAGTCGGCCCGCGAGGAGACGATGACACGGCTGGATCAGTACGAACGGCTGTACGAGGACGTCCTCGCGATGCCCGCGCTGACGGGGCGCAAGCCCGACCACGACAAATTCCCCGGCGCGGAGATGACGACGACCGTCGAGACGCTGATGCCCGACGGTAAGTCGGTCCAGGCCGCGACCTCGCACTATCTCGGAACCTCCTTCGCGGAGGCGTTCGACATCACCTACGCCGACGAAGACGAGGACGACTGTGTCGCCCACACCACCTCGTGGGGACTCTCGTGGCGAGCGATCGGCGCGCTCGTCATGCTCCACAGCGACGAGCAGGGGCTCGTCCTCCCGCCGACGCTCGCGCCCGAACAGGTCGTGATCGTTCCGATCTGGGACGCCGACTCGAAAGAGCACGTCCTCGAATACGCCGATGAGATCGCTGCAGACCTCGATAGCGCAGGCCTCCGGGTCGGACTGGACGACCGCGACAACCGCAATCCGGGATTCAAGTACAACGAGTGGGAGCTCAAGGGCGTCCCGCTACGTATCGAGGTCGGACCGAACGAGGTCGAGGAGGAAAGCGCGACACTCGTCCACCGGCCCGACGGCGAACAAATCAGTGTCGAGCGCGCAGGAATCAGCGACACCGTCGACGACCACCTCGACGAGGTGTACGCCAAACTGTACGCCGCCGCCGAACAGACCCTGGACGGCGCGATCCGCGAGGCCGACTCCCGCGAAGAGATCCTGGGCACGATCGGCCAGCACGGCGGCTACGTCGAGGCGGGCTGGTGTGGTGACGAGGCCTGTGAGGCGCCGATCAAAGACGCCGTCGCCGCCGAGATCGTGATGGTGCCCTTCGAGGACGACCCGATTCACGAGGAGTGTGCGATCTGTGGTGAGCCGGCCGCACGGACGGCGTACTTCGCGCGGACGTACTGAACGACAGGCCGGCAGGGCCGACACCGCGCGCTTTCTCAACCCTTTTGAGCCCAAAGCGGCTCACTTCGTGTATGACCGATCAGGAGTCAGTAACGCCCGAGGACCAGCCAGCGGACGACGACAGTGAGCCGGCAGACGCCGACGAGGCGACCGAGCCAGACGACAGCCAGGAGCGCGACGATCAGATCGAGGAACTCGCCGCCGACCTCGACGAGCGCGACCCCACGGACGTCGCCGCAGAGATCGTCGACCTCCGCGAGACCGTCGCGGATCGTGACGCCGAACTCGCGGACCGCGAGGAGCGCATCGACGACCTGGAGTCCGCACTGAAACACACGAAAGCCGACTTCCAGAACTACAAAAAGCGCGCCAAACGCGACAAAGAGCAGTATCGTGAGCGCGCGACCCGCGACCTGGTGGAGCGTTTGCTCGACGTCCGCGACAACCTCCAGCGCGCGCTCGATCACGGCGACGACCTCGAATCCGGGCTCGAATCCACCCTCCGGCAGTTCGATCAGGTCTTCGAGTCGGAAGGCGTCGAGCGCGTCGATCCCGTACCCGGCGACGCGGTCGACCCCGAGCGCCACGAAGTGCTCGCGACGATCGACGCCGATCAGCCCGGCGGAACGGTCGCAGAAGTCCATCGGGCGGGCTATGTCATGGCCGGGACCGTCCTCCGACCGGCCCAGGTCGCCGTCAGCGAGGACACCGAAGCTGACGAGGATGCCGAAACGACCGACGAATAACAGACTGCTTCAGCGTTCGTCCGAGTCGAGCACGCGAATCTGATCGCCACGCACCGTCACCGGAATCGGGACCGTCGCCTCGTAGAGTTCGACGGTCACCTGGTCTTTGCTCTCGTCGATGCGCTGGACCTGTGCTTTCTCGCCTTTGAACGGCCCGGCGATCAACTCGACGATGTCGCCTTCGGCAATGCCCTCGACGTCGGGTTTCGGTGAGAGGAAGTGTTCGACCTCACCGAGTCCGGACTCGCCGGGGACGACCCCGCGCATGTGGGGGATCTCGTCGCTGATGCGCTCGAAGACCGCCGACTCGTCGGCCTCGACCATGACGTAGGAGGTCAGCGAGTCCGGTGCGAGCGCGGCGTGGATGGTTTCTTCCTCGCGGTTCATGATCATGTCCGCGACGGTCTGTTCCTGACTGGCCGTGGTCTTGACTGCGTAGATCGACATCTTAGGCCCCGGGGATAAACGACATGATCGCGAAGATCAGGAATCCGATCATCCCGACCAGGAGGATGCCCGCGCCGGCGATCTTCGCGACCTGTGAGAACTCCTCCCAGGACGGTGTGCTCGCCAGCTTGAGCACCCGAATGTACGAACTGAGCTCTGTCGGAATCTCCATACCATGTCCACACCGCGCGCTTATTTGTATGCTGTGGAAGGACGATCTGACGTGGTGAGCGCCGCCCGGATCGCCGCGAGCAGTCGCGCCCGCGGATCCTGTCCGAGCGCCCAGACCATCACCCCGCCCGTTCCCGACCGGCGGGCGAAGCGAGCTTTCGCACGAATCGAGCGCTCGTTCTCGTAGCTGATCAGTATCTCCCGGTCGGGAAGATAGAGCGTCGGCGCGGCGGCCGCCTCGTGAAATCGGTACCCGGCCGCAGAGTCGTTGAGTCGCTGTTCGATATCGCGTGCGGTGTAGACCCCGCTCGTCCCGTAGGTGCCGTCGGGCGTTCCCGAAAACGCCTGGCCGACGTGGGCCGTACCGTTCTCGACGCCCGCGAACCCACGCCCGTAGAACGGGACGCCCACCTGAACGCGCTCCATGGGGTACCCGGTGTCTGCGAACGAGCGCGTCGCCTCGCTCACGCTGTCGACCGCCGCGGTCTCCGGTCGGTCGAGCGGGGCGTTATGCCCGGTGGTCTCACTCCAAGGTCCGCCGTAGTCGTAGGTCATCAGATTCACCAGATCGACGTGAGCTTCGAGGCGATCCCATTCGAGTCGGTCGACTTTCTCGGGATCGGCCGAGACGGCGATCGACGTGGTGTACTCACGCCCGTCGGCCTCGCCCGCGCGTTCGAGGTGCTCGTCGAGCGTTTCCATCAACAGCGTGAAGTTGTGGGCGTCGTCGGGGCGGACGGTGTTACCTGGCGCGCCACCGCCGCCGGGGTACTCCCAGTCGACGTCGATGCCGTCGAACTCGTAGGTGCGCATGATGCGGACCGCAGACTCAGCGAACCGCTCGCGGCGTTCGGGCGTCATCGCCGCATCGGAGAACGCCTCGGAATAGCTCCACCCGCCGATCGAGAGCAGCATCGTCGTCTCGGGGTGGGCACGACTCCGATTGCGGAACGCCCTGAGGTTCTGCCGGTCGCCCCAGGAATCGCCCAGCACGACCGTCCCGTTCGATCGGACGTCGAGAAAGGCGTAGTTCAGGTGGGTCACCCGATCGAGCGGCACGTCCGCGGGCCGGTAGTCGCGCTGGTATCGCGACCACGATCGATAGTAGCCGATCACGCGCTGGTCGGCCGATCGCACCGTGATGGTCTCGGTGGTCGTTGCCGTCCGCCCGTCGGCATCACGGACCGTAAGCGTCACCCGCTTCGGACCGGGATCGGTGACCTCGATCGTCGCGGTCTCGCCCGCTCCCACGCGGGACCCGTTCACCCGCCAGGTGTAGGCGTCGATACTGGTCGAGGCAGTCGAGTTCCTGCCGTCGAGCGTGACCGTCGTGCCCGGAGTGACCGACCCCGCGGGATCGAGTGTGGCCCGTGCGACGAGACGGTCGTGTTCGAACAGCGCGAGGACGTCCTGCATATCGACCTGTCCGTCGCCGTCGAAGTCGTACGCCGCGGTGTGATCGACGACGCGTGGATCGTCGGTGTGCTGGAAGAGGAGGTTGACGTCCGGAAATCCCCAGTGGCCGTTGCCGTTCAGATCCTCGTACAGGCCGTCTCCGTCGGGATCGGTCGGTGGAGCGTCCGCGATCGCTGGCGGCCCGGTGGTGTTCGCAGTTCGACCCATCGCCGGGGCCGGCCCGCTCGCGACGACGAGAGCGATTGCGAACGCGAGGACGCCGACCGCTCGCCAGGACCGGAGAGTCCGAGCGTCGACCATAATTCGAGTAGACCACGATGTGAGAAATAGTCGTCGGCAACAGACAGAGATCGAGTCAGTATACTCAGCAATTAAATCGCGTCACAATTTCACCGCGATCGAAGATCGCGTCTCTACTCCACCTCGATTAAAAATCGAGTCACTATTCCACGTAGTCGATATCGTCGGCAACCTGCGTGGCGGCCTCTTCGTCGGCCTGTTCGCTCTGGCCGTAGATCTGCGGGGACTCGACACCGGTGACGACGATCATCGTCTCCATCTTGCCCTCGAAGTCCTGGTTGATCGACGCGCCCCAGATGATGCGCGCATCGGGGTCGATCCGGTCGTAGATCTCCTCGACGACGCCTTCGGCCTCTTCGATCGACATGTCGGGGCCACCGACGACGTTGACGAGCGCGCTGTTCGCGCCGTCGAACTCCACGTCGAGCAGGGGTGATCGGAGCGCCGACCGAATCGAGTCCTGGGCCTTGTTCTCCGAATCACTCTCCCCGAGGCCGATCATCGCGACGCCACCGTTCTCCATGATCGTCCGGACGTCGGCGAAGTCGACGTTGACCAGACCGGGCATCGTGATCAGTTCGGTCATGCCCTTGACCGACCGCATGAGCACGCGATCGCAGATCTTGAACGCGTCCTGCAGCGGCATCGACGGCGCGTAATCGAGCAGGCGGTCGTTCGGGACGACGATGACGGTATCGGAGACCGAGCGGAGACGCTCCAGGCCGGCGTCGGCGTTCGCCCGGCGGCGCTCGCCCTCCGCGGTGAACGGGATCGTCACGATCGAAATCGTGAGCGCGCCCTGTTCCTGAGCGGCCTGGGCGATGACGGGCGCGGCGCCGGTGCCGGTGCCGCCGCCCAGCCCCGCCGTCACGAACACCATATCGGAGCCATCGATCGACTGAGTGATGTCCTCGATGTTCTCCTGGGCGGCCTCCTCACCGATCTTCGGGACCGAGCCAGCGCCGCGCCCGCCGGTGCGCTTGCGCCCGATGAGGATCTTCGAGTCCGCGCGCACCTCGTCGGCCAGGTGCTGGGCGTCGGTGTTGGCGGCGACGAGTTTCGCACCGTGGATGCCCTCCTGCATCATCCGCGTGACGGTGTTCCCGCCGGCCCCGCCGGCCCCGATCACGGTGATCTGGGTTTCGAGTTCACCGACGACGTCCTGGAGTTCGTCGTCGGTCATCATGCCCGAGGACGGCATCTCGTCGCTCGTCGAGTCGTCGGTCGTCGTCTCGACAGGCGGATCGTCGGTCGGTTCCGCCGACTCCTCGGCGTCGTCCATCGCGTCGTCGATGATCGAGTCCATATTTAAACCCACATTGCGGTCCTACCATTATTATTCTTTGCCTTCGTGTGACGAACGTCTGACGGACTCCATCCTGGAGGAAACCCTCTGTTTCAGCGCCGAGGGCCGAGAAATCAAGATCCCTCCGAAAATAATATCCGGATCGTGACCGTTCGATTCGGGGACTTCCCGATCACGACATCAGGTCGATTCGAGTGGTCTCGATCCGGTGGACGGCGTCCGGATCGATCACCTCGTCGTCGACGGTCACCCGTTCCCCGTTCGCGAGGCGGCCGAAGGTCGGGCCCTCTGGGACGCCCATCGCGTGGGCCGCCTCGGGGTCGAACACACGGCGTTCGATCACGACGACCCCGTCCGCGCGGCGAACGTGGGCCTCACGGTCGACGATGTCCAGCAACGGATCGATGGGCAGGCCCGCCGGCCCGACCGCAACCCGGCCGGTCGGTGTGTCGGCCTCGCGTGCAACGGCGACGCAGTGTTCACGAAGGACACGATCGGTCGCCGCGCGATCGATCGACCGCGCGAGTGCGAGCAGGGCGTCGGGAATCCGTTCGACCGACCAGTCGGGAGCGGTCGCCGCCAGGTCGCCAACCAGGAGGCCGTCGTCGATCGAACCGAGGGCGTCTTCGAGCGCGTCGATCCGGTCGAGCGCGACGCCGTCGGCGGCCCGGAGCCAGGTCTCGCCGACGACACGGGTGTCCGTCGCTGCCAGCACCTCGCGCACGGCGGGTCGATCGCCATCGATCACCGCACACCGTGCGTCCGAAGCCGCGACGACGCGTTCGATCACGGCGGGCGTCACCTCCCCGTCGTCGAGCGTCCAGTCCGCCGCGACGTGGCCGACCGACCAGTCGGTCTCGCGCTGGATGCGCTCGAAGCGAGGGACGTAGTGCCCGCCGCCGAAGCCCGCGATCGCGCGATCGGTGGCGACGGCGTCGAGGGCCTCGGGCAGCGCCGCGATCGCGCGGGCGACCGCCCGGGCGGCCTCGTCGTCGGCCCACGCGGCCTCGTCGCTGCCGATCTCGACGAACGTGATCGGCACGCTCACCGCGGTCGGGCCGTGGTGAGTGCACTCCATGCCCACCTCGTAGGCCTCGGGCGCGTGCTCGCTGAGCGTCGTCTGAATCGCGTCGAGGCCCCGGGGATCGGCGGGCGGGAGCGTCGCGGGGTCGCCCCCGTGGTCTGCGCTCGCGACGTTGCCCGGCGGGTGCGCGGTGAGCAATCGCCCCGTCTCGCCGGCGTGTTTCGAGACGACGAGCAACCGATCGATGGGTGGGAAGGCGTCCTCGGGGTGCTCGACGTGGAGATGCAACTCATCGACGGTGCGCATGGCGAACTGGCCGTCCGCGGAGCGGCGATAGTCGTCGACGGTCGTCCAGTCGAGAAGCGTGTCGAGCGCGTCCCGGATGGCGAGTGAGGCCGGATCGCGTTCGCTGGCGAGAATCCCGATCACGCGCGCCCTCGGACGGCGTGGTCCCTAAACTCGTCGGGTCGTCGAATCGCTCGAAAGGTGTTTCAGGACGGCCCCGATAGGATCGATCGATGCGCTGGGCCTACGCGTCAGTCCTGCTGATCCCGCTGATCGACGCACTCCTCCTCGTGCCGATCGCGACCCGGATCGGGTTCGCCCCGACGGTGTTGCTCGTCGTGCTCACGGGGCTGATCGGCATGCTCCTCGTGCGCGCGGAGGGGCGGTACACGATCCGAAAGCTGCGCGATCGCCTCCAGCGCGGGGAGTTGCCCGCCGAGCAGGTCTTCGACGGCGCACTCTTGCTCGTCGCGGCGGCCTTTTTGCTCACGCCGGGTGTCGTCACCGACGCGCTGGGCTTCCTGCTGGTGATCCCGATCACCCGCGGGCCCATCCGCTCGGTGCTCCAGACCTACGTCGTGAGTCCGTACATCGATCGGGAACTCGACGGGTTGCTCTCCGGGCAGATCTACGTCGGCGGCGTCCCCGGCGGGAACCCGGGCGGCCCCGGGGGTCCGGGTCCCGGCCCGGGTCCGGGCGGTCCGGGGCCTGGCGGTCCCGGTCCAGGGCCCGGCCCGGGGCCGTCCGGCGCTGGCGGCCCCGACAGCGACGACGAGTTCGATCCGGACGACGCCACGCCGATCGACTTCGACGACGAGTGATCGCCGGACGGCGACCGAAAGACAACGCTTAAACGATCCCCTACAATACGAAGAAATGCGCTCGCACGGGCCAATAGCTCAGTTAGGTTGAGCGCTCGGCTGATAACCGGGAGGTCCGCGGTTCAAATCCGCGTTGGCCCATTCTCCTGCCGCGTCGCAACGAGGAACGATAGCGACGAGTCCGTCGCAATGGTGAATGGGCCGAGCGGGTTTGAGCCCTGGAAGTCGCAGTGCGCGCAGCGAGCACCGCGAGCGAGCACAACCGTCTTCCTCTGGTTCAAATCCGCGTTGGCCCACTTCATTCGATTTTTCAAACGGCACAGCGACGAAATTGATTCTTAAAGGGCAACTAGAGTAACCCGATACTCCCGATCCAAGACTCTAAATCTCGCCAGTATAAATGGAGATCAAGAATGAACTGGGACGCTGAAATAGAGATGGCGAAAGACGTCGAGGCGAACCCAGAGTTGTACGAAGCGCTGGCCGCCTCGCCCGAAGACGACGAGTAGCCAGTCGGTCAGGGATTGCTCACTCGAAAGACGGGGATAAATTCTCGGACGCACCGGGTGCCAATCACCGCCAGTTCCTCTTCACAGCCGATATCCGTCCCCTCAAGACCCTCTCCCCCTCACCACCGCCAATGCCATTCCTCTCGAACCACGTCGCACGCACCCGACTCACCGCCATCGCCGCGTCGGGCGACCTCACGCTCGTTACGCTGTTCGTCGTCCTTGGCGCGACGATGGGCCACGGCGAGGACCCCGTCGCACAGGGCGGAGACATCGCGATGACGGCGATCAGCTTTCTCACCGGCTGGACGCTCGCCGCGCTCGCCACGCGAGCGTACGCTCCTGGCTGGGCCGAGTCGCTCCCCAGCGTCGCGGGCCGGACCGTGCTCGCGTGGGTCGTCGCGGTCCTCATCGCACTCGCGCTCCGCTCGACGCAGTTCTTCCCCGGCAACGTCGCGCTCTCCTTCGCGCTGGTCGCGACGGGCGTCGGCCTCGCGCTGCTCGGCCCCTGGCGGGTCGGCCTGGCGATCGTCGCCAGGCAGACCGGCGAATAACAGACCCCTACAAACGGAAGCGCTCGACGGTCGTCGTGGCCGCGGTGAGATCGTCCTCGCTCGCGGCGGCGACGATCACCTGGTTCTCGCCGGGATCGACCGGGACCGTGCCCTCGAAGGTCCCGTCTGCGACGGCGAAACTCTGACTCCCGACGGGCGTCGTGACGGCGACGCGAGCGCCGTCGGTCTCGCCCGAGACCACGAGGTCGTTGCCCTGGTGGCGCACGTCGACCCGGAGCGAGGGGCCATCGCGACCGCCGTCGGCGGCCTCGATCGGGTCGTCGGTCGCGAACCGGCCGTCCCGATAGCGCTCGCGGACGATCGCGGGCGTCTCGACGGGTTCGCCCGCGCTGACACCGTGGGCCAGGCGGACGAACTGGGCCATCGACCACGCGAGCGGCGTCGCCGACCCGGTGCCCTCGCCGAATTCCCAGTTGTAGTCGGTCGCGACTTCGCGATCCCAGACCTGCTCGGCGATCATCCGCCCCGAATTGGCGAACTGCTCGATCGCGCGCAGGCAGTCCGCGGCTCCGATGTCGGGGTCGTCGGCGAGGAGTTCGTACTCGCCGCGCTCGCCGGTGAGCAACGGCCAGAGCCGGCCCTTGCCCGAGTGCTCGGGCGACCAGGGCCCGCCTTTGTCGCCGCGCTCGCGCTCGCCGTAGCCGTCGCCGTTGTACCGATAGAACGCGGCGGCGTCGTCGACGTCGACCCGGATGGTCGCGTCGACCTCCGCGACGGAGTTCTCGACGACGGGGTGGTCGGCGGGGCGGATGCCCAACCGCGTGAGTTCGAGAAAGCCCGCGTCGATCACGTCGCGCTCGTCGAGCGTCGGGCCGTCGTTGGCGAGCGTCCGGAGGTGACCCGCGTCGGGGTCGCCGTCGCGGGTGACCCGGACGTAATAGGGCGTCTCACGGTGATGGTCGCTGCCGGTCGTGGTCGCGGTCCACTCCTCGACACGCTCGGCCCAGTGGTCGGCGACGGCGAGCCAGACCAGCGCGTCGGCGTTCCGATCGGTCGTCTCGGCGAGGTGACTCGCACAAACCAGCCCCGCGATCTCGGTCGCGATCGACGAGGGCGAGAAGCCAGCCTCCTCTTCCCAGCGCTCCTGGGCGGTCTCCGGGCCGTTGAGCGCGACGTAGTTCGCCGATCGGCGCACGTTCTCGAACGAATAGTCGGCGTCGTCGAACCCGATGCCAGCCTCGGAGAGTTGATAGGCCATCACCTGCGGGAAGGAGATGTTGTCCATCTGCTCGCCGCCCCACCGCGTGATGCCGTTGACGTAGGTGTTCTGTGGGATGAATCCGGTCTCGGATTGCTGGTACTCGTAGATGTATTCGAGCTGTGAGCGGGCGACGTCGAGCGCGCCGACCGTCTCGAACACCGAGAACACCTGATAGAGGTCGCGCGACCAGACGAAGTTGTAGCCGTACCCCCGTGGTTCGTCGGCGGTGACGGCGACGCCCCAGGGCACCGACGGCGAGGCGATCGACGCGCCCGCGAACGTCTTGTCCCCGACGGCGTGCAGACACATCAGCGCGGTCCGATACTGGGCGGCGAGATCGGGATCGTCAGCGACCGAATCGGGCAGGGTGACGCCGTCGAGTCGCTCGGCCCACGTGGCGTCGTAGGCGTCGACGACGGTGTCGTACCCCCGATCGAGCGCGCCGGTCGCCGCGCCGAGCGCCGCGGCGGTGTCGGCGTGGCGCGCGAAGCCCAGCGCGATCGACTCCGCGACCGCCGTGCCGGTCCCGACGCGGCCGAGCAAGACGACGTTCGCGCCGTCGACGGCGGTCCGGGTCTCGGGCACCTGCCCGTCGCGGAACAGCGCGCGCAACTCCTCGCTGCCCGCCGCGGCGACGGTCGCCCAGTCGAACCGACTCCGGGAGGCCATCGCGACCGCGGCGGAGTAGGCTTCGCCGTCCTCGTCAGCGAGCAGTGGCTCGTCGGCGTCGGCGGTGTAGGCCGTCGGATCCCGGGCCGCGAGATGACGCTGGCCCTTCGATCCGAGTCGAATGCCGCGATCGGCGGCCGCGGAGTTCGTGAGCGCGACGTCTGCGACGGCGTACACCTCGTAGTCGCCGCCGTCGTGAGCCTCGAAGTCGAGGGCGGCGACCAGCGCGTCGTGGGCGGGATCGGTGGCGTACTCGACGGTGAGCGTCCAGTCGTGGTTGGCGTCGGGCGTCGTCTCGAAGACGTGCGCGAACCGCAGCGAGTCGTCGGCGCGCGGTTCGACCTGGCGGTCGAGGTCGTCGTCGGCCCGACGCGTCTCGCGGTGGGTCCGGATCGTCGACTCGTCGTCGACCGATCGAACGAGAAAGTCGAGCGTCCGGAGGTTCATCAGATCGACCCGCGGGAACCGGACCTCGGTGACCGCACCGCGCGTGAGCGTCGCCCACACGCGCGACGGGTCGTCGACCTCGTGGTCGGCGGCCGTCAGCACGCCGAACTTCTCGCCGGTCGTCCACGTCGGGCGCTCGGCGGGGCCTTCGATCTCGGCGGTCGAGGGGAGTGCGTCCGCTGCATCGAGCACGGCAGTCGTGTGCAGACGGAGCGCGTGCGACCAGCCCAGCGGACTCGCGCTGTCGGGGGTGCCGTCGTCGAAGACCTGCTCGGCAAGATAGCCCGCGTCGGTGGTCAACGGCCCGTCCGGACCGAGCAGTGCGTACAGTTCGCCCGCCCGCTCCAGCAGGCCACTCCCGTCGGCGTCGCGCTGTTCGAACGCCGTCCCCAGGCGGGCACTCGCGAGCGCGGCCCAGGCCGTCGCGACCGACCAGATCTTCGGCTCCGTCTGCTCGGCGCGTCGCCAGCGGTCGTCCTCGTAGCGGACGAGGCCCTCGACAGGCCCGTCGGGGTCGCGATACAGCGTCTCGATCACCGTCTCGACGTGCGAGCGGAGGCGATCGAGGAGCCGCTGGTCGACGATCGTGCCCTCGACGGCGTCGTACGCGAGGACGGCCTCGACGAGCGCGACGCTCGCGGCGTCGATCCGGCCGTCGGGCTCTCCGTCGATCAACGCCATCACGTACGCCTCCCGATCGGGATCCCACAGCTGGTCGATCCCTTCGAGGACGGTCTCGGCGATGGTGAGCGCGCGCTCGCGCATCGGCTGGCGGATCGGCGCGTCCGCGACCAGCGAGAGCGCGCGCAGCGTCTCGGCGGCGGTGTGACAGAACTGCCCGACCGAGTCCTCCCAGACGTTCTGACACGGCGCGGGCAGGCCGTTGTCTGCGAGGTCGCGCTCGATGGCGTCGACGGCGTCGACGATCGTCTCGCGAATGTCGACGGTCAGCGACTCGTCGAGGTGGCCGTGGCGCTCGTCGAGGACGGTCGCGAGGAAGGCCGTGACCGACGCGGTCTGGTCGGCCTGATATTCGACGGAGTCGTCGTTACGCTCGACGTTGGCGTTGGCCCACCCCGGCGCGAGCGACCCGTCGACCGCCCAGACGCGGTGGGGCCAGGTGCCGTCGGGCAACTGATTCCGACAGTGGAATTTCGCGCTGCGCTCGGCCGCGCCGGTGACCGCCAGGCCGAACCGATCGCCCGCCGCGAGGAGGTGCGTCGCGACGGCGGCGTCGTCGCGGAACCAGACGTAGCCATACCCCCCGGAGTTCGCGAAAAAGGTGTCGAACTCGGGGGCGGCGATGTGCCCGCCAGAGCGCACGCTCAGCAGATCGAGCACGCGGACGTCCGACCGGACGAGATCAGAGCGCGGGACGGACTCCGGGACGGAGACGACCGTCCGGTCGCGCGCGGCGGCCCGGAGCGACTCGGCGCTGTCGTGATCGATCGCACACCGGCGAAGGTCTGCGAGCGCAGTGCCGCGCGTGATCTCGCCGTGATCGGAGAGTTGACTCACGAGCGTCGTCCGCGAGCCACGCCCGGCGCGTTCGAGCGGCGCGGTCACGACGAAATCGCCGGTCAGACGGGTCTGGTCGTAGGTGCGAATGTCGTCACCGCGCGGGAACTCGACGGGGTCGTCGTCGAGCAGTTCGTCGAACTGCTCGGGGCGTTGCCCGCGGACCGAATCCAGCCCCGTCGACGCCGCGAGATAGTCGTGTTCGGTCCGGTGATACACCTCCAGGGCCTGCGTGCCGCCCGGCCCGCCGTCGTCGTGGATCAGCGCGCCGACACCGCCTTCCTTGCCTTCGGGCGCCATCGTGACGAACGCGACCAGGCGGGCGTCTGGCGGGACCGACCCCCGGAGTTCGACGTGGGTGACGTGGGCCCGCCCGAGCGTCAGATCGTACTGGTGGACGGTGTACGATCCGGCGTCGTACTCGGTCTCGACCAGTCGGGTGTCGCGATAGTAGTGCTGGCGGATGGTGTCCAGGTCGGCAAACCAGTGGACGCCGTCCGCCGTCTCGATGCCGAGCTGTGAGCGATCGATCCCGTACAGCCCCGACAGCGGGGAGGAGTAGTCCCGGATCGAGCCGTGGGGGTCGACGTGGACCAGTCGGTCGTCGAACCCCGAGAACGATCCCCGGGTGGTCCGCGATTCCTCGGGGAACCGGTCGTGCCGGGACCGCTTGTATTCGTTGAGGGCCGTCGTCAGCCGCATACCTGACTCAAGCGCAAGCCAGGCAATAAACCCCCGACCGACGCGGATATTGTCTCAGTCGAGGCGGGATCGATCGGCGGGCAGGACCGCGACCCGCTCGACGACCAGCCCGTCGGGCGTTCCGATCCGCTCGTCGGTGACCGCATCGTGGTCGCTGGCGGCCGCCGGGACCGTCACCGTCGCCGCGTCCTCACCGAAGTTGAGCACGACGACACTGGCCGCGTCGTCGGTGACACGGGCGAACGCGGTGACCCGGTCCGGCCAGCCGTCCGCGACGGTGTACGCGACGCGCCGGCAGTCCGCCCGCGCCGACAGGGCAGGATCGGTGCTCCGAACGTCGGCCAGCGACCGGACGAACTCCCGCAGCGGTTCGTCGGCGTGAGCCCACGCCAGATCGTCGCGCTTGCCGCGCTGGCCGAACTCCTGGCCGGCATACAGCAGTGGCGACCCGGGCAAGGTGAACAACGCGCCCGCCGCCGCCATCGCGGACTCGCGGCCACAGTCGACGATGTAGCGGGACTCGTCGTGGTTCTCGGCGTACAGCATGAACCCCGCGTGCGGCGGGAACCCGATCTCCGCGCGCTCGTCGATCGCCCCCAGAAGGGCATCAGCGTCCTCGCCGTTGCCCACCCGCCGGAGCGCGGCGTAGGTCGTCGAGTCGAAGTGCATGTCGAAACAGCCGTCCTGGAAGTCCGGGATGTACGGGATCGTCTCGTCCAGGAGGAGAAACTCCGCATCGAGTGCTTTCACCCGGTCGTGGACCTCCTTCCAGAACGAATCGGGCACCGCCCACGCCATGTCGATGCGGAAGCCATCGACCAGCGGCGCCCACTCGTCGACCGCGTCGAGCATGTGTCTGCGGACGCGCAGCTTCGAGAAGTCGACGTTCGCGATGTACTCCCAGTCGAAGTACGTCTCTGGCTCGCCCGGCCCACGCCACTCGTAAAACTCGTGGTGGGCGCTGTCGGGGTCGCCGACGGCGGCCTGATAGTACGGGTGATCGCGCGCGGTGTGATTGCAGACCAGGTCGAACAGGACGCGCAGATCGCGCTCGTGGGCCGCCTCGATCAGGCGCTCGTAGTCCTCGCGCGTGCCCAGATCCTCGGCGATCGCGAAGAAGTCCGTGATGTTGTAGCCGTGGGGCGCGTGGTCGTTCTCCAGGACGGGCGTGAGCCAGAGGGTGTCGACGCCGAGCGACTGGATGTAGTCGAGTCGATCGACGATCGCGTCGAACACCGACCGCTCGCCCGCCGCGTGGCCCTCGCCGTCCGCGGCGGCGTCCTGGCCCGGGAACGTCCGGACGTAGATCTCGTAGATCTGGGCGTCGACGGCCCACTCGGGCGGGTCGTACGGCCGGTCGATCGTGACCGCCTCGTCCGACACCTCGATCTCGATCGCATCGGGGACGCTGTAGCCAGCGCCGCCGACTGCGCTGGCGGAGATCCGCACGCGGTCGTCGATCGCGGCGATCGGAATCGCTATCTCGCGCCCGTCGACGTCGAGGAGGCGGCGGTCGATCGAATCGCGATCGTCGACGAGGAAGGCCACGTCGAGGTCGGCGGGCGACTCCTCGCCCGCGGGGTTGGGCAGCGCCGCGGCGTGGACGACGACCCGGTCGTCCTCGACGTGCCCGTCGAGGTGAACGCGCGGACGACCGCCGGGGTCACGATCGGCCGCTTCGGGGGCGCTGTAGGCAGGCGATCCGGACTCGCCCGACCGTTCGCCCTCGACGAGGCCCGTACTGGCCTCGGGGCCGAAGACGTGGATCGTCTGATCGTGCGTGCCGTCGGGGGCGTCGAGGTGGGCGACGTAGGTCCCCGAGACGTCGGGCGTGAACTGTTCGACCGGGTCGGTGCCGACGCTGACCGCCGAGTCGTCGGGCGTCGTCAGCGACCAGCGATAGGTCGCGTCGGGATCGGGATCGCGTGGGGCGAGGTCGATCGTCTCGCCCGCAGCGATGAATCGCGGTGGTCCGGGATGGTGCATCTACTCGAACCAGAGGGCGGGGTGGTCTTTTTCCTTCGGATAAGCTCAACCTTACGACCGTCGAGGTGAAAGGATCTCCATGAGCACGCAATCGGTGACGATCACGACCGAGATCGACGACGACCGCACGATCGTTCGGGTCGCAGGCAGTCGGTCCGCAGCGGTCGTCGTCGAGTCCGCATCGGGCGAGCGGGTCTACCTCCCGCCGGAGGCCGACGAGGACGAACCGACGTCGCATCGGCCGGGCGAGAGCCCCTACGACGGCAGCGAAGGCCCGCGCGACGACAGCCCGTACGAGGGGATCAGCGATGCGCCCCCGCGCGGCGACAGCCCCTACGACGGAGCGACCGACGGCGTCGCTGACAGTCCCTACGAGGGCATGAGCGAGCAGAGCACGTACGGGTCGGCACGGGCCCGGCCGGAACGCATGGGCGTGACGCCGACGGAGACTGGCTTCCGGGTGGTCCACCCCGAACCCGTGACCGACGTACGCGTCTTGTGCGACGACGAGTCGAGGGCGGGTCAGTCCGCCAAAATCGAGCGGTAGAACTCCACGTGTTCGTCGGCCACGGTGTCCCAGCCGCGTGGGTCGTATGCCGGGAGCGGACCCGCATCGAGCGCCTCGCGGATCCCACGCGCGATCGAGCGTGAGTGGGGGTCGACCTCGGTCAGACAGCCCTCGGGGAGCACCTCGGCGGCGCCGGACTCACACGCGACGACGCGCGTCCCGACCGACAGCGATTCGACGATCGTGATACCGAACGGTTCCGACAGCGACGGCGAGACGAACGCGTCAGCGCTGGCGTAGTAATCCCCGAGGTCGGGTTCGGGCACGTAGCCCACGAACTCGACCATCTCCTCGATACCGAGCAGGTCGACGAACGCTTTCAATCGGTCGGTCAGGTGGCCCGTCCCGCCGACGACGAGCGTCACCTCGCCGGGATCGAACCGGTCGAGCGCGTAGACGAGGTGTTCGATGCCTTTCTGGT
The DNA here is from genome assembly GCF_003058365.1 of Halococcoides cellulosivorans. Lineage (NCBI taxonomy): Archaea > Methanobacteriati > Methanobacteriota > Halobacteria > Halobacteriales > Haloarculaceae > Halococcoides > Halococcoides cellulosivorans. The sequence goes on along the minus strand of NZ_CP028858.1, from coordinate 1,038,544 downwards.
GGGTGTGCCGGCCGACGAAAAACAGCATGTCGCCCGCGACGTCCAACTCGGCTTTGAGATCCCGGCCCGTCGCCTCGACGCTGGAGAAGCCGTTGTGGATGACGTGCGACTCGCCGCCGTATTCGGCGTCGATCGATCGGCGGACCAGATCGCTGACGGCGACGAGGTGATCGGCCTGATCGACGATGCGCTGTTCGGTCTCGCGTTCGCGGGCGGGCGGATCGCGATTCCGATCGCTCGTCAGCGAGTGGTAGGTCGTCACCCACTCGATGTCGTGAGCGGCGTGCGCGCGTGACCCGGGGCCGTAGCCGAACCAGTCGTGGGTGTGGACGATGTCGGCGTCGGCCGCCCGATCGACGAACGTCTCCGAGAGGCGGTTGATCCGCTCGCGGACGTCGCCCTCGCCCGTGGGCACGCCGTGGACGTGCGGGCGGTCGGGGGCGTACTCCTCGGGGAGGACCAGATCGATCGCCACGTCGTCGCGAGTGTCGAACTGCTCGAACAGTTCACCGACGGCCGTGTCGAGACCACCACTCACGTTCGGGGGGAACCCCCAGCCCAGCATGAGGACGTGCGGAACCATTTGGCCGGCGATTAGAGGGGGGTGTACTTACCGGTTGGTTCCGGCGGGGATCTGACGGGTTCGTTCGAGGGCACCAAATTGACGCACTCGATGGGTGCCAGACGCCAACCACCGCCTTCTTGGGCGGGGCCCGACTGCTCAGTCCATGGCGCTCGATCGAGAGAGTGGAATCTTCTTGCATTTGAGTTCGCTGCCCGGCCCCCACGGCATCGGTGATCTGGGCGCGACCACCGCGGTGCTCGACTGGCTCGACCGGGCCGATCAGTCGGTCTGGCAGGTCTGTCCGATCAATCCGACCCAGGGCGTCCACGGCCACTCGCCGTACGCGTCGGTCTCGACGTTCGCGGGCAACCCGTTGTTCGTCGATCTGACCGATCTCGTCGATCGGGGATGGCTGTCGGCGGACGCGCTCGCGGACGCACCCCGGACCGATCGGGTCGACTACGATCGCGTCGTCCCGTTCACCGAGGACTGCCTGGAGGCAGCCTTCGAGGGGTTTCGAGACCGGGCGACCGACGAGGAACGCGCGACCTTCGAGGCGTTCCGCGAGCGCGAAGCGGGGTGGCTGGCCGACTATTCGCTGTTCGTCACGCTGCGCGAGCGGTTCGACGGCCAGCCCTGGGCCGACTGGCCAGCGGAGTTCGCGAGCCGCGATCCCGACGCCATAGAGACGATCCGCACCGAGCGCGCCGACCGGATCGCCTATCACGCGTTCGTCCAGTGGATCTTCGACGAGCAGTGGCAGCGGTTCCGTGCGGCCGCCGCCGACCGCGGAATCGATCTGATCGGTGACCTGCCGATCTACGTCGCGTGGGACTCGGCGGACGTCTGGGCGCATCGCGAGGCGTTCGACCTCCGCGCGGACGGCCACCCCGCGGCGGTCGCGGGCGTCCCGCCCAACCCCGGCGACGACGGCCAGCGCTGGGGCATGCCCGTCTACGACTGGGACGCGCTCGCGCCGGAGTACGACTGGTGGGTCGCGCGACTCGATCGCCTGCTCGCACTGGTGGATCGCGTGCGCATCGATCACTTCAAAGCGTTCGAGTCGTTCTGGGCGATCCCCGCCGAGAAATCGGATCCCGCCGCGGGCGAGTGGCGCGCGGGCCCCGGCGCAGCGTTCTTCGAGCGCGTCCGGGCCGAACACGGCGCGTTGCCGTTCATCGTCGAGGATCTGGGCTTTCTGGACGACGCGCTCGCGACCCTGCGCGACCGCTTCGAATTCCCAGGGATGCGTGTGCCCCACTACGCGGACTGGTGTGCCGAACGGCATCGCCACAAGCCCGCGGGCTATCCCGAACGGAGCGTCGCGTACACTTCCACGCACGACACGAACACTGCACGCGGCTACGTCGAGAGCCTCGACGACCGCCAGCGCTCCTGTCTGGAGTACGCGCTCGCGACCGACGCCGAGCGCGCGGTCTGGGACCTACTCGAAGCGGTCTGGCAGTCCGACGCCGCGCTCGCGATCGCACCCGTTCAGGACCTCCTCGATCTGGGCTCCGAGAGTCGGCTCAACGACCCCGCGGGTGGCGACGACTGGACGTGGCGACTGCCCGCGGGGGCGCTCGACGACGCGCTCGCGGACCGCCTGCGCGCGACCACCGACGCCGCGTTGCGGTAGGCAGTCGATCGAAGCCGGGCGACGACGCGATGCCTACTGCGAATCGCGATTCTGCTCCCAGATCGCAGACACCGGCGGTTCCTGAACCAGCGAGGTGTACGCCCCGATCTGGGCGTTCGACAGCGTCACTTCTTCGAGTTGGGTGTTCTGATCGATGATCGACGAGAAGATCTGACACGATCGAAGCGTGGCGTTCGGGAACACGACCGAGCGTTCGAGCGTGGAGTCCGTCACGGTCGCGCCCTCCATCACGTGAACGTTCGCGCCCAGATCACTGTCCTCGACGCGAGCGTCGGGGTGGACGAGCGTCCCACCGTCGAGATACCACGACACGGCGTCGAGATAGCCGTCGGGCGTGCCGATGTCGAACCACGCGCCCTCGAACGGGAAGGCGCGCACGGGTTCACGATCGATCAGCCAGGTTATAAACCAGCCCGGCTCGTCGGGGTTGTTATCGCCGGAGAGATACGTCTCGAACAGGCCGAGCGTCTCGGCGGTGAACGCATAGCACGCGATGGAGACGAGCGTGCTCGGCGGATCGTCCGGCTTCTCCTGGAATTCCGTGACGCGATCGCCGTCGACGTCGATCACACCGTACTGGGTCGCGCGTTCGAGGTCACCGACGTCGTAGGCGGCGATCGTGGTATCGCCGTTCTCTTCGAAGGTATCGATGAACTCCGAGAGGCCGAAGCTAATGAGGTTGTCGCCCGCGATGACGAGCGTGTCCGAATCGATCCCTTCGCGGTCGACGAGTTGTCCGAGCGCGCCGACGACGCCGAACTTCTCGCTCTCGGCGCTGGCGTCCTCGACGGAGACGGCCGGCTTCTCGAACTCCGAGTCGGCCAGGTGCTCGCGGAAATCGTCCGCGAACTCCTCGTTGGTCGAAACGTAGACGTCGTCGACGCGGTCGTCGTCTTCGAGGTCTCGGAAGATGCGATCGACGACTGTCGTGTCACCGATCGGAAGAAACATCTTCGGGCGGTCACGAGTGATCGGCCAGAGCCGGGTGGCGAAGCCACCGGCCAGCACCACTGCGTCCATATCGGGGTTCCGTGCAGGGCCCACTTCGTTCTACTGGTGCGCGCTCGTTTCGCCGGAGGCTGATCGGGCGACGCCGTGTGGCCGGCCTCGTGAACACCGACCCCGAGGGGCCCGACGAAGCGGCCCTCCCAGAACGCGGGCACCCCCGCGACCTCGACGTTCGCTCGCAGGCGTCGGCGCACGCTCTCGACGGACAGGTCGAACCAGTCAGCGACGGCCTCCAGGGTCGCCGTGCTGATCACCGACGGGCCCGTCTCGGGGCGGTCGACCGCCGGCGTCTCGACGGTCAGTCGGTGCCCGTCGGGATCGAAAGCGCTCTCGATGCGGTGGATGGCCGCCGTGCGCTTGCCGTTGGGAATCTCACCCGACGCGTCCAGCAGGACGTAGCGGCGATCGTGCGCGAGTATCCCCCACTCGTCGATCCGAGCGGTGTCGCACGCGATCCCGTCGAGGCCCTTGACGGGGTAGACCCGTGTGCTCGACACGTGGCATACGACGACCACGACAGCCGACGACAAAAAGCGCCCATACCGGTCGCCACTCGTCCAGACCGGCAGCGCCGACTCACTCGATCGTGGCGGCGATCACATCGCGACGAGATCGCTCGAATAGGACAGGCCGACGCCGATGATCACGAGCAACAGGCCCAACCCACGGAACACGTAGTTGGCGAGGCCATCGAGTGCGACCGTTTCGTCGGCCCCGGTCACCGCTGCGTTCGCCCGGAGGACGTACTGGGGACCGAGCAACATCGCCAGTCCGACGAACGCTGCCAGAACTCCGACGCCGAGCGTGAGTGCCGTCATAGTCGGCGGTTCGACGGCCGGCCCTAAATAGGTTCGTCAGACGGGCCGCGGAACGGATCGGGACTACTGATAATCGATCTCGCCGTCACCCTCTCCGACCCAGGCCTCACGGTCGGGTTCACGCGCGGCGACGGGGTCGGTCTTCTCGTACCAGGGGACGTTTTTCAACTCCTCTTTGGCGTACGCCAGATCGTCTTTGGTGTCACCGACGAACTCGAAGTTCTCGGTGAGGACGATCGCTTCGGTCGGACAGACCTCCTCACACAGCCGACAGTAGATGCACTGCCCAATGTGGAGGTTGTACTGTTCGCCGTTGCGGTCTTCGTCCATGACGATCTGGATGGTGTCGTTCGGACAGACTTTCTCACACTGGCGACACCAGATACACCGCTGTTCGGACCACTTGTGGACCCCTCGGAACCGGTCCTCGACGTCGGGGGCGTCTTTGGGGTACTCGACAGTGATGGTGTTGCCGTCGAGTGCGTGTTTCATCGTCGTCGCGAGTCCTTTGAGGATGCCGATCATGGAGCGTCACCTCCGAGCGTCGCCGGGGGCCGGACCGCAGTCGGGAGCGAACTCATGCGAGCACCCCCACGGCGACGGCCGTCACCACGAAGTTCGCGAACGCCAATACGAGCAGGCGTTTCCAGCCGAAGTCGATCAACTGATCGATCCGCACGCGGGGCACCGCCGAGCGGGCCCACTGCGTCACGAGGAAGACCGCCCAGATCTTCAGCGTGAACCAGAACAGGCCGAGGATCTCCGGACCAGGCCCGGCGGGTCCACCGAGGAACAAGGTTGCGATGATCGCCCCGCCGAGGAAGATGTGGATGAACTCTCCCAGGTAGAACAGGACGAAGTAGACGCTGCCGTACTCGGTCTGGTACCCCCCGACGAGTTCGGTCGGCGCCTCGGGGATGTCGAAGGGATTGCGGCCGACCTCCGCGAGGTTCGCCGCGAAGAAGATGGCGAACGCGAACGGATTGAGCAGGCCGAACCACATCGGAATCGCGATCGGGCCGAGTTGGACGAGCGTCTGCTGTTGAGCCTCGACGATCGCACTCAACTGGAGGGTGCCGGTAAAGAGCACGACCGAGACGCCGGTCAGGACGAGCGGAATCTCGTAGGCGATATTCTGGGCGACCGCGCGGAGTCCACCCAGAAACGAGTACTTGTTGTTCGAAGCGTATCCGGCCATCAGCAGGCCCAGCGACGCGATCGAGGAGACCGCGAACACGTAGACCAGGCCGATCTCTGGGTCGGCAACCTGGATGCCCGATCCCAGCGGAATCACCGCGAAGCCGAGCAGGGCCGATCCCGCGAGCACGAGCGGTGCGAGGTCGTAGGCCGGCCGGTCCGCGCCCTCGGGAATGATCAGTTCTTTCGAGAGCAATCGAATGGAGTCCGCGACGATGATGAAAATCCCCCACGGCCCGTGCTGATTGACCGAAATCCGGTCGGTGAACTTGGCGGTGATCTTGCGTTTGGCCCACGGGCCCGCGAGCGCAGTCTGGGCGAGCACGAACGAGGCGACGCCCGCGGCAGCGAGCAGGCCCATCGCGAACACGGCGATCGGATTCGCCGGGTCGAGGCCGAACCACTCGACGAACTGCTCGGGCAGCGTGACGGCCGGAATCATCGGTCCACCTCCCCGAGGACGACGTCGAGACTGCCGAGCGAGGCGATCATGTCCGCGAGGAACTCACCCTCGGCCATCGTCGGCAGCGTCTGCAGGTTCGAGAAACACGGACTCCGGATCTTGAACCGGGCTGGCTGGGCCGTGCCGTCACTCCGAATGTAGATCCCGAGTTCGCCTTTCGCGGCCTCGACCGCCCGATAGATCTCGGCGTCGGGGTCGGGTTTGATCGTCCGCGGGACGTTCGACTGGATCTGGCGGTCCTCGGCGGGATACGATTCGAGGCGGTCGACACACTGGCGGACGATCTTCGCGGACTCTTCGAGTTCGCGCATGCGAACGAGCACGCGCGCGTAGTTGTCGCCGTTGTCCTGGGTGACGACATCCCAGTCCAACTCGGGATACATCCCGTAGGGATCGTCACGCCTGAGGTCGTAATCGATCCCCGACCCCCGGGCGACCGGCCCGGTCGCGCCGACCGATTTCGCGACGTCGGCGGGCAAGACGCCGGTGTCGATACACCGCATCTGGAAGATTTCGTTGCCCGTGATGAGGTCGTGGTACTCCTCGATGCTGTCGACGAACCCGTCGAGGAAGTCTCGCACGTCCGCGAAGAATTCCTCGCGCGGATCGGGCAGATCGAAGGCGACCCCGCCGATCCGGAGGTAGTTGAACATCAGCCGCTGGCCGGTCAGCGCCTCCAGCAGGCTCTGGATGTCCTCGCGGTCCTGGACGGCGTACATGAAGATCGCCGTGAAGTCGCCGTAGACGTCGAGGCCAAAGGTTCCGACCGCGAGCAGGTGTGAGGCCATCCGCGTGAGTTCCGCACTCATCGTCCGGAGCAACTGGGCGTACTCCGGAACGTCGACGTCGACCAGGTCCTCGATGGTGCGCGCGTAGGCCCACTCGTTGAGGATCCCGCCCGGCGCGTAGTCCCACCGGTCGGGGTACGGCATGATCTGATAGCGATAGTCGCTCTGCTGGCACATCTGCTCTTCACACCGGTGGAGATAGCCGATGTCGGGGTCGACGTCTGCGACCTCCTCGCCGTCGAGGACGGTCTTCACGTGAAGCACGCCGTGGGTCGCGGGGTGGTGCGGCCCGATGTTCAAAAACAGCGTGTCGCCGGCCTCGTGGTTGTCCGCGATCGGGTTGACGTGCTCGCGCAGTGAGACCACCTGGGGTTCGGTCTGGTCGTAATCCGGGCCGAGGGGGTGGCCCTGCCAGGTCTCGGGCAAGAGGATGCGCCGCAGATCGGGGTGATCGTCGTACTCGATGCCCACGAGGTCGTAGGCCTCCCGTTCGTGGTAGTTCGCCGTTCGGTAGATCGGCGCGGCGGACTCGCTGACCGGGTCGTCGGCGGGCGTGGGGACGACGACCGACAGTTCGCGAGTGGGGTCGTCGTACGAGCGCAGGTGATAGATCGTCTCGTAGCGATCGCGGTAGGGTTGGGCAGTCACGCAAGCACAGTGATCGAAGCCCGCCTCGTCGCGAAGCGTCCCCAGCACGGACTGGACGCTCTCGCGGTCGATCACGATCGCGGGCGCGTTCGCGTGATCGTCCCGTCCGAGGACCTGCTCCCCGAGCAGGGTCTCGATCCGACCGATATCGACGCCCTCGATCGATGCTTCACTCGTCTCGGGTGTGTCGACGCTCATGGCGAATCAGCCCAGTTGTACCGCATGACGAGATCGTCCTCGTCGATGTCGTCGGCAAGTTTCTCGATCAACTCGTCGCGTTCGAGGTCACCGAACTGTTCGAGTTCGTACGGTTTGACCGTCACCGGTGCGGACTCGCCGTGCTGGATGCGCTCCTGGAGTTTGAGGACACCGTAGACCAGCGCCTCGGGCCGGGGCGGACAGCCGGGGACGTGGATGTCGACGGGGATGACTTCCTCGGCACCTTTGACGACATTGTAGCCCTCCTGGAACGGGCCCCCGGAGATCGTACACGACCCCATCCCGACCACGAACTTGGGTTCGGGGACCTGGTCGTAGACCCGCTTCATCCGGGGAGCGAACTTCGAGACGATCGTCCCGGGAACGATCATCACGTCGGCCTGACGCGGGGACGCTCGGGGAACGCCCGCACCGAACCGATCGAGGTCGTGTTTGACCGCGTAGGTGTGCATCATCTCGATCGAACAGCACGCGATCCCGAACTGGAGCATGAACATCGAGTTGCCCCGCACCCAGTTCATGAACTGGTCGAACTTGGTGAGGATGAACGGCGACGTGCCGAAGACGTCTCGCAGACGGGAGTTGAAGCGGTTGTCGGGGCCCTCTCCCCGACGGGCGGCCTGTTTCGAATCGCGGGCCTCCTCGGGCAGCGAGCGGTCCGTACTCATGAGTGAGCCTCCACGCCCTCGGCGCGATCACTGCGCACCCAGCGGACGGCCCCGTTGCGCCAGGCCCAGCCGAGTCCGACGACCAGAATGCCGATGAACACGAGTATCGGGGCGAGCGCACGCACGAGGCCAGCCATCTCGACGGCGCGACTGTAGACGACGGTCCAGGGGACGATCAGGACCGTTTCGATGTCGAACACCACGAACAACAGCGCGACCATGTAATACTGGATGTTGAATCGGATGTGGGTCCCACCCGTCGGGACTTCACCGCTCTCGTAGGTGGCCCGCTTGTCTGGTTCGGGAACGTTCGGGCGAATCAGCGCCGAGACCGCCATCATACTCAGCGGGATGGCGAGCGCGACGACGCCGAACGCCCCGACCGCGATCCAGGGATCGGTCATGTTGGACGCGCTTGTACGGGCGGATAGTTAAGGGTTCAGTGTGGAGAGGTCGTTGCCCCTTCGTGGCCATTCGACCGGCCCAAGCCGCCGACGTCGACGGCGGTCGGCCTCTTCGGCGTCGACCGAACGGCGGCCGCCACCCCGACCGCAGGGTCGAACCCCCGCTATTGGGGGTCCAACCACCGCGGGCCCGAACCACCAGATCGATCCCTCGATCTGATAGCTTCTGTCGCCGGCGATACATCCGTCGTGGGAATCCGTCTGCCGAGGCGGCTGAGCCGCCGATATCAGAAAACGTATGACATGGTCGTTGATTATAGAATGGTCCGGTCGGTTACATTCGTTCCGAGAGAATCATGAAAAACCCGCGGGATGGGCCTTAAACTCCCCCAATTTAGGGGGTATACACTGACGAACGTTCGTGACATAACAGTATGTAAGGGTGGGTGCTGGGTCCCGGCGGGACCCCACCCACACAACCAAGAGGTGGACGATATGGACAAGACAGAAATACGCATTCACGGACGAGGCGGTCAGGGATCGGTCACCCTGGCACAGTTGCTCGCGCAGGCGGCCCACGAGGAGGGCATCTGGGCGCAAGCATTCCCCGCATTCGGTGTCGAACGGCGTGGAGCGCCGGTCGAGGCGTTCGCGCGGTTCGACGAGTCGAAGATCACCGACCGGAGTCAGGTCGACGAACCGGACGTGGTGATCGTCCAGGACACGAGCCTGCTGGAGTACGTCGACGTCACCGAGGGGCTGACCGACGACGGCCTCATCATCGTCAACACCGGGAAAGATCCCTCGGAGGTGGCCATCGAGACGTCGGGTGAGCTCCTGACGGTCGACGCGACCGAGATCGCCCTGGAGCATCTGGGCAAGCCGATCATGAACACGGCGCTGCTCGGCGCGTTCGCGGGCGCGACAGAAGCGTTGTCTCGGGACAGCCTCGAAGAGGTCATCACACGGAAGTTCGGCGGCGAGATCGGTGAACAGAACGTCGCAGCATCCAACGACGCGTTCACGGAGGTCCAGGCATGAGTTCAGATCCATACGAGAATCTCTCGATTTCGACCGGTGCCGTCGCACAGCCCAACACCTCACTGGTGAACAAGACCGGATCCTGGCGGCAGTTCCGTCCGGTCATCGACGCCGACGCCTGCATCGGCTGTGGACAGTGTGATACGTACTGTCCGGACCAGGCCGCCAAACAGGTCGACGATCAGCTGTACGGCATCGACCTGGACTACTGCAAGGGCTGTGGCATCTGTGCCGAGGAGTGCCCGACCGACGCCATCGAGATGATCCGGGAGGACAGCTGAGATGGCGACAGCAGACTCCACACCCGGCGAGGACACCCAGGTGATGAAAGGCACGTCGGCGGTCGCGAAAGGCGTCGCCGCGATCGACCCCGACGTGATCAGCGCCTACCCGATCACGCCCCAGACGGGCGTCGTCGAGAAGCTCTCCGAGATCGTCGCTGACGGCGACATCGACTCGGAGTTCATCAAAGTCGACAGCGAGTTCAACGCCGCTTCGACGTGTATCGGCGCGTCCGCCGCGGGCGCACGAGCGTTCTCGGCCACGTCGAGCCAGGGCCTGAAGCTGATGAGTGAACCGCTGTTCACGGCGGCGGGGCACCGCCTGCCGATCGTGATGGCGGTCGCCAACCGGTCGCTGTCGGGCCCGCTCTCGATCTGGGCCGACCACACCGACTGTTTCGCAGAGCGCGACGGCGGGATGATGCAGTTCCACGCCGAGGACGTCCAGGAAGCCATCGACCACGTCCTCTTGAGCTTCAAAGTCGCTGAACAGGTCAACCTGCCCGCGCTCTCGAATTTCGACGGGTTCATCCTGACTCACGTGCAGGAACCCGCCAACATCCCGACCGAGGCCGAAGTCAGTGAGTTCCTCCCGCCGCGGGACCCCGCCTACACGCTCGACCCGTCGGACCCGGCGACGATGGGGGCGTACGCCCGCCCCGAGCACTGGACCGAAGCGCGCTACGAGGTCCAGGCCGCCCTGGAGGACGCCCGCGACGTCTGGACCGACGCCGTCGAGGAGTTCGACGACGTCTTCGGCCGCGACTACACCGAGTACGACGGCATGATCGACACGTATCGCGCCGACGACGCCGAGACGGTCATCGTCGCGCTCGGCTCGATCTGTGGCACGATCCGTGGCGTCATCGACGAGATGCGCGCCGACGGTGAACTCGTCGGACTCGTCCGCCCGCGCGTCCACCGGCCGTTCCCCGCCGAGCAGTTGCGCGACGCCCTGTCGGGCGCTCACCAGGTCGCCGTGCTCACCAAAGAGAACTCCCAGGGCTTCGAGAGCGCGCTCGCCAGCGAGATCAAGAGCGCACTCTACCACGCCGAGCACCAGCCGCCGATGAAGACGTACATCCTCGGCATGGCCGGTCGGGACGTGACCAGCGAGGACATCAAAGCGATCGTCGCGGACGCCGAGACCGCCACCGACGTGATGGACTTCTCGGAGAGCGAATCCTGGCCGCAACTGCGTGAAGACATCATCAGCGGAGGGATCTGAGATGAGCTCCGAATTACAGGAACAGGACTACACCGACGAGATCGATCACGAGGGAGAACTGTGGAACGCCGGCCACCGCGCGTGTGCGGGGTGCGGTCCCGCGAACGCGATGAAGTACATCACGGAGGCCGCCGGCGAGAACACCATCATCGCCCAGCCGACCGGGTGTATGGAGGTCGTCTCGACGCCGTACCCCGAGAGCGCGTGGGGTGTCAGTTACATCCACAACATCTTCGAGAACGCCGCCTCGGTCGCCTCCGGCATCGAGGCCGCCTACCAGGCGTTCGATCGGCGCGACCCCGACCACCTCGACGTCGCAGACGAGGACGACCTCAATATCATCGCGGTCGGTGGCGACGGCGCGACCGCCGACATCGGCTTTCGGGCCCTCTCGGGGATGATGGAGCGGGGTCACGACGTGACCTACATCATGTACGACAACGAGGCGTACATGAACACGGGCGTCCAGCGGTCGAGTCAGACGCCCTACGGCGCGGAGACGACGACCTCGCCACACGGTGAGGCCTCGGTCGGCAACGACACCAACAAGAAAGACATGGCGTCGATCGCCGCCGCCCACGGCGTCGATTACGTCGCGACGGCGTCGATCTCGAACCCCCACGACTTCAAGCAGAAAATCGAGACCGCGCTCGAACGTGACGGGCCGAAGTTCCTCCACGTCTACGCGCCCTGTCCGGTCGGGTGGGGCTACGACTCCTCGAAGACGGTCGAACTCGCCCGCCTCGCGGTCGAAACCGGCCTGTTCCCCGTCTTCGAGATGGAGGGCGGCGAGATCACGAACATTCGGAAGGTCAGCGACCGCAAGCCGATCGAGGAGTTCGTCAAGTACCAGAAGCGATTCAGTCACCTCGTCGGCGAGGACGGAGACGAAGAGGGCCTTGCGGAGTTGCAGGCCTGGATCGACGGGCGTGCCGAAGACCTGGGCATCGACGCCTGATCGCAGTCAGCGAGTCAGGGGCGACGGTCCGTACTCGAACGATCTGTTTCTGTCGTCGGAATCGCCGGAGGGCTTAATGGCTCGGCGTGAGACCGACGAGTCGTGACCGACACTACCGATCAACTCCGGGACGCGTTCGAACGGACAGAGTACCCCGTCGACAGCGTCGGTGAGAATCGCGGACTCACACAGGTCCACCTCCGGACCGACGACCCCCATGGCGACGAACTCCAGGCGATTGCAGAAGACGCCATCGGTGACGCACTGCTCGGCGTCGACGTTTCCGTCGAGGAAGTCGGTGACGAGGTGGGCACGGTCGTCTCGGTGCGCCATCGCTAGCCAGTCGAATCGTCGGCCGAAGTCCCGATTTGGGTCGAGAGACCGTTCGAGGACGGCCGTCTGAACGCCGACACACGAAATGTGTAATGATAAGGAGGAGTGGCTACAAAGCGAATTGAAATGAAAGACGTGTTCTGGACAGCGGTGCTCGTTGGCTCGATACTGCTGGTGTTCACGTTCTCTGGCGGTGTGACGGCCTTCGAATCGTCATCGACAGCCACGAGTATCGACATCCAGGAAGTGAACGCCAGCGACGTTCCCGACCACGCCACAGTCACCCAGTATCGGTCCCTCTCGGACGAGAAGCGTCGCTTGTTCGCTGATGCGCTCCTCTCGAACGGGTCCGCAGAAACGGACGAGGACGTCCCATTCGGTGGAGAGTACGTTACCTCCGAGGAGTCGACGTACGAGGTCTCGGCGGTCGTGTCTGACGGGGGCGGCAGGAATGCACTCATCATGTGGGGATTGCTCCTCACTGGCTCGTTCTTCGTCGTGATCGGTGTTCTCGGACTCGCCTGGCAAGAATTTCGAGATTGACTCCGTTTGGCCCTCGATATCGGCCCGTCCGATTCATCCGTCGAGAATCGAACAGAGGTCGGCACCACCAGCGGATGCTTTCGAGGGCAGTTCGATACGATTCGGAGGACCCCGGCCTGAATCAGTCACTCGCAGTCCAGCACCGCTAGAGCCAGCCAAAGCGCCGACCCAACTCGCGATACAGGTCGAGATACCGTTCGAGGACGGTCTCGTGGTCGTATTCGTCGAACTCCGTACTCGCGGTCTGGCGGTCGATGTCGCCGGCCGCGAGGAGGGCATCCGCGATCTCTTCGGGATCGGTCACCCGGAAGTGCCGGTCCCGGTGGACGATCAACTCGTGAGCCGAGGAGTCGGCCTGGTACTCGACGATGCCGACACAGCCGGCGACGAGCGCGCGGAGCAGTTCCTCCGCGAACGGTTCGATCCGGGCGGCCTGGACAAACGTGTGCGCCCCGCGATAGCGTGCGATGCGGTCCTCGGCGTCGGGCCAGCCCCGAAAAGTGACCCGACCGTCGATCCGGAGATCACGCGTCTGGACCTCCAGGGCCGCCCGGCGCGAGCCCTCACCGAACACTGACACTGAGAAATCCCGGTCGCGCAACTCCGCGAGCGCGAGCAAGAGGTCGTCGAGTCCGGAACTGCCGTCGAGCGGTGCGGCGAAGACCGCGTCGTCCTCTCCGACCGGGTCGATCGCGTGGATCCGGTCCACGTCGACGCTCGTGGGGAGGATCCGGACGTGATCGTCCGATCGGAGCTGTTCGCGAACACGGGTCTGGACGAGTTCCGAGGGGGTGACGACCGCCGCGGGTTCGCTCAGTCCGAGGCGGTCAGATCGGCTGGTCGGCGCGGACGGCGAGGCGTACTCGACGACCAGGGGTGAGCGTGCGAGTGAGCCCGCGACGCTCGCGGCGACGGTCTGGGCCGGCCGTGCCGTCGTGTGGATCACGTCCGGATCGAAGCCGACGAGCGACCTGATCAGCGAGAAGGGCCACCGCCGTTTCCGCGGCACCCCGAAATACCGGACGCCGTCGACGGTCACCCGACGGGCCGGTGACGCCCCCTCGGGTGGCGATTCGTCGTCCGAGGCCGACTGCCCCGACGCTCCCGGCTCCGACCCGTCGGCCTCGCTCTCGCCGTCGACAGCCCACCAGGGATGGCAGACGACGGCGACGCTGTGGCCACGACTCGCGAGCGAGTCGACCAGCGTCGCGAGTCGCCGCCGGGCCCGCCCCTCGGGGGTCGCGTTCAGTTCCCGTGCGACGACCGCGACACGCATAGTCCATGGAAGGGCAGCGCCCGACAAAAAGTCACTCGTTACGATTCAGTCGCCGCCGACGTTCTCGGCACTCTCGAAGGTGCCCGGATCGCGATCGATGTGAGCGTACTCGACGAGGTCGGTCCCGAGATCGGTGAGCATCGCTTCGATCTCGTCGTCGGTCGGCACGCCGTCCGCGAACACCGAACTCGCCCGTGGGACGGCGACCTGGTGGGGAAGCACCCAGGCGTCGAGCGAGCGACAGACCGTTCGCAGGTGATCGAGCGCGGTGACGGGGAATCGACCGCCAGCGACACAACAGAGCCCGACGGTCGTCTCCTCGAACTCGTCGAACCCGCTGTAATCGAGTGCGGTCTTCAGCGGCGAGGAATAGGAGCCGTGATAGACGGGCGTGCCGAGACAGACCGCATCGGCCCCACGGAGTGCCTCACGGAGCGCCGGCGCGTCACCGACGTCCGGTCGATCCGGATCGAACGGCGGCAGATCGTACTCCCGAAGCGCGACGAGGCGGGTCTCGACACCCCGATCGGCGGCCCTCTCGATGACGTGCTCGACGGCCTGTCGTGTGTAGCTCCCGGACCGGCGACTCCCGGCGATCCCGAGTATCGTCGTCATGGATGGGAGTGGACACCCCTGATACAAAAGGACGACCACCCGATCCGACCGGGCCACAGCGCAAGCCGAAGACGACCCCCACGACGCGGTTCGCGACGACCGTTCCATCCGCATCCAGGGAAAAATTTTAGTGGCTCTATGAGAAAAATTCTCAATACCACGGGGCATTGGAAACCATGACAGATTTCGAGCGCACATCGACGGCGGGGGAATCGAGAACGCCACGGTCGCGACGGCAGTTCCTGAAAGGCGGGCTTGCGACCGGGGCCGGGGCACTCGCACTGGGGAGTGCGTCGCTGGCTTCGGGAGCGCGAATCGAAGAACACTGCGACCAGCAGGGGACCCTGGAGGAAGAAGAGGTCGAGTGGTCGATCAACGACTCGTTCAAGATGCTCGACAACGAGTGGTCGCTGCCGTCGGCGGCCCAGTGCATCTGGATCGAAGACGACGGGACGTACGGGTGGGACTGGGACGCCGAGTCGGGCGACTCCGTCGGTGACTGGGACATCAACTATCCGGAGGTGTACTGTGGCACCCGCCCCTGGGGGAACGATTCGGGAGCGGATGCGTTCCCGATTCGCCAGCAAGACGTCGAGGAACTCTGGATCGAGGTCGACGTCGACATCTCGGCGAGCGGTGGCGAGTGGGACTTCGTCGAGGAGTGGTGGCTCGCGGAAGAGGATCCGACGGAGAACGCCGAGACCCACACCCACGAGATCATGCTGTATCTCGACTGGGGCGGTGGCCACGGCCACTCCGGCGTCGAGCGCGGGAACGTCTGGACCGACCAGTTCGGCAACACCGTCGACCACTGGACGACCTACCCCTCCGGGGGAACCGGGGCGACCTTCCACATCTTCAAAGTCCAGGGCGGGCCCCGGAACGGGAAGTTCGATCTGAAGCCGATCGTCGACTACTGTACGAACGACCTCGGGGTCGACCCGTCGCTGTTCATCACGGGGATCGAACTGGGCAACGAGTACTGGCCGTACTCCAGTGGCGAGACTCACTTCCAGCAGTTCGACGTGACGATCAACGGCCAGACCTACGAGAGCGGGGCGGGACAGGTCGAAACGACCACGACGCCGGACCCGACCACCACGACCCAGGACGGCCCGAGTTGGCCCGACGGGGCGACCGACCCCGACGGCGACGACCTGTACGAAGACCTCTCGGGTGACGGAACGCTGAACTTCCCCGACGTGAACCGCCTGTTCCAGAACACCGATCAGTCGGTCACCCAGGACAACAGCCAGTACTACGACTTCGACGGCGACGACGACCTCGACTCCCAGGACGTGCTCGCGCTGTTCGAACGGGTCTGACCGGCCGCCGTGTTCGGGTTCCAGTCGATTTGCCGTCAGATAGGGGCGCTGGAGGTGAGATCGGCAGATTTTCGATTAATTTTTGAGTGGCGAAGCCATATAATAAAGGCGTAGGGGAACATCACGGCTCGGCATTTATGACAGACAACAATACAGAGAAGACGACGGACGGGGGACAGTACACCGAAGTGAGCGATCGATCGCGACGCCAGTTCCTGAAGGCTGGCCTCGCGACGGGGGCCGGGGCCGTCGCGCTCGGCAGCGCGTCGCTGGCATCCGGGGCGAAAGCCGAAGAGATCTGTGACGGCCAGGAGACCTACGAGGAGGTCACGGTTACCGAGGACGTCGCGCTGATCGACAACCAGTGGGGCGACTCGGAAGCCCCGCAGTGCATCTGGCGCAACGACGACGGGAGTTTCGGCTGGGACTTCACGGGCCAGGGTGGCTCCATCAACTATCCCCAGCTGTACATCGGTGACCGCCCGTGGGGCAAGAGCACGAACACGCCCCCGTTCCCGACAGAGCGGCGGAACATCGACGAGCTCGTGATGGAGATCGACACCGATATCAACATCTCGGGAGGGGAGTGGAACCTTGCCGAGGAGTGGTGGCTGCTCAACGAGTATCCCGTCGAGAATCAGCCGACCGCCAACGACTACGAGGTCATGCTCGTCCTCAGGGGGAACGAAGAGCACCGCAGTGCCTGGGAGTGGAACCAGCCCTGGGAAGAGGTTGGCTCCGACCAGTTCGGAAACACGATCCGGTTCTGGGCCAACAACGACGGCGGGACCGGCGCACCGCAGCTGATCTACTGGGTCGACGGCGGCATGGAGACCGGCAAGGTCGACCTGACGGTCGTCATGGACGACATGGATCAGCGGTTCAACCCCAGCGGCGACATGATCTTCACGGGCGTCGAACTCGGGACCGAGTACCAGGGGTACGCGAGCGGGTCGATCACGTTCAACCACTTCGGGCTGACCGTCAACGGGACGACCTACACGGCGGGCAACGGGTCCGCAAGCGACGACCCCACGCCCACCGATCCGACCCCGACCGACGACCCCACGCCCACCGACGACCCCACGCCCACCGACGAACCCACGCCCACTGACGACCCGAACGACGGCGGCTCGCAGCTCTTGCTGGAGCCGTCCTCGTCGTCGATCGACGCCGGCGACAGCGTGGCCGTGGACGTGGTCCTCGATCAGGTGCCCTCCGGCGGCCTCGCGGGGTACGAACTCGACATCTCGGTGAGCGATTCGAGCGTCCTGCAGTTCCCCACCGGACGTGGCGCGGACCCCGCAAGCTTCCCGTACGAGTTCAGCGACGTGAGCTCCGCGAGCACCACCGACGACGGATCTGCCGTGACGATCAAGGCGAGTGACGCCGTCGACAGTTACAGCGGCGGCGAGACCGACGTGCTTCTGGCGACACTCAGCCTCGACGGCCAGAGCGATGGATCGGCCGACCTCTCGACCTCGATCACGACCCTCCAGATCGACGGGGCCGGCACGCCCATCGACGCGTCGACCCCGTCGACAACGATTTCGGTCGGAACGGACGATCCGACCGGCCCGACCTGGCCACAGGGCGCGACCGACCCCGACGGCGACGGTCTGTACGAGGACCTCTCGGGTGACGGAGAGCTGAACTTCCCCGACGTGAACGTGCTGTTCCAGAACTCCGAGTCGACCTCGGCCCGGAACAACGCAGAGTACTACGACTTCGACGGTGACGGCAGCGTCGGCATGCAGGACGTCCTCGCACTGTTCGAGATGGTCTGATCGGCCGGCCAGCCTGAACGTGTGGCGAGCGGCCTTTTTCTTTCGTGCGATACGATCGACTCGTCGAGTCTTCCGAGCGCGTCGACCGACGAACGCGACCGGTGGTGACCCGCACGTCGGTCGACCCGCGATATCGTGAGAAACTCCGCGTCGCTGTCGACGTGACGATCGGTGCCGTCCGACGTCACCGACAGGTCGCGGACGAGGCCCACACCGAGAACGGCGATTCACTCGCGACGACCGAAATGTTGGACGATCAGGGGGAGAGCGCGGCGGTCGCGGCGTCGATCTGCGGAGCGAGCACGCCAGCCCCGCCGACGAGCAGGCCGACGGTGAGGACGGCTGCGATCACGATCGCGAGATACAGCGCGACCGGCGTCGCATCGAGGCCCGGCGCATCGCTGGATTCGAACCACATCGCGCGTAGGACGCGCGCGTAGTAGTACACCGAGAGCGCACTCGTCGCGAGACCGACCACCGCGAGCCACCACAGCCCGGCGTCGATCGCGCCCGCGAAGAGAAGGTACTTCGAGAGGAAGCCCCCGCCGACGGGCAGGCCCGCCAGACTGAGCAGGAACACACTCATCGCGACGGCGGCGACGGGTGCGCGCTCGCCCAGGCCCGCGAAGGCGTCGAACTCCCGGCCCCGCCCGCGGAGTTCGACGAGCGCGACGACGAGGAAGGCGCCCGTGTTCATCGCGCCGTACACCGCGAGATGGAGCAGGCCACCGCCGAGCGCGAGCGAACTCGCGCCGAGCGATGCCAGCGCGACCAGCACGTAGCCCGCGTGTCCGATCGACGAATAGGCGAGCATGCGCTTGACCGACGATTGGGTCGCCGCCGCGAGGTTGCCGACGAGCATCGTCGCGACCGCGAGCACCGCGAACAATAGGGTTACGTCGACGACGCCGACGAGTGCCTCGACGGGCAGTGCCGTCGTGAACACCCGGATCGCGATGACGAACCCGGCGGCCTTCGACGCCGACGAGAGGAGCGCCGAGACCGGCGTCGGTGCGCCGTCGTAGGCGTCGGGGGCCCAGAAGTGGACGGGCACGCTCGCCGTCTTAAAGGCGAGCCCAACGATGACGAGCACGATACCGATCCCGAGCAGGCCCGGCGACGCGCCGTCGATCGCCGCAGCGACGCCCTCGAAGGTGAGCGTCCCGGTCGCCCCGTAGAGCAGCGTGACACCGTAGATCAGCAGGGCGGACGCGAGCGCACCCACGAGGAAGTACTTCGTCCCGGCCTCGACCGACCGCTCGTCGTCTTTGCGGAACGCGACGAGGACGTACGAGGGCAGACTCGTCAGTTCGAGCGCGATCACGAGCACGACGAAACTCCGCGCGGCCGCCATCAGCGCCATCCCCGCGGTCGCGAGCACGATCAAAGAGAGGTACTCCGCCGCCCACTTGCGGTTGGCACAGACGTCGATGCTCGCGAGGACGACGAGCGTCGCGACGCCCGCGACGATCGTCCAGAGCACGAGCGTCAACTCGTCGACGACGATGTGGCCCGCGAAGAACGTCTCGGCCCCGCCGCCAGTGACGAGGCGAGCGGCAGCCAGCACCGCCGCCGCGCCGACGCCGACGATCGTGACGCCGTAGAGGATGCGGCGATCGTTCGCGTCGGGAACGGGGTGGATACTGTCGGCGGCAAAGAGCGCGAGTGCCGTCAAACCGAGTGCGAGCACCGGCGCGAGATCGACGAGCATTACAGCCCACCTCCCAGGACGGTCGCGACCTCACCGAGATCCTGGAGGACGGGTGCGCTCGCGCGCTGGATCGTCGGCCAGAACAGGTCGGGCGCGACGCCGAGTGCGATCACGGCCGCGAGGACGATCCCGATCGGGACGAGTTCGCGCGCACTCGCGCGGTCGACGGGATAGCCCGATCCCGCCGGGCCGAACAGGGTGCGCTGCATCGCCCAGAGCAGGTAGCCCGCGACGACGACGATGCCGAACATCGCGACCGCCGTCACGAGCGGCGCGAGAGGGACGACCGCCGACTGCATCCCGCCGATGAACACGAACAGTTCGGCGGCGAACCCGCTCATCAGCGGCAGGCCCATGTAGGCGAACGCCGCGGCGACGAACGCCGCCGCCGTGAGCGGCATCCGGTCGGCCAGCCCCGACAGCGTCTCGACGTCCCGGGTGTGCGTGCGGTGGTAGATCACACCGACGATCATGAACAGGGCCCCGGAGATCAGCCCGTGACTGACCATCTGGAAGGTCGCCCCGCCCAGGCCGTAGAGGCTGAGCGCGACGAGTCCGAGCAGGACGTACCCCATCGACGAGATCGAGGAGTACGCGACGATGCGTTTGAGATCGTTCTGTGCAAGCGCGAGCAACGCGCCGTAGAGGACGCTCACGACCGCGAGGATCGCGATCGGAACGGCGAGTCGAGCCATCGTCTCGGGCATCATGGTCACGTTGAAACGGAGGAGTGCGTACGTCCCCATCTTCAGGAGGACGCCCGCGAGCAGCACCGACGCGGGCGTGGGGGCCTCGACGTGGGCGTCGGGCAGCCAGGTGTGGACGGGCACGAGCGGCACCTTCACCGCGAAGCCCGCGAACGTCGCGACGAAGGCGAGCAGCGTCAGCGTCGCGGCGTCGATCCCGGCGTAGCCTTCGAGCGCCCCCGATCGCAGGCCATCAGCGAGTTCGGGGAGTCCGAACGTCGCCTCGGGCAGGCCGACGAACAGTGCGAGTACGCCGACGAAGGCGACCAGACTCGCGACGTTCGTGTAGATCAGGAACTTGATCGCGGCGTACCGGCGATTGTCGCCGCCCCAGACCCCGATGAGGATGTACATCGGGACGAGGACGCCCTCCCAGAAGACGAACCAGATGATGAAGTCCATCGCGACGAACACGCCGATCATCGCGGCTTCGAGCACCAGGACGAGGCCGTAGAACTGCGATTCGCGCTCGTCGATCGTCGACCACGCACTCGCGATGGCGGCGGTCGTGAGAAACGTTGCGAGCACGACCAGCGGCAGCGATATCCCGTCGACGCCGACGTGCCAGTCGATCGCGTACCCCCCGAGTTCGAACCACGCAACGTCGGTCTCGAAGGCCATCTGCCCGCCGAGCAGGGCGTTGCCCGTCCCGTCGAACGTCCGCCAGGCGTACAGCGACCCACCCAGCGGGAGCAGGCTGATCGCCGCCGCGAGACGGCCCGCGTACTCGTCGGGCGCGAGGAAAGTGGCCAGGCCACCGAGCAGTGCGATCGCGATCAGTGCTTCGAGAATCATTGGAGCCACCCCCCGAGCAGGCCGACGGCGACGATGAGAAGGGCGACCGCCACCGTGATGATCGTCAGGTAGTGGGTGACGATCCCCGACTGCAGGCGACTCGCGCGGTCGGCGGCGGCCAGCGTCACGGTACTCGTGCCGTCGACCGACCCGTCGATCCCCGACCGGTCGAACCGATCGAGCACCGCGGCGGTCGGCGCGACCAGGCCCCGCGCCAGCCAGACCTGGTACTCGTCCTGGTAGTAGTTGTGCGCGAGCAGGCGCTTGAGCGGGCCGAGCCGGTCGGTGTGCTCGCGAGGCTCCCGATAGAGCCACCACGCGCTGCCCGCGCCGACGAGCGCGAGCGTCAGCGAGACGAGCGCCGGGAGAATCGGTGAGAGGTGCGCGGCTTCGTAGCCCGCCGCGCCGAGCAGGTCGCCGTAGTGGGCGGCGTCCGTCGAGAGGCCGACCGCGAGCGAGCGGTCCAGCCAGTCGTGAAGGAAGGTCGCGTGGACGCCGACCTCCTCTAAGGGTGCCATGTTGATCCACCCGGCCGCGAGCGCGCCGACGGCGAGCACCGCCATCGGGATCCGCATCGACCAGCCGACGGCGTGGGCGTCACGCGCGTGGTCGGACCGCGATTCGCCGTGGAAAGTCAGCCGGACCATCCGGAACGTATAGAAGCCCGTGACCGGGACCGCGAGCAAGCCGAGCGCGTACGCGACGAGCAGCACTGGATCCGACAACCCGTGATCGAGCGCCTCGTAGAGCACCTCGTCTTTCGACCAGAAGCCCGCGAACGGCACGATGCCCGCGAGCGCGAGCGACCCCGCGAGGAAGGATGCGTACGTCCAGGGCAGTTTCGATCGCAGCCCACCGAGTTCCCACATGTTCTCCTCGTGGTGGGTCGCGACGATCACCGCGCCAGCGCCCAGGAAGAGCAGGGCCTTGAACATCGCGTGCGTCGTCAAATGGAACACGCCAGCGACGTAGCCGCCCGCACCGAGCGCGAGCATCATATAGCCGTACTGGCTGATCGTCGAGTACGCGAGCACCTGCTTGAGTTCCTGGGCGACGACGCCCATCGACGCTGCGAACAGCGCCGTGACCCCGCCGACGAGCGCGACGACCGCGAGTGCGGTCGGGGAGAGCGCGTAGAATCCGTACAGCCGAGCGATCAGATAGACACCCGCGGCGACCATCGTCGCGGCGTGGATCAGCGCCGAGACCGGCGTGGGGCCCTCCATCGCGTCGGGCAGCCACGTATGGAGGGGAAACTGTGCGGACTTCCCGATCGCGCCGCCTAGAATCAGCAGTGCGACGACCGTGATCGCCGTCTGCGGGCCGAGCCCCGCGAATTGCGTCCCAGCGTCGATGGCGTCGGCGGCGGCCGCCGGAAGGCTCTCCGGCCCCGCGAAGCGGGTCGTCCCGAACATGACGATCACCGCGACGGTGCCGATCAGGAAGAAATAGTCCCCGAACCGCGTCACGAGAAAGGCCTTCTTCGCCGCGCTGGCGGGCCCGGGTTCGCGGAACCAGAAGCCAATGAGGAGGTACGAACAGAGGCCGACGAGTTCGAAGAACACGAACGCCATCAAAAGATTGCTCGCGTAGACGAACGCGAGCATACTGAACGTAAACAGTGAGAGTTCGGCGTAGTATCGCGGGAGGCCGGTCTCGCCCTCGTCGTTCATATATCCGAGCGAGAAGACCAGCACGAGCGTCGCGATCAGCGCGACGATGACGCCGACCAGCGCCGACAGCGGATCGATCAGGAGGCCGAATTCGAGTGTCGGCGCGCCCTCGACGCCAGTCGCGAACGTGTAGACGACGCTGTTGGCGACCTCGGGGTCGATCCCGCCGGCGACCTGCAGCGCGATCCAGACCGCGAGTGCGAGCGACGTCGCCGTGCCGAGGATTCCGATCGACGCGCCGCGTTTCGGCAGCCACCGGCCCACGAGGAGGACGGCGACGAAGGCGATCAGTGGCGCGGCGATGACGCCCGCAGCGGCAGTCGTCACCGCCATGTTACCCCTCCAGCCCCCGCGGAACGGTGACGTCGATCGTCCCGAGCGTCCGGTTGAGCACGAGGACGATGCCGATACCGACCGCGACTTCGGCGGCGGCCAGCGCCATGATAAACAGGGCGAACGTTTGGCCCGTCAGATTTCCCCAGTGGTGGGAGAACGCGACGAGGTTGAGCGCGCCCGCGTTGAGGAGGAGTTCGACCGACATCAGGAATCGGAGCGCGTTCCGGCGGGCGAGCACGCCGAACAGGCCGATACAGAACAGGGCGGCCGAGACCACGAGATAGTACTCGATCGGGACCATCAGTGTTCACCTCCCTCGCGTCGCGCGAGGTGGACCGCGCCACCGAGTGCGGCGTCGAGGACGACCGCCAGCAGGATGAAGGCGAGCAGAAAGCCCTCGGTGACCAGCGGCGAGGCGTCGATCAGACCGAGCAGCGCGAAGCCGACGCCGTCGGTGACCGAGTCCGTGCCGAACCCCGCAGCGGGCCCCAGATCGGCGGTCGCGAACACCCACGCGAGGACGACGAACAGCGTCCCCACACCGAACGCGGCCCGGAGATCGATCCCCCGGTCGAGGCGCGGTCGACTCATCGGTTCCCCCCGACCGGCAGGTCGATCGTCCGATCGCCGTCGGTGAGCATCACGGCGAACGTGATCAGAATGAGGACACCACCGACGTACACGAGCACCTGAATCGCGCCGACCAGCGGGGCTCCTGCGAGGACGTACAGCACCGCCACCCCGAGAAGTGCGGTCCCGAGCGATAGCGCGGCGTGCCAGAGTTCGTCCAGCACGACGACGCCGATCGCGCCACCGAGTGTGATGACCGCGAACAGCGCGAACGCGAAGAGTTCTGGGCCTCCCATCTTACGGCAGTCTGTGACCGGCAGACGTTTCAAGATTGCTCTTGAGACAGCCGACGAGCCCAAGACTCGCTTTTGAACGCTTACGAAACCGGTGATCGATGCGTCAGGATCGCAGACAGCACCATTATGTCTCGCCGTCCCGGAGACGCGTCTGCAATGTCCGCCGCGTCGTCCGCGCCGCTGATCGCGTGTGAGTCGGTCGAGCGCACCTACCGTCGATCGACCGGACGATTCCGGCGCGCGGGCCCCGAAGTGCGCGCCCTCGACGGTGTCTCTCTTTTCGTCGAGCGCGGCGAGATTCTGGGGATCGTCGGACCGAGCGGCAGCGGCAAGTCGACACTGCTCCACTTGCTGGGGGCCCTCGACGTGCCCACCGCCGGCCAGGTCCGCATTCGGGGCCAGGACACCGCCGCGTTATCGGCCCGGGGTCGGCGTCGGCTCCGACAGGAGAGCGTCGGGATCGTCTTCCAGCGATTTCACCTCTTGCCCGCGCTGTCCGCGCGGTCGAACGTCGCGGTCGCGCTGATCGAGGCCGGCCATTCCAAGGCCGAGCGGCGATCGCGCGCCGAGGAGGCACTCGCGACGGTCGGGCTCTCGGATCGCGCCGATCACGCACCGGGCGAACTCTCCGGCGGAGAGCGCCAGCGCGTCGCGATCGCACGCGCGCTCGCGCCCGATCCAGACATCGTGATCGCTGACGAGCCGACGGGTGAACTCGACACCGCGACGGGCGAGCGCATTCTCGACGCGCTCGCCGCGGTCGCGGAGGACCGCGCGGTCGTGTTGGCCTCTCACGACGACCAGGCCGTCGACCGGGCCGATCGCGTGCTCGAACTGCGCGACGGCCGCGTGAACGGCGAGACCGAGGGGTGACGATGCGCGAACGGATCCACCGGTGGCTCTCGCGACGACGCGCGCTCGTCGGCGTCGGGATCCGCCGGGTCGCGGGCCAGCCCTCGACGCGCGTGCTCGTGACGATCACGGGCATCGCTATCGCCGTCGCGTTGCTCGTGACCATCGGTGGCGTCTCGCTCGGCCTCGCGGGCGGGACCGTCGTGGCCGGAGAGACCGTCGACTACTGGATCGTCCCCGATGGCGCGACCGCGCGGTCGGTCGTCGTCGGCGTCGACGGGCCACGGCTGGGCCAGGTCCACGAGGTCACGAACTCGATTGCGAGCGACGACCGTGTCGCCTACGCCACGCCCGTCCAGGTGACGATCCTCCCCGTCTCGGCGGGTAATCGCACCGAGTACGCCGTCCTGATGGGCGTGATCGGCCCGCCCGACGGCCAGGACAGCGAGGCGCTTCCCGGCGCGGCGCTCTCGCCGAGCGACCCTCACTACGCGAACGGGAGCTATGCCGGTCCGCGAACGGGCGAGGCCGTCGTCTCCGGCGCGACTGCGGAGTTGCTCGCCGTCGGGAACGGCGATTCGCTCGCTCTGCGGGGCGATCGGTTCACCGTCCGGGCGGTCGAGGATGAGGGCCTCGCGGGCGAACTCACGACCGCGCCCGTGGTCGTCGTCCACCTCGCGGAACTCCAGGCCGCGACCGGGGCCGACGAGGGTGATCTGGCCGATCGCATCCTCGTTCGCGCACACGACCGGTCAGTCCGCGAGTCGATCGGGGCGCGATACCCGGAGACCGACGTCGTGACCGGCACGGGACTCGGCCGCGATCAACTCTCGGAGGCGAACCTGCCGCTGGCGATGGCGATCGCCGCCACGATCACGACACTCGTCGTCGGCGTACTCTTTGTCGCGACGCTGATGGGCCTGGAAGTCACCGACGACCGCCGACAGCTGGCCGTCCTCGCGGCGATCGGGCTCTCCGGACGGTCTCGCGCCTGGATCGTCGGCACCCAGACGATCGTCGTCGCCGCGATCGGTGGGGTCGCCGGCGTCGGCCTCGGGATCGCGACGATCGCCGCGGTGAACGGCGTCGCCGCACGCGTCGCGGGCCTCGGCCGTGTCGCGCTGTTCGACCCCCTGTTGATCGCCGTCGGCCTCGGCGTCGCGCTCGCGATCGGCGCGCTCGCGGTCGTCTACCCGCTCTGGGTCGCTCGCCGGACCGATCCGCTGGAGGCGATGGCGCGATGAGAGGGGTGGTGATCGCGCCGCTGGCCGCCCTGCGCCGGGTGGCGGCACGAGCCCGCGCGATCTGTGGGCTCGCCGGGGCGCAACTCCGCCACGATCGAACGCGAACGCTCCTCGCCGTCGTGGGCATCGTCGTCGCCGTGCTCGCGACGACGATCCTCGCGAGTCTGGGCCTGGGTGTCGTCGCGACCGGCGAGCAGATGTTCGAACAGGCCGATCGCGACCTGTGGGTGACCGCCGGCGCGACGCGCATTACGCCCGGCGCGATCGGTGGGCTCGAAACGCCGCTGGTCGACGCCCACCGACTGGCCGCGGATCTCGACCGGCGACCCGACGTTCAGACGGCCGTGCCGATGAGCTTTCAGACCGTCTACGTCGGATCGGATCCCGACGCCCTGGAGACCGTCATCGGCGTCGGCGCCCCCGCGAGTGGCCCCTCGGTCCAGATCACGCGCGGTGAAGGCTTTTCGACGGGAGATTTGCACTACGCGAACGGAACGTACGACGGGCCGACGAGCCAGGCAGTCGTCCTCGACAATCAGACCGCGACACGACTCGGCGTCTCGGTGGGGGAAACCGTCCACGTCGGCGGGACCGTCGCGGGCGCGCGCGGACGCGAGTACACCGTTGTAGGCATCTCCCCGACGTACCGGACCTTCCTCGGCGGGTCGACCGCGATCTTCCATTTGAGCGAACTCCAGGAGATCACCGGGTCGGCGCGCACCGACGGCGCCTCCTTTATCACCGTCGCCCTCAAGGAGGGCGCGGATCCCGAGGCCGTCGCCGCAGAGATCGAGGCCGAGCGGCCCGATCTGACCGTCCGGACGAACAGCGAACAGCTCAGATCCATCCTCGAAGAGCAGGCACTCGTGCTCGCGAGCGGCGTCGTGATGATCGTGCTCGCGGTCGTCGCGGGCGTCGCGCTCACGACGAATCTCATGCTCGGACACGTCGATCGCCAGCGCTACGAACTCGCCGCACTGCGGGCGCTCGGCACCTCGACGACGACGCTCGTCGGTGTCGTCACCGTCGAAGCCGTCGTGCTCGGCGTCGTGGGCGGGCTGATCGGCGTTTCGCTCACGATCCCGGTCGCCGCCGGCCTGGAGTGGCTGGTCACCGAACTCGTCGGGTTCGAGGGGTTGCTCGCGCCGGACACGCGGGTCCTGGCCGGTGGGCTGGCGGTCGCGGTCGTCACGAGCACCGTCGCGGGGATCGCCGCGGGCACGCGTATCGCCCGTATCGCGCCCCTGGAGACGCTCGAACGCTGATCGCCCGGCCCAGCGACCCCCGGTGACCCGGACCATCGAGCCGAGCGGTCGACGCCAGCCGCCGTGACCCGATCGTCAGGGTTTCGAACGGGGCGCTCGATTCAGTCGTATGGACGGATCCAGCGGATCGATGACGCTGGCGTTCGATCTCGAAGCGATGCGATCGCTGGCCGCACCGGACACCGTCGTCGACGACGCCCGGCGGTGGACCGAGTACATCGGGATCGTGGCCGACGCGCCGACGCCGGCGGTGACCTCCTTTGCCCGCACCCACCGGATCAGACAGGACTTCTTCTCCGGGCCGAAAGATCGCGAGACCAGCCTGGCGAACGTCCGCACCCAGTTCGAGACCGACCGGTACGTCTACATCGGACTGCCCGAGGACGAATCGATCGCCACCCAGAGTGGCTGGGAGTTCCTCCCGATCGAGGAGGCCGCCGACGCCGCCGACTGGGAACTCGGTGACCCGGAGCCGCCGGATAGCCGCACCGACACGGGCCGCGAGGACTGGCCCTGACTCCGGTCAGTATGGTCGAGGACTGCACCGATCGACGATGTCGTCGCCACCTCGCGATCGTCACGATCGTACTGCTCGTCGGCGGTGTCGCCGGACCGCCGGTCGCGGCAACCGCAGAGCCGACGCTGTTCGCACCGCCGACCGAGTCGGTCGACCGCGCGACGGTGACCGTCCAGGTCGGGTCGAACGGCTCGACGACGGTCACCGTCGCGTACGCACAGCGACTCCCGAACGAGACCGCGATCGAGCGGTTTCGGTCGTCCTCGACGCCGCTGTTCGCGGAGACCGAGCGACTGGCGACCCAGACGCTCGACCGGATCGAGGATCGGACCGGTCGATCGACGAGCGTCGCGGTGATCGATCGGGAGTCCAGAATCGCCACGGGGGGCGGCCTCCAGACCGAGGGCGTCCGATCGATCCAGTTCCGCGTGCGCGGACTCACGACGGAGGCCGCTGCGACCGACGAACTGGCCGTCGAGATTCCAGTGCAGATCGCGCTCAGTAACGACCACCGACTGGTCGTCGAGACCGGAGCAGGCCTCGCTCTCCAGAGCGCCACGCCAGAGCCATCCGCGGCCTCGAACACGACCGCCGAGTACGTCGGCCCGCGAACGCTCGACGGGCTGACGATCGAGACCCGCCAGATCGCGACCGACGACCGGCGGGGCCTCGCCACCACCGGTGCGCTTGCGGTCGCCGGACTCATGGCGCTCGTCGTCGCGCTCCTGGTGGGCTGGTGGGTCCGCCGATCACCGTCCGACGAGGAGAGTGAGGCCGAACCGCCCGCTCCGCCCACGACCGATCCCGAGCACCTCCCGGACGATCGACGCGTGATCGGACTCCTGGAGGACGCCGACGGGCGGATGAAACAGACGGCCATCGTCGAGGCGACCGGCTGGTCGAAATCGAAAACGAGCATGGTGCTCTCGGGCATGGCCGACGACGAGCAGATCTTCAAACTCAAAGTGGGCCGCGAGAACATCGTCTGCCTGCCAGAGGCCGTCCCCGAGGGCGTCGGTGGGCCCACGGGGAACGCGAACGACTCTCAGTGACCGCCGGAAAGCGCAACGGTTATTTACGAACGCACGAAGCCAATGATGCACGCTCCGGTGGTGTAGTCCGGCCAATCATCTTGCCCTCTCACGGCAAGGACCAGGGTTCGAATCCCTGCCGGAGCACTATTCTGAGGAACGAAGAAGGACGCGGACAGCGGTATTCGGAGCAGACCAGTCGCACGCAGCGGAGCGAGCACGTCTGGGCGTGGTTCGAATTCCGAACGGCAGCAAGCCGCCGTTCGACCCTCGCGAAATCGAAGATTTCGCTCAGTCCCTGCCGGAGCACTTCTCTGCGGTGCGACGGACGCACGAACAGCGCCGAGGACCCGACCGTCGGTCAGAGAACCCGACGTGAGCGCTACGGATCGCGCCCAGCGAGCCGATCGATGAGGCTGGACCGCCGGCCGCGTGCGCGTCCGTTCCCACGACCGCGTGGTGGGCCCCGGCCCTGCCCCGGGCCAGTGTCGGAGCCGTCGGGCGGCGTGATACCCTCCAAGACGCTTCCCGGTTCGGTCACCGTCAGCGTCGTCGAGAGGTCGCTTTCGGGATCGACCGTCAGCACGTAGTCGGTGGCCTCGACGTGTTTCGGCCCGAGGCCGGGCACGTCGCCCGCGACGACCTCCAGGGCGGCCAGATCGATCTCGACCTCGGCTCTGGTGGTCTCACCGGGATCGAGCGACACGCGCTCGTAGCCCACGACCCGAGTATCGCGGTGCATGACCGTGCCGTAGGCGGTGGTGTTGTACACCTCGACGACGTGCTCGCCGGCCATGTCGCCGGTGTTCGTCACGTCGACGCCGAGCGTGACGGTCTCGCGAGCGGGATCGTCGACCGTCGCGGGTGACACCGAGAGGTTGGCGTACTCGAAGGTGGTGTAGGAGAGTCCGTGCCCATAGGGGTAGGTGGGGTCGTGCCCGTTGCCGGGCCAGGCGTTGTGATGCAGCGGGCCGTGCCCGACCTGTTGGGGCCAGGAGAAGCCGAGTCGGCCCGAGGGATTGTACGCACCGAGAAGCGTCTCCGCGATGGCGGTCCCGCCACCGGTTGCGGGCTGACCCGCGTACAGCACCGCGTCGAGCGGCCCGAAACTCTCCTGATTCCCTCGGGGACTGCCGGCGTACTCGACGGCGACGATCGGTGTCTCGTCGTCGGTGGCCGCCTCGACGGTCGCGATGATCTCTCGTTGGGTCTCGGGCAGTTCGAGGGAATCACGATCACCGAACCCCTCGTTGTGTGGCCCCTCACCGATGACGACGACCACGGCGTCGGCCTCGGGCGCCGCGCTCTCGACGGCACTACGCTGATCGTCCGTAAAGCCGTAGTCGCCGTTCTCGCTGGAGTGATTGGGCGCACCCTCTTCGGGGTGCCACTCGCCTTGCCACCACTCGGTGCGATCGAAGTCCGTGGGGACGTGTGTGATCGCCCCGTCGTGGTGGTCCCGCAACGCCGCGATCATGGAGTCGCCGGCGGGACGGGGCCCGCCCTCGGAGAGCGATCCGGCCTCGATGCCCTGCCAGCCGAGCGTCCAGCCGCCGTACTGCATCAGAATGCGGTTCTCGATGCCCGTCTCCGGATCGACACCCGGGCCCGTCACCAGGAGGTCTTCGTCACCCGCGAGCGGCAAAACGGGGTCGCCACCCTCCGTCACGGGTTCGTTTTTCAGAAGGACGAGCGACTCGCGTGCGATCTCCGTCGAGGTTGCGACGGACTCGTCGTTGCCGACCAGGTCGGTGACCAGCGACTCGTCGGCGTAGGGATCGTCGAACAGCCCCAGGTCCTGTTTGAGTTCGAGGATGCGGCGGACCGACGCGTCGATCCGCTGTTCGGTGAGATCGCCACTCTCGACGAGTTCGTCGACGTAGGTGACGAACTCGCGTGGATCGAGCGGGCGACCCTCGTTGCCGCCACCGAGCATCGCCATGTCGACGCCCGCCGCGATCGCGGCCCGGACGGCCATCTTCTTGCCCGCCCGCGTGTCCGGGAACAGATCGTGAATCCCGATCAGCCGGTAGAGATCGTTCCAGTCGGTGAGGATCACGCCCTCGAAGCCGTACTCACCGCGAAGGAGGTCGGTCAACAGCCACTGCGAGACGTGAGCGGGGACGCCGTTGACCGACCCGCTGTTGACCATCACCATGCCCGCGCCCTCCGCAAGGGTGACCTCGAACGGCGGGAGGAGTGTCTCCCGAAGGTCACGCATCGAGGTGTTGACCGCAGACCGGTCGTTGCCGTTCGTGGGGATCTCGTAGCCCGCGAAGTGTTTGGGCGTCGCGGTGACCCGATCGTGGCCTTCGAGCGCGCGGTTGCGTGCGCGCGAGATATCGCCAAGGACTTTCGTCGACTCGCTGATCCCCTCGAAATACCGGCCCCAGCGGGGGTCACGCTGGAGTTCGATCGTCGGGGCGTAGGTCTCGTGAATGCCCGTCGCGGCGATCATTGCGGCGGTGTGTTCTTCGGCCCGTTCGATCAGGTCCGGATCGCGTGTCGCACCCATGTTGTGTCGCTGGGGCAACGCCGTCGCGCCGTCGACGTAGGCCGCGCCGTGAGTACCGTCGATGCCGTAGAAAAACGGAATGCCGTGTGGTGAGTTCTCGATGGCGTACTCCTGCAGTTCGTTGATGCCGGCGACCAGCGCCTCGGGATCGGTCGTCGGCGGCATCGCCCCGCCCGAGAGGACGGATCCCGCGCCGATCTCACCGACGATGTCCCCGACGGTCTCGACGTTGTCGTGACTGGACTCAGTGGTCGGGTCGAGCGATCCGATCACCGGCTGGATCATCTGCGCGGCTTTCTCTCGAACGGACATCCGATTCACGAGCGCCGGAATCGGCAGATCCTGAGCGACCGCCGTCTCCGCGCCCGCGCCGATCGTTGCCGCCGCTGTCGCCGCGCCAGCCGCTTTCACGAACGTCCGACGCGAGGGGCCCGCTCTCTCCGTCGGGACGTCGTCTCCGTCTGTATTGTCGTCTGACATTGCGGCCGAGACCTCTGCCGGACGAGGGATAAAGTTTTAGTATATTTTCATAATTGTCGGCAGTGATATATTCTACACAGCAGTCCGATATGTCTACCATCGGTCCGAAATCGCGGGGCTGACGGTCCGTCGGCAGTGGCGACGAAACCACTCGTCACGTCGGTCGTGTCCGTTCGTCGGCCCACCCTCGACCTTTATAAGCAGTCCGGCCGTCGTTAGGGTATGCCCGAAGAAGTCATCTTCGAGACCGAACGCGACCAGACCCGTGGAGAGATCGCTGCAACGCTGCGCTCCGTGGCGGACAAACTCGACGCTGGCGAGGATATCACGATCCGCGCGGGCGAAGAGTCGGTCTCACTGGACGTGCCCGACCGCCCGACCTTCGAGATCAAAGCCGAGCGCGAGGGGCGCGCACCGAACACCGAACTCAGCGTCGAGTTCGAACTGGAGTGGGACGAAGGCGAGGACAGTTCCGGCGGCGACGTCGAAATCGAGTGATCGGGCGGTCGTCGAGGAGGCGAAGTGGAGTCCCGGCGGTCGCTGCCAGCCTTTACTTGCCGGCCGGTCCAAACGGGCGTATGGTCGATCTGCTCGACGGGTTGGCGACGCTCGTGTTGCTCGCGGGGGCCGGACTGGTCATCATGGAGGCGTTCGTTCCCAGCGGGCACTTCATCGTCCTCGGCATCGCGCTACTCGCGGCGGGGTTGGTCGGCGTGCTCGCGCCACTGGAGGGGATCGCACTCCCCCTGCTGATGGCCGCCACGGCGCTGATCACCGGCGCTGGGGCCTTCTACGGCTATCGCGAGTTCGATTTCTACGGCGGGAAAGGGATCGCTCAGACCACCGATTCGGACTCGCTCCGCGGGTCGACCGGGCGCGTGACCGAACGCGTGACCGAGACCGACGGCGAGGTGAAACTCGACGAGGGTGGATTCAACCCGATCTACAAGGCCCGCGCGTTCCGGGGGACGATCGAAGAGGGCGATCGCGTGATCGTCGTCGATCCGGGCGGCGGGAACGTCCTCGAAGTCGAGTCGATGGCCGCCATCGACGAGATCGATCGGGAGTTGGCTGCCGACGCCGCCACAACCCAGAGAGAACGCGAAACGGAGTGATCGGGTCGACCGATCACCCGATTCACCCCGAGCGATCGGTCGATCACCTCCGGGCGAGCGATCGACTCGACCCAGATCGATCGCCCGACCCAACCCTTTTTTACCGGGAGACTCGAAGCGCAATTCGTCATGCTATCGATCATTCCGCTGCAGACGCTGCCGGCGGGCCTGACGCTGATCGCGCTGATCGTCCTCGCGATCGTCGTCGTGGCCCTCTGGCAGTCGGTCGTCATCGTCGACGCCTACGAGAAGAAGGCGTTGACGGTGCTGGGTGAGTACCGTGGACTGCTCGAACCGGGGATCTCCTTTGTGCCTCCGTTCGTCTCCGCGACCCAGACGTTCGACATGCGGACTCAGACGTTGGACGTGCCCGCCCAGGAGGCCATCACGCGGGACAACTCGCCGGTCCGGGCCGACGCCGTGGTCTACATCAAGGTGATGAACGCCAAGAAGGCGTTCCTCGAAGTCGAAAACTACGAGCGTGCGGTCTCGAATCTCGCCCAGACGACGCTGCGGGCGGTGCTGGGCGACATGGAACTCGACGACACGCTCAACAAGCGCCAGGAGATCAACGCGAAGATCCGCGAGGAACTCGACGAACCCACCGACGAGTGGGGGATTCGCGTCGAGTCGGTCGAGGTTCGTGAGGTCAACCCCTCGAAAGACGTCCAGC
This sequence comes from Halococcoides cellulosivorans, assembly GCF_003058365.1. Classification (NCBI taxonomy): domain Archaea; kingdom Methanobacteriati; phylum Methanobacteriota; class Halobacteria; order Halobacteriales; family Haloarculaceae; genus Halococcoides; species Halococcoides cellulosivorans. The sequence continues at coordinate 1,004,900 of NZ_CP028858.1, read as the reverse complement.
AGGCGATGGAACAGCAGACCTCCGCGGAGCGCAAACGCCGCGCGATGATCCTCGAAGCCCAGGGGGAACGCCGCTCGGCGATCGAGGAAGCCCAGGGGGAAAAACAGTCGGACATCATCCGCGCCCAGGGGAAAAAGCAAAGCCAGATCCTCGAAGCCCAGGGGGACGCCATCTCGACGGTGCTGCGCGCGAAATCCGCCGAGTCCATGGGTGAACGCGCCGTCATCGAGAAAGGCATGGAGACCCTGGAGTCGATCGGCCAGGGCGAGTCACAGACGTTTGTCCTGCCCCAGGAGTTGACCTCGCTGGTCAGTCGGTACGGCCAGCATCTCACGGGGGCGGACACGTCGGGGAACGAACCCGACCTGGAGAGTCTCGACTTCGACGACGAGACGCGCGAACTGCTCGGTATCGACGACATCGCGGAGATCATCGGTGAGATCGAAGACACCGAAATCGACATCGAGGGCATGGAAGAGCAGGCCCAGGCGATCAAGCAGGGCGCCGACGAGCCGTCGATCGAGTCGGCCGACATCGACGACGTGCCCGAGGACGTCGAGGACATCGAGTGAGGATACGGCCTGAGACCGGCCGCTGATCGACCGCCGAGCGCCGAGCCGTCGGGCGACGCCCACCGAGAACGGTCGAAGACGTTTTATTCGGGAATCACCTGATTCGGGGCAATGGTCGGAGAGGGGCCGATCGACGAGAACAAGCGAGCGACGCTCCGCCGATTCGCGTCGATCGGGGCGGCAAGCCCGCTCGCCACGCTCGCGACCGACGACGCGTCCGCGAGCGACAGTGACCGTCCGGACGCAATCGCGGGCTATCTCGATCGCACGCCCGGCGCACACTTCTCGAAACTGCGTGACGACCTCCAACTCGGGACCGGTGAGGCCCAACACCACCTCGATCGACTCGTCGAGGAGGGCGTGATCGAGACCCGCAAGGACGGCGATTTCCGACGATACTTCCCCGCCGACCGGTTCGACGAGTTCGAACAGATCGCGCTCGGGTATCTCCGCCGGGAGACCCCACGGGCGATGATCGTCCACTGGCTGCGCGACCCCGAGGCGACCGGCGCACGGCTCGCGGACCGCATCGGCGTCTCGCGAGCGACGATCAGTCAGCGCGCGGGCGATTTGGAGGCCGCTGGGCTGCTCGACCGGCGCGATGGGGCCGCCCTACTGCGCCCGGAGACGCTCCTGCTGTTGATCGTCCGATACGCGGGGTCGTTCGGCCCCGAGGCACTCGATCTGGCCGCCGACGCCGACGATCTCGTCCGAATCGACCGGGCCTGAAAACGGCCCGTCTGCGGCTCACTGCGTGACCATCCACGTCGTCGAGGACGAATAGCCCCACTTCTCGATGTCGACGGCGAACTCGCCGTCCTGAAGCGATCGCATGTTCGTGCCGACCTCCTTGGGCGAGAGGCCGAGTTCGTCACCGATCAGCCGCGACTTGAAGTACGTCTGGTCGTCGGCGTGTTCGATGAGGTACGCCAGGATCCGCCGCTGTTTGTTCGAGAGTTGCCCGCTCCCACCACCCACCTCCGCTGTGGTGCTCATACACAGAGTGTGGGGACCACCCGTGAAAGCCGATTTGGTACAGCGGATTAATCGGCCCCCTCAGGCCCGTATACGGCCGATAATGAGTGATTCGGGGGCAAGATATCGAGGGCGATCGCGGCGTGGGGCCCCGCTGTGGTAGAGGTGGTTCACGAATCGAGGGGGTTCGGATCGCACCACCGCCACCCACGCCGACCGGGACTGCAACGCTTACGTGCGCGCGCCACTCAGTGGGCGAGCATGAACGGCAATTCGTTCGGGCGACTCTTCCAGTTGACGACGTACGGCGAGAGCCACGGCGAGGCGATGGGGTGTGTCGTCTCTGGCTGTCCGGCGGGCGTCGAACTCGACGCGGCGGATGTCCAGGCCGAACTCGACCGGCGCAAGCCCGGCCAGTCGATGATCACCACCAGTCGGGACGAACCCGACGCGGTGACCATCGAGTCCGGGATACAGGACGGCTACACTACGGGGACGCCGATCGGGCTGCACATCCAGAACAAAGACGCCCGCTCGGGCAAATACGAGCCGTTCGTGACGGCCCCACGCCCGAGCCACGGCGATTTCACCTACTCCGCGAAGTTCGGCACGCGTAACTGGGGCGGCGGCGGGCGCTCCTCGGCCCGCGAGACGGTCAACTGGGTCGCCGCGGGCGCGATCGCCCGACAGGTGCTCGACCAATCGGACTACGACGTCGAGATCGCCGCGCACGTCGACCAGATCGACGACATCACCGCGCCCGAACTCTCCTTCGAGGAGATCCGCGCGAACGTCGAAGACAACGACGTCCGGTGTGGCGACCCCGAGACCGCCGAAGAGATGCGCGACCGCATCGACGAATACCAGTCCGAGGGCGACTCGATCGGTGGCTCGATCGCCTTCGAGGTCCGGGGCGTCCCCCCGGGCCTGGGCGCGCCCCGCTTCGACGGCCTGCCCGCCCGCCTCGGCCGGGCGATGTTCGCGATCCCCGCCGTGACAGCCTTCGAGTTCGGCCTCGGGACCGACGCCCGGACCGTCGCGGGCATCGACCGGAACGATCCCTTCGAGTTCGACGCCGACGGTCGGGTCACCCCCGCGGAGAACGACCACGGCGGCATCCAGGGCGGCATCACCACCGGCGCACCGATCACCGGCGAGGTGACCTGGCACGCGCCGACGTCGATCCCGAAAACGCAACGCACCGTCGACTGGGAGCGCGAAGAGGACGTGGACATCACCGTTACGGGGCGACACGACCCGGTGCTCCCGCCGCGGGCAGTGCCCGTCGTCGAGGCGATGCTCGAATGCACCATCCTCGATTTCATGCTGCTCGGCGGGCGGATCAACCCCGATCGCCTCGACGACCGGCCCGGCGAGTACGACACCGACTACCACCCGTCGAGTCCACAGCGTGACCCCGAGGACGCCCCGACGAGTGCGTCGAGCGAGGACTGACTGGGCACGCCCTGAGAACGGATCGCGACGCGTGGCTCAGGCCATCGGATCGACGGTCGACTCGGTTCGAGAGCGGTATCGCACGCCGACGGCCACCACGACGAACGCGAGGCCCACGACCAGGACCCACAGCGACTGGGCGCTCACCTGACCGATCGTATCGAGGGCGAACGACTCGATCACGCCGCCGATCGGTTCGGGCAGCGCCGCCAGGCGGTCTGCGAGCAGCGATCGGCCGATCAGCGACCCGCCGACGGTGAGCACGCCCACGATCGTAAGCGTCACACCGGTGACGCCGGCGGTCCGGCCGATCGATCCCGTGAGCAAGAAGAGCAGGCCGATCGCAGCGATCGCGATGACGGGGAAGACGAACACCAGCACGTCGAGCAGTTGGACGGCGCTCGCGACGGTGTCGAGTTGGGAGCGTTGTTCGGCGGGCATCGACTCCGCGAGCGCCATCTCTGCGGGCAGTTGCGCCTGGAGGTCGGCGGCGACTCGATCCCCGACGGCGACGGCGAGGGTGTCCTGTGCCGCGGTCACCTGCGTGTCGAACGTGGCGTAGTCCATCTCGCCTGCGACCCCCTGCACGTAGGTGCCGCCCATCGCCGTCGCCGCCGCGGAGACGTTGTCCGCTTCGTCCGTCGAGACCGATCCGGCCAGGTCGTCGAGTCGTGACTGGACGCGACGATCGATCTCCTCGCCCCGAGTCTGTTCGACGCGCTGTTCGAGCGCCGCCCGAATCTCCGCGTCGTACTCGTCGAGCAGTCGCTGTTTCTCGGCGTCGGAGTAGGCCGTGGGATCGTAGTCGTCGATCACGAGCGCGAGCAGTTCGTCGGTTGTGACCTCGGCGTACAGTTCGTCGACCAGTTCATCGACCACGCGCTCTCGGATGTCAGCCCGCACCTCCGTCCGGACCGTCTCGTAGGAACTCGCGTTGTCGTCCAACCGCGCCAGATCGTCGCTGGTCACCGACGTCGATCCGGCGAAGCGCTCCTCGATCGAGCCCTCGGAGTAGTTCCGAACGAGCGCGATCGGGTCCTCCTCACGGACGCGCTGTTCGGCGGCCGCCGAGAGGTTCTCGATCAGCGGCGCGGTCTCGACCGTGAGCGTCAACTCCGCGCGATCACCGTGGAGGTACGCGTACACCTCCGAGACGAGCGCATCGGTCTGAGACGCGACGTAGCCCTCGACGACGCTCTCGACGCGGTCGTCGACGAACGCACTCTGCTGGTCGCCCACTCCGTCGAGCAACGACTCGGAGACGCTCGCGGTCACCTCACTGTCGGTCAGTCGATCGGCAACGAACTCGTCGTCGAGGACGGTCTGGTCGGCGGCCACCGTCGCGTTCGCCCCCAGGACCGACGCGAACAACAGGCCCGCGAGCAACACCGTCGCCACCGACCGCGCCAGACTCATACCCCGTCACCTCGGCGTGTCGTGATCTGACGTCCCATGGGAACAATCATCACTATTTTTCCCGCGACTCTGGGTTAATGCTTCGGTCCAGTTCTCACATACTATAACCGGTTGACTCGGATCCGAGTCCACTGTTCGACCGACAGGGGGCGGCCCGGAAGGTATCTTCGATTCGGAGTATCAATCGCGGTATCGGACCCGATCGATCGGCCGGTCGGGGCGGTCGCTGGAGCGTCGGAAACGGTCGCCTCACAACAGCGGTGAACAGACTCGACACGGCCCGATCGACCGACTCAGTACTTGGGCTCCGCGCCGACGAGATCGTAGTAGTCGTCCATGAAGGAATCGCGGCGGTCGAGCCAGGCGTGGTAGGCGTCGGGATCGGTCGGGTAGTCGTCGTAGATGGACTTGAGTTCGGACGCCCGGTCGTTGACCCGATAGACGTCACGCAGGGTGCCCCAGTGTCCGAGGGTCTTCACGAGGACCTTGAGTTTCAGGCCCAGGTTCATCGATGCCTCGCCTTTCTTCCCGATGACGTCGATCAACTGCTGGGCGGGCATCGCCGCGAGCAGATCGACCAGATCGTCGATATCGCGGGCCGTCCCGAAGATGTTGTACAGATCCATCGCGGCGAAGCGCTTTCCGAAGTCGGTCTGGACGCGGTGGTTGTACTCCCAGAGGCCGGCCTCGCTCACGTCGCCGTCGGCAATGGCAGACGCAGCGACCTCCCCCGCCCAGTGCCCGCCTTTCGCCGCACCGGGAATGCCGCCACCGGTCGTCGGATTGACGTGCGCGGCGGCGTCACCGACGGCGATATACCCCGGCGCGACCCCCGAGTCGTACGGGCGCCGCGTCGGAAGCGCAGCGCCGAGTTTGTCCTCGACGGTGGCGTTTTCGAACTCCGAGCGGTTCTGGACGTCCTCGCGGATCGCCCGGACGAGTTGCATCGGTTCCTCGGTCATCTGGAAGCCCACGCCGACGTTGATCTCCGTGGGGGTGCGCGGGAAATACCAGAGATAGCCGAGTTCCGCGGTGGGCTTGAACACGATGGCGTCCGACCACTCGACCGGTTCGTCGACGCTGATGACCTCACGATACGCCGAACAGAACTGCGAGTAGGTGACGTTCGTGTCGAAGGTCGCCTCGTCCAGATCCGCGACGTCCTGGAGCAAGGAGAGCGCCCCCGCCGCGTCGATGACCACGTCGGCCTCGTAGGTCGTCGGCGTCCCCTCGCTGACGGCCTCGACGCCCGTGACCTGGACGCCGTCCTGGATCACGTCGTTGACGACGGTGTCGTAGTGGATGTCGACACCGGCCTCGATCGTCTCTTCGAGGAGAATCTCGCCGTAGCGCTTGCGGTCGAGGACCGACCCCGCGACACCCCCGAAGTCGTAATCCAGCGTCTGGCCGGTCTTTGGCACCTCGAAGAGGGCGTGGGTGACGCCCTCGTTGGTGAACGCCTCGTCACGTAACCGCTGGCGGTCGATCACGTCGGGGAAGGTGTCCTGGCCTTTGATCGCGTCTCCACAGGCGATGTGGCCGGCCTCCGATTCGGACTTGCGTTCGAGGAGGACGACCGACGCGCCCGCCCGGGCGGCGGTCACAGCGGCGAACGTCCCTCCTGTCCCACCGCCGACGACGACGACGTCGTACCGTTCGGTCGGCATTGACCCACGGTTGTCCGGGCGCTCACAAAAACCTGCCGTGAAGCGGCGGTCTTCGCCACATTAAGCGCGCCCGCCGTGACTCAGCCCACGAGACGGACGGATGGCAGCCTCATCGACGGCGCCTCAGAGACCGTCGAACGCCAGATCGCGACGGAGGTGGGCGGCCTTGACCGTATTGTAGAGGAGCATGGCCCGCGTCATCGGGCCGACGCCACCGGGCACCGGCGTGATCGCGCTCGCGAGTTCGCTGGCGCTGTCGAAGGCGACGTCACCGACGAGTGTGCTACCATCCTCGGTCTCGACGCGATTGACGCCGACGTCGATCACGACAGAGTCCTCGGCCAGCATCGACCCGTCGACGAGTTCGGGCACGCCCGCGGCGGCGACGACGATGTCCGCACGGCCGGTGTGTGCGGCCAGGTCGTCGGTCCGGGAGTGACAGACCGTCACGGTCGCGTTCCCGCCCGCTGTTTTCTGGAGGAGCATGTTCGCGAGCGGCTTGCCGACGATGTTCGACCGGCCGACGATGACCACGTCGGCCCCTTCGGTCTCGACACCGGCGTGATCGAGGAGGTGCTGGACGCCGTGGGGCGTACAGGGCTTGTAGCGGGGATCACCGCGGACGAGCAGGCCGACGTTCTCGGGATGGAAGCCGTCGACGTCTTTCATCGGGTCGAGACGACGGATCACCTCGCTGTCCGCGACCTGATCGGGCGTGGGCATCTGGACGAGCACGCCGTCGACCTCGGGATCGCTGTTGAGGTCGTCGAGGGTGTCGAACAGGCGCTCGGCGGGCGCATCGGGATCGATCTCGACGTCGCGGGTCGCGATGCCGACTTCCTCGCAGTCGGACTGTTTCATCGAGACGTACGTCTCGCTGGCGGGATCGTCACTCATCAGGACGGTCGCGAGCGTCGGGGTCACACCTTCGGTCGCGAGGTCGTCGATACGGCCAGTCAGTCGGTCGCGCAGGTCGCTCGCGACGGCGTTGCCGTCGATGACGGTCGTCATACCGGATCACCGGTCGGCGGGCCCAAGAACGTCCCGATCAGGGCCAGTCGATCGACCTGATCTCGATCCGCATCGCCTCGTACGGTTCGACGATCGCGCCCCAGTCACCGACCGCGACGCGGTCACCGTCGACCTCGATTTCCAGAGTCGGGCCGGAGCCGTGAGCGGTCGGCGTCGTTCCGTCGGTGTCGGCCGCGCCCGGCACCGTGACGTCCGTGATCCGCCCGGTCAGCGTGGCCGCCTCGCCGGTCCGGGTGTTCGCGCCGTGGACTGTCGCTCGAACCGTCGCGCCGTCGGCCAGGATCGGGCGGAGTTCTCGAACACACCGGCCGAGGTTGACACAGATCCGGACGGCATCGTGAGCGCGCTCGAACGCTTGCGTCGCCGTCTCCCAGATCGCGACGGTGTAAAACCACCGGAAGATGAACGCGTGGCTCGGTGCGTCGACGATGATCCCGAACCGGTTCAGCGACATGTCGTGCGGGGCGAAACACGTGATCGTCCGATCGACCAGCGTGAGAAACGGCGTCGGATCGGGCCGGACACGAAGCGACGACGCCAGGCCGCCCGATTCGATCCGATCACGCAGACAGCAGCCCTCGGTCGGGGACACCACGACCATCACGTAGACGCCGCGATCGACGGCGGCCCCGAGCGCCCGGTCGAGGTGGTCGATCTGGTCGGCACTCGCCGCGACCATCACCTGACACTCGGCGTCGTCGATGGCGGCCTCGGCGTGATCGAGTACGGTCTGCTCGCGCTTGACGAAGTTGACCGAGTGGGATTCGACCGACGGCTCTTCCCAGCGGCGATCGATCTCGTCGGCGGCGGATTCGAACTGTGTGGCACGATCGCGGAGGTCAGACCGGATCCGTTCCGGACTGAACGCCCGGACGCGAAGCGAGTCCTGCTGGTAGGTCTCGACGTAGCCCTGTTGTTCGAGGTCCCGGAGCACGTCGTAGATCCGGGGATCGGGCACCTCGCTGTCGTTCGCGACGTCGGTCGCCGTCGCTGACCCGTGTTCGAGCACCGTGACGTACGCTTCGGCCTGGTACTGCGATAGGCCCGCATCTTCGAGGACCGCACTCAACGCGTCCCGATCCACCGCCGACACCTCCCTCGACGATCCGACTGTTCTCTCACCGGCCGCATTATGTCCTCTGGAGAGTCCAGTATCGGTTAAATGTTGCCTTCGTCTTGCGGTCTCGCGAGTCGGACCGTCAGCTTTCTTTGAGCGCCGTGCTCAGCCAGGGCATGGACCGGCGCCCGATCACGGATCGAGCGGTCGGGCCAGCGAACGGACGGCTGTGGGTCCGAATCGCACTCGTCGGGGGCCTCCTCGCGGGAGTAGGAAGTGTCCTCTCGCTCGTACTCGTCCGGCCCGACCAGATCGGCATCGCGACCGACGTCTACGCTCGCGCCGGGCGCGCACTCCTCGACGGCGAGGCCGTCTACGCGGTCCACCCGGTGGATCATCCCGGCTTTCGATTCCGGTATCCGCCCGTGATCGCCGTGCTGGCGACCGTCTACGGCGCGATCGGCCCGACCGGAGCCTTCCTCGTCCAGAGCGGCGTGAACGTGTTGGCCCTGCTCACCCTGGCCTGGCTCGTCGACGACCGGCTGCCACCGCTCCCGGCGACCGACCGGGCGCTGGCCGGACTCACGATCCTCGTCGCCGGGCCCGTCGCGAGCGCGCTCGTGATGGGACAGCTCTCGCCGCTGATCGCTCTCAGCGCCGTCGGTGGCTGTCTCGTGGCTCTCAGCGGCCGGCCACGACGCGCAGGACTTGGCCTGGGACTGGCCGCGTTCGTCAAAGTGTATCCGGCGGGTGCGTGGGCGTGGCTGGCCGCCAAGCGGTCCTGGCGCGCGCTCGCGGTCGCCGTGCTCGTCGTCGCCGGCGGGTGGCTCGCCAGCCTCGCGATCGGCGTCGACCTGACCCAGGCGTACGTCACGACCGTCCTGCTCGACGAATCATCGACGGCGGCGTTCGCGGACGGCCCGTCGCTCTGGCCGGGGGCAGTCACGCTCATGCGCCCGCTCGCGGCGCTCGGCGTCCGTGGGACGGGCCTCTGGATCGGCGCACTCGCGATCGTCGCCCCGCCCGTACTGGCGTGTTACCGACACCTCGACGATCCGGTCGGCGTCGAGACGGCGCTGCTCGCCACCGTCGTCGGCTTGCTCGCGGTCGTCCCGCTCGAATCGTTTTATTTCACACTCGCCGTCCCTGTGCTCGTCCTCGTCGCCGTCCGCATCGAGGACCACCCGGCGATCCGTCCGCTCGCGGTTGGCACACTCCTCGTCTGGCTCGCGGTCCCGCCGGGCCCGCTGGCCGCTCTCGCGACCAGCCTCCCTGGCGCACTCGGCGGACTTACCCAGTGGGTGGCCGAGAGCGTCTTGCGACGCATCCAGGCTCCGCTCGTGGGGTCGTTGCTCGTGCTCGGGGCCTGTGTCTGGGCCAATCACGATTTGGCGGGCGAAAACAGCGAGACCGAGACGGCCTGATGCGCGCCCGGAACGTCACGGCCCGCGGGTCAGACCGACCCAGGCGCGGGCAGCGACTGGACTTTCGATCGCGCGCGCTCGATGGTCGCGGGCTTGGCCTCGAACTCCACGACGGCCTGCTCGCCGTACTCCACGTCGGTCACGTGGGCGTTGTCGTGGATCCAGGAGATGACGCTCATCGAATCGTCCGACAGCGGCACGACGATCCGTTCTTCGACGAGGTCCGGCAAGCGGTCGTCGATCGCATCCGTGAGCGCCGCGACGCCGTCGCCGGTCCGCGCGCTGACGGCGACCGGATCGGGCGCGAGCGCCGACAGCGCCGCGCGCTTGCGGTCGAGGTCCGCGTCGTCGATCAGATCGGTCTTGTTGAGCACCGTCAAGATCGGCGCTTCGTTGCGCTCGGAGAGCGTGTCGTGGGCGGTGACGAGTTTCTCGTGGATCGCGTCGACCGACTCGCTCACGTCGACGACGAGCAAGACCAGATCGGCCCGATACACCGAGTCGAGCGTCGAGCGGAACGACTCGACCAGCCAGTGAGGCAACGACGAGATGAACCCGACCGTGTCGGTGACGAGCACGTCACGCCGGTCGATGTCGGCCCGCCGCGTCGTCGTCTCCAGGGTCGTGAACAGTCGGTCCTCGGAGGCCGCCGTCTCGGGCAGATCGGGGTGTTTCTCGGCGTTCTCCTCGACGGCGTGATCGACGGCGAGACGGCGCAATAGCGTCGATTTCCCGGCGTTGGTGTAGCCCGCGAGTGCGACGAGATCGAACCCCGACTCGCGGCGGGTCTCGCGGCGGCGCTTCGCGTCGTCCTGGACGGAGTCGAGTTCGTCACGAATGCGCGAAATGCGGGCCTTGATGTCGCGTTCGCGGGACTCGTCGTACTCGCCCAGCCCCATGAACCCGGGCCGTTCCTCGCGTTTGGCCAGACTGGCTTTGGCCTCCGCGCGCGGGAGTTCGTAGCGCAACTCCGCGAGTTCGACCTGGAGCTGTGCGGGTCGGGTCGTCGCGCGCTGGCCGAAGATTTCGAGGATCAACCGAAAGCGATCGAGGATCTCGGCGCCCTCGGGGAGTTTGTTCCCGAGGTTGAACGTCTGGTAGGGGCCGAGCTGGTTGTCGAAGATGACGATCCCCGCGTCGGTGGCCGCCACGCAGCGGGCGATCTCGTCGGCTTTCCCCTCGCCGACGTGAAAGGCGGGATCCTCGGTACGGGTCTGCGTGATCGTCGCGACCGGGTGATAGCCCGCCGACTGGGCCAGCTGTTCGATCTCGTCGGTGGTGGCGGTGCCCTCGTCGACGCGTTTGACGATCACCGCGCGATCGGCTGTGTGCTCCGTCACTCCTCGAACAGTACGGCCGGGATCCATTTGAACGTTCGCCGGCGGTCGGTGTCCGCTCCCGGCGGTGGCATCTGACACGGCGGTTATTTGAGCGTGGCCCCGTAATCGCCGCCAAGATGGATCTCGAAGCCGAAGCGCGGGACCTGGCCGACGGGCTCGACGCCGATCAGGCGGCGATCGAGCAGGATCTGGAGAACCTGATCTCTTACAGCGTCCCGCTCGACGAGGCCAAACAGAGTCTGCGACGCAAGTACGGCAGCGGCGACCGGTCGGGCGCGCCCGAACCGGTGTCGATCGACGACGTCTCTCCAGAGGACGGTTCGGTCACCGTCTCGGGTGTGATCCTCCGGATCGGGAAGCGATCGATCCGCTACCAGGGCGAGGATCAGGTGATCCGCGAGGGCCAGATCGCCGACGAGACCGGGCGCATCGCCTTTACCGCGTGGGACGACATCGGCCTCACGGCCGGCGATGCGGTCGAACTCGGCAACGCGGGCGTCCGCGAGTGGGAGGGTGAGCCCGAACTCAACGTCGGCGAGTCCACGCAGGTCTCCGCGATCGATCCGATCGACGTCCCCTACGACGTGGGCGGCGAGGCCGATCTGGTCGACCTCGAACCCGGCGACCGTGGCGTGATCGTCGAGGCCCGCGTCGAGGAGTGCGAGCGCCGCACGATCGACGGGCGCGACGGCGAGACCGAGATTCTGAGTGGCGTGCTCGCCGACGAGACCGCCCGCCTCCCCTTTACCGACTGGGACCCACACGACGCGATCGGCGAGGGCGAAACGGTGAGAGTGACGGACGTGTTCGTCCGGGAGTTCCGGGGCGCACCGTCGGTCAACGTCTCGGAGTACGCGACCGTCGAGACCGCGTCCGGCGTCACGCCGATCGAGGACGCGCCCGAGCGAACGCTGCGCGAGGCCCGCGCCTCGGGCGGCCAGTTCGACGTCGCGGTGATCGGGCACGTCCTCGAACTCAGGGACGGATCGGGCCTGATCGAACGCTGCCCCGACTGCAATCGCGTGATCCAGTCGGGCCAGTGTCGCGAACACGGCGCGGTCGAGGGCGTCGACGACCTCCGGGTCCGGGCGGTCTTCGACGACGGCACCGACAGCGCGACGGTCGTGCTCGACAGCGATCTCACCGAGCGGGTGTACGGCGGCGACGTCGAGGACGCCAAAGACGCCGCCCGCGAGGCGATGGACCAGTCGGTCGTCGCAGAGCATATCGCCCAACGGATCGTCGGCCGGGAGTATCGCGTTCGCGGAACGCTGAGCGTCGACGAGTACGGCGTGACGCTCACCGCCGACGAACTCACCGAGAACGACGCCGATCCGGCGGCGCTCGCTCGGGCCGCCCTCCAGGAGGTGGGCACATGAGCGCCGACGACGGGCCGGGCCGCCGCGAGGTCGGCGTCCGCGTGTTCGCCCGGGAGTTCGACGACGCGACCCTGTCGTATTCCGAGAGCGACGAAGAGCGCGCGCCCACGTACGTCGCGCTCCCGACCGGGGCCCGCGCCAATCGCGTGTTCGTCGTGGGCGTGCTCACGTCGGTCGAATCGGTCAGCGACGGCGTGCTCCGCGGGCGCATCGCGGACCCGACGGGCGCGTTCGTCTGTTATGCCGGTCAGTACCAGCCCGAAGCCCAGCGCGTTCTCGAACGCACCGACCCGCCGGCGTTCGTCGCGCTCACGGGGAAGGCCCGCACGTTCGAACCCGAGGACAGCGACGCGATCTACTCGTCGATCCGGCCGGAGACGATCACCGCCGTCGACGCCGCGACGCGCGATCGATGGGTCGTCCAGACCGCCGCCGCGACGCTCGACCGGTGCCGGGTCGCCAGCGACGCGCTCGACTCGGGCCACGAGGGCTCGGCGTTGACCGAGTGGCTCGTCGAGCGCGGCGTGGACCGCGCGCTCGCGGCGGGTCTGCCGCGGGCGATCGCCCACTACGATCTGGGCGCGGGCTATCTCCAGGCGACCGCCGATCTCGCGATCGACGCGCTGGGCGTCGTCGCAGGCGATCGCGACGCCGTCGAGGGTCACAGTCTCGCGCCCGACACGCCCGGCGATCGCGTCACGATCCCGACGATCGACACGCCGCTCGCCGTCGGTGGGTTCACCACGCCGCGGTACGCGGTCGACGCGAGCCCCGACGACATCCTGCCGGCGGACGCGGCCAACGACGCTCCGAGTACGGCGGACGCGCCCGACGACGCTCCGAGTGCGGCGGACACAGCGGACGAAAGCGCCGGGAGCGCCGATCCCGAAGACGTCGATTCGGCGGGCGCGGTGACCGCGGACGCTGACTCCGAGGAGACCAGCCAGACGGCAGACCCCACGACCGCGAGCGAGGCCACCGACGAGGACGCCGTCGCGGTCCAGGCGACGGGAGGCGGGACGGTGGAGGCCAGCGATGAGGTGACCGGTGCGGACGACACGAGCACGCAAGCGGAGCCCGCAAGCGAGGACAGCGTTGACGCCACCGACGACGTGATCGAGGGCGATGCTGGCGACACGACAGGCGAGGGCGATGCTGGCGATGCGACGGCCGACGCGACCCCGGGCGACGGCGACGCCAGCGAGGCCGTCGCGGAGGACGGCCCCGAGTTCGACCTCGACGACGAGACCCGCGAGTCGATCGAATCGGAGTACGGTACCGAGTTCACGACCGGGACCGAAGTCGACGACCCCGGCGAAGCGGACATCGAGACGCCCGATCCCGAGGAGCTCGCGGCCGCCGAGGACGCGGCCGAGATGGGCGACACCGCGTCTGTGGCCGACCCCGCGGCGAGCACCGAGAGCGACGCAGTCCACGAGAGCGCGGCCGAGACGAGCGAGGCCGCGCCGGCGGCCGATCCCGTCGACAACGCCAGCGACGACAACGCGGTCGACCCCACTGAGGACGCCCCGTCGAGTGCCGACACCGAGGAATCGAGCGACGACGCGAGTGCCGACGACGCAGGCGCGGACGAACCGGCCGACGAAACGGAGAGCGACGTCGACCTCGACACCGCCGTCCTGGAGGCGATGGCCGAGCGCGACGACGGCGACGGCGTCGATCGCACGGCGCTGATCGAGCAGGTTGCCGACGAAGCGGGCGTCGACGCGGCTGCGGTCGACGACGCCATCGAGGACGCGCTGATGAGTGGGCAGTGTTACGAGCCCAACGAGGGCACGCTCAAGCCGATCTGACGTGCTCGATCCGATCCCCGACGCGCCTGCCGCGATCTGGGACGGCCCCGAGCGCGTCCTCGTCGTCGCTGACGTCCACGCCGGGATCGAAGCCGAGCACCGCCGCGAGGGCGTCGAGTTGCCAAACGGCAGTGCAGATCGTCGAGAGCGGTTGGTGGGGCTGATCGACGCCCACGACCCCGACCGCCTCGTCGTCGCGGGCGATCTGGGCACGACGATCGGTCGGCCGACGGGCGCGGAGCGCGAGGAAATCGTCGCGTTGCTCGCAGCCGCGACCGAGCGCGTGCCCGTGACGGTCGTGCCCGGGAACCACGACGGCGATCTGGCGGCGATCGTCGAGAGCGACGAGGGCGAGAATGGTCTCACCATCACACCCGCGAGCGGCGCGCAATTTGGTGAGCTAAGCGTCTGTCACGGCCACACCTGGCCCGACGGATCCCTGCTCGCCGGCGAGACGATCGTCCTCGGGCACGAACACCCGCGGGTTCGCCTGACCGACACCGTCGGTGGCGGACGCACGGAGCGGGTCTGGCTGCGCGGCCGACTCGACACAGAACCGCTGCGCGACCAGGGCTACGAGATCGCGACACCGCCGCGAGTCGTCGTCCTGCCGGCGTTCAACGACCGCTCGGGTGGGCACCCGTTGAACGTCCCCGATCGATCCTTTCTCTCGCCACTGCTGGACGCTGCGCTCGTCGATCCCGAAGCGTTCCTGCTCGACGGGACACGACTCGGGCCGCTCGACGGCATCTGAGCGGCGACGGGACACGGCCGGCGTCGCGCCGGTCAGTCGTCTCCGTCCCTGGCGGTCCGGTCAGTCGTCTCCGTCCCTGGCGGTCCGGTCAGTCGTCTCCGTCCCTGGCGGTCCGGTCAGTCGTCTCCGTCCCTGGCGGTCCGGTCAGTCGTCTCCGTCCCTGGCGGTCCGGTCAGTCGTCTCCGTCCCTGGCGGTCCGGTCAGTCGTCTCCGTCCCTGGCGGTCCGGTCAGTCGTCTCCGTCCCTGGCGGTCCGGTCAGTCGTCTCCCTCTTCGACGGTCGCCCGGCGGTCGCGAGCACGCTCGACGAACGCGTCGGGCAGATCGTCGATCTCACCCGCCTGGACGGCCCAGAGACTCGCATAGAGGCCGTCGGTCGCCACCAACTCGTCGTGAGTGCCGCGCTCGACGATCTGACCGTCTTCGAGGACGACGATCTGATCGGCGTCCCGGACCGTCGAGAGGCGATGGGCGATGACGAACGTCGTGCGATCGGCGGTCAGCCGATTCAGCGAGCGCTGAATCAACATCTCGGTCTCGGTGTCGACGTCACTGGTCGCCTCGTCGAGCACGAGGATCGGCGGGTCCGCGAGGATCGCTCGCGCGAGGACGATGCGCTGGCGCTGGCCGCCCGAGAGTTTGACGCCGCGCTCCCCGACCTGGGTGTCGTAACCCTCGTCCAGATTCGAGACGAACGCGTGCGCCTCGGCGGCCCGCGCGGCGTCGCGGATCGCCTCGTCGGTCGCCTCGGGCGTGCCGTACGAAATGTTCTCCCGGACCGTACCGTCGAACAGATAGGGGTCCTGGCCGACGTAGCCGACGGCCTGACGGAGACTCCGGACCGAGACATCGCGGACGTCCTGGCCATCGATGGTGATTGCGCCCCGATCGACGTCGTACAGTCGAACCAACAGCGAGAGGAGCGTCGACTTGCCCGCGCCGGTCGGGCCGACCACGCCGACGGTCGCGCCGCCCGACGCCGAAACGGAGACGTCACGCAGGACTGGTTCGACGGCCGAGTCGTCGCCAGCCGTGGCCGCGGCGTCCCCGTCGGCCGCGTCTCCTTCGGCGCTGGCATCTGTCCCCGACCCGCCGGTGAGCGGCGTCGCATCGCTCCGATCGTAGCCGAACGTGACGCCATCGTAGCTGACGCGTCCGTCGGTGACGTCGAGCGGGGGCGCGTCGTCGGGCTCGTCGATTCTGGTCGGATAGTCCATCAGGCCGAATATCCGCTCGGCGGACGCGTACGCGCGCTGGTACATATTGATGATCTGTCCGAACTGCGCCATCGGCCAGATGAACCGCTGACTGAGCAGGATGAACACGACGAACTCACCCTCAGAGAGCGTTCCCGTCAGGATCCAGGGGCCCTCCCCGGAGTACACCCACAGGCCACCGACGAGGAAGGTCACGACGAAGCCGACCCCCGAGAGCACGCGCAGACCCGGGAAAAATCGGATGCGCGTCTCGATGGCCTCCCAGTTGGCGTCGAGATACTCGCCCGAGGAGTCCTCGACGCGGGCCGACTCCTCGGGTTCGGTCGTCGCGCTCTTGATGACGCGGATCCCCGCGAGGTTGTTCTCGATGCGGGAGTTGAGGTGGCCGACCGTCGAGCGCACGGCGGCGTATTTGGGCTGGATCGTCTGGACGAATCGGTAGGTAAACGCGGCGATCAGCGGGACGACGACGAGCGTCAACAGGGCGAGTTGCCAGTTGTAGACGAACAGGATGACGGCGATGGCGACGACCATCACTGCCAGGCGGAACGCGGAGTTGAGGCCGTCGTTCAGAAACCGTTCCAGTCGGTTGACGTCGTTCGAGAGCACCGAGAGCAGTTCGCCGGTCTGTCGGTCGACGAAAAACCCCATCTCGAGGTCCTGCATCCGATCGTAAGTGTCGGTCCGCACCGCGTGCTGGATGCGCTGGGCGAACATGTTCCAGCCCCAGTTGCGCGCCCAGTGAAACCCCGCCGCGAACAGAAAGGCCCCCGCGATGATGCCCGCCGAGAGCAGGACCTGCTGGGGTGGCTCGGGGGCGATCCGATAGAGGGGGATCGGTCCGAGCGCGAACGGTCGATCCTGCCGAAAGGTCGCGTCGATGGCGATGCCCAGCAAGACCGGCGGGAGCAGATCCAGCAGGCGCGCGACGACACTCGCGATCACCCCGACGATAAAGGGCCAGCGGTTCTCCCGACCGTAGGTCCCGAAGAGGCGCCGCATGGGCGACTCGACGGGGTCACGAACGTCGTCGAGTGCGCCGTCGTCGCCGGCGTCGATGTCCACACGGTGGCGACGGTCGCACGCTCAAAAAGCCCGTCGCCACCGAGGTTACGCGAGGTGCGCGACGATGTCGACGAGCCACCCGGCGAAGCCGACGAGACCCTCGTGGAGTTTCGGTGGCGACCGGTGTTCAACGATGTCGACGACGATATGCGTCCACACCGCCCACAGCAACGGTCGCCGCAATCGCGACCAGGAGATCGAGTTGATGGAGCCAGCGGGGCCCGTCGATGACGAGTGCGAGCGCGTCGAACCCGTCGATCGCCACACCAGCCAGCCCACACAGCCCGAAGACAGCAAGTGATAGAGCGCACGCACGAACAGATCCAGCATTCACACGCTCATGGATCGGGGGCAGGGGCATAGCTCTCGTGGCCGATCCGGCCGACGGGCCCCCAGCGCCACGGCCCCGGAGTCGATCGCCACGCCCGGTGGCGATTCGCGAGGTTTTATACCGGCGCGCGCCGCCCCCACCCGTATGTGCGACGCGTCCGGGGATCCGTTCGCCAGCGTCGCCCGTCCGGAGCGCCACTTCGCCGGCGGCAGCGTCGAATACGTCGGCGAGACGGTGTTCGCGCTCCGGCCGGCCGACCCGGTCGACGATCTCGACGGCGTCGTCACCGACACGCTCGGCACCGAGCGGTACGTCGCGGGCGACTGGTTCGACCTGCCCGCAACCGTCTATTTCGTCCACGACACCGTCACGGGCGACGTGCTCCGGGTCGGCGTCCGGGCCGATCGAATCGACCTCCACGCACTCCCCGACACCGGCGTCGCGACGCTCCGTGCGCTCACCGAGCGGATCGATCGGACCGCGGAGACGGCGTTCGACGTCGAACCGATCGCGACACCCGAGTGACCGACCCAGCGGTCCCTTTTTGATCGGTGGGCTGCCAGCATCGACATGGACGATCTCGCGCCGATCCTCGACGATCACCTGCATCTCGATCCGAACAACCGCGGCGTCGAGGCCGCCGAGGCCTTCGCCGACGCGGGCGGTAGTCACCTCCTGGTCGTCAACAAGCCCTCCTGGATGCTGGAGGCAGTCGCGACCGACGAGGACATCTTCCAGGAGGTGTTCTCGACGACGACCGCGCTGGTCGACCGCGCGAGCGACCGCCTGCCCGGGCGGGCCTGGCCCGTCCTCGGCGTCCACCCCGCGCTGATCTCGAAACTCGACGAGGAGGGGTACGAACCCGACGAGGCCGCCGATCTGATGTGTGCCGGTCTCGACATCGCCGCCGACTACGTGTCGAGTGGCCCCGCACTCGCGATCAAATCGGGTCGCCCCCACTACGAGGTCGACGAGGCGGTGCTGGAAGCCTCGAATCGCGTCATGGACCACGCCTTCGAACTCGCGAGCGAGGTCGGCTGTGCAGTGCAACTCCACACCGAGGGCGGCGAGGAGTTCACCGACGTGGCCGAACGCGCCGAAGCCCGGGGATTGGCCCGCGAGCGTGTCGTGAAACACTATGCGGGCGGCCGGCTGGAAGGGCCCACGCCGAGCGTGATCAGCCACAAAGACGACCTCGAACTCGCCGTCGAGACCGGGGCCCCGTTCATGATGGAGACTGACTTTCTGGACGACCCCGATCGACCCGGTGCGGTGCTCGGCCCACA
Source organism: Halococcoides cellulosivorans (assembly GCF_003058365.1). Taxonomy (NCBI): domain Archaea; kingdom Methanobacteriati; phylum Methanobacteriota; class Halobacteria; order Halobacteriales; family Haloarculaceae; genus Halococcoides; species Halococcoides cellulosivorans. The sequence continues at coordinate 986,117 of NZ_CP028858.1, read as the reverse complement.
GACCGTCCCCTCACGTGTGCGGTGGATGGCCGACAACGACTGGACCGAGGCGATCGAACGCGCCCACGTCGAGACGCCCGCCCGTGTCTACGGCATCGACACCGACGCGACGTATTCGCGAGCCTGAATAGAGACGGAGTCGTGTGGCTGAAACGAGACGGAGTCGGGTGGCTGAGCCTAGACGCCGTGTGAGCGGAGGATCCGGTCGTAGTAGCCCACCATCACGTCGTGGGCCAATCGCCAGTGGTGATCGGAGCGCATGTCGTGGAGTTCGACGGCGAGCAGATATCTGGTCGCCGTCGGGCCGAACCCAGACTGTCCGTGGCGGGGTTTGTCGGGGTACGGGGCCTGAAGCGCGGTCTGGACTTCGTGGGCCTGCGCCCGCATCATCGGCGTCCAGTAGTCACCACCGATCTTGTGATTGCGCCAGGCGATCGTGCTGAGTTCGGCGTACGCGGAATCGATGCCGGCGACCTCCGCGCGGCGCTGAAACGCCCGCTCGACCGGCGTCCAGTCGGCGTCGACGAGAGCGTCGGGATCGACGGTCTCGCCGGCGATCGTGTCCTCGACCGAATCTTTCGCCCAGAGCGCGTCGACGTAGGCCGTCGCCGCCTGCTCGGCGGTCGCGGCGTCGAGATGGTCGAACTGATACCGGTCGACGGCGGCGAACGCGTCGATCGCGGCCTCTCGATTCCGTCGATCGTGGGCCTGAAAGCCCTCACAGATCTTCCGCGCCATCACCGTCGCCCGTTCGGTTCGATCGGTCTGGGTGGGAGTCATGATTTGAGTTGGTTGCGGATTCGACACCGGTAATTTCGAATCGCGCACCGCCAAGCGAGCCCTCGGTGACCGACGCGGTCCAGCCGTGGGCGCGAGCGATGCGGTCGACGATCGCGAGTCCCAACCCGTTCCCGTCGCGTCGATCGGACCACCCTGTCTCGAAGATCCGATCGCGGACCGCAGCGTCGATACCTGGACCGTCGTCTTCGACGAAAAACGACCGGTCGTCGTCACCGACCCTGACGGTCGCGTCCGTCGATCCGTGTTCGACGGCGTTCCGAAAGAGATTCGCGAGGAGTTGTTTGAGCCGCCCTTCGTCCGCGTCGACAGTCATTGCGGCGTCTCGATCGAGCGTGGCCTCGGCCGTAGGGGTCGTCTCCCAGGCCGCGGCCGCGATCTCGGAGACGTCGACGACCTCACGGCTGGTGACCAGCGAATCACCGCGCGCGTACGCCAGAAGGTCTTCGATCAAGCCGTCCATCTCTCGGAGCGAGCGATCGATGCGCTCGATCGATTCGTCCTCGATGGCCTCCGCGTCGAGCAGTTCCAGCGTGTCCTGGGCCACGCGGAGTGGGTTCCGCAGGTCGTGGGCGACGATCCCCTCGATCTGCTCGGCCCCACACTGGATGCGCTGGTCGGTGACGTCCCGGCTGTTCACGACGAATCCGTCGACATCGGGGTCGTCGAGCAAGTTTCGACCACGGGATTCGAGGTGGATCAGCCGCCCGTCTGAACGTTCGAGGCGGAACTCGACGGTCGTTCGCGCCCCGGGGTCGTCGACCGCCCCAGCGAACTTCTCGATGGCGCGCTGTCTGTCGTCCGGATGCGCGTACTCGAAGGCCAGCGTCCCTTCCAGGTCGTCGGGCGTGTAGCCGAGGATCCGCTCTGAGGACGGCGAGACGTATCGGAAGGTGCCGTCGGCGTCCAGAATCGAGATCACGTCCGTCGAGTGTTCGAGCAGTTTACTGAATCGGCGGCGCGTCTCGTCGAGGGCCCGTTCGGCGCGGTACTGGTCGACGACGTTCTGAATCCGATTCGCCAGCAGCGTGTACTTGTCCGTCCCCGGTCCTTTCTGGAGGTAATCGCTCACGCCGGCCGAGATGGCGTCGCTCGCGACGGCCTCCGAGCCCTTCCCCGTGAAGAGGATAAAGGGTAACTCGGGGGAATCCTCCCGCACGGTTTCGAGGAACTCCAGCCCGTCGATGCCGGGCATGTCGTAGTCGCTGACGATACAGTCGATACACTCGTCGTCCAACCGGTCGAGTCCCGCGCGGGCGTCCGTCTCCGTCAGCACCTCGAACCGATCGCTCTCGCGGACCAGGAATTCCGACGCGAGAGCGGTCATCTCGGGGTCGTCGTCGACGTGCAACACACGGATTCCGTCACTCATCTATGGCCCTCGACTGGCCGGTTCATATCGCACCCACTAAAGGGTTCTCTCAAAATTATAGCCAACGATAATTATAGTAAGGGCCGGGTACCGACCGCACGCCTTAATCCGCCGGGGCCCGAGGAGTGGATGTGAGCGAAGACACCGGGCGCCGGAATCTCCGGATGCCCAACGACGACGAGATGTTCGCCGTGGTCACACGGCACGACGGGGGCAATCACGTCCGCGTCCAGTGTGAGGACGGTGAGTCCCGCATGGGGCGCATCCCCGGACGGATGAAGTATCGTACCTGGATCGAGGAGGGCGACGTGGTGCTGGTCGACCCCTGGGACTGGCAGGACTCGAAAGCCGACATCGAGTGGCGCTACGACAACCAGGACGCCGAACAGTTGCGCGAAGAAGGACACATCGACTGATCGGGTTTCGGTCCGCAGCGTTTGTTCTGTGCTTTAGAACTGATAGCGGCGGTCGTCGTCGGTCGCCGCCAGAGGATCGTCGGCCCCGAACTCCGAGCCGAAGGTCTGGCCGGCGAGATACTCGTCGTAAGTCACGTCGTACTCGCTTCGCAGGTGGAAATCCAGTCGGCCCGTGTCGACGATGCGCTGGAAGAGCTGGTGGACGGCGCGTTCGACGATCGAATCGGTCGGAGTACCGAGCGCGGTCTCCAACATCGCGAGTTCCATGCGCGTCTCACGATCGAGCGAGACCGTCGTCTCCTCGCTGACTCCGGCATAGGTCGATTCCACATCCTCCGTGAGTTCGTCGAGAGTCATACCGACCGAACGGCGGGCCGACCCATCGGGGTTTCGGTGCGCGACCGACCGGTCCGCGAGTCAGATCGAGACACGGCGCTGGGGACGATCCATCGGGTGGCGGCGAGAATCGACCACGGATATTAATGACCCCCTCGCCGTAGTATGATCAACAGGTGTCGGGGCGCACATGACCGAGCAGTCTGGATCGGCGACGGAGTCGGATCGGACGGAGCCTCGCGACCGCCCGGACCACCCGCCCCCGCTGGGGGTGCGGGCCCGTCGAATGTTCGTCCCGGACGTCATCCGGACGAATCTGACGGTCAAACTCCTGCTCGTCCTGGTGGCGGTCTGGCTCGTCGTCGCGGCCGTCGTCACACTCGGGTCCGTGAGTTTCGTCGACGCCGCCGGCGAGAACCGCGTCGACGCGATCAGCGAGCAGTCCGCTCTGGAATCCGCACTCGTGACGTCGTGGGTCGACGCGGGTGTGAGCCAGACGCGACTGGCGAGCCAGCACACCCGCGTTCCGTCGAGTCGCGACGACATGCGGACGTACCTCCAGTCGATCAACGAGTCCGAGTCCGTCTACGCCGTCTACTACGCCGATCTGGAGAGTTCGCGGGTCATCACGAGTACAGACAGCGCAGTCGACGACAGCGAGTTGCGCGAGGTCGACGCCGCGTGGGGTGATCCCCTCCAGACGGCGGCCGGTGGGGCCGACGACGACTTCGTCGCCGTCGCGTCCCGGTCGATCGGTAGCTACGACCGTCCGACGCTGCCCTTTGTCAGTCGGATCGGCAACACGAGTCGCGGGCTGATCGTCGTCAGGGACGCGACGACGCTTCAGCGCCAACTCGCGAGCGGTGGCGACACCCGAATCGTCACCGCGGGGGGATCACCCGTGTTCGCCCCGGACAGCGCCCGCGTCAACACCTCGACCGCCGCGTTCGACACCGCCCAGCGCGGCATCGCCAGCGGCTACACCGAGAACGGCGTGATCGTCCAGTACACGCCCGTCGACGGGACGGACTGGATCGCCGTGACGACCGCCCCCTATGGAACGCCGATGGTGGGGTCGGCAGTCGCCAACTGGGCGATCACGCTGATCGCGCTGTTGGTCAGCCTGATCGGGACCGGCCTGCTGGTCGGCCGATCGATCACCCACCCCATCAATCGGCTCACCGAGGACATCGATCGCCTCGGCGTCGAAGACCTCACCTTCGACGGGTGGAGCTATCGAGACGACGAAATCGGCGGCGCGTTCGCCGCGCTCCGGGCGAAACAGCGGACGCTCACCTCCGAGTTCGACGAGACCGAACGCATTCGCCGCGAGATCGAGACCTCACGGCAGGAACTCAAACGCCAGAACGCCCGCCTCGATCAGTTCGCGTCGACGCTGAGCCACGACCTGCGAAACCCGCTCGCGATCGCACGCGGGCACACCGAACTCCTGGAGATGAAACTCGACGCCACGGAGTACGACGAGCACCTCGACAAACTGGGCGATGCCCACGAGCGCATCGACTCGATCATCAACGACGTGCTCACGCTGACCCGCGAGGGTGAGTCCGTCGAAGAGACCGAGTCGGTCAAACTCGAAGCGATCGCCCGGGAGGCCTGGGACAACGTCGACTCGGGCGCGGCGACGTTCGAGGTCGCAGAAAGCCGGACGATCGAGGTCGATCCGAGTCGCCTTCAGCGCGCACTCGAAAACCTCCTTCGGAACTCCATCGACCACGTCGGTGAGGAGGCCACCGTCACGGTCGGACTCACACGGGACGGCTTTTTCGTCCAGGACGACGGCCCGGGCATCCCCGACGAGATGATGGACACCGTCTTCGAGTACGGCCACACCACCAGCGACGACGGGACCGGTCTGGGGCTGTCGATCGTCAAGACCATCGCTGAGGCCCACGGCTGGACGGTCTGGGTCGACGGGACCTACGAGGACGGCGCCCGGTTCGTCTTCTCGGAGGTCTTCGAGAACGAGCAGGTCCCCTTCACCGAGACGGAGTTCACCTGGGCTGGATCGCTCCGCTCCGGACCCGACGACGGCGTCCGGTGAGGGGCCGTTCCAGACCGGGAAAGGGACCCATTCCAGATCGGTGGATGAGGGAGGGAAGCCGTTCCAGACCGGGAAAGTGACCCATTCCAGATCGATAAGGAGGCCATTCCAGACAGGTGAGATGTGAGCGTGTCCTTATTGTGGCGTAGTGCAAAGAACACAATGAACCGATGTCCGATGACTGTTCGATTTCGACCATTGAGCGGGACTTGCTGTGCTGTCTGGAGGACATCGACGAGCCGTTCACGGTGAAAGACGCACTCGCTCACCTCAGAGACCGCCACGAGGAGTTCATCGACCGGCACCGATCCGCGCGTCACCGCCCCTGGATGCACACCACGTTGAACGAGTTGGTCTCGGCAGGAATGCTGTCACGACTCGAACGCGAGAGTCGCGTGCTCTATTCGATCGACCGCGTCTGTCTCTGATCGACCGGTCAGAGCGGTCAGTCCTCGATCGGCGCGTGGGTACTCCGATAGCCCGTCGGCGTCGCCCTGACCGTCTCGATCGATCGGAGGACGATCCGGCGTGACTGTTTCGATCGCACGCTGATCTCGTGGGTTTCGGCGTCGTAAGGCACCGACTCGCCCGCGTCCCGGGCCCGTTCGACCGCCGCGCGATGGTCCGCGAGGCGACGGCGGGCGATCCGTTCGGAGACCGCCGGGGCGTCCGCGACGCGATCCGCGACGGTCGCCAGCAGGCCCGGATCGCTGTCGACGCCGATCGAGTTCCGGGCCGCCGCCATCGCCGCGAGCGTCGTCGTCCCCGTGCCCACGAACGGGTCGAGCACCGTGTCGCCGTGGACGCTGAACATCGCGATCAGCCGGTACGGAATCGCGAGTGGGTAGGCCGCCGATCGATCGCGCGTCCCGCCGTTCGGGGCTGGGTCCGCACCGGCGTCCGCGAGCGCCTGATCGACGCCACGCACGTCGGTCCAGACGTCCGAAAACCACCGATTCCGTTCCTCCCAGAAGTACGCCGCCTCGTAGCGCCGGTCGGCGCCGGGGTCGATCGATCGGGGCTGGTCGCCGTACCGAAAGACGAGGACGTGTTCGTGTTCGAGCGTGACGTAGGCGTTCGGCGGGACCATCCCCGAACCCATGAACTTCGCGGCGGAGTTGGTCGGCTTCCGCCAGAGGATTTCGGGCAACGGCGTGAATCCACGCTCGGTCATCGCTCGGGTGATCCGAGAGTGGTTGGCATACCGCTGGTACGACCCGTCGATCGAGCGGGTCGCGTCACCGACGACGACACAGACGATCCCGCCGTCGGTGAGGACGCGAGCGAGTTCGTCCCACGCCCGATCGAGGTGGGCGTGCATCGCCTCGAAGGCACGATCACCGTCGCCCGCTTCGAGTGCGTCGGCCACCGTGGCGTCCATCGCCGCGAACGCGTCGTCCCACATCTCGATCATCGGATACGGCGGCGAGGTGACGACCAACTCCACCGTGTCGTCGGGGACACAGAGCGAACGGGCGTCGCCAGCGACGACCCGATGGGTTGTCTCCATCCGCCCGAGACCCGGGCGCGGGCAGGCAAAGCCGTGACGATCCAGTGGTGAACCTCCCGCCTGCACGACGGAGACTCGTCAATCGGCAGACTCGACGAGACCCGGACAGTCCGCGAGGACGGCTTCGGGCCAACCGTCGTGAACGACGCGTTCGGGCGGTGGGTCCAACCGCTCGATCCCCGCGACAGCGGCCTGGAGGGCATCGCGATCACGACGCTCGGGCAGTTCGGCCGTCAGCGGGTAGGTGTCGCGGAGATCCGTCGGGACCGGGCCGAACGGTGGCCGGATCGGCCAGACCGTCGCCGCGTCGCTCGTCTCGACGCCCGCGACCGCCTCGTCGACCAGCACGAGCGAGTCCGGTGGGTCCAGCCGTTCGAGACGGTCGTGGTGGCGCGTGACTTCGGGCCGGCGGGCACTCTCCGCGGAACAATAGAAGAAGGTGTCTTTCGAGACGGGATCGTGGGCCTCCAGGGCCGCGCTTGCGTCGAGCAAGCGACGATAGCCGTCGAGGACGGCGGGATGACCGCGCGCTCGCGTCTCGACGAGTTCGAGTAGACGCCCCCGGTGGATCGCCTGTCGAACCCGGCGCATCTCTTCGAGGCTGACGTGGAGGTTGTGCCGGGCGAGAGCGCGTTCGCGCCGATCGGAGTCGGCGTCGCGGAGCGTCGTCGGATCGGTATCGACACAGACCGGGCACGAACAGGGCAACTCTCGCAACTCGTCGAGCGGCGTCGTCGCGCGCACCGTGAGATACCGGTCGTCACGGGCATAGCGGGCGTACGCCGCCGAGTCGAACAGATCGCAGCCGACCGCCGCCGCGAGTGCGAACATCATCGGGTGGCCCGCGCCGAACAGGTGGACGGGCATCGCGGGGCCGAGACCGCGTTTGGCCGCGAGGACCGTCTCGATCACCGTCGCGTAGCGGTACTCTCGAAGGAGCGGGACGACCGCGCCGACGGGCGCGACGTCGAGGCCACTCGCTGCGGCCACCGCGCCCGACTGCTCGCGCAGGTCCGGGAACGTACTCCCCTGGACGGGCGCGTTGACGAGCGCGTCGCCCAGGTCCAGGTCGGCGGCGCGCTCGATCCGCTCGGTCGTCACCGCGAGGTCGTCGGCGGCCCGCTCGCGAGGTACGTCGGGCGGCGTCGGCACGTCGAGTGGCGTGACGACGTCCGCGCCGATCGCGGCCTGAAACTCCAGGATCTCCTCGTTCGAGACGTCGACCGAGCCGTATTCCGAGAGCTGAAAAGAACCCGAATCCGTCACGATCGGGCCGTCGAACCCGAGCACCTCGTGAATGCCTTCGGAGCGGGCCCGATCGCGGTACTCGTCGCTCGTGTAGACGATGTAACCGTTGGTGATCAGCAGTTGGGCACCGAATGCGTCGAGTTCGCCAGGCGGGATCGAGTCGAGATGGGGGTTCACGACCGGCATCAGCGCCGGTGTCCGAACGGTCGTCTCTCGGCCCGGAATCGAAAACTCGCCCAGCCGCCCCGCCGCGTCGTGACGGCGGATCTCGAAGCCCTCAGTCATGCCCGAGCGACGTCGTGGACCGCGGTAAGCGTTCCGTCCTGGGTCGCGTGGGGCTGTCCAGGTCAGTCCTCGAAGACTCCCGGCCGGTGGGTCGCGACGTACAGCACGCCGAGCGCGGAACGGCCGTCGCGCAGCTCGCCCGAGGCGGTCGCCGCCACCAGCTCATCGAATGGCGTCGTGTCGACGGTGATCGACTCGTCGGCCTCGCGATCCGGGCCGGCAGTCGGCTCACAGCCCTCCGCGAGGACGTAGGCGTGGGTGGCGTCGGTGAAGCCGTTGGCCGCCTCGAACGCCCCGAGCACCTCGACGGCATCGGCCTCGTACCCGGTCTCCTCGGTGAGTTCGCGTCGCGCGGCCGCCGCGACCGAGTCGTCGTCCGGTTCGACGCCGCCAGCGGGCACCCCCCAGGAGACCCGTCCGACGGCCTCGCGATACTCTTCGATCGTGACGACCTGGCCGTCAGGCGTCAGCGGGACGATCACGACGCTCTCGCCCTCGCGAACGAAATCGAAATCGGTCGTCGGGCCACCCGGGATCGAGACGGTCTCGGAGACCACCTCGAAGCCCGGACAGTCGTAGACGATGTCGGACGACAGCGTCGTCCACGGCTCGGGTCGGACCATATCGATCGTCGGCCCCGAACCGGGTTGAGCGTTCCGGGCCTGGAGCCGATTCCGAGGGGCACCGACTCCCGATGACGGCGGTGCTCCGGCGATCACACCCCGAAGTGGCCACCGTGTCCGCTTTCCGGTACCTTGAAGTCCGGGAGCGGGATATTTCAACACTGTAGAAGATACCATGAGCGTCACATCACTCGAAACGATGAGTGGAGTCGTCCTCCAGCTGCAAGATGGCGAGTCTCTGAAAGAAGGGCTGGGCCAGTTCATCCAGTCCATTCTGAACTACTTCCCGAACCTGGGCTATGCCGTCCTGGTCGGCATCGTCGGCCTGCTGATCGGCCATCTCGTGAAAAGCCACGTCGACGACTGGCTGGTCGAGTTGGGCGTCCAGGGAGCCCTCGAATCGACCGCGATCGGCGGTCTTTTCGGCGGAGATCGATCGGTCGTCGGCGTCGGCACCACGCTCGCCGCGTGGTTCGTCTACCTCGTGACGCTGTATTTGATCGCGGGCCTGCTTGGCGTCTCCGAGGTCCAGAACGTGCTCGGCGGGTTCGTCTTCTTCCTGCCGGAACTGCTGGCTGGCGTCGCCGTCGCCGTCGTCGGCCTCGTCGTCGCGAGCCACGTCGGGAGCGTCGTCTCCGAGTCCGAGACCGCTTCGCAGTTGGGCCTGCCGAACGTCCTCGGTGAACTCGCGTCGGCGGTCGTCGCGGTGTTCGGTGTCGTGATCGGCCTCCAGATCCTCGGCGTCGACTCGCTGTTGCTCGCAGTGGCACTCGTCCTCGTCGGCCTGCCGGTCGTGCTGGCCGCCGGGCTCGGCGGGAAGTCCTACGTTGCCGACCGTCTCGACGACGTCGACAGCGTCGAGCACTAACGCGACCCGTTTTAGAGGATCGTTCCCGATTCGAGCAGCGGGATCAACAGCGTCAACAGCGGCACGCTCGCGAGCGTCGTGACGAGGATCGTCGCGCTCGCGATCGCCGCCGGTGTGGGCTCGGCGGGCGTCTCGGGGCCGAACTCACCGATGAGGATGACCGGCGTGACCGCCGACGGGGCCGCACATTCGAGGACGAACACGCGCGCGACGGTCGGGTCCGCGAACACCGCGGGTGCGACCGCGGTGATGGTGAGTGCGATCGCGATCGCGACCACGGGCGCGACCGCGAGTTTCAACAGCGCGGGCGTGACCGTCACCCGGAGGGTCGCGCTCACGTCGACGCGTTCGAGTTGAATCCCGAGAACGAGCAGCATGATCGGGATCGACGCGACGCCGACCATCTCGACGGTATCGATGGCCGACCCCGTGGTCTCGGGCCCGACGAGGCCGAACGCGCGCACGACGAGCGCGGCGAGGACGGCGTACAGCAGTGGGACCCGCAAGATCGCACGCACGGCGTCGATCGCTCGATCGGCGGCCCCGCGAGCGGCGACGGCCGCACCGAGCGTGTAGAGGAGGACCGACTGGCCGACGATGTACGCGACGGCGGTCTGGCGGCCGACGGTCCCGAAGGCGAACTCCGAGAGCGGGATGCCGAAGTTGCCCGCGTTCGAGAACACGCCCGCGAGAACGACCGCACCGAGCAGCGGTTCGGTCAGGCCAGCGAGGCGACCGACGCCGCCCGCGATCGCGAGCATGATCGCGGTGTAGGCGACGACGCCGACGAGGATCGCGACGACGGTCCCGCCCGAGAGCGGCGTCGTCGCCAGCGAGTGAAAGACGAGTGCGGGGACCAGAACGTACACCGCGACGTCGTTGAGCGGGCCGGGATCGACGTCGAGCGTGCGCCCGAGGAGGACGCCGAGGCCAGCGATCGCGACGATCGGCAGGATGGCCGACCCGAGCGTTCCGAGCATGCCCGCAACGAGGCCATCGAACACGGGCGGGCATCGACGCCCGAGTGGCTTGGCCGTTGCGTTCGATTTCGAGCGCGGAATCGATGGACAGCGTGACGAGCGATCCGGTGCGACCGAGATGGACAGAGGTTAGGGGCCCGCGAGCGACCCCTCCACCGTGCCAACCGCTGCTCACCTTCGGGTCGATCCTGGTGACTGTGCCGACATCGCACTCCTCCCGGGCGACCCCGATCGCGTCGACCGTATCGCCGCGCATCTGGACGACCGCACCGATCTCGCGGCCAATCGCGAGTACCGCCTGGTCGACGGCACCTACGACGGCCGTCGGGTGACCGTCTGTTCGACCGGTATCGGATCGCCCTCGGCGGCGATCGCCGTCGAGGAACTCGCCAGTGTCGGCGTCGAGACCGTCGTCCGCGTCGGTACGATCGGCGCGCTCCAGGCCGACATCGCGACCGGCGACCTGATCGTCCCGACCGCCGCCGCCAAAGACGAGGGGACGACCAAACGGTACGAGTCGGCGACGATCCCGGCAGTCGCGACCCCCGCAATCGCGACGTCGATCGCGCAGGTCGCGACGGCGACCGACGCGACCGCCCACGTCGGCCCGATCGTGACCGACGACGCGTTTTATGCCGAGGGTGACGACTACGTCGCCGACTGGGAGGCGGCGGGCCTGCTCGGCGTCGAGATGGAGGCCGCTGCGATCTTCACGCTCGCCCGCCGTCGCGGCCTCTCGGCTGGGGCGATCTGTGCCGTCGACGGCAATCTCGTCGCCGGGACCCAGAAAGGGACCGACGAAGACAGTGACGACGAACTCCCCGACGCCGCACGCGAGGGTGTCGACCGCGAGATCCAGGTCGCCCTCGACGCACTCTCCGAATTGTAGGGCCTCGGGGCCAAAGGGACGGTCTCGACAGGCGTGGCGAGTGCCGACGATGGAGTGACACCGATCAGCCACAGCATCGCGTCTATGTCGCCCTCGACGGCCAGATGAGAAAATTACAAAACAATTCCAATATATTTAAACCGTGTTGGGCCCGTATTCTCTATCATCTATCGGGACGTTCCAGCATGACACGACACACACGACCCGACGGGTTGGACGGGGGATCGAACGACGCGAGGGCACGAGCAGGGGCACGGTCCCGCCGGGCATTCCTGCGAACGATCGGTGCGGGGGCGGGCGTCGCCGTGCTCGGGGGGTTCGGGACGGCCGCCGCCCGCGAGGTCGACGGCGATCGGTGTCTGTCCGACGGCGCTGGCGAGACGCGGTTCGGGGACGTCACCCTGTACGCGAACGACTGGTCGACATCGCAGTGTCCCGATCCACCGGTCGAGATCTGTCTCTCGACGTACAGCGACGGTTCGTTCGGCTGGGAGTGGGAGCGCGGGGTCACCTGTGTGAACGGCGACGACCTGCCGAACTACCCCGAGGCGTTGATGGGGACGAAGATGGGCGGCGGGTCGAGTGGCTGGTCCGACCAGGGAGCGCTCCCCCAGCGTGTCGCAGACATCGACCGCTTCGACGTGGAACTCGACGTCGAGATGGACCTCTCGGACGGCGAGTGGAACTTCGCGCTCGAATGCTGGATGGACCCGAATCCCGGGATCCCCTATCCAGCGACCGACGAGATCATGGTCGTCATCGACGACAGCGCGGCCCACGACAAGGGCGAAAACGAGGTCACGGCGGCGTTCGAGGACGACTACGGCAACGTCTACGACTACTGGGAAAACGACATCGAACCGGGCGACGGCGACACCTGGAACTTCCACATCTTCCACCTTCCGGAGCCTGGCGTGCCCCCGAACCTGGACCTGCGCTCGCTGCTCGATTACCTCCAGGAGGACCCCGACGGGGCCGTCGCAGAGGGCGGCGGTGTTTACGACGGGTCGAAGTACGTCGGCGGGGTCGAGATCGGCAACGAGAACTGGGACGAGACCCACGGCGAGACCGTCGTCAACCAGTTCAGCGTCCGCGTCAACGACACCGTCGGCGCGGCGGGCGTCCGCGACGACTTCACGGTCCACGAGATCGACGACACCGCGCCGACGACGCCCGGATCGGTCACCGTCGACGACCGACAGGACCGGTCCGCGACGGTGTCCTGGGATGCATCGAGTGACGCGGACAGCGGCGTCGCGGAGTACGCGATCACCGTCGAAGGCAGCGAAATCGAACGCGTCGGCGCGGAGACGACAGCGACGACGATTTCCGACCTTTCTGCCGACAAGAGCTACGAGGTGGGCGTCACCGCGATCGACGGATCTGGCAACCGCTCGGAGACCGCGACGGTGACGGTCCCGACCGCCGGGCCCGGCCTCGACCCGATCGAGGGCACCGTCCCGCAAGACCTCGACGGCGACGGCCTGCATCGCGACATCAACGGGAACGACGTCGTGGACTTCCCGGACGTGAACCGGTTCTTCCAGCACACCGACAGCGCGGCCGTCCAGGACCACGTCGACGCCTACGACTTCACGGGCGACGGCGTCGTCGACCCCCAGGACGTCCTCGCGCTGTTCGAGTTGGTGTAGCGCGGGTTCAACACCGTTTTCCCCCGCCCCGTCGGAGTCGCGCGCATGGCCGAATCGATCACGGCGCGACTCGACGACCCCGAGACAGCGATCACGGACGGCGCCCAGAAGATTCGCTGGGCGCGCGAACAGATGCCGATTCTCGACGCCCTGCGCGACCAACTCGCGGCCGACCGCCCGTTCGACGGCGAGGTGATCGGCATGGCGATGCACGTCGAGGCGACGACCGCCGTGCTCGTCGAGACACTCGTCGCCGGCGGCGCGGAGGTCGCGATCACCGGCTGTAACCCCCTCTCGACCCAGGACGATGTCAGTGCCGCCCTCGACGACACCGACGGCGTCACGTCGTACGCGAAGCGCGGCCTCGAAGACGACGCGTACTACGCGGCGATCGATGCCGTGCTCGATCACGACCCCACGATCACGATCGACGACGGCGCGGATCTCGTCTTCCGAATTCACGAGCACCGCCCCGAACTGATCGATTCGATCAAAGGTGGCTGTGAGGAGACGACGACCGGCGTCCACCGCCTGCGCGCGATGGCCGACGACGACGCGCTGGAGTATCCGATGTTCGCGGTGAACGACACGCCGATGAAACGGCTGTTCGACAACGTCCACGGCACGGGCGAGGCGTCGCTCGTCTCGATCGCGCTCACGACGAACTGCTCGATCGCGGGCAAGACCGTCGTCGTCGCCGGGTTCGGCCAGTGTGGCCGTGGGGTCGCACGCAAGGCCGACGGGATGGACGCCGACGTGATCGTCACCGAAGTCGATCCCCGACCCGCGCTCGAAGCCTACATGGACGGCTTTCGCGTCATGCCGATGGTCGAGGCCGCCGAAGAAGGCGATCTGTTCGTCACGACGACGGGCAATCGCGACGTGATCACGCCCGAGGCGTTCGAGCGGATGGCCGACGGCGCGATCCTCGCGAACGCGGGCCATTTCGACGTCGAGATCGATCTGGAGGGCCTCGAAGCGATGGCCACGGAGACCGTCGACGCGCGCGACGGCGTGACAGGCTACGTGCTCCCGGACGGCCGCCAGGTGAACGTCCTCGCGGACGGTCGCCTCGTCAACCTCGCGACGCCCGTCGCGGAGGGCCACCCGGTCGAGGTGATGGATCAAAGCTTCGCGATCCAGGCCGTCGGTGCTCGCGAAATCGCGACCGACGCCGACCTCGACGCAGGCGTCCACGCGATTCCCGACGCCCTCGATCGGGAAGTCGCTGAGATCAAACTCGACGCCGAGGGCGTCGCGATCGACGCACTCACCGACGACCAGCGCGAGTACATGGACGACTGGCAGCACGGGACGTAACGGCTACGCGACGCGCACGCCGCTAGAGTCGGAGCGGGTCTTCTCTCGCACTCTTAACTTCGAGGACGCCCTCTGCGAGCGCAAAGCGGAGCGATCGGCCCTGATCGCCGCCCGCGTCTTCGGCAACGATCGGCACGTCGACGCGCTCCAGCGTCTCGCGGGCCGCCGCTACGTTCCGCGATCCGATCGAATCGCCCGAGAAGTCCAGCATGTCGCTCCCCCCGGCGATTTTCGCGTCCAGCGCGTCCCGATCGGCCCCCGCGCTCGCGAGTTCCGCCAGCAGGGCTTCGACGCCCGCGTCGACGTACTTCGCAGGCGCGCCGTTGGTGCCGTCCTCCGCGTGGGGCAACATGGCGTGCAACAGGCCACCGACGCCACCCGGGCGGTCGTAGATCGCGATCCCGACACAGGAGCCCAACCCGCTGGTCGTCAGGACGGCCTCCCCGGTCCCGACGGCGTACTCAGCGATCCCGACGGCGAGGCGGTCGGGAGTCGTCTCCTGCCCGGTCGTCCGGGTGCTATCGTACACTTTCATCCGAAGATCTCGTCTGGATCGGCCTCCGTTCGGTCCGCTCGGTCCACGTCGAGGGCGTCGAGTGTGGTCCGCAGCTCTTCGAGGTCGGGCAGCGCGTGGATCTCACACCCGAACTCGATCGTGTCGGTGTGCATTCGAGAGTTGATCACGAACACGTGACTTTGGGACTGGCCCATCTGGGCAGCCAGCGGGTCGAGGATGGCCTGGCCCATGTCGTGGACGTACCGCGGCGGGGTGTGCTCGATCGATTGCTGGAGGACGTTCGCCCACCCGTCGATGAAGCCACTGGAGACGATGTTCCCGAGTTCTTCGAGCGCGGCCTCGTGGGCCGGCGTGAGTTCGTCGCCGTCCTCACCAGCGAGTGCGCCGCCGACGGTCGTCGCCACGCGTTCCTCGAAGAGGACCGCGAGATACCCACTCGGGACGCCGTCGAACTCGACGACGGTCCCGGCATAGGGGTCGGTTCCGAGGCGGCGTGGAACGTCTTCGATTCGGACGAAGTCGATCCGGGTGACCTCCGCCGAGACCTCGATATCGGTGAGCATCCCGACGTTCTCGGCGGCCCGTTCGGTGCCACGTCGGCTCATCTCCTGAAACACGTCGAGTTTATCGAGTGGGATGAGCGTGCTCGCAGTGTCGGTCTGGCGATCGAGCAGGCCCGAGAGCGCGTCGGCGTCCGGTCTGACGAGGACGTGAAACTGCTGGGCGGTGCCGTCGTACTCCAGGCGACTCTCGAAGCGAAACACCTGACCCTCTGCGGTCGTCTCGTCGAGGACCATCTCCGACGGTTCGGTCCGATAGGTCGGTGGTGAGTGGTCGATCGTCGTGTCGAGGTAGTCGGCCCACCCGTCGATAAAGCCGCTGAGGACGACGTTACCGATCTCTTCGATACCGCTTTGGGCCGTCGGCCCATCGACGTCGTCACCGACCAGCGACTGGATCATCGACCGTTCGCTGGCTTCGTCGAAGACGATCCACGCCCGGCCCGCCAGTGCGCCCTCGACGTCGAATTCGACGATGCCCGGGTCCGCACCCAACTCGTCGGTCGGAATCGCCTCGTCACCGAACGTGATGTGGGTGACGTCGACGGCGACGTCGATGCCGGTCATCTGGGCGGCCGCGTCCGCCGCGCGGTCGGCGCCCTCGCGGGCCAGTCGGTCGATCGTTTCGAGAGACTGGACGTCGACGTTCATGCGATGGTCTCCTGGATCGCGTCGACGACGGCGGGCTTTTGGAACGGCTTCGTGATATAGCCCGCTGCGCCCGCCTTGACGGCCTCTTTCATCTTCTCTTCTTGCCCGACACTCGTACACATGATGACCGTCGCGTCGGGGTCCGAATCGGTGATCGCCGCCGTCGCCTCGATACCGTCTTTGATCGGCATGACGATGTCCATCATCACGAGGTCGGGAGTCGTCTCGGCGTACATCTCGGTCGCCTCGACGCCGTTCTCGACCTCAGCGACGATCTGGTGGTCCTCTTCGAGGATCTCGCCCAGTAGATTCCGCATGAACTCCGAGTCGTCCGCGATTAATACCTCTGCCATAGTCGTTGCCTACGGTACGGGGAAATTGCCGATAAGATTTCTCCGACGATTATCGACTACGATAACGTTGGCTGGTGGCCCCGCTATCGAACCGATACAACCCTACTACGGTGGGTATTCGATTCCTACTCTCGTCTCGATCGTGAAACCGGTCGGATCCCTACCGCTCGAACGCCCGTTCGTACTGCTCGGGCACCGGCGACCGATCGCGGGCGTCGAGGCGGTCGGCCGCTCGCAGTCCGAAGTACGGATCGCGGAGGAACTCCCGGCCGACGATCGCGAGGTCCGCCCGGTCGTTGCGGACGATCGCCTCGGCCTGCTCGGCGGTCGTGATTCCGCCGACGGTGCCCACAGCGATGTCAGTGGCCTCGCGAACGTGCTCCGCGAGCGCGAGTTGGTAGTTCGGGCCCGTCCAGTCGGGATGTGAATCCGGACTGATCCCGCCGCTGGAGACGTCGATCAGGTCCGCTCCGCAGTCCGCCAGATCGCCGGCCAGGCGCGCGGAGTCCGCGACGGTCCAGGCGTCGCGCTCGGGCAGCCAGTCGGTGCCCGAAATCCGGACGAACACCGGTCGATCGTCGGGCCACTCCTCACGGACGGCCTGGGTTACCTCGCGGACGAGTCGCGTGCGATCCTCGAAGGAGCCACCGTAGGCGTCGCGACGCTCGTTGGTCACCGGCGAGAGGAACTCGTGGAGGAGATAGCCGTGGGCGGCGTGGACCTCAGCGACGAGAAAGCCCGCCTCGCGGGCGCGCCGGGCCGCCGCCCGGAACGCATCGATCAGGCCCGCGATGTCGCTTTCGTCCATCGCCCGCGTCGCGGTCGCGCCCGCGTCGTACGGCCAGGGCCGATCGCTCGGTGCGATCGTCTCCCAGCCGCCATCCGCGGGTGCGAGTGGTTCGCTCCCCGCCCAGGGCCGCGATTTCGAGGCCTTCCGGCCTGCGTGTGCGAGCTGGATCCCCGGGATCGCGCCCTGCTCGCGGACGAACGCAGCGGTCCGGGCGAGGGCGTCGCGATGCTCGTCGCTCCAGAGGCCGAGATCCTGGGGCGTGATCCGCCCGGCGGGTTCGACGGCGGTCGCTTCGGCCATCACCAGGCCCGCGCCGCCGACCGCGCGCGATCCCAGGTGGACGAGATGCCAGTCGGTCGCCAGGCCGTCCCGGGCGTCGACGGAGTACTGGCACATCGGCGAGACCATCAGGCGGTTCGGGAGCGTCGTCTCGCGGAGGTCCAGCGACGTGAACAGGTCGGGCATTCCGCGGGGGTAGCGGTGGCGGAGGGAAAGGGTTGCTGGGATCAACGAGGTGCATCTCTGCGGGTACAGTTGCTGTAGGGGACGTTCCCTCATACGGCGAGCGAAGCGAGCCGTTTCACTCGACCGAGCGTGAGCGAAGCGAACGCTCGGGTCTTTTTCGCCCACGTTTTTCGATGAGCCTTCCCGCAGCGCCGCTCTGCGGCGTGAGGAAAGGCGACGACGAAAAAGGTGGTCGATGGGGATTTGAACCACGGTCAGTCCGCTCACTGCGTTCGCTCCCTTCCCTGATTCAAATCCCCTCGTGCCGGTTCGTTCACCGGTTCGCGGTGCTCACCGGTTCACTGCACGGGCGCGAGGGGATTTGAACCCCTGACAACTTGGTCCGGAACCAAGCACTCTGTCCACTGAGCTACGCGCCCTCACGCGATGCTTGCAGGGATCGAGATTTAACGGTTGTGAACCGATCACGCCGTCGTGGGCTCCTCGTCGATGACGGCGGCCCGCCAGGTCCCCCGCAAGAACCACGGAATCGCGACGAAGGCCGCGACGATATCACCCATCGCCATGCCGATCCACAGCCCCATCGGACCCCACCCGGCCCAGATCGCCAGCCCCCAGGTCACGGGCACGCGGACGAGCCAGAGCGTCACGATCGAGATGGCGAGCGCGATTTTTGTGTTGCCAGCGCCACGGAAGGCCCCGAGGACGACCTGCAACACGCCCATGAACGCGAACTCGAACGCGCGAATCCGCAGGTAGGTCGTGCCGTGACGGATCGATTCGGCGGTGTACTCGGTTTCGGCCTGGAGGAAGATCTGGACGATCGGGTCGGGGAAGAGCGCAGCGATCACCGCGACGACGATCATGACGCCCCCGACGACACGCGCCGCGATCCAGACGCCACGGCCCGCACGGTCGGGCTTGCCCGCCCCGAGGTTCTGGCCGACGAGCGTGTTCGTCGCCCGGCCCATCCCCAGCGCGGGCAAGAGGACGAGCGAGACCAGGCGATTGACGACGCCGTAGCCCGCGGCGACGGCCGGGCCGAACTGCGCGACGACGACGGTGAGGATGATCATCGCCGAGGAGGTCATCGACTGCTCGATCGCCGTGGGGGTCCCGATCGAGACGATCTCGCGGACGGTCTCGCGTTCGAGACGCAGGTCGGCCAGGCCGACCGCCGGCCCGCGCGACGTTCCGAATAGGATGGCGAGGCCGGCGACGGTCGCGACACCGCGGGCGAACACAGAGGCGAGCGCCGCGCCCTCGATGCCGAGTTCGGGGACCGGCCCGAACCCGAAGATCGCGATCGGGTCGAGGACGACGTTGAGTGCGACCGTGACGAGCATGATCGCCATCGGCGTGCGCGTGTCGCCGTACCCCCGCATGATCGACGAGAACACGTAGAACCCGAAGATGAAGGGGATCCCCGCGAAGACGATCCGCAGGTAGGTGGCCATCTGTGGGATCACCGTCGCCGCCGTCTCGGGATCGGTCGGGAGGAGGTCGAGTGCGGGATCGAGGACGAGGCCACCCAGGAGTGCGAGCACGATCGAGAGGAGTGCGACGAAGGAGACCGTCTGGCCGGCGATCCGGCCCGCCGACTCCGAACTGTCCGAGCCGGTGTACTGCGCGACGAGGATCGACCCCGCCGTCGTGAATCCGCCCGCGATCGAGATCAGAAAGAAGAGCAGCGGGAAGGCGAGGCTGATCGCGGCGACGGCCGTCGGATCGTACGCCCCCAGAAAGATCGTGTCCGCGAGGTTGTACGCGACCTGGAGGAGTTGGATGACGACGATCGGCCACGCCAGATCGAACAGCGGGCGAGCGAGCGACCCCTCGACGAGTCGGTTTGTCGCGTCTGCCACAGGAGATGTTTGCCACCGAGTCGTGAAGAATCTGCTCGATTGCCGGGCAGGTCGTCACGATATCACACGCCAGTCCTGGCCCGACGGGCGTGGTTACTCGTCGGTCCGGGGCACGGGGTGACGGCCGAACCCGTATCGCAGGCGATTGGCCACCCGTCGCGAGAACTTTCCGCGCTCGCCGCCCGTGGCTCGCGAGTCGAACCGCTCAGCGAGCGCCTGATAGATCAGCGGCACGGAGACCTCCTGTTCGAGCGCCTCCTGGACGGTCCAGGTCCCGGTCGACCCACCCTCGACGCGGTCAGCGACCGTGCCGAGGTCGTTGCCCTCCTCGGCAAAGGACTCCTCAGCGAGTTCGAGTAGCCACGACCGGATGACCGCGCCGTTGTTCCAGGTGTGAGCGATCTGTTCCATGTCGAGGTCGTACCGGCCGTTCGCGAGCAATTCGAAGCCCTCGCCGTAGGCCTGCATGAGTGCGTACTCGACGCCGTTGTGGATCATCTTCACGTAATGACCCGATCCGAGCGGGCCCATGCGTGCGTGGCCCTCGGGGTTCGTCGCGACGGCGTCGAACGCCGGTTCGAGTTCCTCGTAGGCCCACTCGGGCCCGCCGATCATCATCGAGAAGCCGAGTTCGGCCCCGGCGGGCCCGCCGCTGGTCCCACAGTCGAGCAGTGTCGCGTCGATGGACTCCCCGCGACGGAGTGTCTCTTTGAAGTTGCAGTTCCCGCCGTCGACGACGATGGCGTCCTCGCTCAGATGGCCGTCGAGTTCGTCGAGCGTCTCGTCGACGACCTCGCCGTGGGGGAGCACCATCCAGATCCGCTCTTCGTCCGGGAGCGCGTCCGGCAGGGCCGTCAGTTCCGCGACGGTCTCCGCGCCCGCCGCGGCGGCTTTCTCCCGGGCCTCCGAATCGATGTCGAACGCCGTCACCTCGTGGCCGGCATCCAGCAGTCGATCCACGACGATCCGCCCCATCCGTCCGAGTCCGACGACTCCCACGTGCATGTCCGTCGAATCGACGGGCCCACGCCTATGGCTTGTGATCGACCGGCACCCGGACGATCGATCGTGGAGTATTCGACCAGTTTCGTACCGCTTCCGGGCGATTTTCGCGGTCGAGGCCTCAACTTATTTCAGGGGTCCGGTCCACCGGCCGGTGGAGGCAGTACATATGACACCCCCCATCGTCGCAGGCGTCGGGATGACCACATTCGGTGAGTCACCCGAGCGCACGAGTCGCGATCTGTTCGCTGAAGCCGGTGAGACCGCCCTCGAAGATTCGGGCGTCCCCCGCGAGGACGTCGAGACGCTCTACGTCGGGAACTTCATGGGCGATCTCTCCGAGAACCAGGGCCACATGGGCCCGCTGATGGCCAAGAGCCTGGGCATCACCGCGCCCGCGACACGCATCGAGAGCGCGTGTGCGTCGGGCGGGATGGCCGTCCGCCAGGCCGTCATGGCCGTGCGCAACGGCGAGGCCGACGTCGCGCTCGTCGGCGGCGTCGAGCGCATGCACAACATGGGCACGGCGGGCGCGACCGCCGGCCTGTCGGTCGCCGCCGACGACCTCTGGGAGATTCAACACGGCGTCACCTTCCCCGGGGCCTATGCCCTGATGGCCCAGCGATATTTCGAGGTCCACGGTGGCGATCGCGAGGATCTCGCCCACGTCGCCGTCAAGAACCACGCGAACGCCGCGAACAATCCGCTCGCGCAGTATCAGACCGAGATCTCGATCGAGAAGGTCCTCGACGCCTTCCCGGTCGCGCCGCCGGTCGGTCTGTTCGACGCGAGTCCGATCACCGACGGGGCCGCGGCCGCGGTGCTCGTCAGCGAGGAGTACGCCGAGGCGAACGACGTCGACGATAGCGTGACGATCACCGGGACGGGCCAGGGCACCGACGATCTGGCGCTCCAGCACCGCGAGTCGCTGGTCTGGACGCCCGCGACCGTCGACGCCGCCGAGGAAGTGTACGACGACGCCGGGATCACCGCCGACGACGTCGACTTCCTCGAAGTCCACGACTGTTTCACCATCGCGGAAGTCCTCGCGCTCGAAGGCCTGGGATTCTACGACGAAGGCGAGGCGATCACCGCCGCTCGCGACGGCGAGACGACTGCCGACGGCGATCTGCCGGTCAACCTCTCCGGCGGGCTGAAGGCCAAGGGCCACCCGGTCGGCGCGACTGGCCTCGCCCAGATCAGCGAGGTGACGAAACTCCTGCGCGGCGATCACGTCAACAGTGATGTCATCGCGGACGCCGACACCGCACTGACCCACAACGCCGGCGGCACGGTCGCGACTGCCGTCACCCACGTCCTGGAGGTGGACCGATGAGCGACGACGTTCGAGACGCAGGCTACGACGACGCACTGGACGCCATCGAATCCGGCGAGCCGTACGCCCTGGAGTGTTCGAACGGGCATACGAGCCTGCCGCCGCGGCGGGTCTGTCCGGACTGTGGCGAGGGCGACCTCGCGGAGGTCGACGTGCCGACGACCGGCGAGATCGTCTCGTACAACGAGACCCACGTCCCGACACCCGACTTCGCTGACGACGTGCCGTACGCGCTCGCGATCGCCGAGTTCGGTGACGTGCGCTTCACCGGCATGGTCGACGCCGACATCGAGGACGTCGAAATCGGTGAGACGGTCGAGATTGCGCTCGGGGAGAGCGAGACGACCGGGCGACGTCTGATCGAGTTCTCACTGGCCTGATCGTCTGCGAATATTTCTTTCGCCTGTCGGAGATTCGAATCCGCACGTGACCGTCTTGAGCGGGCCATCCGTAGAGGATAGCGTGCCGACGATCGACCTCACCGATGGGTTCGACTACCACGAGTACCGCGAGCAGTTGAAACTGATCGAGGAGACGCGTGACGCGGCCCACCTCGAAAACCGGGCCGACCTCGTGTGTCCGGCCTGTGGCCGTCCGTTCGAGGCGATCCTCGTGACCACGGCTCGAACGCGCTCGTTGTCGGGGATCAACGGGCCCTTCTGTCTCGCCCGGACCGCAGAGCAGGTACTCGTTTTGACGCACTCGGAGTGACTGAAGGACCCACCCGCCCACCGCGACGCGCGGATCGAAATCTTCTCGCCCACCCATCGGCAAGGTCACGTATTCGAATGACCGAGTCACCGAAATCCGACGATCTGCGGAGCGCAGAGGTCACCGAAGGGGCCGACCGCGCGCCCCATCGATCGCTCTTTCGTGCGGCGGGCCTGTCCGACGAGGAGATCCACAACCCGCATATCGGCATCGCGAACTCCTGGAACGAGATCGTTCCCGGGCACGTCCACCTGGACGAACTCGCCGAATACGTCAAAGACGGCGTCCGGGAGGCCGGCGGGACGCCCCTGGAGTTCGATACGATCGCCGTCGACGACGGCATCGCGATGGGCCACGAGGGGATGCGCTCGTCGCTCCCCTCCAGGGAGGTCATCGCCGACTCGGTCGAGTTGATGGCCAATGCCCACCAGTTCGACGGTATCGTCGCGCTCGCCTCGTGTGACAAGATCGTCCCGGGCATGTTGATGGCGATCGCACGGCTGGACATCCCCGCGATCGTCGTCACGGGCGGGCACATGGCCGCCGGCGAGTTCGACGGCGAACCCGCGGACCTCGTCACGGTCTTCGAGGGCGTCAGCCAGTACGAGGAAGGCGAGATGACCGACGACGAACTCTACGATCTGGAGTGTTCGGCCTGTCCGGGCGAAGGGTCGTGTGCGGGCATGTTCACCGCGAACACGATGGCCTGCGTGACCGAGACGCTCGGCCTCTCCTGGACCGACTGTGCGACCTACGGGGCAACCGACGAACGCAAGTTCGAAATCGCGCGCCAGTCGGGCGCCCAGATCCTCGACCTCGTCGAGCAGGATCGACGGCCCTCCGACTTTCTCACCCCCGAGGCCTTCGAGAACGCCGTCACGGTCGATCTCGCGCTCGGCGGGTCGACCAACACGATGTTACACATCCCGGCGATCGCCCAGGAGGCCGGCCTCGACGTGACGCTCACCGACTTCGAGGAGATCGCCGAGCGCACGCCACACCTCGCGCACATGAGCCCCGCGGGCCCCTGGCGAATGGAACACCTCCGAGACGACGGCGGCCTGCCCGCGCTGTACCACCGCCTGGAGGACCTGCTCCACCTCGATCGACCGACCGTCGACGGCCAGACGCTGGGCGACCGCCTGGAGAGTAGCGATCCGCCCGCGGGCGAGGTCATTCAGCCCCGCGACGATCCGGTCCACGCAGAGGGTGGCCTCTCGGTGCTGCGCGGGAACCTCGCGCCCGAGGGCGCGGTCGTCAAGTCGGGCGCGATGGACGACGCGATGTTCCAGTTCGAGGGCCGGGCCCGCGTCTTCGAGTCCCAGCAGGCGATGCTCGACGCCTACGACGCGGGCGCGATCGAGCCCGGTGATTTCGTCGTGATCCGCTCCGAGGGGCCGAAAGGCGGGCCCGGCATGCCGGAGATGCTCGAACCCACCTCGAAGATCAGCGGGTCGCCCCGCCTGTCGGGCGAGGTCGCCTTGCTCACCGACGGGCGCTTTTCGGGCGGGACGCGGGGCGCGGCGATCGGGCACGCCAGCCCCGAAGCGGCCGCTGGCGGGCCGATCGCGCTCGTCGAAGAGGGCGATCCGATTCGGATCGACGTCGACGCGGGCGAGTTGACGCTGGACGTCTCCGACGAGGAACTCCGAGCGCGGGCGGCCGACTGGGAGCCCGCCCCCATCGACGCGACGGGCGCGCTCGAACGGTTCGCCGCGCTGGCGACGAGCGCGGCGACCGGCGGCGTCCTGGAGGTCCCAGACCTGCCCGAGCCGTCGATGCAACTGCCAGAGAGCGAGGCCGGCCCGGCCGACGACTGACGAGAGAGCCACCCCGACAGTCGTCGGGTGCAAATCGAGACCGATCGAGCCACCGGCGCAACCGTTTTGATGCCCGCGTGTGTGCGTCCGACCGATGGGAAAGAAAACCGTCCTCGCGCTGATCGTGCTCGCGCTGGTCGCCGTGCTGGCGTTCAAACTCGCGACGCGATAACCGGGACTCAGCGCCGCCGGAGGTATCGTTCGAGAATCGACCGATCGCGGACGTCGTCGGGTGGGTCCACGAACCAGTCGGCCGCGAGAATCTCCTCGTCGGGATCGTCGATCGACGGTTCGACCCGTTCGGTGACGGCCTCGTAGACGGGGAGGACGCCCCACGTGCGGTGCCCCTCGCTGTAGAACTCGACGCGCCCGAGCAGCCCGAGTCCGTCGAACCCGACGTCGATCCCGGCTTCCTCGCGGAGTTCGCGGCGTGCGCCCTCACGGATCGATTCTCCCTCTTGGACCTGGCCGCCGGGGAGGACCCACTGATCGTGATGGGTCTCTCTGACGAGCAACACGGCGTCCGCGGGCGTCCGGACGAGCACCTGCGCCCCGTAGGGGAGGCCGTTCTCGCGGATCCGGTCGACGATGGTCTGGAATCGCGACCGCGAGACGTGACGCTCCAGATCGAACGCCACGGGATCGTCGTAGCGGTCACGAAGCCGGTGTGTGAGCTGTTCGGCCTCCTGGGCGGCCTCGTCGGCCAGATACCACAGGCGGTCGACGCTGGTCATCGCCGGTCGAACGTCGCGGCGGACACCTCCCCCGACCCCCGTCGGGTGACCCCTGCCTCGATCATATCGATCGTTCGTCGCTCGCACTCATAAGTGTTGGACCGGCTTCGGGGAATCGACCAGCACCAGCCGCCGTCGTCGATGCCGATGGCCCGATATCTCATTCGACACCGCAATGGAGCGGCCGTTTTCAGGCGTTCTCTGGTCCGACCTTGATCAGTCGAACGGGTTCGTCCACTTCCGGGGTAACGAACCCGGCGAAAACGCCAGTCTCGCCGACCACCGGGTCGATCGGGTACCCATCGTACTCACGGGTCCACAGTTCCCGGCCGGTGGCGGCATCGACGGCACTCAGACGCCCGTCGGTCCCGAGTTGCCAGTTCCCAGACTCGTCGGTGCGGGCGTTGGCATTTCCCACGTACACGGCGTCGTGGGTCACTGCCGGTGTGGTCCAGTAGGCGCGCCCGTCGGCCGACAGCGTCCAGACGGCCTCCCCGGACGCTACGTCGATCGCGTGAAACTGACCGTCGCTGCCCCCGACGTAGACGCGGCCGTCTCGGGCCGCCAGCGGATACGTGGCCCGGAGGTACCACTCGGTCCTCGCGGGCGGCGTCTCGGTCCCGAGATCGTACTCCCAGACGGCCTCGCCAGTCTCGGCCGCGAACGCACGAACGGTCCCCGCTCCAGTCGGAACGCAGACGGACTCTCGGTGCACGATCGGCGTCGTGGTTCCCACGCGTTCGTCCTGAGTGCGTCTGGGCGGCACGTTCGCCGTCCATTGCAGTGTCCCGTCCGTCCGGTCGAGGGCGTGAATGTCCCCGGTCCCCCGGTTCGCGACGACGATCGTTTCTCCGGCGGGAACGGGGTCGGTCGGCTCACCACCGGGCAGGGGCTGGCGCCATCTGGTCTCGCCGTCGTCTCGATCCAGTGCGTACAGTCCCCACTCCCCGCTGATCGCACCGTGCACGTACAGTGCGTCGTCCACGATGGCCGGGGTGGCACGCCCGCCGATCGGCTCGGAATATGTCTCGAAGCTGGCTTCTCCTACCCGTCGGGACCAGACCGTCCGACCAGTACTCGCCTCGAAAGCGGTGACGGAGTCCCACGTCCCGATGTACAGTGTTCCATCGACGAGGGCTCCACCACGGACGATGCGGTCGTCCTCGTCCGGTAACTCGTATCCCGTCTGCATCTCGCCAGTCGCCGGATCGAACAGCCTGACCATCCACGGGTAGGCCTGGACGAAGAGCGCGCCGGTCGTCGGCAGGAGCGCGGTCGGGAACGTCCCAGGCCCGCGGTGCTCCCACGCCACCGTGGGTGTCTCGCTCGCGGCAAATGAGGGCGTACGCGTGCCGCTGTGACCCGGATCACCGCGGTGCATCGGCCAGTCTTCGAGATGCTCGGCTTGAATCGACACTGGCCGTTCGGTCGGGGTGGATCGAATCGTAGTCTCCGGATCTGTGGATGTCCGTGCCTCCGTCGGCGACTCTTCGGTCGCGTCTGGTGACGAACACCCGGCCATCGCGGCGAGTCCGACCACGAAACTTCGGCGATACACAGTTCACCCCCCGGTTGCGTTGAACTGTCGAGCGGCGGTCTCGGGGAGTGACCCCCGTCGCGGCGGCCCGGGCGGTTCGAACACCTTGTTGCCAACGGTGACCGGCACCGACAGGTCGACATCGGCAGTACTCTCGTTCCTCACGGTGAAGGTACCGCAGACTCGACCGACCACGCTCTCGTCTTCGATCACTGGAATTCCCTCTGCCGACCTATCGAGTACCGTCCTGTTGATCCTTTCGGGCAGTCCGAATCGACCGCCAAACTGGTCCGACCGATCGGACCGCCTCGACCGCGGGAGTTTTGATCGGGGCCACCCTCGCGGCGGTATGAGCGAGGCCGTCCGGTGCTGGCTGGTCGAACGGGACTACTACGACGAAGACCTCATCACGCTCGTCTACGCCACCCTCGACGGTCGGCGACAGCTCACCCAGCAGAAATCGGCGACGCTGTTGCGCCAACAGTCGATCACCGCCGCCAAATCGGTCGATTCCGATCGGCTCGAACCCGTCTCGGACGGCGATCGGGACCGCTACGCGTCGGAGGCCGAGCGGATGGCCGACCGCCACGACCCCGACGACGAGGTCTGACAGGCGAACGCGGACGAAACGGGGAGCCCGGATCAGGAGCATTGAAGTGTCGGGCCCCGAAGGACCGCGCATGGCGGTCATCGACATCGACGGGCTTTCGAAGGAGTACGGGTCCGTGACGGCCCTGAACGGCATCGATTTGACGGTCGAATCGGGGGAGGTGTTCGGCTTTCTCGGGCCCAACGGCGCGGGGAAGTCGACGACGATCAACATCTTGCTGGATTTCGTCCGGCCGACGGCGGGGTCGGCCCAGGTGTTCGGGATGGACGCCCAGCGAGAGAGCCAGCAGATCCGACGACGGACTGGCGTCCTCCCGGAGGGCTATCAGGTGTACGAACGGCTCACCGGACGCGAACACGTCGAATTCGTCGCTGACTCGAAAGACGTCAGTGCCGACCCGGCGACGGTCCTCGGCCGTGTCGGCCTGGACGACGCCATCGACCGACAGGCCGGTGGCTACTCGAAGGGGATGCGCCAGCGGATGGCGCTCGGAATGGCACTCGTCGGCGACCCCGACCTCCTGATTCTGGACGAACCGTCGGCAGGGCTCGACCCGACCGGCGTCAAAGAGATCCGCGACGTGGTGAACGAAGAGGCCGCCTCTGGCACGACAGTGTTCTTTTCGAGTCACATCCTGAGTCAGGTCGAGGCGGTCTGTGACCGCGTCGCGATCCTCAACGAGGGGACCATCGCCGCGACCGACACGATCGACGGATTGCGCGAGACGAGCGGGAAGCAAGGCCAGATGACCGTCACCGGACGGGGACTCGACGACGCGGCGGTCGCCGCGGTCGAAGCGGTCGACGGCGTGACCGACGTGGTTCTCGACGACGCCCTGGAGTGTACGGTCGAGCCGACGGCGAAAATCGACGTGCTGGAAGCGCTGACCGCGAACGGCGTCGAAGTCGACGACATCGAGACGGGCGAATCGTCACTCGAAGATCTGTTCATGCACTACACGGAGGCCACCCATGGAAATTGAACTGCCGACGAAGAACGCACTGGTCGTCGCTCGCAAGGACTTTCGTGACGCCATGCGATCACGCCTGATCATCGCACTGGGCGTCCTGTTCGTGGTGGGCGAGTCACTGGCGGGCATCGTCGAGGTCGAAATCATTGGGAAAGTGTTGTTCGGGTCGGCCCCGGCAGCCCCCGAACTCACCCGATCGATCGCGAGTCACGCCGTCCTCTTCATCGCGTTCGTGACGATATTGGTCGCCTATCGGTCGATCGCGGGCGAGCGAGCCTCGGGAAGCATCAAATTCCTGCTCTCGACGCCGAACACCCGGATGGACGTGCTCGTGGGGAAGGTCCTCGGTCGGTGGTCGGTCATCGCGTTGCCCCTGACCGTCGGGTACACCGTCGGAACGGCCGTCGGGTGGATCTGGATCGGAGAGACCGCGCTGTCGGCCTATCTCATCGGGCTGTTCGGGATCACCGTCTTCGCGCTCACCTACGTCTGTATCGTCGTCGCACTCTCGGCGTCGATGCGATCGACCACCCGAATCGTCGCGGCAGCGATGGCCCTCTTCGTCGTCTTCCATTTCGCCTGGGAGTACATCCCTGCGAGTGCGTACATCACGATCGAGTTCCTCCTGAAAGGTGACGAAGCGAGTGCGAGTAGCCTGATCAGCACGACCTGGCCCGCCTGGACGGTCGTCTTCGACGCGCTCTCGCCAGCGCGGGCGCTCGACATGACGTTGAATCTCATGACGGACGAGCCACTGAGTCCGCCCCTGCCGCTGTTCATGAACTTCTTCATCAGTCTGTTCGGTGGGCTGATCGGCAGTCCGGAGGTCGAAGACGTCTGGTACGCCACGAACTGGCTCGGTCCGATCTCGTTGATCCTCTGGAGTGGCCTCTCGCTGATCGCAGGCTACCTCCGCTTCGACGCCGCCGACCTCTAATCGATCGCGATCGGCCTCCTCTGGCCTCGATCGGCCGTCAGTCAGGCTTCGATCCGGTTTTCAGTCAGGCTTCGATCGGCACGTCGACACCGCGCTCGCGACACAGATCCGCGAACGCCTCGGGATCGAGCGTCGGAACGCCGTTCTCGTCGGCGGCCTCGCGTTTGCGCTGGCCGGGATTCTCACCGACGACCAGGTAGTCGGTGTTTCCGGACACGCTCGACGTGACCCGACCGCCCTGCGCTTCGACGACGGCCTGGACGTCCGATCGAGCGGCTCCGGGCAGCGATCCCGTGAACACGAGCGTCTCGCCTTCGAACGCCGCCCCCGTCGAATCGGGCGGTTCGGGATCGACGTGATCGAGCAGGCGATCGAGCGTCTCACGGGTCGCCTCGGTCTGAAAGAACGTCACGATCGAGTCAGCAACTTCAGGGCCGACGTCGTCGACGGCCTCCAGGGCGGCCCGATCGCCCGACTCGGCGGCCTCGCGCAGCGCTGCGATCGTCTCGAACTCGCGAGCGAGATTCCGCGCGGTGGTCGGCCCCACGTCGGGGATCGTGAGCGCCGCGAGCAGGTCCGCGAGCGGCGGCTCGCGACTCGCCTCGATCTCCTCGATCAGCGTGCCCGCGCTCCGCTGGCCCCAGCCCTCCAGCGTCGTCAACTCGAACGGCGAGAGATCGTACAGATCGGGCAGCGACTCGATCAGGCCCGCGTCCAGCAGTTGGGCGACCGACTCCTCGCCTAACCCCTCGATATCGAGGCCGTCCCGACTCCCGTAGTGAACGATCGCCTCTTCGAGTTGCGCGGGACAGGCCAGCCCCGCCGGACAAAAAGCGAGCGGCCCGTCGCGCTCGACTGGGGTACCACACGATGGGCAGGTCTCGGGGAACGCGTAGTGGCCCTCACTCGCCGCATCGGTGACTCGTTCGACGTACGGGATGACGTCGCCCGCGCGCAAGACCTCGACCTCGTCACCGACCGCGACACCGAGCGACTCGATCTCGCTTGGGTTGTGCAACGTCGCTCGCGAGACGGTCACGCCCGAGACCTCGACCGGGTCGAGCAACGCGACCGGGGTAAGTCGGCCCGTCCGGCCGACCTGGACGAGGATGTCCCGAACCCGCGTGCGCTCGGTGCGGGCGGGGAACTTGTAGGCAAACGCCCAGCGCGGGGCCCGCGCGGTCGTCCCCAGTCGATCGCACGCGTCCAGGTCGTCGACTTTGATGACGACGCCGTCGATCTCGTAGGGGAGAGCGTCGCGCTCTGCGAGGAGGGCGTCACGATACTCGATCGCGGCGTCGATCGAATCGACGGTGGCCCACCGATCGGAGACCCGCAGGCCCCACCCGGGCAGGCGCTCGTGGATCGCGCTGATGGTCGCGAACTCCTGGCTCGCATCGAGCACGTCGAAAAAGAACACGTCGAGCGGCCGGTCCGCGACGACGCTCGGGTCGAGTTGACGGATCGTCCCGGCGGTCGCGTTCCGGGGGTTCGCGAACGGGTCCTCGCCGCGGTCGATCCGCTCGCGATTCAACTGTGTGAACCCCTCGCGTGGCATGTAGAGTTCGCCCCGGACGGCGAGTCGATCGGGGTGATCGCCACGCAGACGCAGAGGGATCGATCCGACGGTGCGGACGTTCGCGGTCACGTCGTCGCCCGCATCGCCGTCGCCACGGGTCACCGCGCGGTCGAGTCGCCCGTCTTCGTAGACCACCTCGATCGAGATGCCGTCGAATTTCGGTTCACAGCAGTACCGGACCGCCTCGCCGTCGAGGCCCCGGCGCACCCGATCCGCGAACTCGCGGACCGCGCTCGCGTCGCCCGACTGGTCGATCGAGCGCATCGGCGCGACGTGCTCGACGGTCGGGAGGTCGTCGACCGGGTCGCCACCGACGCGCTGGGTGGGGCTGTCGGTCCGGTCGAGATCGAACGCCGCTTCGAGGGCCTCCAGGCGCGCGAACAGGCGATCGTACGTGCGATCCGCGATCACGGGATCCGCCAGGACGTAGTAGCGATGATCGTGATACCGGATCGCGTCGCGCAACGCGGCCGCCTGGTCGCGGGCATCGGCCTCGGACAGTTCGTCGACGGGATCGAAGTCGGTCGGTGGATCCTCGACGAACGGGGTGTCGGGGGGGTCGGCTGTCATTGGCGACTGTCGCGCGCGCTCGCCCTTTGTTCGTTCGATGCGACGGACTCGCCCGTACTCGCGGCGTCGGTCGGCGTCGGATCGGCCCCCACCAGCGGGACCGTCTCACGGATATCGAAATCGAATCGATCGGTCCAGAGGAGTCCGACGCCGAACGCCCCCGCGACGGCGACTGCGATCCAGTTGCCGAACCAGGCGTTGATCGCGCCCCAGAGGATCACGAAGCTCACCAGGTCGTCGAGCATGAACCCCGTCGATTCCAGCCGATCGAGCAGGTCGGTCCTGGAAAACCCCAGATCGAAGGCGAGCACGCCGACCGACGCGCTGAGCACCCAGCCCGCGTAGTTCGAGAGTGGAACGCCGTAGAACAGCGTCCCGACGAGCGCACCCCAGAGCCCGCCGGTCGTCGACGACCCGTAGGCCCAAAATCCCAGTCCGACCGCGCCGGGATCGAGGACGACGTCCATCGCGAGGACGGTCAGGACGACCGCGGGCAGGCGAATCCAGGCGCGACCGGCCCGCCGCCCGAGCAGGAGGACGGCCAGCAGGTAGGCGTTGAGGACGAGCGGGAAGAAAAAGATCGGCAGCGCGGCGGGGACGGTCCCCGCGATCATCGGGCCAAGGTCGATGGTGTACTCGAAGGGACCGTAGGGCAGGCCCGTCAGCACGCCGACGAACTCGATCGCGTAGGTGTAGGCCGTGAGCGCGAGCACCGCGGCCGTCCCGCGTCGGTCGAGGAGCGGGAGGACCCCCGCGATCAGTGGCAAGCGCATGACCGCCGTCCCGACGACGAGCAACCATGGGTTGAATGCCAGCGCGGGGTGGACCGCGCCCAGCCACCCCTCCGCGCTCGCGACGAGCATGACTGCGCCGACGGCGGGAAACGTGATCGCGATGGTGAAGCGGTTGGCCGCGACCCCCCGATCGAGGGCCCGCTCGACGCGACGTCGGTCGATCATGGGCACGCTCGGAGGGGGAGCCACACGGTCGTTTCGATGCTCACGCTATGACCTCGAACAGGACGGCCGGATCGATCACGTGGGTGAGTGCGGCCATCGTCAGGAGAGCCCCGACGACGGTGTTGAGTGCCGGAAACCACCAGTACGCCCGCTCGATGGCGACGTGCGAGCGGACGACCCCGAGGAGTGCGACCGGATAGACGGCCATCAGGGCCCCGACGAGCGGGTGGAGCACGGCGAACGCGGCCGCGGCGACGACCCAGCACAGGCCACAGTAGGCGACGGCCCCGCGCTCACCGAGACGCGTCGCCGTGGTCGCGATCCCGGCCTGTCGATCGGCGTCGGCGTCGGGAATTGCCGAGAAGGTGTGCATCGCCATCGTCCAGGCCCACCCACCGACGATCGCCACCCATGGCGGGAGCGACCCTGCGACGGCGAGATAGGCCAGCACGCCCGGGAGGATGTACAGTCCGTTCGACAGCGAGTCGAGCAGCGGCGTGGTCTTGAATCGGAGCGGTGGCGCGCTGTACTCTACCGCGAGGACGACGAACAGCGCGAGCGCGGCCCACCCCGTCGGCCCGACGACCACGGCGAGCGGGACGGCGAGCAGGCCCGCGAGGACGACGGCGACGAGGACCCACCGATCGCCCGTGTACCGGACTTCCGGCCCGTCAGCGTCTTTCTTGGGATTCTCGGCGTCGATGTCGGCGTCGAAGACGTCGTTGACGCCGTACAGGAAGACGTTCGCGGGCACCAGAAAGTATGCGAACAGCGCGATCGCGGCCGGCGAGAACAGGTCGGCGGCTGATTCCGCGGCGGCGGCCACGCCGATCACGACCGGGCCCGCGAGGTAGAGCCAGAAGCGCGGGCGCGAGAGCGCGAACAGATACGCGATCCGGTCGCGCAACGCGTGGCGGGCGGTCGCGCCTGTCGGGTCGGCAGCGCTCATCGCCACCGATCGAGTGCGGCCTGCGCGGCGTGTTCACCGCTGATCAGACACATCGGGACGCCGACGCCGGGCGTGGTGTACCCGCCCGCATAGTAGAGGTCCTCGACCGCTGACGACCGGTTATCGGGCCGGAGCGGCCCGGTCTGGCGACGCGTGTGCGCCAGCCCCATCGCCGTGCCCTGGGTCGCGTTGTACCGCTCGGTAAACTCCGAGAGACAGAAGTCTTCCTCGACGACGATCCGATCGCGCAGATCGATATCGGCGTGGGTCGCGATGTCGTCGAGGATCATCTCGCGATACTGCTCGCGGATCTCGGGGGTATCGTCGAGTCCGGCGGCGATCGGGACGAGCGCGAACAGGTTGGAGTGACCCTCGGGCGCGACGCTGTCGTCGCTTTTCGAGGGGACACAGAGGTAGTACGCTGGCTCCTCGGGCCAGGCGGGATCGTCGAACAGCGCCTCGAAGTGGTCGTCCCAGTCGGTCGGCATGATCAGGGTGTGATGGGCCAACTCGGGCGTCGCGCCCTCGACGCCGAGATAGAGGACATAGGAGGATGGCGCATACGTTCGAGACTCCCAGTAGGCCTCGTCGTACTGGCGATCCGCAGGGTCGAGCAACTCGCGCTCGACGTGGGCGTAGTCGGCGTTGACGACGACCGCGTCGGCGGCGACGCTCCGATCGGCAGTCTGGACGGTGAGGCCCCCCTCGGTGTCGATCGCAGTGACCTCCTGGTCGGTCTCGATCGTGACGCCCAGTTCGCCCGCGAGGTCGGTGACCGCGTCGACGACCGCACCGATCCCGCCGGGGCCCCCGTCGACTGGCTGTGGATAATAGACGCCGAGATCGAAGTCGACGTGGCTGATCATGCTGTAGATCGCCGGGGCCCGCGACGGCGCGACCCCCAGGAAGGTGAGGGTGTACTGCATGATCTGTCTGAGCTTCTGGTGTTCGAACGTCGACTCGACGTAGCTGTCCATCGAGCGAAAGAGTTGCAAGCCGAGACTCAGCGTGCCCATCAACTCGGGGTCGAGCCAGTCCCGCCAGGTCGGGCGATCCACGTAGATGATCGACTCCATGCTCTGCTCGTAGTGCTGTTTCGCCGTGTCGAGATACGCATCCAGCGCGTCGCCCGCGCCGTCCTCGTACGACTCGAAGAGTGCGTGATTCGCGGCCCGATCGGGACGGAGTTCCAGCCGATCGCCGTCGGTGAAAAACACTCGGTAGTTGGGGTCGAGCTGATCGAGCGTGTAATAGTCCGTGGGTTCGCGCCCGAACGCTGCGAAAAAGCGCTCGTACACCCCTGGCATCATGTACCACGATGGGCCCATATCGAAGACGAACCCCTCGCGGTCGAGGCGACTGGCGCGCCCGCCGACCTGGTCGTTCTTTTCGAGCAGGGTGACCTCCACGCCCGCGTCAGCGAGATAGCAGGCCGCCGAGAGCCCGCCGAATCCACCGCCGACGACGACGGCCGATCGATCACGTGTCTGTGACATACCGTCGTCATCGGCGGCCGACCACAAATAGCCCGGCCCAGCACGCTACCGATCGGGCGATCGGGCCTCGACCGCCCGGTAACCGATGCCGGCGAGAAACGCCACGATGTACCCGGCCGCGAGGACTCGTGTGACGACGATGTCGCCCACCAGCCAGTTCGTGAGCGCGAGGATCGCGATTACGACCGGGCCGGCGACGAGGAGCGCGTCGAAGATCGGGTCTCGCGACCCCGCTTCGACGATGTCCCGGATCACCGGCCAGTCGGCCAGCCTCACGCGTACCACCCCTTGTGGCTGATGAGCGCCCGGAGCGCGACGAGCACGGGGATGATCTCCAGTCGCCCGATCAGCATGTGCCCGAGGAACGCGACTTTGCCGACCGTCGGCAGCGACTCTGGCCCGGTGATCCCCGCCGAGAGGCCGACGTTGCCCTGGGCGCTCGCCACCTCGAAGACGACGTTCGCCAGAGAGTACTCCCCGGGCAGGATCACCAACAGTACGAACGTGCCGAGGATCAGAAAGCTCACCCAGAGAACGGCGATGATCGCCGCCTCGGTGAACTCCTGGCTCGCTTCCTCCTCGTCCAGCCGTCGGTCACCGATGTCGAGGCGTCGGACGGCCGAGTCGGGGAAGAACACGTCGGCGATCCGGAAGCGGATCCCTTTCAAGAGCGTGAGTGCGCGGATGATCTTGATCCCACCGACGGTCGACCCCGCCGCGCCACCGATCACCATCCCGCCGGTGACCATCAACTGGGACTCGGCGGGCCACCGACCGAGCGCGACGTTCGTCGCGTCGACGGCGGTCTGAAAGCCCGTACAGGTCGCCGCGGAGACGAACTGGAAGGTGCCGTACCGGACCGCCGCGGCGAGCGTCTCGTAGGGGCCCGTCAGGGACAGAAAGGCGATCAGGAGTGCCGACCCGCCGCCCATGTAGAGGAACACCCAGCGCGTCTGAAGATCGGCGTAAAAGTTCCGCAGATCGCCGCGGAGCATGAGATAGTGCACCGGGAAGGCGATCGATCCCGCGATCATGATCGGGATCAGCGCGGCGTCGATGGCGACGCTGTCGTAGGTCGCGATCGAGTTGTCCGTGATCGAGAACCCACCCGTCGCCAGCCCGGTCATCGCGTGGTTGATCGCGCCCCAGAGTGGCATGCCCGCGAGCCAGAGCGTCACGATCGAGACGAACGTAAACAGGATGAAGATCCACCAGATCGTCCGCACCGTGGAGACGATACTCGGGTGGATCTTCTCCGAGCGGGCCTCGCTTTCGTACAGCGTGAGCGACCCACTGCCAGGACGCGCGAGAATCGCCGTCGTCAACACGATCACGCCGACGCCACCGATCCACTCGGTGAACGTGCGCCACCACTGCAGCGTCCGGGGGAGCACCGCTTCGTCGTCGGTCATCGTCAGGCCCGTCCCGGTGAACCCGCTGGTGGACTCGAAGATCGCGTTCAGCGGATCGGTAAACGCCGCGAGCGTCGGAGTGATCTCGGGGGCGCCCGGCAGTCCCAGACTCGCGGCCCACGCCACGACGAGGAAGGGGACCGATCCGAACAGGCCCACGAGCGCCCACCCCGTCGCGGCGACCACCATGCCGTGCAGGCGCGAGGGCGAGGCGGCGTCGGCGTACCGATGGTAGAGGACGTACCCGACGGTGAACGGGACGAGCGCCGAGACGGCGAAGGCTGCCACGCCGAACCACTCTCCGAAGACGATCGGGACGAGCACGGAGACCGCCATCGCGCCACCGAGCGCTTCGAGGATGCGCCCGACGTCGCGGGCGATCGTCGCGGTCGATCCGCTCATGGCCCAGCCCTCGGCGGTCGAACCAGCCCCACGCGATCAGTCGGTCGTGTCCTCATAGTGCCCAAAGATGTCGGTGATTGCGGGGTCGGCCCCGACACCGGAGTAGACCGTCAACAGGTCGCCAGCGTGGATCGTGGTCTCCCCACGCGGGGTGATCGGGTCGCTCGCGCCCTCGCGCTCGATCGCGACGACGAGCACGTCATCGGAGAGCAGGCCCTCGCGATCCGTCTCTTCGAGGCTCATCCCGGCGATCGGAGCCGACTCGGTGACGGTGATTTCGAACACTTCGGCAGTGTCACCGATACGCATGTAATCGACGATGGCGGGGCGAGCGACCGCCCGGTAGAGGTACTCGGCGATGAGTTCCTGGGGATTCTCCATCGTGTTGACGCCGATGCGATCGAACAGGTTCATGTGCTCGGGGTCGTGGACGACCGAGAGGATCGCGGGCACCTCGTACTCGGTCGCCAACAGACAGACCATCACGTTCGTCGCGTCGCGATCGGTCGTCGAGACGAGCGCGTCCGCCCGGTCGATGCCCGCGTCGTCGAGCGTGCCGTTGGTCGTCGCGTCGGCTTCGAGGACGAGACAGTCGAACCGGTCGGCCGCGCGATCCGCGCGTTCGGAGTCTTTCTCGATGACGACGACCTCGTTGCCCGACTTCGTCGCGATGTTTATCAACGGTGTCCCGATGTCGCCCGCGCCGACGATGATGATGTACATGGATTAGCCCTCCAGTCGCCGTGCGATTGCAGACCGGATCGACATCGGTGATTCTTCCGATCCGCGCGCGATGACGACGGTCTCGGCGCGCTCGCTGGCGAGGCGTTCGGGCAGTGACCCAAAGAGCGCCTGCGAGACCGCGCTCTCGCGAGTCGCACCGACACAGATCGCGTCGTACTCGCCGACCGCGTCGTCGATCGCAGTTTCCGTGTCCTCGTCGACGACGACGCGCGTTTCGGTCGGGACCGCCGGGATGTCGGCCTCCGCGAGACAGTCGTCGATGAGCGCTTCGCCCGCCGCGACCGGTTCGGCCGCATCGTCGCCCGGCGCCTGGACGTTGAGCAAGGTCAGCGAGGCGTCCTCGGTCGCGGCGACGTACTCGGCGGCGCGTCGAACGGCCACCGGGGTGTGTGGCCCCTGGCCCACGAGGACGACCACGTCGTTTTGGGGGTCGGGGCCCTCTTTGACGAGCGTCACGTCACACGAGGCCTGCCCGACGATCGGGTCGATCGTCGAGCCGAGCACGTGGTCGCGCCGACTGCGTTTTCCGGACCAACCCAGCACGACCTGATCGGCGTGTTCGTCTTCGATCACGTCGAGGACGGCCGCCCCGGCGTCGCGACCGACGATCGCCCGCGTGCGGATCCCGACGAACCCGGAGGCGGCGTCGCGCGCGGCGTCGAGCAGTTCGCGCTGGCGCTCGACGCGCTCTTCCTCGAAGGTGACGTCCTGGGACAGCGAGGTCTGCTGGGGCACTTCGATGACGTTGACGGCGACGATTTCTGCGTCACCATCGTGGGCTCTCGCACTCGCGACGGCTTTCTCGATGAGATCGCGTTCGGTCTCAGGGTTCGCGACCGGGACGACCACGCGATAAACGTCGTCGATGTCGGTCGTCTCGCGGGCGTCGGGGGCGATCGCGTCACCGACGAGGCTGATCGAGGGCGCGCGACTGTTGGCATAGGCGACGTACCACCCGATACTGCCGATCACCATCAGGGTCCCGATGGCCCCGACCGGCGTCGGCCCGACGGGATAGCTCGCCTGGATACCCGCGAGATCGATCGTGAACGGCTGGGTGATCGACATCTGGACGAGCACGCCCAGACAGGCAAGCGCACCGACGATCGGCACGATTGGATACAATAGCGACGGCATCGTGAACGACGGCTCGTAGGCCTCGGGGTCCGCCCGTCGAAGCACGACGACCGCGAGGTGGACGAGTGCGTACGTGAGCAGATACATGAAACTCGCCACCTCTGCGAGCGTGCCGATCCCGACACCGATTCCGATAAGCACGAGCATCAGAACGCCGGTCACGCTGATCGCACGATACGGCGTCCGGAAGCGATCGTGGACCTCGTTGAGCCACTCGACGAGGATCTTGTCTCGGCCCATCGCGAAGTTGACCCGCGCAGCCGAAAGGATCGACGCGTTCGCACTCGACACCGTCGCGAGCAGCGCACCGAAGATCATCACGACCCCGCCGATCATCGCGACCAGCCCCGGAGAGAGGAGCGGCAGGCCACCGAGGAGGCCAGGGAGGAACTCTTCGGCGACGATGACGACCGGAATCTCGGATTTCGAGAGCGCCTCGATCGAGAGGGTTCCCGTCGAGACGAACATCACGCCGACGTAGAGAATCGTCGGCGTCACGACCGCCGCGATCATCGCCAGCGGGAGGTTTCGACTCGGGTTTTTGATCTCCTCGGCGCTGGTCGCGATCACCTCGAACCCGATAAAGGAGACGTAGACCGTCCCGATGGTGGCCGCGATCGCCGGCATTTTGGAGGTGGGATCGAACGACTCGATCGTCGGCCCGCTGAGGATGCCGAGGCCGAGAAAGCCGACGATCAGGCCCAGCAGTGTGATGACGATGACGTTCTGGAGCGATCCGGTCTCTTTCACACCGTAGTAGTTCACACCCGTGAGCAACACGGCCATCCCGAGTGCGGCAACGGTCTTGCCGACGCCAGTCATGGCGGCAAGAAATTCGACGTGTGGCGTCAACAGCGGGAGGAGATACTGCCCGAATCCGAGCATGTAAAAGGCACTCGCGAACGTCAACCCAGCCCACATCCCCCAGCCGACGATACTGCCGAAAAAGGAGCCGAGCGCGCGATTGACGTAGTAGTAACTCCCGCCGGCTTTGGGCATCCCCGTCGCGAGTTCCGACAGCGAGAGGGCGGCCATCAGCGAGATCAACCCACCCAAGGCAAAGGAAATCATGCTCTCGGGGCCTGCCGCCTCCGCGGCGATCGATGGGAGGACGAAAATCCCGGCCCCGATCATCGTCCCGAGACCGATCGTGTAGGCTTCGAGGAGGCCGAGGTCCCGGGCGAGTTCCTGATCGGCCTCGCTCATCGGTCGCTCACCCTCGTTCGAGTCGCGCTACACATCGGTCGGGTCCTCCGGCAGCGCGATCACCGGTCGATCGGCGTCGGTCACGAGTCGAAGGGCCTTATCGCCCGCGAGGAACTGGACGACGCGACTTCCGCCCCGTGGGTGAAAGGCGATGGCCGACGCCCCGATCGATCCCGCCGTCTCGACGATGGCCTCGACGACGTCGGTCCCGTAGGTGATCTCGTAGTCGGCCTCGGGGTAGGTCTCCTGGAACGCCTCGATGGCCTCTTGGGCGCGGTCCTCGGCCTCCTCCAGCGGGAGTTTGTCCGGCGCGCCACCCGATTTCTCGACGACGTGGGCGACGGTCACCCGATCGATCGCGTACTCGTCGAGCGCCCGTGCGGTCTCGCGGGCGTCCTCGACGTTGGCGACCGGGACACAGACGTGACCAGTGAGCGATCGCGTCACGAGTCGCTCACCTCTCGACCACAGTGCGGGCAGGTCGTCAGATCGTCCGGCAGTGGGTGCCCACAGTCCGGGCAGTGCGGACCATGCGCGTCGGCGGCGTCACCCAGATACGCCCAGCGCAGTTCCTCACCGCCCTCGAAGCGGGGCTGTCGGCGGACGCGGTACAGCGAGACGGTGTCCTCGTTCACCCCGGACCCGTCCGGCGCGGGCGGGTGTTTGTGCACGAGCGCCGATGCATCGTTTTCGAGGTCGATATCGACGATTTCACCGGCCGCGCTCTCGCGGATCATCGTTTCGAGGTCGTCGTTGCTGCCCGCGAGACGATCCTCGACGAGCGCTCCGAGCGCCCGGAGTTCGGGCACGGTGAGCGCCTCGACTCGATCGATCAGGTCGGGCGCGAGGCGATCGGATGGCGACCCCTCGCTCATGGTCGCCTCCCGTCGCCGGGTGGTGTGACCGTCGACACCGGGTGACCAGCAACGACGGCGAGAGACCCGTTCGACACACTGGTTTCGATCATGCCCGTTCGGCTATCGCGGAGAGTGAAATATCTGCCGCTCCGCCGAACGAGAGCGTGCATTTTTCACGGCTAAATTTTCGATCCGTTCCCTGGGGTCGAGCCCCGTCAGACCATCGACGACGCCACACTCAGCGTCGAGACCGGTCCTACCCCGATCGAAATACGACCGAAGATTTTGGGAATCCAGATCCCAACCCATACGTGGGTTCGGATTCGTTCGTGTGCACGCATGCCCCCCGAGATCGACGCCGTCGACGAACGGATTCTGTACCGTCTCGTCGAGGACGCCAGGCACACCTCTGCGCCCGATATCGCCGCGGACCTGGACGTGACGCCCCCGACGGTCCGGAATCGCATTCGCCGTCTGGAAGAGCGGGGCGTGATCAAAGGGTATCACGCCGCGATCGATTACGAGCGCGTCGAGGGTCGCCTGCGGAACCTCTTCGTCTGCTCGACCGGTGAGCGGGATCGGACGGAGATGGCCCAGCGCGCCCTGGAGATCCCCGGCGTGGTCGGCGTCCGCGAGATCATGTCCGGGCGCGGCGATCTGCGGATTACCGTGATCGGATCGGACACCGACGATCTGACGCGTCTGGCCCAGGAGATCACCGCGCTGGGCATCACGATCGACGACGAAGACCTGGTTCACCACGAGACCGTCCGGCCCTACGCCCCGTTCGGGCCGCGGGAGGCGACTGTCGGCTCACCGATGACCGGCGTCGCCGGACTGGCCGGAGAGGCCGACGTCGTGGAGGTGATCGTCCGGTCGACGGCCCCGATCGCCGGGCAGACGCTGAAAGGAGCGACCGACGCGGGCCTGCTCGGCTCGGACCTGCTCGTCGTCCGGATCAACCGCGACGACGAAACCATCACCCCGACCGGCGAGACGAGGATCGAAGCGGGCGATTTCGTGACGATTCACTGCCGGTCGGGCATCGACGAACAGACCCTCGACGCGTTCACCGGGGAGTGAGCCTCTCGATACGTGACGATGCAGCGTGCGACGGCCCTACAGTCCGGCGACGTCTTCGATCGCGTCGGTCAGTGCTCGAATACTGTCGAGATCGTGCTCGCCCATGTGCCCGATGCGGAACGTCTCCTCGCCGAGCTGTGAGCCGTAGCCGTTCGAGAACACCATGTCGTACTCCT
Organism: Halococcoides cellulosivorans; assembly: GCF_003058365.1. Lineage (NCBI taxonomy): Archaea > Methanobacteriati > Methanobacteriota > Halobacteria > Halobacteriales > Haloarculaceae > Halococcoides > Halococcoides cellulosivorans. The sequence goes on along the minus strand of NZ_CP028858.1, from coordinate 944,327 downwards.
CGGAGACCTGCTCGATCGTCTCGGCGACGTCGATGCCCTGAGTGTTCTCGATACAGGAGACCGTCTGTGAGCGATAGCCCTCCTCGGCGAACAGGTCGAAATGCTCGCGGGCCCAGTCGTGGACGTACTCGGTCATCTCGCGATGTCGGCGATCCCGCTCGTGGTGGCCCTCCTCGAGCATGTGTTTCATCTGTCTGTGATAGGCCAGCATGATCGGGATCGCCGGCGTCGAGTGCGTCTGGCCCTTCCGCTCGTAGTAGTCCAGACAGCGCTGGAACCCACCGTACCACGAGGCCTGATCGGAGGCGCGTTCGCGATCGTAGGCGTCGTCGCTCACCACACAGACCGCCAGGCCCGGCGGCATCGCGAACGCCTTCTGGGTGGAGGTGAACAGCACGTCGATGTCGTGAGCGTCGATGTCGACGAAATCACCGCCGAGCGCGCTGACGGCATCGACGACGAAGTACGTGTCGGGGTACTCCGCGACGACGTCGCCGATTGCTTCGATCGGGTTGCGCACGCCCGTCGAGGACTCGTTCATGACGCTCGCGACGACGTCGTACTCGTTGTCGGTGGCCTCGATCGCCTCGCGGACGTCGTCGGGCTTGATCGCCTCGCCCCAGTCGTACTCCAGGCGATCGACCTCCTTGCCGAGTCGTTCGGCGACGTTGGCGTGGCGCTCGCTGAAACTCCCGCAGGTCGGCACGAGAATGCGCTCGTCGACCAGGTTCAGCGTCGAGGCCTCCCAGAACTCCGTGCCCGATCCGGTGAGGATGATGACCTCGTTGTCGGTGTCGAGAAACTCCCTGGTGTCCTCGACGATCGTCGTGTACAGGTCGGTCATCCGGTCCATCCGGTGGCCGAACATGGGCTGGGCCATCTCCTCGATGACGTCCTCGCGCACCTCCGTCGGGCCCGGGATGTACAGCGTCTTCTCTGGATAGTCGTCGGTGTACTCCTGGCCGTGTGGCCGATCGGTCATGGATCGACCTCCGGGGGCCGGCGGCATTGGCGTTTTGATTCGCCCGCCGACGAGTGAAAACCGGCATCGTTTTCCGCCGATCCGTTCGATCGCCGCCATGGTCGCCTTCGATCGGTCGGCCCCAGAGGATCCGACGATCGTCGACCGGACGCCCCGATCGCTCGGGTGGCAATCCCACCCCCACGAGACTGGCCGGCGGACGAGTCACGCGATCCGCGGGCCAGACGGCGTCTGGATCGTCGATCCGCTCGACGCGCCGGGCATCGACGCGACGATCGAATCGCTCGGCGAGATTGCGGGCGTCGCCGTCTGTTCGAACCTCCACACCCGCGACGCCGCGCGATTTGCCGAGCGGTACGACGTGCCGGTGACCGTCCCGGAGTGGCTGGACCTCACCGCCGATCTCGACGTCCCGATCGAGCGCGTCACCGATCGGATCGGCCCCTGGCCCGTCCGTCGGGTGCCGGTTCCGGGCTGGGACGAGTCGATCCTGATCGCTCACGACGGCGCGACGCTCTATGTCCCGGACGTGCTCGGCCCGGGTGCAATCTACTCGGTCGGCCCCGAACGGATCGGCCTGTATCCGTTCGCTCGCCTGCGGCCGCCCCACGCGTCGTTCGCGGACCTCGACCCCGAGCGAATCGTGTTCGGCCACGGCACGGCGATCACCGACGACCCGAGCGGCGCTCTGGAGACGGCGTTCGACGGTGCGCGCCGACGGATTCCGCGGGCGATCGTCGAGAACGGCCTGACTCACGCCCGACTGCTCGCGGGCGTGTTCACCGATCGGTGAGTGCGGTCGGCCCCGCCCGCCACCCGCCGTCGACGTGGGCCCCAAACCTACAGGAGGCGGGGTTGCGAACGCCCGGCCATGGATCCGACCGACACCGCGACGCTCCGGGCGCGACTGGTCGACGTCCTGGAGTGTTATCACCCCGATCGGACGGCCTGCCCGCACGACGGTTTCCAGGCCGCGGTCCACCCAGAGACGGGCGACCGGTACGACGATCGCCACCACCTCGTCGCCTCCGCACGCTTTCTCGCGAACACGAGTCTCGGCGTCCAGATCGACGGGCCCGACTGGTGTGCTGCCGCTGCCGAGCAGGCCGCCGCGTTCCTTCGATCGGCCCACCACGATGCCGCGTCCGGTGGGTACGACTGGCTGGTCGACGACGAGACACGCGACGACCGGCGGGTCTGTTACGGCCACGCGTTCGTCTTGCTGGGGTACGCCCGCGCGGTCGAGGCCGGTTTCGATTTCGAGGCCGAGCTCCGAGCGGTCGCGAACCTCCTCGTCGAGCAGTTCTTCGAGTCCGAGTACGACCTCTGTGCCAGCGAATTCGATGCCGACTTCGAGACCGGGTCGGCGTATCGCGGGCAGAACGCGAACATGCACGCGTGTGAAGCCTTCCTCGCAGCCCACCGCGCGACCCGGGATCGCGACCACCTCGATCGGGCGATCGCGATCGCACGCGCGCTGACCGTCGAGCGCGCGACCGACGATCACTCGATCGACGACCTGGCGGACGTGCCCCTGATCTGGGAGCACTACGATGCGGACTGGACGCCCGACTTCGAGTACAACCGCTCGGATCCGCGCGATCAGTTCCGGCCGTGGGGGTATCAGCCCGGCCACCACCTCGAATGGGCGAAACTGCTCGGTCAGATCGATCGTCGCCTGGAGCACGTCGCGCCCGACCACGAGGCTCGCGAGTGGCTGTGCGACCGCGGGATCGCGTTGTTCGACGCCGCCGTCGAGATGGGGTGGGACGAGACGCTGGGCGGTCTGGCGTACACCGTCGCGCCCGACGGCGAGCCAGTCGTCGAAGACACCTACGGCTGGGCGATCGCAGAGGGGATCGGCGCGGCTGCGACGCTGTTCGAGCGCCGCGACGACGTGCGCTTTCGTGAGACCTACCAGGGGCTCTGGGAGTTCGCGCGCACCCATCTCGACGCGCCACAGGGTGATTTCTACCAGGCCGTCACGCCGACCAACGAGGCCGTAATCGACAGCGACGGGCCGGCCGTCGAACCGGGCTATCACCCGATCGGGGCGTGTCTGGCCGGGTTAGCGGCGTTCGGTGAGGATCCACGCGGCGAGTGACCCGGCCGATCGTCAGCGAGTCGCACCGGACTCGACAGCCCCGTCGCCGTGGTCGATCTCGTAGATCGTGATCGACCCGAACGAGTGAGTCGCGACGACGCTCTCCTCGAACGGCCGGACGTCGTACCGCTGGCGCTCGTACGGCCCGAGATAGACGAATCGAACGTCGTAGGTCGCGAGTAGTTCGGCCCGGCGATCCACGGGGCCTTCGAAGATCGTCCGGACGTGTCGTGACCGCCGATCGAACGCGTCGTCGCCGTGGTAATCGGCGGCGTGGGTCCACCCCGCGACGGTGGGCAGCCCCGTCAGACTCGACGCCGGACTCGCCCGAAACGAGAACATCTCGGCCTCGCGCGGGACGGCCGCGACGATGTGGGGCTGTCCCGGCCTGGCGTCGAGGAACGTCGTGGCGGCGTCGACGTCGCCACGATCGGTCTCGACGAACCGTGTCGCGTCGAGTGAGGCGTCGTCGAGACCATCGTCGAGAGCCGCGCCCGTCGTCACGACGCCGAAAGAGAGGATCACACCCACGAGCACGACCGCGGCGACCGCCCGTCCGAGGTCGGCGTCGAGCGCATCCGGGACCGAGAGTCGCTCGACGGTCGGCGGGTCGATCCCGGGCCGTTCGATCGCCCGGGCCAGAAAGACGCCGGCGGCGACCGTCCAGAGCAGCCACACCTGGCTGTGGACTTTGTAGACCGTGTTGTATCGCCCCGATGCGGCCCCGCCGTCGAGATAGGCGAGTTCGACGATTCCGAGCAGGCCCGCGCCGCCGAGCACGAGCACGCCCTCGAAGCCGACCTCCGTCCGCCGGAGGAGATACCACGACCCGACGAGGACGGGCGCGACGAAAAACAGTGCAGCGCCCTGTGGGACGAGCATTGCGAGGACGAGCGCCGCGACGAGGGCCGCCCCGAGCACCCGCAAGTCGAGGCGGCGTCGGATCGCGGGCCACGCCCCGAGCAGGAAGGCGGCGATGAAGGGGCCGTACTCGACGAGATAGACCGCGGCGGACGTCCGCTCGGGCAACAGCGCCAGCGGCCGCGTCGCCGAGGTCGTGAACACGAACGGCGCGGCGACGAGAATTCCGCCGACGGCGACTGCAGCGGCGACGACGACACCCGCGCCCAGTCGCTGGAGGTCCCGGAGTGGCCACCACTTGCGAGCGGCGAGGACCGACCCGGAGTCGACCAGCCAGTCGAGCGGGTGCTCACGCGCGAACGCGACCGCCAGCGCGGTGATTCCCACGACGGCTGGAAAGCTCCAGGCGTTGGTCACCTCGACCAGGCCAGCGACCGGAGCGACACAGGCGAGTCGCCAGAGACGTGCTCGGCGGCCATCGGCGACGACAGCAGTGAACGCGATGGCGACCGCGAGCAGGGTGTAGGGCTGGCTGATGACGTGGGCGTGGAGGCTGCCGATCCGGACGAGATAGATCGGAACGTCCGTCGGAAACCCGGCGAAGTGCGTCGCGTCGAACGTCGTCACGCCGCCCGCGAGGGTCTCCGCGGGCGTGCCCGTGACGGCGACGATCACGTCACGGAGAGCGCCGGGCGCGACGGCGTACACCACCGAAGCCGCCGTGAGGGCGTTCCCACCGAGGGCGACGATCGCCGCGGCCAGACCGCCCGCCAGGCGACGCCGCCCGGACCGGGTCGCGGCGATCGCACCGGCGAGATCGTACGCGCCAGCGGCGAGCATGGCGTACACCGTCGGCACCGCGAGGTTCGCCCCGATCCGGACCGGCACGCCAGTGAGTCGCGTCCAGAGCGCGACCGCGAGGTGGCCACCGTAGTAGTACTGCACCGGTTCGCCCGCGAACCACATGTCCTCGGGCGGGAGCGTCCCCGCCCGGAGGAGTGATTCGATCAGCCCGAAGTTCAGAAATCCCTCCGCCCAGACCTGCAGGCCCGGATCGACCGCCCGGAGGCCGACGCCGAGTGCGAACACCGCCACGAACACCGCCGACACCTCGGCGTACCGGCGACCCGGCACGGTGACGCCCCGGTCGACCGCGACCGCCGACAGCGCAAAGAGGACGAGAAGGCCCGCGAGCCCCGCGACCGGCCAGAGTGCGACGTGCCCGACCCAGAAGGCGACCAGCGTGACGACGGCCGTGCCGACCGTGACGGCGAATCCGGCCCCGCGGGTCGACAGCGGGGCGAACAGGCGCGCGGTCGCCGGCAGTGCCAGTCCACCCACGGCGAGGACGAATCCCAGCCAGACGACGACCGCCAGCCACTCCATGTCCGTCGATTCGTCGGGCATCCGGAATGAATATTGTCATTCTCAACGGATCGACCGATAAAACCAGCGTCGCTCCCACGAGCGGACAGAGCGATCGACGGCGTTCACAGCCCCGACCGGAATCAGGGATCGACCCGATCGAAGCGATCGGTCACGTCCTCGCGGAACTGATCGCTGTGCGCTCGCACGCGGTCGGCCTCGGCGTCGGTCACCAGTCCGACGAGGTCCGCGAGTGGCTCCTCGTCACCGAGCAATCGGTCGATCACGTCGCTGAAACTCTCGTCGTCGGTCTTCTCGCGGCGCAACCGGTCGTACGTTTCCGCGTCGAGACTGATCGTCCTGCGCGGCATCTGTATCCCCATGTATTGGGTCTGGGCATATGATATTCGTCCTCAGGCACGTGGCCAACAGTTAACCCCACGGCGCTGAACCCATCGGCATGGCCGACGAACGCATCGAGACCGACAGCCTCGGAGAGATTGCCGTCCCCGGAGACGCCTACTGGGGCGCACAGACACAGCGTGCGATCGAGAACTTCCCGATCAGCGACCGGCGCTTCGGGCGACGCTTTATTCGCGCGATCGGCCTCGTCAAACTGGGGGCTGCCCGCGCGAATCGCGACCTGGGCCATCTCGACGACGAGCGCGCGGACGCGATCGAGAGTGCCTGCGAAGAGGTCGTCGCGGGCGAGCACGACGATCAGTTCCCCGTCGACGTGTTCCAGACTGGCAGCGGAACGTCGACGAACATGAACGCCAACGAGGTGATCGCGAACCGCGCGAGCGAGATCTACGGCGCAGCGGTCGGCTCGAAGGCGATCCATCCGAACGATCACGTCAACTTCGGGCAGTCCTCGAACGACGTGATCCCGACCGCGATGCACGTCGCCGCCCGCGAGAGCGTCGCACACGACCTCTTGCCCGGGCTTCGCACGCTCGAAACGGAACTCGCCGCACAGGCCGACGCGTTCGACGACGTCGTGAAGACCGGTCGCACACACCTCCAGGACGCGACGCCGATCCGTCTGGGCCAGGAGTTCGGCGGGTATCGCCGCCAGATCGAGAAGGCGATCGATCGGATCGAGCGCGCGAGTACGGAACTCGACGAACTCGCACTCGGTGGGACGGCCGTCGGGACGGGCCTGAACACCGATCCCGAATTCGCGGAGCGGGCGATCGCAGAGATCGCCGTCGAGACCGATCTCGACTTCCGCGAGGCCGACGATCACTTCGAGGCACAGGCCGCTCACGACGCGATGGGCGCGGTCCACGGCACGCTCCGCTCCGCGTCGGGCGCGATGGACAAGATCGCCAACGATCTGCGCTTGCTCGCCTCGGGCCCGCGCAACGGCCTGGGCGAGATCGATCAGCCCGAAAACCAGCCCGGATCGTCGATCATGCCCGGGAAGATCAACCCCGTCGTCGCCGAGTCGGTCAACCAGGTCCACGCCCGCGTGCTGGGCAACGACGCGACCGTCCAGGCCGGGGCCGAACGCGGGCAGATCGACCTCAATCTCTACAAGCCCGTGCTGGCGGACGCCTTCGTCGAGTCCGCGGGCATCCTCGGACGGGCCGCCGAGACGTTCGGGACGAAATTCGTCGCGAAGTTGGAGGCCGACCACGAGCACTGTGCCGATCAGGTCGAACGCTCGATGGCGCTCGCGACCGCGCTCAACCCCGCGATCGGCTACGACGCCGCGAGCACGGTCGCGAAGAAGGCACTCGCGACTGGCCAGACCGTCCGCGAGACCGCCATCGAGATGGGGCATCTCACCCCCGAAGAGGCCGACGAGGTACTCGATCCCGCGCGCATGACCAGTCCGGGCATCCTCGGCGAGGAGTGATGTCGGCCGACGGATTCGCGGTGACCGACGCGATCAGTGCTCGCATCGGCCCGCGCGCGGACCGGATCGTCGCCGCGATGGATCGCCGTGCCGCCCGCGATGGGTTCCCGACGATCGGACCCGCCGCCGGTGGGTGGCTCGCGACGCTCGCTCGCCTGATCGACGCCGAACGCGCGGTGGAGTTCGGGTCTGGGTTCGGCTACTCGGCGTACTGGCTCCTCCGGGGCGCACCCGACTGCGCGATCACGCTCACCGAGATCGACGCGGACGAACTCGATCTGGCTCGGGAGTACCTCGCGGCGGGTGGGGTCGCGGATCGGGCGACCTTCGAACACGGCGACGCCCACGCGATCCTCGCGGACGGATCGGCCCCGCTGGATTTCGTGCTCGTCGACTGCGAGAAGACCAGGTACGCCGAGGCGTTCGAGACGGTCCGCGATCGAATCGCGTCGGGTGGGATCGTCGTCGCAGACAACGCCGTCGCCGGCGCGGGGATCGACCGAGCGGCGGTCCGGGCCGCACTCGCGGGCGAGACCGACCCCGATCACGACGCGACCGGCGGGATCGTCTCGTACCTGGAGACGGTCCGTGCGGATCCCGATTTTCAGTCGGGACTCCTCCCCGTCGGGGAGGGCCTGGCCGTCAGCGTCCGGACAGGTGGGACAGTCACGGGCGACCCCTGAGGGTGGCGACCACCGAGCGACGGAAGGTGAACGGCGGCGGTCAACGACGACAGCCCGTGATCGACGGCGGGTGGACTTAAGCCGCCGGCGGGCGAATCCGTGGCCAATGGCCGGCCAGGACTCCCAGTTGATGATCGACATTCGAAAGCTCGCGCTCTTCAATAAGATGGCGAAAGAGGGAGGCACCACTGTCGCCGACCACCTCGCTCAGATGACCGGGATGGCGACCGAGATGGAGATCACGAAAATCAACTTCATCGGCCTGCAGGACATTCGCGCGCACGTCGGTGACGACGAACAGATCGGGATCAGCGTCGATCTGCAGGAACGCCCCCACGGGACCGTCCTGTTTTTGATGAACGCTCAGAGCGCGAAACGGCTGGCGCAAGCGACGCTCGGGGACATGGCGGGGGCCGAACCGGACGCATCCGGCTTTTCGGACATGGAACGGTCTGCGATCCAGGAGATCGGGAACATTATGACGTCGGGCTTTATCGACGGCTGGGCGAACGTCCTCGAAACCACGATCGACATGTCGACGCCAACCTTTACCTACGGTCCGTCGAGCGGCATGATCGACGAACTCGTCGGTGACGGTGAAGAGATGGCACTCATGTTCGACTCTCAGGTCAGGGCTCACGAGGCCGACGTCGACGTGACCGTCTACACGTTCCCCGAACTCGACGAACTGGTCGAGTTGATGGAAGAGATCACTCTCGACGAGTGACGACTGGCGTCAGTCGACGTAAAATGACGGCTCCGTCGACACGCGGAGACCAGAATCGACGCCGAACGAACCTGATCCGTCCCGAACGACTCAGTGGAGGACGACCTGTTCGAACTCCTGGACCATCTTGTCGCGCATCGAGTGGCTCATCATCTTGGACTTGTCGTCACCGAACCCGAACACGGTCAGGTCGGGTTCGCGTTCGCGAACGGCTTTTTTGATTTCGTCGAGGGGTTCACCGCGGCAGACACGCGCTTCGACGTCGACGCCGCGCTCGGCACCACGGCGTTTGAGGTCTTCGAGCAGTTCTCGACCGTTGTCCTCGTACTCGGTAATCAACAGCTCGGTGCTGCACAGCGCGGGGTTGCCGACCCTGTTCGTGTCGACGATGTACAGCGCGTGGATCGCTGCCTCGCGCTCGGCGGCGAGTTCGAGGGCGCGGTCGGCCGCCTGTTCGGCCGCATCGCTTCCGTCCGTCGGGAGGAGGATCAGGTCTGTCATGACCAATAATTGGTTGGGGCCCCACCACCATAAATATGTGTTAAAGATAATTATGATTGTCTGACGGAGAGAATGTTGCCTGAATCCAGTGGGGAGTGATAATCGGGTAAGCGGCCCCTACCACGTCCTAACGGCCCCTGAGGCAGTTCTTACTTACTGCCTTCGTGAACGATAACCAGGGCCGCACCGCTGCCCGGACCGGTCGGCGGGTTCAAGGACCAGGAGATTCGAGTCAGCCTATGACCGATCAGATCATCCGAGAACTCTTCGACGTCATCGAAGATCGAAAGGTCAACGAACCCGAGGGGTCGTACACAGCGTCACTGCTCACCCACGAGAAAGGGCAGGACGCGATCCTCGAAAAGATCGGGGAAGAGTCCGCAGAAGTCCTCCTCGCGGCCAAAAACGACGACCGTGACGCGGTGGCGCACGAAAGCGCGGATCTGGTCTATCATTTGCTCGTCTTGCTCGCGGACATGGACATGGACCTCACGGACCTCGAAGCCGAACTGCACGATCGGCGGTGAGTCAAGCGTCGCCCTCGACGCCGACGCGATCACAGCAGTCTGCGAGCGGGCACGCTGTGGAATCGTCGAGACAGACCGGCTGGCGTGCGGTACAGTACTCCCGGCCGAACTGGATCATCGCGGTGTGACCGAACCCGCAGGCGGCGTCGGGAACGTCGGCCTCCAGTCGTGTCCGGACGGTCGCGGGGTCGGCATCGGCCGGGACGACCCCAAGCCGGCGCGCGATCCGGTGGACGTGGGTGTCGGGAGTCAAGTCAGAGAATAGCTTAGAAGTGGTATTAATTGCTTCTGTTGTATATCTATTTTCGAGCAAGGTATGGTAGGGAATGAATGGAAGGTTATTAACGTCAAACAAGGACTCACCATCATCTTTGCCGAAAAAATGGATTAGAGAATAAATAATTTGGACGTCATTCAAATAACTGATTAATTGGGAATAATGTACTGAAACTTATTACTAAATCACTGAGGGCCATGATTTAAGTCACATCACAATCAAGGAAAATGTGAATGAATATATTAGCATTCGTCACAATTGGCGGATTTATCTTGTCAATTATCGCCGTGGCTATCTCTATCCATAACAAACTCCAATGGCGGGAAAGCCAAGAACTCAAAGACCTGGCCGATGATTTGAAATATATAGGTAAAATGGCAGGGGAACTAAACACTATCTTGAATTATCCAAGAGAACACGAAGATCTCATGCTTGAATTAGACACTCTTAGCGAGCAATGCCTTGTTTGCCAATATGAAACTGAGGACCCAAATATATTGATAAACGCATCACTTCCAGAGAGCAAAAATAACGATACAATAGAGAATATAGATGAATTAAAACAAAGTTATAAATCAGGCGGACATAATAGAGTGTGGTTAACTGTTGGAAATAGGGATGCAATGTACACCACTGACCGCACTATTAGCCTGTATAACCCATATGGTTTAACCGCAAAGATATTCAATAAAATCGAATATATTGAACAAAATCACCCTGAAAAACTGAGAGAATTTGACGAAAAGACACTCAAAGAACTTAAGAGACTATTAGATGAGATAGTAGAAAGTAGCGCTAGTGATGTATTCTATATCTTAGAAAACCCCATGCAAATTGATATAAATGAATGTGACACCACCGATGAAATTGCTGACAGCATTTTTCAAAAGATATTTCATTATGACGGTGTAGAAACTGATATGAAAAGGCTTGAAGAATCGCTTGAAGAGGTCGAAGAGCTTAGAAAATCTGTGCTCCAAGCAAGCTATTAAATTTCAATTTGTACTATTTTTTCAAAAGAAGACAGAGGCGATTATTTTAGTATTATAATTGGTATACAGTACACTAGGATTCCCGATTCGACATAACCAGCGGATTAAAAACTTGGGTCTACCCCGGAAGGTTATTGGAACTATATACATATACTATACCACCGATAAACTACGCCAATAATAGGATTGATACTATCAAAAAGAGGGTTGGGAAAAGAAACCGAATAATCAACAATACCTTGATTAGAATTTTTCCTCTCCGCTCTTCTCCCCTAGTTATATTTCTTTGCTGTTCAAGCTGTTGTAAATAGGGTATCAATGCACTTTCGAATCCCCAACCGATTAGGCCTAGGATCACCGCAAAACTCCCGATAGTTAAAATCTGTCGGCTTGAGAGAAAGGTTGGATCCAAAAACAGACTAGGTAGTATAAGTACGAATCCAATTGCCGTTAAAAATTTGTGAATGTTGTCATAAGGGAGTTCCGGGAAGTCCATTGGTCATAATGTCGCTTTCGGGAATGACTTGAATTCTTTGACTATCGTGTAATCTTTGATTTTGGGCGGTTTCAGGTCTTTAGTACCGACCAGTAGAGCACCACCCCGTCGTCCAGCCGATCGATACCGTCGAGGGCAAGTTCGGGGAACGGGCGGTCGAACCCCGGTCCGTCGGCGAGCGTCGGGGCCTCTCGCCCGCCGAGCAAGAGTGGGCCGACGAACGTCGAGACGCGATCGGCCAGGCCCGTTGCGAACACCGACGCCAGCAGTTCGCCACCGCCCTCGATCAGCATCGCGTCGACGCCACGATCGCCGAGCGCGTCGACGGCGGCCGGAAGATCGACTCGCGAGTCGCCCCGGACGATCACCGTCGCGCCGCGCTGTTCGAACGCCGCGATCCGGTCGGCGGGCGCGGCCGCGCTCGCGAACACGACGGTGTCGGCGGCGTCGTCGAGGACCTGGGCATCGGTCGGCGTCCGCAGACGGGAATCGACGACCACCCGGGTCGGCTGGGCGGACTCCCCGCAGGCGCGACGCTCGTCGATCCGGTCGGGATCGTCGACGGTCAGCGAGGGATCGTCCGCGAGCACGGTCCCGACCCCGACCGCGACGGCGTCGACCTCCGCGCGAATCGCGTCGACCCGATCGAAATCCTCGGGCCCGGAGATCCGGATCTGTTCGCGCTCGGGGGTCGCGAGTTTCCCGTCGGCGCTCATCGCGACGTTCACGATCACCTCCATCGTCAGTCCCCCACGTGGGCCGGCCCCGGGATCGGCCCGTCGTAACCCGCGGGGACATAGGGACAGAGCGGATCGCTCGCGAGCGGATCGCCCGTCGTGGCGTGCGCCCGGGATCGACTCCCGCCGCACTGCTCACGGAACCCACACGCCCCGCACTTGCCAGTGAGCTGTGACCGATCGCGCAGTGACCGGAACAACTCGTGCTCGCGATAGACCGTCGCGAGATCGCGCTCGCGGACCGATCCCGCCGACTGGGGGAGAAAGCCCGAGGGGTAGATCTCGCCGCGGTGGCTCACGAACACGAACCCGTCGCCCGCGAGCGTCGCGACCCCCGGACGGGACCCGCCCTCGCCCGCGCCGCGCTGAGCGCGCACGCGTCGATATGCCGGCGCTTCGGTCGTCTTGAGCGCGAACGGCGCGGTCTCGTCGACCTCGGCGAGCCACTCCCAGATGGCTTCGGCCCGCTCTGGTGTGACGGGATCGAGCACCGACCCACGGCCGAGCGGGACGAGAAAGAACACGCTCCAGCGGATCGCGCCCAGGTCGGTGACTCGATCACGGATCCCCGGAAGCGCGTCGGCGGTCTCCGCACAGACGGTCGTGTTGATCTGGAGGGATACGTCGTGGTCGGCCGCGGCCTCGGCGATAGCGATGGTCTCGTCGTACGATCCGGGTTCCTCACGGAAGGCATCGTGACTCTCGGGGTCGGGGCCGTCGAGACTCACTGCGAGGTTCGCCAGGCCGGCCGCCGCGAGCTCTTCGACGGCCTCGCGATCGACGAGTCGCGTCCCGCTGGGCGTCAGCGACATTCGCAGGCCCAGCGCGTCGCCGTAGGCGATCAGTTCGGTCACGTCGTCACGTTTGAACGGATCCCCACCCGAGAACACGACGAGCGTCCCCGGGCCGAACGCGCGGATATCGTCGAGCAGCGCCTTCGCCTCCGCGGTCGAGAGTTCGTCGGGATGGCGCTGTGGGCGGGCGCTGGCGCGGCAGTGATGACAGGCCAGATCACACGCCTGGGTCAACTCCCAGATCACCAACAGTGGCCGCTCGTCCGTGTCGATCCCCGCGTGCATGTACCGCCGCCAGGGTTCGGGGGGTCTTAGACCCCCGGGCTGGTCTCGACTCCCGAAAACGACCCCGAACAGTACCGGAAACACTTGCCGCAGGTTTCGAGCCGCCCGAAAACGGCGGATCGGTTTCCCACCGGGTGGGAACGAGAGACAGACCGTAAAGGGTCGAGCAGAGAAATACGAAAGACCAGCCCATAGAGCCATGATTTCCGTCAGCAAACTCCTCACCGACCTCGACGCCCCGGGCGACGGACTCCGCTACGACGACGGCCACGAGTCCGACGCCGAGCAGATCAGCCAGGACCGTCCGGACGCGCCCGTCGTCGTCTGGAATCTGACCGCGGGCTGTAATCTCACCTGCGAGCACTGCTATGCCGACGCCGACGAGCCGAGTCCCGAGGAGTTCGATACCGACGAAGGCAAAGCGCTCATCGACGACCTCGCGGCGTTCGGCGTGCCAGTCTTGCTCTTCTCGGGTGGCGAACCGCTCGTTCGGGACGATCTGGAGGAACTCGTGGCGTACGCCACCGATCAGGGGCTGCGCGCGGTGCTCTCGACGAACGGGACTCTGCTCGACGAAGACCGCGCGGCGGCGCTGAAAGAGGCGGGGCTGGCGTACGCCGGCGTCTCCGTCGACGGCCTGCCCGAGACCCACGACGCGATCCGCGGCGAAGAGGGCGCGTTCGACGGCGCGATGGCGGGGATCGAGGCCTGTCAGGCTGTCGGCCTCGACACGGGCATTCGGTTTACTGTCACCGAGCGCAACGTCGACGATCTGGAGGAGTTGCTCGACATCGCCGAACTCCGGGGGATCGACCGGGTCTGTGTGTACCACCTCTCCTACGGCGGGCGTGGCGAGGCGCTCCAGTCGATCGACCTCTCGCCGGTCGATCGCCGCGAGGTCGTCCGGCGCGTGTTCGACGTCACGCTGGACGCCCACGAACGCGGGTTCGACGTCGAGACGCTGCTGGTGGGCAACTACGCCGACGCCGGACTCATCATCGACTACGCCGAGACCGAACTCGGCGCGGAGCACGCCGACCGCGTCCGACAGCATCTCGCGACCAACGGCGGCGACCCGACCGGCGACCGCGTCGCCGATATCGACCACCGTGGGCGCGTCCACCCCAACCAGTTCTGGCAATCGAAGACCGTCGGGAACGTCCGCGAGCAGTCGTTCGAAGAGATCTGGCGCGATGACCCCGATCCGCTGCTCGAACGGCTGCGTGACCGCGAGGCGTACGCCGCCGAGCGCTGTCGAGAGTGTGAAATCTTCGAGTACTGTGGCGGTGGATCGCCGGTCCGCTCGGCGGCCGTCCACGGCGATCCGTTCGCGCCGGACCCGCAGTGTCACCTCCCGACTCGCCTCCGAACCGGCGGCGACGTCTCCGCGGACTGACCCGACGGCGACCGGGGCGCTTTAGACCCCCGACCGAGAAATAGCGGTGTGCTCTCGGTCGAGCTTCACGCCCACTCCGCGGCCTCTTACGACGGGCGGGACGACGTGTCCGCATTGCTCGAACGGGCGAGTGCGATCGGCCTCGACGCGCTCGCCGTCACCGATCACGACGAGTTCGCTGCCAGCCAGGACGCCGTCGAACGCGCGCCAGCGTACGATCTCGTCGGAATCCCCGGGATGGAGGTCACCAGCGCAGCGGGCCACGTCCTCGCGCTGGGGATCGACGAGGCCGTTCCACCCCAGCGTCCGTTCGTCGCGACCGTCGACCGCATCCACGACGCGGGCGGCATCGCAGTCGTCCCCCACCCCTTTCAGAAGACGCGCAGCGGCGTGATGGCCAACATCTCGCGGTCGGACCTCGCGCGGGCGGACGCGATCGAAGTGTACAACTCTCGCCTGTTGACGGGGTATGCAAACCACCGCGCGGAAACGTTCGCTCGCGAACACGGCCTGCCCGCGGTCGCCGGCAGTGACGCCCACGTGGCCCCCATGGTCGGACAGGCGATCACCCGCGTCGACGCCGCCCCGACGAGCGCGGCGATCCTCGACGCGATCGCCGCTGGCGAGACGGACATCGACGGGCGCCGAACGCCGTTGCATCTGAGCGTCCGCCAGGCCGCGGGCGGGGCCAAACGCCGGGTTCGAAACCGCCTCGCCGGCCTTCTCGACTGACTCCGGCAATATCGGCCAGCAAACCGGGTTCCAACACCTTTGTACGCGGCTGTCCCTCAGTGACGGCCATGACAGCGACGGTGGTGGTGCTCGGTGCCGGCTACGCGGGGGTGTCAGCCGTCGATCGGCTGGAATCCGTCGCGCCCGAGGACTGTGAGATCGTCTGGGTCTCCGAGTCGTCCGAGCACCTCGTCCTCCACGAAGTCCACCGCTGTATTCGCGACCCGACCGTCGCAGAATCGATCACGGTCCCCGTCGAGACGATCGCCGGCCCGAAGACAACGTTTCGCGAAGCACGGGTCGAGGCGATCGAGAGCGCCGACTCCCGTGTGCGCTGTGCCGACGGCTCGACGATCGAGTACGACACCGCGATCGTCGCGCTCGGCTCACAGACGGCGACTTACGACATCCCGGGCGTCCTCGACCACGGCCATACGCTGAAGAGCCTCGACGACGCGCTCGGGATTCACGACGCCATCCGCGAGGCGACCGACGCGACCGAGACGACGAGCGTCGTGGTCGGCGGGGCCGGACTCACGGGCGTCCAGACCGCCGGCGAGGTCGCCGCGCTGGCCGATCGGCTCACCGCCGCGATCGACGTGACGATCCTCGAAGGGCTCGATCGTGTCTACCCCGGCGGCGATCGCAAGTTCGGCCGTCGCCTCCGTGAGGAACTCGAAAACGCAGGTGTAACGGTCCGAACGGGATCGTTCGTCGACTGCGTCGAGGCCGACCGGATCACCCTCGACGACGGCGATCGGATCGACGCCGACGTGTTCGTCTGGACCGGGGGGATCCGCGGCCAGGACGCGCTGCGAGACAGCGATCTTACCGTCGACTCGAACAGCTATCGGATCCACACCGCGCGTGATTTCCGGACGAGCGCCGAGTCGGTGTTCGCGGTCGGTGACGCCGCAGCGATCGACGGGCCGAGCGGCGAGCCGATCCCGCCGACCGCCGAAGCCGCGTGGGGCGCAGGCGAGGCCGTCGCCGACAACGTCGTCCGCGCGATGGAGGGGCGACCGCTCGACGAGTGGACCTACGACGACAAAGGCACGGTCGCGTCGATCGGTGACGACGCCGTCGCCCACGACGTGATGGGCGTCCCGGTCGAGACGTTCGGCGGGCCGGCCGCCCGAACGCTGAAGAAGGCGATCGCCGCGCGATGGCTCAGTTCGATCGATTCACCCGTCAGTGCCGCCCGCGCCTGGCGGTCGATGTGAGCGGGCGGAGTCTCCGACGCCACAGGTAGGATCGGAAGCGATCCGCGAGACGGCGTCGTTCAGGCGACCCGTTCGACCGCTTCCCGAAGGATCTCGACGACGCGCTCGGCCAGCGCGTCGGCGTCGCTCTGTTCGAGATATACGCGGAGTTTGGGTTCGGTCCCGCTCGGACGGACGAGAATCCAGCCCTCCGAGAGCGTCAGACGAACGCCGTAGTCGGTGTCGACGCTCTCGTGGTCGATCGCGGCGGGGAGACGCTCGGTCAGGCGATCCATCGCGGCGGCTTTCGCGTCGTCGGGACAGTCGACCGAGCGTTCGGCTTTCGGTCGCTCGGTGATCGGATTACGAAGCGCCGCGAGGCCGTCGCGATCGATCAACGCGACGAGTAGCGCCGCGCTCGCGATCCCGTCGATCCAGGGGCCCAGCGGCGGGTGGACGTGTTTCCAGGGCTCGCCCGCGAAGACGGTCTCCGCGGTCGCCTCCTGGCCATCCATCGCCTCGTGAAGCGTTCCGAGCGCGGTCCGATCGACCCGCCCGCCGAGGTCCGCGACACGCTCGTCGATCCGATCGGAGGTGTCGGGCGTCGTGAGCACCCGGCCGCCCTCGGTGAGGTAGTGACCAGCCAGGATCGCGAGCACTGTATCGGCGGGGACGATCTCGCCCTCGCTGTCGAGCAGGACGGTCCGATCGGCGTCGCCGTCGTGAGCGATCGCACAGTCGATACGATCGGTCCTCGCGATCAGGGCCGCCGTGTCGGTGAGCGTGTCGGCGGTGGGCTTGCTCGGTCGCGCGGGAAAGGTGCCATCGACGTGGGCGTCGACGGCGAGCACGTCGGCGCCCAGACGGTCAAGCACCTGTGGGGTCGCCAGACCGCCGACGCCCGTCCCGCAGTCGACCACGACGCCGGTCGCCGCGATCGGTCCTACGCGCTCGCGAGCGTACGCGACGATCCGATCGCGATAGGCGCTGAGTGGGTCGCCACGCGTCGTCTCCCCGAATTCGAGGGCGTCGACGCTCGCAGGGGCGGTGTCGAGTCGGGATTCGAGGCGGCGCTCCGCATCACGATCGTACTCCTGGCCGTCTCGAAAGAACTTGAGGCCGTTGTCGCGGGGCGGATTGTGACTCGCGGTGACCATGATCCCCCGGCGGCCCTGTGAGGCCCACGCCAGCGTCGGCGTGGGGACGACACCGATCCGCTCGACGCGTGCCCCCGCGCGCTGGAGGCCCGCGGCGACGGCGTCTGCGATCGCCCGCCCGGTCGTCCGCCCGTCGCGCCCGAGGACGAACTCCTCGCCGTCCTGGCCGGCCGCCGTCCCGAGCGCGAGCGCGCGTTCGAGCGTGACGGTCTCACCGACGGGGCCCCGCACGCCAGACGTTCCGAACAGATCCATGGCGGATCGGCGGGGCGATTGCACTTAACGCCGGCGCGACGGCTGTGCGTGTCGCGTCTGTCGACGAATGCCGGCGAGACCGGCCTCAGAAGGCGTCTTCGTACTCGTCGTACGAGGTGATGTCGACGCCCGACTCGTCGACCACGGCGATGTACAGGCCGTTGCCCGACCCCGTGTCACGTTCGGCGGCAGCCTGAACGCTGGCCGCAGCGGCCGCGACGGCGTCGTCGGTGTCCATGCCCGGTTCGTACCGGTCTTCGAGGGTGCCGTACGCGACCGTCAGGCCCGACCCCGTGACGGTGTACTCGTCTTCCATGACGCCGCCGGCCGGGTCGATCGAGTAAACGTGTGCGCCCTCGTCGTCGACGCCACCGAGGATCGGATTGATCGCGAAGAAGGGGCCGCCACGCGCGAAGTTGCCCGCGAGCGTCGAGAGCGCTTTCATCGACATGTCCGTCCCGCGACGCGACTCGTAGAGGTTGACCTCCGCGCGGAGCGTCCGAATGAACGACTGGGCACCACCCACGGAACCGACCAGGGTGAGCGCCGCGTTCGGGTGGATCTGTTCGACCTTCTGGACGCGCTTGTTCGAGACGAACCGCCCGCCGAGACTCGCACGGCGGTCGGTCGCGACCACGACGCCGTCGGCGGTCGTCAGGCCGATGGTGGTCGTGCCGGTCTTGGCGACGTCGCCGTTCTCGTCGGCCCCCGAGTCGGGCAGGGATCCGAGACGCGGTTCGTGTACCGGCGGCAGGTCCGGCTCCAGGCGGTCGCGAGCGCGCGAGAACTCTGGCTGGGAGTCGTGCATACCGAAGGTATCGCCGGGGCAGGGATAAATCCACGCTTCGATAGAGCGATCGGACGGGGTTCGACACCCGAGCGATCGGTTCGACCGCCAGGCACTCGTCCGGCGGCCGGTCGATCGGTTCGGCGGCCACTCGCTCGTCCGGCGGCCATTGACTGAATTTAGCGGCCGGTCGGTCGGTTCGACGACCAAACCAGCAAGACGGGCTGAGAAGCCGCGAAGAGATCTCTCGACGCCAGATGAAACGTCCTGAAAGGTTTCGTCCACAGATCAAAGTCACTGAAAGATCCCGAATCCAGCCGAACGTTCTGTCGGGTATATGGATGTAGGGGCCATGGACTGAATCACGCGAGGTCCCTCACATGTCGAGTTCAACCATCGACGGCCCCATCGATCACGTCCGTGGATCGCCCCGCCGAGTGATCCCGACGATCCGAGCACTGGCTTTTTGGCTGGCGATCACGCTGCCGCTGGTCCAGGTCGCCTGGCTGATCGTCGGCCTCGACGGCCTCACCGATCTGTTCGTCTTCGTCACGTTGCTGGGCGTGAACGCGACGAGTCTCGCCATCGGTCACACCTACGCGGCCCCCACGAGCACGACGTCGTCCCCAGACGCCAACCCTTAATGTGAGTGGGCCGCCCAGAATCGGGTGATGAGTGCGACCTGGAAGCGGGACTTTGCGAGCGGATTGATCGTGTTGACGCCGCTTCTGGTGACGCTCGCCGTTCTCGCCTGGATCTACAACTTCGTCAAAGAAGTCCCGATCGACCTGAAGCCAGCGCCGTTGCGAGTCGCCGTCACGCTCGTCGTCTTCGTCTTGCTGGTGTTCGCCGTCGGCTATCTGATGCGCACCGCCGTGGGCGTCATCCTCGAACGCGCGCTCGACGACGTGATGAACAAACTGCCGGGCCTGCGCGTGATCTACAACGCCTCGAAGACCGCCGCCGAGACGGCGCTGTCGACGACCGAGTCGTTACAGGCCCCCGTCTCGGTCGAGACCTGGCCCGGGATGCGCATGACGGCGTTCAAGACCGGCGAGACGACCCCCGACGGCCGTGACGTCCTCTTTTTACCGACCGCGCCGAACGTGACGACAGGGTTCGTCATCGAAATCGAACCCGACCAGTACGATGTGCGCGACGAAACCGTCGAAGAAGCCTTGACACGCGTCTTGAGTGCCGGCTTCGGTGACAGCAACGGTCACACCGCCCCCGGCGAAATGTTCGTCGACGACGTCGTCTCGCCGGACGACCCAGACATAGACGACCCCGGCACAGACGACGAGACCACGGACGAGACAGCCATCGAGTACGGCTCGGTCGACGACGAGACGGCCGACCCGGACGGCTGAGCCGCGACGCGAATGAGGCCAGATCTTGCGATCCGAACCGTCTTTTCGACCGACCGCCGAACACGAGTATGACACTCGACTCGATGACGCCAGACGGCGAGCCCTCGGCCGACGCGGTCGCGACGCTGTCGGAGATCGACGATAGCGTCGCCATCAGAGTCTGGGGAGGCGACTGGTGCCCGGACTGTCGAGACCGACTCCCTGCGTTCGCGGCGGCGCTCGCGGCCGCCGGCATCGACGACCAGCGCGTTCACGTCTACCCGGTCGAGAAACGAGACGGCGAGAAAGTCGGACCACGCGTCGAGCGCGACGAGATCGTGTCGATCCCGACCGTCGTCGTCGAGTCGGGTGCCGATCCGACCGATCGCGACGGATCGGGGACCGAACGGGCCCGGTACGTCGAAGACGAGGGCGAACCGATCGCGACCTGGCTGGCCGATCGCCTCGCGGAGTGATTACTCCGCAGGCCGCCCGATATCGAACCAGTCGAGCGCCGCGTCCGGATCGTCGAGCGGGGCCGAGCAGGTCCGATCGCGGCAGGCGTACAGCGTCGGCCCATCCCGGGCGTCACGCCCGGCCCAGATCGGCGGCGTGTCGTCGATGCCGAGCGTCGCGAGGTCGTCGTCGAGGTCGTCAGCCGCCGCTGTACGCTGGGTAATCGTCCGTGCGGGGAGTGCCGCGGCCCCCAGGCGCTCGCGCCAGGTCGCCGGCGGGTCGCCCGCCATCGTGAGTTCCGTCCCACCGGCAGTGACGCGATCGGCCGCGAGCACGAGCGTCGCGTGCTGGAGTGGGTCCGCCCGGATCCGGTCGGCGTGGGTCTCCAGGACCCGCTCGACGACGCGCCCGAACCGGTCGTCGGGGACGAACGGGTCGAGGGCGCCGAGCAGGTCGACCGCCAACCCCGTCGCCGCCGGCGTCGATCGATCGGCCCGTTCCTGTGCGCGAACGAGGGGCGTCGCGCTGTCGGCGGTGAGAAAGAGACGGCCGTCCTCGTGGAACCGCTCGCAGATCGCCGCGCCGAGGTCGACGGCGAGTGCGAGCGCGTCGACGTCCCCGGTGGCCTGGTGGACGTCGAACGCGGCCTGCCCGAGCGCGGCGTAATCGGTGAGCGTCCCCGGCAGGCCGACCGTGTCACCGCGCGCCCGGCGGTGGACCCGATCGCCGTCGACGAACAGTGCGCGGGCCGCGTCGAGTGCGTCCGCGGCCCGATCGGCGTAGCTCGCGTCGATCGCGAGGCCAGCCTCCGCGAGCATCGAGATCAGCAGGCCGTTCCAGCCCGCGAGGCGCTTCTCGTCGCGGTCGGGGCGCGTGCGGTCGGCCCGAGCGGATCGAAGCGCGTCGAGGCCGCGATCGATCGCCGCGCGGACCGCCTCGGGATCGCGATCCGCACCGGCGAGGTCGTCGATCGACCGATCGACCGCGAGGACCGTCCCCGCCTCACCGCGCCCGTCGATCCCGAATCGCGCACAGAGCAAGTCGCTCGTCGCGGCGTCGAGACCCGCCCGCTCGACGGCAGCCGCGATCTCGTCGGGCGTCCAGGTGTAAAAGGCCCCCTCCTGGCCGTCGCTACGGGCCGACAGCGAACTGTAGTAGGTGCCGTCGGAGTGGCGCAGCTCCCGGTCAAGAAAGGCGATGGTCTCCTCGACGCCTGTCGCGAACGCCTCCCGGCCCGTCACGCGATAGCCGGTGACCAGCGCGCGTGGAATCTCGGCGTTGTCGTAGGCCATCTTCTCGAAGTGCGGGACGATCCACTCCCGGTCGGTCGCGTACCGGTGGAATCCGCCGCCGACGTGGTCGTCAATCCCGCCCCGGATCAGGGCGTCGAGCGCCTCGGTCGCGACCTCACGGTACGCGGCCTCACCGGTCCGCATCGCGGCGCGATAGCACAACCGAATCCGCCGGGGCTGGGGGAACTTCGGGGCGTCACCGAAGCCGCCGTGCTCGCGATCGGCACGATCGACGGCGGCGTCGGCGGCCGCCCGGAGCGCCTCGGTCGGCGGATCGGCGGGCTGTGCGGGCGCGGCCGCCTCACCCGCGGCCTCACCGAGTGCACCAGTCGCGGCCGCCTCGAACCGATCGGCCCGCGACTCGATCGTCTCTCGATCGGTCGCCCAGGCGTCGTCGAGTCGGTCGAGGAGGTCGAGAAAGCCCGGTGAGCGCCCCCGAGACTCCAGTGGCACGTAGGTCGCGACGTGAAACGGGCGGCCGTCCGGGGTCGTCCAGACCGAGAGCGGCCAGCCACCGCGGCCGGCGACGCGGGTCGCGACGGCCTGGTAGATCCGGTCGAGCGCCGGCCGCTGTTCCCGATCGACTTTGATCGGGACGAAATCGTCGTTCAGCCGCTCGGCCACGCGGTCGTCCTCGAAACTCTCCTCGGCCATGACGTGACACCAGTGACAGGCCGCGTAGCCGATCGACAGGAAGATCGGGCGGTCGCGGGCCCGGGCCGCCTCGCGAGCGGCGTCGTCCCAGGGCTGCCAGTGGACGAGATTGTCGGCGTGCTGGCGGAGATACGGACTCTCCGCGTCGTCGAGACGGTTGCGGGCGAGCGGGTCGGTCATACTCCGTCGTCGGCCGCCGACCCGGATAACGCTCGGGGCGCCGGCAACCGGATTGGCGCGATCGACACGACGGATCACGGCGTGCGAGGAGTCGGCCACATTGTGATGCGCTCGTAGGCATCGATCGCGACTGTTCGTCGGACGGCCGTGGTCGGTCAGAGCCAGTGACGGCGATACCAATTCTTTCCAATATATCGGTAATTAAATTTTATACTCTCGGGCCGAAACGGTCCCGCATACTGAAGACCACGCCGAGTCAAGAATTAGAATATCGTCAATGAAACATGACCCCCACGAGGCCCAGGAAACGCCACTGCTCACCGAAACGGGGAGTGGCGGATTCTTCACACGTGGGTACGTGGGGGACGAACCGGTCGGCACCTACCTCGAAGACGACGAGGTGCCGTTGTTCGTGCTCTCGAACGGCAAGCGCGGGGTGACCCGTGAGACCGACGACGAAGCGACGACGTTCGCGCCCGGTCGGGGCTACAGCACCGTCGTGGTCGTGACCGATCGACGACTACTCTTCGTCGTGGGCGATGGCGCCGACGACGGCGACTGGGTCCAGTCGGTCTCGTTGGCCGACCTGGAGTACACCCGGACCGATCAGTCGCTGTTCAGACAGAGCGTCACGATCGAGACCAAAGACGGGACTCGCTGGCGATTTCACCCGACCGACGCCGACCTGGACGCGCTCGTCTCCTATCTCGACGAGGCGGCCTGGCGATGGAGTCGGGCCCAGGACCACCTCGAAGACGCCAGGAGCGCACTCGTCGACGCCTCCCAGAGCCAGTTCTCCGAGGAGTTCGAGGCCGCCGCCGCATCGATCGACGCGGTCGAGCAGTCGCTCGCGACCGCGAACGAAATAGCCGACGCGTTCGGGTCGGCCCGTGGGCGCGGCCTCCAAAACCGTGTCGCTGAGGTCGAACGACGGTGTGAGGAGACCGCCGGCCGTGTCAGCGCCGCTCGTGGATCACACCTCGTCGAGGAGGCCGAACGGGCCTGGCAGGACGGCCGGTTCGAGGACGCTTACGACGGATACGAGGGCGCGAAAGCGGCGTTTCGACGCGCGATCGAGGTCTGGAACGACGACGGCGAGAAAGTCGAGCACCTGGAGACGCTCATCGATCGCATCGACGAGAACCTCGACGCGCTCTCGACCGCGCCGATCGAGGGCGCACGAACGCTGTACAAGCGCGCGAGCGACGCCGACGACCCCGAGACAGCGGTCGTCAGGTGGGAGCGCACGCTCGAACGGTATCGGACGCTTTTGGAGATCGACTGGGGGCGTGACGAGAAGCGCTTCGACGTCGATCACGACCAGGCCAAAGCCCGTCTCGAAACCATCATCGACGAGTTGCTGTCGGCGTACGACCGCGCGGCGACGGCGGCCGTCGACGAAGCGTCTGGTGCGGCCGAGAACGGTGAGTACGTCCGCGCCCACGACCGGTTCGCCGCCGGCCGGGACTTCCTGGAGTCGGCCATCGAGACCGGCCGTGAGTTCGCCCCCGACCGGATCGAGGGGTTCGACGACCGAGTCGCGGAGATCGACCGGCGCCTCACCGAGTTGGACGGTCAGATCAGTATCGCTGCGACCAGCGAACGCGACAAAGCGGCGACGAACAGGTTCGAACCCGCCGTCGCAGCGGACATCACGCCCGTCGAGGACCGCGAGACCGACCCCGCGTCCGAGTCCGCGGCGTTCGACCAGACGGACTGTCTCGACCGGATCAGTGCGCTCGACACCGAGTCGTTCACGCGCGTCGTCGCGACGATCTGGGAGGGCCTGGGCTGGACGGTCAACGAGAACGCGACCCCGCCGTTCGACATGGTCGTCGAGAAGCGTCGCCCGTTGCCCGAACGACTCGGGATCGTCGTCTCGGTCGAGCGCCCGGCACGCGACCGGATCGTCGACCTCGCGAGCGTTCCCGGCCCAGACACGTCGGTCGACCTGGTCGCCATCGCGACCGCCGCGCCCGTCGAGGCCCCGATCGTCGCCGTCGCGAACGAACGGGGCGTGAAGCTTCTGGACGGCTCCTGGCTGTGCGAGCGAGCCGTCGAGATCGGTGACGACGACCTCGACACGACGCTCGCTGACAGCTGAGCTGAGAGATCTGGAGACGGTCACAGTCCGTCGAATGGCTCTTGTGTGTGCTTCCCGTAGATATCACAATGGATTCCAGCCCGCCAGTCCCGGCCACCGGTTTCAGCGGGCAGAAAGCAGTCCTCTTCTGTCGGCACTGCGATCGCGCCGTGCCCTTCCCCGAGGGGTGGCTCGACGGGACGAACGGAGGGCCAGAGACCGTCGAGTGCCCCGACTGTGATCACGTGATCGTTCGACGGTCCGCCTCGGACCGCAGACCGACTGTCACGGCCGTCTGGACGCCCTACGCCCGCGTCGTCTCGGAGTGGTGGGGCGCCGACGAAAGCATCGGCACCTGATCGGCCCTGCGAGTACATTTTTCACACCCGGGGCCGATCTGACCGACGATGGACCGGGTCTGTATCGTCGGCGCAGGGATCGCCGGTGCGGGCGTCGCCCAGGCGATCGGTGACGCCGCGTCGGTCGACGTGTTCGAAGCGGCCAATGTCGGCGGCCGGATGGCCAGTCTGGAGCGTGCCGGCTGTCGGATCGACACGGGCGCGAGTTACCTCGAAGTCGACGACGATCAGCGATCGCTGATCGAGCGCGCGACGACCGACCTTCGAGAGATCGACGCCCCAATCTGGCAGTTCGACGCGGCAGGTGACCTCTCGGAGGGGCCGAATCAACCACCGCGGTACTCCACGCCCGACGGCATCGACCGGATCGTCGCAGACCTGTTCGCGGACGCGGGAGCGACGGTGACCGATCACTGTCCGGTCGAGCGCATCGGTCGCTCGGCGGGGTGCTGGCGGGTCGAGACGCGCGAGGGCACGCACGACGCCGAGCAGTTGGTGCTCGCCACGCCCGCGACGGCGACGCGATCACTGCTCCGGTCGGCCGACTGGACAGCCGACTTCCGAACGTATCTCGCGGACCTCGCGGACTCGATTCCCTATCGGACGATGGACACCGTCGCACTCCACTACCCCTTCGCGATCGACCGCCCCTACTTCGGGCTGGTGAGTCTCGAATCCGTCTACGACGTGGCCTGGATCGCACGCGAAGGCTGTAAACGTGGCCACGTGCCGAGCGGCGAGGCCGTCCTGGTCGTCCAGTTCGGCCCGGCGTGGGCGACGACCCACCACACGATCCGCCCCGACGAGGCCGCACGCGCCGCCGCGGACCGGGCCGCCGACCTGCTCGACGACGAGGAGCTCTTCGAGTTCGACTGGTTCGAGTACCAGCGCTGGGGGTCGGCCATCCCCGGGCGCGGGCCGGGCGACTCGTTGCTCGATCGCGCCGCGGAGTTCGATCTCGCACTCGCTGGCGACTGGGTCACCGGGATCGGGCGCACGCGGGCGGCGCTCGAATCGGGCCTCGCTACTGGCCGTCGGATCAGCAATCGGCTGTAGTCAGTTCAGGTCGAACCGATCGAGGTGCATGACTTCGCTCCAGGCCTCGACGAAGTCCTCGACCAACTGCTGTTCACCGTCGTCGGCCCCGTACACCTGTGCGATCGCGCGGAGACGGGCGTTCGACCCGAAGACCAGATCGGCGCGCGTCGCCGTCCAGCGTGCCTCGCCAGTCTCGCGGTCGCGGCCCTCGTAGACGCCGTCGCCAGCGTCCTCCCATTCGAGGTCGTTGTCGAGCAGAGTGACGAAGAAGTCGTTCGTGAGCGTCCCCGGCCGATCGGTGAGCACGCCGTGGTCGCTCTTCCCGTGAGTCGCACCCAGCGCGCGCAGGCCGCCGACCAGCACCGTCATCTCGGCGGGCGAGCAGTTCAGCAGGTCGGCCCGGTCGACGAGCAGGTCTTCGGCGCGCCCCTCGGCGTCGTCGCTGACGTAGTTGCGGAACCCGTCGGCGTCTGGCCGGAGCGCCTCGAACGATTCGATGTCGGTCTGGTCGGGCCGCGCGTCGGTCCGGCCGGGTTCGAAGGGGACGTCGACATCGTAGCCCGCGTCGGCGGCGGCCTGCTCGACGGCCGCGCTCCCCCCGAGGACGATCAGGTCCGCCAGCGAGACGCGCACGTCGTCCGAGCGGCCCTCGTTGAAGTCGGTCTGGATCGCTTCGAGTTCGTCGAGCACCGTCGCGAGTTCGTCGGGGTCGTTCACCTCCCAGGAGCGCTGCGGTTCGAGACGGACCCGTGCGCCGTTCGCGCCGCCGCGCTTGTCGCTGTCACGATAAGTCGAGGCCGACGCCCAGGCCGCCTTGACGAGTTCGGGAATCGTCAGGTCGGTCCCGAGGATCTCCGCTTTCAGCTCCTCGATGGCCGCGTGGTCGACGACCTCGTGATCGGCGTCGGGGATCGGGTCCTGCCAGACGAACGTCTCCTCGGGCACGTCGGGGCCGCGGAATCGCGCGGGCGGGCCCAAATCTCGGTGGATCAGTTTGTACCACGCTCGCGCGAACGCCGATTGGAACGCGTCGGGGTCGTCCTGGAAGCGCTCTATGATCTCGCGGTAGTCGGGGTCGCGCTTGAGCGCGATGTCCGTCGTCATCATCATCGGCGCGTGCTTCTCCGATGGGTCGTGGGCGTCGGGGACGGTGTTTTGGGCCTCTTCGTCGATCGGCGCCCACTGGACCGCACCGGCGGGGCTCTCGGTGACCTCCCACTCGTAGTCGAGCAGGTTGTCGAGATACGAGGTGTCCCACATCGTCGGCCACTCGTTCCAGGCTCCCTCGATCCCGCTGGTGATCGTATCGGGGCCTTTCCCGGAGCCGTGCTCGTTCTCCCAGCCCAGGCCCTGCTGTTCGATCGGGGCCGCCGCGGGTTCGGGGCCGAGATTCTCGCCGGAGGCCGCGCCGTGGGACTTCCCGAACGTGTGCCCGCCGGCGATGAGCGCGACGGTCTCCTCGTCGTCCATCGCCATCAGCCCGAACGACTCGCGGATGTTTTCGGCGGAGGCCATCGGGTCTGGCTCGCCATCGGGGCCCTCCGGATCGACGTAGATCAGACCCATCACGCTCGCGCCGAGCGGATTGTCGAGCGCGCCGTCTTCGTCACGACGTTCGTGTTGTGGCGCCTCGAACTCCGCCTCGGGGCCCCAGTACGCGCCTTTGTCGGGTTCGAAGGCGTCCTCGCGCCCGCCGGCGAATCCGACGGTCTCGAAGCCCATGGAGTCGAGCGCGCTGTTGCCCGCCAGCACGATCAGATCGGCCCAGGAGAGCTTCGCACCGTATTTCTGTTTGATCGGCCAGAGCAGGCGACGCGCCTTGTCGAGATTGGCGTTGTCGGGCCAACTGCTGATCGGCGGGAACCGCTGGGTGCCACCCGAGGCCCCACCGCGCCCATCGGTCGTCCGGTAGGTCCCGGCGCTGTGCCAGGCCATCCGGATGAACAGTGGGCCGTAGTGGCCGAAGTCGGCGGGCCACCAGTCTTGCGATGTGGTCATCAGGTCTTTCAGATCGGCTTTCACCGCCTCCAGATCGAGGTCTTCGAAGGCGTCGCCATAGTCGAAGTTCTCGCCGTAGGGCCCGGCCTCGCGGGCGTTCTGGTCGAGACTGTCGAGATTGAGTTGGTTGGGCCACCAGTCCGCGGAGTGATCCGTCCTCATGCGTCTCCCTCCCGCAGTGCGCGGGGACCGCTGGTCGTGCGTGCGGGCCCGCCAGCACGTGTGGCGGTCGTCTCGCGTCCGTTCGCGTCGGCTGAAACGCGACGCTCTGAGTGAGTCGTCATAGTGAACCGTTCGGGGTCACGACGAGCGGCGGCCTTACAAATGTTCGCCCGCGGGCAGTCCCGTCGGCATTCGGACCACACATACACACCCGCGAGCGGGGGGTACCCCTCACTCGCCGGCCGCGATGAGTCGATCGATACGTCGGGCGGGCCCCGGCGTCGCTCGCAGGCATTCACGCCGGCGTGACCAGGCGAGCGAGCGATCGCTCCCGATCGTCGTCTCGCGAATCGCGTCGGTGACCGCGTCGCGGCCGAGTGCGTCGGCGGCGATCCGATCCGCGCGGACCACCGCCCACCAGCGCAAGGCCACGGCCACGAGTCCGACCGCGAACGCGAACAGCGCCGGAATCGGCGCCCCGGTGACGATGGAGAGTCCCGCGCCGGAGACCCCCAGAATCACGACCAGTCCGGCGTGGCGAACGTGGGTCCGCGTTCGGGCCGCGCCCATCGCGACCGTCGCCGTCACGATCCGATCCGTTTGGTCGAGCACGTTGTCGGTGAGATACAGTCGTTCGGTCGGCCCGACGCCGCGGGCATAGGCCCGCTGTATCGGATTTCCCTGTGTCTCCTGCACGCAAACGGGAAGGTCGGGCCGTCCGACGGCGGCGAGTCCGTCCGCGACCGCACCCCGATCGGTCGATCGGATCGGGACCATCACGCGCTGGAGATAGGGGAGAGCAGTTTCGAGTACGAGACCGCCGGCAACGATGAGGGCGAGCACGACGACCGGACCGAATCGCGAGGTCAAAAGCGGCGTCGAGGACAGAACCAGAGCCACAGGAACGATGAGAACGGTGAGAATGAGTGCCATACCACCGATGTAGCGGGCCCAGGCTCGCAGTGCCGTGAACAGGTCGACGTCGTAGTCGCCGTACCGGCCCGCGGCGAGGACCTGGCTCTTCCCCGCTGCGATCGCCGGGACGCCCACCCCCACCAGCGGCGTCGCGGTCAGTTGCCAGAGGGACGCGGCGTCGCCCACACTGTTTCCCAGGACCGCGATCACCGCCCCGACCGCACCGGCGAGGGTGGTCATTCGAACGCGAAGCCCAACGAGTGCGTCCTGAGAGCGCCCCCGGGCGCGATATCGGAGGCCGATCGTCACGAGACTCACGAGGGCGGCCCACGCGAGGAGTGCGCCGAGCGTGATCGGTCGCATGGTCGTCCTGTCCAGTCGAGTGAAAAAAACGGTGCCGATCGGGCCGTCACTCCTCGATCGATCGGAGTCGGTCGATCCGACTGGCTGGATCGGGCTGTGCGTGTCGGAGTTGCTTCCAGCGAGACCATTCAAGCGGTCGATCCAGGTCCTCGGTGACGCACCGGAGAAGGTCGACGAGCGGGTCCGTGCCCACCACATCACGAGCGATCGCGTCTCGCCGGTACACGGACCTGTAGGTGACGACCGACGCGGCGATCCCGACGAGCGCAGCGAGGGCGCTACCGAGAGGGTCGACGAACACCACCGGAACGCTTCCGTACAGGAGTGGTTTTCTGATCGCATCCGCGACGAGGTATCCAGTTCGCTGCGTTGCCGCCGCCCCCACCACTGCCGCTTCGAACCGCTCTGGCGAGGATTCGACGAGCCCGTCGGTCACGAACAGTCGTGTCGTCGGTCCCAGACCGGTAATCAAGACCTCGGAAACGTCCTGGCCTTGCGTCTCGATCGTCCGAACCGGATACGACGACCGAGAGACCGACGCGGCAGCCTCGTTCACCGAGGACGCGACCGACGGTGACGCCGGCGTCGTCGAGAGTTTGAGCCTGACGAGCCACGGTTCGACGAGCGCGTATCCCAGGCCAGCACCGACGAGAGCGACCGTGAAGAGTCCGACGCGAACGGGTCCGCTCGACCGAGCGACCAGCGGGAGAACGACGCCGAAGTACGCGACGACGCCAGCGGCGAGGACAGCGTAGGTCGTCCCCGTGGCCCGTCCGGCGGCGGCGAGAACCTGCGTGGGTGCCATCTCGTGATCACGGACGAACGCATTCGCGAGAATCCAGCCGCTGCCGCAGGTCACCATCGGTCCGAGTCCCACACCGAGGACGGTCACGGTGACCTCGAACGGCGTTCGCGGGATCAGTGTGGCCGATGCGATGCCGAGCAAAACGAGTGCGATGCTCCCGAGTCCGACCGCACCCATCAACCACTGCCCGGCCCGGCGATACATTCCAGATCCGCCCGCAGTCATTCGATCGATTACGACGGCAGCGAGCCCACCGACGATGCCAGCGAGGATCGACCAGCCGGCGACGAGCAGTCCGTACGTCACCACCTCCATTGCTTGTGATCCGTCACGCTGGCTACTAATACGAAGCGGAATCGGTGCGATCCGCGTGGCTGCGGCAGTCGATCGACCGCCACCGCTTTGCCCGACCGGGCCCGCTCGGGCGTATGCCCCTCGATCCGGACGCGCTGGCGGCGAGACTCGACGAGCACGACGTGGACGCCATCGCCGTCGACGCCGACGGCGACGATCCCACGCAGTTCTACCTCTCGGCATTCGACGCGCCCGACCCGTTCGTGACGCTGTTCGACGGTGCGGTGACGCTCGTCTTCGACCGTGGCCTCGAACTCGGTCGCGCGCGTCGGGAGTCGGGCGCCGCCGCGGTCCACACCGTCGACTCGATCGCCGGCGAGGACGCCGACCGCGGGACCGCGCTCGCGACGCTGTGCGACCAGCGCGAGATCCAGTCGGTCGGCGTCGGATCGCGCTTTCCGATCGCGACTGCCGACGCGCTCCGCTCGGCCGAGATCGACCTCGCGGTCGGGGTCGATCCGATCGCTGGCCAGCGCGCGATCAAAGGGCCCGACGAACGCGACGCGATCGCACGCGCCCAGCGAGCGACCGAGCGGGCGATCGCGGCGGGCGTCGCGGCGATCCACGAGGCGGCGATCGACGCCTCGGGCCGACTCGCTCTCGACGGCGACCCGCTGACCAGCGAGCGCGTCCGAGCGGCGATCCACGTCGAACTCGTCCGGGCGGGCTGTACGCCCACCGATACGATCGTCGCGGGTGGGCCCCAGGCTGGCGACCCCCACGAACGCGGGTCGGGCCCGCTCCGAGCGGGCGACCCGATCGTCATCGACGTGTTCCCCCGCGACGACGCGAGCCACTACCACGCCGATACGACCCGGACGGTCGTGCGTGGTGAGCCCAGCGATCGCATCCAGGAGTGGCACGCGCTCGTCGACGAGGCTCGCGCCGCAGCGATCGAGGCGATCGAACCCGGCGTCTCGGGGGCGGCCGTCCACGCCGCGGCGAGTGACGTGATCGAAGCGGCGGGAATCGCGACGCTCCGGACCGACCCCGAGACCGAGGTGGGCTTTACGCACAGCACGGGCCACGGCGTCGGCCTCGCGGTCCACGAAGCCCCACGGATCGCGCCCGACGCCGATACGCTCGAAGCGGGTCAGGTCGTCACGGTCGAACCGGGGGTCTACGATCCGTCGATCGGTGGCGTCCGGATCGAGGATCTGGTCGTCGTGACCGAGGACGGCTGTCGGAACTTGACGGCGTTGCCGACGGCGCTGTCGGCCAGTCAGTTCGTCGACCAGAACCACTAACATAACTCCGCTCAAGCCCCACGATATGCGACCGATCGCAGCCTATCAGCACGGACTCAAATCGCTCCCGCGCTCGCCCGCCCTCGCGGGCGTGATCGCAGCGCTCGGGGTTCTCAATGCAGTATTGGGGTACGTCCCGGTCGGGATCATGGCCGTCCTCGATCAACCGTTCCTCGGGAACCTCACGTCGATGGCTCTGCTCCCTGTGTATCTGATCGTCGGGCCCGCCGTCGTCGGTGGGTTGTTCGGAATGGCATGGCAGGCCCTCGATCGACGGGCCGACCTCGGAGACTTCATCGCGGGAGCGCGCTCGAACTATCTTCAGCTTCTGATCTGGGGAGTCATCATCTTCGCCGTGGAATTCGCCGTCGTCTTCGTGACGATGTTCGTCATGTGGATCATCCTGATCATCCTCGTCATCGGCATGGCTGGGAGCGGCTCCGCCGGCGGCATGGGTGCCGGAATGGCGGGCCTCTCCATCGTCATGACCGTGGTCTTCGCACTGGTAGCGATCGTGACACTGGGTGTCGTTCTTCTGCCGTACGCCATCTTTCAGTTCATTCCGGGAGCGATCGTCTTCGAAGATCAGGGCTTCGTCGACGCTGGCAAGCGTGGGCTGGGGCTCCTGTGGCAGAATCCCCTGCCGACGCTCGGCTTCGATCTGACCGTCCTCGGAATCGGCCTGGTCGTCGCTGCGATTAGTTGGGTCGCAATGTTCGTCCTCGTCGACTTCGGAACCATGTTCTCGACGGAGATGGCGACCGCAGGGTCCAGCCAGACGATGAACCCCTACGCCAGCCTCGGGGTCATCGAAATCGTGGCGCTGGTCGGCCTCTCCACCGTGACATCGACGATTGGCGGGCTGCTCGTCATTCCGGCCTACGCCGCCTTCTTCCGAATCGTCGCGAACGTGTGACCGGGTCGATCACACCTCCGTTCGGGGAGTAGTTGGACACCGACAACTCACAGTCCACGTGACAGTCTCACCGGCGACCGACGGACATCGGCACGGCCGAATTCGAACGGAGGGGCCGGGTTTTCCCGAATCGTTTCTCGTTGCCATCACCGAGCTTACAGACAGTTCCATCGGCCACCCCTTGTGACGAGACGATCACCTATCAGAACGATTAATAGAGGCAGCCTCGTTCGGCGACCATGCGACCGATCGGGGCGTACCGACGTGGACTGGGAGCGCTCTGGCGGAATCCCATGCTCGCGGGTGTGATCGTGCTGTCTGGACTCCTCACTGTCGTGTCGGGGGTCGTCTCGATCGCCGCCGTGGCAGTCCTGGGGCGCGGACTGCTCAGGGATCTGATGGCGACGATCTTCATCGTCGTCCCTCCGATGATCGTGCCCGCCGTCGTCGCTGGACTGCTCACGATGAGTTGGCGGGCCCTCGACGGGCCAGTCACGCTCGACGATTTCCGCGCAGGCGTCACGGGCTCGAACTGGGTGCTGCTCATGCTCTCGGGGATCATCGCTATGCTCGCCGAACTCCTGGCTGTGGTGGGGCTGTACTTCTTGATGTTCGTCGCGATCGTGCCGGTAGCCATCGTCTCCGCCGTCGGGATCCCGGCAGTCAGCGTTCTCCAGGCCAGGGACGCCACAGGGGCGCTCCTCGTCGTCGTCGCGCTGATGGTGGTTGTCCTCGCCATCGTGGTGGCGATCGCGATCGTGATCCTGCTGGTCGGTGTGCTGCCCGTTCTCATCATGCAATTCGTTCCCGGAGCGGTCGTCTTCGAGGATCACAGCCCTCCCGAGCACGGCGAGTTCGATGCTGGCAAGCGGGGAGTCGACCTCCTGGAAGAGAATCTCCTGGCGACGATCGGGTTCGATCTGGTGACGCTCGCTCTCGGGGTAGCTATCACAGCCTCGGGCATCGCCGCACTGGTCGTCACCTTCGACGTCGAGATCGCGGTCTCGACGGCAATGTTGACCGACCTCTCACGCTCGACGGTCGCGCCCATCGCCAGCATCGGTGTCCGCGAGATCGGGGCCGGCGTCGTGGTCTCCGCCCTGATTTCGTCACTCTTCGGAGTGATATTCATCCCTGCGTACGCCGCCTTCTACGAGGTGATTGCGGCGGAGCCAGCTGACCCCGAGGCGGCCGTGCCAGCGGACCCCGACCAGACCGACCCGGACGATCAGTACGGTTTCGGCACGGGCGAGTTCTGATCGACGCGCTCCTCGCGCAACGCCTCGCGATCGGCCTCGTCCATCGGTTCGAACTCTCGAGCGGCCTCAAGGATCGGGGCGACGAGTTCGGGATCGCCCGCGTTGACGATCGTATCGGGCCCATCGGTCAGCGTATACGTCAGGCAGTCAGCGATCTCGCCGGCCTCGTCGTACGGGTCGTACCAGGTGTGATACGGACGTTCGGATTTCTTGAGGTCGCTGTCCCACTCCCCTTTCGCGAACGCCTTGATCGCGATCGTCCCGATGCCCGATCGCTTGGCGCGTTTGAGCACCGATCGGTAGTCGTGCTGTGGGCCCCGACGCGCGTCGAGCGTGGGGTTCAGCGGAAACATCACCGTATCGAGGCCGGGCATCCGCGAGAGCGCGCGATGGATCAGACTCGGATCGCCGTGACTCGTCAGACCGATGTTGTCGATGAGGCCCCGCTCTTTGGCGTCGCGAGCGGCGGCGAGCGCGCCCGGATCGTGGCCATCCTGGGCCATCTCCGGGGAGTACCCACCCGTGATGGCGTCGAGTTCGCGATCGCTGGTCACCGCGTGGAACTGAAACAGGTCGAGCGAGTCGGCGCCCAGGCGATCGAGTGTGACGTGCAGTTCGCCCCAGAAGCCGTTGTAGGTGCGCTCCTGGGTCTTCGCCGCGAGAAAGATCTCGTCGCGATGGTCCGCGAGCGCGGGCGCGAGTTTGGATTCGGCCGTCCCGTAGGTGGGTGCGACGTCGACATGATTGACGCCGGCCGCGAGGACGTCCTCGACCATCGCGGTCGCGTCGGATTGCTCCAGCGGATCGAGTGCGATCGCGCCGAACGTGAGAATCGAACTCTCCTGGCCAGTCTCACCGAGTGGACGGGTCTCCATGCCAGCGGGTCGGTCGGCGTCGATAAAAGCCTCGGGGCGACCGATCGACGTGAGAGACTGCCCGGAGAGGGCTGGCAACCCGAGATTTGGAGCTGGAGGTTTAATCGAGTGAGCCACTGCTGCGGTACGGCGAGTCCCAGCGGACAGATCGATCGGATGGGGCGCAGTACGAGAGTGGTGACCGTGGCGGGTCAGAGGCCGACCGCGAGATCGCGACCGCCCACGGGAAAAGGGCCGAACCAGTGGAGACCGACGACATCAGCCCCAAAGAGTGCGCGCGTTGGGACTGCGAGACGCCCCAGAACAAAAACTTATTCTGACACGACCAGCGATCGAACTGGCGTGAATCACCGCCAAACAGTGGCCTCGCCGGCGAACGCGTCGTCTTTCGTGATGATCGCCTCGGTGCCACGCACCCGGTGGTTCGCAACGACGAGCGCGTCGTGAAGCGTGTGATGGTCGATGAGGCTCCCGAAGACTGCGAGATCCTGTTCGTCAGCAGGGGCGACCTGCACGGGACCATCGTTGACCAGTCCGCGCAGGACCGCGTTCGGCGTCGTCTCGACGTCGATCCCAGCGATCGCCCCCTTGTTGACTACCGTCCAGATGGCCTCGCTGACCGCTACGGTCGGTGCCTCGACCACGTCGATGCCCTGCTCGGCGTGCTCGAAAACCTCGTCGGCGGCTGGCGGAAGCCGGTCGACGAGGTACCGCGCCATCGCGACCCCGTCGACGGTGTACCGCGTCACGGCTGCCACTCCGTCCGCCGCTGGTCGCGGATCTCGGATTCCATCGCCTCGGCCATCTCCTCGCGCTGCTCCTCGCTGACCCCGTCATCCACGAGCATCCCACGGCCCGCCGACTGGGTCGCTCTCCTGACCCGAATCCCTTCCTCCGTCTTCTCCCACCGGACCTCGTCGCCCTCTTCGAGACCGAACTCCTCACGAAGGGGCTTCGGAATCGTGACCTGTCCCTTTCGAGTGACGCGGGTCGTCTTCCCGTCGGTGTCGTCCTCGGTACTCATGTGCGGTACTACACGCCGTAGTACCTAAGAGTTGTTCTCCACGACGACGAGGAGCGATTCGTCTCGCGAGACTATGGATACCGGATCGCGAGAGAACCGCCACGTTCGTCAGTTGGGCTTCCAACCACAGGATTGATGCCCGGGGAGGGCTCCCGAACCACGGAAAATCGAAGATTTTCCTGCCCGCGACTCGCTCGCGCTCGTCACGGCCCACCCGGGTTCCTCGCCTCCCGGGCAGTCTTCATCGTCGCCACTCACTGTCGGTCGTGGCTCCTCGAAGAATGCCCGGGGAGGGCTCCGAACCCTCGATCTCCGCATGACCCAGGTCCGGGGGTGCGAACCCCCGGTGGGATGCCGGAGCATGCCGCGTCGTACCCTATGAGTGCGGCGCTATGTCCAGCTAAGCCACCCGGGCTGACTGCATCTCGGTGTTTTCCAGACGCACCCTTGAACCTTCCCATTCGACGGCGGCGGCCCGATGGAGTCCGGAGACGAGAGCGGGTGTCAGCCGTCGGGGTCGGTCTCGACGGTCACCGACACCGACCGCCGGGTGCCCTCCAGATCCGCCACGACACGCTCGACGACGCGTTCGACCTCGGCTTCGATCACCGGCCGGAGTCGATCGACGACCGTTTCGAGGGAGACGACCCGAGGAAGATCGAGCCGGCCCAGATCGGCCGTCCCGGGCGCGTAGCTCACCCGAAAGACGATCCGCGATGCAGGCTTCTCGCGTGCGTCCGAGGCGTCTTCGACCCGCCAGAAGCCCTGGGCGTCGAGACCGTCGACGATTTGCCAGTCGATGCGGTGGGGCCGCTCGACCGCCAGGACCTCCGAGCGGACCGCATAGCTGAACCGCCACCAACCGAATTCGAGGCGATAGCGCGTCCCCGCCCCGCCGGAGCCACGCCGATCGACCGACTGGAGATACTCCGAATAGCCGGCGTAGCCCGGAAAGTCCACGAGTAGATCGAAAACGGCGTCCGGCGGGGCGCGGACGACCGTCCGGGCCTCGATGACGGGCACGTTCGACCGTCGGTGCGCGGGCTGAAAGCGGTGTGGGCCCCGGCGATGGCGTCCGGTGGCCCAGTGCTCCATCGAGCAGTCCGAGTCGATCCATCGATCGAGCAGGCGAGTCTCACCAGCGGATTTATGCGCCGCGCGGGCCCACGCTATGGCATGAAGCTGCCGGACGCGATGCGGGAGGCTCGCGGCGGCGAGCCGGTCACCCGCGCCGTCGCCCTCGACGGCGACGACATCCTCGCGACGACACCGACGCGCACGCTCGTCTATCACGGCGAAGGGATCCTCTCGGACGAATCCGTCGAGGAGTTCTCTCACGACGTCGAGCGCCTGGTGATGAGCGAAGGGCGTCGCAAGACGACGTTCACCCTCGATTACGTCGACACCGAGCGCAGCGTGACAGTGCCCGCGAGCGTGACGAGCGACGTCCTCGACGCGCTCCTGGAGGGAATTTGCACCGCGGCGGGCGTCCTCGACGACGAGGAGACCGTCGCGGGCACGTTCCGGTTCAGCGAGCTCACGCTGATCGTCGGGGACCACCAGATCGTCAAACACGTCGGGAGCACCGTCTGGGATCAGGACTACGAGCGCTTCGGGTACGGCGAACTCACCGACCTGGCTTTCGAGCAGTTGGGCGGCGCGATGGAGGTCGTCCTCGAAGTCGACGGCCGCCCCCAGCGCATCAAGACGCCCGAATCGCGCGCCCACGTCGTCGAGGAGACGATCAAGGCCGCCGTCTTCGACTTCTTCGAAGTCCAGTCGATGACCGATCTGCGGGCGTTCGTCTCGCCGGGCGACCGTGAGGACGACGGCGACGACACCGACGACGGCCTCGGCCTCGACAGCGGCATCGATCCGCTCGGTGGCGTGAGTGGCTCCTCGGCGTTCGACGACCCGCTCAGAAAGTCTCAGTCCGAGGACCCGACCGGCCCCGAGACGACCCAGAACCCACGGGACCAGCCAGTCGACCG
This sequence comes from Halococcoides cellulosivorans, assembly GCF_003058365.1. Classification (NCBI taxonomy): domain Archaea; kingdom Methanobacteriati; phylum Methanobacteriota; class Halobacteria; order Halobacteriales; family Haloarculaceae; genus Halococcoides; species Halococcoides cellulosivorans. The sequence goes on along the minus strand of NZ_CP028858.1, from coordinate 906,283 downwards.
AGGACAAGCGGAATCAACCACGAACGATCGACCGCAAACAGCACCGCCCGACACCAGCGATGGATCCGATCACTCGACAGCGGCCGACGCGGGAGTCGAGGACCGACAGCCGGCCGGTGACCCCGGCAATGCGAGCGCTGACCCCACCGAAACCGACCAGTCCGAGACTGATCGACCGCCCGCCAACGACCCTCCCTCGGACCCCCCGGTCGGCCGTGAGGACGTCCGAGCGATGATCGACCGTATCGAGGACCTCACGGAGGCCATCGAGAAGCAGAACCGTCTGCTCTCCAAACAGCACCAGGCGCTGAAACAACTCGCCACGGAAGTCCGCGACGGCGAGGAGTAGACTACAGTTCGATCCGCTCGACGATGTGATCGGCCCCGTCGCCGACGTTGAGCGCGACGATCCGGACGAACGGTTCGATGCCCGAATCCTGAAGTTTGGCTTTCAGCAAATTGTCGACCTGATAGACCCCGGCGGCGTTGGTCATCTCGATTTCGACGAGGACGGGCGAGTCGTCGCCCGCACGGAGATTGACGCGCTCGATGGCCTGGCTGGAGACCGTGTTGATCCCCCGACTGCCGTGCTCGTAGGGCATCCGCGAGCGGCCCTCTTCCATGTCGAGGGCGTCACTGACCCGGACGACACCCGCCTCGGTCGTCAGTGGGCGCTGGTCGGTGTCGTGACCCAGGATGGCGTGGAGCACTTCACCCTTGATCCGGACGCTCTCGGCGACGTCGTAAAAGGGGAGATCCGCGAGCACCCGATCGAGGACGTCCGCGGCGAGCGGGATCGAATACAGCGCGTGGCCGTCACGATGGACGACGTGGCCGATGTCGTGGAGTGTCGCCGCGAGTGCGACGATGACCGCCTCATCGGCCTCGCTCAGCCCCTGATCGCGGGCGCCGTTGAAGGCGACGTCGGCGTCTTTGAGCAGGTCGTACAGACAGAGCGCGCGATTCCTGACGATCGAGATGTGGGTGGGGCCGTGGTCGTTGTACCCCTTGCGCGTGACGGGGTTGACGTTCTGAGCCTCGAGATAGGCCTGGATTTCGTCGTCCGCATCGAGATACTCCAGCACACGATTGACACGCTCGTCGGGAAAGGCGTGTGTCGCCGCAGGCTCGTAGGTCCGGCCGGTCTCGCCGGCGTCCTGACTCATGATCGGGAGTTACCGACCGACGACCAAAGGGCCGACGGTGGTCGAACGGCCAGCCACCGCAGTTCGATCACTCGGTGCGATCGATCGTTCGAATCGCCCGATCGGCGCTCACTCGGCCGCCGGGGCCCCAGCCTCTTCGGCCGCCGCGACCACCTCGTCGTAGTCGGGTTCGACGCCGGGGTCGTCGCTGACCCAGTCGTAGGTGATCTCGCCGGACGCGTCGATGACGAACACCGATCGCTTCGCGACGTTGTAGACGCCCAGATCGTCGAAGTCCATCGCGGCGTCGTAGTCCTGGACGATCTCGCTCTCGTTGTCGCTCAGGAGACCGAACTCCACGCCGAGGTCCTCCCGGAAGGCGTTCAGGGCGAACGGCGAGTCCACGCTGAGGCCGTACAGCGTCGCGCCAGCGTCCTCGAACTCGTCCAGACGGGCCTGGAGTTCGTTGAGTTCGTGGCTGCAGACCGACGTGAATGCGCCGGGGAAGAATGCAAGGACGATCGGGGCCTCGTCGGCGAGACGATCGGACAGCATGAACGACTCGATGTCGCCGTTCGCGAGCGGTGCCGAGAAGTCGGGGGCGGCGTCGCCAGTTCGTGCCATACAGACGGTCATTCACCCACCACCTCCAAGAGTATTGGGTCAGTACCCGTTCTTTCCGGTGCGTTCGGGACCGTGATAGTTGCGGGTTCAGGTGTCGGCCAGTTCCTCGACGGCGAACTTCCCGCCGAGGGCGACCGTCGCGAGCGCGACGAGCAGTGCAAACGCGAGCACGGCCCCCGACAGTGGGGCGATGCCGCCGGCGACTTGCTCGCGAACGAAGTTCGCGGCGAGGATTCCGGTGACGCCGAGGAGGGCGATCCCACCGGCGTTCGCGAACATCGACGGTGGTCGCGGGACGGCGTCGGAGTTCAGCAAGAAGAGCACGATGGCGATCGCGAACGGCGTTCCGACCGTCCCGACCGCGAGGATGAGCAAGAGTTGTGGAATGATCGATCCGGGGATGAACGCGCCGGGGATCGACAGCCCGGCGACGGCGACGAGTAGCCAGCGATATCTGGAGTCGCTCACGTCGGTGCCCCAGCCGAGTTTGTCTGCGACGAGAAACGGGGGAACGATCGTGTTGCCACCGAGCGTCGAGACCGCCGCGCCAGCGAGACCGATGAGGAACAGCCACTGGGCGTTCTCGCCCGCAATCGGGCCGAGTGCTTTCGCCGCGCCGAGTGCGGTCCCGGTGTCACCCTGGCTGAGCACGCTCGCGGCGACCAGGAAGATCGCGAGACTGTACAGCCCGAACGCGACGATCATCGAGAGGCCGACGTCGGCGGTCGCCAGATCGTAGTCACGCTCGGTCCAATTCCGGGCTCGCATCGTGTACGAGTGCATCGTGATCAGCGTGATGTGGACCGCGCCGCCGACGATACCCGCCGCCGCGAGCGCGCTCCCGCCGGGCAGCGAGGGGATCAGTCCCGTCGCCGCAGCGCCGACGTCGATCGGGACGACGAACAGTGAGGCGACGAACAGGACGACGACCAGCGAGACGACGACCTTGGCGAACAGTTCGAGGAATCGATAGCCACGACCCGCGAGCCCCGCCGCGAGAACGATCCCCCAGACCAGCCCCCAGACACGGGCGTCGACGCCCGTGATCGTCGCGGAGACGCTCGCGACGGTCTTCATGATCACGAGTTGGGCGACGCCCGCCGCGAGCACCGCGTCGGCAACCAGCAGCCACGCCCACCCCTCGCCCAGCGAGTCCTCGACGACGCCGACGATCCCGCGTTCGGTGAGGAGGCCGAGTCGCATCGCGAGATACTGCGAGACCGCGCCCGCGAGCGCCGAGAGCACGACCACCCAGAGCAGGCTGTACCCGAATCCCGCCCCGGCGGCGAGCAGGCTCCCCATCGACGCTGGCCCCGCCGCGATCGCACCGGCGACCCACGATGGGCCCATGTCGTCGAGCAGCGATCGAATCGATCCGAGACTCAGACCGCCGCTCTCCGCTGTTTCTGTACTCATTGCAGCCGACTTAGCGTGAAGACAAATAACCGTGTTGCACTCGGTAGTACCAGCCAGTAATACCGGTTTTTCGCCACAATCCGTCGATGTCCGAACACGATCGCGGCCAGAATCGAATTACGCCTCGCGATCGGTGCCGCCGTCGGTCGCGGTGTCGTCGAGCCGTCGAATCTCGGTGGCCAGCATGTCGTGATCGAACGTCGCTGAACTGACCCGCGCGGCGACGACTGTTGCGACTGACGAGGTCAGGAAGGCCCCACCGAACGCCCGCAAGTACAGCTGGTCCGGCGCGGGCAGCACTGAGCCCAACACGGGGATCGATCTGACGAGGCCTGCGAAATCCGGGAAAAAGATTAGTCCGACGGCAAGCCCGCACAGACTGGCTACGAGCGCGCCCCGTCCGGTGAGCGCTCGGGAGTAGAGGCCATACAGCAGTGGTACGGCGACCGCTGCCCCGAGCAGGTCTGCGAGGAAGAAGAGTCGCAAGACGCTGCGAGCGCGAAGACTCACGTAGATCGCCGCGAGCGCGACGATCACAGTGAGCAGTCGAGCGCCGATTCGGAGCGTTCGGTCGTCGGGCGCGTCCATGACGCGTGGCAGGTCGGCCGTGACGACGCTCGCGAGCGCGTTGAACAACGAATCGGTCGAGCTCATGACGAGAACGAGCGCGAGCAAGACGACCGCGAGCGCGATCCACTCGGGGAAGGCCGTTTCGAGCAGGACGAACAGCGCGATGTCGGCGTTGTACGCCCCGCTCGTCGGATCGGTAACGATGTCCGCCCCCGCGACCGCGAGGATGCCAAAGAGCGCGGCGACGAAGACGATCAGCCCATTGAGCACCGTCGCGCGCTGGAACCCCGACCGGACGGTCGCGTCGTCCCGGCCGGCGTAGATCCGCTGCCACCAGGTCTGATTGATGAGTTCCGCCCCGAGGATCGCAAAGGCCAGCGCCAGCCCGAACTGCAACCCCGGCCAGAACCCCGGATCGAGCAGGTGGGGCTGGCTCGTCTGGACGGTCGTGACGATCGCACCGGGCCCGCCGAGTGCGAGCACGGCCCCGATCAGCGTCGCGACCAACAGTGGTCCGACGAGTACGGCCTGGACCGAGTCGGTGACGATCGACGCCCGAAGCCCGCCGTGGCTGGTATACAGCAGGACGAACCCGCCGACGAGGATCGCGGTCTGATACTGTGGCACGTCGGCGACGAGGCTGAGCGCGCTCGCGATCCCCGTCAGTTCGGCCGCGACGAACACGAACATGTAGAGTCCGCTCACCAGCAGGACGAACAGGTACATCGCAGGGCCGTAGCGGGCGTGAGCGTACTCGGTGAGGCTGTGACCCTCGGGAATGACCGACCGGATCCGCGGCCCGAGTTTGGCGTAGGCGGCCATCGGGAGCGCCTCTCCGATGGCGTAGCCGACCACGGCGGCGATCCCGAAGCTCGCGCCCGCCTCCGGCGCGGCCAGGAGGATCCAGACGCCCATCACGGAGGCGACGAGCGTCGCGGTCGTCCGGCGCGGCCCCGTCGAGTTTCGCGCGCTGATGAGTGCCTCCGCAGTGGTGACGCCACCACGGCCCGCCCAGAGGCCGACTCCGGTGAAGCCGACCAGCACGGCCAGCGTCAGGCCGAGGGCGAGCGTCGTCGTCACCATCGCTGCCCACCCCCGGTGAGCGCGGCGACCGCCTCACTGTCGGGTGCCAGCGCCGCCTCGAAGAAGGCGACTTCCAGTTCGACCGTCCGGCCGAACAGGCGGGCGCACTGGCGCTGGCGAGCGGGCGCGGCGACTGCCGCCTCGCGGTCGAACTCCGCGCGGAGCCAGCTGACGAAGTCGGCGAACGCGTCGGTGTCGTGCAACGCGACCCACTCGTCGAGATACCACCGCTCGGGCCGGGACTCGCCCGCTCGCGCCCAGTCGAGATACACCCACTCCGCGGGGACCAGCACCGCGAGCGTTGCGGCGTACCCACCGGTCTGTCGGGCCCGCGCGAGGAGGTCCGCGAACGCTCGCGTGACGGGCGCTCGCGGTGGATCGGCGCGCTCGGATTCGGGAACGTCGAGCGCGTCGAACGCCCGCTGGAAGAAGTCGTTCTCGTCGTCGGTCAACACGCCCAGGAAGTCGGTGAGGCGGCCTTTCGCGGCCATCGATGGGGCCTCGCCGACCGCGTGGCCGAACGTGCCCACCAGATCGGCGAGGAAGGCGCGATCCTGGACGAGATAGCGACGGAACGCGGCGTCGTCGAGCGTGTCCGCGTGCAGACGCTCGGTGAACCGGTGCTCGGTCGCGGCGGTCCAGTCCGACCCGACCCGCTCGCGACACCAGTCGCTGAACCGCTGGGTTTCGGGGTCGAACGTCGCCGGATCGATCGTGGCCGAATCGACGGATGCGGGATCGGCAGGACTCACACCGACCACTCCTCTTCGCGCCAGGCCGCGTCCCAGAACCGATACTCGTAGCGCATCGAGGTCTCGAAGCGGTCGCGATACCGCTCGCGCTCGCTCTCTGTCGCCGCGGCCCAGACCTCGTCGGTCAAGTCGAGACACCACTCGGTCAACTCGGCGAACTCCTCGCCGCTGTAGGTCTCGATCCACTCGGCGTACCGTTCGTCCTCTGGCAGGCCGTCGGCGGCCAGGCGCTCGGCGGTCTCGTTGAACCCCCACATGCAGGGCAACAGGGCGGCGACGGTCTCGCCAAAGGGCCGCGCCGCGGCCGTCCGGACGAGGAAGTCGGTGTACGCCTGCGTGGTCGGCGACGGCTCGGTCGCTTCGAGCTCGGCCTCGCTAATCCCGAACTCCGCGGCGTAGGCCCGGTGGAGATCCATCTCGGTGTTGAGCGTCGCGTCCAGCAGTCCCGCGAACCGGCCCATGCGCTGGAGGTCCGGCGCTCGCGCCGCGCCGTGGGCGAACACGCGCGAGTACTCGATCAGGTAGACGTAGTCCTGGCGCACCCAGTACTCGAACGGCGCGGTGTCGAGCGTGCCATCCCCCAGTCGGGCGACCATCGGATGGTCGACGATCGCGTCGACGATCGGCTCCCCGATTTCGAGAAGGTCATCGGTCCCAGACATTGGCGGGGTTCGGCAACGCGCGGCCTTATCAGTTACCAATACAACCCGGTTATCGGTACTCGCGGCCCGCCCGGATCGGTCCCGATCCGCGACGATTCAGTCCCAGAACGATTTCGTCCGGGCGTACTCGCGTTCGCGGTCGAGAATGTCGCGATAGAATTCGGTCTCGTCCTCGCGCCACTTGTTGATGATGCGGGCGGCGTTTTCGGGCCCGACACCCCGGCCCGCGAGCGCGATCACCGCGCGTTTCCCGTGGCTCTGGACCAGATCGGCCCGGCGGAACGCCTGTCGAGTCGCGCGCTGTTGCTCGGAATCTTTCTCGGTCGCGCGCACTGCGGCGGGCGTCGCCTCGTCCCAGGGGTTACAGGCCGCGATTCGGGTCGAGCCACACTGGGGACACTCGGGCTGGTCGCGCACGCGCTTGATGGGCTTGCGCCGTTCGAACTCCTCGCAGTGCACACAGAACAGGCGGATCTCGTCCTCTGCGAGGCGGTCTTTGAGCGTCTCGATCACGTCGGCGTCGGCCTCCTCGGGCCGGAGGAACTCGCTGTATCCGTCCCGACCCGCGGTCCCGATCGGGGTGTGCTCGCCGACGATCGCCAGATCGCGCTCGCCCGACTGGATCGCACGAAGCGCGTCGCTCGCCGCGTCGGCGTCGAGTTCCTCGTGGAAGAATTCGCGAATGGCTTCCTCGTAGATCGGCGAGTCCTCGAAGGCGTCGTGGAGGCGCTCGCCACCGATCCGGGCCGACCCGCTCGTGCGCCAGTCTTTGAGTGCGCCGAACGTGCGCGCGACAGACTGGAGGCGGAAGGCGAGCGCGTCCGCACCCTCGACGCTCAACTCCAGGAGGGGGCGGACGTGATCGGGGTCGGTCTCCTCGAGGACGCGACGCACGTCGGTCACGTCGGCCCGCGGCGGGAGTTCGAGGTCGATCCGATACGGGTCGGCGTCCATCCCGATCGAACTCCCGGTCTGCTGGCCGAGCAGCGCGGCGACGATCCGGCCGAGCGCCGCCGCACCGAGGTGGCCCAGGTGCGCGACGATCGAGATTTCCCGACCGGACCCCTCGATCGTGATCGTCCGATCGGAGGGGACAGGGGCGGACTGTTCGCTCAGATCGGCGATCGCGCGCTCGATCGTCGTCGGCCTGGCGGGATACCGATCGGCCAGGTCCGCGGCGATGGCCGCGGTCGTGCCGCCGTCTCCATACTGGTCGGTGACGACCCGGCGGAGTTCCCCGACCTCGCGGGCGACCGGTTCGGGGACGGGAATCTCCTGGCCCGTCCAGGCGGGCACGTCGCCACCGGGGTCTTCGATCGGCGTCACCGTCACCGTCTCGCGGTCGTCGTCGACCTCGGCGACCCGCCAGAGTTTGCCCTGCTGGACGAACGTCGTCCCGGGCGTCGCCGACTGGCGGACGAACTCCTCGTCGAGCGTCCCGACCTGGCGGCCCGCAGTCTGGTCGCGCACGTCGTAGGTCGCCTCGTCGGGGATCATCGAGAGGTTCTCGTAGAAGTACTGCCAGGTCCCCGATCGCTTCGAAATGAGGTCGGCGTCCTCCTCCAGCCAGACGACGTTATTGCGCGCGAGTTGGCGGACGATCGCTCGCACCGTCTCGGGGTCGACGTCAGCGAACGGCGTCGCGCGAGTGAGAATCTCGTAGGCCCGTCCCGCCTCGATCTCACCGAAGTCCATGACGAGGCCCGCGACCTGGTTGGCGAGCGTGTCGCGACTCCCGTGGTGGATCTTCGCGGGTTCGACCAGTCCCGCGTGGGCGCGTCGCCCGATCGCGAGCGCTTCCAGGGAGTCTTCCGGTCGATCGGTGACGACCGTTCCGCGCGATTCCTGATCGCGACGATGGCCCGCGCGCCCCACGCGCTGGAGCAGGCGGCGGACCTCGCGTGGACTGCGATACTGGACGACGTGATCGACGTGACCCACGTCGATCCCGAGTTCCATCGAGGACGTACAGATCAGGCCGTCGAGATCGCCCGCCTTGAACGTGTCTTCGACATCGTGGCGGGCCTCGCGGGCGAGCGAGCCGTGGTGGACGCCGACGCCAATGTCGGGCCCGGCGTCGCTGTCGGCCAGGCGGGCGAACCGGGCCGCGAGCGCCTCGGCGGTCGAGCGCGTGTTGACGAAGATGAGCGTCCCACGATTGTCCGCAACGCGGTCGGCCATCACGCGGACGTGACTCGCGGTCTCGGGGTCGGTCCCGATCGCGGCGGCGACGCGTTCGTCGCGATCGGTGGGGTCGGGCTGGACCACCTCGACGGCGAGTCGCGACCCCACGTCGATCTCGACCACGCGACAGCCCCGATCACCGGTGAGAAAGGCCCCGACAGCGTCGGGATCGCCGACGGTCGCCGAGAGGCCGATCCGCTGAGAGGGGCCCGCGACTTCGCGGACGCGTTCGAGGCCGACCGCGAGTTGGGCCCCGCGCTTCGAGGCCGCGAGTTCGTGGACCTCGTCGACGACCACATGAGACAGGTCCGCAAGCGCCTCGCGCATGCGCTCGCCGGTGAGCATCGCCTGCAGCGACTCCGGCGTCGTCACGAGGACGTCCGGCGGGTCGGTCGCCTGTTTGCGGCGCTGGTAATCGCTCGTGTCACCGTGACGCACCTGGATGTCGAGATCCAGCCGCTCGCCCCACCACTCCAGGCGATCCTGCATGTCCCGGTTGAGCGCGCGCAACGGCGTGACGTAGAGCGCGCCGATGCCGAATCGAGATGTGCCGGCGAGCGCGTCGAACACCGGGAGCATCGCGGTCTCGGTCTTGCCCGTCCCCGTCGGCGCGACGACGAGGGTGTGCTCGCCGTTGGCGATCGGCCCGATCGCTTTGCGCTGGGGCTCCGTCGGTGTCTCGAAGCCCCGATCGGACAGCGCCCGGCGGACGCGCTCACCGAGCGCCGCGAACGCCGCCGGATCCCCGCGCGCCGACTCTGCCATCGGGACTAGCTAGGTGTGCGCGAGCAAAAACCCGCGGTCGTGGTGGTCGGTCCCAGGATCGTTCGGTCCTCGCCCCGTAGTCAGTCGTCGGCGAGCGTCGGCTGCACCCGTTCGAGATCCGCCCGGAGTCGGTCGGCGTACTCAAGGCGGAGGGCACGCGCCTGTTCGACCGTGATCGTCTCGCGATCGGGCAACGCGGCGGCGATCGGGTCGAACGCAGACAGATCGAACCCCATCTCGTCGAGATACTGGCGGACGACCACGTCGTCGAGACCGGTCTCGATGGCGGCGTCGAGGCGTTCGAGGAGGGCGTCGAAGGCGGGCAGAACGATCCCCTCGCTCGTGACGTGGCCGGTCTCGCCGCCGACCTCGACGGGGCCCCGGCCGGCGTGGGCGGCGACCGACGCGACCTGATCGGCCAGCGCACAGATCTGACTCGGGAGCGCCGTGTCGGGCGAGCGCCACTCGACGGTGCCGAAGGTGGGCCGCAACTGCACGGGCGTCCAGATCGCACTCTCGGGGTCGAAGGCGGCCTCGACCGAGTGGCGGTCGAGGCCGGCCTCGTGGGCGGCCGTGATGAACTCCTCGTAGCGGCGCTCGACACGGCGTTCCCACTCGTCGGTGTCGGTGACGTACGGCCAGAGTCGGCCCTGGTGGGGCATCGCGTCGTACGCCCGCCGGCGATAGCAGACCGACCGCGCGCCGGCGGCGATGCGCTCGCCACGAGCGTGGGTCGCGGAGTTCACCAGCGCGAGCGCCGGATCGAGTGCGATCAGCGCGTTCAGCTGGTCGGCTGCGGCGCCGGGCGTCTGCTCGACGTGGACGTGTGTGCCGGCACACCGCCGGACCCACCCGAACGCGTCACCGACGACGGCGTTCTGGATCCGCGTGCGGTCGGCGGGGAGTTCGGTGATCGATCCCGCGGTCTGGAGCGGCGTCGCGAGTGGGACGAGGTGTCGATCCGCCTCGTCGGCCAGCGTGACGGCCCTCTCGATGCGCTCGTACAGTTCCTCCCGGAGTTCTCGGGGGCCGTCGCAGGGTGTGGTCTTGATCTCAAGGATCGGGTCGACGAACTCGCGTTCGGCCCCCGGTGCGTCGATCGCGGGGCCAGGGTCCGTGAGTCGCCCCTCGTCGTCGATCACCCAGTACTCGACCTCGACGCTTCGGCGGATCTGGTCGGTCCGTCCTGACATGGTGGGTCTCTCGCGGTCGTCCGCTCGGCTGGCAGATCGTGTGACCGACTACCAATCCCAGGTAGTTCGTGACCCCCATTCAATCTTTGGCCGTCCGCAATACTCTGCTGTAGTTCTCGATACAAACATTTGATTTTTCGAGATATTACGAGACGTTCAAAAACTTATTAAACTTACGAATCCCACTAGCGCAACAATATAAGGAATATAATGCCATAGAATTACTGTACCGCTGCATGGGGAAACGCTTTAGGTCCGGAACCGCCGACGCCGACACGTCGTGACGTCAAACACCTGTGTGGTCACCGGCGCGTCGCGGGGCATCGGACGCGGAATTGCCGTCGAATTCGGCGAGCGCGGCTGGAACGTCGTCGTCAACTACCGCCAGTCGGAAGATTCGGCCGCCGAGACCGTCGAGCGCGTCGAAGCGGCCGGTGGCGAGGCGATCGCGGTCCAGGCTGACGTGACCGACGTCGAGGCCGTCGAGGCCATGGCCGATCGGACCCACGAGGCGTTCGGGCCCGTCGACGTGCTCGTCAACAACGCGGGCGTCAACCAGGACACCTTCTTCAAGGAGATGACCCACGAGGAGTGGGACACCGTGCTGGACGTCCACCTCGACGGGGCCTTTCACTGTACGCAAGCGCTCTACGACGACCTCGTCGAGGCCGACGAGGGGCGTCTGATCAACATCTCCAGTATCATCGGCAAGGACGGCAACCAGGGCCAGGCGAACTACGCGACGGCGAAGGCGGGCATCTTCGGGTTCACCCGGACGCTCGCGCTCGAATTCGCACGCTCCGGGTCGACGGCGAACTGTGTCGCGCCGGGCTTCGTCGAGACGGACATGCTCGCGGACATCCCCGAGCATATCGAGGAGGCCGTCAAAAGTGACACGCCGCTGGGCCGGTACGGTACCGTCGAGGAGATTGCCGACGTCGTCGGCTTCCTCGCGAGCGAGAAGTCCTCGTTTATTACGGGCGAAGTGATCGACGTCAACGGCGGCAAGGACCTGTAGGTCAGTCGATCACGTCCGCCCCGACGGGCGGCGACCGCCCGTGCATTCTTCTCTCTCGGGCGATTGGAACGACTATGAAACTCGCCGACACGACCTGGCCGGACGTGGGCGACCACCTCGACGACGACCCCGTCGCGCTCGTCCCGCTGGGATCGACCGAACAGCACGGCCCGCACCTCCCCGAGGGCACCGATCACTTCATCGCCGAGGCGTTCGCCCGGGCGGCGTGCGACCGGACCGACGCGATCGTCACGCCGACGATCCCGATCGGCATGAGTCGCCATCACCGCCAGTTCCCGGGGACGCTGTCGGCCTCGCCCGCAGCCTTTCGGGCGTACGTCGAGAGCATCACCCGCTCGATCGCCGATCAGGGAATTCGACGCGTGGTCTACGTCAACGCCCACGGCGGGAACGTCGATCACCTCCGCGAAGTGGGGCACACGCTGCGCAACGACGAGGTCTGTTATGCGATCGAGTGGATGTGGAACGAGTCGATTCCGGACCTCATCGAGGAGGCCTTCGAGAATCCCGGGCCACACGGCGGGCCCAAAGAGACCGCGCTGATCCAGCATCTCCACCCCGATCTGGTCCACGAGGACCGCATCGACTGGGCCCGCGACGAGGGCCTCGTCGAGGTCGAAGCGTCGGTCGGACGCGTCCACGGCGCGCGCACGTTCTACGACTCGATCGACAACACCGCGAGCGGTGTGCTCGGTGATCAGACCCAGGCCTCGGCCGAAATCGGCGAGCGCCTGTTCGAGGCCGCCAGCGACGAACTCGTCGCGCTCGTCGAGTGGCTGGCCGACCAGCCGTTCGACGATCTCGTGCCCCACGAGTTCGTCCGCGGTCGAGACGCGAGCGATCGATGACCAGGCGCGTGCTCGCTCACCTCGCTCAGCCAGATCACGCAACCTTCGTGATTGCGCTCGCGATCGCCGCCGTCGAAGCGGTCCGCACGCGCCGGCGATCCGCGATCGCGATCACGCTGTTGCTCGCGGTCGCGCTGGTCTACGACGCCTGGGAGTTTCTCACCGCGGACGGTCCGACCTGAGTCGTAATCACTCGGCCCGGACCACGAGTATCGACAGATCCGAAAACGGTGAGTCGTCGGGCCCGTCGCCGCCCGCGTGGCCCGCCAGATCGCCCAGCGTCGTGTCGTGACGCCGTTCGGCCTCGTGGGTCAGGTGTTCGAAGACCAGCGCGTCGAGGCCGGGATCGGCCCCGTGGTCGATCAGATCGCCAGCGACGTCGCCGGGCATCCAGTCGTACGGCCGCGGGATCACGAGCAAGTGGTCCTCTCCGACTGCCTGCCGAAGTGTCGCGCGCTCCTCGTCCAGCGTCCCGCGTCGGTGCAGCGTGACGAATCGGCTGTCCTCGATGGGCGTTCGGGCGCGACTCGCGGCGACCTGGATCGAGGAGATCCCGGGCACGACTCGAACGGGAGTGTCGACAGCGTCCTCGACCCGGCCGAGGAACTGATAGCCCGAGTGGTTGGGGTCGCCCATCAGGACGGCCGTGCCGTCCTCGCCCGCCGCGACCCGCTCGGCGAACCGATCGAGCGTCGCGTGCTGGTCGTCGTAGCCACAGGTGAGCACGTCGCCCGTCGGCAGGTCGGCGACATAGTCCACGACGCTCTCGAAGCCCACGACCACGTCGGCAGTCCGAATGTGGCGCTCGGCGGCCGCAAGGAGGTACTCACGAGCGCCCGGTCCGATGCCGACGGCCTGGACCGCGTCGTCCGCCGCGTTGCCGGCCGCGGCGGGCGGTTCGGGCGTTCGAGCGGCGAGTCGGGTGAGCTCGTCGGGCATGCACGCCACCATCGACCGCGGGGCCGAATCAATTCCGATCGGTCCCCACCGAATCGGCCGGACCCGAAACAGTATTCAACGGATGGTCCCCACTGTTGGGGTACGATGACGCAGTCTCCCGATTCGGAGGATAGAGGAAGTCGCCTCACGGCGGCTGGCCGCGAAATTCTCGGGCGATAACGGACCCGATACCGCGCTGTTCGGTCGCCACCCGGACACGCGCGCGCTGTCGGAGCTCTCTAAGGTACAGTTGCTGGATACCACGCTGCGCGACGGCGAGCAAGCCCCGGGCGTCTCGATGTCCGCCGACGAGAAAGCGCACATCGCTCGCGGGCTCGACGACGCCGGCATCGACGTGATCGAGGCGGGCAGCGCCCCAACCGGCCAGCAGGAACGCGAGACCATCGCGCGCGTCGCCGACCTCGATCTGGACGCGACGGTGACGAGTTTCACCCGAGGTGTCAAACGGGACATCGACCAGGCGATGGGCTGTGGGGTCGACGGGATCAACCTCGTCGTGCCCGCCAGCGATCGCCACGTCCGCGAGAAAGTCGCGACCTCGTGGGCGGAGAACCGCCAGCAGACCGTCGAACTCGTCGAGTACGCCACCGATCACGATCTCTGGGTCGAGGTGATCGGTGAGGACGGCTCGCGGGCCGATCCCGACTACCTCGAAGACCTGCTCGGCGCGGCGATCGACGCGGGCGCGGACCGGATCTGTTATGCCGACACCGTCGGCCACGCCACGCCCGATCGGACGCTCGCGTACGTCTCGCGACTTGCCGAGTTGGGGCCGGTGAGCACGCACACCCACGACGACCTGGGCCTCGCGGTGACGAACGTCCTCGTGAGCCTCGCCGCAGGCGCAGACATGGTCCACGGCACGATCGGCGGCATCGGCGAGCGCGCGGGCAACGTCGCACTCGAAGAGGTCGCGATCGCGCTCGCCCACGGGTACGGCATCGAGACGATGGCGCTCGAACAGGTTTACGAGCTCGCCCAGACGGTCGCCGCCGCGACGGGGATCGACCTCCCGCCGAACAAGGCCGTCGTGGGCGAGAACGCCTTCACTCACGAGTCGGGGATCCACACCGACGGAACGCTCAAAGACGACGCGATGTACGAGCCCTATCCACCCGAGACGGTGGGCCGCCAGCGTCGGTTGGCGCTGGGCAAACATGCCGGCCGATCGGGCGTGCGGGCCGCGCTCGAAGAACACGACGTCGAGGTGGACGACGACGAACTCGAAGCGGTCTTCCAGCGCGTCAAACAGTTGGGCGAACGGGACAAACGCGTCACCGACGCCGACTTGCTCGCCATCGCCGAGGAGGCCACCGGCGAGACCCACGAGCGCCGGGTCGAACTCGTCGAGTTGACGACGGTCGCGGGCGTCGGGACGCCGACGGCGACGGTCGTGATTTCGGTCGACGGCGACGAGCGCGATCCGGTCTCCGCGACGGGGACGGGCCCAGTCGACGCCGCGATTTCGGCGGTCGAGGAGGCGCTCGCGGGCCACGCCGCCGCGGCCGCACTCGACTCCTATCACGTCGACGCGATCACCGGTGGGACCGACGCGGTCGTCACCGTCGAAGTGACGATGTCCCGCGGCGACCGATCGGTGACCGTCGCCCAGAGCGACTCGGACATCACGCGCGCGTCGGTCGAGGCGATGCTGTACGCGATCGATCGACTGGGCGTGCCCGACGACGCCGTGCCGGCGGACGACTAATTTTCGACGCCGACGATCGCGGGGAGGTCACGAAGGTCCGCCCGTTCGTACTCCGGGTCGTCGCTGAGCGCATAGTCGGCGCGGTGCTCGCGCCGGACGAAGAAAGCGTCCGCGCCCGCGGCGTGGGCAGCCCTGATATCGCCGTTGCGATCACCGACGAACAGCGTCTCGCTCGGCTCGACATCGAGAGCGGCCATCGCCCGGTCGAGGTAGTCCGGCGCGGGCTTTTTCTGTGAGAGGCTCGCGATCGTCGGCGGTCGCGCGTGCACCGTCACGAACCGATCCGCGAGGCCGAAATCCGCGAGGCCCGATCGCACGGTCTGGCGCTGGTTCGACGAGACCACCCCGAGGTGAACGCCCGCGTCGGCGAGCGCGTCGAGACCGTCCAGGTCGGGATAGGGCGTCACCCACCCGGCCCGGCGGGCCCCGCGCTGGGCGCGCGAGGAGTGTCGATCACGGTGAAACCAGAGCCGACCGGGGTGAACGCCGTGCCGGTCCGCGACCGCTCGAAGGTCCGCGACGGTGACGCCCGCGACGAGCGATTCGACCGTCTCGGGCGATGGGTCGATGCCCGCCGCCCGACAGCCCGCTCGCGTGCCCGCGACGAGCACGTCGTGCGGCGAGGGCGTCGCGATCACACCGTCGTAATCGAACAGCACCGCCCGATAGTCCATCGAACGGAGGTCGGCGGTGGAGCTATTTGACCCTGGGGATCCGCCCGTCCTCAGGCGTCGAAGCCGTCGGGATCCTCGAACGCCTCGGGTGGGCGGCCCGCCTCGTCGATGACCCCATCTCCGAGCACGATCGGACAGTCGACCCGGAGCGCGATGGCGATGGCGTCGCTCGGGCGCGCGTCGAACACCGCGGGCGTCGCATCGCCCTCGTCGTACTGTTCGGCGTCGATTTTCCCGTAGTAGGTGCCGTCCGCTAGGTCGTCGATCCGAACGCGATCGATCGCCGCGCCGAACTCCGCGACCATATCCACGAGGAGGTCGTGAGTCAGCGGGCGCTCGAACGGTTCGCCCGCGAGGGCGAGCTGGATCGACTGGGCCTGATCCGAGGAGACGAATATCGGGACGAACTCCTCGCGGGCTTCGAGGATCACGACCGGTGCGCCGCTGCCCTCCTCGCCGACGCCAACCCCCACGCCCTCGACGACGGCCTCGTGTGCCATGCCAACCGTTCGTGTGGCACTGTCTAAAGGTCACCGCCGGCGAAAAGCGAGAGCGGACCTGAAAGATTTCGGTCAATCCAGCAGGTCGTCGGCAGCCGACCGGGCCGCCAGCGCGGCGTCGTCAGCGACGCGGTCGGCGTCGCCGGGGGCTTCGAGGATCACCTCGACGGTGAGCTCGTCGTCCTCGAAGCTGACTGTGACGTCGACGTCGTCGACGTCGGTGCGATCGTATCGCGAGAAGACGACCTCGTGAGCGGCGTCCGCGGCGGCCGTTACGGCAGCCGTCGCGTCCGTCCCCCCGTCGGTCATCCTAGTCGCCGCCGGGGCCGCCCGCGCCCGGGGGTGCGCCGCCGGGACCCTGCGGCGGGCCGCCACCCATGCCGCCGCCCATCCCGCCGAGCAGTTCTTCGAGGTCGCCCTGGAGCTCCTCGAACTGCTCTTGGACGCGCTCTTCCTGTTTGTCGAGCGTCTCGACGCGGACTTCGAGATCCTCGACTTTCTCTTCGAGAGTCTCCTCGGCGTCGTCGTACTCGGTTTCGACGAGGAGTTCACCGATCCGCTTGTACATCGCGGCGCCCGAATCGACGTCGTCGAGCGCGTCGAGTGCGTTCTGAGCCTCGGTGAGTTCGGTCTCGGCCTGCTGTTTCTGGGTTGCGACCTCCTGGGCGGTCTCCTGGAGATCCTGCAGTTCCTCGATCTTCTCTTGTGCTTCAGGCGGAAGGTTGCCCTGCATACTCGGACGGTCGGGGGCCGCCGGGAAAAGCCTGCCCTTCGGGACTCGTCAGCACCCCCAGGGGGTCGCTCTATTGACCGCCCGAGCGGTCGAACCCGATAGCCTTAACCCCCGGGACGGGAACGATTGGACAACTCGTTGGTCGGCGGGCTACCAGCGGGCACCTGCTCTCGCAGGCCGGAATGTGGTCCCGACGGGCGATCCGGACGGACTGAACCACGAACGCCCGTGGTGAAACCATGGCGAAAAGCGTCTACGCACACATCCGGGAGGCCTGGCAGAACCCGGACGACGGCAAAGTGGCACAGTTGCAGTGGGAACGACAGCAGCGCTGGCGCGATCAGGGCTCGATCGAGCGCATCGAGCGCCCGACCCGCCTGGACAAGGCACGCTCGCAGGGCTACAAGGCCAAACAGGGCGTCGTGGTCGTTCGCGCGAGCGTCCGCAAGGGCAGCGCCCGCAAGGAGCGATTCACCGCCGGGCGACGCTCCAAACGACAGGGCGTCACGCGCATCACCCGCCGGAAGAACCTCCAGCGCGTCGCCGAGGAGCGCGCCACCAAGACCCACCCCAATCTCCGCGTGCTCAACTCCCACTGGGTGGGCGAGGACGGCTCGCAGAAGTGGTTCGAGGTCATCCTGCTCGATCCCAACCATCCGGCGATCGAAAACGACGACGACCTCAACTGGATCTGTGAGCCCGACCAGAACGAACGCGCGCTGCGCGGCCTGACCGGGGCCGGGCGGAAGAATCGCGGCCTCTCCTCGAAGGGCAAGGGCTCCGAGAAGGCCCGTCCGAGCGGTGCGAGCGGCGAATCGCACTGATCGGCGAATCGGTTTTTCGCGCACACTCCACCCCCGCCACAGCGACCGCCCAGTTCCTGCCGCATCCGTCACGCCCATCGGACCGGACCTCTTTGAGAGCGTATGACAGAACGAGCCACCTTCGGCGGCGGCTGTTTCTGGTGTGTCGAGGCCGCGTTCGAGCAACTCGCGGGCGTCGAATCGGTGACCTCGGGGTACGCCGGCGGCGACGAACCCGATCCGACCTATCGCCAGGTCTGTGGCGGCGGGACCGACCACGCCGAGGTCGTCCAGGTCGAGTTCGATCCCGACACCGTCACCTATCCCGACCTGCTGGAGGTCTTCTTTGCCATTCACGACCCGACCCAGGTCGATCGTCAGGGCCCCGACGTCGGGCGACAGTACCGTTCGATCGTGCTGTATCACGACGACGATCAGCGCGAGGCCGCCCAGCGGTACGTCGACGCGCTCGCCCCGGAGTACAGCGATACCATCGCGACGGAGATCGAACCGCTCGACGACTTCTATCGGGCCGAGGATAAGCACCAGGACTACTTCGAAAAGAACCCCGCCGACGCCTACTGTCAGATGCACGCCCAGCCGAAAGTGGAGACAGTTCGTGAGCGGTTCGACGCGCTGGTCAGTAGCGACTGACGAGGCGCGACAGTTGTCACGACCGGAACGGGCATTCGTCGGCCAGCCGAACCAGACGTACTCATGGCTCGCGAGCTATCGAGACGCCGAGCACTCGCTGCTGGCGGGTCGATCCTCGCGTTCGGGGGCACGGTTGCCTACGTCGCGACACGCTCGGGATCGACCGGTCGGTACGTGCCGAGCGAGGCCCACACCAGCGAGGCGACGACCGGGTTCGGCGTCAGCCTCGACGGGCGACCGATCGCCGGATCGTCAGACGCGCCCGTGGACATCTACTACTGGACGGACTTCCTGTGCCCGTTCTGTGCGAAATTCGAGGCAGAGACGCTCCCGACGATCGGGACGGAGTACGTCGATACCGGGACGGCGCGGCTCGTGGGCCTCTCCTATCCCAACATCGGCGCGTACTCGGATCCGGCGGCGGTCTGGAGTCGGTGTGTCTGGGCGCAGGTCGCCGCGTCGGAGCCCACCGCCTACTGGCGCTGGCACGGCGCAGCGTTCGACGAACAGTCGTCTGGGACGGAGTGGGCCGACGAAGAGACGTTCGCCGACGTGACCGCACGGACCGAGGGCGTTCCGCTCGCGGCCGTCGAAGACTGCCGGCAGTCCCGGACCGACGCGCTCCAGGCGTCGATCGACGCCGACGTCGCCGCGGCCCAGCAATCCGGGATTCAGGGCACACCTGGATTCGTGATCTACAACCGAGAGGCCGACGCGGCCGGAACACTCGTCGGGGCCCATCCCGCCGAGAACGTCGCGGACGCGATCGAGCGGGTGTTAGCGGCGTGAGCAGTCGGATCAGACCGATCGGCGAGAGGTTTCCGCGGAACCTCCGGGACGGACTCGCGTACCCGCTCACGTCGGATCGACGCCTGTTGGTCGCGGCGATCGGGGGCCTGTCGACGTACCTTCTGTTGGTGTCGAGCACGTTCCCCCAGTTCACGCTCCAGATAGTGGCCCGCGATCCGGCCGATATACTCTACGCCGTCACCGCCCTGACCCGGGAGGTGTACCTGTCCACGGGGGCGATCGGACTGGCGCTCGTCGCGGGCTACGCCGTCCTGACCGGGGTCGCGGTGACCAACGCCGTCGCGATCCTCGGTCGGGCGCGAAAGACGGGCGCGTCGACGCTGCTGGGAGTCGTCCCGGGCGTGCTCGCCGCCGGGTGTGCGAGTTGTGGGGCGGGCGTCCTGGGCGCGCTGGGGTTCGTCGGCGCGATGGCGGCGCTACCCTTCGACGGGAACCTCCTCCGACTCGGCGGGATCGTCCTCCTGCTCGTGTTCGTCGGCCGCGCGGGCGATCCGCGGACGTGTGCGATCGACGGGATGAGCGCATGACACTGCGATTACGACTGCAGGACGGACTGGCGACGATCGATTCACCACTGGTTCGTGGGGTCGGCGTCGCCGTCGTGACGGGGCTGGTGTTCGGAACGGTGACGGGATTGCTCCCGAACCCGATCTACGTCCGGATGGTCGAGCGCACGCCCGCCGATTACCTGTTTTTGTTCGCGACCGCGGCGTTCGCGGGGGCGTTCGTCTCCCAGCGGACGCTGGCCGAGGAGCCGATCGGTGACCGCTTCGCCGCCGGTGGGGTCGTCGGCGGCTTCCTGGCCTTTGGCTGTCCGATCTGTAACGCCGTCCTGCTCGCACTGTTCAGTTCCTCGGCGCTGATGACCCACTTCGACCCGCTGCGACCGCTGCTCGGTGCGGTCAGCGTGGTCGCGTTCGTCGGCCTGCTGGCCTATCAGCGCCGACGGTGTGACGCCTGTGGGCGATCGTCGGGTTCCGGCACCCAAAATTAGATGTGGGGACTCGCGCTATGATCCGACATCATGTCGTCCGCTGACGCCTGCGACGAGTCCGGGTCGACGCGGTCGATCCTGGCGATCGGCGGCGTCGCGAGTCTCTGCTGTCTGTTCACCGCGCCCGCAGCGTTCGTCGCTGGCGGCGGACTCTCGGCCGGTGCGGCAGCGGCTCTCGGCGGGACGATCGCCCAGATTCTCGTGACGGCACTGACACTCGGGGTCCTGGCAGGCACGATCACTGCCTGGCGACGGGTGCGTGGGCCGGGCGGGGCCACAGACGGCTGTCGCTGCGACCAGTAGCGCAGTCACTGCTCGGAGTCGATGCCTGCGATCTGCCGCCGAGTCGGGCGGCGACTGCCGCCGGAGACTCACCCGCAGTCAAGCCGCTTCCATCCGCTCGGAGTAGTCCCAGCTGAACAGTTCGTCGGGGTCGATCCGGAGACAGACTTCCTCGCGGTCCTCGTCGAGGAGTGTCTGCGCGAGCGGGTGATCACGATCACCGAGGTACCGATCGACGAGCGCACCGAGGACCTCCAACTCCTCGTCGGGATCGATCGTCACCGTCCCGGTCCCGCGCACGCCGCGATACGGAATCGTGTTCGTCGAGACGTCGATCCCGACCCGATCGTCCCGATCGAGAAAGTCGACGATGGCCGCGTCGGCCCGGGTCGCACACTCGAAGACGCCGTCGCGGTAGCGATACCACAGCGTGACGATCCAGGGCGACCCGTCGGGGCGGTGCGTGCTCACGCGCATCGGGACGACCGCCTCGTCGAGAAACGCCGCGCAGTCGCGCTCGTCGTACGCTCCGTTGTACTCGACCATGCCTCCGCGTGGCCCGCCAGCGACAAAAGCGTGCTCGCCGGTCGTGCCGGGGTCTCGCTTTGACCGCCGCCCCACGCCCTCAGTTCGTCGTCGTGATCTCGACGACGTCACGGTGGTCGAGCGTCCGATCGGCGGCGATCTGCCGGCTCGACCGGACGTCGTGAGCGTGGAGAAAGCCGTCGCCGATGTCGGTGTGCAGGAAATACGCGAAGTCCTCGGCGGTCGACCCGTCGGGCAGGACGAAACAGTCCTGGAGGAACGTGCCGTCGGGTTTCGGCGATTCCGCCCCGGGGAAGACCGCGATCGCACCCAACTCCTCGAACAGCGCGGTTTCGAGCACCGACTGGACGCCCGTCCCGCCGAACCGATCGAGGAAGGCCCGAATCTCGTCGAGTGCGGCCCGCCGCTCGGCACCGATATCGCCAGTCACAGAGAAATCGGCGTCGCCAGGGCGATACGCCAGCACGCCCGCGTCGGCCCCGCCCTTGAGTGCCTTCTCGGCGTGGGCCGACACCGGGACGACGGTGAGGTGCTCGTAGTCGGGATCGGTCGTGATCGCCTCGTAGTTGGCCTGGGCAGTAGCGGTGTCCATCTTGTTCGCGGCGATCACCATCGGTTTCGTCCGTGTGCGGATCGCCCGCGCGAGAGCGAGACGATCGTCCTCGTCCCAGGTGTCGGGATCGGGATCGAGACCCTGCCCGAGGATGACCTGTGTGATCTCGTCCGAACTGATCTGGAAGGCGGACATCTGCTCGGCCAGATCGTCTTCGACGTCGCCGTCGGCCCCGTGATAGCCCGAGCGATACCGTTCGAGGCCTTTCTCCAGGATGTCGAGATACCACTGATCGAGTTCGTGTTCGAGCACGTCGATGTCTTCTCGGGGGTCGTGATCGTCGGCTGGTTCGCCTTCCAGATCGGTCTCGCCGGTGAAATCGATCACGTGGACGAGCACGTCGGCCTCGTTGAGATCGGTGAGGAACTGATTGCCCAGGCCTTTGCCGTCGTGGGCACCAGGAACCAGCCCCGCGACGTCGACGAGTTTGGTCGGGACGTAGCGGACGCCGTCACGACAGACGCCGTGGTTCGGGGTACAGGAGTGCCCGAACTCCGGGGCCGCACACTCGACGCGGACGTACGCTTCGCCCATCGAGGGGTCGATCGTCGTAAAGGGGTACGCACCCTCGGGGACGTCGTTGTCCGTCGCGGCGTTGAACAACGTGGACTTGCCGGCCGAGGGCGTGCCGACGAGACCGATGGTGTAGCTCATTGGCGATCGGAATGGAAGCGCGGGCAAAATCGTTCGGATCTCCACGCAGCGTGGGTCTGTGGACCAGTCTCAAAGAAGAACCCCCACCCACCCACCCACCGAACGGAACCGCCAACGCTTAGAACCTTTCGGCAACAATCACCGCATCATGCTGTCTCGACGGCAGGTCCTGGCGACGGTGGGGGCGGCAGTCGGTGTGTCGGCGGTCGGGTCAGTCCGGGCAGCCGACCCGACGGTGACCGGACAGGTCGTCTCAGAGGCGGACGTGGGGCTCTCGGGGTCTCGAATCGAGTTTTATACTGTCGATAGACCGTTCGAGAGCTGGCTCTGCCCACTGTCCAAAAACGGGACATTCGAACAGGAGCTTCGAGACAGCGGCGAGTACGAGGTGGTCTTCTTCGACATCCCAGATGGGGAGCGAATACACGAAACCCCCAACCAGCGCCCGGACATTTACGATTTCGGGACGATCCGTGTGGGATCCGACTGGACCGACGTCGGCACGCTCACTCTCCCAGCCCCCGAAGTCGTCCAGATCCAGTGTGTCACGCCGGACGGCGCGCCGATCAGGAATCTCCCGTTCAACCTTCGAGCGCACCCCAGTGGGTCGGGGCTCGCGCCGGGGGCATTCCGAACGAACGCCAACGGATACGTCAAATATCCGGGTGCAGACCACACGGGCGTCGAGATCGCTCCGTCGGTGAGGATGGAAGTCCAGCCACCCAGCCAATCCTCGAGCCCAGTGAGACTCGGCCTGATCGACTCCATCGACGACGGTCACCGGACGGTCACGGTCGATCGCGGGGACCGGTTTCCCGGCGTGATCGTCAACGAATCAGTCTCGGCAGCGGACGCGGATCCCGTGACGGCCGAGCGAACACTGGCCCCGGACAATGCGACCCTCGGTGACCCGGCGGACAGGAAGCCAGACAGCGACTCCGATCCAGCCGTGCCGAAAACCACGTCGGACGACTCGTGGCTCGATACCTCCCCCAACAGTACGGTCACGGTCATGACGGCGGCAGGCGTCGTCCTCTCGGCAGGGACGCTGTTGCACCGGGTCCTGGCCGACGAGTGACGGCGATCGGCAGGGACCCACACGGCGGAAGCCCGAGCCGGTTCAGCGCTTCGAGATCCGCATCTCGATCGGATCGGCGGGATGCAGCGTCGCAGCGGGGTCGAGGTCCGGCTCCGGATCGGAGACGAGATCGAACTCGACCCGGCGGAGGAGCACCGGCAACACGTGTTTGAGCTCCATCATCGCGAATCGCATCCCGATGCAGTGGCGCGGACCGCCACCGAACGGGAAGTACGCGTAATCGTGTAGCTCGTCTTCGAACTCGTCGGTCCAGCGCTCGGGCCGGAACTGCTCGGGGTCGTCGTACCAGCGCTCGTCGCGATGGATGTGGAACTGTGGGATCGTCATGCGCGTCCCCTCGGGGATCCGGTAGCCGTCGATGACGACGTCCTCGGTCGCCCGACGGAACTGAATGTAGGCCGGCGGATAGAGACGGAGCGCTTCTCGAATTACCCGGTCGGTCGCATCGAGGCGGCCCATCGTCGTCGGGGTGGGATCGCGATCGTCGAGGACCGCCTCGTACTCCGCGTCGAGACGCTCACGGACCGCATCGGAGTTCGCGATTTCGAGGAGCGCAAAGGACAGCGCCAGCGCCGTGGTCTCGTGGCCCGCAAACAGGAACGTAACCATCTGGTCGCGAAGCTCCGTCTCGGACATGGTTCGGCCCGCATCGTCCTCGGCAACCAGCATCATCGAGAGCAGGTCGTCGAACTCCTCGGCTCGGCCCCGACGACGGTCGATCAATTCGACGACGAACTCCCGAAACGCGTCGAGCAGACGTTTGTACCGGCGATTCTCAGGCGTCGGCACCCAGAGCGGCAGGTAGGAGGTCAGCCCCGATGGTCGGCTGATCTCGTTCATCGACGCGGTGAACTCGCCGACGATCTGGGCCTCGGCGGCGACGTCGAGATCGAACAGGCTGTGACAGAGAATCCGCAGCGTCAGGTCCGCGAACGCCTCGTCGATGGCGACGACGTCGCCCTCGGCCCACGAGTCGACCAGGTCGGCGGTGAACCGCGTCATCGCGTCGGCATACCCCTGGATACGATCGATCGTGAACGCGTCCTGCATCGCCTCGCGCTGGCTGCGCCACTGTTCGCCCTCCGCGAAGAGGACGCCCTCGCTGGCGAACTCCCCACCGAAGTCCTCGAAGCCGTACTTGCCGAACGACTCCCAATCGTCGAGCAAGACCCGCTGGACGTGATCGGGATGGATGACCGTCACCCATCGCCGTCCGACGAAGGTGTACCGCACGACGTCGCCGTGGGGAACCAGTCGCTGCTCGTAGGCGGTCCTGAAATCCCGTGAGATCGCGAACGTCTGGCCGATCAGCGGCCAGCCGTCCGGCCCCGGTGGCAGTGGATAGTTCTCTGGGTCGTCGGCGGCGGTCGCGCGGTCGTCGGTGGCCATACAGTGCGTTGCTCGCCGCCACCACAAGCGGTTTCCCCCGATCTGCCTCGGTTCTTTATATGCGATATCTCCGGGCCTGGATCGACCTGCCCGAACAGTTCCGCCATCCCATGCAGGCGTTCATTCGCGAGACCGACGCCGTCGAGCGCGAGGAGATGCTGACGTTCAACCTCGCCGGTGACGCGGATCACGAGTATCTCCTCTTTCGGGTGTACGGCGACCGTGAGCGGTATCGGGACGCCATCGACGACGTCGACTCGGTCGCGGCGTATCGCATGAGTCCGAGCGACGACGGCGTGTTTCACGTCTACGTCGTCCAGGAGTGCCGGGCGATCGATCGCGACTGGCGAGCGGCCTTCCGGGCGCGCAATCTGGTCACCGTCCCACCAGTCGTGTTCGACGACCGCGGACGCATGCGGATGACGATCCTCGGGGCCGAGGCGGACATCACGGCTGCCATCGATGACCAGCCACCCGGCGTCGACGTCACGGTCGTCGACGTCGGGGATTACGACCGGTATTTCGACACCCCTGCGAGCGGTCTCACGGACCGCCAGCGCGAGGCCGTCCGGACCGCGCTCGCGATGGGGTACTACGACGTGCCCGCAACGTGCTCGCTCGCAGAGGTCGCCGCGACGCTGGACGTCGCCGAGGCGACGGCGTCGGAACTCGTGGCCAGAGGCGAACGAGCGATCCTCGACGACGTGCTGGGCCGTGGTCCGTCGTGAGCACGGCCGGACGCGTTAGCTGGTATCGACGTCGAGTGGCCACGTCACGAACGTGTCATTTCCGATCGCAAGCCGGAGTGTGTACCTCGACGCCGCGTCGGGAACCTCGAACAGGAGTTTTCCCGCTTGATCGTCGCCTGGTCGATACGGATCGACCCGTCCTTCGTACCGGTCCGCGGCATTCGCGTACCGCTGGCCCCGGTATATCGACCCGTCAGCCGCCAGGCGAACGCTGTACGGATTTGGCAGCTTCACGGGTTCGTCACCGACGTTCTCGGATCGGGCCTCGACCACGACGAACGTCGACCCAGCGGACGCGGTGTGTTCGGTCCCGCTGGCATCGGTATACGCGGTCGTCTCGTGGGCGTCGAGTGGCGTGAACTCGTAGGCGTACGGCCCAGCATCGACGGTCACAGACGCACCGAGTCCATCCCGAGACAGATCGGTCGACGTCTGCGGAACGTCTGCAAAATCGAACGTCCACCGGGCAGGAGGGGACTCCAGGAGCGTCTGGAACCGGAGTGCCACGGTCCCGGTGGCAGGCCCCGCTGGAGCGGGGAAGGCGATGGTGCCCGTCGCGCTGTCGCCCGGTGAGAGGTCGCCGATATCGCGATACGTTTGGCCCGACGTTCTGACGAAACTCCGGTCGACTTCCTCCCCATCAACCCGAAAATAGAGCCCCTTCGGTGGTGAAAGAGTCGCTGAGCCCTCGTTGGCGACGAACACCTGGACAGTGAAAAACTGAGGCTTCGACTCTGGCGAGTCGACGTAAATCTGAGAGTCGGTGACGACCGGGGCCGTTTCGACGAGTTGGGGATTCGACAGTATCACCTGCAGTTTCACGTCACCGTCGTTCGTGAACTCCGCACCCTCACCGAATTCGAGGTCGATGGCCTCCTCTGGAGCTCCTGATTCGCCAGCGGAGTCGGAATCCTCGGGGGTCGAAGTAACGCCCTCGCTGTCGCTTTCGGGGCTGGAACAGCCTGCAATCGCCATCAACGTGGCCCCACACGCCTGCAACAGTCCCCGCCTCGAACGGTGCATAGCGCCACTACCCACGTACAGCATTTAATGCACGTGATATTCGCCACCGCCGCGACTCGCGCCGGTCGCTCTCGATGCAGGCCCGGGCGGAGGGCGAGAAGGCGGGCGAGTCCACGAAGTCTCGACCCTCCGAACGACTATGCGACGCCGGTTCGAATCGCGTCCGTGACACGGATCGGCATCGTCGGCGCTGGCGCGGCGTCGGCCGCAGCGGCGTGGGCGCTGGACCGGTGGCTGGACGACGCAACGATCACGGTCTTCGAGAAGTCGGGCGGCCTCTGTGGCCGCGCCGCGACACGCCGCAACGGCGACGTGACCTACGACTACGGCGCGAACTACCTCAAAGCCGACGACGACCGGGTGGTCGAACTCGTGACCGAGACGCTCGACACCGACGGGCTCGTCGACATTGGCGAGCCGATCCACACCTTCGACGGCGAGGGCACGGTCTCGCCCGGCCGAGACGCCGACGATCACAAGTGGAGTTACGAGCGTGGCCTGACCCAGATCGCCAAACGACTCGTCGGCCGGACCGACGCGGCGGTCCACCGGGACACCCGAGTGACGGCGATCGACCGCGACGGCGACCGCTGGACCGTCTCGATCGGCTCCGAGCGACGCGGGCCCTTCGATATCCTCCTCTGCAACCCGCCAGCGCCCCAGACCGCCGCGCTGCTCGCGGAGAGTGACTGGGACGACCCACTGCGAGCGGATCTGATCGACGCGCTGGAAGGGGTCGCGTTTCGGACGGTCTGGACGGCCGTCCTGCACTACCCGTTCCGCATCGAGCGGCCGTACTACGCGCTGGTGAACACCGACGAGGGCCACCCGATCGGCTGGATCGCCCGCGAGCAATGCAAGCGTGGCCACGTTCCGGACGGCGAATCGCTACTGATCGTCCAGGCCAGCCACGACTGGTCGGTCGCTCACTGGGACGACCCACCCGAGGAGAACGTGGCCGTACTCGCGAGGATGGCCGGCGACGTGCTCGGCGACGAGCGTCTGGCAACGCCCGACTGGACGGACCACCAGGGCTGGCGGTACGCCCAGCCGGAAGACGACCCACCGCGAGACCTGCTCCGTGCGGCCGAGGACCACGCTATTTACTGTCTGGGGGACTGGACGATCGGGACCCCGCGACTGCACGGCGCGTTGCGCAGCGGCCTCGACACTGCCGATCGGGTCGTCGCGTCGCTGTGAGCGGCGAGCGGATCGCCCACGATCGGGACTCAGTCGTCGAGTGCCCCGAGGTGGTCGCGGGCCTCCGCGCGCGTCATCCCCCGGACGCCACAGGCACACGAGAACAACTCCGGTTCGCGTGGCTCGTCGACCTGCGTGCGATCGGTCTGTTCCAGGCTGTCGCTGTCGGCGTCGTACGCGAAGGTGTAGCGGTAGCTCACCTGGGTGATCCCCTCGATTTCGTGGCTCGCGTCGGGGTCGGGGTTCGCGATGGCCGTGTCGTGTTCGTCCTGCATCGACGTTTTCCACTCCTCGAGCGTGCGTTCGGGATCGTCGCTCATGGCGAACGCTGGGCGGCCATCGGGACGAGTCTGTCGGCGGGCGATGTGGGTGAAAACGGTCTTGGGCTGGCGGGCGGTACTGTCGAGTGGCCGATGACGAGCGCTCGCCCCGAGTCGGGTAGCCACCGGCGATGACGAGCCCTATGAGTGCCGAGGCCCAAATTCCGACCAGATTCCAATACCGTTCCTCCGATCGCCGGTAAATCGGGCCCGTCCGACTGCAGACACCCGGCGACGCGGGCATCGCACACCCAACGAACACCCTCACCACGATACATTTACCCATAGAAATATACAGTCTCCATTAGATATTCGAGGCGAATGTCGTCCGAGGACCGTTCGACCTCGTCCGATCCCGAACAGCACGAATCCGCGCGAGAGACGCGTCTCAGACTCTGGAACAGCGTCATGGCTGTCCTTCACGCGCTGCAAGGGGTGGCGATGCTACTGCTGGCCGACAACGTCCTGTGGCCGGTTACGCGCACCAGGTACGCGTTCGATCCCGCAACCCAGTCGATATTCCCGGAGACAGTCTCGTTCGTCGATGTCAATCTCCCGCTTCTCGTCGCTGGATTTCTCTTCATATCGGCGTTCGCACACACCGTCATCGCGACCGTCCGATACGACAAGTACGTCACGTATCTCAATCGCGGGATGAACCCGTATCGCTGGTACGAGTACGCCGTCAGCGCCTCGCTGATGATCGTCATCATCGGAATGCTGGCCGGCGTGTGGGACCTCGGGACCCTCCTGGCGCTGTTCGGACTCGTGGCGGTGATGAACCTGGCTGGACTCCTGATGGAGCAACGCAACGAGTCCACGGACCAGACGGACTGGACGCCCTACTGGGTGGGTGTTATCGCCGGTCTCGTGCCCTGGATCACCATCGCCGTCACGTTCATTGGGTCGGTCACGGCCAGCGACGGTGAATTCCCCCAGTTTGTCATCTACATCTATATCAGTATCTTCGTCTTTTTCAACCTCTTTGCACTGAACATGGTCCTCCAGTATCTGGAGGTTTCGCGGTGGAAAGACTATCTCTTCGGCGAGAAGACGTACATCCTGTTGAGTCTGGTCGCGAAGTCCCTCCTGGCGTGGCAGGTGTACTTCGGGACACTGAACTCACCGATCTGAGTTTCCGGCCGAGCCACTCCGAAGATCGATCGCCTCGCCCGATCGCGTCATGCCCCCGGGAACGGATGCGACGCATCGCTGTGAGGACCGACGGCTGACGATTGGTCGATCGCCATTCTCCACCCCTCCATCACCCCTCTTGGATGGACCGACCTCCCTGAGCCTTCAGTGAACGATCACGTGGTCGAACGCCTCGATCTCCTCCAGGGGCGCTGAGTCCTGCTCGTTCTGGTGGTCGTCACCGATCACCGTCAACGCCGGCTCCTGATTCTCGACAGCGTCACAGACCTCTCTGACGACCGGCTGGCGCATGGTTCGGGTCACCGACTTGCATCCCTCGATATCGACGCCGAGGACCGTCAGGTCCGGGTCGTGTTTCTCGACGGCCGCACAGATCTCCTCGCAGGGGTCGCCACGGCACAGGCGAGTCTCCACCGGTACGCCGCGCTCGTGGGCCCGATTTTCGAGGCCAGTCAACAGGTCGTGCCCACCGTCCTCGTACTCCATGATGAGGACTTCGGTGCTACACAGCGCGGGATCGCCGAGTTCGCGCTTGTCGACGATGAACAGCGCGTGAATCGCCGCGTCACGCTCGTCGGCGACATCGACCACGCGGTCGGCCGCCTGCTCGGCCGCGGGGCTACTGTCGAGGGGGAGGAGGATGAGGTCGGTCATGGCTCTAGTATGGTATACGGCAGCGAGACACATAAACCTGCATTAAAGTTTATGATGGATACCGGGGCCCGGGAACAGTCGTCACAGGGAAGCGGTATCTGGACCGACCTGGCCGATTTCGAATGGAATGTTGACAGTTTCGTCGTACTCCAGACTTCGATTCCGGATCCCCGGTCGAGACATCGAAAGCGGGCACAGGACGGCCACTGGGAACAGCGCGCCTCAACGACGAGTGAATGACCTGCTCACACGACCGATCCACCGGAACGGTCGACTACTCGATCGCGTCCCACGAAATCACGTCCTCGGAGTGGCCACGCGTGGCGAATTCGACGCTCGCAGACCCGTTCACACGGAGGTGATCGAAGTCGTTGCCGCCAGCCGCCGACCTGCTCCATTCGATCAACCGAATGTCGTCGAGCGACGCGACGCGGGTTGCTCCCTCGTCGGGCGGATACAGACGAGTAAAACCGACGACCGAACATCACGTCGCCGCCGAAACTGAGCGCGACCGTTCCAGCACGAGGGGTGAGCCTGAGACGTGGGCTCGCTCCCGGGGCCACAGCGACGGTCCGTCCGACGAACGCAGATTCAGTCGCGCGCACCCAAACCGGCCCAGTCGGTCCCGCGATTTCGAATCGGCCCCGATCATCAGTGGTCGTCTCGGCGACGACTCCCCGACCCGGCACAATCGCACTGACGGTCGCACTGGCGATCCCACCGCCGCCGAGAGCGACGACTCGCCCCGTGATCGGCTCGGCGTCGCGTGCGGGTCGTTGCCCAGTCTCGGCTCCCGAGTCGGAGTCTGTCGACCCCGACGGCGATAGGGCGGAACAGCCGGCAGTCCCCGCTGTCGCTCCGACCGTCGCAAGCCGCACGAACTCACGACGAGACCATGTCATCATTGACCAGTAGTACGCCCTCGAAACTCAAATAGTGTCGATCGTGAGGCGTGAGATGCCGGGACACGCCGTCTCAGAACCTCCGAGTCGAGCGGCTGACCCCAGCGGAGACTCACCTCGGTAGATCAGCCCTGCGGAAAGAGCAGGTTCGAATCGGTGGACAGTCCGGCCGCCACGCTGATCAGCGCGACCACAGCGACAGCCCCGACGAGCAACAGCGCCACCAGATCCGAAAAGACGAGCGTGAACAGCGCCCCGAACGCGATCGTCACCATCCCGACGGTCAGGAGATACGCGCCGGTATTCGACGGCACGTCGGACGCTTCGGACGCACTCACCTCCGCAGACTGTGGGCTCATTCACCCACCTCCCCCGATCGGTGACGCGGGTAGACCACCGTGATGAGGTGTGAGACCCACAGGCCGGCAGTGATCCCGAAGAACAGCGAGACGGCGGCGATTTTCAACTCGTTTCCGATCGGGGCGAGCGCAGCGACGAAACAGGCACTGCCGAGGACGATCATGAGGGCGTACTGAATGCTGGACGCGCGGTCGAGGCTCCGAGCCCGGTCGATCATTGCGATAGTAGTTGCCATGCGCGTGATGGACTTAATTGTTCGCGGGCGGCGATCCAGTTTCGACAGTGGAGTCAGCCCGAGATCGAGAGTTTTCGACGTGGGGATTGCAGTCCGAGCGATGAACCGGCTGGTCGTCGCGGATGCTGGTCCGGTGATCCATCTATCGCGGCCGCTCACTCGCCTCGATCCTCACGACCGTCATCGACGGCCATAGTGAACCCTACCGCACGTAGTCGGTCGGCCAGCGGCAGACCGATCCCAGAGGCGGGCGTCAGGACACCGCCCTCGAACGGCGAGTCGATGTCGTCGAAGACCAGACAGAGCGCACACTCAGAGATCATCCGCGCCGTCGCGCCGTAGCCCGGATCCCAGGGCGCGCCGATCGTCGCCGCCACGGTAAAGGGCCCGTCTGGGGCCGTCCCGCGCCCGATCACGCGGATCGAAAAGTGCCCGTCTGCGGTCTCCGCACGCGTGGGGCCCTCGCCGGGAGCGGGAAACACCCACCGCTGGAGCGCCGACCGGACCGGGCCGACCGCCATCGCAGTGCCAAAGAGTCCGAGGCCACCGGCGAGTGCCGACGCCCGCGCGGCCCCGCCGATCCCAGAGCCCGTCGGGATGCGCTCTGAAACGCGGAACTCCCGGCCCCAGGGATAGTCCAACAGTGCGTTCGACCGGCGGACGACGCGCTCGTTGACGTCGGCCATCGGCGACGGGCCGGTCCAGGCCCCGCGGAGTGCGTCCCTGTGCGGACGACGTGACGCACCCGGATCGACGCCGGCGCGCTCGCCCGGCGGGGCCAGCGAGTAGGGGTTCGCGAGCGTCTGGCGGGCGAGCGGATCGGACGCGACGGCGTCGAACATCGCGGCGATGCTGGCGGCGGTCCCACCGCTGACGGTCCCACTCCCGGATTCGACGAAGATCCGGACGGTCTCGCAGGGCTCGTCGTACCGTTCGATCGCGGCGGACTGGACGAGCAGCGTGCCGAGATCCGCCGGGACGGAGTCGAACCCACACGAGTGGACGATGCGTGCGCCCGCGTCGACGGCGGCGTCGTGGTACCGATCGATCATCTCGCGAACCCAGTGGATCTCGCCGGTGAGATCGCAGTAGTCAGTGCCGGTCTCGACACAGGCCGCGACGAGATCCGTCCCGAGGCGAGCGTACGGCCCGACGGTGCTACAGACGACGTCGGTCTGGGCGGCAACTTCCCGGAGGCGCTCTCGATCGGTCGCGTCCCCCACGACGATCGGAATCGCGTCCCAGTCGTGCCGATTCGCGAGTTCCGCAGCGATCGCCTGGAGACGGCGTTCGTCCCGACCCCCGAGCGCGATCGATATCTCGGGTGGCGCATACTGCTCGGTGAGGACGTCAGCGACGAACTCGCCGGCGACGCCGGTCGCGCCCCAGACGAGGATGTCGCGTTGCGTGTCATCGTCGGGCATGATAGCGTCGGGGTTCGGGCCCCAGGGTCAACACTGTTGGGTCGCCAGTTCCGAGCCCTCCCGCCTGGCGACCCCGACGCAGTCGCCCCGCGACGGCGGCCATCGTTAAGGGCCTCCACACCCTACTGATGACGATGCCCGGGCCCCGTTCGGACGACGATCGTGCGGTCTCGGAACTCACGAGTCTCCTCACGATCGTCGTCATGGCCCTGCTCGTCATCGCCGTCGTCGGCGTCAACGTCCTCTACGTTCAGTCCCAGACCGAGGGCCCCGACGCGACCTTTTCGTACCAGTACTTCGAGCCCCAATCGATGCTGTTGATCACGTTCGACTCCGGCGAACCGATCCCCGCCGGACAGATCGAAATCGAAGGTGCAGACAGACGGGCGACCTGGGCGGCGCTGAACGACCAGATGAACGAGTCGACACCGGTCGGTCCGGGCACCGTCGTCCGCATCGGCCCCAACGGCGCCTACGACCAGGAGGTCAGCCCGGAGGAGACGATACGCGTCAACTACCTCAACGAGAGCGGGGGACGGACGACGATGAGTACCTGGAACGGGACGGGATAGTCTCCTCCGTTGTCACTCGCCAGGACCGACGCAGTGGCGGCGTCACGATCCCCCGACGGCGTTCCGACGCGGAGCAGACAGACGAGAACGACCCCGAATGTCGTACTATCGGGACCGTTGAATTCGACACTCCGAGCGATAATTTTACGATCCCAGAGCACAAAGTACGGGTGATATGGGACTGGATCGAACACCGGAGGACGTGGACGAGTCAGAGGGGGCCGACATCGATCGTCGCTCGCTGCTCCAGATGACTGGCGCGGCGGCAGGGGCCAGCGTCGTCGGATTGGGGGCAACCGGGACGGCGGCAGCGTGGGAATCGGACGCCGAGACGCGCATCCAGGAGCACCGCACGGGCGACCTGGAGATCACCGTCGAGGACGGATCGGGCAACACCGTTCCCGACGCGACCGTCGAGATCGAACAGCAAGACCACGACTTTACGTTCGGGACGGCAGTCAACGCGGAGTTCCTCTATCGGGCCGAACAGTGGGGCGACCCGATCGAGTACCAGGGCGTCGACGGCCAACAGAAGACCGCCGACGAGGAGGACATGGAGACGTATCGCCAGTACACCGAAGAACTGTTCAACACGATCGTCTTCGAGAACTACACGAAGTGGAACATCTGGGAGAACGACTGGCAGAACCCCGACGAGACCGCTGGCAACGAGGTGGCCGACTGGGCGGTCGACTGGGCGAACGAACGCGACATGGACGTCCGTGGACACGTCTGTGTCTGGGGCAACGTCGACGCCTACGGCGTCCCCCCGGACGTCGCTGAAGCGATGGGGATGGGCCCCAACGACACGGACTTCAGCCACGACGACTTCAGCGAGGCCGACCACGACCCCCAGCTCATCATCGACCGAACGCTTGGTCACATCGAGCGAATCATCGACTACTACGGGGAAAGCGTCATGGAGTGGGAGATCGCCAACGAGTTCATCAACGTCCCCGAGATGATCTACGCGGTCGAGGGCAGTGGGTTCGACGACTCCTCGGTCGACCAGGCGACCGCCCAGGTCCTCGGTGACTGGTTCGAGAAAGCCCAGGAGGTCACCGACAAGTACGACGACATCGGGATCGCCGTCAACGAGTACAACACCCTCGTGGGTCGGATCGGCAAGATCGAAGACCAGTACGAGGCCGCCATCGACTACCTGATCGAGGATCGAGGGATCGACCTGGACGGCATCGGCTTCCAGTCCCACTTCGGGTCCTGGGACACCCTGACTCAGGACCGATTCTGGCAGGAGTTCGAGCGGTTCGCCGGCAAGGGCGCGGGCCTGCGCATGTCGGAGTTCGACATGTACAAAGGCAACTGGAGCGAGCAAGAACAGGCCGACTTCATGTATCGGGCCCTGAAGATCTTCTTCAGCCACCCTGCCGCCGAGCAGTTCCTCGTCTGGAACTTCTGGGATCCCCTCCACTGGGGCGACGATGCCGGCCAGGAGAAAGACGCACCGTTCTTCCGGGCGGACTGGTCGGAGAAACCCGCGCTCGACGTCTGGCGAAATCTGGTCTTCGACGAGTGGTGGACCGCCGAGACGGGCACGGCCGACGGCTCCGGGGTCTACTCGACGAGTGCCTTCCTGGGCACCCACGACGTGACCGTCTCCGCGAACGGGACGTCCGCGACGGCAACGGTCGAGGTCACCGATTCGGACGGAACGACCAGTGTCTCAGTCTCGCTCGACGGATCCAGCACCGGAGACGGCCCGAGTTGGCCCAACGGGGCGACCGACCCCGACGGCGACGGCCTGTACGAGGACCTCTCGGGTGACGGAACGCTGAACTTCCCCGACGTGAACGAACTGTTCCAGAACACCGATCAGTCGGTCGCCCAGGACAACAGCCAGTACTACGACTTCGACGGCGACGGCGACCTCGACTCCCAGGACGTGCTCGCGCTGTTCGAGATGGTCTGATCTGGACGGTTCCGACCGAGTCCACAGGCTGGCTGGCCTCCGCGGTGGTCGACACCACGACGCGAGTGGTGGGTGTCGACCGAGTCGTTCCTTTCGCTGTGCGGGCCGTATATTGAAGTATCCTGGACCCCAAAATATTCGGAGAGACGCGTCACCGGTGTTGATCTGACCCGCGAGGTCGATCCAGCCGGTCGGTACCGAGACACCTTCCCCAAGCCATGACCGACAGCACACGGCCCACGACCGATCGCACAGTGTCGAGACCGACGCGACGAACGTTCCTCAAAGCCGCCGGCGCGAGCGTCGCCGCGGGGACCGTCGGCGGCCTCGCGCTGGGGACGGCCGGAGCGGTCGGCATCGCGACGCCGTGGCTCCACCGCGACGGCAACTGGATGAAAGACCCCTCGGGCAACGAGGTCACGCTGCGCGGCGTCAACGTCCCCGACGCCAAGCGGATGGACTCGAAGGACTTCCGCCCGGACCACGACGAGACCATCGGACGCGCGACCGACCCCGAACGGGGCTGGTACTCCCGGGTCATCCGGTTGCCGCTCCAGCCCCTCGACATCGGCGGGCACAATACGGGTGGCATCCCGCCGATGCCGGGGTTCACCCAGGACCAACTCGACACCTACCTGGAGACGTACGTCGACCCGGCCGTCGAGTACTGTGCCGAGCGGAACGTCTACTGTATCGTCGACTACCACCGCCACCGCGAACAGGGCGAGGAGTACCTCTATACGAGCGAGGAGACCGACGCCGAGTTGACGATGTTCTGGGAGACCGTCGCACCACGCTACGCCGAGGACTCCCACGTCATCTACGAGGTGTACAACGAACCCATCGGGCCGTTCCCGGGCGAGGGCGACCCGACGACGAACGTCGCCGTGACCGAAGACCGGGCGAAAGAGGAAGGGTGGGACGTCTGGAAGGAAGCCGCCCAGCCCTGGGTGGATACGATCCGCGAGAACGCGCCCCAGAATCCGATCATCATCGGGTCGCCCCGCTGGAGTCAGTACACCTACTGGGCCAAAGACGAGGCCAACGAGTTCGACGGCGACAATCTCGGCTACGTGGGCCACGTCTACGCCCACGAGAATTTGCGCCCGCTCGGAGAGTACTTCGGCCCGCCAGCCGAGAACGTCCCCGTGTTCATGACCGAGTTCGGGTGGGCCCAGGACGGGTCGCCGTATCTGGTCGGGAGCGCCGAGGAGGAAGGCCAGGACTTCGTCGACTTTTTCGAGGAGTACCCCCAGGTCAGCTGGACGGTCTGGTGTTTCGACTCCAAGTGGAGTCCCGCGATGATGAATCACGACTGGTCGCTCAACGAATTCGGAGAGTTCTGGCGGGCCGAACTCGAAACGTACCGCGGCGTGAACGAACCCGATGGCGACGTGCCGACCGACGAGACGACGCCCGGGACGACCACGGAGACGCCCACACCACCCGCGATCGACGGCACCGTCCCCCAGGACGTCGACGGTGACGGCCTGTACGAGGACTTCAACGCGAACGACAAACTCGACTTCCCGGACGTGAACACGCTCTTCCAGCACACCGATTCGCCGTCCGTCCAGGAGAACGCCGCGCTGTTCGACATCGACGGCGACGGTGGCGTCGATCTCCAGGACGTGCTCGCCCTGTTCGAAACGGTGTAATTCGCGTTCCAGACGCCACAGGGACCGCGAATAGCGGCAATTTTCACGAGCCGGGAACCCGATCGAGCCTTTATCTTTGGCCACCCTAATTTTTACTTAGGTGGACCTAAATGGATACCGCGCTGGCCGACGCCGATCCGGGGGAGTCGATCGAGATGCGTGACGTCCCCGACGACGACACGCGCGCGAGGCTCCTTCGGCTGGGCTTTCTCGACGGCCCGGTCGAGTGTCGGAGACAGCTCACGAACGGGCCCGTCATCCTCCGGCGCAACGGAACCGAACTCGCGCTGGGATCGGCGCTGGCCGACGAGATCACGATCGATCGCCACGCATGAGCGACGACGTCGAGCACCGGGAAACGGTCGCGCTGGTGGGCGCACCGAACGTCGGCAAGAGCGTCGTCTTCGGAGCGCTCGCGGACAGCTACGTCGACGTCTCGAACTATCCCGGGACGACCGTCGACACGACCCAGGGTGAGTGCGACGACTACCGGCTGACCGACACGCCCGGCGCCCACGGCATCTCCTCGTTTTCGGAAGAAGAGCGCGTCACGCGCGACATCGTCTTGAACGAGGCCGATCGGGTGATCAACGTCGTCGACGCGACCCAGCTCGATCGCGACCTCTTCATGACCCTGCAGTTACTCGACATGGGGATCCCCACGGTCGTCGCGCTCAACATGATGGACGAGGCTGCGGCCGACGGGATCGAGATCGACGTCGAGGCGCTGGAGGCCGAACTCGGCGTGCCGGTCGTCCCGACGGTCGCCGTCGACGGCGACGGGATCGGCGAGCTACGGGATCGACTCCCCGAAGCGAGCGCGCCCGACGAAACCGGCATCGAGCGGTTTTTCTCCGATCTGCCGGCCGTCGAGGTCGGCCGCGCGCGAAAGACGCTGCTCGTCGAAGACGACGAGCCGACGGCGCGGGCGGTCGCGGACGCCGACGACGGGTTCGACGACCCAGTTGGCCCGGACGACGCGGCGGCCGACGACGCTGCCGATCAAGACGGCGTCGCCGCCGACGGCGGCGTGTTCGCCTCCGGACAGCGCGAAGCCGTCTACGGCAATCGCCGCCGGCGGGTCGGTGACGTGATCGACGCCGTCCAGCATCGTGGCGACCGCGGGCGACCGCTGGCGGAGCGGTTCAGCGATCTGATGATCGACCCCCTGACGGGCACGCCGATCGCACTCGCGATCCTCGGCGTGATCTTCTATCTCATCGGCGTCGTCGTCGCCCAGAAGGTCGTCGACTTCCTCGAAATCGTCGTCTTCGGAGAGTACTACAACCCGGCCGTCGAGGGGGTCGTCACGTCGGTCCTCCCGGCGGCGAACTGGGTCGAGCCGATCGAGTTCCTGCTCGTCAACGACAACCTCGGGCTGGTGACCGTCACCGTCCAGTACATTCTGGGCGTGCTCTTGCCACTCGTGATCGCCTTCTACCTGGTGATCGGCGTCCTCGAAGACTCGGGGATGCTCCCGCGATTGGCCGTGCTGACCGATCGCGGGCTGAACCGGGTGGGACTCAACGGCCGCGCGATCGTGCCGATGATCGTCGGGGTGGGGTGTGTGACGATGGCGGTGATCACGACGCGGATGGTCGGATCGCGCCGCGAGCGACTCATCTCGACGGCACTGCTCGGCCTCGCGATCCCGTGTTCGGCGCAACTCGGCGTGATCATGGGCCTGCTCGCCAGCCTGGGCATGGGCTGGTGGGTCGCGTACGTGGGCGTCCTCCTCGGCGTGCTCGGCGTCGCGGGCGTCGTCCTCGATCGGACGCTGCCCGGTGAGAGCGAGGCGCTCGTCACGGAACTCCCGCGCATGCGTATCCCCAAGCCCCGGAACGTCCTCCGGAAGACGTACAACCGGACGAAGATGTTCCTCCGAGAGGCCGCCCCACTCTTTGGCGTGACTGCGATCGGCGTCTCCGCACTCGATTACGCGGGTGGGCTGGACGCCATCGAGGCGGGGCTGGAGCCGTTGACGGGGCTGCTCGGCCTGCCCCAGGAGTTCGGCCAGATCCTTCTCCTCGGGCTCATTCGCCGGGACTTCGCCGCGGCGGGGATGACCGGCCTCGAACTCGGCCCATCCCAGATCTTCGTCGGCCTGGTCGTCATCACGCTGTTCGTGCCCTGCATCCTCTCGATGGTGATGATCCTCAAAGAGCGCGACCTCAAAACCGGTCTGGTCATGTGGGTCGGCTCCTGGGCCGTCGCCTTCGGCGTCGGCGCGGCGCTCGCGATGGGGTTCGCCTACGTCGTGCCACGCGTCAACGCGGCCGTCGGCGGAGTCATCGCCACATTCGCCGGAGTGATCGGCTGATGGACGTGAACTGTCCCGACTGTGGCTGTGAGATCGATCCTACGACCGGACTGACCTGTCCGCGCTGTGGAGCGACCGTGACCTGTTCGAGTCTGTCGTGTGAGGACTGTGACGGCTGTAGCGGGCTGTTCGAGCCGATCGAACGCGTCGTGCGTGAGCGACTCCGTTCGTGATACTGCCAGCGAACATATTTACAGTCCCGCGACCCGAAACGAACAACGAGGCCGACAGTCCCGAGTGTGGGACGGGCCGCAGTCACCATGACACGAGACCGTTCTTCCACGATACGACTCGACAGACGAACATTTCTCGCCGGGACCACCGCGGCCGCGACCGGGACGCTAGTCGGCCTGGCCGGGTCGGCGGCGGCCAGCACCGGGACGCTCGTGGTGGGGACGACGCTCCCCGGCCGGGTCCTCCAGCAGGACGGCGACGGTTGGACCCAACTCGGGGCAGACCTGACACCGAGTGGGTCGGTGACCGACCTGCTCGTCCACGACGGCGATCTGTACGCCGCGATCACGACCGAAACCCGAATGGTAGAGGGCACCGGGCGAGTCTACCGGTGGGACGGGTCGTCCTGGCAGCAGATCGGCGGCGACCTGGGCAACAACGTCACCGCACTCGTCGCCTACGACGGCGCCGTCCACGCGGGCGTCTCCGTCGGCGGCGCCGAGGTGTACCGCCTCGACGAAGACACCTGGACTCGTGTGCTTCGCGAGGCCGAGGCGTTCGCCGGTGCCGGTGCGCTCACCGTCTACGAGGGCGACCTCTACGTCGGAGACAGCGCCTTCGACGTGTTCGGACGCTACGACGGCGAGACGTTCACCGTCGAAGGTGCCTACGACGGGAGTTGTGTCTACGACTTCGCGGCCTACGACGGCGAGCTATACGCCGGCGCGTACCGCGGCACGCTGTTCCAGCGCGACGGTGGGGCGTGGACACGCGCCGATCAGGCGGACGCTTACGGCGAGTTGCTCACGCTCGCGACCTACGACGGTTCCCTGTGGGTCGGGACGACCATGGGGCCGGACCTGGGTCGGTTCGACGGCGATCGAATCGAGTTGGTCGAGCGGTTCGACGACTCGGTCGTCGCGCTGTTCGACGCCGGCGACGCGCTCTACGTCGGCACCGGGCAAAACGCCGCGGAGTTCGCTGACAGCATTCCCCAGGCCACGACCGGGCGACTCTATCGGTATGCCGGAGAGTCTTTCGAGGAAGTCGCCCCCGACCAGGACTTCGCGGGCGCAGTCCAGACGATCACGCGACTCCAGGTCAACGAGCCACCGACGGCGGCGATCTCGGTCGAGACCGAGACGCCCGTCACGGATGCGCCAGTCGCGCTCTCGGGGGCCGACTCGACCGACCCCGACGGCGAGATCGTCAGCTACGAGTGGGATCTCATCGGCGACGGCACGGTCGACGCCACCGGCGTGACCG
Source organism: Halococcoides cellulosivorans (assembly GCF_003058365.1). NCBI lineage: Archaea > Methanobacteriati > Methanobacteriota > Halobacteria > Halobacteriales > Haloarculaceae > Halococcoides > Halococcoides cellulosivorans. The sequence goes on along the minus strand of NZ_CP028858.1, from coordinate 865,641 downwards.
TAGAGACGACCTTCGAGGAGCCAGGTGCTCACTCCGTCTCGCTCACGGTGACCGACGACGCGGGCGCGACGGCGACCGCAACCGCGACGGTCGAGGTGGCCCTCGGCGTCGGACTTCAGATCAAGCCGCCCGAAGAGCCGACACCGATCAATCCCAACCGATCGAACGGCGTCCTCCCGGTGGCGATCGACGGGACGACCGTCGATCCCACGGCGATCGACGTCGATAGCCTCCGGGTCGGCGCACCCGACGTGGTTGCCGCCGGCGACGGCGCCGCACCCGTCCACGGCGGCCACCGCACCGACGCGACCGGCGATGGCGTCACCGACCTCGTCGTCCACGTCCCGATCGCGGATTCGGGCTTCGACGGCGACGAATCGATGGGGGCCCTCCGTGGCGAACTGACCGACGGGACGACGCTGATCGGCCGAGACGAGATCACGATCGTCGGTGGCGGGCCGCACGAGAAGGGTCCGAAAGGCCCCAAGAGTCGCTGAACTACGCCCGGAACAGTTTTCCGCCGCGTTCCTCGATGACGCCACGGTCGATCAGCGAGCCGACGATTTCGGTCGTCGTGTCCTCGTCGATGTCGTACGCCCCGCGTGCGAGTTCGTACAGCGTGTCGAGTTCGATCGGGAACTCCCGGTTCTGCAGGAGTTTGACCACGCGGCTGTACTCCTGGCGGTCGAACGGTTTCCCCGCCGTCGGGTCGTCGACCGCCCCCGTGGGGTCACCGCCGTCGGCGCTCGCCTCGTCGCTACGGTCGCCCGCGGCGGTCGACTCCGCCAGCCCACCGTCGTCCGACGACGACTCGTCGGTCGGATCCGCCGGCGCGTCGTCGGGGCCGTCGGTCGACGCCGTGATCGGCTCGTCGGCAGCGGACGCCGCATCCGCCGAGGGCGACGCGGGTTCCTCACCGAACGCCGGACCGTCGGCAGCGTCCGCCGCGTCCGTCGTCGGATCCGCCGGAGCACGATCGGAGGCTCCAGCCGCATCGTCGACTGCGACACCGACATCGGCGGCCGCGTCCAGGTCCTCGACGGCATCGCCGGACGAATCGGCGTCTGCGGACCGCGAAAGCGTCGCGTCGACGTCGTCAAGCGGATCGTCGTCGAGAATTGACAGCGAGTCACTGGCGGTGTCGAGACGAGCCTGGTGGCCGTCACCCGCAGCGTCGGCGATGGTCTCCTGGAGGCGGTCGAACTTCGCCCGACAGTCCGGGCAGAGCGCGATCGTGCGCTGAGCGCTCGAATCGGTGAGGACGGCCTCGGGGACGACCGGTCGATCGACGAGTGTCTCCTGAGGCCCGGCCCCACAGAAATAACACGTGGACAATCGCTCCATACCGACGAGTCGGACGCCGCCCCCATAGGCGTTACCGTGGGCTTCGCTCCCACGACGGCACTCAGTCCGCGGTCGCGTCGGCGTGCGCGTAGACGAACGTTCGAAGGAGTTTCGCGGCCAGCGTCGCGGTCTGGCCCTGGTCGCGATCGGTGACTTCGACCACGTCGACGCCGGCGGCGTGGGGCGCGACCCGCCGAATCGCGTCTCGCAGCACCCGGGGCCGAAGCCCGAACGGTTCGGGCGTGCCCGTTGCTGGCGCGACCGAGGGGTCGGCCACGTCGATGTCGAGGCTGACGTAGACGCGTTCGCCGGCCAGATCTGGCGTCCAGTCCGGGACGGCCTCGGGCGCGACGAGCGTGACGTCGTCGCTCGCGGCGCGGTCGTACTCGCTCGCCGCCCCCGCTCGGGCCCCGAGCACGACGGCCCGATCGGCCACCTGGAGCATCCGCCGGGTCGCGGTCGCGTGGCTGTACGGATCGCCGGCGTACGACTCCCGCAGATCCAGATGGGCGTCGAACACGACGACGACGCTCGGATCGACCGCGCGCACGACCGGCGGGCTGACCGAGTGTTCGCCACCGATCACACACGGGACGAGGCCGTCACGAACGGCCTCCCCGATCACACTCTCCAGGTACGCGCCGTACTCGCCGCGGTCACCGATCGAACCGGGCGACCCGACCGATCCGTGGTCCGCGACGCCACAGTCCGAGAAGGTCCGATCGCTGTCTCGGTCGTAATCCTCGAAATGCCGGCCCGCCGCGCGAACCGCCTCGGGCCCGTAGCGGGCCCCGGGACGACCGCTCGCGGAGCGATCCAGCGGCGCGCCCACCACCAGGTAGCGAGCGTCGTCACGCGCCGTCGTCGCTCCCGGAAACTCCATCACACGATCTTGCGCTGGCCCTCGTAGTCGAGGAACTCGATCTGGTCGTCGGGTTCGAGGTCCACGTCCTCGGGGTCGCGCATGACGAACGTGTCGTAGGTGTCGAGGTCCATGATCTGGACCTCGTCGTTCTCGACGTTGACGACCTGGCCCTGTTTGCGTTCGATGATCGGGACCCAGACCTTCGCGTCGACGGGCTGAGAGAGACTGCGCTTTTGCCCGTCGAAGACGCCTTTCGCGTCGATGCGGGCTTTCGCACTGCCGTGTTTGCCCGGCTTCGCCGTGCTGTAGGACGTGATCTTGCAGGGAGTGTCGTCGACGTTGACGTAACTTCCCTCGTCGAGTTCACGGACTTGAGTCTGCTGTCTCGGCATGGGCCGGGATTGCCACCCGCCGAGTATAAACGATTTGAATGCAGTCGCTCGATTCGAACCGCAGCGCCCGCGTGCCGGTGGCTTTATGTATAACCCGTAGTTATCCTCGCGCATGAACCTGCCGACGCCCGACGACTTGCGCGAGCGCCGGACGGACCTCGAACTGACCCAAAGCGAGTTGGCCGACCGGGCGGACGTCTCCCAGCCACTGATCGCCCGGATCGAGGGCGGCGACGTCGATCCGCGGCTGTCGACGCTCCGACGGATCGTCGAGGCACTCGACGCCGTCGAAGGCAGTATTCTTCGAGCGGAGGATCTGATGCATTCGCCGGTCGTGAGCGTCGAACCCGACGACAGCGTCCACAACGCCAAGCAGGTGATGGACGAGAAAGGCTACTCGCAGGTCCCGGTGATCCGTGACGGCACGCCGAAGGGGCTGATCGGCAACTACGACATCCGCCAACATTCCGACGACGACGTCGGGAAACTCCCCGTTCAGGAGGTCATGCACGAGTCGATCACGACCGTCGAGCCGTCGGCCACCGTCGAAGAGATCGACACGTATCTGGATCACCACGACGCCGTGCTCGTCGTCGAAGACGGCGCGACGACCGGCATCATCACCGACGCCGACATCGCCGCGCACGTGTCGTAGGGTCATCTTTGATGACCGGAAAAGAGGGGCGTCCACAACGCCCGGAAAGTAGGGGCATTTCAGATGCCCGGAATATAGGGGCGTCCACGACGCCCGATCACAGGGGCCTCGACGCCCTTCACGCCACGTCGAGAACGGTGAGATCGAGCAGATCGTACAGTTCCGGAGCGTCGAAGTCCCGATCGGCAGTCACGAATCGGCCGTCGCCACACCGTGCCGTCGCGAGATGGAGGAGATCGGCGGCCTGGAGCGAACGATCGATAGCGTCGAGACGGGCCCGGAGCGTCGCCGCTTCGGCGGCCACGGCGAGGTCGATCGGGGCGATCTCTTCGAACGTCCGTTCCAGGAAGCGGCGCTCGTCCCGTCGACGCCCGTCGTCGGCGTAGTAGGAGAGATACTCCCAGGCGACGGTGGCGGGAATCGCCCACGGCTCGGTAGCGTGGTCCCGAAGGTACGCCGCGACCGTGGGGTCGGGCGGATCCTCGACAGCCTTTCGGAGCACGCTGTCGTCGAGATACAGCACTACCGCCCCTCCAGCGACTCCGAGAGCTCCTCGTTGGCCCGTCTCATGTGCGAGGAGATCCCCTCGGCACGGCCGAGAAGCGCCTCGACGTCGGCCGACGATCGATCGACGACGATGCGGTCGAGTAACTCGTCGAACGTTTCGTCCTCCCGCTTGATCGCTTCGAGTTTGTCCTTCGTCGCTTCGGACACCCGAATGGAGGTGCTCACGTGTATGCATCGTATGCGAACGAGCAAAACCGTTCGGGTGGCCCGGTTTAGTCCAGTCCGCAACGCGGCCTCAGTCGATAGCCGCCGATCACTCGCCCGGCGAGTAGTTCGGCGCTTCGTCGGTGATCATCACGTCGTGGGGGTGATTTTCCTGTTGGCCCGCCGAGGAGACCCGGACGAACTCCGCGCGCTGCTGGACGGAATCGATCGTGTCGGCCCCGACGTAGCCCATCCCGGATTTCATCCCGCCGACGAGCTGGTGAAGTTCGTTCTCGACCGGCCCTTTGTACGGCGTCGCGGCCTCGACGCCCTCGGGGACGTAGTCGTCGTCCTCGTCGACGTCTTTGAGATACCGTTCGCCGCCGCCGGATTTCATCGCGCCGACCGAGCCCATCCCACGATACTGTTTGTACTTCTTGCCGTTCATCGTGATGACCCGCCCGGGCGCCTCGTCGGTGCCCGCGAAGTACGACCCGAGCATGACGGCGTCGGCCCCCGCGGCGATGGCCTTGATCGCATCGCCGGAGTATCGGATGCCGCCGTCGGCGATGACGGGCACGTCGTGGTCACTCGCCACGTCGGCGACCTCCGAAACGGCCGTCAACTGCGGCATGCCCGCGCCAGAGACGACGCGGGTCGTACAGATCGAGCCCGGACCGATGCCGACCTTGAGCCCGTCCGCGAAGTCGACCAGATCTTCGGCGGCCTCACGCGTGCCGACGTTCCCGACGACGACGTCGGCCTCGACCGCGTCTTTGATCTCGCGGGCGGAGTCGACGACGTCGAGGTTGTGGGCGTGCGCACAGTCGGTGAAGATGACGTCCGCGCCGGCCTCGTCGGCGGCGACCGCGCGATCGAACTCGAAGGGCCCGACGGCGACGCCACAGCGCAGGCGGCCCTCGTCGTCACGAGCGGCCTGATCGTACTCGCGGCGCTGGAGGATGCCCTGCATCGTGATCAGGCCGATCAGCCGGTTCGCGTCGTCGACGATCGGGACGCGCTCGATCTTGTGCTCGTACATCAGTTCGAGCGCCTCCCGAGCGGTGACCGACTCGCTGGCGGTGACGACCTCGTCGGTCATCGCCTCGCGGACCTCGTCGGACTCGCCGACTTCGAGATAGGGGCGAACGTCCGTCGCCGAGATGATGCCGAGTACCGCGTCGTCTTCACCGATCACGGGCGCGCCACTGACGCCCTCGCGGTTCATCATCTCGTCGACCTCGCGGACGGTCTGTTCGGGGTCGGCGGTGACGACGTCGCGGATGATCAACTCGTCGGCGCGCTTGACGCGCTCGATCTCGGCGACCATCTGCTCCTCGCTCAGGTTGCGGTGAATCACGCCGAGACCGCCCTGGCGGGCCATCTCGATCGCCATGTCGCCCTCGGTGACGGTGTCCATCGCCGCCGAGAGCACGGGGACGTTGAGTTCGACGGTCGTGGAGACACGCGTGCTGACGTCGGCGGAGTCGGGTTCGACGCGGCTCTCTTTGGGACGGAGCAGCACGTCGTCGAAGGTCAGTGCCTCCGGCACGTCGAGTTTCGCGGAAAACGGGGTGGAATCGCCGTGTGCCATGTCGCCGGTCGGATCCTCCGGCCCAAAAACGTTGCGAGCGCGGACGCAGATAGCGACCCGTTCACACGACCCTCTCGTCACCGTCCGTTACCTCCCGATCACGAGACCGCCGGCACGCTTAGGCCCGATCGGCCCCACCATCGACCAATGGCGGCGATCGAATGCGACGGCGTCCACAAGGCCTACGGGTCGATCCGGGCGCTCGACGGCCTCACACTGTCGATCGAGGCGGGCGAGTTGTTTGGACTCCTCGGCCCCAACGGCGCGGGCAAGACAACCACGATGTCGATTCTCACCGGACAGATCACGCCCGACGACGGGACGGTGCGCGTGCTCGGGACCGATCCCGTCACCGACCCCGTCGGCGTTCGCGAACTGGTCGGCATCCTCCCCGAACGGTCGAGTCCGCCGAGTTTCCTCACCCCACGGGAGTACTTCCAGTTCGTCGGCGCGGTGCGAGCAATGTCCGACGACGCGGTCGAACGGGCGACCCGTGAGTGGGCCGACCGCCTCGATCTGGGCGGGCACATCGACACGCTCTCGACCGACCTCTCACGTGGGCAAAAACAGAAGGTGATGATCGCCGCGGCCTTTCTGCACGAACCCGAGGTCGTGTTCATCGACGAACCGCTGGCGAATCTCGACCCGATCGTCCAGGAGACCGTGAAGGCGTTTCTCTCCGAGTATCGGGCCGACGGGAACACCATTCTCCTCTCGACGCACGACGTCTCTGTCGCCGCCGAGCGGTGTACCCGGGTGGGCATCGTCCACGACGGCGAGTTGGTGACGACCGTTCGGCCCGACGCGATCGACGAGCGGTTGATCGACGTGTTCACCGATCACGTGGGAGGCGAACGCGCGTGAGTTCGGAGCCCGGCGACCGTCCAGACCATCACCCGGGCGGCCGCAATGGTCTCGCCTACCGTCTCGGTGCGACGATCCTCGGTGAGCGCCGGGCGGCCGTCCTCGCCGCGATGGGGCGCGAGGAGTATCGACTGCATCGCCGTCTCTTTGCAGGCGGGCGCTTCGCGGCGTTCCCGGTCGTGATCGCGGTGCTCGTCGCGGCGGGCAGCCTCCTCTTCGTCGAGACCGGGACGGACCCGGACGTCATTGTGGGCGGGCTGGGCGCGCTGGCGGTGATCTTCGGGTTGCACACCGGATCGATCGGGTTCGTCGGCCGCGACGCGATTCAGGATCTCCTCGGCGAGATCACGCTGGTCGTCTTCGCCGGGCGGACGCTGCCGCTGTCGAACGGGGAGCTACTCGGCGCGTTCGTCCTGAAGGATCTGGCCTACTACGCGATGCTCTTTCTCTTCCCGATGGCGGTCGGCGCGACGCCGGCCATCGCCGCGATCGAACGTGGCGCTGGTGGCCCCCTCGCGATCGCGCTCGGCGTCGCCTGGCTGTGGGTCAGCCTGCTCGTCGGGTTCGCCCTCGGACTCGGGACGACGCTCGCGGGGATCGGCCTCGCGCGTCGTGGGCTCTGGGGCCGGGCCGCACTCGCACTCGCGGCGACGCTCGCGGTCGGCGGCCTCCTCGCGGGTGTCGATCCCCGACTGGTCGTCCCCGTCGGATCGATCGAGACTCTGACGCCCGCACGCGTCGCGGGCGCGGCGAGCGCGCTCGCGGTCGTCTACGCGACCGCAGCGCTCACCTTCGACCCCGCGAGCGGGCGGGCCGAACGGTCGGTCGACCCCGCGTTCGCCCGGTGGAACGCCCGACTAGGTGACCCGATCGCGACGAAGACGCTGCTCAGCCTGCATCGGAGCACGGGTGGGATCGGCAAGGTCGGGTTCTCGGCGGCGATCCTCGCGATCGTCACCGTCGCGCTGATCGATCTCGCCGGCACGATCACCGGGCGCGCGCCGTCGATCGGTCTCTCTGTCGGCGCAATGTTGGGCCTCTCGGGCTTTACGACCTACAACTGGCTGGCCCAGGCCGCCGACCCCGACGCCGATCGCGCCCACCCGATCTCGATCGGGCAGATCGTCCGCTCGACCGCGACAACCGCGATGGTGCTCGGACCTGCAGTCGGCCTCGCGGCCCACGCGATCGTCGTCCTCTGGACGGGGGCCGAGGCGATCCCCGCGCTCGTCGGGGCCGTCTTGCTCGTCGGGATCGTCTGGTACGTCGTCGGCGTCACCGTCGCGCTCGCGGGCCTCTCGCCGGGCGAGTTCCTGTTCGACGGCGTCCGGTTCGCCCTGTTCGGCGTCGCGACGATGGTCCCGCTGGGGGCGATCTTCGTCGTCGCGTTCGTGATCGCACCGCTGCCCCCGATCGGACTTGCGGCGCTGGTCGCGCTTGCGGTCGCACTCGGCACGATCGGGCTGGGGGCCGTGCGTCTCGCCGTCGGGCGGTGGACGCGTCGGCTACGACAGGCCTGATCGACCCCCACCATTAGGACACCTCCGGACGAAGCGCCGACGATGTACGACACCGCCGCTGTCGAGGACGTCGAGGAACTGGCCCCCGGCATGACCTTCCTGCGGGACGCGCTGGACTGCGAGCACCTGGGTGTGACCCTCCTCGAAGCCGATCCGGGCTGGGCGGGCAAGCCCCACGATCACGCCGACGACGGGCAAGAAGAAGTGTATCTGCTCGTGGAGGGCACGGCGACGGTCACCATCGAGGGCGAGGAGGTCGGGATGAGCGCGGGCGACGCCGTCCGGATCGACCCCGACGCGACCCGCGAGATCGCTGTCGGTGCCGAGCCCGCGACGTTCGTGCTCGCGGGCGCGCCCTGACCGGACCCGACCGGAACGCCTTCGGTCGCGGCCCGTCAGACTCGACCATGACCGAGGCTGCGGGCTGGTTCGAGGACTGCGATCTCTCCGACGAGGACGCGGTCAGGCGGGCGATTCGCGAGGGCTCGGCCGACGCGACGCGGGACTGGCCCGCCATCGCCGTCGAACAGGGTGTCGCTGCGGATCGCGAGGCGTACTACGATCGACTCCACACGGCGACGGTGGGTGCGACGCGAGACGCCGTTCGCGAGCGCGAGCAGGCGGACGACCAGCGCGTCATCCACCAGGTCCGCGCGCTCGACGACTGCCGGCGGACGGCGAACGAACTCGCCGAGCGCGTCAGCGAGTGGGCCGGCGCGGAACTCGGCGAACGCGAGGCTGGCCTGGCGTACGCCCGCGACATCGCGGCCCGCGAGGACGCCCCCGAGTCGTTGCAGCGACTGGCCCAGCGAGTCGTCGATCTGGACGAAGAGGCCGACACCCTCGAATCGGCCCTCGAAAGATCGGTGCCGTCCGTCGCGCCCAACCTCGCCGCGCTCGCGGGCCCGATCCTCGCCGCACGGCTGATCGCGCTCGCGGGCGATTTGAAGACGCTCGCGCGGAAACCCAGCGGGACGGTGCAGGTCCTCGGGGCCGAAGACGCCCTCTTCGCGCACCTCCGGGGCTCCGCACCGTCGCCGAAACACGGCGTGATCTTCACCCACGACGCCGTCTCGAACACCCGCCCCGAGAAGCGTGGCTCGGCGGCCCGCGCGCTCGCGGGCAAACTCTCGATCGCCGCGCGGATCGATCACTACAGCGGGGATCGCCGCCCGGAACTGGAGGCCGACCTCGACGAGCGCATCAAACAGATCCGCACGGGGGGAGAGCAATGAGCCTGCCCGAGGGCGTCGAGCGCCGCGACATCGACGGCCAGGAGACGCTCGCGACGCGTGGCCCCCCGATCAGCGAGGAGGCGACCGACGGCGCGTGGCGAGCGTGGGACCCCCGGCGCTCGAAACTCGCCGCGATGGTTGCGGTCGGCCTCGACCTGCCGATTACGGCGGGCGAGCCAGTGCTCTATCTCGGTGCGGCGGCGGGGACGACCGCGAGTCACGTCGCCGATCTGGCCCCGACGTACGCCGTCGAGTTCGCGCCCCGGCCCGCGCGGGATCTGGTCGCCGTCGCCGCCGATCGCGATCGCCTCTTTCCACTGCTCGCGGACGCCCGCGAGCCCGAATCGTACGCCCACGTCGTCGAACCAGTCGAAACGATCGTCCAGGACGTCGCGACCCGCGATCAGGCGGACGTCGCACTCGCGAATCGCGAGTTCCTCCGCGAAGACGGTCGTCTCGCACTCGCGATCAAGGCCCGGAGCGTCGACGTGACCGACGATCCCGACGCGGTGTTCGAGTCCGAACTCGACGCGCTGCGCGAGGGCTACGAGATCCTCGATCGGGCGCGGCTGGACCGGTTCCACGAGGATCACCTCGGCGTGATCGCCCGGCCCCGGTACTGCCACAAGCAGAACGCTTAGGCCCACCGGCGGCCAATCACCGTCACTCGATGGAGACGAGTTCTGCCGCCGCTTTCGACCGGATGGGGACACTCGGCGTCGAAGAGGAGTTTTTCGTCGTCGATCCCGCGACCGACCGCCCGACATCGGGATCGGACGAACTCGTCTACGAGGACCCACCCGAGGGTGACCTCGCCGATCGGATCGACCACGAACTGTTCAAATGCGTCCTCGAAGTGCAGACGCCGCTGATCGAGTCGATCGACAGCGCACCCGAGGCGATCCGATCGACGCGTAAGGACCTCTCCGAGCACGTCACCGACCACGGCTACGGCCTCGCCGCCGCGGGGCTGCACCCGGCGGCGAACTGGCAAGAGCTCGAACACGCCGAGAAGCCCCGGTACAAAGAACAACTCGACCGGATTCAGTACCCCCAACACCGCAACACGACCGCCGGCGTCCACGTCCACGTCGGGGTCGACGACGCCGACAAGGCGGTCTGGATCGCGAACGAACTCCGGTGGTATCTGCCGATCGTGCTGGCCGTCTCTGCGAACTCGCCGTACTGGTGTGGGATCGACACGGGCCTGCAGTCCGCACGCGCGAAGATCTTCGAGAACCTGCCGAACACGGGCGTCCCGACCGCCTTCGAGGACTTCCAGGCGTATCTCGACTACGAGAAGACGCTGCTCGAAACGGACGCGATCGACGATCGCGGCGAACTCTGGTTCGACGTCCGCCCCCACGGCGAACACGGCACCGTCGAGATTCGCGTCCCCGACACCCACCACGACGTCGAGCGCACGATCGCGTTCGTGGAGTATTCCCACGCGATCGTGACCGATCTGGCCGAGCGCTACGAGGACGGCGCGGGGGCGGGCGCGTGCCGTCAGGAACTGCTCGACGAGAACAAGTGGCGCGCACTGCGCTACGGGCGGGACGCCGAGTTGCTCGAACGGGGCTGTACCGGCGCGTCCATTGCGATCGGTGACGTCGTCGACCGGGAGTGTGACCGCCTCGACGTCGAGGGGTTGCGTGAGGTCTACGAAGGCCCGAGCGGCGCGGCCAGACAGCGCGAGATTCGCGACTCGGCGGGCATGGACGCGCTCTGTGAGGCGCTGCGGATCGTGTGAGCCAGGGACACACACCCAAACCCTCTTGGTACCGCCGAACTTGTGTTCGAGTCACGAGGACACATGTCCGGGGACAGTTTAGACGATACGACGGGGGACGACGATTGTGAACTCGAACAGAGCGCCGACCGGGCGATCGAGGAGTTCGACGAGCGCGTCGTCGACCTGCTCTCCTGGATCCTCGAAACCGAGACGCGCGCGCGGATCTACATCTTTCTCCGCCAGCATCACGCTGCGACGAGCCAGGAGATCGCTGACGGCACCGGCCTGTATCCGAGTACGGTCCGGGAGGCGGCCGCCGAACTCACCGACGAAGGCGTGCTCACACGGCAGAAACGCGAATCCGACGGCGCTGGCAACAATCCATACGAGTACGACGCCATCGCGCCGTCCGAACTCGTGGGCTCGTTCGTGGGCGACATCCAACAGCAGTTGAACGCGCTCTGTGATCTCGACGCCGAACTCGGTCTCGAACCCTCCGAAGACGAGGGCGTCACCATCTCGGTCGAGGGCCCCGACGAGTGAGCGGTCGTGGGCGATCGATGATTCGAATCGACCCGCAAGTCCCTAATCCGGGGGCCCCGAGTCGGTGTGTATGCAGGTCGCGCTCGGCGGAACCTTCGACCCGATCCACGACGGCCATCGGGCGCTGTTCGAACGGGCGTTCGAACGGGGCGACGTGACCGTCGGACTCACCAGCGACGCGCTCGCGCCCGAAACACGGGCCGAAGACCGCCCGGTGCGGCCCTACGACGCACGCGAACGGAATCTCCGGGCCGAACTCGAACCGATCGCTGACGCGCACGGCCGGACCTATGAAATCGTCGAGTTGGACGACCCGACCGGCGTCGCGACCGAGCCAGGGTTCGACGTGCTGGTCGTCTCGCCCGACACAGAAGCGGGCGGGCGGCGCATCAACGAACTCCGTCGCGAGGAGGGACACGACCCACTGGAGGTCGAAGTCGTCGACTTCGTCACGGCCGAGGACGGCGACCCGATTTCGAGTACGCGCATCGTTCGCGGCGAGATCGACGCCCAGGGGCGGTTGACACCCGACCGCGAGGGTCGCTAACCCGCCGTAGCGTTTCCGAAATCACTCACCTACCAGCCAGGTGTTTCGAAGCCCGCCGCCGCGAGCATGTCTCGATACCGTTGCTGGATGGTGAACCGTGAGACGTCACACACCTCGGCAACCCGTTGCTGGGATCGGGTCTCACCGGTCGTCCGGCCCGCGACGTAGAGGCTCGTGGCGATCACCGCGGGTTTCGAGCGGTCGGCGTCGGGGCGGTGTGAGAGATAGAGATCGGCCGCTCGGCTCGCGGTCTCCTCGTCCAGATCGAGGTCCTCGGCGGCCGCCTCGATCGACGCCAGGGCGTCGGCCGCCGCACGGTGGTCGCTGGCGCGGTACACACGCTGGCTTCGAGCGGTCGGCCCAAAGCCGTTCGGATCGCGAGCGCGGTTCCGAACGGTTTTGACGCGCCCACCCCTGGCCAGAGCGATGGCACCGGTCGAGGCCCTGACCGATCACGCCGAGCGCTGTGCACGAACGCTCGCTGACGCCGCCGACGTGCGCGTCGTCACCCACGACGACGCCGACGGCCTGACCGCCGGCGCGATCGCCGCCGAAGCGCTCGACCGGGCGGAGATTCCGGCCAGCGTCCGCGTCGTCGACGGCCTCTCGACCGATCGGATCGAATCGATCGCCGCCGACGGCGGGACGGTCTGGTTCACCGACATCGGCAGTGGGCAACTCGACGCGATCGCCGCCCAGTCGGACTGGACGCCCGTCGTCGCCGATCACCACCAGATCGCGGACGCGTCGATCGACGCCCACTGCAATCCGATGCTCGCCGGCCTCGACGGCGCGAGCGACCTGTCGGGGGCCGGCGCGGTCTACCTCGTGGCACGCGCACTCGTCGGGTCCGAAGCGCGCGACCTCGCCGCCCAGGCGGTCGTCGGCGCAGTGGGCGATCGCCAACTGGTCGACGGCGAACTCGTCGGGGCGAACGCGGCGATCGTCGACGAGGGCGAAGCGGTCGGCGTGATCGAGCGGACGACCGATCTCGACGTGTTCGGCCGACAGACGCGCCCGCTCCCGCAGGTGCTCGCGAGCGCATCCGTCAGTATTCCGGGCGTCCTCGACGACCCCGCGACGGTGACGGCCTGGTTGGCCACTCACGTCGACGATCCCGACCAGCGATGGGCCGACTGTGCGCCGGCGACCCGCCAGACGATCGCGAGCGCGCTGTTCCAGGCCGCGATCGAGCGCGGCGTCCCCGCCGACCGGATCGACGACCTCGTCGGGACGGCCTACACGCTCGCCCGAGAGCCCGACGGGACGGCCCTCCGGGACGCCGCCGAGTTCGCGACACTGCTCAACGCGACCGCCCGGTACGACGAGAGCGAAGTGGGGATCGCGCTGGCGCGAGGCGAGCGCGGCGACGTCCTCGATCGCGCTCGCGAGTTGCTGGAGACCCACCGCGAGAACCTTTCGGCTGGCGTCGACCTCATGCTCGATCGGGGGACGACGACCGAGACCGCGATCCAGTGGGTCGATCTGGAGGACGCGGTCCGCCCCACGATCGTCGGCATCGTGGCCAGTCTCGCGCGCTCGGAACTGCCGGATCGACCGATCATCGCGTTCGCGGACGACGACGGCGATCGCAAGGTCTCGGCGCGCGGACCCGCGCGACTCGTCCGGGCGGGCCTGAACCTCGGCGTCGCGATGGACCGGGCGGCCACCCACGTCGGCGGCGAGGGTGGCGGCCACGACATCGCCGCCGGCGCGACGATTCCTGCGGGCAGCGAACGGGCCTTTCTCGACGAAGTCGACGCGATCGTCGCCGAACAGGTCGGCGGGGCAGAGGGCGGCCCGGCCGACACTGCGGACAGCGCCACGAACTGACAGACGGCGACCGAATCACAACCCTTAATGGTCGACCTGGGTTACGATAAGTCAGCGGGATGGGATAGCCAGGAGATTCCGGCGGGCTCATAACCCGCAGATCGGTGGTTCAAATCCACCTCCCGCTACTGTTTTTGCGGACGCAACGACGAGGAGCAAAGCGACGAGTCCTGCGTCCGCACTTCGGTGGGGGGATTTGAACCAGGGAACGACCGAGCGCCAGCGAGGAAGTGACCGTGGTTCAAATCCACCTCCCGCTATACCACCTTTTTCTGCGTCGGGTCGCCGACGGCGACCGCTCCTTGAAAAAGCTGGACCAAAAAGACCTGCTGGCTCAGCCTTCGGCTTCGCCAGCAGTGAAACGGCGGCCGAAGGCCGCCGTATGCTTACTCCACAGGTATTTCGGTTTGAGCCAGAGAACATGGTGAAATTGCGATCTCGAACTGCGAACCTTGAAACCGAAAGCGGGCAACAGGAGACTGACCAGGGCCCCTATTGAGTCTCGCCACCCGATGCTGACCGTGAGTGCCAGGCAAGAAACGATCGAATAACGACGATCAGATCGCGACCAGCAAGACCGCCGTCACGATCGCGAGCAACGCGACGAACGTCGACGCGAGCGCGATCCCGAACGGCACGACCGCCGTCCCCATCGTCGCGAGCGCCTCGGTCCGATCGTTCCCGAACACACCGACGCGAACGCGATCGGACGCCATGCCGGCTTCGACGGGTTCGCAGTCGGCCAGCGCCTCACTCACGAGGTCGTCGATCAGCGCAGTCAACGCGCCCGGATCGATTGGATCGCCGACCTGGTTTTCGGCCTCGACGGTGTTGACGGCGTGTGTATCGGAGGTCATCACCTCGACGAGGTCGGGCCCATCGATCGCTGCGACGATCCGATCGCGCAAGCCCGGGTCCATATTGTTGCCGTCGATGAGCACGTAGGCCGTGGTCTGGCCGTCGACATCGAGCACGGCGACGCGAATCCCCAGCGGGCCGATCCCGTCGATCGTCCCCCAGGGGGTCTCGCTGCTGGCGGTCCCGAGACTGAGCGGTCCGCGGTCGGCGCTCGCGAGTCGTTCGCCGATCGACTCCGCGCCCTCGATCAGGTCGAACGCGCGATCACACCCCGGGACGACGTGCCCGAGATTCTCGCCCTGCAGGCCATCGTTGGAGTTGTGCGCATCGATTAGTGCGACGTCTTCGAGCCCGTTCTGACGCGCCTCAGCGACGGCCGCGAGGCCGACCGCGTAGTCGACGTCGTCCGCAAAGGAGGGCGCGAACGTCGAGACCACGAGGGCGCCGTCACCGATGGCGTGACCGGTCAGCGTCGCGTCGCCCGCCCCGACGCGGTGACCCACCGACGCCGTCGACGAGGTCTCGATGCGCGCGTCGAGGTCCTCGACACAGTCGAGAATCGTCTCGACGTCCGCTTTCGAGACGAGATTGAAGTCGTGGCCCGCCGTCGCGTGGGGCGCGAAACTGAGCCCCTCGCTGTGCGCGTCGGCGCGGATCGGCCAGACGCCGCCGCCGACCGACCCCATCGGGCCGGGGTGAATTATCGGCAGGACGAACCGGGCTTTCTCGGTGCCGTCGGGGCGGCGAAACACCGCGAGCGTGACCGGCACGAGCGCGTCGTCACCGACCGCCGCGAAAAACTCCTCCAGGTCGTCACGACCGTCTGCGAGGTGGCCCAGAAAGCCCGCGACGAAATCGAGTGCGCTCACGCCAAAGGAGAGCCGCCAGGGGAGATCGAGCACGTTGAGATACAGCCAGCCGAACACGCCGTAGACCCCACAGAGCACGCCGAGCAACAGGAAATGGTCTGGCTGGCCCGCGATCGGGAGGTGGGCGTGATCGGGGCGGTACAGAAACGCCTCGAACAGCGGAGCCTCGACGTTGAGCGCGCGATACGTCCCGCCGTA
Organism: Halococcoides cellulosivorans; assembly: GCF_003058365.1. Lineage (NCBI taxonomy): Archaea > Methanobacteriati > Methanobacteriota > Halobacteria > Halobacteriales > Haloarculaceae > Halococcoides > Halococcoides cellulosivorans. The sequence continues at coordinate 849,878 of NZ_CP028858.1, read as the reverse complement.
GACGAACACGAGCGCGGCCGCCGCGACCGTCTGGATCGAGGCCGGAATCGCCGCGACGACGATCGGGTGGCGCGAGACCGCGTAGATCACGATCAGGCGCGCGAGAAACAGCGTCGCGAGCGCGATCATCAGCGCGTCGATCACCGCCGACTGGCCGAGATCGGTGACGAGACCGATCGCCGCAACCGCGAGCAGCATGACGACGACGATCGCTTCGCTGACGACCGCGAGCAGTGCCGACCGATCGATCGACAGTGTGCCCCCGAACCAGCGATCGATCGGCGCGGTCAGCAGGCCCGCGACGACCGTCGGAATCCCGACGAAGAAAACACCCTGCCAGAGGTCTTCGAGCACGAACGAAGCGTCGAATGCCACCACGCCGACCAGCGCCGCGACGACGACGGCGACGGTCAGACTCCGATGCCATCGCGGTGCTCGAAAGATGAACTGCGAGAGACTCGCCAGATCCCCCTGTGTGGCCGTCATCCCCAGAACGGTCCGCGTGATCGGGAATAAACCTGTTCACCTCTCGCGAGCGTTGGGGCCCCACCAACCGGCGATCACCGGTCGCAGATCGCGACGAAGTTCTCGAACAGTTCCTCACCGCGCTCGGTGTGGGCGACCTCGGGATGCCACTGCACGCCGTACCGGTCGCGATCGGTGTCGCTCATCGCCTCGACGCCACAGACCTCGCTGGTCGCCGTGCGCTCGAACCCGTCGGGAACGCTGGTCACCTGATCGGCGTGGCTCGCCCAGGTACGGGTCTCGGGGGCGAGCGATCCGACGAGCGGATCGTCGGCGTCGAGAATCTCGACGGTGACGTCGGCGTACCCGCCGTACTCGCCGCTGCCGACTGTTCCGCCGGGGAGATGGGCCGCCATGAGTTGCATCCCCAGACAGATCCCGAGGACGGGGCCGTCGAACGCCTCGACGTAGGCGTTCGAGTTGCCGATGTCGGCGATGTCGGGGCCACCCGAGAGCACGAGGCCGTCGGCGTCGAGTTCGTCGATCGGCGTCGAGTTCTCGCGAATTTCGACGTCGACGCCGAGGTCGCGAAGCGCCCGCTGTTCGAGATGGGTAAACTGGCCGTGATTGTCGATGACGTCGATGCGAGTCATACCGGGAGTGGCCGCCACGGGCACAAAAATTCGCGGATCGCGGGCTACTCGCGGCGTTCGGCGGCGGTCTCGAAGTCGGCCTCGCGTTGTTGACGGCCGACGCGGTGTTCGCGTTCGGCGATCGCCTCGGGGTCGGGCGCGACGTCGTCCGCGATCGCGCCCCACGAATCGTGAACGGTCGCGTGACACCACCGACAGAGCGTGACGGCGATCTCGTGGGCGGGCCCGTCGCCGTCGGGGTAGACCAGGTGATGGGTCTCCAGGAGTGGACGGTCCTCACCGAGACCGTCACGCACTTCGTCGAGTCCACAGCGCGCGCACGCATCGGCGCGCTCGACGTGAGTGAGTTCGGGACAGTCCTGCCAGGACCCGTCGGTCGCGGGGTCGCCGTACGGACACCGATAGTCGCGCTCGCGCAGGCGGCGCGTGAACTCCCGATCGGCGTCGGGAGCGCGTGCCGCGAGGCGACACCGGCCCTCGTCCGTCAGATGATCGCATCGCTCGACGTGGGCGTAGGGGTCTGCGACGCCAGAGACGTCCGGTTCGCGAGCCACACGCAGTCTACGCTCGCGAGGGTGAAAACGCCTCGACTCCCGCCGTTGATTGCCGTCGTCCGGGCAGTGGCCGGTCGCCGTCCGAACCGCAAGCGCTCACGCCGACAGTGCGGCCTGCAGTTCACACGCCCGACAGCGGTCGTTGCCCGATGGTCGTCCACAGTCCTCACACCGACCCGTCGTCGCGGCCTCGCGATCGATCGCCGCGAGTCGGGCGAGGCGTTCGTACCCCGCCATCACCGAGTGACGCGTCCCGGGGTGGCGATCCTCGACGTCGAGCATCAACTCCTGAATCTCGCCGCGGAACGATTCGGCGGCGTGTGGACACTCCGTGATGTGAGCGGGCAGTCCGTCCAGGCGGGCGTACAGCGCGACCTCCTTTTCGGGGACGTCACGCAGCGGTTTCGCCCGTGGGACGTGCGGGCCGGGGTCGGCACGCTCGTCGAGTGGCCCCAGACTGGCGTCGAAATGACGGGCCATCTGGTCGACGTCGCCCTCGAAGAGGTTCATCAGCGCGGTCTCACACTCGTCGTCGAGGTTGTGACCGGTCAAGAGGAGGTCGGCGTCGGCCGATTCGGCGACGTCGGCGAGGATCGCGCGTCGAAAGACGCCACAGTACGCACACGCGGCCATCTGTTTCGGGTCGTCCTCGACGACGTCGTCCATACGCACGTCGAACGTCTCCGCAAAGGATCGCTCGGTCAGCGGAATGTCGGCCTGCTCGGCCAACGCGCGGGCGGCCTCCAGACTCTCGTCGCGATAGCCGTCGATGCCCTCGTGGACGGCGATCCCGCGCAACTCGACGCGGCGATCCGCCCCGAGCGTCTCGGCCAGGATCGCCCCCAGCACCGCGCTGTCTTTCCCACCCGAGAGCCCGATCAACCACGTCTGGGGATCGTCGGCCTCGGCCTCACCCAGCAGGTCGTCCTCGCGAATGCGCGAGCGGACGCGGTCGCGAACGCTGCGAGAGAGATGCTCGTCACAGAGATGCTGGCCCGAGTAGGCCTGATAGGCGACGGCCGCGCTCGAACACCGATCGCAGTCCATCGCCCCCTGATACCGGACCGACGCGGGAGAGGGTTTCGACCCCGGGTGAATTCACCTGGGAGCGGGGTGGGCGGCGGACGGCCGTCAGGGGACGCGCCCGACGGTGACGTGAAACGGAATCCGTTCGGTGCGCTCGTATCGGCGGTCGGCCATCTGGTCGATCACGGCCCGGCCCATCGTGCGCCACTCGCGTTCCAGGGCTTCGTAGGTCGCCTCGTCGGTCGGCCCGGCGAGGATCGTCGATCGATCGACCGCGAGGCCCGCGCCCGTCGCCTTCCGACGAGCGGCCTCCACGGCGCGGTCGTCGTACGGGGGTGCGACCCGGAGCACGTGATCGTAGCGCGCCCGACCGACGACGTCCAGACCGGCCGCCTCGAAATGATCCGCTGCGTCGGCGCCCAGGCCCGCGTCGGTCTCGACGCCGGCGAGATACCGGGCTCGCGCACGTTCGGCGAGGGCGGCCTCACCGTCCACGGTGGACTCGACGCGCACCGCGGCGTTGTCGGGTTCGATCGCGGCGACGTGATCGCTGGCGACGCGCGCCCACTCGGTGAGCGCCGCGGTCGGATCGGGCAGGTTGACGAGCAGCGCCTGACAGGCCACGAGAGCGATCGATGCGTCGAGAAATGGCAGACGGAGCGCGTCGCCGGCGATCCGGGGTGGGGCGACCCGATCGAGCAGGGCGTGATCGGCGTCGAGCGCGATCACCCGGCCCGACGACTCGGCCCGCAGCACGCGGGTCAACACACCGGTTCCCGCCCCGACGTCGAGAATCGAGTCCCGCTCTGCGAGATCGAGGGAATCGAGTGCCGACCGGTCGTCGGCCCACATCCCCGCCCGCGTCGATCGAAGGTATTCGGCGTCGAACCGGCGCACGAGCGCGATTGACGGGCCAGGCGGAAAGGGGTCGCGGTGTGACCGGTCGGCGGCGACCGGCGTGACGGGGCGGTCACACCGGCCGATCCGCCAGCAGACTTTTGCGCTCACCCGTTGTCTCCATCGATCGAGGATGAACAGGGAGGACTCGATCGTCGTCGTGCGATCCGGATCGACGCGACCCCAGGGCAGTACTCTTACGACGCCAGTCGAGATCCTCCCGGTCGAGGACGTGCCCGCCGCGCTCGCCGCCGTCGAAGGCAATCCCGCGTACGTCGTGGGCCGTGAGGCCGCCGACGGCGATCTGCGGGCCGCGATCCAGGCCGGTATCGACGGATCGGACGTGGATCACGACCGGACCGCCGAGCGCGTCCACGAGGTGACCGCCGTCCTGCGGGAAGTGAACCGCTCGCTGGTTCGCGCCGAGACCCACGAAGCCATCGAGCGCGCCGTCTGTCGCCAACTGATCGATTCCCCAGCCTACACGGTCAGCGCACTCGGCGTGATCGAAGCCGACGCCTTTCAGATCCGGGCCGCCGCCGGGCCGGAGACCGTCCGGCCGCCACCGTCGGTGTTCGGCCCGGGCGTCCAGATCGTCCCCGCCGACCGGACGACACTCGGCCCCGACCACCGCCTCGCGACGGTGCCCGTCTCGAACGACGGCGTCCACTACGGGTTTCTCGTGCTCGGGACCGACGACGGGGCCGCCTTCTGTGGGACCGAACGCGAGATCCTCGCTGACCTGGGCTCGACGACTGCCCACGCGATCGACGCCGTCGAGATCCAGCGCGAACTCCGGCGGAAAAACGAGCGGTTCGAGCACGTCACCCGCGTGTTGAGTCACGATCTTCGGAATCCACTCCAGGTCGCGATCGGCGTCACCGACGCGATCGCGAGTCGAGACGACGACCGTATCGAGCGCCTGGAACACGCCCTCGACCGCATCACGGAGTTGCTCGACGACATCCTGGCGATCACGCGCGAGGACACCGTCACGCTGAATCGGAGTCAGATCGATCTCAGCCGGGTCGCCCGGGCGGCCTGGCAGACCGTCGACACCGGTGCGGGCACACTCGACGTCGAGAACGAACCGACGGTCGTCGCAGACGAGACGCGCCTTCGACAGGTCCTGGAGAACCTGTTTCGCAACGCCATCGAGCACGGGCCCCCGGGCGTGTGCGTCCGGGTCGGCGGGACGGATCGGGGCTTTTTCGTCGCGGACGACGGCCCCGGTATCGACCCCGCCGATCGCGATCGGGTGTTCGACCTGGAGTACTCCGGCAGCGAGTCGGGGACTGGCCTCGGCCTCGCGATCGTGGCCGAGATCGTCGAAGCCCACGGCTGGGAGATCGAGATTGCGACGAGTCGATCCGGCGGCGCACGGTTCGACGTCCACACGACCGCCGCGCCGCCGGGCCAGTGAGCACGACGGGATCGACGTCGGTCCACCGCCAAGCGGAGCGCCTTTCCGGTGGGCCGACGAGGGTCAGCCATGACGGGGGCGTCGATGATCGGACTCGCACTCGGTGGACTGGGAGCGTGGCTGACGAATCCACTGGTCTGGGGGCTCGCCCTCCTCGTCGGGAGCGGCGTCCTCTTCGTCGGTGGCACGCCCGTGCGAAACGCCGAACGAGCCGTCGTCTGGCGATCCGGCGAGATCGATCGCATCCTCGATACTGGCATGCATCTCACCGTCCCGCTGCTCGACGGGGTCGCCGTCTTCGACATGCGATCGCATCTGTTCGAACTCCGCGACCAGCAGGTGACGACCGCCGACGGGCGCTCGCTGTCGGTCGACGCCGACGTGTACGTCCGCATCGAGGACGTCGAGCGCGCGGCACGGGCCCGGCGATCGCACACGGACGACGACCAGGAAATCGACGTGCTAGCCGCCGAGGCGCTCGAACGGACCGTCGCAGACCTCGACGCCAGTGAGGCCACCGTCGAACCCCAGAAGATCGTCGTCGGGATCTGTGAGCACCTCGAACGGGCGCTCGCGGATCGCGGGCGGGTCGTCGACGACGTCGACGTGATCGACGTCACGGAGGCGTCGCCCGCGGCCTCGATCGGCACGGCGTAGTCGATCGGCGCGACGGCCGGCCGCGGGACCGCACCGATCGACAGACACGGACCGAGGCCGTTTTCGGGCCGTCGGTCGTGGTCGTCGATATGCTGCTGCTTGTGCTCGGCGTCGCGCTCGCGATCGCCGTCCTCGTCGTTGGCACGCTGCTCAGCGTGACCCGCGTCGGCCCGGACGACTCGGCCTACCGGTTCGTCCGCGGTGAACTCCGCGGCCCCGTCGACCCAGGCTGGACGATCGATTTCAACGAGCTGTACGCCGTCGAGGTCGTCGACACCGAGATGGGCCCCCTCGAATACGACGTGCACACCGTCACGTCCGACGACGTGGGCGTGACCGTCTCCGTCGAGGGCACGATCGAAATCGACGACGTCGAAGGGTTCGTCAACCCCCACGCCGGCGAGACGAGTCCGCTGTACTACGGCGATCCCATGCACACGATGGGCGCACGCATCGTCAGGACCGGGCGCGAGGAACTCACGGCGTGGTCACTGGACGCGCTGAGCGATGATCGCGAGGACATCGCACGTCGACTCCGGCGGGCGATCGACGAACGGCTTCGCGACGACCCCATCAGCCTCGCACGCCTGGATATCACGGCGATCGACGCGCCGGCGGCGGACCGATCCAGCGCCTGAGGACGCGACACCGCCGTCGTTCTACCCCTCCGCGAGTTCGTGAGCGCGCTCGACGTTCCACTCGAACCCGCGACCGTCTTCGGTCGGCGTTTCGAGGACGAACGGCTTGTCGCGGAGGGCCTCGTGTGTCAGAACCGCCGCGATCCCCGCCTCACCGATCAGCCCCTCTCCGAGGTGAGCGTGTTCGTCTTTGTTCGTCCCGCAGTCGTGTTTGGAGTCGTTGAGGTGGAGACATTCCAGGCGGTCGAGCCCGATCTCACGGTCGAACGCCGCGACGGCCTCGTCGACCGCGCTCGCGTCGCTCAGGTCGTAGCCCGCCGCAAACGCGTGCGCCGTGTCCAGACAGACGCCGACGTCCGTGGTCGTCGTCTCGACAACGGTGCCGAGCTGTGCGAAGTCGTCACCGAGTTTCGTCCCGCTGCCGGCGTCGGTCTCGATCAACAGGCGAACGCCGTCGGGCACGTCGAGGGCATCGATCGCACTGGCGGCGTTCTCAAGGCCCTGGGCCTCGCCCGCGCCGGTGTGGGCGCCGAGATGGACGTTCACGAACTCGATGTCGAGCGTCGCGGCGGCGTCACAGTCGGCCTGCAGCGAGTCGATCGACCGCTCGCGGAGGTCGTCTTTGGGCGTCGCGAGATTGACGAGATACGAGGCGTGGACCACCCAGGGCCCGACGTCGTGGGTCGCGGACTCCGAGCGAAAGCGCTCGGCGTTCTCGGCCTCGATTTCGGGGTCGGCCCAGACCTGTGGCGAGGTGGTGAAGATCTGCCCGCAGTTGCCGCCGTACTCGCGCTGTTCGTCGACGGCGTTGTCGACGCCGCCAGCGATCGACGTGTGGGCTCCAATGCGCATGGCCGGATTCGGGTCGGGCCGATCAAAGGCCTGCCGCCCGCGGCGATCCGCCGGTAGGGTTTTCGTGATCCGGCCCGCGCGTTCGACCGTGTCCATCCGTCACGCCGAGACCGACAGCGTCCTGGCGACCGACGTCGCCGTCGCCGACTCGGGCCTGCGACAGGCCATCGGGCTGATGGGCCGGTGGTCGGTGCCCGACGACTACGGGCTGGTCTTTCCGTTCGATCGCGCCGCACCGCGATTCATCCACATGGTGCTCGTCGGCACCGCGCTGGACGTCCTCTGGCTGGTCGAGGGCCGCGTCGAGCGAGTCGCGACCCTGCGCCCGATGATCGGATTCGGTCGTGCGCGGGCCGACACCCTGATCGAGTTGCCCGCCGGGGCCGCGAGTGCGGTCGAGGCGGGCGATCGAATCGAGTGGTCGGCCGACCGCTGATCCCCTCCCCACAGTCTCGGCCAATGCATGATCGGCTCGGCGCTGATCTACACGGTCGTCCTGTTGGGCTGATTTCGACACGGTGCCACCGACAGGGGACCGATACGCTGACAATCGACCGACTTCGAGGCGTCGTCATGGCATTACGAGACCGCTGGTCGAATCGGAGTACCGCCGGGAAGGTCCTGATCGCCGTCGCGGGCGTCGCGCTCGTCGTGGCGCTGCTCGTCGGCGTCGTCTTCGCGGCAGTCGTCGGGAGTTTCGTGTTCAGCATGGACAGCGGGTCGTCGGCCACTGGCGGCGCGAGTGTCGGCCCTGCCGCGAGCGTCTCGATCAGCGTGACCGACGGGACGGCGACCGTCACCCATCGCGGTGGCGACGCGCTCGACGCCGATCGGACGGTCGTCGTCATCGACGGTGAGCGGACCGCGTGGACCGATTCGGGCGAGTCGATCACGAACGGCGACGAGTTCACGACGACGGTCGACAACCCCGAGCGGATCGACGTGATCTACGAGACCGTCGAGGGAACGCGAACCCTGGCCACCTGGGAACTCTAGAGAGAGTCCCAACCGATATGGGTCGGAGTTCGAACAACAGTTTTGAGTGGGGACGGCGTAGCGCGGACAGTGTTAGCCCCATCACAGGCCGGCGATCACACCGGGCGGGCCCGGGCCACGACCGCTGCCCGCACCGGGAAGCCTTTAGGGCTCCCCAGGGAACTCCAGTTCGACAGGATGGAGAAAGCGCTGTGGTACCTCCTCGCAGGCACCCGCGGCGGGCCGAACCGCGCGCGGATCATCCGCCTTCTCGACGAGCGACCGCGCAACGCGAATCGCCTCGCCGACGCGCTCGACGTCGATTACAACACCGCTCGCCACCACCTCGACATGCTCGTCGATCACGACGTCGTCGAGGCCGGCGGGGAGGAGTACGGCGAACTCTACTTCCTGACCGATCGATTCGACGCCCATCGAGATACCTTCGAAGGCATTACCGACCAGGTCTCGCTGGGCGAGGGAGGTGACTGACGATGGCCGGCATGACACCATGGCTGATGGCAGCGACCGCGCTCTCGGGATTGAACGTCCTCTTGCTCGCCGCACTGGCGGTAATCTGGGGACGAAACTATCGGCAGTTCCAGTCACCGATGACGCTCGGACTGCTCACGTTCGCGGTCGTTCTGGCCGTCGAGAACGTCATCGCACTGTACTTTTTCTTCAGCATGGGAATGCTGTACGCCGATTCGGGCACCGCCCAGGCCGCCGTGCTCGCCATGCGAACCTTACAGTTCATCGCTCTGGTGGTTCTGACGGCCGTCACAGCGCGCTGACGTCGTCGAGGGCCACCACCCACCGATCAGAGTCGCGGATCGATCGCAACGGTATCAGACATTTGTTCTCGAACTGCCCAAAGAATCAACACGTACGGCGGTGATGGCTCGGTTATCGACGCCCACTCGCACGATTGGAGATCCGCACTCCTCGAATCGGACCGGTGGTGACCGCCGACACGACCCATGACCCGATCGATCGCACTCCTGTTCGTCGTCGTGATGGTAAGCAGCGTGGCGCTCACGCCCGTTGGAGCGGGCGGAGGCTCCGCGTCCGCCGAGCAATCGACCACCGCGCCACTGCCAGAGCCACCCGACGACGACCTCGACCCCGACGAGTACAGCCACGACGGAGCCACCGACGCGTCGATCGATGACGACATCGATCGAACAGGCACCGTCGAACTAGTCGTTCGCTTCCAGGACGCCGATCTCAGACGAGATCGGCAGGCGACGACAGCGCTCAAAGCCCACGCGGCGGACACACAGTCGGCGTTCGATCAGTTCGCCGTGGCCCACGATGGCGTGACCATCGAACGAGACTTCTGGATCGCGAACGCGAAACTCGTCCGCGTCGACACCGACCGCGTCAGTCTCGACGCCCTCGCTGGTGTCGCCCACGTCACTCGCCTCCACGAGAACGTCCGCGTCACCGCGTCGTCGACCCGGACTGCTGGCGGGGTGTCGGCCGACACCGGCCCGTCGGCCCGACACGACACGGGACCGGCCGTCGGCGGAGCGACGCCCTCGGAGAGTCCGACGGCGTCAGCGACGCTGTCGAACGGTGCAGATGGGACGTACGGCCTCGACATGATCAACGCCTCGGAGGTCTGGGAGACGTACGATCAGCGCGGTGGGTCGGCGACGGTCGCCGTGCTCGATAGCGGCGTCAACACGACGGCCCATCCCGAACTCGCGCCGACACACTGGGCGGAGTTCGACGCCGACGGCTCCCGGGCAGGCACGACCCCCAACGACGGGCACGGCCACGGGACTCACGTCAGCGGCACGGTCGTCGGCAACACCACCGATAGCGGGGCCCACTACGGCGTCGCCCCGAACGCGACGCTCCTGCACGGGAAGGTGCTCAACGACGAGGGCAGCGGCACGTTCGCCTCGATCCTCGCCGGGATGGAGTGGGCGATCACCAACGAGACGACGCCCGACGTGATATCGTTGAGCCTCGGGACGTCGAACGACACTCGATTCGTCGAACCGGTGCAAAACGCCCGTCAGACCGACATCGTCGTCGTCGCCGCGACGGGTAACACCGGTGAAGACACCGTCAACGATCCAGCCGCAGTGTACGACGTGCTCTCGGTCGGAGCCGTCGACGCCAACCGCGACGTTGCCAGTTTCTCGAACGGAAAACTCGTCGACAGCAGTTCACGCTGGGGCCGATACCAGCGCGCTCACTGGCCGGATACCTACTACGCCCCAGACGTCGCCGCGCCCGGCGTCGGCGTCCTCAGCGCCGACGCATCGGGCGGATTCAAATCTCTCGACGGAACGAGCATGGCTGCGCCACACGTCGCGGGCGTCGCCGCACTGATCCGCTCCGAACACCCGACCATCTCCGAAGCGGGCGTGCGCGAGCGGCTCTCGGCGACCGCCGAGCATCCCGACGGCCCGGACGCGGATGACAACCGCTACGGCGAGGGGATTATCAACGCCAGTGCTGCCGTCGAGTCGCGCGATGCGACGATCGACGGCACTGTCACCGTCGGCGGAACGGCCGAGCCGAACGCGACCGTCACCGCCGCGTCGGGGTACACGACGACCACGAACGCGACGGGCGCGTACGAACTCGCCGTCCCGAGCGGTGAGGTGAACGTCTCGATCGATCCGTTCGGGTGGGCGGCCCAGACTGCCTCGACGACCGTCAGTTCAGGGGCCAACGCGACCCTCGATCTCTCGACGGCGAATCGAACCGTCGAGGTCGAACTGGTGGACGCACCCGCCCATTACGGGCGACCGAGCGAGAATCAGACACTCACGTACCGCACCGCGAACGTCGAGACGTACAACGCAACGCTCGCGATCGACGCCGAGGCGTCATACGAGTCCGGGACGCTCTACGTCGAGGGCCAGCCGGTCTCGAACGGTCAAGACGTCACACTCTCGGGTGGGCCCGACGAGCGGGTCAACGTCACCTTCGACCCCGGGAGCCGGTTCTACGGCACGGTCGGCGTCGATCACAACTTCACGAACGGGACGGTCCGACAGACCGCGACGACACCCACGCGGATCCACCCCGATCCGGTGATCGTCCCACAAGACCCCGACACGGACGGACTCCAGGGCGTGCTCGATTTCGTCGAGCCGTACACCACCATTCAGGTCGACAGCAGTTCGCGGATCGTGCGTGATGCCGAGGCACTGACACTCGGCCCCGACAACGCGGGCGATCCGATCACCACGGGCTACTACATGGGCACGCCCGTGACCCTGGAGATGGCCGCTGGGTCGGCCCCGATCGAGTTCCAGAACAGCACCTCGAACACGACTTACGGGATATTCGTGCCCTCGGGCGTCCAGAACGGCACCGTCAGGGATCTCAGGATCGACGGGGGCGGCGTCCACACCGGGATCGTGAACCGCCAGTCCGAAGCGCGCGTCCAGAACACGACGATCGAGAACGCGACCGTCGGCATCGAACAGTCCTCGCCGATGGCCGCGACCGCGATCAGTTCGAATACGATCGATCACGTCTCCGACATCGGGATCCTCGTCGAGGGCGATGCCGACGCGATCGACGGCAACGCGATCGGCGCGACCACCGAGCCAGTGTACGGGATCGCGGCGGAGTCCGGGTCGATCCAGTCGATCGACGACAACACGGTGACAGCGGGCGAGTCGGCGATCATCCTCTCGGGGAGTAGTACGGCCAGCGTCGACCGGATCGCTGCGAACACGGTCACCGGGCAGTCGGGGTCGGGCATCTCGGCCTCGAACGGGTACGTCGATACGATCCGCGACAACGACGTCTCCGACAGTTCGACTGGGATCTTCGGGGCGACGGTCGAGACCGTCTCGAACAACAGCGTCTCGAACAGCAGTGATGGGATCTTCGTGACCGACGACCAGGTGGAACTTGCCAGCAACTCGATCACAGAGAGCAACTATGGCCTGCTGGCCTTCGAGGCCAATCACAGCACCATCGACGGGACGACCGTCACCGACTCGAACTACTCGATTAGCGTGGGCAGCGCCGAGAACGTCTCGGTCAGCAACGTGAACGTGAATCGAAGTCGGCTGGTCGGGCTGTGGCTGTCTGACACTGACGGCGTTGCAGTCGAATCGGCCACGCTCGTCAGAAACGGTCTGTTCGTCTCCGCCGGGTCGAACCTCACAGTCTCGAACCTGACAGTCGAGGATGCCATGCTCGGCATCGAGGTCGACGACGGGAGCTGGGGGCCGAGCACGAACGTCACAGTCGAGAACGTGACGATCACGAACACCACCCAGGAGGTAGCGCTGCGCAACGGCACCCAGGCGACCGTCAGCAACGTGACCGTCACCCAGCCGAGCTTCGCCAACGAGACGGTGGTGTTCGACGATGTCTCGGCCGACGCAGTCGCCGTCGAGAACCTGACGCTCGCGACGGGGACGACCCTGTCGGCGAGTGGGCAGAATAGCTCGCTCGGCGAGGGGAGCGATCCCGGCGATCACCCGAGTAACCTGACCGACGTGGGCCCGACGCTCAACCTCTCGCGGGCGGGGTCAAGCCCCGCGATGGATCTCCAGGTCGAGCAGAACAAATCTGAACTCCAGAGCGTCCAGAACGACACGCTCGCATTCTATCGGTACGACGGCAGCCAGTGGACCACCGCGGGGACGAGTACCCTCGACGGCACGACGCTGAACACGACCGGCATCGGCAGTTTCAGCCAGTTCTCGGCGTTCGCTGAATCGGCGACGACCAACTTCACGGTGAGCAATCTCTCGGCGAACGGGTCGGTGAGCCAGACCGACCGCATCGAAACGAGCGCGACGATCACCAACGACGGGTCGGCCAACGGCACCCAGACCGTCGCGTACACGTTCGACGGCCAGGTCCGGAACTCGACGACAGTCACGCTCGCGACTGGAGAGAGGACGACCGTCAGGCTGAACTGGACCGTCCCGGTCGGCGTGGTCGCGGGCGAGTACACCCACGGTATCGAGACGGGCAACGACAGCCAGATGGCGACGGTCAACGTGACCGCGGATACCGGCCAGATCGACGGGACGATCACCGCGACTGAGACCGGAAGCGGTCTCGACAACGCGACGGTCACCGCCTCCTGGAACGGGACGGCGGTGAATGCGACATCGACGAACGCGACCGGCGCGTACAGCCTCGACGTCCCGACTGCAGACGACTACACCGTCAGTGTCGACCACCCCGATTACGAATCGACCCAGACGACCGGCGTCGCCGTCACCGAGAACGCAACCACGACGGCCGATATCACGGTCGATCCGCTCCCCGGACGCATCGAGGGGACGATCACCGACGACGTGACAGGCGACGTGGTCGCGAACGCGAACGTGACGGCGTACGACGGCGTGACGGTGGTCAATTCGACGACCAACGATGCGAGCGGGTACGGTCTCGACGTGCCCGCGGGGGCGTACAACCTGACCGTCGATCATCCGGACTTCGAGGAGACGACAGTGTCGTCGGTCACCGTCGGGGCCAACGAGACCGTCACGATCGACAAGGCACTCGTGCCGCTCCCGGGTGCGGTCGACTGGACGGTCACGAGCAACCGGACCGGGGCCGCCCTCGCGAACACGACGGTCACGCTCTCGAACGGAACGACCGTCAACCAGACCACCGCCGCGAACGGGAGTTTCGATCCGGTGAGTCGCGCGACGAACTACACGCTCGCGTTCGCGAACGCCGATTATGTCGACGCGAACCGGACGATCGACGTCGGGCCCAACGAGACCGTCGCCGTCACCGAACGCCTCGACCCGCTCGACGGCACCGTCACCGGGACCGTCACCGACACCGACGGCGCCACCGTCGAGAACGCGACGATCACCGTCGAGGGAACGAATCTCTCGACCGAGACCGACGCGAACGGGAGCTACACGCTCACCGGCGTCCCTGCCGAGCGATCGCTGACGGTCGACGCCACGGCGCGGGCCTACAATGAGAACACGACGAGCGTGAACCTCTCCGCGAACGGGACGACGACCGCAAACCTCACGCTCACCCAGCGCGACCGGTACTTCGGCGTCGACTCGATCGCGGCGGGTGACGTGACGGCGGGCGACGCAGTGACGGCGACGAGTACGGTGACGAATCTCGGCGCGCAAAACTGGAGTTCGACGCTCGAACTCCGCGTCGACGGGACGACCGAAGCGACGACGAACCTGACGCTGACGGCCGGTGTGAACGAGTCGGTCGACCTGTCGACGACGCTCGCCGACAGCGGCACGTACACGCTCACCGTCGCGACGGCCAACGAGTCGCTGAACACGACCGTCTCAGCGGAATCGGCGGGCAGTGGCTCATTCGGATCGACCATCGATATCGGCGATGAGGAGACGACAACTACCAGTTCGGGGACCGTCCAGACGCCAATCGAGGAGACCACGACGGCAGCGCCGACCACCGAGACCACGACGGAGGTCGCGACGTCGAGTCCGACCGCGACGACACAGACCCCCACCCCGACGCCCACGGCGACTGGCGGGCCCGGATTCGGTGGGGCGGTCGCCCTGGTCGCCGTGCTCGCCGCGGCGGCGCTGCTGGCGCGGCGGCGATAGTCGGTCGGAAGCCAGACTGACGCCGGGTCGTCGACGCGCCGACGGCACGTGGCCGAGCACGGAGGAGTCCCAAACTCATGAGTAGTGGGCCGCCCTCGGTCGGGTCGATGCGCCGTCGAACGCTGCTCGCTGCGATCACCGCCGGCCTGTCCGGCTGCCAGGTGATCCGAGAGACGACGCCGACCTCGACGACTGAGGACGAGCCCACCACCCTGGCGATCGACCTGCCGGGCGACGGCGCTCTCGACGGGTGGGACACGTTCCGCGGATCGGTCACCAATCAGGGCCGGGCGGCCGGCGTCACGGGACCAGGGCCCAACGTTGAGACTGCCTGGGACACGACAGTGCGCTCGGGTGGCGACGATCGGTACCTGTCGGCCGCTGGTGGGGTCGTCTTCGTGGCCGGCGAGCGAGGCGTCGAGGCCATCGACGCGGCGGATGGGACACAGCTCGCTGCGCAGGTCACGCCGGGCCACGAGATCACGACCGAGGCCGTGCTCGTCGACGGGCGACTGTACGCTGGGACCTCGAAGTCCCGACTCCTCAGTATCGACCCGACGACTGGAAAGACCGTCTGGGAGGCCCGTACGAGCCTTTTCAACTATCACGACAGGGAGAGGCCGAAAACGGTTGGATCGACGCCCTCAGTCACGGATGAACAGGTCTACATTCTGGATAGAAGTCCAGACGGGCATCGTGCCTTCGTTCGCTGTTACGCGACCGAGAATGGCGAGGCGTGCTGGTGGGAGTGGCCGGATGTCGGGTCTTTCGGGTGGGGTCCGCCACGCGTCGTTGGCGACCGGATGCTGCTCGACGAAGGCACCGAACTGGTCGCGCTGAGTCTGGAAGACCGAACTGTCGAGTGGCGGTTCCCGTTTCCGGAAACGGATCTGACGAACACGAACACACGGACGTTGGGGCCTGCCGTCGCAAATGGCGTCGCGGTGGCCGTGACGACGCGTGGTCTTGTTGGCGTCGATGTCGACACGGGAGAGCGCCGCTGGCGGATCGCCGCACGGTGTTGGATACCGGACTCAACCCCACTCCCGAATGCTTACATACCGGCGATCCACGACGGAACCGTCTATGCCGGGCTCTGCGGCGGTCAGTTCGGCGCTTACGACCTCGCGAGTGGCGAGGAGCAGTGGACCGCCACGCCAGATCCGCCCGTCGTCTACTGGACAGCACCGGCCATCGGCAACGGATGTGTCTTCGTCGGCGCTCAGGGGCCGGAGAATGTGCCGTACAACCCCGGCGATCGCGACCCGGATGACGCCCGTCTGTACGCTTTCGACCGGGAGACTGGCGAGCAGTACGGACCGTGGTCGTTGCCGGGCCACCTCGGACACCCGGTCGTGACCGACGATTCGGTCGTCATCGCGAGTGGGGACTCCCTGTACGCCTTCGAGTGACTGAGCGAGCGACTACAGTTCGGCCACCCCTTCCGAACGGCAGGACGAAGCAGGCCATTCTCTGCGATGAAGAGAATAGTTGGGGCCACAACGAATAGCACGGCACAGACACCCAATGTGAATTACCAACCCATGAGTAGCGGGGCGCCCTCGGTTGGGTCGATGCGCCGTCGAACGCTGCTCGCTGCGATCACCGCCGGCCTGTCCGGCTGCCAGGTGATCCGAGAGACGACGCCGACCACGACGACCGACGACGAGCCCACCGAAACGCTAGCGATCGACTTACCGGCCGACGGCGCTCTCGACGGGTGGGACACGTTCCGCGGGTCCGTCACCAACCAGGGTCGCGCGGCCGGTGTCACCGGACCAGGGCCCGCCGTGGAGCCAGCGTGGGACACGGCAGTGCGCTCGGGCGGCGACGATCGGTACCTGTCGGCCGCTGGCGGCGTCGTCTTCATTGCTGGCGAGCGCGGCGTCGAAGCCATCGATGCGGCGGATGGGACACAGCACGCCGCGCAAGTCACGCCTGGCCACGAGATCACGACCGAAGCCGTGCTCGTCGACGGGCGGTTGTACGCTGGAACCTCGAAGTCCCGACTCCTCAGTATCGACCCGACGACTGGAAACACCGTCTGGGAGGCCCGTACGAGTACACTCCTCCATCACGATGAAGAGGTGCCGGTACCGGTTAAGTCGACACCAGCGGTCTCGGGCGGCCAGATCTACATTGTGGACAAAGATTCGGATGGCCTCGATTCGGTCGTCCGGTGTTACGGGATCGAGAGCGGCGACGAGTGCTGGCGGAAGTGGCCAGAGGTCGGGTCCCTCGGGATGGAACCGCCACGCGTCGTGGACGACCGGGTACTGTTCGACGAGGCTTCCGAACTGGTCGCGCTGGATCTGGAAGACCGAACCGTCGAGTGGCGGGTCCCGTTCCCGGAGACGGACCAAACATACGCCAACGATCGTCTACTGGCACCCGCCGTCGCCGACGGCGTCGCGGCAGTCGCGACGAGCAGTGGACTCGTTGGCGTCGATATCGACTCGGGAGAGCGCCGATGGACGATCTCGACAAGGGATTACGGAGAGGACCTAACATACCTCGAAGCCACCTACACGCCAGCGATCCACGACGGAACCGTCTTCGCGGGGTTCAGCGAGGGACGGTTCGGCGCTTACGACCTTGCGAGTGGCGAGGAACTGTGGAGCGTCACGCCGGATCAGTTCGCCGTCTACTGGACGGCACCGGCCCTCGGCGACAAATGTGTCTTCGTCGGCGCTCAAGGCCCACTGAGTCCGCTCCCCACTCCCAAAGACCGCGACCCGGACGACGCCCGTCTGTACGCTTTCGATCGGGAGACTGGCGAGCAGTACGGGCCGTGGTCGTTGCCGGGCCACCTCCGACACCCGGTCGTGACCGACGATTCGGTCGTCATCGCGAGCGGAGACTCCCTGTACGCCTTCGAGTGACGCCGAATCACGACAGTCGCGAGTGCCACCGAAACGAGGGAGTGCTGGCATCGAGTCCCTGAAAAGCCCTGCCTCGCGGAGCCGCTCCGAACCACCGCCGACGGCGAGAAACGGTCAAGTGCGTTCGGGCCATTTCGGGCGGTGTTTCGATGCCATCGCCACCGCACGTCCTCGTCGTCGGCGGGGGATCGACGGGGACCGGGATCGCTCGCGACGCGGCGATGCGGGGGTTCGAGGTCACACTCCTCGAACGCGGCACGCTGACCGCTGGCACCTCGGGCCGGATGCACGGCCTGTTGCACAGCGGGGGCCGATACGCCGTCAGCGACCGCGAGAGCGCCCGCGAGTGCATCGCCGAGAATCGCGTGCTCCGATCGATCGCCGACCACTGTATCGAGGACACCCATGGCCTGTTCGTGGCTCGGCCCGAAGACGACGACGCGTATTTCGAGCGCAAGCGCGCGGGCCTCGACGCGTGTGACATTCCGGCGACCGAACTCACGGGCCGGGAGGCCCGTCAGCGCGAACCCGAACTCGCGGACGACGTTGCGCGTGCGCTCGCCGTGCCCGACGCCGCGATCGATCCGTTCCGGCTGTGTGTCGCGAACGCCGTGAGCGCCGAGGCCCACGGCGCCCGGATCGAGACCCACACCCCCGTGACCGATCTGATCGTCGAGGACAGCCGCGTCGTCGGCGCGCGCGTCGATCGCGACGGTCCGGGGACGGCGACGATCCGGGCCGACCACGTCGTCAACGCGACCGGCGCGTGGGCCGGCGACCTCGCCGCACGGGCGGGCGTTGACGTGCCGGTCACGCCCTCGAAGGGCGCGATGACGGTGACGAACGTCCGCCCTGTGGACACGGTGATCAACCGCTGTCGGCCCAAGGGTGACGCGGACATCCTCGTGCCCCACGAGACGACCGCAATCCTGGGGACGACCGACGAACGCGTCGCTGACCCCGACGACTACGCCGAAGAGCGCTGGGAGCGCGATCTGCTGGTCGAGGAGTTGAGCGAACTCGTCCCCGCGCTCGAATCGGCGCGCATGCTCCGATCGTTCTGGGGCGTTCGCCCGCTGTACGAACCGAGCGACGGGCCGGTGGACGGCGAGTCCGCGGCGGCCGAGGACCCGAGTGACGTCTCGCGGGGCTTTTCGGTACTCGATCACGCCGATGAGGGCCGTCCGGGCCTGACGACGATCGTCGGCGGAAAGCTGACGACCTATCGGCTGATGGCCGAAGCGGTCGTCGACCACCTCGCGGACCGCTTTGGGATCGGTGCCGCGTGCCGAACCGCCGAGCGAGCGCTCCCGGGCAGCGAGCACCCGGCAGACCTCGATCGAGCGATGGAACGGTTCGAGTTGCGCTCGCCGGTCGCCCGCCGGAGCGCCGAGCGCCTGGGCTCCCGAACCGAGGCCGTGCTCGACACCGACGGCCCCAATCCCGTGGTCTGTTCCTGTGAGGCCGTCACGCGCGCGGAAGTCCGCGACGCCATCGAGCAGGCCCCAGACCTCGACGCCGTCCGGATCCGCACCCGGGCAGGCATGGGCACCTGCCAGGGCGGGTTCTGTGGACACCGCCTCGCGAGCGAACTCGCCCGCACGACCGGCCCAGACCGCGCTCGCGATGCGCTCGCGGCGTTTCGCGACGAGCGCTGGGCGGGCCAGCGCCACGAACTCCGTGGCGAACAGCTTGAACAGGCCGCGATCACCTACGCCATGCACGCCATGACGATGCACCACGACGGCGATCCGATCGAGACGGGATCGACAGCGTTCGACGCCTTCGACGCCGGTCCGCCCGACACAATAGGAGGGCCGCCGACGAACGACCACGACCGGGAGGGCCAGGATGGCGATTGACCAGCAGGTCCTGGTGATCGGCGGCGGGATTTCGGGGCTCACCGCGACGCTCGCCGCTGCGCGGGAGGGCGTCGACGTGCGCCTCGTGAGCGCCGCCGAGACCACGCTGCATCACGCGAGCGGCCTGCTCGACGTGCTGGGGTCGCTCCCCGAGAGCGACGAACCGGTCGTCGATCCATTCGCGGCGATGGAGGACCTCCCCGCCGAGCACCCGTATTCGATAGTGGGCGAATCAGCCGTTCGAAGCGGCCTCGCGATGATCGACGACGCGCTCGGCGGGGCGTACTGCGGAGGTCACACCGATCGGAACGCGCTCGTCGTCACCTACGGCGGCGAATGCAAGCCGACCGCACGCTACCCCGCGAGCGTCGCGCCGGGGCTGGCCAGCGACGACCGCGCGACACTGTTCGTCGGGTTCGAGCGGGAGACGGCGTTCGACGCGGAGACGGTCGCCGCGAGCGTCACGCGATCGTGTGCGTTCGACGCGCGGGCCGCGACCGTCGCATTCCCCGTCGTGGTCCGAGACGACCCGACGGCGCGGCGGTTCGCCCACCTGCTCGATCGCAACGAGCGCGTCGAGGGGCGCTCCATTCGGGCCGCACTCGCCGACGCGATCGCGCCCCACGTCGGCGACGCCGAGCGAATCGGCCTGCCCGCCGTGCTCGGGATCGACGAGGCCGCGGCGGTGCGCGCGACCCTCGAAGACCGCCTCGACGCGACGGTCTTCGAGGTGCCGATGGGCCCGCCGAGCGTGCTCGGCCGCCGCCTGGAGCGACGACTCTACGCAGCGGTCGAGGCCGCCGGTGCCCGGGTCGAGACCGGTCGTCCAGTGGTCGATTTCGACGCAACGCGTGGATCGATCGACCGGGTCTCCGTCGATCGATCGGGCCAGCGGATTCCGTACGCCGCCGACGAGGTCGTGCTCGCGACGGGCGGAGTCGCCGGCGGTGGGATCACCGACGACGGACGTCTCTGCGAGTCGATTTTCGACTGTCACGTCGCCCAGCCCGACGATCCGACCTGGGCCGCGGCCGACCCGTTCGGCGACCACGCCTTCGCGCGGGCGGGCGTGACCGTCGACGATCGACTTCGCCCGCTCGATCGGTCGGGAACGCCCGAGTACGACACCCTCCGGGCCGCGGGGTCGGTGCTCGGGGGCTTCGACCCAGCCGCCGAGCTCTCGGGTAGTGGCGTCTCGATCGCGACGGGGTACGCTGCCGGAACGGCCGCTGCCCGGGAGGTGCTCGCATGAGCGACGCGGACGATGCTGGTCGGCCCGGGGACCGGCCGAACGACGACAGCACACCGCATCGCGAACGCACTCAGGATCGCCGGCTCTCGACCGACGCGTGTACGAAAGTCGGGGCCTGCGACGCCGAGTGTCCGGTCGCCGCCGTCGACGACGACTTTCCCGGCCCGAAGTTCCAGGGGCCCGAACAGGGCCGCCTCAACGCCGACGAGGACGCGATCGACGACTCGATCACCGACTGTTCGAACTGCCTGCGGTGTGACGACGCGTGTCCCTCGGACGTGCCGTTCGCGGCGCTCCACAACCAGACTCGCGCCGAGTACGTCCGCGAACAGCAACCGCTCTCGATCGAGAAGGTCCGCAATCGCATCCTCGCCAACTACCGGACATCGGCGCGTCTGGCGTCGTGGTTTCCCCGGACGGCGAACCTGGTGATGGGGAATCGTGCGGTCCGATGGGCGATGGAGAAGACCCTGAAGATTCCGAGCGAACGGGAGTTTCCCGACTTCGCGACGCAGACGTTCCGTGACTGGTGGAAAAAGCGAGGTGGCGAAGCCACCTCGAAACGGCGAGCGCGGGAGGCGCGTGGAGGGCAGGCGGAGAGTTCCGACGGCGACGCCAAACGCGTCGCGTACTTCCACGGCTGTTACTC
The DNA here is from genome assembly GCF_003058365.1 of Halococcoides cellulosivorans. Taxonomy (NCBI): domain Archaea; kingdom Methanobacteriati; phylum Methanobacteriota; class Halobacteria; order Halobacteriales; family Haloarculaceae; genus Halococcoides; species Halococcoides cellulosivorans. Next base: position 828,536 of record NZ_CP028858.1, on the reverse strand, counting down.
GAATTTCAACACCACCGGGGTCGCCAAGGCGATGGTTCGGGTGTACGAGTCGCTGGGCTACGAGGTCACGGTCCCGCGACAGAAGTGCTCGGGGACGCCGATGTTCGCGAACGGACGGTTGGACGACGCCCGTCGCCACGCCCGGGTGAACGTCGACAGTCTGGGCCAGGCGATCGACGCGGGGTACGACATCGTCTGTACGTGCACGTCGTGTTCGCTCGCGCTCCGGGAGGAGTACCCCAATCTGTTCGATCTCGACGGCGTCGATCGCGTCGCGGCACACACCTACGACGCCCTCGAATACCTGCGAATTCACGAGGATCTGGCCGCCGAAATCGAGGGGTCGCTCGATGGCGAGCGCCTGGCCTATCACGCGCCCTGCCATTCGCGCAATCAGGGCCTCGACCGGCAGGTCGAGGAGGTCTTCGACGCGGTCGAGGGCATCGAGGTCGTCGACGTGGGTGACTCGTGTTCGGGCATCTCGGGGACCTACGGCTGGAAAGCAGAGCATTACGAGACGTCGATGGATGTCGGTCGGGAGATGTTCGAGCACATCGAGGCTGCCAACCCCGACCGCGGGATGACCGAGTGCCCGACGTGTGCGATGCAGATGGCCCACGGCACCGACCACGAAGTCGTCCACCCCTTCGAGATGCTCGAACGCGTGCTGGTGTGACGCGCCGGTCGTCACTCACCGATATCAGTCTGACGGTAGACCACGGCGACAGCGACCGCCACGAGCACGACGAGCGCGATAATCGGGAGGAGCGGACGACCACCCTGGCCCTCGCCGCCAGGTGTCGGATCGTCGTCCGGGTCGGCCGTCGCCACGCCCTCGACGACGAGTGTGCCGAGCGACTGGTTCGCGACGGCAACGTCGTACTCGCCCTCGGGTCGGTCGAAGGATAACGCCACAGACGTGGATTCGCCACCGTCGAGCGTCATCGACTCGCTCGTGACTTCCTCACCGTCCGCGGTCACGCGAATCGTCGTCGATGCCTCGAACCCGCCGCGGTTCTCGACCGTCGCGGTGACGTCGGCCGTTTCGCCGGCCTCGATCGTCGACTCGGCGAGTGCGGCGTCACGCACCTCGAACTGCGAAGCGCCCGTCCCGATCGCGAACACCGAGAAGCCGGGTGTCGTCGCCGCGAAGCGGTGTTCGTCGCCACTCGTCTCGACGAACTCCGTCGGCAGGTCGGCCCAGCCGTCGGGGCCCTGTCGATACAGGGTGACGTTCTCCCGGTCGACACCGAGCGCGTCGAGGCGTGACTTCGAGAGCGTGAAGCTAAATCGGACCTCTGAGACGTCGCCCTCGTTCAGATTGTGCGCCACCTCGACGTAGCCCGCCGAAACCGTGCCCGTCTCGGATTCGAACGCTCGCGCCGCGTCGCTCACCGCGGACGCGGAATCGGGACTCGATCCGTTCGCGCGGATCGGCCGTCGGTCGTTCTCGTAGGTCGTCACGTTCAGCCAGAGATCACGGTCGGTCTCGACGTCGAGTTCGAGGGCATCGACCGAGACGTTCCCGGCCCGGGCGAGCGGTTCGACCTCGCCAGTCTCGTTGCTCCCGTCGACGGAGACCGTCGCTCCTGCGGATCCGTCGGGCACCGTCACCGACGCCGCATCCGGAGCCGAACGTTCCACCCTCGACCGGACGACGCGACGGTCGCCACGGTCAGTCTGGTCGCCGGGATCCTCGATGACGATCGGTCCCGTCCGACTGGACCCAGTGTCGTCAGACTCCTCGGTTGGGGGAGCTCCCAGGCCAGGCGCTGGTGACTGGGTGTTGTTCGACAGATAAGGGTAGGAGATCTGGTCGCCGGAGATGACGGCCCACGTGGTCGTAAAGTCGAGATTCGTGTTCTCCGACGCGGCCGAGCCTTTCAGATCCGCCGTCGAGAGTCCGGTGCCACCGGCAGAGCTGTCTTGCTCGGTCGTCTGGGTGTCCCAGTAGGCGTTGGCGACCGTCCCATCGTTCGTGCCGACGAGGCCGCCGACGGACGCTGACCCGGAGACGGCCCCGACGGCGTAGGAGTCGTCGATCACGCTCTCGCCGCCGTCCGTGACGGTGTTGTTGCCGACGAGTCCGCCGACGTCCGTGCCACCCGCCGACACGGCACCCGTGGCGTAGGTGTCCGAGACGGTCGCATTGTACAGACTCGCTCCGTCGTAGTCGGTGTTCATGCCGACGAGGCCACCGGCGGTGTCGTTGCTCGCAGTCACGGCACCCGTCGCGTAGCTCTCGGTGACCTGATCGCCCTCGTTGGTCCCGATCAGTCCGCCGACGGTGTCGCCACCGGAGACGTCACCGGTCGCGTTCGACAGCAGGACCGTCTTCGGGCCACCCTCGGCCACGGTCGATCCGACGAGGCCACCGACGCGCGTCGCGTTCGGGGCCTCGAGGAGTCCGCTCGCGTTCGAGCGCTCGACGTGACCGCCGGGGCTCGTTCCGACGAGGCCACCGATATCGATGGGGTTCGAACTCCCCGACGGCGTCGAGACCGTCCCCGTCGCGTACGACGTGTTCACCGTGCCGGTGTTCGATCCGACGAGACCACCGACGCTAGTGGTCGCGGTGACGGGGCCAGTCGCGTGGGATTCGTTCACCGTGCCACCGTTCGCTCCGAGGAGCCCACCGACCTCGGTCGAGCCCTCGACCGAACCGTTCGCTGCGGATGCGGTCACCGTCCCGCCGTTCGACCCGACGAGACCACCGATATACCGCGTCCCGTCGACCGTCGCCGTCGCAGTGGCAGTGTCGATCAGGCCGTGATTGGCACCGACGAGGCCGCCGACCCACCGGGTCCCGTCGACCGTCCCGGAGACAGAAACGGTCTCGATCGTCAGGACTGCGCGTCCGTGCCCGCCAGCGAGACCACCGACGTAGCGGTCACCGGTGACGTTCACCGCCGCGAGATGGAGGTCCACGACCGTTCCCTCGCCGCTCTTCCCGACGGCCCCGAACAGACCGACGTAATCCTCGCTCGACCGGTCGATCGTCAGATTCGCGATCGTGTGGCCCTGGCCGTCGAACGTGCCGAGGAACCGGTCTGTGTCGGTGCCGATCGGGTCGAAGCCCTGCCCGCCGTTGGCGGATCCGTTCGCCAACGAATCGTAGCCCGCCGTGGTCTCGTCGAGGTCGGCGAGGACGGTGTAGTTCGCGCCGGGATTCTCCCGGACCGCGTCGAGTTCGGACCAGTCGGTGATCTCGTAGGGAGTGGCGTCTGCGCCCGAACCGCCAGCGTACAGCGTCCGCAGCCCTGGCCGGGGAGCCTGGGAGTTGGCCTGCAGATACGGGTACGAAGCGGTGCCGCCGTCGGTCACGACCGCCCACGTGGTCGCGAAGTCAAGGGCCGTGGTGTGGGGCGCGGAGTAGCCGGTCAGATCGGCGGTCGTCAGCGCCGTCCCGCCAGCCGAACTGTCCTGACCGGTCGTGTTCACGTCCCAGTACGAATCGGTCGTCGTGCCGGAGCTGACCCCGACCAGGCCCCCGACGTCACCGGCGCCGGTGGACACACCACCCGTCGCGTACGATCGTGCGACGGTCCCCTTGTTCTGCCCGACGAGCCCACCAGTCCCGGAATCAGAATACGACGCCGGGCCAGTCACGGTGCTATTCGCATACGAGTCCTCGATCGTTCCGTCGTTCCAGCCGACGAGGCCGCCGACGTCCTGGGTCGACACCGTGGCCGACCCCGTCGTGTACGTGTCGGTCACCGTTCCGTAGTTGGTGCCGACGACCACGCCGACCCAGTCGGTTCCGTCGACAGTGCCGTCAACCGACGAGCGATTCACCGTGCCGTACAGTCGGCCAGCGAGACCACCGGTCTCTTGCCCACCGGTGATGGAGACGCTGTCCAGAGTGGTGTTCTCGATCGCTCCACGACTGCTCACGTTGCCGAAGAGACCGACGAAATTCTCACTCGACCGGTCGATGGTCAGGTTCGCGATGATGTATCCGTCGCCGTCGAACGTCCCGGTAAATGGCGTGCTGGAATCGCCGATCGGAGCGAACCCGGCCCCGCCGTTGGCGGATCCGTTCGCCACCGAATCGTAGCCAGTCGTCGATTCGTTGAGGTCGGCGACGACGGTGTAGTTCGCGTCGAGGTTCTCGCGCGTGTTGTTGAGATGCCCCCAGGTGGCGATTTCGTAGGGATCGCCCGCAGTGCCCGAGCCGCCAGCGTAGAGTGGCGCCTGCTGGAGGCCCGGTGCCGGCGATTGCGTGTTGTTCAGCAGGTACGGATAGGAAACTTGGGCGGAGGTGTTCACGACGCTCCAGGTGTTCGTAAACTCGAAGCCGGCGAGGCTGGTGTTCGCCGTAAGCTGGCGCGTCGTGAGCCCCGTCCCGCCAGCCGAGGTGGTCTGGCCGGTCGTGTTCACGTCCCAGTAGGCGTCAGTCACCGTGGCGTAGTTGCTCCCGACGAGGCCCCCGACGTTACTGCCGCCAGTGGAAACGTTCCCGACAGCGTATGACTCGTTCACCGGGCCGTCGTTCTGTCCGACGAGGCCACCGGCGTCGTCCGCGTAGGTGCCCGTGACGTTCGCCGTCGCATAGGAGGTCGTCACCGGTCCGGTGTTGTACCCGACGAGCCCACCGACAATTCGATTACTCGAACTGACATCGCCGGTCGCGTACGAGTCGCGGACCGTACCGGCGTTCTCGCCGGCGAGGACACCGACTTTGAATACGCCAGTGACGGTGCCACGAACGTCCGAATCGTCGATCGTGCCGTCATTGTCTCCGAGGAGGCCACCGACCTGCTGGTCCCCAGTGACGTTGACCGCGTCGAGAGTGACGTTCGTGATCGTGGCGCTGGTGCCTGTAGCGCCGAACAGACCGACCTGACTCTCTGTCGGTCGATCGATCGTCAGGTTCGAAATCGCGTAGCCGGTGCCCTCGAAGGACCCAGCGAACGGATCGTTGTCCACCGAGTCGATGTAGTATCCGATCGGGGCGAATCCGGCACCGCCGTTGGCCGAGGTGTTCGCCACCGAGTCGTAGCCGTCGGTCGTCTCAGTCAGGTTGGCGACGAGCGTGAAGTTGCCGGCGAGATTCTCGCGCGTATTATTGAGGTGATGCCAGTTCGCGATGTCGTACGGATCGCTCTCGGTACCGTCCCCGGCGGCGTACAGCGTCGTGGATGGGGCCGGCGACTGTGTGTTGGTCTGCAGCGTCGGGTAGGAAACGACGTAGCCGTTGGTTGCGCTATCTGGGGCGGTCTGCCACGTCGCCGTGAAGTTCAGGCCCGCCATGGTCGTCGAGGCGCGTGGGCCAGTCATCGCCCTCGAACTGAGTCCGGTCGCGTTGCCCGCCGAGGTGGTCTGTCCCGTCGCTCTGACATCCCAGTAGGTCTCGTTCATCGTGCCGTAATTCAGACCGGCGATGCCGCCCACGTCACTGGAACCAGTCACGGTGCCAATCGCGTACGATTCGTTCGTCGGGCCGCGATTGACGCCGACGAGGCCACCCACCCAGGTGTCGCCGGACACAGTCCCGGTCGCGTAGGACTGTTCGATCACTGTATACTCGTCGGCAGTGGTGCCGACGAGACCACCCACGTTGTTCTGGCCAGTGACGTTCACAGCCGTGTAGGACCTGTTCACCGTGCTGTACTGTGCGTACCCGACGAGACCACCGGTGTACTGGCTCCCGGTCCCGGTGACGGCCCCGGTCGCGTTGCTCGCAGTCACCGTGGCGCTCGAGGCGTGTCCGACGAGACTCCCCACGTCCCCTGACCCCGTGACGTCGACGGCGACGAGACTCGTGTTCGTGATCGTCCCACCGGTATCAGCGTACCCAATCAGGCCAACGTCGCTTTGGCTCGATCGATTGATTGTCAGATTTTCGATGGTGAAGCCGTTGCCGTCGAACGTTCCCTTGAATCCCGTGGTGGCGTTCCCGATCGGGGCGAAGCCCTGCCCGCCGTTGGCGGATCCGTTCGCCACCGAATCGTAGCCATACGTGGTCTCGTCGAGGTCGGCGACGACGGTGTAGTTCGCGTCGAGGTTCTGGCGCACGTTGTCGAGATGGGTCCAGTTCGCGATGTCGTAGGGGTCACTGCCAGTGCCTGCACCGCCTGCGTACAGGGTCTGGCTCGGTGCCGGATCCTGCGTGTTGGCCGTCAGTGTGGGATACGGGAGCACGTACCCGTTGGCTGTGTCCACCGCATTCGTGTCCCACGTGGTCGTGAAGTCGAATCCAGCCAGGTTCGCATCGGCACCGGTCCCGGTCATTTCGGCGGTCGTGAGGCCAGTTCCGCCGGCCGACGACGACTGGCTGGTCGTGTTCACGTCCCAGTAGGCGTTCGACGTCGTTCCGCTGTCGAAATACCCGATGAGGCCGCCCACGTCAGAGTCACCTGAGACAGTGCCAGTCGCGTAGGATCTGGTTTGCGTGCCGCCGTAGACGGAGCCCAGCAAGCCACCCACCATCGAGGTGCCAGTCACGCTCCCAGTCGCGTACGACGTATTCACTGTGCCGAGATTTCGTCCGATGACTCCACCCACGTTTTGTGAGCCATCGACAGCCCCCGTCGCGAACGAGGTATTGACGAATCCAAAATTGATCCCGACGAGGCCGCCTGAATAGTCTCCGCCCACCACAGTTGCAGTCGAGTTCGAGGCAATGACCTCCCCACCGTTATGATATCCGGCGATTCCGCCGACATAACTACTTCCCTGAACTGTCCCTGATGCCGTGACCTCCGAAACGGTACCAGACTTTGTATATCCAATCAAGACACCGACTCGAAAATCACCCGTAACATCGGCGTTTTCGAGTTTTACTCCTGTCACTATTGAATTTTCAATACTTCCGAACAGAGCAACATGGTCTTGCCCAGAGCGACTAATCGTTAGATTGTTGATCTCGTGACCGTTCCCGTCGAACGTTCCAGTGAAGGGATTGGAGTAGTTCCCGATCGGGTCAAATCCGGCCCCACTATTCCACTCGCTCGTTCCCGATGCGTCGATATCCGAGACGAGTTCGTAATGCGCCCCCATATCGTCTTCTATGGCCTGGAGTTCCGAGGCGTTGGAAATCTGGTAGGGATCGCTACTCGTCCCCGACCCTGGCAGGTCACTCGCCGCGACGTCGACCTGGGCCGCGCTGGCCGCTGGCACGACCGCCAGTCCGCCAGCGACCACGGCGACCACCAGGACCACCGACAGCACGTGCGAACGCGGTGTCATCGCCCCTCTCCAGTCCGCGCGCCGATCGGTTGACGAGGATGGACACGAGTGCGGCCAGGCGACGAAACACACCGATCGTTACGAATGAATGCCATGACACGTAGTCTACCCAATATGGCATAAGTCTACTCGCCGGGTGTGTCGACCGCCCGATTGGATACCATCGAGCCTTCCCACGTCGGTGGACGAACCGACACCGAATCACGGGGGAGAGACCCATCGCACGTGGTGTACATGACGCACCTGGATCGGCGCCGATGGGCCTCAGGACCACCGTCCAGATCGAACCGTGGGACGGGACACTGTCCAGGTCGCCGTCCGATCGGTATCGTTCCGAGACGCCCCACCCCGCCCCAATCTTCTTGTCACTGTCGGCATAACAGTGTGGGAATGGAGCACACGATCGATCGCGGATCAGCACACCCGGTCGGCCGCCACCCATGACCGACAGCGCCAGCGCAGACCGCGTCTCGACTGGTATCGACGGCCTCGACCGCATCCTCCACGGCGGCCTCGTCCCCCGTCGCGGGTACATGATCCGTGGCGAACCCGGGGCCGGCAAGACGACGCTGGGGCTGCACTTTCTCACCGAGGGGATCGAAAACGGCGAGTCGACGCTGTACGTCAATCTCGAAGAGGACGAAGACGATATCACCCGCAACGCCGAATCGCTGGGGTTCGATCTCAGCGAGGTCGAGTTTCTCGACCTGTCGCCGACCGCAGAGGTGTTCAGCGAGGACCAGTCGTACGACGTCTTCGAGGCCGACGAAGTCGAGGACGATTCCGTCACCGCAGAGATTCGCGACCGCGTCGTGAACGTGGACCCGGACCGGGTCCTGGTCGATCCCGTCACGCAGTTACGCTATCTGATCGGTGACGACCAGGAGTTTCGCAAGCAGGTGACGGGGTTCATGCAGTTGCTCAAAGAGCAGGATGCGACCGTCCTGTTCACCTCCCAGATCAGTTCGATGACGCCCGACGACGACCTCCAGTTCATCAGTCACGGCGTGATCAACCTCCAGCATACCAGTTCAGGACGGACGATCGAAGTCGCGAAGATCCGTGGCTCGGACATGGACGGTGGGCGACACGCAGTCCGGATGACCGACGAGGGTCTCGTCGTCTACCCGAAGTTGAAACCGAGCGCGCACCGCCGGGAGTTCGACCCCGACCAGCTGCCCTCGGGCGTGCCCGGCATCGATCAGGTGTTGAACGGTGGACTCGAACGCGGGACGATCACGATCATCAGCGGGCCGACGGGCGTCGGGAAGACGACCCTGGGTGCGCAGTTCATGAAAGAGGCCGCCGGACGGGGCGAGCGGTCGGTCATCTTCGAGTTCGAGGAATCTCTCGCGACGTTCACGGGTCGGTGTAACGCCATAAACATTCCCGTCACAGAGATGTTCGACCGGGGGACGCTGCAGTTCGAGGAGATCGAGGCGATGTCGATGTCCTCTGACGAGTTCGCGAACATGGTTCGCGAGGAGGTCGAGGACCGCGATGCCCGGATCGTCATGATCGACGGGACCGCCGGCTACCGACTCTCTTTGAGGGGCGACAATGACGAACTCGTGAAGGAGCTCCACACCCTCTGTCGGTACCTCAAGAACATGGGGGTCACCGTCATCCTCGTCGAAGAGGTCACGAACATCACCGGCGAATTCAAAGCGACCGAGCGGAACCTCAGCTATATCGCCGACAACATCGTCTTTTTGCGGTATCTCGAGGTCCACGGCGAGTTGCGCAAGGCCATCGGCGTATTGAAAAAGCGGATGAGCGGCTTCGAACGGACGCTCAGAGCGTTCGACATCACCGAACACGGAATCACGGTGGGCGACCCGTTGACGAATCTCCGCGGAATCCTCCAGGGGAGCCCCGAGTTCGTCGACGACGCCGGCGATAAGCCGATGGAGTGAGAGCGCGATCAGCCGCTGCCGTCCACGAGACGGTCGTCGATCGCGGTGTGGCCCGCCGCGTCGACCGCTCGGACGACGATGCGATACTCGTCGTGGCGATCCACCGCGGTCACGCGCAGGGTCTCGGAGACAGTCGCCGAGGAGCCACCGATCTGAGTGGTCGCGTCGTCGAGGACTGTGCCGTCGGGGGTGCGCAGTTCGAACACCGCCCGGTCGAGGTCACCGTCTGCGTCCGCGAGGTCGGCAGTCACGTCGTATCGGTCCTGATTGCCGGCGGAGCGGTCATCGACGGCTGTGATCGTCGCCGTGGGCGAGCGTTGCCCGGAGCCGTCCAGATCGAGCACGCGGAGATCGAACGTGACCCGCTCGCGAGGCCGCTCGCCGAATCCCACGGTCGCCGACACGTCGGTCGTGGCGGCGACGTTCTCGGGGGCCTCGTAGACGAGGGCGGCCCGGCCGTCCGCGCCGGTCGCGGACTCCAGCGTCCGGAGTCGGCCGGGCCCGTCGAGGGTCGCGGTCGTCTCGACGCCGCTGACGGGGTTGTCGAACTGATCGCGGGTTTCGACGACGAGTTTTCGCGTGCCGTTTTCGGAGACGCTCGTCTCGTCACCCGCGATATCGACGGCGTAGGTCGGGGTCGCGTGGGTTCCGTTCCCGCCAACGGCCACCGCGCCGAGTTGCAGTTCGTACCGCGCTCCGTCTTCGAGCGTGATCGTCACCTGCCCGCAGGGATCGGGCGGCGATCGGTCACAGGTAACCTCGCTGACGTACCGGTCGTTCGTACGATCGCCCGTCCGGTCGATCTCGTCGTCCATCAGGGTCGTCCACTGGGTCTCGGTCAGTTCCGTTGGGAGCGTCAGCGTGATCGGCCCGTCGGTGGCCCGGACCGTCACCGTCCGGGCGGGCGCGCTCGTCGGGACGAGATCGAGTGTCTCGGTCGTCGTCGAGGTCCGATAGAGATCGCCGTCGAGCGTGGTCAGCGTCACCCGTCGACCGTCGACGACACTGTCGCCGCTCACCACGACAGTGTCGTTGGTGAGGCGATTGGACACCGACCAGGAGTCGTACACCGTCGCCCCGGCAGTGTGTTCGTGATACTCCGCCATGGTGACGAGCGACCGCGTGTCGAACGTTCGGGTCGTCCCGTTCCAGTACGCACCCGCCGCGCCGTCGGCCGACGCGTTCGCGATGGCGAGCGGTTCCGGCTCGGTCGTCCGGACCGTCCCCGTCACGGGCGGCGGGTTCACGAAGAACATCCGGGGCGGATATCGCAAGCCCGCCTCGACGGGCACGGATTCACCGATGCCGCTCGCGACGACCCGGTCGGTCGCGCCGTCCAGCGCGACGACGTCTACCTGGACGCGCTCGTGGTGTTGAAACTCGGCCTGGGCGTTGAGCGAGGGGACGACGGCCGTCTGAACGATCGCGAGGAGCGCGATCGCGAGCGCAAAGAGCAGGACCGCCCCGACGACCGGCGAGACGGCGCGATCGGTGCGAGCGCCCAGGACTCTCGACCGCACGCTCAGATCACCACCACGAAGGCGAGGACCGTCAGGCCAACCAGTCCGAGCGCGTACGGCAGGCCACTCACGACGTCGTCGTTGGCGAGTTTGCCCGCGATCAGGCCGCTGCCGAAGCCCTGGATGAGCGCCGAGTGATAAAACAACATTCGGTAGGTCCCGACCGGGGCAGCCCCGACGCCCGAGAACATCTCGGGGGCGTCGGGCCCACCGGCGACGCCCGCGGTGAGTTCGCCGATCGGTTCGAGATAGCTCACGCTCACCATCAGGATGACGACGAGGTAGACGAGAAAGCCGATCACGACGATGACGACGTACGCCGAGACCTGCCGGCGGCGCTCGCGGTCGAGGTCCGCCCGGGACCGGGTGTCGGTCGCGGCGATCTCCAGCAGGTTGTAGAGGTCACCACTGGAGCGACTCCCGATGGCGATCAGCGTCATCGTCCGGGTGAGTTGGGGCACCGCCATCCGATTCGCGAGCGCGAGCAGTGCGCGCTCGATGTCGTGGTTCCACGCGAGGTCGTTGCGCACGCGCTGGAACTCCGTCGCGAGGCGGCCCTCGCCCCACTGGGCGACCAGCCCACAGCCATCGACCAGGCCGATCCCCATCTCGTTGGCGTTCGCGAGCACGTCGAGCGCGTCCGGCAGTCGCTGGGCGACGCGCTTCGACCGCCGTCGATTCCGTTCGTGCAGGACTGTCAGCGGCACCAGCGCCACCACCACTGGCACGACGACGAGGCCCGTCGTCGTCGCGACTGGCGTGTCGACGAACGCATCGAGGCTCGGCATCGCGGGCCCGAATACGACCGCGAGTGTGCCCATCGCGAGGGCCACGGGCACCGTCAGCCAGAGCGTGCGGAGCGGTCGACGGTGCATCGACGCGACCTGACTGGTGACGAACGCCCGGAGTCCACTCCAGAACGGTTGCTGGTCGTACGTCTCGAATCGATCGTCGTCTGCGACGCGATCGCTCGGCGCAGGCGGTGCCCACGTCTCGCGGAGAGGTGTGACGACGCTGTCACCGTGTGACTGGCGATCGACGACGAGCAAGAATCCAGCCATCCCGAGCGGGAAGGCGACGTAGATGAGCACGCCGATGATCGCGAGGGTATCGGCCCCGAGAAAGCTCACGACCATCAAGACGACGATGAGAAGCAGTGGAGCCGCGACAAAGGCGACGACGAACAGTTCGCTCATCGTCCCGAGCGTGTCGAGAAACGCCGCCTGTTCGGCCTGAGCAGTCTCGGTGTGGCGCTCGGCCTCGCGTTCGAGGAAGTCGTCGAGGTCCCCACCGGATTCCAGCACGCCGTGAAGGTCGTCGAGAAACCGTCGCAGGTTCTCGCTGGGCGTGATCGCCTGGACGTTTTCGAGCGCCTGGAGCGGGCCGTTCCCGAACAGGTCGATCTCGCGGGCGATCGCCTCGAACTCGTTGGCGACCTCGCCGTACATGTCCTCGGCGTCCGCGAGGCGTCGCGACACCTCGACGACGTTCATCCCGCCGCGCGACAGCGCGTACATGAACATGATGGCGTAGGGGAGATTGTGATCGATGTTCCGCCGTCGTCGTTCGAGTCGTTGTTTCGGGCGGATCGCCCGAGCGACGACGACCGCCAGGCCAACCGACGCGCCGACGAATAGCGACAGGACGACCGCCGTGACGAACGGCGGCGAGGCTGCAAAGAGGGCCAACGTCGGCTGGGTGAGTGCGAACACCGGTTCGAGCAGTCCCCGAAACAGGCCCGTCACCACGAGTACCGCGACGACGGCCCCGACGACGACTGCGCCGAGACCCGCCCCGAGACCGGCGAGTCTGATCGACCGTGCGTGATAGACGTCGTAGGTCTCCGTGTACCGGGCCTGCTTGAGGAGGCGCTGGTGGAGTCGATATCGATCCGGGTTGGTCTTGAAGTGCGCGCGGACGATGCCGTACGCCGCCCGGATCTCGCTGGCGTCCGTCGCGGTGGCGTCGCGCTCATCACTCCAAGGCTGGCTGATCGCCGCTTCGGGCACCATCCCAGACTCGGAGTCCGTCTCCTCGGACCCCTCGTGTTCGCGCACGTCACTCGGCCTCCTCGGGCAGGTCGTCGGGGTCGAAACTCCCCGCTCGAACCCGTTCGAGGACGTGTCTGGGGTCGCGAATGAACCCCTGGATCGTCCGTGCGACGGCGTCGTAGTCGGTCACACCATCGTCGAGCAGATATTCGAGGACTTCCTCGCGACGCTGCAGTTCCCGCTCGATACGGCCCTCCGGCCAGCCCAGTTCGTCGGCCATGTTCGCGAGCAGGGCCGACTCGTTGACCTGCTCGATCGTATCGGTGGCGGCGTCACGCCGGAACACGTCGCGGGCACTCACGTCCTCGGAGACGACCTCGACGAGACGGCTGGTCCGGCGGACGCGCTTGCCGTCGATCTGGACCTGTTTTTGCAGCGAGATCAGATCGAGGTTCCCGATCATCTGCTTGGGGACATCGAGCGGTTCGTTCTGGAGGCGACTCAACAGTCCCCGGATCGAGTCGGCGTGGAAGGTCGTGAAGGCGGTGTGGCCCGTCGCGATCGCCTGGAAAAAGGTGTGTGCGACCTGACTCTCGGTGCGGATCTCACCGACGACGAGGTACTCCGGGCGCTGCCGGAGCGCAGTCTGGAGCAACTCGTACATGCCGATCGCGCCACTCCCGCCAGCGGTGATCGGCTCGCGCGTGACACTCTGGATCGCGTTCTCGTGCGGTAGGGTAATCTCGGGGGTGTCCTCGATAGTGACGACCTTGCTCTCGGGCGGGACGAACAGCGAGATGGCGTTCAGACTCGTGGTCTTCCCCGACCCCGTCCCGCCCGCGAAGAACAGCGAAGCGTGATTCTCGACGGCGAGCCAGAGAAACGCCATCTGTTCGAGCGAGAAGGTGCCCCACTCGATCAGATCGATCGGCGTGAGCGGCACCTCCGCGAACTTCCGGACGGTAAAGTTCGACCCGTGAGTCGTCACCTCGCCACCGAGCGTGAGTTGGGCCCGTGACCCGTCCGGGAGCGCCGCATCGACCAGCGGGTCCGCCACCGAGAGCTGTTTGCCCGCACGCTGGGCGAGTCGCATGACGTACGCGTTGAGTCGCTGATCCCCGAACGAGAGGTTCGTTTCGAGGTCGCGGAACCCGTTGTGGTAGACGAACACCGGTCGATCCGCCCCGTCACAGGAGATGTCTTCGACGTCGCGGTCGCGCATGATCGGGTCGATCTTCCCAGAGCCCACGAAATCGCGGTGGAGATAGTAGAGGATCTTCCGGAGGGAGCCGTTCGAGACCGTTTCGGCCTGCTCGTGCATGATCCGCTTGGCTTCCGCATCGAAGACGGTCTCCCGGTCCAGATCGCCGTCGATCTCGGTGTACATCAACTCGGTCCGCAGTGCGCGGACGAGGTCCTCGCGAACGAACTCCTCGAACTCGTCTAAGGTCGGTTCGACGACGTGATACCGATTCGTGTTGGTCGATTCGTCGAACAGGACCGTCACGTAGGCGTACGGTTCGTTGACCCAGGTGCGTTCGACCTCTTCGAGTCCGTCGAGATAGCCGAAATCGAACCACTCCGCGTCGACGAACGACGGGTCGGGCGGGCCGATAGCGTCCTCGAAGTCCGCCCGTGGCTCGAAGTGTGCGTGAACCGCATCGAGGACGTCTTCCTGGACGCGATCCGCGTCGGGCGAGTCCGTCGGTGCGGTCGCCGTTCGGGGGTCCCGGTCCAGTTCGGCGTGGGCCTCGGCGGCGGACTCGACGTCGGTGTATGGAACGGCGTCCGAGTCGGTTTCCTGGGGCGGGTCCCCGCTATTGGTCATTTCGGGCCCTCTGGCCTGGCCACCGGCCGTGGGTCGAGGCGACGAGCAGTGGCCCCGCCAGGTGGGAAGTAGGCAAAGGGCGTCGCCGAGACGAGACGGACCGCAGTCCACGCTCTCGACCGTTCACCCGCAACGAGCGGGCTTCAGTGGAGGCGGCCCAGTTCATACAGAATTAAAGGTGTTGGAGAGGGAATAGTCTTCTGTCATTGAAAGGTGTGATCAGCTGCGATCCACGGTCAACGACTGCACTGCATATCGGGAGCAATCCCGCCCAATTCACTATATCAAGCAGGATGAGATGCATAGTTCTGAGAGCCCACCAGTCGCGAATACAAATTCGGTTCGATCAGGTAGTTTCATATCATATTGGTGTATCGCACGAGACGTGTACGAATTCTCTCCCGACGAAATCGATCGCACGCGAGCGGACTACCAGGCCAAACAACACGAGAGTGATAAAAGGGTCAAGCGCGTCGGGAACCTCGGCGAACTCGCCTTCGAGCAGTTCTGTCGGGAGTATCTACCGACGGAGATGTGGGAGTGGGCGAACGAGGACGCCATTCGACGGTGCAACGAGGAAAACTACACGAGCCACGACTTCCGCGTGTTCGGGTACGACATCGACGTGAAAACTTCCCGAGACGTGTCGGCGTTTCGGCCCCAGACGCTCGTCGAGGGCGACACCGACGACGACATCATCGTGATGGCGTGGCATCGCGACAAGGAGGACAGTCTCATCCTGATCGGGTGGGAGTTCGTCCGAACGCTGGTCTCGAAAGTCGAGACCCAGGAGGAGTATTCAGGGGACGAGCCGGACAAGCTTCGGCACATCCCGACGCGCCCGATGAACGATTTGAACGACCTCGGACCGAACACCGCGTTTCTCAACCAGAAGCCCTCGAATCCGTTCGAACCGGGCGACAGAGTCCAGAAGGCAGGCGACTCGGATGCCTCGGAAGCCATCGTCGTCGAGGTGTTGCCACCCGAGACGCAGGTCGAACTGTACGGGCAGGAGATCAACGGCGAGGCTGTCAGGGTAGCGTTCCCGAGTTCGTTCGATGATACCCCGATGGCCCTCGAGAACATCCCGGCGGCGCTGTTGGCCTCGTATTGCGACGACCAGGACATCAGGGTCTACACGTACAAGCACGAGAATCTCGAATTCGCTGAGAGCGAGGATGAACCGGTCGAGTCACCACCGGCCAATTGACGCGGACGGAGGCGTTGGGTCGCGCAGCGGAACGGTCCGGTGCGGAACGGTGCGGTCCGCATACGGCGGCTGCGAGGCGGCTCTGCCGCCTCGATATCGCGGCGCGTAGCGCCGCGCAAGCGAGCCGTTTCACTGAGCGCGAACGAAGTGAGCGCTCAGGTGTTTTTGGTCCAGATTTTTGCAAGGTGGGTTCGCTTGCGAACCCACCGCAGTAAAAAGGTGGTATGGGACCGCCGTGATTCGAACACGGGTCCGACGCACCCCATGCGCCGAGGATACCGCTACCCTACGGTCCCGCCATTCCATTCGATGCCGGGCGTTTGATTAAGGCTGTCGCTTTCCGTCGATCAGCGCCGGATTCGGTCACGCCACACGGTCGGCGATCGATTCGGTGAACTGATTCAGGGCCGTCCAGTCTGTCGCCTCGTACTCGCGGCTGGTGTCGGTCGGCTTGCCCTCCCGGCCTAGTTTGAATCGCATCAGCAGCCGCTTGAGCAGTCCGTACTCGGGATAGCGCAACGATCCGGCGATGCTCGTTGCGTACTCGGGCGACCAGCCAGTCTCCGCGAGAAACGTCTCGCGGTACTCCTCGGCGGTCGCCTGTCCCTCGGCGTCGGATTCCGCAGCGGCGAGACTGACCGAGACGAACACCGACGGGACGGCGTCCAGCGCGTCCAAATGCTCGGCGACGAACGACCGGGCCACCGCGGCGTGGTCGCCGAAGTGCACCGAGGCAGCGACGATCACGTCGTCGAACGTAGCGGGATCGAACCCCTCGGGCAGTCGGTCGACGTTCACGACTGTTGGCTCGTGTCCACGCGCCTCGAACTGCCCGGCCATCCGGCACGCGATGCGCTCGGTCTGGCCCTCGACGGTGGCATAGCAGATCGCGATCTCGGCCATCACCGGTCACCCCCGGTCGATATCCACCGATCATCGGGGTCGGTCGGCACCCTCGGCCGCCGATCGTCGGAACTGATCGAGACGTCCATCGCGACGAAATATTGCCGGAGAAGCGATCACTGTTGTGATCGATCGACGCCCGTTCGGGCCTCAGACGAGCACCCGCTCCAACTCCACGACGACCCCCGAGTCAGCGTCGGGATCACCCACGAGCCGTCCGAGCGCGACCGCCGTGCCCGCGGGGGTCGCACAGACGACCAACGCGTCGCCGGCGGACTCGGCGTCGATCACGCCCGGGGCGTACACCGGCGCGCCCTCGGCGACCTCGCGGGCCGCACTCGGGGCGATCGTCACCGTCGGGAGATCGTCGAGCAGGACCTCCGCCGGCGCGACGATCCGATCGAGCGGGTCGGAATCGCCGTCCTCGGCCGCGGCGAGCGCGTCGACGAAATCGTGCATCGTCACCAGATCGCGGTCGTCGAACTCGCCGGCGGCGACACGCCGGAGGTCGCCCATGTGCGCGCCGGTCCCGAGCGCCAACCCGAGGTCGTGACACAGTTTCCGGACGTAGGTGCCACTCGCACAATCGACCCGCAGAAGTGCGCGGCGGTCCTCGCGGTCGAGCACGTCGATCGCGTGGATCTCACGGGTGCGCATGGCGCGTTTGACGGCACTCTTCCGCGGTGGCTTCTGGTAGATCTCACCCTCGAACGATGCGACCGCGCTCTGGAGGTCCTCGGGCAGGCGGTCGTGTGCCTCCAACACTGCGACGTAGCTCTTGGCGGCGTCGTCGAACAGGCGGGCGAGGCGGACCGCGTCACCGAGCAGGATCGGTAGACAGCCCGTGACCTTCGGATCGAGCGTCCCGGCGTGGGCCGCGCGATCCACACCCGCGAAGTCGCGCATCCACGCGACGACCTGATGCGCGGAAGGCCCGGGTGGCTTGTCGAGATTGATCACGCCGAACTGCAGGCGATCGCGTGGCGCGCGCTCGGCGGGCGGGGCTCGGAGCATCTATGCGTCGAGTCGCGTCGCGATCGTGACGTCCTCGATCGGCGTGCGACCCTCGTCGGCGTCGGCGTCGTAGGCCTCGACGGCGGCGACAGCGAGATCGGTCGTCGCCGCGGGGCCCCACCGGGCGGTGTTGATCGTCAGATCGTAGATCGAGAGGTCCTGAATGTCGATGTCGTAAAGATCGGCATACCGCTGGGCCTCACTCTCGGTCCGGGCGCGCGTCTCCTCGCGAGCGGTCGCGACAGACTTGTCCTCGCGCTCGGCGATACGGTCGACGCGGACGGACTCGGAGGCCTGCAGCCAGATCTTCAGATCGGCGTGGTCGGCGGCCATCCAGCCCGCGAGGCGGGACTCGACGACGGCGTGATCGCGGTCGCGAGCGGTCGCGCGGAGACGTCGATCCAGTTCGAGATCGATCGAATCGTCGGCTTCGGCGCGCTTGTTCAGTTCGAGCGGCGTGAGATCGCGCTCGGCGGCCACCTCGCGAAAGAGATCGCCCCCGCTGACGTGATCGCAATCGAGCGCGTCGGCCAGCGCCCCGGCGAGCGTGCTCTTGCCGCTGCCGGCGAGCCCAGAGACGGTGATCAACATATTCGGTCTGGTCGATCCACCACAAAAGGGATTGCGTTGTGCGCGCCGACGACTGCGCGGTGACGATCGGTGGGGGTCAGGCCCCGGTCTGAACGTTGAGGGCCTTCCGGAGGATCTGCCCGAAGCTCATCGAGCAGAGGAAATACCAGAAGAACCAGACCAGGATCGGGCCGACGATACTGGCCTCCCAGCTCGCCACCTCACCGACGATCGGAAAGACCGCGACGGGCCCGTCGGGAGTGCCCATCTTCCCGACCTGATAGTACAGCCAGAGGAACACGGGGATCGTCAACACCATGATCCACGGCATCGGGCGCATCTGGGATTTCATCGCGGAGAGATCCATCGCCTCCATCTGCTCCTGTTGGATCTCCTTGAGCGCCTCGTCGTCACCGCGTTCTTTGGCGCGCTTGCGGCGCTCTTTGAGCTCTTTCATCTTTTCTTGCTGCTCGCTCATGTCGGCGTCGCCGGCGAGGTTGTCCTGGAGGAGAGCGGAATACAGACCCGTGAGCGTCGCCATCACCATGATGACGAGATAGAACGGCATGTTGGCGGCCATGAACCCGAAGGGCACGTCCATGACGGTGCCGACGGCGTTCCGCATGGGCTCCCAGGAGTAACCGATAAAGAGCGGGACGATCGCGACCAGCGCGGCCTTGTCGTAGACCGTCCAGGAACTCTCCTCCTCGTCGTCGTCGGGTTCGTCGGCGTCGTCGAGCGCCTCTCGAACGCCGTCGGGATCCCCGATGACGAAGCCCGATCCGTCCGCGTCCACGAGCACACCCTCTTCGATCAGTCGACCCCACGTCCCCGAGGAGATGTCGTCGCTCACGTCCCCCCACGTCACGACGCCCTTGTCGTCGGCCACGTCGAGCACCGTCTCGATGGCCGCTTCGAGGTCCGAACTCTCCGATGCCAGACGCTCGACGGTCCGCGTCGTCGCTCCCATCGGCCCCGAGGTGTCGCTCATCGGTCGCTCAACGCTGTCCCTCGACGGCCCCGATCGCCTCGGAGATCGTCGACTCGATGTCCGCCCAGACCGCGTCGGGCGTGCGGTCACCGTCGATATCGACGAACGCCTCGCGATCGCGATACCGGTCGATCACCGGGGCCGTCGTCTCCGCGAACACGTCGAGGCGGTTCCGGACCGAGTCGGGCTGATCGTCCTCGCGCTGGACGACCGCACCGCCACACTCGTCACAGACGCCCTCCGCGTCGGGCGGGTCGAAATCGACGTGGAAGTTCGTCCCACAGTCCTCACAGACCCGCCGGCCGGTGAGCCGTTCGACGAGCACGTCCCGGGGCACGTCGAGCGCGAGAATCGCGTCGAGATCGGTCATCGATTCGAGTGCCTCGGCCTGATCGTCGTTGCGCGGGTAGCCGTCGAGGACGAACCCGTCGGCGCTGGCAAGCGCCTGCTCGACGATCTCGTCGACGACGGCGTCGGGGACGAGATCGCCCTGGTCCATGTACTCGCCGGGCGTGTCGTACTCGCAGTCGAGATGCGAGATGTTCATCTCCTTGCTCGACCGGAGCGCGTCACCGGTCGTGACGTGTTCGACGTCGAATCGGTCTGCGATGCGTCGCGCCTGAGTGCCTTTGCCGGCCCCTGGCGGCCCCAACAAGAGCACGTGTGGTGAAGACATAGTCGCGGGTTGGCCACCGCGGGTTATCCACCTTACGCTCTCCGGGACTACAGCAGCGCCAACTGATCGAGCCCCGCGATCGTGACGACGAAGACGAGCAGAAACTGATAGCCGTTGAAGACGCCGTGGACCACCGTCGGAACGACGACGTTGTCGCTGATCTCGTAGATCGCCCCCAGGACGAGGCCGATCACGAACAGCATGACGAGACTCACGGCCGCCGCCTGGTAGTCCGCGACGGTGAGCGCGCCGCCCTGGGGCAGATACGAGAACAGATGCGGTACGGCGAAAAGCACCGACGCGACGACGACCGCGACCGACGTCGGCGTCGCTTCCCCGAGCAGATCCTGGACGACCCCCCGGAAGAACAGCTCTTCGGCCAGTCCGATCACCGGAATCGAGAGGACGGCACCGACGAGAAAGATATAGGGCGAGCGTTGGCCCATCTCTGCGATCTGGTGACTGGAGGCGTCGATGCCCAGCCAGAGCATCAGAAAGGAGAACGTATACAGTATTGCGATCGACAGGACCGACCCGCCCGCGACGAGCGCGAGATCGAACAGCGTCGGCACGCGAACCCGTACGAGCGGGCGATCGAGCCGTCGACTCACCACGACGATCAGGAGGGACGCGACCCCGTATCCCAGCAGTTCCGCGACGACGATGAGCAGCGTGAACTGCACGACGCTGGGGAGCGCGAGCGGTGCAGTCCCGAGGTCTGTCACGAGACCGAGGAACTGACTCCAGGCGAAGACGACGCCGACGAGAATCGTCGCGACGACGACGGCGAGGGTCCCCCAGCCGAGCGCCACCAGTCGCTCGCGTTCACGCGGACCGAGTGTCACCATACCCACTCCCCGACCGTCGAGCAAAAAAGTCCGCCGGTCGCCCCACACGACGCTATTCGCCGGCACCCATCACGGACGTCAACTGCTCGCGCCACTCCTGGATGTCGTCGAGATCGGATTCGAGCGCGGCGACCTCGTCGTCGATCCGGGACTCGATCTCCTCGACGCGGTCGTCGACGCCGTCCATGTCTTCGATCTCCTCGTGAAGCGTCTGGATCTCGTCGTGAGCGTCGTCGACCCGGTCGCGAATCTCGGTCATGTCGGATTCGAGCCGATCGCTCGTCGACTGGATCTGATCGATCGTGCTCTCCAGATCGTCGATCTGGCTCTCGTACTCGTCCTGTCCGGCCCGAAGGTCGTCGAGGTCGGCGCTGAACGAATCGACCTCTTCGCGCATCTCTTCGATGAGTTCGTCACCCTTGCCGTTATCGTCGAGGAACTCTTCGAGCGCGTCGGTGTAGGCCTGCAGGTCGCTCACCTCGCTTTGCAGGTGTTTGATCCGGGCGTCGGTACTCCCCTCGCCCGGCGAGGCGGACGACCCACCGAGTTCGCGAGCGAGCGTCTCTTTGACTGGGTCCGCGACCGCACCACGCTCGAGTTCGGCGGCCAGCGCGGCCGCCACCGACTGAATGGTCTCCTCTTCGGACGCCGTCTCCTCCGACGAGGTCTCCGCGGACGTGGTATCGGCCGACTCGGTCGTCGTCTCCGTCTCGGCCTCAGCGTCGTCGGTGTCGGATTCGGCGTCTTCACCCTGGGGATCGGCCAGATCCAGCGTCTCGATCTCGTCGTCGTCATCGTCCAGGCCCGGGACCACGTCGCTGTCGCCCGAGATGACCTCCTTGACCACGTCGGTCCCCGTTCCGGAGTCGACGATGTCGTCGGGGTCGTCCTCCAGAGGCGGGTCGATCGACCGAATGGTCGGTTCGGTCAGGAACTGCTCGACGTTGTCGGTCCCGGTCGCTCGAATGCCGTAGACCGTCGTGTAGTCGTCGTTGGCGTCGATCTCTCGCTCGAAGGTAATCTCGTCGTTGTCGATCGTCCAGTGTTCGCTGCCGTATTCCGGATGGAAGCCCAGGTCCTCGACGGCGACCTCTTCTGGGACCGTGTCGACGAGTTCCAGCGTCACGGGTTCGGAGCGGTGCGATTCGATCCGGAACGCGATCGCGGGAACGGGGAACTCGTCGGCCTCGAATCGCTTGGCGACCGTCACGCCGTCCGAGGAGACGGTCACGGGATCGTACGACTCGGAATCACTCATGATATACATTCGGCCCGGGACTGGTATTAAAGTTACCTACGAATTGGGGAGGTCGATTCGGTCACCGATCTCCAGGATCGAAACGCGCTCGGGTGCGTCGAACGACCGGACGTGGTCGTGGAGGACAGTCGGATCGGTCGTCAGCCCCCGCCAGACGTCGAAATGCGTCGGCACGAGACAGTCGAGTCCGAGTCGGTTGGCCGCCTCGGCACACTCGTTGGGATCGTTGTACCACCGGGTGTACTCGGGTCCGTCGGGTTTGTCGAGCATGCCACTCGACCCGACGGCGACGACGCCCAGATCGGGGTCGTACTGGTCTCCGATCGCGTCGAACGCCTCGGAGGGGCGGCCGTCGCCGGGGTGGACGATCGTCCCTGCGTCGTGTTCGATCACGTACGCCACGGGCGTCTCGGCGTCGGGATCGTGTGACTCTTCGACGTTGATCGTCAGCGATCCGACCGAGATGGTGTCGCCAGCCTCGACGGTCGAGCGGGCGTTCGCGAGGCCGTAGGTCTCGCCCCACGATTCCTCACGCGTGCGTGCGGTCGCCGCCGGTGGGCCGTACAAGTGTGCTGCCGTATTCGCGAGGATCGGCCCGACGGTCGGGCCGTGGACGTGATCCGAGTGTTCGTGGGTCGAGAGGACGGCGTCGGCACTCCTCACCGCGTCGGGGTCGAACGGGACGGGGAGCATCCGGACGGTGCGTGGCGGATCGCCCAACCCGCAGTACGGGTCGACGAAGACGGTCGTGCCGTCACTGGCTTTCAGGACGAGGCCGTTACAGCCGAGATACCAGACCGCGACGCCGACGGGATCGGCCGATCTGATGCGATCGAGCAGCCAGTCGCCCCAGTCGCTGGTGCCGAGTTCGTGGGCCATGCCGGCGGGTCGGCCAGCACGGGCCTAACGGTTTCGACCGGTGGGTCGGGTGGTGTGGGGCGATCGCACGATCCGAACGGATAAAAGCCCGGGGGGACGAACGGTCGAATGGAGTCCCGTGGTGTAGTGGCCAATCATAGTGGCCTTTGGAGCCACTGACGGCGGTTCGAATCCGCCCGGGACTAATTCGAGCGACCGACGGCGAGCGGTGAAACCGCGAGCCGAGAGAGCGAGAATTGAGCCCGGGCGGATTCTGAACCAGGGAACGAAACGAGCGAAGCGAGTGAAGTGACCGCGGTTCGAATCCGCCCGGGACTAATACACGACCTTTTTTCTGTCGTTCGAGAGAGCGAAGCTCTCTCGTGATGACGAAAGAGCGCGGAGCGCTCTTTCGAACCACGTCGGGTCGCCTGCGGCGACCACTCTCTGCTCACGGCGGCGAAGCCGCCGTTCGCACGGTCAGCGGGACCTTCGGTCCCGCTCGACTTGACAAATCTCGACCAAAAAGACCCGAGCGCTCGCTGTGCTCACGGCTTATTCGAGCGGGCCGCGCCCGCTCGAATGGTCCGCGGAACTTCGTTCCGCGCTATCGCCGTTCGCGTTTCCGAGGCTCTCACTCCGTTCGAGCCTCGCGACCGCTCGCGCCCGGTGAAACGGCTCGCTTGCGCGGCGCTACGCGCCGCGATATCGAGGCGGAAGAGCCGCCTCGCGCTCGCCGTATGCAGACCGTATCTCAATGCTGCCCGGCAGATTCGAACGATAGACCGGCCGAACTGTTCGAGAACGCTGACCCCTATTCGCCTCTCAAACCGAACCCATGCGCTGTTCGCCAGTACGACCGAACTCCGAGTGCAGACACAACAGCCAAGTGGGTTAGGCCATAACGCCGAACTGAATTCGAATTCGGCCAATAGGGCGAACAAATGAGTGAAGACACCGACGACAGGCAGTTCGTGGCATTGATCGGGGACATCCGTGGGTCCCGAGAGTTAGACGACCGCAGTGGTGTTCAAGAGGAGTTCGAGCAGGTCGTCGCGTCGCTCAGCGATCGGGTTTCGAGCGATTCGATCGCGTCCCAGTTCACCGTGACGACCGGCGACGAGTTCCAGGTCCTCCTCACCGACGTCACCGATGCCATCGACGCGGCGGTCGCGGCGAGTGATCGGTTCCACCCGGTCGGACTTCGATTCGGCATCGGCACCGGCACGCTGGACACGGCGATCAATCCCGACCAGACGATCGGGATGGACGGCCCGTGCTTCCACCGGGCCCGCGATGCGATCAAAGCGGCACAAAAGGAGGGGGCGTGGATCCGCGTGGCCGGGTGGTCACCCGCTGTGGACGACCACGTGAATACGATGGTCGACCTGGTCCAGTGCGTCCGTGAAGACTGGACCGATCGACAGGCCCAGTTCGCGAGAGCACTGAGTGAGGAGGACACACAGACGGCGGTCGCCGATCGCTACGACGTCGCGAAATCCACCGTCAGCGAGTCGATCGACGCCGGGCACGTCCAGGAGGTGCGGGCCGTGGAGCGATCGCTGGGGACGGTCCTCCGATGCAGTTCCGACGGTGAGACGCCATGAGCGAGTGGTTGATCGGCCTCGGTCCAGCGGGAACGGCCCTGGGATTGCTCCTCGTGGGCCACATGCTCGGTGAGTTCGTCTTCCAGACGGACGACCTCGCGGATCGAGACTTCGGACTCGGACCACTTTTCACACACGTCGGAATCGTCGCCGTGACCCACGTCGTCGCGATCGGCCCACTCTTGAATCGACAGGCGGTCGCGCTCCTCGTCCTCGTCGTCGGCTCTCATCTCGTCATCGACGCCGTGTCGGGTCGAATCCGAAAGCGTACGGGGTCGTCGCTCCGTCTGTTCCTCGGAGACCAGGGCGCGCACCTCCTCGTTCTCGTCGCGGGATGGGCGCTGATCGACGCCGCGGCGTGGGCGAACGCTCCCGTGGTCGCTGCCCTCGGCGCGACGAGCGTTCCCTGGCCCACGGTCACGACCGGCGCAGTGTATCTGTCCGCATTCGTCTTCGCCCACGAGGGCGGGAAAACGATCGTCGACGGCATCCTCCCGGACGACGGGCCCGAGTCCGAGGGAAACGATCTGGAGGTCGGGTCACTCATCGGAACGTTGGAGCGATGGATCGTGCTCACACTCGGTCTGGCCGGACTGTGGCAAGCGGTCGCGCTCGTCGTCGCAGCGAAGTCGGTCGCCCGGTTCGAAGAGTTGAAGCAGCGAGCGTTCGCCGAGTACTTCCTCGTGGGAACGCTGTCGAGCGTCCTGGTGGCATTCGTCCTCGTCGCAGTCGTGTCCCGTCTGGTGTGAGCGATTACACTCGGGGCGCTACCCGATCCGCTCTTCGAGGATCAATCGCGTCTTCGTCGACTGGACGGCCTCCAGCTCACGCGCTCGCGTGATCAGATCGTTCACGCCGTCGGTGTCCAGACAGTCCACCACGAGGACGATGTCGGACTCCCCGGAGACCTGCCAGACGGTATCGACTTCCCCCCAGTCGGCCAGGCGATCACAGCAGGCGTCGGTATCGACGTCGATGCCGACGACGAGTTCGATCATCGCCTTGACGTTGCCCGTCCGCGTCGCGACGGTGAACCGTTCGATCACGCCGTCCTCGAGCAGTCGATCGACGCGGTTGCGGACGGTCCCCTCGGAGATGCCGACGCGCTCGCCGATCTCGGTGTACGGCGTCCGGGCGTCCTCGCGAAGGATCGATATGATCTCGCGGTCGACCTCGTCCATCGAGGGTCGAAGTTTCCCGAGATCGTACTTCAGGATTTCGAAATTCGAAACGCTACTTCGAAAGCAACGCTTATCCGGCGCTCTGGCATACGCGTCTCGCAATGACGACCGCGTACGTAGCGATCGAAGGGGATCGCGTGATCGAAGCCCGCTCGCGTGCACCTGGACGTGCCCGTGGCGAACTGGTCTTTACGACCGCATACACCGGCTACGAGGAGAGCCTGACGGATCCCTCCTACGAGGAGCAGATCCTCACCTTCTCGTACCCGCTGATCGGGAACTACGGCGTTCGGGAGGAGCGCTTCGAGTCCGATCGCGTCCACCCGCGGGCAGCGCTCGCCCGCGAGTTCACCGACGACGTCGCCGACTGGCTGGAATCGGAGGGCGTCCCCGCCGTCGATCACCTCGACACCCGCGACGTCGTCACCGAGATCCGCGACGAGGGCGCGATGAAGTGTGGCATCTCCGCCGGGCCGGACGCCTCGCGCGGGGCCGCCCTCGACGAACTCGCGGCCTGCAAGCACATGTCCGATCACACCGACATCGGCGCGCAGGTCTCCGTCGAGGAGGCAACCGTTCACAACGAGTCGGGCGACGGGCCGCGCATTGCGCTGCTCGACTGCGGCGCGAAAGGATCGATCGTCGACTCACTGGTCGAGCGGGACGCCGTCGTGCACGTCCTGCCCTACGATGCCACCCAGGACGACATCGACGCACTCGACCCCGACGTCCTGTTCGTCTCGAACGGGCCGGGCGACCCCGCGACCTACGAGGCGGCCGCCGAGTTGGTCGACACCTACGTCGGCGACCTCCCGCTCGCGGGCATCTGTCTCGGCCAGCAGGTCGTCGCCGAGGCGCTCGGTGGTGCGACCGCGAAAATGGAGTTCGGCCACCGTGGCGTCAACCAGCCCGTGCGTGACCTCCGCTCGAACCGCGTCGTTATGACCACCCAGAACCACGGCTATACGGTCGACGAACCTGGTCCGAAGCTGAACGTCACGCAGGTCAACGTCAACGACGACACGCCCGAGGGCCTCGAAAACGACGAGTTGGAGATTCTGACTCGGCAGTATCACCCCGAGGCCCACCCCGGCCCGAACGACTCGCTCGATTTCTTCGACGACGTGCTCGCGCTCGCGAACTGATCAGCGAAACGGATCGCTGCAGTCGTAGATCACACCGTGTGTCGGACAGACGTACTTGCAGTGCCGGCCGATCAGCCGGCGATCACAGGCTGGACACCGCGGTCCGGCGGTCATGGCTGTGCGTCGACCGCCACAGGCCTGACCGTTGGGGTCGCGGCCAGTCGGGACGAATGTTGAACGGAGTTCGAACAACGGTTATTCGAGTCGAGTCCCATGAGTGAGGTATGCCACCGAATCTCAGCCCGGGCGCACGCGATGGGACGGCGGTGATCGCCGCCATCGCCGCCGTCGCGGGGTCGTACGCCGCGGTGGGCCGCCAGCCCGCCTTTCTGGTCGCCCCGGTCGAGCGGGCGATCTCTGGGGCGATGCCCGGTCAGATCGTCGGCTTCGCGATCGAGACGTTCGGCAGCCTCGGCCAGGAGATCAACTTTCTGATGGCGACGGCACTCACGATCGCAGTCCTGTCGGTGCTCGTCCGTCTGGCGATCCCCGACGAGCCGTCCGTGCGAGACGCCCTCGCCGTCGGCGTGACGGGCGTCGGGACCTGGCTGCTCGCGACGGGCGTGACCGGTGCGCCGCTGATCGCGGTGGCCGCGGCACTCCCTGCAGCACTCGTCGTCGCGGTGGGCCTCACGATCCGCTGGGGGTGGCCGACGGACGAGGAGGTCTCGGACAGCCGTCGAACGGTGCTCGCCGCCGTCGCGGGCGGTGGCGTCGGTCTGACTGGCTACCTCGTCGGACAGACGCGATCGACGGGCGACGGGAGTCCCGATCTGGTCCCCGGATCGAACGTCGACCACGACGCCATCCAGGCGTCGCTTGCGGCCGCCGAGGACCGCGAACTCGCGTATGAGGGGCTCGATCCGCTCGTCAGTGAGGACTTCTACCAGGTGTCGATCGGCGCTGTCGACCCGGACGTCGATCGTGAGGCGTGGTCGCTGTCGCTGACCGGCGAAGTCGACGACCCCGTCGAGGTCGACTTCCAGGACATCCTCGAGATGCCCGCCGAGAACCGCTTCGTCACACTCCGCTGCGTGAGCGACCCGCTCAACGGCGAGAAACACGACAACGCCCTCTGGACGGGCGTTCCGGTCACGGAACTCCTCGACCAGGTCGAAATCAGTAGTGACTGTGACTGTGTCATGCTCCACGGCGCCGACGATTATTTCGTGCAGTTTCCCCTGCCGGCACTCGAAGAGAGTCTGCTCGCCTACGGCATGAACGGCAACGCCCTGCCACGCGGCCACGGCGCGCCACTCAGAGCACTCGTTCCCGACCGCTGGGGCGAGGTGAACACCAAGTGGATCACCGAAATAGAGTTTCTCGACACCGCGAGCGCTGGCTACTGGGAACAGCGGGGCTGGAACGGCACCGGCCCGGTCCACCCCGTCGCGAAACTCCACACGACGCGCGACCGGGCCGACGGGACGCGACTGCTGGGCGGTCACGCGTACGCCGGCACACGCGGCGTGAGCCGCGTCGACGTGTCGATCGACGGTGGCGACACGTGGGCCGAAGCGGAGCTATCCGAGTCACTCGACCTGCCAGAAGACGTCATCGGCCCGCAGTCCGGCGCGCCACACGACGCCTGGCGGCAGTGGGCGTACACCTACGAGCCACCGTCCGACGAGCACGTCGTCGAAGTTCGGATGGTCACCGCGGACGGCACCGTCCAGCCCCGCGAGAACCCCGGACTGCCGAACTCCGGGTCGTTCGGATGGGTTCGAGAAGACCTCTCGGGCCGCTAAATCAGCGCTTCAGCACTCCGACCAGCCACACGACTCGCAGGTCTTGCAGCCCTCGGAGTAGTACAGCGACATCGACCCACAGTCGGGACACTCGGGGCTCTCGCCGTTGTCGATGATCGCCTGCTGGTCGGCCTCCGCGGTCGTCTGAGTCGCGTCCTCCTCGTCGTCGGCCGTCTCTTCGAGCGTGCGTTGCTGAGGATACGCGCGTTCGATGTCGTCGTCGAGATACCGCTGCATCGCCGTCCCAATCGCGTCGGGAATCGACTGGATCTGCTCGCCTTTGTCCCAGGCGACCTTGGGTGAGCGAATCCCCTGGAGTTCGTCAGCGATCTCGTGGGGGTCGACGCCACTGCGGAGCGCCGTCGAGACGGTCTTTGCGAGCGACTCGGTGAACGACGCGGTGAACCCGCCCGAGTTGCCGATGTTCGCGAACAACTCGAACGGCCGGCCCTGATCGTCCTCGTTGATGTTGACGTACAGCTTGCCGTATCCCGTGTCGACGCGCTGGGTCACGCCGTGGAGCACGTCCGGCCGGGGCCGTTTCGTGGCGTACTGACCGTCCGCGCCGAGCATGTCCTCCACGTCGGCCTCGATTGCCTCCCGGACCGCCTCGTCGTCGAGGAACTCAGCGAGGCCCCCGAAGATGTCCTCGATCTGGGTGACGATCTCCTCGGGGTCCATATCCGCGAACTCGGCGTTCTGGGCGCGCGTCGTCAGCACCTGCTTCGAGCGCGTCCCGTCACGGTAGTAGGTGACGCCTTTCCCGCCGTGGTCGTACACCCACTCGAAGACCGACCGGGCGTCGTCGATGGTCGAGTCGTTCGGCGCGTTCACCGTCTTCGAGATGGCGCTGTCCACGCCGTCCTGGAGCGCACACTGGATCGAAGCGTGCTGACGCGGGGAGAGGTCGCCCGTCGTGACGAACAGTTCTCCGATGGCGTCGGGCACGGTCGTCAGGCCGGTGACGCCGTCGAATTCGTTTGCGGCCATCTGTTCCTGGGCTTCCGCTTTGACCGCCTCGACGTCGACGTCGTTGGCCTCCAGGACACGCAGGAAGTAGTCGTCGAACTCGACGAGCATCTCGTCGCCCTGGACGTCGTCGGAGACGTTCTTGTAGTACGCAACGTTGTAGACGGGCTCACACCCACCGGTGGTGTTGCCGACCATGCTCGTCGTCCCGGTCGGCGCGATGGTCGTCGTGTTGTGATTGCGAATCTCGAAGCCGTCGGCCCACTCAGCGGCGTCTTCGCCCACGTAGTGTTCGAACCAGTCGGCGTACGCCGTCGGATCGGCGTATTTCGACTCGTCCCAGTCGGCAAAGGAGCCGCGCTCCTCGGCAAGTTCGTGGGAGGCCCACTTCGAGCCGTGATTGATCGTCGTCATCACCTGGCGGGCGATCTCGTCGGCCTCCTCGCTACCGTACTCGACGCCCAGCTGGATGTATAACTGGGCGAGGCCCATGATTCCCAGCCCGATCTTCCGCATCGCGCGGACCGTCTCGTCGATCTCGTCGACCGGGAAATCCGACATGGTGACGACGTTTTCGAGGAAGCGCGTCCCCATCTCGATGCGCCGATCGAGTTCTGCGGTGTCCAGCGCCTCGTCGAGATACGCCTCGATCGCGGCCTCGCGGTCGGCGTACTCGTCGGCGTGACGCTCGGACCAGACCCGCCAGTCCGGGGCGTCTTGGGCGGCGACCGTCGAGAGGTTGATGTGGCCCAGATTGCAGGCCTCGTACTCTTCGAGCGGCTGCTCGCCGCAGGGGTTTGTTGCAAGGATTCTGTGGTCGGAATATTCCTCGACGTCGAACGAATGCTCCTCGTTGACGCGTTCGAGGTAGATCACGCCGGGTTCGCCGTTCTCGTGAGCGCCCTCGACGATGTCCTCCCACAGCTCGACCGCCGGGACAGAGAGCACCTCGCCGGTCTCGACGTACTCGCCGAGTCCGAACATCTCGTAGAGTTCGGCAGTCTCTGCAGTCGCGACGTGGGGCTCGCCCGTGCGCGGGTTGGTGAAGGTGAACTCTGCGTCGTTTTTGACGGCCTCCATGAAGTCGTCGGTGATCCCGACGGAGATGTTGAAATTCGAGAGGTGGCCCTCGACGGCGTTGCGCAGGTGTTTGGGCACCTTGCCGTCCTCGTCGATGAGTTCGCGGGCCTCGTCGAGTGCGTCCGCGAAGGAGGTGTGCGTGAAGTCGTCGGGGTCGTTCAGGCGCAGGGTGTGCGCCAGCGAGACGTCTTTGTTCTTCGCGTGAATGAACTGGATGACGTCCGGGTGTGAGACGCGCATGACGCCCATCTGGGCCCCGCGTCGGGCCCCGCCCTGAGCGATCGTCTCACAGGCCTGGTCGAACGTCCGCATGAACGTGATCGGACCGGACGCGACGCCACCCGTACTGCCGACAGAGTCGCCGTACGGGCGCAATTGCCAGAATGCATACCCCATTCCGCCCCCGCTCTGGAAAATTTCTGCCGCTTCTTTGACAGTTTCGTGGATGTCCTCCATGTCGTCGTCGGGAGAGTCCACGAAACACGCCGAGAGCTGCTGGAGTTCGTCGCCGGCGTTCATGAGGGTCGGACTGTTCGGCATGAAGGAGAGGTGTTCCATCAACTCCTGGAACTCCTCGGCGATCGATTCGACGTGCTCGCGGATCTCGGTGGGGAGTTCGGGGACGATCGTCTCGTAGGCGAACTTGTTGACGTTGTACACCGAGAGGGCGGTCTCGGCGTCGTCCTCGACGCCGACGCCCGCGCCGAAGACCTCGGCGGCGAGTTCGTCCCGACGGGGGTGGTCGGGCTTGATCTGGTCGGGCGTGACGGTGACGGTCTCGTCGCGTTTCTCGGCCTCGAAGACGGCCTCCGCGAGGGCGATGTTTTTCGCGACGCGGTCGAAGAGGTCCTCTTGCTGTTCGACGAGGTCGCCCTCGGCGTCCTTGCGGAGATACCGTGCGGGGAGGATGTTGTGGTAGGCGTTGTCGGTCAAACGCTCTGCGAGCGTGTCACCCTCGGTGCGTTTGATCGGCAGGGTGACCTCCGCCGCGGAGTGGGACTGTTCGCTCACGCGTCGGTCCTCCCGGCGAGAGCGTCAGTCGTCGATTCGAAAGCGTTGCGGTCGGAACGGACCGAATGGTGAATTCTGGGGTGGATCATCATGCTGCGAAGTGGGTGTCGTGGGGGTGGACACAGCGGGTTATACCGCTGGTGGTTCGAGACGGATTCGATGGTCCTCGTGAACGACAGTGCGCAGGGCGGCCCGGATGTTAAACGAGATGGGACCGGAGTGAAAGTGTGAGCGCGTCCGCGACACTCCACCACGTCGGGCCGATTAGAGCGGAAACGATCGGGGGATCGGTCTCGAAATCCGACTGGAGCGCCCGGGTTTGAGCGGGCCCCCACTCAGTCTCGACCCAGGATCTTCCGCACGCAATCCGGCCCGAACGGGCCCAGATCGCCCGATTCCAACTCGACGAAGTGGCCCGTCGAGAGGCCCGCGCCACAGCGCCGACACGAATACTCGCCGTCGCGTCGGACGACCTGGCGCTGAAGACGAACGAACGACCCCGACGTGACGTGAATGATAGCATCCTCCCGGTCGATGACCCCACGCATCGCCGCGGTATCCAGAATCTCGCGCGTGATCGCGGGGTCGGACGTGATCGCCTCCAGTCGGTCGACCGCCGCCGACAGCGAGAGCCGGTCGTCCTCGGAGTTCGCGAGGAGGTCGACCCCGAGTTCGACCGGATCGGCGTCCATACGTCCGCTACAGGACGGCCGATCAAAAGTCCAGCCCCGATATTACGAGCAGTATCGAAAGTATTACCCCCGCTCCGGCGGACAGATCGGTCGATGACAGACGGATCGACCACGGGAGGTAGTCGCGTTCCGACGCCGTCGGTGATCGGGATCGCAGGGGTGGCAGTAGCCGCGATCGTGGTCGTGGCCGGACTGTGGGCGGGCCACCTCGAAGTGGGGTTGCTCGCGGCCGCCGCGACGCTGGGCGTGACCCACGCCATCGAACCCGACCACGTCGCGGGGATCACCGCATTGACACACGAAGCGGGCGATCCGAAGCTCTCGGCGCTCGTCGGCGGGTGTTTCGCGACGGGCCACGTCGTCCTGGTGGTCGTCTGGATCGCCGTCGCCACCGCCGTTCTGGGGACCACGGAGTTCCCGGCGGTGTACGAACAGGTGGGCCTGGTGTTCGTCGGCGTCGTCCTCACCGCGCTCGGCCTGTATCTCGGCGCGAGTGGCGCGCGCACGCTCGTCCACCGACACGATCACGACCACGACGGCGAGCGCCACGCTCACACGCACGTCCACCTTCCGGGCCGGGTGTCTCGCTGGCTGTCCGATCGGTCCGTCGATCACGATCACGCCGACGGCAGTGCGCATTTCGAATCCACCGATCATGCACACCCCGACGACACCGATCACACTCACGATCACGGTGCGCTGGGCTATCTGAAGATCGGGACCGTCGGCGCACTCTTTACGCTCTCACCACCGGTGTCGATGATCGCGTTCGTCACGGTCGCGATGGGCGAACACTGGACGCTCGTCGCCGGGGCGGTGCTGGCCTACGCGGTCGCGATCGTCTCGACGATGGCGCTGATCGGCGGCGGTGCGGGATCGCTGTTCAAGATGACCAAGGCGTGGGGCCGAACCGTCCACGCGGCCTCGCAGGTGATCGCGAGCGTCGTCGTCCTGGCGATCGCGGCGCACCTGTTCAGCGATCTCCTCCCGGCCCTACTCGGGTGAGCGGTCGATCGAGGCGGCCCTCGACTCACTGCTCGCCCATCGTCTCGCCCGCGACACGCCGCCCCTCCGGCGTCAATTCGACTTCCGTGCGCTCACGGTCGACCTCGACGACGTCGTACTCGATCAACTGATCGAAGATTTCCTCGACGCGTTCGACGTCGGCGTCGACGAACTCGGGAAGATCGAACGACGAGACCCCCGAGTGCAACGCCATGACGACCCGTTTTTCGATCCCACTCAGATCGAGATTCGCTTCGATCTGTTCGACGCCCTGTCGAAGCACGGTTTCGAGCACCGCGAGGTGGCGATCCGCGCCGGTGACGTGAGTCTCGACACTCCGGCCCTCCGGATCGGTGTGTTCGACCTCGAACACCTCCCGTCGTTCGCCGTCGATCTCTCGGGTCTCGGTCTCGACGTCACCGATGTCGTCACGCCCGATCACCGCTCGCGAACCGTCTGCGAGGGCGAGTTTGACTGCCTCGTCGGTGATCTTCACTTTCGCTTTCGACCAGGGCGAATCCTGGACGACGCCGCCGACGATCGCCGGATGTTTCGCGCGGATGATCTCGCCGTCGATCAGCGCCTGGAAGTAGTCGGTCTCGAAGGACTGCTGTTCGGTCGCGTCGATCAGATAGACGTCCTCACCGACCGAAATCGCGGTGTAGGTGGCCGTCGTCGCGGCGGCCTGATTGACGTCGTACCGATCTTCGGAGCGTTCGACGTCGTCGAGCGGAATGGCGGTCTGTTCTTCGCCCACCAGAACGAGGCGCTCGGTCGTGAGGACGATCCGGACCGGTCGCCACTCGGCGTCGTGGACCTCACGCCCCTCGCGTACGGCGTGCATCACCTGGCCCTTGTGCTCGGCAATTTTCGATTCGCCCTCTGCCATCGCTGTCCTCAGAGCTACGGTCCGTCGCTATGTAAAGAACTGGGCCGATTTCCCGTGAGTCGAGTGGCTCCGCGAGTGCTACTCCGGGCGTGGCGTCGCGCTGAGAAACGCGCTCTCGGCCACGTTACCGCCGTAATCGGCGGTCCGAGAGAGTGAGTCGACGACGAGACCGAGGCGCTGGGCGCGCTCGGAGTCGTCGACTTCGACGACGCTGTTGCTCACATCGCGGGCCCGATCGGTGACCTCGGGCAGTCGTTCGAGGACCGATTCGGCCTCGCGAGTCGCAGCCTCGGTGTCGGATTCGAGGAGGGCGTCGACCGCCGTCTCACAGAGATCGGTCGCCTCCGTTTCGAGGGCCTGGAGGTCTGCGACGACGGACTCGGGGACTGTCTCGACGTCACGGGCGACGCCGGCGATCTTCGTCGCGTGGTCAGCGACGCGTTCGAGTTGTCTGGCCCCGGACTGGTAATCGAACACCGTCTCCCGGTCGAGATCGACCGTCGTCGACGCGGCAGGGTTGCGCAACACCGTCCGGAATATCCGCGAGACCATAAACCAGAGTCGGTCGACGTCGTCGTCACGGTCGATCACGTCGCGTGCGAGGCCCTCGTCGCGCTCGACGAGTGCGGTCACTGCGTCCCGGACCATCGTGAGTGCGACGAGACGCATTCGCTCCAGGGAGTTTTCGATTTCGAGTTCCGAGGAGTCGAGGAGATCCTGGAGGACGACACGCTCGGGCGTCTCCTCGATGATCTCCAGGCCGACCAGCCCCTGTGTCGCCTGGCGGATGACCTGGCGCTGATCGGCCGTGAGTCGGTCGGCCGTCAGACGGATCTCGTCGAACCCGCTGACGTACATGGTGATGACCACGCGCGTGAGTGCGGCCGCGCCGTCTCGTGACCCCACGTCGAACGACCCTGTCGACTGGTCGTCACTACGCTCGGGGCTCAAGACCAGCCGTTCGTCTTCCGGATAGAACTGGATTTCACTCCCCGCTTCGACATCGTTCGCGGTCGCCCACTCTTTGGGAAGCGAGACAGTGTACGTCGACCCACCCGTCAGTTGGACCTTCCGCGTCTCCATAAGCGTCGATGTCGGACGAGAAACGTAAATCCACTCATTTCTATATACTCCATCTGCGAATCGCCCACCGTCGGGATGGCGAAATTCCCACATCCCAGTTTCGTGGACCTTTGAGACCGTTCAGATCGGTGTACTCCGGTACAGAGACGTACTGAATTGACTGCCACGTCCGTTGCCTCGATGGCCATCGACTGTCTCGAAGACGAGAAGAAATAGAAGTATATATAACTATATAGAGATATGAGCTATAATAGTAGCATACTTATTCGACTCTCGTCTCAGGTTCGACGATGGCACGCGAGATCGCGTGTTCGGTCAGCCGCCGCGAGTTGCTCCTCGGACTCGGGGCCGGTGGACTGGGGGCGCTCGGTGGCTGTGTCAGAAACGTCCGATCGGACAGGTCAGACCCTACTGGACAGGTCGTCGTCAAGGGATCCAGTACGGTGTATCTGATCTCCGATCTGATGGCCGAGCGCTTCATGGAGGAGCACCCGGTCAACGTCACCGTCGACTCGACCGGGACTGGTGGCGGGTTCAAGAACCACTTCTGTCCCGGTACGTCGGACATCAACGGGGCCTCCCGGCCGATCACCGACGCGGAACGATCGAACTGTGCCGACAACGATATCGACCCCGTCGAGTTCCAGGTCGGCCGTGACGCACTGACCGTCGCGGTCAACAACGACGCCGACTGGGTGGACTGTCTCACATACGAGGAACTCTCGAAAATCTGGCGCGAAGGCGGGGCCGAGCGGTGGTCTGACGTCCGCTCGGAGTGGCCGGAGGAACCCATCAAACTGTTCGGGCCGGCGCCGACCTCCGGGACGTACGACTGGTTCGACAACCACGTCGTCGGTGAGGATCTGAATCACACCCCGAACCACGAACAGACCGAGAAAGACAACATCATCATTCAGGGGATCGAGGACGACCCCCACGCGATGGGATATTTCGGGTACGCGTACTACACCGAGAACAGCGACCGGGTCAAAGCCGTCCCGGTCGACGGCGGCGACGGGTGTGGGGCACCGACCCTGGACAACGCCGTCGAGGGCACGTATCCGATGACCCGCCCGCTGTTCATCTACGTGGATCGTGACGCACTGGCCCGGGACGCCGTCTTCGAGTTCGTCGCCTTCTATCTCGAACGGGCCGCGACCGACTGGGTCAGCGAGGTCGGATACGTGCCCGTGAGCGAGTCGATCAGAGACGAGAACCTCTCGAAACTGCTTCGCGAACGACCATGACGGGACCGGACTGGAATCGTCCGACGATGACCGACCCCCACGGGAGGGACCGTCGATGAGTACCGAACGGGCGATCACGACTCCACCCGACGGCGCTCGACGGGAGCGTCTCTACCGATACGCCCTCTTTGCGTGCGCGGCTCTCACGATCCTCGTGACACTCGGCATCGTGGTCGTGCTCGTGCGTGGTGCGCTGGACTTTTTCGCCGCCTACGACCCGATCGCCTTTTTGACCGGGACGGAGTGGATCATCGATCAGCGCCAACTCGGCGTCTTGCCCGCGCTCTCGGGGACGCTCCTCGTGGTCGTACTCTCGGCGGCGGTCGCGCTTCCGATCGGTCTCGCCGCAGCGATCTACCTCAGCGAGTACGCCAGCGAGCGGGCGCGGGGAGTCCTCAAGCCCGCTCTGGAGATCCTCGCCGGGATCCCGACGGTCGTCTACGGCTACTTCGCGCTGGTTTATGTCACACCGTTCCTGGCGGCGTTCGGGATTCCCGTCGATACGTTCAACGTGCTCAGCGCGTCGATCATGGTCGGGATCATGATCATCCCGATGGTCTCCAGCCTGAGCGAAGACGCGATGAGCGCGGTGCCCGATTCGCTTCGCCGGGCGAGTTACGGCCTCGGCGCGACGAAATTCGAGGTCACGACCACCGTCGTCGTTCCGGCAGCGGTCTCGGGCATCTTCTCGTCGTACATCCTCGCCATCTCGCGAGCGATCGGCGAGACGATGATCGTCGCCGTCGCGATGGGCCAGAGCCCCCAACTACTCGATATCACCGCCCCGCTCTCGAATCTCTTCCAGTCGAACCAGCCGATGACCGCCGCGATGATCCACCTCGTCAACGCCGAGAATGCCGCCGGCGTCATCTACGACAGCATGTTCGCGATTGGTCTCACGCTGTTCGTCATCACGTTCGCGATGAACCTGGCGAGCAACCGCATCGCCGCTCACTACCGGGAGGAGTACGAATGAGCGACGCCACAGGGAGGGGTGCCTGATGGCCGCTGCAGACTGGTACGGCGACTCGACGCAGGTCAGCCAGACACGAGGCCGAATGTTCGAGGCGCTCTGTCTGGGAGCGACCTCCGTCGGCCTCGTCTCGGTGCTCGTACTCTTGTTGTACGTTGCCAACGACGCGTTCGCACCACTGACGGCCGACCCGGGATGGCATCTGGTCTATTTCGTGACGCTCGCCGTCCCGACCCTCGCGGTGAGTGCCTACCTCTATCGGTCCGAGTCCCGGGCCGGTGAGGTCGCCTACACCACGACGGGACTCCCGGTCGTCGGCCTGCTCGTCGCGGGTGGTCTACTCGTCGTCTTCGCGGAGGTGTTCCCCGTCAGAGAGTGGTTCGCACTCGTCGTCGCGGTCGCCGTCACGGGGGCGCTCCTCGCCGGCCACGCCCGCGTTCGACCGTCGGCCTCGCTCGAACGCGCGATCGGGGGTGCGATCGCGACCGTCGTCATCGTCTTCGGGACACCACCGGTCGCCATCGCTCGCCTGCTCGGCCCCGATCCGACACAGATCGCGCTCCCGGGCGTCTCCGTCACCGTTCCGGGACTCACCCTCCGCCTCGCGAGTCTTCCCGAACTGATCCTCTCCGCGCCGTATCTTCCGATCGAACCGCTCCAGATCATCGCGACACTCACGCTTCCAATCGCTGCCCTCGGGGGCTGGTACCTCGGCCGCAGTCGCGAGTCGCGCCGCGAGGGGCTGATCGCAGGCGTGGGCCTTCTCGCGGGCGCCGTCGCGCCGGCCGTCCTGGCGATCCCGACGGGAACGGATCCGACGATCTGGCTCGTCGCCGCCACGACGACGGTCGTCCCGATGGGCGTCTACGTCGAGGGAGTCGTTCGCCGGCGATCCGGCCTCGCGGGGCTCTGGATTCCGGTCGCCCTCGTCGCCGGTGCGGTCACTGGCACGGCGATCACGGCTGTCCTCGGCCTGGCCGGGCCCGAGACCTGGCTCGACTGGCAGTTCCTCACGAACGCCCCCTCGACGACCGCCGCGGAGGCGGGGATCTACCCCGCACTCGTCGGGTCGGTCATGCTGTTGATCGTCGTCATCGTCGCGACCTTCCCCGTCGGCGTCGGCGCGGCGATCTATCTCGAAGAGTACGCCCCGAGCAACGGCCTGGCCGGAACGGTCGTGACGCTGATCGAGATCAACATCGCGAACCTCGCGGGCGTTCCGTCCGTCGTCTATGGCCTGCTCGGACTCGCCGTGTTCATCAACTGGGTGCAGTTCCCCAGCGGATCGATCCTCGTCGGTGGGCTGACGGTCGGACTCCTGATCCTCCCGATCGTCGTAATCGCCGCTCAGGAGGCCATCGAGGCCGTCCCCGACTCGACGCGTCAGGCCGCCTACGGCATGGGCGCGACGCGCTGGCAGACCGTCCGGACGGTCGTCTTGCCGAAAGCGATGCCGGGCATCCTGACGGGGACGATCCTCGCACTCGGGCGTGCGATCGGTGAGACTGCACCGCTGTTGTTGGTCGGGATCGCCGCCTCGGTCCGGATGGCACCGAACGGCGTGTTCGACCTGGGGAGTGCGATGCCCAGGCAGATCTTCACCTGGGCGTTCGAACCGGCAGAAGAGTTCCGGTACGGCGTCCTCGCCGCCGGCGTGGTGACGCTCCTGGTCGTCCTGCTCGTGATGAACGCGACCGCGATCGTCTTGCGACACAAATTCGACTGACCCATGACATCAGACGATCCCGCAGACCGATTCGCTGGCCGATCGAGTACCGACACGACCGACGACGGCGGAGCGGCGATGGCCGACCGGACCGTCGGCGACCCGACCGCCGACGCCGACCCCGCCGACACCGTCATCGAGACGACCGATCTCAGCGTCTACTACGACGACGTCCAGGCGCTGGACGACGTCTCGATGTCGATTCCGGAGCGTCGCGTGACCGCTCTCATCGGTCCGTCCGGGTGTGGCAAGTCGACGTATCTCCGGTGTATCAACCGGATGAACGACCTGATCGACGCCGCTCGCGTCGAAGGCGATCTGTCCTTCCGGGGCAAGAACGTCTACGACGATGACGTCGACCCGGTCGCACTCCGGCGCAAGATCGGGATGGTCTTTCAACACCCCAACCCGTTCCCCAAGAGCATCTACGACAACGTCGCGTACGGCCTGCGCATTCAGGACCGGACCGAGAACCTCGACGAGGCCGTCGAGCAGGCGCTCCGGCGGGCCGCGCTGTGGGAGGAAGTCGAGGACCAACTCGACGCGAGCGCGCTCGAACTCTCCGGTGGGCAACAGCAGCGACTCTGTATCGCCCGCGCGATCGCAGTCGACCCCGACGTCATCCTGATGGACGAACCCGCGAGCGCGCTCGACCCGATCGCGACCGCGAAGATCGAAGACCTCATCGAGGAACTCGCCGAGGAGTACACCGTCGTCATCGTCACCCACAACATGCAGCAAGCGGCGCGGATCTCCGACCGCACCGCGGTCTTTCTCACCGGTGGCGAACTCGTCGAGTACGACGACACCGACACGATCTTCGAGAACCCCGAGAGTCAGCGCGTCGAGGACTACATCACGGGCAAGTTCGGGTGACGAGGCGACGACCCGTCGATACGCCAGGCAGATTCCACTGGCGGGCCGACAGAAACTTACATGGTCGTCTCCGACAGTCGCCAACATATGCCACGCGAAGGATATCAAGACGAACTCGCTGACCTCCGTGAGGACGTGCTGTACATGAGCGAGGTCGTTCTCGACCGGGTCCAGATGGGGCTCGATGCCCTCCAGCGAAAGGACGAAGAGACCGCCCAGGAGTTGATCCACGGCGACGAGGAGATCAACCAGTTGTATCTCGACCTCGAACGGCGCTGTGTCGATCTGATCGCGCTCCAGCAACCGGTCGCGGGCGATCTGCGATTCATCGCGGCGTCGTTCAAGATTCTGACCGACCTCGAACGGATCGGTGATCTGGCGACCAACCTCGGAGAGTACACCCTGGAAGCCGACCGCGACGCCTACCCCGGGGTCGACGTCCAGGCCATCGGTGACGAGGTCGTCAGCATGGTCGAAGACGCCATGATCGCCTACGAGACCGACGATGTCGAGTTGTGTCGCGACCTCGCGAAGCGCGACGACGCCGTCGACGAGCGCTGTGCGGAGGCCTCCGACATCGTCGTCCGCGACCTCATCGAGCGCCAGGTCGACGTCGAGGTCGGGGACGAAGACATCGAGGACCTGATGAACGACGTCTCGCGACTCCTGTTGACGATTCGGGACCTCGAACGCGTCGGAGACCACGCGGTCAACATCGCCGCCCGGACGCTGTATATGATCGAGAACGACGACGAGCTTATCTACTAAACCACCTTTTTCTGCGTCGGGTTCGCTCGCTTCGCTCGCGAACCACTCCTTGAAAAACGTGGGCGAAAAAGACCCGAGCGTTCGCTTTGCTCACGGCTGCGCCGTTCGCGTTTCCGAGGCTCTCACTTCGTTCGAGCCTCGCGATCGCTCACGCTCGGTGAAACGGCGGCCGCGCGGCGCTCCGCGCCGCGATTGCGAGGCGGCTCAGCCGCCTCGCGGCCGCCGTACAAACGGACCACTACCGCAACACCACACCGCGCCATTCAGACTTCCTCGACACCGTCGAGTCCCGAATCGGTGATCTGGAAGCGCACGCTCTCGCCGGTCTCGCTCGATCGATGTTTCTCCAGGGTCGCCCGACGATTCCCACCACGGAATCGTTCGAGGCGGAGCACGGCGCTCGACCAGTGTTCGAGCGTGTGGCCCCCGAGCGGGCGCGGACGGTCGCCGTCGGGATCGCTGTACACCTGGTTGGTGACGACGACCGCGAGGTCGTGCTTGCGGGCGAGACCGAGGAGATGGGTGATCTGGCGGGTGACGTCGCGGAGCGTCTCGCCCTCGTCGTCGGCGTCGCGTTCCAGCCGATAGAATCCCGTCGCGCTGTCGAGTGCGATAACTTCGAGTTGCCCGGCGAGTTCTTCGGCGTCGCGAACGGCCTCGCGCTGGGCCTCGAAATCGATGGCTTCCGAGACGACGATCCGGTCGGCAACGGACTCGATATCGTCGCCCGCGATCTGGGCGAGACGGTCGCCCGAGACCCCCTCGGTGTCGATCAACAGGGCGCGATCACCGCCGCTCGCGACCTCGACCGCCGTCGAGAGCACGAGATTCGTCTTCCCGCTGGCGGGCGGCCCGTAGATCTGCGTGACGGCCTCGCGTTCGACCCCGCCGCCGAGGAGGTCGTCGATCGGGGCACACCCGGTCGGAATCGGCCCGGACACACCGGACGATCGGTCGGCGGCGGGAAAAGCCCACGCACTCGGTCGGCCCAGCGCTCGAAACACCTGTCGACCCGCCGCCACCGCGCGAATCGGACCGCCTATCCGTTCGGACAAGTCACGACAGCCCACGGAACGACTGCGAGCGCAGTCCCGAATCCCTCATGAAATTCGTCCTCACCATCGGTTCGACGGCCACCGCACGCATCGACGGAATCAGTGCAGCAGGAGCGACCCCGGAGCTCGTGGTCCAGACCCCGAGTGCCGACGCCGAGATCCTCAGCGACGGCGAACCGACGGAAGCGTCTGTCGTCCCGGTGAGCCCGTCGGGCTGTCCGACACCGGCGGTCGTCACTCGGGCGGCGGCCGAACTCCTCGGCTTCGAGACGGTCGTCGTCGATGCCGGGACGGCGAGTCCGACGACCGCATCGACGGTCGCCCTCCCTGGCGACGCGGGGCGCGACATCCGCGAGCCGATCGCTGTCGCCCACGCGCGGGAGAAATTCGAGACCGCCCGGGCCTTCGGACGGTCGCTCCCGGACGAGGAGGTGGTCCTCGCGGAGACCGTTCCCGGCGGGACGACGACGGCGATGGC
Source organism: Halococcoides cellulosivorans (assembly GCF_003058365.1). Lineage (NCBI taxonomy): Archaea > Methanobacteriati > Methanobacteriota > Halobacteria > Halobacteriales > Haloarculaceae > Halococcoides > Halococcoides cellulosivorans. Next base: position 786,229 of record NZ_CP028858.1, on the reverse strand, counting down.
CGTCCTGACCGCACTCGGTGAGCCGACCCCAGTGTCCTCGTCACTCCCGGCAAACCCGATCGCTCTCAAACGGCGTGTCGTCGCGGACGCCCTCGACGCGAGCGACCTCTCCGAGGGTGGTGCCGCAGGCGACCCACTCGACGCCGTCCGGTGCGTTGGCGATCCAGTGCTGGCCGGACTCGCGGGGCTCGCCGTCGGAGCGATCGAGTCGGGGACGACCGTTCGACTCGGCGGTGGGACACAGATGAGCGCCGTCGCGGCGCTCGTCCGACAGTTCGGCGTCGAGGACGACCTCTCACAGTGGACGACGGTGTTCGTCGCCGACGATCCGTCGGCCGACGTCGAACGACTCGCGGACGCCTTCGACCTGTCGCTGACGGTCACCGACCCCGAGTTCGACAGCCGGGACCATCCGGCGATGGCGGCGTTCGCTCGCGGTGAGGCCAAAGAGGGCGTCGGGATGGGCGGCGCACTCGCGCTCGTCGCCTCCCACCCCAATCACGACATGTGTGCGCTCCACGACCGGATCGCCACCGTCTACGACCGACTGCTCGCGGACGTCCCGGACGGCCATCCCGCTGCCGAGCACGCGAGACGAGTCGGAGAGTGATCAGGACCGATCGCAGGCCCGTTCGGCGAGCGCCATAACCGCCCGCACCGGCCGGCCGGTCTCGCGGGCGATCCGGAGCGCGTCGTCGTACTCGGCGCTGGCGTCGATGGGCCCGCCCGCATCGTCGCTGGCGACCTTCACGCCGATCGCGTACTCCTCGCCGTCGACGGTGATCTCGACGGATCGAGTCTCGCGGTCCGCGACCCAGCGGTGCCCGACGCCGTGTTCGCGGATCCCGAGCGTCCCCGTCTCGGCGGCGAGACGCCGCGCGACGCGGTCGGCGTCCTCGGGGGCGACCACGACCTTCACGAGGTGGCCCGGGCGAGACTTTTTCATCGTCACGGGGACGATCGTCACGTCACGCGCGCCCTCGTCGATCAGGGTCTCTTGCAGCGACCCGAGCACCTCGGGGGTGGCGTCGTCGAGGTTCGTCTCCAGGACCGTGATCGACTGTTTGCGCAGGCCCCCGGTGGCCGTCCCGCGAAGCACCCGGAGGGCGTTCGGGCGATCACCCAGATCGCGATCACCAGCACCGTGCCCGACCGCCTCGACCGACAGCGTCGGCAGTCGATCGACGCCCTCGGCCACCTCCGCGAGGATCGCCGCGCCCGTCGGCGTGAGCAGTTCGCCCTCGACCGGTCCGCCCCGGACCGCGAAATCGGCCTCACTCGCGAGTTCGGCGACGGCGGGCGCGGGGACCGCGTGCGTGCCGTGGGCCATCTCGACGGTCCCGTCTCCGAGCGCGAGCGGCGTGGTGACGATTCGATCGGGCGCGAGGTCGTCGAGGAGGAGCGCGACCCCGACGACGTCGGCGATGGCGTCGTCGGCCCCGACCTCGTGGAAGTGGACGGACTCGGACCCGTGGACCGCGCGCTCGGCGCGATCCAGGCGCTCGAAGATGGCCGTCGCCCGGGCCGCGACACCCGCGGGGAGATCCATCGCCTCGACGATCGCGAGCACGTCGTCGAGGGTGCGATGGGGCCCCTGGCCTTCGATCGGGGTGCCGGCGGCGTCGGTCTCGTCGTCGTTCGGAGCGTCGGTCTCGTCGCCCTCACCGTCGCCGTCGGCCCGACACACCGTGACGTCGGTCGCGGCGATCCCGCCGGTCGTCGTCTCGCTGATCGCGTAGGTGACGCCGAGTGAGTCCTCGACGACCGCAAGGGCGTCGGGATCGGCCCCGGCGTCGATGAGTGCGCCCAGGAGCATGTCGCCACTCGCGCCGGCCCGCCCGTCGACGGCGAGAATCTGCATACGCTCCCCAGGTCGCCCCCGCCCGAAAAACCACCCGATAGGTCCGCCGTCTGGGATCGACGACCACCGCGGGCACAAGACCTTTCTCCCGGCCCGACCCAGTGTGGGATACCCCCACACTATGAACGAGGTACAACTCGAGGTGGCCAAGGCGTACCCGAACGACTCGGGACGTGGCATCGCCCGCCTCGATCCGGATACCCTCCTGCACCTCAAGCTCTCGCCCGGCGATATCATCGAGATCGAGGGCGGCGACACCACCGCCGCGAAGGTCTGGCGGGCCGACCGCCAGGACTGGAACAGTGACACGGTCCGAATCGACGGTTTCACACGACAGAACGCCGACGTCGGCATCGGAGAACGCGTCGAGATCCGGAAAGCCGAGGCCACGAAGGCCGATCGACTCGTCCTCGCCCCGCCCGAGGAGGCCTCCGTGCAGTTCGGCTCCGACGCCGCGGGCATGGTCAAACGACAGATCCTCAAACGTCCGGTCGTCGAGCGCGACATCGTGCCCGTGATGAGTTCGACCAATCACCCGTTCATGCGCTCGCCCGGGCAGGCGATCCCGCTGATCGCCGTCGAGACCGATCCCGACGGCGTCGTCCTCGTCACCGAGGACACCGAGGTCGATCTGCGCGAAGAGCCCATCAGCGGGTTCGAGAAGACTGGCGGCGGGATCACCTACGAGGACATCGGCGGCCTCGAAAAGGAGATCCAGCGCGTCCGGGAGATGGTCGAGTTACCGATGAAACACCCCCAGATCTTCAAGAAACTGGGGATCGAGCCCCCACAGGGCGTCCTCTTGCACGGCCCGCCGGGGACCGGCAAGACCCTGCTCGCGAAAGCGGTCGCCAACGAGACCTCGGCAAACTTCTTCTCGATCGCTGGCCCGGAGATCATCTCGAAGTACTACGGAGAGAGCGAACAGCAACTGCGTGAGATCTTCGAGGAGGCGACCGAGGACTCCCCGTCGATCATCTTCATCGACGAACTCGACTCGATCGCGCCGAAACGCGAAGACGTCACCGGCGAGGTCGAGCGTCGTGTCGTCGCCCAACTCCTGACGATGATGGACGGCCTGGAATCGCGTGGCCAGGTCATCGTCATCGCGGCGACCAACCGGGTCGACGCCGTCGATCCGGCGCTGCGCCGTCCCGGGCGGTTCGACCGCGAGATCGAGATCGGCGTCCCCGACGAGACCGGCCGCAAGGAGATCCTCCAGATCCACACGCGTGGAATGCCGCTGAGCGACGACATCGGGATGGACACCCTCGCCGGGGAGACCCACGGGTTCGTCGGGGCGGACATCGAATCGCTCACGAAAGAGGCGGCGATGAAGGCGCTCCGCCGATACCTCCCGGAGATCGACCTCGACGAGGAGGACATCCCGCCGAGTCTGATCGACCGGATGATCATCAAACGCGACGACTTCCAGGGCGCGCTCAACGAGGTCGAGCCCTCGGCAATGCGGGAGGTCCTCGTCGAGTTGCCGAAGATCGATTGGGACGACGTCGGCGGCCTCGATCGCGCCAAAGAGCGCGTCCAGGAGGCCGTCGAGTGGCCGATGAGTTCCCCGGAGAAGTTCAAGCGCCTGGGTGTCGAACCGCCCGCGGGCGTCCTCCTCTACGGCCCGCCAGGCACCGGAAAGACGCTAATGGCGAAAGCCGTCGCCAACGAGACCGACGCAAACTTCATCTCGATCCGCGGCCCGCAACTGCTCAGCAAGTGGGTTGGCGAATCGGAGAAGGCGATCCGCCAGACGTTCCGCAAGGCCCGCCAGGTCGCGCCGACGATCGTCTTTTTCGACGAACTCGACGCGATCGCGCCCGGGCGTGGCGGCGGTGACGTCGGGTCGAACGTCTCCGAGCGCGTCGTCAATCAGCTGTTGACCGAACTCGACGGCCTCGAACAGATGGAAAACGTCATGGTCGTCGCCGCGACCAACCGCCCCGACATGATCGATCCGGCACTGATCCGCTCGGGCCGGTTCGACCGCCTGGTCTACATCGGAGAACCCGATCGGGACGGTCGCGAGGCCATCCTCGACATCCACACGCAGAATACGCCACTCGCCGCAGACGTCAGCCTGCGTGAACTCGCGGACATCACCGAGGGCTACGTCGGGAGCGATCTCGAATCGATCGCTCGCGAGGCCGCCATCGAGGCGCTCCGCGAGGACGACGACGCCGACATCGTCGAGATGTCACACTTCCGGTCGGCGCTCGAAGACGTGCGCCCGACCGTCGACGAGGACATCCGGGAGTACTTCGAGCAGATGGAAGAGGAGTTCAAAGGCTCGGGGACCGAACCGCAGAGCCCCGGTGGGTCGGGCCGGATCGGATTCCAGTGATCGCCACGGGCGCTCGTGGACCGCGGCCCCGCTGACGCGGTTTTTTGGCTCTCGTCCGTTCGTCGGCGTCGACGCCGCTTCGACGGCCGGCGACACGCGTCCTCCGGCAGTGACGCGTTTCGATCGATCGACGATCCGTCGAGTCGACGTTTGGTCGCATAATATGGGGAGAGGCAACGGTATATACCCCTCGGCGCCCGATTATCTGGAGATGGATCGGCCACGGCTCGCATTACTGAACGCGGCCCACGAACAACCGGACACGCGACAGAATTTCGAGCGGGAACTGGACGCCGACCTCGACGTCTTTCATTGCCCCTCGGGAGAGTTTCCCGACGGGTTCCAGTACGACGGGGTCGTCATCACCGGATCGAGCGCGTCCGTCTACTGGGACGAAGAGTGGATCGGAGCGACGAAAGTCTGGGTCGGAGACGCGATTCGAGCGGGACTGCCAGCGCTGGGCGTCTGTTTCGGCCACCAACTCGTGGCCGACGTGATGGGAGGGAGCGTCAAGGGGATGGGCGAGTACGAACTCGGCTATCAGACGGTCAACCAGGACGGGTCGAATCGCCTGCTCGATGAGGTCGACGAGACCATGACGGTGTTCATGAGCCACTCGGATCACGTCACCGACGCGCCGCCGGGAGCGACGGTGTTCGCGAGAAACGAGTACGGAATCCAGGGGTTTCGGAACGGACACGCGTTCGGCGTCCAGTTCCACCCGGAGTACGACATGGAGACCGCCGAGACGATCACACGCGGCAAATCGGATCAGCTCACGGCCGAGCGCATCGAACGGGTCCTCGACGAGATTACGGTCGAGAACTACGCCGAGGCCAGGGAGGTGACGACGCTGTTCGACAACTTCGTCGCGTTCGTGAACGAGACCCAGCGGAAGCGAATCGAACAGTAGCCGAACGGATCGGCGTCCGGGCGTCGACAGATCCCACACAATCTTTCCGGGTACGTATTGTTTCAACCATGAGGGTTCGCCGTATTCAGGCGCCTCGAACGATCCGAAATAGAAAGTATCGCCGGGTAAACGCGCTTTCGACGGCATTTGTCGAAATGGAGGACAACGGTCACCGATCCTGATACGTCCACTCTAATCCGCTAGTGTTAAACAGCTTCGCCCGTCAGCCACTGGTATGGATTTACACGCCAGAGCGATCGGACAAGACGTCCGTGACCTCGGCGAACTGCTTGGGGAGATCATCGCGACCCAGAGCGGTGGGGACGCGTTCGAACTGGTCGAGCGAATCCGGTCGGCCGCCGTCGACTACCGCTCCGGCGAGGCCGACGACCGCGAGGCACTGCACAACGCCCTCGATCGACTGTCGCCGGACGAGGCCGACGTCGTCGCCCGAGCGTTCACGACGTATTTCGAGTTGATCAACCTCGCAGAAGAGCGCGAGCGAGTCCGTCAACTCCGGCAGGCGAGCCAGGACGGCACCCTCGACACGAGCGTGGCCGACCTGGTCGAGCACTTCGACGAGGAGGGCCTGACTGCCGACACCGTCGAGTCGATCCTCGACGACATCCTGATCGAGCCGACCTTTACCGCCCACCCGACCGAAGCGCGACGGAAGACCGTCAAGGCGAAACTCCGCGAAGTCGCCACCGACCTCCAGGCCCTCGACGAAGGGCGACTGACCGACGCGGAAAGCGACGAGATCGAGCGAGACCTGGAGGCCCAGATCACGAGTCTCTGGCAGACCCCACAGGTCCGCGATCGGAAGCCGACGGTGACCGACGAGACGCTGAACGTCCAGTGGTACGTCGAGAACGTGCTGTTCGAGGTCATCGACGAGATCTACGCCGCGATGGAGCGCGAACTCTCCGAACACTTCGACGACGTCGACGTGCCGAAATGCTACGAATTCCGCTCGTGGGCTGGCTCGGACCGCGACGGGAACCCCTACGTCACGCCGGACGTCACCGGCGAGACGCTCGAACGCCAGCGCGACGTCATCCTGCCGAAATACCGCGATCAGCTGAAGTCGCTGTCGGGCGTGCTCAGCCAGGACGACCGCCAGATCGACACCGGTGAGACCTTCGACGAGCGCTTCGAGGCCCACAAGGAGCGGCTCCCCGGGATGGTCGAGACGATCGAACAGCGCTACCCCCACGAGCCCTACCGGCAGAAACTCCGTCTGATGCGCGAGTCGCTCGTCCGCGTCGGTGACGTGCGGACCGGTGGGTACAACGACGTCGAGGAGTTCCTCGCAGATCTCGACGCGATCGCGTCGAGTCTCCGCGCGAACGACGCCGACACCATCGCGACCGAGTACGTCGACCCGCTGATGCGAAAGGTCGACACGTTCGGGTTCAACCTGCTGAGTCTCGACATCCGCGATCACTGTGAGAAACACACCAACGCCATCGCGGAGGCGCTCGACCGCCACGGGATCGACTACCTCGGGAAAAGCGAAGAGGAGCGCGTCGAATTCCTGACCGACGCAATCTTACAGGACGAGCAGGTCATCGACATCTGCGAGCGGGAGGACCTGACCGAGGACAGCGCCCGCGTGATGGATCTGTTCGAGCGGACGGCCGAATGGCAGGCCGAGTTCGGCATCGATGCCATCGACACCTACGCGATCAGTTGGTTCGAAGAGCCCTCGCACGGCCTGGAAGTCCTGTTTTTGGGCGATCAGGCCGGCATCGTCGACCTGCCGGGCTACTGTGGGTTCGACATCGTCCCGCTGCTCGAAAGCAAGTACGCCCTCGACGGCGCCCGCCGGATCATGGGCACACTGTTCGAGAACGAGGCGTACAGTCAGGCGCTGGAGGCCCGCGGCGGCGTCCAGGAGATCCTGCTGGGCTACTCGGACTCGAACAAGGAGAACGGCTATTTCGCCGCGAACTGGTCGCTGTTCCGCAACCAGAAACGCCTCGCGAAGATCACCGACGACTACGACGTGACGATGCGCCTGTTCCACGGGCGCGGTGGGTCGATCTCCAGGGGCGGCATGCCCATGCACGAGGCGATGCTCGCGCTGCCCAACGAGACCGTCAACGGGCAGATCAAGTTCACCGAACAGGGTGAAGCGATCTCTGATAAGTACGCCGACCCCCAGATCGCGGAGCGCAACCTCGAACAGATGCTCAACGCCCAGGCACGAGCACGCCTCCGGGCGACCGAAGAGCCGATCGAGAAAGTGCCCGACGACTGGGAAGAGGCGATGGAGACCGCCTCGGAAGCGGCCCGCCAGAAGTACCGTGACTTGCTCGAAGACGATTCGTTCGTGCCCTACTTCGAGCAGGCGACGCCGATCACCGTCATCGAAGAGTTGAACATGGGTTCGCGGCCCGCCTCGCGGTCGGTCGAGCGCAGTCTCGACGACCTCCGGTCGATCCCGTGGGTGTTCTCCTGGACGCAGGCCCGGTGTATCGTTCCGGGCTGGTACTCCGTCGGGACGGGCCTGGAAGCCTACCTCGACGCGGGTGGCGACATCGAGACGCTCCAGGAGATGTACGACGAGTGGCCGTTCTTCAAGGTCGTCGTGGACCACGCCGCGATGGCGCTCGCGAAATCCGACATGGAGATCGCCAGCGAGTACGCCGCCCTGGCCGACGAGAACCTCCGCAAAGAGATTTTCGAGGGCATCGAAGCCGAGTACGAGCGCTCGGTCGAGTTGGTTCAGGAAGTCACCGATCGTGAGAGTCTGCTCAACCGCGACTGGCTCGAAGAGAGTCTCGACCGGCGCAATCCCTACGTCGATCCGTTGCACTTGCTGCAGACGCGCCTGCTCGATCAGTCCCACCGGACCGACATCGAGGAACGGACGCTCCGCCTGACGGTCAAAGGCATCGCGGCGGGCATGAAGAACACGGGGTGACGGTCGCGACGACGGGAGAGGCGTATCGAGCCGTTCGACTGGGCGACCGTTCTACGAACCGTTCGACCGGCCAGCGTTCTACGAGCCGTTCGTGTCGATCGCGTCGGCACCGACGCTCTGCTGGTAGCACTCGCCCGCGCCGCCGTTCGAGACCGTCCGACTCACCGCTCACCCGTCGGGGCGACCGACTCGATGCCGGCCCGGAGGTCCCCCTCGGTGACGCGAACCTCGTCGGTCGCAGCCTCGACGGCCGCGTCGGCAGCGACGCGCTCGGTCGCGTCGACCTCGTCCGCGTTCAGATCGCGGACGACGCGATCGATCGCCCGGAGCGAGGCGTCCCGGACGACCGCGGCGATGTCCGCGCCCGAGTAGCCCTCCAGGTCGGCGGCGATCTCGGCGATCGGTACGTCCGCGAGCGGCGTCGCGTCGAGGTGGATCCGGAGGATACGCTCGCGAGCCTCACGGTCGGGCAAGCCCACCTCGACGAGTTCTTCGAGGCGACCGGGGCGTTTGAGCGCCGGATCGATGGCGTCGAGGCGGTTGGTCGCGCCGATCACGACGATCCGACTCCCGCCGACGAGGCCGTCGAGTTCGGTCAACAGTTGCGAGACGACCCGGTCGGTCACCTCCGCACCGCCGCGCTGGCTGGCGATCGCGTCGAGTTCGTCCACGAAGACGATCGCCGGCGCGGTCTGGCGCGCCCGCTCGAAGATCTCCCGGACGGCCGCTTCGGACTCCCCGACGTACCGATCGAGCAGTTCCGGGCCGGCGACGTGGATGACGTTCGCGTCGGTCTCGCCGGCGAGTGCGCGCACGAGGAGTGTCTTTCCGGTCCCGGGCGGGCCATAGAGGAGGACGCCCGACGGCGGGTCGGTGTCGGTCGCCTCGAACAGCGGGCCGTACTGCAGGGGCCACTCGACGGCGCGTTCGAGCGTCCGTTTGGCTTCCTCCAGACCGCCGACGTCCGAGAAGTCGACGTCGGGCGCTTCGACGACGTACTCGCGCATCGCGGAGGGCTCGACGGCCGCGAGCGCCGTGTCGAGGTCCGCACGCGTGACGCGATCGTCGTCGCGATCGGCGCGCAACGCGGCCATCGCGGCCTCGGTGACGAGCGTTTCGAGGTCGGCCCCGACGAACCCGTGGGTGCGGTCGGCGATCCGATCGAGATCGATGGAGTCGTCGATCGGCATCTCGCGGGCCTGGACGGCGAGGATCTCCCGGCGGCCCTCCCGGTCGGGGACGCCGATCTCGACCTCGCGGTCGAACCGGCCCCCGCGGCGGAGCGCCTCGTCCATCGCGTCGACGCGGTTGGTCGCGCCGACGACCACGACGCGCTGGCGAGGTTCGAGGCCGTCGAGCAGGGTCAGCAGTTGGGCGACGACGCGATTCTCCATGTCGGCGTCGTCGTCACGCGTTCCGCCGATCGAGTCGATCTCGTCGACGAACACGATCGCGGGCGCGTTCTCGGCGGCGCGATCGAACACCTCACGCAGACGGCGCTCGCTCTCGCCTTTGTACTTCGAGACCACCTCCGGCCCGGAGATCACCTCGAAATGCGCGTCGACCTCGTTGGCGACCGCGCGGGCGATCAAGGTCTTGCCCGTCCCCGGCGGGCCATAGAGGAGCACGCCAGCGGGCGGGTCGATCCCCAGGCGTTCGAAGCGCTCTGGGTTCTGGAGGGGGACCTCGACGGTCTCGCGAACCCGATCGAGTTCGTCGTCCAGGCCGCCGATGTCCTCGTAGGTGACGCCATCGGTGGCGGCCTCGCTGTCATCGTCGGATCTGGCCTCGCGGACGAGCACCGTCGTCTCGGCGGTCACCTGGACGGGGCCCTCCGGGTCCGTGTCGCGGATCGCGACGCCCCCGACGCCGTCGAGGGTGAGGTGTTGGCCCGCTCGTACGGGACGATCGCGGAGGCGACTCGCGACGACCTCGCGATCGGCGTCCGCCGCGCCGACGACGACCCGATCGGCCGCCGAGAGGTCGATCGGCCGGACGGCGGCAGAATCACCGACCGCGACGCCCGCCGCCGCGCGGGTCTCGGCGTCGATGCGGACGGTCCGCTCGGAGCCAGTGCCCGGCCAGACTTTCGCGACGGCACGATCCTCGCCGTCGATCACGACCGGATCGCCACTCAGAACGCCCAACTCGTGGCGCACTAGTTCGGGCAGGCGCGCGATCGCCCGGCCCGCGTCGGACTTGCGCGCGCTCTCGACGGTGACCTCGATCCCCGTCATCGGTGCCGCACGCGCCCCCACTCGACTGCGATCGACTCGTCGTTCATAGGCATCGATCGACCGGCGTCGCCTTGGTCGCTTCGGAGTCGATGTCAGATCCCAGTAAAAAACGGTTTGTGGGTGCCCCACGCACGATCGACCATGGTCGAACGCGTCGAACGCGACGACGGCGTCTGGTATCGGTGTGAGGCCTGCGGACTGCTCTTCGACGACGACGGCGACGCCCGCCAGCACGAAGACAGCTGTGACGCCGAAGAGCCCTCGTACATCCAGTAGCGGACGGCGAGGGCGGCCCTACGCGGCGAGGAGTTCGTAGGACTGCTCGGTGCGGTCGTCTTCCACGAAGACGAACACCCGACCCGCGACGGCGTCGGGATCGGCACCGATGTCGAGCTGTGAGCCCTCGCGTCGGGCAGTCACGCCCGGCAGGATCGTCTGGGGGGTCTCCTCGGGAAGATACCGGCCGACGCCGCTCTCTTCGAGGACCGCGTGGTGGGTCCGCCGATCGGTGAGGTAAACGAGTGCGCCGGTCTCGCCGTCCGCGTCGGTCGCGAGCACGTGGACTCGCCGGTGGGCCGAGACCGTCACGCTCTCCTCGCGGGCCTGGGGGACGCCACGATACCGGACGGTCCGTCCGTCGTCGTAGGTGACCTCGACGCCGGAGTCGTCGATGGTGATCGGCAACGTCGCCGGATCGACTGCGCTCATACCGGGCGGTGGCGGGCGAGCGGCGTAAACGGACTGATCGGCCGACACTGCGAGCCGTCGGTTTCGTCTAGATCGGTCCACTCCCCCACGAGCACCCGTGGGCTGACCGGTCGGTCGAATGAACGGAAAACGCGCGGCGAATCGGGCGACGACGACCGTCCGCGGCGGGGCAGCGTATCGTAACCGTTTTAATTGCATTCACCGATAGTTTCCGTCACAGCGCCTCTGCGCGTGAGATACAAATGAGCGACAAACCACACCAGAACCTCGCGATCATCGGTCACGTCGACCACGGGAAGAGTACACTCGTCGGGCGTCTGCTCTACGAGACCGGCTCCGTCCCGGAACACGTCATCGAACAGCACAAAGAAGAAGCCGAAGAGAAGGGCAAAGGCGGGTTCGAGTTCGCCTACGTCATGGACAACCTCGCCGAGGAGCGAGAGCGTGGTGTCACCATCGACATCGCCCACCAGGAGTTCGACACCGAGGAGTACTACTTCACCATCGTCGACTGCCCTGGCCACCGTGACTTCGTGAAGAACATGATCACGGGCGCGAGCCAGGCCGACAACGCCGTGCTCGTCGTCGCCGCGGACGACGGCGTCCAGCCGCAGACCCAGGAGCACGTCTTCCTGGCCCGGACGCTGGGCATCGGTGAACTCATCGTCGCCGTCAACAAGATGGACCTCGTCGATTACGACGAGTCGAACTACAAGCAGACCGTCGAGGAAGTCAAGGAACTGCTCAAGCAGGTCCAGTTCGACCCCGACAACGCGAAGTTCATCCCCGCGTCGGCGTTCGAGGGTGACAACGTCGCTGAGGACAGCGAGAACACTCCCTGGTACGACGGCCCGACGATCCTCGATGCACTCAACGACCTGCCCGAGCCCCAGCCGCCGACGGACGCGCCGCTGCGGCTTCCCATCCAGGACGTCTACACCATCTCCGGCATCGGGACCGTCCCGGTCGGCCGTATCGAGACCGGCCAGATGTTCCCGGGCGACAACGTTTCGTTCCAGCCGTCTGACGTCGGCGGCGAGGTCAAGACCGTCGAGATGCACCACGAAGAGGTCGACAGCGCGGGCCCCGGCGACAACGTCGGGTTCAACGTCCGTGGCGTCGGCAAAGACGACATCCGCCGTGGTGACGTCTGTGGGCCCGCCGAGGACCCGCCGACGGTCGCTGAGACCTTCCAGGCGCAGATCGTCGTCATGCAGCACCCGAGCGTGATCACCGCGGGCTACACGCCGGTCTTCCACGCCCACACCGCACAGGTCGCCTGTACGGTCGAATCGCTCGACCAGAAGATCGACTCCTCGACCGGTGAGGTCGCCGAGGAGAACCCCGACTTCATTCAGTCGGGCGACGCCGCGGTCGTCACCGTCCGCCCGCAGAAACCGCTCAGCATCGAGCCCTCGGGCGATATCCCCGAACTCGGCAGCTTCGCGATCCGAGACATGGGTCAGACCATCGCCGCCGGGAAGGTCCTGAGCGTCGAAGAGCGCGAATAATGCAGCAAGCACGCGTCCGTCTGGCCGGGACGAGCCCCGAGGATCTCGACGACATCTGTGCGGACGTCGGTGAGATCGCCGGTAAGACCGGTGTGGAGCTGTCGGGTCCGGTGCCGCTGCCGACCACGACGCTGGAAGTGCCGTCCCGGAAGTCTCCCGACGGTGAAGGGACCGCGACGTGGGAGCACTGGGAGATGCGCGTCCACAAGCGGCTGATCGACATCGATGCCGACGAGCGCGCCCTTCGCCAGTTGATGCGGATTCAGGTGCCCAACGACGTCTCGATCGAGATCGTCCTCGAAGACTGAGTCTGGCGCAGGCACCGTCGCGGGGGTGGTGGGGATGGCCCCGATTCGTCACACAGTGCTGCTGACGCGCAGTTTTCCGAGATGATCACCGGGACCACCAGGTCTTTGCGCGCCCGCCCGCTGCCGAGTGTATGACCGAGAAGACGTTGTACGATCGCCTCGGCGGGGAGGCAGGGATCCGGACCGTCGTCGACGACTTTTACGACCGTCTCGTGGCCGATGAAAAGCTGGGGCCGTTTTTCGATGGGGCCGATCTCGACCGCCTTCGCGAGACTCAGACGGCATTTCTCTGTGAGGCGGCCGGTGGGCCCCAGCGCTACGACGGCCCGCCCGTCCGCGAGGCGCACCTCGACGTGCCCTTCGAGCCCGCTCACATCGAGCGGGCCATCACGATCCTCTCCGCGACGCTGGCCGACGCTGGCGTTCCCGAGGAGGATGCCGACCGCGTGGTCGGCGCCGTCGGAGCCACCCAGGCCGAGTTGCTGGCGACCGACGATGAGTGACGTCCGCATACGCACGACCAAACGGAACCCTCAAGTGCGAACCTGAATGAATATCGCGTGCGGGCTCGTAGATCAGTGGCAGATCGCTTCCTTCGCAAGGAAGAGGCCCCGGGTTCAAATCCCGGCGAGTCCACTCCCCTTCGTTCGCTGCGCTCACTTCGGTCAGTGGACTCGCCGACCCTCGCAAAATCAAAGATTTTGCTCAGTCCCGGCGTCCTCGTGAGCGTAGCGAGCGAGGGCTTGGAAGATGAGCGAAGCGAATCTTCCAGCGAGTCCATCGGAGCGACCGAGTTCTACGAGGGTGCGAGAATGGATGAGCCGAGCGTGAGCGCAGCGAACGCGTGGATTTGAACCCTGGAAGTCGCACGCCCGGGAGCGAAACGAACGGAGTGAGCGAGCACCCCGGACCGTCTTCCTCTGGTTCAAATCCCGAACGGCGGCGGAGCCGCCGTTCGACCTTCGCGAAGCCGTCGGCTTCGCTCAGTCCCGGCGAGTCCACTTCCTTGGCTCACTGTGTTCGCCCAGTCGTTCCCTCACCGACCGTCGCAAAATCGAAGATTTTGCTCAGTTCTGAGGGACGCATTCGCGTCCCTCAACCTTCGCGGCGACACTGTCGCCGCTCAGTCCCGGCGTCCTCGTGAGCAAAGCCAACGAGGTGGTTCGAGAGACGCCGAACGGCGTCTCTCGTCATGCCGAAAATCTCCGATTTTCGAGCAGCGCGGAAGATGAGCGTGGCGAATCTTCCAAGAAGTCCATTTCTGAACGAGGACCGCACTGCGAAGCGGCGCGTCCGACGTGAGGAAATGGCCGCGCCGAGCGTGAGTATCGCGACCGCGTGGATGCAGATCACGCCCAGTTGTCGGAATCTGTGACGAGGCCGGCGATCTCCACGGCCAGGTCGCGGGCCGCGGCGTCGGTGTCGGCGTGGATCTCGCCAGCGATCTGGCCCATTTCACCACCCAGACCGACACTCTCGGAGATCGGATCCAGCCCACCCGCCGGCGCGCGCCGCTCTCGGAGTCGCGCTCTCAGCGTCCGGAGCGCGTCCTCGGTGAGCGATCGGTCGAGGTGAGCCAGATCGTACCGGACGACGAACCCGCGTTCGCCGTTCCGGATCGCGATCGTCGGGCGAGACTGGTCGGCCAGATCCGTCCAGAGCGAGCGCCCCTCGGCCCGGGTTTCGTAGGTCGGGACGTCCGCCGGAGTGATCGTGGTCATACACAAGATAGTGCGGGCACACACAAGACCACGTGGGTGACGGTAGTCCGGGCGATACGGGGACAACACGACACCGATCGCGGCGGAACCCGAACGTCAATACAACTCCGCCGCAGCGATCGCGCCATCGCTGGTCTCGACGATCACCGTGTCGCCAGCGTTGTTCCAGACCGGCGAATCGCGCCCCCAGTAGCGTTCGCCCTCGGAATCGACGCCCGACCCGGTAAATAGCGTCACGCTGTCACCGGGATCGAGCACCACGCCGTCGGGGAACACGTAGGTTTTCCCGCTTTCGTCGCTCAGTTCCCAGCCCGACAGATCCAGCGTCTCGTTGCCCGCGTTCGCCAGGACGACGTACTCGTCGTTCAGATTCTCGCGGTCGTCACCCGCGGCGTCGGCGTGGATCTCGGTGACCTGCAGCGGCGTGGTCGATTCCTCGAACCCCCAGACGCCGACGCCCGCGTCGCGGGCCTCACGCTCCAGATCGGCAAACCCGTCGCGGTACTCGAACTCCGAATCATAGAGTCGGGCGTAGCCCTCCCGGAGTAACTCGCGGTTGAGCATCGCGTCGTCCACGTAGACGTAGACGAGCAGGCGGCCGTAGGAGCCACGTCGGTCGCCACCGACGACGATCTCGACCCTCCTATTCGCGACGCGCGATTCGACGTACTGGGTCGCGTTCGTCCCCCACGAACTGAGCCAGGCCCGCCCCGCGCGGTCGTCTGGGACGCCCGGGAACTCCGCCGGGTCGACGCCGACGTGGACCTCGGGGGTGTCGACGCCGAGCAGGCGCAACGTGTCGGGCGTTCCGTCGGCATAGGTGACTTCGAGGGTGTCGCCGTCGACGACGCGCTCGACGGTGACGGTCGTCCGATCGGACGGGATGGTGGGCTGAGCCGTGGGCGTCTCGCCGGGCGAGACCGAGACCGTACAGCCCGCGAGGACGACGATCGCGAGGAGAGCGAGCGTGCGCTTCACAAGACCGGATGATCGGGAGCTGCCCTGAAGGTTCGGGTGACGGCAGGGGGGTCAGGACTCCTGGACGTGGGTTCGGATCTGCTCGGGGACGCTCGGATCGCGGAGCGTCGTCGTATCGCCCAGCGATTCGCCGTTCGAGATGTCTTCGAGCAGGCGACGCATGATCTTGCCCGATCGCGTCTTCGGGAGGGCGTCACAGACGATGACGTTCCCCGGGCGGGCGAAACTGCCGATTTCGGACTCGATCGCTTCGACGACCGCCTCCGGAATCGCGGACGGGTCCGCACACTCGGCCCGCGGAACGACGTAGACGTCGGGGACGGAGCCTTTCTGTGGGTCGTCACGCGCGGTGACGGCCGCCTCGGCGACGTCCGCGACGGTCGTCGCCGCCGATTCGAGTTCCATCGTCCCGATACGGTGCCCGGCGACGTTCATCACGTCGTCGAGCCGACCGAGAATCCGGAAATAGCCGTCAGAGGCCTGGACCGCGCCATCACCCGCCTTGTACACCCAGTCGTCGGGGTCGTCGGAGTCGGTCTCCGAGAAGGTCGCCCAGTACTCGCTGACGAAGCGGTCGTCGTCGCCGTACACCGTCTGGAGCATCCCCGGCCAGGGCCGTTCGATCACGAGATTGCCCGCCGTGTCGCTGGCGGGGTCGACGGGGTCGCCCGCGCCGTCGTAAATCGTGGGCTGGACGCCCGGCACGGCGTGCCCGGCGCTCCCGGGTTTCATGTCCTGGATCGCGGGCAGGTTCGTGATCATGTGCCCGCCGGTCTCGGTCTGCCACCAGGTGTCGACGACGACCGCGTCGCCACCGCCGACGTGCTCGGCATACCACTGCCAGGCCTCGGGCTGGATCGGTTCGCCGACGGTCGTCAAATGCCGCACGTCGACGTCGTACGGATCCAGGTGGTCGGCGCCCCATTTCATGAACATCCGGACGGCCGTCGGTGAGGTGTGGAAGATATCGACGTCGTAGCGCTCACAGAGCTCCCAGGAGATCGCCTTGTGTGGGTGATCGGGTGGCCCCTCGTACATGACGCTGGTCGTCCCCAGCGCGAGCGGGCCGTAGACGATGTAGCTGTGGCCGGTGATCCAGCCGATGTCGGCCGTACACCAGTAGGTGTCGTCGGGTTTCACGTCGAGGACGTGTTTCGCCGTCCAGGCGACGTGAGCGAGATACCCGCCAGTGCGGTGCTGGCAACCCTTGGGTTCGCCAGTCGTCCCCGAGGTGTACATCACGAACAACGGGTCCTCGGCGTCGCGGCTGACCGGGTCGACCTCCCGGCCCGCACAGTCGGCCAGACAGTCCTCGACGAGGACGTACGGGTCGTCGCTCTCGATGGTGACCGAGTCGTCGAGGGCCTCGTCGCGGTTGAACAGCAAGACGGTCTCGGGGTCGGTCTCGGCCAGGTCGAGCGCCTCGTCACAGGTCGCCTTGTGATCCAGTTTCTCGCCGCGGCGGTAGTAGCCGTCGACGGTCACGAGCACGTCACTTGCGGCGTCGTCGAGCCGGTCGGCCAGCGCCTGGGCCGAAAAGCCCGCGAACACCACCGAGTGGGGCGCACCGATCCGGGCGCAGGCGAGCATCGTCACCGGCAGCGCCGGGATCATCGGCAGGTGGACGGTCACGACATCGTCTTCGGCGACCTCGACGCTTTCGAGGACCGCCGCCATCTCGTTGACGCGCCGGTAGAGGTCCTGGTAGGCGATGCGCTCGCTGTCGCCGTTCTCGCCCTCCCAGACGAACGCCGTCTGGTTTTTCCGATCCTCCAGATGTCGATCGATGCAGTTGACCGACGCGTTGAGCGACCCACCTTTGAACCACTCGTAGAAGGGTGGGTTCGAGTCGTCGAGCACCTCGTCCCAGTGGTCGTCCCAGTCGAGGAGGGCGGCGAACTCCTCGAAACAGTCGGGATAGGTCGCCTCGAAGCGGTCGTAGATCCCTGGATCGGTCGCGTTGGCCTGCCCGACGAACTGCGTCGGCGGGCGGACGTACTCCTGATCCGAGAGCTGTGTTTCGAGTGTGGCGTCGTCTCGTGGCATGTGGTGACAGCCTCCAGCCGACAAATCGATGGATCGATCATGAAGGTTCGCCAAGCGGAAAATGTGCGCGAGCAGGCAGGGACGACACCCTCGGGGGCAAGGGGAACGACCCGCTCACGGAATCTCGCGGACCGCATCGGGCAGGTCGTCCTCGTCGGACCAGGTGAGAACGTTGTCGCCGGCCGCCGCTTCGAGCGCGGCCAGATGTGAGGCCGCCATCCCGTTGTCGTACTGCTCGCGCATCTCCGCGTCGGTCTCGTAGATCCGTTTGAGCAACCAGAGCACGTCGCGGACGTGGCGCTGGTGGTGGTACAGATAGCCGAGTTCCCAGACGTGCCCGCCGTCGAAGTCTTCGAGGACGCCGACGACGTGCGAGGCCATCGCCGAGAGGATATCGAACGCCGGGGCCCAGAGGTCGATATCGTCGTCGGTGAGTCCGAACGTTTCGAGGCGGACCGCTGCGGCCATCGGCCGCTCGTCCAGCTGTCGGCAGACCTGTCGTCGCCGGCGGCCCGGCCCGTCGGCAGCGCCGCTCCCGACGACCAGATACGTGGTGGCAGCGCGGGCGAGGTCGTCGAACCGGTCGTGACCGTGGAGCGCGTCTTTCAGCCGCTCGTGTTGGTGTGGGGTGACCGAGAGCTGGTCGTCCGTGACGACCGCGCTTCGATCGACGCCGTCGATGTAGTCCGCGTCGGTCTCCGTCTCGTCGGACCCAGGGTCGTCTGGCTCCGTCTCGTCGCTCGCCCCTTCGCCCCCGGCGTCCCCGTCGTTCAGCATACGACTCGGAGGGTGTGACGGGGGAGGGGTATAGGTATGGGATGTGAAACTGGTTGTGGAACTAGTTGCGGAATCAGTTGAGGAACCAGTCGAAGAATCGATCGATGCTGAGGACCGAGTGTTTATGGTGGCGACGGCCGTATCGATTCGCATGCACCCTGGCGCGACGCGGACCGGTGGCGACGCCACCCCGACGGGGGCCACCGACGAGTTCGACACCTGGCTGGCGCTGCAGCGGGCCACCGACGACACACGCGCGAATCTGATCGCCGACATCGTCGGCCACCCAGCGGGCGCGCCGAGCGTCGCGGAACTCGACTATACGAATCCGAGTCTCGGGACCGACGCGATCCGTCGCCATCTCGGGATCCTCCAGGACGTCGGCGTCGTCGAACAGCGGGTCGTCGAACCCGGTGAGCGCGTCCGCGGGTATCCCTATACCTTCTACGCGATCACCGACGCGGCGCGGGCGCTGTTCGATCGGAACGACCTCTTCCCGGTCGCAGCCTGGCGACGCCAGTACGACCGCATCGAGAAGACCAGCGAGATTCGCGACCTCGAATCGATGCCGCGTCCGGAGTGACCGAGTCGGTGCGACGCGCTATGTGTCGAAGCGGACTGTCCCGTATTCCGTGGGCCATCAGCAGTGCTCGTCGATCCACCGGCACCACTCGTGAAAGTCGTCGGCACCGCACTGATCAGCGATCGACTGCAGCGTGCCCGTCGGGATCGAGCCCCCAGTCTTCGAGGTCCTCGTCGGTCACGGGTTCCCCACCGCCCTCGTGGAGTGTCAACGCCTCGGCGAGCATCCGCAACGCCTCTGCTTTCGTCTCACCGAACGAGGCCACTCCAGTCTCCGTGTCACGGGCGGTGATCGACCCGTCGTCATCGTGGATGAACTCCACCCCCTCGTCGTCGGAATCGTCGCGGGTCCGAGTGGCCATGTGATTGGATTGGCGACACTGGCGGAAAACCATTCGGCCAGAGCCCAGTCGCCGGTCGTGGTGTCCGCGGAGTCGATTCCGTTCTCCCGGTGTTGCTCGTCGGTCGGTGGATCGCGCTCGTATTGGAGTGCCATTGTCCCGTCGAGGACGGCGTCACGCACTTCGAAAAGACTCGGAGGCCGACCGCGAATCGCCTCTCCCGCGAAAGCTCGGTCACGGACCGTGTCGGTGACGCCGATATGGGCGCAAAACGCATCTACCACCGCGAGGCGATGGCGGCGGGCAACTGGCTCCGATACGCCTGGCTCTGGCTTCAGAAGTGGACACCTTCGGCCATAGTCAGGGCTCCTCGCTCTTTTCGAGGCGGGCTAGTCTCAGGATTCGTCCACTCGTTCGACAGTGATGGTCAAGTCACCGGACGCGTAGAGGGCCTCGAAGTCAACCGCGAACGCGTCCGACCTGTAGCGGCGTGGAGGCACGGAGCAATTTGAGCGACCCGACCGCCTTGGATCCAAAATCGGATGACTCAGGTCCGGCCGTCCTGAGCCAGAAGACCGTGTCCGGACTTCATAAACTTAATTAATGGATACACACCACTAAAAATATGGTATCGAGACGGGTCTTAGGAATCATCCTCGTAGCCCTCATGCTCACACTTGCAGGCTGTAGCAGTACTGGGGGCGGAACTGGTGAGAACGGTCCCGACCGCGAGGTCGACATTGTGAATGCGGACACACTCAAGTCCGGAGTCAGTCCGGGCCAAAATGCGACGGTGAAAGCCGAGGTCAGCGACGAAGAGAGCATTGAAGCGGTTAATCTCTCGTACACGGCCTACAACCAGAGCGGTGAACTAGCCCAGCAGTCGCCCGAGAGCTCTCGTGTCTCAGGACCGCGAGTCAACTGGCCGCCGGAGGGAACCATTGAAATGGAGAAAGAAGGCTCAACATATGCTGCCGAACTCCCCGGCTTTCCTGCAGGCTACACGGTCGAATTCGATGTCGAGGCGGACTACGGCCAAGAGACTGTCGTGCAAAGCGCTGAGTACACTGTGTCTTTCGGCGAGACTATTGACGGTCCTCGAGACGGCGAAGAAGTGAACCTCCGTAACTCGCCCGTCACAGTGGACATGGGATCTCTCTATGGCGCAACGCAAGTCTCACTGGTGTACAAGCGCCACGTGGACGGGTCGACAGAGGAAAAGGTCGAAGTACTCAGTTCGTCGTCGCATGGAGTCTTGACCTCAAGTCAATACGAAACTGAGATCAACAACCTCGGACCCGGCAAGAATCCCGAAGAGTTCGACATCGAATACTACCTGAAAGTCGAATACGGACCTGACGGAGAGCAAACGTACACTAGCGAACACCGCCGTTACACGTTCAAAAATACTGACGAGGAACTCCTCTACATCCCGATCAAGGCGCAGGAATCGACCCAGCCCGACGCGAGCGTCGACGACATCAATGAGTCAGCGCTCAAGACCAATCGGTACTTCCACTTAGAATCCCGTGGAGACGCCTCGCTCCGCCACGAGACGCTTCGGGCGGATACTTCCGATGGGTACCACGTCCTCCCTGACGAACCCATTAATTACCTCAAATTCGATGCGGAAGAAGATAAAGAGACGTCGACGTTCACTCAGAACGGGTCTGAAGTCGAAGTCATCGAGATCGACTACTCGTACGATCGGCGGGCGATTCTCTGTGACGCGGCACCGATGATTACCGACGAGTACGACGTGAACTTCGGCGACTACGAGGCGATCGTCTGGTCACGGAGCAAGTTCCCCGGGAGCGGAACGCGGACCTACTGGACCACTGAAAACGAAACGCTGACACTCCCGAACGGGACGGTGGTCGAAGGCAACGGGAGCCGATACCTCGTGGATGAAACTAGAAGGTCTGGGCGAGCCTATGCCTCGGGACCATACGCAGACTGGAACTGCCCGGGCCGGCTGATCGGCGATGGCAATCGTCACGTTCAGATCGGCGCTTCAAATAGTGACGGCGCTCCAGAGAAGTATGGCACCTATGCGCACGAACTCGGTCACGCCGTGTTCGGCTGGGACGACTACTATGGAGTGACGAAAAACGAGGAGGGGATCGTCGGTCTCTACGGACTGATGGGATCGGGGAACTACCGATCGGAACACCCCTCGCAGGTCATGGCCTATCACAAGCTGAAAGAGGGGTGGGTCCCTGGCAAGACTCTCGACGATGCGAACCTCAACGAGGGTGAGTCTGAGCAGACGTTCCTGCCATATGCTGCCGATCGTGACACTGTCTCGCCGGATCATAGGGCACTGAAGTATGACGGATCCAACTGGATCGATTTGAGCATCTTTGATACATACTACGTCGAGGCCAGGGATTTACCGAATGAAGCGCTGCCGGAACAGGAATCTCTTAGAGAAACTGAAGGGGGGTTATTAGTCTACGGTGCCGATGATAATGTTGTCAACCTCGTCCAAAGCACTGAGGAAACAGGCATAGAGGGCTGGGCCCAGAAGGCTACGATCTCGCCTAACAACTACAACACAGCCGTCTACGATCCTGATCTGGGAGTTGAAATCGGTCTAACCGAAGATCCCCGCGCTCCCGACGACGGGCTCTCGGTTAATGTCTCGAAAGTCCAAAGCGAGAACTACCAGGGTGTCAATGTCTATACCCGTGTAGACTGTGAGAACATCACGGGGAACGTCAACTCGGCACTCAACGCCTGTGGGAGCGTCAAGGATCAGAACTCGCCCAAAAACTTCACCGCACCCAGAGTTGGCGTGCTCGCTCACACCGAAGCCGGCACGGTCGGCGTCACTGCGAACGGGACCGTCGTCAATGAGGTCCCCGGCGGGACGGTGATCGACGCCGGGACGATGAAGAAGGTCTACCTGCCGCGCAACTACAGCGCCCGGTACGAGGTCAATGCCTCCGCGGTCCCGGAAGCCGCGAACGTATCGCTGACGACGCAGACAGTAACGCGTGATGAGAACGGCACGCGCGTCGCGTCGGCGGTGGACAACGAGACTGTCGCCGGCAATCGGAGCGTCACCCCCGAGACTGCGCGGCTGTCAGTGACGCCAGACGAGTGGGACGCCGGTCGTCACCGGACACTCGGCAGCAACGAGACGCGACTTGCAGTGCGCAACACGGGCGTCTCGTCGGCTACCAACGTCTCGGCAACCACTGACTCCGAGGTGGTCGACGTGGCCTACGAAGACGCCGACACGCTGGCACCGACCGAGTGGCACAACGGTTCGATCGACGTCGACGTCCCCGGTGGGACACCGGTTGGATCTTACACCGCGAACGTGACGGTTACAGCTGAGGGAACCACTGGCCAGGTCAGCGAGACGGTCCAGGTCCGCGTCGACGTGTTACCGACTGTGCGCTGGGAGGCCACGACGACCGACCGCCGCACGCACCTCTCGACGACGACCGCCGTCGACGTGAACGTCACAGTGAGGAACGACGAGAGTTCGAACGTGCCCCTGCGCGACGTCCAACCGGTCGTCGACGGGAACGTGACGCGACTGAACGTCACTCCGCCACAGTTCGTCGAATCGCTGGACCGCGGAGAGCAGACGACCCTGACGACGACGGTCGCTGTTCCCGAGGAAGGGATTCAGGAAGGGAGCTACGATGGCACCGTGAACGTGGAGCCGCTAACCCGGTACGGGCGCCACTTCGAGTACCCGGTCGACGTGGACGACGACTACGTTGTGCCCGCTCCGGAGAACGCCTCAGTCGATGTCTCGGTCGAAGCCCACGGTCCGAGCGTCGATGCCAGTGCCGAGTTCCATCCCGAGCGGCAGGTCGCGATGCGCCAGGGGGCCAGCACGCAGCGTGTGACTGTCGACGTGGTGGACAATACCCACGACGTGCCGACCGAGCAGATCCACGTTCGCTCTGAGATCCCTGATGGGTGGTCCTACAAAGGAAACAACCCCCAGAAACAGACCAAGGTCTGGATCGTTGAGGGCACCAAACACGACACCCCCTCCGGACACGCCGGCAAACGGGTAAAACTCGGATCCGACGAATTTGACGTTGACATCGACGAGGGGACAGTCGTGCTTGAGATCGATGACGTCGCTGCGACGAGCTTCGGGCGGCACATGAGCCCCTCGGACGCCCTCGAGTTCGAGTTCCGGTTGGGGAAGGATCGCCAAGCCAGCGAGTACGGGTATACGGCGCCGGTCGATGTCGCGACGACGAGTCCCGTCGGCGTGGGCAGGCTCGATACGCCGGTCGCAGCAATCGACGTGTTCGATCCGCGTGACGGCCATACTCCTGGCCCGCGTGCTGCTGTCCCGGACCGCGTTCCGCGCGGTGCCGTCACCCTCAATGAGGATGCCAACGGGACTGAAGCAACGCTCGTCGCTGAAGAGTACTACCGGTTCCAGAGCGACGATCAGGAACTCGACTGGCTCAGGTTCAGCCTGGTTGCAAACGACACTGACCAGACGGTCTCCACGGTGTTCCTGCCCGTGAACCGTTCGAACAGGTCCGTCGAGGTGCCCGTGCGCCGAATTCGTGACGACGGAGCGGTGGTGCTGCCAGGTGTCGTGTCGAACAACCTCCGTGGCGCGATCTCGAGCGAACTCCGGAACGGCGCACCTGTCGACCTGGTCCTCGACAGGGCCCGCGCGACCCGACCACACGACTCGTTGTCGGTTGCCGCCAACCAGTCTCACGTACAACTCGTGTCCGACGACGAGTCGATCCGTGTCGGCGTGAGCGAGCGGCCCGACCCCACTGATCCCGACGTCCGAATTCCGGTTCGCGTTGGCCCGAGTGTCTTCGACTCACCGAAGGCACGTGGCCGAGCACGGAGTGCCCCAAAATCATGAGTAGCGGGGGGCCCTCAGTTGGGCCGATGCGCCGTCGAACGCTGCTCGCTGCGATCACCGCCGGCCTGTCCGGCTGCCAGGTGATCCGAGAGACGACGCCGACCCCGACGACCGACGATGAGCCCACCGAAACGCTGGCGATCGACCTACCGGCCGACGGCGCTCTCGACGGGTGGCACACCTACCGCGGGTCGGTGACCAACCAGGGTCGCGCGGCCGGCGTCACGGGACCAGGACCCACCGTGGAGCCAGCGTGGGACACGGCAGTGCGCTCGGGCGGCGACGATCGGTACCTGTCGGCCGCTGGTGGGGTCGTCTTCGTGGCCGGCGAGCGAGGCGTCGAGGCCATCGACGCGGCGGATGGGACACAGCTTGCCGCGCAAGTCACGCCGGGCCACGAGATCACGACCGAGGCCGTGCTCGTCGACGGGCGACTGTATGGAGGGACGAGTAACTCCGGGTTCGTCTGTTTCGACCCGACGACTGGTGAGACGCTCTGGAAGGCCCGCACGAGCAAAATAATCCATCACGACGACGAAGAGATTCCGATCCCAGTCACTTCGACACCTGCAGTCGTGGGAGCCCAGGTCTACTTTGCGGATAGAGGTATGAATGGGGGTGTCGCATTCATTCGCTGTTACGCGCCTGATAGTGGGGATGCGTGTTGGCGGGAATGGCCGAATATCGGGTCCCTGGGGATGGGACCGCCACGCGTTGTGGGCGACCGGGTGTTATTCGATGAGGGTACCGAACTGGTCGCGCTGTCACTCGAAGACCAAACTGTCGAGTGGCGACTCTCGTTCCCGGAGACAGACCGTGTGAACGGACATCGCCGGTCGTTGGCACCTGCCGTCGCCGAGGGCGTCGCGGCAGTCGCGACAAACAGTGGACTCGTTGGTGTCGATATCGACGCGGGAGAGCGCCAGTGGACGATCGAGACACGCAATTACGGAGTGGATTCGACATACCTCGTAGCCACCTACACGCCAGCGATCCACGACGGGACCGTCTTCGCGGGGTTCAGCGAGGGTCAGTTCGGGGCGTACGACCTCGCGAGTGGCGAGGAACTGTGGAGCGCCACGCCGGATCAGTTCGCCGTCTACTGGACGGCACCGGCCATCGGCGACAAATGTGTCTTCGTCGGTGCTCAAGGCCCACTGAGTCCGCTGCCCACTCCCAAAGACCGCGATCCCGAGGATGCCCGTCTGTACGCCTTCGACCGGGAGACTGGCGAGCAGTACGGACCGTGGACACTACCGGGCCACCTCCGACACCCGGTCGTGACCGACGATTCGGTCGTCATTGCGAGTGGGGGCTCCCTGTACGCCTTCGAGTGACTGGGCGAGCGACCACAGTTCGGCCACTCCTTCCGAACGGAAGGACGAAGCAGGCCATTGTCTGCGATGAAGAGAATAGTTGGGGCCACAACGAATAGCACGGCACAGACACCCAATGTGATTTACCAACCCATGAGTAGCGGGGGGCCCTCAGTTGGGCCGATGCGCCGTCGAACACTCCTCGCTGCGATCACTGCCGGCCTGTCCGGCTGCCAGGTGATCCAACAAGAGACGACGCCGACCCCGACGACTGAGGACGAGCCGACGGAAACGGTGGCGATCGACCTGCCGGCAGACGGCGCTCTCGACGGGTGGCACACGTTCCGCGGATCGGTCACCAATCAGGGGCGCGCGGCCGGCGTCACGGGACCAGGGCCCGCCGTGGAGCCAGCGTGGGACACGGCAGTGCGCTCGGGCGGCGACGATCGGCTTCTCTCGGCTGCGGGTGGGGTCGTCTTCTCGGCTGGGAAATGGGGCGTCGAAGCCATCGACGCGGCGGATGGGACACAGCTCGCTGCGCAGGTCACGCCGGGCCACGAGATCACGACCGAGCCCGTGATGGTCGACGGGCATCTGTTCGCGGGGACGTGGGAGTCAGGGTTCGTCTGCATCGACCCGACGACTGGTCAGACGGTATGGCAGGCCAGCACGAGTACACTCACCCATCATAACCGGGAGAGACTGATCCCAGTCACGTCGACCCCTGCGATCGCGGAAAACCAGGTCTACTTTGGGAATAGTGGCCCGGAGGGAGGTGGCGCATTCCTTCGTTGTTACTCGATCGAGGGAGGGGAGACGTGCTGGCGAGAGTGGCCAAATGTCGGCTCCCTCGGGGTAGAGCCGCCCCGGGTCGTGGGCGACCGGGTGCTGCTTGACGAGGGTACCGAACTGGTCGCGCTGTCGCTCGAGGACCAAAGCGTTGAGTGGCGGGTCCCGTTTCCGGAGACGGACAGATCGAATGCCAACTATCGACCGCTGGCACCCGCCGTCGCCGAGGGTGTCGCGGCAGTCGCGACAAACGGTGGACTCGTCGGTGTCGATATCGGCGCGGGAGAGCGCCAGTGGACGATCGAGACGCGGAGCTACGCGCCGGATTCAACATACCTCGCGAATACGTACACGCCAGCGATCCACGACGGAACCGTCTACGCCGGGCTCTGCGACGGGGGTTTCGGCGCTTACGACCTCGCGAGTGGCGAGGAGCAGTGGACCGCCACGCCAGATCCGCCCGTCATCTACTGGACGGCACCGGCCATCGGCAACGGATGTGTCTTCGTCGGCGCTCAGGGTCCGGAGAATGTGCCGTACAACCCCGGCGATCGCGACCCGGATGACGCCCGTCTGTACGCCTTCGACCGGGAGACTGGCGAGCAGTACGGACCGTGGTCGTTGCCGGGCCACCTCCGACACCCGGTCGTGACCGACGATTCGGTCGTCATCGCCAGCGGAAACTCCCTGTACGCGTTCAACTAACTTGGTTTGCGATCAGAATACGACCGTCCCCATCGAATCGTCAGGACGGGCTCTCTCCTTTGGGCCGGGAAAATCATCGGTCCAGTTCGTATTGGTGTTTCGTTGGGACTGGTGAGTGGCCACTCGGCGCCCTCGTTGCACTGTTGACGGTCGATCTCACTTGGTGAGTTCCCTTTGGCCTTATCTGCTGGCCGCTTGGCTGGCGTTTCGGGCTGAGCTGTCGGGTGACAGTGACAGACTGGATACGATCAATGATCGCTGCAATTCGACAGAGGTCTCGGACCAATTTCCCCCGGCATGGTTGCTGTCTGGCTCAATGACGGCCACGTTGTTAACCAACGAATCTCAAAACTCTACACAGTTTGTTGGTTAAATATCGTTGAGCCCCCACTACCCGAGGACGGGGCCGTAGCGAGCTGTGCCACATTTTTGGCACTCCCAGATCGGTTGTCCTGACCACGTCTCGTCTGGGACCGATTCGTGGGTCTTGAACCGATGCTCGGTCGCCTGGCCGCAGTGCTGACAGTCGAGGCGCTTTCCCCTCGGTCGGGACGAACGCTGGCTGCCCGATTCATCTTCGGGAGCTGTCTCGCTCAGCGCCATCGCTGGGACCAGCCACACCGCGTTGTCGGCATCGTCGAGGACCTCACTGAGGCGAGACTCATCGTGGATCCCGTGTCCAGACTCGTCGTAGAACTGCGTCGGGGCCTGCTGATTGCACTTTTCGTCGTCTCCTCCGTGCCATCCTGTTCGATCGCGAGCGATTGTGAGGTGTCGCTCGCTCACCTCTGAGTCCACGTGGATCGCGTCGGTGACGCCTACATGGGCGCGAAGCGCGCCCAGCACCGCGAGGCGCTGGCGGCGGGCGACTGGCTCCGATACGCCTGGCTCTGGCTTCAGAAGTGGACCATCGGCTACGGCGAGCGCCCGTGGCGACTCGTCGCCGCGTCGATCCTCGGCATCGCTTTCTTCGGAGTCCTGTACCCGATCGTCGGACAGATCGACCTCACCGACGGCCCGGAGAACCTGATCGGCGCGGGCTATCTCTCCGCGGCCGCCGGACTGGTCCCTGACACCGTCGCGTCCGCGCCACTCGCCGAGACGCTGGCCCACTGGGGATCGGTGCTGCTGACGAGTCTCTACTTTTCGACGGTGACGTTCACGAGGCTCGGGGGACATCCAGCCCCACGGCGCGGCGGCGAAGGCGCTCGCAGGGATCGAGTCGTTCGCCGGGGCGGTCGTGCTCGCGCTGTTCGTCTCCGTGCTGGCGCGGACGATGATGCGGTAGGGCTCCGAGCAAAGTCGTTTGGGGGGCCTCGCAGTGATCGTTCAGGCGGCCTCAACGCGAGCGGGCGCTCATCGAGACGCTGGCGCACCAGCGATAGGTGTGGCTGTTGGTGTCGCGGTGTCCGGGGCGGGCTGGATCGGGGCGGTGCAGCCCGCCAGGAGGACGATCGCGAGGAGCGCGAGGGCGCGTTTCACGGTGGAGGTGTCGGGCGGTGGTGAGGTGAAGGTTCGGCTGGCGGCGGATCGGTAGGCCGAAGGTGGAGGGTTGCGAGGCGGTCGATATGAAATCATTTGACGACATATGCGGATTTAAGATACCCGCAGATGAGATGACATTACCCAATAATATAAAAAATATTGAAAGTGTATTCGATAACAAAGCTTGTCCCCGTGACCCTTGGCGAGATGGGCGGTGTATTTGGCACGCAGACGCCGAAGAAAAGAGTCGGGGTAATATAATTGCGGGATTGAAAGCTGAATCAGATGGGAATGAAAAAGGATCCGATCTTTACGTGGAATCATGGGGATCACTGCATGGCGCGAAGTTATCCGATATTGACTTATCGTATATTTCCTTCAAGAATGCAAAATTAAATGATGCCGACCTCTCAGGTGCTGATTTGAGTGAATGTGACCTTTCCGGAGCTATTTTGACTGGTGCAAATCTATCGGATGCTTGCTTAACATCAGCAAATTTATCTGGTGCAGATTTGACGAACGCAAATATTACTGAAGTGTACTTTCATAACGCTAATTTATCTGGGGCATATTTATCGAATTTAAGTTTCATAGATATAGATATGTCCTCTACAAATTTAAACAATTGCCAATGTTATGGCTCGTTGTTTTCGAAAACGCGTTTGACCAATACAAATTTATCCAACTCTAACTTGCTACAATCACGTTTTGAAAAGTCTGATATGAAATTTTCAAACTTAGAGGGGGCAAACTTGGAAGGAGTAAATATGTGTGAAGTTAATCTCAAAGGGTCAAGCCTTGTGTCTGGAAATGTTTCAGAAGCAACTATTCTGGACTGCAATTTCACTGGTGCGAACCTGAAATCGGTGGAGTTTGACGGAACCAACTTAGCCGGTAATTACCTCTATAGTGCCCGATTGCAAGATGTACACATTTCGGATCGAACCATTTTCGAGGGCCCACCGGGGGATTGGATTGATGGGGACCCTGTCAATATGGGCGAGAGATGCCCTGAAGAGCGCCTCAGTGATCCTGACCTCTCGATCTTCGAACGCATCTGTCAGGGATTCAAACAAGCTACTGCCTTTTACCAAATGGACGGGCCCGACACAGACGAGGACGGCGTCTCATCCTTCGAGAAGGCCAGGAACGCCTACCGCGAACGTGAACGCCTCTATCGCGAGAACTCTCTCACGGACCGAATCAGCGAGGCCTACGTCGGTGCGAAACGCGCGGAACAACGGGATGCCTTAGCAAAGAACGAGTGGCTCTCGTATCTCGACCTGTCTGCTAGGAAGTGGCTCATGGGGTACGGTGAAAACCCATGGCAGTTGATGTGGGTCTCCGGGTTTGTGATCACAGTTTGTGCGCTGTTCTACCCATTTATCGGTGGCTTCCGGGTTGGCGACGATCTGAACCAAACCGTCGCTGTCTCGGTCAGGGCGCTGCTGTCTGATCTGGTTACGTCCATACTACAGTTCAATGTCGGGGCCATCACGAGCGTCGATCCGATCAGTGCCATAGGTCAGGTCCTTTCGATGGCATTCACCACGGTCTACTTTAGCGTCGTGACGTTCACAACGCTGGGCTACGGCGATATCCAGCCGCATGGGAGGCTCGTGAAAACACTCGCGGCTGCCGAGTCGTTCGCTGGCGTGGTGATCCTCGCGATGTTCGTCGCCGTGGTCGCCCGGAACAAGATGCGGTAAGGATTCGGGCGAAGTCGCAGGAACGTCGCGGTGATCGTCAAAGTCGGCCTCAACGCAGTCGGGGCGCTTGTCGAGCCGGTGGTACACTGAAGAGCGGTGCTAGCGAGTCTCTACTTCCCGACGGTGACGTTCACGACGCTCGGGGGACATCCAACCCCACGGCGCGGCGGGGAACGCGCGAGGATTGAATCGTTCGCGGGCGTGGTCGTAATCGTACTATTAGTTCATGGTAAACCAGATGCGCAAAATAATCGATGACGAAACAATACCTACAAAACATATATACATCCAACCAATATATGTATGTAGGACATTTATTTTATATTAGGCCAACATATTTAATACAAACCCCAGATAATTATTGAACTGACGAGAATGTCCAGAAATAACGGTGAAAAAGCTCAAGAGGACATATCGATTGGGAGTTTTCTCGACGAATTTTATCCCCAATTTGCCATTATGGGAATATTTGGAACAGTAACACTAGTAATATCAACATATTATCCAAAGGAGGTTCCAGAAATTGTTGGTAAGTTAGGTATTTTTGCTAGCCTAACAATATTTTCATTAACATCATTTTGGTTAACGTGGCGAATAGCTCAGGAGTATCCAGAAGGTGAATCGGGATCATCGAGCCGATTGATCACTGAGATCGGGTTCGGAGTACTGTTTCTATGTACTCTGACGTTATTTGGATCAATGGTCTATGCCATTACGACATACGATGAAATAATAAACATCGCTAGACCAATAGGGACGGCACTAGTTATTTCGATCATATATTTGAACAAAGTATTCCCATCACAGCGATACAATAGCAATTACTCCAATGCGAAAAGTGTGAGATTTGTATCTCTGTATATAACGTTGGCAACAATACCGTTTTTACTAGGAGGGATTTACGACACTTTTCAGTTGTATATTGAGTCGAGTTTCTTACTGGATTTGATAACTATGACCATATATTGTTCAATCCATCTTTCATTCTGCGAAATTACAATGCTCGGTTATAAATTGGACTCAAAAGATATAGATATATTACATGTAATTAATTCAAATGTTTTTGGCCGAAGTCCACGAGAATTGACCACGTCATTGTATAGACATGTGATAAAACCCTGGGGAATGGATACATCTGTGGCAATAAGCTATGGACTGATCATATTTATCTACATTATTCATGTGAGGACGAACAACATAAATAACATCCCATCATACAATTTAGTATTTCAAAACCTTAGATTTGAACAAATTCTGATCCTTCACGTTGGTTTCGTGGCTATATCCACATCTACCATAGTTTGGCTATTGTCAACTGGTAGATTGGTATATTCCAACATATATGGGAAAGCCATTCCAATTATTATATCAATGTCAATATTATTTTCCCTCATTCCATATTTATAGGAAAATATTATACAAGTTAAAACATATGATGTGGTTTTCCGACTATTGCGCCCCTACCCGTCCAGTTCGATCTGCGTCACCGACGTGATCCGCTCGTCACCCAGAAGCTCCTCGATCACCGCGTCGGGCGCTGGCTCGTCCACGTTGTAGACGCTCATCGCCTCGCCCTCGATCGCTTCCCGCGCGTTCGCCATGTTCGCGATGTTGACGCCGTGCTCGCCGAACACCGACCCGACGTAGCCGATCACGCCCGGGACGTCCGGGTTGCGCGAGATCAACAGCGTCCCGGTGGGTTCGGCCTCGACGCGGAACCCGTCGATCTCGACGAGACGGGGCTCCTCGCCCGCGTACAGCGTGCCCGCGACGGTGAGTTCCGACTCGTCGTCGGCGACGGTCACCGAGACGAGGTTCTGGTAATCGCTGGTCTCGCGGCGCTTGGACTCGGTCACCTCGATGCCGCGCTGGTCCGCAATTCGAGAGGGCGCGTCGACGACGAGGTCCTGCCACCCGAACGGATCGAACACCGCCGCGGTGATGAGATCGACGTCGCTGTCGGCGAGATCGCCCGCGTACTCGACCTCGATCGACTCGACGCGCCCGTCGAACAGGCGCAGCGCGACCTCGCTGGCGGTCTCGCTCAGCTCGGCGTACGCGCGCTGGCGGTCGGTCGCCTCGCCCGCGGAGGGCAGGTTGAGCGCGTTCGTGACCTCGCCACCCTCCAGCGCGGTGATGATCTGGTCGGCGGCGGTGACCGCGACGTTCACCTGGGCGTTGTGGGTCTTCGCGCCCAGGTGGGGGGTGACGACGATTTCGTCGACCCCGAACAGCGGGTTGTCGTCGGCGGGCGGTTCGACGCTGAACACGTCGACGCCCGCGGCGGCGATCGACCCCGACTCGACGGCGTCGGCGAGCGCCTGCTCGTCGATGAGGCCCCCACGCGAGGTGAGCACGACGATGTCGCCCTGGAACGCGTCGAGTTCCTCGGCCCCGATCATGCCGATCGTCTCGTCGGTCTTGCGCGCCTGGACGCTGAGGAGATCGGCCTCGGCGAGCAGTTCGTCCAGATCGAGCAACTCGATGCCCATCTGCTCGGCGCGCGCGGCCCCCAGGTAGGGGTCGTACGCGACGACGTCCATCCCGAGGTTGTCGTACCGCCGGGCGACCTCCTGGCCCAGCCGACCGAGACCGACGATGCCGGCGGTGCGCCCGCCGAGTTCGACGCCCTCGGTGCCCGCCCACTCGCCCGCGCCGACCGCGAGGTGGGCCTGGGGGATCTGCCGTGCGGCGGTATACGCCAGGCCGATGGTCTGCTCGGCGGCGGCCCGGACGTTCCCCCGGGGCGCGTTCGCGACGATGACGCCGTGATCGGTCGCCGCGGGGATGTCGATGTTGTCGACGCCGATGCCCGCCCGCGAGACGATCTGGAGGTTGGGTGCGGCCTCGAAGACCGCGCGGGTGATTTCGGTCCCGCGGATGAGCAGTGCGTCGACGTCCTCGACGATCTCGATCACGCCCTCGGTGTCGATATCGACGTCGGTCACGACCTCGTGGCCCGCCGAACGCAGTCGGGCGAGGCCGGCCTCGTCGATCGGATCCGTGACCAGTACCTTCATACCTGAACCTGCCCCGCCCGTGACTTTACGGTTTCCGGTCCGGCGCGACGCGAGCGCCGACCCCCAGGCCTGCGGGGATCGCGACGCGTCGCCGCGGACGCAATCGCTTTCGGTCTCGACCGCCCAGCGAGTGTGTGCACCGCCGCGAGGTTCACCCCGGACGCTGGGCAGTCCTCGAATTCGACCCCCAGCGGCGCTTCCGGTGTGTCGAGGAGTGTACCTGGTGTTGTCACCACGGGGTGATGCTCTACGAGCGCGACGTGTTCGAACTGGCCGACCACGACGATCTGAGCGCAGCGACCGAACAGATCGGCGGCCAGTCCTTCGTCGAACGCGAGCCCAAAGACCGCGAGACCCACGTCGCTGAGGACGGCTGTGCCTGCCGCTACCTCCGCGACGACGGCCTGTGTACGCTGCAGCTATCGGGCGAGACCGACTGGAAGCCCGTCCGGTGTCGGGTCTTCCCGCTCGCGGTCGAACGCGACGGCGAGGTGTTGCGTGTCTCACTGCGAGAGGAGGCCGAGGACCACTGCGAGGGCCTCGACGTGGGCGACCCGATCGACGACCACCTCGCTGATCTGTTGCCCGCGGCGCTCTGGGACCTCGACGACCCGGACACCCACCGCGAACTCGACCTCTGAGCGAGCGCCCGCTGGACGAGTGGCTTCCCGCCGTACCTGGGGCTGGAACGTAGCGAGACCGACGCCCTGGGGGACGCCGGCAAAGAAGTGGGGTGGAGTCGGGGGACGATACTACCCGCGTCGGGTGGACCGGGCCTGCCGTACGTCGGCACCGTCGCGGATTTTGTCTTCACACTGAGGACAGACGCGGGGGTTCGCCACACCGTTCGGTGTGAACACACGTGCGTACGCCTCAGTGACGAAGGAGCCACAGTTCTGGCATTCCGGCATACATCACATGCATTGGGTTCCGGCGTCTTAATTATTGGTGGTATGATAATGTGTCACAAACTAACAGAGGGCGCGGCGACGGGCGGTCGCCCGCGATCCCGGCTCGATCGGCCTTTCGAGGCCTCACTCGGCGGAAACGGTGACCGTCCCCTCGTCGTCCAGGTCGATCACGACGGGGAACCGCTCGCGGAACCGGTCGACGACCGCCGCGTCGTGAACCCCGCCTGCAAGGTGGACGAGTCCGACGGCGTCGTGGTCGTCGAGCAACGCCAAAAGCCCGTCGACGGCGTCGAGGCCACGCTCGACGTCGGCGTAGTAGATCACTTCGGTGATCGAGTCGAGGCTGATCCGGCGCTTGCCCGCCGTCTCTTCGAGGAAGGTCGCGACCTCGTCGTGAAGGCCCTCGACGTCGTCGGGGGCGTTGAGATATCGCACGTCGTCGCCCCGACGGCGGGTGAACCCCCGCTCGACCGACAGCGCGTCGAGGATCGTCGCTCGCTCGGCGTCGACCTCGTAGTGGTCGAGTTTCTGGCGGACCTCGCGCGCGGTCGTCCGCGTCGAGATCACCAGCATGCGATCGGTGTCTTCTTTCAGAAACGCGGTGTCGATGCGATCGGTCTCGACCGTACTCGGATGGACGAGCAAGACGCCGGTCCCACCGGGGATCGTCTCCGGCCCGTCACCGACCGCGAGTCGATAGTCCATGCCTGCCCGGGTTACCGACCACCGGAGACATAAGAACTCGGGTTGGCGGCGGCGGAAACTGGCGACATCGCAACGGTTAGGCCAGTCCCAGGGCTGTCTTGGCGTATATGACCGGGGTCGCCGTCCGGACCGAGCGCGACGCGTTCTGCCGGCTGGCCGCCGACGCGTCGGCGGGAGCGCGGATTCCCGTCGTCGGCACGGTCAGCGTGGCCGACCCATTTCGCGCGTACCGACGGACCCGCACGGCGGCCGACACCGGCGTCTATCTGGAGACCGGCCAGACCGACGGCTGGGGCTATTTCGGCGTCGATCCGAGCGAGCGCATCCAGATCGACGCGCCCGCAGCGGTTCGCGCCGTCGACGACGCGGCCACCGACCGGACCGGTCGTCCGTCGGCCGGCGATTCGCCGACGCTGTGGGCGCTCGACGGCCTGCTGGAGGGTGAGACACTCGTCCGGGGCGACTGCGAGATCCCCTACCCCTGTGGGTGGGTCGGCTGGCTCAGTTACGATATCGCCCGCGAACTCGAAGCGCTCCCGGGTGAGACCGACGATTTACGCGCGCTCCCGCGGGCCGTCCTGCACCGCTACGACGGCTGGGCGGCCTGGAAATCGGGCGATGGCGAGCACACGACGCTCTCCCTGACCGCCTGCCCACAAGTCGGTGACGACCCCGACGCCGCCTACGATCGGGCGGTCGACCGCATCGAGGGACTCGCCACCGCGGCGACGACCGGCCCACTCGCGGATCCCGAGCCACCGGTCGCCGGCCCGCTCGACGTGGAGAGTGCCTGTGGCCGGGACGCATACTGCGACCGGGTCGCGGAGATCCAGCGGGCGATCCGCGCGGGCGAGACGTTTCAGGCCAACGTCGCCCACCGCCTGACCGGACCCGCCGCGGTCCACCCGATCCGGGCGTTCGCGGCGCTTCGGGAGCTCAACCCCGCTCCCTACAGCGCCCTGTTCGAGGACCGTACCGCGGACCTCGTCTCGGCGAGTCCAGAACTCCTCCTGGACGTGACGCCCGAGTCCGGAGGCGAC
Organism: Halococcoides cellulosivorans; assembly: GCF_003058365.1. Classification (NCBI taxonomy): domain Archaea; kingdom Methanobacteriati; phylum Methanobacteriota; class Halobacteria; order Halobacteriales; family Haloarculaceae; genus Halococcoides; species Halococcoides cellulosivorans. The sequence continues at coordinate 750,417 of NZ_CP028858.1, read as the reverse complement.
CGCCTGACGACCGAACCGATCGCGGGGACGCGGCCCCGCGGTGCGACCGACCCCGTCGATCGGGCCGCCGAGTACGACCTCCGCCACGACGCAAAAGAACGCGCCGAACACGCGATGCTCGTGGACCTGGAGCGCAACGATCTGGGTGCGGTGAGCCAGTTCGGGAGCGTCGAGCCCAGCGAATACCGCCGCGTCGACCGCTACGATGCAGTGATGCATCTGGTCTCCATAATCGAGGGGCGTGCCCGCCCAGAGGTGAGCGTCCCCGACGCCATCGCCGCGACCTTCCCGGGCGGGACGATCACGGGCGCACCCAAACCCCGGACGATGGAGTTGATCGACGCGGTCGAGCGCGATCGGCGGGGCCCCTACACCGGGTCGATCGGGCTCTTCGGGTTCGACGGACGCGCGACATGCAACATCGTCATCCGGACGCTCGTCCGCCAGGACGACCGGTACGAATGCCGCGTCGGCGCGGGCATCGTCGCGGACTCAGACCCCGACCGCGAGTACGACGAGACGCTCGCGAAAGGCCAGGCGCTCGTCGACGCGCTCGCGATGGCCCGCGATCGTCGTGATTGTGACGAAAACGACACCACAGAGGGCAACGCGTGATCCTCGTCGTCGACAACTACGATTCGTTCGTCTACAATCTCGTCCAGCAAGTCGGGACGATCGCTGAGTCGGTCCAGGTGCGGCGCAACGACGCGATCGACGCCGACGAGATCGACGCGCTCGACCCCGACGGTGTCGTGCTCTCGCCGGGCCCGGGCCGGCCCGAGGACGCGGGCGTCACGAGCGACCCCCGCCAGTTCGACTGTCCGGTGTTGGGCGTCTGTCTGGGCCATCAGGCGCTGGTCGACGCGGCGGGCGGGACGGTCACGACCGCCCCCGAAATCGTCCACGGCAAGCGCTCAGATATTTCCCACGACGGGCGCGGCCTGTTCGCCGATTTGCCCTCCCCGATGACCGTCGGACGATATCACTCGCTGGCGGTCGACGACGTGCCGGGGGCGTTCGAAATCTCGGCGGAGACCGACGCGGGCCTCGTCATGGCGGTCCGACACACCGATCGCCCCCACGTCGGCGTCCAGTTCCACCCCGAGAGCATCCTCACGCCTCACGGCGACGCCCTCGTCGAAGCGTTCGTCAGGCGGTGTGAACGATGACCTGCTATCTCGACGGGCGACTCGTCCCCGAGGATCGCGCGACGGTGTCGGTCCGCGATCGGGGCTTTCGGTACGGCGACGCTATCTACGAGACCGTCCGGCTGTACGACGGCGCGATCGACGCCTGGCCGGCCCACGCCGCCCGCCTCGAACGCTCACTCGCCGCCTTGGGCATCGCGATCGAGCGGACGCCGGCTGACCTGCGCGCGGCGATCCGCGCGACCGCCCTCGCGAACGACGCGCGCGACGGGGCCGCGCGACTCTCGATCACCCGGGGGGCGGATTCGGGTCGGTTGACACCCACCGAGTCCGATCCGACGGTCGTCGTGACGGCGACACCGCTGGATCGGGGCGGCCTCGGTGCGGAATGGCCCGAGTTCGCGTCGGCGGTGATCGTCGACCGTCAGCGGATTCCCGACGCCGCGCGCCCGAGTCACGCGAAAGTCGCCGCGTCGGTGACCGACGTGCTCGCCCGACGGGAGGCCCGCGATCGGGGGGCCGACGAGGCGCTCCTTCAAGACGCGACGGGCCGGGTCGTCGAGGGCGCGACGAGCAACCTCTTCGTCGTCCGGTCGGACCAGGTGGTGACGCCGCCGCTCGCGGGGCCGATCCTCCCCGGCGTGACCCGCCAGCAGGTGTGCGATCTGTGCGCAGATCTGGGCCTCGACCTCCTCACGCGCGCGCCGACACCGGAGGAGTGTCGCGACGCCGACGAGGCGTTTCTGACGAACGCGACACAGGCGATCCGCCCGATCGATCGGATCGACGACCGGCCGATCGAGGCTCCCGGGCCGATCACGCGCCGCCTGGCGCGGGCGTTCGACGCGGGGATCGAGGCGCGCCACTATCGTAGCGAGGACTGACCCACCGCCACCGAGCGAAAACTGATTTCATCGTGGCTCTCCTCGCGAATCCATGAGCATTGGCGACGCCTTCGACGACTGGGCCGCCGACGGGCGGGACAAGGGGATGGAAGAACGGCACTGGCACACCGCGAAACACGCCCTCGCGCGGATGCCGATCGAATCGGGCGATCGCGTCCTGGATCTGGGCTGTGGCAGTGGGTACGCCGGGCGGGCGATCCGGGCGGCGACCGACGCCGATCGAGTGTACGGCCTGGATCGATCGCCGGGGATGCTCACCAACGCCCGGTCGTACACCGACGACGACCGCGTGGGGTTCGTCCGCGGGGATTTCACCGCACTCCCCTTTGCGGACGACACCCTCGATCACGCGTTCTCGATGGAAGCGATCTACTACGCCAGCGACGTGCCGAGCGCGCTCGCGGAACTCCGGCGCGTGCTCCGGCCCGGCGGCACGGCCCACGTCGCCGTCGACTTTTATGCGAACAATCCACACACCGAGGCCTGGCAGGAGTACGTCGACGTGCCGATGACCTGGTGGACTCGCGAGGAGTATCGCGCGGCGTTCCGCGACGCCGGCTTTCGGGTCGCCGTCCAGGACGCCATCCCGGATCGTGAGGTCGAGATTCCCGCCGGCGATCGGTTTCCCACCGACGAGTTCGAGACCCGCGATGCGATGGTCGAGCACTACCGGGAGTACGGCACGCTCTTGACCGTCGGCGTCGTGCCGTAACGAGGGGTCTGCGAGCGGCGTCTCCGCCCGACTCAGTCCGCGAGCGCGTCGACGAGCGCAGTCGTCGTGGCCCCGACGTCGCGCTCGGCGACGAACGCCGCCATCGCGGTCTTGCACTCGACCAGTCGGGTCGGCGAGACACCCAGTCCGTGGGTCAACGAGACTGGTTGAGAGCGAGCGGCGTCGAACGCACGCGCCTGATCCTGGCGGAACGGACCGAACGCGTCCATCGAAACGTCCGATCGCGGCGGGATCGACCCTTTCTTCTGGTTGAATCGGCGCTGGCCGTCGACGGAGGCAGCGTACGCCAGCAGGGCGTGGACGGCGTCGAGATCGCGATCCTCGGCGGCGGTCGCGACGACGGCGTCCATGTTCATCACGTAGGCGTCGCCGGTCCCCGGGACGGCGACGTGATCCCAGTCGGTCCCGTACTCCATGTCGGCGCGGTCGACGTACTGGCCGGCGACCCAGTCGCCCTGCGTGATCGTCACCGCCGAACCCTCGATGAATCGGTCGTTCGCGCGCGTGAGCGACGAGTAGAGCGCGTCGGGGGCCGCCAGATCGGCCAGGCGCGCGACGATGTCGAGTGCGCGCTCGACCGCGTCGCGGTGGTCGCGCACCCGACCGTCGAGGATCTCCCGATACCCCGACGCGCCCGCGAGCGCGACGAGGATCGTCTCCCAGGCCTGGAGCACCGTCCAGGGGTTTTTCATCGGGAACGCGATCGGGTGGGCCTCGACGGCCTCGTCGATGCGTTCGAGCGCGTCGATCAGTGCCGCCGGCGAGTCGACGCGCTCCAGATCGACGCCCGCCCGATCGACCGGATCGGGGTGAAAGAAGAGGTTGTTGATCCGATGGATGGTGATCGGGACGGCCCGGAAGACGCCGTCGATTCGTGCGGCCTCGCGAGGGCCCTCCCGATAGGCCGCGCGAACGTCGTCGGTCCAGACCGGCCCGGCGTCCGCGAGCATCCCCGCCTGGACGTACGGTTCGAGCGTCCGGCCCGGCCACCCGATCCAACAGTCCGGCGCCTCCTCCCGGAGGAGGCGAGTCTTGACGGTCAAGCCGACGTCGTCGACGAGCGTCGTCTCGACCCGGACGTCGTCGATCCCCGCGAGGAACGCCTCCAGCGCGGCCCGGCCGTCACCCCCGGCGAGACGGTGGACGAGTTCCACGCGATGGTGCGAACGGGCCTCGTCGCTCGCCGAGGATGCCATAGCGTGACGTATGGTCCGTGCGTGCAATACTGTTGTGCCCGTCTGACAGATGCCGTTATCGATCGGAATCACCGCGCAGAAGAATATTTAGGGTTGATCTGCCTATACCGCCTCATGGCGAGTTCTCTGGACCGGGACGTACTCGTGGCGCTCGCGGTTCAGCCAGTGCACGCGCTGGGACAGGCGGCCCTCTGGTCGACAGTCGACGGCCCTGTCGGCCTGGCAGTGGCGATCGGCGCGTTCGTCGGCGCTCTCGGGGCCCTCCTGTATGCGATTCGACGACTGACCGCCGGGTCCACCCCGGAGGCCACCACTCGATCGCCGGTCGAGGCGCCGACTCCGGCGTCGTCCACCCGATCGTCATCCGAGGCGTCGACTCCGGCGTCCGCGGCCCATCTGTCGATCGAGACGATCCGCGACCCGACCCACGCGACGACCGTCGTCACCGATTTCCATCGCCCGACGGTTGCCGACGGCGGTGTCGACGCCGCGACGATCCACGAGACCGCACGAACGTACGCTCAGGGGGTCGGAACCGTCGGTGATGGAGATCTCACGGCGCGGCTGGACGAGTCCGTCGACGATCCCGAGATGGCGACGCTCGCCAGCGAGTTCAACGCCGCCGTCACGGAGTTCCAGCAGACGATCACGACCGCGGCGGAGTTCAGCGACGACCTCGTGGGCAACAGCGAACAGGTCGCCGCCGCGACCGACGCCGTCCGCGAGGCCAGCGAGAACGTCTCCGCGTCGATCCAGGAGATCGGTGACGTCTTTCTCGATCAACACCACCAGATCTCCGAGATCTCCGAGGAGATGAGTGACATGTCCGCGACGATCGAAGAGATCGCCGCCTCCTCGGACCAGGTCTCCGAGCGGGCCGATCAGACCGAACGGCACACCGTCGACGGCATCGAATCCGCCCGCGAGGCCCGAGACGCGATGGTCGAGGCCGACGAACAGACCGACCAGGTCGTCGGGGCCGTCGAAGAACTCGACGATCAGATGAACGAGATCGGGACGATCGTCGATATGATCGACGACATTGCCGAGCAGACCAACATCCTCGCGCTCAACGCCTCGATCGAAGCAGCGCACGCCTCCTCGGGCGAGCAGACCGGCTTCGGCGTCGTCGCGGACGAGGTCAAACAACTCGCTGAGGAGACCAAATCTGCGACCGGGCAGATCGAAGACCTCATCGAGGACGCCCAGGAGCAGACCGGACATACCGTCGGGGAGATCCACACGATGAGCGAGTCCGTCGAGCGTTCCCGCGGGACGATCGAGGAGAGTCTCGACGCACTCGAATCGATTCTCGATCACGTTCAAGACACCTCCAGTGGCATCAAAGAGATCTCCTCAGCGACCGACGATCAGGCCGCGACGACCGAAGAGGTCGCCTCGACGGCAGACGAACTCGCGGAGGTCAGCCGCCAGAACGTCGACGAGGCCGAACACATCGCCGCGATCGCAGAAGAGCAGACCCTCGCGCTCGGAGAGATGAGCGTCAATGCGAAGATGCTGACCATGCGCGCGACCCAACTCGCGACCCTGTTCGATCGCTACGAGACCGAGGATTAGTCCTCCGGCCGTTCGACCGGGATCGTCGTCCCTTCGTCGGCCACCGGCGGCCGCGAGACGACGCCGTCGACGAGTTTGTGAAAGCCGAGTCCAACCAGCGCCGCGAGAACGTCGCCGTCGCTCTCCTCGTCCGCCACGGACGGGACCGCATCGTCACCCATAGACCGCTCGGCGGCGGGGACGCGACCGGCGTCGGGGCCGTCCGAACCGGACACCGGCGCGGGCCCCGACTCGTCGTCGACCGCCCCGTCCATCGGCGTGTGGCCGACACGAAGTTCCTCGATCCAGCCGCGCACGACGTGGACGACGCCCAGCACGCCGACGAACGCCGCCAGCGCCGCGCCCAGGCCCAGCAGATACGGGCCGAACCGACGGAGTCGCGACGGCCCGTCGTCGGTCTCGGCCGCCAGTGTCGATACGGCGGGTTCCGCGTCGGTGTCTCCCGACGCCAAAGCCTCGGTCGAGACATCGGCCTCGGCCGTTTCCGACGGCCGGGATCCGGTCGGGTCCGCAATCGAGCGCTCGGGGAGGCCCTCCGCGAGCGATCCCGGGAGAACCTCCGCGGCCTCCTCGTCGTCCATATCGATCCAGTCCAGCAGTCGGCGGGCGATCCAGTCGATGGCCATACCGGGCCGACGGCGGGAGTACCCTTAATTCCAGTGTGGGGAACCGCCACCCCACCGCTCGGTTCCGTGTTCGCGTGTCTTTGACACGCATCCAACGCATCCACCACCCCACCGCTCGGTTCCGTGTTCGCGTGTCTTTGACACGCATCCAACGCATCCACCACCCCACCGCTCGTTTCCGTGTTCGCATGTCTTTGACACGCTTCCAACGAATCGACCACCCCACCGCTCGTTTCCGTGTTCGCGTGTCTTTGACACGCTTCCAACGCATCCACCACCCCACCGCTCGTTTCCGTGTTCGCGTGTCTTTGACACGCTTCCAACGCATCCACCACCCCACCGCTCGTTTCCGTGTTCGCGTGTCTTTGACACGCTTCCAACGCATCCACCACCCCACCGCTCGTTTCCGTGTTCGCGTGTCTTTGACACGCTTCACACGGAAACACTACCCTTTTCATTGCCCTGCGGATAGGATGGCCCATAATGAGCCGACGCTCGCAGATCGTCGAGGAATGTGAGGGGCTGATGGACCAGCCCGAACAGATTCGCAACATCGCGATCGCCGCCCACGTCGACCACGGGAAGACGACGCTGACGGACAACCTGCTCGCGGGGGCAGGGATGATCTCCGAGGACACCGCGGGCGAACAGCTCGCGATGGACACCGAAGAGGACGAACAGGAGCGTGGGATCACCATCGACGCGGCAAACGTCTCGATGACCCACGAGTACGATGAGAAAAACCACCTCATCAACCTGATCGACACGCCGGGCCACGTCGACTTCGGTGGCGACGTGACACGCGCGATGCGCGCGGTCGACGGCGCGATGGTGGTCGTCGACGCCGTCGAGGGCGCGATGCCCCAGACCGAGACCGTGCTTCGGCAGGCGCTGCGAGAAGGCGTCAAGCCCACCCTCTTTATCAACAAGGTCGACCGGCTGATCTCGGAACTGCAGGAGGGCCCCGAGGAGATGCAGGAACGCCTGCTCGCAGTCATCCACGACGTGAACGAACTCATCCGCGGGATGACCGAGGACTGGGATCGCGACTGGACGGTCTCGGTCGACGAGGGGACGGTCGCTTTTGGCTCCGCACTCTACAAGTGGGGCGTCTCGAAGCCGTCGATGGTCGCCACGGGGATGGACTTCGGTGACATCATCGATCTGGAGCGGGCGGACAAGCGCCAGGAACTCCACGAGCAGACGCCACTCTCGGACGTCGTCCTCGACATGGTCTGTGAGCACTTCCCGAACCCCGTCGACGCCCAGCCCCGTCGGATTCCGACGGTCTGGCGTGGCGACGCGGACTCGGAACTCGCGGAGAGCATGCGCTTCGTCGACGAGGACGGCGAGGTCGTCTTCATGGTGACGGACATCTCGATGGACCCCCACGCCGGCGAGATTGCGACGGGTCGTGTCTTCTCTGGCACGCTCGAAGAGGGCCAGGACCTCTACGTCTCGGGGACGGCCGGGACGAACCGCCTCCAGTCGGTCGGGCTGTTCATGGGTGGTGAACGCGAGGAAGTGAGTCGCGTGCCCGCGGGGAACATCGCCGCCGTCACGGGGCTGAAAGACGCCATCGCGGGCTCGACGGTCAGTAGCGTCGAGATGACGCCCTTCGAGTCGATCGAGCACCTCTCGGAGCCCGTCATCACGAAAAGTGTCGAAGCCCAGCGCATGGACGACCTGCCGAAGCTGATCGAGACGCTCCAGCAGGTCTCGAAAGAAGACCCGACGATCCACGTGGAGATCAACGAGGACACCGGCGAGCACCTCATCTCCGGACAGGGCGAACTCCACCTCGAGGTGATCGGCCAGCGCATCGAGCGCAACCAGGGCATTCCGATCACGACCGGTGAACCGATCGTCGTCTTCCGCGAGGCCCCCCAGACCGCCTCGCGAGAGGTCGAGGGCATCTCTCCGAACCGACACAACCGGTTTTACATCACCGTCGAGCCGCTGCCCGAGGACGTCGTCGAGACGATCAAGATGGGCGAGGCGTCGATGGACATGCCCGAACTCGAACGGCGTGAAGCCCTCCAGGACGCCGGCCTCGAGAAGGAGGCCTCCCAGGAGGTCGAGACGATCCACCGGACGAACATCCTGATCGACGACACGAAGGGGATTCAGCACCTCAACGAGACGATGGAACTCGTCATCGAGGGGCTCGAAGAGGCCCTCGACGACGGGCCGCTGGCCGCCGAACCGGTCCAGGGGTCGCTGCTCCGATTGCACGACGCTCGCCTGCACGAGGACGCCATCCACCGCGGTCCCGCCCAGGTCGTCCCCGCCGTCCGCCAGGCCGTCCACAACGCGCTGATCGACGCCGAGATCCGCCTCCTGGAGCCGATTCAGGACGTCCGGATCGACGTGCCCAGCGAACACATGGGCGCGGCATCGGGCGAGATTCAGGGCCGACGTGGCCGGGTCGACGACATGTACCAGGAAGGCGACGTCATGGTGATCGAGGGCATCGCGCCCGTCGAGGAGATGATCGGATTTTCGAGCGACATTCGGTCGGCGACCGAAGGCCGCGCCTCCTGGAACACCGAGAACGCGGGCTTCCGCGTGCTGGCCGACAACCTCCAGCCCGACATCATCACACAGATCCGCGAGCGCAAAGGCATGAAGCTCGAACTGCCCGCCGGCATCGATTACTTCTAAACGACGACCTTTTCCAGACGACCTTTTTCTGTCGTTCGAGAGAGCTCCGCTCTCTCGTGATGACGAAAGAGCGCTCTGCGCTCTTTCGAACCACGTCGGGTCGCCTGCGGCGACCGCTCTCTGCTCACGGACGCGAAGCGTCCGTTCGCATGGTCAGCGGAACCTTCGGTTCCGCTCGACTCGAAAAAGCTCGACCAAAAAGACCCGGAATCGCCGTCCGGCGATTCCGGTGAACCCGCTCGCCACGGCGAGCGGGATGCGCGGGCCGCGACCGCGGCCGCTACTGCCACCGTAGCCGGTACGAGTGACAACCAGTCGGTGACGATCGACCGGGCCGTTTTCGATCCGTCGTAGGTATATTCGAGACGACGGCGAGCGAGCGCGGATGCGGTCAAGACCGAAGCGATCGACCTGCTCTCGACCGACCGCTCCGCGAGTCTGTGACCCCATCTTAATGAGGATCTGCGGCCATGGGACCGCATGGCCGTGGCAACCGCTACGCTCGCCGGCCTCGGCGTTGCCGCAATCGTAATCGTCGGTGTGTACCTGCTGGGGCTCTGGGTGGCGGACGTGCCGCCGTCGTCGCGAGCTGCCCGGGCGTTTCGGTTCGGTTATCCGCTCGCGGGCAGCCTCCTGATCGGGGGACTGGCGGCCGTCGTCTACGATGCGGGCAACCTCGTCCGGCCCGCGTCGAGTGGGAGCGCTCCGATCGATATCGGCATCTTGCACGACTTCGGGCTCGGCGGGACGGTGCTGGGGCTCTTGATCGCAGTCGGACTCTTGCTCTGGCTCGCCGTCGCCTCGTCGCAGGATCTCGACAGCGAGAGGGCCGACTCGTCGTGACTGGCCGCGGCCCGCCAACCCTGCGTCGGGTCCTCGGGAACGTCGCCGTCGGGTGCTTTTGTCTCGGCCTCCTCGGACTCCTGTTGCTCCCGACCGTCCACGTTCGCCCCGCCCACACCCTCCTCGGCGTTCTGGGATTCGCGAACTCCGTCGACGTGGTTCGTGCGCTCACAGCCGTTGCCTGGCTCGTGGGCTTCGCGCTGGCGGCCCTACTCCGACGGACGGAGCCTGATCGTTGACTCCCTGCTCGCCGCCAGCGAGCGGGACGAGAGTGCGGGCCGCGATCGGGGCCATCGAGCGAGCGCCGCGTCGGGCCGTGACACCTGACGGCGACCGATTGTGACCGTCGTGAGAACGACGCGACGACCACGGTCGGTCCACCGAGGGGATGGTGTTGTGTACCGTTACCAGTGCCCACGTGAAAGTATAACGATCGACCGCAATGGACGCCTTCTTAACGGTGAGGGCCTATCACCCGACGATGAGCGGACCCACCCACGCTCGGGAGGTGATCGGACGATGAGTGACGCGCCCGACGGACTGCGGTCGTACACAGTCCGGCTCGAACTCAGCGACGAACCGGGAGAGCTGTTGCGGACACTCGAACCGATCGCCAACAACGGCGGCAATCTCCTGAGTATCTTCCACGAGCGTGGGAACCTCACACCCCGGGGGCGCATCCCCGTCGAGGTGGATCTTGAGGCCGCCCCCAGCCGCTTCGAGGAGATCGTCGACGCGCTGCGCGAGGCTGGCGTGAACGTCATCCAGGCCGGCCAGGAGCGATACTCCGAGGAAGTGACGGTCCTGCTGGTCGGCCACCTCGTCGAGACCGACCTCTCAGATACGCTCTCGCAACTCCAGGAGCGCAACGGCGCCGTCGTCGACCTGGCGCTGACGGCGCCCGAGGGATCGGAGGACGTGTCGAGTGCACGCCTTCGCCTGAAGACCGAATCGGGGGCCGTCAGTTCCACGCTGGACGCCGTCCGATCGGTCGCCGCCGAGAAAGACCTCCACGTCGTCGAACCGCTCGCGCCGGGAGGTGAGGCCTGATGGACCTCGCGATCATGGGGACCGGTACGGTCGGGAGTTCGGTTGCCGAACTCGCTGCCGACTACGGTCATCGCGTCACGGGCATGGCCAACGTCGCGTCGGCGGCGATCGACCCCACGGGGATCGACGTCAAGGCCGCACTCGATCGTCAGAACATCGAGGGCGAGGCCGCGCTGGGCGACGCCGACCCGGACGCCGTCCTCGACGCCGACTACGACGCGCTCGTCGAGGTCACGCCCGTCACGCTGGGTGACGCCCAACCGGGCTTCGGCCACGTCCGGGCGGCCCTCGAACGCGACCGCCACGTCGTGCTCGCGAACAAAGGCCCGATGGCCGAGCGGTTTGCCGACGTGCGCGACCTGGAACGCGCGAGCGAGGGCGAGGTCCGATTCGAGGCGACCGTCGCCGGGGCGATCCCGGTGCTCTCGACGATCGAAGACTACAGTCCCGCGACGATCCAGGCCGCCCGTGGCGTCCTCAACGGCACGGCGAACTTCATCCTCTCGCGGATGGCCGCCGAAGGCCTGGGGTACGATCACGTGCTTGCCGAGGCCCAGGACCTCGGCGTCGCAGAGACCGATCCCGCGTTCGACGTCGAGGGCACCGACGCCGCGCTGAAGTGTGTCATCCTCGCGAACGTGCTCGCAGAGTGCGAGCGAACCTACACGCTCGACGATGCGACCGTCGAAGGCATCAAATCCGTTCCCGGTAGTGCACTCGATTTGGCCAGCGAGGACGGCCGGACGATCCGCCTGATCGGAGAGGTCGTCGACGGCGAGGTCCGGGTCGGGCCCCGTCTGGTCCCCGAACACAGCGAACTCGCCGTGACGGGGACGACCAACATCGTCCAACTCGACACCGACAACGCCGGTCGACTCAACCTCTCGGGCCGTGGCGCGGGCGGGCCCGAGACCGCGAGTGCGATCCTCGCAGACGTCGAGCGCCTGCCGAACTGAGGTGAGATCGCCGCTGTCGACGGATCAGATCAGTTCGAACAGCGCGAGCACGTCCTGCATGTCGACAACGCCGTCCCCAGTGACGTCGTAGGCTGCAGTGTGATCGTCGAGGACTGGCCGATCGGAGTGCTGGAAGAACGCGTTCACGTCCGGGAAGTCCAGTTTTCCGTTCCCGTTGATGTCCTCGTGAATCCCGTCGCCGTCGAGATCACGAGGGACGCGACCGTCGACCGGGTCGAGATCGGTGCTGTCGTCGGTCACACTCCCGGCGGCCTCGACCGTCCCGATGTCTTGGTTGAGGGTCGGATCGACGCCAGCGAATTTCTCGAATTCGGCCGTGGCGAGCGTCCCGGCGGAGTGACTCGTCACCGCCAGTCCGACCATCACCTCCTCCGGTAGCGACATCGACACCGTCGCCAGGAGTGTCCACTCCTCGCCGTCGGCCGAGGTGTACGCTCGCAGTTCGTCGCCCGAGCGCATCAGGCGTTGGACGGTATGATCGGTCGTCCCACCGGTGACCTCGCTCTCGGCGGTCGCCCCCGAGGTGAGACTGACCGACTCCGCGCCCGCTTCGGGCCGCCACTGCAAGGACGTCTGTGACGGTGTCCGCCGGATCATCGCGTTCGCCGCCCCGGCGTCCATCCCGGCGCGAACCATGAGGCCAGCCTTGGCGAACGCGTCGGTGTCCTCGACGTTCGCGACCCGCACTACCACGTCGAAGTCGCCAGTCACCTGGCCCGCGTACATGTGGCCGGCGTCTGCAGTGCCCCAAATGTCCGCGCCCCCGCCGTCGATGGTGATCGGGCCCGCGCCAGCCCACGATTGGGTGGGCACGAGTTCCCAGCGCTGGTGGTCGCCCCCGTTCCACGTCCACTGCTGGGCGGTCGCGCCGTCGGCCGTCGACTGCTCGCTGATTTCGAGAACCTTCTCGGAGTGGGCAGCGACGATCCGGTAGGTGCCGTCGCCTCGTGGGTCGAGATACCACCGCTGGTTCGCGTTGGCGCTGGGCGCATACTGCTGGACGTTTGCGCCGTCCTCTTCCGACGACCCGGAGACGTCCAGTGCCTTCCCAGAGTGGGCTGCGAGGAGGTCGTACTGGCCGTTGCCGGCGTAGGCCAGGTCCCACTGCTGAGCCGACGCGTCCGAATCGCTCGCCTGGACCACGTCCGCGCCGTCGGATTCACTCCCACTGGCGACCGAGAGGACGTGTCCCGAGTTGACATTGACCAGCTGATACGTGTCGTCGGGGACGTTCGGCACACTGGGCAGGCCGAAGATGCGATCCGTGGGGTCACTACCGATCGGCTGGATGTTCTGCGCCGGCGGTTCGTCCATGCCGTTGCCGATGTAGAAGCTCGGATGTGGCGGCTGGTTGTACGCGACGTTCTGCCAGGCGATCGCACATCGGTACATCGGGTCGTGCATCAGCGTGTAGATCCGGTGGTCGGTCTCGTACGGCGTCGCGAACAGGCGCAGTGCCTCGTTGTCGTCGCGGCGGAGCAGCACCTCCTCGCGCCAGTCACCGAGGATGTCGGCAGTGAGGCTCGGGTTCGCCTTCGACCCGTTGTTCGAACCGACGCCGCCGAAGTCTTCGACCGTATGTGTCGTGTCGTCGTTCGGATCCCACTCGCCGATCCAGGTCCCGTCGAGCAGTTCCCGCTTCAGGTCGCCTTTCCACCACACGAGGTGGTTTTTCGGGCCGGGTGTACTGCCGACGGGATCGCCCGTTTCGGCGTCGCGAAGGCCGTTGTCGGCCGAGGACCAGGCCTCGGCGCCGTAGTTCGAGGGATCGATGTTGCCGGCGACGCCTCGCCCGACGTCGCCGCTCTCGCCGCTGAACCAGAGTGGCTCGCCGGTCTCTGCGTCGCGCATCGCCTCGCCCATGTTCCCGGTTTCGCCGGGCCCGAAGATCTCCAGACCCTCACGATCGGGAGCGAAGTCGCCCACGTGCAATGCGTCGCCGTGGCCCCAGCCAGTCGTGTGCAGGCCGGTCCCGTCGTGGTCGATCACACACTGCCCGTAGACGATTTCGTCGTAGCCGTCGCCGTCGCAGTCGGCGACGCTCAACTGGTGATTGCCCTGACTGGCGTAATCCCCCCACCCGTCGGCGCTGTCGAAGTGCCAGCGCTGGGTCAGGTTCTCGCCGTCGAAGTCGAAGGCCGCGAGCGCGCTCCGTTCGTAATACCCGCGGGCCTCGACGATGCTCGGGTGTTCGCCGTCGAGGTAGGCGACGCCCGCGAGGAACCGCTCGCCGCGGTTGCCGTAGCAGTCACCCCACGAGCAAATGTCGCCTCTGGCTGGCTCGAAGTCCGTGGTCGTGATCTCCGCGCCCGTCGTCCCGTCGAAGACGGTCAGGTACTCGGGCCCTTCGAGGCTCCGGCCCTCGCCGTTCATCCAGTCGGCGTTCGGATCACCGATAACCGACCCTTCGCCGTCGACCGTCCCGTCGGCGGTTCGGACGACGAACTCCGAGATGCCGTCGCCGTCGAAGTCGTAGACGAGCCACTGCGCGTAGTGGGCCCCCGACCGGATGTTGGGGCCCAGGTCGATCTGCCAGAGCGTCTCGCCTTCCAGCGTGACCGCCTCGAAGACGGTCGGATCGGTGTGGCCCTCGAAGGCGTTGTCCTGGGCGTTGTCGGGATACCACTGGACGACGATGTCGTACCGGCCGTTCCCCGTCAGGTCGCCGACGCTGGCGTCGTTCGGGTGGTACTGGCTCCCGGGCCGCTCGTGCAGCGGAATGTCGATATAGTCGTTTTCCCAGGCCTCGACCGACTTCGACTGCTCGCCGTCTTCCGTCTCGATCATGTACGCATCGCCTGGTGAACCGCCCGCATCGTGGAAGTTCGTACTGCCCGTAATCGGCGAGTCGTTGACCTGCTCGCCGTTGCGATACACGTGAAATCCCAGGTCGTCGGGGTCGGTCCCGAACAGTCGCCAGCGGACGAGGATGCCGTCCCCCGACGGGACCGCGACCACGCCTCGGTCCAGGTTCTCGACCTGTCTGGGGGCAGACGACTGCGCGCTCGCCGTCGCCGGGACGATCCCCGCGGCACCGGTGGCCGCGAGACCTTTGAGGACTGTACGCCTCGAAACGTCGACGTCTGGACTGGAGTTCCCCTCTCGCATGAGTCCGTGTGTATTTTCCGCCCGATACTCATCAAATTTTCGTTAATAATTTCGTTTGATATCACGAGCACCGTCTGTGTATAAATTACAATCAACACGATCGGACGGGACTCGGGGGGCCACTCCCAGATCCATCCCTCGTTCAACTCCGATACGTATCGACGCCGTCGGACCACCCTGAATCACCGCTCGGTCCGGACTCGTCGGTCGTGCCACTGGGCCGAGTCTCGCCGGCACACCGGGTGCAAAAGCCGCTCCGATCGTCGTAGTGGCGATCACAGACCAGATCACCACACCGCGTGCAGGTGTGTTCGACCGCCCGGTCGCAAATCTCACACGTGCTGGCGACACTCATGGTCGCGATGGGGCTGCCAGCCCATTCAAGCTGGCGTCGGCCGTCTGTGTCCGATCGGCACAATACTTTAGCCGGCGGCGGTCGATCGCCGCGTATGGATCCGTTCGTCGTGATCGGCGGCGACGCCGCAGGGATGAGTGCCGCGAGCAAGGCCCGCCGCGAGGCCCCCGACCGAGAGATCGTCGTCTTCGAGCGTGGCGAGTGGGTCTCCTACGGTGCGTGTGGCCTGCCCTACTACGTCAAAGGCGAGATCGCGAGCCTCGACGATCTGGTCGCCGTCTCGGCGGACCGATTCCGAGACGAGCGGGACATCGACCTACGGACCGAGAGCGAGGTCGTCGCGATCGACACGGCGGCCCAGACCGTCACCGTCGAGAGCGAGGGCGATCGGTACGACCAGTCGTATGGCGATCTCTTGATCGCGACGGGCGCGAGCGCGATCGAGCCACCGATCGACGGGATCGACCGCGACGACGTGCTGAGTCTGCACGACCTGCCCGACGGGCGCGCGATCCGCGAGCGCCTCGAATCGGGCGCCGTCGAGCGGGTCGCGGTCGTCGGCGGCGGCTACGTCGGCGTCGAGATGGCCGAGGCGTTCGACGGGCAGGACTGTACGGTCGACCTGTACGAGATGCGCGAGCACGTCCTCGAACCGTTCGGGCCGACGATCGCAACGCAGGTCGAGAAGCACCTCCGCGAGCAGGGGATCGGTCTCCATCTGGGGACGACCGTCGAGGCGATCGACGCTGGGCCGAGCGTCGTGGCCGACGAGCGCCGGGCCGTCGATCTCGTGCTCGTCGCCGCGGGGGTCACGCCGAACGCCGCGCTCGCGGCCGACGCCGGGATCGCGATCGGGGAGACCGGCGCGATCGCGACCGATCGCCTCGGGCGGACCGATACCGATCGGGTCTACGCCGCCGGCGACTGTGCGGAAGCGGACCACACCGTCACGGGCAACCCCACGTACGTCCCCCTCGCGCTGACGGCCAATCGTGCGGGCCGAGCGATCGGGACGACCGTCGCGGGCGATCCGACGCCCGTCGGGCCGACCGCCGGGACGGCCGTCCTGAAGGCGTTCGACCTGGAGGTCGCCCGGACGGGCGTCACTGTTCCCGAGCGCGCGCGGGCCGCGGGGTTCGACCCCGCATCGATCACGATCGACGGCGCCTCGCGGGCGGGCTACTACCCCGGAGGGTCGAAGGTGACGATCGAACTCTGGGGCGATCGGGCGAGCGGGCGCGTGCTGGGGGCGAGCATGGTCGGCCGGGAGGGCGTCGCTAAGCGAATCGACCCGGTCGCGACCGCACTCCACACCGACCTGACCGCGACCGAACTCTCGCGACTCGATCTCTCCTATGCGCCCCCCTTTGGCCCGACCTGGGACCCGGTCCTGACCGCGGGGAAAGTGCTCGCGAGCGCGCTGGAGTGATCGGTCGATGAGAACGACCGCAACACGGATGCCCCTCGCCCGGTGAGCGCCGGTATGGTCCCCCGTCCCCTCATCACCGACGTCGACGGCACGCTCACCGACGACGCCATGGTGCTGGACGACCGGATCGGCCCGGCGCTGCGCGCCTGGCCCGGCCCGGTCGTGATCGCGACCGGCAAGAGCCTGCCCTATCCGATCGCGCTGTGTAACTACCTCGGTCTCGATCGACTCGTCGTCGCCGAGAACGGCGGCGTCGCGATCAGCGAGCCGACCGAGACACTCGAATTCGTCGGCGACCGGGCCGCCGCCGAGGCCGTCCTCGCAGAGTACGAAGCGGCGGGCTATTCGGACGGCTGGGGCACGCTCGATCTCGCGAATCGATGGCGCGAGACCGAACTCGTCTTCGAGCACTCGATCGCCGTCGAACCACTCCGTGAGATCGCCGCCGAGCACGGCCTCGAAGTCGTCGACACCCAGTACGCCTACCACGTCAAATCGCCCGACGTGAGCAAGGGCCGGGCCGTCGAACGGATCGCCACCGACGTGGGCTTCGATCTGGATCGCGCGGTCGCGATCGGTGACTCCGCGAACGACGTCTCGACGTTCGAGCGGGCGGGCACCGCCATCGCCGTCGCGAACGCACCCGCGGAAGTCCAGGCGGCGGCCGATCACGTGACCAGTGACGGCTTCGCCGACGGGTTTCTCGACGCGCTCGATCGCGTGCAGTCGGGGGCGTGGGGCTGAATCGGCCAGTGGGTTCGGGCCAAAGGGCACCGACGGGAGAGTTTTGTGGCTCCCGTTCGAGGCGGACCCATGCGCGCGACAGTGTTTCACGGCCCCGGCGACGTTCGCGTCGAGGAGGTCGATCGCCCGGAACTGACCGGTCCCGACGACGCCATCGTCCGAATCACCCACACCGCGATCTGTGGGTCGGACCTGTGGTTCTATCGCGGCGACTCCGATCGCGAGACGCCAAGTCGGGTGGGTCACGAACCGATGGGGATCGTCGAGGCAACCGGCGAGGACGTCCGGCGGGTCCGCGAGGGCGACCGGGTGTTCGCGCCCTTCGCGATCGGGTGTGGGGAGTGTCAGTACTGCCGAGCGGGCCTGCCGACCTCCTGCGAGCACGGCGAATCCTGGAGTGACCACGGCGGCGCTCAAAGCGAATACGTCCGCGTGCCCCACGCCGACGGCACGCTCGTGCGCGTGCCCGATCGGTACGCCGACGACGAACGAGCCCTCGAAGCGCTCCTTCCGTTGACGGACGTGATGGGCACTGGCCACCACGCCGCACGGAGCGCGGGCGTCGACGTCGGATCGGAGTGTGTCGTCATCGGTGACGGCGCGGTCGGACTGTGTGGTGTGCTCGCGGCCCGACGCCTGGGCGCGAAACGCATCGTCGCGGTCGGCCACCACGAGGACCGCCTCGCACTCGCCGAGGCGTTCGGGGCCGACGCGACGGTCGACGGGAGTACTCGCGAGGACCCGATCGAGCGCGTAAAGGAATTGACCCACGGCGGCGTCGATCACGCCGTCGAGTGTGTCGGCGCGGCGAGTGCGATGGAGACTGCCGTCGGCGTCTGCCGGCCCGGCGGGACCGTCGGCTACGTCGGCGTGCCCCACGGGATGGACGGCGGGTTTCCGATCTTCGAGTTTTTCACCGACAACGTGACGCTCCAGGGCGGGGTCGCGCCCGTCCGGGAGTACGCCGACGATCTGATGGCCGACGTGCTCGGCGGGACGCTCGACCCGTCGCCGATCTTCACGAAGACCGTCCCGCTGGACGACATCGCAGAGGGGTATCGCGCGATGGACGAGCGCGAGGCGATCAAGGTACTCGTGCGGGTCTGATGTACTGACGTGAATGGCATAGTTGGCACGTCCTGAGGTACTGACGTGAATGGCATGGATGGCACGTCACAACAGTTTTTGCCGTCCGTGACGAAGAAAGCGGACGATGGCGACCAACGACGACAAAATTCAGTTCAGGGGGCACGCCGAGAAGGCAGCGAGTCAAGTCGTCGACGAGTTGCGACTCGGGGGGATCAACGTCAGTGAACTCGCGCGGCAGGGACTCACGGAGAAGCTCCGGGAAACGTTGTCCGAGGAAGAGAAGATCACCCTCCACCAGCGATACGAGCGCGGTGACCTCTCCGAGGAGGTCGCCGAGATTCTGCTCGGGGACGGGCTCGACGAGATCGAACGCGAACGGGAAGCCTTCGAGGCGGCGACCGACATCGATCGGACGGGCGTGTATCGAGAGTAGCGATGGCGAACGCGGTCCGTCATCCGATCATCGTCGACACCGACGCGTTGATCGCCGTCGCCAACACGCACCTCTGGTCGACGGTCGTCGATCGCCTTCGGCTCACCACGACGAACGTCTGTATTCAGGAACTCGAACGTCACGTCCGGGAGACGTCCGAATACGCGCCCGACGGCAGCAGAGAACAGTGGCTTCATCACGGCAGCAGTGCTGCACTCGAACCGTTCGCAGCCGACTCCGAGGCGTTCTCGACGGTGACGTGTGTTCCCCGGCCACACGGGCCAGACGCTGGCGAGACATCGATCGAGACAGAGATCGCACAGCACCCCGACCAGTATCGATTTGCGATCCTGATGGACGCCCACGGCCGTCGGTCGATCAACCGGCTGTTCGACGCGACGGAGACGACCGGACAGGCCGTCGCACCGACGTTCTTGCTGTATCTCGTGCTCGACGAGGGCGCCTGTTCGGACGAAGCGTTCTGTCAGGCCTGCGCCGAAATGCTTCGTGGAGAAGGATGGACGGGATATCAAGCGATTCAGGCAGCCTGGGACGCGATCCCGATCGACTGTTCGAACTATCTCGATGACGACGTGCTGCCCTGAACGCAGTGGCGACCTGACTCGGGTGGGTCTGGACACCGATTCGATGTGGGGGCCGATCAAAGACGGCGGAGTCCACCGTGCATGACGACACCACGCCCCACACTCCGCCGAACGTTTCATATCGAATGCCGCGCAACCCCCGGTATGAGCCCTGATCGGGCCGCACTGGAGCAGGCCATCGATCGCGGCGAGCGCGAGGGTGGGTCGGTCGAGTTCAAGACGCGGCTCACCGAGGCGACCCACCTCGCCGACGGTCGCCGGGAGAGTCTGGTGGCCCAGTTGCGCCATCGCGTGCTCTCGGGTGACGGCGAGGCGACGTACGTCATCGGCGTCAGCGACGACGGCGACATGGCGGGCATCGAGCCCGCCGCGTTCTCGGAGTCGATGGACGTGCTGAGCCTGCTCGCGGGCGAGGCCGACGCGCACATCGAGTCGGTCCAGACCTACAGTGCCGGCCCGGAGACCATCGTGGGGCTGGCGACGATCACGGAAGGCCCGATGCTCGAAGACGACGACCACATCGTCGTCGGGACGGCCGGCCACGTCGACCACGGCAAATCGACGCTCGTCGGCACGCTCGTCACGGGCGAGTCCGACGACGGCGACGGCGCGAACCGGTCGTATTTCGACGTCCGGCCCCACGAGGTCGAACGCGGCCTCTCGGCGGATCTGTCCTACGGCGTCTACGGCTTTGGCCCCGACGGGCCGGTCCGGATGGACGACCCCGACCGCAAGACCGACCGCGCACGCGTCGTCGAGACCGCCGATCGACTCGTCAGTTTCGTCGACACCGTCGGCCACGAGCCCTGGCTCCGGACGACGATCCGGGGGCTGGTCGGGCAAAAGATCGATTACGGCCTGCTCGCGGTCGCCGCCGACGACGGCCCGACCGCGACGACACGCGAGCATCTGGGCATCTTGCTCGCGACCGACCTGCCGACGATCGTCGCGATCACGAAGGCCGATCTCGTGAGCGAGGAGCGTCTCGACGCCGTCGAACGCGAGGTCGAGCGCCTCCTCCGGGAGGTCGAGACGACCCCGCTCGTCGTCGCCCGCCACGGCGTCGAGAGCGCCATCGAGGAGATTTCGCCGTCGGTGCTGCCGATCGTGCGCACGAGTGCGGTCTCGGGGACCGGGATGGACACCCTCGACGCGCTGTTCGAGCGGTTGCCGACGACCAGCGAGGCCGACCGCGAGGCGTTCCGCCTCTACGTCGATCGAACGTACAGCGTCACCGGCGTCGGCCCGGTCGTCTCGGGGACGGTCGCCTCGGGCGCGGTCCAGACTGGCGACGAACTCCTGGTCGGGCCGACCGCAGACGGGCGCTTTCGCGAGGTCGAGGCGCGCTCGATCGAGATGCACTACCACCGCGTCGAGGAGGCCACCTCGGGGCGAATCGTCGGTATCGCGCTCTCGGGGATCGACGAGTCCGCGATCGAGCGCGGGATGGTCGTCGTCGAGCGCGAGAGCGACCCGACGCCCGTCCGGGAGTTCGAGGCCGAAATCATGGTGTTGAACCACCCCACGAGCATCGCCAAGGGGTACGAACCCGTCGTCCACTGCGAGACGATCAGCGAGGCGGCAGCGATCTACCCCGAGGACGGGCACCTCCTGCCCGGCGACACCGGGCGGGCGCGTGTCCGGTTCAAGTTCCGACCCTACTGTGTCGAGCCTGGACAGCGCTTCATCTTCCGGGAGGGCGAGTCCAAAGGCGTCGGGACGATCACCGAGGTCACGGGCGTGGAGTGACGCGTTCGGTTCAGGCCATCGCGTCGAGTGTGACCGTCTCTTCGCCGTCGACGACCACCTCGACGCGCTCGGCCGCCGGTCCGTCAGGGTCGAAGACGAGACGGACGAGCATCCCGACCGGCGTCATCGCCTCGCCACAGGCCTGACTCTCGGGGGCGGTCCGCTCCGTTCGCACCGACACGACTGCGCGGCCCTCGTCGTCGATTGCTGGCGGGCCGTCGAGGACGAGTCGATAGCAGGTCTGGGATGCGAACACCCGGACGTAACAGAGCCGTTCGCCAGCCTCGAACTCCGTCGCGGCGACCAACGGCGTGTTCGAAACGTGGAAATACCGGGCTGCGGCGTCCGCACTCGCCAAATAGAGGCCCTGGGTGTCCAGCCCAGACCACTCGACGTCGGGGGTCGGGGGTGCGTCGCTGACGACGTGCTCGGCCAGTGTCGGATTCGAATCTCGACCGTCGGTCGGTTCGTCGGGCGATCCAGTCGAACAGCCAGCCAGCGCGATCGCTCCGGCGACGCCCGTCGCGAGCAGTGTTCGGCGGTCCATACCCACCGTTCGACGGCGTGGACCATCACCCTACGGGAGAGTCAGACGCGCGTTTGATCGGGTCGGCCCCCGGTCGTCGGCACTGCCGAGCCACGACCAGACGACCGCGACCGGGGCCGAGAGCAGCAGGGCCTTCCGATCGGGGCACCGAGATGGACCATGCTTTCCGAGGGTGCGGTCGCCCCCGACTTCTCGCTGCCCGGCATCGTCGACGGCGAGCCAGCCTATTACGATCTCGTCCAGCCACTCGATCAGGGTCGTGCGGCACTGGTGCTGTTCTACCCGTGTGATTTCGTCCCGACGATCACCCCCGAACTCCGCGCCGCGAGCGCGTGGGCCGACCGCGACGACCTCGTCGTGTACGGCATCTCCGCCGACAGCCTGTTCGCCCACGAAGCGTACGCCGACCGCGAGGGGATCACGATCACGTTGCTCACCGATACCCACGCGACGATCGCCGACGCGTACGATCTGGTCGCCGAGGAGGTTCGAGGCCACCACCAGGTCCCGGCCCGAGCGGTGCTCGTGATCGCCCCCGACTGGACGATCCGCTTCGGGTGGACGACCGACGATCCACTCGCCCCAACGGACGGAGCGCCGCTCCGTGCGGCCGCCGCGTGTCTCGACGAGATTCTCGACGCGTCGATCGACCCGCCCGAGTGACTCCCGAACGCGATACCGTTCGATAGGGCTGCCCTTAGACAACGATTTTATCGGTCGCGCCAGTGCGTCCGAGTGATGTCGGAGACTGACACCCTCGCGGCGGCCATCCAGCGGTCGACCCTCGGCGTCGGGCTGAGTGTGTTCGCGTTCCTGGGATTCGGGGTGCTGCTGGGCGGGCTTGGATCAGCCCGGCCGATCGTCGCCACGGGTGGGCTGATCGTGTTCGCGCTCCCCGCCGTGTGGATCGCGCTGCTCTTTGTCGAGGGCCTGCGCGAGCGCTGATCGCGCGACTGGGCCCCAGTAGACGACTCAGACGAACGAGTCGATGACCGCGATGACGTCCTCGCCACACGGCGTCGGACTGTAGGTCACGAAATTGCCGTCGCGATCGGCCGTCACCAGGCCGGCCTCCTTGAGCACCTTCAGATGATAGGAGAGCTTCGAGTACTCGATGTCGAAGACGGCGACGAGATCACAGACACACAGTTCGGATTCGGCCAGCAGGCGCATGACGAGCACACGGCGCTCGTCGGCCAGCGCCTCGAAAATATCGAGCGCGGTCGTGTGATCGCCCGTCTCGACGATCGCCCGGAGATCAGCCAGTGTCTCCGCATCGATCCGGCACGCACTCGCATCGGGCATGAAGTATACAACGCTGGCCCAGACTCAAACCTGTCGCTCGCAGAACGGCGGATCGGGCAGAGCGTCGTCGCGGGGCCACCACATCGGACGGTATCGCCACCCACTTCACCGCCACTCCCGTTGGGCGAATCGAATGATCGCCGGCGTTCCGTTCGAAGCCGCCGTCGTGTTCGCGCTCATCGGCGTCGCACTCGTCTTGTTCGTCACGGAAGTGATCCCCAACGACGTGACCGCGATCGGTGTCATCGTCGCGCTCGCGGCGCTCGGGCCCACGCTGGGGCTCTCGGCGCGTGACGCCATCTCGGGGTTTTCGAGTCCGGCGACGATCACCATCGTCGCGATGTACATGCTCAGCGCGGGGATTCAACGGACGGGGCTGGTCCAGCGATTGGGCGTCGCGCTCGCACGCTTTGCCGACGGTGACGAAGGGCGGGCCCTGCTCGCGACGGTCGGATCGACAGGTCCGATCGCGGGCGTCGTCAACAACACGCCCGTCGTCGCGGTGTTCATCCCGATGATCACCGATCTGGCCGAACAGAGCGACGTCTCGCCGTCGAAACTGCTCATGCCACTCTCCTATGCCGCGATCCTTGGCGGGACGCTCACGCTCGTCGGCACGTCGACGAACATCCTCGCCAGCGACTTCGCCCGGCAGTTGATCCCCGGTCGGGACGGCATCGCGATGTTCGAGTTCAGTGCGCTCGGCGTCGTCGTCCTCGTCGTCGGAGTGGGCTATCTGCTCACGATCGGACGACGACTCACGCCCGCACGCATTCCCGTGGACGTGGACCTCCTCGAAACGTTCGCCCTCGACGACCACCTCGCACAGGTGCGCGTCCCGCCGGACTCGCCGGCCGTCGGTGAGCGAGTGTCTGCGATCGATGGTGTGGTCGACGTGTTGCAGTTGCGACGGAACGGTGAGGCGTTCGCGGTCCCGGAGACCGATCGACGGATCGAGGTCGGTGACCTGCTCGTCGTGAACGGCCCCCGGTCCGACGTCGCCAGCTTTCGAGACACCCATGGCCTCCGTGTGTTCGACCGGACGGCCGTCACCGACGACACCTTCGACGCGAGTGCGACCGAGAACGTCCTCGGGACCGCCGTCGTCCCCGAGGATTCGGCGTTCGTCGGTGAACGACTGGCTGACGCGCGTCTCGAAGCGTTCCACCGGACGACGGTGCTCGCGGTGCGCCGCGGCGGAACCCTCCTTCGGGAGGACCTCGACGAGGAGACGCTCGAACCGGGTGATCTCCTCCTGGTCCGACTGCCCGAATCGGCGATCGAGTACTTCTCCGAGTCGGGCGATCTGATCGTGACCGACGCCGGTGAGACCGACGGCGTATTCGAGGCCACGCCCGAGACGACCGCTCTGTCGCCCACGACGCCGATCGCGGTCGCGATCATGGCCGGCGTGATCGGTGCGGCGGCCCTGGATCTGTTGCCGATCGTGATCGCGGCGCTCGGCGGGGTGTTCGCGATGATCGTCACCGGGTGTCTCTCGCCGTCGGACGCCTACGACGCGGTCTCCTGGAACATCGTCTTCTTGCTCGCGGGCGTGATCCCGCTCGGACTCGCCATGGAGACCACCGGTGGTGCGGCGGTGCTCGCGGCCGGCCTCGACGCCGCCGGGTCCGTCCTCCCGCTGCTCGCCGTGGCACTGCTCCTCTCGGTGGTGACGGGCCTGTTCGCGAACGTCATCACGCCGGTCGCGACGGTCGTGTTGATGATCCCCGTCGCCGTCGAGGCCGCGGGCCCGCTGGGCGCGGACCCCTTCGCACTCCTGTTGGTCGTGATGTTCGCCTCGGCGACCTCGTTTATGACACCCGTGGGGTATCAGACGAATCTGATGGTCTACGGGCCCGGGGGCTATCGGTTCACTGATTTCCTCCGGGTCGGTGCCCCCCTCCAGGTCCTCCTCGCGGTCGTGACGACCGTCGGCATCGCGATCGGGTGGGGCTTTTGATCGCGGCCGCGGCAGTGCATCAGTCCTCGGCCACGTCCGCGATCGCCCGTGCGGCGACCCGACCGCTCTCCAGGGCTCCCTGGATCGACGACCACCGCGTCGCCTCGCCCGCGAGGACGACCGGGCCCTCGGGCGCGTCGACGGCCGGAAGGTCGGCTCGAAAGCCCGGGGGCTGGGCGAACTGGGCGAACGGAATGTCGTCGGTCGCGAGGTGGTCGAAGGCATCGATCGGTTCCTCGGGAAACCAGTCCGCGAGCGTTTCTTCGATCGCCAGGGCCTCCGTCTGTGCGGACCCATTGACATCGTCACCCACGACGGTCGCACTCACCAGCGTCGACCCCTCGGGGGCGTACTCTGGGGCGACCGCCGAGAGCGGGGCGACCGTGTTCGGCATCCCACCGGCGGCGTTACAGACGAGTCGCTGACCGATATCGACGTCGCGATCGGCGGCGAAGTAGTGGGTGCGACAGCCCCGTCCCGCGGTCGGGATGGCCTCGACGCCGGTCAACGCGCGGGCGGTCGGCGGATCGGTCGCGATCACCGCCGCATCGGCGTACACCGTCTCGCCGCCGACCGACAGTCGAACGCCGTCGTCGATATCGTAGGAATCGACGGTCCGACCCGTCGCGATCGACCCGCCGGTGCGGCGCACCCGCGCGGCGAGGTGATCGGCAATCGCGCCCATGCCGTCGGCGGGCACCGCCGCGCGGGACCCACCGAGTGTCGCCATGACCGCCCGGAGCACGCCCGCGTCGGTCGACAGCGACCGATCCAGCGTGATCCCACCGAAGAAGGGCCGGGCGAACTGATCGCGAAACGACGCGGAGAACCCGCGATTCCGGAGGATCGCGTCGATCGACCGGTCCGGGCCCACGAACCACTCCTCGGGGCCGAGACCGCGACAGGCGAGACGGAGTTTGAGCAGGCGGAGTTTGTCGCCGATCGTGACGTCGCGATTCACGAGCGTCGGGATCGCCGCGCCAGGGTCGCTCAGCGGGTCGGCCAGCACCGATCGGTGACCCGGTCGAGCGAGCGTCGCGCCGGCGGGGAATGCGCGCCAGTCGATCGCGCCGGCGTCGAGTTCGCGCTCGATCGCCGGATAGCCCGGAAAACAGACCTGAAACCCCCGATCGAGTGTGTACCCGTCGACCGTTCGCGAGCGAACGCGCCCGCCCACCGAATCGCGATCCTCGTAGACGGTCACCGAGTGGCCGTCCTCCGCCAGATGGCGAGCGGCCACGAGTCCGGCCAGGCCCCCGCCGACGACTGCGACGTGCATACCGACCGTACTGGTGCCGTCCGCATAACTGCCAGGGCCAGGTGTTCGACCGAGACGTGATCGAGTGCGACCGCCTCCGTGGGCGGCCGGTCAGGACACGAACGGCCACCAGCCCGGGCGTTCGGTCCGGACGACGACGTTGACCACCCCGCCGAGCAGGACGATCTCGCTCGCGACGTACAGCCAGGTCACGAAGAGCAACACCGACCCGAGCAGGCCGTACGCCGCAAATCGGGTCGCAGACGCCGCGTAGATCCGAAATCCGATCTGGAGGGCGACCCACCCGATCGCGGCGACGCCCGCACCCGGGAGGGCCTCACCGACCGTGACGTCCACCGGCGGAAGCAGGTAGTACAGCGGGAGAAAGGCGATCGTCAGCAGTGCGACGAGTGCGATCGTCGCGAGGAGGTCGAGAAGCGGCCCGCCCGGCGGCACGATCGAGAGCGCGACGCCGCTGGCGACGACGAGGACGGCCGCGAGGGAGACGGCCAGGCTGGCGACGACGGCATCGGTCAGTTGTCCGATAAAGGAGGGCGTCGTTTCGACGCTGTCGATCTGATCGAACGCCCGGTCGAGCGCGCGAAACAGTTTCGAGCCACTCCAGGCCAACACCGCGAGACCGACCAGCGAGGCCGCCCCGCGCCCGCTCGCGTCCGTCAGCGTCCGCGTGACGAAGTCCTGGCCGGACGCCGAAAGCTGTGTCGCCAGCACACCGGTGACGCGGTCGGCCAGCGCCGGGCCGCCGACGACCGAACCAATAGCGATGGCCAACAGCGCGAGCGGGAGCGTCGAGACGAACGCATAGTAGGCGATCGCCGCCGCGACGAAGCCCAGATCCCGGTCGAGAGCGAGGGTATAGATGGCCCGGAGCGTGGACATACCGGCGCTTCGACGGGGAGGGTCCTGAAGGCGGCGGTGGGGTCGATCCGGTCGGAACCACACCGACGGCCGATGACCTGATCGGGAAGGCATGAGAATACACCACACTATAGAACCACCAGGACCTCGTGTCTCAGCGGACGATACGCGTCGTATATATTTATATAGTTTACATCCGTAATAATTTTGAGGATTTCACATGGCACACACCCAACGATCTGCGACCTCGGTTTTCAACATTCGCGGCATCGCCGTCGATCCCCGGACACTGGCCGGTATCGCATTCATCGCGCTCGCGGCCCAGTTCATGACTGCGATCATGCTCGCGGCGGCGATGGTCTCCGGCTACGACTTTCAGGGCGGGGCCATCAGCGACCTCGGCGTGTTCCCGGAGACTGCGCTCCTGTTCAACCTCTCGCTGATCGTCGCCGGTGTCATCAACCTGCTCGGCGGATACGCCTTCTACCGTCTCCACGGGAGGGGATGGCTACTCGCCATCTTCGCCATCGCGAGTGTCGGTGCCATCGGCGCCGGCCTGTTCCCCCTCGACACCGGCGGCCTCCACAGCCTCGCCGCAGTGCTCGCGTTCGTGTTTTTCAACGTGGAAGCGATCGGCAGCGCGTCCGTACTGGGGGGCGCGATGCGTGCGCTCTCGGTGGTCGCCGGCGTGGTCGGCCTCGTCTTCATCGGCCTGATGGTCGTCGGTGACGCCGGAACCACCGCCGCGTTCGGGCCGATCGGCCACGGCGGGACCGAGCGGATGATTATCTATCCCGTGATGATCTGGTTGATCGCCGTCGGCGGCGCACTCGTCGGTGCCAACCACGTTGACGACCGTCGCCCCGCCTGACCCGACGAGCGATCGCCGGACGGCCCCCGTTCACCCTGCACGCCTCGCATCGATATCGATCGCCTGCTCGATCACCCACAGACCGACCCCAGCCCACATGCAGTTTCACGTCATTCACACCGCCGCCGTGCTCGTTCTCGTCACCGCCGTGCTGTCCGCCCCGATCGTGATGGCAGCGCCATCCACCGGACCACCGGATCGCGTCGTCTCTGACAATGATCGCGTCACGACAGTCGATCAGATCGAGTCAGCTGAGCTCACGGCCTGGCTCGACGAGACGATGCCCGACCAGCTCGACGAGTATCAGATCCCCGGCGCTGCCGTCGTCGTCGTGGCCGACGGCGAGATCGTGCTGGCACGGGGGTACGGCATGGCCGATCTCGACACCGGGCGGTCGGTCGTTGCCGACGAGACCGTCTTCAGTGTCGGGTCGACGGGAAAACTGGTGACCTGGACGGCCGTAATGCAGGGCGTCGAGGACGGCCACCTCGACCTCGATCGTGACGTCAACGCGTACCTGACCGAATCCACCGTTTCGGTCCCAGACACGTTCTCCGAGCCCGTCACACTCCAACACCTCGGAACACACACGGCGGGCTTCGAGGACAGCGTCGCGGGAATGGTCACCGACGATCCGGGTGAGATTCGATCGGTGGAAGCGATCCTCACCGATCACCAGCCCGCACGCGTCAGGCCCCCGGGCCAGTACGTCGCATACTCCAACTACGGGACCGCCCTGGCGGGCCACGTCGTCGCCGAGCAGTCCGGGATGGCATTCACCGACTACGCTGACGAGCGAATCTTCGGCCCGCTCGGCATGGACGACACCACCTACGCCCAGCCGCTGCCGACCGACCTCGAACAGCGTCGGGCGATCGGGTACACTGCTCGGGACGGCTCGTTCCAGGCCCACGAGCCACCCGTCTGGACGCTTCCGCCGGAGGGCGGGTCGATGCGGACGACCGCGACCGACATGGGTCAGTTCATGCTCGCACACCTCGACGAGGACGAGTCGGCACTCCTCACCGCCGAAAGCATCCGAGATATGCAGCGCCGGCACGTGACGAAATCCGCAGCCGTCCCGAACCTCAACGGAATGGGCTACGGATTCATCGAGATGGATCGCACCGACGAGCGCACCGTCGGCCACTGGGGGACGACCCCCCGATTTAGTAGCCTGCTCGCGCTCGTTCCCGCCCACGACACGGGGCTGTTCGTCGTCTACAACAGCCCCGGTGGGAACCAGGCCCGGACTGCCCTCCTCGATGCGTTCGCAGAGCGGTACTACCCACGAGCTGACGCGCCGGGATCGGCCCCGACCGCACCCGCCGGCGCGGCCGAACGCGCCCAGGCACTCGCCGGCGACTACCGATCCCTGACGATCGCCGGGTCCTCCTGGGAGCGGATCCTCGGCGTGACGACCCGGACGTATACTGTCGGCGCGACTGATGCGGGTGAGCTCACGACGACCCGGATGGGCGAGGGGACGCGCACGTGGGTCGAGCGCGAGCCAGGCGTCTACCTGGCCCCCGACGGGAACGACATGCTCGTCTTCGAGTTCGACGAGGACGGACGGGCGACTCACATGTACCGGCACGCGTTCGGGCCGGCGACCTACGAACGCGTCCCCGCCGCAGAGTCGCTGACAGTGATCCAGGCGCTGCTCGCCGCGAGCGTGATGGCCTTCCTCTCGGTGGTCGCGGCCGGGATCGGCGGGGCCATCCGACGCCGACGCGGTGGCCACGACACGCCGACCGACAGCGAGCGCGCAGCCCGGTGGCTGCTCGGCGGTGTCAGTCTGCTCTGGCTGGTCGTCCTGGCCATCTTCGTGCTCGCCTGGATCAACTTCAACGCCGAGGCCGCCTCGCCGTCGCTGGCGCTTCGGGCTGGACTCATCCTCCGGTGGATTGCGCTCGCCGGAACGATCGGGGCCGTCGCCGCGACGCTCATCGCCTGGCGTGAGGAGTACTGGGGCCGTCTGGCCCGGGTTCACTACACGCTGGCGACGGCATTCGCGGTGCTGTTCGTCTGGCCACTGTCCGTGCTCGGAATAATACCGTTGTAGGTATTTAACCATCAGGGCGCGGCCCACGCGACATGATAAATGCAGCATTCTGGATTCGTAATACCGCCCGATCGGCAGTCGCTGCTGACGATCACAGGCGGCGGTGGTGAGGTGGTTCCGCCGTCTCGAAATCGCGCCGGGAACGCTGTGGGCCCAACACGCATACGGCGGCCTCCGGCCGCCGTATCACTCGACCGAGCGGAGCGAGGTCGAGGTCTTTTTGGTCCAGATTTTTCAAGGAGCAGGTTGCGGGCCATATGGCCCGCAACCGAATGACGTGGCGGCTTCCGCCGCCACGCGGTCGCCGAAGGCGACCCGACGTGGTTCGAAAGAGCGCAGAGCGCTCTTTCGTCATCACGAGAGAGCGGAGCTCTCTCGAACGACAGAAAAAGGTGGTAGAGAAAGGTCGTATTGGGTTGGCCAGGAGTTGAACCTGGGGCCTGCTCCGTGTGAAGGAGCCGTCATAACCGGACTAGACCACCAACCCGCATGCGATGGTTTCCGAGCGCCGACCTTAAGATTTCGCTTTCGGGTGGCCCACCGACGGCGTTTTTCCTCGCGGTGGCGAACCGCTCGTATGGTCGAGAACGTCGCCGGGGTCATCGCCGACCTCGAACCCGAAGACATCCACCTCCTCTCGGGGGTCGAGCAGGGGATGCGCTTCTCGGAGTGGGTCCAGCGGAGCGACCTCCCGAAGTACTCGGGGCTGAACCACGACGATCTGCAGTATCGTATCGATCGATGTGCCGACCGGGAGTTGATCGAACGGAAGACGATCCAGTACGAGGGGTACACGCTGACCTTCGAGGGGTACGACGCACTCGCCTTGCACACCTTTGCCGAGCGCGGGACGATCGACGGCGTCGGCGCACCGCTGGGCGTCGGTAAGGAAAGCGACGTCTACGAAGTCCAGTCGTACCGCCCGATGGCACTCAAGTACCACCGCGAGGGCTACACCGAGTTCCGCGCGGTCGATCGCGAGCGCGAGTACACCGCCGATCGCGATCACGTCTCCTGGCTGTACACCGCCCGGCAGGCCGCCGAGCGCGAGTTCGAGACGCTCGAAGCGTTGTACCCCGACGTCGCGGTGCCACGCCCGATCGATCAGAATCGTCACGCGATCGTGATGGAGCGGATCGACGGTGTGGAACTCCGCCAGGCCGCACTCGATCCCTCGGACGTGCCCGCGGTCGTCCGCGCGGTGTTCGAAGTGTACGCCGACGCCGTCGCAGACGGATTCATCCACGCCGATCTGAGCGAGTACAACGTGTTCGTCACCGAATCGGGCGTCGTGATCTTCGACTGGCCACAGGCCGTCGCGACCGATCACGACAACAGCGCGGAACTGCTCGAACGCGACGTCGAGAATCTCCTGAGCTACGTCGCCCGGAAGTATCCGAACGCGGCGGTCGCGACCGACGATCCCGCGCGAATTGCCGACGCCGTGCGCGAGGGCCGCACCGCAGTCGCGGACGCGCTCACGAACGCACGCGACTAGAACCCCGACGCGCAGTTGTTCGGCCCGAGTTCGATCGTGGCGTGGTCCGCGTCGACAGACACGCCGAGATTGATCGCGACGATCGACTCGTGGTTCGCGGGCGTCGGCGGCGTCGATCCGACGATCCGCTCGACTGCGGCGTCACGATCGGAAAACGATCCGAGTCGGTCGCGCACCGCGTCGATCCCATCGACGGCCGGGCCCTCGCGATACAGCGTCGCGGGGACGGCGTGGCCCGGTGCGATCCGGACGTCGTCGAGGGCGAACAGTCGCTCGGTGAGACTGTCGACGAGGTCCTGGGCCGCTCGCTCGGCGTCGTCGGGCGATTCGAGGTCCGGGCGTGCGACACCGTCCAGAAACAGGCTATCGCCGGTGAGGATCACGTCACCGACCCGGAACGCCGTCGTGCCCGTGGTGTGGCCGGGGACGTGGATCGCCTCGATCGCGGTCGCCCCGACCGGAATGCGGTCGCCGTCTGCGACCGGGGTGAATCGTTCGCGGTCTTCGATCCCACGGTCGAGCGCGCGCTCGGGGACCATCGCGGTCGCGCCGGTCGCGTCGGCAATCGACCGGACGCCCGAGACGTGATCGGCGTGGACGTGCGTGTCGACGGCGGCGACGATCCGAGAGGTGGTGTCGAGATACGAGTCGACGAGACTGTCGAGCGGATCGACGAGGACGGTCTCGCCTTCTGATTCGACCGCATAGGAGAGACACCCCGTCGCCGGCCGGCGGAACTGGCGGATCGTCGCGGCGTCGGTCTCGACGCGTGCGACGTCGACATACTCGGCCCACCCCTGATAGCCACCGTCGAGCGAGAGCGCGTCCAGTCTGGCGGCGATCGACTGGCTGGTCTTCCCGAGTGCGCACGCGACGACCAGCGGGCCAGACGGCGGCCCACCCGGAATCGACCCGTCTCCCGGGAGTTCGTCGGCAGGTGTGGCGCGCACGTCGACCCACTCCGGAAGGTTCCACTGCTCGGGGTCGGCGTCGGCCCGCACGTCGAGCAGCGTCACGGGGTCGCGAGCGACGGCACGGTCGTACAGCGTCGCGGCGTCCATCGTCGCGGCCGATCTCGGTGTGGAATCGGTCATGGTCGGCCGTTGGCCGCCCCTCCGGATAGGCGTTCTGAAACCCACAATGGAGACA
Organism: Halococcoides cellulosivorans; assembly: GCF_003058365.1. NCBI lineage: Archaea > Methanobacteriati > Methanobacteriota > Halobacteria > Halobacteriales > Haloarculaceae > Halococcoides > Halococcoides cellulosivorans. The sequence continues at coordinate 717,650 of NZ_CP028858.1, read as the reverse complement.
CAACCACACAAGACAGGAGCGTCCCCACACACCGGTCCCGGCCATACGAATCGGTGATGGGGAGTATACTGGGTGGAAAGGAACGTATCAGTGGCTCCAATCGATTTCTGTCGGTCGGGTGGGATCACCCGCGACCCAAAGGTGTATGAAGAAACCAGATGGAATAGTACAGTATGAACACGACTGCCGACGCCGAGCACCGCGCGCGCTGGACGGCGATCCACGGCGACGGGCGACGATGAGCGACGATCGGTCCGAGAAGGCGGCGACGGGGACGGACCTGCTCGAAGAGGGGATGGGCCCCGGATCAGCGATGGCCCACCTCTATCGTGGCGAGATCCACCGGATGACGGTCTGGCGCGAGCGACTCGATCGGACGACGAACTGGGCGGTCATCGTCGTCGCGGCGGTGCTCACGTGGGCGTTTTCGAGTCCGGACCACCCCCACTACATCATCCTCATCGGAATGGCGGCGGTCGGAGTCTTCCTGGGGATCGAGGCACGGCGGTATCGGGGCTACGAGATCTGGCGCTCGCGTGTGCGACGCCTCCAGCGCAACCTCTGGACGCTCGGCCTCGATCCCGACCGAGAGGTCCCCGAAGCGTCGTGGCGAGAGCGACTCGCGGCGGACTACAGCGATCCCGCGATCTGTATCTCCATGGAGGAGGCCATCGCCCACCGCCTCCGGCGGATCTATCTCCCCCTGCTCGGCCTGCTCGCGGCGGCGTGGGTCGCCCGGATCACCGCGTTCAGCGACCTCGGGACGATGGAGGCGGCGGCGATCGGTCGACTGCCCGGGTGGCTCGTGGTCGGTGGCGTCGTCGCGGTGGGGCTCGGCACCCTCGCCGTCGCCTTTCGCCCACGCGACTGGCGAGTCGGGGGCGAACTCCTCCACGAAGACCTCCGCGAGCCCGATCAATAAAGCGAGAGATCGCCGGTGATCGCGTCGACGTCCGCCACGGGCGCGGGCCCGATCGCGACCGCGGACTGGGTCCCGGGATCGAGTTGCGTCCGCCCGGCGTCGGTCACCAACCCGTGGGGCAGACGGGCGCGACGCGCCTGATCGGCCAGATCGGAGAGTGCGTCCGCGCCGGCGACGCCGAGGACGACTTTGGTCTGGCCGCCGCGTTTCCACGCGTCGATCGCATCGTCGCTGGCGTCTTCGTAGGCCATCAGCGACGCGTGGGCGACCTGCGCGGCGAGTTTCCCCTCGCCCATTCCGAGATCCGTCCGGGCGACGATCGCCTGTTTCATGTCCACGCAAGGCCGGGCCCGGCCTTGAGCGTGACCATCCCGGTCCACGTGGTTGGCACACCGTCTCGCGGGACCGCTCGCCCCATCGATCGACGGCACGGATCGTCACGCCTTCGGATCCCGCGTCGAAGCGTCAGACATGCACGCGACCGACGATCGATCGACCGACGAAGTCCTGGCAATCGCCGCCGACCGTGCCGCCGAGGACGACTACCCGGTGGTCGTCGCCTCGACGACCGGCGCGACCGGAGAAGCCGCCGCCGAGCAGATCGACCGCCAGGTGACGGTCGTCGGCCACGCCGCTGGGTTCGACGACCCGAACACCCAGGAGTTCGACGCCGACGCGCGCGCCGCGATCGAAGCGGCGGGCGGAACGGTCCTCACGGGCACGATGCCGTTTCACACCGTAAATCGTGCGATCGACGGCCGGGGCGGGGCGAGTCCGTCGACGGTCGCCGCCGACACGCTCCGACTGTTCGGCCAGGGCACGAAAGTCGCCCTGGAGGTCGTCACGATCGCCGCCGACGCCGGGGCGATCGGCGTGGGCCAGCCAGTCGTCGGCGTCGGTGGGACCGGCGAGGGATGCGACACCGTGCTCGTCGTCGAGGCCGCGACGAGCGCCGACCTCTTCGAGGCCCGGGTCCGGGAGGTCGTCGCGAAGCCGACCGATCCCGCGAACATGCCCTTCTATTGATCGTCATTCGCCCCGGTCGGCGAGCGCCGTCGCGACCCGCCCTCCGAGCGCCCCCCGCAGGTCGGACGGGTCGACCACCGCGTCGATCGCCGCCCACTCCTCGCGAACGAGCAGTTCGAACAGGCGATCCGCGACGGCCGACCGGTCCGAGGCCAGTTCGATCGCACGATCGAGGCGCGCGTCGGTGACCAGGTGTTCGGCCGCAACGTCGGGGTCGTCGGGCAGCGGGTCTGACTCCCCAGAGCCCACGTCAGTCACGAGCGCGTGATCGCCGCGTTTGTTCCGGATCAACACGCCCGCGGCGGGCCCGTCCCGAACCGACGAGTCGGGGATGGCGATCGATTCCGGGTCGAAGTCGCGGGCGCGACGCTCGCGGGCAATGGTCGGGAGCGTCGCCAGGCCGATGCCCTCGAAGGCCCGTTCCGCCGCGTCGGGCGCGAGCCACCGGTCGCGCGCGGCGTCGTGGATCGCGACGCCGACGATCGGAGGCAGTGCGGTCCAATCGTAGTCCAGTCCCTCGTTGCGTGGCGCGACGAGCACGAGCGTCACGGCCGACGGATCCGCGGTCGCTTCGCGCAGCGCCGCACGATCGAGGTCGGTCCGGAGCGCGCGAATCGGCCAGCGCAGGTCGACCGGCGGGTCGCGGTCGTCGATCCGTCCGCGTGCGCCGTCGACGCGGATCTGTCCCGACGCGTCGAGGCGCGCGCGGAGCAGTGGTCCGGGCAGCCATTCCGAGAGCCAGAGGTGCCCCGACTCGAACAGTGCGGGTGCGTCGTGCGGCGCGGGGAGATCGGGCACTGCGTGCATGAGCAGTCGTTCGATCGGGCCCCACCCTATGGTTGCGGTGTTGCCCACATTCAAGACGGCCCCCCGCCAACGCCCTCTATGAGCACGGCCACGAAAATCGTCCTCGCGACACTGGGTGGATCGATCGGCGGCGTCCTGATCGTCGCGGCGCTCGTTCTCGTCTGAGTCGAGACCTACAGCAGGGGTTCGACCAGATCGGTCCCGGCGTCGAGCAGGTCCGCGACCCGCGACTCGCTGTCGGCCTCGGCGTAGATCCGCAGTTTGGGTTCGGTCCCGCTGGGCCGGACGAGGAGCCACCCACCGTCCGCGAGCACGATCTTGAACCCGTCGACGTCGTTGACCCGTTCGACCGCCGCACCGGCGACCGCGTCGGGCAGTGCCTCGGCAAGTTGGTCGAGGACGGCGGCCTTCCGATCGTCCGGACAGTCCAGACTGACCTTGTCCTGGACGATGTCGCCGTGCGTCGCGAGCAACTCGTCGACGCGGTCGTCCAGCGGGCGCGCGTCGGTCGCGACGGCGGCGAGCAGGCCCATGAGCACGCCGTCTTTCTCACGGACGTGCCCGCGGATCGAGAACCCGCCGCTCTCCTCGCCGCCCATCAGCGCGTCCTCGTCGGCCATCGCCTGCGCGATCCACTTGAACCCGACCGGCGTCTCGATCACCTCGGTGTCGTGGGCCTCCGCGATCCGATCGATCAGTGAGGTCGTCGAGACCGACCGGATCGCCGGCCCCGTATCGGTTTCGAGCAGGTAGTCGTACAGCGCCGCAAAGAGGAGGTTCTCGTCAAGGACGCCGCGCTCGGGCGTGACGACCGCAACGCGGTCGGCGTCGCCGTCGTTGGCGACCCCCAGATCAGCGTCGTGGGCCGCGACGGCCTCAACCAGGCCCTCCAGGCGGTCCGGCGAGGGCTCGGGGTGGGTCCCACCGAACTCGTCGTCCTGTTCACACCGCAAGCGGTGGACGGTCGCGCCCGCGCGTTCGAGCAGGCGATCGGTGTAGCCGCGGCCGCTGCCGTGCATCGCGTCGTAGACGACGGTGACGTCGGTATCACCCACCAACTCACGGGCGTGGCTGGCGTAGCTCTCGAAGGGATCGAGCGTCCGGATCGTCCCGCGATGCGGTCGCGGAAGCAGGTCTGGCTCCCGCAAATTCGCCTCGATCTGATCGGTCACCTCGGGGAGCGCGGGCGCCCCGCTCTGGGGGATGAACTTCACGCCGTTGTACTCCGGGGGGTTGTGCGAGGCGGTGAGCATGAGCGCGCCCGCGAGGTGCTTCTCGACGATCGCATACGCGACCAGCGGCGTCGGGAGGTCCCGCTCGGGGACGTAGACGTCGTGAGCGTTGCCCGCGAGGACCTCCGCGAGCGCGTCCGCGAACTCCGGCGAGGACGGCCGGGCGTCGTAGCCGACCGCGACGGGCCGGCCCGCCAGACCGGCGTCCGAGAGGTAGTCCGCCACGGCCTGACCGACCATTCGCACGCGGTCTTCGGTGAACGTATCGAGTGTGTCCCGCCAGCCGTCGGTACCGAACGAGATCGGGGTCTCCATATCCGAATTCAGCCAGGTCGGCGGCATAAACCCCCGCTTTCCGGACTGCGCTGGGACGGTCGCGTCGCCCGACCGTCGATCGATGGGGGTTTGGCGCTGGCCGGGTGACCCCCGCCTATGCACGTGACCTTCCTCGGCACCAGCGGGGCCGTCCCGACCACCGAGCGCAACCCCTCCGCCGTCATGCTCGAACGCGAGGGTGACCGGCTCCTCTTTGACGCCGGGGAAGGCACCCAACGCCAGATGATGCGCTACGGGACGGGCTTCGACGTCGATCACGTCTTCATCACCCACCTCCACGGCGATCACGTCCTCGGATTGCCCGGCTTGCTCCAGACCTGGGATTTCAACGATCGCTCCGATCCCGTCGCGATCCACGTCCCGCGTGGCACGCGCGGGCGCATCCGGCGGTTGATCGACGCGGTCGGTGAGCCCTCGCTTTCGGTGCGGATTCACGAGGTCGGCGGCGGCGATGTCGCCCTCGACGCCGAGGAGTACCGCATCACGGCCGTCGAGACCACCCACCGGACGACCTCCGTGGGGTACGTCCTGATCGAGGCGGATCGGAAAGGTCGATTCGACCGCGAGAAGGCCGAAGACGAACTGGGGATTCCACCCGGGCCGAAGTACGGCCGCCTGCACCGGGGCGAACCGATCGAGCACGACGGACGGACGATCCAGCCCGAGGAGGTCGTCGGTCCACCTCGCCCGGGTCGACGGGTGGTCTACACCGGCGACACGATGGCGACGACGGCCGTGCGTGAGGCCGCCACCGAGGCCGACCTCCTCGTTCACGACGCGACGTTCGCGGAGGACCGCCGCGAGCGCGCCCGCGCGACCGGGCACGCGACCGCGCGGGACGCGGGCGAACTCGCCCAGCGCGCCGGCGCGACCCGACTGGCGCTGACCCACGTCTCCGCCCGGTACGCCGGCAACGCCGACCGCCTCCGCGAGGAGGCCGCCGCGGTGTTCGACGGCGAGGTCGTCCTCGCTCGCGACGGCCTCCAGATCGACGTCCCGTTCCCGGAATCGGGCTGACGCGACGAATCGAAAAATTTTCACGAGTGGAACGTGTTTTATTTTACGATGCTTGAGGGCGTGAGCGAACGGGTCCGCGCGGTCCCCCCGATCGCGGTCCGGGGAGCGTTCGGCGCGGTCATCGCGCTCGTCGCCCTCGAACTCGGCCTCGCGATCGCGATCCGTCTGGGCGCGCTCGACGGGGCGCTCGCACTCGTCCTCGGTGGGCTCGTCCCACTCGCACTGGCCGCCCTCCAGGTCGTCGGCGCGATCACCGTCGTCACCGGCGCGTTCGACGCGCGCGAGACGGTCACGCTCGGGGCCTGGTATCTCGGCGGACTGGTGGTCGCGCTCGCCGTCGCGCTCGCGGCGGTCGTGCGCCTGGGTGTCGGCCCCGTCGCGGGACTGGGTCACCCGATCGTCCTCGGCAACATGACCGGCGGCGCCCTCGGCGGCCTGTTCGTCGGGCTGTACGCCGTCCGGAGCCAGCGTCGGGCCGCCGATCTGGCGACCGAGCGGGCGCGACTGGCGTCCGAACACGAACAACTGGTCTTGCTCAACCGGATCGTCCGTCACGACGTCGCGAACCACCTCCAGGTGATCGCTGGCGTGGCCGACCACCTCGACGGGCGGGTCGACCCCGAGGCCGAGAGCGCGGTCGCACGCCTCCAGCGGACGACCGACGACGCCATCGAGTTGACCGATCGCATGCGGAAGTTCGTCGACGTGTTCGCCGGCGACGCCGACCGCGACCGACGGGCGATCGATCTGGGGCGCGTCCTCTCGACCCAGGTCGAGAATTCGCGCGACGTCTTCCCCCACGCCGAGATTCGACTGGGGCCGTACCCGGACGTCGACGTCTGGGCCGACGAGTTACTCTCGACGATATATCACAACCTCATCACGAACGCGATCAAACACAACGACGGCGACCCGACCGTCGAGATCAGCGGATCGGTCACGGACGATCGGGTTCGCGTCCGGATTGCCGACGACGGCCCCGGTGTCGAACCGGGCCGGATGGAGGGCCTGCTCGACCGCGAGTTCGCCCCGGAAGAGAGTGGGGAGGGCGTCGGGCTGTATCTGGTCGCGACGCTGGTCGCCCACTACGACGGCGACGTCTGGGTCGAGCGCAACGACCCCCGCGGGAGCGTCTTCGTCGTCGAACTCCCGGTGGCCGATGCGATCAACCGTGGCGACGAAGCATCCGTCGCGGAGCGGTCGCCCACGAACGGGACGTAGTCTACGTGGGGTCGCGGTCCAGGCCTCGTCGATCGTGGGGTTCAATCACGCGCATCGCGTTGGTCGACCCAGTGAGCGACCGGACCCGCGCACTCGACGAGACGGTCTTCGGCGTGGACGTCCAGTCGGGTGACGTCCGCGGGGACGCCCCCCAGTACGCCCTGGCCGAACTCGACGACGACCTCGTGCGCGCGACGGTCAGCCGTCGACAGCTGTTCGGGCGGATCGAGGCGGCCGAACCGGCGATCGTCGCGACGGACAACGTCTACGAACTCGCCGAAGATCGCGACGCCTTGATCGACCTCTTGAGAGGGCTGCCTGCCGGGACCCGGCTGGTCCAGGTGACCGGCGGGCCCGACCCCGAACCGCTCTCGCGCGTCGCGAATCGCCACGACGTCCCCTACGACCGGGATCCCATGGCCGAGGCGACCGCGAGCGCACACCTCGCCGCGGCGGGGGTCGGCACTGTCGTCTCCGCGTTCACCGATCGCACGCGCGTCAAGGTCTCGCGAGGCCGCTCGCCCGGCAAGGGCGGGTCGAGCGAGGATCGCTACACCCGTCGAATCCACGGCTCGGTCAAGCGCCGCGCCCGCGAGGTCGGTGAGACACTCGACGAGGCCGGCCTCGAATACGACCGCGAGGTGACCGAGAAGTACGGCGGGTTCGCGAACGCCGTCTTCACCGTCGCGGCGACGCCCGCCGAGATCCCCGTGACGACCGGGCGATCGGGCGACGTCCGGGTCACGATCGAGCGCGAGCGCGGCGACGGCATCAGTTTCGAGCCACTCACCCAGCGCCGCGATCACGTCGTCGTCGGGATCGACCCCGGGACGACGACCGCGATCGCACTCGTCGATCTGGACGGGCACCTCCTGGAGGTCACCTCGACGCGGTCGATCGATCGCGGTGGCGTCGTCGAGTGGATCGTCGAGCGCGGGCGGCCGGTGCTCGTCGCCGCGGACGTGACGCCGATGCCCGAGACCGTCGAGAAGATCCGCCGGAGCGTCGAGGCCGCGGGCTGGACGCCGACGAGTGATCTGCCCGTCGATGAGAAAGCCCACCGGACCCGCGAGCACCCCGTCGAGAACGACCACGAACGCGACGCGCTCGCCGCGGCGCTGTTTGCGATCGACGACCACCGCGACCAGTTCGACCGGATCGCCGCGAAAGTGCCCGCCGACGTCGATCGCGGGACGGTCATTCGGCGCGTCCTGACCGAGGAGACCAGCGTCGAGGTCGTCCTCGCGGACCTCGACAGCGATCCGAACGACGGGGAAACGGGCACGAGGGGCGCCGAGTACGAGACTCGCCGTCGGGCCGACGAACTCGCAGAGCGCGTCGCAGAACTCGAAGCGTACGTCGCGGACCTGGAACGCGAACTGGCGGACCGTGACGCGACGATCGAGGAGTACGAGCAGAAACTGCGCGACGCGCGCTCCGCAGAGCGGTCGGACCTGCGCGAGCGCCGCGAAGTGAGTCGCCTCGAACGCGAGATCGACCGCCTGGAGCGCGAACTCGACGACGAACGCGAGCGCGTCGAATCCCTGGAGGGCAAACTCGAACGGCTCAAGGCGCTCTGGAAACTCGATCACGACGACTTCGCCGACGTCGACCGCAAGGCGAGCGCGGAGTTGACGCCCGTCAAGGTCGTCGAGAAGTTCACCGAGGCGGCGATCCGCGACGCCGACGAGCGATTCGGCGTCGTCGAAGGCGACGTCGTCCTCTTTCGTGACGCCACCGGGGCGGGGACCTCGACGGCCCGATTGCTCGCGGACATCGGGCCGCGACTCGTGCTCCGGACCGGTGGGCTCTCCGATCAGTCCGATCGGGTGCTGTTCGAAGAGGGAGTGCCGGTCGCACCCGCCGAGGCGGTGACCGTCCAGGAGGTCGACGAACTCGCCGTCGCACGCGAATCCGACGTCGAGGCGGCGATCGACGAGTGGGAATCGTACGCCGACGAGCGGCGGCGCGAACAGAACGCAGCGATGGTCGAGCGATTGATCAGCGAGCACCGGGCGTCCGGTTCAGACGGGTGAACGTGACGTCGGTCCGGCGGGCCGTCTCGACGAGTTCTGCGAGTGCCGACCGATAGGAGAGCAGTTTCAGCTTCGGTCCGTCGACGTCGAACGGGCCCTGGGTCATGATGCGAGCGACGTCTTCCTCGCCGGTCAAGAGGCGCTCCCAGTCGGCGTAGGTCCCGGCGATCGAGACGCCAAAGGCCACGCTGTCGGGGTCCTCGACGCGACGCGCGCCCAGACAGTCGCCGTCTTCGAGTTCGAGCACGAGGTGCATCGGACCCTCCGGGAGGTGCTCGTCGGACTCGATCGTCAGGAGGATGTCGCCGTCGAACGAGACGCCCCATCCTGCCGAATGCTCGCTGAACGTCGCGTTGTCGTCGAGACGATCACGGAACGTTCCCACCCAAGAATCCAGATCCTCCGGCCACCGGCACGACATTATCAGAACCAAGCGGCCCGACGCGTATGGGCGTGTCGATCTTACGTCTCTCGTCGTGACAGACGAGCTTTCATGATGCGAGTGTTCTCGACTTCGTCGATGTGGATTTCGAGATCACCGAAGGTGATGACCTCGCCCTCTTCGACGAGACGGCCCGCCCGGTTGAACACGAACCCGGCGATGGTCTCGAACTCCTCGCCCTCGGGAATCTCGACGCCCAGGGCCTCGTTGACCTCCTCGATGTTGACCTCGCCTTTGACGACGACGGTGTCGTCGTCGATCACGTCGATCGGCTCTTCTTCTTCCCCTTCGAGGATCTCCCCCACGATCTCTTCGGTGAGGTCCTCGATCGTGACGATGCCCTCGGTCGTGCCGAACTCGTCGATGACGACGACCATGTGCACCCGCTGGTCGCGCATCTCGGTGAGGAGTTCGTCGACGTTTTTCGATTCGGGGACGTGCAGCGTCGGTTCGATGATGTCCGACAGCGCCGCGTCGTGTTCGCCGTAATCGCGATCACGGACGAGATCACGGATGCTGACGACGCCGATGACGTTGTCGAGACTGCCCTCGAAGACGGGCAAGCGCGTGTGACTCGACTGGACGCAGGTCTCGATCGCCTCTTCGACCGAATCGTCCGCGGAGATCGCCGTCACGTCCAGGCGTGGCGTCATGACCTCCTTCGCGATCGTGTCGTTGAACCTGAGAGTACGCTGGAGCATCTGGCGTTCGTCCTCGTCGAAGACACCCTCGCGCTCGCCGGTCTCGATCAGACTCTGAATCTCCTCGCGCGTGACGTAGGAGGTCTCGATCGCCGTCTCCGAGCCGGTGAGCCATGAGATGACGGTCGTGATCCGATCGAAGAAGATCACCGCGGGTTTGAGCACGAGTTCGGAGACCTGGAGCGGGCGCGAGATCGTGACCGCCCAGGACTCGGTGTTCTCGACCGCGTACGACTTGGGAGCGATCTCCCCGAAGATCAAGACGAGCGTCGTGATCGACGCCGTCGCGGCCGCGACGCCGATGCCGCTGCCCAGATACCGGGCGAGCAGGCCCGTCGCGATCGACGACATCGCGATGTTGACGACGTTGTTGCCCACGAGGATCGTCACGAGCAGTTTGTGGGGGTCCTCTTTGAGTTTCGAGAGGCGTTTCGCGCCGGGAATACCCTCCTCGATCAGGCCGTTCACGCGGTGAGACGGGATCGAAAACATCGCGATCTCCGAGGAGGAGAAAAACGCCGAGAGGACGAGCAAAACGCCGATCACGGTGACGCCGCCGCCGAAGATCACCCATTCGGGGACGAACGTTTCGAGCCCAGTCTGTAAAACGACCAGCGCATGCATCGGACGAAAACGTTTCCGCGCCCCAAAATTAAGGGTTGCCCTCGCGTCGTTCGCTGCCGTCCAGCGGCCCCAGACGAATCCGGGAGCCATTTTGGAGCGCCAGTCCTCCGAACGCGTATGCCCAGTCTCGACGCCGCCGTCTCCGCGATCGAACGCGGCGAGTTGGTCGTCTACCCCACCGAGACCGTCTACGGCCTCGGCGCCGACGCCCTCGACGAACGGGCCGTGAGCAGCGTCTTCGAGGCGAAGGGGCGCGATCGGGATCGACCGATCTCGATGGCCGTGCCGGACCTCGATAGTGCGGCGGAGTACGTCCACCTCGGAGGACGCGAGACGGCGTTCGCAACGGCGTTCCTGCCCGGCCCGGTGACACTCGTCGTCCAGAAGCGATCGGTCGTCCCGGACGCGTTGACCGGTGGCCGCGATCGGGTCGGGGTCCGGATTCCCGATCACCCGATCGCTCGGGACCTGCTCGCCCAGACGGGCCCGCTCACGGCGACGAGTGCGAACCCCAGTGGCGACCGCGCGCCGACGACGGCCGCCGAGATCGACCCCGACATCGAGGACGCGGCGGTCGTCCTCGACGGCGGGCGGGGATCGGGCGCGCCCTCGACGGTCGTCGACGTCGAACAGCGGGAAATCCACCGCCCGGGGGCCGCTGCCGACGCGGTTCGGGAGTGGCTACAGGCCGAGGAGTGACCGGACCGACCGCGTCGGCGTCCCGCACGTCTCCTGGAACTCACAGGCCTCGCATTTCGACGTACTGTCGATCCGTGGGGGCGGATCCTCCATCGCGGCGACCGTCCGGCAGACCTCGCGATACCGCCCGCGTCGTCGCGCTCCGATCGCGATCCGGCGGATCCGCCCGACGGCGGGATACTCGACGGTCGCGTGCTCGACGGGTCCCTCACGGTCGGCCAGCGCCTGTGCGGCGGCGGTCGCCCGGACGGATTGCGGGTCGTACACCCCGGTCTCCGGTGGGGTGCCCGCGCTGACGAGCACCGGTTCGGGCGGGTCGGTGAGGAGTTTGTGGACGATGCCGCCGGCATCGCTGCCCTCGATGTACACCTCCGTCGCCGGGGGATCGACCAGGTCGGCAAAGCGATCGCATCGCTCGCGAGCGCGGTCCATGCGCTCGCGCCAGACCGCGGGGTCGACCGCGAGCGGAGCCTCGCGGCGGGCCACCCGGTCGGCAAGGAGGCGCTCGTACTCGAAGGCGATCGCGCGGCGGGCCGTGACGCGCTCTGGCACCGTCGGCTCGGCGTCGCGACGCTCGTGGTAGTACTGCTGGCGCGGACAGTACGCGGCCCGTTCGAGGTCCCGAAACGATGGCACACCGGGATCGACACGCCGAGAGCCAGAAATCCTTCCGATCGTGGAGAGTCGTGAACGATAAGCGGGGGGCGCCCGAACTGTAGCTATGAGCAACGGGAGCGGGACAGGCCTCGTCGGCGGGCTGGTGGTCGATCTCAAGCGGCTGCACGAGACCTGGATGGAGATCCGCTATCCCAGACAGTTGAACGCCAGTCAGTCGGTGCTCGGCAAGTGGAAGCCCTCGACGACCGCCGGCATGGCCACCTATCGGCTCTGGGCGGCGATCGGGGCCGTCGTCATCGCCGTGCTCTATCCGTTCGTCCTCGCGGGCTACGTGATCCGGTTTCAGGCGGTCAAACTCGACTCGCTGGCCACCCGGATCGGATTGGTCGGCGTACTCGTGCTGGCGGCGATCGCCTGGGGCGGGTTGAGCCTGCTCGTCAGATACGAACTCGGCGTCGTCGCGGGCGGATTCCTCGCGGTCGCGGTGGCGAGCGTCGTCGCCGTCGTCGCCGCGGGCGGAGCCTACCTCACGGGCACCTACGGGGGCCGGGTCTCGACGGTCGTGATCGCGTACCCGCTGGCGGTGACCGCATTCGTCCTCCCGCCGGTCGTCGCCGCACTCTTCTACGCGCCCGTCTACGAGGTGATCGAGCCACTGAGTTCCTCGATCGCCGCGTGGGGACGAGCGCACGTTCTCGCGCCGCTGGGCGTCAGAGACTGGTTCGTCCGAACGTTCGACCTGGAGGGCGCGACCATCGTCGCGCTCTGGGTCATGCTGTCGGTCCCGGTCGGCTGGCTGCTCGGCATCGTCGCGACGCTCGCGGCGTACGTTCGGCCGGAGTGAGACGGGCGAGCGGGACAGTTCTCAGCGATTTCGGTCGATCCACTCACAGAACGCATCGAACTCCCGCGCCCCCGCCTGATCGGCAATGCTCCTGAGCGTGCCGCGATCGAGTTCGTCGTGCAGTGGGACGGGAACGGTTCGAGCGTCACTGTCGTGATCTGCGGGTGGTTCCCATCGAAGGATCGCGTGATCACCGGTCGTCCGATCCCACTCGAAAATCCCGCTGTTCACCATCTCAGTGACGACCTCGACCCCGGAAAACGGTCCGCGAGTCATCGCTCACTCGAAGATATCCGACTCGTCGATCGACCCGGACTCGTTGCGCTCCGGATCGATGCCCGCCTCGCGGAGGTCCGCATCGCTCGGCGGTTCACCAGCCCCACGATAGCCAGCCACCGCCTCGTCGAGGTTGTCGAGGGCGGCCTCGCGGGTCGGGCCCTGGGAGGTGACACCCGTGTCCTCGTCGCGTGCGACCCACAACTCACCACCCTCACCGAGGGTGAGCGAAATGTCGACGGGGAGGACACCGGTTTCCTCCCGGGAATCGTCCGCGTCGATGCTCATGATTCCAGAAAGGCACGGCGGCCAGTTAAACGTGCGGTGAGCAACGACCGATCGGTCGGTCTGGCCGCGACGCTCGTGGCGTCCGTCCGGAGTGAACCACGGTCGGGAGAGCACTACGTCTCGTCGAGTACCTCGGTCGGAACCGGCTGCGTCGAGAGATGCGTCTCTGTGAATCCAGACTCGTATTTCAGGCCGTAGCCGACCAGCCGATCCGCGCCGATATGCCCGATCCAGATCAGCGCGATCAAGAGGGCGAGTCGCGCGTCCAGCCAGACGCCCGCCGCGCCGATCGCGAGCGGGACCGTATAGCTGTGGACGACGTTGTAGCCCAGACTCCCGACCCGCGGGCCCGCGAGGTAGACGACCATCGACAGATCGGGCGCCAGCGCCAGGACGAGGAGCATCCAGATCGGGCCGTCGAGCCAGAGGTACCCGCCGACCGCCAGCGCGAAGACGGCGGCCCCGTCGAGACGAAGGAACGTTCGTGGCTGCATATCCGAGTGACAGACCCGAGCGGCCCTGAAGCTGGCGGCGGGCGGAACGGTGCGTCGAGACGACCGATCGAACCCGGGGTCAGTTCACCCCGACGCCTCGTCGAGCGCGCGCTCCACGCGCTCGCGGTCGATCGGAGTCCCCTCTGGCCCCACCCAGCGGCCCGCGACGACCGGCACCGCGCACGCGGCGACGAGCGCGGCGGGCCCGTCGATCGATCCCTCGATCGTCACGTGCTCGGCGTCGGACTCCGCGGCGACCGCGCGGGCCGCCGCGGCGACCGTCGCGTGATCGACCCCGTCGACCGCCGGCGTCTCCGGGCCGACAGATTCCGGTGGCGGAACGGTGTTCTCCCCCCAGAGGTGGCGCTCGAAGCCGATCGCGTCGGGTGGCGGATCACCGCCGTACCGGACGACCCGACGGGCCGGGTCGGCGTCGAGGGCGTGGCCGGTCGGCGCGAAGGCGACGTCGGCGTCGCCAGGCTCGACGCACACGCGTGCGCCCAGGCTCCAGGCCGCGAGCGTCCCGAGCACGGCAGGCAGCGACGGGCCCACACCGTCGACCACGGCGAGGCGCCCGCCCGCGCGGAGGCCGTGCTGATGGAGGAGGTGGGCACTCTGATGGGCCATCTCAGCGACGCTCGCGGCGTCGAGGTCACGTTCCGGGTCGGCGTAGCCACCCTCTGTCCACGCTATTGGCTCGATGTCGGTCACAGTACCGCCAGGAGAGACAGGCGTTTCAGACTCACGAACCGAGCGACGAGAAGCAAGCCGCCCGAAGTCTACAGGTCGCTCTCGAAGTCGGCCAGCGCGTACGCCGGTTCGGCGCCGCGGCGGTCGAGCGTCTCGTTGGCGAGCAGCCAGTAGACGACCGACAGCGCCTTGCGGCCCTTGTTGTTCGTCGGCACCACGAGATCGACGTTCCCGATGGTGTTGTTGGAGTCACACATCGCGATGACCGGGATGCCGACCGTGATGGCTTCCTTGACGGCCTGAGCGTCACCGATCGGGTCGGTGACGACCACGACGTCCGGCTCGATGTAGCCCTCGTAGTCGGGGTTGGTCAGCGTCCCCGGGATGAATCGGCCGGTCCGGGCGCGGGCCCCGACGGCGTCCGCGAACTTCTCGGCCGGGTAGCGGCCGTACTGCCGCGAGGAGGCCACGAGGATCTGCTCGGGGTCGTAGTTCGCGAGAAAACTCGCGGCCGTGCGGATGCGCTCGTCCGTGCGGCTGACGTCGAGGACGTAGAGGCCGTCGGTCCGGACGCGGTGGATGAACCGCTCCATGTCGTCGGTTTTCTGCTGGGTCCCGATGTGGACCCCCGCGCCGAGGTAGTCCTCGACGGGGATCAGCAGGTCCGCAGCCTCGCCCTCGGGCATGACGTCCTCGGCGGGCTGCGCGGGGGCGTCCGAAGGCGCCGTATCGGCGCCCTCGGTCTCGTCTCCCGCAGGCTCGACGTCATCCTCGTCGGCCGCTTCGGCGGCGGCCTGGGCCTCGGCGGCCTCCTCGACGATTTCGTCCCCGACGGTCTCGTCGGGCGATTCTTCGACGACTGGCGCGTCGTCGGACGATTCCTCGGTCTGGGCTTGCTCCTCGTCGTCGCTCATATCAGGCGGACTCCTCGATGCGGATGAGTTCGTTCAGCTTGGCCGTGCGCTCGCCGGCGACCGTTCCGGTCTTGATGTACGGCGCGGCGGCGCCGACGGCCAGGTGTGCGATCGTCGTGTCTTCGGTCTCACCGGAGCGGTGCGAGACGACCGACTCGATGCCGTTCTCGGCACCGAGTTCGATCGCGTCGACCGCGTCCGAGAGCGTGCCGATCTGGTTGGGCTTGATCAGAATCGAGTTCGACGACCCCAGGTCGATGCCCTCCTGCAGGCGCTCGACGTTCGTCACGTAGAGATCGTCGCCACAGATCAGCGTCTGGTCGCCGACCCGGTCGGTCAGTTCCGCGAACGCCTCGAAGTCGTTCTCGTCGAGGGGGTCCTCGACGTAGGCGAGGTCGTACTCCTCGACCATCTCGACGACGTAGTCGATCTGCTCGTCGGTCGATCGATTCGACTCGCCCTCGTAGACGTACTCGTCGGCGTCGGCGTCGTACATCTCCGCGGCGGCCATGTCGAGGCCGAACGAAATTTCGAAGCCGAACTCCTCGCCGACCTCGTTGGTGGCCTCTTCGAGGACCTCGAAGGCCTCGTCGTCGCCGATCGGCGGGGCCCACGCGCCCTCGTCGCCTTTGTTACAGGGAATGCCTCGCTCTTCGAGGATCGAACTGATCCGGTCGTGAACCTCCGCGTTCGCGAAGATCGCGTCCGTGACGCTCGGTGCGCCGACCGGAGCCGAGAGGAACTCCTGGATGTTGGTCGCTTCCTCGGCGTGTTCGCCACCGCCGACCACGTTGCCCAGCGGCGTGGGGAACTGGTCACCACGGAACGCGCCACCGAGGTGCTGGTACAGCGGGAGGCCGAGTTCGTCGGCCGCGGCCTTCGCGGCGGCCATGCTGATCGCGACCGCGGAGTTCGCACCGATCTCCGAGAAGTTCTCCGTGCCGTCGGCGGCGTGGAGCACACCGTCGACCGCGCGCTGGTCGGCGGCGTACACCTCGCCCTCCAGGCGGGGGACGACGTGGTCGCGGGCCGTCGCGATGGCCTCGCTCGCCGGCAGTTCGATCGCTTCGTGCTCGCCCGTGGAGGCACCGCTCGGGGCCGCACCGCGGCCGAAGCCACCGTTCTCGGTGGTGACTTCCGCTTCGACGGTCGGGTTTCCGCGCGAGTCGAGGATGCGTCGCAGTCGTACGTCGGTGATAAGTGTCATGGATTGAGTGTATTCGCTATTGCTCTCTGTTGATCGTAAACGGGAGGACGCCAGCGTCGTACTCCTCGGCGGCGATGAGGATCGGCTGGGTCTGGTCGGTGTCGATCAGTACCGGTGCCCCGTATGCCACCTGCAGCGCCCGCGCGCCGAGCATACGGGCTTTCTCGTATCTGCTGGTCGTTTGGGGGGGCATTATTGGTAGGGGGCCACGATATCGACGAGGTCCTTATGCGAGACGAGCATGCGCCGACAGCAGTGTCGGTCCACCCCGAGCTCGTCCAGGACGGCTTCGGGATCCTCGTCGCCCTCGCGGGCGCGGTCTTTGAACTCCTCCCACTCGTCGGCGACGACGGTGCCACAGGTGAAACATCGGACCGGTACCATCATGTTCCGATCACCTTAGCGGTAAGATTTTTGGTATCGAGCGCGGGCGCCGGGACCGCCCCACTTCTTGGCCTCGGGCTGGCGCACGTCGTTGACCAGCAGGGTGCGGTCGAACGACATGAAGGCGTCCCGGAGTTCCGCGTCGTTGGTGTGTTCGACGAGGCCGCGCGCGATGGCGGTCCGGGCCGCGTCGGCCTGGCCCATCACGCCACCGCCCTCGACGGTCACCTCGACGTCGACGGCTTCGCGCAGGTCGTCGGCGGCGATGCGGAACGGCTCGAGCATCTTGAGTTTCGCCAGCTCCGGGTCGACCAGTTCGACCGGGCGGGAACCGATACGGACGCGGCCGTCACCCTCGGAGACGGTCGCGCGGGCGACGGCGGTCTTCTTCTTGCCTGAGGTGTTCGTTACCATGTCACGGAGCCTCCAATGCGTTCGCTGACCTCGCCCAGCTGGACGAACCGGATGTTCGAGAGCCGATCCAGCGAGGTGTCCTCCAGAACCGTCCCGGAGTCGTCGTAGGGGTTGCCCACGTACACCCGGACGTTCTCCAGAGCGGTCCGACCGCGAGGCTTCTTGTGGGGCAACATTCCCCGGATCGATCGCTTGAACAGCGCGTCCGGTCGCTTGACCGAGCGCGGCCCCCGATCGGAGCCGATCTCGACACGGGTCCGGAAGGTCTCGACGATGTCCTCGTCGTCACCCGTGATGACGGCGTCTTCGGCGTTGACGACGGCGATCCGTTCGCCGTCGAGCGCGCGTTCGGCGACCGTGCTGGCGACCCGCCCGAGGATGCAGTCCTTGGCGTCGATCACCGCGTCGGCCTCGAAGGTGTTGGCGTTCATCGGATCACCCGGACGTTCGAGCCCTCGGGGTTGCGGATGAGGGCTTCTTCGAGCGAGAGCGTCTCGCCGGACTGTTCGATCTTCGTCTCAGCCGTCCCGGAGAAGTCCACTGCGGCGACGCGAACCTCCGTCTGGAGTGCGCCAGCCCCGAGGACCTTGCCCGGCACCACGACGGTCTCGTCGTCCTGGGCGTAGCGGTCGATCCGCCCCAGGTTGACTTCGGCGTGTGTGCGCCGGGGTTTCTCGAGTCGGTCTGCGACCGTGCCCCAGACGTCCCCGCCGGACCGCCGGGCGGCCGCCTTCAGGTCGGCGATGAGACTGTGGAGTCTCGAATTAGTATTACTCATAACGTCCCTCCTGAAAAGTGCAGGGAGCAGGATTTGAACCTGCGGACCCCTACGGGACAGCGCCCTGAACGCTGCGCCGTTGGCCTGACTTGGCTATCCCTGCGCGCATCGATTGGTTTCCGATCGACCCACATACCCCTTTCGGTCGGGACGGACGCGACGCTCGCACCGTCTCGGGCAGCGCCGGTCGTCTCGGGGGTGTGGTGAGTCATCTTACAGTTGGACTGCGTCGTTCAATTGGTCCGCGCGATTCCCCAGAGATTCGACGGCGTCGAGCACCAGGCGTTCCGCCGAGAACGACTCGTCGGTCTCGACGTGGAACACGAACGCGTTCTCGATGTCCTCGACGTGGACTGCTTTGTCCGGGTACAGTTCGGTCAGGTCGTGATCGAACTCCTCGGTCGGGATCAACTCGCCGTCGTCCTCGACGACGCCGCGCACGATCTGGCGTTCGTCGTCGGCGTAGGCCTCCCGGTCGCCCTCGACGACGACACGCTGGAGGTGTCGATAGCCGACCGCGACGCCACCCTGGTGTTTGGCGTGGGTCCGCCCGGAGTCGAGCACCGCCTCGGCTTCGAGTTCGATCCGCTGGTCTTCTTTGAGGTCGATGACCGGAATCTCGTCGTTGGCCGGCACGATCGCCTCGTCCGTCGAGACCAGATCGCCCGAGTAGGCCGTCGCCGGCCCGGAGACGTCCAGAGAGAGCGTGACGGTGTCACCCTCGACGTAGCCCGACTCGGGGGTCGTCAGCGGGACCAGCCCCAGACGGAGGCCGATCTGCTCGTCGAACATCACGCTGGTGTTCTCGATGACGCGGATCGTGTCCACGCTGAACGTGGGCACGTCCGCGACCATCGCGCGGCGGATGCCGTTCGCGAACGCGGGCGTGATGCCCCGGACGAGAAACCGGGCGCGATCGTGGTCGTGCTCGATGAACGTGACGTCGTACTCGGCCATGCTAGAACCCGCTCGATTTCGGACTGCGCGTCCCGTCGTGCGGGATCGGGGTCACGTCTTCGATTCGACCGATCTCCAGGCCCGCACGGGCGAGTGCCCGGATCGTGGCCTGCGCGCCCGGACCCGGGTTCGTCTGCTCGTTCCCACCGGGGCCGCGGACACGGACGTGGACGCCGTCGATGCCCTGCGCGAGGACGTTCTCGGCGACTTCCTCGGCCATCTGCATCGCGGCATACGGCGAGGCCTCGTCGCGGTTCTGCTTGACGACGGTCCCACCGGAGGACTTCGCCAGCGTCTCCGAGCCCGTGAGGTCAGTCACAGTCATGATGGTGTTGTTGAACGATGCGTGTACGTGAGCGACCGCCCATCGTGAGTCGGACATGATCAGGCTTCCTCCGCACGTTCGGGGTGGAGTTCGTCCGCGAGCGGACTGTGCTCGTCGAACGAAACGAGAGTCTGCTCCGCGACGGCGACCTTCCGGGAGGGACGCGTCTGGCGTTGGCCCTCGATCGTCACGTGACCGTGGGTGACGAACTGTCGGGCCTGATCGATCGTGTTCGCCAGGCCCTTCCGGTAGGCGACCGTCTGGAGGCGGCGTTCGAGCACGTCCGTCACTTCGAGCGAGAGGACGTCGTCGAGACTGTCCTGCTCGTCGAGGATGCCCAGCCGCTTCAACCGGCTGAGGAACTCCTCGGCCTCGCGTTCGTCGGCCGACCGGCCGAGAAGCTTTCGGGCCTCGCGGCGGTAGCCACGCAGTTCGGACTGGGCGCGCCAGAGCTCCTGTTTGTTCTTCAGCCCGTACTCACCGACGAGACGGCTCTCGTCTGCGATGCGTTCACCCTGGAACGGGTGGTTCGGCGTCTCGTAGAAGGCGGTGTTGGATCCGAGGCTCATTCGTCATCCTCCTCTGCGGCTTCCATCTCGGCCTGTTCTTCCTTGATGGCCTCGACGTTGACGCCGATCGTCCCTTCGGACCGGCCCGTCGATTTGGTGCGCTGGCCACGAACCTTCTGGCCGCGCTTGTGGCGAACGCCCTTGTAGGAGTCGATCATCTTCATCCGGTTGACGTCCTGTCGTCGGGTGAGTTCGAGGTCGTTGCCGATCTCGTGAGTCGTCTCACCGGAGAAGAAGTCGTTCTGGTGGTTGGCCATCCACTCGGGGACGTGGTCAGCGAAGTTCTCGACGTGATCGACGATCGACTCGATCGTGTCGTCTTCGAGCCGGCCGAGCGTCTCGCGTCGGTCGATGCCGACCTCGTCGGCGATGAGTCGAGCGGCCCGACGGCCGATGCCGTCCATGTCCGAAAGGGCACGCTCGACGGATTTCGTCCCGTCGAGGTCTGTCTGTTCGATCCGGACGAAGTAGCGAAGATCCTCGTCCTCGCTCTCGTCCGCGTCTGGGTTGTCTGCACTCATGTGTGGGTGTGGTGAACCGTCGTGGCGGGGATTCGAACCCCGGAGGCTTCACGCCACATGGTTAGCAACCATGCGCCTTGGGCCGCTTGGCTACCACGACGCGCTGTCTGGTACTGACGCCCGCTGTGGGACTCGGGAGCCGGTCTCCCTGCACGATGCGTGACTGTCTGTTCGCGTCCCCTCACTTAAGGCCACCGAACGACGGGCACGGCGTCACGGGCTGACGGGGTCCTGAAAAGGGGCAGACCTCCGATGGCTCGGTAGCTCGATGTTCAAACGTTTTCTATCCCAGCCCGCATAGGGATATTTACGACGTTGAAAGAATCGCCGGACGACGATTCACGAGACCTCCGAGCCCGAGTTCGTCGGATTATCGAAGAGGATCGTGAGCTGTTCGACGAACTCGACGAGTAGAGCCGCCTCTTTTCGTGTCCGATCGGTATTTCGGGAGTCCACGTGAGCCCACACCCGGACCGGCCCCGAAGAACACGTTTTTGATCGGGACCGACGGAGAGCCTGACGATGGGGCTCGAGGAGGAGATCCGGGAACTCGAAGAGGAGATCGCCAGCACGCCCTACAACAAGTCCACCGAGGCGCACATCGGCCGGCTCAAGGCCAAACTCGCGGAAAAGAAAGAGAAGCTCGAAGTCCAGCAGTCGGGGTCCGGCGGCGGTCCCGGATACGCCGTCGAGAAGACCGGCGACGCGACGGTCGCGCTCGTGGGCTTTCCCAGCGTCGGGAAGTCCACGCTGATCAACGCCCTCACGAACGCCGACAGCGAGGTCGGCTCGTATGAGTTCACGACGCTGTCGGTCAACCCCGGCATGCTCCAGTATCGCGGCGCGAACATCCAGTTGCTCGACGTGCCGGGCCTGATCGAGGGCGCGGCCGACGGCCGCGGCGGCGGGACCCAGGTGCTCTCGGTCGTCCGGACCGCGGATCTCGTCTTGTTCGTGCTCTCGGCGTTCGAGATCGAACAGTACGAGCGCCTGCGCGACGAACTGTATGCGAACAAGGTTCGGCTGGACACCGAGCCCCCGCGGGTGTCGATTCGAGTCAAACAGCAGGGCGGCATCGAGGTGAACGCGACCGTCGATCTGGAGCTCGACGAGGAGACGATCAAGAGCGTCGTCCGCGAGCACGGCTACGTCAACGCGGTCCTCACGATCGGTGAGCAGATTACCGTCGACGAACTCATCGACGGCCTGATGGACAACCGTGAGTACCTCCCCTCGCTGGTCTCGGTCAACAAAGCCGACCTCCTCGAACCGGGGCTGATCGAAGGCGTCGAGGCGGATCTGCGCGAGGTGGGTGTCGATCCCGAGGAGGCGATTTTCATCTCGGCGACCGACGAACGCGGTCTCGACGGGCTGACCGATCGGATCTGGGAGGAACTCGGCCTGATCCGGATCTACATGGACAAGCCCGGTCGCGGGGTCGACTACGACGAACCGCTGATTCTCCGCGCGGGCGACACCGTCGAAGACGCCTGCGAGAAACTCGGCGGGCGGTTCGAAGACGGGTTCCAGTTCGGGCGCGTCCGCGGCGAGAGCGCCCAGCATGAGGACCAGCAGGTCGGGCCCGACCACGAACTCCGCGACGAAGACGTCCTCCGGATCGTCACCGATCGGTGAGCCCGGGCGTCAGGCTGACGAGCAACCGTCAGCATTATGTCGGCGCTCAGAACAATACGTGGTGAGATGTTTCTGTATCTCGGAATCGTGGCCGTCGCCACCGGCCTCGCCGCGGTCTATCTCGCAGGGCGAGAGCTGCGCCGTGGGCACCGCGAGTATCGGCGCCGCCGCCGGATCGAGGCAACGACCCCGGTGCCGCCGTCGGCGGTCTCGCCCGGCGAGGAAGCGACCGTCGTCGGGACGCTCGACGCCCCAGACCCGCTGGACATCCCGATCGGGATCGGCGACTGCGTCGCCGTCTTCCTGGACGTCTATCTCGGCCCGAGCGACAACGCGGTCCCGTACTCGAACGAGACCCTCGTGACCCCCTTTACCGTCGAGGGCGAATCGACGTCGGTCGCGGTCGATCCGGAGGCGATCGACGTCCTCACGACGAGCGATCACACCGACCGGTATCGGAGTTCCCTGCTGTTCGACGACACCCCCGAGGACCTCCCGGCAGACGTACGCGCGTTCGTGGCCGAGGAGTGGCTCCCGGAACCGGAGGGCTCAGGCGTCGTCAGATACGAACAGCGGTACGTGCCGGCAGGCACGACCGGCTGTGTCCACGGGACCGTCGAACGGCGAGACGGAGACCTCGTCGTCGGCGGCCCGGACGCGTTCGTCGTCGACGCGACCCCGGAAACGTTTCTCGACCGTCGACCGTCGCTCCTCCGTGGCCCAATCGCGCGAGCCGGAATCTATCTCGGCCTCGCACTCGGGTCGATCGTCGTCGGCATCGTGTTCGCGGCGTTGTGACCGCACGAGCGACGCGTGTGCGAAACTCAGCGGCCGCTTCGAGGACGGGTTCCAGTTCGGCCGCGTCCGGGGCGAGAGCGCCCAGCACGAGGACCAGCAGGTCGGCCCCGACCACGAACTCCGCGACGAGGACGTGCTTCGAATCGTCACCGATCGGTGAGGGAACCGACTCAGTGCAATCACTCAGTCAGCAGCCGATGCGGGCGCTTATCGGCTAAGTCGTTCCTGAACATCCGCCGTCGAAAGGGTTCCACTTTCCGCGAAGAAGTCCTGGACACCAGGTTCCTCGGCCCCACTCGGTCCGAGCGTGAACGCTGGCTCTCTGAGGCGAGTTTCGAGCAACTCTAGCAGCGCCCCCACCTCGATCAAGCGAACTTCCTGCACGTCCGTCCGAGTTTCAGTCGACGGACCGTATTTGGTCACCCAATCAGCCATTATATTCAAAAATATATTACTTTAATGCAATATACGCCTCCCAGAATGCCTTTCGAAAAAGCTCAAATCCGCCGAAGGCGTCGATACAACCAATAACTGCAGCAAACGACTGCAATTGACAATAGCCCGATTGCGAGGAAATCAGCGAGAGGACTCGGGAGTCCAAATTCGGGGATCAAGCCAAAACTATTCTGAAAAAACATCAACTGTATAATTAAAGCTAATGCCCCTATCCGTAGCGACCATCGTTCACCACGAGATTCAGTAGTTCCGGACATACTCATCAACAGATGTTGTCAACAACCTAAATATTTTGATAATATGCCGACAAGTGTAAGACTCGATGAGAGTATTGAGAGTGGCGGATGGCGCATAATCGTCGCGTTCAGTTCTGTGATCGTCCGAAACTATAGATCTATCCAGACCCAGCTACACAATTCTCGTGAGATTCCCAAAACGGATCTATTGGCTTCAAATGACCTCTACAGATGGTCTATACCGAAATATTACTCTCATGTTTATCTGTACACTGGCAAATGGACGGGAAACATTGTTCAAACCGAACCCCCGAGAACGAGACCTACTCCCCGTTCACGGGCACGAAGATCGTCCCGACCGACTCCCCGTCGGCGATCCGATCCAGCACGTCGGGCTCCGCAGAGCCAGCGACGACCGCGGGGATCCCGTGTTCGTTCACGCGACGCGCGCCCTCGACTTTGGTGATGATCCCCCCGAACCCGTCGGTCGCGCTGTCCTGGACGAGATCCTGGACCTCGGCGTAATTTTCACCGACCGCTGCGATTTTCCGGGCGGTGGGATCGCGATCGGGATGGCCCGTATAGACGCCGTCGACGTCGGTGAGCGTCACCAGCAGATCCGCGTCGACACCCATCGCGACCGCCGACGAGAGCATGTCGTTGTCACCGATCTGAATCTCTTCGATCGCGATCGCGTCGTTCTCGTTGACGATCGGGACGACACCCCACTCGAACAGCGTCTCGATCGTGTTCCGGAAGTTCGTGAACCGCTCTGGATCGTCGATGTCCGCCTGCGTGACCAACACCTGCGCGACGGTCATATCGTACCGCTCGAAACTCTCGGTGTAGCGGCGCATCAGGTGGCTCTGGCCGACCGTCGACAGCGCCTGGGCGGCCTCGACGGTGTCGGTCGGGGCCTCGACGCGCCCGTGGCCTGCGCCGATCGCACCCGAGGAGACCAACAGGACCTCGCGGCCGCGATTTCGAAGGTCCGCGATGTCGTCGACCAGTTTGTCGAGTTTGTCGTCGTCGAGATTCGAATCGGCGTCGGTCAGGGAGTTGGTGCCCGCCTTGACGACGACGCGATCGGCGCTCGCCGCCCGCTCGCGTGTCCGTTCGACGACCTCGGGGTCGACGCTCGCGTCGAACTCACTCATGGTCGACCTCCGCGGCGAGTTCTTTCGAGCGGTGCTCGGCGGCGGTGATCGCGGACTGGAGTTGGTCGGCACAGTCCCCGTCCCAGAGCACGTGCATTCCCTCGATGGTCGTGCCGTTGGGCGAGCAGACCGCGTCGATCGACGCCTCGATGCGGCGATCGGACCGCTGGATCGTCTCGGCCGCGCCACGGAACGTCTGGGTGGCCAGCGCCCGCGCGTCGTCGGGGTCCATCCCGCCCTCGACGCCCGCCGTCTGCATCGCGTCGATGAGATAGAAGACGAACGCGGGCCCGCTGCCGTTGATCGCCGTCGCGAGATGCATCAACTCCTCGTCGAGTTCGACGACCGTGCCGAGTGACGCGAACACCGCGCGCGCGTCGTCGACGCCCGGCGGCGTCATCGCGGCGGCCATCTCACCGTACTCCGCCGCGAGGTTCGGCATCAACCGACAGACCGTCGCATCGGTCCGCGCGGCGAGCACGTCGGTCTCGACGCCGGCGGCGACCGAACACAGCGTCTGGTCGGCCGAGAGGTCGAGCGCGTCGAGGACGGTCGTGATCACGTCGGGTTTGACCGCGAGCACGACCAGCGGGGCTGCCGCCGCCTCGTCGATGTCCGCGGTCGTTCGATCGGCAGCTCCGGCGACGGCCTCCAGTGCTGCCTCGTCGACGTCACACGCCGTCACTGTGTACTCGGTGTCCGCGAGGCCGCGGATCAGGGCACTCCCCATGTTTCCACAGCCGATGACACTGACCGAATTCATAGCGGTCGTACGCGTCAGTTCGGTTTACCGACTGTGGTTTCGATTCGTCACTCGACAGTGTCTCCGAACTTCTCGATGAACCGTTCGATGGCCCGATCCCAGGACTCCTCGTCGCCGTTGCGCGCCGGTTCGTGCCCGACGGCCGTGTCCACGTACCCACAGTCCGCACAGACGACCGCCCGTCGTCCCCCGAGTTCGAACGTCTCCAGTGGGCCCCCGCACCGAGCACATGTCATGTGGTCACGTAGGTCGGTCGGTGTCAAAAACGCCGCGGTTCGCCACCGATCCGCTCGGAGGATTCAGGCCCCCCACCGTGGAAAATTAGTATCAATAACAGGAACAGCGACTTAATGAGGGATGCGAGAGAACAGAGAGGGTAGGAAGGATGAGCTTAACAAACAACCGAGTCCCGATCGAGTGGAAGTGGCCCGACTACGGCGAACTCGTCGTATCGATAGTGATAATCTGGGGCTTCGGTGACGTCGTCTCGACACTCGTCGCGTCGGCGGCGTCGGGCACCTTCGCACTCGAAGCGAACCCGCTCATCCGGGCGCTGTTGATCCACGACCCGATGTTGATGATCGCGACGAAAGCGGCCGTCGTCCTGATCGTCGGCCTCGTCTTGCTCGCGATGCGTCCGGTCGTCGAGACGGTCCCGGCCTGGCGCGGGTGGTTTCTGGGCATCAACGCCTTCGGTGGCGTGATCGTCCTGAGCAACGTCGCCGTCGCGATGGTCCATCTGTTCTAGTCTTCCACGCGGACGACGCCGGTGATCGTGACCGCCGCACCCCCGAGTTCGACCGGCGGATCGGCCGTGAGACCGACCGACCAGCCGTGAGCGGACGCGATGGTCTCGACGATGGCGAGTCCGAACCCGGTGTTCCCGGATCGGGTACTCACGCCACGCTCGAACACCCGGTCGCGCTCGCCGGCCGGAATGCCCGGACCGTCGTCGACGACCACGAACCCGTCGGGCAGGTCCGCGACGGCGACGGTGACCGACCCGTCGGTCGTCCCGTGTTCGATCGCGTTCCGGTAGAGGTTCTCCAGCAGTCGAACGAGACGGTCGGGGTCGGCCCGAATCGTTCGGGTCGTCCGCACGTCGAGTGTCGCGCCGTCGGTCGCGACGGAGTCCCAGGCCCGGTGTGCGACGGATGCGAGAGCCACCGCGTTGGGGTCGTCGACGGTCCGGCCCTCCAGGACGAACGAGTGGATCTCACCGATCAATTCGGACATCCGGTCGAGCGACCGGCCGATGGCCCCGACGGCAGCGTGATCGACCGACTCAGCGAGTAAATCGACGTTCCCCCGGGCGACTTCGAGGGGGTTCCGAAGGTCGTGAGCGAGCACCTCGGTGAACGCTTCGAGGCGGTCGTTCTGCCGTTCGAGGTCACGCCGGGTCTGTTCGCGCTCGGTGACGTCCCGGGTGACGCCGACGATGCCGACGACGTTGCCCTCGGCGTCGTATCGGGGGACCTTGCTCGTGCGCGTGATGATGGTCTCACCGAGGTTCGTCGTCGACTCCGCGAGTTCGTCGATCATCGACTCCTCGGTCGCCATCACCACGCGGTCTTCAGCGACCGCCGCGGCAGCGAACGCGGGGTCGTACAGATCGAAATCGGACTTCCCGACGATGTCGGCAGTGTGGTGGTGGGCCTTGCCCGCCGGGCCGGTGATCGTCGACTCGGGGTTCGTACAGAGCATGTCGTCGCTGACGCGGACGTGTCGGCTCCGGCGATCTTTGACGTAGATCGACATCGGCAGGCCCGCCAACAGGCTATCGAGGATCGCACTGTCCCGTTCCAGGTCCGCCCGTCGCTCGTGTCGGTCGGTCACGTCGCGGAGACTCCCGACGAGTGCGCCCCTGTCGGTGCGTCGCCATTCGCTGTCGATCCGACGGCCGTCGGGCGTTCGAAAAGAGAGTGACGCCCGATCGACACAGTCGTCGAGCGCGGTCCGGACGCGTTCGCGGTCGGGCGGGTCGACGGCGACACCCAGTGGCTCACCGACCAGATCCGACCGCTCGAACAACTCACGAGCGGCCCGGTTGGCGTACTCGATCTGTCCGTCGTTCAGACGGATCTGAGCCGTTGGCGAGTGTTCGAGGACCCGTTCGGCCCGGCGTCGACCACGTGACACAGTTCCACCAGGAGACGCAGTAAAATATTCGTTGGGGACAACGAATCCTCGGCGGGATCGATCACCGGGGCGAGTTTTTTCTCACCGGCGCGCGCACGTCCGGACGTGTGTACGATCGTCTGCGCCCACCGGGTGCTGGCGGACGCGGCGGTCGCGGTCGCCGCGAACCGCGACGAGGCGCTCGACCGCCCCGCAGAGCCGCCGCGAGCGCGCGGGTCCGATCCCGTCGTCGTGGCCCCGCGCGACCGCGAGGCGGGCGGCACCTGGATCGGGTCCTCCGCGGCGGGGCTGGTCGTCGCTCTCGCGAACCGGTGGACCGATGGGCCTGCGGGCGACCGCTCGCGTGGCCGCCTCGTCGCGGATGCCCTCGCCCAACCGACGCTCGCCGCGGCGCTGCGGACCGTCGAGCGCGACCTCGATCGCCGCGCGTTCGCCCCGTTCAGCATGCTGATGGCCGACCGGCAGCGAGCCGTCCTGATCGAGTGGACCGGCCGTCTCCGGGTCCGGTCGCTCGCGCGCGGCGTCCACGTCGTCGTCAACGTCGGCGCGGACGGCACCTATGCCGCCTCACGAGATCGGCCGGCGGCGAGTCGACGACAGATGCGCGTCGCAGAGACGCTTCGGGACGCGTTGACCGCCCGGCCCACCGAGCGCGCCAGCGAGTGGCTGGATCGGGCGAGCGAGTGGCTCGCAGACCACCACGTCGGGGCGTGTGTCCACGGCGACGGGTTCGGAACGCGGTCCTCGTCGCTGATCGCACTGGGGTCCGACGCCACGTTTCGGTACGCCGACGGCCCACCCTGCCGGACGCAATTTCGCGACATCGCGGCGCCCGAGGGTCACCTTTAACCGCGCCGGTGTCCCACCGCCAGCCATGAGCGCGACGCCCGAGGACCTCTCGGAGGACGAACGCCGTGGGCTCGAACTCGTCCGCGAGAGCGGCGGTATCCACCAAAGCGAGTTCTGGAAGGAACTGGACGTGAGTTCGCGGACCGGCAGTCGGATCGCCCAGACACTCGTCGACCGGGACCTCATCGACCGCGAGGAGACGGTGTACGACGGCCACAACACGTACCTGTTGGCGCCGACGGCCGCCGATCTGGACTTCTCGCTGTTGATGGCCGGCGACATGCTCTCGCCGTTCGTCGGTGAGGAGAACATCGACGAGCGGACCGACCGGTTCACGCAGTGGCTGATGAATCTGGCCTACGAGGAGTAGCCCGGCCCGACCGACGGCTTCCCCCGCCGGCGAGCAGTCACGACGCTCACTGACCGTCGTGACGCGTGCGTCGAGTGACCACGAGTCGCGTCGCTGGCCGCGTCGTCGGCCCCGAAAAAATGTTCGTGGAACCGGCCCACCAGCGACCCGGGTCAGTCGTCGAGTGCGTCAGCGATCCGGTCGACAGACCGGCGCAGGTCGTGGACCTCGTCACGGAGTTTGCGAAGTTCGCGTTCGACGCCCTCGGAGCCCTCGTTCTCTTCGCCGGGTCGGCCGCCGGGGCCGCCAGGACCGCCACCCATCATCCCGCTCATCATCTGCGCGAACGGGTTGCCACCGCCGCCACCCATGCCGGGCCCACCGCCCATGCCGCCGGGGGCGTCGGCCATGCCGGGCGGGCCCTCGCCGTCGCCCTCTTCGGCGCGCTCCTGGCGAATCTCCTCGACGCGCTCGCGAAAGGACTGCTCGTCGTCGTCGGTCTCGGTTTCGCTCTCTGCGGGGTCGTCTGCGTTGTCCTCGGCCATGTCTCGGCCGAACAGGGCCGGGCCCTAAAACGTGCCGACCTAGACAGCTTCGCAGGTCGTCTCGACGACGACACCGTCGGCAGTCTCGCGCTGGACGTATCGCGTGGTGAGCGCGACCTCCTCGTCGCAGTCGACGCCGGTGACCCGTTCGTCGAGGGGCTCGCCGCTCAGCTCTCGGACGCCGTCGGCGTCGATCACCTGGCCGTCGAGCCCACCGACGACCGCGTAGCTGTAGCCGGTCTCGGGCACCGCGTGGACGACGACGTCGTCGCTGACGCGCGTCATCAGCCGATCGATCGCGCCCTCGTCGGTCACGTGAGGGACGAGCGTCATCGCTCCGACCGGCGCCTCGGCGTTGAACGTCTTCAGGCAGACCGGCGGGTCGAGGGCGAGATCAGCGACCCGTCCCCCGACCTTCAGCGCGTCGAGCACGTCGTTCGAGACGGTCGCCCGGAGCGTCTCGCGGAGCGCGTCGAGGGAGTCATAGCGAGCGCGCAACGTTCGGGTCGCCTCGTCGGCGTCGACCTCCGCGAGCGCGTCGTCGGCGGGGTCCGTGGTCGCGACACCGTCGGTCGGCCCACCCAGGAGGTCCTTGCGAGTCGGCTCGGATCGCATCTCGCCGGTCGCCTCCAGAGCCTCCATACAGCCGCCGCCGTCGATGATCTCGTCGAGCGAATTTCGGTAGTCCTCGTAGTCATCGTCGTCGGTCATTGGCGAGCCTAGCCACTATGGGCACTTAATTCGCGCGCGTGTCGACGACGGTCACTCCTCGTCGTCCTCGTCGAGTTCGTCTTCGATCTCTTCGAGTGCGCGAGCGACGTCGTCGTCGTCCGCACCGGTCGTGTCCTCGGGAACCACGACGTTCGATTCGTCGGCCTCGGGGTCGAGACTCGGCTCCGAGGACTGTCCGAGATCCGCCGCCGGGTCGCCAGCGGGCGGGTCGAGCGCGGCGTGGTGTTCGAGCACCCAGCGAATGTACGCGCCCCGACCATCGAACCCTCGATCCAGAGCCGCTGACTGGAGTTCGTCGAGAAGATCGGCCTCTAGCTCCAAGACGACTTCGGCCATCGCCAGAGGCTACGCCCTCATCGCATATCGGCCTTGCGGCTCGTTGGCAGGGCAGCCTAGACCAGACTCGATCCGTCCATCGACGCGCGCTCGTACTCGATGTCCATCATCGAGAGCAGCGTCGGCGCGATGTCGTACAGATCGGTCTCAGCGATCCGAGCGTCGGGGTCATCGGTCACGAGGGTCGCGTTGTCGAAGCTGTGCATCCCGTTGCGTGGCCCGGTATCGAACACCTGATCGGCGCCTTTGAACCCAGCCTTGAGATCGAACCCGTGGTTGGGAACGACGACGAGGTCCGGTGCGATGTCGCTGTGGTCGCCGCGGTAAACCTCCTCTTTGGTGTAGATCTCGTCAGCGACCGGTGTGCCGTCGGGGCCTTCGAGGTCAGCGAGGGCGTCTTTCAGGTCGTCTCGCACGTCGTCGTACTCCTCGTCGGGAACGGACCCACGCGGTTCACGGCCGTCGAGATTGAGATAGAACCGCCCGGGAATCAGCGAGTACGCCGTCGTGTCGTCCGCGATGTCGGTGAGTGCCTCGTGGTCGTCCTGATAGGACAGCCACCCCTCCCGGCGGAGCCACTCGTTGAGATGCACTTCGTGGTGCAGCGTGGTGAACCCGTGGTCGCTCGCGACGACCGTCGTGACGTCGTCGGGCAGGAGATCCACGAGCGATCCGATGTACTCGTCGACTTGCCGATAGAAGTCGAGGAACTCCTCGCGGTACTCGCCGTCGTGTTCGTAGTCCTCGAACAGGAAGTGGTTCACCCGATCGGTCGTCATGAACACGCCGAAGAACAGATCCCAGTCGTCGGCCTCGATGTAGTGTTCGAAGGCCTCGTAGCGCCCGTCGAGCGTCGCGTGGGCGTCCTTGATGAACTCGGTCTTGTCGGCCTGGTGACCGAGTTTGGCGTTGACGTCGATCTCGTAGTCCATCCCCAGGAGGGTATCGCGCAACTCGTCCGGATAGGCCGCCTCCTCGATGCCCGGCGAGAGAAAGCCCGAGACCATCCGCTGGACGTCACGCTGTGGCGGGAAGGTCACGGGCACGTTCATCACCGTCGCGGAACGATCAGCGTCCTCGACGCGATCCCACAGCCGGGTGGCCTGGACGTCCCGCCCCATCGGCACGTAGGTGTCGTACGAATCGACTTCGCGGTCCTGAAAGCCGTAGACCCCCGTCTCGCCGGGGTTCAGGCCCGTCGTGAGGGCCGGCCAGCACGCACTCGACTCGGGCGGCACGATGCTGTCGATAGCGCCGCCCGATCCCTCCTCTGCGATCGCCGTGAGGTTCTCGAAGACGTCCGGGTTGTCCTCGATCAGACTGTAGGGCACCCCGTCGATGCCGAAGAAGGCGACCCGTGGTCCGTCGCTCGACCGCAACCGATCGATGAGTCCCATACGGGGTCTACCGGAGAAGCCCACATCAAAGTTCTTTTCGTGACGTCAGTCACTAATCGGCGTCAGTCGATCCGCGCTCCCGGCGGTCGGACCGGGACTCGTCGGCGTTGTCGGGGACGACGGTGAGGTGGTCGATGCCGAACGGCGGGCGGTCGGGGGTCATCGACCCCAGATAAGAGCCAGAGCGGGATATAATTACTCATAATTATAACACATGGCCGTGCAGCCGGGGATAACCAGGGCGCATGCAGACGGCACCGGCGACGGCAGTCGGGCCGGTCTGTCCCTCTGAATTCCCCTGACAAGAGTCGTCACCGATGAAAGATTGTCCGACACGTCGGCCATGGAACTGTCGAGGCCGGCATCGGAGACTGCCCGATTGTCCGCTCACCGATCGACAACGTCGTCGACACTCGCGCTCGGTCGGGTGTCGATGCCGTCACCATGGATTTTCAGCTTGCCGTTCCCCACAACGTCGTAGGCCTCTGGCGGTTTCAGCCCCATGTTGAGATAGATATCTCGAATCTGGGCCATCAGATTGGTGACGATAACGTCGGTAAACTCGGCCTCGTAATCGAATTGTTCGTCGAACGCAAGCGGCGGCATGAACAGGTGGATGCGATCCTCGAAGTCGGTCGGCCGGTCACCGATCGTCTTCTCGGTGCCGTCAGGCTCCCGATAGCTGATCCAGAGCGGTTCGATCTCGTCGACGCGGTTGTCGTCGGTGATCGTGAACGTCTTGTGAACGAGGATCGTCGACTCGTCGATGTTCTCGCGGTCGACGTCGATCACCGAGAATGGCTCTCGCAACGCCTCGTAATACTCCCTGAACGCGGGGAGAAACTCGTCCATCGGGTAGTTGAGGATGGCGTCCAGGCCACGGTCGACGTGGTCGGGGTCCCACATCGGATGGAGGATGTCTGCCTCCGGGAACTGGTTGTGGGCGTAGAACTTGGCGACGGCCTCGACCTGGCCCATCAGCGCGTGTTCTTCCTGCGTTCGGTCTTCGGGGTGGTGGGGATAGTCGTCGGTTCCGTGGTACTCTACTTCCCCTGACTTTGACAATTCTATTTGGTGCTCGTACCCTTTCTTATCGGTTACTAAAATACCAATTCGTCCCTTTTTTTCTCCCTTGAATTCTGCATTCATGGTTTGGAATCGTCACCGTCATCATCGTCGTTGTCAGTGAAGATGAGGCCATCACCGGAGTCATCCGCCACATCCGAGTCGTCCGTGCGCTGTTTCTCGTCACTCCCGCGGCCGAGCGTATCGGTGATCGTCTCGGTCGCCCGCGTCTTCATATCGGCCACTCGGTTGTAGGAGTTCCGCGCCGCGTTCGGCACGTTACCGATCGTCCGATTGGCCGCGAACGACGAGACTGCCGCGAACGACAGCAAGGCCCCCGTGCTCGCCACCGCTGTCACCGGATCGTTCGCCGCCGCATCCATCGCCTCTGGGGCGTGTTCGACAGCCGTCTGGGCGGCCTCTGAGGTGGCGACTTCGGTCGCGACCTCCGAGTTCAGCACCGCCTCGCCAATCTTCGGCCCGGACCACACTGCGGATGCTCCGGCGAGTCTGCCGCCGATGGCCTGACTCACGCCAATCGAAAATCCGCGTCGATCGCGACTACTCGAGGACCTCGTCGGCACTCGCACTGGGCGATTTGTCGATGCCGTCGCCGTGGATCGTCATCTTCCCGACCCCTTCGACCATGTACTCCTCGGGTGGTTCGAGCCCCATGTTCCAGTAGATATCCCGGATCTGGGCCATCAGATGCGCGACGATGACCTCGTTGAACTCCGACTCGAACGCGAAGTCGTCGGCAAAGTCCATCTGGGGGAGACTCAACAGGATGCGGTCCTCGAACTCGCGAATCCCGGGCCCTTCCGCGATCTCGCCGCGGTCGTCGTGGATGTAGTTGATCGTCGTCGGTTCGACCTCACCGATCTGGTCGTCCTCGGTCAGCGTGAACGTCTTGCGGACGCGGATCGTATCCACGAGGATCTCGTCAGCAGGGGCGTCGATCCGCGACAGTGGGTCCCGAATCGCCTCGTAGTACTCGCGGAACTGCTCGTTGAACGTCTCGAGCGGGTAGTCGAGCAGTGCGTCGAGGCCACGAGCGACGTGCTGGGGGTCCCACATCGGATCGAGGATGTCCTCCTCCGGGAACTCCAGGTGGGCGTAGTATTTCGCGAGCGCCTCAACTTGCCCCATCAGGGCTTGTTCTTCTTCGGATCGGTCTGCGGGCTTTGTCGGATAACTCCCTTCTTCGTGGTTGTGCTTTTCTATGTCACCGCTCCATTCCACATTGACAATATGTCGTATGTCATGTTCGTCTATTACTTCAACGCCAATTGCCTTGTCGTCCTTCCCAAGGATTTTGAGATTTACACTGCCATCCATAATTAACACTAATTACTCACTGCCCGTTGAGTCGTCTTCATCATCTTCGGTTCCTTCGAATCGATTCTCTGAGGTATTGGCCTCAGACTCATCTGGCCCATCCGACCCATCGGGATCGGACCCACCGCGACTGAGGCGCTGTTTGACACCCCTGACCCGGTTGCCGCCCACTTCGACGGCCGTCCCGAACCCGGACGCGACGGTGTCGTGGGCCTTCGCGGCTCCCCGTCGCCCGACCGCTACCGCCATGCCCCAGCCACCTTGCTTCAACGCGGCTGCGCCGAACGGCGCGACACGACCCGCGGCCTCGGCGGCATCACCGACTCCAGGAATGCCCAGGACTTGCCCGACGGCCTCGCCACCCACGCGAGCCACTGGGCCGGCGACTTCGCTCGCCGGGACGCTGAGCGTCGAGAGGACTCGCGAATCGGAGAGTGCATCGCCGACGGTCCCGTCTTCTATCTTCTCGATGCCGTCGTTGTACCAGTCACCAAACTTGTCTTTGATGCTCTCTTCGGCGACTTCCTTCGAGATCGGAATATCGCCGTCGTCGGCCAGGCGCTGGACGACGAGATCCTTGCGTTTCAGATCGCGTGCTTTCTTGCGATCGCCATCGGCGGCATCGAGATAGTACTCGTCCGACTGGACGAGGCCGTCGGCGTCGGCCTCTTCGGGATCGACATCCAGCGGGTCGGGCTCACCGTCATCACTCTCTGCGTCGGCCTCGCTCGTCTCGTCGGGCCCAGCCGGTGCGGTCGCCGCGGCGGTGCTCTCGTCGGCCAGCGACTCGATTTTGGATTCGAGTTTTGCGATGCGCTGTTCGAGGTCGCGCGTCGAAGGCCCGTCGTCGCTCGTGCCCTCACTCGCGCCAGTCTCGCCGTCGTCAGGTGGCGGACTCCCTGGGCTCCCACCAGTGCTGGCACGCTCGTCGGTGCTGTCGCCAGTCTGGGTCGCCTCAGTCCCAGCGACGACGGCCGCGTCGTCGGCCGTGCCGGTCGAGTCGGACGTTCCGGTCGAGTCGATCTGGCTAGTCTGTCCGTCGTCGGGAACGTCGGCGTACTCCTGGCCGGCGGTGTCGCCAGCGGCGGCAACCGGCTCTGGCGCGTCTGCGATGGAGTCGTCCATGCCGGTGTTGCTGGAGAACGACTGGCTGTCGTCGTCGCCCTCACCAATGCCGGGGACGAACCCGCCCATCGTGCCCATGAGCGCGCTATCGGAGCCACCGAGGCGATTCGTGGCCTTCGAGCCGACCCGCTTGCCCCCACGAGCGCCCTTCTTGGCCAGCCCGGCGGCCATATTCGCCGCAGCGCCCATGCCGGCCGTGGAGAGCGCGCCGAGCATGAGCATGGTGACGATCATGGCGATGGCGAGCATCCCGCCGAAGGGGAAGGTGATCTGCTGGATGGTGGTGACCATCGAGGCGGAACTGGAGTTGAAGGCGGCGTCGGTGGCGACGGGGGCGGCCCCGCCCGCGGCGCTGGCGGACGTCTCGTTGGCGACGCCAAAGTCGATGTTGTTGACCTTGATGAGTTCGACGCCGAGACGGAAGAGTGCGGCAATGATGAGGCCGAGCGGGATGAGCATCCCGGTGGCCTTGAAGAGCTTATCGGAGAGCTTCTTGCCGTACTTCATGGGACCGACGTCGAACACCCAGAAGGTGAGCAAGAGCGGCAAAATGGCGATGGTGAGGTAGACGACGATCTGGCGGGAGATCAAAAGGAAGTACATGAAGAGGAGGCCGAGACCGACGAGGGCGCCGATGAGGACGAACAGGCCGATGATGGCGATGGCGAGCGTGCCCCCGGAGAGTGCGGCCAGGCCGATGGCGGCCCCGCCAGCGGCACCCCCAGCGGCGAGGAGACCGGTGATGGCACTGATATCGACGAGTGTGAAATCGAAGAGGTCGGCGGGATTGAGAATGTAGTCGATGGCGGCGTTGTGGGCCATGAGCACGTAGGCCATGAGGCCGTATTCGGTCCCGCCGCCGGTGAGCGAGGGGTTGACGGCGACGAGGAGGATCAGGGCGGCGAGCGCGCGCTGGCCCAGTCGGTAGGGGTCATCAATGGACGGGAAAGACGCCCGGCTCAGGGATGGGGCGAGCGCGGGACTGCTGACGGCGACGCTCACGGTTCAGGAAACTCTCCCCGCGACAAAAATTCCTCTGGAGAACTCACAGCCAGCCTCGTCGCTACTGAATCATCTCGATGAAGTCGCGGTAGTACTCGTCGTCAGCCGCGGTGAGGAACTTGCCGATGCCGTCGGCCTCGTCGTAGGGTTCGGGTGGGTCCTCGCCAACGTGGCGATAGACATCGCGAATCTTCGCGCCGAAGTGCTCGATGAGGAAGATCTGGAATCCCTCGGGGAACTCATAGGCTCCGTCGTCGATCTCAAGCGGTGGGAGCGTGGCGGTGAATTTGGTGAAGCGCGGTTCGTCCACCAACTCCTCGAAGCGGGACTCGCGGTGTGTCATCTGGGACTCGCCGGTGGCGAGGTCCTCGTACTGGACGACGGGCGTGGGGACGTATTCGATCTCGTTGTCGTCGGTGACGAGGAAGGGCTGGTAGATGCCCTCGGCGCTGCCCTCCGGCACGTCAGTGTCCTCGTAGGTGGCGGTGACGTACCGGTAGTAGGTGCCGAACTCGGCGGCAAAGCGATCGACGGGCATGGCCTGAATCGCCTCGATCGCACGTTCGAGTTGTTCGGGGACCCACTCGGGATCGAGAATGTCGGCGTCGGGGAACTCGCGCTGGGCGGCGAGTTTCGCGCGGTGGCTGGTTTGGGTCATGACCTTCTGCTCGTCCAGGGTGCGGTCCTCGACGGCGTGGGGGTAGGTATTTTTATCTACGGTATGTTTCTCGATCCCGCCATCCCACCTCACTTGAACGACATGCCTTACTTCCTGTTGGTCAATGACCTCAACACCTATGTCAATGTCTCTCGTTCCAAGTATTTCAGTTTTCATAATTTGATTAGTAATCATTGCTACTGTGGTCATCCGCCCCACCCATCCCGACATACTCACTCAACTTCCCGGTGAGCCCCTCACTCATCTCGAAGTCGGTCCAGTCGGAGCTGACTTCGGACGTGAGGTCGCCGGTCGCCCCTCTGGCAGCGCCGACGAGTGAGTCGCCATCGCCGAGTCGCGAGGCGACGTTTCCGCCCCACTCGCCAGCGACGCCTTTCGCAGCGCCGAAGATAGCCCCGCCGGCGGCCCCGGCGAGTGTGCCGCCGGGACCGAGGATACTCCCCATGGCAGCGCCACCGATGGCGCTTTTGACGCCATCGCTGGCGGCGGCTTCGAGGTAGGAGGTTCCACTGCCGCCACCCTCGGCTAGCCCGTCAATCTTGCTTTCGAGACGGGCGATCCGGTTCGCGTATCTCGAACAGGGGATCACGAAAGACGTGAGCACACATCACCGTCCGAGTCCGACGATCGGGAACGTCCTCGACGTGCTCGACAAGATGGCCAGTGGGCGACCGCCCGCAGAATTTCTGGACGTGCCGGAGACGGTCGCGGCAGAGATCACGACGATCGACACCGAAACGCTCGACCAGACCGAACACGCCGAACGCATCGCTGATTACGCCAGGAGCGTCCTGCTCGGCCTCGAAGACTTCACGGAGGGTGGTCAGCGGTCGAATCTCAACGGCGAGACGACGGTCGGACTCGACGACCGCGTCGTGCAGTTCGACCTCTCGGCGGTGGCGGACGGGTCGAACGAGGGGTTGATCATGCACATCGTGCTGGACTGGCTGTTCCAGCGCGCGAAAAGCTCGACCGAGAACATGGTCGTGATGATCGACGAGGCGCACTACATGCTCGGCCACGACCAGGCCCTGGAGATGCTCAACCTGTTCGCCCGGCACAGCCGTCACTACGGCAGTGGCCTGACACTCATCAGCCAGACCGTCGACGAGTTCATGGGCGATCCGCGGGCCAAGGAGATCTACGACCAGTGTGACATTCGCGTCCTGATGCGCCACCAGGACATCGGTGACGACGCCGTCGAGGCGCTGGGCCTGACCGAACGCGAGCGCGATTTCGTCCTGCAGGCCCAGGCGGGCAACTCCGCCGACCACAGCGAGGGGCTGCTCTACGTCTCCGACGCGGGCAAGATGCGCATGCGCGTGCTCTCGAACGACTTCGAACACCACGTCGTCGACGGCGACTGCAACGTCTGGGCCTTCCTGTACGACACCGACACCGTCGAGTGGAGTCAGATCCCCGACGGCGAGCGCGAGGCCGTCCGTCGGATTCTCGACCTCGACCGGAGCGGAGAGCCGATGGCGGCCAGATGACCGGTGTGGCGTCGGCCTGACCTAGAGGCGAAGCGATCCCACGACGAACAGTCCACCGACCAGTGCGAGCACCAGGGCGACGATCGGCTGGCCCCCCGTCGTCCGGCTGGCGAGGCCCGTGACGACGGCGAGGACGCCCCCTGCGGCGACCGTCGAGGCGGCGGCGTGAACGCCGATCGCAGCCATCGGTCGCCCACCACGTCCGACGTGGGCCGTCACCGAAATCGCCTGCTCGCCCACGTCCCACACCAGCAGACACCCGAGTCCTGCGGTCGCGGTCCCGATCCCACCCAGGCCGTACAGTCCAGCCGCGAGGGTGCCAGCCCCGACGGCGACGGCCCCGCTCGCCAGGAGACGGCGCGATCCCAGCGCGACGCCGGCCGCTGCGAGCGTCGTTCCGAGTGCGCCCGCCAGCAGCGGCGTGCCCGATGGGACCATCGCGACTGTCGCGAC
This sequence comes from Halococcoides cellulosivorans, assembly GCF_003058365.1. Lineage (NCBI taxonomy): Archaea > Methanobacteriati > Methanobacteriota > Halobacteria > Halobacteriales > Haloarculaceae > Halococcoides > Halococcoides cellulosivorans. The sequence continues at coordinate 678,761 of NZ_CP028858.1, read as the reverse complement.
CGTTCCGATGGCGGTGACGAGCGCGACGGCGGCGAGTGGCGGGCGCTCGTCGAGACTCATCGCGACCACCGCCGACGGGCCCGTTCGAGCGCGATCCGCAGCGGTTCGTCACCATCCCAGTCGACGGTTCGCAGTCCGGCCCGTCGACAGATCGCGAGCCGCTGGTGACGCTCGATCGCTGCGAGCTGACGGCCCGGCGACCCACCGACGGTCGGGGTCGGGCTGACGACGGTCACAGGATGGCCACTCGCCTCGATCGAGCGAAAGATTTCGACGCTCGCGTCGTCAGCGAGTGGGCTGAACGCGATCACCTGAGCGTCGGCGGGCAGGCGCTCGACGAGCGCCGCGATTCCGGCGTCCAGGAGGAACGGGGCCTCGGGAGCCGTCGGGCCGAACGCCGCGCTGCTCGCCAGCGTGTCGAGCGTCCGGGCTCGATGACTCGATCCGCCGGCGGGCTCGACCCAACACGCCCGGGGCGAGAGTGCCGCCAGGCCGACCCGGTGGTCGGCCCCGAGGACGCTGTCGATCAGCTCCGCCGCCGCGATGACGCTCTGGTCGACCGCCGAAGGGCCCGACGGGTCGGCCGTGACGTACGCCGGTTGGCGCGCGTCGATCAGGACGACCGCCGTCGCGGCCCGTTCGGCGTGCTGTTGGACGGTCGCGAGGTCGCCGTCCCGAGCCAGCCGCCGCCAGTCGATCCGCCGGAGTGGATCGCCCGGCTGGTACTCCCGGACCGAGTGGAATTCGACCCCGGGGCCTGCGTCGTCGGTCAGGAGTCGACCGACCTGCCGACTGGCGTGTGCGCGCAGCGAGACGGGCGTCTCGGGATCTCGATCGAACGCGTAGGTGATCGTTGCCTGTCCCTCGACGGCCGGACGGGTGACACGCTCGCGCGCCCCGCTGGCCGAGCGGGCGACGACGACTGGATCGTCGAACTGAACCTGCCCGCGTGGCCCCTCGACGGTGTAGGTGAGTGTCGTCGTCGCGCCGGGCCGGAGCGCCGTCGATCGCCGGGCGTGTCCGTCGGTGACGGCCAGCGCAGTCCGAACGCCGTCGACGATGCGGAGGTCCGGCAGCCAGGACTCACCGACGTTGGTCACCCGCAGCGTGACGGTCGCGGACTCGCCGGGCGCGGGCCGTTCGGGCTCGATGGTCCGCTCGACGTCGAGGGTGACAGACGGATCGCCCCAGAGCGTGGCGTAGCCCGCGACTCCTGCCATCGCCGCCGCGGCGAGAATCAGTCCCGGACGCGAAAGGATGGCGCCGACCCCGAGCGCGATCAGCGCGAACGCGCCGACGCCACGCCAGCGGTTCGTCGATTTGACGACCGCCGCCGGCAGGTCCTCGTCGTCCACGTCCGGTGGGTCTGCCCCGGCGGACGGCGTGACGCCCGCCAGCCGACCGAGGGCGTCGACCGCACGGGCCACCCGCTCGGCAAACGGGACGGCGATCTCGCCGCTCCGGAGGTCGATCCGGTCGACGAGTCGGTCGGGGATCTCCTCGCCGGTGAACACCGAGGCGGCGAGGTCGTCGTCGGTCCAGGCCCCACGGTCGAGCGCTGCCTCGGGGTCGTCGACCACGTCGGGACGCGTCGCGAGGACGTTCTCGGCAGCGTCACGGAGCCGTTTGCGGACCGCCGAGTGCTGTCGATGCCGCCGGAACGGGTCGCGCGACGTCGTTTCCAAGACGCTGTCGACCGGCTCGCCGGGAACCGTTCCGATCGATCGCGCCTCGACCTCCGGGAGGGCTGCCGCGGATCGGTCCACACGCGTCGTCGATCGCAGCCGATTGGCTCCCCAGACGATCGCGGCGATCCCGACCACCCAAACGAAGATGTACGTCTCCGGGGTGTTCGGCACTGCCTCGGGCCAGCGGACGACGACCACAGCGGCGACGATCGCTCCGACACCGATCGCGGCGGCGATTCCGATCGTCGCCGCGCCCAACCGATCGCCAGCCCGGTCCGATCGCAGGGTGCTCATCGGTCGTCCTCCACAGCGATCGCGGTCAGCGTCTCCCGGGCCCGCCGTTCGCGCTCGTCGGTCACCGGTCGGTCGCCGTACCGGACCTCGTCGAACAACAGCGTCAGATCCTCGACGGCCGACCGATCCATCCCGGCCTCGATGGCGTGGGTCGCGAACTCCTGTGGCGTCGTGGTCTCGGGGTCACCCACGTCGAGGGCGTCGACCATCTCCGCCCAGGCCCGATAGACGGCGTTGTCCAGCGCAGCCCCACTCGCGAGTCGGTCATGCGCCCGACCGGCCGCTTCGCGAACCGCTGCGACGGCAGTGTCGGCGTCACTCTGTCGTGTCCGTTCCGTCTGGGGGTCGTCGGGCGAGTCGTCGCTGCTCAGGACGACGATCACGAGCACCGCGACGACACCGACGCCGCCAACGATCGCCCACAGTTCGACCGGCAGGCTCGTCGTCGTCTCGGTTCCGCTCGGCGGTCCGGGAGCCCCCGGGAGAGAGCCGCGCAGCATCGAGAGGTTGAGCGACTGGTTCGGTGCGGGCCGCTGGCCCACCCACCCGCGAAATGTCGCGGCGGCGACGAGAATGGCACTGATAATGCCGACGGTCACCAGGACTGCGGCGCGCATGGAATTGTCCGGGTCGTCGAGCGTGGCGTACACTAGCACCAGGGTCGCGAGCACCGCGATCGCGAGCACGATCGCAGCGGGCGGGTCACCGAGCGAACGGCCCGTGTTCGAACTTTCGCCCGATTCCGAGGGGAAGCCGATGCGCTCACCGTCGAGCCCACCTACGCCGCTGGTTCCTTCGCTCGTCGCCGGATCGGTCAGCGTCCCCGCGGCCAGGACGAGGCCGACGATGCCGACGACGGTCACCACGAGAACGATCGCCGTCCGGCGGTCGATCTCCATCGACATACGCTTCGGAGAGCCCACATTTCATCGTTCCGATGCCCCTGGACGGCGATCGATTTCTGCCGACCGAATGGCTCTGCCTGCTGGTCTCATCGAACTCCCGGGGACACGCCGAGGGGGAGATTTGAACCACGCGAATCTCGCGGGGCTCGATTCCCTCGTTCGAATCTCGACAAAACGCCGAGGAGGAGATTTGAACCACGCGAATCTCGCGGGGCTCGATTCCCTCGTTCGAATCTCGACGAAACGCCGAGGGGGAGATTTGAACCGGAGGAAGACAGTCCTGCTCACTCCGTTCGCTGCGCGGGCTGTGTCTTCCTGGGCTCAAATCTCGACAAAACGCCGAGGGGGAGATTTGAACTCCCGAGTCCGTGAGGAGACCTGCTCTCGAAGCAGGCGCCTTGGCCAGGCTAGGCTACCTCGGCTTGGTCCGAGATTACCCGACGGCCCGTTTATCCGTTTCGATTCGGGAGACCGGACACGAGTCGAATCGAGCGGTGGCGGGGCCACCGCCGGAGTGGAAACCCTTATTGAGACAGTGGGCGAACCGTGGCGGCACATGACGGTTCGACTCCTGGATTTCTACGCCGACTGGTGTGGGCCGTGTAAGACCCAAGAACCGATCGTCGAGGACCTCGAATCCGAATACGCGGACCTCGCGGTCGAACGGATCGACGTCGACGAAGCACAGGACCGTGCCAACGAGTATCAGGTGCGGTCGCTCCCGACGCTGATCGTCGAGACTGACGAGGAAATCGTCGATCGGTTCATCGGCGTCACGCAGGCCGAGGACCTCGCGTCCGCCATCGAGGACGCCATCGAGAACGCGACGGCCTGACCTGCCGGTTCGGGCCCCGTGGCTCAGGTCCCCGGAATCCGATCGAGGCCGCCGACCGCCAGATCGAACGCCCGATCCTGCCAGCGCGCGGGCAACCACTCGATCAGCCGTGAGAGCGTCGCGAGCGGACCGACCCGAACGCGTGCCGGCGGGTCCGACACCGTCGCGGCGTCGGTGATCGCACTCGCCACGCGGTCGGGTTCGACCCCAAACGTGCTGTCGTATTCGAGCGATCGGCGGTCGTCTTGCATCTGATAGACGCGATTGTACCGCCCGCTTCGTTCAAGGTTCGCTCGCGAGGCGTCGGCGCGGTCGGCGAATTCGGTCTCGACGGGCCCCGGTTGGATCAAGACGACCTCGACGCCGTGTGGGCGCAGTTCCGCACGCATCGCATCGGAGAGCCGCTCGATCGCGGCCTTCGACGCACAGTACGCGCCCATGCCTGGCGCGCCGAATCGTGCGGCGATCGAGGAGACGGTGACGATCCGCCCGTTCGATTCGGCGAGGGCGGGCAGGGCCGCCCGGGCGACGCGATGCGGGCCGTAGACGTTCACGTCGAACTGGTCGTGCAGCGCGTCCGCCGGCACGTCCTCGACGGGCCCGAACTGGCCGACACCGGCGTTGTTGACGACACAGTCGAGGGTGTCGATGTCGTCGACCGTCCGCTCGATCGTGCGTGGCTCCGTCACGTCGAGTCGTGCGGTCTGAGCCCCTCGCTCTGCGAGGTCCGCACAGTCGTCTGGATCGCGCGCCGTCGCAATCACGTCCCAGCCAGCCGCGAGAAAGCGTCGGGCGGTCGCGGCTCCGATCCCCGAGGACGCTCCCGTGATGAGTACGGTCGCCATATCGCGAGGCCGGGCGGGGCCCACCTAATGGTCCCGGTCGGCGGTGGGATCGCTCCGGTCGGGTACGATCGCCCGCGCTCGGTCCTCACTCGGTGGCCCGTCCCGCGGCGTGGTCGGCGAGTCGAATCGGCTCGGGGAGTTTGTACCCGTCACACGCCGCGAGCCCGATCCGGGCGGCCCGCCGGTGGCCGACGCGGTGGCCCGGGCTCACGAAGACGGGGTTGATCGCTCGCGGCGAATCGAACTGCCGGGTCTGGACCGCGTGGCCGACGATCGTCCCCTCGGGGGCGGTCACCTCGTCGTCGGCCTCGATCGGGATCTGGACGCCCGCGGGGCGGCGACCGGCGAGCGATTCCCGCGGGCGGCCACAGAGCAGGGCCTTCGCGACGCCGACCGCGGGCGTCTCGACGGCCACGCCGATGTGTGTCGCCAGGCCCGCCTGGCGGTAGTGGATCCGCCCGCTGCCGTCGATCAGGAGGAGATCGGGCTCGACAGTCAGCGCCTCGATCGCGGCTTCGACTGCAGGCCCCTCCCGAAAGCTCAACAGCCCCGGAATGTACGGAATCGTCGTCTCCCGCTCGGCGGTCGCCCGCTCAATCACGCGCCCGTCGGCCATCGCGACCGCGGCGCTGACGGCGTCGTCACCGTCGAAGGCCTGATCGACGCCGACGACGACCGGCGAGTTCCGACCGCCGTGGACCGCCCGTTCGACCGCTGTCGGCGTGGGAGCACCCGCATCCTCGAAGACTGCCCGTTCAGCGACTCGGTGTTGGATCGCGAGGAGATCCTCGTGGTCGGCGTCGGCGTCGGGCCAGGCGGGCGCGCCCATCAGAACCCGCCGCCGCGGCGTCGCCCGGGCCCACCACCGCCGCCGAGCTGGAGCTCACCCGGGAGCGAGACCCGATCGCGGACGTAGAGTCCATACAGCAGGCCGATCACCAGGCCGACGAGGTGCGCGCCGTCCGCGACGCCGTTCCCCATCCCACTGAGGACGCCCGTGACGCTGATCCCGGCGTAGAAGATCGTGATGACCCACAGCGGGATCGGCACGATGAAGTACAGATAGACGCGCAGACTCGGGTTCAGGATCGTCAGCACACCCATGATCGCGAGCGCCGCGCCGCTCGCGCCGAGTGCCGCACCGGGGTCGCCAGGCTGGACGAAAAAGATCGCCATCTGGCCGAGGCCGGCGAGGATCCCACTGCCGAGAAAGAGGAGTGTGAAGTCTCGCGAGCCGATGTACCGCTCGGTAATCCGGCCGAAAAAGAAGATCACGATGCTGTTGCCGAGAATGTGATTGAACCCGCCGTGAGCGAAAATCGAGGTGACCCAGGTCCAGACGTACAGCGGGTGGGCCTCCGAGATGGTGAAGATCGCCCCCCAGGTCGGACCGCCCATCGGGAACGGCACGAGAAACTCCAGGACGAACGTTATCCACATCAGCGCCAGGAACACGTACGTCATGTTCCCTCGGAAATAGGCCAGTGGACCACCCGGGCCCGCCGAGAGACCGATCCGGTCGAGCAGGCTCTGGTCGGTCTCGGTCACCGAGTCGTCGAACCCGCTGTCGAAGACGCCGCCGGGGTCGCCCCAGTCCTCCAGGCCGGGGCAGTCGTGGGCCTCTGGGAGCCGGTGGCTCGCACAGAACGTCCCTCCGCAGTGGCGACACTGGTAGGGCATGTTCTCCTCGGCTCCACACTCGTCACACAGTGCCATTGGTGGGTCCTGGGCGGTCAGGCACAAAAGGGGTTGTGGATACGCCGCCGTGTGGTCACCGCGAGCGTGGCTTTTTGGTCGTGGCCGCCCCTCGCTCTGCCATGCGCGAGCAGGAGCGCCGGGCGTTGCTCGACCGGATCGACCGCGAGGGCGCGAGCGTCGGCGCGACGGTCCCCGAATCGATCGAGATCGACGGTGAGACGCTCCCGCTGGCCGATCTCGTCCGCCGAGCGGAGCACCTCGACGCCGACCGCCGCACCGACCTCCGGACGCGGGTGCGCCGCGAGCGGACCCGACTCCGCGAGGCGATCGTCGAGGACCGTGTCGACCACGAGACCGCCGAGCGGTACGCCGACCGGATCGCCGGCCTCGACCGGGCGCTGGCCCACCTCGACGTCGAGAGCGACATCGAAGCGGCGGCGACGGCCGCCGAACAGGCCGATCGCAAGCGCTGGCGGTCGTTCGTGAAGCGGGTCCGGGGCGACGAGGACGCCGACGGGAGGGCGCGATGACGACCAACGACGCCGTCGCGGACCGTCTGGAGGAGTTCGCGGACCGCCTGGAGGCTCTGGAGGTCGAGTACAAACCCCGGGCGTACCGCCGGGCCGCCGAGAACGTCCGCACCCACCCCGAATCGGTCGACGCCCTCGCTCGCGAGGGCACAGACGCCGTCGGCGAGATCGACCGCGTCGGCGACGCCATCGCGGCGAAGATCGTCGAGTTCGTCGAGACGGGCGCGATCGACGAACTGGAGGACCTTCGAGACGAGTTGCCCGCCGATATCGTCGCGCTCACCCGCGTCGAGGGCGTCGGCCCGAAGACCGTCGGGCAACTGTACGACGCGCTCGGCATCGAGACGCTCGACGATCTGGACGCCGCGGCAGAGGCCGGCGAGATCCAGACCGTCGACGGGTTCGGCCCGACCAGCGAGGCGAACATCGCCGCAGGCATCGAGACCGCCCGCCGGGCGAGCGAGCGCGAGCGTCTCGACCGCGCCCGCCCCCGGGCCGAAGCGATTCGTGAGTATCTCGCTGTTCACGAGGACAGCGACGAGGTCTCGCTGGCGGGGTCGATCCGGCGGTGGAAACCCACCGTCGGCGACGTCGACGTGCTCGTCGCGAGCGGGTCGGGCGCGGCGATCGTCGAGGCGTTTACCGACTGGCCAGAGGCCGATCGGACGATCGAGGCCGGCGATCAGAAGGCCGCGATCGAGAGCGGTGGCGTCCGGATCGATCTGCGCGTGGTCGCGCCCGGGGAGTTCGGTGCGGCGACCCAGTATTTCACCGGGAGTCGCGATCACAACGTCGACTTGCGCCAGCGCGCGATCGATCGGGACTGGAAGCTCAACGAGTTCGGGCTGTTCGACGTCCCGGGGGTCGAAGACGACGACCAGCGCGCGGGCGAGCGCATCGCCGGGGAGCACGAGGCGGCGATCTACGACGCGCTCGATCTGCCGCCGATCGAACCGGAACTCCGCGAGGGCCGCGGTGAGATCGCCGCCGCTGCGGACGGCGAACTGCCCGATCTGATCGACGCGGGCGATCTGCGGGGTGATCTCCACGTCCACACCGACGCCTCCGACGGCGATGCGACCATCGAGGAGATGGCCCGGGCCGCCGCCGAGCGCGGACTGGACTATCTAGGCATTGCCGACCACGCCGCCGGGCCGGGGATCGTCGGCGGCGTCGGCCTCTCTGACGACGAACTGCGCGCCCACCGCGATCGGATTCGAGAACTCGACGATACCGTCGACATCCGACTGCTCGCGGGCGTCGAGGCGAACATCGCGCCCGACGGGACGATCGGGATCGACGACGACCTGCTGGCGAGTCTCGACGTCGTCGTCGCCTCGCCCCACCACGACCTCTCGGGGCCGGGCACCGATCGGTTGGTCGCCGCTGCCGAGCACCCTCACGTCGACGTGATCGGCCACCCGACCGGCGCCTATCGCCTGGGTCGGGAGGGCCTGGGTCTCGATCTCGACCGTCTGGGCCAGGTCGCCGCCGAGCACGACACCGCCCTGGAGGTCAACGCCAACCCACGCCGTCTCGACCTGGGCGGGCGCGCGGTCCGGACCGTGCTCGAAGCGGGGGCCCAGATCGTCGTCAACACCGACGCCCACCGCCCGAGCGCGCTGGATCTCGTGCGCTACGGCGTCCACACCGCTCGTCGGGGCTGGGCCGAGGCGGACGACGTCCTGAACGCCCAGTCGGTCGAGACTGTCCTGGATGCGTGAGTCGTCGCCATGGACGAGCATCGAGGCGACGACGCCGAAACTCCGAACGACGCCCTCGACGGCCCGTTTCTGGTCGACGTGATGTGTGGCTCGCTCGCGACGATCCTGCGGATGTGTGGGTACGACACCGCGTACGCACTCGATCGCGGGATCGAGGCCGACGACGCGCTCCGCGCGCTGGCCGACGACGAGGGGCGAGCGCTACTCACCCGCGATCGCGATCTCGGCGCGGGCGACGGGGCGGTCACACTCTCCGCGACCGACACCGACGCCCAACTCTCCCAGCTCGCCGCCCGCGGGCTGGACCTGGGGCTGCCCGACGTACCGAGGCGCTGCAGTGCGTGTAACGGCGTGCTCGAACGCGTCGAATCGGGGCCGACGCCCGACGGCGTTCCGGACCTGGACGAACGGCCCGTCTGGCGGTGTCCGGACTGCAGCCAGTTCTTCTGGCGGGGCAGCCACTGGGACGCGGTCGCCGACCGAATCGCCGCGATCACCGCCGACCGGAACGCGTAGGTGGCCGGCTCTCAGAGCTATGCGACGATGAGCGACGACGCGCTCGACCGGATCGAGGACCTGGTCGCCCTCGAACCCACGAAGAACGCCGAACTGGCCGATCGCTGGGAACTCGCGGGCGGGAGCGAGGTGCATGCCACGCTCGAAGGTGACCTCTCGGAGTACTACTATCGTGACGAGGACTCGATGATCCGCGCGACTGCGGCCGCCCGCGAGCGATTGCGCGACGCCGGGCGACTCGCCGAGAGCGACGAACGCGCCGTCGAGGTGAGTGCGTTCGAAGCCGCGGTGATCGAGGCGCTCCCCGGGCCCGACGAGCGCACCCAGAGTGTGGTCGCGACGCTGCAAGCCGTTCGGGAGGCGGGGCGCGATCCGTCCGTCGACGAGGTGCGCTCTGCATTACACCGCCTGGAGAGTCGTGGCCTGGCGCGTCGCGAGCGTCGCCTCGTCCCGACGTTCGGCCTGGCGATCGATCCCGCGACCCTGGAGATCGAGATCCGCGAGGAGTGACCGGTTGCGATGTGCCGGTCGTCCGCTACAGCACCAGCGCGAAGAGCAGATACGACGAGACGACCGCGAGGACGGGCGAGAGAATCCAGAGCGTGACGATCCGCGCGGTCGCCGCGGGATCGAACAGGCTCTCGGCGGAACGCGCTGCCGCGGGTGGCTCACCGATCGGGGTCACGTCCGCGGCGGGGACGCGCAGTTCGTGTGGATCGGGGATCCCATCGTCGGCCAATTCTCCGACCGTCGGACTCGCGGGGGTCTCCGGATCGTCGGTCGGCGGATCGGCGAGCGCGCCGATCGAGGGGCCGGGCCCCGGTTCCGCCGGCGACGCGAGTTCGGTCAGCGTCTGGACGCGACTCGACCGCCCCCAGCCCAGGCCGATGATACAACTGGTCGTGCTCACGGCGAGGCTGGCGGGAATCCCCTGCCAGGAGAGCACGGTGATGATCGTCGCACCCACCGTCGAGACCACGAGCGCCGCGAGGATCGGGAGGTCAGTGATGTCGTTGCCGATCGTCGCGAGCGTTCGGCGCGCGATGGTGAACCCACCGAGGCCGATCGCCCCGACCGCCAGCAGGATGAGGGGTCCCTCGTTGAGCGCGCCGTTGCCGACCAGCGGCGCGACCGCGTTCGCGGCGTTCGACGTGCCCGCGCTGAAGCCCATATAACAGCCGATCGCGACGACCAGCAGCGATCCTAGCAGGTCACGCGGTGGGACGTCCGCCGAGATCCTGGGCCGTGGGATCGTCCCCGAGCGATCGATGCCGACGATCGGGTCGCTCAGCCGCCCGAACGCGAACAGCGCGTCGAGATACGGGTAGAGATACCGGCCGACGACCGCCCCGATGGCCAGCGCGATCAGCGGGGCGACGATCCACGCCGAGAGGATCGTGAACATCTCCGCGGCTTTGAGCGTCCCGGTCGCGAGTCCCAGGCCGACGATCGCGCCGACGGCGGTCATCGACGTCGAGGCGGGGACGCCGTAGAGATTCGAGATCAGCAGTGCCAGCCCGGTAAAGAGGAGGACACCGACGCTCGCCGTCGGCGTGAACGCTGCTTTGTCGACGATTTCGCTGCTCATCGTGGTGATGACGTTCCGTCCGACCGTCCACGCGCCGACGAACGCGAAGGCCGTAAAGAGCGCCGCGGCGGTCGTCTTCCGAACGATCTGACTCCCGACCGACGGGCCGAACGCGACGCCCGTCGAGGAGCCCCCGATGTTGAACCCGACGAAGACGGCGACGGCTAGTCCGACGACGATGAGTGCTTCGACCATCTGATGGCGGACGTTTTCGCGGCGGTCCCAAAAGGTCTGGCTCCGTCGTCGCGGTCGGTACGACGACCGCGTTCGCCGAGGCTGTCCTCACTCCTCCAGGCCGGGTCGCTCGCGGCGGCGCTGGGCGTCGAGCACGCGCCGGACGCCACGCCCCGGCCCGCCGTCGATGGGCCAGTCTCGCGTGCGCCAGGTCGGGGGTTCGGGCGTGAACTCGGGACACGCGCCGCGACACTGACTCGGTGTCGGCGTCCGATCGTAGGCGTCACAGTGCGGGCCGACGCCACGCTCGACAGAGACACACTCGAAGTTTCGACAGTCGGGTCGGAGGCCGTCGAGATACGACCGCCAGCCACGCTCGTACACCCGCTCGGCGATCACCTGGCGGCGACGCGCCGTCCAGTCGGCATCGGCGTACTCGAAGCGGGTCGCGTGGCGGTCGCCACCGCGGTCGAGAATCCGAATGCCCGGGCGGCGATCGGTCAGCGTGCGGGGCTGCCAGACGGTCTCGACCGCGGCGTCCGGCCGTCGTTCGACGACGAGCACGCCAGCTTCGACGGGGAAATCCTCCAGGAGCGCGCGCGGGACGCGCTCGCCCGCCCGCTCGGTCGCGACCCAGACCTCGTCGGCGAGCGCGAGCGCGACGTCGAATTCGAGTTGTGCGGCCAGACGATCCGCGGCGCTCGCATCCAGATCGGGTTTGTTCTCGATCGCGACGATGCGTGCGACCCAGTCGGGGTACCGCCAGCGACGGCGAATCTGGAGGCGATTCCCGCGCTTGCGCACGTCGAGGATCCCCCGGTCGTCCGCGCGATGAATCGTCTCGCGGACGTACCGCCAGGGATAGCCCGGATCGGGGAGTGCGTCCTGGTACCACGCCCACTCGGCGGGCGCGTGCGGGATCACGTCGAGCAGGTCGTCGTCGATCCGGTCGGGGCCGAACAGCGCGCGCCGGCGCAGGCCCTCACGATCGCACTCGACGATCACGGTGTCGAACCGGCGGTGGCGGGTGCCGACCTGGCGACCGACGAGGACCGGCCCGTCGGCGTCCCAGGACCGCTCGGCCCACCGGCAGACCGCGAGTTCGAACTCGAACTCCGAATCGGCGTCCACGCCCGGCGTTGGGGGTCGGGTGCGAAAAGCGCTCGGGCGAGCGCCGCGGTCGGCTATCCCCGGCCGCGCTCGACTCAACAGGTTTTTAGGCCCGCTCGGCCGACCGATGGATACTATGGCGAACGCAAGCTCCGGGAGCGCGGGCCGGTTCGGAGCCCGGTACGGCCGGGTCGCGCGCCGGCGGGTCGACGAGATCGAATCCGAGATGAACGCCGATCACGAGTGCCCCGACTGCGGTGACGAGCGCGTCGGTCGCGCTGGCACCGGGATCTGGGAGTGTGACGCCTGTGGGCACCGCTTTACCGGCGGTGCGTATCGCCCCGAGACCCCTGCCGGGAAGACCGTCGGGCGGTCGATCCGTGCGGCGCTTGGCGAAGACGAGGATTGAACTGTCCGGCCCCGATCAGTCTACTCATGTCCTACAAGTGTTCGCGCTGTAAGCGCGACGTGGAACTCGACTCGTACGGCGGCGTCCGGTGTCCGTACTGCGGGCATCGCATCCTCCTGAAAGAGCGCGCGCCCGACGTGAAAGAAGTCGACGTGGAATAGCGAATCGACCGAACGAGGGAGTGACGTGACCGATTCTGCCGTCGTCCGGGTGGAGTACGACGACGCCGACCGCGCGCGACGCGTCGAGCGTGCGCTCGCCCCCGAAATCGACGCGATCGACGCCGATCGCACGGCGGCGATCCTCGACCGCGACGGTGCGACGCTCGAAATCTCGATCGAGGCGACCGATCCCGTCGCGCTCCGGGCGGGGGCGAACTCCTGGCTCGGCCTGCTGGAGGTCGCGGAACGGGTCGCGGTCGACTGAGACCGTCGTATCGACGGACATTTTTCGCCGCTCGCCCGTCGGTGTCGTATGGATCGCAGCGAGGTCGTCGGGTGGGTTCTCGAACCGTGGCGACTGGTCGGCGCAGACCGCCCCGAGGAACTGCTCTGGGTCGCGGTCGTGCTCGTGGGCGTGCTCTCGATCGTGACCGCGGCCAGTGTAGTCGCGATCGGCGCAGCGATCGCAGGGACCATCGACGGTCCGGTCCCCGTCGACAATCCCGAGCACCCGCCGGAGTGGGTCTGTGACGGCGACAGCGCCTCGGCCGGGGACGTCTGGGACTGTGATGCCCCCGAGACGATCGATCGCGACCCGCAGGTGATCGCGAACGAGGCCGTCGGCGGGTACGTTCCGTTCGCCCTCGCTGGCCCGCCCCTGCTGTGGGGTCTGGGAACGATCGTCGTGTTTGCGGGCGGGCGACTCGCGGGCGGTGACCCCTCCGGCGGTGGCAGTGCTGCACTGGCCGGGTGGGTGTCGCTGGGCGAGTTCGTCCGGCTCGCGGTCGCTCTCGGCGCGCTCTGGTACGTCCTGAGCGGGGTGACGGTCTCACCGGACCACCCCGAGGCGGCGATCGAAACCTATCGGACGGTCCTCGAACCGCTCCGTGGGCCACTGGGACTCGTCTCGCTGGTCGTGCTCGCCTGGCAGTGGGCGGTGCTCACGCGAGGGCTCGCCCGTGACGCCGACATCTCGGGAGGTTGGGCGGCGACGGTCCTCGGGATCCCGATCGGACTGATCGCACTGTTCACGTTCGTCCCCTGAGGCCGTCGGTCTCCACGCCCAGTCGGCGGCCCAGTCCACGAGAACGTGAGATTCATCACGCTACCGGTGTTGTCCAGTCTCATGGGAACGAAGGATCGTGTCGGGCCGTCGGTCCCGGGGGAACCGACGCTCGACACCCGCGCCGAGTACGACTATCAGGGTGGAGCGGTCCACCGACCGGGGCTGGTCGCAGACCTCACGGATCGAATCGAAGGCGACGTCCGGTTCGACGAGTACTCGCGGCAGTTGTACGCCACCGACGCCAGCGCCTACGAGGTCATGCCCGTCGGGGTCGTCTTCCCGCGCACGACCGACGACGTGGCCTCGATCCAGCGGTACTGTGCCGAACGCGAGATTCCCGTGCTCCCGCGTGGCGGCGGCACGAGTCTCGCCGGCCAGACCGTCAACGAGGCCGTCGTCCTGGATTTCACGCGCTACATGGACGACGTGCTCAGCACCGACCCGGAGGGCCAGACCGCCCGCGTCCAGGCCGGGACCTACATCGGCGACATGAACGCCGAGTTCGCTTCCGAGGGCCTGAAGTTCGCGCCCGACCCCGCCTACGGCGACAAGAGCGCCGTCGCGGGCGCGATCGGGAACAACTCCACGGGGTCGCACTCGCTGAAGTACGGCAAGACCGACGCCTACGTCGAATCGTGTGAGGTCGTCCTCGCGGACGGCACCGTCACGGAGTTCGGCGAGGTGGACGTCGACCGGCTCCGCGAGGACGGCGATCCCGATGGCGATCTGGAAGCGCAGATCTACGCCGAGGTCGCCCGGATTATCGACGAGGACAGCGATCTCGTCGAAGAGCGGTTCCCCGACCTGAAACGCAACGTTTCGGGGTACAATCTCGATCGGCTGATCGAAGAGGCGGAGACGGGGACGGTCAACCTCGCACGCTTGCTCGCGGGCAGCGAGGGGACGCTCGCGACGATCACCGAAGCGGAGGTCAGCCTCGAACCCGTCCCGGAGACGAAATCACTCGCGCTGCTGGCCTATCCCGATCTGATCGCCGCGATGGAAGACGTCGCGCCGATCTTGGAGCACGACCCCTCGGCGGTCGAGGTGCTCGACGACACGCTGCTCGATCTCGCGGGCGACACCGAGGAGTTCGGGCCGCTGGTCGACGCGATCGTCCCCGAGGGGACGGGCGCAATGCTGCTCGTCGAGTTCTACGCCGACACCGACGACGAGGGTCGCCAGAAGGTCGCGGACCTGATTGCCGATCGGCTGGACGATGGCACGAGCGAACTGGAGCCGAGTGCGGATCGGACGACGACCGACGCCGCGATCAACGCGTTCGACGCCCAGGAGGCCCACGGCGACGACGAACGCTCGCGGTTCTGGAAGCTCCGCAAGAGCGGGAATCCAATCCTCCTCGGGCGGACGACCGACGCCAAACACGCGAGTTTCATCGAGGACACCGCCGTCCCGCCCGAGAACCTCCCCGAGTACGTCGCCGACTTCCAGGATCTCCTGGAGGACGTCGGCACGTTCGCGGCCTTCTACGCCCACGCCGGCCCGGGCTGTCTGCACATCCGCCCGCTGGTGAACACGAAGACCACCGAGGGGCTCGCCCAGTTCGAGGAAATCGCCGAGCGCGCGACCGATCTCGTCGTCGAGTACGGCGGCAGTGTCTCCGGCGAGCACGGCGACGGCCGCGCCCGGACGCCCTTTAACCGGAAGCTGTACGGTGACGACCTCTGGGACACCTTCCAGGGGTTGAAGACGGCGTTCGACCCCGACTGGCTGCTCAACCCGGGCAACGTCTGTGGCGACCACGACATGACCGAGCACCTCCGGTTCGATCCGGACTACGAGTTCGATCTCGGGCTGGAGCCGACGCTCGAATGGGACAACGAGAACGGCATGCAGGGCATGGTCGAACTCTGTCACGGCTGTGGTGGCTGTCGTGGCCCCCAGGAGACCACGGGCGGCGTGATGTGTCCGACCTTCCGCGCGACCGAAGAGGAGATCACGGCGACGCGGGGCCGGGCGAACATGCTCCGGCAGGCGATGAGCGGCGATCTGCCCGCCGATCCCACCAGCGAGGAGTTCCTCGACGAAGTCCTCGATCTCTGTATCGGCTGTAAGGGCTGTGCGAAAGACTGCCCGAGCGAGGTCGATCTCGCGAAGCTGAAAGCCGAAGTCAAACACGAACACCACGAGCGCGACGGGCCATCGCTGCGCGATCGGGTGTTCGCCAACGTCGATCGCCTGTTCCCGATCGCGAGTCTCACCGCACCCGTCTCGAACTGGGCGCAGGAACTCCCGGGGACGGGCCTGATCGCCGAGAAAGTCCTCGGGGTCGCTCGCGAGCGATCGTTCCCGACCTTCCACCGCGAGACGTTCGTCGACTGGTTCGCGAGCTACGACCAGCCAGTCGGGCCGGACGCCGAGCATCGGGCCCTGGTCTTCCCCGATACGTACACCAACTACAACCACCCCGAGGCCGGAAAGGCCGCCGTGCGTGTGCTCAACGCCGCCGGCGTCCACGTCGAGGTGCCCTCCGACGTGAAAGACTCGGGCCGGGCCGCCCACTCGAAGGGATTTCTCGACAAGGTCGCCGAGCACGCCCGCCACAACGTCGACGTGCTCGCCCCGCGGGTCGCAGAGGGCAACGATGTGGTCGTCGTCGAACCCAGCGAGGCCGTCATGTTCCAGACCGACTACCTCGACGCGCTCTCGGGCGACGACGTCGAACGCGTCGCCGCCAACACCTACGGCGTCCTGGAGTACCTCGACGTCAACGACCTGGATACGGGGATCGCCTTCGACGCGCCCGCGGAGTCGATCACCTACCACGGCCACTGCCACCAGAAATCCACGAGTCGCGCCCACCACGCCGCGAGCGTGATGCGCACCGCGGGCTACGAGGTGGACAACCTCGACAGCACCTGTTGTGGCATGGCCGGGAGTTTCGGCTACGAGGCCGAACACTACTCGCTGAGCCGTGCGATCGGGTCGCTATTGATGGATCAGATTCGCGACTCCCCTGGCGAGGTCACCGTCGCCTCGGGGGCGTCGTGTCGTGGGCAACTCGATAGCTTCCTGGGCAGCGAGCCGCCACATCCGATTCAGAAGGTCCACGAAGCGCTCGCGGAGTGATACTGCCAGGGCCATCTCGAACGGTTGGCCTGGTCACGGGGCCGGCGGGAGAGACAGCCGAGAAACTATCTGTCGATCTGTCCTACAACCGCTCTGCGACGGCGTCGGCGTCGTAGGCCAACTCGATCATCCGGGTGCGCCCGCGGCCCTCGACGCTCGTATACTGCGTGTCGATCAAGCCGACCCGTTCGAGTTTGTTCAACACCTCGGCGTACCGGGTATAGGCGAGCCCGGTTTGGTCGTTGAACGCCTCGAAGACGTCGCCGGCGTGCCCACCGCCCTCGCTGGCGATCACGCCGAGCAGGTCGCGCTCGGTGTCGCTGAGCGCGTTGACGTCCCGGGAGAGCTGAACGTGCTTGGCGGTCTCGTAGGCGGCGTCCACGTCCTCGCTCGCGACCGTGCGCCGGCCCGCCATCTCGGCGTTCAGCCCGGCCCGCCGAAGGAGGTCGATCCCCATCCGGAGGTCGCCGTCGTGGTCGGCGGTGAGTTCCGCGACCCGGTCGAGGACCGTCGGGCCGACGGCGTCTGGCTGGAACCCACGCTCGACGCGCTCGTCGAGGATGTCGACGATTTCGGGCTGGTCGTACGGCGGGAAGAAGACCTCTTCGGGGCGGAACACGCTCTGGACGCGCTCGTCGACGGCGTCCAGCAGTTCGAGGTCGGTATCGGAGGAGATGACGATGACGCCGATGCGCGCGCCCGTCTGGGACTCGTGGGCGCGCAACAGCGAGTACAGCGTCTCCGAGATCTCGTTTTCGTAGGCCAGATAGTTCACGTCGTCGAGCGCGACCGCGAGCACGGCGTCCTCTTCGACGAGGTGGTCGGTGATCTGCTCGAACAACTCCCGAAAGGAGATCCCGCTCGCGGGCGGTTCGTAGTCGAAGACGGCCTCGAACAGGCTGGAGAAGACGGCATACCGCGTCGCGTCGACCTGGCAGTTGACGCGGGCGACCAGGACGTCGGTCTCGGCGCGCAACTCACCGAACAGCTTCTGGACGGCGGTGGTCTTGCCAGTTCCCGGCGGGCCCCGCGCGATGACGTTCAGCGGTCGCGAGCCACGCACGGCGGGCCGGAGTGCGTACTTCAGCGACTCCATCTGGCTGTCGCGGTGGTGGAACGTCTCGGGGACGTAATCGATCTCCAGGACGTGCTCGTCACGAAAGACCGACTCGTCCCAGCCCAGCATGTCCCCGTCCTCGGTCATCGTTGTCCTGTCGGTTCGCACGCGTCTTAATGCTAGCGCGATCGCCGGGCGATCAGTCCTGAGAACGGCGCCGTGACGCTGAAGGACGCGACTCTCGAACCAGGGGCAGTGAGTGAACGAGGGCCCAGCGGTCGCGCCCGCCGTGGCGTCGCCCTGACCGCGCTGCTCGCGGTCGCGCTGATCGCCACGAGTGGGGTCGCCGTCGCGGCCGACCCGGTGACCGAGACGGCGACGTACCGACTGACGCCCTCGGATCCAGGGACCGTCGAGGTAGACCTACTCTACTCGACGCCCGACCCGCTGACCGAACTCTCGATCGCACCACCCGAGTCGGCGTCGGCGATCGAGACGGAGGGGTTCACACGCGAGGGCGACCGGTTCGTCTGGGACGGCGAGACCGACCGACCGCGACTGACGCTTCGACTGGCAGTCAACGAGACCGGGACCGAACGCCAGGCGGCGGCCGCCCCGACGGGATCGGGCCTGATCTTCGCCGATACGGGCGACTGGGCACTGTTCACGCGCCCCTCGACGTCGGTCCGGTGGACCGCCCGCGGCGACCTGGGCTTCGAGCGTACCTCCACGACCGACGGGCCGGGCGTCACGGGGTCGTCGATGGTGTTCCTCGGTGACCACGAGACGACGACCCGGACGGTCGACGGCGAGCGGATCGTCTACGTCCGGCCCGCGGGCGTCGATCCGGCGGTCGATCCCGACGAGACCCTCGACGCGCTCGAATTCGCGAGTCGCGAACTCCAGGTCGGGGCGCGCGACGACCGCATCCTCGCGGTCGCCGCCCCGACGACCGTCGACTGGGGCGTCGCCGGCCTCCAGGTCGGGCCCGCGGACTTCTGGGTGCAGGCCGATCGATCGCTCGGGGCCGGCAGTACGTGGTATCACGAGTACGTCCACGCGCGCCAGGACTTCGAGACCACCACCGAGACGGCCTGGACGACCGAGGCGATGGCCACCTACTACGCCGCCCTGCTGGGCCTCCAGCGCGACGGGAGTTTCGAGACCTTCCAGGCCACTCTCGCGCCGGGCACCCGAGACACGTACGACGACGTAATCCTCTCCGATCCGGGGACCTGGCACGACGCTGCGCCCTACCGCAAGGGGTCGCTCGCGGTCGGCCAGACCGATCGTCGAATCCGCCTGGCGAGCGACGGGAGTACGTTCCTTCGCGTCTGGAGTGTGCTCAACCGCCAGGACGGTCCTCTCACGGCTGCCGATCTCTACGCCGCGATCGTAGCCGCCAGCAACGACAGCGTGGCGGCGCGAACTCGGACCGACGTCGAGTCGACCGGCGGACTCTCGATATGGTCGGCCAGCGAGCATCGGGCGGCCTTCGGTGCGTCTGGCCCGCGATTCTCGGTGACCCCAGCCACGGCAGTGGTGATCGAGGGGTCGACACGGACGGCGTCGGCCGACCCGCGAGAGACGGCGCTTCTCGGCGTCAACGAGTCCGTCACGCTCACCTATCGCGTCCGGAACGGCGGTGACACGACGGGCGACTACGACGTTCCGGTTCGCCTGGGCGATCGGACGGTGAATCGCCTGACGGGCACGCTCGACCCCGGCGAGAGCGCGACCCAGGAGGTCAGCGTGACCCCGGATCGGACCGGTCGGCTCGCGCTGTTCGCCGGCGACAGCGTGATCGACCTCCACGTTCTCGATCCGCCGATCCAGGTGCTCGACGTCACGGTTTCGGAGGATCACCCGGTCACGGTGACGGCCGCCCTGGGGGGCAACGCGACCGTGCCGACGAGCGGGCCCCTCTCGATCGAGTGGGGCGACGCGGTCATCCTCGAGGAACGGGTCGCGATCGCCCCTGGTGCGAACCGGACCGTCTCGGTCGAGGTCCCCAACGCGACCGCCGGCGAGCACACCGTTCGGGTCGGGAATACGACCGCGACCGTCACGATCACCGACCCCGCGACGAGCGCCGACGGGCCCGCAGCAGGCCCGCTCGTGGCTGTCCTCGTGGTGCTGATCGTCGCGCGAGTCTTCAAATAGCGTCGACGCGAGCGCTCAGATAGCGTCCAACCGATCGATCACCGCGGCCGGATCGGGCCCGACGACGAGCGCGTCCTCGTCGAGCGCGAGGACGTCCGGTTGGCCCGATTCGTCGACGATCGACCGCGCGGCGTCGCGTCGGTCGCTCGCAGACCGGTCGGGATCGATCGACGGCCAGTCGCCGCTCGCGTCGGGCACGCGCACCGCTGCCGCGAGGCCGGGCGCGCGGTCGCGCAATCCCAGCAGGATTGCAGCCGCGGGATCGGTGAGAGGGCCGCCCGCTCCAACTGCGACGATATCGTCCTGATCGTTCGCGAACGGCGTCGCGACCAGCGCCGCGCTCGCCCGGTCGGCCACGCGCCCGTACAACCCGGCCGCGGACTCGACGGTTCCCGATCGTTCGGCCTGGTTGCGCAGCGCCGCGAGGTGATGGACTGCGCCCGGGCCAGCGCCGCCCGAGTGGTGGTAGCGCACCGCGCGGGCGAGGAGTTCGACACCGTCGCGGACGGCCCGATCGAGCGATGCGCCCTGGGCCAGGCGCGCGGCGATCGCGCTGCTGATCGAACAGCCAGAGCCGTGAGTAGCGTCGGTGGTCACCCGCGGGTGGACGATCGTCTCGACTCCCTCGGCGGTCACCAGCACGTCACGGACGGTCTCACCA
Source organism: Halococcoides cellulosivorans (assembly GCF_003058365.1). Classification (NCBI taxonomy): domain Archaea; kingdom Methanobacteriati; phylum Methanobacteriota; class Halobacteria; order Halobacteriales; family Haloarculaceae; genus Halococcoides; species Halococcoides cellulosivorans. The sequence goes on along the minus strand of NZ_CP028858.1, from coordinate 658,247 downwards.
CCACGGTGCCCGCCGGTGATCAGGGCGGCGTCCGCCCCCATCGCTCGCAACGCCGCGCCCGCCCGCTCGGCACTCGCGTCGTCGGTCACCTCGACGCCGGTCAAAACGTGTGCCTCCTCGCAATTTGGCGTGACGAGCGTCGCCGCACCGATCAGTCCTTCGTAGGCATCTTCGGCCTCCTCGTCGAGCAGGCGGTCGCCCGAGGCGGCGATCATCACCGGGTCGACGACCAGCGGGTCACAGTCGCCGGCCGCCGCGCGGACGGTCTCGATCACTGCGTCGGTCCCGAGCATCCCGGTCTTGACCGCCCGAACGTCGAAGTCCTCGCGCACGGCGGCGATCTGCTCGCGAATCGCGTCGGTCGGGACCGGGTGGACGCCGTCGACGCCGGTGGTGTTCTGGGCGGTCACGTTCGTGATTGCCGAGGTGGCGAACGCCCCGACGGCCTCCATGGTCTTCAGGTCGGCCTGGATGCCGGCCCCACCACCCGAGTCACTCCCTGCGATCGTGAGCGTCACCGGCCGATCGGCTGGATCCGGTTCGATGGACATGGGCGCCGGTCAGAGGCCGTCGGGCATGAATCTGGCCGTCCGGTCGTGGAGCGCCGATCTGGGGTGACCGAGTCGCCCGTACCGAAACACTCATTTTCGTTCATGCAGGTCTCCGCGGGACTTTTCACCTTCAGGGCCATACGTGAAATTACCACGCCTGGGGGGCGTGGGGGGAAAGCATGGACAAACGCACGCCACAGAGTACGAAAACCGAGGAAGAGAATCTGGTCTCCGTCGAAACCGAGGACGGCGATACGGTCATCTACGACCGCGACAGCCCGTCCTCCGCCTGGATCCGGTCCGATCGCACGATCGGCCTGGAGAAGTAGGGCGCGTCGGCCCTGCGGTGGGTCCCCGGAGTCGACGGGTCAGACAGTATCGAGCGATCGAACACCGGGCCGTTCAATCCTCCGCGCGGGCGGCACACTCTTCGAGCGCCTGCCAGTACGGGTCCGCTCCAGGGTGGTCGACCCGCTCGCCGTCGACGATCAGCCCGGAGCCCTCGCTGACGACGCCCACCTCCGCGGCGGGAACGCCGGCGTCCGCGAGCGCGCCGAGGACGGCGTCGACGCCGCTCTGATCGACGGTCCCCAGCAGCGTCCCCTCGCTGATCGAGATCCAGGGGTCGATGCCGAACGCCTCGCAGGCGGGCCGGATGCCGTCGAGGACGGGGATCGCGTCCCGTTCGATCTCGAACTGGACGCCCGCCGCCCGGGCCATCTCGTGGAACCCACCGATGACGCCGCCCTCGGTCGCGTCGTGCATCGCCGTCATCGGCCCCGAATTCGCGGCGACGATGGCGTCTTCGACGGGGCTGGAGTCGTAGAACCGATCCTGGGCCGCCGCAAGGTCCGCTTCGGAGAGGTCCTCGACCACCTGGTCGGCAAAGAGCACCGAGAGCACGCCCACCGCTTCGACGGCGGGGCCTTTGGTGACGATCACGCTATCGCCCGGGCGCGCGCCGTCGGGCCGGACCAGATCCTCGGGATCCCCGACGGCCATCGCGGTGCCGCCGCCGACCATCGGATAGTTACAGCCCTGATACCGCGCGGTGTGGCCGGTGACGACCTGGACGCCGAATTTGCGGGCCTCGCGGTCCATCACCGACCAGACCGCCTCGAACGTGTCGTTCTCGATTTCGGGGGGCAGGTTGAGGTCGATACTCAGGTAGGCGGGATCGAGCCCCGAGACCGCGACGTCGCTGAGGAGGATGTGGAGCGCGAGCCACCCCGCGCGTTCGAGACCCAGACCCGGGTTGATCGAGACGGGGTCGGTCGCTATCGCGAGCATCTGCCCGCCGATCTCGACCGCGCCGAAGTCGACGCCGTGGGCGGGTTCGACGCGAACCTCGTCGCGGTCGGCCCCGAGGTGCGGGTAGATGAACTGATCGAAAAACGCGCTGTCGGCCTTGCCGAGGTCGGGCATACGCGCGTTTGGCGAGTCGGGTATTAGTGTGTGGTCATCGCCGGTGGTCGCTACTGACCGAGCGATCGGTCGTCCGCGATGCTCGCCGCGCTCGCTCCAACACCGGACGAGACCGCACCGACCGGTAGGCCTTTGGGGCGCTCGCCCGACGCTCTCACCCATGTACGAGCACGAGGTGGTCGTCGTCGGGGCCGGCGGGGCAGGCCTGCGCGCGGCCATCGCGGCCCACGAGGCCGGCGCGGACGTGGCGATCGTCACCAAACTCCACCCGGTGCGGAGTCATACGGGGGCGGCGGAAGGCGGGATCAACGCCGCGCTGCGCGACGACGACTCCTGGGACGACCACGCCTACGACACGATGAAAGGCGCGGACTATCTCGCGGACGCGCCCGCGGTCGACACGTTCGCGAAAGACGCGCCCAGGGAGGTCATCCAACTCGAACACTGGGGGATGCCCTTCTCCCGGGACGAGGACGGCCGGGTCTCCCAGCGGCCCTTTGGCGGCCTCTCCTTCCCGCGGACGACGTACGCGGGCGCGGAGACGGGCCATCACCTGCTGCATACGATGTACGAGCAGGCACTCAAACGCGGGATCGAGGTGTACGACGAGTGGTTCGTCACCCGCCTGGCGGTCACCGACGAAAGCGATCCGAGTGAGCGGACCTGTGAGGGTGTCGTGGGCTACGAACTGAGCACTGGCGAGATCTCGGGGTTCCGCGCGACCGAGGGTGTCGTGCTCGCGACCGGTGGGCTCGGACAGGTCTACGAGCACACCACGAACGCCGTCGCGAACACCGGCGACGGCGCGGCGATGGCCTACCGGGCGGGCGTCCCGCTCGAAGACATGGAGATGATCCAGTTCCACCCGACGACACTCCCCTCGACGGGCGTGTTGATCACCGAAGGGGTGCGCGGCGAGGGCGGCATCCTGTACAATTCGGAGGGCGAGCGGTTCATGTTCGAACACGGTTACGCGCTCAACGACGGCGAACTCGCCTCCCGGGACGTGGTCTCGCGGGCGGAACTCACCGAGATCAACGCGGGCCGGGGCATCGAGGACGAGTACGTCCATCTCGACATGCGCCACCTCGGTGAGGAGCGCGTGCGTGATCGCCTGGAGAACATGATCCACCTCGCAGAGGACTTCGAGGGCGTCGACGCGCTCGAAGATCCGATGCCGGTCAAGCCCGGCCAGCACTACGCGATGGGCGGGGTCGAGACCGACGAGAACGGCGCGACCTGTATCGAGGGGCTGTACGCCGCCGGCGAGTGTGCGTGTGTCTCCTTGCACGGTGCGAACCGCCTCGGCGGGAACGCGTTGCCCGAACTGCTGGTCTTCGGCGCGCGAGCGGGCCAGTCGGCGGCGGGCGACCCGCCCGAGGCGGCCAAGATCCCGACCGGACCGGCCGCGCGGTCGGCCGACAGCGCTCTCGACGCCACCATCGGGCCGGCGTCGATCGATCGCGAGCCCGCGACCGACGGCGGGCGGGCCGACCCCGCCGGATCACTCGATCGGGCGGTCGCGGCCGAACGCGAACGCGTGACCGACCTCATCGAGCGCGACGGCATCGATCACGCGACGGTCCGTCAGTCCGTCCAGACGACGATGACCGACAACGTCAACGTGTTCAGGGAGGCGTCCGCCCTCGAAGACGCACTCGACGACCTCCGCGTCGCTCGCGAGCGCTACGAGGATGTCGCGGTCTCCGACCCGTCGGGGACGTTCAACACCGATCTGATCCACACGCTCGAAACCCAGAACATCATCGACCTCGCGGAGGCGATCACCGTCGGCGCGCTCGCCCGCGAGGAGTTCCGTGGCGCGCACTGGCGCAAAGAGTTCCAGGAGCGCGACGACGCGAACTGGCTGCGCCACACCATGCTCGCCTATCGCGACGGCGATCCCGAGATCTACTACTCGCCGGCGAACCTGGAGGGCCACGAGGGGACCTACGAGCCCTCGACGCGGAGTTACTGACCGACCGGACGATCGTCGCACGGACATCGACGCACCGGAGGCTGGCCGGGACTCTCTTTGATATCGGAAAACCGTTCTAACGGTGATATTTTAAGGAGTCAGAGCGTCAAATTAACCTGTTATGGTCCATCGAGACCGAACGTACGAGGGGACGCGCCGACAGTTTCTGAAGACTGTGGGCGTGGGGGCCGCCGCCGGCCTGATCGGGACGGCGAGCAGCGCCAGTGCTGCGGAGGGGTCGTTCGTCCGTCGGGACGGGGCGGACCTGCTCGTCGACGGGTCGGAAGTGTCGCTGCACGGCGCGAACAACTTCTGGATCACCGACTCGTTCCGGGGGACGCCCGACCGGGTGGACTCGCTGTTCGCGATGTTCGAGGAGATGAACATCGACATGGTCCGGACGTTCGCGGCCTGTGAGGGCGGCGCCGAGGACGGGGCGTGTTACATTCCCGAGCCCTACACTCACGACCCCGCCGCCCTGGAGATGCTCGATTACGTCATCGACAGCGCGAAGCGCCACGGCATCCGGCTGAATCTCGTCCTCGCGGACAACTGGGATCACAACGGCGGCATCGCTCAGTACGTCGACTGGGTCGACGGCGCGGAGGTCCACGGCGACTTCTTCGACAACGAGGACGTCAAAGACCTCTACAAGTGGCACGTCGAGGACCTGCTCACCCGGACGAACTCCGTGACGGGCGTCGAGTACCGCGAGGAGCCAGCGATCATGTCCTGGGAGCTGTGTAACGAGCCACGCATCGAGGGCGACGCCTTCGGTGAGGGGAATGATCCGGGTGGCGAACAGCGCGCCCAGATCCTCGAAGACTGGCTCGGAGAGATGGCGGCGTTCGTCAAGGAGCTCGATCCGAATCACCTCGTCTCGTCGGGGACCGAGGGCTTTTACACGCGGGAGGATCGCACCGGGTGGTACTACAGCGACTGGACGGGCCAGGACTTCGAGCGCCATCATGCCGTCGACGGCATCGACCTGGCCAGCTTCCACATGTACCCGTATCACTGGAACATTCCCAAAGACTACTGCAGCACGTGGATCCGCGAACACGTCCACACCGCTCACGAGGTGCTCGACAAGCCGGTGTACATGGGTGAGTTCAACGTCAACGTCTCCGGTCGGTCCGGGGCGCAGTGTGACTCGCCGCCCGCCCAGGTCGACGAGCGCAACGACTATCTCGACGAGTGGTACCGTGTCGCGGACGCCTACGACGTCGACGCGGCGACGATCTGGCAGATCGTCGTGCCCGACATGCACGACCACGACGGCTTCCAGGTCTACCGGTGCGAATCGGGCGACCAACTCGGAGCGTACGCCGACGCGACCGATCGCAAGAGCCCGGGGTTCGGCCGATCGGGGGCGGACACGCTGCACGCACCGACCGCGCTCGACGCCGTGACGACCGGCGACTCGATCGACCTCCACTGGAGTACGGTGCCCGCCGCCAGTGAGTACCGCGTGACCATCGGTGCGGAGACGACGGCGGTCGACGATCCGAGTGTGGAGCGCGGAGGCCTCCAGGGTGGCTCCGAGTACGACGTCTCAGTCGCCCCCGTCGGATCCGACGGGACAGCCGGTGACGCGATCACTGCGACGGTTCGGACCGAGGGGCCCCGAACGGTCGACGCGCCCGCCTGGGAGTACGGGACGGCGTTCGAGGGCGGCGATCGAGCCACGCACGACGGGATCCTCTGGGAGGCCAACTGGTACACCGACGATGCGACACCGCGCTTCGAGAACGGCTACGCCTGGTCGATGGTCCGCGAACTGACCGTCCCGCAGGTGTCCTCTCGGCCCTGGAGTGTGGATCCCGTGCCGACGACACCGGAGACGACGACGCCTGAGCCGACGCCCGACAGCCCGACCTGGCCCGCGGGGGCGACCGATCCGGACGGCGACGGCCTGTACGAGGACCTCTCGGGTGACGGCACGGTCAACTTCCCGGACGTGAATCGGCTGTTCCAGAACACGGACGCCTCGGACGCCCAGGAGAACGTCGAATTCTACGACTTCGCGGGCGACGGCACGCTCGACATGCAAGACGTCCTCGCGCTGTTCGAGATGGTCTGAAACGGCGTTTTTTCAGCGGGAGACCAGCGGATCGTTCGGCGTCTCTAAACTCGCCGGCAGGTCGCTGTCGCCGGTGAGATACTGATCGATCTGACGAGCGGCGTCCCGGCCGCTGCCGATCGCCCAGACGATCAGTGACGGGCCCGAGACGGCGTCACCCGCGGCGAAAACGCCGTCGACGGAGGTCATCATGTCGTCGTCGACGACGAACGTGCCCTGGCCCGACGTTTCGAGGTCGAGCGCATCGAACGGCCCGGTCTGGGGCCCCGAAAAGCCGACGGCGATGATGACGAGGTCGGCGGCGATCGTCAGGTCGGGTTCGATGACGAGTTTCTCGTGATCGCCCGACGCGTCGGTCTCCCACTCGACGCGGTCGGCCCGCAACTGGTCGACGCGACCGTCGCCGTTCGTGTCTTCGAAGGCCTTCGTGTCGACGCTGAACTCCTGGGCGGCCCCCTCCTCGACGGCGTAGGTCTTGCGGTAGGTCTGGGGCTGTTCGGGCCAGGGGTTGTCCGGGGGCCGCTCGTCGGCCGGGCGCGGCAACAGTTCGATCTGGACGACCTGCTCGGCACCCTGTCGGTGGGCGGTCGCACAGCAGTCCGCGCCGGTGTCGCCGCCGCCGAGCACGACGACGCTCTTCCCGTCGGCGTCGATCGGGTCGTCGACGGGCTTGTCCGCGACCGCGCGGTTCGCCCGCGTCAGGTAGTCCATCGCGACGTGGACGCCCTCCAACTCACGGCCCTGGAGGTCGAGATCGAACGGGTCCTGGGCGCCGACGGCGATACACGAGGCGTCGAACTGTTCGTCGAGGTCAGTCGCCGGGAGGTCCGTCCCGATCTCCGTCGAGGGCTCGAAGCTGATGCCCTCCGCGCGCAACTGCTCGACCCGACGGTCGATGCGCCCTTTCGCGAACTTCGCGTCGGGAATGCCGTATCGCATCAGGCCGCCGATCTCGTCGTCGCGCTCGAAGACCGTCACGTGGTGGCCCGCCCGGTTGAGTTGCTGGGCGGCCGAGAGGCCGGCGGGCCCCGATCCGACGACGGCGACCTCGTGGTCGGTGCGCGCGTCGGGGGGCTCGGGTTCGATCCAGCCCTCTTCCCAGCCCCGATCGACGATCGCCCGCTCGATCGACTTGATCGTGACGGGGTCGTCGTTTTTCGCGAGCGTACAGGAGTTCTCACACGGCGCGGGGCAGTTGTACCCCGTGAACTCCGGGAAGTTGTTGGTCGCATGGAGGCGCTCTAAGGCGCGCTTCCAGTCGTCACGATGCACGAGATCGTTCCAGTCGGGGATGATGTTCCCGATCGGACAGCCGCCCATGCAGGTCGGCGTCCCACAGTCCATACACCGCTCGCCCTGCTCTTTGAGGTGGGCTTCGTCCCACTCGGGGGCCCAGACCTCGTCGTAATCGCCGGTGCGCTCCTCGGGGTCGCGCTTGCCGATCGGCACGCGACCGTGGACGCGGTAGCCACCGGGGTGGCGTTCGGCCATCAGTCGTCACCTCCCGTGGGCTGGTCGGTCGTCGGGGTGATCCCGGGCGAGGGAACGGGCGGGTCGATCCGGATGTCTTCGCCCTCGGCCAGTCGATCCTGGATGACCGAGGCGTACGCGTCGGGCATCACCTTCACGAACCGGTGGGCGAGGTCGTCCCACTGGTCGAGGATCTCCTGGCCGCGATCACTCTTGGTGTACTGGACGTGATTTTCGATCAGACGCTTGACCATCCGCCGGTCGCGATCGTCGAGCGGTTCGGTGTGGACCATCTCAGTGTTGACACGCTCCTCGAAATCGCCAGATTCGTCGTAGACGTAGGCCTCGCCGCCGGACATGCCTGCGCCGAAGTTCTTGCCCGTCTCACCGAGGACGACGGCGATCCCGCCGGTCATGTACTCACAGCCGTGATCACCGACGCCCTCGACGACGGTCTTCACGCCCGAATTGCGGACGGCAAACCGCTCGCCGGCGACGCCGTTGAAGTAGGCCTCGCCGTCGGTTGCCCCGTACAGCGCGACGTTGCCCGTGACCACGTTCTGGTGGGCCTCGTAGTTGGCGTCGTCGGGTGTGCGCACGACGAGTCGGCCACCGGAGAGGCCCTTGCCGGCGTAGTCGTTGGCGTCGCCGGTGAGATCCAGCGTGATGCCCGCTGCGAGGAACGCGCCCAGCGACTGGCCGCCAGTCCCCGTCAGATCGAGGTGGATCGCATCCTCGGGCAGGCCCTCCTCTCCGTGAGCGGCGGCGACCGCGTGGCTGAGCATCGTCCCGACGGTGCGGTCTTCGTTGCCGATGCGTTCGTGGATGCGCACCGACTCGCCGTCCTCGATGGCGGGTCGGGCCTGCTCGATCAGGGTGTGATCGAACTTCTCGTCGAGGCTGTGGTTCTGTTCGCGGGTCTTGTAGGGGTCGTCCTCACTGTCCGGCCGGTCGAGCAGTCCCGACAGGTCCATCCCGTCTGCCCGGTCGTGATCGACGGCCTTCTGGGCGAGCAGGTCGGTCCGCCCGATCAACTCGTCGACGCTCTCGACGCCCAGATCGGCCAGAATCTCCCGGACTTCCTGGGCGATAAAGCGCATGTATCGGGCGACGAACGCGGGGTCGCCGGGGAACTTGTCCCGGAGTTCGGGGTCCTGGGTCGCGACGCCGACCGAACAGGTGTTACAGTGGCATTTCCGCAGCATGACACAGCCACACGTGATCAGCGGTGCGGTCCCGAACCCGTACTCCTCGGCGCCGAGTGCGGCCGCGATGGCGACGTCACGCCCCGTCTTCATCCCGCCGTCGACCCGGACGCGAATGCGCGACCGGAGGTCGTTGTCCAGCAGGACGCTGTTGGCCTCCGCGATGCCCAACTCCCAGGGCAGGCCGGCGTTTTTGATCGAGGTCTTCGGGGAGGCTCCCGTCCCGCCCGAATGCCCGCTGATGAGCACGGCGTCTGCGTTGGCTTTCGCGACGCCCGCCGCGATGATCCCCACGCCCGCCTCGCTGACGAGTTTGACGTGGACGTCCGCCTCGGAGTTCGAGCATTTGAGGTCGTGGATCAACTGCGCGAGGTCTTCGATGGAGTAGATGTCGTGATGTGGTGGCGGGCTGATCAGCGGGACGCCCGGCGTCGTCGAGCGGGTTTCGGCGATGAGGTCGTTGACCTTCTCGCCGGGGAGGTGCCCGCCTTCGCCGGGCTTGGAGCCCTGAGCCATCTTGATCTCGATGTGCTCGGCGTTGGCGAGATAGTTCGCCGTGACACCGAACCGGCCGGAGGCGACCTGTTTGTCCGCACACTCGCGTTCCGTGCCGAACCGCTCGGTCGGTTCGCCACCCTCGCCCGTCGAGGCGAACCCGCCGACGCGGTTCATCCCTTCGGCCAGCGTCTCGTGAGCCTCCGGGCTGATCGAGCCAAACGACATCGAGGAGCTGAAAAACCGCTGCGTGATCTCCTCGACCGGCTGAACCTCTTCGATCGGGATCGACTCGCGCTCGTCGGTCTGGAACTCCAGCAGGCCGCGCAGCGTCTGAAGCTGTTCGTTCTGGTCGTTGATCCGGCGGGCGAACTCGTCGTACGCCTCCGGATCGTCGTGGTTGGTCGCGCGCTGGAGCGCGCCGATCGTGTTGGGGTTCCACTGGTGGAACTCGCCGTCGCGTCGCCAGTAGAACTCTCCGCCCTGGTCGAGGTCGAGGTTGCCGGGAATCTCGGTGTCGTAGGCCTCCTCGTGGCGCTCGCGCAGATCGCTCTCCAGGTCGTCGATCGTGATCCCCTCGGTCCGGGCGGTCGTCCCCTCGAAGTACTCCGCGACGAACGCGCTGTCGAGGCCGACGGCCTCGAAGATCTGTGCGCCGACGTAGCTCTCCAGCGTCGAGATGCCCATCTTCGCCATCACCTTCTGGAGGCCGTCCTCGATCGCGCCGCGATACCGGTCGAGTGCCGCGCGTTCTTCGTGCTCGACGATACCGTCACGGACGAGGTCCTCGATGGACTCGTAGGCCAGCGTCGGCACGATCGCTTCCGCGCCGTAGCCGACCAGCGTCGCGAAGTGATGGACGGCGACGGGCTGGCCGCTCTCGACGACGATCCCCGCGTGGGTGCGCAGGCCCTCGCGGACGAGGTGGTGGTGGACGCCGGCGACGGCGAGCAGACTCGGGATGGCCAGGCGGTCGGGGCCCGCTGCCCGATCGGTGAGATAGAGCACCTCCGCGCCGGACTCGATGGCGTCGACGGCCGCCGCCCGAACGTCCTCGACGGCGTCCTCCAGGGACTGCTCGGGGTCGAAGGTCGTGTCGATCGTCGTCGCGCCGAATTCGTCGGCGTGCTCGATCCGTGCGCCCTCCTCGCGGGTCAACACGGGGCTGTCGAGACGCAACTGCCGGCAGTGTTCGGGCGACTCGTCGAGCAGGTTGCGCTGGCGACCGAGATGCTGATCGAGCGCGGTGACGGTGTCCTCGCGGATGTAGTCGATCGGCGGGTTCGACACCTGTGCGAACAGTTGTTTGAAATACGAAAACAGCGTCTTGTTGCGGTTCGAGAGCACCGAGAGCGGCGTGTCGTTGCCCATCGCGCCGATCGGGTCTTTGCCGTCGCTGGCCATCGGTTCGAGCAGGCGCTCGACGTGATCGAGCGTGTAGCCGAAGGCCTGCTGACTCGCGGGGAGGTCCTCGGTGAACGGCCCATCGATCGGAGCGCCGTCCAGATCCGCGAGACCACGTTCGTTGTCTGCGAGCCACTCGGCGTATTTCGCGTCGGCGAGACGGTCGAACACCTCGTCGTCGGGGACCAGTCGGCCCGCCTCACCGTCGACGAAAAACAGTTCGCCCGGTTCGAGGCGGTCGGTCCGGTCGATCTCGTCGGCCCCCAGATCGAGGACGCCGCGCTCGCTGGCCATCACCACGCGGCCGTCCGAGGTCTCGACGTAGCGGGCGGGCCGGAGGCCGTTCCGGTCGAGGATCGCGCCCACGTCGGTGCCGTCGGTGTAGACCACCAGTGCGGGGCCGTCCCAGGGCTCGTTGATCGTCGAGTGATACTGGTAAAAGGACTGCCGGCGCTCGTCCATGTGATCGGCGCCCTCCCAGGCCTCGGGGATGAGCATGCGCAACGCGTGGGGGATCGAGCGCCCGCCCTCGACGAGCAGTTCGAGCGTCGCGTCGATCGAGGCGGTGTCGCTCGTCCCGTCGGGCGCGACGGGCGTGACCGCGTCGATATCGATCCGGTCGCTCGCCAGATCGGCCTCACGGGCGGCCATCCAGTTGCGATTCCCGCGCAGCGTGTTGATCTCGCCGTTGTGGATGACGTTGCGGTACGGGTGAGCGAGATGCCACGCGCCGAGCGTGTTCGTCGAGAACCGCGAGTGGACGAGTGCGAGTTCGGATTCGACGCGCTCGTCGCGCAGATCGGGGTAATAGGAGCGGACCTGGGCGTTGGTCAACAACCCCTTGTAGACGATCGTCCGGCGATCGAGCGAGCAGATATAAAATCGGTCGGCGCCCACCGGGTCGTCGGTGGCGACCGCACTCTCGATGCGCTCCCGGAGGACGTAGAGATCCGCGTCGATGTCCGCGGGGTCGCGCTCTGTGGTCGGCACGACGACGGCCTGGCGGACCGCAGGCTCGGTTTCACGGGCCGCCGGCCCCAGGTCGTCGTTTTCGGTGGGGACATCGCGCCATTCCAGCACCTCGTAGCCGTCCGCCGCGGCCGTCTTCTCGACGATTTCCTCGATGGGTGCGTGATCGGCGTCACGCGGGAAGAAGAACTGACCGACGCCGTAGGCGTCTGGGTCCGGGAGATCGTCGAAGACGGCGTCGAAAAACGCGTGCGGTGTCTGGATGAGAATGCCCGCCCCGTCGCCGGTGTTCGGGTCCGCGCCGCGCGCACCGCGGTGGTCGAGGTTTTCGAGCAACTCCAGGGCGTCCGTGATGGTGTCGTGGGAGGGGCCGCCCTCCAGGTCGACCAGCGCCCCCACGCCACAGTTCGATTTCTGGGGTAACCCCCCAGTCGGGTTCGGATGCGACTCGCTGTCGTGCATTGGATAGACAGGGGCGATACAGGTCTAAAGCGACGGTGAAGGGCGCGGATACTGCGTGAATCCTGTTTCGACCGTGTGGTGCCCTCGTCGCAACGTATGGGCCTATTCGGGCAGAAATACGCCCGAACAGTGCGAGACGTTTTGAGCTATTCGCTATCTTTCTTGACGATCGTCTGGCCCAGTCAAGTGTCACCGTCGGATTCGGCGGCGGAGCCAGAGTCCACCGACGACGGGCACGGCGATCACGGCGCCGATCCCGACGAGCCACCGGCGTGGGACGCCGTCGGGTGGGCGTCGCTGTGGCGCCGAACAGTCGACCGCGCCGACACACTGGTCGCCGGTCGCTCCGAGCGGTCCGCCCCACCAGTTGTTCTGGGCGACGCCGCCGCTCGCCCCGCGGGCGTCGATGCCGTACCCACGGGGGTCCTCGAAAGCGCTGTCGGAGATCCGCCACGCCCCACGCGCGTCCGTCGCCCGGACCAGCGTCGCCGCCTCGCCGGCGTAGGCGATCCGGCCGAAGACCGCGTCACTGATCGCCCAGTCGCCAGTCGAGCGGTCGGCGTCGACGGCGATCGTCGCCCACCGAATCGTAAGATCGTCGGCCCGCCAGTCGCCGGTCGACCCCTGGGCGTCGATCCCGACGCCGCCGTTGCTCGCCATCGTGAGGTTTCGGACCAGCCAGTCGCCCCGGGACTCGGGGGCGACGATCCCGCCGTCGGCGTGCAGGCGGGCCGACGCGACCGACCAGTCGCCCCCGGTCTGGCGGGCCGTCACCGCCCAGTCCGCCCGGATCGCGACGCCGTCGACCGTCCAGTTGCCGCTCGCGCCGTCGGCGGTGACGCCCGCACTCGCGGCGGTGAGTCGTGTGCCGCCGACCCGCCAGTCGCCGGTCGACCGCCGCGCGTCGACGGCGACGTGGACCCGGTCGGTCGAGACACCGGTCACCACCCAGTCCCCGGTCGTCTCGCGGGCGTCGACGCCGACCCGGAACTGCTTGACGTCGATCCCCGTGATCGTCGGCGCGGCGTCCTCGACGATCGTGATGCCGGCACCGGAATAGTCGCCCCGAAGCGTCACGCTTCCCGCGGCGGTGATCGCGACCGACTCGTCGATTCGAACCGATTCGGTGTAGACCCCTTCGCGCACGCGAACGGTCGTGTCGTTCGAGGCGTTCGCCAGCGCCGCCCCGATCGTCCGGTGATCGCCGTCCCCGCTCCCGTCGACGACGACCGTCTCGGCGGCCGCCGGCGTCGGGGCGATCACGACCAACGCGAGCACGATCACGCCGACCACCGCCAGTCGGGCCGGCGTGGGCGCGATCATGCCGCCGAACTACGGGCGAGAGCCTCAAAAGGTCGCTGGCGCGTACCAGTCACTCACGGTCCGGATTCGCGAGCGGTCGGCCGCTCACGCCCCGCTCAGTTCGAGCGCTCGGAGTCGTCGAGTTGGGCCTCGATGTCCTCGATCGAGGTGCCGGTGTCCAACTCGCCCGACTCGCTTGAATCGCCGGACGCGCTGGTGTCGGCCGTCTCCGTCTCGACGGTGGCGTCGTCGGTCTCGACGCCGACTTCCTCTCTGATCGTCTCCAGTTCGGACTCGATCTCGGTGTCGGTCGTCGTCTGGTCGAGTTCCCGTTCGAGCGACGATTTATCGGAAAGCTGGTCTTCGAGCGCGCCACTCTCCTGGAGTTCGTCCATGGCCTGTGCGCGGGCCTCCATGTCCTGGGTCTCTTCTTCGGCGCGTTCGATCGCGCGGTTGACGTCTTCGAACTCCTCGCTCGCACCGGTGACGGCCTCCGAGACCGTCGCTGACGCCTCGGCGGCCTCGTGGCGCGCCTTGAGCGTCTCCTTTTTCGTGCGGAACTGCTCGATGCGCTGCTGGAGCGTGTTTTTCTGCTCGACGAGGTTGTCCTGTTTGGCCTGGAGGTCGTCGACCTGGGTCTGGAGCTCCTCGATCTGTGTCATCTTCTGCTTTTTCTTTTCGAGAGCTCGCTCTGCGAGGTCCTCCCGGCCCTGTTCGACGGCCTGTCGGGCCTGCTCGTTGTGTTTCTCGACGTTGTCTTCGAGCCGACGTTTCTGAATCTCCAGGCGCTTTTTCTGGGTCGTCAGGTCCGCGATGCCCTGTTTGACGTCCTGGAGTTCGTTTCGCATCTGCTCGTAGGAGTAATCGAGTGTTTCCGAGGGGTCTTCGGCCCGGTTCAACACGGCGTTGAGCTTCGATTTGACGATGTATGCCGCTCGCGAGAGGACGCCCATGTTCCATTCTGGGGATGCCCGTACTAAATATGTGGAGTTCGACGGTCGAGTTTCGACCGCCCGGGCCCGACGGAAAAGTCAGACATATTTGCCAGTACCTGGTAGGAACTGCGATGTCCGAGGATTCCGATCCCGGCACGTTCGGTCGCTACGGGGGGCGACGCGTGCCCGAACCGCTGGAAGAACCGCTGGCAGAACTCGCGGCGGCCTTTGAGGAGGTCGCGCTCTCGCCGTCGTTCCAGGCGGAGTTTCGCGATTACCTCGAAGACTACGCCGGCCGGCCGACGTCGCTGTACTACGCGAACCGCCTCTCGGAGGCCTGGGGGACCGACGTCTATCTCAAGCGCGAGGACCTGCTCCACGGCGGCGCGCACAAGATCAACAACACGCTCGGGCAGGGCCTGCTCGCGAAGCGTTCGGGCCGAGAGCGCCTGATCGCTGAGACGGGTGCGGGCCAGCACGGCACCGCCACGGCGATGGTCGGCGCCATGCTCGATCTGGACACCGAGGTGTTCATGGGCGCGAAAGACGTCGCGCGCCAGCGGATGAACGTCTTCCGGATGCGCCTGATGGGCGCGGACGTCGTCGAGGTCGAGCGGGGCAATCAGGGGCTGGCCGACGCCGTCGACGCCGCCCTGGAGGATTTCGCCGCGAACGTCGACACGACCCACTACCTCGTCGGGTCGGTCGTCGGGCCCGACCCGTTCCCCCGGATGGTCCGGGAGTTCCAGTCGGTCATCGGCAAGGAGGCCCGCGAGCAGTTCCTCTCCCGGGAGGGCCAGTTGCCCGACGCGTGTGTCGCCTGCGTCGGCGGCGGGTCGAACGCGCTCGGCCTGTTCGACGCGTTCCGCGACGACGACGTGGCCCTGTACGGCGCGGAAGGCGGCGGGAAAGGCGCCGACTCGGACGCACATGCCGCACCGCTTGCCGACGGCCACGACGACGACCTCCACGGCATGCACACCCGTGTCATCGACGACGACACCGAGGTCCACTCGGTCTCTGCGGGCCTCGATTACCCGGGTGTCGGCCCCGAGCACGCGATGTTCCGCGAGGACGGCCGCGTCGAGTACACGGGCGTCACCGACGACGCCGCGCTCGCCGCGTTCCGCGAGGTCAGCGAACACGAAGGGATCATCCCCGCACTGGAGACCGCCCACGCGTTCGCCCGCGCGAAAGAACTCGCCAGCGATCACGATTCGCTGATCGTCAACTGCAGCGGTCGGGGCGACAAGGACATGGCGACCGCCGCCGAGCAGTTCGATCTCGGGTGAGCGCGGCCGTCGCGGCCCGATCGTCGCCTCCTCGGGTCGATCAAACGCCCGATTGAACGACCACGAAGTATATTACGAGCGACCGATACGATTCGACTGATGCGCGTTCGTCTCGATCGGTGGGGAGTGGAATCGCACGGGCCCGGAACCGATTGGATACCCCGGAGGGATCACGCGTGAGGCGAGGCCTGGCCGCGCTGGTCGCCGTCGCGGTGATCGGATCGCTGCTCGCCGTCCCGACGGGGGCCGCGACCGCGGATCCGATCGACATCACCGACGTGAGCCCCGCGCCCGAGGCCCCCATCGCCGGCGAGACCGTCACGCTGACCGTCGACGTGGCCGTGCCGGCGAACGCGAGTGGGTCGCTCGATCTGACCGACGTCTACGTTCGCGGCGCCGAGGGGACGGACCTCGACCGCGTCCGCGATCCGGGGTCGGTCGCGCCCGGCGAGACGGTGCCGGTGACGCTGACGGTCACGCCCGACGACCCCGGATCGATGCGTCTTCGGATGAAAGCCGTCGGGAAACTCGACGGGGAGATCCACTCCACGACGTCGACGACCGTCCTCGACGTCCGCGAGACGGGCGACGTGTTGCTCTCGATGCCAGATCCCGATCCGGTCGCCGGATCGACGACGACCGTCGAGGTCGGCGTCGCGAACGGGGCCGACACCGCGATTTCGACCGTCGAACTCGGTCTCTCGGGTGACGCCGACATCGACAGCCCGCGACGCGTCACCGCGTCGATTCCGGCCCGGACCGACGAGACGTTCACCTTCGAAGCCAGCTTTCCGGACCCCGGGAGCTACGAGTTGACGGCCGACCTGAGCTATCGGGTCGATGGCGTCTATCGGACGACTACCCGGACGATCACCGTCGAGGCCGGCAATCAGAGCGACGCGACGGGGCTGGCCGGTGCCATCGAACTCACCGAACTCCGGACCTCCTCGGGGAACCTCGTCACGATCGAGGGCAACGCCGCCAACGTCGGTGGCGAGTCGGTCCGGTCGGTGCTGCTGTCGATCGAGGACACCGAGCAGGTCACCCCACGCGAGGGCTCCGGTGAGTACTTCGTCGGGACGATCAACGCGAGCACGTTCGAGACGTTCGAACTCGTCGGCAGCGTCGAGGGTGAGCCACCGAGCGAGGTGCCGGTCGTCGCGGAGTACATTACCGACGGCCAGCGTCGGGAGACGACGTTCACCGTCGACGTGAGCGGTGGGGGCGGCCCGCCGGTCGATGGAGGTGAGCGAGGGGTGCCGAACCGCGGGGCCGGCGTCGATGGGTCCGATCGCGTCTCCGGTCCGGACCGCGTCGAGCGACCCCAGCGCGGCGGGTTGCCCCTGGGCGCGATCCTCTCGATCGCCGTCCCGCTGATCGGCCTGCTCGCCGTCGGCGGGGGCGGCTATCTCGTTTGGTCGCGACGATGAGTCTCCTGGAGGTCGACACCGTCACCCGACGGTACGGAGCGGGTGAGACCGCCGTCGAGGCACTCTCGAACGTCTCGTTGAGCGTGTCGACCGGCGAGACGGTCGCGGTGATCGGCCCCTCGGGGTCGGGCAAGTCCACGCTGCTCAATCTCGTCGGCCTGCTCGATACGCCGACCGAGGGGACGATCCACCTCGACGATCGCGATCTGACCGACGCGGGCACCGGCGAGCGGACCGCCGTGCGCCGGGATCGCCTGGGCTTCGTCTTCCAGGATCACCACCTCCTGCCGATGTTCGACGCCGTCGACAACGTCGTCGTGCCCACGATGTGGGACCGCTCGACCGATCGCGAACAGCGGGCGCGCGAACTGCTCGATCGCGTGGGGTTGGGCGATCGGCTGGACCATCGCCCCTCGGAGCTCTCGGGTGGGCAAAAACAGCGCGTCGCGATCGCTCGCGCACTCGTCAACGACCCCGATCTCCTCTTGGCCGACGAGCCGACGGGCAATCTGGATCAGGATACCAGTCGGACGATCCTCGACGAGTTGGATCGGCTCCAGGCCGAGGAGGACGTCGCGACCGTCGTCGTCACTCACGACGAGATCGTCACCGAGTACGCCGATCGCACGGTCGAACTGCTCGACGGAGGGCACGTATGATCGGCGGCCGACTCCCGAGCGTCCGGATGGCGTGGGGCAACCTCTGGCGGAATCGTGTCCGGACGGTGCTCGCGGCGCTGGGCATCCTCATCGGCGTCGTCGCCATCGCGGGCCTGGGCATCGCGGGGACGGCCCTGCAGTACGGTGCGACCCAGCAGTTCCAGGGGCTGGCCGATCGCGTCGAGATCACGCCCGGCCCGGAGTTCGTCGAGCGCGACACGCGGCGGCCCACCGACGGTCGACGGCCCCCAGAGCGCGTGATGGAGGACCGCGCCGGTCGGCCGGTCCGGGTCGGCGGTGGTGGGCCACCGGTCGACCGCCGTCTGGGGCCCGCCCAGATCGAACGCATCGCCCTCGTCGCCTCGAACGCGACGGTCGTCCCGATCAAAGGTGATCGGATGGCACTGTCGACGCGCACCGAGCGCCGCGACGTGTCCGTCGAGGTCGTCGACCGGCCCGACGTGCTGTACAACGTCAGCCAGGGGTCGATCCCGGAGCCGTTCCATTCGGGCGCGCTCCTCCACGAGCGTCTCGCGGCCGATCTGGGCGTCGAGGTGGGCGATCTGGTGACCGTTGGCGATCGCTCCGTGCGCGTCCACGCGCTGACCACCAGCGACGGGTTCGGCACGCGACACAGCGAGGTCGTCCTCTCGGGGCCGATCGATCGGCGGGGGTACGACGAGGTGGTGATCGTCGCCGAAGACGGCGACGCGGCCCAGGCGCTCGCCGGTCAGGTCAACGCGACGTTCAATGCCGATCGCGAGATGCTTCGGATCCAGTCCCAGAGCGATCTGGGCCAGCGGACGGGGAACTTCTTCAACGTCATCAACGTCATCTTGATGGGGATCGGGTCGATCTCGCTGTTCGTCGCGAGCGTGAGCATCCTGAACGTCCTCCTGATGAGCACGATCGAGCGCCGCGGCGAGATCGGCATCCTCCGGGCGGTCGGCGTCACCCGCTTCGAGGTGTTGCGCATGATCCTGACCGAAGCGACGCTGCTCGGCGTGCTCGGTGGCGCGGCGGGCGTCGTGATCGCGACCGCGCTGGGCGCGATTTTGTATCAGGTCCTCTTCGAGGACCCGACGCTCGTCTTCCAGTGGCGCAACGTGCGCTTTCTCGTCGCGGCGTTTGCGTTCGGGACGGTCGCGAGCGTGATCAGCGGACTCTACCCCGCCTGGCGAGCGGCGACAGCGGACCCGGTCGAGGCCATCCGGTCCTGACCCGGGTCGCTCCGGCCCACTCGCCTCACTCCTCGCAGGCTTGACTCCAGGCCGACTCGATCGAGTCGGGAGCGTCGTCGGCCCCGTCCTCGACGGCCGCCGCGGGATCGAGCACCGCGACGGTGACCGTCCGTCCCGCGTACTCGCTGCCGATGTCGACGCGGCCGTCCTGGTCGGCAGTGACGGTTCGGACGTCCAGGTCGGAGGGGTCGACGCTGGACGCGCCGTCGGTCATCCGAGCACCTCCGAGACGGCGGTCCCGCCCAGCGTGACGAACTGCTCCCAGACCGATACCCCGACAGTGATCGCGAGGATCGTGTCCAGCCCGAAGAACACGAAGATGGCCGCCGCCACCGCGTGGGCTTTTCGCATGTCGACGAGGTGGGCGAAGCGGTGGAAAAACAGCGCGTTCGCGATACTCACCGGGATGATCGCGAACATCTCGCCCGCCCAGATCGCCGGGTGCGCCCCGTACTGGGCCGCCAGCCCGATCGTCACCAACTGGGTCTTGTCGCCGAACTCACCGACGGCCATCAGCGCGAAGATCGGGAGGAAGGCCCCGAATCGATCGGGGACCGTCCAGCCCAGAATCGAGACGTTCAGTCGCTCGTCGAGTTCGAGGACGCCCCCGTCGGTCTCGTCGGCCGCCGTCTCCGCGTCGGTCTCGGCGGTCTCGACGGAGCGTCCCGCACTGCCTTTCGCGGGGGCCGAGTGCCAGAGCATTGCGCCAAAGAGGAGAAAGAGGCCGGCGGTGATGGTGTCGAGGACGACTTCGGGGAGGACGGTCACCAGCGCCTCACCGACCAGCAGTTCGATGGCCGTCCAGCCCCCGAACGCCGCGGCGGCAGCGCCGACGACGATCCATGGCGAATAGCGCGTCGAGAGCGCGGCGATGATGAACTGGACTTTCTCGCCGGGCAAGACCGCGAGTTGCAGGCCCCAGGCCGTCACGAGGATCGTGAACCACTCGCTCATCCGTGGACGGCCTCCGGGTCGGCCTCGGCGTGGACGCGGATCGACTCCGCGATCCCCACTGGAATCTCGACCCGTCCCGCCGGCCCGTCGATGGCGACGGTGTCGATCGGGGTATGCGCCAGAACCGTGATCAGACAGCCGGGCTCGATCCCGCGCTCGGCCAGGTATTCGAGTTGGTCCGCGTCACGGTCTGCGACACGGGCGATCTGGGCGTGCGTCCCGGGGTCGACACCGACCAGGGGGCGCGATCGCTCCGGGCCGATGGGGTCCAACTCGGCGGTCGGGATCGGATCGCCGTGGGGGTCGTGAGCGGGGTCGCCCAGCGCCTCGGCCAGGCGGTCCTCGAACTGTTCGCTGATGTGGTGTTCGAGCGCGTCGGCCTCGTCGTGGACGGCGGTCCAGTCGTAATCGAGTTCGTCCGCGAGGAATCGCTCGATGAGGCGGTGATGGCGGATCACTTCGAGGGCGATCGCCTCGCCCGCGTCGGTCACCTCGACGCCCGCGAACTCCTCGCGGTCGAGCAGCCCCTCCGCGGCGAGTTTCTTCAGCATGCTCGTCGCCGTCGGCGGCGTCACGTCCAGTCGATCCGCGACTGCCGACGTCGAGACCGGTGGCCCCTCGGTCCGCTGGAGGTGATAGATCGCCTTGAGGTAGTCTTCGATCGTCTCGCTGGGCATTGGCGGGATTAGAGACGTCTAATGTTTAACCCTGTCCCAATCGAATCCGGTTGCCGGCGATCGACCGTGCCCCCAGCGATCGTCCGGTCGACGCGTGGTTTTTTGTGCCCGGGGTCGAAGGCCGGGCAATGCTCGACGGGGTCAACGTCGTCCTCGGCGTCACGGGATCGATCGCGGCGGTCACAACCGTCGAACTCGCTCACGAGTTGCGCCGTCGCGGGGCCGCGGTCCGGGCGGTCACCACGCCGGCGGCGACCG
This sequence comes from Halococcoides cellulosivorans, assembly GCF_003058365.1. Classification (NCBI taxonomy): domain Archaea; kingdom Methanobacteriati; phylum Methanobacteriota; class Halobacteria; order Halobacteriales; family Haloarculaceae; genus Halococcoides; species Halococcoides cellulosivorans. The sequence goes on along the minus strand of NZ_CP028858.1, from coordinate 637,457 downwards.
ACATCGTCCACCCGTGGGCGCTCGATTTCGCGACGGGCCAGGAGACCGTCACGGAGATCGGTGGCGCGGTCGAACACGTCCACTTCTTCGGTGAGGATCCCTGGGGCGACGTCTTCGTGATCGCGCCCGCGACGGCGAACACGGTCGGAAAGATCGCCGCTGCGATCGACGACACGCCGGTCACGACCGTCGCGACGACCGCACTCGGCGCGGGCACCCCGGTCGTGATCGCGCCCGCGATGCACCGCCCGATGTACGACCACCCGGGCGTCGAGGCCGCCCTGGACACGCTCGACGCGTGGGGTGTCGATCTCGTCCAGCCCAGATTCGAGGAAGAAAAGGCCAAGATCGCGACCGAAGACGCGATCGTCGCCGCGACCGCCCGGGCCGCTGGCGACCGACCGCTCGCGGGCCAGCGGATCGTCGTCACGTCGGGCGCGACCATCGAGTCGATCGATCAGATCCGGACGCTCTCGAACCGGTCGAGCGGTCGGACCGGCCGCGAAGTCGCCCGCGCCTGTGCCGTCCGCGGGGCGAACGTGACCCTGCTCCACGACGGGCCCGACGTTCCCCTGGTCGAGTCAGTCACCGTCGAGAGTGCGGCGGAGATGCACGACGCCGCCCTGGAGGCGTGCGCGGACGCCGACGCGTTCGTCTCCGCGGCGGCGATCGCAGATTACACCGTCGCGACCCACGACGGCAAGATCCCGTCGGGGCAAAGCGATCTCACGCTCGATCTCGAACCGACGCCGAAGGTGCTCGACGGCGTTCGCGAGGCCAACCCAGGCCTGCCGATCGTCGGGTTCAAACTCGAAGACTCGGCCGACGAGGCCGCCCTGATCGCGGCCGCGCGCGACCAGATCGACCGCGTCGGATGCGCGTTCGTCGTCGCGAACGCCGCCGACGCCGCGGGCGGTGCGACGACCGACGCACTCCTGGTCGATCGCGACGACGCGGTCTCGATTGTGGGGTCGAAAGCCGTGCTGGGGAGGGCGATTGCCGAGCGCCTGGTCGAGGAGTTATAAGAACAGCGCGAGGAGGACGCCCGCGAGCACGACCGTGACGAGCGCGACGCTCGCACCGATCCCCGCTTCGAGGTCGATCTCGCGATTCGTTCGGTCGGCGATGACGGCGTCGGGCCGGACGACGAGGCGCGTGCCGACCCGTCCGCCCGTGACGACCGCCCGATCGACCGCGGCGTACAGTTCGGTCACGCCGACGACGACCGCGCGCGTCCCGTAGAACAGCGCGGGATTGTACAGTCGATCCACGTCGGGGACCTGCCCACCGATCCGTTCGAGCGGGCGTTTGAGGACGATAAAGCCCACGAGACCGATCGCCGCGAGCGCGAGGCCCTCGACGATGTGGCTCGTCGTGTAGGTCTCGTAGACGTGCGAGACCGCGTCGCTCGTCACGTCGACGGGCAGCAGCGTGAACAGCGCGCCGTCGACGACGCCGAAGAACACACACAGCGCGGCGACCGCGATCATCGCGACGCGCTGGAGGGGCGTCGCTGGCGTGACCGACCCGTCGTACTCGCCGTGGAGGAAGGCGTAGTAACCGAACTTGATGAAGGAGAGGAAGGTTCCGACGCCACCGATCAGCAAGAGCCACTCCAGGGTCGTGCGGTCGCCGACGGCGAGCGCCTCGATGGCGGCGACCCCCGAAAAGTCGTAGTGACTGCCTGCGATGACGATGCCCTTGCTGACGAAGCCGTTGAAGCCCGGAAAGCCCGCGATCGAGAGCGCGGCGATCGCGAACGCGACGGCCGTCACGGGCATCTCGCGAGCGAGGCCACCGAGTTTCTTGAGGTGCTCGCGCCCGGTGTGATAGACGATTACACCCGCAGTCATGAACAGGAGGCCCTTGTAGAGGATGTTATTGAACACGTGGGCCATCGCGCCGGCCTGGGCGAGCGCGGTCCCGATGCCGACGCCGGCGACCATGTAGCCCACCTGGGACTGGATGTGATAGCTGAGCAGGCGGCGCATGTCGTTTTGCAACAGCGCCATGCTCGCGCCGAAGACGGCCATCACCCCGCCCATGTACGCGATCCAGACCTGGCCCTCGGGGAACGCCCGGAGCATGCCGTAGACGCCGGTCTTCGTGGTGAACACACAGAGGAACACGCTCGCCGCGACGTGCGGGCGCGGGTAGGTGTCGGGCAGCCAGGCGTGCAGGCCGATAAAGCCGACGTTGACGCCGATGCCCAGCGCCGCGAGCGCCGCGGGCAAGCCCGGCGTGATGCCAGCGATGGGCCCGCCGGTTGCCCCGAACAGGAACGTGCCAGCCTCGACGTAGTGGGCGACGATCGCAGCCATGAACAGACTGCCGCCGAGGCCGTGGAGCAGGGCGTACCGGAATCCCGCCCGGACCGCCCGCCCGCCGTCGTCCCAGACGAGCAGCGTGCTCGTGATCGCCATCAACTCCCAGAAGAAGAGCATCGTGAGCCAGTCGCCCGCGAACACCGCGCCGAGGCTGGTGCCGACGTACGCCAGCGCGAACCCGGTCTGGCGCGATCCGGCGTCGGTGGCAGACGAGTAGATGACGGCGACGGCGGCGATGAACCCGAAGATCAGTCCCATCAGCCGCGAGACCGCATCGACGTAGACGAACACGGCCTCGAAGCCCAAAAACGTCGTTTCGAGGTGGACGCCCGTCGGGACGACCCAGGCCCAGAGCGTCACCGCGAGCGCAGCGATCACGCCGACGGCGTGAGCCGACCGACGCGGAAGCCAGGGGACGACGAGCGCGGCCGCGAGCACGACCACCGCGGGCGGGAGGAGTTCGATCACAGCCATCCCCCCGTGACCGCAGTGACGACTGCACGGACCAACTCGAGGAAGACGGCGTGGCCCGGTGCGATCCCGAGGACGACCGCGCCGGCCGCGACCGCGAGGATCGGCCCGAGCATGAACCACGTCGTCTCCTCACGCGGGGAATAGCGCTGCCACCCACCGGCGGGCGGGCCGCCGTGGTGGGCGTCGGCGTCGTGGTCGTCGCTATCTTCACCGTCAACGTGGTGATCGTCGTGGTCGTCGCCGTCGTCGTGGTGTTCGTGACCTCCGTCGGCCGTGCCCGTCGTTCCGCCGTCGGTCGCGAACCGGCCGCCCAGCGCGTGTTCGAGCAGCGGCGTCGCGTCGCTCGATTCTGCGGACTCGAAAAAGGCCCGGTAGACGATCGGCCAGAAGTACGCGACGTTGAGCACGCCCGACAGCACGAGCGCGCCCGTGAACACGAGATGCCCGGCGTCGAGCGTCCCGATCATGAGATACCACTTGCTGACGAAGCCCGCGAGCAGCGGGATGCCCGCCATGCCGAGCGCGGCGACGCCGAACGCCGCCATCGTTCCCGGCATGCGTTTGCCGATGCCCGCCATCTGGCTGATGTCGTCGGTGTGGGTCTCGACGTGGATCGCGCCGGCACAGAAAAACAGCGTGAGCTTCATGAACGCGTGCGCGGGGATGTGGAGCAGGCCACCCGCCAGCGCCGCCGGTCCGAGCACGCCCAGGCCGAGCACGATGTACGAGAGCTGGCTGATCGTCGAGTACGCCAACCGGCGTTTGAGGTTGTCCTGGCGGAGCGCGATCACGCTCGCGGTCACCAGCGTGATCGCCGCGACGGCCGCGAGCGGCAGCCCCATCCCGAGGTCGCGGACGGTCTCGGGGCCGAACACGTCGAGGACGACCCGCGAGATGCCGAACACGCCGCTTTTGACGACCGCGACGGCGTGGAGCAGTCCCGAGACGGGCGTCGGCGCGACCATCGCGTCGGGCAGCCAGGAGTGGACGGGCATCAGCGCGGCCTTCACGCCGAAGCCCGCCGCGAGGAGGGTGAACGCGGCCCGCGCGAGCACCGGGTCCCCGCCCAGGCCGTCGATCCCGCCCGGGGTAAAGGCGACCGTCCCGGCGAGCGAGGAGACGAGGATCGTCCCCGCGAGCACGGCGACACCGCCGCCGAAGGTGTAGGCGAGATACTTCCGGCCGGCCGCGCGCGCTTCCTCGGTCTCGTCGTGGACGACCAGCGGGTAGGTCGCGACGGTCAGCAGTTCGTAGAACACGAACAGAACGAGCAGGTTCGCCGCGAACGCGACGCCCATCGCGGCGGCGATACTGCCCGCGAACGCCGCGAAATACCGTGTCTGACTGTGTTCGTCCAGCCCACGCATGTAGCCGATGCTGTAAAGGCTGGTCGCGATCCAGAGCAGACTCGCGAGCGCCGCGAACAGGACGCCCAGCGCGTCCGCCCGGAGCGCAAAGTCGACCCCGGGAACGACCGCGCCCAGCGAGGTGACGTAGATCTGGCCGGCGAGCACGCCCGGGACCATGCTCGCGACGACGCCGAACGTCGTGACGGCGGTGCCGAGCGTCCAGGCCTCCCGGACGTTCGGGCGGCGGCGACTCGCGAGGATCGGTACGACGGCGATCAGCGGGACGAGGACGGCGAGCAGCGGTCTGAGTTCGATCATGCCAGGAGCCTCCCGATCGTCGGTTCGATGAGGGCGGCGTACTCGACGGCCCCCAGTGTGAGTGCGATCACGGCGACGGCCGCGACGACGACGGTGACCCGGTGGACCCACGGGACGGGGTCGCGTTCTTTGCTGGGCGCGTCACGGACGAAGACGCGTTCGAGCGCCCGGAGGAAGTAGGCGAGTGTCAACAGCGTGCTCGCGAAGATGACGACCGCCAGGCCCCACGCCCCGCCCTCGATCGCACCGAGCGCGACGAACCACTTGCCGACGAAGCCGATGGCGGGCGGGACGCCCACCATCGCGAGCGCGAGCACGCCGAACGTCGCCGCGCCGACCGGTGTGCGATCGACGAGGCCGTCGAGGTCGTCGATCCGGCGGACGCCCGTCGCGGTCGCGATCAGGCCGGCGACCAGAAAGAGCGCGCCTTTCATGACCGCGTGGCCGACGAGGTGGATCGCCGCGCCGGTGAGCGCGGTCGGCGTCGCGACGGCGATCGCACCGACGACGAGGCCGTACTGGGAGACCGACGAGTACGCGAGCAGGCGCTTGATCTCGGTCTGGCGGACCGCGAGGACGCTCCCCGCGACGATGCTCGCCGCGCTGGCCGCGAGCAAGACCGCGCGTGCGGCGGGATTCGTGACCAGAAACTCGACGGTGAACACGGTGAAGACGATCCGGATCAGCGCGTACGCCGCGACCGTCGAGACCAGCGCCGAGATGAGCGCGCTCACGGTGTCGGGCGCGCCGGCGTAGGCGGTCGGCTGCCAGGTGTGGATCGGGAACACCGCGACCTTGACGAACAGGCCGACGACCATCAACCCGAACGCGGCCTGGACGAGCGTCGCGTCGTACCCGATCACCGCGAGTTCGTCGGCGAGGTGAGCCATGTTGAGCGTCCCCGTCGCGACGTAGGCGTAGCCGATCCCGAGGAGATAGAGTGAGGCCCCGACGGTCCCGACGATCAGGTATTTGAGTGCTGCGACCGCCGAGCGACCCTCCTCGCCCGCGGCGACCAGTGCGTACGCCGAGAGCCCGGTGATCTCCAAAAAGACGTAGAGGTTGAACACGTCGCCGGTGACGCTCATCCCCGTCAGCCCGACGACCAGGAGGAGGACGGTCGCGAAAAACGTGTTCGAGCGGGGGCCGAGCGATCGCGCGACGGCGACGACGCCGAGCGTGACGACGGCGATCAGGACGACCATCGACGCCCCGAGCAGATCGACGACGAGTTCGATGCCGTAGGGCGCGGTGTAGCCGCCGACGACGTACCGGACCGGACCGTCCAGCGTCAGGCGCGCGAGTGCGAGTGCGGCGACGGTCTGGACGAGCGCGGTCAGGAGCGCGATCGGCCACCCCGTGCGCGAGCGGATCAGTCCCGCCGCGGCGGTGAGAACGGCACCGAGGAGGGGCACGGCGACGACGAGCGCGGGCAGGTCAGTCATCGGCCATCAACTCCCGGAGGGTGTCCTCGTGCATCGTCCCGTAGCGATTGTAGATTCTGACGATCAACCCGAGCGCGACCGCCGTGAGACTCACGCCGACGACGATGGCGGTGAGAATCAGGACGTGGGGCAGCGGGCTGACGTAGGGGGCGGGCGCCGAGAGCAGCGGCGGACTGCCGCCGTCGACGAACGCCGCCGCGATGAAAAACAGGAAGATCGCGGTCTGGAAGACGTTCAGCCCGATGACTTTCTTCACGAGATGGCGATCACCGATCGTCATGTACGCGCCGATGCCCGCCAGCGCGAGCACGACGACGTAGTAACTCCGTTCGAGGACGGCTTCGATCATTGAGTCCCTCCGTCGGCGGCGGCTTCGATCGCGAAAAACAGCCCCGAGACGACGCCCGCGACGGTGACGCCGATCCCGAGTTCGACGAACTCGATGCCGTAGGTCGTCGCGTGCCCGATCGGGTAGACCCCGAACTCCAGGAAGCGCCCGCCGAAGACGAGCGCGCCCAGCCCCGCCGCGAGGAAGGCCGCGACGCCGAGAACGGCGAGTGCGCCCAGGGCGGTGTCACCGATCCACTCGCGAGTCACGTCGATGCCGAACGCGATGCCGAGCATGATCACGACCGTCGCGACGATGACTCCACCCTGGAAGCCACCGCCCGAGGAGTCCGCGCCGTGGAACATGACGAACAACCCGAGGGTGAACACGAACGGCGCGATCACCCGGACGGTCGTCATGATGATCGGGCTCTCGACGTACGGCGAGCGGTCGTCGGCGTCGCTCACGCGAATCCCTCCCGACCGAGCACGACCAGCAGTCCGATCCCGGCGGCGAAGACGACGGTCACCTCACCGAGCGTGTCGAACCCACGGTAGCCCGCGAGCACGGCGGTGACGACGTTCTCGACGCCGGTGTCGTCGTAGGCGTTCTCGACGTAGTGGGTCGTGACGTCACCGGCGGCGACCGCCGTGTCGGCCGCGCCGACCGGCGGGAGTGCGAGCACCGTCGGCGCGAGGACGGCCACGAGCGCGAGCGCGACGCCGAGGGCGGGCCAGTCGATCCGGGCGAGCGTTCGCTCGGCGTCGGCCCGGACGGTCCCCTCGATCGCGAGCAAGAAGAGGACGGTCACGACGCCGGCCCCGACGGCGGCCTCGGTCAGTCCCACGTCGGGCGCGCGGAGGAGGACCCAGACGACCGCGATCGCCAGGCTGTAGGCGCTGAAAGCGACGATCGCGGCGAGGACGTCCCGCAAGAGCGCGGTCGCGAGCGCGGTCGCGAGCAACACGGCGATGAGTGCGAGTTCGATCATTCGTCGTCCTCCGTGGTCCAGGGTTCGATCCCGCGATCGGCCGCCGCGCGCGCGATGGCGTGGGCGGCCGTCGGGTTGGTGAGGAACATGAACACGACGAGCAGGACGGTCTTCACGCGGGCGAGGCCGGCGTCGAACGCGAGCGCGACCGCCGCGAGTGTGAGGACGGCGCCGAGCGTGTCGCTTTTCGAGGCGCTGTGGGCGCGCGTATAGACGTCCGGGAAGCGCAACAGGCCGATGGCGGCGACGACGGCGAAAAAGACGCCCCCGGCGGCCAGGAGAAGGACGGCGATCTCGCGGGGCGTCACAGGAATCCCCCCCGTTCGACCGCGAACTTCGAGATGGCGATGCTCAACACGAAGTTGAGCAGCGCGTACACCAGCGCGATGTCGAGTGCGCCCGGTTCACCGATCGCGGCAGCGATCGCGGCGATGACGATGACGACGTTCGACCCGACGAGGTTGATCGCGATGACGCGATCGGGCGCGGTCGGCCCGGTGACGATGCGGTAGACGCCCGCCAGCGAGACGACCAGGAAGGCCGCGGCGGTCCCGAGCAGGATCTGCGCGATCATTCCTGGACCTCCTCGCGTTCGGCGGGCCCCGCGCCGCGGGCGGCCGACCGGCCGTAGAAGACGAACCGGACGGCACGTTCGAGGCCACCGTCGAACAGGTCGTCGCGAGCGGTCGTCGTCAGCGTGTGGACGGTGAACGTCCGTCGCGAGACGTCGACGGTCAGCGTGCCCGGCGTGAGCGTGATGCTGTTCGCGAGCGTCGTCGCCGCCAGCGGCGACCAGACCGCGGCGTCGAACTCGACCATCTCGGGGTCGATCGGCAGGTCGGGATGGAGGACGACGTACGCGATCTGGAGGTTCGCGACGGCGATCTGGGCCAGCAGATAGGGCACGTAGACCAGGAGCCGAGCCACACGGACGACGTCGCGGCCGGGCCTGACCGGGGCCGTCAGCGAGACGCCCCACAGCGCCGTCGCGACGACACTCGCGGTGATCGCGCCCGTGACGAGTTCGAACGGGGCGACCGAGCCCGCGAGGAGGAGATAGAAGCCGAACGCGACCGCGCCGAGTGCGAGCGCCTGGAACACGGTCCCGCGTTCGACCAGCGACGGGAATCGACGGTCGCGCTGGACGGGCGCGGTCTCCGCGACGATCGCTCGTCGTTCGAGTTCACGTTCCAGCGGCGGGAGCAAGGGTGCGGTGCCGAACGGGTTGTAGCCCGGATCGAAGATCGCGTGATCGAGCCCCGCGTCGGCGGCGTACTCGGCCAGCACGTCGGCGTAGTCGTCGGGGCTGAACAGGTACTCCGCGGAGCCGATCAGTGCGGTCTCGATCGAGAGGTCGGCGTCGCCGCGGTCCTCGGCGGCCCAGACCGCGACGCGGTCGAGCAACTCGCCCGGTGGCTCGTCGGCGTCGACTGGCTGGGCCCGCGACAGTGCGACGACGAAGTGGATCGTCGCCGCGCTCTCGTCGACCGGTTCCGCCTCGACGGCGGTCTCGACGGCGTGCGCGACCGTCTGCCGCAACGTGCCCGAGTCGGAGACCGGCACGAGCAACCGATTCGTCACGACCCCCTCACCCCCGGCTGGTCGGTCGGAACGGTAGGTGGCGGCGACATCGAAAGTTCATCGGACGGTTCGGGTGAACTCGTTAAAGGATTTCTTTTCCGGTTCGATTCGCGCTCGTTCGGGCCGACCGTCGTCGGTCAGTACCGGTACAGACTGAGGACCCACGGCACGCGGTCGTACATCCAGATCGCGACCGGGAGGCCGATCACTGACACCGCGAACGCGTACGCGACCGAGAGCCAGAGCCCGCTGGCCCACCAGCCGATCGCCACGAACCAGACTGCGCGGACGAACAGCCCGTGTTGAGACGTGCGCTCGCCGTCGATCTCCGCGCGACGCTTGAGCGAGACCACGCGCGGGACGAGGTTGATTAGTTTGATCCCCAGCGGGAGGCCGACGATGGTGATCGAGGCCAGCCACGCGAGCGTGGTCAGGACCCCGGTGGCCCACCAGCCGACGACGAGAAACCACACCAGGCGGACGATCGGTGACTCCTGTTCCATACCGTCGGGAGGGTCGCAGGGCCGATAAACGCCCGGGCTCCGGGGCCTCTCTGGGCCACGTGCCGCGGGACTCGACCCTACTGGTCCGTCGAGCGTGCCTCGGCCGCGGGAAAGTGCCGTGAGCGAGCGTCAGGGGCCGTCCCGGCCAATCGACTCTCACGACCGGTCTGCAGTCAGGGTCTCGACCACGTCCGCCAGCGAGAACAGTCGGAGATCGGATCGATCGGCGGCCGCGTCTCGGAGGGAGTCCGAAAAGCCACTCCGCGAGAACAGTGCATACTCACAGGTTCGGTCTCCCCCGCCGTCGGGCGTCCAGCGGAGTTCCTCGACGTGACGTTCCAGTGACGACAGCGCGCTGAAGTCGGCTGGCGAGGACTGGTATTTGCACTCGCCCGCGACGAGCACGCCCTCGTCGGTCAATCCGACGACATCGATTTCGTGGTCCTGATACCACCACTGGCCGACGTTCACGACGGGATACTCGTCGTACAACGTCCACAGCGCCCGACAGCACAACTCCTCGAACGCCGGCGCGACGAAATCGCCCATTGCGGGCTCGATCAGACGGTCGTAGGCCCCCGCCCCGTACTCGGCGTAGCGGTCCTGACTGCCGTACAGAAACCGAAACCAGAACCGGAAATAGGGGTCTCGAATCCGGTACTGACTCCGTTTCGAGCGCTCGGGACGCTCGGTGACCGGGACGCGCCGCTCGATCAGTCGCAAGCGCGTCAGTCGATCGAGATACGTCGAGAGCTGGTTGTACTCGATCCCGGTCGCACCGGCGATGTCGTTGCGCCCGGTCGCCCCGCCGGCGATCGCTTCGAGGATCGAGAAGTACCGCGTCGGTTCCTGGAGTTCCATCCGGAGGACGTATTCCGGTTCGCTGTGCAGGGAGCCGTGCCGTGCGAGCGCAGTGTGATGGATGTTCTCACCGAGTGACGCCGTCGGGTCGAGTTCTTCGAGATAGTAGGGCACGCCACCGAAGACGCTCCAGGCCCGAACCGAGTCGTCTGGTGTCGCGTCCTCGGGGAGGAATTCGACGGCCGCGTCGAAGGGGAGCTGTCGAACGTCGAGTTTCAGCGAGGACCGGCCATAGAGTGGACTGTCCCCCAGCAGCGTCGCCTCCTCCATCATGCTGATCGACGACCCCACGAGGACGATGGTGCCACTCGACGCCGCGAATTCGTGATCGAACAGTGCCTGCAACACGGACGGGAGACTCTCGTCCTGTTCGATCAGGTACGGGAACTCGTCGAGGACGACGATCGCGTCCTGCTCGGCCAGATACTCGATGAGTGGCTCCCAATCCTGTCTGATCCGTTCGATCCCGGGCACCGTCTCGGCGGCCGTCTCGACGAACTGCTCGATCTGGAGGGTCCGGGTTTTCTGCCGGGCCTGGTAGAAGACGGTCTCGTCGTACTCTCTGAGGGCCTGCTTGACGAGACGAGTCTTCCCCAACCGGCGACGACCGTAGACGACGACGAGTTCGGCGTCGTCGGACTCGAAGCAGTCTCGTAACCGGTCGAGTTCCTCGGTTCGGTTCACGAACTCGGTCATGGACGATCAGACGTGGCGACACGATAAAAATATTCTGAATAATCGTACTTCAGAATATCATACTTCGACGTATCATCTTTGCCGGCCGGACGCGACGGCGGGACGCTGGAGGGAGACGAACGACTCGCGCCCAGCGCGTCGGGCGCTCGGGACCCGTCGCTCCCGGTCCCTCGCTCTCAATTTTCGCCGCGCGAACGCTGCGCCGACGACGTGGAGTGCGACCGAGGCTGGTGACCGTCCGTCGTGTCTGTCGAGAGTCTCGAATCCAGGTTCGGCGGGACGATCGCTACGCAGTCGGACGCCGGCGACGTTCGCATCGGTCGCCAGCAGTCCACACGCTGCCGGCGAACGCACGTTTAGTAGGTCTCGACCGGGACACCGAGTGCGTCGAAGTCTTCGACGTTGGCCGTCAGGACCGCATCGTCGAGGACGACAGCCATCGCGGCGATGTACGCGTCGTTCGATCCGACGCCAGAGCTCGATCCAGCCCGATCGTCAGCGTTCGCGAGGAGTTCGCCTGCCGTCCGTGCGATTTCGTCGTCGACGTCGATCCGCGGATAGCCGAGGAGTCGATTCCGGACCTCCGCTTCGGTCGTCGAACTCCGGGCCGTGGCGACGCCGTAGTACGCCTCGCTACCGGCGTCGGCAACCACTGCATCTCTCCGTTCTCGACCAGTTCCGCGCCCGTCGCGAACGCGTCTGGATCCTCCGCCATCAGGTCGAACAAATACGAGGAATCGATAATCATTCGTCGCTCTCGACGGCACTCCGGGCGTCCTCGAACCGGTCGCGATCACGACCACGGAGGTCCTCGACCGCTGCTTTGGCTGCCGTCGCTTCGTCGTCGGTCAGGAGCCCAGCGACGTCGTTCGGAGACGGGCCGCGTGTCATCCGGCGAAGCGTCTCCTCCATGGTCTCGTCGCCGTGTTTGTGGGCGCTCAGCCACTCGTGATACTCCTCGGAGACACGGATGGTCTTGACCATGCCATATATTGGGATATATGGCCTATGAGTGTTGCGCCGCCGGTCCAGACCGGTTCGAGACGCGGTCGTCCATCCAGATGGCGATCGGGACCGTCGATCGAGGCCAGCCCCGCGAGCGTGGTCAGGACGCCGTGGCCCACCAGCCGCCGCCAAGAACCCACACCAGGCGGACGATTGCCATCCCAGTTCCAGACCTGCGGAGGGCCGCCCGACCGATCCCGCTCCCGAAACGCCAGTACGGTCGTGAACTATAGGGTAGTTCAAAATACCCTATTCTAATCTACCTTAGCCGACGCTGTTCTATGGCGGCGCTGTGCCCTGGGGCAGGTCGCGCCGGTCGGCAGTTCGGGCACGATCGGGCGTTCGACACCCACACTCGGGGCTCGGGGGCACTTTCTCGATCTCTCGCCCGCTCTGCCACCGTTCCGCCGCCACCGCCGCCGCTCCGCCCCGCCGCCGCTCCGCCCCGCCGCCGCTCCGCACCGCCGCCGCTCCGCACCGCCACCGCCCTGCCACCGTCCCGAACCCGATCCCCCACCGCGCGCGAGCACCCGGTCCCCGAACCCCTGATAGCACACCCCACGACCACCCCAAAATCGCCATCGCGTCGAATTCGCCCGCCCCACCGTTCGTAGCCGCTGCTTATCTGGGTGAGAATCTAGCTATCGATAACGAAAACGGATCGTTCCACTCGCTATCGATCGTTGAATCAAAGCTGTTCGAGGAATTTCTCCGCCTGAAGCGACTGTAAGGAGCTCTATACCCGATTTCTTCGGGAGGGCAATCGCCCAATTCTTTCGACTGATACTGCGTGCGAGCGCTTATTAGGTTATCTAACATGGGTCTGGAGTGAGCACCCACCCCAGTCGGGGCCGTCCCGCTCGGCGTGGGTGTCCCACCCCAACCATGTTTACAGAACTACGCGCGGACGACGACGCGGTGAGCCCGGTCATCGGGGTCATCCTGATGGTGGCCATCACGGTGATTCTGGCCGCGGTCATCGCGACGTTCGTCCTCGGACTCGGAGACCAGCTTCAGACCACCTCGCCCCAGGCGAGTTTCAACACGGATCTCGACACCTCGGGGACCAACGACAACCTGACGATTACCCACAGTAGTGGTGACTCGATCTCGGCAAGCGAACTGTACATCATCAACGATGGAAACGAGGCAACGTGGGAAACGGTAGGATCGAGTGGAGACGTCAACGCTGGGTCCAGCATTACCCTGGAAGATGGCGTTACTAACATCGATAGCACTCCTGTCGACCTGACTCAAACAGTCCGCGTCGTCTGGCGGTCTGGTGAGGGCGACAGTTCCGCGACGATGACGACGTTCGACGGCACGAGCTAACTCCCCTGAATTCCGGGCGTTTCGCCCGTTCTCCACCATGCACATTCCACCCCCCTTCGAGGACGCACGCGCGGCCAGCCCCGTGATCGGCGTGATCTTCGCGGTCGCACTCACGCTCGTGGTCGCGCTTGCGGGCGCGACGTTCGTCCTCTCGACGACGGACGCGACCGCAGACAGCGTGACGCTCGGGCCCGAGGCCAGTTTCGACATCGACTGGGACGGCGACCCGACGAGTAGCGGTGCGGTGACGATCACCCACACCGGCGGCGAGGCGGTCCCCGGCGACCGACTGGTCGTGCGCGGAACGTCGGGTGACGGCACGACGGCGGTCGAGACGGTCTGGCGCGATTCGGGCACGGTTTCGCCCGGCGACACCTACACCGTCCCGGACGTCGGCGCGACCGACCACCTCAGACTGGTCTGGACGTCGCCCGACAGCGATCGCACCGTGGTCTACGCGAGTTGGACCGGCCCACACGCCTGAGCCATGACTGATCGAGACGCCGATGAATCGAGTGCGATCGTCGACCGACCGGCCGGACTGATCGAGTCGTTCAATGCGATCGGTGCGGACGACGACGCGGTCAGCCCGGTCATCGGGGTCATCCTGATGATCGCCATCACGGTGATCCTCGCGGCGGTCCTCGCGACGTTCGCGCTCGGGATGGGCGATCGGCTCGGCGAACCGACGCCGAAAGTGTCGTTCACCACCGAGTACGACGCGGACGCGGACACCCTGACGATCACCCACGCCAGCGGCTCACCGATCCCCGAAGACGAACTCACGATCGTGCAACCAGACGGCACGGAGGCCGACTGGATCGACCACTCTGATGTCGCAAGCGGCGCGACCGTCTCTGCGGGCGATCAGGCGACGCTGGACGATGTCGACGACACCGACACCGTTCGCCTGCTGTGGCACGGCCCTGGCGGCGAGGCGAGTGCGACGCTCGCCGTCTGGCGTGGGCCCCGCTGACGCACACCCCTCCACCCGCTTTTCGACCGCCGCCCCGTCGCGGGGCGGTGGCGCTCTTCGTTCGTGAGTCGTCGATCAGCCCCAGCGCGCGACCCACTGTGGCCCGCGATCACGGCCGTTCGGACGACCAGACGGTCTGGGCCGACGCCCTCGGGGCCCGCTGTTCGATCCCACCGGCGGATCGACACGTTCACGACGTTCGCCTGTCAGGGACCGACCGTGACTTCCGATCGACGACACGTACTCGAAGCGGCCGGTGGAACGCTGGCGACGCTGGTGACTGGCGGGGTGAGCGGCTGTCTGTCGCTCGTCGACTCCGAGGGCGCCTCTCCAGGCACGACCGCCACGAACGCAACGAACGGAACGAGCGAGGGCGGGGCCGGCCCGGCGACCGAGACGACGACAGCGATCGGATCGGCGGATCCGATGGACTGGATGCCAGCGGGAGACGTCGCCTTTCCAGACGCGGGGGCCTATCCCGTCCACTGGTACGACATCCCGGCGCTTCGAGCGGCCGACCGAAACGACGTCGTGGAGTCGGCCATGTATACTCACGAACAGTGGGCGGACGCCGCCGACACCGAGTGGGTCGTGAGCGCACGGACGCCCGGTCCGGGGGACAAACGGACCTTTACCATACTCCAGGGCGCGTACGATCGGACGACGATTCTGGACGCCTGGCGCGAGGAAGTCGAGTTCGACACCGAGGAGTATCGGGGCCATACGCTCCTCTTCGGCGTCGAGAGCGCGGAGACGCCGGGTGTCTTTGCACTTGCCGACCGTCGCGTCGTGGCGGCGGCCACTCGCGACCGCGAGCAGAACCGCGCCATCGTCGAGGGCATCATCGACGCGGGAACTGGCAACGGGCCACGGTACCGCGCCACCTCGGATCGACTGGCCGACGTCGTCGGACGTGTCGACGGGCCCAGGATGTACGCTCGCGTTGCCACGGGACCAAATGGTGCGCTCCAGGACGTCGAAGATGGGTTTCCCGGGGTAGAGGCGGTCGCGACCGCGATCCAGCCAGAGCAGGATCGGGATGGACACGCAGTCTTGCGGTTCGAGGACACCGACCCTCCCCATCGCGGAACGATCGAGATGTTCATCAACGAACAACGGGCCGTCCCGAGGACGTGGCACTCGCCGTCGGACCTCACGATCGAAACCGACGGCCGCTACGTCACTGTTCGGGCGCGCCTGTGACTGAGTCTGGCCCGACGACCCGCCTTCTCGCCTTCGATCGACTGGGCGGGCACATTCCGGACCGGACCGACCACTCGTCGCCGCCCGATCGCTGCCTTCGACCGTCACAACACCCTGATAATCGAGGCAAGCTTTAGGATGGGTGGGTACCTACCACCGGTAGGATATGTCGGGGTCCGCTCTACTCGCTCCACCGGTCGCATTCGCCGTCTTCCTCGCGATTAGTGGCATTATAAATTATGTGGGAAAGGTGATAGCCGACGATCGCGGGGGCACTGGCCTCCACCGCGAGGCCTACGCCAGCGGTGAGGCCCCGCCCGAAGCGAGTGCGCCGCGATACCGGCTGTACCATCTCGGCATCGGCTTTACGATCGTCCACGTCGCCGTCCTGTTGCTCGCGACTGCGCCGCTCGATCTGGCGGGCCTGATCGTCGGCCTGCCGGTCGCGGCCATCCTGGGCATCGCGATGGCGGCGCTGGGCCGAACCGTACGATCGACGACACCACACTAACCATGGGACTCATCGACTGGGCACGACGGGAATCGCCGTGGATCCTGCATCTGAACTGCGGGAGTTGCAACGGCTGTGATATCGAGACGCTGGACGCACTGATGCCCCGGTACGACGTCGAACGACTGGGGATCAAACAACAGGGCTCGCCGCGCCACGCCGACGTGCTCGTGGCGACGGGGCCCGTGACCGAACAGATGCGCCCCCGCCTGGAGCGGGTGTACGCACAGATGCCCGAGCCGAAACTCGTCGTCGCCGCGGGGTCGTGTGCCTCCTCGGGCGGCGTCTTCCGGGACTGTTATAACTGCGCCGGCGGCGTCGACGAGGTCGTCCCCGTCGACGCGTACGTCCCGGGCTGTCCGATCAGCCCCGAGGCGCTGATCGACGGCATCGTCACCGCGCTCGAAGCGGGCGGACGAGAGGGCCAGGCCGCCGAGATCGACGCCCGCGCGACCGAACTGTTCGCGGACGATCCGGAGGGGAGCAATGTCGTCGCTGGAGACTGAACTCCGCGAGGAGGCCGGCGACGCGATCGGTCGCGTCGTCGAGGAGGACCGCCTGCGCGTCGCCGTCGACGCCGACCGGATCGAGCGCGTCGTCGAGGCCCTCCAGGCGGCGGGCGTCGAGCACCTGACGGCGATCACCGGCGTCGACGAGGGCGAGGCCATCGGGGTGTACTATCACTTCCTCGCGCGCGGGCCCGGCGCGGACCGTCTGGTCACGCTCGAAGCCACGGTCGCATACGACGGGTCGATCCCGACGATCACCGATCTTGTGCCCGGCGCCGCCCTCTACGAGCGCGAACTGATGGACATGGTCGGCGTCCGGGTCGAGGGCCACCCCAACCCCGAGCCACTCCTGCTGGCCGACGACTACGACGGCGGCCCGCCGCTCCGGGAGGAATCGCGATGACCGAGGAGACCACCCTGCCGGTCGGCCCTCAGCATCCCGCGCTCAAAGAGCCTGCGAGCTTCGAGTTGACCGTCGACGGCGAGGAGATCGTCGACGCGCACCTCTCGCTGTCGCACAACCACCGGGGGATCGAACAGGCCGCGCTGTCGAAAAGCTACATCGAGAACATCTACCTGCTCGAACGCATCTGTGGCATCTGTTCACACAGCCACACCACGGCCTTCGTCGGCGCGATCGAGGAGTTGGCGGACCTCGACGTGCCGCCGCGAGCGCGCTACCTGCGATCGCTGGTGGGCGAACTCGAACGCATTCACAGCCACATGCTCTGGCTGGGCGTCGCGGGCCACGAGATCGGCTTCGAGACGCTCTGGCAGTACGCCTGGCGTGACCGCGAGATCGTCCTCGACCTGCTCGAATCGCTGACGGGCAATCGCGTCCACTACGCGATCAACACGCCCGGCGGCGTTCGCGAAGACCTCACCGACGACCACCGCGCGGAACTCCGCGACGGGATCGACGACCTCCGCAAGCGGATGGACTTCTACGCGCGGACCGTTCCCGAAGAGGAGACCGTCCGGATGCGCCTCGCTGGCGTCGGGCACGTCTCGAAAGAACGCACGAAAGAACTCTGTGCCGCCGGGCCGACCGCACGGGCGTCGGGCGTCGACACCGACGTGCGCCGGGACGACCCCTACGCCGCCTACGACGAGTTGGATTTCGAGGTCGTCACCGAGGACGGCGGCGACCTCCTCGCGCGCACGGTCGTGCGCATTCGCGAGATCCAGCAGAGTCTGGATCTCATCGAGCAGGTCCTCGATCGGATCCCCGAGGGCCCGATCGCCCCCGAGACGCCACTCCAGGCCCGCCTCGCCGGCCTCGGTGAGGGCACCGTCACCAGTCGGTACGAAGCGCCGCGTGGCGAACTGTTCCACTACGTCGCGAGCGACGGGTCGGACGAACCCGCCCGGGTTCACGTCCGCGTGCCGACGCTGGCGAACTGGCCGACCGTCGTCGAGAGCCTGCGCGGGGCGAACCTCGCGGACACGCCGATCGTCGTCGCGGGGATCGACCCGTGTATCAGCTGTACGTCCCGGATCGGCGTCGACGTCGCGGGTGGCGACGACCACACGCTGGACGACCTCCGGGCGTACGCCTTCGAGTACTACGACCAGGAGGCGCCATGACGACCACCACGATCGCCGAGGGCGCGTTTGCACTGCTGGTCTTCCCGGGACTGGCGTTCGCCGTGGGCTACGGCCTGTTCGCGGAGTTTTTCGACCGGAAGCTGACCGCGCGGCTCCAGAACCGCGTCGGACCGGGCCCGACCCAGCCGATCGCGGACTACGTCAAGCTGTTCTCGAACGAGTCGATCGTCCCCGAGGACGCGACGAGTGCGGTGTTCCGGGTCGCGCCGCTGGTCGCACTCGCCGCCGTGCTCACCGCGATCCTCTATGTCCCGACCTACGCGACCAGTGCGGCCGCCGCGTTCGAGGGCGATCTGGTCGTCGTGCTCGCGCTCCTGGCGGTCCCGTCGGTCGCGCTCGTCTTTGGCGGTTGGCACTCGGGCAACGCCTTCTCGCGGATCGGCACCCACCGCACGCTGACTCAACTGTTCGGCTACGAGGTGCCCTTCTTCCTCGCGTGTCTCGCGCCGGCGATCGCCGCCGAAAGCTGGTCGATCAGCGCGGTGACCCAGTACGTCGCCGCGCATCCGCTCACGATCGTCGTCTTCGTCCCGGGCCTGATCGTCGCGCTCGCGGGCTTGCAGGCCAAACTCGAACGCCTCCCGTTCGACATCCCGAAAGCGAAGACCGAACTCGCGGGTGGCGCGACCGTCGAGTATTCGGGCCGGAAACTCGCCGCCCTCGAACTCACGAAAGACGTCGAGTTCGTCGTCGGCGCGGCGCTGATCGCCGCGCTGTTTCTCGGCGGGCCCTTCCCCGCGACCGTCCTCGGTGGCCCGGCGGCGATCGCGGCCGGCCTCGGGGTGTTCGTCGTCAAGACCCTGGCGGTCGTCGCGACGCTGTCGGTGCTCGCGGCGGTCGTCGCCCGACTCCGCATCGAGCAGATGGTCCGGGTGCATCTGACCTGGCTGCTCGGCCTCGCGATCGCACAGATCGTGATCGTCATCGCACTCGGAACCGTCGAGGTGATCCCATGAGCGTTGGAACATTCCTGACCGAAGCACTCCGAACCCTCCGGATGGACAGCGCGACGATCGACTACCCCAACGAGTCCCGCGAACTCCCCGATCGATTCCGCGGGAAGATCGCCTTCGAGGCGACGCCGTGTACCGGCTGTGGCATGTGTGAACGCCACTGTGCGGCCGACGCCATCGTCGTCGACGGCGACGCCGACGAGGTGACCTGGGCGTACGACACTGCGCGGTGTATGTTCTGTGGGCAGTGTGTCGAATCCTGCCCGACGAACGCGCTCGAATCGACCGACGAGTACGATCTCGCGGATAGCGACAGTGACACGCTGCGCGAGTCACACACCTTCCCGCGGTGACGCGATCGTCGTGGCGAGGGCTTCGACCGCGCGGGCGACCGGCACCGAGAGCGTCGCGCCGTCGAGGGTCGCGGGCTGAATCCCGACGAGTGACACCGTCGCGTCGGTCGTCCCTTCCAGGAAGTCGACGAGCATCGTCGGGGGCGCGCTGTGGGTGGAGATCGACCCCATCCGGAGGTCGTCGATCCCGAACGCCCCGATCGCGCCCGGATCGGCCCCCGATTCGACGGCGTCGACGACGAGGATCGCGCGTGGATCGGCCTCCCGGATCGGGCCTGTGTAGTTCTCCGGGGCGACCCCGCCCGCGATCGCGGTCACGTCGGGCGGGTCCATCGCCTCCAGGCGGTCGACGAGTGCGACCCCCGCGCGGTCGTCGCCCTGCCCGGAACCGACACCGAGGACGACGAGCGGGCGGGCCGACGGGACGATGTCGCTCACACCCGCCGATCGGGGCCCACCGATTTGGGGGTTCGGACTCGTCCATCATCGTCGTTGATCACGAACACAGCGCCGAACAGATGGATTCAAGGCCGAGACGCTGGCACACCTGTGGTATGTACGTCGTGAGGGGGTGCGATCGGTGATCGACGGCCACCTGCCGGTCGTGCCGATCGTCGCTCTACTGGCCGGCATCGTCGCGACATATCTTCTGGATACGTATCTGGACGACCGACGTGCGGCCGACGGGGTCGCCGCCGTCTCGCTGATCGTCGCACTGGCGGCCTCACTGGCACTCGCCCGGGGCTCGGGCGGCGTCTATTCGGCGTTCGGTGCGTCACCGACGATCCTCGTCTCGGGGCTGGGGACGCTGTTGGGCGTGCTCGCGCCGGCGGTCGCGTTGGTCGCACTGATCGGACTCGGAGACTCGCTCGACGATCCGACGGGTGCGGGCCGCCCGCTCGCGCTCGCGGTCGTCGCCGGTGTCGTCACGATCGGCTATGCACCCGACGCCTTCACCCTCTACCTGGGCTTCGAACTGCTCGCGGTCGCGACCTACGCACTCGTCCCCTTTGCGATCGATCGGTCGAGCGCGGTCGTCGCGGGCCGCCAGTACGTCGTCTTGAACGCCGTCGGGTCGGCGGTCGCGATCTTCGGGATCGCCCTGCTCGCGACGACCGAGGGCGGTCTCTCGCTGGTCGAGCCGTCGGCCGGCCCGGCCGCGCCCGTCTGGGGGCTGGCCGCGGCGGCGATCGTCGTCGGGTTCGGCGTCAAGGGCGCGGTCGTCCCGCTGCACGCCTGGGTGCCCGACGCCTACGCCGAGGCGCCCTATGCCGCGACGGTGCTGCTCGCCGCACTCGCGACGCCCGCCGCGATCGTCGCGATGGCGCGGTGTCTCCGCCTTGCGCCTGCGGACCTGCCCGTCGGGACGCTCCTCGTCGTCGCCGGCGTCGGATCGATGACCGTCGGCAACCTCCTGGCGTACGGCCAGTCGACGGTGCGGCGCGTGATCGCATGCTCGTCGATCCCGCACGTCGGCTACATCCTCGTCGGTCTCGGTGCGGCCTTCGCGGCCGGCGGCGGGTCGCTCGCCGCGCAGGGCGCCCTGTTTCACGTCGTCGCGAACGCGATCATGAAAGCCGGAGCGTTCGTCGCGATCGCCGCGCTGCTCGGCGCAATCGGTGCGGGTGCGGACGCCACCCACGACGAGATCGCCGGCCTGGGCCATCGCCTCCCACTCGCGGGCGCGACCCTCGCGGTCGCCGTCCTCGCGCTCGCGGGCGTGCCCCCGCTGGTCGGATTCTGGGGCAAACTCCTGATCGTCGTCGGGAGCGCGAACCTCGGTGCGCTCGGCGTCGCGGTCGGGATCGCGGTCGTCGCGAACTCCTTCCTGTCGCTGGGCTATTACCTCCCGATCGTCCGCTCGCTGTACGCCAGTCCGGGCGATCGCGATCTGGGCCGACCCTCCCGGGCGCTGACCGCGAGTCTGGCGATCGCACTCCTCGCGATCGTCGTCGTGGGGATCGCGCCGATGGTCGGACTGGACGCCGCGTCGGCGGGCGCGGACGCGATCGCCCCCGTCGGGGAGGTGGTGCCGTGATCGACCCGATGCTCACCGCACTCGCGGCGGTGCTCGTCGGCGCGATCGTCGCGATCGCATGGCCACGCCCGATCGGGTCGATCCTCGCGCTGGCGGGCGCGAGCGTCGCGCTCGCGGTCGCGATCTTCCTCGCTGGCTACCCGATCGCGGCGGTGTTCGAGGCGACCGTCGCCGCCGGGTTGATCTCTGTGCTCTTCCTCTTCGTCGTCGATCTCACCGGCGGACGACACTATCCGCGTGGAACACGCGCCGTGATCGCGGTCGTGGGCGTCGTCGCCGCGATCGCCGGCGTCGGTGCGTTGAGTCGCGGACTCGATGTCGAGCCCCAACCGGCGACCGCTGCGGCCTCGTTCTGGGCGGCCCACCCGCTGGATGTCGTCCTCGTCGCCGTGCTCGTGTTGGTCGGCGTCCTCGGCGTCGTCCGTCTCTCCGGGCCGGGAGGTGAGTCGGCGTGATCCTCGCCGTCGGGATCGCGTTGCTCGTCGCCGGCATCGCGGGCGTGACGCTCGCGCGTGACCTCCTCGACGCGGTCATCGCCGTCGAGGTCGTCTCGAAAGCCGCGCTGGTGGCCTTCCTGGCCGCTGGCGGGCCGGTCGGCGAACTGTTGATCCTCCTCATTGTGGCCGACGCCGTCGTCGTGGCCGTGCTCATGGCGGTCGCGATCGCCGTGCATCGCCAGACCGGATCGATCGACCTGGAGGGATCGCCGTGGTGAGCGATCGATCGGTGCTCACCGGCACGCTCGTCGTCGCAGCCCTGCTCGCGGCGGTCGGCCTGGTCGGCGGCGTCGCCGGTCTGGGCCCGCTGGCGACTGCCGCGGCGGGCGCGATCGCCGTTCCGCTGCTCGGCGTTCCGCTGGTCGTGATCGCGGGACGAGGCGGTCCGGCGGCCCGTCGGGGCGCTGCGGTCGCGGTTGCGACGCTCACTGCGGCGCTCTCGCTCGTCGTCCTCGGTGAGGGGCTCACCGGATCGGCCCCCCGATTCGCGATCGCGTGGCTCACCTTGCCCGGGTCGGCCGCGGTCTCGATCGATCTCGTGCTCGACCCGCTGGGGACGGTCCTCGCAGCGGTCGCGGGCGTCGTCGGCGCGCTCGTCGTGCTCTTTTCGACGCGCTTCATGGAGCGCGAGTCGAATCTCGACCGGTACTACGCGCTCACGCTCCTCTTCGTCGGCGGGATGATCGCGTTCGCGCTCGTCGACGGATTCGTCGCGCTCTACGTGTTCTGGGAGGTGCTGGGGCTCTGTTCGCTCGCGCTCATCGCGTTCTGGCTGGAGTCGCCCACGAGCCGTCGTGCCGGGCTGAAGGCGTTCGTCGTCACGCGCTTCGGTGACATCGGCCTGCTCGCGGGGATCGCCGTCCTCGTTGCCGACACCGGAACCTTTTCGATCGCGGAGACGATCACGCTCGCCAGCGAGGGCGCGATCCCCGAGGGCACGCTCGCGCTCGCGGGCGCACTGTTCGTCCTCGCGGCGGTCGGCAAGTCCGCCCAACTCCCTCTCTTTGTCTGGCTGCCCGACGCGATGGAAGCGCCGACGACGAGCACGGCGCTCATCCACGCGGCGTGTATGGTCAACGCCGGGGTCTACCTGCTCGCCCGGACGATCCCGATCTTCGAGGGCGTCGGCTGGTATCGCCCACTCCTGATGGGCGTCGGCGCGGCGACGGCGCTCGCGGCGGCACTGCTCGCGACCGTCGAGTGGGACTTCAAGCGCGCGCTCGCGTACTGTACGATCAGCCAGTTGGGCTACGTCACCGCCGCGGTCGGCCTCTCGGGTGGACTCGTCCCCGCGGCGGCCCACCTCGCCAGCCACTCGGTGTTCAAGGCGCTCTTGTTCCTTGGTGCCGGTGCGGTGATCTTCCGACTCGGTGGGTCGGTCCACAAACACGTCGACATGCGCGAGGCCCGTGGCGTCGGCGCGCTCGACGCGATGCCCGTGACGAATCTGGCCTTCCTCGTCGGGATCGCCGGCCTCGCGGGCGTTCCGCCGTTCAACGGGTTCTGGTCGAAAGAACTGATCTTCGGCGTGGGGCTCGCGGGCGGGCCGATCGAACGCGCGACCGCCGCGGTCCTGATCGTCACGGCCGTCCTCACCGTCGGCTACGGCGTTCGGATCTACGCGCTGGTGTTCACGCGGGACGGACTCGGGGGCCTGGCCGCCGCCGCGCGACGCCTGCGCGACGGCGAGACCGTCCCGCTGGAGATGGCGGTCGCGTTGGGCGTGCTCGCGATCGGAACGCTCACCTCCTGGCTCGTCGTCCCGGACCTCGCGGCGGGACTGGCCCTCGCCACGCCGGGCGTCCACACGGAGATCCACGGACTGGGTGGCCTCCTCGAACACGTCCTCACGCCACGCACGGCGGTCCTGACGGTCGGGATTCTGGGTGCGGGCCTCGGCGGCTGGATCGCTCGCGAGACGGTCGGCGCTGTCGTGCCCGGCCCGGTCCGTACCGTGCTCGACGCGGGCTACGGTATCGATCGATTCGTCGAGGCGACGCCAGGGGCGTACGAAGCCGTGGTCGCGGGCGTTCTCGCCGTCCACCGTGGCGGACACGCGACTCGACTCGCTGGCCTCTCGGTGGCGATCCTCGTCGCGGCGGTCGTCCTCTTGCTCTGACGCTGACGGGTCGATTTTCGTGTCGAAACCATCCACAGAACAGCGCGGAACGCGTGTGAGTGCCATCCCCGGCGTGTGTCAGCCCGGTGCGGCGGTGACCAGTTCCCCAACTGGCCCCGCGTCGTCCCCTCCCGACTCCACCCCAGTGGAAATCGGTTGGTCCCACACCCCTCCGGTGTGAGACGACAACACAGCGTAGGGGAAGGGTCACCTTAATGACTCCCGGGTTTGCCGAACGCGGGGAAATCCCTCCGCCCTCGTGCCTTTATTTTTGATAACGACCTTCTTTCGGGTCCATCACCGCTTCGATACGACGCAGAGCGGACGAAAGGATCGCGTTCGGGGTCACGGTCGTCGTCGCCCTCGGCGGGCCCGTCGAGAATCGGCACGCTCTTTATCAATCTTCGACCCTAACGTCAGGTAAATGGATGCCGCCGATCTCCTGGATCTGCTCGGGAACGAGAACCGTCGGCGCATCCTCGCCGTCCTCGCCCGGAAGCCACGCTACGTCACCGAGATCGGTGATCTGCTTGGGTTGAGCCCGAAAGCCGTGATCGGTCACCTGCGCAAACTCGAAGCTGCGGGCCTCATCGAGAGTACGGAGGGCCGTGCTCGACGAAAGTACTTCTCGATCGTCGACCCGCTCCGTCTGGAGGTGACACTCTCGCCGTACGAGTTCACCGTCAAGCGATCGTATCCACAGTCATCGGGGCCGTCCCCCGGCGAGGGCGATCACGTCGACGTCGATCTCGACACAGACGATCTCGCGACGGAACTCGATCAGTTGCTCGCGCTCCGGCAAGACCTCTCGCTGGCCCAGCGCCGTCTCGAAGGTCGGGTCGCGGGCACGCTGGATCGATTGGCCGAGGAGTCCGAAGCCGACAGACTCGGCGCGGCGGTCGCCCTCGCGATCGCAAACGGCGCCCGATCACGGGCGGAGATCGCCGCTCGGGTAGGTATACCGCCCGAAGACGTCGCGCACGTGCTCGCCGTCCTCGCCCGCGAGGACGTGATCAACCATCGATCTGATGGAATAATATTATCCAAATAAATTGTGTGTTACTAATGGAGGGGATGTGGCTTGGGGATTCTGGTGGTGTGTTGAGCGATGTGTTTTTTTCTTGCCCCCTTCTCGGGCCAGTATGGACTCATTCTCTACCCAATGGGTGTCAAAAATAAGAAGCTATCCTTTCCTTTCTGTCGCGATATTATTGTGTATTCTGTATATTTTATTGAATGTGGTACTGCATGTGGCCGGTGTTTTCTCAGGTCCTCGTTTCCATGATTTTAGCGCCTATTACGATGCAGCACGCCGGTTCCTTCACGGGTACCCACTGTATGATCACCTCCCTCAGTATGAACGCGGCCAGATCACCTCACACCCAGAGTATCCCGAAGGGATGCGGTGGCTATATCCACCGATAATCGTTTTATTGTTCGTTCCCTTCACATCGCTCCCGCTGTTCGTTGCTGGTGTGCTCTGGGACATATTGTCGTTGCTGACTATATTTGTCGGGGTCGTCTCTCTGTTGCGTGCTCTTGACGTTGAGCTCGGAATAGTTCATTATTTCCTGGTAGGCGCGATGATTCTCGGATTCGGCCCGACGATCACTTGGCTGAAGTTGGGTCAAGTTTCGGGGTTACTCGCAGCCTCTCTGTGTTTTGCAGCGGCTATTTTAAATTCCAAATGGAAATATAACCGCAAAATAAGCGGCTGTCTGACGACGATACCGGCGCTATTCAAGCCGTATTGGGCTCCGGCCGGTGCCCACTTACTTCGAGACCGGGAGAGGCTCTATGGTGCTACTCTATTTGGCCTTTTCATTGCTGGAGTGAGTTTGGCGGTTTTCGGTATCACTCCACATTTCGATTATGTTGCCACAATTGCCGGTGGAAAAGGCTGGGGGGCGGCCTCAGCCCCCTCGATGTGGACAGCGACGCATTTCCGTCCCTTCTACTATATCCAACCCCTGGTGGTGAAAAACGCACTGCGTATTTCGCTCATACTTCTTGTAATTTGGCATTCGATCAACACACTGGATGACGGAAACATGCGTGTGGAGTGGTTGTCGATGGCTCTTGGATTCACATTGATACCCATGGTTACACCGAGTGTCAATACACTCCAATTAAACGCGCTCGTTCCTGCCTTCATCATTGCTTATGTCACGGAATCGCGGGCGGGTGAGACGTACGTCGGCCGACCGTCGCTTGTGGTACTTTCGTTCGTTCTGGTACACGCGCATCCATACACCGTCGAGTTCCTCGCCAAATTTGGACCATCGCACTTTCCCTCAATGCGATCGATCTCAACTTTCATTCCAATTATTCAGCCGGCATTGTGGGGTGTTTTGATTCTTTTCAGTCTGATCCTCATCAGGCTGCACCAACTTGGAGATGGAACTGACGGCAATCTGTTGAAAGGAAATTCATTTCGAAACCGATTCCAATGATCGCCAGACAAATCGAATCGCAATCTCTGATATTCAGTGTGATAGGGGCCATCTGGGTACTGTAATTCAATCCCCCAGATGGTATTCTCTAACTGGAAGACCGTCTAACTGGGGATGCCCATCGCTTCGATCTGCTCTTGATACCGGTTCCGGATCGTCACCTCGGTGACCTGCGCGACGTCAGCGACCTCGCGCTGGGTCTTCTTTTCGTTGCAGAGCAGGCTTGCCGCGTAGATCGCCGCGGCGGCGTAGCCCGTGGGTGACTTCCCGGAGAGCAGCCCCTGGTTGGCGGTCTCCTCGATGATCTCGTTGGCTTTCGTCTGGACCTCCTCGGAGAGGTCGAGTTCCGAACAGAATCGCGGCACGTACTTTTTGGGATCGACGGGCTCCATCTCCAGGCCGAGTTCCTGGGAGATATACCGATAGGTGCGCCCGATCTCCTTGCGTTCGACCCGCGAGACCTCACCGATCTCTTCGAGGCTACGGGGAATGCCCTCTTTCCGGCACGCGGCGTACAACGCGCTCGTCGCGACGCCCTCGATCGATCGGCCGCGGATGAGGTCGTCGTCGAGTGCGCGCCGGTAGATCACCGACGCGACCTCCCGCACCGAGCGCGGCACGCCCAGTGCGGAGGCCATGCGGTCGATCTCCGAGAGCGCGAACTGCAGGTTGCGCTCGCCCGCGTCTTTGGTCCGGATGCGTTCCTGCCACTTCCGCAAGCGGTGCATCTGGGACCGCTTTTTCGAGGAGATCGATCGACCGTAGGCGTCTTTGTCCTTCCAGTCGATCGTCGTCGTCAACCCCTTGTCGTGCATCGTCTTCGTCGTCGGTGCCCCCACCCGCGATTTCTCCTGTCGTTCCTGATGGTTGAACGCGCGCCACTCTGGACCCGGGTCGATGTTCTCGTCGTCGACGACCAGGCCGCAGTCCTCGCAGATGAGTTCCCCCCGGTCCGAACTCCGTGCGAGGTTCTCGGAGTCACACTCTGGACAGACACGGACGCCTTCCTCGGTGTCCTCCTGGGTTCGGGTCTCGGACGCGCGCTCTCGCTGGCGGGTGGACCGTGTCATCGCACTTTTATGGTAGTAGATCCAGCCCCCTTAAGCTCTTGGGCATAAATCTTTCGGTCCTTTGCGAAGGGACAGGAACGAGAATATCCACAGATCCAAGGGCTTGGGAGTTCTCTGGCGGGTATGCCAGTCATCGAGTGCGATCCGAGTGCGGCGCGGGACCGACTCGTCGAGGCAGGAGTGTCCGTCGAGGAGGGCAACACCGACCACGAGCGCTGGCGGGCGCGCCACGCCGGCGGGACGGCCGTCGCCTACGACGAGAAAGTCGTCCTCCAGGGCGACTCGGCCCGCCTGCGTGGCCTGTTGAGCGACGGCGGCGGGCGCGCCCACGTCTATTTCGACGGTGCCTGTCGGGGCAATCCCGGACCGGCGGCCATCGGGTTCGTGGTCGTCGCTGCCGAGGACGGCATCGTTGCGGAGGGCTCCGAGCGCATCGGCCGAGCGACCAACAACGTCGCGGAGTACGAGGCCCTGATCCGCGCGCTGGAGGTCGCCGCCGACCACGGGTTCGGTGCGGTCGTCGTCCGCGGGGACTCGGAGTTGATCGTCAAGCAGGTCACCGGGGCGTACGACACGAACGACCCTGACCTGCGCGAACGCCGGATTCGGGTGCGGCAACTGCTGGAGAACTTCGAGGAGTTCGACATCGAACACGTCCCGCGCGAACTCAACGACAGGGCCGACGAACTCGCGAACGACGCGTTCGAAAACTAGCGGGGTTAGTTCGCGGCTTCGAGCAGCGCCTCGATGTCCCCACGCCGACCGTCTTCGGAGAGCAGACGGGAGAACTCCCAGGACAGCTGTTCGAGGATGGCGTCGTAGCCCGCTTCGGTGAGCGCGTACTGGTTGGTCCGTTTGTCGAGTTCGCTCTTCTCGACGAGATCCATCTCGACGAGGTCGTCGAGGTTCGGGTAGAGTCGGCCGTGGTTGACTTCGGATTCGTAGTAATCTTCGAGTTCGCGTTTGATGGCGAGGCCGTAGCGGGCCTCGTCCGCGAGAATCATCAGGATATTGTGCTGGAACGCGGTCAACTCTCGTGCGACGGTTGGCGACTCGGCCACGCTTTGTGACTCTGACATGGTTAGTGAAATGTCATCACGGTATTTAAGAGTTGTTAAAGCGATTGGGTTACCGGTCCGACGACGGGTCTGAACCGCCTCGGCCGGCAGTCCGGTGTATCGAATTACTTTCGAATCATCGCCGTAGTAGTAATTGAACCGATTTTCATTGTAACTTTTGATAAATATCTGCGTGAAACTGAACCGGTCGTGATTGTTTCAGATCCGATCCGGAAGGGCCTAAGGGAATCGACTCGGAACGTCGCTTGCAATGTCCAACCTCTGGGAAGACGTTCCTGCGGGCCCGAACCCGCCGGAGACGATCACGGCGGTCGTGGAGTGTCTCAAAGGCGAACGTAACAAATACGAGTACGACAAGTCGGTGCCCGGTGTCGTTCTGGATCGGGTGCTGCACTCGAACGTCCACTACCCCTCCGACTACGGCTTTATCCCACGGACGTACTACGACGACGGTGACCCACTGGACGTCCTCGTGCTCGTCGAGGACCAGACGTTCCCCGGGTGTGCGATCGAAGCGCGCCCGGTCGCGCTGATGAACATGGACGACGACGGCGAACAGGACGACAAGGTCATCGCCGTTCCGACCGAGGACCCCCGCTACGACGCCGTGCAGGACCTCGACGACCTCACCGACCAGCAGCGCGACGAGATCGCGGAGTTCTTCGAGACCTACAAGAACCTCGAAGCCGACAAGGAGACGACCGTCGAGGGCTGGAAAGATCGTGCGGCCGCCGAGGACGCCATCGCCCACGCGATGGATCTGTACGACGAGCAGTTCGCCTGATCGGGCCGTCAGATCGACGCCGTCGGTCGGCCAGCACCTGGACAGAGTTTCGATGATCCCGATCGAGGTGATCGCCTGTGGTCGCCATCGGTGAGTCGCCCTCGACAGTCGGAGGCCGCCGTGGAGCGACTGGGTCGAGATCGCCGCGGGCGGGGCCGCCCCCGTCGCCACCGACGCCGCCTTCAACTCCAGTTCCGCCTCGATGGTCACCACCATCCAGCAGATCACCTTCCCCTTCGGCGGGATGCTCGCCATCGCCATGATCGTCACCATGCTCATGCTCGGCGCGCTCTCCGCGGCCGGCATGGGTGCCGCCGGCATGGCCGCCGGGCTGGCCAAGAAGGGCGCTCGCGGGGGCAAGCGGGTCGGCTCGAAGGCCAGTTCCACGCTCGGCAGTGGCGATGGCGCGTTCATGGGTGGCATGGCCGGGGGCTTTCTCGCCAGCGACGAGGACGGCACTCAATCGTTCTCCAGCAACACCGGCATGGACGACTCCATCGCAGACGCGCCGGAACCGGTCTCTGCGGTCGGTGCGACTGGCGACACGCCCGACAGCTTCGAGCGCGTGGATCGTCCGGGCCGTCCCACCCAGGCCGACCGCGCGCCCGATCCCAACGTCGACGAGTGGGACACCTACGTCGCAAAGGCCGGCGGCGACGAGGCCGTCGCCCACGAGTTCATGCAGAATGACCGTCAGATGGTCGCCCAGCAGCGCGAACTCGTCGCCCAAGAGCAGCAGATGGAGTCACTCCAGCAAGAGATTCAGTCGCTGACTGACGACAGCGGTGGCGACGACAGCGTCGGGAAGGGGCTGTTGAAAGAGTCGAACAAGTCGATGGTTGCGGAGGGAATCAAGAAAATTGCGACGCCTGTCCTCGCAGGAGGAGGTGCCGAGGCGGCGGGCTCCAGTCCCGAGATGGCGATTACCATCACCGGGCTGGCTGGAGCGGGCGCCTACTTCGGAGCGGAGGGAACTGGCAAAGCCTACGACGACGGCAAGCAATGGCTCAATCGACAGCGGCAGAACTTCTCGATCGGCTACCATGCTGGGAAAGGGTGGATGGACGAGAAGCTTGGCGGGATCGACGAGACAGTCAATTCGCACGATAAATACGAATGAGAATGGAATCGAACATACTAGGCCACGACGAAGAGGACTGCGGTGTCGAAGTTTTTGATGAGAGAGGCAACAGGCACGTAATATCAATATATTGGAATGGAGACATAAACCAGCACGCTACACCAGATTATCCGAACAAACCTGAAGACCGCACGGACGAACAACAGCAGATCATGAATCAGGTCGCCGCGCGGGCCCGATACGAGGCCCAGCGAGCGTTCCCCGAGGAGGACATCCTCCCCGACCTCTGGAACCCGGAGTTCCTCAAACGCGGCGTCGAGGCGCTCTCGAACTACTCCATGAGCGCGTTCAACCGCGAATTCCGTCCGTTTTACGAGGCGCTGGACGATCCCTGGCCGCTGATCGACCACGACCGATCGAACGTCCAGGACGCCTCGATTGTCGTGAGACAGCCGTTCACGATCACCGCCGACAATCGCATCGGACGCGTCGCAGACGTCTCGGTCGAGTACGTCCTCGCGGGGGAATCCGAGCCTCGCTTCGTCGGCCCAACGTACGACGATTTCGACGCGGATGTCGTGACCTGTGAGTTGATTCCGATTCCGTTCGTCGAGGACTATCCCTACGAGGATCACTTCCACGTGCTCGTCATGCAACACCTGCTCGCTCAGGTCCGAGACACCTATCTCCACATGGGCGAGCAACCGCCAGAGGCCTATCTGGTCGACGGGCCGGGCAAGGTCTCGGGCTTCCACGGTGACGGCATTCGACGCGATCCCGACGAGATCCACGTTCCTGACGACTACGATTTCACCATCGAATTTCCCGACCCGTGACCGCTGCCCGATCAACTGGATTTTAGACCGTTGCATTCGACAGTTCGACAAGTGTGACTCACGCCTCGGCACCGATCGCGTCTCGCATCTCCCACCAGCCGAGGCGTTGGCCATGGTGTATTACCGCCGCCGGCATGGCCGCCGGGCTGGCCAAGAAGGGCGCTCGCGGGGGCAAGCGGGTCGGCTCGAAGGCCAGCTCCACGCTCGGCAGTGGCGATAGCGCGTTCATGGGTGGCATGACCGGGGGCTTTCTCGCCAGCGACGACGACGGCACTCAATCGTTCTCCAGCAACACCGGCATGGACGACTCCATCACCGACGCGCCGGAACCGGTCTCTGCGGTCGGTGCGACTGGGGCCGCCGACGATGGCAGTCGTCGCGAGTACACCACGCCGTTCGACACCGAGGACCGCGACGTCGAGCGCGTCACCCAGACCCGCGACACCGGCGCGGACCACGACATCGATCCGATGTACACGAACCTCGCGGACGGCGACCGCGCCCTCGCCGCGCGATTCCAGGCGCAGGATCAGAACGCCGCCGCCATGCGACGCGAGATCGGGGGGCTCACCGACGACGGCTCCGGCGGCACCCTCACCGAGGGTGCGGCCAAGGAAGTCGTCAAGACGCTCGCCGGCACGGGTGCGACCGCGCTCATCGGAACGCTACTCGGTCCCGGCGCAATCGGCACCGCTGCGGCCGCTGGAGGCGGCGCGTTCGTCGGCTACGCCGGACAGAAGGCCGTCGGCCGCTACGGCGGGACCGTCGCTCGCGCGATGCCCGACTCCGTCCGAGAGGGGTTCCACGACCGCGCCGTCTCCGCCAAGGCCTGGTACGAGACTCAGGAGGTCTCGTTCAGCGCGGCCTACCAGAAGGGCCGCGACTACGTGCTCAACTCCGGCGACAGTGGGCCGTCGACAGCAACGAAAGGTACGGACAATAGTCAGTTTGAGAACTGAGATCAATTAGATAACATGAGTGGAAAACTGAGTGGAGGGGCAATGAACGCAGAACTCGCAGGTAGTGACGAGTCCGAAATTGGTATTCGAATATTTGATCAAAAACAGAACAAACATATGGTTCACGTGGGGTGGAAAGGAAATATAACAGAACATTATGTAGACGACTACCCAGTAAATCCCACCGACCGAACCAACGACGAGCAGCGCATCATGGCCCAGGTCGAGGCCCGTGCGAAGTACGCCGCCCAGCGGGAGTTCCCCGATGCCGACATCCTCCACCCGATGTGGGACATCGACCACCTCATGCGGGGCGTCGAAGCCATCTCGAACTACCCCATCGGTGAGTTCCACCGCACCTTCCGGGACTTCTACGAGGCGCTCGAATCGCCCGCCGAGTTCGTCTCCGACGCGAGTCGAGTCGACGATCGCACGTGGGAGATCCACAAGTCGTTCACCATCACGCCAGACAATCGCATCGAGGACGTCCTCGATGTCGCACTCGTCGCCGCGACCGACGACGGCGATTCCATCGAGGTCGGGCCCGAACCCACCGATTACGAGTATGCCATCACTGCGGGCATGCCCATGATGGACTTCGCCGACGACTTCGACTTCGAGGCCGAGTTCCACGAGATCGTCGTCGCCAACCTCATGGCACAGGTTCGCGATCTCTATCTCCACATGGGCGAGCAGCCACCCGAGGAGTACCAGATCGAAGGCTTTGGCAAGTTCTCGATCAACGGCGATCGCACCCACGCCGAGTGGCGGGGTGTCACCGACGAGAACGGCGACCTCATCGGGCCGAAGTAGGGCGAGTCAGTCGTCTCGATCGGTCCCTGTCTTCAGAGGGATTTTTGTCGCGGGACGACTCGCTTGAAGCGTGAGCGTCGCCGTCGGCGGTCTCGTGCTCGCTCAGCCGTCGAGTCGACCGGCCACCAACATGGCCGCCGGGCTGGCCAAGAAGGGCGCTCGCGGTGGGAGGAGCCTCGGCTCGAAGGCGACGAATCGGCTCGGTGGCTCCGATAGCGCGCTCATGGGTGGCGTGGCCGGGGGCTTTCTCGCGAGCGACGACGACGGCAGCCAGTCGTTTTCCAGCAACACCGGCATGGACGACTCCATCGCAGACGCACCAGAGCCGGTTGCCGCCGCTGGCGACACCGCCGGCCAGGAGTACGCCGACGTTCCCGACGACGGACAGACTAGCCAGATCGACTCGACCGGAACGGCCGACTCGACTGGCACGGCCGACGACGCGGCCGTCGTCGCTGGGACTGAGGCGACCCAGACTGGCGACAGCACCGACGAGCGTGCCAGCACGAGTGGGAGCTCAGAGAGTTCGCCACCTGACGACGGCGAGACTGGCGCGAGTGAGGGCACGAGCGACGACGGGCCTTCGACGCGCGACCTCGAACAGCGTATCGCGCAGTTAGAGCAGAAGATCGACCGGCTCGCGAGTGAGGACACTGACGTACCCGCGGACGGCGAGTCCGACGCGGTCGAGACCGGCGACGCGGCGACCGCGCCGCCCGACGACGGCGACACCCAGGCAGACGATGACGCCGACCACGAGCCGCTGGAAGTCGACGACGAGGGTCTCGGTGACGACGATCTCGTGCGGTCTGACGCGTTCTACATGAGTGCGACGGGCGGCGACCGCGAGGCCGCGACCCAGGCAAAACGTCGAGATATGGCCTTCCAGAAGCAACTCTCTGACAAACTCGACGAAGACCACGTCGCCGACGAGTACGTTGCCGGAGCGGGAAGTGCGACGGCGGGCGACGCGGCCGAAGACGTGTCGAAAAAGATCGGTGCGGACCTCAAAGACGCTGGGGCGGACGTTCTCGGCGACCTGAAAGACGACACGATCGATGCAGTGACGTCCAAAGAGGGACTGATGACCGCCGGGACCATCGCCATGGCCCACGCCCCCGATATCGCCCATACGGCCATCAACACCATGCAGAGCGTCCCCGGCGGCGAGATCGCGACGACAGGTCTCGCCCTCGGTGGATACGTCGGCGCGAAGATGCTCAAAGGCACGACCGCCACGGCGGCCAATCGTCGGCTGAGCGATCTCAGTGGATCCGTCCGCAAGAAGGGCCGAGAGCTTCGGACGGCCATTTCGGGTGGCCCGGGTGGGGCGGATGGTGTTGGAGAGTTAGACAACTCTGACGAAATCAATCCAAATAAATGAACGTTAATATAACCGGTAACGATCCAGATCAAGGGATTGGTGTCGAAGTAACTGATGAACGAGACAACTACCATTGGTTAGCTGTTATGTGGGATGGGTCTATTCGAGGCCACGAAACCGACGACTACCCCCACGACCCAGCCGACCGAACCCAGGAGGAACAGGCGATCATGGGCCAGGTCGAGGCCCGGGCGAAATACGTCGCTCAGCGGGAGTTCCCCGACGAAGACATCCTCGACCCCCTCTGGGATCCCGACCACCTCGAACGTGGCGTCGAAGCCCTCGTGAACTACACGCTCGGTGAGTTCCGCACGAACTTCCGGGACTACTACGAGGCGCTCCAGCGACCCGAGGAGTTCGTCCCGGACGACCCCGCCGACATCGACGAAGCCACTCTCCGCATCTACAAGTCGTTCACCATCACCGAGGACAACCGGATCGACGAGGTCTACGACACCATGATCAACTACGACCTCGAAGACGGTACCTTCCGTTCGGTCGGTGACGCTCCCGACGACTGGTCACACGCGATCGATCTGAACCATCCCAAGATGGAGTTCGATCCCAATTACGATTTCGATGCACAGTTCCACCGGTTGATCGTCGAACACCTCCACGCTCAGATTCGTGACGTCCACTACAACATGGGGATGGAACCACCAGACGAGTACAAAGTGAGTGGTTTCGGCAAGTTCTCCTATCACGGTGATGGCATCGACACCCGCCCTCACACACCGGACGCGTGAGTATCCGAGCAGGTGTCGTTCGAGGAACCGAGCGATCGTCAATAGCCCACTCGTTTCCGACCACTACCGTGCCTTTAGCGCGCTCGATACTCGTTCGTGGCGAGAACACAGTCCCGTTTGAAGCCGAGTATTCCGACCGCATCACGGCCCCCGAACCCATATTCGCTCGCACCCGGCACGTTCGGGTATCGTGGCCAGTTCCGCGCGTTCGGGCGACGAGCCAGATCACCAGGAGATCCGCCTGATCGAAGCGGACGACGGGTGGGTCGCGAAGGACGTGGCCACTGGCGTCGCCAGCCAGGGCGAATCCAGACAGGAGGCGCTGGCGATGCTCGACGAAGCGGTGGCGCTCCATCGCGGAGAGATCGGC
Source organism: Halococcoides cellulosivorans (assembly GCF_003058365.1). Lineage (NCBI taxonomy): Archaea > Methanobacteriati > Methanobacteriota > Halobacteria > Halobacteriales > Haloarculaceae > Halococcoides > Halococcoides cellulosivorans. The sequence continues at coordinate 601,905 of NZ_CP028858.1, read as the reverse complement.
GACCCGATCGAAGACGAAGCGGCGTTCATGGAGGAGATCGGTATCGACCCCGACAGCGTCGAACCGACCGACGACTTGCCCGACTTCTTGGCGTAACCTGCAATGCCGACCACCGACTTCTCCGGGCGAGACAGCATGAAGGTGCTTCGCAAGCACGACTACCAGTTCGTCACCCGGACCGGCAGTCACGTCCAGATGCGATACGTCACCGACGGCGGGACAGTCAGAAACGTGACGATCCCCACGAAAGACCGTGTCCACACGGACACCTTGCACTCCATCGCCGACCAATGTGGGGCCACCAAGTTCGACGAGTGGTGCCGGTGGATCGAGAGCCATCGGTGAGACCCTAGGTCGTCGCGGTTTCTCCCAGAGAGAGGATCATCGAATGCGATCTACCGGCTGTTGACGATCCAAGAGACGGAAATACAGCATCGTCACCGTTCGTCCTGGGTTCAGATAGATTCTTGACTATCACAACAAGAGAGTCGTTCGTGGTCCTTACGGGCCAGTCGTCGGGGACTGTAGCTCCCCTCCGAGGAGCGACTGCTCTGAGACAGCTTTCGGTGACTCCGAGTGACGTCAGCGCCGGCATCGACATCATGCTCCTGGGCGGCACCCTCACCATGGCTGGGCTCGGCGCTGCCTCCACGGCCGCCTCCGGCATCGCCTCCAAGACCATCGGGGCCGGCACCAGAGTCGTCGGCGCCGCCGGACGCAAAGGCGTCGGCGCGCTCAAGGGCTCGGTCGGCAGCGGCGTCGGCTCCGTCGCCAATCGCGTCGGCATCGGGGGCGTGCTCCCACAGGGCTTCAGCGACGGCGGGTCCTCGAACAATCGCGGTCACGACAACTCCATGACCGACGCGCCCCAGGATGTCCCTGCGCTCCCCGCCGCCGATCAGGGGAAAGAGTACACTACTGACACCGTTCTCGACGACGGTCAGTCTGGGAGCGACTCGGCCGGTGACGTAGCCGTGCCCGCGGGGACCGGGGCGACCCGAACTGCCGACGCGACCGACGAGCGTTCCAGTCGGACGAGTTCGACGAGCGAGGCCGACGCGCCCGACGACGGCCAGACTGGAGCCGACTCGACCGGTACGGTCGACGACGCGGCCGTCGCCGCAGGGACTGAGGCGACCCAGACTGGCGACAGCACCGACGAGCGTGCCAGCACTGGTGGGAGCCCAGGGAGTCCGCCACCTGACGACGGTGAGACTGGCGCTGGCGACGACGCGCCCTCGACACGCGACCTCGAACAGCGCATCACCGCGCTGGAAGCGAAGATCGACTCGCTCGCCGGCGAGGACGAGACGCCAGTCCAGACGGCCACGCCAGATTCGCCCGATACCGAGCAGTCATCGGACGATCCGTCAGACGACGGGCTGACCGCAGCGGACCTCGATCCCGACGCGATGGACGAAGACGAGTTCGTGGACGCCTACACGAGTCTGGACGAGGACGAGCAGGCGAAGTTCGTCCGAGATCAACTCGGAGGGACCGGGAATAGGTATCTCGAAGCGTTCGCCAACGACGCCGCGAAAGGCGCGATAACTGGTGCTGCAGGAGGTGTGATGCTCGGTGGAGTCGGTGCGATCCCGGGCGCGGTCATGGGCGCGTTCGCCGGGGGGATGAAAGGAGTAGCGGGCAAAGGCATGGCGGATGTCGTCCGGAAACAACGCAGCGGTGAAACCTTCACGCAGTCCATCGAGGATGTCAGTGGTGACATTCTCGGTGAAGCGAAACAGGTTACGTTCGATTATTCGCTTCGGGACCACCTCACGCCTGGTTCCGTGACGAGAGAGTCCAGCGAATCGGTCAATACCCACGATAAATACGATTAATCATGAAAGCAAACATACTTGGACACGATGACGAGGATTGCGGCATTGAAGTATTTGATGAGAATGGAAAAAGGCACGTTATATCAGTATATTGGGATGGTAGTATAAATCAGCATGCTGTAGAGGAATATCCTAACAGTCCTTCAGACCGCACCTACGAAGAACAGAAGCTGATGACCCAGGTCGAGGAACGGGCCCGTCTGGCCGCCCAGCGCGAGTTCCCCGATGCGGACATCCTCGATCCACCGTGGATTCCCGAGGAACTCGAACGCGCGATCGACGCGATCAGAACGATGCAGGTTGACGACTTCGCCGACGCGTTCGAGGACTGTTATCGGTACGTCACGGATCCGGCGAGTGTGGAGGGTGTGAGCGCCGACGAGGCGGAGATGATCTTCCAGCCGTTTCTGATCGATCGGTCGAATACGGTCGTCGACGTTCCGACCCCGGTGATTCAGTATTACCCGCCGGGCAGCGACACCGGAGAGATGACGGCCCACGACCCGTCGTTCCGGGAGCGCCGACAGGATCCTGACCTGACGAAATTCGCGGTCGTTCTCCCGCCACTCGAATTCAAAAACGGTGCCTACGAGTTCCCCGACGGGTTCCAGGTGTTCGTCATCGAGCATCTGGCAGCGAAGGTTCGGGATGTCTTCCGCCACATCGGTGAGCGAGTACCGGAGGGGTACGACGAGATCGACGTCATGGGCCACGGTCTGACGGCCGACGATCCCGAGTACTACGACCAGCATTCGCCCTGAACGCACTCGGGCGCCGATCGGTACGCATTCCTCGATCCCGCGAGGTGGGTGAACTGATGGACCGGCCCAGTGACTGCCAGGGGACACGAACCGATTCGTCCCGGCAGCCAGTGGTCGATACCAGTCTCGTTCTGGCGGCGAACCTCGAACAGCCCGTTGCCGCGCTGGAAGCGAAGATCGACCGTCTCGCGAGTGAGGACGGGACCACGGTAACAGACGACGGTGAGGACCTCGAACCTGCAGCGGACCACGAAGCCGTTCGCGGTAGTGACGCCGAACCCGACTACGATGGCGTCTACACCGGCCCGTACGCCGAATCTCTCGATCCCGATGCGATGGACGAAGAGGAGTTCACAGACGCCTGGGACCGCATGAATTCCGAAGAGCGCGGCCGGTTCGTCAGCCAGCAGTTCGGCAGCCACGAAACGGGCAACGAATACCTGGAGGCGATATCGAACGATGCGGTCAAAGGCGCGATCAGCGGCGGGATCAGCGGATACAAAGAAGCGGGCAAGCACCCTGTCGGAAAGACCGGCACGATGGCGATGGTCACTGCCGGTGCCGTCATCGGGGCCGGGAAAGGCGGGTTCCAGGGCCTCGCTGGCAAAGGAGCGGAAGACACGACCAGCCGGATGAGCCGGGCGAAAAGCCTTCCCCGGTCGGTCGCCGGCTCGATCAAAAACCTCGGCTCCGAGGTGCGTGACGGCTGGACCGACTTCGAAATGAGCGAGGGCCTCACCGGGAAGGTCGGTGACTACGTCGGGATGGGTAACACCACCGACAGCCATGACAAATACGATTAACTATGGAAACCGGAATTTTGGGACACGACGAGGAAGATTGTGGTATTGAAGTATACGACCAAAGCGGACATAGGCACGTCATTTCTGTAGATTGGGGTGGGTCAATAGTACAACATGCAACAGAAGATTATCCAAACAATACGAATGATCGGACTTTGGAAGAACAAAAAATAATAACACAGGTCGCCCATCGCGCAAAACTCGCCGCCCAGCGCGAGTTCCCCGACGAGGACATCCTCGATCCGGAGTGGAACCCCGACCAACTCGCGCGGGCGATCGAGGCCCTCCGAACGATGGATATCGACGCCTTCACCGAGGAGTTCGAAACGTACTACCGCTACGTCACCGACACCGAGTCTGCGGCGGACGTCCCGATCGATCGCGTCGAGGGTGTCTACCAGCCGTTCCTCGTGACCGACGACAACGAGATCGACTACGTGCCCACGCCCGTCGTCCAGTACCAAGATTCGTCCGGCGAGACGACGATGACCCATCGCGAGTCGCGATTCGAAGCACTGGTCGACGAACCACAGTACACCAAATTCACCGCGACGCTGCCACCACTCGAATTCGACGACGGGGCGTACGAGTTCCCCGAGGGATTCCAGATCTTCCTCATAGAGCACTTCGCAGCGAAGATCCGTGACGTCTATCGCCACGTCGGTGAACGGCCGCCCGAACCGTACGACGAGGTGGACGTCGTCGGCAAGTTCCTCACCGCTGCCGACGACGAGTACTACCGGGACTTCATCGCGATGATCGAGTAGGCTCGCAGTCAACCACCGGGGAAGAACTGACTTATTTCATCCAGCCGATTCCCGACTATCCGGTGACTTTCGCGCCGACTCGAATCGTATCCCGAAGACCTCGACGTGACTGACGCCTATGACCGACTCCACTGATCTCGACGAGAAGATCGGGCGCAACCAGACCCAGCGGATCGAACAGATCGAACGCTGGGCCGAATACGTTCGGAGCCACCCCGACGAGGAGTGGGGGCGGCAAGTCAACACGCTCGTCGACGCGCAATTACAGTCCGCCCGGCACGCCCGCCAGGAAACCGAGCGAGCCGACGACACCTGACCGTGGTGTGTTCTGAACCGCGAGACGGTTCATGAATGCTGACAGCGTTCGATCGAGAACCGACACCGAGAGGGCACCCCTCACTCGATCAGCCACTTCTCACTGTACTCGACGCCACACGCACACTGGACGTAGGCGTGCATCACGTCACCCTCGGTGTAGATGCCCTCCGCGTCGTCGAGTTGTTCCTGGACGAACGCGAAGACGACGTGTGCGTCGTGGCCCTCATCGTCATCCTCCTCGCCCTCGGGACACGACCCCCCGGTCAGATCGGGATCCACCTGGCCGTCTCGATCGCCTGCCGAGCGGGCGAAACTCATCGGATCCTCACCGATCGCCTTCTCGAAGGCCGCCCGTCCGCGATCGCCCTCGACGACGAGCATCACGCCATCGTCGACGCGCTCGCCAAACGAGTCGATCGACCCCTGATCGGTGAACGTCTCGTCGGCCAGATAGATCCCGACGTGGGCCGGACAATCGCCCGCGAGGAACGCCTCGTGATCGCACATGGTCGCTCGGACGGCACGGATCCGGAAAAGCGACCCGCACTGCGGGCGCGAGGGGGCACTTCTGTCGGCCGACTCGGCGTCTACCCTGGGCCCGCGCCGCCGCTTCCAAAGCTTGAAACACCGAGACCACCGAGAGTTCGGACATGACTCCCGGAAATCGCGAGGTCGTCTACGACCTCGATCCACGCTGCCGAGAGGAGGCCCTCGAAGAGGGTGCGCTCTATCACGCGACCGTCAACGGTGTCGTGCCCTACGGCGTCTTCGTCGACGTCTCCGAACACGTCTCCGGACTCGTCCACGAGTCGAACCTGCTCGGTGAGTACGGCGTCGGTGACAAGGTCATCGTCGCCCTCGACGAGATCAAAGCGGACGGCGATCTGAGCTTCGTCGAACGCCGGCCCGGCGAGTACACCACCGAGGCGGTCGACCGGTCGGACGGCCCGGCCATCGAGGCCCTGCCCGACGCGGTCGGCGAGACCGTCACTCTCTCGGGCGAACTCGCTCAGATCAACCAGACCGGCGGGCCGACGATCTTCACGCTGCGCGACGGGACGGGCCTGATCCCGTGTGCGGCCTTCGAGGCGGCGGGCGTCCGCGCCTATCCCGACGTGTCGATCGAGGACCCCGTGCGGATCACCGGCCAACTCGAAGCCCGCGACGGAGGCCTCCAGATCGAGGTCGACGACCTCGAAGCGCTTTCGGGCAGCGAGGCCGAGGACTGTCACGACCGGGTCGCGAGTGCGATCGAAGAGCGGTCTGCCCCCGAGTCGGTCGACCCGCTGATCGACTGGCCGGCGATGGAGCCGCTGCTGGAGGATCTCGACGGCGTCGCGCGACGCCTCCGCCGAGCGGCACTGGAGGGTCGGCCGATCCGGATCCGTCATCACGCCGACGGCGACGGTATCTGTGCGGCGGTCCCGCTCGAACACGCCCTGGAGCAGTACCTCGACGCGGTGCATCTCGGCGGCGACCCCGCCCGGCATCGCCTCCAGCGCCTGCCCGCGAAAGCGCCCTATTACGAACTCGAAGACGTCACGCGCGATCTGAACTACGCGCTGGGCGCAAGCGAGCGCCACGGCCAGCAGTTGCCCCTGCTCGTGATGCTCGACAACGGATCGACCGCCGAGGACGTCCCCGCATACCGCAATCTCGCACACTACGACATCCCGATCGTCGTCATCGATCACCACCATCCCGATCCCGACGCCGTCGCGGACCTGCTCGACGCCCACGTCAACCCCTATCTTCACGACGAGGACTACCGCATCACGACGGGCATGCTCGCGGTCGAACTCGCGCGCTCGATCGCGCCCGCCCTGACGGGCGCGTTCGAACACGTCCCCGCGGTCGCCGGCCTGGCCGATCGCTCGGAGGCCGACGCGATGGACGACTACCTCGCACTGGCCGAAGACGGCGGCTACGCGGTCGAAGACCTCCAGCGCATCGGTGAGGCGCTCGATTACGCCACCCACTGGCTCAGATACGACGACGGCGGCCAGATCGTCCGGGACGCCCTCGACGTCGACTGTCCCGACGACGAGCGACACGCCGACCTCGTGCGCTTTCTCTCCGATCGCGCGCGGCGCGACGTCCAGCGCCAGGTCGACGCGGCCGAGCCCCACCTCGACCGGGAGGACCTCGCGAACGGCGCGCGGTGTGTCCAGTTGGACCTCGACGAGTTCGCCCACCGGTTTACCTACCCCGCACCGGGCAAGACCACCGGCGCGATCCACGACCGCGAGGTCGCCGACGCCGAGGGCCCGGTCATCACGATCGGCTACGGCCCCGATTTCGCCGTCCTCCGGAGTGACGGCGTCCGCCTCGACATCCCCGAGATGGTGACCGCACTCCAGGCAGAGACCGACGGCGGCGTCAGCGGTGGCGGGCACCTCGTCGTCGGTTCGATCCGGTTCGTCGAGGGGCGTCGCGAGGCCGTGCTCTCGGCGTTGATCGACAAGATGGCCGACGCCGACATCGACGAAGCACTGTCGAGTTCGGCCGTCCTGCCCGACGCCGAGTAGCCGCCCGAACGACTTTTCGAGTGGCGGTCTCAGTGCAGGTATGACCAATCGGACAGCCGTCGTCTACGATCTCGACGGGACACTCGTCCGCCTCGCGGTCGACTGGGCGGCGGCCGGCCGCGCGGTCGCCACGGCGCTCGACGACGAGGGTGTCGCGACCGACGGCGACCTCTGGACGATGGTGGACCGCGCCCGATCGGAAGGCCTCACGGAGCCCGTCGAGCGGGCGCTCGCCAGGCACGAAGAGCCCGGCGCTCGCAATTCGGAACGTCTCCCGCTGGCCGATGGCGTCCCACGTGATCGACCGGTCGGTGTCTGCTCGCTCAACGGCGAGCGCGCTGCACAGATTGCCCTCGACGAACACGAGTTGAGCGATCGGGTCGACGCCGTCGTCGGTCGCGATACGCTCGACAGCCAGAAACCCCACCCCGAACCGCTCCTCCTCGCGATCGATCGGTTGGGGGTCGACCCCGAGGACGCTATTTTCGTCGGTGACTCCGCGAGCGACGAGCAGACGGCCCATCGCGCGGGCGTCGCGTTCGCGTGGGCGAGTGAGTTCGACGGGCTTGACTGACCTCAGGCAGCGAGTGGGTCCCGTCGCATCGCCACCAGCGTGGCGCCAAGGATCGCCAGTACGCCAAGCCCGAGGCTAAGAAAGACGACAGTAAGGGAATCGAAGCCTCGAACGGGGATCGACACCGCGACCCAGACCACGACCCACCCGGAGAGGAGAGTCGCGACGAGAGCCCCGACCTCGGGATCTGGCCACGAAAGGGATCGTGATATCAGTCGTTTCCCGATGTAAGTGCCTGCAACAGCGATGGGAAACGCCAGTAGCTGAGCCAGCGGGAGGGAGTTGCCCGGCGAATCGATCAATGCAGTGGCGAATGGCACGAAAACCAACCCGATTGCCAGTCCGATCACGACCGTCCCGATGACGAACGGCGTCCGCCGTAACGCCACGATCGAACCTGAATCGGCCATACTGTCGTCTGCGCTGGACAGCCAGTTGTGCGTTCTGGTGTGAGTGCCCCAGTCTCGGGTCCTCCGTGATGAATTGAGAGGGTCTGCTCACGCGCCGCCGGATCGACGTGCCCACCAGTCGTACGCGAGCGTCCCGATCGAAATCGCGACCCAGACCATCGCCCCGGCCTGAATCGCGAACGTCGAGCGTGCTTCCCACGTGGGCAACTCACTCGCGAGGCTCGCGATCGCGATCAGCGGCGCACCGAGGAGAATCGAGAGGACGAACGTCGTCTGGAGGATCCAGGCGTAGTCGGGACCCGAAGCCATGGCGATCGATCGCAGGCGGGGCACCTGACCCTGTCGCTCCACAACGGCTTTGCCCGTCGGCCTGCCAGACCGACTATGACGACCGTCCGGGAGATCCGCACCTGGGACGCCGATCGCCCGATCGCCATGCTGACGGCCTACGACGCCACGACCGCCGCGCTCGTCGAGCGCGCGGGCGTCGACCTCATCCTGGTGGGCGACAGCGTCGCGAACGTCCGTCTCGGCCACGACTCGACGCTGCCTGTCGATCAAGCGGCGATGGAACACCACGTCGCGGCGGTCGCTCGCGGCGTCGAATCGGTCCCCGTGATCGCGGACATGCCCTTCCTCTCGATCGGGGCCGACCGGGGTGACAGCGTCGAACACTGCGGGCGGATGCTCAAGGAGGCGGGCGCCGACGCCGTGAAGATCGAATCCGGGCCACACACCGTCGATCTCACCGAGCGACTCGTCCAACTCGGCATCCCCGTGATGGCCCACCTCGGGTTGACCCCCCAGCGCGTCAAGGAACTCGGCGGGTACCGCCAGCAAGGCCAGAGCGACGAAGACGCGGCCGAAATCCGGGACCTCGCGGTCGCGCACGCCGACGCGGGTGCGTTCGCGGTCGTCCTCGAACACGTGCCGAGTGATCTCGCCCGTGAGGTCACCGAGCGCATCGACGTGCCGACGATCGGGATCGGTGCCGGACCGCACACCACGGGCCAGGTGCTGGTCGTCGACGACGCCGTCGGATTGAGCGACGAGCAGCCACCGTTCGCGGAGGCGTTCGGTGACCTGCGCGCCGAGTTCGAAGATGCCCTCGACGGCTACGTCGAGGCTGTCCAGTCTGGGGCGTTCCCGCCGGGCGAGGACTGACGCCCGCGAGACAGAGACCCGCGCTACTGATTCCAGGGCGCGACGTCGAAATCGAGTTTGCGTTCCTCGCGATCGATCCCATCGATTCGTTCGAGGGCATCGCTGTCCAGATCGAGATCGAGACTCGCGAGGTTGTCCTCGATGTGCTCACGAGAGGTCGCTTTCGGGATCGGGGTGACGTTCTCCAGGCTCAGATGCCACGCCAGCGTGACCTGTGCCGGTGAGACACCGTACTCCTCGGCAATCTCGTGGATCGTCGGATCGTCGAGGACGTCACCGCGGGCGAGCGGCGAGTAGGCGACGACGTGGTAGTCGTGCGCGCGGGCGTGCTCGCGGACGGCGTCCTGGGTGAGCCAGGGGTGTAACTCGACCTGGTTGGCGAACAGTGGCGCGTCGAGTTCGTCGAGCGCGCGATCGACGTTGAACGGCTCGAAATTCGAGACGCCGACGCGATCGATCAGGCCTCGATCGCGGAGCTCGTCGTACGCGGCGAGCGTCTCCTCTGGCTCGTAATCGCCGGTCGGCCAGTGGACGTAACACAGATCGAGCGATTCGACGCCGAGTCGGTCGAGTGAGCCCTCGACGGTGTCGATCACGCCGTCGTAGGAGAGACTGGTCGAGGCGGCGTGGACTTTCGAGGCAAGAAAGATCTCCTCGCGGTCGAGATCGGCGCGAGCGATGCCCTCGCCCACCCATTCCTCGTTGCCGTAGATTTCGGCGGTGTCGACGTGGCGATAGCCCGCGTCGAGAGCCATGCGGACGCTCTCGGCACACTGTTCGGGGTCCTCGTTCTCCCAGGTCCCGAGTCCAATCGGCGGTAGCTCCATGCACCGCGTTCGACGGCGAGCGAAAAGGGCCTGTCGTCAGCGATCGCCGCGCAACGGGTCGGCCCTATTCCCCGTCGGCTTCGGTCTCGCCGTCGTCGTCGCCCTCGACGTCGACGTCCTCGAAGTCGGCCTCAACGTACTCCTCGCCCTGCTCGGCGGCCTCGCTCGCCCCACCGGGGCCCGCACCGCCCGGACCGGCGGTCGCGCCGGGGCCAGCGCCGCCCATGCCGCCAGGACCCGCCGCGCCGCCCGGACCCGCTCCGGCGCCAGCCCCGCCCGCGTCGGCGGCCTGCTGGTGGATCTGCTTGCCGATCTCCTGGAGTGCCTCGGTCAGGTCTTCGGTCGCCTCCTCGTAGTCGGCCGTGGTGGCGTCCTCGTCGTCGAGGACGGCCTCGACGGCCTCGATCTCGGCCTCGATGTCGCTTTCGAGGGCCTCGTCGATGGCGTCTTCGTTCTCTTCGAGCAGCGTTTCGGCGCGACGGATCGAGGCCTCGGCCTCGTTGCGCGCCTCGATGCGCTCGCGGCGTTTCTGGTCCTCTTCGGCGTGTTCCTCGGCCTCTTCTTGCATCTGTTCGATCTCGTCGTCCGAGAGGCCGACGCCGCCCTCGATGGTGATCTCTTCGGAGGTGCCCGAGCCCTGATCTTTGGCGCTGACGTTGACGATGCCGTCCTCGTCGATCGAGAAGGTGACCTCGATCTGGGGGGTCCCGGCGGGCGCGGGCGGGATGCCCTGGAGCATGAACGCACCCAGCAGTTCGTTCTCCTCGGCGATCTCACGCTCTCCCTGGAAGACACGGATCTGCACCGACGTCTGATTGGCGGCGGCGGTCGTGAAGACCTTCGACTCCTCGGTCGGGATCGTGGTGTTCTTGTCGATCAGGCGCTCGAACAGGCCGCCTTTGACCTCGACGCCGAGGCTGAGCGGCGTGACGTCCAGGAGGACGATGTCCTCGACGTCGCCCGCGAGCACGCCCGCCTGGATCGCCGCGCCGAGCGCGACGGCCTCGTCGGGGTTGACGTTCTTCTGGGGGTCCTGGCCGACGAGCTCCTCGACTTTCTGCTGGACCTGGGGCATCCGGGTCGATCCGCCGACGAGGATGACCTCGTCGATGTCGCTGTCGGAGTAGCCCGCGTCGTCGAGGGCCTGCTCGGTCGGGCCGACCGTCCGCTCGATGAGGTCTTCGGTCATGCCCTCGAAGGTCGCGCGCGTGAGATCTTCTTCGAGGTGGACCGGACCGTCGTCGGTCGCGGTGATGTAGGGCAGGTTGATCGTGGTCTCCTTGCGACTGGAGAGTTCGATCTTGGCCTCTTCGGCGGCCTCGGTCAGTCGCTGCATCGCCTCGCGGTCGTCCGAGAGGTCGATCCCGTGTTCCTCGCGTGCGCGTTCGAGGAGCCAGTCGATGATCGCCTCGTCCCAGTCGTCGCCACCCAGGTCGTTGTCGCCGTTGGTCGCGACGACCTCGTAGACCCCACCGCCGAGATCGAGAATCGAGACGTCGAACGTGCCGCCACCGAGGTCGTAGACGAGCACGGTCTGATCGGAGTCGTCGTCGAGGCCGTACGCCATGCTCGCGGCCGTCGGCTCGTTGACGATGCGCTCGACTTCGAAGCCAGCGATCTCGCCGGCGTCTTTCGTGGCCTGGCGCTGACGGTCGTTGAAGTACGCCGGGACGGTGATGACCGCCTTCTCGACGTCCTCTCCGAGGTACTCCTCGGCGTCGCGTTTGATCTTCTGGAGGATCATCGCGGAGACCTGCTCGGGCGTGTACTCCTCTCCGTCGAGGTCGACGGTGTAGTCGTCCTCGCCCATGTGGCGTTTGATCGAACCGACGGTCTCCTCGGGGTTCTTGATCGCCTGATTTTTCGCGGGCTTGCCGACCAGCTGTTCGCCGTCGTCGAACGCGACGACCGACGGTGTCGTCCGGTCGCCCTCGCCGTTGACGATGATCTCCGGGTCGCCACCCTCCATGATCGCGACGGCGCTGTTCGTCGTCCCGAGGTCGATGCCGAGAATGGTTTCTGTCGCCATGTTACTCGGATCTACCGACCTGAGTGTCTTAAAGGTTGCTCACTCGATCGAACCAGGATCGCTCTCCCGCCCGTATCCGGTCCGTTCGGGGCTCACAGCACCGAGTGACCGACATTTATATATCGTCCCGCATTGTCACCGCTCGATCGGCGCCTCGGTCACCAGTCGGAGTCCGTTCCGTACGTTGATGTTTCGACCCGCGCGAGGGCGTCCTATCGGCGTCATCGGCCGTTAGAAGGTGTCTAAGGCCCTCTACCCCGACGATAGCGATCAGATCGTGCGTTCGTTCCACGTGGTCCGCCACCGAAAATCTAAATAAGGATCGGGAAGAAATTATACTACGGCTGGGAGAGGCCACCACGGCAAGACATGGTACGATCGATCACGGCCCTGGGGGGCAGGGACCCCGGTCGGTCCCACGCGGGTGTCAGCACACGGGGGGACGAACACAGTGTTTCGGACCCGAGAAGTCGATGCCACGCGATCACCGGGGAGTGTCGACGCGCGCTCGGCCGGGCGGACGCCGGGCCGGCGGCCCGTTCGGTCTCGACACCCGGGGCCTGGATCGATCCAGTGGAGTGCCATCCAGCCTGTGGACTTTAGCATGAGTAAATCAAACACACCGACCGACGACTCGAAGCGTAGTGCGGACATGACAGCCTCGCGGCGGAACGTGCTCAAAGGCGCTGGTGCGGCGGCAGCCACCGGCGTCGTGGGCTCGTCGCTGCTGGGCACGGCATCGGGGGCACCGGTCGACTCGCTCGACCACCTCTCGACGAAAGGCAACAAGATCGTCGACGAGTCCGGCAACCCGGTCCAGCTCAACGGGGTCAACCTGATCGACCCGCTGCGCGCCAACCGGCAGTGGCGTGGCAAGAACATCGAGGAGATGTTCTCGCTGGCCACCAACGCGGACTGGAAGCACAACATGGTGCGCCTGCCGACGCAGCCGCAGGACATCGCCGCGCGGATCAACCGCGGCCCCAACGAAACCCAGACGGAATCGATGATCCCCCACGGGGACAACTGGGGTCCGATCAAGCCGGGCACGTTCTCGCAGAGCACGCTGCAGGACTATCTGACCGACTTCGTCGACCCGCTCGTCAACGCCGCCAGGGAGGCCAACGCGTATGTCCTGATCGACATGCACACCCACATCCCGGTGTTCCACCAGAAGCAGTTCGCGGAGAAGGTCCACCGTGGTGTCGACTACTGGCAGGGCGACAACGAGTACGGTGACGAGTGGTGTGGCCCGAGCAGCGAGTACAACTGGGACTGGGACGAGGGCATGTGTGGCCACCGTGGCTACCTCTGGAACGGCCCGGACCAGATCGAGGACATCAAGTCGATTCCGCACAACCAGAACAAAATGAACGACCCCGACACCGAGGATCCGTGGTTCGATCCGTGGGCCGGGGCCGACGGCGGCGAGGACCTCGTCGGAAACGAGATCAGCATGTTCTGGGAGACCGTCGCTGACCACTACGGTGGCGACTCCGACGACCACGTCGTCTTCGACATCTTCAACGAGCCGACGGGGCCGTACTTCGGTGACTGGGGCGAACCCGGCCGGACGCCCTCCGGCGACGACGGGTACGACTCGGGGACCGCCGACGTCACCGACGAAGAGAACGGCAAGCCCTACTGGGAACTGTTCATGGAGCGGTCGAAGCCGTGGATCAACACGGTCGCAGAGAACGCCCCCGAACGGTTCATGACGATCGGCAACCCGCGCTGGTCGCAGTGGACCTACTGGGCCTCGGAGCTGACCTACAACGGTGTCAACGGCACCGACTCCATGAGCGGCATGGACAGCGGCGCCAACAACATCGGCTACACCGCCCACTCCTACGTCCAGGAAGGACTCCGTCCGCTCTCGAAGTACTTCGGGACGCCCTCGTGGAAGGTCCCGGTCATGTACAGCGAGTTCGGGTGGGAAGCCGGCGGCGGTCCCGACTGGTTCACCCACCTCGGCGGCACGACTGCCGTCTGGGGCGACGGCGACGAGAGCGCCATCGATGAGTGGGGCCGACCCGAAGGCAAGCCCGACCCCAAGGAACTCGGAGAGAACGAGAAAGAGATGATGAACCACTTCGGGATGGGTGGCGAGGACTACCCCCCGAAAGAGGACTACGTCGGCTACCGTGAGTTCTTCGAGAACCACCCCGTCCACCCGTTCGCGTGGTGTTTCGACCACACGTGGGCGCCGCGCTTCTTCAGCGACGAGCAGGTCAGCAACGGCAACTGGGAGCTCAACGACCGCGCGGACACGCCCGGTGTCTGGTGGCAGGAGTACGTCAACGACCACGGCGAGGACGCACCGCCGGGTGGCGACAACACCTGGGAGGACATCTCGGGTGCGCAGTGGCCAACGGGCGACGACGGTAGCACCGGCGGATTCGGTGCCGACGCGACCGACCCCGACGGTGACGGCCTCTACGAGGACGTCAACGGCAACGGGAAGATCGACTTCCCCGACGTGAACTCGCTGTTCCAGAACACCAGCGAAACGAGCGACGCGAAGTTCGACTTCGACGGCGACGGTGACGTCGACATGCAGGACGTCCTCGCGCTGTTCGAGATGGTCTGACGCGCACGACCAGCACAGTCGAGTCGTCGTTCGTCTTTTCTGCCGTCGACAGCTTTTCCCGATTCACTCACCGAACAGCGGTATGTGGCCATGGGGACATCTCGCCGTCGCGTACCTCGCGCTCGCGGGATTCGAGTGGCATCGCGATCGTGAGCCGACGATCGGAGTGACGGCAGTCGCACTCGTGGGCAGCCAACTGCCGGACCTGATCGACAAGCCGCTCGCGTGGACACTGGACGTCCTCCCCGTCGGGCGATCGCTCGCGCACTCGGTGGTCGTGCTCGCGCCGCTGATCGCCGTCGTCGCGATACTCGCCGGGCGTCGCCACCGACGCGTGGTCGTCGCCGGCACGCTCGGAATCGGGTCGCATCTCGGGGCGGACGGGCTTGGAGGGATTCTCGCGGGCGAATTCGGTGAGTTGAGCTATCTGGGGTGGCCCCTGCTCGACCCGCCGACGTACACGGTCGACCAGTCGTTTCTGGCCCACCTCCTCGCGATGGAGTTGACCCCGCTGTTCGTGCTTCAGGGCCTGCTGGTCGCCGTCGCGCTCGCGGTCTGGGCGCACTCTCGGCGCGAAGGCCTCGGGTGACCGTCCAGCCCGCTCGGCCCGATCGAGGATATCGGAGTAATTCACCGTTATTTTTATGATACTTTAGCGCGAATTTTGAGAGGAGTGCCCCAGACTGATGTCGAGACCCTCACCCACCACCGGCGACGAGCGCGTGACCACGAGCAGACGATCGATCATGCGGGCGACCGGCGGGACGGCCGCCGGCGTCCTCGGCGCGAGTCTGCTCGGGTCGGCCCGTGGGGCCGCTCCCGCGCTCGATCACCTCGCGACCGAGGGCAATCAGATCGTCGACGAGTCCGGGGAAGCAGTCCAGTTACACGGCGCGACGCTGATCGATCCGCTCCGTGCGCAACGAGAGTGGCGCGGGAAGACCGCCGAGGAGATGTTCGCGCTGGCAACGGGCCCGGACTGGCCGCACTCGCTCGTGCGGATCCCCTGTCAGCCCCAGGACATCGCGGCCACCCTCGAACGCGGTGACTCCACGGCCACCGGATCGTTCATTCCCCACGGCGACAACTGGGGGCCGATCAAGCCGGGCACGTTCGACAGCGA
Source organism: Halococcoides cellulosivorans (assembly GCF_003058365.1). Classification (NCBI taxonomy): domain Archaea; kingdom Methanobacteriati; phylum Methanobacteriota; class Halobacteria; order Halobacteriales; family Haloarculaceae; genus Halococcoides; species Halococcoides cellulosivorans. Next base: position 586,170 of record NZ_CP028858.1, on the reverse strand, counting down.
CGACCTCGACGCCTATCTCGACCGGTACATCGACCCGCTGGTCGACGCCGCCCGCGAGCGCGGGGTCTACCTCATGCTCGACTACCATCGGGAGGCGCCCGTCTTCCACCAGCAACTGTACGACGAGAAGCGACACCGTGGCGTCGACTACTGGAACGGCGACAACGACTACGGCGAGGAGTGGTGTGGCCCGAGCACCGAGTACGACTGGGACTGGGACGTAGGCATGTGTGGCCACCGGGGCGTCCTCTGGCACGGCCCCGACCAGATCGAGGACGTCAAGAACATTCCGCACAACCAGAACAAGCTGAACGACCCCAGCAGGGCCGATCCGTGGTTCGATCCGTGGTGTGGGGCCGATGGCGGCGACGACCTGCTCGGTCAGGAACTCGACCTGTTCTGGTCGACGGTCGCCGATCGGTACGGCGGCGATTCGGATCGGCACGTCGTCTTCGATCTGTTCAACGCACCGACGGGGCCCTACGTCAACGACTGGGCGGGGCCAGGCCGAATGCCCTCCAACACCGGCGGGTATGAGATCACGTACGATCTCACCGACCCCGAGAACGGTCGTCCATACTGGGACCTGTTCCTCGAACGCGCGACACCCTGGCTCAACACGGTTGCCGAGCACGCCCCCGAGCGCCTGGTGACCGTCGGCAGCCCACGCTGGTCGCAGTTCACCTACTGGGCCCAGGAGACATCCTTCAACGGCGTCAACGGGACGGACTCGGTCACAGGCGTCGATTCAGGCGCGACCAACGTCGCGTACGCCGCCCACGCTCACGTCCAGGAGGGGCTCCGCCCGCTCTCGAAGTACTTCGGACAGCCCGCCGAACTCGTTCCGGTCGTGTTCACCGAGTTCGGCTGGGAGTCCGGCGGCGGCCCGGACTGGGAGACCCACCTTGCGGGCACGACGGCGGTCTGGGGCGACGGCGACCCGGCCGCTCTCGAAGAATGGGGCCGCCCCGAAGGCAAGCCCGATCCCAACGAGCTCTCCGAGAGCGAAAAGCGGGAGATGAACTACTTCGGGATGGGTGGCGACCATTACCCCCCGAAAGAGGACTACGTCGGGTTCGGGCCGTTCTTCGAGAACCACCCCGTCCACCCGATCGCCGGGTTTTTCGATCACACCTGGGACCCACGCTTCTTTGCCGACGAGCACGTCACCGAGGGCGACTGGGAGTTGAACCCGCGCGAGGACACGCCTGGTGTCTGGTGGCAGGAGTATCTCGCTGACCACGCCGACCCGAACCCGCCCCATTGGCCGACCGATCCGGGGCCGACCGATCCGGACGGCGACGGCCGATACGAAGATCTCGACGGCGACGGGCGCGTGACCTTCGTCGACGTGAACGACCTGTTCCAGCGGACCGACACCGAGGCCGTCCAGTCACAGGCGGATTACTTCGATTTCTCGGGCGACGGTCGCGTCGACCTGCAGGACGTCCTCACGCTGTTCGAGACGGTCTGATCGGCTGTCGACCGGCACGTTTCCACCTGCATCACACCGTCGACGTTCTCTTCCGGCTACAGCCGTGGGCGTTCGCCGTGCGACCGCTGTAATTCGATCGGTGAATGGTGCGTGACTGACGAACGGCCGAGAGTTACCCTGTAATTTTATACATATTGAATATAAATTTTTGTGTTGACGCTGCTGGACCAGGCCACGATCCATGACACCCCACCACGAGGACAGCGACACAGTCGACGCATCGACACCGATCGCCGGCCGGCCGGCATCGCGCCGATCGATCCTCCGGGCGACCGGCGGGACGGCCGCTGGCGTCCTCGGGACGAGTCTCCTCGGGTCGGCCAGCGCTGGCGACCCGACGCCCGATCACCTCGCGACCGACGGTAATCAGATCGTCGACGCGTCTGGATCGCCGGTACAATTGCACGGGGCGACGCTGATCGACCCGCTGCGCGCCCAGCGCCAGTGGCGGGGCAAGACCGCTTCGGAGATGTTCGAACTCGCGACGAGTCGGGACTGGCCGCACAACCTCGTCCGCGTCCCCTGTCAGCCTCAGGACATCGCGGCGACACTCGCCCGCGGTGACTCCACGGGCACCTCATCGTTCATTCCCCACGAGGACGTCTGGGGCCCGATCAAGCCGGGAACGTTCACTGCCGACCATCTGGAAGAGTATCTCGACCGGTACATCGACCCGCTGGTCGACGCCGCTCGGGAGCGTGGCGTCACCCTCATGCTCGACTACCACCGCGAGTATCCCGTCTTCTTCCAGCGACTGTACGAAGAAAAGGAACACCGCGGTACCGAGTTTTGGAACGATAGCTGGGAGAGGTTTTGTCTGGAGAGTGACGAGTACGACTGGGACTGGGATTACGGGATGTGTGGGCATCGGGGCGTCCTCTGGCACGGGCCCGACCAGATCACCGAGATCAAATCACTCCCACACAATCAAAAGCGGCTGAACGACTCCGACATGCTCGATCCGTGGTTCGACCCGTGGTGTGGGGCGGGTGACGGCGAGGACCTGCTCGGTGACGAAGTTCGATTGTTCTGGAAAACCGTGGCCGACCGGTACGGCGGCGATGCCGACCGGCACGTCGTCTTCGATCTGTTCAACGCGCCGACGGGCCCCTACGCCGGCAGTTGGGGCACCCCGGACAGAGCCTCGTCGGGGCCCCACGGCGGCGACTGGTACGCGCCCGAATACGGCGGGAACCCGTGGCCGTACGAGACGCCTGACGTGACCGACCCCGATCGAAGTCGCCCGTACTGGGACCTCTTTTTAGACCGTGTGAAGCCCTGGCTCGACACGATCGGTGAGCACGCGCCCGGACGGCTGGTGACGCTTGGGAGTCCGCGGTGGTCACAGTACACCTACTGGGCCAGCGAGAAGACCGTCACCGGTACGAACGGGACGGAATCACTCTCCGGCGTGAACGCCGGTATGACCAACGTTGCCTACACCGCCCAGATTCACACGCAGGAGTACCTCCGCCCGCTCTCGACGTCCGTCGGCACGCCCGCCGAGCACGTCCCCGTCGTCATCACCGAGTTCGGCTGGGATGCTGGCGGTGGGTCTCGCTGGCTTTCCTATATCGGCGGGACGACCGCGGTGTTCGGTGACGGCGACAGCGACGCCATCGAGCAGTGGGGGCGTCCAGAGGGCGTCCCCGATCCGCGGACGCTGGACGCCGACGAAAAAGACCGCCTGAACCACTTCGGCATGTGTCCCGAGGACCGCAGTGAGTGCCCGATCGACGACCACCAGACCGAGGCCGATCACTATCCCGCACCCAGCGAGTACGTCGGATTCAGGGCGTTTTTCCAGGAGCATCCCGTTCACCCGATCGCCGCGTATTTCGATCACACCTGGAACCCTCGATTTTTCGACGACATGGAGATCGACGACGGGGACTGGGAGCTGCGCCCCCGTTCGAAGACCCCTGGCGTCTGGTGGCAGGAGTATCTCGTCGAGTCGACCCGGCCCGACTGGCCCGAGGGCGCGACCGACCCCGACGGCGACGCTCTCTTCGAGGACCTCTCGGGCGACGGAACGCTGAACTTCCCCGACGTGAATCGGCTGTTCCAGAACACCGACTCGAACCGCGTGCAAGACAACGCCGAATTCTACGACTTCGACGGCGACGGTGGCGTCGACATGCAGGACGTCCTCGCGCTGTTCGAGATGGTTTGACGCCGCGTCACCGGATATCGTGTGTCAGTTAAGTTTATAGCATATTAAATCAACAATAGAAACTATCGGTGGCATTTGAAATCGGTGCCACCACTCGTTTCAGCCATGACACGGCGCACCCACTCCGACGGTCGAGCGGCATCGAACGACGGGGATCGATCGCCCCGGTCTGCCGTGGATCGGCGCGCGATCCTCAAAAGCGTCGGCGCACTCGCAGCGAGTGGGGGCCTCGGAATCGGGACGCTGGGGGCAGCGAGTGCGACCCCTGTCGAATCCCTCGATTTCCTCCAGACGAGAGGGAACCAGATCGTCGACGAATCGGGCTACCCGGTGCAGTTACACGGGGCAACGACGGTCGATCCACTCGTCACGCGGCGCTCGTTTCGCCACCGGTCCATCGAAGACATCCTCGCCCTGGCCACCAGCGACGAGTGGCCCCACAGTGTCGTCCGCGTCCCCTGCACCCCGCAAGCGATCGGTGCCGCCACGGCCCGAGGCGACACACGCGACGACGAGACGTACATGCCCCACGACGTGTACTGGGGGCCGATCAGACCGGGCGCGTTCGACGAGGCCGACCTGACGACGTATCTCGAAAAACACGTCGATCCGATCGTCGAGGTGGCCCGGGAGCGCGGGGCGTACCTCATGCTCGACTACCACCGGGAGTACCCCGCGTTCTTTCAGCGCCGATACGAGCGCAAGCGACACAAGGGACTGGAGTACTGGACGACACCACAGTTCGAGTATGACGCCCCGTGTGGCAACGAGACCTTTCCGAACGATCTGGGCATGTGTGGCGAACGCGGCGTCCTCTGGCACGGCCCCGATCAGATCGCCGACGTCGAGACCGTCCCCCACAATCAGGCCAGACTGAACGATCCCGACAGCCCCGACCCGTGGTTCGACCCGTGGTGTGGGGCACAGGGTGGTAAGGACCTCCTCGGCGAGGAGCTCCTGCTGTTCTGGAAAACCGTCGCCGACCGCTACGGCGGCGATGCCGACCAGCACGTCCTGTTCGACCTGTTCAGTTCACCGACGGGGCCGTACTACGGCGACTGGGGTGCGCCACTTCGAACCCCTCGTGAAGGCCGGCCCGACGACAACAGGGCCGGTCGCGCCATGGGCCCCGAACCGATCGACGACGCGGAGAACGGCCGACCGTACTGGGGGCTCTTCCTCGAACGCGCGAAGCCCTGGTTGAACGTCGTCGCGGAGCACGCACCCCACCGACTGGTGACCGTCGGGAGCCCGCGCTGGAGCCAGTGGACCTACTGGGCCTCCGAACTGACCGTCAACGGCGCGAACGGCACCGCATCGCTGACCGGCGTCGATTCGGGGGCCACCAACGTCGCGTATGCGGCCCAGATCCACACGCAGTCGTCGCTGCGCCCGCTCTCGAAATACTTCGGCACACCCGCCCGACGCGTTCCCGTCGTCGTGACCGCGTTCGGCTGGGAGTCGGGTGGCTCGAATCTCTGGTTCCAGTATCTCGCCGGCACGACCGGCGTCTGGGGCGAGGGTGACCCCACAGCGATCGAACAGTGGGGCGACCCCGCAGGGCGACCGCTCTCACACGAGTTGAGCGCCGACGAGCAGGACCAACTGAACCGCTTCGGCATGGACGGCGACACGAACCCATCGAGCGAGGCCTTCGTCGGCTTCCGGACGTTCTTCGAGAACTACCCCGTGCATCCGATCGTCGAGCGGTTCGACTGGGACTACTCACCACAGCTGTTCGAGGATCCCCCCGATTCGGAGTGGCAGCTGCGTGCCCGAGCCGACGCGCCGGGCCTGTGGTGGCAGGAGTATCTCGACGATCACGCCGCGAACGCTCCACCCGGTGAAGACCCTTGCAAGCGGGAGATTCCCGGCCTCATAGACAGGGTGTTCCCGGACTGCACCACGACTGGAACGCCTACCCTGCCCGATCAGATGACCGATCCCGACGGTGACGGCCTGTACGAGGACCTCTCGGGGAACGGAAAGATCGATTTCCCGGACGTGAACTACCTGTTCCAGAACGCACAATCAGACACGATCCAGGAGAACGTGCAGTATTTCGATTTCACCGGCGACGGTCGTGTCGACCCGCAGGACGTGCTCGCGCTGTTCGAACAGGTCTGAGAGTCCGCTCTGAACGTTATTCGAGGCGGCACGCTCCACGACCGACCCGCGTGCGGTAGGCCCGCGCCTCGACGCCGCTATCCTCGAACGCATCGACCATCGCACCCGCGACATCGCGCTGGTCGTCGCCGCGACAGACCGCGAGCACGCCCGGGCCGGCCCCGCTGACCGTAACGCCCGTCGCGCCGGCTTCGCGCGCGGCCGTCTCGACGGCGTCGTACCCGTCGATGAGTTTCGCGCGGGCGGGCGAGACGATCGATTCCTCCATGCCGCGCCCGACGAGCGCGGGGTCGCCGCGGTGCATCCCGGTCGTCAGCGTCGCGGCGCTCCCGACGGTTTCGACGAGCGCGTCGAGGCTGGCCGACTCGGGGACGAGATCGCGGGCGTCACGCGTCGATACCGCCGTCTCGGGCAGACAGACGACCATCGGAACGTCCGCGCCGACCCGGGTGACGCCGTCCGCACGCGCGATCGTAAACCCACCGAGGATCGCGGGCGCGACGTTGTCGGTGTGGGCCGTCCCCGAGACGAGCGCCTCGCCCTCGGCGGCGATCGGGACGAGGTCCTCGCGGGAATACCCACAGTCGTACAGCTCGTTGAGCGCGACCGCCGCCGCGGCGGCACTCGCCGCCGACGAGCCGAGCCCCGACGACGGGCGAACGCCCTTGTCGATCACGATGTGCGCGGGCGCGTCGAGGGCCTGCGCGACGGCGCCGACGGTGTTCGCGTCGGGATCTTCGGGGATGTACTGGCTGCCGACGCCGGTCACCTCGATCGTCGTCTCGGCGGCGCGTTCGACGCTGACCACGTCCGCCGGTCGGTCGAGCGCGACGCCGAACACGTCGAACCCACTCCCCAGGTTCGCACTCGTCGCCGGCGCCCGCACCCTCACCATAGCGTCCGCTAACCGGAGCCCTCTCAAAAAGGTAGCGGAGTGGGGGCTGGATCGGTCCGAGGGACAAGCGCCTTGGGGGCCCGTCGGCAACGCTTCCCATGATCGCGATCGTCGGTGGCGGGATCGCCGGACTCGCAGCGGCCCGACGGCTTCAGGCCGCAGGCCGCGAGGTGACCGTCTTCGAGGCCGCAGAACAGATCGGTGGCCTCGCTGCGACCGTCGAGACCGGGGGCGACCCGATCGAGCAGTATTATCACCACCTCTCGAAGTCCGAGGAGCGCATCGTCGAAGTCATCGAGGAGGTGGGCCTGGGCGAGGATCTCCACTGGCCAGTGGGTGAGACCGCCAACTACGTCGACAGCACGGTCTGGCCGCTCGACAAGCCCTGGGAGATCCTCGCCTATCCGTACCTCTCCCTCTACGATACGTTCCGGCTGGGCATGCTCGTGAAAGGCGTCGATCTCCGCGGCGGGATTCCCAGTTTCGACAGTTACGACAGCCTCGACGCCTACGACGACGTCCCGATCGAGCAGTTCGTCACCGAGCACACGACTCGCGGCGTCTACGAGCACTTCTTCGAACCGCTGATCGAGGCGAAGTTCGGGGATCGGGCCGACGAGGTCAGCGCGGCGTGGCTGCTCGGGCGCGTGCAGTTCCGCGGCGAGCGCGACCCGATCCGCGGAGAGTATCTCGGCTATCTCGACGGTGGGTTCGGCCGCCTGATCGACGCGCTGATCGAAGACGTGGGCCGGGACGCGATCCAGACCGGCGCGCGCGTGACCGACCTCGAACTCGCAGACGGCGCTGTCGATCGGATCACCGTCGAGACGAGCGGGGATTCGAGCGGTCCGGACGCCGAGGGAAGCGACGACGGCGAACAGACCGCTCGCACGACCACCGCTCACCCCGTCGACGCTGTCATCGTCGCGGCGATGCCGTCGGTCCTCGAATCGCTCACCGACTACTCGTGTCCGATCGAGTTCCAGGGCACGGTCTGTTCGATCATCGCGATGGACGAACAGCTGACCGACACGTACTGGCTGAACGTCGTCGACGACGCACCCTTCGGCGCGCTGATCGAGCACACCAACTTCGTCCCGCCCGAGCGCTACGGCGGCGAGCACCTCCTCTATGCCGTCAAGTACGTCGACGGGCCCGAGGATCCCTTTTTCCAGCGCTCCGACGACGACATCGAGGCCGCGTGGCTCGACGGCCTCGACGATCTGTTCGAGCAGTTCGACCGATCCGCTGTCGAGTGGATCGAGACGGCTCGCAACCCCCGGACCGCGCCCGTCTACGAGCGTGGGTATCTCGACAAGATCGTGCCGACCGACCTGAGCGAGATCGCGGACGGCCTCTACTACGCCGGGATGGGGTCGCGGACTCAGTACCCCGAGCGGTCGCTCGACGGCGGGATTCGAGCGGGCGAACGCGCCGCCGACCTGATCTGCGATTAGGCGATCGCGAGGCCCACCGCCGCGAGAATCGCGAGCACGACTGCGATCGTGAGCACGCCGATCGCGGCGTTCTGTGTCGAATACCGGTCGGGGCCCGTGTGGCCGTACTCACCGCGTCGGCGGGGTGACCCACCGTAGGGGTTCGGCCGCGCGCCGGTGAGTCGGGCCGGGAGCGCTCGGTACAGTCGCCGCCCGCGCTTGCGCACGCGCCAGCCGAGTTCTGCGACCGATCGATAGGTCACGCTCGCGGCGCTGAGCACGAGAAACTGGACGAGTTGCCCGAGTTCCCAGAGCAGATTGTCTCGGTCGTCCGGATCGAACTCGCGCGAACGAGAGCGCGACCCGGATCGCGATCGGCCGGTGCTCCGGTCGCCCGTGGCGGCGCTCCGCGAGGTCTCGGCGGGACTGGCCGGCGTCGGATCGGCCGTGATGTCGTCGAGTGCATCCCCAGAGATCGCCGTGTGGCCCGGTTCGGGCGGTGCGCGATCCGCGGGGACGGCGCTGTCGTCGTTCGCCTCGCCCGACTCTGCACCGTCGCCGTCGGGCGCGACCACCTCTTCGGGGTCTGCGGCGTCGTCCGGATCGGCGGAATCGGCCGATTCGTCGAGCGTGCGCTGGCCGTCGTCGGGGTCGGGCCCACCGCCGACCTGTTCGAGTCGATCGACGAGGTCGTCACTGACGGACTTGAGGTCGGGCCGATCGAAATCGTCGAGGCCGGGGGTCGCGCCCGCGTCGAACGTGGATTTCTTCTTGAACCGGACCGTCCGGGTGCGCTCGTCCCAGTCGGTCATCAGAATGGCTTGCCCGTCGTCCAGTTCCTGGACGTCGTCGCCGGCCGGTGGCCCGAGAATCTTCTCGACGACGCGAGTGTCGTTGTCCCAGGTCAGGCGGTGCCAGACGATCCAGTCACACTGGGTGATGTAGTCTTTGTCGACCGCCGCGGGCCGCTGGCTCATCGCACACAGGCCCAGGCCACGCTTGCGCCCGCGTTTCGCGATGCGGATGAGGATCTGGCCCAGGTCGTCCAACCCGCCTTGCTGAGGGATGAACTCGTGGGCCTCCTCGACGAAGACGAGGAAGGGCTTCTTCAGGCGTTTTTCCTTGCTGAACAGGTGTTTGAGTGTCTCGGTGATGAGCGTCCGCGAGCGGTCCTCTTCGAGAAAGCCAGAGACGTCGAGGATGATCGGGACGTTGTCTTCCAGGGCGAGCGTCGCGATCGCTTCGGCGTGGGTCACGTCGACGGTGACGTCACACTCGGTGTCGCCGCCGACGTGTAAGAGTTCGTACTGCTCTTTGAGACCGTAGTACTCGCCGTCGGTGTCGATGATGAAGACGGGCAGGTTCTGATCGAGCAGCGACTCGGCGATCACGCTCGCGGTGTTCGATTTGCCACTGCCGGACTTGCCCGTGATAAAGCCTCGTCCGGTGAGGATCTCGATGATCGGCAGCGTGAGGTCGTCACGCGTGACGGCGATCTCGCGGTCGGTCTCGGCCATCGATCGCTCTTTCGTCGGCAGTCGGTAAATGCTTCCGGGCCTCGGGTCGGCCGACGGCCGCGGCCCCACCGACCACCGACCGCTCACACTTCCACTCCGGGACCGCGCAATCTTTGAGGACCGGGGACCCAGGACGGGTCATGTCGAAGCAGTCGACCCTCGGGGAGGGCGCGGTCGCTGAGGACCTCGCTGAGGGCCAGCGGGAGATCTCCATCGCGGAGTTCTTCGAGAAGAACAAGCACATGCTCGGGTTCGACTCGGGGGCCCGGGCGCTGGTGACCGTCGTCAAAGAGGCCGTCGACAACGCTCTCGACGCCTGCCAGGAGGCCGCGATCCTCCCGGACGTCTACGTCGAAATCAGCGATCGCGGCGATTACTATCGGGTCGTCGTCGAGGACAACGGCCCCGGGATCACCCGCGAGGAGATCCCCAAGGTGTTCGGGAAACTCCTGTACGGGAGTCGATTTCACGCCCGCGAGCAGAGTCGGGGGCAGCAGGGTATCGGAATCAGCGCGGCCGTCCTCTACGCCCAACTCACCAGCGGGAAACCAGCGCGGATCACCTCCCGGACGGGCAACGGGTCGGCGACCTACTTCGAGGTGACCATCGACACCGACACCAACGAGCCGTCGATCGACAACGAGGAGTCGACGACGTGGGATCGGCCACACGGGACGCGCATCGAACTCGATCTGGAGGCGAACATGCGCGCCCGATCGCAACTCCACGACTACATCACCCACACCGCGGTCGTCAACCCACACGCCCGGATCGAACTCCGCGAGCCCAACGCCCACCTGACCTCCGAGCGCGCGACCGACCAGTTGCCCGCCGAGACCAGCGAGATTCGCCCCCATCCCCACGGCGTCCAGTTGGGGACGCTCATCAAGATGCTCGAAGACACCGATTCGTACTCGCTATCGGGCTTTCTCCAGGAGGAGTTCACCCGCGTGGGGCGCAAGACCGCCGACAACGTCACCGACGCCTTTCGCGATCGATGGGACGGCCGCGAACTCGCCTGGGCACCGCCGGGCGCTCACGAGACCGACCTCGCAGCGGCGATCCGGGGCGCGGTCGCGAACAAGGGCCGCGAGGCGACCCGCGCGTTCGCCGAGCGGGTCGTCGACGCGCTGGGTAATCGCGAGCGGGTCGCCCATCACGAGGTGGGGGCGATCGTCGACGAAGCGAGCGATGCCGTCGAGGGCGACTACGAGGTGACCTTCGGCGTGACCGTCCGGGAGAAGGCCCGACGAGCGACCTGGACGGCAATCTGCGGTGGCGAGACCGACGACGCCATGCGGGACCGACTTCGGGGCGACTGTTTCACACTGCTGGACGACGCGACGAGTTCGCGGAAAGACGAGGCGACGATCGAGGGGTGGGCGAGTCGGCTCGCCGGTCGAATCGCCCGACGCGACGACGACCGGTGTCGGCTGACACGCGACAAGTTGCGCGACCTGATCGACGCGGCAGCGGACGGCACCGAGGAGTACGACGACGCGACCATCGGCGAGACTGCCCGTGAGAACGCACTGGACGCGTTCTGGACCGCGGCCCGGACGGTGCCCGACGACCCGCCGACCGTCGACGAGTTGGCCGCCGATCGGGACGCCGCGGCGGCGCTGCTGGAGGGGATGCGCGAGACCGACATCATCGCGCCGCCGACCGACTGTCTCTCGCCGATCACCGCCGATCTGATCGAGGCGGGCCTCCGCAAAGAGGTCGACGCGGAGTTCTACGCCGCGAGCACGCGCGACGCCGCCGTCCACGGCGGCGACCCGTTCGTCGTCGAGGCGGGTATCGCCTACGGCGGTGAGCTTGCCGACGAGGGCGAGATCGACCTGATGCGGTACGCCAACCGCGTCCCGCTGGTCTACCAGCGCGGGGCGTGTGCGACGACCGACGTGGTCCGATCGATCAACTGGCGGAACTACGAACTCGATCAGCCCGGTGGGAGCGGGATGCCGCAGGGCCCCGCGGTCGTGCTCGTCCACGTCGCCTCGACGAACGTCCCCTTTACGAGCGAGTCCAAAGACGCCATCGCGAACCTGCCCGAGATCGAAGACGAGATCGAACTCGCGGTCCGGGAGGCCGCTCGCGAGTTGAAGAGCTTCCTCAAAGAACGACGGTCGCGCGCCCAGCGCCGCGAGAAACGCGACCAACTCGCGACGATCTTGCCCGCGATGGCGACGAAACTCGAACACCTGACCGAGCGGCCCGAACTCGCGATCGAGGACACCCTCGCGCGCATCATGAACAACGTGCTCGTCGACCGCGACCGCGACGGGAGCACGGTCACGCTCACCGTCGAGAACAACGGCACGTCGATCGCCGATCTGGAGGTGACCGAGATGGTCGCCCCCGACGGCGACAGCGTCGCAGTCGAGATCGGCGACACCGAGACCGATGACGCCCGGACGGTCGACCTCGACGGCGAGGTCCACATCAAGTGGTCGCCGTCGGTCGCCGCCGGCGAGACCGAAACGCTCGAATACGACATCGACGGCCCCGCGACGATCAGCGGTGCCGTCGACGGCATCGCTGACGAACGACTCACCCTGGACGACTGACCATGTCGAGTACACCAACCCCCGAGACGAGTGCCCGCGAGCGCCTCCTCGCGCTCGCTGACGAGTTCTACGACCAGTTCGATTCGGGCGACGTGCCCACGATGGAGCTCCCGACGCGAACGAAAACCAACATCGAGTACGACGAGGACGAGCGCGTCTGGGTCTACGGCGATCGAACCTCGACCCGCAGTGCGAAGACCGTCAGCGGCGCCCAGAAGCTCCTGAAGGTGATCTACACGATCGACTTCCTGGCCGATCAGCTGGATCAGGACCGATCCTCGACCCTGCGTGAGTTGTACTATCTCAGCGAGTCGTGGGAGCTGGATCCCGCGCAGTTCACCTCCCAGGACGAGTCCAACCAGTTGATCGAGGACCTGGAGATCGTCTCGGACGTCCGTCGCGAGGAGTTCCACATGCGCCCCGAGGAATCGGGCGCGAAGGTGATGGGGCCGTTGCGGCTTCGCGAGCAGACCAACCGTGGGGATCGGGAGATCCACTGCCAGCACGACGTCGGCCAGGGTGGCTATCAGATCCCGAACGATCCCGACACGATCGAGTTTCTCGACAACGACGCCGCGTTCGTGCTGTGTGTGGAGACCGGCGGTATGCGCGATCGGCTGGTCGAGAACGGGTTCGACGACGAGTATGATGCCCTGGTCGTCCACCTCGGCGGTCAGCCCGCGCGGGCGACCCGTCGGCTGACCAAACGGTTGCACGACGAACTCGGCCTCGAAGTCGTGGTCTTCACTGACGGTGACCCCTGGTCGTATCGGATCTACGGGTCGGTCGCGTACGGCTCGATCAAGTCCGCGCACCTCTCGAAACACCTCGCGACGCCCGACGCGCAGTTCGTCGGCGTCCAGCCCGAGGACATCGTCGAGTACGACCTGCCGACCGACCCGCTGGCGGATTCCGATATCAACGCGCTCCAGTCGGAACTCGACGATCCGCGCTTCCAGAGCGACTACTGGGAAGAGCAGATCGAACTCCAGCTGGAGATCGACAAGAAGTCCGAACAGCAGGCGCTCGCCTCCTATGGCCTGGATTTCGTGACCGACACGTACCTGCCCGAGCGGCTCTCCGCAATGGGCGTGGTCTGACCGCGGAACGGGCGGTGACGTCGCCAGGGCGGACCGTTATGTCGCTGGCGGGCGTGGACGCAGGTATGCCACACACGATGGAACTCGCCTGCGAGGCCGAGGACTGTGAGCTCGACATGGTCGAGTTGCACTATACGTATCAAATGCCCGACGACGTGGGAGTCGCGGACTTCCAGTGCCCCTATTGTGGGCAGACCGACTCGTTGCGCGAGATCGAACTCTGATCGGGGTCAGGCCTCGGCATCCAGATCGTCCAGCGCAGCCTCGATGGTGTCGTAATCGGGGAACTCGGGCCACTCGGTCGCGACCCAGGTGTGTCTGACGACGCCGCTCTCGTCGAGGAGGACGGTCGCCGGCCGTGGCTCGCTGAGTCCCGTCATGCCGTCGAGGTCGTGGGCCAGACCGTACTCTGCGGCGACGTCGTTCGCGGGGTCGCTGTAGATCCGTGCGTCGAGGTCGTGGTCGTCCAGCAGGTCCGCCGTGGCGTAAGGCGTCCCGATCGAGACGCCGACGACCTGGATCGCGTCGGTCCAGCCCCGGTCGGCGATTGCCGAGCAGATATAGGTCGCGGGGAACGATCCGGGCATCGGCATGAACACCAGGAGGACGGGCCCCGCGGCGGTGAGTGCGGACAGCGCGGTGTCCTCCCAGTACTCCCGGCCGACCAGCGGGCGGGTGAACTCGGGCGCGGGATCGCCCACTTCGGGCGGATCGGCGGGATCCAGATCGACGACGTCGAAGGGGAGCTCCATCAGGCCGACACCTCCGCACCGTAGGTCTGCTCGATGTAGGTGACGATCGCGTCGCTCTCGGCCATCGTGACGCCCGTCGCGGGGTCGACGATGGCGGGGACCGTCCGCGTGCCGACCAGGCGCTTGACGGCGTTGCGCTTGGAGTGCAGCGGGCGGACGAACCGCGATCGATAGGGGAGGTCGTGCTCGTCGAGCGTGCGAACGACGCGCTCGCAGAACGGACACGCCTGGAGGCGATACAGCGTGATCGGGTCGGCGTCGCCACGATCCATGCGGTCTCAACGGGCGGCCATCGGATCAACCCACCGCCGGTCGGCGGTCGCGAACGATGCAGCTTTCCCGGTGGCGCGTGCGCGCTGGGATATGTCGTCCGGGGACGACCGATTCGTCGACGTAGCGGGTGTGAAGACGCGCTATCGCACGTGCGGCGACGGCCCGCCCGTCGTCCTCGTGCACGGGTTCGGCGGGTTTCTCGAAAGCTGGAGCGCGGTCGCGCCACGGCTGGCCGATCAGTTCGAGGTGTACGCCCTCGACCTTCCGGGGCACGGCGAGAGCGACACCGCCCAGGACTACAGCCTCCCGTCGCTCGCGGACGTTCTAGTGACGTTCCTCGACGCAGTCGGCATCGAGCGCGCCCATCTGGTCGGGCTCTCCTTTGGGGCGTCGGTCGTGACCGCCGCGGCCGGGCGCTCGGACCGCGTCGATCGCGTCGCCCTCGTCGCGCCGGCGTTCGTCGACGGGACGGTCCCGCTGCAGTTTCGGCTGCCACTCGTCCCGCTGATCGGGCGGCGGTTGTTCGCGGCCAGCCTTCCGAGCGATCGAGCGGGCGTCGAACGGATGGCCCGACAGGTCATCCACCAGCCCGAGCATCGCACCGACGCGTGGATCGAGCGGACCCTCGACATGGTGACCCGACCAGGCCGGCTGGACGCGCTCTACGCGGTGCTCGACGCGAACCTGACGCTCTGGGGGCGCCGCTCGGAGGCGTTCGCCCCGGTGGAGGCGTATCTGTCCACGGCGGAGGAGCCGATGTTGATCTTCCACGGACGCGAGGACCAGGTGATCCCGGTCGCCGCGGCACGATCGCTCGACGCGACGGTCGAGTGCAGTGAGGTGGTGCTGGTCGACGACTGCGGGCACGAGGTTCCTCACGAACGGTCCGCGGACCTGGCTGCGAGGCTCGTCGCGTTTCTTGAGGGCGACTGAGGCCAGCGGGGGTTGCACTGGTCTGCCCGAGAGCGTCACGCGGATTTTCTTCAACCCCAATGGGAGTCCGTCTGGAACGCCAACGCGACGTCGGGCAACGAGACCACGCTCGCGCTTCAACTCCACAAGGGGTCCGTCTGAAACGACGGACAACAGCAAACACACCGACGACGTACGAGTTGCTTCAACCCCACAAGGGGTCCGTCTGAAACTCGCACCTGTCACGACTACCTCACGACGTACGGCGCTTCAACCCCACAAGGGGTCCGTCTGAAACGCAGTCTTTGAGGAGTTCGACCTTCTGGTAGGTCCCGCTTCAACCCCACAAGGGGTCCGTCTGAAACTTGTGGATCTTGATGGGGTTCGCACGCCCATCCCAGCTTCAACCCCACAAGGGGTCCGTCTGAAACCGCGATCGCTGATGACGGCGGTCTCAATCGTATAGGCTTCAACCCCACAAGGGGTCCGTCTGAAACGGCACAACGTCCAACCCCCGACTGCACAAGATAGAGCTTCAACCCCACAAGGGGTCCGTCTGAAACTTTGGCGCTCATGGCTCAGACGGCCATTGTCTGAGCTTCAACCCCACAAGGGGTCCGTCTGAAACGCGACCGACTCCGCCCGGACGATCTATCTCCGCGACGCTTCAACCCCACAAGGGGTCCGTCTGAAACGCCGATCGCGGCGACGAGGAGCATTTCCATCAGACTGCTTCAACCCCACAAGGGGTCCGTCTGAAACCGTAGTCGTGGGCGACGCGGTCGGCCTCGTCGCGACCGCTTCAACCCCACAAGGGGTCCGTCTGAAACTGATCCGCAAGCAGGAGGGCGACCATGGACCGGCGGCGCTTCAACCCCACAAGGGGTCCGTCTGAAACCGTTACGCAACTGAGTTTGGAGAAAAGAGGGACCGGCTTCAACCCCACAAGGGGTCCGTCTGAAACCACCGAATCGCGGCGTCCTCAGCGGTCTCGGCGGGCCGCTTCAACCCCACAAGGGGTCCGTCTGAAACGCGACCGGGCATCAATCGGACCCTCCAAACGACGCTTCAACCCCACAAGGGGTCCGTCTGAAACCAGGCGCTAATCCGGACCATCGTTACCCCTCACCCCCGCTTCAACCCCACAAGGGGTCCGTCTGAAACGGGGCCAGGAGTGCGTTTGACTCCGATAGTCCGATGTGCTTCAACCCCACAAGGGGTCCGTCTGAAACATGTCAGTCAGGCCGTTGAGACTGTGGCGGTTGCCGCTTCAACCCCACAAGGGGTCCGTCTGAAACATCCCTGCCGTAAGCGGTCCTTCGTTGTACCAGGTGCTTCAACCCCACAAGGGGTCCGTCTGAAACAACGACGACGAACCGAGCTTCGACGAGTTCCCCGAGCTTCAACCCCACAAGGGGTCCGTCTGAAACACGCAAGCGAACGCCCAAACGAGCAACTACGAAGTGCTTCAACCCCACAAGGGGTCCGTCTGAAACTCGCACGCGTCCACGTGCGTCTCGATCGTCGACCGGCTTCAACCCCACAAGGGGTCCGTCTGAAACACTGATCACGTAGTAGTTGCCCGCCTCGATCAGCGCGCTTCAACCCCACAAGGGGTCCGTCTGAAACCGTCTCCGCCGATCTCGCGCGCTCTCGGACCGACGTCGCTTCAACCCCACAAGGGGTCCGTCTGAAACTCGGTCATAGACGTACGCGACCAGCATCGCGTAGGCGCTTCAACCCCACAAGGGGTCCGTCTGAAACAGGGTGTCGCTCTCCATTTGATCGACGAGGGGTTAGCTTCAACCCCACAAGGGGTCCGTCTGAAACCAGATGCTCAACGAGTGGTATCGATCAATGAGAGACCGCTTCAACCCCACAAGGGGTCCGTCTGAAACCATGCGAGAGTACGCGATCGCGGCGAACACGAAGCTTCAACCCCACAAGGGGTCCGTCTGAAACTCGTTATCCTCCGTGCCGGTCAGGTTGACCAACTCGCTTCAACCCCACAAGGGGTCCGTCTGAAACGTCGACGGGACCCACGAGCTTCACGAGGTGACGCCCGCTTCAACCCCACAAGGGGTCCGTCTGAAACAGTGACGATACGGTCGATATAGACATTCCGCCGGGTGCTTCAACCCCACAAGGGGTCCGTCTGAAACGCTGTAGGGGACGGGTTCGACTTTTCCACCGCGTACGCTTCAACCCCACAAGGGGTCCGTCTGAAACTGGAATCCAGTTGTGCGCTTCGTCGATCGACAGCTTCAACCCCACAAGGGGTCCGTCTGAAACGACCTTACCCACGACTTCCTGCCCGAACAGACGGTCGCTTCAACCCCACAAGGGGTCCGTCTGAAACCATGGCCGTTTCACCGGCCTCACCCCACCCAACTCCCCCATCTCACATCAAAATTTCCATCGACCCGCAATAGCCCCGAAACCCCCGGGGGTCGATGGTCACCCTAAAGAAACTGATCGTCCTCGGCGGGATCGTCCCCGAAGACGGTCCGATCGAGGAGTTTCTCGCTGCCGACGTGGTAGATGATCGTCGATTCGCCATCCTCCAGTCGGTCGTCGATTCCCGCACGGATCGCTTCGAGATCACCCTCGGTGACCTGCCCCTCCAGCACCGAGTTCTGCACGTGGACCAGATACTGACGCAGGAACTTGAGCATGATCCGTGTCCGGTCGGCCTCGACGTCGTAGACCACGACCACGTACGGCACGCTCACCACCACCGCTCGAACGGCTCGTAGGCCTCGCCAGTGAGGAGATGCTTTTTGAGTTTGTACGCCTCGACGCGCAGCAGGTACTGGTAGCTCACCTTCTTGTTCAGTCGTGGATGCTCGATCGTTTCCTCCATCGTCTCCTCGAAGGCTTTCGTGTACGTTTTCCGTCCGTCGTCGCTGAGTAGGCACGAATTCAACTCGTCTTCGAAATCGTCTGGCACTCGACGGTCCACTCAACAGGTAGACCGACTACATGATTTTATTTGAATGATATTATCCAGTGATTCTCTATGTCCCATCGATGGCCTCGGTCCTTCTGGCCAGTCGATATGGTATCGGGGTCGGCGACTGGCGAACGGGACAATACACAGACTACGCAAGTCCGAATACTGGATCGTACTGCTCCGAGCGGGCATCGACTAGATAGTACTCTGAGTTCCCGATGTCGATTGTTGTCGATTGCGCTGGTGGGCGAGCTGATACGTGGGTACCGGAGCGTTCAAGTAGCGGCTCCTTCGCGATTGCTGTCGACTCACCCATAGCACCGGCGCGGCGCTCAGCGGCAGTCGAGCAGACAATTATGTCTTCGTAGTCGTCGATCTCTTCGATCATATGTTCCTCGGCTAGATCGTTCATATGACAGTTGTGGACGTAGTCGGCGAGTGAATCCGATCCCGGGTCGTACTGCGTATTGATGTGTCGATAAAACTTTTCCACGATCGCACCAACCATCTTGCCCTCCGGTATCGTTCGCAAATCCTCTCCCGTGAGAACTGCCTCGGTAGCATGCAACAATGGAAGGTTCTCGGTTCCACGCGATCCGTGGATCACGTGCGAAGGAAGTTGGTCACGATCGTCTGGCGCTTCGAGCGCCCAGACAGTTACCCGACCCATCGAGCCATCAAACGATCGATTGCATCGCCCACCAGATTGGACAATATTCGGAATCGGTGCGATATCCCGATACACTTTGTCAAAGCTGATGTCGACGCCCGCCTCGACGACGCTCGTCGAAATCAAGACGACGCTGTGATCCGAAGCCAATAGCGGCTCAGTCTCCGTGTTCTCGTCATAAAGTATATCGATGATTAACTGACGGTCATCGGGGCGAATATCTCCCGAGAGATACGCCAGAATTGGGACCGACTCCGACCCTGACTTCGTCTTTTCATCGATCACGAGTTTCCGCAACTCATCGACACTCGGTGAACGCCCCCTTCGCTTTATATAGCAATTCAGCACTTCGCCAACCGCAACTGCTGATCGGTTTCCAGACACCGAAAGAACATCATCTGTTTGAGTATACAGCTCTTGAGCACTGGCCCTGGTATTACAAATGGCGAGTGGGTCGCCACGAGAAGCGGCCGAAGCCACTAGTCGATCTGCCGCAGTTCTGTAATCAATCGGTCGAGTATCGCCGCCAATGCTCTCGTCGATGACGTATTCGACACGGGGATTCTCCTTGAGAAAGTCGACGTAGTCTCCGCTATCGCCCACGAGCGTTGTCGATTCCAGCTTGCTCGTTCCATACTCGATTAGTCGCGGCTGGGTCGCCGTCATCAGAATCACAGTCGCATTATATTCAGTCGCAAGCATCTCAATCAAGTCGGTGACGATTTTCCACCACCGTTCTGGAATCGCTTGTGGCTCATCGAGAACAATAACTGCATCCTGCAGCGCAGGAATTTTCGTTGCCTGCCGTCCGGTTGGTGCGGCGAGTGACTCGAAGAGCTGTACGGTTGTCGTGAGCGTGAGCTTGCTCCGCCAGGATTCGGCGTGTAACACCCCAACGGACCGACCGATATCGGCATCAGTGTACTTCTCCCCGAGGTCGCTGAGCGTCCTCGAAAGGTGATGGTGAAGCGTGAAAGATGGATCAGTCACATCGACATCGAATATCCGCTCGATCTCCGAAGCCGTCTGGTCCAGAATACTTGTGTATGGGAGGACGTAGACAAGGTTACTATCGGTCAATTCGCACGCGGTGAGGCCTGCGGCAAGTCCAGTGAACGTCTTCCCGAACCCCGTCGGTAGCGTGACAAGCCCAACGGAATCGTCCATCTCGATCAACGTCTTGGCGTTGTTTATTGCCTGGTTCCGAGCCTGGTTCCGAAGTCCGTTGAGTTGTCCCTTGATGCCGGATTCCTCGGGCAACTCGTCTTCGATGAAGTCTTCGAGGGTCTCGGTAGCCATGTTCGAAGCTTCCGCTGAGGATCGCATAGAATTACGTCCAGAATCTTGTAGTATCGACCAGACCGATTTCGACGTTGAGTCCGTCTCCTCAAGGTGAGCAGTGAGGTCCGCCCCGAGACTCGCAGCCAGCTGGTCCGCGTACTTCAGGGTTGACCAGAGCCGAACCAGATCGTCGTAATACTGACTTCCTCGACTTCGCGAGGCGAGTGCCACTGCGAGTGTATCCATCACATGCTCAGGATCAACCCAGTCGAGAAAATCATCCCACGATGTGGAATACCCCGGCGCGACTGCTTCCTCAAGAATTTCGTTCGCGACTGCTTCAGCACCGGGGTGCTGGCGTATATTTTGAAGTTGGTAATTGACGACCTCGTACCGGTTTCGGACACTCTGTTTGTTCGACGTATAGGTCTGCTTACTGTGGGTCGGATCTGGTGGTGCCGAACGCTTGTGATGGTGAGCAACTACCAGCGCAGCGAGACCAGCGTCTCGTCTTTCTACCGTATCGTACGTTTCTGCACAGTAGAGCGTAACCAAGGCGCTGGGGAACCCGTGGTATCGATACTCTTCTGTGCAGTCAAGCGGTATATCACGGAGGTGTTGCTGCGCCCAAGTGGTCGCCTTCGCAATGTCGTGGGTTAAGCCAACGACATTCGCCAACGTGCAAAATTTTCCCCCTTGCGAGGTCGTCGCATCTGTTGGGAGTTCAGACTGCATAATGTGACGGACTGCACGCAGGTGATCTGTGAGGAGTACCGAGTCTGTCCCCTGTTCGTCACCGGGGTGGGAAATGTACTTTTCAATGGTCATATGGTGAAATGTCCTCAAGTAATTTAACTGAAGCTCACAATATGGCGTCCAGTATCGTACGCGGGCCGATCCTTCACAGTAATTTTTCGGTCTCGTTCAACGGTGTACGTCACGTTCCCGAATGCAGTGGTGCGTCGACCTCCACCTTCGGTCGCTTCCATGTAGAGTGGGGAGCGTTCCCGGCGAACCGTCACCTCCGGCTCAGGCACGACTGTCGACTCGTCAAACTCACAGACTGTCGAATCGATCTCGATTCTCTCGCCACTCGTTTCCGTCAGCGAGTGGCGCTCAACATCATCGATCTTTGCGAGACACTCCGAGAGTCCAAGCGACGGCGAGTAGTGATAGCGTGACTCCGCGAGTCGGTCGAAGAGTTCTGACTCGACATCTCTATCGGCCAATGACACATAGACGCGATACACTGGATCGACGAGCATCTCGTACGGATCGCGCTGTCGGTCGAGTTCGACGTAGGATTCGGGCGTCAGCGCTTCGACGCCTTTCGTGTAGTGAACATTCGGAGGGATATATTTTATCGCCTCATCGGCTTTCGTGTTGACCGTCGTGTTCGAGATCGACACAGTATGTGGATTATTGAGCGGAACAACCGATACAGCAGAGTTTTCGGGCTGGAAGAGGTCATAATAGGAATCACGGTCGTATCCCAATATGCCTGCCAGCAACCCGGCAAGCGTTGTCCGGGGAGGAATGCGATACGTCGGTTTCGCGCTATTGTTGCCGACCTTCTTGAAATGAGCAAACCCAGAAGTAACTGTGAACCCGATGCAGTTCTCGGGCCGAAACTCAGACCGTTTGTTGTCGAAGGCCTTGATCTGCGTCTGCGTCATAGTCTCACCAGGTGTCGGGCTTGAGCGTCGATATAGAGCACCCGATTTCGCTCACTCATTCGTGTATCGCTCGTAGACATCATACATTTCGACCGCATCTTCTCCAATTTTCTGGGTAAGAACCTCACTGAAATCGTCACGGTCGCCGGAGTTTTGATCCGAGAATTTGAACTCGACGGCAGTATCCGCAGTCAGGTACACGGTATCGATCCGCTCGCTATGCTCGTCAAGCGCCGCAATCAGCTGGTGAACGTCAAGCTGATAATCGGTGACGCTTCTCATCTCCGAGACTGTTGTTTCCGGTTCCACGCCGATGAGATCATTGATTCTCCCGATTTCGAACGCGTCGGGACCGTATTCGACCCGGAGGTAGAGCCGGGGCTGCTGTCCGACCTTCGAACGGGTCATCGTCTGGTTTTTCAGTGACCGCCAGATGAGCGTATCCAATCGTGCCACATCCGCTTTCGTAAGGTGGGTCGCATCCGCACCGTTCTCGTTGATCCGACCGCCAAATCCGATGACACCGTACTCGATACGATGATCAGTTGCGAACGTCCCTTGCTCGTCGTCCTCGTTATTCCCGATAACGGTTGCTAGCTCCTTGGATTCGGTATTCCGGTCGACTTCGTGATAGCTCCGGCCGTGGCCAAACTGTACCGGGCCTTGGAATTGATCCGGCAGTCGCTCGGCGAGATCAGTGTCGACCGAAATGGTCGCGCCGAAGTACCGAACGTCAGTCGCAGCACCGAGGAATCCTTCGACGATCTCGTCGTCATCCAGATCTGCAGGATCTCCGTCGAGTTCCTCGTACAGCGCCTCGTACATCCTCTCCCTGGTATAGACGCCGTCGTCAGGGTTCTTGATCAGTATTGCGTCACCGTCGTCTTCGATCTGGTCTCTCAGATAGCGCTTGAGCCGGACATCGGTCACGATACACTGGCCCGTATTTGGGTCGATTCGTGGCTCATTATCGGCTGTTAGTGGGTCACCATTCGGGTTGGTGTCCTTGGCGTCGAGAACGAGAGCGATCTCCGAACGGTTCTCGACAAAGTCGTCTTCCGTCGTGTTGTCAGTCATTGTTGTAGTGGCGTGTTATTCGCTATTGCTTTCGTCGTCATTGTACGTACCGATCGACGTGTCGCTTCGACCGTACGAGAGGCCGAGGCCATAGTGCATCCGCAGGTCTGAGATACTCAGGTCCCACTCGGTGGGTGGCTTTGAGTGAACGATATCGTTCAGCCGTTCCACGTAGCGAGTGTTCATGATCGAGTTCACGTTCTCGTCTTCCTCGGAGTATACCGCATTCTTGTCAAGAACCTGATTGAGTGTCGTCGAAAACCGCTGCAGTGTGAGCGAGTTGATCGGATGCTGCCGCATTACGGTCCGCGAGAGGTCCTTCTTTGGACTCGTTTGGTAGGCTGCGAGACGTCCGACCAGCGCCCCCAGAAGGAACGCACCCTGCCGTTCTTCGTTCTTGTCGAGGGCAGGATGTGCCTCGATGAACTTATTGAGGCGCTGTTCGCGGTTCTCGAACGATTGTTCCTCGGCCATCTGCCGTGCTGGATTACTGTCGTCTGTCATAGTATCGATTTGAACGGGTTGCGTGAGGGGTGGCGCGTCACCGGGCTCCTGACCCGATATACCGAGAACGCCAGCGCGTGCTAATGCCTGATATTGAACGTACTGGCGAGTCAACAATGAGTCTGGCACCGGGAGATCGTCCTCACCGAAAGAACTGCGTTGTTCATTCTCGAGGCGTGGCACGTATTGGTCCATGAGCCACTCCGGGTTGAGCCTGGTATCTGGCCCCAGGCACTGTCGGGTAGCGGTCGTCCACGGATCGTTGGCACCGTAGTTGTCGTCATCTGCGTCGGCTTTTCGATCGAAGAACGTACTCGCGAAGTACCCGCCACTCAATAACCCACTAAACACAGCATCGGACATCGACGACATGAGATACTCACTTCCGTCATATTCGTCGCCGTCCGTTTGACTATTTGTTCGGCCATATGGTGGACTCGGGAACAGCGGCAGTCTGTTTGGCTGGCTAACCAGCAATGCACTACCGAGGAGTTCGGTGTGCGCCTCGGCGATCGAACGCATTTTCTGGACCGAAACGCTCGGTTCCTCGATCAGGATTTTCGATTTCCGACCAGGTTCATAGACGACCGAGTAGTACAATTGAACGCCGGAATCGTACAACCGACTACTTCGGTCAGTCAATTCGTCACTGATCACCGAGACGATCTGGCCATCGTCGTCCATTGCCTTGCGAGCCAGGTCGTACAGTGCGACTGCTTCCCCAGGATTCGGGTTCGATAGGTACGGGATGACATAGAGACGTGTATCGTCTCGGAGGAGATGGACGAACTCTTTGACGACGGACGATCCACTGATGATGGCAAAGGCAGTCTCACTGCTTAGCGGTCTGTTTCGCCAACTTTCGTCCGGTGAAAGGTCGGGAAAGGACTCAGCCATCTTCCCCTGGTGTCGCTCAAGCGGGGAGTCACTGACACCGAACACTTCGCCCTGTTCTCCCGTAACAAAGTCCGTCGCTGTTCCTGAGCTGTCTTTTGCTTCAGAGTAGCTCCGCATCTGATTGGCAACCCAGCGACGTTTTGTGACCTCGTTCAAGACTTCAAACTCGCCCGGATACTTGAACCGATCTCCGTTCTCGGTTAAAATTCGAAGTGAAAGAACACCGGTAAACCCGCTGGGGAACCGATTCTCGAACTCTGCTTTGACAGATTCTTCTAACTTCGAGAGATCTTCTGACTCCAACGATGCAAGGCGGTTGATGAGGTCACCGTCTGGATGTTCTTCTGCTACCTCACTCGCCATGTCTGACTGCAACCACTGAGTGAATAGATCCCTAATGTACCCTGCACACTTCGCTGGCGATTTGTCCGTGATATCATGTGCGAGAGACATATTGTGCCCGCTTGCCCGACTATCCTGACGACTGTACCCGACACGCAAGAGTTTCTTCCGATCAACGGGCTCGGCGTAGAGCGGCGCAGTGGGATCGATACTATCCATGTCATAATCGGCTTCGGCTGCCACTACGTCACCAGCGGTACCAAAGCTGACAGTGTTCTCCGAAATGTTGACTGGAACACTGACCATCCCGATCCCCTGCTCAAAGTAATCGGGTCTGGCTTCAGGCGTCAATCGTTGCTCAATATATTTCTGGTCGACACCGACGCCTTCGTATTTCAGGGAGAGATACGTGCTGTGAAGTCGACCGTACAGGTCCGTGATATCATATATTGAGGAGTACGATCGATCCAGTAGGATTTCCTCAAGCCGGTCTTGATGTGTTTCAGTCTCGAAAACGTTTCTCGCCATCATTGTTGGACATTCACGAACCCAAATCCGAGCGAGTTACGCTCACCAATCCCGACATCCAACAACAGATTGAGATGCCGTCGATGGTCGTCGTCCCGAACAGTGTAATCGAACTTCCATTTGCTCAACACCCACGTCTCGGTCACACCGGTCGTCGGCGTGACTGGAATCGCGAACGTCTTGAGCAACTCGTAGCCGTCGAACAACTCGCCCTCGGTCTCCGACGGACCGGGCAGATACTCCGGACAGAACAGATTGTGTTTCTGGTCCAGATTCGCCTCGATCTGGTTGCGGAACGGCTCCATACTGTGCTCCGGGCGCCAGAACTCCGCTTCGTCGTGATCGCTGTCGATTCCGTACTCGTCGAACCGCCACGGCGGGATCCGAACGAGTACACCCGTTCCGGTCGAGAGCGTCCCCCGCGTCCCGGGTTCGCCCACGTCGGGCGCGAGCGGCGAGAAGTCCTCGACGGTAAAGGGCATCTCACCGATGTTTAGCTCTGGATCCTCCTGCAGGTCGGCCGCGATGTGCGCGAGCAACTCCTCCTCTGGCGAGGCGACGAGCAGCGTCCGCTCGTCGCCAGCTTCCATTTGGCCCGGCGGGAACGGGTTGGAGTACGTGAACGGCTTCGGACGGTTCTCGTCGTGAACCGCGTCGAACTCCGTCCCCTCCAGTGCCCCCCAGAGTCGGCCCCTGAGTTTGTGATGATACGCATTGTCGTATGCGGCGTCCCGTCTGGCGCGCAAACGGACGAGAACCCGCATTCGATTATCGCACTCCCATTGCTGTTGGCATGACGCGTCGGTGATCGATTGCTTTCGTCATAAATTTCCTGCAACCACGGTGAAAGTGTGAGCCCACGAAGGGCCGTCTGGAACAGTGCCTCGGTGTGACCGACGGTCGAGTGCGGTATTCGGTTAATCGAATTGCGCCGCCCCAGCCGGCAGAGGTGGGAAATCGAACGGGGCCGAGCGGTCGGCGAGCGAGAACCCGCAAGCACGCCGAAGGCGCGCGCAGCGGTAGCGTGGCCGAACGGAGTGAGGCCACGAGATGCGAACGGGGAGCGAAGCGACCCGTGAGCAGTTCGTAGCCGTCGAGCGCGAGGGGGCGTTCGGAAAATACCGAAAGAGAATTCCCAGCTTACAGAAACCGCGGAACCAAACACGAATTCCAGACACACGCCATGCACACGATTTTAGTCCCCGGAACACATACTGTGCACATGGTCGCAGACTCCGAACACAAGCGCGTCCACTTCCGGTCGCCAGCGGACCTCGTCGGACAGGCCGACGCCCTGGCCGAAATCGAAGGGACCGACCGAACGGACGTCATCATCGAGGCGCTCCGCGAGTACATCGCCGACGCGACCGACGACGAGCGATTCCGCCACGACATCACCGAGGCGTACTACGACGGCCAGATCGGGTACGACCGCCTCGAAGCGCTGGTCGGGACCGAACGAGCCCGCACCGCGAAGCTGCTCAAACGGGACCTCGACTCCGAGCCGCTCGATCTCTCCGCGCCGGAGGATGGCGTCGATATCTACGACGGGGAGACGGCGACGGTCGACCCCGAGGACTGATCGATGGAGACCGTCGTCGCCGACACCTGCTCGCTGGTGAGCCTGGCGATCCCCAGAGCCGACGCGAGCGACACCGCGAGCAACCCCGACCCGTTGCAGTACCTGCTCACGAGCACTCGGGTGAGCGTCCCGACACAGGTCGAAAACGAACTCCGGGAGATGGCTGGCTACGACGACGTTCACGCCGCCGCGGCGACGAACGTCCTCGCCGCGAGCGAGCACTTCCGCGTCGTCGATCCGCTGGCCGAGGACGGCGGACCGGACGAACTCCCGACCTACGGCCTCGATACGGGCGAAACCGCTGCGATCGTCCTCGCGAATACCAACGCAGTCGACGCACTGCTGACCGACGAGTTCACTCACCTCGCGCGCATTCACGCACTCGTCGAGGGAGCGACGCTCGTGCCGACGCCGCGATTGATCCGAGACTACGCCCGGAACGGCCACCTCACGGTCGACCAGGCGCGTGACCTCCTGGACGTGATCGGACCGTCTCGGAGCTGGGACGCGAACAGCTACGTGCAGGCCGTGGGGGCGACGCTGGATGGATAGCGAGAGCGTGTTCAAATCCTCGGTGCACCGATTGTCGAAGAGGAATCTAGCGATCACTCGAACAGCGTCCGCGCCCGCTGGACGTACGCGTTCGCCGCCCAGTCCCGGACCGATGCGATCCGGTCGAGCGCGCGCTCGGCCTCGTCGCCAGTCAATCGACCGTCTTCGACCAGCGCCGCGAGTAGCGTCGGCGTCGTGACGAGTCGCGTCTCGGCCAGCGACGCGTGGATCAGCCCGATCTGGCTGAACTCGTCACAGAGCATCAACGCTGCGCCGCGCTCGCTGGCGAGCGTGACGGCGGCGTTCTCTCCGGCGTCGAGTGGAAACTCGGGATCGAGCGACACCGACGCGACCCGATAGGCCGATCGGTCGAGGACTGCTTGCGCACCGCTCGCGTGGGCGTCCTCGTAGGCGGCGACGTCCCGCAGTTCGTCCACGACGGTCTCGGGCACGACGAGATCGTAGCGATCGAGGACGACGCTCAGCACGTCAGGATCGCTATCCGCCGTCACGCCGAGGCTCACGAGTGCCGAGGTGTCGGCGACGAGGTCGGTCACGTGTCGGCCACGTCCTCGACGAACGCCTCGTCGAGTTGCCGATCCAGCACGCGGACGTTCGCCGCTTCTTCCGCGCCGAGGAGTGATTCGAGCTGGTCCGAACTGATCTCGTCGTCGTAGTACGCGGCGGCGATCTCCTGGGTCAGCACGTCGTCGTGAGCGGCGTCCTGGAGGTACTCCCGAAGCGCCGTCACCAGAAGGTCAGTCCGATCCTCGCCCAGGACGGCCGCGAGCGCGTCAGTCCGTTCGATCAATCGCTCGGGAGCGCGGAACTGAACGCGCCGTTTGTCGGTGCTCATCGTGTGTACATTGTGAGCCACGGTACTTCAACCCGACGCCGGGACGTGAGCGAGACAGCTTCAACCCCACAAGGGGTCCGTCTGAAACCAGGACACTCGCATGGCGATCGAGTTCCAGGGGCCGCTTCAACCCCACAAGGGGTCCGTCTGAAACGCAGTGCGTGGTAGGCTGCGGCGATCGTCTCCTGCGCTTCAACCCCACAAGGGGTCCGTCTGAAACTTTTACCGTAGGTTTTCCTACGGGTGTTCAGTTATGCTTCAACCCCACAAGGGGTCCGTCTGAAACCGCGAACTGTACCACAGCCTGCTCGACCTGATTCGGCTTCAACCCCACAAGGGGTCCGTCTGAAACTTATGGGTCTTTTACGGAAAAAGATCCCAAAGAGGGCTTCAACCCCACAAGGGGTCCGTCTGAAACGACAACAGTCCACGACATCACTGGTCACCCGTGACGCTTCAACCCCACAAGGGGTCCGTCTGAAACCGCACGGTCATCGTCTCGACCGGCCGAGACTCGGTGCTTCAACCCCACAAGGGGTCCGTCTGAAACCCGTCAGATTGCTCGCGGAGTAGGTCTCCCCGACCTCGCTTCAACCCCACAAGGGGTCCGTCTGAAACATCACGACGACCTGAGCGGGCAGGAATCTCAGGCGGTGCTTCAACCCCACAAGGGGTCCGTCTGAAACCAGGTCACCGGCCGCAACCCCGATCCCGAGACGGCTTCAACCCCACAAGGGGTCCGTCTGAAACGAGCGTTGCCACGCCAGGCGGCGGCACCGACCCCGCTTCAACCCCACAAGGGGTCCGTCTGAAACTCGTTCGGCGGTTCGATTTCGTCGGACGTAAAGCCGCTTCAACCCCACAAGGAGTCCGTCTGAAACTATGGTTATGACTAAAGACCTTGAATCGATGGATAGCGCTTCAACCCCACAAGGGGTCCGTCTGAAACCCCTCACGCCGTCGGTCCCTAGGTCATTGAGGCAGTTGCTTCAACCCCACAAGGGGTCCGTCTGAAACGCGGCCTCTGCGATTTTCTCGCGTTCGTCGGCGTCGCTTCAACCCCACAAGGGGTCCGTCTGAAACGCGATCGCCGCCAGCTTCAGCCATCGCGGGACCTGCTTCAACCCCACAAGGGGTCCGTCTGAAACCATGGCCGTTTCACCGGCCTCACCCCCGATTACACGCGGATTTCACATCAAGATTTCCATCGACCCGCAATAGTCCGCAAACCCCCGGGGGTCGATGGTCACCCTACAGTCGCCCGTCGCCAGACCACGTCTCACCGAGCGAATGCTCGATGTCGAACCGATCGAGAACCTTGCCCGCCAGATGATCGAGCACGTCGTCGATCCCATCGGGTTCGTAGTAAAATCCGAGCACGGGCGGGACGACACTGGCCCCGACCCCGGCCAGACGCTCCAAGTTCCCCAGGTGAATCTCGCTCATCGGCGTCTCGCGGGGCACGACCACGAGCGGGCGGTCCTCTTTCAGGCAGACGTCGGCGGCGCGGGTCAGCAGGCCGTCGGCGTGCCCGTCGGCGACCGCCGCGACGGTGTGCATCGACGCGGGCACGATCGCCATGCCGCGCGCGTCGACCGACCCGGAGGCGACCGACGCAGTGATCTCGTCGTCGTGATACACCGCGGTCGCGAGTTGGTCGAGGTGGGCCATCGTTTCCTCCCGGCCCGGGCCCTCGTGGGCCATCACCGACTCGGCGGCGTCGGTGACGACGACGATCAACTCGGCGTGGGCGGCGATCGACTCGGCCGTGCGGACCGCCAGCGGGATCCCCGACGCCCCGGAAATTCCGAGCACGATCCGTGTCATCGATCGCTCGCGTCGCTGTCCGCAACTGAATCAGCGTCCGCCGCGGCGTCCACGCGACGCAGTTCGCCCGCGTCGGCGTCGACGGTGACTCGCTCGCCATCGGCGAGCGAGTCCAGCGGGATTTCGAGCCCGTCCACGCAGGGGATCTCCCCGAGGATCGCCCCCGTCGCGACGATCGTCTCGGTCTCCTCGAGGACGATCGCCGCCGGGCCGACGCCGTTCTGGGCGACGCCATACAGGACGTACGATCCGACCGTCGATCCTTTCCCACGTGGGAAGACGAGGACCTTGTCGTCGATACACGACCCTTCGAGGTCGTGGCCCTCCTCGATGAATTCGCCCGTATCGAGATCGACCGCGCCGTAGAAGCTGATCGGTTCGTCCGAGCGGAGGACCTCACCCGTCGCGGTCCCCTCGGTGATCGCGGTGCCGTCCGCGACCGACCAGTCCGCGGGGTCCCTCTCGTCGGCGCTCTCGGCATCGGTGGCGTCCGTCGCCCCGTCGGAATCGCTCACGCGAGCACCCCCTCGATGAGGCTGGCACGATCGTCGAACACGACGGTCTGCTCGCAGAATCCGGGCAGGTAGTTCGCGGCCTTCGCGGAGTCGGTCGCCGTGACTGCGTAGTCCATCGCCTCGATCGGCGCGACGACGTTGCAGGTGTCGGCCAGCACCGATCCGCCGGCGGCCTCGATCGTCGCGACGTGGCCGTTACGCTCGGCCTGGGCCCGGACTGCGGCGCTCGTACACACCCAGAGGTCCGCGTCGAGAGACTCCCCGTCGACACGGGCAGCGATCTCCGCGATTTCGGCGGGCGAGGCGTGCGGACAGCCGATCACGACGAGATCGGGGTCGGCATCGGTGCGCAGGCGGTCGTACTCGTTGTCGAGTTCCGCGTCACCGACCGAGAGGCTCTCGACGCCAGTCGGCGGGTCGCGATCCGTCGTCAGGTCCTCGACGTAATAGAGTGCGACCGCGCCGGAGGCGGCCATCGCCGCGCCGAGCGCTTTCAGATCGTCGGTGTCGGCGGCCTCGATCCCCGAGAAGTAGGGGATCCCGTCCTCGACGCGGCGGCCGACCCACGAACCCAGCGCGGCGATATCGGCGGTCGAGTCCAGATCGGCATCCACGCGCACCCGGTGGGTCGGCCGACGGTTGTGATCGAGATGGAGGCCGTGTTCGGGCGTTCGCCCGGTGATCGCGGCGGCGATCGCAGACGGTCCGCCCTCACGATTCGTCTTCGCGCCGATCACCGAGTTCGCAAAGGAGACTGCCGAGGACTCCGCCCACGCGACGTGTTCGCCCGCGCGAGGGAGATTGCCCGCCAGGTAGGGTGTGCACGTAAAGGAGAGGGTGATCCCCATCGCGTCGAGCGCGTCGCGAATCCGGCGCTGATTCTGGGCGAACGATTCGTCGACGCCGACGGCCTCGTACTGCTCGAAGTCCATCCCCGCCGGGTTCGTAAAGGTTGGCACCGACGCTTTCGCGCCCTCCTCGGCGAACGACTCCAGAAACTGCACGCCCGGGTCGCCGATCGACTTATACGAGATCCCCGAGGCCTGGGCGGACCCGATCTCGACGAGGCGGTCGGCCCCGTAGATGTCACCGAGTTCGACGAGGAGGTTCATCGCCTTGCGCTCGGCGGGGTTCGACGAATCGAGCAGCGCCTCTTCTTCGGTAGTCAGGTGCATTATTCGAACTCCTCCAGGTCGATGTCGTCCTCCCCGGGAATCCTCGCTTCGCGGAACTCGCTGGCCTCACGATCGGGCCCGCGCGGCCGCGTCGCGTCCACGATCCACTTCGCGGTCGTGCCCGTTGCGAAGTCCTGGGAGGGGTCGAGCGAAGACCCGTCCGCGCCCTCGATCACCTCCACGTCGCGATCTGGCTGCGTTCGGGTCGCGACCGCCCACTCGACGGCCTCGGGGTCGCTCGGGTCGATATCGGCATCGACGATCGTGACGCGCTTGAGCGACGGATGGGCCGCGAGTGCGGCGAGACCGGCGTTTTTCGCGTCGCCCTGGGTCCGGACGTCGATCGCGACGACGACGTGGAGCCACGAGCACCCGCCGTGGGTGAGCACGACGTTTGCGACGGTCGGGACCGCGTTCTCGACGATCCGATAGATCCGGGGCTCCTGGGGCACACCCATGAGGTTCGCGTGTTCGGCCCGCCCGGGGACGATGATGCGCACGAGGGGATTTGGCCGCGTCATGAGCGTGTTCACGCGGACCACGGGTTGCTCGCGCGTGCGATCCCAGGTCCGAGAGAGGTCGACGAACGGGCCCTCCTCGGCCGTCTCCGACGTGATCTCGCCGAGCATGAGCACCTCGCTCTCGCTCGGGACGGTCAAGCCGTCGAGAGAATCGGTCGCCAACTGGCCGCCGTGGAGGCGGTTCGCGAGTTCGAGTTCGCTCTCACCGGGGGCGATCGACGTCGCGGCGGCGAGTTCGACCGCGGGGTGGACGCCCATCGCGACGGCGATCGGTGTCGGGCCCTCGGTACGCGAATGGATGTCGTGGAGGTGGCGTTCGACCAGCCGAATGGCGAACTCGTTGTCGCCGAGATACTGCATCCGGTGGAAAGAGAGGTTGTGCGTCCCGGTGTCGGGGTCCTCGGCGATCACGACGCTGGAGGCGAGATAGCGACGATCGTGGGCCTCGTAGTAGTCCGGGATCGGAATGTGCTCGCGGACGTCCGGATCGGTCGCGACCTCGCGAGCGGCGACCGGTACCGTCCGTTCGAGCGGTGCGGGGTCGGCCATCGCGGCCGACATCGCTGCAACGAGCGACTCGTCGGTGTCGATCGCCCGGCGGATGGCTGTTCGCGTCCCGATGCAGTTCGTGGCGACTCGACAGTCGGGGTAGCCCGCCACCGACTCGAAAATCGTCGGCGTCGCGGCGTCCTGGACCGCGAGCGCCGGGAGTTCGGCGTCCGGATCGACCGACTGTGTGAGTCGCGTCGGATCCGGGTGGGCGTCGAGGACGCTCCTGAGTCCCATACACGGGCCACGCCGATGACGGGTAAAACCGTTCAGGTTTGCCGCCATCTGCCGGGAACGGGCGGGGGCTGTCGAGAGTGAGCACTCCTTAGAGCGGGCCCTGACGAACGTCAACGGCCAGATCGGATAGGATATGAAAGGGCCCCTGTTGGGCCACCCAGAAACCCGATACTATCGTTCGGGAATTGCAGTTACATCGTCGCCACAGGAACGTTCGCCGACGTATTCGATGGATGCATCGCCATCCGACCGGTTCAATCGGTACACTCCAAAGTGAGTGTTCGTGCAGGATCCAGAGAATGCAGTCGTGATATACTCTGGCAAATGTTGGCACCGGAGCGTCACCGCTATCTTTTCATACGCGAGACTCTCCGAGTCGGCGGTGATCTGATCTCGACACTGAACGCTCGAATCGGTAAATCCAATAATCGATACGTCACGAAACGCTTCGGATTCGTCCCAATTCCGAGCGTAGAAGTCAGTTTGAACTGTAATTTCGTACGAACCATTGGGCTGGTCCCGCACAGTCACATTGTCGAGATCGAGATCACGTGCTTTCGGCCCGCCTGGAACGAACAAGCAGCCGCTAAGCGATGCGACGGCCGGTACAGCCGCAATCAGTTTTCGCCGCGATATTCGATCACTCATCTTTCGATGGAATATTTTTTAAGACGACTGTTGGCAATTCCTCCAAAATCAAATCCATTCCCTCTATTACCATCAGATATCCCAATCACTGCCGACTATTCTACATTCGGAATAATATAAATAAGATACTAAGCTATCGTGTCGGGATAGTCGTCAACGACTCATTACATTCGCGGTACCCAATAAATTCAGACCGGCTCTCAGAACTTGCCTCGTTAATCTTGTATACCCCAAATAGTGAATTCTGGCATCGCTGTTCCTCAACCGTCATCGTCAGATAACTCACCTCTTTGGGACAAGTTACCGAAATTGGCTCTTCATGAGATAGACTACTGGAAAAGGTCGGAGAGATTGGCCGATTGCAAACGATTTGATTGGATCTAAACCCAATTAACTTCACATCGTGGACCTCCTCTCTTAAGTCCTGATTCCTCACGCTGAAGTATGCCACTGCATCAATCTTGTAAGATTCTGATTGACTTTCGAACTCGATATCTCTGAGTGCAAGTGTCCTACTCCGAGGGCCACCAGGGCTGATGCAACCGCTCACACTTGCAAAAGTTGGCACGCTGAGGAGGACACATCTCCTCGAGATTCTTTTACTCATCTTTGCTGGGAATGTTAACGAAATTAATCGTTAGAATCTCTTCGATACTGAAGGCCGTTCGTTGTGTTTTGTCGATCGGATTCGCATCGCCCATAATCGGCCACAGGCCATCAGAATAGCGTTGTGTAGATTCAATCGTTAAATCATTGCCGCCGCCAGTCACCCGACCGCCGGGATCGATCCCATAACAGTAGCCGCCACTGTAACATTCGCCGATCTTGAGCCCTTTATCGTCGAGCCATCCGGCACTGAGTCCGTGACCGATCTCTTCCATGAGAACTCGATGCTTCCCTTCTGGGGACGTCATGGCGTCGTCGAACATAACGGTTCCGTGGGGTGTTCCCCAGATATTCTCGATGAACGCGGTCTGCGTGGGCGAGCCAGTATGCCCCTCCATTCCGTTGACGTCTTCCGGAATCGGTGAGAGGTCGTGGGGCACGTACATTTAAACATCAGAGCAGTACTGGTCCGCTCGGGACCCGATACTATCGTTCGGGAATTGCGGTCAAATTGTCGTCACAATAGCGGTCTCCGACGTAACTGAGGGACGCATTTCCATCCGACAGAGTCAGTCGGTACACTGGAAAATGGGTTTTCGTACACGATCCAGTGAGTGTCGTTGTAATATACTTGGGCAATTGGCGACATCGCAACGTCACCACTATGTTTTCATACGCGAGACTCTCCGAATTAGCGTCAATCCTGTTTCGACAGTGAATGCTCGAATCAGTAATTCCAATAATGGATACGTCACGAAACGCTTCGGATTCGTTCCGGTTCCGGACATAAAAGTCAGTCGTGACTGTAACCTCATGAGTACCATCAGGCTGCTCCCGGACACTCACACCCTCCAAGTCGAGGTTACGCGATGTCGGACCGCCCGCAACGAATAGACAACCGCTCAACGATCCGACAGCCGGTACGGACGCTATCAGTTTTCGCCGCGATATTCGATCACTCATCTTTCGTTGGTATCCCCTTAAAATCAATAGTCACTAACTCCTCGATACTGAATGCAGTTCTCTCGGATCCGAAATAATCGGCTCTTCCCATAACTGGCCAATCTCCATTTTTCGACCCTTCAATCGCTTCGACAGTCAAGTCATCGCCCCCGCCAGTCACGCGGCCGCCGGGACCGATCCCATAGCAAAAGTCACCACTATAGCATTCGCCGATCTTCAGAAGTTTATCGTCGAGCCATCCGGCACTCAGTCCGTGACCGATCTCTTCCATGAGAACTCGATGCTTCCCTTCTGGGGACGTCATGGCGTCGTCGAACATAACGGTTCCGTGGGGCGTTCCCCAGATATTCTCGATGAACGCGGTCTGTGTCGGCGAACCAGTGTGCCCCTCCATTCCGTTGACGCCTTCCGGAATCGGTGAGAGGTCGTGGGGCACGTATTTGGGAATATCAGACCCATGCGAGGAGGACCAGAACAGGTGCAGCGTCGATGGATCGTCGTGGTAGGCGTCCTCCACCAGATCAGTCTCCCAGACGTTGAATGCGTCCGGTTCGATGCATTCGATCCGGGAGTGAACCTCGCCGATGCCACCAGAGCGAGTCTTCGTAATCAGACCAGTTCCGTCGTCGAGGACCGGCCCGAACGCTTTGAAGCCCGGTTGCCGATCGGGTTCGAACAGATTGACTGCCCGGCAGGTGTTTTCGAGGTCGGACTGCGACAGTGAGTCGTCGGCTTCGAACGTGAGATCGATGCCGTACAGCGCATAGTTCATCCTGGTCTGTTCGAGCACGTCGTTGCCGTTCGAGAGCGTGAGATTGCGAGGATTCCGTCCCTCGATGTAATCCACTTCGATAGTCAGTGATCGGTCCGGTAGCTGATCTGCGTCCGTCGGATCCGTTCCCCAGTGTAGTTCGCCCACGTGAACGTTCGAGTGATACTCACCGGATCGGCCAGGGAGTTCGGCCGATCGAGCGGCCGACGTCATGGGATCGTCGGTCACCTCGTGGACACCCACCTGTTCGTTGACGATTTCGTCACCGGCGATCCCGCTGGGGGCTCCCGACCCATCGTCGTCGTGGAGGTGTTCCCGGTACAGGACGACGTTCCGACTCGTGGATCGATCCGTGTCGTACACGCCGATCCATCCGTCCCAGACGCCGTCGCCGTCGGTATCGGGACGCGTCGCATTCGTCCGCTCGTCGAGGACGTTCGCATCCACGACAGTCATGGTGGCGAACGTTTGCCGGACTTCGTGGATCCCAGTCCGCTCCCAGCCATCGGTCAGACCGTCACCGTCCGTATCGGGATTCCACGGATCGAGCCGGGAACTGGCTTCGACTGTCGTCTCGTCTCGGTTCGACTGCCAGGTGTCGGTCCGTTCGACGCCGTCTATCGCTTCGAAGGATAGCGTCTCCTCGATCACCCCAGCGTCGTTGGCATCGCGAGGCCACTCGTTCGTCGTCACGAAGTCGAAATCCGAGGTCGCGTCGTTGAATCCGTCTCGACCGACCGAAACCTCCCGACCGACAGTCTCGGACGGGACTCCCAGGCTCTGGGGACGAACAATAGTCCCCGTCGCGATCGTTCCGGGATCACGCAGCGTTCGCATGACGCCAGCCTGCCGCTTCGTCAGACCGTAGGTGACCACTGCTTCGGGATCGGTGTGCGTCCGACGCTTTTCGATGCTATCGTTCAAGCCGTCACGATCGCTGTCGACCAGTAACGGATCCGAACTCACGTTGATCGAATCGTCGACGGTACAGCCACTCCAGAAGATCCCACCGCCGTACTCAACGTACTGGCAATCAGTGTCGAAGCGGAGGGGCCGATCCATTCCGGAGACGTTTTCGACGGGAATCTCCCAGCCCTCGAACTCCACGTCGTCGTCGAGGCCGTCGCTGTCACCATCGACGCTGGTCGGATCACTCACGAGTTCGTAATAGGTGACCGTGTGTGAGATGCGATGGCCATCGACGTAAAACGTCACTTGCTCTTCGTGGCGGTCACCGACCTCGACGCCGTCCGAGAGGCCGTCGCCGTCGGTGTCACTCGCGTTCGGGTTGGTCTGGATCGTCGACGTTCCGAGTCCAGTCGATCCGACCGGGATGCCCTGGCGTTCGAGTGGGTCCGGCAGGCCGTCCCCGTCGGTGTCTGGCGGTTTGACGTCTTCTGACACGCGCGAGAAGACCTCGGGCAGCTCCGAGGCACTTCCCACGTAGTGGAACGAGCCGTTCGTGATCGAGGCGATCGAATCGAGTTTGGTCCGATCGGCACTGCCAAAGCCGATCGTGTGGATCGTCGTGTTCCGACTGGCAGCCGTTTGCGCTTCGTCGATACCCCCTTCTCCGTTTCCGTCTGTGAGCAACACGGTCACTTGACTCCGGCTGTCGTTACTCGCAGCGGCGAAATGGTCGTTCGCGACCCTGAGCCCAGCCCCAATGTCGGTCCCGCCGTATGCGTCCAGGTTTTCGATCGTCACGTTGACCGCGTCGTGCTCTGAGGTCAGCGACTGCGTGAGTTCCCCGTCGTTATCGAAATCGACGACGCCGGCTCGATCGCGTTCGAGGAGGGACCCGACGAATCGTTTCGCCGCCTCTTTCCGGAACTCATGGGGATCGTTCCCGCCCATCGATCCCGAAGAATCGATGACGAAGACCACGTCGACGGGCTTGAGTTCGTCGCTCTCGTTCGAGGAGTCCTCAGCCGAGAGGTCTGACGCCCAGTTCGCCACCGGGAAGACGACGAACGTCGAGAAGTGTGAGGTCTGAGCCGTCACCGTGCCATCGTCCAGATCGACCGACGAATTCAGTGGCATGTAGATCTGCCGTTCGGGATCGTATCTGAACATCGCGAGGTCGCTCTCGTTTTCGAATTCGGCAGGACGATCGATCGAGAGCGTCACGTTTGCCGTTTCGAAAGACCGTTCGGATCGAATATCGGCCACCGTCGATACACTGCGATTTTGTATGCGATCCGACGTTGCGAATCGTGCGTCCTGTCGGTCGATGGTGACCCCACCGGCAACGTTGCCCGCGCCCGTCAGCGTGACGGTCGCCCCGAGCGACCGATTGCTGGCGGTCGTCGTGAACGTCTCGTTTCCGTCCTGTATCCCGTCGTCGTCAGTATCGGGGTCGAGCGGATCAGTTTCGAGTGCGGGTTCGGCGTCGTCGTCGAGACCGTCCCCATCGGTATCGGCATCGAGCGGATCAGTTCCGTTGGCGAGTTCGGCTGGATCCGTGAGCGTGTCACCGTCGATGTCGGCAAATCGTGGTGGCGTCCCGGCCGCCTGTTCGTCCAAATTCGTCAGTCCGTCGCCGTCCAGATCTTCCGCACCGTCAGGCACGCCGTCGCCGTCTGTATCCGGTCGAGTCGGATCCGTTCGAGTTCGGCTGATCTCGAAGGCGTCTCTGAGACCGTCTCCGTCGGTGTCGTTATCGAGTGGGTGCGTCCCGATCGACTGCTCCTCGCTCGTCAGAAGGCCGTCACCGTCGAAATCCTCTCGACCGTCGACGATCCCGTTGCTGCTTTCGTTGGCCGTCGTCAGTGGCGAATCGCTGTCTGGATCCAGTGGATCGGTCCCCGTCAGGTTGATCTCGGTTCGATCGGTCAGGCCGTCACCGTCGAGACGGATCGTCGCGTTGGTCGCCCCAGGAATCGGTTCGCCACCCTGGGTAGGCACGATACTGATCTCCGTCACCCGGTCAGTCCGATTGAGGTCCGCCCAGAAGCGAGCGTGCGTGTAGTTCTTCCACCGTGGGTTGACCGTCGTTCGCGTCCGGTTCGTTGTGACGGTGAGTGTCACGTTCGTCCACCCGGGAGGATTCACGATCGTTCCTCGAAAGCTATAGTGATCGCGAACGGAGTCGTTGACGATCGGATCCGATCGACTGGCGACTGTGACCGACGGACCGATATCGGCGTCGATCAGTCGCAACGCTTCGTTGGCCTGCTGAACGGCAGTCCCGTAGGTCCTGATGGCCCGAGTCGTGAGCTCGACGCGCCGATCACCCGTCGTCTCGTTCGCACGTTCTCGAAGGTCCTCCGCCTCTTCGAACAGCCGTTCGGCTTCCGAGACGTGCGAACGGGCACTCCAGTACGAAGTCGGCGGGAGGTCGTCCTTCGAGAGCCTGAAAGCGCGACGAGCATCCGTGACTGACTGGTTCGCACTCACATGGTCGGCCCGTACGAGAGACGATTCGACCTGACCGACGGCGTCAGATCGATTCGTCTCCAGATACGGCGAGAGCGCTTCGATGGCGTTCGCATCGTGTTCGAAAGCAGACTGATTCTGAACCCGAACCGGGTCCCGAAACGTCTGAATTGACCGATTGATACGACGGCTGGCCCGGTCCCGACCGTCCCGGAGACGTTCGTTCTCGGCCGGCAAGTCACGAACGGTCGATCGAGCCACCGACTTCCCTTCGAGCGGTGTGTTCGCGGTCCCATCGGTCAGTACATCACCGTCGTCTGCAGTCGTGGAACCGACGGTCGGTATCGTGGCAGCCGGTATCACGAGGCAAGCCACGAGGAACAATACGAAATACCTCCGTATACTGATTTCAGATGCGGATAGTCCCATGAAGAGAGGGTAAAATCTAATAATAATAATAATAATAATAATAATACCATCGATGTTTCTCCGCCATCGACATCACTGCCTCGTTCGCCGGCGAAGGAAGGCCAAAGTGCCCGCCCGCCCAGGAGCGACCATGAAGGCGACAGCGCGAGCCCACCCGATCCAGGGGCTCGTCAAGTACCACGGCCTCCGCGAAAAGCCGGGCCGCTACCCGTATCACGACAGCATCAGCGTCTGTACCGCGCCGGCGGCGACCACGACGACGGTCGCCTTCGAGGACCGCGACGCCGACCGCTACGCGATCGGCGGCGACCCCGTCGAGGGGCGCGGGGCCGAGCGCATCCGGACGGTCGTCGACGCGGTCCGCGAGCGCGCGGGCATCGATCGGCGGGTTCGAATGGAAAGCGAGAACTCCTTTCCCTCGAACGTGGGCTTTGGCTCCTCGGCGTCGGGCTTTGCGGCGCTCGCGACGGCGCTCGTCGCGGCCGCCGACCTCGACCTCTCGCGGCCCGGGATTTCGGCTATCGCCCGGCGCGGGTCGGCCTCGGCGGCGCGTGCGGTCACCGGTGGCGTCTCCTTGCTCGAAGCGGGCCTGAACGACCAGGACTGCCGATCGCATCGCCTCGAATCGGCCGTCGAGGACTGGCGGGTCGTCGGCGTCGAGATTCCCGTCTACAAGGAGACCGACGACGCCCACGAGGAGGCCGCCGCGAGTCCGATGTTCGAGGCCCGCCGCGCCCAGGTCGGAGATCAGATCGCGGAGATGAAAGACGCGTTGCGCGCGGGCACGTTCGACCGCGTCGCGGACACGGCCGAGCGCGACACGCTCGCGCTCGCGGCGACGACGATGACCGGCCCCTCGGGGTGGGTGTACTGGGACGGCCGCAGCATCGAGGTGTTCGAGGCGGTCCGAGAGCTCCGCTCCGAAGAGGACATCCCCGCCTACTTCTCGACGGACACCGGCGCGAGCGTCTACGTGAACACGACCGCCGACGCCGTCGATCGTGTGCAGGACCGTCTCGCGGGCATCGGGACCGACACGCACGTCTGGTCGGTCGGTGGCCCCGCCAGCATCGTCGACGACGCGCTGTTCTGAGACGTACCGATCGGTGGAATCACTCCTCGTCGATCGCGTCGAGGGCGAGATCGGGTTCGATCCAGAGCACGAACTGGTCGTCCCGATCGATGACGCCGTTGATGTACGCCTCCTCGACCGGCGAGTCCCGCAGATCTGACTTGGAAACGGGCCCGACCTGGTGGACCTCGTCGACGAGCCACCCGATCGCGCCCTGGTCTTCGACGGCCTCGGCGTCGAAGACGACGATCAGCGATCCGGTCTCGGAATCGTCGACGTCGATGACCTCTTTGGGATCGAGGATCGTCGTGATCTGGCCGCGCAGGTCGACGACCCCCTCGACGAGCGCCGGTGTGTTCGGGACGCGCGTGATCGCCTCGTCTTTGACGATCTCCTCGACGTACGCGATGTCGATACAGTAGCGCTCGTCACCGAGTTGGAATTCGAGGACGCGCGTCTCGACGGTCTCGGTCGGGGCGACCGTCTCGGCGCTCGACTCGGCCGCCCCGGCGTCGGTCTCGGTCGGGACGACGGTCTCGGGGTCCGATTCGGTGGGGTCGACGGCCCCGCTCTCGACCGCGTCGTTCGTCGCGGCGAGGGTGTCGGCGTCGACACCGGAGACCGACTCAGCGACGCGTTTGGCGGCCGCCATCGCGTCGGAATCGATCCCCTCGTCCGCCGGCGAGTCGCTGGCGGCATCGGGCCGATCTTCGTCCGATGCGCCCGACGCTGGGTCTGGCCCTGGCGATCGCTCGGACGCCGTGGGATCCTGACCGGTGGGCGAGTCGTCGCTCGACTCGTCACCGGCGGTCTCCTCGGGGGTACTGTCGTCGGACGATGCGTCGTCGCGGCGGCCTTCGCGCATCCGCTTGATGCGCTCGGCGCGGTCCATACGGTCGTCGTCTGTCATGCTTGAGTCTCCTGGTTGGTGGGGGTAGGCTGCTCGAATCGGCGGCTCAGTTCGTCAGCGATCTGGAGGAAGACGCGTTCCATGTCGATCGCGTCCTCGTCAGCGAAAATCGAGTGGCCCGCCGAGAACGCCCGCTGCAGCGCCACGCGCTTGCGGACTTGCCAGACGGGGAACTCCGAGAAGACGGTTTCGAGCCACTGGATCATCGCGGCGTCCTCGTTGGTCTGTTCGACGCGATTGGCGACGACGCCGACGGTGTCGACCCGGATGTCGGCCTGGGCTTCGAGTGCCGCGAGTTGGTCGATGAGCAACTCGATCGCCCGCTCGGAGGTCGCCTCGGTCAGTGCCGGGACGATCACGTTCCGCGTCGCGTAGATCGCGGTGTCGGTCAACTGCCCGTAAAAGGGCGGCGAGTCCACGATGACGTAATCGAAGCCGACCTCGACGGCGTCGAGGACGGGATCGAGTAGATCCAGGGCGTTCCCGGGCGAGATCATCGCGGGGTCGATATTCAGCGCCAGCGGTTCCAGATCCGCCGCCCGAATGCCCATGTCCTCGGCTTTCGCGCGGGCCATCAGCCCGGCGATCGTGAGTTCGCGCTCGGCCTGGAGCAGATCGATATTGCTCGGGAGGACCGTCATCTCGGGGTGGTCGACGAGCAGACCCGGGGCCATCGAGGCCCCATCGGGATCGGTCAACGCGTCGAACAGCGTCGGCGGGCCGCGAT
Organism: Halococcoides cellulosivorans; assembly: GCF_003058365.1. Taxonomy (NCBI): domain Archaea; kingdom Methanobacteriati; phylum Methanobacteriota; class Halobacteria; order Halobacteriales; family Haloarculaceae; genus Halococcoides; species Halococcoides cellulosivorans. Next base: position 543,673 of record NZ_CP028858.1, on the reverse strand, counting down.
CGTAGGCCTCGACGAGGCCGAGCCCTTCGGTCGCGTTGCCCTGCGGGTCGAGGTCGACGAACAACACGTCGTACCCGCGCTCGTTGAGCGCGCCCGCGACGTTGATCGCGATCGTTGTCTTGCCAGTCCCGCCCTTGGCGTTCGTGACACAGAGTCGCACCGGCCGATCCCGTGAGGCCATGCAGTTCATCCAACATCCGCGTTCCGCCGTCTTAAAATCACGTCTCGGGATATCACGATAGAAAATCAGAGTGGCGCCGACGGAGAGTGTGGTGGAAAATGGATACAACGTCGTCATTCGCCCGTCTGACGAGGTGGAAGTTTTATGCCCCAGTATCACGAATGTGTACGATATGCCGATCAACCCCCGGGACTACGATCTGACACACCTCCGGGAGATGGCCGACGGGCCCGACGGTGATCGACCGGACGGGGCCGACCGTCACGGACAGCCCGACCCCCTCGACGCGATACCGAACGCCCCCGAGAGCGAGTCGTTTCGCGCCTCGCTGTATCGCGAACTGATGCCGATCAGTCGGGACGACACGACGAAACCTTATCTGTCGGGGATGCCCGAGGTCCAGTCCGCCGAGTTTCTGATCTTCGAGTGGCTGGAGTACCTGCTCTTGCACGGCGGGTATCGCGGCGCGATGGAAGCACTAGCCTACTACGAAGACGTCGAGTGGATCACCGGATCGGTTCGCTCGGAGTTGGGCGAGTACCTCATGGGCATCGACCACCCGGCCCACGACGGCGAGGGCCTCGACGTCGACGACCACCTGTTGAGCCTGGTCTACGTCGTCAAACTCGACGCGATGAGCTGATCGGTCGACCCAGATTCAACGCGGAGAACGGGGAAATCGACCCGAAGACTGTGATGTAGCGGAAGTTGGCTGAGAGTTGTCTTCAGGCCCTGAGTGCTCCGAACGAAGACGAACGGCGAACAGCTATTTACCCTGTGCGATGGTATCACTACTGGTATGAGCGAGGACGATACCGAGGCCGACGAAGAGACGGAGGCCGCGGCGGACGAGGCCGACGCCCCCGAGGAGAGTGCCCCCGACACGGCGGACGGGCCCGTCCCCATCGGCGTCAAACTCGGGAGCACCCGGACGGTGATCGCCTACCCCGACGGCGGGAAACTCCGGACGATCCGGACGCTGACCTGTCTGGCGACCTACGACGACCCGATCAGTGGCGAGGAACAGGCGCTGTACGGCGAACAGGCCGCCCGCGAGTACCCCGATCGCGTGCAGTTCATGCTGCGCAGCGGGTTGCCCGAAGACGAGGATCGCGCGGACCTGACGGCCCGATTCTTCCGGGAGGTGCTCGAATCGAACGACGTGCCCGAGGACAGCGTCGTCGTCTACGCCATCCCGACGATCGACAACGAGTCCGGCCTCGAAAATCTCCAGGACGTCATCGAGAACAGCCCCGTCGGCAAAGCCCTCGTCGAGAGCTACCCCGAATCGCTGTGTGGGGCGATCCCAGCCTTTGGTGAGGGGCTCGAAGCGGTCGGTGAGATCTTCATCGCGATCAACATGGGCTCGACGAACCTCGAAGCCTCCGCCTACCGTCGTGGCGAACAGCTCTCACCGTTCACGACCGGTGCCGTCACCGGCAACGAGGTCGACCGGCGGATCGCCAACTACGTGGAAGAGGAGACCCAGGGCCGGGTGAACATCGACGTTCAGACCGCCCGCGAGTACAAAGAAGAACACGCCGACTTCGAGAACTTCGAGCCGTTTACCGACGTGATTCAACAGCCCGGCGGCGGCTCTCACGAGTTCACCATCGAGAAGTCCGTGATGAACGCCTGCGACGAGTACCTCGACGAGGTCGTCGAGGAGGTGGCGAACACGTTCCTCCCCGAGTTGGCCAACGACTACATGAAACTGTACAACATCGCGTTGAACCAGCCGATCGCACTCACCGGCGGCATGGTCTGCATTCCGGGGCTCGTCGACGAGTTCGAACAGCGTCTGAGCGAGGAGTTGGATCGCGACGTGCAGGTGATCGCCCCCGACGAACCCGACCGGTCGGCAACCTACGGCGCCCAGCGCATCGCCGCACGCCTCGCGGAGTGAGGGGTTTCGATCCCGTCGCGGTGACCGACCGGCCGGTGCTCAACCCACCGAAAAGGAAGCTTTAGGTTCGCGTGCGCCACCGTTTCGGGCATGAGCGAGACTGTTTTGCTGGTGGGTGGCGGCGGCCGCGAACACGCCATCGCGCGGGCGCTGGCCGACGACTGTACCTTGTACGCGTGTGCGACGAATCGCAATCCCGGCATCGCCGGCCTCGCGGACGGCGTCGAGACCCTGGAGACGACCGATCCGGACGCGGTGACCGCGTACGCCGAGGACATCGGCGCGACGCTCGCGATCATCGGCCCCGAAGCGGCCCTCCAGGCGGGCGTGACCGACGCCCTGGAGGCCGAGGGCGTCGCAACCTTCGGCCCGTCGGCCGACGCCGCCCGGATCGAGACCGACAAGGAGTTCCAACGGCGGTTCATGGACCGGAACGACATTCCGGGCTGTCCGGAGTACGCGGTCTTCGAGGACAGCGAGGCCGCCTGCGAGTACATCGACGAGTTCGACGGAGACCTGGCCGTCAAGCCCGCCGGCCTCACTGGCGGGAAAGGCGTCCGCGTCATCGGCGATCAGGTGACGGTCGAGGAGGCCAAAGACTACATTCGCGACTCCGAACACGACCGGATCGTCCTCGAAGAACGATTGGTCGGCGAGGAGTTCACCGTCCAGGCGCTCGTCGCGAACGGATCGGTCCGGGTCACCCCCGCCGTCCAGGACCACAAACGTGCCTACGAAGGCGACGAAGGGCCCAACACCGGCGGGATGGGGTCGTACAGCGCGGCCAGTCTCGAACTGCCCTTCATGGACGAGTCCGAGTACATGGACGCCGTCGATATCATCGAGCAGACCGTCGCGGCGCTCGACGACTACACGGGCGTCCTCTATGGCCAGTTCATGCTGACCGCCGACGGCGTCCGCGTCGTCGAGTTCAACGCCCGCTTCGGCGACCCCGAGGCGATGAACACACTGCCCGTGATGACGACCCCATTGCTCGACGTGCTCGTCGCCGCGCGCGAGGGCGATCAACTCCCACGCCTGAGTTTCGCCTCCCAGGCGACGGTCTGTAAGTACGCCGTCCCCGAGGGCTATCCGACCGATCCCGCCGCGGGGACGAAAATCGACGCCGACGCCGTCGATGAGACCGACGCACTCCTGTTTTATGCCAGCGTCGACGCCCGCGAGGACGGCATCTACACCACGACCTCGCGAGCGTTCGCGGTCGTCGGCGTCGCCGACACCATCGCCGAGGCCGAATCGATCGCCGAAGACGGCCTCGCGGCGATCGGTGAGGAGGGCGTCCGCGTGCGTCACGACATCGGGACCGAGGCCCTGCTCGCCAAGCGCGACGAACATCTCGCAAGTCTGCGCGAGTGAAACCGTGAGGGACCCGGTCTCGACCGACCGAGCGACGCCCGGCACCGAGAGGCGACGATGAGCGACGAGGCTTGCGGGGACGACGAGCGACGACAGGACCGTCTCGACCGCACGGCGACGCCGGGGCCGAACTCCGTGTACAGCCACTGGATCCGCGCGCGCAACCCGATCTGGATGCTGTTCATGCCCGTGGTGATCTGGATACTGAAGTACGTCCCCAGCGTCCGGCTGAAAAACGTCGTCCTCCGGACCGTCGGTGCGGAGGTCGGGGCACGGACCGCACTGGCCATCGGCGCGACGCCCGATTTCATGTGGCCCGATCGCATCACCTTCGGTGAGGACGTGATCGTCGGCTACGATGCGACGATTCTCTGTCACGAGTTCCTCCAGGACGAGTATCGCGTCGGAGACGTCTGGATCGGTGATCGCGCGACGATCGGGACGGGCGCGACGGTGCTCCCGGGCGTACGGATCGGCGCGGACGCGACGGTCGCGGCGAACTCGCTGGTCGCGAGCGACGTGCCCCGGGGGACGACCGTCGCGGGCGTGCCCGCCGAACCCGTCGACGATCACCTCTCGCCCTGATCGGTCTCGGGAGTCGATCAGACGAAAGGGGACGACCGGGGTCGCCCGGGGCGCGAACCCGCCGAGGAGTGCGAGGTGCCGACGCCGGTTTTGTGCCGGTCAGACGAGAAAAGCGTCGTTCCCGGCGTATCGAGATAGCAGGCCGACCACCATAAATACCGGTGACTGCGCGGAGCGATAGTATGCCCTTATACACCCTTCTACCGAACGGGGCAGATACAAGGCCGTAGGGACCCTGGACGAGATATGGAGACCCGCAAGGTCCAGCAACTGGGCCCATCGACGCTCGCGATGACGCTGCCCGCGGAGTGGGCCCGTACGTACGACGTGGAGAAAGGTGACGAGGTGAGCCTGCGCATCGGTGATCAGGGGTCGATCACCGTCCTGCCGGGATCGATCGATTCCGGCGAGTCGACGGCGACCATCGACGCGTCGGACCTGGACGCCGACACGCTCGAACGAGCGATCGTCGCCCAGTACGTCCTCGGACGGCGTGTGATCGCCGTCGAATCGGGAGATCGGGCCACGCTCGACGGCGAGCACATCTCCGCGGTGTACAACGCAGAGGCCCAACTCATGGGCCTGGGTGTCATCGAAGAGACGCCCGACAGGATCTCGATCCGGTGTTCGGTCGATCCCGCGGACTTCTCGCTGACGAACCTGCTCGAACGCCTGGAGTCGACCGGCCGGACGATGCGCTCGGAGGCGATCGACGCGCTCAGCCAGGGGAATCGCGAACTCGCGGATCGGGCGCTGAACCGCGAGCGCCAGGCGAACAAGATCTTCGTCCTCCTCCTCCGGTTGATCTTCTCGGCGCATCGCGATCCGACGCTCGCGCGCGCGGTCGGCCTCACCGAGAGCTTTCCGCTGATCGCGTATCGCTCGCTCGCGAAGAACCTCGAACTCACCGCCGACAGCGCCGAAGACATCGCGACGATCGCTCGCGACGCCGACGGCCACACCCTGGCGGTCTCGGATTCGACGATGAAACAGATCCGTGCGTTCAACGATCACGTCGACAAGATCTCAGAACAGGCGATCCAGGCCGCCGTCGAGCGCGATCACGGGGTGACGACCGACGTCCGCGAGCGGTTCCAGGCGATCGACGACCAGGTCCAGGACATCTTCGACGGTCTCGAAGAGTTGCCCAACGACGACCTCCTGCAGGTCCGTGAGGTGCTGGTCGCCCTCCAGCAGACCGCGGACTTCGGCGTTCGAAACGCCGAGATCGCGACGAACCTCGCGCTGGATCGCGACGCCGGCCCGGTGCAGATCGACGACGCGGCGAACGAGTGAAGTGGGCGCTCTCCGTTGAGCCTGCATGGAGACACAGACCGATCGACCGGTCGGCATCGCACTCGCGGGGCTCGCCGTCGCCGCACTCGGTGCGGGCGTGATGGCCGTCGCCGCGGCAGACAACCTGATCGCCGGGGGTGGGTTCGCGCTCGCGGTCGCCGCGGGCGTCGCCGCGATCGTCGCGGTCCAGACGCTAGCCTAACGGGTGGACGGCCGAGACCACGCCACCTATTGTGACGGACACCCCAGTGCGGCCATGACCGTCGAACTCGAACGCACGATCGAGATCGACGCCCCCCGGGACGCCGTCTGGGCGTTCATTGCCGACCCGATCGAGCGGGCGCGCGCCATCAGCGTCGTCGAGGCGGTCGATGCCGATCCCGAGCACGTGGATCGCGCGACCTGGGAGATATCGCTGCCGATCCCGCTGCTCGACAAACGCGTCAGCGTCGACACCCGCGACGTCGAGCGCGATCCCCCCGCATTCGTCCGGTTCGTGGGTCGCTCATCGGTGATGGACATCCAGGGCGAGCACCGCCTGACGGAGACGGAGACGGGCACGAGCCTCTCGAATCGCTTCGTCGTCGACGGCCACGCGCCCGGCGTCGAGACGTTTTTCGAGCGACAGTTCGGTGCCGAACTCGACAACCTCGAAGCCGCCTTCGAGTCGTTCGACACTCAGGACCGGTAGTTGCGATCGACGATCGCGAGGTCGGTGTCGATGCCCGCGAGACGCCGATAGGTCGGCGGCGAGAGGATCCGCGAGGGCAGCGAGCGGTCGCGACTCGCACCGATCACGACGAGATCGTACTGGCTGGCGTAGGCGTCGAGAAACGTCTCCAGGGGCGAGACCGCGACGCGCGTCTCGATCGGGCGATCGAACGCCGTGATCAGCCGCTCGATCGCGCGTTCGGCGGTCGGGCGCTCGTCGGCAGCGTCGACACACCGACAGACGCTGACCGCGCCCGACCCCACCAGTCGGTCCGCGAAGTCGATCATGCTGTGGGCGACGTCGCTCGCGCGCCGGACCGGGACGAGCACGCGATTCCACTCGGTCCGGCCCGCCCGGGAGTCGTGAACGAGCACGTCGAGGTCGCTCTGGAACAGCGCCCGGACGAACGGCGCGAGGCCCTCGTCGGCGTACACCGCCGGCGCGACGATCAGATCGCAGTCGGTGTCGTGAGCGACACGGAGGATCCGGTCGGCCCGCCCGCGCGCGACGACGACGTCGACCGGCGTGCCGACCCGATCGGTGACCGCCGCGGCGATCCGTTCGAGGTCCTCCGCGACCGCGTCGACCGAATCGGCGTCGCTGGCCGGATGTGCGGGCGGGTCCGTCCCGTCGAGGAGGCCACACAAGACGACCCGCCCGGCGTCGTGCGCACCGGCGATGCGGGCCCCGAGCGTCGCGGTCGCCGTCGCGGTCTCGCCGTAGACGGGCACGAGCACCTGATCGTCGGCCTCGATCGACTCGTAGAGCAGGCCCGCCCGGCGGTCGTACAGGCCGCGCCGCCAGACGACGTACGCGCCGGCGACGATCAGGCTCCCGGCGATCACGCTCGTGACGTAGCCCACGGGGTCGACCCCACCGGGGCCGGAGACGTGGACGAGCAGCGCCGTCGAGAACGCCGCCGGAGCCTGGAGGTCGAGGGCGAGCGTGACCAGTGCCGTCACCAACACGCCCAGCGCGACCGCGCCGGCGTGGACGTTCGTCGCCGGCACCTGATACCACACGGCCGTCGCGGCTTCGAGCGCGAGCCACCCGCTCGCCGCCCCGACCGACAGGCCACCGACGAACCGCCGGACGTCTCGTCGCCACGCGCCCGGATCGGCAAACAGCGAGTAGCCACCCGAGGCCAGCGGCGGGAAGAGCAGAAAGGGCAGCGCGGGTTCGTGGTTGGCGAGGAGGGTGACGCCGCCGATGAGAACGGGGAGGACGACCAGCACCGACAGCGTGAGCAGGTTGTCGGTCCGCTCGATCCAGCGGTGCCAGCGCACGGCGATCGCCCGATAGAAGCCGCGTGGGTCGAATCGTGATCGATCGCCGCGATCCGTCATCGAACGGCGATCCGTCCGGCGGCCAATTGATGGTTTCGAGTCAGGCCGCCCGATCGAGGAGAGCGGTCGCCTCCGAGATCGCGCGCTCGCGGACCGCGTCGGCGTCCAGCGTCTGGACCTCCCGATCGGCCATGAGCACCTGGCCGTCACAGACCGTGTGCCGGACGTCACTCCCGCGGGCGGCGTAGACCAGGTGGCTCACCAGGTCGTGCTGTGGCGTCAGATGCGGCGCGTCCAGATCGAGGACGGCCAGATCGGCGTTCGCGCCCGCCTCGATCCGCCCGGACTCGAAGCCGAGGACGTCCGCCCCGCCCGCGGTCGCCATTTCGACCGCGCTCTGGGCGTCGACCGCGCTCGCGTCGTCGGCGGCGAGTTTGCCCACCAGCGCCGCGTCGCGCATCTCTCCGAACACGTCGAGATCGTTGTTCGAGGCCGCGCCGTCGGTGCCGAGTGCGACCGGCACGCCCGCGTCGAGGAGGCGCTGGACGGGGGCCATCCCGCTCGCGAGTTTCATGTTCGACGCCGGGCAGTGCACCACGCCCGTTCCGCGCTCCGCGAGCAGATCGATCTCCCCGTCCGCGAGGTGGACGGCGTGGGCGAGGAAGTCGTCCGCGTCGAGCAGGCCACAGTCCGCAGCGTACGCCAGTGGGCGCTGGCCGTGCTCCTCGACGATCGGGGCGACCTCCTCGCGATTCTCGTTGGCGTGCAGATGCACGGGCAGGTCCGCCGCGCGGGCCTCGGGGACGAACTCCCGGAGGAACTGTTCGCCGACGGTCGTCAGCGAGTGGGGCATGAACGCCGTTCGAATGCGCCCGTCGGCCGCCCCGTCGTACTCACGGGCGAAAGCGAGGCCGTCACGACACTCCTGGCGGGCGGCGTCGGCGTCTTTCCCGACCGTGATCGACCCGTAGCCCAGTCGGGCCCGCAGGCCCGATTTCTCGACGGCGGCGACGACCTCGGGCATGTGGAAGTACATGTCCGCGAACGCGGTCGTGCCCGAGCGAATCATCTCGACGAGGCCGAGTTCGGTGCCCGCCCGGACCGCCGACGGCGTGAGGTGGGCCTCCAGCGGCCAGATGTCCTCTTCCAGCCAGGCCTGGAGCGGTTTGTCGTCCGCGACACCGCGGAGAAGCGTCATCGCGACGTGCGTGTGAGCGTTGACCAGTCCCGGCACGACGAGGCCGCCCGACGCGTCGAGGTGATCGTCACCGAACAGGTCCGCACCGATCGCGTCGATTCGGCCAGCCGTGCGGTCGATGCGCACGTCCGCTCGATCGATCGATCCGTCCGGGCGGAGGACGCGTCCGTCCTTGACGACGAGTGTTCCCATGTGCCGACTCGCGCCCGGCGGGCCCCTCAATCTGCCGTTCCGAGGTGGGCCACGTCCCCGACGTCGACGCAGTCGACGCTCAGACCGTCTCGAACAGCGCGAGGACGTCCTGCATCGTGAGCGTGCCGTCGCCGTCGAAGTCGTAGTACTGCGCGTTGTCCTGGGCGGCAGCCGAATCGGAGTTCTGGAACAGTGTGTTCACGTCCGGGAAGTTCACCGTTCCGTCGCCCGAGAGGTCCTCGTACAGGCCGTCGCCGTCGGGATCGGTCGGTGCGTCGGGCCAGGTCGGCTCGTCGTCGGTCGGCGTGGTCGTGGTCGGCGTCTCGTCGGTCGGCGGTTCGGGGTCGGCGTCACCGCCGATGTCGGGCGTCAGGTCGGGGCCCTCGCCCTCACCGAGCAGGTTGATCTCGGGAATCTCGACGTACGCCGAGGAGCCACCGTCGTTGTACGCGGTGACGCCGATCCAGGCCTGCGAACTGGGTTCGAGGCCGCCGATGACGATCGGTGGCCCGTTCACCTGACCGAGCAACTCCTGATTCGCGTAGACGTTGTAGCCGTCGGCCCCGTCGACGGTGGGCCACTCCACCTCGACGGTGGTGTCGGCTTTCTGGAGGAGTGCGACCTCGCCGGGCGCGGCGGGCGCCGAGACGTTCGGATGCGGATCGGCGGGCGCGTACGTCCCGTAGTTGTCCGCGAGGAACGACTGCATCCAGTCGCCCCACTCGGTGGCGACCTCGTAGCTCCGATCGAGCATCGGCGGGCCCCAGTCGAAGTCGAAACACCAGCCGATCGGGTGGGCCGCGTCGTAGGTGTCGAAAAACTCCGCGAACTCGGGGCCGTGCTCCTCGCGCGTGCCGTTCATGTGGCTGCCCGAGCCACCGAACCCGAACTCCGTGATGAACACGGGCACCTGCTCGGAGGCCTCACCGAAGTACGTCGACAGCGGGCGCAGGCCCTCCTGGGTGTAGAAGTGCCCGACGTAGCCCAGGTTCTCGCCCGCGAACTCGTGTTCGGGCGCCCAGAGCGTCCACTGACTCCAGCGGGGCGACCCGATGATCGTCAGGTTCGAGGCGTGCTGGCGGATCGTATCGACCCACGGCTGAGCCGTCTCGCGCCAGTTGAGCCAGGTCTGCTCGGAGCCATCGTCGGTGACGTCCGGGCAGTCCTGGATACAGCCGGCGCCGTTGTACGGGGTCGTCGGCTCGTTGTACACCTCGAAGATGACGTGATCCTGTTCGGCGTACCGCGCCGCGACGGTGTCCCAGAAGTCGGTGATCTCCTCGTGGAGGTCGGCCTGGTCCCAGTCCGGGCCGTCCGGCCAGTGCCGATGGTAATCCAGAATGCAGTACACACCCTGGTAGGCACACTCCTCGACGATCGGATCGACGTACTTCTCGATGTAGCTGTCGAGTTGCTCCTGGGTGTACGCACCGGGTTCGATCGATCCCGCGCCCTGCCGGGCGATGTCGTTGGGCTGCATCGGCACGCGGATGATGTTCGCGTGCCAGCCGTTGTCGTGGTTGGTCGCCAACTGGACCGACCGCTCGCCCCTGAACTTGTAGTAGGGGGCGTCCCGGCCCGCCCGCCACGGATCGACGATGTTGACGCCACGGAGCGTCACCCGGTTGCCCTGCGGGTCGACGATCAGGTTGCTCGAACTGCTCTTCCGCTCCAGACGCGGCGGGGCCGACGCGACCGACGAGGCGCTGACGGAGTTCGTCAGGCCGACCCCGACCAGACTGCCCGCAGCGGCCGCGCCCGCGGCCTTCAGCAGTCGTCGTCTGGTGGTCGCCTGGGTCGATGCACCCGTGGTCGATCGTGGTGTGGTGTCGTCGTTCATGGTGTAATTTCACACAGTCTGCGCGCCCGTCCCCCCGACTCGCAGACCTGGTTCATTACATGTTAGCCTCACGCGTGATTAAATCTTTCCCGACGGAATCGAACGATCCCCACTGTGCCGATCCGTCCCGCAGACTCAGTCCGTCCCGGCCCGACCCGTCAGACCATCTCGAACAGCGCGAGCACGTCCTGGAGGTCGGCGTCGCCGTCGCCGTCGAAATCGAGATACTCGGCGTTGTCTTGGACCTCTGTCGACTCGGTGGTCTGGAACAGCCGATTCACGTCCGGGAAGTTCAGGTCACCGTCGCCCGAGACGTCCTCGTACAGGCCGTCGCCGTCCGGGTCTGTCGGTGCTGGCTCCGACACCCAGTTCGGACCGTCCGCGGTCGATCCGTCGACGGTGACCGTGATCTGTCGACCGGCGTCCGAGTCGGTGATCGAGACAGTCTCGGTCACCGTGGTGCCGTCGGTCGTCTCGACGCGCACCTCGTGGGTGCCGAGGAACGCGTCGACCGTCGCGGTCCCGTCCTCACCGGTCGTCTCGGCGGTGTCGGTCCACCACTCGTCGAAGACCAGATTCTGATACACCTCGTAGGCGGGCTTGGGGTCCCAGCCCGCATAGAAGAAGGGCCCGTCGTCGCGCCAGTGGTGTTCGTCGCTCCCGCCCGCCGTGAGGAAGGCGTCGGTCGCCTCGTGACTGAACACGGCTTTGAGATAGTCACCGAAGAAGTCGGCCTTCTCGTCGTCGGACCAGTCGTCGCCGGTCGCGTCGTACTCGGTCACGCGCAGGCGCACGCCGTGCTGGGCGTACCGATCGAGGACCTCCAGGGCCTCCTGGGGCGAGACCGTCGTACTCTGCTCGGTGAAGTGACTCTGGATCCCGACGTAATCGAGGTGGCCGTTCGCGGCGAGAAACTCGATCTGACGCTCGTAGTCGCTGCGGGCGTACTCGTAGGACCCTTCCATCGTGTTGTAGTCGTTGACCGCCAGCCCCACGTCGTCGGGCGCGACGTCGCGGGCGTGCTGGTAGTAGTCCGCGAGCACGGGATCGGTGACGGGGTCGATGTCGGGCGCGTCGTCGGGGGCCGGCACCCCGTTGACGGCCTTGATGAATCCGGGTTCGTGGACTACCTCGTTCATGACCTCCCACTCGTCGATCACGGAGCCATACGACGTGCCGTCGTACTCGAAGTCGGCGTAGTGGTCGATGATCGTCTGGACGTGCTCGAAGCTCCGGTCCTCGACGTGTTGGGCGTCGAAGTCGGGGCCGCTCTCGCCGGACTGGTGGTCGAGGCCCATCGCGTCGACGACGTCGCCGGGAATCGGCCAGGCGTTGACGTTGGCCCACAGACAGACGTGCCCCCGAATGTCGAGGCCGTTGTCTTTCGCCCACGCCGTGGCGCGGTCGGCACGCTCCTGATTCTCCTCGAAGAAACGCCACTTGTGGTTGTTCCCGAACCAGACGACGTTGAAGTCCTCTTTCAGCGCCTCGCGATAGGGGTGGCCCGGGTCGGTCTGGTCGAGTAAGTCCGCCGACATCGCGTACCCGAACCAGTAGTCGTGAGACTGCATCGCCACCTCGACGGTCGCGTCGGGCACTGGCTGGCCGTTCTCGTCGACGACTGCGACGGTCAGCAGGCCCTGCCTGTGCTCGCGAATGCGCTCGTCGGCGGCGGCCTCCCAGTCGTCGCTCTGGGCCGTCGCCTGGCCAGCGATCGACCCGGCGGCCCCGGCCATCCCGACACCGCCGATCAGGCGGAGGTAGTCCCGGCGGTCGACGCGGCCACCCCCGGGGTCGGTGCGTGATTCGTCAGTCGCTGCGCGGTCGGCGTCGTCTGTGGTCACCTGTGCGTCCGGATCTGTCGTGGTGTGGTTTCGAGTCATCTGTGAGTCGCGTGTGGCCGGTCGGTCCCCCCTCCGAGACCACGATTCGGTCCGATCGAGTGCCGTCGGGACGGATTCGGGTCGGTCAGACCCGCTCGAACAGCGCGAGGACGTCCTGCATGTCGACGTCGCCGTCGCCGTCGAAATCGAGATACTCGGCGTTGTCCTGAACCTCTGTCGACTCGGTGGTCTGGAACAGCCGATTCACGTCCGGGAAGTTCAGGTCACCGTCGCCCGAGACGTCCTCGTACAGGCCGTCGCCGTCCGGATCGGTCGGCGCTGGCTCCGACACCCAGTTCGGGCCCTCGGTGGTCGGCACGTCGACGGTGACCGTCATCCGTGCGCCCGCGGACGAGTCGGTGACCGCGACCGTCTCCGTGACCGTGGTGCCGTCGCTCGTCTCGACGCGTACGTCGTGCTCACCGAGGAACGCGTCGACCGTCGCGGTCCCGTCGTCAGCGGTCGTCTCGGAGGCGTCGGTCCACCACTCGTCGAGGACGAGGGTGCGCCAGACGTCGAGGGCAGGTTTCTCGGACCAGTCCTCGTCGAAGAAGGGCGCTTCGTCGCGCCAGTGCGTCTCGTCCCACATCCCCCACATCACGAACTGGTCGACATCGGGGTGGCCGTAGGCGGTCTTGAGGAAGGCCCGGAACGCCTCGGCGCGCTGTTGTTGCCCGCTCCAGCCGTCACCGGCCATGTCGAACTCGGTGATCCGCTGGTTGGCGTCGAGCGCGGCGAACCGCTCGAAGACCGCGTCGATCGTCGCGTAGCTCCAGGACTGGCCCGATGGGTTCGTCGACGATCCGAGGTGGGTCTGGTGGCCGATCGCGTCCAGATCGATGCCCTGATCGAGGAGGAACTGGACCTGTTCGTAGTACTCGTCCTGGTCCCACGTCATCGTGTTGAAGTCGTTCGTCGCGGTCTCGACGTCGAGGCCGTTTGCCTCGATCACCGACTCGGCCTCGCGATACCAGTCGGCCAGCAGATCGGTCGTCCAGGGCTTGGTCTGGCTGGACATCGGGTTCTCGGGATCGACGCCCGAATACTCGCCTTGCTGGAGTTTCCCGCGGTGGACGGCCTCGTTGACGACGTCCCACTCCTGGATCTGATCGCCGTAGTGAGTGATGATCTCCCGGAGGTGGGCCATCGTCCGGTCGCGGACGGTCTGGCCGTCACCGTTCTGAGCCGCCGTGAGGACGTCGTTCGGAATCGCGTAGTCGACGCCGTAGACACAGGTGTGCCCGCGGATCCGAAAGCCGTGCTCGTCGAGCCAGTCGACGGCGTCGTCGGCCTGTTGGATGTTGCCCTCCCAGATGGCCCACTTGTGGATGTTCTCCAGAACGGCCGTGTTGAACAGTTCCTGGAGGTACTGGCGGTAGTCGCTGCCCTCCCCGAATCGATCGAGCAGCGTCCCGGCGTTGACCATCGTGCCCCAGTCGAAATCGTGTTCGGTCATCTCGACGTCGACCGACGCGCCCGACACGGGGTCGCCGTTCTCGTCGACGACCTCGACGGTGAGCGGGCCCGTCTGAGTCTCCCGAATGCGCTCGTCGGCAGCGCTTTCGTCGAAGGCCGTCTGGGCCGTGGCCGTCCCGGTCAGCGCACCGACGCCCGCCGTCCCCAGCCCCCCGATGCCGAGGCCCCCGATCGCGCGCAGGTAGTCCCGCCGGTCGACCCGCCCGGTCGATCCGTCCTCGTCCGTCGTCGATTCCTCCCCATCCGGTGATTCGATATCTCGTGTCATGTGCAGAGTCGTCTCACGTCCGTTCCCCCCGCCACCCGGTTCTGTACGGACTCGTTCATCGATACGACAGCTGGCGCCAAAGGATTTTTCCTCGAAATCAGACACCGCGAAAAATTCGGAGTGGAATCATCGAAACGCTCACCCAGACACGCTCGCGATCACACGCGACCGTTCGGATGGCGCCGTCGCGGAGTCGACCGATCAGACCATCTCGAACAGCGCGAGCACGTCTTGCATGTCGACGACACCGTCGCCGGAGAAGTCGTAGAACGCGGCGTCGTCCTGGACCGCCGCCGACTCGGTGTGCTGGAACAGCGTGTTCACGTCCGGGAAGTTCAGGTCGCCGTCCCCCGAGACGTCCTCGTACAGGCCGTCGCCGTCCGGATCGGTCGGCACCTGCTCGCCCAGCGCCGGGGGTCCGTCACCGGGCGTCGTGGGGTCGTCGACCGGCACGAACTCCCAGCGCTGGTGGTTCCCGCCGTTGTCGGTCCACTGCTGGACGGTCGCGCCCGCCGACTCCGAGGCGTTCGCCACCTCGGCTACCTGTCGCCCACCGACCGCATTCCCGCAGGCGTTCCACAGTCGGGACCCGTCGCCGTCGTCGAGGAGCGTCCACCGCTGGGTCGGGTGGCCGTTCGGGTGCCACTGCTGAACGTCGGCCCCGTCGCTGGTGGCGGCGTCCGCGACCTCCAGTGCGAGGCCGGACTCCGCGTTCTCGACGACGTACGCGCCGCCCGATAGTCGGGTGACGATCCACTCGTCGTGCGCACCGGCGTCGTCGGTCGTCACGATCGCACTCGCGCCCGCGTCGGTGCTCTCGACGGCCAGTGCGTGCCCGCTCCGGGCGTTTCGGATCCGATAGGTGCCGTCCTCGATCGGCGCGGGTCGCTGCCCCAGGTTCGGGACCGGCGCGGTCAGACTCGGCGTGCCGTCGCCGCCGACGACCGGCCAGCCGTCGTCGGTCCAGTACACACGGTCGAGGAACAACTGCCGTGCGGGTGGCCAGCCGTACTGGCCGGCGATCTCCGGGCCCTCGGTGTCGTAGGCGTGATAGACGAACCAGTGGTTGCCCGCGTCGTCGACGGTCACGTCGCCGTGGCCCGGTGCGACGAAGCGGTCGTTGTCCCCGAGGTGGGTCGGACCGGCGTTCCACTCGTCGCGCTCCATCATGGGCGTCCCCTCGCGATCGTAGTACGGCCCGAACAGACCGTCCTCCGAGCGCCCGACTTCGATCTCGTAGGTACTGTCGAACCCGTCACAGCAGTCCCCGGTCGAGCCGAAATAGTACCAGGTACCGTCGCGCTCGAAGATGGTCGAGCCCTCGTAGGCACCCCCGACGATCTGTCCGAAGGTTCCCGATCGGTAGTCGCGCAGGTCGGCGGTGAGTTCGACGTGATAGATACCCGCGAAGTTGCCCCAGAAGAGGTAAGGGGTGCCCTCGTGGGCGACGAAATAGGGGTCGATGGTGTTGCCGGGATAAGGGTGGTCGGGATTCGTGAACAGCGCTCCGTGGTCGGTGAACGGGCCGCCGGGGGTGTCGGCCGTCGCGACGCCGATGCCCGTCTGGTCCGCGTTGGCGTCCCGGTCGGCCGGCCACTTCGAGTAAAAGAGGACCCACTGGCCGTCGTGATAGTGGACGTCGGGGGCCCAGATCGACCCCTCGGTCCACCCCGGTTCGGACGCGAACGCCTCGCCCTCCTCGGTCCAGTTCACCAGATCCGGCGAGGAGAGGATCGGCACCAGCGTCTCGTTGGCCGGATCGCTGTAGCTCATGTTCGAGGCGTAGGCCCACCAGGTGCCGTCCTCGGCCCGATGGATCGTCGGATCCGCGAAATCCGGGCCATGGAGTGGATTCTCGTAGGTGGTCTCCTCGGCGCTCTGGGCCGCCGCGCTACCACACGACGCGGCGACGCCGAATGCGCCGACGGCCCCGACAGACTGGAGATACTCCCGGCGAGCCATCGCGACAGTCGATTTCGAAGTCGATTCACCCTCGCCGGTCGGTGCCGATTCCGCTATCGGCTCGGATTCTGTGTCTCGTGTCATGTTTCGGATTCCCCTGTGACACCATGACGAGACGTCACGGACTGATACTTACGTACGACTCCATCCCGGAAATGTGTTTTTATCTTTTAACTACATTAATATAATTTTAAATTGTTAAGTTCGATGTTTTCGTCCCGTCGGCGGTCGTCGGTGTGATCCGCCGATCAGGCACACCGACCGATCAGACCATCTCGAACAGTGCGAGGACGTCCTGCGGATCGACCGTGCCGTCGTCGGAGAAGTCGTAGAACGCCGTGTTGTCCTGGACGGCCGCGGTGTCGGTGTTCTGGAAGAGCAGGTTCACGTCCGGGAAATCGACCCGACCGTTCCCACTGACGTCTTCGTACAGGCCGTCGCCGTCCGGGTCGGTCGGCACCCGCTCGCCCAGCGTCGGTGGCTGGTCGTTCTCGACCGCGACGAAGCGCCAGCGCTGATTGTCGCCACTCCGATCCACCCACTGGTGGACTGTCGCGCCGGCCTCCGAGGACCCCCCGTCGACATCGAGGACCTTCCCGCTGTGGACCGCCTCGATCCTGTAGACGTCGCTTCGGGTCTGTTCGACGTGCCAGCGCTGGTTGTCCGCGCCGAGGTCGGTCCACTGGTGGACGGTCGCCCCGTTCTCGGTACCGCTGTCCGCCACGTCCAGGACCTTCCCGGTAGCAACGTTCTCGATTCGGTAGACGCCGTCTCCGAGGTGGTCGAGCGACCAGCGCTGGTGGCGAGCATCCGCATCGGCCTGCTGGGTGACGGCCGCGCCGTCGTCGGTCGCCCCGTCCGCGACACCGAGGACGTGACCGCTGTGGGCCGCCTCGATGCGATAGATGCCCTCCGGCACCGCCGGCGTCGCCGGCGTGACCGTCACGACGTACGCGTCGGTCGGTGTCGACCAGTCGATGCCGACCATATGATTGCTGCCGGCGTCGGTGACGTAGTCCTGAGCGACCAGCGGGGCTGGCAGCGCGCCGCCGTCCTGGTCGGGTAGGCGCTCGACTTTGACCCGCACGCGACTGTCGCTGATGCGGTCAGGGTTCTGAATCCGCAGGTCGACCTGGCCCGAGACGCCGTGATTTCCCACGACGATCCGCGACTGGGTCTCCTCCGGATTACAGTTCGCCGCCGAGTCGATGCTGTCGGTCGCCTCGGTGCGGACGACCTCACCCCTGGTCTGTCCGTACCGGGCGTACAGCCACCACCGCCCGGTCGGTGCCGCCCCGTCCTCGGTGAGCGTCGCACACAGCGCCGACGTCGCACAACAGTACGACCAGTTCCCCAGTGCGGCGTACTCGATGTCGGACTTCTCGACGCGAGCCAGATCCCACGCCGTGTAGCCCGGACTCTGCCGGTCCGAGGGCACGTACTCGTTGACTTCGAGGTCGAGGTGTTCGAGACCGCGCTCGGCCAACAGGTCCCGCACCGCCGATGCCGTCTCGACTGCGTCGTTGTTGGCCTGGAGGACGTGCCAGTTGAGAATGTCCGGCACGGACCCCGTCTCGACCGTCATATCGAGAAACTGGCCCATCAGATTCCGACTGAAGTGAGTGTGGCCCGGCCCGACGATGCGGGCGTCCGGCTGTCGAGACCGGATATGCTCGACACCGTGTTGCCACATCTCGTGGTACTGCGATCTGGATCGGGGCCAGAAAATATCGATGTTCGGTTCGTTCCAGATCTCGTACTGGATCTCGTCGCGCGCCATCCCGGCGGCCTCGACGTCGTCCATGATCCGGTCGAGGAAGTCGTAATAGCTGCTCCAGTCCCCGTCGTCACCCGGGTGTGGGTCGGTGTCGGCCTGCGTGGCGTCCGCCCCCCACAGGTCGCTCATCCGGATGCAGTACTCGGCGTCGGATCCACCGCTCGTGACCCGCTCGTACTGCTGGACGATCGAGTCCCAGCGGGCCGCGTACCCGCTCTCTCCGGCCGTTCCCCAGCCACCACTGGCGATTCGGGCGCCGCCGCCGACCTGGAGGCCGTGATCGATCGGTTCGAGCCACGCGCTCGACGGCTCCGAGCCGTCCGCGCTCAGCCCATAGAGCAGTCCAGACGCCTCGTGTCGGGCCGGGTGGACGGGTGTCGCGAGGTCCACGGTCGGTTGGGCCGACTGCCCGGCGGCGGTCCCCGAGAGTCCGGTGCCGGTGAGCCCCGCCATGCAGAGACTCCCAGCGCCGAGCCGTCTCAACAGCCCACGGCGCTCTATCGGATCGAAGCCAGGTTCGTCAGACACGAGTATCACCCGACCAGCGCGAGGACGCCGTCTCCGCCGCCGTCGAAGGCGTCGGTGCTGTCCCCGTCGCCGTCGAGGGCCTCGACGCTGTCCCCGTCGCCGCCGGGGCCGTCGACGCTGTCCCCGTCGCCGCTGGGGGCGTCGACGCTGTCCCCGTCGCCGCTGGGGGCGTCGACGCTGTCCCCGTGGCTCGCGCGCGGCCGTTTCTTTCTCTGTTCATGGCGGTGATTGTAGACCGGCAGGGAGTTACAAAAACGCCGCGGCGATTCCCGACGACGTAGTTCGTCACAGTTCGGTCCGTGCTGTCCGAATCGGGGATTCGGGTCAGTCCGCCCGGAGGTGACCGACACGGCCGACCGATCACCGTCGAGACGGCGGCGCGTCCGGATCGATACGGCCCCAAGACCGTTTCAGGTGCGCGCCCCCACGGCCGCCGCCTCCCGACGGCCCGACCGTCGCGTCCCTCCACGGGAATCGACCGTCGCCAGGCGTGGTGAGCGACGATCGGGACTCAAGAGTCCACATCGCTGCCCCGCTGAAGTGTCACCCTGGTCGCGACGAAGTCTTCGAACATCGCACCCGGACCGGCGACGGTCACCTCACCCGTGTCGGTATCGATCGTCATCGACTGTTCGAAGAGGAACGATTTCCGATACGGTTCCACGATCCCCTGTCGGACCGCGGAGACAGCGCCCTCGATCGTGGTCCTGGTGTCGCGATCAGAGCGGTCCCGCTCGATGGGGCGCGTCACGACGGTCGCGTGGAGGTCGGTCCCTGCGCTACGGTGGAGTGCAGCGTGAACGACCGCCGGAGTGAACCCCTCGAACGTGGCGGGCAGCGACACTGGCTCGGGCACGGCGCGCTCGACGCCGAGCTTCCACTCGTATTCGAGAAACGACGCACAGATCCGGGGCGTGACGTACTCGCCCTCGACTGCCAGTGCCGGACCGAACCGCTCGTCGGCGTGATGGTCCATAGCCTCGGGCGTGCCGACGAGCGCCCGGAAAGAGTCGACAGCCAGGGCGAACTGGTGGAACAGGTCGAAGTCCTCGCGCACCCGAACGACGCTCGCGATCTGCTCGAACGGCTGCGACAGCCCGGCGACGTCTTCGGTGAACACCAGGACGATCACTCCCCGTTCGCGGGCCGCCTGCAGGTCCTCGGCCAGCCGTTCGACGAGATCCGCTGGCGCGGTCACGAACACCAGCTCGTCGGCCGCGGCGATCAGTGATCGGGTGCGGTCGAGCACGGTGGCCGTGTGTTTGATGACCTCGACGCCACCGATCGGCTCGTCCGGCCCGCCGCGGTGCTGGTCGATCTCGGTGACGATCGTCTTCTGGCGGCGCTGCATGATCTCGGCGACCTCCTCCGACGGCGTCGCCCGGATGAGTGTCGGCTGATACTGGTCTCGAACGTCGACCAGGCCGACCTCCGCCAGTCGCTCACTGACGCGGTAGACGTGACGCCGCGAAACGTCTGCTGTGTCTGCGATCTCCGAGGCCGGTGCCTGGCCCGCCTCCAGCGCGGCGAGGTAGACGTCGACCTCTGTGTCGGAGAATCCCCAGCGCGTCAGCGCCTCTGTGAGCGATCGTGTCATCTCTCGAATGTCCCCTGTGACGCCGCAGGACGGTTCTGTCACAGTCCACAGTCGATACGGGGTCGAGAGCCAAATGTATTTTTTATAATTTAAATATATATTTAAAGTATTCAACCAGGATAATATTAAATTATTTCGACGTGGATAGGGCGGCCAGCACCCGGATTCAGATGCTCCAGAGCGCAGACGCGAGCGTCGAATCGATCGGGTCGATCAGACCAACTCGAACAGCGCGAGCACGTCCTGCATGTCGACGACACCGTCGCCGGAGAAGTCGTAGAATCCGGCGTTGTCCTGGACCGATGCCGACTCGGTGTTCTGGAACAGCGTGTTCACGTCCGGGAAGTTCAGCTCACCGTCGCCGTCGACGTCCTCGAAGAGCGTGTCGCCGTCCGGATCGGTCGGCGCGTTCGCACTCCCGCCGACGGCCGGCGGGGCCGCCGGCTCGTCGGAGCCGTCACCGACGGTGAGTTCGACGGTCCCGACCTGGACGGCCCAGGCGGCACTCCCGCCAGTGAGGACGAGTTTTACGCGGTCGACACCCTCGGAGAACCCGGTCTTCGAGTGCAACTGACTCGACCAGCCACCGCTGCTCGGCGGGCTGTACTCGGTCCGGCGGACCTCGACGGCCTGCCAACTCGCCCCACCGTCGGTCGACTCGTAGTACTCGATATCGCCGCCCTCGGAGGCGTTCTCGTGGAACTCGACGGCCAGATCGAGGAGGTCCCCGTCGACGCGATACACCATCGCGACGTCCTCGGCGGCGCTCCGGTTGATGCGGGCGTCGTCGGCCTCACCGTCCGGCCGGACGAAGTACTCGGGGTTGGTCGTGTCGGTCGTGAGCGCGTCCAGATCGGACGCCTCTGCCAGCATACTCGTGTCCGCACAGGGGTCGACCACCGTCGAGACCTCGCTCGGCAGCGTCGCGAGCGTCACCGTCTCGCTCGAGGCCGAACGCGTCCCGTTCACGTCGACCGCACGGACTGCGAGGGTGTACTCGGTCGACGGATCGAGGCCCGTCACGGTCGTCGACGTCGTCCCCGCGGGGAGGGTCGTCGCCTCCTCACCGTCGAGGGTGACCGCGTAGTGGTCCGCCCCCGCGCCCCACCCGACGGTCGCGTTCCAGACCACGTCGATCGAGGTGTCGGTCCGCCCGGAGAGGCCGACGCCGGTCGGGGCCGACGGGGCGTCGGGTTCGAGGGCGGTACCCGATTTCGCACGCGCCCGAGCGCCGTAGTCCTGGACGATCGAGAGCGTCTCGGTGTCGTCCTCGTAGATCCCATGGGTCGGACTGTCGAGTCGCGGCGGACTCTCACGAGAGCCGTCGACGACCTGCCAGACCATCGCGCCCGCGGCGTCTTCGGTGTCGAGCGTGTCGTACCAGTCCTGGTAGTAGCTGTTCCGCTCGCTCATCGAGACGTCGCTCGTCGAGAGTCCGAACTCGCCGGCGTAAGCGGGCTTGCCGATGGTCTCCTGAGCGTCGACGTGGTGTTGAGCGATCCAGTCACTGCCGTTGTCCGCCCCAAGATTCCACGCGATGGGGTACATGTGGTACGAACAGCAGTCGATGGTGTCGACCTGGTGTTGGGCGACGTAGTCGACGCCCTCGTTCGCGCGGTACGGATACGAACTGCCGTGCTCGCCGCCGGTGTAAAAGCCCTCGCTGCCCGTCGAGACGAGGTGATTGGAGTCGATCGATTTGATGTGGGCGGACATCTCCTCGACCCAGCCCGTCAGCTCCTCGACCGAGAGCGACGACGCCCGCGGTTCGTTCGCGAGTTCCCAGACGGCGATGGCCGGGTCATTGCGGTACTCGACGCCAGTGATCGTGTTCTCCCGCGTGAGGACGTACTCGACGTAGTCCTTGTAGAGCTGTTTGCACTCCTCGTTGGTGTAGAAGTCGTCACCGCTGGACGCACCGTCAACCCAACTGACGTACTGGCCTTTCCCGCCGTACTCCTCCCAGTTGTTGACCAGCGGGAGCACGAGTTTGATGCCGTACTCGCCGGCTTTCGCGACCAGTGAGTCGAACCGCTCGAAGGCCTCCTCGTTGTATTCGCCCGGTGAGGGCTGGAGGGTGGGCCCGTGTTCGCTCTCGCCGTCGTTGAACCCCCAGGTCCGCACGAAGTTCAGCCCCAGGCGATCGTACAGCGAGAACACCGTGTCGTGCAACGACGGCGTCCCGTAGTACGTGTCCATCAGCCAGAAGTTGTTCGACCCGTTGAGATAGACCGGCTCGCCGTCGATGACGAACTGTGCGCCGTCGGTCTCGACGAACGAGTCGTTCGGTGCTGCCGCGGCAGTGCCAGACAGCGAGGCCGTCCCGATGCCGGCCGCCAGCGCTGTCGCACCCGCCGCCCGCAAGAAGGTTCGTCGCGTCGTTCGGTTCCGCTCTGCTCGGTCGGACGTAGTGTGATCTCGGACTGTCATGTGTGACGTACACGCACGGTCCCCTCGCCAGTGCTGCGTACAGCTAATTTATGTTCTTCGGCATCATAAATTATCTGCATACCGTCTCGGACGGAGCGCGCCCGTCCTACACTCCTACCGCCCGAGGCAAGCGATATTGCGACCCATTCCCGGTGTGACTCGACCCGCAGTGTGATCAGACCAACTCGAACAGCGCGAGCACGTCCTGGGAGTCGAGGTCGCCGTCGCCATCGAAGTCGTAGAACTGCGTGTTGGCCTGTGCCGCACTCGAATCGGAGTTCTGGAAGAGATGGTTCACGTCCGGGAAGTTCAGGTCGCCGTCACCCGAGAGGTCTTCGTACAGGCCGTCGCCGTCGGGGTCGGTCGCGCCCGCGGGCCAGTCGGGCGTCTCGCCGCCCGGGGTGGTGGTCGTCGTGTCGGGTATCTCGCCCGAGGGGATCATGTCGTCGCGCTTGTCCGCGAGCGTGCTCATGATGAACTGGCCCATGTCGGCCTGATCGGGTTTGAGATCCCACTCGCAGGGCAACTCCTCGCACTCGGTCGGAATCTCGTCCTCGTAGGGGTTGCCCACCGAGTCGACGTAGCCGTCGCCGGCCCAGTCGCCCAGGTCGAACATCGCGGGCAGCCAGACCGGGTCGGCACACCACGCCGTCCAGTTGATCGCCGGGCTGGACTCCAGAAACTCCATGAACGGCTTGCCGAACTCCTCGGTCGTCCCCTTGAGGTAGGTCGCGGCCCCGTAGCCGTGGTCTTGGATCGTCAGATCACTCTGCCAGCCGAACTCGGTGACGAACATCGGCACCTGCTCGTAGACGCCGTAGGTCCCGCCGCCCTTCGCGGACTCTTCGCCGAGCGCCCAGCCCTGATTCTGACTGACGGCGTGGCCCGCGTAGATGTGGTAGGTATAGGAGAGGTTCCCACCGTCGAACTCCTCACAGAGCACGCCCTGGATGTGCTGGCTCCACCCGGGCGACCCGACGATGACGTGATTGCCCGAGTGCTCGCGGATCGTATCGACCCACGGTTGGACTTGCTCTTTGAACAGGCTCCAGAGGTCACAGACCCACGTGTCGCTGGGCTGGCCGCCGTACAGCGCGGGTTCGGTCGGTTCGTTGTACACCTCGAAGAGGACGTGGTCCTCGTCACCGAACTCCTCGGCAACGACGTCCCAGAACAGGAGTCCCTCCTCGTGGAGGTCCTGATTGATCGGGCCGGTCTGGCCCTCGGCCCACTCCAGGGGCTTCCAGTGGCGGTGATAGTCCAGGATGCAGTAGACGTTGTTCGCGGCGACGGTGTCGACGACCGGCCGGAGGTGCGTGTCGATGTAGTCCCGCAGTTGCTCCTCGTCGAACGCGACGGGTTCGGGTGCGCCGTCGATCGATCCGGGCGTGTGTTCACCGATATCGACCGGCTGGACCGGAATCCGGATCACCCGCGGGTAGAAGTCCCGCGATTCGTCGGTCAGCATCTCGACGACCTGTGTCGCGGTCATCCCCCGTGCGGGCGCGGTGACGTCGAGCCGCTTGGAGTCGGCCATGTTGACCCCACGGAGTTTGACGGTGTTGCCCGAGGGATCGACGATCGTGTTGCCACTCACCGACAGCTGTGGCGTCGGAATGCCGTGATCGGCGGCGTTCACCCCGCCCAGGGCCCCCGCCCCGGCCGTCGCGATGAGTGCCCCCGACCCCGCCGCAGCTTTCAGGAATCGGCGGCGAGAAGTTCCTGTTCGGCCCGTATCGCGTGATTCGTGTGTCATGGGTGGTCGTCGCCGCCCGGGGTCACCCCACGCCCCAGTACGGCGGTATATCGTTTCGTACGCGCGAGAGTGGATTAAACGTTGCGACGCACCCACACGACCGTGGACCGGTCGCGAGCGTCCGGCGCTCGCCGCGTTTCGACGGGCCTTCCCGCATCGGGCCGCGACGGCCGCCATGGTCGAGTTGCAGGCCCACGGTCACGAGCACGTCAGCGCCGCCCACGAGAGCACCTTCGAGGTCACCAGCGACGACTTTCTGACGCCGGCGGGCGACTGCATCGTCGGCATCGAAAGCGATGCGGTGCCCAGCGAGTTCCCGCCCGACTTCGTTGCCGCCTGCCAGTCCGCCGACGCGACGATCACGATCGAACTGCAGGCCGACGGCCACACCGACCGCGTCACCGCCCGGGGCGACCCGGACCTGACCTTCGAGAACGATCGGAGCCTGGTCGTCCGGACCAGCGACTACGTCGACGATCGAACGGTGGCCGTGGAGGCCGACGCCGCCGCGGCGGATCTGGATCGGGACCTGATCGACGCGCTCGCCGACGGCGCGGACCTCGACGTCGAATTCGCGGTCGAGGACTGAACGGCGATCACCTGAGCCCTTCTGGATCAGTCTGGAATCGCATCAGGCCAGAGGGAGAGACCCAACAGGACGATCCCGCCGGCCCCACACAGGACCCCACCGAGAAGCCGCAGGAAACCAATTGGCAGTGGGGTCCCGGTCAGCGGGATGGCCAACATGAAGCCCGCAAACAGACAGGCCATTCCGCCATCCCTGGCGAGGGTGGCGTCGGCGGTAGCAAGTCGCCCACTGGTCGAGAGATACCCGACGGTGGATCCAGCGACACCGAGTCCCGCCAGCACCGTCGCCGCGGGGATCGATCCGTACGGGCCGGGATCCACACCGGCGACGAGACCGTACACCATTGCTCCGAAGATTCCGAGACTGGCGACCACGACGAGAGCCATACCGAACAGCATGCCATCCCCGAGCAGATTCTTCTCGGCCATATCGCGAACGATCGTGGGAAATGGGATAACTGTGTATACCGACTGCCGTTCGAGACGAGCACCGATCGCATCCCCCAGCGCAGAGACCGCGCTCCGCGCGCCGAACTACGGTGAGTGGCCGTTTTTGATCTCGGTGTGCGCACCGATGAGCGCGCCCGCGAGGTCGAGATTCGCGACGTGTGTCTCGCGGTCGACGATCGACTCGCGGACGTCACAGGCCTCGATCGTCGCGTCCTCGAAGACGACCGCGTTCGACACCGTCGAGTCGATCACCTCCGCTCCGGGCATGAGGTGGACGTTCGGGCCGATCGTACTGTCCTCGACGGTCGCAGCGTCGTCGATCAGGCAGTCGCCGTCGAGCGCCCACGCGACCGCGTCGAGATAGCTCTCGGGCGTGCCGACGTCGTACCACGCGCCGTCGACGGTGACCGCACGGACGGTCGTCCGATCGACGAGCCACTGGATGAACCAGCCCGGTTCGTCGGGGTTGTTGTCGCCCGCGAGATACTCGCCAAAGGTCGGCCCGTCGGCGGGAAAGGCATAGCAGGCGAGCGAGACGAGCGTGCTCGACGGGCGATCGGGTTTCTCCGCGAAGTCGACGACACGGCCGTCCTCGACCTCCAGGATGCCGTACGCCGAGGCGTCTTCGCGCGATCCGATGTCGTAGGCCGCGAGCGTCGGATCGCCGGTCGCCTCGAACCGGTCGAGGAAGGCACTCAGATCGAAGTCGACGAGGTTGTCGCCGGCGACGACGATCAGATCCTCGTCCGCGATGTCTTCGCGCTCGACGAGTTGAGCGAGCGCGCCGACGACGCCGAGTTTCTCCGTTTCGTCGGTCGTCTCCTCGACCGAGAGCCGAGGCTTCTCGAAGGGGGCCTCCGCGAGGTGCGCTCGGAAGTCGCTCGCGAACCGCTCGTTCGTGCTGACGAAGACCGACTCGATACGATCGTCGGCGTCGAGCGCGGCGAGCACCCGATCGATGATGGCCGAATTGCCGACCGGGAGCACCATCTTGGGGCGGTTGCGCGTGACTGGCCAGAGTCGTGTGGCGTACCCGCCCGCGAGGACGACGGCGTGCATACCCCGGCATTCGACAGCCAGTAAATAGTTCTTTTGTTACCAGTCGCCACCAATCACCCCAGAGCGTGGGTCCCGTCGGGAAGATTAAGGTCACGCCGTGCGACCGATCGACAACCGACTCATGGCTCCTGTTGAGGTCACTACCACCGACTACGCGGGCTGGACCGACTGCGTGCGCGTCTCGAACGGCCAGATCGAACTCGTCGCGCCGACGGCCGTGGGCCCCCGCGTGGTCCACTGTGGCCCGATCGACGGCGCGAACCTCCTCTACGAGGGCGAGCACCTCGGCGCGACCGACCGCGACGAGTGGACGATGTACGGCGGGCACCGCCTCTGGCACGCCCCCGAGTCCGTCCCCCGGACGTACGAACCCGACAACGACCCCCTGGCGGTCGAGCGCGAGCATCGGGGCATGACGCTGACCGCGCCGACCGAGGAGACGACCGGCGTGCGCAAGGCGATCGACATTTCGATGGCGCCCGACCGCCCGGTCGTCGAACTGACGCACCGATTGACCAACGACGGCCTCTGGCCGATCGAGTTCGCGCCGTGGGCGGTGACGGTCTGTGCCGCCGGCGGGCGAGCCGTCCTGCCGATGGCCGGTGGCGACCCCGAGGACGACCTGCCCGACCGATCGGTGGTCTACTGGCCGTACACCGACGCCAGCGACGACCGCTTCACCCGGGTCGACGACCACCTGCTGGTCGATCAGGCCCCCGGCGAGGACTGCAAGGTCGGCGTCACCGGTACCGACGGCTGGGGCGCGTACGTCCGGGACGGCACCGCATTCGTCAAATCGATCGATCCCGACCCCACGGCGACCTATCCCGACGCCGGGTCGGTCTTCGAGGTGTACGTCGCCGACGACCTGCTCGAACTGGAGACGCTCGGCCCGCTCGCGACCGTCGATCCCGGCGAGACCGTCTCTCACACCGAGACCTGGTCGATCGAGACTGGCGTCGCGACACCCGACGATGCGGCCAGCGCGCGAGCGCTCGCCCCCGAGTGAGTCACTCCGATTCGGTCCGGTTCGTGCTCTGGCGCCCGACCATCTCGATCGGTTCGAGGACGAACCACCGAATGTCAATCTCGTCGATCGGGCGATCGAACACGTCGATCGTCGCGACGTCGGCTTTGTTGTACACGCGGAGCAACTGATCGAAATCGATCGCGTCGTCCGCCATCGTGAGCGTGCCGTCGACGATGACGCTGGCCCACTCGCTCGGCGTCTCGAAGCTCGATACCACCAGCGACACGCGATCGGAGTCCTCGAATCGGCGAGCCTTCTCGCTGCCGTCCCACTCGGAGAGGTGGAGATACGCGACCCGGTCTTCGGTATCGTACCCGAACGACATCGGAATCGCATACGGCGGCGTCCCATCGAAGCTGATGACACCGTGGCCCTGACTGTCGAGGAACGCGTCGATCTCCTCGGCACTCATGCTGACCGTGTGCTGGAGTGTCTCCGGATCGAACGGAATGTTCCCGGTTTCGAGGGGCGCCGCGGTCCGATCGTCGGTCGGGGTTGACGACGCTGCCCCGGTCGATCTACTCGCGGTCTCCGGACCGCTCGACGCCGACCCGGATCGCCCCGCGGGCACGAACAGCGACGACAGCAGTTTCCGGGGTCGGTCGTCGAGGGCGTCCGGATCCATGTGGGCGTGGACGTCGGCACCGCGCTGGGTCGCCGTCGCGATGATCGAATCGAGAAATCGATAGACGAGATCGGGATCGTGATAGCTCAGGGCGTGTTCGAGGCCGAGAAACGCCATCGCGAGACGGTCGGACGAATCGGCGTACTCGTCGAGAAACTTCGAGAGAACGATCGAGATGCCCGTGAGATCGTGCGGATCGATGCAGATCTGATCGAGTCCAGCCACCTCGTCCGGACTCGTCGCGTGACTCGGGGAGAGCACGACTGCAGCCCCCGATTCGGGGGCGTCGTCCGCGTCTCGAAGCCACTGCCAGGTCTGACGGGCCCGATCGAACGCGTGGACGGGGACCACGAAGAGGACGTGATCGAACGGCCCACTCCGGGCGAAATGTGGACAGCCGACCGCATCCGATGCCGTCGACTCGTCATCGGCCTGTCCTGGTGGATCTGCGTAGAGGATCGGCCGGTGGGGCGACGATTTCTTGGTTGCTGATGACATGGTACATGAGCTAGGACGCCAACCAGCATAACTTCGAGTGTGGGAACGGGGCGACCGGACCGTTCGATCGGGAGCAGTAGATTGGAACGCAACGCGGCGAGACCGACCGCTGGTCGACTCAGTCACGCTCGGTCGTCTCGTCGACCGCGGTCCGGACCGGGACGACCAGCACCGGCACCGTCGCGGTCCGGACGACCCGTTCGGCCACCGATCCCAGGAGGAGCCGATCGATCCCACCGCGTCCGTGCGTCCCCATGACGATCACGTCCGCGTCGCACGCCTCCGCGTATTCGACGATCGCTCGACTCGGCGCGCCCTCGCGCAACTCGCGCTCGACGGGCACGTCGCCCGCGCGGTCTTCGACGGTCGCCAGCGCGCGTTCACCGTCCTCGCGGAGCATCTCGGCCAGGGAGTCCCACGAGGAGTCGACCGGCATCCGCCCCATCGTCGCCGTGTCGACGATGTAGACGGCGTGCAGTGTCGCACCGTGGTCCTGGGCCAGATTCACCGCGTGATCGATCACCGTCTCCATCTCTGCGGAGCCGTCGGTCGGGACCAGAATCCGGTCGTACATGTGTGGCGATACCACGGGGCGCATGATAAGCGTTCTCGCCGCGTCACACGTGGGGAGCGTGTTCGTGGTCGTCTATCCGGCCGGGTCCCGAGAGACCGTCACTCGGGCAAGAGAACGTCGGTCACGTCGGCCACACTCGCGCGGCGGACGACCGCGCGGCGCACGTCCTGGACGCCCGCGAGGTTGTCCGAATCGCCGTCGAGGACGATCAATCGCGCGGGCGCGCCCTCGGTGATCGTCCCGCCGTCGAGGCCAGCGATCTGCGCGCCGTTGTGGGTCGCCATCGCGAGGATCTCCGCGGCAGGCACCCCCGAGAGATCGGCGGCATAGGCCATCTCCCGGAACATCGACGGACTCGACAGCATGACGTTGTCCGTCCCGAGCGCGACGGTCGTCCGGTCGTGGAGTGCGGCGATCGGCGGGCGACCCACCCCGGTCGCCAGATTCGACCGGGGACAGACCGCCACGGGGATCGATTCGCGTTCGACGCGGTCGAGGTGGGCCTCGGTGGCGTGGACCATGTGGACGAGCAGATCGGGATCGAGATCCAGCGCGGGGTCGATATCGCGGGCGTCGACCTCCCCGGCGTGGATCGCGAACGGCGCGTCGGCGTCGGCGGCCGCCGCACGTTCGGCGGTGAAATCCCGATCGGCGGCCCCGCTCGCGCCGTAGCCGTCCGCGACGTCGAGGACCGATGGATCGCCACGTCCGAACGTGACCGCCCGGAGGGCTTGCCCCGCCAGGGCGCGATCGAGGAGGGCGACGCCGTCGCGACCGCCCTCGCGGAACTCCAGGGTCGCCGCCGTGCCCGCGCGTTCCATGAACTGGATCGATCGGGCCATCGCCGCGACGAGCGTCTCGTCGTCGGCCTGCCCCAAGAGGCGGTGTTTCAGCCCGTCGGGCGGTGCGACGAGTTCGTCGAGCGAGAGGCCTTCGCCGGCCTCCTTGGCGATCGAATCCCCGAGGTGGGTGTGAGCGTTGACGAACGCGGGCATCACGATCGCGTCGCTGTTTACCGTGGTGCGTTCGATCGATTCGATCGTGCCGTCCGCGACGTGGAGGCGGCCCTCGCAAGGCTCGAACTCGGGCCCGACGAGGAGCGTCCCGGAGAGGTGCATGGCAGTGCTCACGGCGCCGCGTGTATCACGCTTTCCTCCGCACGAACGTCCCGGTCCACGGCGCGAATCACTCTTCGCCCCGAAACTGTTCGAGCGTGGCGTTCAGGCCGTGCGGTGTCTCGCTGACGCGTGCGCCGTCGAGGCCGAGCACGCGCACCGCGGCCTCGCCCACCCGGTCGGTCGCGTCGGCAGGCGCGTACACCCCGAGGCGCCACTGTTCGTCGCGAGCGGATTCGAGCGCGCCGACCAGCGTCGAGTGCTCGGCCAACCGGCGAGTCCGACCGTCGACGAGGATGCGGGCCGACCCCTCGACCATCGGCGCGCGCGAGGGCACGTCGACGATCACCCGCTCGGGGTCGATCTCGGCGGCCGCCGCAATCTCACCCTCGACGGAACGAATCCCCTCGTAGTCGGCGTCGATCACCTCCGCGGGCACCGCCGACCGCTCGGCCCAGACCGCACGCTTGTACAGATCGCGTTCGGTGATCCGCCGCCCGATCGGCGCGCTCGCGGGCGTTTCGCGCAGGCGAACGAGGAGTTCGTGGTCGTCCATCCGGCGCAACTCGCTGGCGGTCGGTGCCGTCGTATCGAGGAGGGCGCGCGCCCCGCGTTCGAGCATCGCCCGCCCGATCCGGGCGACGTGGTGGTTGTACACCGTCGGGTTCATCAGCGCCCGCGCGATCAGCAGACTCTCGGCGGTCTGGACGCTGTCCGCACCGAGCACGAGATCGCCGTCGAAAAAGCCCAGCGAGCGGACGAGTCGGCCGTGATCGACGGTGCCGTACGGGACGCCGGTGTGGTGGGCGTCGCGGGCGAGATAGTCCATCCGGTCGACGTCGAGATCGCCCGCGATGATCTGGCTCAACCGGCCCTCACCGGCGACCAGATCGACGACGGCGTCGGGGTCGAGGCCGTGGTCTGCGAGCACGCGTCCGATCGCGCTCTCCTCGACGAGCGGTCCGATTTCGTCGTGTTCGCGGCCCGTCTCGCGGGCGACGAGGCCTTCGAGGTTGTGGCTGAACGGTCCGTGACCGACGTCGTGGATCAGTGCCGCCGCGCGAACCCGATCGGCCTGTCGACCCTCGACGCCGAGGTGATCGAGCGCGAGATCCGCGAGGTGGTAGACACCGAGGCTGTGCTCGAAGCGGGTGTGGTTCGCGGAGGGGTAGACGAGCGTCGCCGTCCCGAGTTGGGAGACGTGACGCAACCGCTGGACGGGCGGGGTGTCGAGCAGGTCCAGGGCCACACCGCCGACGTCGATGTGGTCGTGGACGCTGTCTTTGATCGTCTTCATAGGTCCCCGTCTGTCGGCCAGCGCCATGAGTCGTTGGCCCGCGGCCCGCCACAGCGTCGATCCGAAACGAGGGGTCCGGTCTGCGACAGACGCCGTCGGGGGGCCCGCGACACCCCCCGGGCCACTTCGGCCGTGTCGGTGGCCAACACAGTTTTGGGGATACACGTTCATTGTTCATATCGATAATTTATGATGGTTCGAACGTGTCGGGAACCTGGACCGGGGTAAACGCATGCCGACCGGAACAGACCAGTCGACGACCGGGCGGGAGAGCGCCGACCCGAGAGGCGTCCCGACGGTCGTGGTCGAATCCACCGGCACGATCGAATTCGCGAGTGACAACTGGCTCGATCGGACCGGCTACGAGTACGACGCCGTCATGGGCCATCCGATCGAGGAGTTTTTCGCCGGCCGAGACGGGGTCGCGATACTCGAATCCTGTCTCCCGATGGGCGGGTCGGTGTCCGGCGGCACGTTCGATCTCGAACTCGCGGACGAAAGTATCGAGCGCGTCCACGTCGCCGCGATTCCCGAGTACGACGAGACTGGCGCATTCGTGCGGACACACTGTCAGTTTCCGGATCTGAGCGCCCGTCTCGACGCGACGACGAGTCACGTCCTCAGGTATCGGCTGTTCGATCTCGCCCCCGTCGGCATCTTTCAGACCACCGTCGACGGTGACGTCCTCCGGATCAACCCCGAACTGGCGGCGATGCTCGGGTGTGACAGCGTCGAGGACGTCCTGGAAACCTACCAGGACCTCACGACCGACCTGTACGTCGATCCCTCGACACGCCAGGAGTTTCTCGATCAGCTTCACGAGACCGGATCGGTCACCGACTTCGAGTACGAGGCCAGGCGGGCCGACGGCGCGTCGATCTGGCTGTCGATGAACGCGAGTCTCACCGGGCAACTCCCGGACGGGACGGGTGTCATCTCGGGGTTCGTCCTCGACGTCTCCGAACGGCGGCGTCACCGTCAGGAACTTGCCGAGGAGCGCGAGCGATACTCCACGCTCGTCAGGCAGAGCCCCGACGGCATCGCCATCGTCCGCGACGGCCGGATCGAGTTCGTCAACGACCGCGCGACCGACATCCTCGCTCGGGACCGATCGACACTGGAAGGCAGACCCATCGCCGCCCTGACCGCTCAGCCCGACCGACTGCCCGACTGTGAGCACGCGGACGACTGTCTGGAGGGCCGACCGGCGATCGAAGTCGACTTCCACCGCCCGAACGGGAGTATCGTTCCCGTCGAGTTACACGCCGCAGCGATCCACCTCGACGGCCAGCCCGCCTCGCTGTACATCTTCCGTGACATCAGTGACCGTCGCGAACGCGAGCGTCACCTGCGCGTCCTCGACCGAATTTTGCGCCACACCATCCGGAATCGCATGACGGTGATCCGCGGGTACGCCGAACTGATCGCGAACGACCCCACCGCGGACGTCGCGGACCTCGCACAGATCATCGTCGGAACCGCCGACGATCTGGTCGATCTGGCCGACATGGAGCGTGAAATCGTCGAACTCCTCACCGACCGGCCGACCGTCGAACCGGTCGATCTCTCCGCGATGATCGATCGGGTCACCCGGCGCGCTCGTCGTGCGTTCCCCGAGTCACAACTCAGAGTGACCTGCCCGGACGATCTGACGGTGCTGGCGATCCCGCGACTGGAGAGTGGGCTGTACCAACTCGTCGAGAACGGCCTGGATCACGCCGACCAGGACGCACCGACGGTGACGATTTCGGTCGGGGGGACCGACACCGTCCGCATCCGGATCGTCGACGAGGGGCCGGGCCTGCCGCCGACCGCGCAGTCGATTCTCGAAGGGGCGGCCGAGGTCGACCCCCTGTTCCACGGGCGCGGACTCGGCCTCTGGCTGGCCCACCACGCGATCGACCGGTCGGGCGGCAGCGTCGAGACACGCACCGACGAGAACGGGACTGTCGTCGAAATCGAACTGCAGCGGCTCTGAGTCGCCACCGGTAAGTACACGGCCGCAGGAAGCCGACCATGCAGGGAGCAGCCGCCGCACCGGCAGCGGGGACGGTGTTGAACGCACTCGCGACGGGGACCGGGTCGGCGTTCGCCATCGACGTCGAGACGACCGCGCGAGTCACGCTCGACGATTCGGGGTCGATCACCGGCGCGATCACCGACGGCGACGGCGACACCGCGCTGATCGAGCGGTGTGTCGAACGCGTCGTCGACCGTTTCGGTGACGGCCAGGGCGGCCACGTCGAGACTGAAAGTTCGGTGCCGACCGCCGCGGGCCTGAAATCGTCGAGTGCCGCCGCGAACGCGACCGTCCTCGCGACACTCGACGCCCTCGACGCCGGTGACGCGTGCAGTCGGACCGCGGCGACCCGGATCGGCGTCGAAGCCGCCCGTGACGCGGGCGTGACCGTCACGGGCGCGTTCGACGACGCCGCCGCGAGCATGCTCGGCGGCCTCGTCGTCACCGACAACGACGAAGACGACTTGCTCGTCCGCGATCGGGTCCACTGGGACGTCCTCGTCTGGACGCCACCCGCCACCGCTCACTCCGCCGACGCCGACGTCGAGCGCTGCCGACAGATCGCGCCGATGGCCGATCACGTCGCAGACCTGGCGCTGTCGGGCGAGTACGGCACGGCGATGACCGTCAACGGCCTGGCGTACGCCGCCGCGCTCGGCTTCGATCCCGATCCGATGGTCGAGGCGATGGCCGACGCGCGCGGCGTCTCGCTGTCGGGCACCGGGCCGAGCGTCGTCGCGGTCGGCAATCGGGAGCACTTAGAGGCTGTGGCCGATAGGTGGGATCACCGCGAGGGACGAACGTGGTTCACGACGACACGCACACGGGGGGCGAGGGTACTGTGAGCCCGACGGTCCCCGACGACATGAGTCTGGCAGAGCTCCGCGAGGAGATCGAATCCATCGATCGCGAACTCGTCGAGTTGATCGCACGACGCACCTACGTCGCCGACACCATCGCGGAGGTCAAAGCCGAGCAGGACCTCCCGACGACCGACGAAGACCAGGAAACCCGCGTCATGGATCGCGCTGGCGAAAACGCCGAGCAGTTCGACGTGGACGCCAACCTCGTGAAGGCGATCTTTCGGCTCCTGATCGAGTTGAACAAGGTCGAACAGCGCGAGAGTCGGTGAGCGGACACCGACAATCACTCATCCGTACCGAACCGTTCCCGCGCTTCCTGGGCGCTCACCGTTTGACCGTCCTCGAACTGCCGGTGACTCACCAACAGGTCTTCGAGAGTCTGCGTCGAGAGCCGTGTGCCGTGGACCGCATCGCGGAGCGCCTCGCGCATGAACTCCGAACGCGAGTTGTATCCCTGTTCTTGCCACTGCTCGTCGAGGTCAGCGAGGAAGTCTTTCGGTAGTCGGAGATTGACCTTCTCGTCGTTCCCGTCAGGGGTGGTGTCGGACTGAGCCATATACTGTAGTACGTTCGTACTACACAAGAGTGTTCGGCTCTCGGGGGCGACTGGGTCGCTCGACGACGACAAAATACGCCCTCCGACCAGGATCTACACCCACATCCTGATGGTTGACACGTTCGAACAGAGTGAATGTCGGTGATTGACCCGACAAATCGTCCACTTCAGGCCATATTCAGCCGCTCAGACGACAAAGTGGATAGCGATTCGTTTGTGAGGGCCCTCCTCCACAACGCTTACTGGTACCACTATCGTAATACGCTTATATGTCCGGAGCAACCACGGGTCCTGGCGGTGGCGACAAGGTCGTCACTGTCAACTTCAAGCTCACGCAGTCGTTTCTGGACGAGATCGACGAGACCTGGCAGGGCCGCGGATTCAACAGCCGGAGCGAGTACATCCGGTACGCGCTCCGGGACGCCACCGAGAACCCGACCTTCGATCGGGACGAGTTGGTTGCGCTCCTGAAAGCCGAAGAGGCCGTCCGCGAAGAGCGGACGACGAGGGCCGACGAGGCGCGCGAGAAATTTGGTACAAATGAGTGAGGAGGGGTGGACCTGGGAACTCGCACCGGGAGCGGAGGACGATCTGAGCACACTCTCCCCGTCCGAGCAGGACCGTATCCTCGTCAAACTCGACGAGATCGTCGATTCTCCGTGGCGAAATCCGCCGGAGTACGGCGAACCGTTACAGAACAGTCTGCGGAGAAAGGTTCGCGTGGTGATGGACGAACTCACCGCCGAGAGCGACCTCACCGAGAGTGACGTCGCAGATATCCCCGCGAAGATCAACGAACGTGGACGCGAGCGCGTCGACGATCGGTCGGAATGAGTTCGGAATCTGCCTCCTACAGCCCCAGACTCACCCGAAGCGCGTCGTCGACGGCCGCCATCGTCTCGTCGTCGAGGCGCCCGACGACCCCTTGAATCCGCTCGTCGATCGAGACGACGCGAAGCTGATCACACCGAATCGACGAGTCCGTCTCGAACGGCGAGTCCGCCGCGTCGACCGCCACCTCGAACGGATAGCCACGGTGGGTTCCCGTCGCGGGGGCGACGATGGTCGTCCCCGAATGCTCGTTGCCGACGTCGTTCTGGACCACGACCGCCGGTCGGGTTTTCGTCATCTCGTGGCCCTCGGCTGGATCGAGTCGAACGATGACGACATCGCCCCGCCGAATGGGTCCCTGTTCAGGCATCGTCGAGGGCATCCCACGCCTCGTCGGAGGCCGCGTCCCACTCGGCAGCCAGTTCCGTGGCCCGCTCGGAGGTGTCTCGATATGCGGCGGCTAACTCCTCTTCGTCCGGGCTCGTGGGTTCGACCTCGACGACGGCGACGGTGACGCGCTTGTTCGCGTACTCCGTCCCGAGGTAGACCCGGCCCCTCTCGTCGGTCTCGTTCGTCTGGAGGTCACTGGCCTCGACGGTCGTCATACTCCACTGTCGGGGCTGGTGCAGGATATGTCTTGCCCACCATTACCCACAACACGCACCGAGTCAGCGCCGACCGTCCGAATCCGCCGGGGCCCGAATCGCGATTGCCCATCGGTTCGGTCACGGTTACGCCCCAGATCTATCTCCTCACCCCCACTGATCCAGGCCGGTCTGGACGAGCGTGTCCTCGATGCGCTCGAACGGCCGATCGAGTTCGTCGCTCGCGATCTCCCACTCGGTCTCACAGAACGCGCGGGCCGCCTCGAGGTCCGGATCGATCGAGGTATCGAACGAGTAGTCGTCGGTGACCGGCGGGTCGAGAAACAGGTCGCGAATCCGGTCGGCGTGTTCGACGAACACGTCCTCGGCCTCGAACACGCCCGCGAGAGTGCCGTGCTCGCGGACCGCGTCGACGGCCGTCACGGGGCCGTAACCGGAGACGCCGTCGTTGAAGTCGGTGCCACAGAGGATCGCCACGTCGATCAACTGTTCGCGGGAGATCGCGTGTTCGTCGAGCGTCGCCTTGAGGTCCATCAGTTCGGTGTCGTCACTCGACGTGAGTCGGCGGAGCGTCTGGGGTGCGCCGAAGAGGAGCGCATCGTAGTCCTCGGTGCCGACGTAGTCGACGGCCTCGGTCGCGGCCATGTGGGCGGCCTGGGCCTCGCCCTCCGCGGGGGCCTTCACGACCGGAACGCCGAGGTGATCGAGCAGTTCGATCGTGGTCTCGATCATCTCGGGCGAGAGGCTCTGACGCTGGGAATCGAGACGCGCGATCTCGACGGGATCGCCCGCTTCGCGGGCGTCTTCGAGGGCGTCTTCGGTGCGCTCGCGGGCAGCGCGCCGGTCAGCGACTTCGTCGTCTTTCATATCGACGGTCGCGCCGTCGAAGACGAAGATCGGTGTCAGATCCGCCTCGAACAGCGTCGGCAGGCCCTTGAGCGTGCCCAGGAGGTGCGCGACTTCCCGACCGTCGCTGGTGGTGTAGGCCGCCGCGTTGGTCCACCGGACGGTCGTCGTGAGATACCGATACAGCCAGTTGTGCGCGTCGATCGCGATCGTCGCGCCGGCCATCGCGGAGGGATCGATCGGTTCGAGGACGGCGAGATCGCGGAGATCGGCGTTTCCCATCGTCGGAGCGACGAGCGTCGCGGCCAAAAGCGTCCCGACGAGCGGTGAGCGCGGGGCCTGAACGCAACGTTTTCAACGCCAGCGGCCCGACAGTTTGGGACGGGAATAGCCGCCGGTCGAATCGGGGGTCGGCCAGGCGGCACCCACACACTACCCATGTCAGAGGAGTCAGCCACGGAAACCGACGAACTGGACCTGGAGTCGCTGTTGATCGAGAACGGTATTCTCGAACTGAACGACGACGGCACGGACCTGATCTTCACGGACGCGTTCGACGAGCAGATGCGCGCCGAACTCGACGCCGTCAACGATCGTGAGGTCGCCCGCGAGCGGTTGCTCGACCTGCTCAAAGAGCAGGCCGACCCGGACGCCGAGGTGAAGTTCGACCAGTTCCCACACGCCTTTCGCGTGCTCGTCGACGGCATCCCCGCGGGGGTCTACCCCTCGGAGGCCGCGCTGTACGCCGACGTCTCGGCGGCGGCGATCGTCGAGGAGTACATCGACGAGTGGGATAGCTTCGAGATCACCGAGAAAGGCGAGATCCTCAGCGGGATCAGAGTCTTCCTGGAGATCTGTCCGGCCTGTGGCGAAGAGGTGACGTTCAAGACCGAAGAGGTCGAGTCCTGCTGTGGCCACTATCAGACCGCTGCGATCTCGTGTAACAACTGTGGCGATCGGCTGTACGAATCGCCGCCGCTGGACGAGTGAGATGGCGAGCGACGCATCCAACGAGGAGGTCGAGAGCGTCGAAGAAGTCCTGCTCGACCAGGGGGTGCTCCAGGAGACGCCCGACGGCACGGACTTCGAACTCACCGATCGCGCCGACGCGGCCGTCCGGGGAGAACTCGACGCGATCGACGACCTCGACGACGCACTCGACCGGGCACGGCCGTGGCTCGGCGTCGATCCCGATCTGATCAGGTTCGAACGCGACGGCGATGCCGTCACACTGTATTTCAAAGAGCGGAACATCGGAGCCTACCCCAGCGAGGCCGCAATCCTCGCTGACGTGGCGATCGCGGCGGTCCTGCTCGACTGGGTCGACGGGTGGGAGGAGTTCGAGACACGGCGGCGCGGCGAGATCGTCTCTGGCGTCCGGTTGTTCCTCGACGTCTGCCCGGCGTGTGACGAGGCCGTCACCTTCGATTCGAAGACCGTCGAGTCGTGTTGTGGAACGTACGACGTCGCCGCACTCGTCTGTCGAAACTGCGGTGCGCGACTGTACGAATCGGGGCCGATCGAAGCCTCCGAGTGAGATGGAGTATCGACGCCCGCAGTTCTATCGGGTGATGGCCGCCGCCAGGAGCGCCGACCGCGACGTGGTCGATTGCGCCCGGGGCAGTCCCGACTGGGGGCCACCCGAGGGGGTGCGCGACGGGCTTCGATCGATGGCCGCCGCCGATCCGAACGCCTACGAGTACCCGCCAGCGGCCGGTCTCGACCGTCTGCGGCGGGCGATCGCCGATCGACGGGGTGTCGACCCGGAGCGCGTGCTCGTGACCAACGGCGCCGGCGCGGCCAATCACGTCGCGATGGCGACCGCACTCGCCGAGCGGGGGTCAGAGATCGTCGCCGCCGACCCCGTCTATCCCTACTACGCCGGTCGGGCGAGTCTCCTCGGCAACCGGGCACGACTCGTCCCGGTCGACGACGAGGGGCGACTCGATCCCGACGCCGTCCGCGCAGCCGCGAGCACCGACACCGCCGCGGTCGTGATCACGACACCGAACAATCCGACGGGGCAGACGCTCTCGGCCGACGCGATCGACGAACTGGCGGCGATCGCGGCCCACTTCGACGCGATCCTGATCAGCGACGAGGTGTACGACCACTTCGTCTTTGCTGGTCGCCACCAGAGCGCACTCGACGCGGACGCGCCCGCGGTCGTGACGAACTCCTTCTCGAAGACGCTCGCCGTCCCGGGCCTCCGGGTGGGGTATCTCGTCGCGCCCGCCGATCTGATCGACGACATCGAATCCCGGCATTTGCTCACGAACGTCGCGACGACGCGGCCGGGCCAGCGCGCCGTCGCGCGGGCGCTCGAAACCACCCGGCCAGACTGGTACGCTACGAATCGCCGTCGGGTCCAGGATCGGATCGCGACCTTTACCGCCGGGCTCGACGCGATCGGTGCGGAGTACTACCAGCCCGACGGCGGGTTCTACGTGTTCGCGCGCCTGCCCGGCGTCGGCGGAAGTTTCGACGCCGTCTTCGAGATGATCGAGTCGGGCGGCGTCGCCGCGATGCCCGGCGCGGCGTTCGGTGACGCCCGGTCTGAGTGGTTGCGCTTCTCGATGCTCACCCCGCGGATCGAGACCGCCGTCGATCGACTCACCGAGTACGTGGCCACGGTCGAAAATTAGGTCTCGTCGATCCGATAGCGCAGGAGTGCGGCGATCCCGCCGAGGTTCGCGAGTTGCTGACCGGGGTCGAACTCCGCGGAGAAGACCGTCACGTCGCCGCCCTGCTGTTCGGTCCGTTCGATGATCGCCTCGGCGTCGATCGCCTCCCAGGCCTCGCCGCGGCGGGCGCGCTGGAGGCGCCGATCGAGGACGAGTAACTCCTCGATCGCGCCGTATTCGGCGGCCGTTTCGACCGACTCGGGCCCGTACGCGACCGCGCCGTCCGCGCCGATGCGCTCCATGACCTCGTCGATCGACGCGGCCTCCGCGGCGATGCGGGTCTCGTCTTGAATCTCGTCGACGACGCCGCGTTTGAGCACTTCGTGGACGCCGCGATCGCCGACCGCGCTCGTATCGACCGTGCGGATCGACCCCGCGAGATCGGCGTCTCGATCCGCGATGTAGTCGAGTGCGTCCTGTTTGGTAAAGCCCGGGCCCGCGAGCACGAGGGCGTCGGCGTCGGTCCGCTGGAGGACGGCATAGAGGTCCTCGAACAACTCCTCGCGATCGCGGGCGTACTCGCCTTTCCCTGTGGGCCCGCTGATCGAAGCGCGCTCTTCGGTGCCGTACTGGGCGACAGTGTGCAGATAGGCCTGGCCCTCCTCGACGGTCGCGATCGCGACGCTCGGCGCGTCGGTCGCCGCGACGGCATCCGAAATGCGATCGCGCTGGTCGGGCTTCCACGTCTTCTCGATTTCGAGTTCGTCGTGGACCTCGACGTTGATCGTGTGGTGCATCCCGAGCTGGTCCTCCCGGGAGCAGTCCACGATCTCGCCGCCGACGCGGAGGCGGTCGGCGAACTTCGCGAACTCGGTCGACTCGACCGCGAGTTCGAGCCAGAGGTGTTCGCGTTCGCCGCCGGTGTCCCGGAGGTTCTCCTCGTTGCGCTGGATCCGCCGGGTGGTGTCGCCCGCGACGAGATCCTCGGGTTCGAGGACAAAGGATAGGTGCCAGAGATCGTCGAGGGACTCGGGGACGAGCGTCCAGCGCTCGCGACCGCCCTCGACTGGCTGGCGCGAATCGACGCGCATACCGGCGGGTCGGGCGGCGTGGGCACGTGTCTGTCGGTCTGCGGTGGGGTCCCGACGAGCCCGAAACGTCGCCAGCGATGACAATCCATATGACCGATCGCGTCCTGACCGATCGACATGGACGAGCGGGAGCGACTGCCGGTGGCGCTGTTCGTGGTCGTCGGGTTCGTCCTCCTCACCGGGCAGGTCCAGTTCGGGGATGGCACCCGATTCGTCTTCGCGATCGTGCTCGCGCTGACTGCCGACGCCGCCATCCTCGCATCAGAGCGCTGGTCGTGGGACCCCGATGCGATACCGCGCGTCCATCGCTACGGCGTGGCATGCTGTGTGCTGGTCGCAACGAGCGTCGCGCTGTTCGATCTCCTCCCGTCGAATCGGACGGTACAGGCCACGCTCACCCTCGTTCCCCTGGGATACGTGTTCGTACTCGGGGCGGACCTCGGGACCGACCATCACGTGCCGATCGTTTTCGCTCCCGATCGTGCCACGACAGAACTCGAAGCGCTCCCCTCGATCCAACACTCCGGTGCGATCGCCTGCTTCGTGACTTACATGAGCATCACGGTGAACGGCAACCTGCCGGAGAACCCCTGGATACTGGCGCTCGTCGTCCTCACGCCGTTTCTGTACTACTTTCTCCTGGGGGTGCTCGTCGGGACTCCGAAGCCTGGGCCGGTGTCCACTCCCGAAACACCGACCGGGAGAGACAGCGAGTGCGCTCCCGGGTACGAACGCGGCGAGACACCGATCCAGGACGATTGAGCCCGACCTCCCGGCGACCGGGACCCGCTACTCCTCGACCATCCGACTCCCACCGGGCGGACAGAACTCCTGAATCAGGTCGGGACTCGCGATCTTTCGCACGAAGGATTCGTCGGTGAATCGGTCTTTGAACTCCCTGTAGAGGCGTTTCGCGATGTCGTTCTGGGCGTATCTTCCGGGTTCGAGTTCGATCGCCGTCGCCGCCTGCCTCTCGATGGCCGCCGGCGGCCCACCGATCACGCGGGTCTCTGGCTCGCAGGCGATCCCGACGGCGACACCGACGGGGGTGTCCTCGTGATAGGTGCGATCGCCGCGGATCGCGAACCCGCCGGTCTCGAGGTACTCCCCGCTCTCGGGCGTCTTCGAGACCTGGTCGGGCCCGACCTCGTAGACGTCCGCGGCGTACCGCCCGTCTTTCCAGACCGAGGAATAGGAGACCGCGAACTGCGCGGCCTCCTCGCGCGACCGGTCGGGAATCGTCAGATCGTCGGGCACCGACTCGCTGGGCCCCGTCGCCTTCAGCACCGTCACGGGCCCGCCCTCGGCCTGGGTGTGGAAGAACCGATCGCCGGGCCCGAGGTACTTCTTGACGATCTGTTCGTTGTCCTCGGCGTTGCGCCCACCGATGACGAGCAGGCCGTCCGAAGTCCGGAACCAGCGGAACTGCTCGTACCAGTCCTCCTCGCTGCGGATCGGGATCGAGTCACGCGCGAGCCAGTCGGTCGGGATGTCGTCTGCGGACTCCTCGTCGTCCGCGTCCGCGCCGGAGTCCGCTTCTGCGGCGCGGGCCTGGCGCTCGCGGATCGCTTCCAGTTCCGAGCGGGTCTGTTCGAGCGCCTGTTTCGCACCCTCTTTTTTGCCCTCGACGGACTTCGCATCGCGATAGATGCGATCGGCGTTCTTCTCGACGCCGTTTCGCGGATCGAGCGTGACTCGATCGCCGTCGATCGTCAGATCGACCGTGCCGGACTCGGGATCGATGCCCTCGACGGCTTCGCCCGCCGGAATCCCGCGCTCGGCGGCTTCGTCGAGTGTCGCCTCGATATCCGTCCACGCCGTATCGGCCTCGCGGGCCTCGCGGATCGTCTCGAGGACCTCCGCGACGAGATCGTAGTGGGCATAGAGCGCTTCGGCCTGCTCGCGCAACTGTGCGGCCTCGCGGTCGAACTCCTCGATCGCGCCCTCCTGCTGGTCGATGATCCGCTGTTTGGTCTCGATCTCCTGGTCGAAGTCCGGTCCAGAATCGACCGCGCTCTCGCTCGTGGCGCTCTGGACCTGCGCGCGCTCGTGGAAGTACCGATCGAGTGCGTCGTTGAACGAGTCGACGGACTCCGCGTCGAGGTCCTCGTACTCCTGGAGTGCGACGGGCGTCGCGTCGACGGGCGAGTCGTCCTCGCGATAGATCTGGGGGTCGAGATCGCCGGATTCGAGCTGGTCACCCAGCGCGTCGATCGCGTCGACGATGGCGTCGAGTTGGTCGTCGGTGACTTCGCTCACGTCGAGGTTGTAGGGGACGCCCGCTCGCGAGCAGAGTTCCTCGCCGTAGAGCCCACCGAATTCGAGTTGGGTCGCGAGCGTCCGGACGACGTCCGAATCGGATTGGTGAAACTGCTCGCGGATCGCGTCCGGGGTGGCCTCGAACGGCTCGAACGGCGCTTCGGGCGTCTCGTAGGGCTCACCCGGCGCGACCGTTCGCGACCGCAGGCGGACCGTTCGCAGACAGTCGATGACGACGCCCTCGCTGTCGAGCACGGCGAGGTTGCCGTCACCGAACAGTTCCGCGACGATCGTCGTCGCGTCGTCCGATCGCTCGAAGCGCAGTTCGATGACGCGATCGAACGCGAACTGCTCGACGGCGGCGAGTTCCGCGCCCTTGAGTCGGTTCCGGAGCATCATCGCGAAGTCGGGCGGCCGTTCGGGCGCGTCGGGCACCCGATCGGGATCCGCGAGGTGGACGCGCTTGGGGTCGTCGAGTTCACAGAGGAGTTCGATCCGCCCGTGGTCGTACTCGCGACATTTCAGGCGGAGGAGATCGCGCTCGGGGTAGAGATAGGCTTTTTCGAGGGCCGCGCCCCGGATCGCCCGGAGTTCGGCGACGAGCGCCCGGCAGTCGACGCTCGTGAGTTCGCGTTTCGGGTCCATACCGGCCCGTACCGGCCCCGCGGCAAAGTGGTGTCGGAGCACGGCGCGTGTGACCAGCGGCGCTGGCGATCGTCGGCGGACCAGTCACTCCAGGCCGTCGAGCGCGTCGCGTTGCAGACGCTCACACCGATCGCTCTCGACGGTCAACTCCGGGACTGCGGTGGGTTGCATCTCCTCGTCGACGGCGACGAAGACGAAATACGAGTCGGTGGTCTGCTCGCGCTCGGCCGTCCGCGGTTCCTCGCGATAGGCCCGCAGGCGCACGTCGATACTCGACCGGCCGGCACGGAAGACGTACGACTCGATCACACAGATCTCACCCTCGGGGACCGGGCGCTCGAAGTGGAGTTCGTTGATCCGCGCGGTCACGCAGGTCGTCTCGGCGTGGCGCATCGCGGACATCGCGCCGATCTCGTCCATCCACTTGACGATGTTGCCCCCGTGGGCAGTCCCGTAGTTGTTCACGTCGTCGGGCTGGATGCGCTCGCGATTCTCGATGTAGGTGTCGCTGACGCTCGCCATACGCGGGGGTCGTCCGGTGGGGTGAAAACGGTTCGGCGGACGGGGACTGTGGTCTCCGAACCGATTGTGGACGTGTCGTCGCGACGCTTTTCGTCCTCGATCGCGTTGCGCCGATATGAGCGGCGACGATGTCGACGCCGTAAGCACTGTCCAGGGCACCCGGACGGTCATCCCGACCCGCGTTCGGCGCGAA
Source organism: Halococcoides cellulosivorans (assembly GCF_003058365.1). Lineage (NCBI taxonomy): Archaea > Methanobacteriati > Methanobacteriota > Halobacteria > Halobacteriales > Haloarculaceae > Halococcoides > Halococcoides cellulosivorans. The sequence goes on along the minus strand of NZ_CP028858.1, from coordinate 499,132 downwards.
CTCGACATCGAGGCAGGCGATCGACTCCGGTGGCACCTGGAATCTGACGACCGCATCCGGGTCGAGGTCGTCACGCAGCCGGGTGGCACGTTCGCCAAGTTCGATGGATACGACCGGACGGAACCGACGGACGCGACGAGCGACCACGATACCTGGGGCTGCGACGACACGTAGCAGATTCCGCGCCGATCCGTCGAAAGGACATCTCGAACCGCTATCGAGAGCGTGTTGTCACCGTGTCACCGCCCGTCCCAGAACCCCGCGATCTGATCCGCGAGAAAGTCGGGCGTCATCCGGACGAACTCCTCGCGCTCCCCGGGCGAGAGATACGCGTGCACGGAGTGCCGTGCGCCCTCGACGTAGCGCCGCCCGGCCAGAATGCGCACGCCGACCTCCTCGGGCCCCCGAATCACCCGGCCGATGGCCTGGCGCGCACGCCGGACCGCGGGCACCGTCAGCGCGTACTCGAAGGCCCGATCCGCCCCGAAGCGCTCGCCGTAGGCGTGTTTGACCGCCCGGACGCGCGGTGAGCCGACGTTCGGCAGCGGGATCCCGACGACCGCCGCGGTCGCGAGTTTCGACCCGTCGTAATCGACGCCCTCGGTGAGCGTCCCGCGCGTGCTCGTGACCATCACTTTCCCCGGCCCGCTGAAAAACTCCGATTTCAGCTCGTCGGTCGCCCGGGCCGAGGAAGACTGATCGATCAGGACTGCGCGGTCGAGGACGCCCTGAAGGTACTCGCCGGCCCACCGCGCCTCCCGGTAGTTCGGCATCGCGATCAGCGCGTTGCCCGGACTCCGGCCCACCGCCCGGAGGATCTGGGCGTAGGCGTCGCGTGTGCTCGACCAGGCAGCCTCGTCGGCGACCGGGTCGCCGCGATTGTGGGCGGTGTAGGCGGGCGCGTCGACGATCCACGACGCGCGATTGGCCTCGGGAAAGCGCAGCGGATAGGATCGCGTCGCGATTGGACGATCGAGGGCGTCCAGCCCCGCGACCTCGGCGAACACGTCGAGTGGCGACAGCGTCGCGCTCATCAGGATGCCCCCACCGAGTTCGTCGAACGTTCGGGCCAGCGATTCGGCAGGCAACGTTTCGTAGGCGACCAGCCCGGCGGTGTAGTGAGCGCGATACCCCTCGACGCGGTCGTCGCTGCGGGGGCTGTACTCCAGTTCGATCTCGCGGAGCACGTCGATCTGGTCGCGTTCGTAATACCGCCGACAGATCGTCCCGACCGCGGCGACGACCGGCGAGCGAGCAAGTGAGAGTTCGCGCAGGGTGTCCTCGACGGCCGCGCCGACGGTGTCGAGGGTGCGCCAGTCCGATCCATCGTAGCCCTCGGCGGCCGCTCGCCCGGTAATATCGTCGCGCTCGGCCGTCTCGGGGTCGCGCAGGGGAATCTCGATCGACTCCTCGGGTGGATCCTCGGGCCACCCGTCGACTTCGCGATCCAGGTGGGCATTGGCGCGGTCGTCGATCCACCCGATCAGATCGTCGTAAAAGTCCCGCGCACGTTCGATCGCGTCGAGGGGTACGTCGTAGGGGTCACAGTGCCGCCGTACGGCGCGTTTCTGCTCGGGATCGCTCTTGGCGTACGTGACGATCCGGTGGCAGTCGTTGCGCGCCTGCACGAGCGTCTGGCGGCCGACCCGATCGGAGAGCAGGTCCCGGACGCGTTCTTCGAGGCGATGGGCCTCGTCGACGATCACGAACGTGCGGTCGTCGAGGATCGCTTCGAGCAGCGCGCGTCCGCCCCCACCGAACAGGTGGTTGTAGTTGCCGACGATCACGTCGGCGTGATCGATCGCGACCGTCATCGCCCGATGCGGGCAGATCCCCGCCTCGGTCGCGGCGGGCAAGTAGTCCTCGGGCGCGACGACGTGGCCCTCTCCGGCGTCGAAGCCGACGGGCGAGCCACGATTCCGGGCGTACCAGTCGGCCTCGAACGCACAGTAGAGCGGCGGGTCATCGCTGTCGGCCATCGCCTCGGGCGCGCGTGGCTGTTCGGGCCGGTAGGGAGCGTCGACGCCGGCGACCCTGAACGACCGCCCACCGAGAGCCTGCTGGCCGCCCGAATCCGGCCGGGCGTGGGCGGCCAGGTCACGGCCTCGCCCGGGATCCCACCACGCGTCGTCGACGTCGCCGCCGAGTGCCACCTCCCCGGCGGGGTCGCGTTGCCCGTCGCCCTCGACCAGGTCGGCAGTCTGCTCGCGAAGCTCCTCACACCGCGATTGCACACCGGTCTTCGGTGGAAAGATCTCACCCAGCGCGAGCGGGCAGAGATCTCTTTTTCCCACGAGGGAGACACCCGCGAGTGGCTCCTCCAGCCCGCGATTCAGCGTCCGGAGGTCGTCGACGAACTGCGCTAACTGCTGTTTGACGGGGGTGACCGCGAGGACGCGCTCGAAACGGTCCTCTCGGACGAGTGTCGCCGCGGCGGTCAGCGCGGCCATCGTCTTGCCCGTCCCGCAGGGGCCTTCGAGCGCAAGATACCCGCCGTCGCGAGCGGTCGCGATGGCGGTCTCGACGGCGTCGGCCTGGCTCTGATACGGCTCGTCGAAGCCGAAATACTCCTCCCAGGCCGCGTCGGTCATCGGCGGGATTCGGGTCCGCCCGCTCAAAAGCGCGCGGGTCGCCACCCGCCGGCCCGCGAGAGCGTCGACGGCCCCGACTTTCTTGTCCCGAGCGGGCGACGGGGCCGCATGCCCGATCGATTCGATCTCGCGAACGTCGTCGACCGCATCCGAAACGCCGGCATCGCCGGGGCCGGCGGTGCAGGCTTTCCGTCCTACGCGAAGTGGGAGCGTCTCGACGAGGTCGAGGCCTTGCTGGTCAACCACCAGGAGAGCGAACCCGACTTCATCAAGGATCGCTGGCTCGGCGTCGAACACGCCGACCGTCTCGCCGCGCTGTTCGAGGCACTCCTTGACCCACTCGATACGATCGTGATCGGGACGAAAGCCAAATACGGCGACGAGTGGATCGATCCACTCCGCAAGGCCACGGGCGCACCCGTCCACGCGCCCGAGGACCTGCCCTTGGACGACCCCGAAGGCGTCGTGATCGCGACGACGCCCGACCGCTACGAGTTCGGCATGGAGAGTGTCCTCCTCCGGGAGATCAGCGGGACGGTCATCGGGCGGGACCTCCCGATGGATCACGGCTGGATCGTCCAGAACACCGAGACGATGGTGAACGTCGGGCGTGCGCTCGCGGAGGGCCGGCCGGTCACCCACAAGTACGTCCACGTCGACGGCGACACGCCACGCCACCGCTTTCTGCGCGTGCCCGTCGGGACCCCCGTGCGTGACCTCCTCGGCGCAGCGGGTCGGCCCAGCGGCATCGGCTCGACCGAACTGCTCGCAGACGGCGGTCCGGGCTGGAGTTTCGAGATCAGCGATCCCGACGCGTTCGGCGTCACCAAACGCACCAACGCCCTCCTCGTGCTGGATCGCGGACTCGCCGACGAACACACCATCGGCCAGGGTCGGATCAACGTGCTCGGGCCACGCGAGTGGCGCGCCCGCCAACTCGAACGCGATCCAGCGGGGATCGATCCCGACGAAGTGCGAGTGCCGCTGCTCTCGAACACCGCTTACGAAGGGCTGGTCAATCGGGGCGACCCGATCGTCAGGCCCGGCGACGAGGTCCAGGTCGGTGACCGAATCGCCGACCCCGGTGGCGATATCGGCCTCCCGCATCACGCCTCGATCGACGGGCGCGTGACGGCCGTCACCGAGTCACACGTCACTATCGAACGATAAGCGGAGTCCGAGCGGCGATCGTCGGGCAGTGCGATGTTTCACGGCGTCACCGGCAACGTTCGGGGCCGCCAGCCCAGATGCGCGGTCCGCGATCGGTGTCTCAGACTGACTCGAACAGTGCCAGGACGTCCTGGATCCCGACCGACCCGTCGTCGTTGAAATCGAACGCGTGGGTCTGTTCGGAGACCAGCGGTCGATCGGACCCGCCGAACAGCGCATTGACGTCCGGGAAGTCCACGCGGCCGTTGCCGGTGATATCCTCGAAGCGGCCGTCGCCGTCGAGGTCCTGTGGGCGGGCATCGCCAGTCAGTGTGGTCACCGGGGCGACGCGAACCGTCGCGGGCCGGGTGACCGCCGGTTGGCTGTCCGGGCCGATCGCCGTCCCGTCGTCGGTCCGGGTGAGCGTCGACACGCTGCAGTCGACGGTGACGGACCCGGGATCGCTCCCCGTGAGATCGATCGCGAGCAGGTCGGCGGGGTTTGGGGCGTCCGCGACCGTGAGTTCGACCGAGGCGCGCTGGCCGTCGGCCTCGATGCTGACCTCCAGTTCGTCGGCGTCCGCGCCGCTCTCGACGGCCTCGATCCGGGCGGCCCCCGAACCCGACAGATCGACCGTCCCGGTCAGTTCGACGGGGCTGGCCGGGAGGCCGACGGCTCGAACGGTCGCGCGTATCGGCTCTCCGGCGAGGACGAAGTCGGCCGACGGCTCCACGCGGACGGGGACGCCCGTCTCCACCTCCGGTTCGACACTGACCGACGCCGTGGCGTCGTCCCCGTTGGGCGCGGTGACCTCGATCGCGTCCGGGACCGACCCGAACTGCGCGGACAGCCAGTAGCCCTCGGCGGCGGGCAGATCGTGTGAGGCGGGCCGCGTGTCGAGGGTGGCGCCGACCGGACCGGTCTCGATCGACATCGCGTCGACGAACAGGTCTCGGGCGGCGGGGATCGCCGCGCGACCGCGGACGTGGACGACCCCACCGTCGGGGCCCTCTCGGATGGCGATCGCCTGGATGTCGGGCGGTGGTGCCCGCCCGAGCGCGCACGAGACGTCGCCGGGACGGTCCCGCGCGGCGTACACCTGCTGGGTGGTGGATTCGGAGACGTTACCGTTGGCGTCGATAGCGGACACGCTGACGCTGTACGCTCGGCCCTGGTCCATGTCGGCGGCGTCACGCGGTCGGACACCGATCGTGACCGATCGCTGGTCGGCCGGGACGGTCTCGCGTCGTGGCTGGACGAGCGTTCCAGGTGGTGGATACAGTGGCTGCCACTCGACCCGATATCGATCGACGCCGGCCGTGCCGGGGTCGAACGCGGGCGGCCAGGCCAGCGTGATCGAGTCCGGCGTCCGATCGGTCACCCAGACCGTCGGGGCCCGGGGCGCGCGTGCGTCGCCCGCGGTCTGGACGACGGCCGCCGCCGTCCCGCCCGGTCCACCCGCAGACTCCGACCAGACGTGGGCGAGATACGACCGGCCCGGCGTCAGCTCCGACAGCGTGGTCGTGGTGTCCGCGCATTCGCGCCGGACGACGGCGGGGCGAACGACCCCCTCGCGGATCGGCGCGAGCGCGACCCCGTAGCCCGTCGCCGCCTCGACCGCCGGCCAGGACAGCGTCAGACTCGTCCGAGTGCGCGTATCGACGTCGACCGACGCCGGGGCGAGTGTCGAGGCTTCGCCGGTCGTGACCGTCTTCGGGAGCGACCAGACGGCCATGCCCTTGCAGACCCGGACGCTGTACTCCGTTTCGGGCGCGATCGGCAGTCGATCGAGCGTGATCGACGTCCCCGTCGTCGTCTGCTCGTAGGTGGTCTCGCCCCAGGTCACCTCGACGAGTGATTCGGCCCCCGAGTCGTAATCCTCGTCGCCCCACGCGATGGTGACGCTCGTCGGATCCTGTTCGCGAACCTGGAGTTCGAAGGGTGGCAGTGCCGCGCTGGCCGCTCCGACCGCGAGGCCCGTCGTGGCCCCGATCACCCCCGCCGCAGTCCCGAGAAATCGACGTCGTGACTGTCTCCGATCACCGCTCGGTCGGCCCACCATAGTATTGTTCAGCTACAATATGACTATATATAAAATTAAGTACTTCCGGGAGTGGATCGTGACCGTCGCGGAACAGGTAGATCTCGGAGAGCCGTGACAGATCGACGCAGTCGATCGCATCGGTCGTGGCGTGGCCCCGAACTCAGTCGATCCGGGCGTCGACGACGAGGTGATCGACGCCTTCGCTGTACGATTTCACCCGGTGGTGATCGAGCACCTCGATCGTCCGGTCTCGTGCGGCGGCCGATTCGAGACGCTCGATCGGGCGCGTGAGGCCGACTGCGACGGGTGTCGTCTCGTGGTAGTGGACGACGCCACCGGGCACGAGCGCGTCGAGCGCCACGTCGAGGTACTCGTGGGCGTCGTAGTGGCCCATCACCACACGGTCGGCGGCCACACGCGGCGCGACATCGCGACAGTCCGCGCGATAGGGCGCGATCCGGTCGTCGAGGTCGTTCAACCGGGTGTTCTCCAGGAGGTAGCGGAAGGCGTCGGGATTGCGCTCGACGGCGGTGACGCCCGCGCCGCCGGCGGCCATCGGCAGCGAAAAGTAGCCGATGCCGGCGAACATGTCGAGTACTTCCTCGCCCGGTTCGACCACTTCGCCCATGCGCGCCCGTTCGGCTTTGTTCCCCGGCGAGAACATGACATCGCGAACGTCGAACGCGTACGCGATCCCGTGTTCGCGGTGGACGACAGCGGTGTCACCCGTGCCCGCGATCACCTCGACCGACGGTTCGCGATGTGGCCCGTCGATCGAATCGCGATCGACGACGGTGTCGGCCTCGTGGTGCAGATCCAGGAGTGCTGCGCCGCATTCTGCGGGACGAGGAGCGTCGCCCATCTCGACGAGGATGACCGACCCGAGGACGGCCCACGACCCGGGCGCGCGCTCGATCTCGTCGTCGGTCCAGCCCCGCGCCCGCAACCGGTCGTCGAGCGTGCGCTCGCGGGCCGGCCCGGCCTGCTGGACGACCTCGCGATGGGGAACGTCCGGAACCTCGGTGACTGGAATCGCAACGGCGTCGGGGCCGTGTTCGCGGACCGCTCGATCCGCGTCGTAGACGCCCGCCTCGCGGCACGCCTCGATGACCGACTCGGCACGGGGCTTCGCGACGACGACCGCGAGCTCGCTCATCGCCGCGGGTTCGATCGGTGAGGCCGAAACCGTTGCGATCGCACCCGCCAGAACGCTTTTGCGCGCGTTCGTGGTTGGTGTCCCCATGGCAACCTCCGAACGGGACCCGCGATCGGGGTCGGTCGAGGCCCTCCGCGAGCGGGCCCGAACGTTCGACGTCGGGGAATCGGTGGCGATCGGGGCGGGCGCGATGATCGCGACGTACGTCCTGACACTCCTCCTGGTCGTGCTCACCGCCGACGCGATCGATCTCGGCGCCGGGCCGCTGTTGACCTACGTCGGCTTTCTGACCTACAGCGCCCACCACGTCCCCGCCGTCGGTGAGAGCGTCTCGATCATGGCGCTCGATCAGGCGAGCATCTCGACGGCGAAGTTCGCCGCCTACAGCGCGATTCCGATGGTCGTCAGCCTGTGCGCGGGCGGTGTCGCGACGCTCCGATCGGGGCGGCGCGACGGCGCGCCCGAAGACGCGCTGTTCGCGGCGCTCTCGGTCGCCGCTGGCTACGCCACCGTCTCGACGTTCGGGAGTCTGCTCGTCACCTCGACGACGACCGGCGGGACCGCCGTCTCGGTCGACACCGTTCAGGCCGCCCTGTACGGGTTGGCGTACCCGCTGGGGTTCGGCCTGCTCGCGGCGGCCATCCTCCAGTTCGCGCGCTATCTCACCGTTCGGGTCGATACCGACGGGGAGCCTCGCGAGTCGAGCGAGTAACTGATCAGACCGCGAGCGCAAAGCAGCGATCGATCCTCGGAGTCAGGCGATCGAATCGGGCAGATCGAGCGCCTCGCGTCGCCCGTCGAGAACGGAAAACTGCTCGCCACGACGCCGTTCGAGCCAGGCGAGCAGGCGGGCCGCCCAGTCGAGTTTGCGCGCCTTCACCGAGTCCGTGGCGGCGTCGACCGGGTGGTCGAGGTCCCACCCCGGAAATCGAAGGCGTTCGGCCCCGCAGTGATCGGCGGCGAACGCGGCGCGATCGCCGTCGGTGAACCCACCGAGATTCACGACCGGGGGGCGCGGGCGGACCTGCGTGGTCGGAACCAGTCGGTCGATCGGGAACTGGGGGACCCAGCGGTCGATCGCCGCGCGGTTGTCGCCGTGGGCGTGAACGGCGACCGGAACGCCGTCGGTCGCGGCCGCGAGCACCGCGTGGGGCGTCCCGTCGAGGTCGGTCACGACCAGATCGATCGGAACGTCGGCCTCGCGGAGCGCGCTCGTCGCCGTGGAGACGGCGACGACGTGATCGGGGTCCAGAGCGCGACACTCCGCGACCGGATCGCCCGCTGGCCCGACGATAGCGACCACCGCGTCGAGAGTGGGCAGCGCGGCCCGGGGGTCGGCCCCGTCGGCCAGCGCGCCGAGACGGTCACGAGCGGCCCGGTCGGCGTCACGGTCGAACCCGAAGTCGGCCCGGATCGCCTCGTAGACGGGGGCCCAGGTGTCGAACTCCATCACTCGATCGAGACGACCGACTCCGGGCGGTCGGTCGGTGTCGCGAGCGTGTCAGCGATCCACGCGAGGTCGCTCGCGAGGCCCGCAGGCGCGTCGACCCGATCGGCCAGACGCTGGAACGCCGCGGGCGACCCGCTGAGGAGTGTCCCGTCGGAGCCAGCGGCGACGGTCACGCCCGCCGACGGGGCGGCCGCGGCGAGGCGCTCGCGTGCCGACGCGTCCACGTCGAGTTCGATCGTCCGGGCGACCATTTCGGGTGCACTCACGGGGTCGGCCCCGACGCGGCGACACTCGCGTTCGGCCGCGTCGACTGACCGGACGAGACGCTCGCGAACGTCGCGGCCGGGGGCCTGGGCCGGCGCGGCCGCAAACGCCGCGCCGACGGTCGCGGCGTCGGCGGTCGCCTGCACGTCGTGGGTTCGGATCATGTCCGCACCGCGGGCGACCGCGAGTGCGGTCGCCGCCAGACTCACGGGGAGTGCGTCCTCGGTCGAGCGGTCACACAACTCCCGGAGGAACGATTTGCGGTGCAACGAGACCAGAATGGGGCGATCGAGCGCGCGGAGTTCGCCGAGGCGGGCGAGCAGCGCGCGGTCCTGATCGAGCGTCTGGGCGTCCGACCAGCGCCCGAAGGCGGGATCGACGATCGTCTGCTCGGTCAGCGGGTCGCGTTCGAGCGCGGCGACGGTCCGATCGACGTGATCTGCCTGCTCGGCCCACGCGGGCGAGCGCTCGCTCGCCCAGTCGATGGCCTCGACGACGCCAGGGCGGTCGAGGTCGTCCGGGCCGGCCATCGTCACGACGGGCGCGTCGCGCTCTCTGCAGACGGGGGCCATCTCCGGGTCGGCAAACCCACAGATATCGTTCACCATGTCGAACCCCCCGTCGAGGGCGGCAGCGGCGACCTCGGCGTAGCGGGTCTCGATCGAGAAGGCGACGTCGGCGTCGACACGGTCGACGACGCCCAGCGCGACCTCTAGGCGCTCACACTCTTCGGCGGCCGAGAGCGTCTCGTACCGCCGATTCGCGGATTCGAGGCCGATATCGATCACGTCGGCACCGGCCGCGGCGAGATCGGCGGCGTGATCGGCCGCGCTCGCGGGATCGGTGTGGACGCTGGGATCGTAGGGTGAGCGTTCGCTCACGTTCAACACGCCGACGATCCGGGGCGGGTGGCCGGGCCCGATCGGGAGGTCGCCGGCCGTCACGGTGGTCATAGGGAGGGATCGGCGGGCACGCCCAAAGACGTTCGCCCGGCGGCAGTCGCTCGACGGTGACGCCGGCCGGCGGCAGTCACTCGACGGTGACGCTTTTCGCGAGATGCCGGGGGCGGTCGATCGGGCGGTCCAGTTCGCGTGCGAGGTGATAGGCCAGCAGTTGGGTCTGGACGGTCGCGAGGATCGCCGCCGCGGGCTGTGGGGCCGCCGGGATCGAGAGGGTGTGATCAACGACGCTCGGGTCGCCCGCGTCGGTGCGCCCGTCGGTGATCGCGACGATCGGTGCGCCACGCGACGCGATCTCACGGACGTTCGTCACGCATTTTTCGGCGTGAACGCCGTCGCCGGTGACGAGCGCGATCACGGGCGTCGACTCGCTGACGAGCGCGAGCGGGCCGTGTTTGAACTCGCCGGCGGGAAAGCCCTGCGCGGGCGCGTACGTGAGTTCGGTCGTCTTGAGCGCGCCCTCTTTGGCGATCGGGACCTGCAGGCCCCGCCCGAGGAAGACGTACGAATCGCCGTCGGTGAGCGAGCGCGCGACGCTCGCGGCCGCACTCTCCGCGAGGACGTGCTGGACCTGGTCGGGGAGCGCGCGGAGCGCGTCGAGGACGCTCTGCTCGGGACCGGTCACCGCCTGGACGAGCAGTTCGAGCGTGACCAGCGACGCGGTGACGCTTTTGGTCGCCGCGACGCTGACCTCCGGGCCCGCTCGCACGGGCAGGGTGAAATCGACGGCCCGGGAAATCGACGCATGCGGGGCGTTCGTCACCGCGACGGTCGTCGCAGCGCGGTCCGTGACCGCCGCGAGCGCCGCGAGCGTGTCGGCGGTCTCGCCGCTCTGGGTGACCGCGACGACGAGGGCGTCGTCGATCGGCGGCGGATCGGTCGCGACCTCGCTGGCGATCGCCGCCTGGGCGGGCACGCTCGCCGCGCGGAATCGTCGGGCGGCGACACTCGCGGCGCGGTGGCTCGACCCCGCCGCGACGAGCAGCACCTCGCTCGGGTCGTCGATCGCGGAGTCGAGCGTGACGCGATCACCGTCGATCGCGGAGTCGACCCGGTCGCCGTCGATCCGACCCGCGAGCGCCTGGCCGAGGACGCGTGGCTGCTCGTCGATCTCCTTGCGCATATACGAGTCGTACGCGCCCAGTCCGGTCGCGCCCGACTCCCAGTCGACGGTCTCGACCGGGCGCTCGCGCGGCGTGCCGTCGATCGCGGTGATCGCGTAGCCGTCGGGCCGGACACACACCACGTCGCCGTCCGCGAGATGACAGACCCGATCGGTAAAGGGCCTGATCGCGGGCACGTCACTCGCGAGCGTGAGCGGGGCGTCGATCCCGACGACCAGCGGCGACCCACGGCGCACGCCGACGACGCCCTCGAACCCGGCGATCGCGACGACGAACGCGAACTGCCCGTCGAGGCGGTCCGTCGCGGCCCGGACCGCCGCCGTGGGGTCGTGGCCCTCGGCCAGAGCGTCCTCGATCAGGTGTGGGACGACCGCCGTGTCGGTCTCGCCCTCGATGCTATGGCCCGCGGCGTCGAGCGTTTGCCGGAGCGTCGGGGCGTTCTCGATCACGCCGTTGTGGACGACCGCGACCCGATCCGTGCAGTCCACCTGTGGGTGGGCGTTCGCCTCGGTCGGCGGGCCGTGCGTGCTCCAGCGGGTGTGGCCGATCCCCACGGAGCCAGCGGCGGGGACCGCGTCCGCGACCGCGCGGGGGTCGGCGACCGGGCCCGCCCGACGGCGGACGTGGAGTGTGTCGTCGCCGATCGCGAGGCCCGCCGAGTCGTAGCCCCGGTATTCGAGGCGATCGAGGCCGTCGAGGACGATCTCGCGGGTGCGATCGCCCGCGCCGACGACAGCGACGATCCCGCACATCACGGGCCCTCCGGCGGCGTGGACGACGGCCCCCGCGCGTCCATCGAGTCGTGCATGGGCCGGCCAGGGCCGCTCGCGGCTTAGGCCTGCCGGGGCGAACCGAAACGGCTTCCGGGCCCGATCGCCCACCCTCTGTATGGCATCGATCAGGGTGGTCGCCGCGACGGGGCGCGGTCCGACCCACACCGCCGCGTTCGACGACGCGCTCGCGGCGGTCGACGCCCACGACTACAATCTGATCGACCTCTCGTCTGTCGTGCCGCCCGACGCGACCATCGAGCGCTGTGAGCGCCTCCCGGATCTCGGCCCGATCGGCGGCGGATTGTGCGTCGTCCGCGCGTCGGCCACGGTCGCGCCCGACGCCGATCGGCCCGTAGGCGCGGCGGTCGGATGGGACCGCACCGCCTCGGGAGCGGGCGTGTTCTACGAGGAGGAGGGTCCGGACCCCGCGGCGGTCGAACGACGCGTCCGCGAGGGCATCGCCCACGCCCGGGCGATCCGGCCGGATCGCGACTGGGACGGCGACCCGACGGTCGTCACTTCGCGGGCCGACCCCGGATCGGCGGTCGGCGCGGCGGTCGTGCTCGCGGCAGTCGGGCGGGCCCACTCCCTGCTCGGTCGTTCGCCCAGGGCGGGAGACTTATAAGCGGTTCTCGCGTACGTTTGAAGAACCGATGTATGGAAACGTGTCGTTCGAAGACGATGACGACGTCACGCTCTCGCCCGCCGAGCGGGATCGGCTTCGGCGCGAGATCGAATCCGTCGCCGCCGCGACTCGCGACCTCTTGCCCGGCGAGTTCGTGGTCGGCTCGGAGTTGACCGACGGCTCTGACGGTCCGCTCGCGACCGTCGCCGTCCAGCCACCGGTCGGCGCTCCCATCAGCGGTGGGTACAACCCGGAGGACGGTATCGAGATCGACGCCGAGAAACGCCAGGAGTTCGCGCGCGGCCTGGCCGCGAGTGCGGCCCTGCAGGTCAAGCGGTCGATGGGTGAGGTCACCGCGCCGCCCGCCCAGTAAATCGCGACGAGCGAGTCCACACCAGGGGTCCGGGGGGGACCTCGAACGACCGATTCCGTCGCTAAAGCGATCCAGTGTTTTCGAGCGGCGAGCGTGGCGAATCGGCGTCCGCCGGGGAGTTAACAGCCCCCTCAGAGATCCAGCGAGACCAGATCGAGGTCCTCGACGCGGTCGTCCGCGAGGATCTCACTGACCAGGTCGTCGGAGGGGCGTTCGTCGAGGTTGTACACCGTCAGCGAGTCGCCGCCGACGGTCTCGCGGCTGTTGAACATGCCCGCGATGTTGACCTCGTGCTCACCGAGGATCGTCCCGATCGTGCCGATCACGCCCGGCGCGTCGTCGTTGTGGACGAGCATCATCGTGCCGTAGGGCACGATCTCGACGCGATAGTCCGCGATTCTGACGATCCGGCTCTCGCCGTCGGCAAACTGCGTCCCGCTGACGCTCGCGGACTCGTCGTCCGCCGTCGCGGTGACGGTCACGAGATTCCGGAAGTCCTGGGCCTCGCTCGCGGTCTCGACAGAGACGTCGACGCCCGCGTCGGCGGCCACCGCGTGGGCGTTGGCGTCGGTCGCGTCGTACCCCAGCGCGTCGAGTGCGCCCGTCAGGCCAGCCACGGCGGCGATGTCGATCTCTTCGTCGGCCACGGGCCCCGCAAAGGAGATGGTGATCCCGTCGGCCGACTCCGCGAGCAACTGGACGGCGATCCGGCCGGCCGTCTCGGCCAGATCGGCGTACGGTTCGACGGTCGGATACCGGTCTTCGGGGATCGATGGCGTGTTGAGCGCCTGCGGGACGCGCTCGCCGGCGAGCGCGTCGACGACCGTCTCCGCGATACGCCGGGCCGCGCCCGTCGGCGCGGGGCGCGCCTCGGTCGCGAGTTCGGGCGTCGTGATGACGTTTTCGACCTCACGCAGCGGGCTGTCCGCGGGCAGCGGTGTCGTCTCGAAGGCGTCGAGCGCCGCGCCTTCGAGCACGCCGTCGTCGACGGCATCAGCGAGTGCGGGTTCGTCGATCGCCGCCCCGCCGGTCACGTCGACGAGATAGCCACCCGCGAGCGCGTCGAAGTCGTCGGCGTCGAGTGCCGGAATCTCGCCGCGACCCTCGTGGACGGAGAGGATGTCCGCCGTCTCCAGCACCGTCGCCAGGTCGTCGACGAGTGTCGCGCCGATCCGGCGGGCCTGGTCGTCGTCCGCGCCCGGATCGAAGGCGATCACGTCCATGTCGAGACCGGCGAGGCGACTCGCGATCTCCTGGCCGACCTCGTCGAGACCGAGGACGCCGAGCGTCTTGCCGTCGAGTTCGTGGCCGATGATCGGGCCTTTGGCCCACTCGCCACCCCGCAGACGACGGTGGCCCTGGGGGATCTTTCGGGCCGTCGCGAACGTCATCCCGACGGCGAACTCCGCGACCGCCCGGACCGACGCTCGTGGCGCGGTCGTGACGAGCACGCCCCGATCGGTGGCGGCCTCGACGTCCACGTTCGTCACGTCGACGCCGAGCACGCCGATCACGGCGAGCGCGTCGGACGCGTCGATCACGTCGGCGTCGACCGTCTGGTCGGCACCGACGACGAGTCCCGACGCGCCGGGCAGCGCGTCGATCAGCGCCGCGCGATCCCCGGCCGGCACGACCTCGATCGAGTGGCCTGCGTCACGCAGGCGGTCTTGGCCGGACGAATCGAGTGCGTCCGTTACGATGACCGTCATACGAGAGTGGTCAGTTGCGGCCCGCATAACAGTTGTTTTCTGCCGACGACGCGACGGCGCGATCGGACCCGGTCCGGACGCGTTCGGCGGGCGCTTACACGTCGAATCGTCGGCGGACGATCAGCGAGATGCCGATCCCGGCGACTCCGAGCACGACCAGATTGAAGACGGTGTGGAAGATCGGTTGGAATCGGCCACCGACCCAGACGTTGATCGCGCCGTTGGCACTGACGTACGCCCCGATGACGGCGATCACCGCGAGCAGGGAGAGGCCGGCGAGCGCGGTGTACTCCATGGCACGAACGACTCGCTCGCCCGACAGCCCGTCAGCATCCGTCCCGGCGGTCGCGGGGGTCGGTTCGGTCGTGGCGCTCGCGGCGGTCGTGTCGGCCTCAGCGCTCGCGGCGCTCGAATCGGCCCCAGCAGTGCTCGCGGACGGTGCGTCGGTCGTGGTCTCGGCGTCGTGATCTGTCATCTATTATCACCTCGAAGTCGCATCGCAACCGCTGTCGCGAGGAGTGCCGCCAGGGCCGCCAGGACCCCGAATCCGGGGCCCTCCTCGGTGCTCGTCTCCTCGATCATCTCGTCGGAGCCGTCGGTCCCGCCGTCCCGGACGAACTCCTCGGCCTCGAACTCGACGTCCTCGAAGGTCGTGTCGTTCGACAGTTCGCGTTCGGGATCGAGATCCACCACGGAGGTCGCTGAACTCACGACGACGCCCTCGTGGGAGATGATCGCGTCGATCCGATAGGCGTAGCCGGACGGGACCTCCAGCCGTCCGGTCGGGCGAACGGCCACACCGGAGTCGATCGTATCGACCGTCACGGTCGTCCGGTCAGCGACGACGTTCGAATCCGACTGTCGAGCGACGAGTTCGACCGAGACGTCGCCCGCCGATTCAGTGCCCGTGTTCCAGAGGCGCACGCCCACGTCGAACGACGTCCGGTCGCCACCGGTCGATCCGATCGACGTCTCGATGGTCTGGACGCCGGAGTCGAATCGTTTGAACGCGATCGGAGAGGGTGAGAGCCCCTCGACGTTGCGCAACTGTGTGGACTCGCGGCCGACCCGCTGGCCGTTCTCGTAGAGCACGACCGTCACGGTGTAATCACCCGATCGCTCGACGGTCAGCGTCGGCCGTGCCGTGCGTTCGCGATCACCGGTCACGTTGTCGATCGCGATGGTCGTCTCGGCCGCGATCAGGCCGCTCGCGTCGTCGATCGCCCGCACCCGCGCGGTCACGTTCTCGGCGGGGCCACCGCCGTGGCTCACCGCGACGGGAAACGAGAACGTCGCGGCGTTGCCCGACGCCTCGACCGGATCGACGCCCACCTCCGTGATCGAGAGGTAACTCGACGGTTCGGTCTCCTCAGCGATCGCCCCCGGGACGACCAACAGCGCCACCAGCGCCAGCACGCAGAGGCCAGCCACGCCGGCCGCGAGATATCGTTCACGTTTCACGAGTGATGATGCTCGGTGATCCGGTAAGTGTTTTCTCCCTCGATGTTCGCGGTCGGACCGCCGACGGCGTCACTCGAAGGCGCCGAGGGCGGCCTGGCGGCGACGATCCGATCGTTCCGCGGTCACCTCGTGGCCGACCAGATCACGCAGGTCGACCGCGACGGTCGTCGGGCCCGCTGCGAGAAGCGCGACCCGGCCTTTGGTCGCCCGGACGGTCCCGGTCGCGACGGTCTCGCGGATCGGGCGGTGGTCCAGATCGACACCGTACTCGAACGCGTACGTCGCCTCGTGGTCGAACGCCGCGAGGAGGGTCTCCCAGGCGTCGGGGTCGACCGATCGGTGGAGGCCATCGATTTTCGTCGCGACGCGGACGCTGTCTCCGATCCGCTCTGCGATCTGGGCCTCGATCTGTCGGGCCCGTCGGCCGTCCGCGACCGTCCGAAGGTGAGCGGCCCGATCGGCCCCCTGCTCGCGCAGGCGTGTCTCCAGTCGCCAGTCGCGGGTGACGCCCACCTTGAATTCGTCGGGCGCGAACGCCGCCAGGTAGATCGCATGTGGTTCCCGACAGGATTCGAGCGGGAGCGCACAGTCACCCGTACACCGGGCGCAGGGCCAGCGGTCGGTGTGGCGATCGCAGTACGGGGCCGCCGAGCGGTCACAGGACTCGTGGCGGTCGCCCTCGACTCGACCGGCACACCGGCGGGGGCCGAGCGTGTACGCCAGGTCGGCCCCCGGAGCGAGTGGAACGCGATCGACCGCCCCCTCACTCGCGAGAGCGAGCGCCGCCGGTTCGTCCGTCCGCGCGCGATACCCGACGATCTGCACGCGTCGACTACCGGCGGCCAGCCCAAAACCCTGGCCTTCGATGGCGTCGTTTATGTCGGCCGGGTACCACCAGTCTGTATGCGAAATACGAATCCGACACGACGCCGGTTCGTCGGGGGCGTCGCCGCCGCGGGCGCTGCGGCCCTCGCCGGGTGTGGCGACAGCACCAGCGAGGCGGAACTGTCGACCCCGGTCCGCGGTGACCCCGAGGCCGACGTCACGGTCGCGGTCTACTCCGACTTTCGGTGTCCACACTGTGCGCGCTACGCCATGCAGTCGTATCCGAACGGCGTCAGCCAGTTCGTCGAGAACGAACGGATCCGATACGAACACCACGACTTCCCCATCCCCGTCTCCGATCAGTCTCGGCCGGCGGCCAACGCCGCCCGGGCCGTCCAGTACGAACTCGGAGACGCGGCGTTCTGGACGGTCGCAGAGGGGCTGTTCGAAGGGTATAGCGATCTCGGGCCGTCGCTGTACGGCAGCCTCGCAGAAGAGGTCGGAGCCGATCCCGAGACGATCAAAGCGGCCGCCAGCGAGGGCCGCTACGCGGCGACGATCGACGCCGACAAATCGAGCGGCCAGGACCGCGGCGTCACCCAGACGCCGACCATCTTCGTCGACGGTGAGGCGTTGTCCGGCTACGGGGCGAAACGAGTGACTGCAGCGATCGAGGACGCCCTGTAGCATGTCCGATGGGGGGTCGCTACCGGGCGAGCGGGTCGTCGTCTGCCGGATCGGTCACCGGCCCGGGCGTGACGAGCGCACCACCACCCACGTCGGCCTGACCGCGCGGGCGCTCGGCGCGGACGCGCTGTGGCTCGAACCCGCCGCCGCGGGCCGACGAGCGACCGTCGAGGACATCACCGACCGGTTCGGTGGCCCGTTCGAGGTCTCGGTCCCCGACGACCCGATCCGGCGAATCGGGCGGTTCGACGGTCGGGTCGTCCACCTCACGATGTACGGCGAACCCGTCGCAGACGTGGTCCCCGATATCCGGTCGGGCCAGCGCGAGCGACCCCTCCTGGTCGTCGTCGGCGGCGGGAAAGTGCCGCGCCAGGTGTACGACCACGCCGACCACAACGTCGCGGTGACCAGCCAGCCCCACTCCGAAATCGCCGCGCTCGCGGTCTTTCTCGATCGGTTGTTCGAGGGCCGCGAACTCGACCGGCGCTTCGCAGACGCCGATCGCCGGGTGATCCCCCAGGAGGCGGGCAAGCGCGTCGTCGACGCCACTGACGGCGGGTCGCCACGATCGGCCGAGACCGACGCCGACGGCAACGGCAATCAGGCCGAAGAGTCGTAATCGGTGGCCAGCGCGTCGAGTGCGTCGTGGTGTTCGGTCGTGTGCGGCGCGGTCAGCGGCGAGACGCTCACCGCCCCGTCCATGATCGCCCGCCGATCGGTGTCTTCGGGGTCGGGCACGTCGTCGTCGGCCATGCGCTCCCAGATGCGATCTTTCAAAGAGAGGTCTGACCCGTCCCGCACCGCGTCCATGTCGTAGACCGTCGAGGGGCGCGTCACCCGCATTCCCGCGGGGTCGCCGTCGGCCATCGGGGCGTTGACGTTGAGGTAGCCCGCCCGGTCGAACACGCCCGCCTCGACGGCGTTCTCGACGAGAAATCGTGTCGCCCGGACGGCCTCGCGATACGCCGCGGGATCGGTCGTGACTGCGGCCGCCGAGAGGTCCTCACCGACGGGGATGTACATCGAGGCGGCGATCGCCGGCCGGTTCCAGAAGGCCGCCTCGACCGCCGCACCGACGGTTCCCGACCGCCCGAGCGTGTACGCCCCGAGGTTCGCGCCGCCGTTGACCCCCGAGACGACGAGGTCGGTCTCCGGCGCGAGTGAGGCCAGGCCCGCGACCACGCAGTCCGCGGGCGTGCCGTCGACGGCGTAGCCGTGCTCGCGCTCGTGAATCCGGACGGTGTCGGACATCGACCGCCCGACGGCACTGCGATCGTCGGCCGGAGCGACGACGGTGACCGATCCGACGTCGGTGAGCGCATCGCGAAGCACCTGGAGCCCCGTCGCGTCGATGCCGTCGTCGTTCGTGAGCAAGATCTGTGGGCCGTCAGTCATGCCGTCTCAACGGGTGAATCGTACAAAGGTCCAGCGCCACTCGACGAGCGGGTCACAGCCGTGACACGCTCACAGCGGGCCGACCGACCGGACTCCACCGCGTCCCGATCAGATCGCCTTCGCCACGGCGATGCCGTAGAGGTGATTGATCGCCATGCCGATGAAGACGCTTATCGGAATCGTGATGACGAGCGCGACGATGTTGCCGAGGATGGGGACGATTCCGAACAGGCCGTTGACGAATCCCATCACGAAGCCGCCCAGGAGGCCGATCACGAGTGCGATCACCCACGCTTTCGCGTAGTCGCCGTTCAGCAGGATCGTCTTCAGTTGACCGGGGCTGAACGCCGCGACGATGGAGTCCGTGCGGGCGTAGTTCGCCAGTGCCGCCGGCAGGACGTACCACACCACGAGATAGAGGACACCCGAAACGAGCAGGGCGATCAGGACACCGCCGAGGAACGACGCCAGGCCGGCGTCACCACCGAGCAGGACGCCCGTCCCACCGGTGAGGACGAATATGGCGACGAAGACGACGGTCGGAACGAACACGTACACGATCGAGATGATCGCCCCGACGAGCCCCGTCAGGAACAGGTCACCCCACTCCTCGAACTGCGGTGGCGACCGCTGCCCGTCGTAGGAGGTTCTGATGACCGACAGGTAGTATCCGTTGAGAATGATCGCGGGGATCACCAGCCACGAAAAGAAAGCCAGGACCGATCCGATCAACAGTGGCGTGTAGTCGTCACCTTCGAGAGGGTATTCCAGTGCTTCGCTGAACATATCGAACAGTCCTGTGTCGACCATCATATATCCAGTGGGTCCGGTCGGGCGACCGATGGCCCATTCGAGTGGGCGATTCGATGTGGCTCACAGGCCCAGTTCGACGATTCAGAACGCTTTTCACCCGATCCAGCGCGTAAGACAGGTATGCATCTCGGGCTGATTCCGGACGGCCACCGGCGCTACGCCGACGAACGGGGGATTTCGGATCGTCGAGCCTATCTCCAGGCGAAGAACCTGCTCGACGAGATTATCCGCGATCTGGACAGTCTGACCGATCGGTGCAGCGACGAGGTCGAGATGATCGACGAACTGACGGTGTACGCACTCTCCGAGGAGAACCTCCGTCGCGACGAGGAGGAACTCGTCATTCTCTACGACATGCTCGAAGCGTACGCCGACGAGGTCATCGACGAGTTCCCCGGGACGCGCTTCGACGTTCGATGGCTCTCGACGGCCCCGGAGACGATGCCCGCCTCGACCCGCGCGGCGATGGACCGGGTGGCCGACCACTTCACCGGCGAGGAGGTCACGATCAACGTCTTGCTCTCGTATACGGGCACAGCCGACATCGTGAACGCCGCGAACGCCATCGCTGACGGCTCGGCGCCGGTCGACCCGCCCGTCTCGGCCGACGAGTTCGCCGCGGCGCTCGACCTCTCGACCGACATCGACTACGTCGTCCGGACCGGCGACAATCCGCGCCGCGAGTGCCTCTCCGGGTTCCCGATCTGGAACGCCTCGTACGCCGAATACTATCACTACGAGAAGAACTTCCCCGCACTCACCGTCGCGGACATGCAGGCCGCTTTGGACCACGTCACCTCGCTCCGGCGCAACGAGGGCCGGTGACCGCGCCACGACCGACTGCGCGTGATCGGTCGCTGGCGGACGGTTTTTTGAGGATCGTCATCGAACGACCGACGTGACCCGACGCGTCGGTCTCGTCGACCTGCTCGCGGGGCTTCCCGACCCAATCCGCGTCGGCGCAGCACTGCTCACCCAGTTGGGTGACGTCTGGTGGCTGATCGCGCTGACGGTCGCCGTCTGGATCGTCGATCGCCGCCGGCCGATCGTTCGCGAGCGATCGGACCCCATCGCCGTTCTCGCGCTCGTGATCGGGGGCTACGCGCTGACGACGCTGTTGAAGGCCGCGTTCGGCCTCCCTCGACCGCCGATCGGATCGCCCACCGGCCCAGAGTGGCTCGGCCCGGTCGGTCGGGGAGCCATCGACACGATGGCTCACGCCGACGGCTTCGGGTTCCCGAGCGGACACGCCATCGGCGCGACACTCGTCTACGGCGCGCTCGCGCGGCGCGTGACGCTGGGGACGGCCCGCCAGCGCGCGGTCGTCGCGGCGGGCCTCGTGGGCCTGATCGCGACGACGCGACTCGTGCTCGGCGTCCACTACCTGGTGGACGTGCTCGCGGGGATCGCCATCGCTGTGGCCCTCCTGGCGGTCATCGAGCGATTTCGGCCCGGCCCGCGCGTGATCGTCGGGGCGGCCACGGCGCTCGCGGGACTCGCCGCCGTCCTCACCCTCGATCCCCGCCTGGCCGCCGCGGCGATGCTCCCGGTCGGCGGGTGGGCGCTCGCCGCCCGCCTCGATCGGTCACTCGACCGCTGAGTCGACAGCCGGCGGGGTCGGCACCCGAGCGATTCGGTCGACGATGGCCGCGTCGTCGATCACGAGATTGTACGCGTCCTGATCCCTGTTCTCGAGGACGAGCGCGTTCTCGAAGTGGAGACAATCGCCGTACACCGCCCGGTCGAGCGCGTCGTTGAGCGTCGTCTCCCGGACGAGCACGGCGACGTGATCGCGGCGTTCGCTGCCGTCACCGATCAGGAACTGCGGGTTGGCCTCAGCGTCGTCCGCTCCCAGGTCACAGCTCAGCTTGATTGCCACCGCGTCGATCCGATCGGTGACCCGCTCGGCGGTCGTCGCGAGCGGCGGCGTCCGGTCGGGGTCGAGCGAAACGTCGTATCGTCGGCGGTCGTCGGCCCGGAGGATCGACGGGGCGTACTGCACACGGGTGTTGTGGATCGTCTCGGGATCGTCGGCCGCGGCGGCGAGTTTGCGCTGGATCGCCGGCAGATCGATCGGTGGCTTACGGTCGAACGACCAGCACCGACTCGACGGGTGGTGGTCTGGCCAGAGGCGGACCGTCGGGGCGTACACCGTCAGTCGGTCGGCAAGGGCGCGCTCGACACGACGGAGTCCGATCGCCGTCTCGCGGTCGGCGGGCGCGACGAGTGCGAACGTCCCGTCGGCGGCGAGCGCGTCGGCGTACCGTTCGAGCGTCGTCGCGGGGTCCGCGAGTTCGTTCGCGACGCGCGCGGCGAGCACCAGGTCGTACTCGCCGGGATCGAACGTCTCGGCACGCTCTCGGTGGATCTCGATCTGGGCGTTGCGTGGGCCGTCACCGACCAGATCCGCACAGACCTCGGCCGCCGCAGAGGGCTCGACGGCGTCGTACCGGACGGGCACGGCGGGGCCGAGTCGGTCGAGCACAGCACAGAGCGGCCCACCGACGCCCGCACCGATCTCACAGATCCTGAGTGGGGCGTCGAGCAACTGCTCGGTCAGCACCTGATCGATCAAATGAGCGGTACTCGCGTAACTCGCCGGGAAGTGGTAGATCGCGTACGCGAGCGCCGTCGTCCGGTCGTACGTGACCGAATCGCCGGCGAGATAGGCCGCCTTGAGGTCGTGAATGCGCTCCCGAAGCCGAACGCCCGATTCCCCGCGGTGCCAGTCCGGGCCGAAGGTCTCGACGAGGCAGTCTTCGATCGCGCGCAGGCGGTCCTCGGGGACCGTAATTGGCCGATCGGGCGGGGCGATCGGTTCGTCGTCGACGGGGACGAACGTGCCGTCCTCGCGCTCGCGAACCCCCAGTGCGACCGCGGACTCGCGAAGCACCTGTCGGACCGCCGCGGGATGGGGCTGGCCCTCGACGTAGGTCGCGAGTTCTGCGGGATCGAGCGGGCGGACCGCACGAAGATACTTCGCGGCGTCGCGCACCTGTGCGCGCCGGTCGGCGTTCATCGGTCGAGCGCCTCGCTCGCCTCGCGATAGCACTCGTCGAAAGCGTCGCGATCGGCGTCAGCGATCCGCGCGGCGGCGTCGGCAACGCGATCCGCCCCCGGAAAGGTCGCCTGGATGTCGGCGTACACGCGGGCTTCCCCGCCGGTGACGGCCTCCAGCGCGTCGAAGAGGCTCCGCGAGACAGGCGTGTGGAACCGCGAATCGACCGACTCGGCGGCGAGGCCGAAGGCGAGGACGGCGGCGTGGGCACTGGCCTGCACCGTCGCCATCGCGTCGTCGTGGGTCGCGGCGTCGGTCTCGAAGACCGTGTTCCCACGATCGGCCATCGCCGCGCGAACGCGATCGATCGTCGGGCCCGGGTGAGCCACGCACGCGGCGACCGTCCCCGGGGCGTTCGCCGGCGCAAAGAGTGGGTGAAAGCTCGCGCGCTCCAGGTCCGGCGCGGCGTCGGCCATCGCATCGAGCGGGTCGGCCATCACGCCCGCGAGGTCGATCACCGCGTCGCGAGCGCGGTCGGCGTGCGCGGCGATCGCCTCCGCCGTGACGGGGATCGGCACGGCGACACAGACCAGATCGACCGGCCCGCCGTCGTCGACGCCGGCCGAGAGGGCCTCGGCGGCGGCCTGGGCCGCCGCTGGATCGGCGTCGAAGACCCGGATGTCGAACGAGGAGTCGTGGGCGCGGAGACAGTGGCCGAACCACCGGCCCATCGCCCCCGCTCCCACGACGAGTACCTGCATACGCGCGGCTTGCGCGGCGGTGCCACTAAAGTCGTCGGATCGACGCGTTACCGTCCGAGGATCGCACCAGTCAGCCAGATACACGCCTGGAGACAGTCGACGACTTCCGTCGGCCGACGGCCGGCCAGACCGACCCTACTCGGTGACCAGCGCGTACGCGACCGCGACCGGGATCGCGTAGACGACGTGGCCGAGCGTCGAATAGAGTGTTCCCGGAACCGAGACGTTCGGGAACGCCGGGGCCCCGGCGAAGCCGACCGCCGAGAGCCACAGCGGCATCACGACGACGGCGAGACCGATCGTCGTCAGTACGCCGTAGGCGATTCCGAGGCCGATCGCGCCGTCGAGTCGCCGGGCGAGCGCGTCGAGCGGGCTGAAACTGACGATCGCGACGTACGCGATCGCGAGCGTCACGCCATGAAAGACGTGGATGACCCACCCGATCGCGGGGGCCGGGCCCGCGATGCCGTACATCGCCGGGATCGCCATCGTGAGCAACGGTGGTGCCATGATCGCGTACATGATCGCGCCGAAGCCGAGACTGCCAACGACGCCGCCGGCAGCGCCCGCGAGCCACGCGCGAAGGTTCGCGTTCTGTACCTCTCGTCCGGTCGCCTGTTCGGTCGCCATCGTGATGACCTCGTGGGAGCGTCGACCGGCGGCCACAAAAGTATACGCTAACTGACTGGTAACTCGGTTACCGGTCGGTCACCGCTTCGACGGCGTTCTCCGGGTCGGCGGCGTCTTCGAGGTGACGGGTCCCCCACTCGCCCATCGCGGCGACGACCGGTTCGAGCGACCGACCCAGATCGGTCAGCGAGTACTCGACGCGGACGGGTTTCTGCTCGACGACGCGGCGCTCGACGATGCGTTTCTCTTCGAGATCTTCGAGGGCCTCCGAGAGCACCTTCCCGGAGATGCCGCCGACTTCCGCCTGGAGCGCGTTGAACCCGAGCGGTTCGGCCGCGAGCAGGCGGTGGACGATCGCCGGATGCCACTTCTTGCCGATGACGGTCGCGGTCGCGGTGACTGGACACCACTCCTCGCCCGCACACCAGACCGCGAGGCGGTCGTCTCCCATACGCTCGGATCGCAGGCCGATCGGACGGGTGTTTGGGTCGCGGCCGGCGTTACCGACTCACTCGCGGAGTCGGTCACACACCGCATCCGCGAGCGCGTCAGCATCCGCCTCGCTCGGAACGACGTCGACGCTCAGGCCGGCCTCGCGGGCCGCCCGCGCGGTCGGCTCTCCGATCGCCCCGACGACCGCGTCCGCGAGGCCCTCGCGGACCGCATCAAGCACGTCACGGTCGCGCGCGATCGCGACGAAATTCTGGACGGTCATCGACGCGGTAAAGAGTGCGCCATCGAGTGCGCCATCGGCGGCCATCGCGACCGATTCGCCCGCCTCCGCCGGCCGGACCAACTCGTACAGCACCGTCTCCTCGACCGTCGCGCCGGCGTCGCGAAGCCCCTCGGGCAGGACCCCGCTCCCCCGGTCGCTACGGGCGAGCACGACCCGGTCGCCCGCGACGCGGTCGGCCAGCGCCGTCACGAGACCCGCCGAGGAGTACGTCCCGGGGACGACATCGACCCGATAGCCGTGCGCGCGGAGCGCGTCGGCGGTCGCGGGGCCGATCGCGGCGATCGGTGCGTCCGCTGGCCAGTCCGCCTCGTCGAGCAATCGCGCGCCAGTCACGCTCGTGACGACCACGAGATCGGCGGCGGGCGGAGTCGCGCCCGTCGGCTCGACGGCGAGCATCGGATCGCAGACTGGCTCGCAGTCGTGGGCGCGAATCCGATCGGCCGTGGCTTCGAGACGGCCGTCGTCGGGGCGGAAGATCGCGACGCGAGGCCTCATGACTCGATCGCCTCGACGACGTCACCGATCACAGTCACGGCCGGCGGTTCGACGCCCTCGCGATCGCGCACGCCGACGATCGTCTCGAGCGTGCCCGTGACGGCGCGCTGGTCCGGCCAGGACGCCCGCTCGATCAGCGCGACCGGCGTCGAGGGGTCAAGGCCACCGTCGGCGAGGGCGGCGGTGTACTCGTCGAGCGACCCGACGCCCATGAGCACGACGATGGTGCCGCCCGACTGGGCGAGCGCTTCCCAGTCGATCGGCGGCGCATCCGCGTCGGGCGCTTCGTGGCCCGTGACGACCGTCACCGAGGAGGCGTGATCGCGATGCGTGACGGGAATCCCCGCGAGCGCGGGGCCAGCGATCGCGGAGGTGACGCCGGGGACGACCTCGACGGGAATCTTCGCCGCGATGCAGGTCGACAACTCGGCACCGGCGCGCCCGAACACCGTCGGATCGCCGCCCTTGAGGCGGACGACCTCGCGGCCCGCCTCGGCGTGGGCGACGATGCGGTCGTCGATCTCGGACTGGGGCGTCCGCTCGCCGTTCGCGCGCTTGCCGACGTCTTCGGCTGCCTCCTCGGGGATCGTCGCGATGATCTCCGGGCCGGGCAAGGCGTCGTGCATCACCACGTCCGCCGAATCGATCAGTCGACGAGCCTTCAGCGTGAGCAGTTCGGGATCGCCCGGCCCGCTGCCCACGAGGTGGACCGTGCCGACGCCGGATCGGTCGGCGGTCACGACGCTCCCTCCGACGCCTCGACGAGGTCGCTGGCCCCGCGCTCGACGAGGTCCGACGCGAACGATCGGGCC
The DNA here is from genome assembly GCF_003058365.1 of Halococcoides cellulosivorans. Classification (NCBI taxonomy): domain Archaea; kingdom Methanobacteriati; phylum Methanobacteriota; class Halobacteria; order Halobacteriales; family Haloarculaceae; genus Halococcoides; species Halococcoides cellulosivorans. Next base: position 473,302 of record NZ_CP028858.1, on the reverse strand, counting down.
GCGTCGGCGTGCGACGCGACCGGCAGGTCACGCGCGGCCGCGACCTCCTCACCGTCGGGGCCGATGACCCGGACGCGTGCCTGGACGACTTCGCCACGCAGCGTCGCGTGGACGCCGATCGGCGTGATACAGCCACCGCCGAGTGCCGCGAGCACCGTCCGCTCGACGGTCGTCGCGACGCGGGTGGGCGCGTGATCGACGGCGTCGTTGATCGCCGCGACGGGGCCGTCCTCGCGCGCACTCACCCCGAGCGCACCCTGACAGGGTGCAGGGACGAACGACTCCGTCGGGAGGTCGGTGACGGTGATCGGGGCCGCGAGCGTCAATCGATCGAGGCCCGCGCGGGCGAGAACGAGCGCGCCGTAGCGCCGGTCCAGGTCGCGGTCGAGCGCGTCGCGTTCCAACGGCGATCGGGATTCCAGCCACGCGTCGAGGTCCTCGCCCGAAGTCTCGTCGCCATCGTCGCCGGCAGCCGCGCGGATCTCGGCCCGGCGGTCCTGGAGCGGCCCGGCGATCAGCTTCTCGACCCGCGTGTCGACGTTGCCCCGGATCGGCGCGATCGCACAGTCCTCGCGCGCGGCGAGCACCTGCGCGCGCCGGCGGCGACTCCCGGTCCCGACGGTCGCGTGCTCGGGGAGGTCTTCGAGCCCCGCCGCGCCGTCCACCCCCTCGATGGCCGTCGTGACGAGCACGTCGCCCGCGGGCCCGCGCTCGGGGACGCCCGCGATCACCAACTCCTCGGGCACGTCGGTGGGCACGTCTTTCAGCGAGTGGACGGCGGCGTCGGCCTCGCCCGCGATGACGCGCTCGTCGAGTTCGCGGACGAACGCGCCCGTCTGTCCGAACTCGTCGATCAGTTCGTCGACCCGATCGCCGTCGCTTTCGACCGTCTCGACGGTGACCGAATGCCCGGCGGCCTCCAGCGCCGATCGGACGCTCGCGGCCTGCGTCCGGGCCAGCGCCGAGGGTCGCGTGAGAAGGTGGAGTTCCTGCCCGCGTGTTTGCATTGGCGATGCTCGCGGACGAACCCTCAAAAAGCGCGCGGTCGGGGCGGGGCCGATTCGACCGCGATCAGTAGGGCTCTTTGGTCAGGCCGGCGGCGTAGCCCGCGGCGTTCACCCCGACGTGGAGCACGGGCGTCACCACGAGCGCGACCGCGAGCACCGGCAGCGTGATCCACTCCCCGACCCAGGCGGGGTCGAGGACGGCCGCGAGGACGAGCGCCCCGACGACGAAATCGAGTTGATCGAGGCCGGGCGTCGCCTGGCCGCGGTCCCGATCCAGCCGGCGTTTCACGAACGACGCCGCCATGTCGCCGGCCATCGCACCGCCCGCCAACCCGAACGCCGCACCACGCGAGAATCGCGGCAGCGCATCGACGACGGGGACGGCGGGCGCGAGCATCGGCGCGAGTTCCGAGAGCACGATCGCGAGCGCGACGCCGGCGAGGAGACCGGCCGCGAGGCCACGCCAGGTCTTGCCGTCGCCCAGCACGCGCCGGCCGCCGAGCGTGCGCTCGCCGTCGATCGGTGGCCCGCCGCCGAACAGCGATGCGGCGTTGTTGGGCACGTACGCCGGCAGGAGCGCCCAGAACGCCACGACGAGCGTCTCCACGAGCATACCGGATCCCAGGGGGCTCGCGGCTTAGGGGCGTCGAAACTCGGCAGGGACAACCGTTTTGCCGATCCGCCACGCCGACTTCCCATGGACGTCCTCGTCATCGGCGGGACCGGCGTCATCTCGACGGGCATCACACGCCAACTCGTCGCCGCCGGACACAACGTCACGATCCTGAATCGCGGCGAGACAAGCGTCGCGCTCCCCTCGACGGTGAATCGGGTCACCGCCGACCGGTACGATCCGGACGCGTTCACCGAGGCGGTCGACGACATCTCTGTCGACGTGGCGATCGACATGCTGTGTTTCGATCGCGAGCACGCCGAGACGGCGATCGACGCCTTCGAGGGCATCGAGCAGTACATCCTCACGAGCACGGTCGACGTCTACGAGCGCCCGCCCGAGCGGAACCCGATCGACGAGTCCGCGACGCGGGCGCCTGTCACCGACTACGCGGCGGGCAAGATCGCCGCCGAGGACGCGATCATGGACGCCCACGGCGACGCGTTCGCGGCGACGGTGATCCGCCCCTGGTCGACCTACGGCGAGGGCGGGCCCGTCCTCCACACGTTCGGCACCGACCCGTACTACGTCGGGCGGATCCGGCGGGGCGATCCGATCGTCGTCCACGGCGACGGCACCAGCCTCTGGGGCCCCTGCCATCGCGACGACGTCGCGCGGGCGTACGTCGGCGCGGTCGGCAATCGGATCGCCTACGGCGAGACGTATCACGTCACGAGCGCGGAGACGATCACCTGGAACCAGTACCACCAGCGCGTCGCGACGGCACTCGACGCGCCCGATCCAGACCTGGTCCACGTACCGACGGACGTGCTTCGAGAGGTCGCGCCCGATCGGACCGAGATGCTCCGCGATCACTTCCAGTACAGCACCGTTTTCGACGATTCGAAGGCGCGACGCGACCTGGGCTTTCGGTACACCATCGGCTTCGAAGAGGGCGTCCGCCGGACGGTCGCGGCGCTGGACGACGACGGGGCGGTGCCCGACGCGCCGACCGAGGAGGACGGCTTCGAGGACCGACTCCTCACCGCCTGGCGGTCGGCGACCGACGACGTCGTCGCCGCGATGAACGAATGAGTGGGGCCCGCGACGCCCCGCCCGACGACTGGCCCGATCCGCTCGAAGCCGCGTCGGTCGACGACCAGACGATGGAAACCCTCAGAGAGACCGCCGCGGTCCGGGGCCGACTGCTCGCCTGGCAGCGCCCGCGACTCATCCGCGCGGCCGAGTGGCTCGGAGCGCGATCGCGGGACGGGCCGGCGGTCGGTGGCGTCACCGACCGGACGATTGCGGGGCGGGACGGCGCGATTGCGGTCCGGAGCTATCGGCCGCCCGCTGGGGCTCCGATAGCGCTGGCCGGGTCCAGCGAGCGCGGCGCGGACGATGGTGGCGAGGCCGACGACCCCGCGGACGGCGACCGGACGAACGCGTCCGCGGCGGACGACCCGCCCGGCACCGTCGTGTTCTTTCACGGCGGCGGGTTCGTCCTCGGATCGATCACGACCTACGATCGGCTCTGCCGCCAGGTGTGCCGCGCGACGGGGTGGACGGTCCACTCGGTGGGCTACCGGCGTGCACCCGAGAACCCGTTCCCCGCGGCCGTCGAGGACGCCATCGACGCGACCCAGTGGGCCGCCGATCGGGCCGAGGGGCCGCTGGTGGTCGCGGGCGACAGCGCCGGCGGCAATCTCGCCGCCGTCGTGGCGTACTGGGCGGCCACCGCCAACGGGCCCGACATCGACCGTCAGGTCCTGCTCTACCCGGGCGTCGATCACGCCACCGACCACCCCTCGCGTCGCGATCACACCGGCTTGATGTTGACCGAGGCGGCCCTGGAGTGGTTCGGTGAGGCCTACTACGGCAGCGACATCGTCCTCCAGAACCCCTACGCCGACCCGATGGCCGCGTGCGATCTCTCTGGGGTCGCACCCGCAACCGTCCTCACCGCGGGGTTCGATCCGTTGCGTGACGGCGGCCTGGCGTACGGCGATCGCCTGCGCGCCGACGGCGTGGACCTCTCGCGACTGCACGAACCCGATCAGATCCACGGCTTTCTCACCCTGCCCGATATCGATCGGACCGCCCCCGTCCTCGACCGACTCGCAAGCGAGATTCGGGCGACCCGCGAGGCCTGAACGGCGCTTCGCCGGCCAACGAGGCGTTCGAGTGCGCAATCGAGTATCAGCCCTGAAAATCCAGGGCGATCGTATAACTGGGTGGATAGTCTTGAATTACAGACGATGGACCTTCCCTCGCCCGTCCCCGACTTCGTCAGGGAGCGCTACGTGGCGCGACTGGGCGTGGCACTCGCTTTCGCCGTCGTCGTCGTTGTCGCCTTTGGTGCGGTCATCAGCGTCCAGGCGTCCGGACAACTCTCGGCCGACGTCGAGGATCGCCTCGGCGCGCAAGCCACGACCGAGGCCGACCAGTTCGACGCCTGGCTCGACGCCGTCAGCCGATCGACGCGAGCGACGAGTCGCCACCCCGTGGTCGCCGGATCGGATCCCGACGCGATGCAGGCCACCCTCCAGGAATCACTCGATAGCGACGCCTACCCCCGTGACGTCGTCGCCGTCCACGTCCTCGACACCGCCGAGTCGGAGTTCGTGACCTCGACGGCCGATTCGATGGTCGGCGTCGACCCCACCGCCCAGGGCGCTCCGTTCGTCGAGCCAGCGCAGTCGCTGGACGACGACGCGGTCTTCGTCTCCCGGCCGTTCGAGGTGCCGATCGTCGACCACCCGATCGTCGCGGTCGTGAGCCCCGTCCCCGACCGCGAGGATCGCGCCGTCGTCTACATGACCGACCTTCGCCGGCAAGCCGAGCGGATCGCCGGCGGCGAAGCGGGGCGCACGACGATCGTCGACGATCAGGGCCGATACGCCGTCCACCCCGACGCAGCGACGATCGGAACGGCCGCCGAGAGCGTCCCGACAGCGACCGACGACGTGCGGGTCGACCGCCAGGGCGACGACATCGTCGCGACGACACGGCTCTCGACGGTCGACTGGACCGTCCAGGTGAGCGAAGATCGCGACTCGGCGTACGCGCTGGCCGACCAGATCAACGCCGACCTGCTTGGACTGATCTTGCTCGCCGTGATCAATCTCGCACTCATCGGCGTGACGATCGGGTCGAACACCGCGATCGCTGTCGGTCGCCTGCGCGATCGCGCCGAGGCGATGGCGGGGGGCGATCTCGACGTGTCGGTGCCCACGACGCGATCCGACGAGATCGGTGGGCTCGCGCAGTCCCTCGCGACGATGCGTGACTCGCTCAAATCGACGATCGCGGAGGCCGAACAGGCCCGCGAAGACGCCGAAAGCGCGCGCGAAGAGGCCGAGACCGCCCGGAAGGACGCCGAACGGGAGCGCGAGGAGTCTGAAAGCCGGACCGAACGGCTCGAAGCGACCGCCACCGCCTACGGCGAGACCCTGGAAGCGATTGCCGACGGCGATCTCACCCGGCGCGTGGATCCCGACGAGGAGAGCGATGCAATGTACACGGTCGGCGTGGCGCTCAACGACGCGCTCGACGAACTCGCGGCGACGATCGCGGACCTCGAATCGTTCGCGCGCGAGGTCGAACGCTCCAGCGATATCGTCCAGGAGAACGCCGGCGACGTCGAATCCGCAAGCGAACGGGTCTCGACGTCGGTCGGGGAGATCTTCGACGGCGCGCGCGAACAGAGCGAGCGCCTGCAGGACGCCGCCGGCGAGATGGAGAACCTCTCGGCCACCTCCGAAGAGGTCGCCGCCTCGGCCCAGGAAGTCGCTGAGGTCTCGCAATCGGCGGCCGAGGCGGGCGAGCGCGGCCAGGCCGCCGCCGAGACCGCGATCGATGAGATGAACGAGATCGAATCGGAGACCGAGGGGACGCGTCAGGAGATCCGCCGGCTGGACGACGAACTCGGTGAGATCACCGACATCGTGAACCTGATCACCGACATCGTCGAGCAGACCAATATGCTCGCGCTGAACGCCTCGATCGAGGCCGCTCGCGCGGGCGAGGCCGGCGACGGGTTCGCCGTCGTCGCCAGCGAGGTCAAATCGCTTGCCGAGGAGACCAAAGCGGCGGCGACCGACATCGAGGACCGCATCGATTCGGTCCAGTCACAGGCCGACGAGACCGTATCGACCATGGAATCCACCAGCGAGCGCATCACGGAAGGCGTCGGGACGGTCACCGAGACCGTCGAGTCGCTCGAACGCATCGTCGAACAGACCGAAGAGGCCGATCGAGGCATCCAGGAGATCGACGACGCGACCGCCGAGCAGGCGACGACCGCCCAGGAGGTGCTCGCGACCATCGACGATCTCTCGGCGATCAGCCAACAGACCGCCGAAGAGGCCGATTCCGTCGCGAGTGCCGCCGACCAGCAGACCGACGCGATCAGTGAGGTGTCCGCGTCGGCCCGCGAGCTGGGTGATCGCGCCGAGGACCTGGCGCGCATGCTCGACCGCTTCGAGACGGGTGATGCCTGATGGCGGCGATCACGTGGTGGTTCGTGCTCGGGACGATCGGCATGGTGGTCGGCACCGCCGCCCTCGCGATCGGTGTCTCGACCCTGGAGCGCGACCGGCGGACCCAGATGCTCCACATCGCGGGCGTGCCGGCGATCGCCGCCGTCGCGTACGCGCTGATGGCCCTCGACGTCGGCGGGATTCAGACGCTGTCGAGCGACCTGATCTACGTGCCCCGGTATTTCGACTGGCTGTTGACGACGCCACTGCACGTCGCGTACATCGGCCTGATCGCGGGCCTCGATCGCCGCGAGCGGTGGGGCCTGGCCGGCCTCCAGGGCGCAGTGATCGTGCTGGGCTTTCTGGGTGGCGTGCTCGCTGGCCTCCCGAAGATCGCCTTCTTCGGCGCTGGCTCGATCGTCTACGTCGTGTTGATCTATCGGCTCCGGACGACCGGGCGGGCGAGTGCCGAGAAGCGCGGTGTCGAGACCGCGGGGCTGTACCGCAAGCTGTTGAACTTCGTGATCGTCCTCTGGGCGGTCTATCCGGTGATCTGGATCCTCGCGCCGACGGGCATCGGGGCGATGGACACCGAGACGGCGTCGCTCGTGATCACGTACATCGACGTCGTCGCGAAAGTCGGGTTCGGCGCGATCGCGATCGAAGGCCAGCGCGTGCTCACCCAGGTCGCCAGCGCCGAGCAGGCCGGCACCGACCAGGTGGGCGCGTAGGCTGCCGCAACCCCACCATTCAGATAGGTGGGCCGAGACCCCGACCTGTGAAACGGATCGTCTCGCTCGCGCCGTCAGCGACCGACACGGTGTGTGCACTGGGAGGGGGCGACCAGTTGGTCGGGGTGACCGCCCACGGTGACCACTCCGCTCGGACCGTCGGCGGGTGGCTCGACCCCGATCTGGAGGTCGTCGCCGTGCTCGACCCCGACGTGATTGTGGCGAGCGATCCGCTCCAGGACGACGTCGTCGCGACGCTGCGCGAGCGGGGCCACCGCGTCGAACACGTCTGCCCGCGCACGCTCGGGGCGGCGATCGACAGCCTCGCGGCGATCGGTGCCGCGATCGGTCGGCCCCGCGCGGGCCGGGCGCTGGCGGCGTCCGCACGCGAACACGTCGACCGCGTGCGCGCGGCGATCCCCGCCGACGCCGACCGCCCGGTGGTCTACTGCGAGGAGTGGCCCGACCCGCCGATGGCGGCGGGCAACTGGGTGCCCGACGTCGTCCGGGCGGCGGGCGGGCAGTCCCCGTTCGTCGAGGCGGGCGAACGCTCCCGGGCAGTCGCGGTCGATCGGGTGCGGGAGGTCGACCCCGATCACGTCGTCGTCCACCACTGCGGGAGTGCCGACGGCGGCCGGGAGCGCTACGACCGGCGGGGCTGGGACCTCGACGCGACCGTCCACGCCGTCGACGACACGCTCTTGAATCGGCCGGGCCCCAGCCTGATGGCCGGCGTCACGGCCCTCGCAAAACGGCTTCACCCCGAGACGGCGATCCCGGCGTGGACGCCTTCGGCCGACCAGGCCCCCACCTCCTGATCGAGGCGCGGCGGGATCGACGGCGCAGACGACCCGCAACCGACTTGAACGCGCTGGGCGAACAGCGGCGTCATGCCCGATCTGACCGACGAACGCTACGACAAGCACCGCGAGGCCGGGTCGATTCTCGCAGACGTGCGTGCCGAGGCCGTCGAGATGGTCGATGTGGGCGCGAGCCACCTCGAACTCGTCGAGACCGTCGAGGACCGCATCCGCGAACTCGGCGGTGAGCCCGCCTTCCCCGTCAACATCAGCGTCGACGAGGAGGCCGCCCACGGCACGCCCGGCATCGACGACGCGGCGACGTTCGGAGAGGAGTTGATCAACCTCGACGTCGGCGTCCACGTCGACGGCTGGATCGCTGACTCGGCAATCACGGTCGACCTCTCGGGCAACCCCGACCACGTCGAGGCGGTCGACGACGCCCTCGATCGCGCGCTCGAACTGGTCGAACCCGGCGTCGAGGCCGGCGAGATCGGCGCCGCCGTCGAGGAGACCATCGAGGGGTACGACCTCAACCCAGTCGTGAACCTCACCGGTCACGGCCTGGGTGAGTACGAACAACACACCGACCCGACGATTCCAAATCGTGCGGTCGGCCAGAGTGCGACGCTGGAAGCGGGCGACGTCGTCGCGATCGAGCCGTTCGCGACCGACGGGTCGGGGAAAGTCTCGGAAGGGTCGCGCACCGAGATCTACGCGCTCGACCGCGAGCAATCGGTCCGGGATCGCCGCGCTCGACAGGCGCTCGAAGAGATCACCGAGCGGTTCCGCACGCTCCCCTTCGCGACGCGCTGGCTGGAGTCCTCGCGCCCCGAGATGTCGCTCAAGCGCCTCGAACGCCAGGACGTGATCCACGGCTACCCCGTGCTCTCCGAAGACGAAGGCTACCTCGTGAGTCAGAAAGAACACACCGTCATCGTCACCGAGGACGGTTGTGAAGTTACGACGCGCGCGTAAGCGGCGCTTTCTGGCCGCTTCGCACCCGAGGAGTCCGTCGAAACGGTCCGCGCGCCAGATCGCCCCGGCGCGATCGAATCGACCCCGGCGATCGATCGGCGGTCGACGTCGCCGTGCCACCCTCCGTCGTTCGTGGGCCCCCACCCACCGGTCAGTCCATCTCAGGCGTCGTTCGAGTGCCGTTCAGGCATCGTTCATTCTGGTCTTCGTTTGCGTGCCACAGCGCTCACACTGGGTCACTCGGTAGGGCTCCCGAGAGAACGCGGCGTTCGACGATTCGTCATTTTCAGTAACGATTTCCACGCTAACGACGTGAGAGGTGCGGTCGGCACACGAGGGGCAATGCTCCGTGAGGGACGTGCCACGACGATCGGAGGTGGCCATACGAGTCTTAATTCCGGGTCATGGGTAATAAAATGCACCCCCGACCCGCTTTCGTTCCGGCAATTTTGCCGAATTCGACGCCGAGAGAGGCTGAAACAGTCGAAAATGGAAATCAATTTTGATAATTTCGAGAAGTCGCGGAGGGCAAACGTCTTTGCGAGTCGCGCCGGACGCCCGGTATGGACCAGTTGTTCGCCCCGTGGCGCATCGAGTGGGTCGAGCGCGACGATCGGAATCCGGACGTCGACTGTGTGTTCTGTGAGTATCCGGATCGGGACGACGCCCGCGAGCATCTCGTGGTGGCACGCAGCGACCACGCGGTCGTCATGTTGAACAACTACCCGTACAACCCGGGGCACGTGATGGTGATCCCGCGCCAGCACACCGGCCGATTCGAGGGCCTCGACCGGTCGGTGCTCGTCGATCACGCCCAGCTGAAACAGGAGACGATCGCCGCGCTGGACGAGGGGATGGACCCCGACGGCTGTAACGTCGGGATGAATCTCGGGGGCGACGCCGCCGGCGGGTCGATCGACGACCACGTTCACACCCACATCGTCCCGCGCTGGCAGGGCGATTCGAACTTCATGGCGGTGATCGGAGACACGAGTGTCATCGTCGAGGCGCTCTCGGAGACCTACGAGCGCCTCCACGACGCGTTCGCCCAGCGGCCCGGCGCGACGGTCCCGGGCCCGGACGCCGCCGTCGAGATCGATCTCTCTGATCGATGAGTCGCCGGAGTGCGGTCCGCCGGGCGGGCCTGGTCTTGCTCGTGGTGAATCTGGCGCTCCTCGCACTCAAGGCGGGCGCGTTCGCCTGGACCGACAGCCTCGCGGTCGGCTCCGAGGCCGCCAACAGCCTCGCCGACGCCGCCTACAGCGTCGTCACCGTCGCCGGCCTCTATTTGACGACCCAGCCGCCCGATTTCGAGCATCCACACGGTCACGAGCGCATCGAGCCGTTCGTCTCGCTGTTGATCGCCGCCGGGGCGTTCGTCGCCGCCGGCGTGACCGCGTTCGGGGCGATCCGGACCGTCCAGGCGGGCACCGCGGGCATCCAGCACGGCCCCGTCGCGATGGTCGTCCTCCTGATCTCGATCGGCGCGAAGTTCGGGTTCGGGCGGTGGTGTCGCCAGGTCGCCGACGACACCAACTCGCCCGCGCTGGTCGCGACCGCCAAAGACGCGCGCATCGACGTGCTCACCGCGACGGCAGCGCTCGCGGGCGTGATCGGCACGAGTCTCGGCGCGCCCGTCCTCGACCCGCTCGCCGCGCTATTGGTCGCGGTCGGCATCGCCTACACCGGCGTCGACATCGTCTCGGACAACGTCGATTACGTCGTCGGCGCGGCCCCGCCCGAGGAGTTGCGCCAGGCGATCGTCGACCGCGCGATCGCCCACCCCGACGTCCACGGCGCACACGACGTCGTCGCCCACTACGTCGGCCCCGAGGTCGACGTGAGCCTCCACGTCGAGATCGAAGGCGAGCACACGCTCGCGGAGGCCCACCACATCGAGACGAGGGTCGTCCGCGCGATCGAAGCGCTCCCCGAGGTCGACGAGGCGTTCGTCCACGTCGACCCACAGAATCTCGACGAGTGGAAGCCCGACCCCGAGGTCGAACGGTTGATCAAGGGTGGCGACGGCGACCCACCGAGCGACGGCGACGCCTGAGCCGACACGGCCGGTCGCGCCGTTCGACCGGGCCTTTTAAGCCACGGCGTGCCGATTCCGTGGCCGATGAGCGCACGGGTCGGGGTGGACGAGGCGGGCAAGGGGCCAGTGCTGGGGTCGATGTTCGCCGCCGCCGTGCGTGGCACGCCCGACGGAATGCCCGCGGGCGTCGACGACTCGAAAGCGCTCGATCACCAGCGCCGCCTCGAACTCGCGCCGGCGATCCGCGAGCGGGCGAGTCGGGTCGCCGTCGTCGAGGTGCCCGTCGCGAAAATCGACGGGGACACCGACATGAACACACTCACTGTCGACGCCCACGCCGACGCCGTCGCGAGCGTCGCGTCGGCGGACGATCGGGTCGTCCACGACGCCGCCGACACGAACGCCGTCCGGTTCGAACGCCGCGTGGCCGATCGCCTGGCGACCGACTGTGAGGTGCGCGCCCACCACGGGGCCGACGCCGACGATCCGCTGGTCGCCGCGGCGAGTATCCTCGCGAAGGTCCGCCGCGAGGCCCACGTCGAGCGATTGCACGAGGAGTACGGCGACTGCGGGAGTGGCTACCCCTCGGACCCGACGACGCGCGCCTTTCTCGAATCGTACGTCGAGACCAACGAGGAACTGCCCGCGTGTGCGCGAGCGTCCTGGCAGACCAGCCGAGACGTCCTCGCGGCGATCGAACAGGTCGACCTCGGGCAGTTTTAGAACGGCCGGGAGGACAGCGGAGCGATCGGAACGGGCTGGTGGTCGATCCGAACGGCCCGATCGCGCTACTCGTCGCCCACGAACACCGTTTCGAGTCGCGCGCCACAGTCGGGACAGCACAGCGTTTGCCAGCGGTCACGATCCAGATCACCCATCGTCTCGGTCCGAATCGCGTCCGCGCGATCGACGGTCGTCCCGCAGTTCTCGCAGTCGAGCACACGTAGCGTTCGGCACGCAGCGAAAAGAAGCCGCCGGGTCGGTCACTCCGTCTCGCGATCGAGGACGAGATGGCGGAGGATGTCACCGTACGCCGGGCGCGTGACGATCACGCCGATGAGGACACCCGCGATGGTGACGATCGCAAAGCCACGGAGGTCTCCGAGTTCGAGGATGGCGAGCGGACTCATCGCGACGATCGTCGTCGCGGCGGCGGCCCCGATCACCCAGAACGCCTTCCAGAGGCGATTCTTGAACACCCGCCCCGTCGCGATCTCCCCCTCGCGCTGGAGGATCTCGTCAGCGATGATGATCAGGTCGTCCGCCCCCGTCCCGACGACGGCGATCAGCCCCGCGATGTGTGAGAGGTCTAATGAGAGTCCGATCCCCGCCGCGAACGCCAGGAGGAGATACACCTCTGCGGCGGCGGTCGCGACCATCGGGCCGGCCACCCGCGTGCGGTTGTATCGCAGGAAGACGACGCCCGCGACCGCGAGCAACGCGACCAGTCCGGTCAGCAGGCCGAACGCCTTGAACCGCGCCCCGAGACTCGGTTCGATCGTGAACGTCTGGCCGCCCTGGACGTCGAGGTCGGTCGGGAGCGCGCCGGCCCGGAGGTTGACGCTCAACTGCTGGGCGGTCGTCCGGTTGTCCCCGGTCATGATGATGAATCGGGGGTCGTCCGTCCAGGTCCGATCGGCGAACTGGACGGCCAGGTCGCCGTTCATCCCCGCGGCGTACACCACCTCGCCGTCCGAGACGGTCAGCAGACACCGGCTGCCCGGCGATTCGGACCCCTCGTCGAACGAACACGATCGCTGCTCGGTGAATCCGGTCTCGCGCATCGCGTCGGCAAATGCGTCGGCGGCCCCGTCTGCGACCGTGATCGGCACGCCCCACGCCCCGTTCTCTTGCTGGCTGGGTGGTCCGACACGGCGGATGTCGTTGACGCTCGTCCCGCGGCGCAACACCGTGCGGTTCTCGTGGCCGGCGTACTCGCCACCGTCGAAGGTCGGGTAATGCGCGACCAGGGTGACCCGACCCCGCGACTCGATGAGGTCGAGCGTCTCCGAGAGGCCCGCGCCGGGCACCTCGACCATGACGAATCGATCACCGGTCGCGGGGTTGGTCACCGTCGTCACGCGCCCACCGGAGACCCCACCCTGAGAGATCTTCGTTTCGAGGACCTGGACGGCCTGATCGTACGTCTGTTCGGTGACACCCTCGCTGATGGCGTCGTCCGGAACGTCGTAGCCCTCTTCGGACAGGGCCGCCCGGACGGCCTCGCGATCGACCTCTTCGACGTAGAGTTCGACCGCGTCACCCTCGGGGTGGCCGGGGCGGAGGCGGACGTTCACGTCGAGTGGGTCCAGCCCCGTCCGATCAGCGATCGACGTCGCGATCGCTTCGGTCTCGTTGCGGTCGGTGACGTTGATCCCCGAGACGGTGTACCCGACCAGTGGCGCACGGATGCGCGTCCCGCCGTCCAGATCGAGGCCGTATTTGAGGTTGGTCGGATCGCCCGACGCCGCCGTGACGTTGCCCGATCCACCGGCCGATCCCGCGCCCGGACCGAACAGGACGAGCGTGCCGACGAGCAAGGCAGCGACCAGCAGGATGATCCGCCACTCCTCGCGGACGAGTTCGGGAATGGTCCGGTTCATCGGGCCACCCCTTTGTGCGTGTACCAGCGCAGCAGGCTCAGATTCAGCATGTAGGTGTTCATCAGGTCGACCGACAGGCCGACCACGAGGACGAGGCCGATCTGGGGGAGCAGCGGGATCGCGAACAGCCAGGCCGTCACGGCCATCACCGCCATCGCCGCCAGCGAGGTGAGCGTCATCGTCACACCGGTCTGCATCGCACGATACGTGCTCTCGTAGAAGCCACCGCGCCGCCGGAGGATGTGGTTGTTGAGGAGGATGTCGGAGTCGACGCTGTACCCGATCAACATCAAGAGCGCGGCGACCGTCCCCAGGGAGAGGTCGACACCGAGGAGGTTCATCACCGCGATGGGGATGACCATATCGGAGAACGCGGAGATCACGACCGCCAGCGACGGGACGAACGTCCGGAACAGGGCGAACACGAGCACGCTCATGCCCACGAACGCAGCGATCACACCCAACAGCGCCGTGAACTGACTCGACCCGCCGAAACTGGCCGATCGACTCTGCAAGGAGAGGATCTCGTAGCCCGCGTCGTCCAGGCGATCCCGTAAATCGCCGGTCTCTTCGAGTTTGCTCGTGACGATGTACTCCCGACCGTCGCCCGTCGACTGGACGCCACGGACGGTCGCGTCGCCGCCGACCGTTTCAGCGACCGCGCCGGCAGTCACGTCACCCGACGTCGCGAGGTGCGCCTCGGTCCCGCCCGTGAAGACGATCCCGAGGTTCGCTGGCGCCCCCGTCAGTACCCACCAACCGGCGATCACCAGCAGTGCCGCCGCGAGCACGGCGAGCGGCACCGCAGCGAGTTGCCGGTTCGAATACCGGGTATAATCGATCTCCGGTATTTCGAACTGGAACATGGCCATTCGTGTGGAAGCGCGCCGAATAAGCCTTCCTAATGCCGTCTCTCGGCGCGCCGTCGAGCGCCGATGACCGTCGACTCACGACACCCGATCCGGTTCAGGCAGGCCCGCCGTATCGCACGGCGATCACGCCCGGCGCGTGACGGACGGCGACCCGCTCGACGCCCAGTCGGATCGCGCGGTCGCGGGTCGCGTCGTCGCCGGTCACGTCCCCGACCGCCGCGTCGGTGTCGCTTTCGGGCACGCAGATGACGTGCAGTTCGCCGTCGTCGACGTCGAGGCGGGCAATCTCACCGACCGACAGGGCATCGGCCGCCGCCTGGGCCCGTTCGCTCGGCGGCCGATCGCTGGCCGCGACGGCGACCGTCCAGCGGCGCTCGATCCGGTCGATCGACCAGGTCGCCTCGATGCCGTCCGCCGGCGAGAGCGTCGCCGCGAGCGCGTCGCCCGCGGCCAGATCCGGCGGGTCGACGACCGGATGGACCTGCCCCGACTGGACGTCTCGAAGCTGTGCCGTCGCGTCGTCGACGTGTGTCACGACGAATCGCCCTGCGGTCATACCCGGTGAGAGACCGGCCACGGGCCTGGGCGTTTCGGGTCGGATCGAGCGGTCGTGGGCGACCCCGCAGTTCGGCCGTCGATCGAGACCCGGGATCGACAGCCGTTTTCCGGATCGAGTCTTACCGCAGGCATGAGCGACGATCCGAGCCGTCCACGGGCAACCCTCGCCGCCGTCGGAGTCGGCCTGCTCGGGTTTCTCGGTGGGGCCGTCGGGGTCAGCCTCGTGAGCGAACTCGTGACCGCGACGGTCGGGCCCGTGGGGGCGCTGTACGAACAGTGGGTGTTCGTCACCGGGTTCGGCGTCGGCGCAACCGCGACCGTCGGGCTCTCTCTGTGGGCCAGCGATCGTGGCCTGGCGTTCGTCGATCTGGGCTGGCCGACGCGGCGTGATCTCGCGACGATCGGCGTCGGCCTGGTCGCGATCTTCGGCCTCTATGGAGTCGTGACCGCCGTCCGGTCCGTCCTCGGCCTGGAGGCCTCGGTGAGTCGCGTGCAGATGGCCCTCGAAGCGACCCCCGACCCGGTCGCGGTCGTCGGCCTCGCCGCGCTCTCGGTGCTGGTCGTCGGGCCGGTCGAGGAGCTCCTCTTTCGAAATATCGTCCAGAAGCGACTCCGTGAGGCGTTCAGCGCGCCGCGAGCGATCGGCCTCGCGAGCCTGTTTTTCGCGGGCCTCCACGTCGGCCAGTACGGCGCCGGGAGTGCGCTCGCGACGGCCGTCTCGCTGGCGACCGTGTTCGCGCTGGCCGTGATCCTCGGGGCCATCTACGAGTCCTCGGAGGCGTTGATCGTCCCCGCGGCGGTCCACGGCCTGTTCAACGCGATCCAGATCCTGGGCGCCTGGGTGCTGCTCGCGTAACGTCCGACGATCGTCTGACGGGTGTTTATGCCGTCGTGGGCCCGACGTTATGCTATGCCGACGCGGTTCACTATCGTCTGTGAGGACGAGCGCGCGGAGACGATCGCGACGCTGGCCCGCCGGCACGACCTGACCGAAGAGGGCGTCCTCAGACAGTTGCTCGATCTCGGCCTGGAGGCCGTCGAGAACGCCGCCGAGAGTCAGTCAGCGATCGAGCGGTAGGCAGTCCTCGCGACGAGCGAGTCGCCCAGAATCGCGTCACCCCGGATTTTTGCGTTCGAGATCGGTGCCACAGATCGGGCAGCGCTCGTGGTGGTCGTCGAACTCGCGGCCACAGCCCTGGCACTGGTAGATCCACTCGCGCGCCTCGTCGATGTCGTCGCGGGCGACGCTCTCGATCCCGAGTCCCAGCGCGGTGGCGACGTTCTGGATCGCGTAGTCGTCGGTGACGACGACCGCGTCGAGTTCGAGGGCGGCGGCGAGCACGCGCCGGTCAGTTTCGGAGAGCGCGTCGCGATCGCCGGTCTCGCGGGCGACGCGGTGGATCCGATCGAGCGTGTCGCTGTCGGGCACGTGGACGCGCATGCCCGCGCCTTCGAGTGCTTCGTACCGGTACCGACTCGAATCGGTGCACTCGTCACGGACCGCGGGAATCGACGCCTTCGGGTCGCCCGGATCGACGCCCTCGATGAACGCCGAGGCGTCGAGGAGGTACATCTATCGCTCGATGATCATGTGGTCGCTGACCGACTGGACGAGGCCGATCGGCACCCGGAAGTGGCCCTCCTCGTCGCGAGCCATCCCCAGATCGCCGGTCTCGGGGGCGGGATCGATGAGGAGATCGTGGAGTTCGCCGCTCTCCAGATCCATCGTGATGTTGTACAGCGTCCCGAGTTCGACGCCGTCGCTACCCATGACCGTCTTGCCGGACAGGTTCTCCGCGAGGATGTCGGGCATGCTTGCGGGGTCGTGGGCCTGGGGTATAAACGCCACGGGCAGACGGGGGGTCCAGCGACGGGGCCCCGGACACCACCCACGCCCAGACGACGGACTTACGGGGCTGGGGCGGAACCGATCGGCTACCACTCGGGTGATTCAATGGCCGACTCTACTCCAGCCGACGGGACGGACCTTCGAACGCCGATCGTGGCCGTCCTCGGGCACGTCGATCACGGCAAGACCACACTGCTCGATCACGTCCGCGGGTCGGCGGTGACCGCCGACGAGGCCGGCGCGATCACCCAGCACATCGGGGCGACCCACGTGCCCCTCGACGTCATCTCAGAGATGGCGGGTGGGCTCGTCGATCCGACGGACTTCGATCTGCCGGGCCTCCTCTTCATCGACACGCCGGGCCATCACTCCTTTTCGACGCTGCGCTCGCGCGGGGGCGCGCTAGCCGACATCGCCATTCTCGTCGTCGACGTCACCGACGGGTTCCAGCCACAGACCGAGGAGGCGATCGACATCCTCGCGCGCACGGAGACCCCCTTCGTCGTCGCCGCGAACAAAGTCGACGCCGTCGGTGGGTGGCGCTCCGAGCCCAACGCGCCGATCCAGGGTCGTCTGGACGCCCAGACCGATCGCGTGCGCTCGGACGTCGAGGAAGGGCTGTACGAGATCATCGGTGACCTCTCCGACGCTGGGTTCACCGCCGACTTCTACTGGCGCGTCTCGGATTTCAAAGCCAACGTCGGGGTCGTGCCCTGCAGCGCGGAGACCGGCGAGGGCATGCCCGACCTGTTGGCCGTGCTCATGGGCCTCTCACAGCGATATCTTCGGGAGGCGATGGCCGTCGATACGACGGGCCCCGCCGCGGGGACCGTGCTGGAAGTGACCGACCAGCAGGGCTTTGGCACGACACTCGACGCCGTGATCTACGACGGCCGGATCGACGCGGGCGATCGGATCGTCGTCGGGGCCGCGAACGCCCCGATCGTCACCGAGGTGCGCGCGCTGTTGAAGCCCCGCCCGCTCGCGGAGATCAGAAGCGACGACGCCTTCGAGACGGTCGATCGCGTCGTCGCCGCCGACGGCGTGAAGATCGCCGCGCCGGAGCTGGACGACGCGATGGCGGGCGCGCCGATCCGCGTCGTCGGCGATCGCTCCGTCGAGGCGGTGACCGCCGAGGTGCGCGAAGAACTCCAGAGCGTCGCCGTCGAGACGGCCGATCACGGCGTCGTCATCAAAGCCGACACGCTGGGCTCGCTCGAAGCGCTCGCGGGCAGTCTCGAAGAAGCGGAGATTCCGATCGTCCACGCCGAAGTCGGCGACGTCGCGCCGCGTGACGTCCACGTCGCCGACACCGCCGACGAGGCCGAGCATCGCTCGATCCTGGCCTTCGGGGTCGACGTCCTCGACGATTCGCGCCAGATGGCCGCCGATCGCAACATCGATCTGTTCGAACACGACGTGATCTACCGGCTGATCGAAGAGTACGAGGAGTACGTCGAGAGCATTCAGGAGGCCCAGCAAGAACAGATCATGGAGAACATCACGCGTCCGGCGCGGTTCCAGATCCTCGACGATCACACGTTCCGCCAGTCCGACCCCGCCGTCGTCGGCGTCGAGGTGCGCGGTGGAACGCTCCGCCGCGGCGAGTCGATCGTCCGCTGGGACGGCTCCGAGCCCACGCGGGTGGGGCACCTGAAGTCGATCCAGGACGAGGGCGAGGACGTCGACGAGTTGCGCACGGGCGAGCGGGCGGCGGTGTCGATCGACGGCCCGACCGTCGGGCGACAGATCGAGGAGGGCGACACGCTGTGGGTCGAGATTCCCGAAAAGCACGCGAAAGTGCTGGACGGCGAGTTACGCGAGGAGTTGCCCGCCGACGAGCGCGAGACCCTCTCGATGTATCTCGACGAGCACCGGTCGCGCGATCCGTTCTGGGGGAAATAGGCGGGTTGTGTCTGCAAGTATTCAGGGGGATTTCTCACCGTAGGTCCACGATGAAAGCCTCCCGCTTTTTCGATCCACCGGGAATCGACGGAGTGACGTGCGGGAACTAGGTCTCCGCTTGATACATTTCTACACACAACTGAGGACGGCCCCAGACATTTTTGATGGTGGATTGTTTAATTGGTAAGAAGACTGCGAGCATGAAGCAAGAACACATCTCTGAAGAAGAATTCAATCCAGTTCATTTCTACTACAAAGAGATTCAATCGGATAATCTAAAAAGCTGGATACTCGAAAGTCCTGACCGAATTCGTAATATATATGAAGTTATCGAAGGTCTCGACCGACAGACCTCTGCTCATCCTCTTGACGAATTGGATATTGATGACAACCCACAAATGTTTGTTGACAAACTTTTAAGCTCCTATCCTGATCACGATGAAGCCTTCTGTACGTCACTGATAAATGACTTCGGAGACAGTATGAAAACCCGTGCTCGTGAACCAGGAAAGTATGCAGTCCTCATCCTCTACGACGATTCCCTAATTCTCTGCCACACAGACTCAGAAGAAATGACGATAACAAAAGACGCCGAGGTGCTTGAGCGACTGCTAGACACCGACAATGTTGACAAATACTCACGGTTCCACATAACCGGGAATGGTATTGAAGTACTGCAGTTTGAGCGAAGTTTGTCCAAATCTTTCTCCGAATTCCTTGGGCTAGATCCGAAAGAAATCGCTTACGAGGAGGCTGGCGACATAAAAATATTCACACAGATTGACGGATCAACAGCACGGTTCGAATTTGAGCAAAGCGAGTTCGAACAAAAATTCATGGCAGGAGATGATTATGAACTCTCCACGGGGATTCTCAAAACACCGAATGACCAATATCCAGTGAACCATATTAAAATGGGGCGTAGACGCTACGAAACAGTTGACGAGTTCCTTCAACAATTCTATGCCCTCTATTATGACCTCAATACGCTCAAGAATCAATATTCAACACTAGCTGGGTCTATGACCCCACTTACGACCACCGTAGTGGACCATGAGGATAAAGTGACAACTGGTGGGCCAAATGGCCCAACAAAACTAGTTAAGGGTAGTGATTCGGATTTTAAGGTAGTGTTTGCAGATAAGAATATAGACCTATCGGTAAAGTGGCGACTTCAACTCTCAAAGAATCTACGCTCGGGCGAGACTGTGCGCCTCCATCACCTGGGGAACGATTTCGTTGAGGAACCTGTGCAAGTTGGACCACTTAAAATCCACAATCCACTTGACATTGACGATGAAAAAATCAATCAACTCTACGAAATCACTCAAGAGGCTTGTACCGGCGAGCACCTCTCCAACATCATTTACTGTGTAATTTTCCACACTCTTTCCGAATGGTGTGAGAGCCCCATTTCACATTTTTTCGAACAAATAACATATTTATTTGAGGACGAACTCTCATCTGATGGAATGGTATTGCGTGATGAGGATGGCCTAATGGAATTGAAATCCCGCGATTGGCTGGCAAATATAGAAGATGATCAAGAGGCTGCCGAAAAAATATCTGAGGAAATCCAGTCGGACTCAAAGCTGGTATTGGTGGGAGTTGAAGAAGATGAGCAAAGGATTCGACCATTGAGCCGGAGTAAGTGGGATTCAGAGAGGAATATGCGGATACGAGATAACGTGCGCGGCTTGAATGGCCATCACGATTCTATTCAACTATCATCGTTGCAGATGGCCGACGGTGATTGCCTATTATTCGTGTACTCAGTTCGCGGAGACCAGTCTTTTGACCTTGACATGGCCGCCCCATAATATATTAGAGGAGAATACACGCTCGCCGAGACCCCAATAAATATATCAAATATTTATAATCCTCCAACTTGTGTTAGGCCGGACTTCGAACGGACCCGAGCGGTCGGCGAGCGAGAACCCTCAGCACGCCGAAGGCGCGCGCAGGGGGAGCGTGGCCGAGCGGAGCGAGGCCACGGAAGCGAACGGGGAGCGGGGCGAGACGTGAACGGTGCGAGACGCGAACGTAGTGAGCGTCTCGGTGTGAACGGGGAGCAAAGCGACCCGTGAACAGAGTGAGTGTCTCGATTGCGAGCGGTGAAACCGCGAGCGGAGCGACCCGTGAGCAGTTCGCAGCCGCCGAGCGCGACGGGGGCGTTCGGAAACCTACCCACTCAATGACGATGGGATCTGGTATACTCTGACGGAGCCCAATCCGTCCCAAACCCACGGAGGTTAATTACCCACCGTCCGTAGCCGCCCGCAATGGCCGAGGACGTCAAGCCCACGCGCAAAAATCTCATGGCGATCGAGGATCGCATCGAACTCTCCGAGCGTGGCCACGACACGCTGGAGAAGAAACGCGACGGCCTCATCATGGAGTTCATGGACATCCTCGATCAGGCCCAGGACGTCCGGGCCGATCTGGAGGACACCTACGACCGCGCCCAGCACCGCATCAACGAGGCGCGCGCGATGGACGGCGACATCGCCGTGCGCGGCGCGGCCGCCGCACTCAAAGAGCACCCCGAGATCTCCACGCAGTCGAAAAACATCATGGGCGTCGTCGTCCCCCAGATCGAGTCCACGAAGGTCCGCAAGACCCTCGAAGACCGAGGGTACGGCCTGCTCGGGACGAGCGCGCGCATCGACGAGACCGCCGAGGCCTACGAGGAACTGTTAGAGCAGATCATCCTCGCCGCGGAGGTCGAGACCGCGATGAAGAAACTCCTCGAAGAGATCGAGACCACCAAGCGCCGGGTGAACGCCCTGGAGTTCAAACTCCTGCCCGAACTCGAAGACAACAAAGCGTACATCGAGCAGAAACTCGAAGAGCAGGAACGCGAGGAGATCTTCCGCATGAAGAAGATCAAAGACAAGAAAGACCGCGAGGAGAAAGCCGAACGGGAGGCCAGCGATGACGTGCCCGCAGTGTG
Source organism: Halococcoides cellulosivorans (assembly GCF_003058365.1). NCBI lineage: Archaea > Methanobacteriati > Methanobacteriota > Halobacteria > Halobacteriales > Haloarculaceae > Halococcoides > Halococcoides cellulosivorans. The sequence continues at coordinate 451,914 of NZ_CP028858.1, read as the reverse complement.
ACGCCGAGACGGTCGTCGTCGGGATTCCCGACGCGTACGCCGACCACCTCCCGGAGGGCGAATCGGGCGTCGCGGTCTGTCGGCGCTGTCTGACGGTGACGCCCCAACCGGAGCGGCCCGCCACCGACGGCGACCTCCAGAGCGTCAGCGAGGCCTTCCCCGCCGACCCCGAGGCGGCGATCCCGATGGCGCTCGCGGTCGGGTTGCTCGACTCGCTGGCCCACCACCGCCGCTCGATCGAACGACTGTTCGAGGCCGTCGCGGAGGCAGGGTCCGATCCGATGCTCGCACTCGAACGCCTCGCGGACGATCGCGAGTTGGAACCGGCGGTCGATCTGGGCGCGCGCCACCGACAACTCGACCAGCTGTTGGGCTGAGGCTGCGGGTCGAACCCTCGGGATCGACACGCAACACCGCGCTACATGAAATCCGCGATGCCCGACTGTTTGTTGTGATCGTTCTCGAAGACACTCTCGATCGACCACTCCAGCACGCGCAGTCGCTGTTTGGTGTACTCGCGAGCGCCGTACTCCTCGGCGACGCGGATCGAGGTGTCGATGTACTTCGAGACCGACCCCTCGTGGACGGTGAGGTTGACGTCACCACCACACTCCCGACAGACGCCCGTCAGCGGCACGCGCCGATACTTCCGGCCGCAGTCGAGACACCGGACGTCCTGGCGCGAGAACGCCCGGAGATTGCCGTGGAGGTCCGGCAGGAAGTGTGACTCGATGATCCGCTCTGCGACGTCGGACTCCTCGACCGCGCGCAACCGCCGCCCCAGTTCCAGTTGGGCGTCCATCTTGTCTTCCATCGACCCGAGCGTCTTGTACGCGGAGAGATCGGGCCCGGCAGCGATGTCGCGGGTGTCGTGCGTGAATTCGAAGTCCGCCGCGCGATCGGTGCCCAGGCGGTCCTCCGCGATCGTCATGATGTCCTCGACGTCGGCGGGATCGGCCATCTCGCGGGTGGCCTCGTAGAACTCCAGGGGGTAGCGATCCATCACGTCGACGTTGTGGGCCTCGTCGTCGATCTCGGTCGGATCGATCCGCGAGGACATCACCAGGGGCGCGTCCATCCTGCCGCCCCGCTGGTCCGGCAAGAACTGTCGACTGAAGTTCAAGAGGCCGTCCATCAGCAGCATGACACAGTCCTCGTCGCCGTCGCACTGTCCGACGTGAAGGCCATTGGCAACCATTCGGTGGGTGTCCGCGACGGTCAGTGAGTAGGTCGCCTCGACGTCGCTCGCGACGATGGACGTTTCGGTCACACGGGTGGTCGGAACCGAACCACCGTCGGGGACCGGCCTGTCCTCGGCCGCTGACACGGAGTCGGCCACCGCGACGTCGGGACCGACCGCGAGCGGCACGCGATCGCCGGCCCGGAGTTCGTGGGCAGCGACGCGGTCGAAATCGCCGTCCGCCACGCGAACCATCGCGTGGTCGGGCGTGACCGTCAGCGATCGGCCCGCGGCCGTCTCGACGGTCACGAGATGGTCCGGTGCGGGATGTTTCGCCACGGCCGTCACCGGTCGCGTCGTCGGCGTTCCGTCGTCCGCGAGACTCGGAACAGACAGGTCGCCGTCGAGATCTGTTACTTTCGCACCGAAGTCGTCCGTCCTGGGATCATCGAGTCGCGATTCGACGACGCGACTGATCGATCGGTGCACCGTCTCGCCGCCCTCACAGATCGTGACCGTCGTCTCCGGGTGGAAGCAGTTCCGCCGTTTCGCGGCGTGAAAGTACGGATGCGCGTACCCGACCGCCGCCGAGGTGAAGCCGATCACCCGCCCGACGACCGCCGCGGAGGTGTGCGGGGCCATCCCGAAGACCAACTCCCCGACGAGATCCGCCCGCTCGGAAAACTCGTAGTACGGGTCCATCTCGTAGTACTGCTCTAAGAGGTCGTCGACGAACGCCGCGGTCTGGAGGAGGTGGTCGGCCGCCCCGTCCGAGAGGACGATGTCCTGGGTGCGCAGTTCGATCAACTGGTCGTCGTGACGCAGCGGGTCGCCGTGAATGTCGGTCTCGTAGCCCAGCGCGCGAACCTGCTGGACGTCGACGTCGAGTTCCGAGGGCCGGACGGCCGTCACCGGCAGGTCGGTCATGTCGTAGCGGATCGTCCCGTCTTTGAACGCGCTGACGTCGTGTTTGGCCCGGAGAATGCCCTTCTCTAAGGGTTCGGGCGTCTTCGTCGCAGAGGACAGCCCCTTGACGCCCTTCAGAATGTCGAACGCCGTCTCGCGCTCTCCGACACGGTCGAGCGCCTCGTGATACCGGTCGTGGACCGACAGCGTCGTCAGTTGGGTCGGTTCGGCCTCCATCTCGCAGCGATCGCACGTCGCCCGCCCGGCCTCGTCTGGCTCGATCGACCGCTCGCAGTCCGGACAGCGATAGTCGACCGTCGTTCGATCACCACAGTCGGGGCAACGCGCCCTGGTCGTCTCGGTGCCACACGATCCACAGACGCGCCGGGCGAGTTCCAGCGAGACTCGACCCTGGCCCTCCGGCCGGTCCGCACCGGCGGCGTCGGTCACGTTCCGCTGGTTCCCGCCGGCCTCACCGATCGGAAACAGCGTGTGGACCGCCGGCGAGAGTTCGCGCTCTTCGGATTTCTCGGGGCGGCCCATCCGTGCGCCGATGCGTGTCGGCGCGCGCTCGCGGACGGGGAACGGCGCGACGGCCTCGACCGCGCGGATCGCGTTCTCGCCGTCGTCGTAGGTCCGGGCCGCGTCCGGAAGCTCCGCGACCGTCCAGTCGCGAGTCAGCGCATCGTCGAATCCGAGCGTGCGGACGAAGGGTCGCCACGTGTCGACGGTCACCCGATCGTCGTGCTGGTCGTGCTCGATCAGCAAGACCTCCAAAATCTCGGCAGCGTCGCGATCGAGGACGAGACGGCCCTCCTCGTCGATATCGCCCGCCTCGATCGCCCTGGCCAGTCGTTCGAGTCTGTCGACCCCGAGGTCGTGATAGCAGTAGGTGTACTGAGGATGCAACGGCGTGCCGGTCGACTCGGCCCACTCGATGGCCGTCTCGGGCGCGGGATCAGCGAGGTCGACCGACGGATCGTCCGCCACGGCATCGGGGTCGCCACCGCCGGCGGCGAACTCCTCGCGCCACCACTCGACGGTGTAGCCCGCGGGCGCGAGCGGGTGGTTGTTCTCGACGAACTCGCCGTAGTTGACCAGATACTCGCCCAGATCCAGGATGGCCTCGACGCCGTTGCGCACCTCGCGGGCCCGGTCGGCGTCGTCGATCCGCCGGACCGACCCGTTCGCCAGGCGGACGGTCGGGCCCTCGATCGTATCGACCGGAACGACGCCGGCGGCCTTGCCCGGGCGTTCGGTCTTGATCTGCGTGCCCGCCGCGAGGAAGTCCTCGACGAGCACCATCGTCGCGGGGTGGACCGCCGCCGTCGCGAAGCCGTGATTCCGGGCGCGCCCGTAGCGCAGGCGAAAGCCGCCAGGACTGGAGGGGTGGCCGAACACCGGTCGCCCGGCGATCAGATCGCGAAGGTACTTCTTCGAGGGCTCGGGCCGCGGTGGCCCCGTGTCGACGTCGCCATCGTCCGCGTTCGATTCGCCGTCGCTTTCCTCGCCGTCGTCGCTCCCGTCGTGAAAGCTCCCGTCGATCAGATCCTGGAGCCACGGCCAGTCGACCTCGTCGAGCTCACGGGTGTACCGCTGGATCTTCGGCGCTTTCAGCGCGATCCCCTCCGCGAAGACCAGACACATCCCCCCGCGAGAGGCGTTGGTGTCCACGCGTTCGAGGTCGCGATACCCCGAGACTTCCTCGTCGCCGGTGGCCTCGCCGGTGAGCATGATCGGGAGGTGCTCGGCAATGAACTCGCTCTCGGCGTCTTTCGGACTGTACTGCAGGCCCGTCTCGTCGTCGTACAGGCCCACCTCCTCGACGTAGCGCTGCACCTCGTCGTCACGGGGCTTGTACCGGTCGATATCGAGCAGCGTCCGGGCGTAGTCCGCGACCAGCACGGAGAGAGCCTGGGCAGTGCCGCCCGCCGAGCGGATCGGGCCGGCGTACGCGACGCTGACGAACTCCGTCCCGTCGTCGTTCGTCTGGATCTCGACGCGATCGATCCCCTCGATCGGCGCGGCGACGACGCCCTCGGTCAACAGCGCGACCGCGGTGCGGACCGCACCCTCGATTTTCGCCGTCCGCGAGTCGAACGATCCGACCGTGCCGTCGACGAAATCGCCCACCAGTTCCAGTGCGGCCTCTTCGCGGGAGTAGTCGTCTTCGAGGTCGCGGACGCGTTCCGCGACGCCCTCGATACCGAGAATACTCTCGACGCGGTCGGCCATGTCGCGCGCGGTCGGAATCTCCACCTCGGGTTTCGGGTCCGCGCCGCGCTCGCGGGCGCGTTCCGCGACGGCTCTAGCGTCGTCGAGTTCGGATTCGAGCCGTTCGAAGTACGCCTCGTCCATCTATGCGCGTCGGACGGCGGCGCGATTCGACTGGCGATTACTCATTGGCCATCCCAGGGCCACACCGAGTATAAGGATTGCCACCCAGCCACGGCTGGCCGGGTGAAAAACGGAAAGAAAGTAGTTAGCGAGCGGTGCGATTAGTCCCAGCGACGAACAGCGACGAGCGCGGAGGCGACCAGCGCGACGAGTGCGAGGACGGCGGTGAAGCCAGGTCCTTCCTCGGTGGTGGTCTCCTCGGCCATCTCGGTCGTCTCCTCGTCCATCTCGGTCGTCTCTTCTTCAGTCTGCGTCTCGGTCGGCTCTTCCTCTGCGGCGCTGACCGAAGCGGATGCGCTCACGGCGGAGCCGTCAGCGTTCTTGTAGGAGGCGTCGCCGTCGTACTGTTCGTTACCGTTAGCGTCCAGGTGCGCGACGGCGTAGACTTCGTCGCCGTCACTGACACCGGAGACGCCGATCTCGACGTCGGTGCTCTCACCGGGTTCGAGGTACTCGGAGACGCCAGCGAACGAGCCGGTGGCGCTACCAGAGTGGACGACCACGAAGCCACCCTCCGACAGCGAGACGCTGTCGACGGTGACGGTACTCGTGGTCGCGTCACCGATCGAGAGCGACGCGGTCGGCTTGCCGATCGTGGCGTCGTAGTCGGCGTCGATGCCAGCAGGCTCGGAGACCGAGACCGTGTAGCCCTGCCCGTCGTTACCTTCGGAGAAGTCGGCCTGACCGGACCAGGTTCCGTCGGCCGCGACGGTCGCGGTGAACTCGGTCAGGAACGCCGACGCAGAGTCGGATTCGAGGTCGGACTCGATCGAGAGCGTCAGTTCCGTCCCGGGCGCGAGGTTGGTTTCACCGGAGATGGTCTGGTTGGTTTCCGGCGAGACGTCGTTCTGGTCGAACTCGACGTCCACGGACTCCATTTCGAAGACTTTGTCGACGGTCGCGTCGTCCTCGTCGGACGTCGCGAGGGTCGTGCCGGTGTCACCAGCGTTGACGGTGAACGTCGGGAGGCGCTGGTCACCGTCTGCGACACCGTCGAAGTTGTCGGTGTCCATCAGAACGAACAGCTGTCCGTCCTCCTGGTTCGTGATGACAGTCATCGCCCCAGCGTTGGCCGACAGGTCGACACTGGAGTCTTCCTCGTACGCGTTACCGCCAGGCACTTCGACGGTGAAGTTCAGGCTGCTAACGTTCTCGTCGAGCGAAACGAGTTTCTCGACGTTGTTGCTGCCGGGCTGAGCTTCGAGCGCACCGAAGATACCGGTGGCTTCGAGTTCGGCGACCGCGTAGTCGCCCTCAGCGATGTACTGGCTCTGGGTGAGGCTGTCGTCGGAGACGGCGTCCGTGACGTCCTCGAGCTCAGTGATTTCGGCGTCAGCGGGAGCGGTCCACATGGACATGTTGCCCGTGCTGCGCTCGTAGACACGCATGACGGTTCGGGCCGTGTCACCGCCGATCTCGTAGTTGTTCGTGTCGAAGCTGCTGCCCGCACGAACGTCGTGGCTCTTCGCGCCGCCACCGACTCGAACGGGGGTGTCGATGTCCGTGCTGTTGTACCAGACGTTCTCGACGGAGTCGTCGTCGTCAGCCGTCCAGAACTTGTCGTCCATGCTCGCGTCGTGGTCGAGCATGTTGTACGTGTTGGCTTCGAGGGTGACCTCACCGTCGTCACTCCCGTCGTTGACTTCCACGATCGTGCGGAAGCCAGCGCCGTCCATCGTACCGATCGCGACGTACGCGGTGTCGGTCGATTCGAGTTCGACCGGGATCGACGCGACGTCACCGCGGTCGACGTCGGACGTTTCCGGCAGGTCGACACTCACGTCAGAGGATTCCTCGACGGTGATCGAGGCCTCACCGGACGCGGACGTGTCAGTCACTTCGACCGTGAACGTGTAGTCACCGACATCGATATCGGTGAAGTCAGCGTTGATGTCGTCGCTCTGGCCCAGACCTTCGACGGTCACGGTGTCGTCGTTCTCGACGACGTTGTTACCGTTGCCCGCGAAGATGTCAGCGAGTTCCCCCGACGTTGCGTTGTCCGAGGAGATCTCGACATCGAAGCCGTCGCGGTTGGTCGTGTAGCTGATCGTGGTGCTGTCGCCTTTCTCGACGGTCGTGTCGTCCGCGGACGCCGAGAAAGTCTGGGTGACGACGCGGAACTCTTCGGCCGTGACGTCAGCCGACCCACTAGCGACGTTCGTGACGGCACCGTTGCCGAACGTGACAGCGTCATCAGTCGACGTCGTGATGACGAACTTGTCACCGTCGTAGTCGGCGAGTGTCGTCGAGTCAATCAGTCCCGTCCCGTTCGCGTCAAGCGGAACCTCAGTCACGAACGTACCGAGACCGTCTGTTCCCTCAGATACGTACAGACCCCACGACGCATCCGCGTACGTGGTGTCATTAGCGTCGATATAGAGCTGTTGTCCGACCCAGTGCCGTGCGTTCGACGTGACGTTCTTGTCAGCGTCGTCGATCTTGTCTTGCGTTGCCGTTCCCACAGAGGCCCCTGCGGCCGAGCCCGTGAGAGCCATGCCCATCGCGAACACTGAAAGCACCATCAGTGCCGCCATGAACACACCGTTGAATTTTTCGCGTTTTGATGTCATGGTTTGTGATTCGCGCCGGCGTTGGCCCCGGCCCACTGCGGGCCGAGGGGTACCGGCGGTACACCCTGATGTCCTTCCCCCTGTGGTATATGTTTTGTGGGTTTGGGCGCAGGTTGTCACAAGTTTCAGAGAGCTTTCCTCGATGACTCAATCACTGTGTTCGGGCTCTCCAAGAGCGGAGGAAACGTCTGACGCTATTGGAAGGCTGCAGGTACCAGAAAACATATACCCACGGCCGAATCGAGCGGGTGTCGTTCAGTACAAAAAGCCCGTGTGCCGACTGCACGTCCGCGTCGCAGGCTCACCGGCGGGATTCCGGCATCTGGATGTGATACCGGCCTTCCTCACCGAGTCTGACGATGTACTCGTCACGGTTGAACAGCTCCACGAGGTTGAGTTCGTACTGCCCGCGATCGATCACGCGAATGGACTCGAACTGGTCGGTCAGCGCCTCGCGGACGGTCTCGCGGTCCGGACTCGCGGTCGGTTCGTCGCTCGACTCGTAAGCGGGCGGATCTGCGAGTTCGGCGCGCGCCTGGGCCTGGGCAGCGTTCTCGCGTTCGGTCGCGGACTCCTCGTGTTCGGGCGTGGGCTCGGGCTCGCGGGCTCCCGCGCCCGCGGAAGATGTCGAGGCTGGCTGTGAGGGTGACGCAGTCGCGCCTGTCGACGCAGTCGCTTGCTCGTCAGTCCCGTCCCCGCCCGCGTCGCCCGTTGGGGCCTCGTCGGACGACTCGATGCCCGCGGTCGCGACCGGGCCGTCCGTGCCCTCGGGGTCGTACTGAAACGTCGAGCCCCCACAGTCGGGACAGCCGGTGAGCATCTCGCTGGACCCGTCGGCAAACGAGCGCCCACAGGCGGTACAGAGGTGTGGCATTATTTCCGGGAGACCAGGGCGCTGATGAGCGTCTCGTCTTTGTGGAGCGTCTCGATCTGGTTGGCGGGCCCGATCACGGTGAGCTTCGAGGTCGATTCCCGGCCCATCAGGCGATCGAGGAAGCTCCGATCGCGGGTCTCCGAGCGCGGGTACGTCTCGATTTCGAGACCTGTGAACTCGTCGGGGGTGATCTCGGTCATCGTCACCTCGATCAGACGGGACTCCTCCTCGGGGCTCAGTCCCGATTCGAGGATGACGATCTTGCCGTCACGGACCCCGTCGAGGATCGTCCGGATCTTCTCCATCGTGGTCAGCCCGGCCATGCGGTCGGCACTCACCAGGTCGATACGGACGCCGTCGGATCGTTCGGTGGCTTCCGGGGTCATCCGAAGTACTCCGCGATCTGATCGTACACTTCGTCCATGTTGTCGCCCTCCAGCGCCGACAACGGGACGGTCTCGTGCTGGGGGAAGGCGTTGCGAATCCGCCCGACGTTGGCGTGTTCGAGGTCGATCTTGTTCGCGAAGATCAACACGGGCAGGTCCTGGCTCTCGATGATGCCGACGAGCATCGTGTTCACCTGCGTAAAGGGGTCCTCCGTGGCGTCGAGCACGTAGATCACGCCGTCGACGTCCTCGCGCAGCCAGTGCATCGCCTCGGCGACGCCCTCGGTGGCCTCCCGGGAGCGCTCGACCGCGGCGTCTTCTTCCATATCGTGTTCGAGGAAGTCGGTGTAATCCACCTTTGTCGTCACGCCTGGCGTGTCGACGATGTCGATCTCGACGGTCCCGCCGTCGCGTTCGATCTCGACGTTCTCCTTGCGGTGGGCCCGGCGGGTCTCGTGAGGAATGTGACTCTCCGGCCCGACCGCTTCGCCCGTCCAGTCCCGGGCGATCCGGTTGGCCAGCGTCGTCTTCCCGGCGTTTGGCGGGCCATAGATGCCGATACGTTTGGGGTCGTCGGCCGCGAACAGCGTCGAGGCCGCCCTCGATATGCTGTCGCGCAGTTCTGTGAGCAGTCCCATGGGTATCTGCCCGCGCGTACGGGTCTCTCCTCGGAAAACGACCACGAAGGCACTTAACTCCCCGTCAGACACGCGTCGCGCGTGTGACGTCACGATCCGGATCCGCACAACCGTTATGCCCGTGGCCATCGGTGAGCGAATATGACCGACCACGTCGCCGTGATCGGCGCGTACGGCAGCGCTGGCTCCGATGTCGCGAGCGAACTGGCCGACGAAGACGTCGAGTTGACACTGATCGACGACGGCGACCCCGGCGGTGGCTTGTGCATTCTCCGCGGGTGTATGCCCTCGAAAGAAGTGATCTCGGCGGCCGAACACCGATTCGCGGCGCGTCACGACGACCGTCTCGGCGGGCCAGTCCCCGAGATCGACCTGGAGCGTGTCGTCGAGCGCAAAGACGAGCACACCCTCTCGTGGGCGGGCCACCGTCGCGACGCGGTCGACGCGCTGGCCGACCGGGAGAACGTGACCCTCCTGCGCGAGTCCGCCCGGTTCGTCGACGATCGCATCCTCGAAGTGGGCGACCGGCAAATCGACCCCGACTACGTCGTGATCGCGACGGGATCGGTGGTCAACGTCCCACCGATCGACGGCATCGATCGTATCGACCCGAAGACCAGCGCCGACGTCCTCGACGCGACCGACCTCCCGGATTCGGTGCTCGCACTTGGTCTGGGGTACATCGGCCTGGAACTCGTCCCCTACCTCCACGAGGCGGGCGTCGACGTCACGGCCGTCGAGATGCTCCCCGACCTCCTCCCGCGGGCCGACGACCCGTTCGGGACGGACCTCCACGACTACTACCGGTCGGCGTACGACATCGACATCCACATGGACGCGACCGTCGAGTCGGTCGCCCCCGACGGCGACGGTGTCATCGCCAATCTCGCGGACGGATCGACACTGGACGCCGACGACCTCTACCTGTTCACCGGGCGTCGCCCCGCGGTCGACCGACTGAATCTCGACGCGACGGCGATCGATCCCGGCGAGGGCTGGGTCGCATCGACGATGCAGACCGCCGCCGACGAGCGCGTCTTCGTCGCTGGCGACGCCGACGGCCGGCGGCCCTTGCTCCACGTCGCCAAAGAAGAGGCCGCGGTCGTTGCCGAGAACGTTCGCCGCCACACTGCGGGGCGGCCGCTGCGCGAGCACGACTCGATCACTCACGAGGTCATGTTCTCCGGACTCGGCGTCATGCCGTACGCCCGGGTCGGCCACACGGCGGCCTCCGCGAACGAAGCGGGCCACGAGTTCGTCGTCGTCGACCGCGAGGCCTCCGACGACGGTGTGTTCAAGGCCAAAGCCGTCCCGGACGGTCGGGCCCGCCTCGTCGCCGCGACCGACGGCACCGTCCTTGGCTGGCAGGGCCTACACTACCACGCCGACGTGATGGCCAAGACCATGCAGATCGTCGTCGAGACCGGCCTCGACGTCCGTGAGATTCCCGATCGGGCGTACCATCCCACGACGCCGGAACTGCTCGACGGCCTGATCAGCGACGCCGTCGACCGCATCGACTGATCGAATTCTAGTTTTCGATAGCCATAGTTCCAGAGTGTCCGACGACCACGGGCGGGTTGGCGAGAGGACGCCGTAATCGGCGGTTAAACTCCCGTTAGAGAGATCGTAACGGAAACGTCACGAAGAAGTCAACTGGTAACCGCGACTTTCGCCACGGTGTTCTCAAAATCAATTTCCGAAATGAGGTGCCAGCACTCAAGTACCTTTCGCACGTAACGTCTTTAACAGTGGTCTTCCCGGCGATCCGACCCCCCGCCTCCACCCCCTCCCTCCACCATGTCCGATACACGAACACGCGTCAACGACAACGAGACCGAAACGACGAGCGAACGTCGAGAAACGGCCGAACACTCGGAGACGACCGAACAGCAGTGCCCCGAGTGTGACGGCCGTCTCGCTTCCGTCTCCGAGCGCGGCGAGACCGTCTGTGAGGACTGTGGCCTGGTCGTCGAAAGCGACGAGATCGACCACGGCCCGGAGTGGCGTGCGTTCGACGCCAAAGAGAAAGACGAGAAGTCCCGCGTGGGCGCGCCCACGACGAAGATGATGCACGACAAGGGGCTCTCGACGAATATCGGCTGGCAGGACAAAGACGCCTACGGCCGGCAGTTGAGTTCGAATCAGCGCGAGAAGATGCAGCGGTTGCGGACCTGGAACGAGCGCTTTCGCACCCGCGACAGTAAGGAGCGCAATCTCAAACAGGCCCTCGGTGAGATCGACCGGATGGCGTCGGCACTCGGCCTCCCCGACAACGTCCGCGAGACCGCGAGCGTGATCTACCGGCGGAGTCTCGAAGAGGACCTCCTCCCGGGACGCTCGATCGAGGGCGTCGCGACCTCGGCGCTCTATGCCGCCGCGCGCCAGGCCGGCGTCCCCCGCAGTCTCGACGAGATCTCGAACGTCTCCCGGGTCGAGAAGATGGAGCTTACCCGAACCTACCGGTATATCGTCCGGGAACTCGAACTCGAAGTCCAGCCCGCCGACCCCGAGAGCTACGTGCCTCGATTCACCTCGGAGTTGAACCTCACCGAGGCCTCCGAGCGGAAGGCCCGTGAGTTGCTGAACGCCGCCCGCGAGGACGGCCTCCACTCCGGGAAGTCCCCGGTCGGGTTGGCCGCCGCTGCGATCTACGCCGCCGCCCTGCTCACCAACGAGCGGGTCACCCAGACCGAGGTCTCCGAGGTCGCGAACGTCTCGGAGGTCACGATTCGGAATCGGTACAAGGAACTGCTCGAAGCTGACGATCTGAATCAGCTCGTCTGATCCGAACTGGCGGGCTCTATTTCTCCGGTGACGTAACTGCCGACGCGCACGCCGATCAGACTCACGACGATTCCTGCGATGAGAAACAGTGCCAGCCGGATCCGCGGGACCAGCGTGAGCGTCTCCGCACCGACGCCGCCGACGACGATCCAGGGCACGTCGAGTGAGCCCAAAATTCCCGCGCGTTCGAGGAAGTACGCCGCGACCCCACGGAGGACGACGCCCACCGCGACCGCGACGAAAGGGAGATTGACCAGCGCAGCGCCGACGCCGTCGCCCTGGATCGCCTCGTCGGAGAGTCGACCCACCGCCGCGACGAGCACGGCGGCCCCGGCCCAGGGGACGGCCCGGTAGACGAACTGCATCGCGAGGATGACCGCGCGATCGGTCGGCGTGACCGAGACCTCCAGGAGGCCGACGAACACCGCGATCAGTGCCAACCCGCCGGCGACGACGTACGTGACCAGCGCGACCTGACCGGCGTACAGCGCCTCGCGGAACGCCGTCGACGCGCGTGTCACCTGATCTTCGAGGTTCAGGCCCTTGTACAGCAGGAAGGCCCCAACCACGCCTGCGATCGCCCCGAGCGCGGTGGTCATGTCCTCGAACAACACCATCAACACCGGGAACACGACCATCGCAGCCCCGATCGGCACGAGAACGGTCCGTCGAAGCTCTTCGTCTGCGAGAAACTGTTTGAGCAGGTAATAGGTCGACTCGATGTCTCGGGCCTGGCGAACGACCACCCGGTCGACGGCGTCGATCGGGAGGCGGCTCTCGACGATGGGCACCAGTCGTTCGTCCTGGGCGCTGTCGACCACGACGATCGCCGACTCGGGGTCGTACGCCTCGACGAGCGCGTCCATCTGCCGGGCGACCGCGCGGTCGGTGCCGACCTGATCGTCCGCGCCAGAGAGGACGGCGACCAGCGGGTTGCCCCCGTCGGCGGCGGTCTCGTCGGCCACGCGCAACGCTTCCAGCAGGCAGTTGACACGGCTGTCCTCGGGGTCGAGAAGGCCCGCTTCGAGCAGCAGTGACTCGACCGCCGACCGACCGATGACCGGCGAGTCGCGACTGGTCGTCAGCGCCCCCGTTCGATCGATACAGACGACCAGCGTGCTCACAGGTTCAGTCAGTGCGGCGACGATAAAAATCCTCTTCCACTCGTGTCCGTCGGAGTGCGGTCGCACTCCCGGGGAGTCCCGAACGGTGTCGCAGTCGGCCTTACAGCAGGCCGGTCTTCTGCAGTTTCATCAGGTCCTCGGTGTCGAGGGTTTCGCCGTCTTTGAACTGCTGGTAGATCTCTTCGGCCTCCTCGCGAGCGGCCTCCTGTTTGGCCTCGCGCTGGGACTGCTCCTGTTTTTCCTCTTTCTTGTCGAGTTCGCGGAGGCGCTTCTGAACGCGCACGAAGTCCTCGTGGTGCTGGTCGGCCGCTTCCTGGGCCTCCACGAACTTCTCGTGCATCTCGTCGGCCTCGTCGCGGATGTCGTCGGCCTCGCGGTAGGCCTCGATCATGTCGTTGTGGTGTTTCTGGGCCTCGTCCGCGAGTTCGGTCACCTTCTGGTGGTGGTGGGACGCTTCCGAGCGAATCTCTTCGGCCTCCTCTTTGATCGACTCGACGTCCTCGGTGTTGTCGAGTTTGTCCTTGCGCTCGGCGAGTTGCTCACGCTTGCCTTCGATCTTCTCGATGAGTTCGCGCTCGTCCTCGGTGCTCAGGACTTCGGTCTGCTGTTTGAATTCGAGGTCCTCGATCTCGTCTTCGAGCTCGTCGACGGACTTGCCCTCCTGAAGTTCGAGATCCTCTTTTTTCTGATCGACCTCGTCGAACAGCTCGTTGGCCTCGGCGTTGAGCGTGTTCCGTTTCTCTTTGTGCTCCTGGACTTGCTCGTTGAGTTCGTCGCGTTTCTCGCGGTGCTCCTGGGCTTCGTCGACCTTCTCGCGGGTCTTCGCGTTGAGGTCGTCGCGATCGCTGGCGCGCTCGCTGGCGAGTTGATTGAGTTCGTTTCGCCGGTCACGAAGCTTGCCGGCGAGTTTGATGAGTTCGCCCTTCGAGTTGTTCTCCAGGTCGTCGTCTGTCAGCGTTACGTTCTTGGATTCGTCTATCGATTCTGCCATGATTGATTCCTCGATGCCTTTCCGCCCTGACGGGTGTGCGACGGCCAACGTGATCGGTCCAGCCACTGGCGACGGACTGACGCTACGCGATAAGATTGCCCGTTCATGCTGGTCGTCGTGCGATGCTGCCGAACGCCAGGAGCGTTCAGGTGAATGAAGGTATCGGACGGCGGCTTAAGAATGTTACGCTCGTCGTGACACAGAGACTCCCACACACCGGCCCGATCGGCACCGCCTGGAGACGTCAGCACTCCGCCTCAGGCGACCCGATAGTCGTTCGTGATCGTGCCGTCGGGGAGCGCGAGGACGAGTTCGACCCGCGAGCAGTCCTCGGGGACCTCGATCGTGGCCGGGACCGACCGGCCGTGGGTCCCGACCGTGACGTCCGCCGACCCGGACGCCGACCCGGCAGTCCACCGCAGATCGCCGGACCAGGGCTGGTCGGCGTCGTTGAGCACGATCACGTCGCTCTCCCCCGGCGAGGGATCGGCCAGCACCGGCACGACCGGCTGGAACGCGTTCGCGAGCGCGTCACGTGCCGGTTTGGGCTCACCCTCACCGTCGTAGACGCCCATGCCCGCGCCGTCGACGTCCGTGAGGCTCGCGACCGCAAACAGCGGACAGCCCTCCCGGCGGAGTCGTTCGACGACGTGTTTGAGCGTCCGGCGCTGGTAGGCCTGTGAGGCCGCGACGTCGTCGCCCGCGTGGGCCGCGTGGTGGGCGTCGTCGACCGGGTCGGGAAAGCTGGCCCCAGGATCGGAGATCGATCCGACGCCGACGGCCCCGACGGTCTCGAACGCCTCCGGATACCGGTCGAGCAGCCAATCGATCGCGTCGGCGTCCCCGATCGACCAGCCCGGGAACGCCGCCGTCGCGTCGGGATCGGTGCCCAGCGCGCCCACGACCGGCGCGGACGCGATCGCGTCGGGAAACGCCCGTTCGATCGCCGTCGCCGTCTCGGCGTCGAAATCTGCGCGCCAGACCCGCCAGCGCGTCCGAAGCCGCCCGAGAAGTCCACCGGAGAGCGGCCCATCGGGCGTCAGATCGGTGGGCTCGTCGTGGACGGTCGCGATCGCGAGCGAGGGGTGTCGCCGGCGGGCCTTGAACAGGCGCCGCGCGATCGTCCGCCCGCGGTCGACGTCTGGGTCGACTGGGCCCGTCAGCGGGAGGTCCTGCCAGCAGAGCATCCCGCGTTCGTCGCAGGCCGTCTGGACCGATCGCGGCGGGACGTGAGCACGCGGGCGGACGACCGTCGCGCCCAGGTCACGAGCGGTGCTGACGGCCTCGGGCGTGGCGTCGTCGAGCACGAGGCCGCGCCCCCGGACGGTCCGGTCGTTGACCACGAGTCGGCCGTCGTCGCGACCGACCGTCGCGATCCCGGTGTGAACCGACGCCTCGGAGTCGGCGATCGAAACACCGACGCGATACCGGTGTGGATCACCGAGTTCCCACGGCCACCACCGAATGGGGTCGTCGATGCGGACCTCGTGGCTGACGACCGATCGGCGGGTCTCGGAGAGGTCCACCGCAGCCCGCTCCATGGTCGCCCGCCCGCTGGCGGTCTCCGGGCGGACCGAGACCGTGACGCGATCGGAGCGGTCCGCACTGGAGACGATCGCCGCCGTGACCGTCAGTTCCGCGTGGTCGCCCACGACGTGTGGCACGACCCCCACCCGATCGACGAACGTCGCCGGCCGCCGCTCGACGGTTGCCCCCCACCGGATCGCTGGCACGGCCGCGGAGGGTGGCGTCCGCGACGACGAATAATTACCCCCGAAGGCATCAGAGGGGCGCGCACACCGAACGACGAGTTCGTTCTCGGGGTCGAGTTCGTCGTGGAGTGCGATCCGGAGTGGTTCGAAGTAGACGTCGTGATCGACGATGTGCTCGCCGTTGAGCCAGACGCTCGTCTCAGCGAACGCACCGTCGAGTTCCACGAGCACGTGTTCGGCGGGATCGTCTCGGGGGTCCCCAAAGGAACACCGATAGGCCACCGCATCGGCGTCGGCAAACTGCGCGGGGCGACCGGGCACCGTCACCGGCGTCCACTCGTCGGGCGAGGGATCGCCGCCCCTGTCGACGACCCCCGCGCTCCACTCGAGATCCATATCCCTACTCGGGGTGTTCCAGGGCATTAGATATTGTGGATCGTTCGCAATGCGCTCGACGGATTCGAACGGGCGACCGATTCCGGGTCGGCTCACGAGCGTTCCGATGGGCAGGCACCGATTCCGGGCCCGTGCGCCCCGGGCCAGCGGCGTTCGACAGCCCACGTATCGGCGTCCGAAACCCGTTTTGGCGCGCGCCCGCGACCCCAGGTATGCTCGATCGGCCCTGGGTGTCGCTGTACTCCGGCGGGAAGGACTCGGCGTGGGCCTGTCACCGCGCGCTCGACCGGGGCCTGCCCGTCGAGACGCTCGTGACGGTCCACCCGCCCGAGGACTCGTTTCTGTATCACGTCCCCGCGACCGATCTCGTCGCGCTCGCCGCCGAGAGTGCCGGACTCGACGCGCGCTCGGTCGACGCCAGCGACGCCGCGGGCCTCGACACGACGGATCCGAGCGCGCGCGGTGACGCCGAACTCGCCGCGCTCGAACGCGAACTCCGGGCGATCGACGCCGACGCGCCCGATGGCCTCGGTGGCGTCACCGTCGGCGCGGTCGCCTCGACCTACCAGGGCGATCGGATCGAGGCGCTGTGTGACCGACTCGGCTGTGATCTCTATGCCCCGCTGTGGGGAGTCGACCCACGCGCGGCGCTCGAAGCGATGGTCGCGGCGGGCTTCGCCGTCCGGATCGTCCAGGTCGCCGCCGACGGACTCGGTCCCGACTGGCTCGGCAGAGAGATCGACAGCGACGCGATCGACGACCTCACCGCGATCGCTGACAGCCACGGTATCCACCCGATGGGCGAAGGCGGTGGCTACGAGACGCTCGTCACCGACGGCCCGCACATGGAGCGGGCGATCCGGATCGACGCCGAACCGGTCTGGGAGGGCGATCGGGGTCACCTGCGAATCGACGACGCCTGGCTCGCGGACTGATCGGGGGAGAACGGCCGTCGCACAGCCGACCGATCAGTCGCTGCTCGGTCGGTCGGCCCGCGACGGCGGCGGGATCGGGTCGCGCGACGTCGGGGCGGCCGGCATCACACACTGACGCGGCCGGCCGTCGACGTGGGCGTACTCGTCGGGACTGTTCGCCAGTGGGTGGGCGGGGTTTCGATCGCTATCGAGGCGGGCCGCGCGGACGCGCCCGAACCCGTGGAGGCGAGCGCGAATGCCTCGCCAGTGGTGATCGGTCGCACGGGGGCGACTGACTGGGCGGGGTGGCTCGCCGGTCGGCCCGCGTGCGGCCAGGATGGCGAGGTTGACGTTGCCCGCGAGGTCGTCGTGATCGACGAGCAGGCCCACCGACGCCGAGGGTGGCGCGCGCTCGGCGAGCACGTCGAGGCCGAGATGGAGGGCGCGATACTCCGCGACGTTGTTGTCGGGGCAGTCGTCCGGCAGCGACACCCGCGTCACGCGCTCGCCGTCTCGGGTCTCGATCACCACGCCGAGACCGCCGCCGGACTCCCGGAAGGAGCCGTCGGTGGCGATGTAGTAATCCCGGTGGTGGGTCGATGGTGGGTGCGCGATGAAGGGAGTCGGTGCCTCGTCGAACAGGTCCCGCAACGACGGCCGGCCGTAGGCGGCCATATTTATTGATTGGTCCTTCGTTAATGAAAGGTGTTGCGGCGGGTGGGGGTGTGATCGGCGGCAGTCGATTACCCGCGACACTCGCTCGGCTCTCGCTGTCGCTCCAAGTGACCGGACAGAGTGGCGTGACGGGCGACAAAAAGAGCACGTCCATCGACCGGGCCTGCACTCGAACAGCACCGAGGGCACGTTAAATCAAGTCTGACATAGCAAACACTAAGAACGAGAGAGTGGATTGACAGTCATCAGATGATTTGCCGTGCACGCGGACGGGGTCGAAGTGGTTCGCTCGGTCGTCACTCGAATCGAGACGAGGGAAGCCGAGTATCACCGATTGCAGGGGTGCACACGTGACGCGCGTCGGTCGCCGTCGCGTCGTGTGGCTCGCGGTGCTGATCGGAGTGCTGTGCGTGCCGGTGGTGGCAGTGGGCCCGCTCGGGGCGCTTGACCCCGTCGGCGCGGCGGCCGCGAGTGACGCGCCCGAGGAACCCGGCGAGGAGATCTGGAACGCGTCGACGGGGGATGGGGTGTACTCCTCGCCGACGGTGTCGAACGGGGTGGTGTACGTCGGGTCCTGGGACGACAATCTGTACGCCTTCGACGCCGAGAACGGGAGCGAACGCTGGACCGCGTCGACGGGGGATCGGGTGTACTCCTCGCCGACGGTGTCGAACGGGGTGGTGTACGTCGGGTCTTGGGACCACAATCTGACCGCCTTCGACGCCGAGAACGGAAGCGAACGCTGGACCGCGTCGACGGGGGATCGGGTGTACTCCTCGCCGACGGTGTCGAACGGGGTGGTGTACGTCGGGTCTTCGGCCGGCAATCTGACCGCCTTCGACGCCGAGAACGGAAGCGAACGCTGGAACACGTCGACGGGGGATCGGGTGTCCTCCTCGCCGACGGTGTCGAACGGGGTGGTGTACGTCGGGTCGAACGACGACACCCTGTACGCGTTCGACGCCGAGAACGGGAGCGAACGCTGGACCGCGTCGACGGGGCTTTGGGTGGGCTCCTCGCCGACGGTGTCGAACGGGGTGGTGTACGTTGGGTCGAAGGACGACACCCTGTACGCGTTCGACGCCGAGAACGGGAGTGAACGCTGGACCGCATCGGCGGGGTTTGTTGTGGACTCCTCGCCGACGGTGTCGAACGGGGTGGTGTACGTCGGGTCTGGCGCCGGCAGTCTGTACGCGTTCGACGCCGAAAACGGGAGCGAACGCTGGACCGCATCGACGGGGCATTGGGTGGACTCTTCGCCGACGGTGTCGAACGGGGTGGTGTACGTCGGGTCTGACGACTACAACCTGTACGCGTTCGACGCCGAGAACGGGAGCGAACGCTGGACCGCATCGACGGGGAATGATGTGGACTCCTCGCCGACGGTGTCGAACGGGGTGGTGTACGTCGGGTCTGAGGATGGCAATCTGTACGCGTTCGAAACCAGCCACTCGAACGATTCCAGTGGCTCTCGCGTCAGACTCGGCACACTCGGGCACGTGGGCGACCGAGCGAATCAGTCGTCAGATCCGATCGAACCGATCGACGGGGCGGTTCCACAGGATCTCGACGGTGACGGCCTCCACGAAGACATCAACGCCAACGGTCAGGTCGATTTCCCCGACGTGAATGCATTCTTCCAGCACACTGACGAAGCGGTGGTCCAGGATCACGCTACTGCCTACGACTTCACCGGCGACGGACGGGTCGACCCCCAGGACGTGCTCGTGCTGTTCGAGCTGGTCTGACCGCACCATTCGATTACAGCATCTCGCGAAACTGCCCGAGCGTCGGAAACCGCAGCGTCTCCTCGGACTCGACATCGTACACCACCGGACGGAGCGGGTCCGCCGCGGTGAGAATCGGGCTGTGGAAATCCCGACCGCGCATCTCGTTGACGGTCGTCCCGCGCAAGAGGCGATTGATCGCGGGGACGACGATCACGTCCCGGCCGCGGTACAGCGCCTCACCGACGAGAAAACAGAAGCGTTTGTGACCCTCGATTTCGATCGCCGGGTGTTCGTGGCCCATGACGATCCGATCGACCCCGCTCGGCAGGTCCGGGTCGGTGTCGCCGTGGACGACGAGCGTCTCGTCGATCCGAACGCGATCAGCGAGGGGATAGTCCCAGACCTCCGTGAGCATCGGGTCGTGGTTGCCGGCGATCACGTCCAGCGCGATGTCCCGATCCGCGATCGACTGCTCGAAGTCTTCGAGATGGTCGGTCACCCCGTCGGGCACCGACGAAAAGGATTCGAGGACGTCGCCCGCGATCACCACCCGCTCGGGGTCGTGACGGTCGACCAGCGCGATGACGTGATCGAGCGTCGCCCGATCACCGCCCAGTGACGCCTGGACGTTCGACGCCGCCGATCGCCCGAGATGGAGGTCGGCGACGACGAGCGTCTCGTCGAGCAGGAGGCCACGATCCACGAACCGTGTCGCCACAGCGATCACGCCACCGTACCCGCTACCGGCCATTGTGTGTTGCGAATCGGGCAGGGCCGTCAGAACGACGTTTTCCAGGTCGTCCCGGTCGGGAGCGCTCGATAGGAGACGGTTCGACTGACACCCTCGGCCGGCGTGTTGGTGACGGTCGTCGTCACGGTCTCGCCAGGCGGCACCTCGGTCTCGACTAGCGGCGACTCCGCCGATTCGAGCAGCGTCCACTCGCCGACGGTCTGCCATCCGCCGGCCGTCTTGTACTGGAGGACCGCTCGGCCGGTCCCGGTTCCGTCGCCGGAGTTACTGAACGTCAGCGTGATGGGATAGCCCTCCCCGGCCGTGGCGCTGTCGGGAGCGCTCACGTCGTCGAGTGTGACCTCGGCGAGGCCGTCGGCGGACGCGTTCGGGAACTGCCAGCGGTACTCCGGCGTCTCGGTCTGTGGGTTCGCATCGATCGCGAGCGCCGGCGTGTCGGTCGCGACGGCTTTCGGGAGCTTCGCGACGACGTGTCCGGACACCGTGGCGCTCGGATCGAGCGTGCGCGGACGAGAGAGCGCCGGCCCGGCGTCGGCCACCTGCCCGACGGCCCCGTTCGAATAGATGTCGCCCCCCGGGACCTGGAGTGCCTGCTGGGGATCCCACTGGAGGGATTCGGTCGAGACGTTCTCGATGGTGATGCGATACAGGCCGAGCGCGGCCCCCGTCGGCGCCCGAAAGACGCCGGACGGTTCCCCGCCGGTCGCGACGAAGACGGTGTCCTGAACGCTGCAGGAGTCGACGGCCACCCGCAAGCGATCCGCGACGGTCACGCTCTCACCGGCCTGGAGCGTGTCGGGCGAGACGACCAGATTCGATCGATGGAGGACCTGCGGTCGGACCGTCCCCTCCTCCGGTTGGGTGGCGGACGGTGGGCGGCCGACGAGAGCGAACTCGTAGGCCCCTGCCGCCGGAACGTCGACCGGGTCGGTCCGAACGGTCGCGTTCTCGCCCGGCGGGACGGTGACCGAGACCTCCTGGGAGAACTCGACAGTGTCGTTGGTCACCCGGACGGTGCCGTTGAACGTCCCCTCCTGCCCACCCGTGTTCTGAACGACGACATCGACAGCGGGCTCCGAGCCGTAGCTGGTGTCGTTCGTAACGAGGCGTGGATCGGTGAGTTCGGCGGACTGAAACGGCATCGAACAGCCAACGAGACTGCCGGTGGCCATCGTTCCGAGCGCCGCGACGAACTGACGTCGCTCCATTGTATCCGAACATCGTACCGACGAAACTGAAATGTGTTTCGAGTGACCAGCCGCCGACAGACTGCCACCGAGCCACGATCCGTGACCCGCCATCGTAACCTTGAAGGCCCGAATCGGCGATTTTCACGTGACTCATGAGTTACGGCCACTTCGACGACGACGCCCGCGAATACGTCATCACGGACCCGGAAACCCCCCGGCCGTGGATCAACTACATCGGCCGCAAGGACTACGTCGGGATGATTTCGAACACCGGCGGCGGCTATTCGTTCTATCAGGACCCCCGGTATCGACGACTCATCCGGTATCGGTACAACAACGCGCCCCGCAACGTCGGGGGCCGTGGCCTGTACGTCCGCGACGCCGAGTCCGGCGAGTACTGGTCGCCGACCTGGCAACCCGCCAGAGTCGATCTGGACGACTACGAGTGTCGCCACGGACTCGGCTACACGACGATCAGCGGCACGAAAAATAGCGTCGCGACCGACGTGACCTACTTCGTCCCGCCCGGCGAAGACCTCGAAGCCTGGCGCGTGACCGTCACCAACGAGGGGAGCGAGGCGCGCAGTCTCCAGTTGTTCTCGCTCGTCGAGTTCTGTCTGTGGGACGCCATGGACGACATCTCGAACTACCAGCGCAACTACAACACGGGCGAAGTCGAGATCGAGGGCTCGACGATCTATCAGAAGACCGAATACCGCGAGCGCCGCGAGCACTTCGCCTATTTCGCGTGCTCGGCGGACATCGACGGGTTCGACACCCAGCGCGACGCCTTCCTCGGCAACTACGAGGGGTTCGACCAGCCCCAGGTGCTCGAAGACGGCGCGGCGACCGACTCGGTCGCCCACGGCTGGGCCCCGATCGGTTCCCACCAGATCGATCTCGACCTCGAACCCGGGGAAAGCGAAGAGATCGTCTTCCTGCTGGGCTTCCACGAGAACCCCGAAGACGAGAAGTGGGCCGAACCGGGCGTCGTCAACAAAGAGTACGTCGAGCCGACGATCGAGGAGTACTGCGACCCCGAATCGCTCGATGCGGCGTTCGACGAACTCGACGAGTTCTGGACGGATCAGCTGTCGGCACTGCAGGTCGAGACGCCCGACCCCGAGACCGACCGGATGGTCAACACCTGGAACGCCTACCAGAACACCGTCACGATGAACCTCGCGCGGTCGGCCTCGATGTACGAGACCGGGCTCACGCGGGGCATCGGCTTCCGTGACTCCCTGCAAGACCAGCTCGCCGTCCTCCATCAGTTCCCCGACCGCGCACGCCAGCGCATCCTCAACCTCGCGAAGATCCAGCTGAAAGACGGTGGGGCCTACCACCAGTACACCCCGCTGACGGGCGAGGGCAACGCCGAGATCGGTGGCGGGTTCAACGACGACCCGATGTGGCTGGTGATGTCGACCGCCGCGTACGTCAAAGAGACCGGCGACACCTCGATCCTCGACGAAGAGGCCGTCTTCGAGAACGAGGAAGGCACGGAAGCGCCGCTGGCCGAGCACCTCCAGCGCGCCGTCGAGTACGTCTGGGAGCGCCGCGGGCCCCACGACCTGCCGCTGATCGGCCACGCCGACTGGAACGACTGCCTCAACCTGAACTGCTTCTCGGACAATCCCGACGAGTCGTTCCAGACCGCCGAACACGACATCGACGAGGAGCGCGCGGAGTCGGTCTTTATCGCCGGGCAGTTCGTCTACGCGCTCGAAGAACTCGCCGCACTCGCAGAGCAGACCGACGTCCTCCCCGAGTCCAGCGACGAGTACCAGCAGTACGCCGACGAGATGACCGCCGCAGTGCAGGACGCGGGCTGGGACGGATCCTGGTTCCGACGGGCGTACGACCACTTCAGCGACCCGATCGGGTCGAGCGAGAACGACGAGGGCCAGATCTTCGTCGAGTCCAACGGCATGTGCGGGATGGCCGAAATCGGGTTCAACGACGGCAAGGCCCAGGACGCCATGGACTCGGTGCGCGAGCGACTCGCGACCGAGCACGGCATCGTGCTCCACCAGCCCGCCTACACCGAGTACGACGAGCGCTACGGTGAGATCACCTCCTACCCGCCGGGCTACAAGGAAAACGGATCGGTGTTCTGTCACACCAACCCGTGGATCATGATCACGGAAGCCAAGTTGGGCAACGGCGAGCGCGCCTTCGATTACTACAAGCGGATCTGTCCGGCGGCCCGCGAGGAGATCAGCGAGACCCACACCACCGAACCGTACGTCTACGCCCAGACCATCGCCGGGCCGGACGCCCCGACCACCGGCGAGGCCAAAAACTCCTGGCTGACGGGCACCGCGGCCTGGAACTACGTCGCGATCACGCAGTACATCCTCGGCGTGCGGCCCGACCACGACGGCCTCGTGGTCGATCCGTCGATTCCGGCCGACTGGGACGGCTTCGAGATGGAACGGGAGTTCCGCGACGCGACCTACGAGATTTCGGTCGAGAACCCCGACGGCGTGGAATCTGGCGTGGCGAGCGTCGAAGTCGACGGTGAGGAAATCGACGGCCAGACGGTCCCCGCGTTCGAGGACGGCGAGACCCACGACGTGCGCGTCGTGATGGGCTGACGCGGGACGATCGCGGTTTCGATCGTCGGCGCAATACTTTTCGTCCATCGAGAGTAATACTCTGGTACAGTCATGAGCACACTCAACGTCAAGGTTCCCGACGAGATGGACGAGGACATCGAGGCATTTCTCGACGACCGACCGCACTACCTCAACAAGAGTGAACTCGTGAGGGACGCAGTCCGACATCTGATCGAACAGCCGAAACTCTCCGAGCGGACGCTCGAAGACGACCGTATTTCTCGCCAGCAGATCGAGAATGGCAACGTAACGTCTCTTGAAGACCTATAGATGGCCGAGGTTTACGTTACCGAGCGAGCGAAAGACGCTCTCGAAGACCTCGAATCAGATGTCCAATCACGGATCAAGAAGAAACTCCGCGACATCAGCGACTGGCCAGATCACTACCTGAAACCGCTCTCCGGGCGAGACGATTATTCCGTCAGAATCGGGGACTACCGGGCACTCATCGAATGGGACCGTGACGGAGATGTCCTCTACGTCAAATCAGTGGGCCACCGACGGAATTTTTACGACCGAGAGCTGTGACCCAGCCCTCTATCCAAAACCTGTATGACGTCCCAAGAGGGAGATTCTAGCGAGTGCCTCGACGACCGGCGTTCGACGGGTGACCGGAAGGCAGATTTCTGCGAGCGGTTCGAGTGATTCCAGCCCCGTCCATTCTCGATCCCACAGTGCTCGCCTTTTAACCCGCTGGCCCCGCGAATCGGGGTATGACCGACACCCGCACGATAACGGTCGTCGACGTGTTCACGAACGATACCTTCGCGGGCACCCCGACCGGGATCGTCCACGACGCGAGCGACTTCTCGACCGCGCAGTTGCGAGCGATCGGCACCGAACTCGGGACTCGCGTCGTCGGGGGGATCGACGGGGATCGGCTCCGCTCGGTCGGGCCCGACGGCGACTGTGTGAGCGCCCGGACGGCGATCGGTGCGCTCGCCGTCGAACCGATCGCGGACGGACCGATCGAGACGCCCGACGGCTCGCTCACCGTCAGTCAGGACGACCGAACCTGGATCGAGGGGTTCGACGCGTCGGTCGACCGGGTCGAGGCCGAGTACGACCGCGTCGCCGGCGCGCTCGGGATCGAGACCGCCGCGCTCGCGGGCGTCGGGCGAGACCTTCCGATCACTCGCGCGTCGATCGGCCGACCCACGCTCGCCGTCCCGGTGAACTACTTCGAACAGGCCGGCGGACTCGCGCCCGATCCGACGGCCGTCCGGGCGCTCTGTGAGGAAGCCAGCGCGGACGCGCTCGCGGTCTATACGTTCGACACGCTCGACCCCGACTCGACGGTGCACTGCCGGTCGTTCGACCCCCGAGCGGGCGAGTTTCGCGAGGAACACGCCTCGGGGCTGGTCGCCGGCGCGGTCGGGGTGGGACTCCGTCGATTCGGTGAGATCGACGCCGCGACCGTCCGCTGTGAACAGGGCGACTATCTCGACCGACCCGGGCGCGTGGTCGTCAAAACCGACGACGTCGCCGTCGGAGGTCGCGCTGTGACGGCGGTGACCGGCGAGATCGGGGTTCCACGCGACGAATCCGACGATCTGATCGAACTCTGAGCCACGTCTCGAACGTTTCCCCCGGCCTCGGTGGGCGGAAATTCGTTCAGAGAGAGTTTCCCATAGGTAATTCGTGAGTCGATGGCCCATAGGTACGAAGAATATTTCCTGGTACACCAACGTTGAAGTGGGAAGCGGCCAACGATCCAATCGTAATGGCCAACACCGACGCCGTCCGGAAGCACGCCGACGAGATCGAATCGAACGAACTCCGACTGAGTACGGAGAAATCCGAGCAGATCGTCGAGGCGCTCAACACCGATCTGGCCGCGACGTACGTGCTCTATCACCAGCTCAAGAAACACCACTGGAACGTCGAGGGCGCGGAGTTCCGCGACCTGCACCTCTTTTTGGGCGACGCGGCGGGCCGCGCCGAGGACGCGGCGGACGAACTCGCCGAACGCGCGCAGGCACTCGGCGGCGCTCCGGTCGCCGGCCCGACCGCGCTGGCCGACCGTGCGCCCGTCTCGATGGAAGGCGAAGATGTCTACGACATCCGAACCTCACTCGGCAACGACCTCGCGATCTACGGCGACATCATCGAGTCGCTGCGCGACCACGTCGACCTCGCGACCAACCTCGGTGATCACGCGACCGCACAGATCCTCCGGGAGATCCTCGTCGAGGTCGAAGAAGACGCTCACCACATCGAACACTACCTCGAAGACGACACGCTCGTCGAACGCTGAACCGGCACACCGGCGCTGACTCAGGGGTCGATCGAGACGGTTCGATCGGTCGCGATCCAGGCGTCGTCTCGCCCTTTCTCGACGAACACCGTTCGATCCGCCGAACAGCAGTGCGTGGCGATCGTCGGGTCGTCGGCGTTCGATGGCGCACGGCGCTCGCCAGCGATGTCGTCGGCCATAGTCGTCTTAGGCGCGCCTAAAAACAAAAGAGTTGTGCCGATTGTCGCCCCCCAGGAGCGGGTGTCGAAACCGGCACGCTCTTTAGGCTTGCCTAAATAGGGAGAGTCGATGAGTCGGTCCGCCCTCGACGACCGGATCACGTCGTCGACAGCGTCCGAGGCGACGGACGACGAGACGGTGCTTTCGTTCGACGGCGTAACGAAATCCTTCGGCGGCCAGCCCGTCATCGAGGACTGTTCGCTGTCGGTCCGATCGGGCGAGGTGGTGACGATCCTGGGGCCCTCGGGGTGTGGGAAGACCACGCTCTTGCGGATGATCGCCGGTCTCGAATCCCCGACGGCCGGCCGGATCGAAATCGACGGGGACTGCGTCGCGAGTCCGACGGCGAACGTCCCGCCCGAAGCCCGCGACGTCGGCCTGGTCTTCCAGGAGTACGCGCTGTTCCCACACCTCACGGTTGCCGAGAACGTTGGCTACGCCGTCGACGATCCCGACCGGGTCGAGCGCGCCCTCGAACTCGTGGATCTCGCCGGCCTCGGTGATCGCGACCCGGAGGCCCTTTCGGGCGGGCAACGGCAGCGGGTCGCACTCGCGCGATCGCTCGCGCCCGACCCAGACGTCCTCTTGCTGGACGAACCGTTCTCGAATCTCGACGTCGGCCTGCGCGAACAGGTGCGCGACGACGTGCTCGGTATTCTGGACGCCGCAGACGTGACGACGATCGCCGTCACGCACGACCAGCGCGAGGCGCTCGCGATGAGCGACCGGGTCGCCGTGCTCGACGACGGCCAGATCGCCCAGATCGACCGGCCCGAGCGAGTCTTTCAACACCCCGCGACCCGGTTCGTCGCGCGCTTTCTGGGCCGGACGGCCTTTGTCCCCGGACGGATCCGCGACGGATGCGTCGAGACGCCGGTCGGCCCGGTCCCGGTCGACCGACTCGCTGGCGACCCGCCGACGGGCGATCGGATCGACCTGCTCGTCCGGCCGGACGACCTCCTCGCACAGCCAGATCCGGCAGGCACGGCCGTCGTCGAGGAGTGCCGGTACGTCGGCCCGGCGGCGATCCACCGGGTCGCGATCGACGACGGCCCGACAGTTCGGTGTCGACACAACCACGCCGACGTGATCGACGCGGAGACGCGCGTCTCGGTGACGATCGCCGCCGATCACGATCTCGCCTGGTTTCCCGCCTAGTCGAGTGGGTCGCGATCGATCGTGATCTCGTGGGCTTCGATGTCTTCGAGCGCCGCGAGTTGGCCACCGACCTCGACCGTCTCGGTCGCCGTCTCGACCTGGAGTGAGGCCGTGACCCGATTGGAGTCGATCGCCGTCTCGCTGACTTTGCCCGTGAGGACGCGGGGATTCCCCGTCACGATGTCGCGCCCCTCGATGCGGGCATACAGTGGGCCCTCGACGGACTGGAGTTCCGAGACACACCGACGGATCGTCGCGTACCGCCGGGGAAAGGTGGGGATCTCACCGTAGGAGAGCACCGTCTCGGCGGTCGACCAGAGCACCGTGTTGAGAAAACTCGACAGGAGAAATCCGAGTTCGGACCGATCGAAGATGACTCCGTACCGATCCTCAGCGCCGCGAACGCCCTCGCGTGTCGCGTAGATGGCGTACTGCCCGTCAGCGATCGCGATCACTGGCGAGGTGACGCCCCGACGCGCCCGGACCGCGGTCGCGACTTCGCGGTAGTCGTAGGCGTCGGCGTCGGGGACCTCGACCGACGGCGAGATCATGATCTCGACGCCGACGGAGTCGTCGATCTTCGCGGCCAGCAGGTCCTCGTACCGATCGAGCAGGTCCGGCGTGAGCGAGAGCAGGAGTTCGTACTCCGCGGCGTCGAGGATGTCCTCGATATACCGCAGGATCGTCGGTCGCGACCGGACCAGCGAGATCCCCTCGGACTCGCGGGCGGGTTGAGTGTATCGCTCGGTCAGGCCCTCGACGACCGTCGAAAAGGAGACGCGATACTCGTCGAAGGCGTCGGCGGGATCGATCGCGAGCACCTTCATCGGCCGCGATTCGTTGACCTCCACCAGCCCACGGTCGCTCAAATCCCGGACGGTGTCGTACACCCGGGGCTGGGGGATGTCGGTCTGGTCAGCGATCTCAGAGGCGGTGAGTTCACCGTGTTCGAGAATCGTGAGGTACGCCGCCGCCTCGTACTCACCGAAATCCAGCCGATCGGAGAGTGTTTCGAGGCTGTCGAGGAGATCGTCGGTCATCGATTCATTGTTTCTCCAGCGAGTAAATCAGTCCTGTGGCTCGGTCCCAGTGACGACCTCGACGACCCGCTCGGGACGTTCGACGTGGGGGAGCAGGGCGCTCTCCTCGAATATCACGAGTTCGGCGTCGATGGCGTCCGCGAGGGTGCGCCCGCGGTCGACCGGCGGGAGGTCGGCGTCTGCACCCCAGAGCAGGCGCACGGGCGCGTCGATCGGATCGAACAGGGCTTCGAGCGAGCGGTCGGGCTGAAGTGCGCCCTCCAGAAACGCCGCGGGGGCCCAGCGGGCCCCCCGCTGGTGGGCGGCCTGCCAGTCGTAATCGAGTCGAAACGCGTCGATCGCGTCGGGATCGCTCACGCCGTGATCGGCGTAGAAGTGCCGCAGCGACGGCCGAGAGACGAGCGCGTTGTACACCGATCGGCCGACGATCGGCGCGCGGAGAAGTGGGCCGCCCATCTCGACGGCCATCGTCCGGTCGGTCGGACAGACTGCGATCAGTTCCGCGATGTCGTGATCGGCCACCGCGGCCGCGGTGTACGCCCCCGACAGCGACGAGGCGAGCACCGTCGGCTCGTCACACTCAGCGAGGACCGCCTCGATCACGCCCGTGTACACCGCCGGGTCGTACCCGATGCGCGGGCGGTCCGACCGGCCAAATCCGAGGAGATCGGGCGCGATCACGTGATAGTCGTCAGCGAGTTCGCTGGCCACGTCTGCGAACTCGTGGCTGCTCGCCGCCGCACTGATGCCATGAATCGCGAGGAGATCCGGATCTTCGGGGTCGCCCAGTTCCGTCGTCGCGACCGAGAACCCGCGCCAGTCGGTCTCGTCGGTCGTCCCGTCGAGCGGCGGCCCCAGCGGACCCGCACGACGGGTGAGAAGGTGATTACCGACTGCCGCCACGCCGATCGCACCGGCGCCTGTCGCGAGGAGGCGTTTCAGAGACATGCCCGAATCGTCCCGCTAGACCGCCTAATAACTATGGGCGACGGCTGTTCGAGCGTGTTACGATACACGTGGGAAACAATACGAATTATTAACATTTCCTCTTAACTATTATTACTCACGAAGGTATCGCCCGATTGGTATCGCTGAACCCATCCAGACGGCCGAAATTTCACGTGGAGCGTTGGCACGGCGTCCCGATACAGGTAAATATTTCTCCGGGCATCGGTAAGCCTCTCGAAGATACGATGGGAACGCTCGATACACTCTTCGCGCCGGACGGCGTCGCGGTCGTCGGCGCGACCGAATCGGAAGGCTCGGTCGGTCGAGCCGTGATGGAGAACCTCCTCGACGGGTACGACGGGATCGTCGTCCCGGTGAATCCGAACGCCGACACCGTCTTCGACGTGCCCGCCGTCGACAGCGTCACCGATGCCGAGGGCGTCGAACTCGCGGTCGTCGTCGTCCCGCCCACGATCGTCAACACCGTCCTCGAGGAGTGTGGCGAGTCGGGCATCCAGGACGTCGCAGTCATCACGGCCGGGTTCGGTGAGGCCGGCAGTGAGGGGGCCCAGCTCGAAAGCCAGATGAAAGCGATCGCCGCCGAGTACGATCTGAACCTGGTCGGGCCGAACTGTATCGGCGTGATCAACACGCCGACGGGCATGAACGCCACGTTCAGCCCGAAGTTCCCGATCGAGGGCCAGATATCCTTCATGTCCCAGTCGGGAGCGTTTATCACGGCCGTCCTCGACTGGGCCAGCGACCAGGACCTGGGGTTCAAAGACGTGGTCTCGCTGGGCAACAAGGCCGTCATGGACGAGCGCGACTTCGTCGAGTACTGGGGCGAGGACCCCGACACCGACGTCGTCCTGGGCTATCTCGAAGACATCGAACGCGGCCAGGAGTTCATCGAGACCGCCCAGAAGGTCACCAGCGAGGGGACACCGATCGTCGCCGTGAAATCGGGTCGGACGGAGGCCGGTGCGTCGGCCGCAGCCTCCCACACCGGTGCGATCGCGGGCAGCGAACGCGCCTACGAGGCGGGCCTCCAGCAGGCCGGCGTGATCCGCGCGACGGGCGTCCAGGAACTGTTCGACTACGCGACGATCCTGGAGGGCCAGCCGACCCCCGACACCAACGAGGTCGCGATCGTCACGAACGCCGGTGGCCCGGGCGTGATGTCCACCGACGCGATCGGTGATTCGCAGTTGGAGATGGCCGATCTGAACGACGACACCGTCGAGCGACTCGAAGACACGATGCCGGACGGGGCGAACATCTACAACCCCGTCGACGTGCTCGGTGACGCGCCGACCGACCGGTTCGAGGACGCCCTGGAGATCGTGCTGGACGACCCCAACGTCGGGTCGGTCATCGTCGTCGCCTGTCCGACCGCCGTGCTGGATTTCGAACGGCTTGCCGACGCGATCGTCGCGGCCAGCGAGACCACGGACGTGCCGATCGCCGCGAGCCTGATGGGCGGGCACTCCGCCGACGCCGCCGAGAAAATCCTCGGAGAGGTCGGCATTCCCTCCTATTTCGATCCCGCGCGAGGGATCAACGGGCTGGACGCCCTCTACGAGTTCGCCCAACTCCAGGAGCGTGGCTACGAACCCCCCACGGAGTTCGACGTGGACCGCGAGCGCGCGCGGTCGATCCTCGAACGCACGCGCGAGCGCGAGAACAACAGTCTCGGCGTCGAGGCGATGGATCTGCTGGAAGCGTATGGCATCCCGATCCCCGAGGGCGCGATCGTCGATTCGCCCGGCGAGGCCGTCGAGGCCGCCGAATCGATCGACGGCGACGTCGTGATGAAGATCGTCAGTCCCGACATCCTGCACAAGTCCGACATCGGTGGCGTCGAAGTCGGCGTCCCGAACGACGAGGTCGCAGACACCTACGGCGACCTCATCAGTCGGGCGCGCAACTACCACCCCGACGCGCACATCATCGGCGTCCAGGTCCAGGAGATGGCCGATCTGGACGCCGGGACCGAGACCATCGTCGGGATGAACCGCGACCCGCAGTTCGGCCCGCTCGTGATGTTCGGGCTGGGCGGCATCTTCGTGGAAGTGCTCGAAGACGCGACCTTCCGGGTCGCGCCCGTCAGCGAGAGCGAGGCCACGTCGATGCTCGACGAAATCGACTCCGCACCCTTGTTGCGTGGCGCGCGTGGCCGCGATCCCGTCGACGAGGGCGACGTGATCGAGACCATCCAGCGCATCTCACAGCTCGTCACCGACTTCCCCGCGATCATGGAACTGGACATCAACCCGCTCGTCGCGACGCCCGAGGGCGTCTCGGCCGTCGACATCCGCCTGACAGTCGATCAGGAGGAGCTTTAAGCGACTCCCACTGGAGAATACACCTATGGACCCAATACTCGTCACCTCGACCGAAGAAGCGACCGGAAAGACTGCCGTCGCGCTCGCACTGGCCACCATCGCCCAGGACCAGGGCCACGACGTCGGCTACATGAAACCCAAGGGCACACGCCTGCAGTCCGCGACGGGCAAGACCCGCGACGAAGACCCGATGCTCGCGCGTGACCTCCTCGGTCTCGACCGCGAGATGCACGAACTCGAACCGATCGTCTACACGCCGACGTTCGTCGAGGAGGCCATCCGCGGGCGGGAGAACCCCGCCGACCTCCGCGAGCGCCTGCTCGAACACTACGACAGCCAGGCCGCCGAGTCCGATCTGATGGTGCTCGAAGGCACCGACCGCCTGGAGACGGGTGGGATCGTCGACCTGACCGACCCCGAGATTGCCGACGCCGTCGACGCGAACGTCGTCCTCCTGAGCCGGTACGACGAACCCGAAGACATCGACGAGATCCTCGCCGCCGTCGACCAGATCGGTGACAACCTCGCGGGCGTCCTGTTCAACGCCGTCCCCGACGCCCAGTTCGACCAGTTGACCACCGACGTCGTCCCGTTCCTGGAGAGTCGCGACGTGCCCGTTCTGGGCGTCCTGCCGCGCATTCAGGAGCTCGCGGGCATGACCGTCGGTGATCTGGCCGATCGGCTCGGCGCACAGGTGCTCACCAGTGACGTCGCGACCGACCTGTTCATCGAGCGCTTTACGGTCGGCGCGATGAGCGCCGAATCCGCGCTCCAGCAGTTCCGCCGCACGCAGAACGCGGCGATGATCACCAGTGGCGATCGCTCGGAGATCATCACCGCCGGGCTGGAAGCCTCGGGCATCAAGTGCATCATCCTCTCGGGCGGATTCCGCCCGACGAGTGCCGTGCTCGGGAAGGCCGAGGAGCGCGGCGTCCCCGTCCTGTTGTTACAGTCCGACACCCGGATGACGATCGACCGCGCCGAGGACATCCTCCGGACGGGCCCGACCCGCAGCGCCGAGACCGTGGATCGGGTCCGCGAGTTGATCACCGATCACGCCGAGGTCGACTCGCTGATCGACGCCGCGCCGGAATAGCTTCGTAATTCTTAACCCGGCGCTTGCCGTTGATTCGTTTGCGCCGCCTTAGCTCAGACTGGGAGAGCACTCGACTGAAGATCGAGCTGTCCCCGGTTCAAATCCGGGAGGCGGCACTTTCTGAGACCGCAACCGCGAGCGATGCGAGTCGTGAACGGGGTGAACGACTTCACAGAGCGAGCGGTCCGTCGAAGAAACGACGCCGACCGGATTTGAACCGGAGGCAGACGTGCTCGCTCACTCCGTTCGCTGCGCGCGCCTGCCAGGGTTCAAATCCGGAAGGCGATAGACCACCGTTTTCCTGCTCGGGACTCCTCGCAAGCCAGGCTCGCTGTGGACTGCGCGAAGTCCGTCGACCGATGTGGCCGTCGACGCTACCGTTCCCTGACCCGCAGTTCGACGGGCGCCGTCGGGCGCAACGTCAACTGGACGCCGAGGTCCAGTGACGGTCCCGGGACGGCCCCGATTCGAAAGCGCTGAGCGATCGTCGCGTGGACGAGCGCGACCTGATCGGATAGAAATTCGAGAGTGATGCGGCCGAACTGACCGTCGTCGACGGAGGGCGACGACTCCAGAAAAGTGCACTCGTCCGGACCGCCAGCGCCGAGCGGCGGCCGTTTGCAGGTCCGTACGGCGGCAATCGCCTCCGCA
Organism: Halococcoides cellulosivorans; assembly: GCF_003058365.1. Lineage (NCBI taxonomy): Archaea > Methanobacteriati > Methanobacteriota > Halobacteria > Halobacteriales > Haloarculaceae > Halococcoides > Halococcoides cellulosivorans. The sequence goes on along the minus strand of NZ_CP028858.1, from coordinate 418,358 downwards.
TCGACTGTCGATGCGACACGTCGTGTCGTCTCGAATGGTGTCTCAATCAGACGAATGTGGTCCGATGGTCGCGTTCGACGGTTGAGTCGGGTGGTGACCAGTCGAACCACCCCCCCCCTCGTCGTACAGCCCTCCGGCGGTGTCCAGCCCCCTCCCGTGTGGCCCCCTTGATCGGTGGTGGTGCCTCGCCGTCGGGCAGTCGCCGTGACCGCCGGCTGCGACCATCGACAAGACGGAATCACGTACATCGCTCGCATAAAATTATCGGATTTATTATACGACATGTGATGTCGAACAGTTTTCGAAGTGTATGTGAGTGACCACTCTCACCGGCATTCGGCGGCGAAAAAGGGAGTCATAATCGACATCGAGTGTCGCAAAGCGACTCGCCGGGTGCGGCGGCGTCCACTCACCCGACCGTCAGGTAAGAGCTTCGTCGGTGGCCAGGAGTCGCGATCAGACGAGTTCGAACAGCGCGAGGACGTCCTGCATGCCGACGCTGCCGTCGCCATCGAAGTCGTAGAACTGGGCGTTGTTCCGTGCCGCCGTCGAGTCGGTGTTCTGGAACAGACGGTTCACGTCCGGGAAGTTCAGTTCCCCGTCGCCCGAGAGGTCTTCGTACAGGCCGTCGCCGTCGGGGTCGGTCGCGCCCGCCGGCCAGTCGGGACTGGTCTCGGGCGTGGTCGTGGGCGTCGGCTCCGTGGTGGTCGGTGTCGGCTCCGTGGTGGTCGGTGTCGCGCTGTCGAGTGTGAGATCGACGTAATCGAGGTCCCACCACGACTCGTCCATGGCGATCCGGATGACCTGCTCGCCGGCCGAGAGCGTCACCTCGCCGGAGACGGTCTCCCAGGTCGACCACCCGCCGGTCGCGGGCACGTCGACGGTGCCCGAGACGTCCTGACCGTCGACGTCGAGGTGGAAGGCCCCACCGCCCGAATCAGAGGCGACGAGCGCCTCCAGCGCGTAGGTCCCGGCCTCCTGGACGTCGACCGTGTATTCGAGCCACTCGCCGGATTCGATGGTGCCGACCGCGTAGCCCGTCCCATCGGAACTCCCGCGCACGTCGACTGCCGTGTCGGTGCGGTAGTCGCCACCCTCGTTCTCGGTGGTGGCGTCGCTGTAGGCAACGCCTGGCCCACCCTCGTCGAACGCCTCGGCGGGGATCCGCCCGGGAATCGTGATCGGACTCCCGTCGAAGGGGCGTTGCTCGCCGGGGGTCTGGGTGTCGACCGGCGTCGTCGTGGTCGGGTCGGTCCCACCGGTGGCGCCGACGGTCACCGACGAACTGCCGCTGGACTGGTAGCCCTCGGTGGCCATGATCATGTAGTCGTGGTCACCGATCGGCATGCCGTGGTCCTCCCAGGCGTCGAAGTGATTCCCCGTCGTGATCGTCCCGTTCGTCCGAGAGTTCTGCCGGACGGACCAGTACTGCGTGAACGTCGCCGTCCCGACGATCGAAGGCTTCTCGACGCGCTCGGAGGTGTAGATTTCGTAGGTGCCCCCGTCGGTCTCGAACGATCCCTGGCGGGCGTCGCCCGGTTTGTAGTTACCGTAGTCCTCGATGATGTAGTACTCGACGAGCGGGTCGGTCGTCCAGCCATAGAGGCAGAGATACGAGTTGCCCTGCGGGTTGAACTCCGCGGTGTACTCGACGTCCTTCCGGCCGCCGGTCTCCCAGCCTTTCCCACAGACGAAGTTGCCCGTGTTCGACCATTCGGTACTGTAGGACCCCCCGTCTTCGAGGGTCATCGTGATCGACCCCTGGTCGTTGGTCCAGAACGAATAGAAGTAGCCGTCGTCGGTCCCGGTCTGGTTTTCGGTGATCGCCGCCGCAGGCGAAGCCAGCGCGCCGAGGCCGACCCCAGCCGCCGCCGCGCCCGTGACGGCTTTCAGATAGGTACGACGGTCCATCGCCGCGTCGTCGATTGCTGGCTGTCGGTGCGCCTCTGCCGTGGGTTCGGACGAGTCGTGAGTCATGATTTCGACTGTGGCCGCGGTCGTCCGAGACGTCCCCCTCGTGGGCGTCACAGCGGCCACCGTGGGCCCGACCGCCGCCGTGTGCGCTGACACGCCCCGACCTCGGACGACACCTGCGACCGTCGTCTGTAAAATTAATGGCGACCCATACTGAATAATTTATCGGACATATATTACGACATGTGATGTCGGACGCGGCCAAATCTGTGGAGATCCTGGCGGCCCGATCGGCCGGTTCAGCTCCGGGGATCGGGACTCTCGGCGTCCCAATTACCGGTATCCCGATTCTCGGAATCGCCGGACACAGGCCGACTCGATGGGTCGGCAAGCTGGATTCCACGGGCGACAACGTAGATCAAAACGATCCCCGTTCCGACGACGAGGACGAACTGCGCGGCGACGAACAAGACCACCCGAAGAATCGACGCGGAAAAGACGGCCATCCCGAAGAGTGCGAAAAGAAGCGCGGCCCCACCGAACAGCACGACGAGCGCCGCGAGCGGGACGGCCTCGCGAGCGATCTGGCCGAGATCCAGTTCCTGTGACTCCGGGTCGACGAACGGTGGGGCGCTCATGGGCCGCTGTTCTCAGTCTGAGACGGTAAGCGTACCGACGAAATGCGGCGGTGAGCACGCCTCGACGACGCGCGTCTCGCCGGGACGCGAACTCGCTCCGATCGGAACACACCGATAGAGGACATCGCCTGGCTCGTCCAGGCCCCGCGACCGAGGAGTCGGAGCAACCGGATCACTGGCTCTTCGGACGCGAACGGATCGCGCCGCCGGGGGCCGTGATCGTCGAGCGGAGCGGGCCGACGGAGATCACGGCGATCCTCACGATCGAAGTCGCGACCGAACGTACGCATAGCACAGGCCGACGACGATTCCGAGGGCGAAGACGCCCGACCCCATCGCGAACTCGACACCGCCGTCGGGTGTGCGGACGAACTCCACGATCAGGAGTGGTGTCTCAGGGACGCCCAGCGCGAACGCCTCGACACCGATCGCCGTCAACACGATGGGGACGACGACCCCACCAGCGAGCGCCAGCGTCACCGTCGCGCCGGCGATCCCGACGAGGAGATCCCAGAGCACCGCCGTGGGGGCCGTCTCGATCCGCTCGCAGTCGCCCGGACCGTACACCTCCAGCCCCGTCGTGGTATCGCGGACGGTCACCGTGTCGGGATAGCCCAGAATCGTCAGCGCCATCCAGACATCACCGACCGCGCCGCCAGCGTTCATCGCCAGCGGCACGGCGAGCCACGGCCACTCGAACGCCAGCATGGCCGGGACACCGAGCGCCGAGAGCACGACCAGCGGCGCGAGCGCGATCACGACGAACTGATTCCGCGAAAAGCGTGTCTCGGTCGTCGCGAACGCGTACGGGACGACGGCGTACGCGACGCCGAGACCGTATCGCGGACGACCGCCGAACGCCCGGATCGCGAGGCCGTGACAGAGTTCGTGCGGGACGACGACGGCGACCACGACCGTCGCGAGGGCGAGAACGGTGAGGCCAACATTCCACCACCCGGTCTCGGGCGTCGCCACGAACGCGATCGGCCCGGCCGACCCGTTCACCGCGTGATAGAGGAGCCCAAATCCGAACAGCGAGACGACCACGCCGAGGACGCTGACGACCGTCCACTGAACGACGAGTGGCCGCGAGACGCCGTACGCCGCGATCAGGGGTTCGTGATCGTCGACGGCCCGATCGTCCATTCCCCGTTCACCCATGTGAAAACGGCCGGCGGGCAGGCTCATAATGCTACGGTCCGTGGCCTCACCGTCCACGACGCCGCCGATGAGTGCGTCATCGCCGGGAGTGCTACGGGCGTGAGGATCGCCAGGTGGCGATCGAACGGCCCAGGACCCCACCGCCCGAGAAACTCCACCCAGAGATTATGACCCCTCCTGTCGATACCCGTCCATGAACGGCGCTGCTCCTGGGGATCGCCAGCGGGCGACCGGCGACCACGCGATCCGGATCGACGGGCTGACGAAACGGTACGGAGCGGACGTGCTCGCAGTCGATGACCTCTCGCTGTCGGTCGAGCGCGGTGAGATCTTCGGCTTTCTCGGCCCGAACGGCGCGGGCAAGTCGACGACGATCGACGTGCTCATGGACTACGTCCGCCCGACCGCGGGAGAGGCGACGGTGCTGGGATTCGACGCCCAGCGCGAGACCCGCGCGGTCCACGAGCGGGTGGGCATCTTGCCCGACGGCTACGGCCTGTGGGATCGACTCACCGGGCGGACCCACCTCGAATACGCGATCGACCTGAAGGGAGCGAACGACGCAATCGACGCGTTGCTCGATCGCGTCGGCCTCGATCGGGCGGCGGCCGACCGACCCGTCGGGGGCTACTCGAAAGGCATGACTCAGCGGCTCGCGCTGGCGATCGCGCTCGTCGGCGATCCCGACCTGTTGATCCTCGACGAGCCGTCCTCGGGGCTCGATCCCAACGGCGTCCGTCTGGTGCGTGAGATCGTTCTCGAACGGGCCGAGCGCGACAAGACCGTGTTTTTCTCCTCGCACATCCTCCCCCAGGTCGAGGCGGTCTGTGACCGGGTGGCGATCTTGAATCGCGGTCGGCTGGTCGCCGTCGACAGCGTCGACGGGCTTCGCGACGCGCTCGGCACCGGCGCGACCGTGACGATGACCGTCGATAGCGTGCCCGCGAATCTCACGATCGATCAGGTTCCGGGCGTCCAGTCGGTGACCGTCGACGGGCGAACGATCCGCGCAACCGTCGATCGTCCGGAGGCGAAAGTCGCTGTCCTCGACCGGGTCCGCGAGGACGGGGCGGGCGCAATCGTCGACCTCTCGGTCGAGCAGTCCTCGCTGGAAGATCTGTTCAGTGCGTACACGGGCTCCGCGCCGCCGACGGGTGCCACAGAACGCGAGGAGCGACGATGATCGGGACCATCGCTCGCAAGGAGTTCGCGGACGCCGTGCGCTCGCGGATGCTCTGGGCGATCGTCGCGATCATCGCGGTGATGACATCGCTCGCGGCGGGCGTCTCCGTGCTCGTGCCAGACGTCGAGAGCGACCCCGCGATGGCACTGGGCGGGGCCTCGCAGTTCGCGGGCCTGCTGGTCCCGATCATGGCGCTGATCGGGGCCGCGCTCGCGATCGCAGGGCAGCGCGAGGCGGGCAGTCTGAAAGTCCTGCTCGGCCTCCCGCCGTCGCGGGGCCAGGTCCTGCTCGGCACGTTTCTCGGGCGAAGCGGCGTCGTCGCGATCGGAATCGCCCTGGGCTTCGCGGTCTCGGGGGTCGTCACCGCCGCACTCCACGGTGGCCTGCCGATCGGAGCCTTCCTCGGGACCGTCGCGCTGACCGTCGTGCTCGGCATTGCCTTCGTCGGCATCGCGATCGGCGTCTCGGCGATCGCGACCACGCGCTCGCGAGCGATGACCCTCGCCGTGGCCGCCTACCTGGGACTGACGCTGCTCTGGGATCTCGTCCCGGTCCTGATCCATCTGGCCGTGAGAGGCACGATGCCCGGCCAGGTCGTTCCCCCCTGGCTCCTGTTGATCGAGGGACTGAGTCCGACGGGCGCGTACAACGCACTGACCCAGACGCTCCTCCTGGGCAGTGAAGTCGCCGTGGAGGCCCGGATCGACGTGGCCGTGCCGGCGTATCTCCACCCGGGCGTGTTCGTCGCGATCCTCGTCTGCTGGACGGTCCTTCCGCTGGCGATCGGCGCTCACCAGTTCGAGCGAGCGGATCTGAGCTGAGTGGATCGGGACCGATCGCCGCACCGGACGGTCAGACCGCACCCGGACACATCAACACTTAGGCCAGTGCAGGCCCGCCATCGAGCATGGCCATCGGAGAGCTCACGCACGCCGACCGCGTCGATCCCGACCTCGCGTTCGTCGATTCGGGCATGTTCGACTGTCCGGAGTACGGGTCGATCTACCTGATCGACGACGACCGCCCGGCGATCGTCGACACGGGCATCGGCACGGGCGTGGATCGCATCCTCGACGCCTGCGAGACGGTCGGCATCGCGCCCGCAGACCTCGCGGTGATCGCACTCACGCACGTCCACCTCGATCACGCGGGCGGGGCCGGCCACCTGATCGAGCGCTGTCCCGACGCGAAGGTGTACGTCCACGAGATCGGTGCACCCCACGTCGAGGACCCCGAGCGGCTCTGGGAGGGGACCAAACGCGCGGTGGGCGACCAGATCGCATTCTATCGAACGCCGCAGGCGGTCGACCCCGATCGGATCGTCGAGATCACCGACGGCGAGACGATCGATCTCGGTGCACACCGCCTCGTCGCCCACCACGCGCCCGGGCACGCGCCCCACCAGGTCGTCTACGAGGCCCCGACGATGGACGCCGTGTTCACCGGCGACGCCGCCGGGGTGTACGCACCCTCGACGGACGCGGTCTACCCGACGAGTCCGCCGCCGGATTTCGATCACGAGCAGGTGCTCGCGGACACGCACACGATCGAGGATCTGGGCCGGGAGTGGATCTGTTACGCCCACTTCGGGCCCGCGAAGCGGGCCGATCGGCTGGCAACGTACCGCGAGGCAGTCGATCGGTGGGTCGACCAGATCACCACGTGGCGCGCGGAGATGGGCGACGAGCAGGTCGTCGAGCGGGCCATCGAGACGCGCGACCGGCCCGATGTCTGGCCGGCACACAAGGCCCGCGGTGAGGTCGCGATGAACGCTCGGGGTGTCCTCCACTTCCTCGACCAGCGGGCGTGACCGCGGTCGTATCGCCGGCCGAACACCAATCGTTTTGTCGCGACCGGGAGAACGCCCGCCTGTATGGCAACGATCCTGATGATCGTCGGCGACTTCGGCGAGGACTACGAGATCATGGTGCCGTTCCAGGCGCTGCAAGCGGTCGGCCACGAGGTCGACGCGGTCTGTCCCGAGAAATCGGCGGGCGAGACGATCAAGACGGCGATTCACGACTTCCGTGGGGATCAGACCTACCTCGAAGAGCGCGGTCACGACTTCGAACTGACGGCGACGATGAGTGAGATCGATCCCAGCGAGTACGACGCGCTCGTCGTCCCCGGCGGCCGAGCGCCAGAGTACCTTCGTGGGTACGAGTCGGTCATCGAGACCGTCCAGCACTTCTTCGCGGCCGACAAGCCCGTCGCCTCGATCTGTCACGGCCCGCAGATCCTCGCCGCCGCGGGCGTCCTGGAGGGCTACGAGATGACCGCCTACCCCGCCGTGCGCCCGGAAGTCGAGGCCGCCGGCTGTTCGTGGGTCGAGGAGACCGTGCGGGACGGGAATCTCGTGACCGCCCAGGCCTGGCCCGACCACCCAGAGTGGATCGCGGCGTTCCTCGACCTGCTTGACTGATTCCAGGAGTGAGACGCGTAACGCGAACGCTATTCTTATTCGTCTCGACGGCTATTCCTATCCAATGGCAGCCACGACGGGGGCGGTCGGCCACGCCGAGCGGGCCACCCTCAAGCATCTCGCGCTCGCGGGCGCCCTCGACGGGGCCGCGAAAGTGTCGTGTGCGAGTCTGGCCCGACGGCTCGACGTCTCGGACCAGACCGCGTCTCGACGCCTCCAGCGCCTCGAAGAGTCGGGCGCGATCACCCGCGAGAAGGTCAGCGACGGGCAGTGGGTCGAGATCACCGCATCCGGCGAGCAACACCTCCAGGAGACCTACGCCGAGTACCAGCGCATCTTCGAGAACAGCGTCGGCGTGACGCTCAGTGGGCAGTTGACACGCGGGATGGGCGAGGGGAGTCACTACGTCTCCCTGCCGGGGTACGCCGAGCAGTTCGAACGGCGCCTGGGCTACGATCCGTTTCCCGGGACGCTGAACTGCCGGCTCGACGAGGAGAGCGTCCGGGCGCGGACGCGGATGAACGCTCTCGACCCCATCGTCATCGAGGGCTGGGACGGCGACGAGCGCACCTACGGCCCGGCGTACTGTTACCCCGCGACGATCGAAGCGCCCTCGGGTGAGCGCGCATCGCCGGTCCACGTCATCAGTCCCGAACGCACGCACCACGACGAGACCGAACTCGAACTGCTCGCGCCGACGCGGCTTCGAGACAGCCTCGATCTCGAAGACGGCGATCGACTCCAGATCCATGTCACGACCGAGTGACCGCACCGACGCCGACCGTCTCGACGCCGCGATCGAGGCGTTCGCGAACGGCGACCCGGTCCTGATCCACGACGCCGCCGACCGCGAGGGCGAGGTCGATCTGGTCTACCCCGCGGGGACGGTCGCTCCCAGCGACGTCGCCCGGTTGCGGACCGATGCGGGCGGACTGATCTGTGTCGCGCTCTCCGATCGCGTCGCCAGGGCGTTCGATCTGCCCTTCCTCGCGGACGCCGTCGAGCACCCCGCCACCGAGAACCACGTGTTGAGCTATGACGACCGATCGTCGTTCTCGCTCACGGTCAACCACCGCGAGACCGAGACGGGCATCACCGATCGGGATCGCGCCCGGACGATCACCGCGCTCAGCGACGCTGCCGCCGATCCCGCGGGGACGGACTTCGCCGGTACCTTCCGCTCGCCGGGCCACGTCCACCTCCTGCGCGGGGCCGCCGACGGCGTCACCGAACGGACGGGCCACACCGAACTCGCGCTCGCACTCGCCGACGCCGCCGACTTGCCGCCCGCAGTCGTCGTCTGTGAGATGCTCGACGCCGCGACGGGGCTGGCGAGAACGCCCGCCGACGCGCAGGCGTACGCCGATCGGGAGGGCCTGGTCTACGTCGAGGGCGGGACGATCGTCGATCACCTGTAGGCCCGAACCGCTTTGGGCCCGCCCGCCGACCCCGACGTATGGACACCGTCGCCGTCACCGGCGGGACCGGATCGATCGGCCGCCCGACCGTCGAAACGCTGGCCGACGACCACCGCGTCGTCTCGATCACGCGCTCGGGGGGCGAGATGGACGCCGCTGCGGCCTGCTACCGGGCGGACTGCACCGACGCGGGCGACTGTTTCGGCGCGCTGGCGGCGATCGATCCCGACGCGATCGTCCATCTGGGCACACTCGCCCATCCGCTGGAAGACCCCCCTCATCGCGTCTTCGAGAGCAACGCCGTCGGCGCGTATCACGTCCTGGAGGCCGCGGCGGCGCTCGATATCGACCGGGTCGTCCTCGCCTCCAGCGTCAGCGCGATCGGTGGCGCGTTCGAACCCGATCCCGTCCGGGTCGACACCCTCCCCGTCGACGAGTCGCATCGCCTGACCCCGACGAACCCCTACGGCCTGGGCAAGCAGGCCGCCGAGGTCGTCGCCGCCGGCATCGGTCGGCACGCTGGCGCGCCCGACGCCGTCTCGCTGCGCTTCCCCATGGTCGTCTCCGACGCGGACGTTCGCGACCATTTCGGGGGCGATCGGACATTGTCGGCGGTTCGCGAGAGCGATCGCTTCCACGACGACCGCAACACGCTGTTCGCGTATCTCCACATCGAGGACGCTGTGAGCGTGATCCGGGCGGCCCTCGACGCCGCGATCGACGGGCACGCGGCGGTCTGGACGGTCGCCGCCGATACGTCACTGGAGACCCCGACCGATCGCGTCGCTCGTGAGGTCTACCCCGACGCCGAGCGGACGAAATCCTTCGACGGCACCGAAACGCTGTTCGACATCTCGCGGGCGGCGGCGCTCCTGGGGTGGGAGCCCCGTGTCTCCTGGCGCGATCGGGTGTGATCGGCGGCCGACGAGCCGAAAGATCTGCACTCAAACTGCCAATCGGTCAGCGTCGATCAAGTTTCGTCTAGAATTTCGCTCACACTGTTCACAGGGGCGTAGTACCCACGTGTCTCGCGCCACGTTTCGAGCCAATCGTCGGCCTGTTCACGATCGATCGCACCGGACTCGATACCCACCAGAAGAATTCCGATCGATCCGGTGACTGGAACGGACAGATCGTCCGCGAACCGGCGGGCAGCGAGGTCATCGGTCGCGAGTGTCCCGTCGTCTTCGAGTGCAGCGATTGACCTCCTCCCACCCCTAAAGGGGTGGGATTCCCCGAAGGGGATATTCAGGTTGCGCGTTTCCTCGGCGGTGAGGTACGCTTTCGCGTCCCGCGTCAGCGGTCGCCATCCGGTTACGACCCCGGATGTGCTTTCCAGCGCGTACAGCCGGGTCAAAGCGGCCTTCCTCCCCGGTCACGCCGAGCGTCTGCGAAGCAGACGGTGGAGTGTTCAGTCCACGAGGCCGCACGGTTCGCCTCAGCCGAACTGTTAGGCCGTGCATGGTTCGCCCTCCCGTTGTCGGATGTTTTCGGCGGCGTTCAGGTCGGCGTGGCGGCCACGGCCACACTCGGAACACGAGAAGTAGTCGCCGTCACGCGAGCCTTCGGTACCGCAGGCCGAACAGCGTTGACTCGTTTCAAACGGGTCAACTTCCTCGACGCGAATCCCAGCCTGCTCGGCCTTGTAGACAATGAACTCCTGCAACTGGTGGAAATGCCACGAGTGGACACCACGCCAGTCGCTTCCATCTCTAATGCCTTCCAAGTCCTCGATTTTCAGCACGGGATTCTCGAACTGCTGTGCCCAGTCGATGAGGCGACGGGAGGCTTTGTGGTTCAGGTCACGAATCCGACGCTCCTCTTTGTTACCCACGCGGTTTCGTGCGCGAAGCGCACCCGCCTGTTGAAGCGACTCGCGTAGGGAACGATATTTGCGGCGGACGTATTTCGCCTCACGACCGGACACCAGCATCGACTCGCCCGTTTCGGCGTCGGCGGCGAGCAGGTGGTTGTGGCCGATGTCCACGCCGATTGCAGTCTCCTCGCCTGTCTCGGCGTCGTACTCGACGGTGAACGTACAGAACCAGTCCTCGCCACGGCGGTACATCTGCAACCGGGACTTGTCAGCCTCGCCATCCACGAGCCGGGCAACGTCGTCGGCTATGTCCTCGTACACGTCGATGGGCGTGTACCACCACCCCGAGATACAGGGGAAGCCGACGACGACCGACCCGTTCTCGGTGCGGTTGATCTCCCAGTTCTGGTTGTTGACCGCGAACGGCTGGCTGGCGTGGTACTCCACGATGCCGTCTTTCTTGTAGTCGGATTTGGCTTCGCGGATGGCCTGGTTCTGGATGGCCGAGTAGAGTGGGTTGTCGATGCTGGCCGTGGTCACGCCCATCCCGAACTCGTCGGTTTCCCACCCGTCGATGCAGAACTGCTTGGTGTCGCGGTACAGGTGAGTGGCGCGTTGCCACTCCCTGCGCCGGTCGCGGGATGGGTTGTGGAACGTCGTGGTGACGGTCGTCGTGACCACGGTTACAAATGTAACGTGTGTCTGGAGGTTATTAAAACGTGGGAATATCGGTCGGGGCGATACACGTGGTTGTCGGCTTCATCCCACGGCTAAAGCCGTGGGCTTTCGCCTCGCTACCGCTGTAACGCTTCGGCCTCACCCGCGTCGAGGCGCTCGCGTACCCGTGGCGTCTCAGAGTCTATCGGAGTGGTACCAATCGGAAGGTCGTCATCGAACGCCGTGATCGCATTGGCAAGATAGTCGTGGCCGAGACTGTGACCGCGTTCGATCTCGTCCCGTACAGCAGGCACGACGACTGGATCGTCCAGAACGGAACCGAGGAACTCGATCGCGTCCGTGCTAGCGAAGTTGCTGAGAACGGTCGCGTCGAGATAAATCGGTCGCGCTTGACCCGTCATTTACTGGTCGAGGTCTCGTGCGACATCGATCTCCCCGTCTAACTGTTCGTCCGTTCGTGGGCCATAGAGCGCACTGAAACCAGCGTCGCTGAGTAGTTCCTCGAATTCCCATCGGGAGAGCCCCGCCTCTTCGGCGGCTCGCCCGAGCGAGAGATCGCCCAGAACGTACCGGCCGACTGCGGTCGCCAACTCGTCGGTCGGTCCGCGACTGGTCGACGCCATCGTCGTATACGTCGGGCACGGAGACCCATGAATCTAGTGTTGCCGCCGATCTGTCGTGTCGACTCGACCTCCGAGCGACGGGCGACCGCGCCCTCGAACCGTGAACACTCTTAATCCCCGGGCCTAAGCGATCGATCATGAGCTTCGATGACATGGACGTGGGGACGATCTGGCTGGACGGCGAGTTCGTCGACTGGGCCGACGCCCAGGTGCACGTGCTCTCGCATGGCCTGCACTACGGCACGGGCGTCTTCGAGGGCGTCCGGTGTTACGACACCGATCGGGGGCCCGCGATCTTCCGGTGGGGAGATCATCTCGATCGACTCTACGCCTCGGGGGCGCCCTACGAGATCGAGATTCCCTACGAGCGCGAGGAACTGACCGACGCGACGCTCGAACTGCTCGATCGCGAGGACCTCGACTCGGCGTACATCCGCCCGATCGCCTTCTACGGGTACGACATGCTCGGCTTGAACCCCGGCGATTGCCCCGTGACGACCGCGATCGCGGCCTGGCCCTGGGGTGCGTATCTCGGTGAGGAGGCCCTGGAAGTCGGTGTCGACGTCTCGATCTCCTCGTGGCGGAAGTACAAATCCGACCAGATTCCCACGAACGCGAAAACGACGGGCCCGTACGTCAACAGCGTGCTCGCGAACCTGGAGGCGACCCGGGACGGCTACGACGAGGCCCTGCTGCTGAACGCCGACGGCCAGGTCGCCGAAGGCCCCGGCGAGAACCTGTTTCTCGTCCGCGACGGCGAGATCCACACGCCCGGTCTCGCGGAGTCGAACCTCGACGGCATCACCCGCCGGAGCGTCATCGAGGTCGCCGAGAATCTGGGCTATACCGTTCACGACGACGCGACGGTCTCGCGTGGGGAGCTCTACACCGCCGACGAACTGTTCTTCTCGGGGACCGCCGCCGAGGTCACGCCGATCGCGACCGTCGACGACACGCCGATCGGGTCTGGCTCGAAAGGCCCCATCACCGACGAGATCCAACAGCGCTTCTTCGAGATCGTCGAGACCGGCGAACCCGCCGAGTGGTTCACGTATCTGGAGTGAGAAGCAGGCGCTTCGTGCTACCGACGCCGGTCACTCTGCGCCGGGAATCAGGTCCGCACAGGCCACCCGATCGCCCGCAGCGAGGTCCATCACGATCACGCCCATCGTGTTCCGGCCGACCTCGCTCACCTCGCGCGCTGGCGTCCGGACGATCTGCCCGGACTCGCTCACGACGACGAAGTGATCGTCGGTGTCGACCGCGTGGACGCTCGCGACGGGCCCGTTGCGCTCGCCGGTGTCGATATCGATCAGGCCCTTGCCGTAGCGGGACTGACGGCGATACTCCGCGAGCGGCGTGCGCTTGCCGTAGCCGTTCTGCGTGATCGTCAGCAGGTCGCGCTCGCCGTCCGCCGTCGCGACGAGGCCCGCGACGTGATCGTCCCCTTCGAGATCGATCCCGCGGACGCCCCGGGCCGTTCGACCCATCTCGCGGACCTCGCTCTCCGCGAACCGGATCGTCATCCCGCCCTCGGTCGCGATGACGATGTCACGCGACCCGTCGGTGACCGCGACATCGACGAGTGCGTCACCGTCCCCGAGTGTCGCGGCGATGATACCCGATGAGTTGATGTTCTCGAAGGCGGCCGCACAGGTGCGCTTGACGTAGCCCTGGCGAGTGACCATCGTGAAACAGTTCTCGTCGTCGAAGGCATCCGCCGCGACGACCGCGGTGATCTCCTCGCCGTCGTCGAGATCCAGCAGGTTGATCGCGGACTTGCCCCGGGCGGTGCGGCCCATCTCGGGCACCTCGTAGGTTTTCAGCCGGTAGACCTGGCCCTGGGTGGTGAAACAGAGCAGGTAGTCGTGGCTGTTCGCCCGGAAGATCGTCGTGACGCGATCGCCCTCTTTGGGGTCGGCGCCGATGATCCCCTTGCCGCCGCGGCGCTGGGGATCGAACGTCTCGACGGGCATGCGCTTGATGTAGTCGTCGGCGGTCATCACGACGAGGACGTCCTCTTCGGGAATGAGATCCTCGCGGGTGACCGTCCCGACGTCCTCGATGATCGCGGTGCGGCGCTCGTCGTCGTACTCGGCTTTCATCGCTTCGAGTTCGTCGACGACGACCCCATCCAGGCGCTCGTCAGAGTCGAGGATGGCCTCCAGGCGCTCGATTTCGCGTTGCACGTCCTCGTACTCGTCTTCGATGTCGCCGACCTCCTCGGAGGTCAACGATCCAAGTTGCATCCGGACGACGTGGTCGGCCTGGCGCTCGCTAAACTCGTAGGCCTCGCGGAGCGCCTCTTTGGCTGCGGTACGGTTCTCGGAGTTCCGGATGAGTTCGACGACGTCGTCGGCGTTCTCGACGGCGACGAGGCGGCCGTCGAGGACGTGTGCGCGGTCTTCGGCGGCCTCGAGGTCGTGTTCGGAACGCCGGCGGACGACCTCGCGGCGGTGATCGACGTAGTGCTGGAGGGTCTCTTTCAGGCTCAAGACGCGTGGCTGGCCGTCGACCAAAGCGAGGTTGATGACGCCGAAGGTGGACTCGAGGTGGTGCTCTAAGAGCTGATTTTTGACGACGTCGGTGTTCGCGCCGCGCTTGCACTCGACGACGATCCGAACCCCCGTGCGATCCGACTCGTCGCGCAAATCCGAGACGCCCTCGATGGTGCCCTCCTGGACGTCCTCGGCGATGCGCTCGACCACGCGAGCCTTGTTCTCCTGGTAGGGGAGTTCGGTGACGACGATCCGGTCGCCACCGCGATCTGACTCCTCGACGTCGAACGTCGAGCGAACGGTGAGGCGGCCACGCCCGGTCTGATAGGCCTCGTAGATCGGATCGCGACCGACGATCTGCCCCCCGGTCGGGAAGTCTGGGCCCTCGACGAACTCCATCAGATCGACGACGCTCGCCTCGGGGTTCTCGATCAGGTGGACGGTCGCATCGATCACCTCGCCGAGGTTGTGCGGCGGGATGTTCGTGCTCATCCCGACCGCGATGCCCGAGGAACCGTTGACGAGCAGGTTCGGGATCGCCGCGGGGAGGACGTCTGGCTCTTCGAGACGGTCGTCGTAGTTCGCCGAGAAGTCGACGGTGTCCTTGTCGATGTCCTCTAAGAGTTCCTCGGCGATCGGGGCCATCCGCGCCTCGGTGTACCGCATCGCGGCGGGCGGATCGCCGTCCATCGACCCGAAGTTGCCCTGGCCGTCGACCAGGGGGTACCGCATCGAGAAGTCCTGGGCCATCCGGACGAGCGTGTCGTAGATCGCGCTGTCGCCGTGGGGGTGGTAGTTCCCCATCGTCTCGCCGACGATCGACGAGGACTTGCGGTGACCCGACGCGCTGGTGACGCCCATCTCGTCCATCGCGTAGAGGATGCGCCGGTGGACGGGTTTGAGGCCGTCGCGGACGTCGGGCAGGGCCCGGCCCGCGATGACGCTCATCGCGTAGTCGATGTAGCTTTGCTCCATCTCGTCTTCGACGCGGACGCGTTCGAGGCGGTCCGCGTCGACGTTCGCCGGTGTATCGGGGAGATCTGAACTCATTGGTGTGCACGTCGCATGTTAGATGTCCACCCAGTCGGCCTCGGGCGCGTGGTCTTTGATGAACTCGCGGCGCGGTTCGACGGCGTCACCCATCAGCACCGAGAACATCTTGTCGGCGGTCGCGGCGTCCTCGATGGTGATCTGCTTGAGATACCGCTGGTCGGGGTCCATCGTCGTGTCCCACAACTGCTGGGGGTTCATCTCGCCGAGGCCCTTGAACCGCTGGATCTGGTCGGGCGACCCGCCGCAGTGCTCGTCGACGATCCGCTCGCGGTCGGCCTCGGTCATCGCATCGTGAGTCTCCCCACCACAGCGCACGCGATACAGCGGCGGCCGGGAGGCGAACACGTGGCCCTGTTCGAGCAGGGGGCGCATGTGCCGATAGAAGAAAGTAAGCAGGAGCGTCCGGATGTGCGCGCCGTCGACGTCGGCGTCGGTGAGGACGTTGATGTGGTCGTACCGCAGGTCGTCGATGTCGAACTCGTCGCCGATGCCCGTCCCGAGCGCGGTGATGAGATTGCGGATCTCGTCGTTTTCGAGGATGCGATCGAGGCGGTGTTTCTCCACGTTGAGGATCTTGCCTTTGATCGGCATCACCGCCTGGAACTCGGGATTTCTCGCTTGCTTTGCACTTCCGCCCGCACTGTCACCTTCGACGACAAATAATTCGGCCTCGCTCGGGTCGCGGGTCTGACAGTCCGAGAGTTTTCCGGGGAGTGCGGTCGATTCGAGCGCGCTCTTCCGGCGCGTGAGTTCCTTCGCTTTCTTGGCGGCCTGGCGGGCTTTCGCGGCTTCGACGGCCTTCGCGACGATCGCCTCGGCGGTGTCGGGGTGTTCCTCGAAGTGGGTGTCGAGACGGGCGTGCATCGCGGACTCGACGACACCGCGGACCTCGCTGTTGCCGAGTTTGGTCTTGGTCTGGCCCTCGAACTGCGGGTCGGGGTGTTTGACCGAGAGCACGGCCGTCAGCCCCTCGCGGATGTCCTCGCCGGTGAGCGTGCCCTCGATGTCGCCGAGCAGTCCGTGACCGGTGGCGTAGTCGTTGACGACACGTGTCAACGCGGTCTTGAACCCCGTGAGATGCGTCCCGCCCTCACGGGTGTTGATGTTGTTCGCGAAGGCGTGAATCGAGCCCTGGAAGTCGTCGGTCGCCTGCATCGCGATCTCGACCTGGACGCCCTCGCTCTCGTCGGTAAAGGAGATGACCTCGCTGTGCAGCGGGTCTTTGGTCTCGTTGAGGTACGCGACGAACTCGCGGATCCCGCCGTCGTACCGGAAGGTCTCCTCGCTGTCGTCGCGCTCGTCGACGAGTCGGATCTCGACTCCCGAATTGAGAAAGGCCAACTCGCGCAGACGACTCTCCAGCGTCGAGAACTCGATCTCGGTCGCCTCGAAGATCGACCTGTCGGGCCAGAAGCGGATCTCGGTGCCGGTCGACTCCTCGTCGTCGGTCTCGCGCACGCGATCGAGTGGCCCGGCGGGTTCGCCCGCCTCGAACGTCTGGGTCCAGACCGCACCGTCGCGTTTGACGGTGACCGTCAGCCGTTCGGAGAGCGCGTTGACGACCGAGACGCCGACGCCGTGGAGGCCCCCCGAGACCTGATAGGACTTGTTGTCGAACTTCCCGCCGGCGTGGAGTACGGTCATGATGACCTCGACGGCGGGTTTGTCGTACTCTTCGTGGGTGTCGACCGGGATCCCCCGGCCGTCGTCGGAGACCGAGACCGACCCATCGTCGTGGATGGTGACGCCGATGGTCTCACAGTGCCCCGCGAGCGCCTCGTCGATGGAGTTGTCGACGACTTCGTAGACGAGATGGTGGAGCCCCCGATCGTCGACCGACCCGACGTACATGGCCGGTCGCTTTCGGACGGCCTCCAGGCCCTCCAGGACCTGGATCTGGCCGGCTCCGTAGTCGCTGTCCTCGTTCATGAAAACGTGAAGTAGCCTACCGTGGCCGGACCCTTCAACCTTCCGTGCGCGCGGGCGTGCGCGTGGCGGAGACCGACCGACAGCAGTAGATGCCTACCCGCTCAGTCACCGGGGAGGCGCTCCGTGCGCGCGACGGCCGTCTCGGTCGGCCGGTCGCGATCGCCCGGCGCGATCGAAAAGGCGATCGTCGCGCCGAACGCGATCAGCGAGAGGCCCGGCTGGACGAGGCCCGCGACCGACAGCGCGAGCAGGCCCAGCGCGACGGCACTCCCCAGTCGGAACTTCACGAGATCGACGTGCCGGCGAATCCAGGGGCCCGCGAGCGCGACGACCAGCGCGAACCCGACACCGATGGTCGCCGCCGCGACGCCCGCGAGGAACGGGCCGCTCGCGACGGTCCCGACGGTAAAGCCCGAGGGGTCGAGACTCACCAGCAATCCGAGCACGACGACCAGCCCCGGGTGGGGCAGCCACGCGGCCAGCCGATCGCTCGCGGTGCGTGCGCCGATCAGCGCGATCGCCGCCGCGGCGACCCGCTCGACGACCGCCTGGTCGAGCAGGGTCGCGACCGTCGGGGCGAACGCAGCCTCGACGGCGGCGAGCGCGATCACGACACTGCCCACGAGCGCGACGGTGCGGGCCCGGCGCGTCGGTGACCCCTCCAGTTCGAGGAGGACGACGACGACCGTCGCACTCCCGCCGAAGACGAGCAGTCCGACTTCGAGGACGCCACCGACGGTCGCGAGCGCGCCCGAGAGTACGAGCGCCGGGAACACCCCGTCGACGAGCGGCAGTCCCATCACGGTCGCGAGCACTCCGGTGGGCCCCTGGAGGCGCGCCTGGAGGCCCCGGAGTGCCGGACGATCGACGATGCCCATCTACGGGCGACCCCTCGGGCGTCGGATCGTCCGGAAAATGCGGTGCCACCGATCGGCCACGCCCGATGT
Source organism: Halococcoides cellulosivorans (assembly GCF_003058365.1). Lineage (NCBI taxonomy): Archaea > Methanobacteriati > Methanobacteriota > Halobacteria > Halobacteriales > Haloarculaceae > Halococcoides > Halococcoides cellulosivorans. The sequence continues at coordinate 400,078 of NZ_CP028858.1, read as the reverse complement.
CCCGAACGACTCCCGGCAGTCGGTGGGGAGTCCTCGGGCGCGGTTCGGCGCCGTGGTCGCGGTGGCTATCTCCATATCTATAATATTCGTCCATGGAGGCAAAAGGATACTGGGAGATCCGTTCACACGCGCCGACGACTCACTCGAGGGCCGCTGCGATCGTCTCGACGAGTGCGTCGTTGTCGGCCGGAGAGCGGATCGCGACCCGAACGTGGGTGTCGAGGCCGCGGAAGTTCCGGGCGTCCCGGACCGCGACGCCGCGTTCGCGACCCACGTCGAGGAGTCGGTCGACGGCGGCGGAATCACCGAGGTCGAGCAGGACAAATGGGGCCGAAGAGGGCGGGGCGTCGACGCCGTCGGGCAACGACTCGCGGATGCGATCGCGTTCGCTGGCGACGACACGCCGCGAGGTGCTGACGAACTCGGGGTGGTCCATACAGTGCACGATGGCCGCCTCGGCGGGCCGCCCGATCGCCCAGGGGAGGCGGCCGGCGTCGAGACGGTCGCGCAGGCGACCAGTGGCGACGGCGAACCCGGCCCGAAGCCCGGGCAGGCCGAACGTCGTCGACGGCGAGCGCACCACGATCGTTCCCGCGTGGCCCGCCATCGAGACGCGATCCGCGAACGCCAGATGGGTCTCGTCGATCACGATCGGCGTCTCGGCGTCACGACAGCGCTCGACGAGACGGGCCAGTCGGCGGTCCTCGGGCAGCCACCCGGTCGGATTGTTGGGTGCGGCGACGATCACGAGCGCGTACGGATCGGGGTCGACCTCCAACAGTGCGTCCTCGGCCACGAACGACGGTTTCGCGCCCTGGAGGCGAACCTCGCGTTCGTATTCCGCGAACGACGGTCGGGCGAGGACCACGCTGTCCCCGGCCTCGACGGTCGCGTCGATGGCCAGTCTGATCGCCCCCGTGGCTCCCGTCGTCGGGACGACCTGACTGGGTTCGACACCGAGATACTGGGCCGCAGCGGCACGAAACGAGCAGTAATCGTCGGCCGGCCGCTGTCGACTGGTGGGATAACTGCTCTCGAAGACGCGACTCACGCCGTCCGGGGTCATCGGGTTGGCCGTCCGGGAGAAATCACGCTCCCAGTGGCAGTCTCGTTCCCCACCGTGGCCGACGCGCGTCCGATCGCGCCAGTCCCACTCCATCGTGGCGTCTCGACCCTCGGCCGCCGAGCACAGATCGTCGAGAGCATCAGGTTCCATGATATTTTACTCTGACCCCTGAACGGTCCAGAGATACGCTCTCCGATTGTGGTGGAGGGGGCATAATGATTCCCATGTCGAGAATCAATACCATCTCAGAACTCACAACGCACTGCAACGGGTGCAACGTATTCCGGGCGAGACGCCCCGGCGAGACGGGTCGGCCCGTCACCCATTAGAGTTATATTTGAAACGCGATATGCGCACTGTAGATGGACGAATCGGGCGATCACCTCGACAGCGAGGTGTTGGAGTCGGTCATCGACAAGCAGTACGTCCTCGCGGCGCTCGATACCGACCAGCCCAGATCGCTCGCGGATCTCGCGGCCACGACCGACCACGCGAAATCGACGGTCAACCGGACAGTCAGGCGGTTCGAAGACGCCGGACTCGTCGACTGTCGAGTCGAGAGCAACCAGCACACGTACGTATTGACCCATCTGGGCGCACAACTCCTGGAGTGGTACGACGAGGGGCTGGGCCGGTTGGCCAACCGGCCACTCTACGAGGCGATCCCACCGTCGGCGTCGCTCCCCTGGTGGGTCGTGCAGAGCGGATCGGTCGAACTCGCGGACGCGACCGTCGCGAAACACAGCGTCTTCGATCAGATCCTCGCCTTTTTCGACCGGATCGAGACGTTTCGCGTCGTCGCGCCGAATCTGACCCGCGACGCCAACTGGACGTACCTCTCCGACCGCATCGTCGAGAAGGACCTCGACATGGAGATGATCCTCACCGATGCGTATCTCGACACGCTCATGGAGCGGTTCGGTGACCGACTGCCCATGCTGGTCGCTGAGCACGGCCTCGACGCGATGACCGTCGAGGAGCACGACTTTCCGTACGGGTTCGGGACGGGCTACTACGATGGCGGGTCGGAACTCGCGCTCATCTCCTACGACGAGAACTACTACAGCGCGAACGGGACCCTCGTCAGCGATCGGCCGGAAGCGGTCGCCTGGGGCGAGCGGCGCTACGAAACGTATCGCGAGCGCGCAGTGAATCGCAACGACGACGTGCTCGCGGCGTGCGAGTGAGCAGGCCGGTCCCGGGCGACCGCCGACCTACGCCAGCCGAAAGGACAGATCCAGCGCGGGCGCGGAGTGAGTCAGCGCGCCGACCGAGCAGACGTCGACGCCCGTTGCGGCGTAGTCGGGCGCGGTCTCGCGGGTAATCGCGCCGCTGGCTTCGACGATCGGCGCGCCGTCACCCCCGATCCGCTCGACCGCCCGCTCGACGGTCGCGGGATCCATGTTGTCGAGGAGCACGATGTCGACGCCCAGTGCGGCCGCTCGTTCGGCGTCCGCGACGGTCTCGACCTCGACTTCGATCGGCGTCGTAAACGACGCCCGCTCGCGAAACCGCTCGATGGCGTCTTCGAGGCCGAACGCCGCGACGTGGTTGTCTTTGATCATCACGGCGTGTGAACTCCCGAGCCGGTGGGTGTCGCCACCGCCGGCGGCGATCGCCCGCTTTTCGATCCCGCGCAGGCCGGGCGTAGTCTTGCGCGTGCCCGCGACGGTGACCGACGGGTCGACGGCCTCGACCGCACGGCAGATCGCGGCGGTGGCCGTCGCGATCCCCGAGGCGTGGCCCGCGAGGTTGACCGCGACGCGTTCGGCCCGGAGGACCGCTCTCGTTGGCCCCGATGCCTCGCACAGCGTCGCCCCGGCGTCGACCCGATCGCCCGCATCGACGTGGGTGTCGACCGCACAGTCCAGGCGCTCGAACACGCGTCGCGCGGCGTCGACGCCGGCGACCGTGCCCGCCTCGGTCGCGACCAGCCGCCCGGTCGCCGTCCCGGGGAGGTCGTTGGTCACGTCGTGGTGGCCCAGATCCTCGTCGAGCCAGCGGTCGATCTGAGCGTCAGTCAGCACGCGTGGCCTCCAGGCGGTGGGTGCCGACGCTGTCGGTCGCTCGGGCGGCCCGGGCGATCGATTCGGCGGTGATCGTCGCGGAATAGAGCTGGTTGAGCGACCGACTGGATCGCGTCCGGGTGTAGGCGTCGAGTTCGCCGCGGAGGCGGCCGAGTGCCGACACCGCTCGCTTCAGCCCCGCGGGCGAGCGCTCGATGCCGAGGTGCTCACCGACGATCTGCTGGAGGCGACGGCGCTTCTCGGCAGCGAACGCCGCGGGCAGGTCCGGATCGCGAGTGGGTAGCGACGGGTCGGGCGCCGGTCGGGCCTCGGACCCCGCCGCGGCCCGCCCGGCGCGCAGCCCCCAGACCAGCCCTTCGAGGAGGCTCGTACTCGCCAGGCGGTTCGCGCCGTGGACGCCCGTCCGGGCGCACTCGCCGGCGGCGAACAGGCCGGGGACCGACGTGCGCCCGCGCTCGTCGACCGCGATACCGCCACAGAGGAAGTGCTGGGCCGGCCCGACCGGAATGCCCGCATCGGGATCGACGCCGCGATCCGCCAGCCGATCGGCCAGGCCGGGAAACTCCGCGCGGAACGGTATCGCGGAGACGTCCAGCGTGACCCGGCCGGTCCGGTCGCGCTCGCGGGCCACCGCACGGGCGACGACGTCCCGTGGCGCGAGTTCGGCGTCGGGGTGGACCGACGGCATGAACCGCTCGCCGTCGGCGTTCCACAAGACCGCGCCGGCGCCACGGACCGCCTCGCTCACGAGCAGGGTTTCGCCGTCCAGATACACCGTCGGGTGAAACTGGACGAAGGGGAGATCCGCCAGATCCGCCCCGGCCTGGGCAGCCATCGCGATGCCGTCGCCGGTCGCACCCGGTGGGTTCGTCGTCTCGGGGTACAGGCCGCCGATCCCGCCGGTCGCGAGGACCGTCCCGCCGGCCCGGATCGGCTCGCGGCCCTCCAGGACCGCGCCGCCGACGCCCGATGCCCCGACGAGGAGGTCGAGCGCGGCGGTATCGGTCCGGACGGTCACCGCCGAGCGCCGGGCGACGGTCTCGAAGAGGCGCTGTTCGATCGACTGGCCGGTGGCCGCGTCGACGTGGAGCACGCGCGGCCGAGCGTGGCCGGCCTCGTGGCTGAAGTCGTACTCCTCGCCGTCGCGGTCGAAGTCGACGCCGGCCGTCTCGACGAGCACGTCTTCGACGGCCGCGCGGGCGTCGCCGACGAGCGATTCGACCGTCGCGCGGTCGGCCGTCCCATCGCTGGCGGTGACGATGTCCTCGACGAACGCCCGTTCGTCCTCCCGGGGCACCGCGATGCCGCCCTGGGCCCACCAGGTCGCGGTGTCGCGTGGCTCGGTCGCGGTCGTCACGAGGTCGACGTCGCTTCCCGCGCGGGCCGCGCCGAGCGCCGCCGCACAGCCCGCGATTCCGCTGCCGATGACGAGCACCCGGCTCATAGATCGAGCATGCGATCGAGCGCGGTTCGCGCGTACTCGGCGGTCTCGGGGTCGACCGAGACGACGTTCGGCGTCGACCCGTCAGCGATCGATTCGAGCACCCAGAGCACCGCCGCGGGGTCGATCTGGCGCATCGCGTTGCAGTCCGAGCAGGCGTCCCCGCACAGCGCGCGGACGTCGGCGTCGGCCCACCGATCGAGGTGGTTCACCATGTGGATCTCGGTCCCGACCGCCCAGGTCTCGCCCGGATCGGCGTCTTCGATCAACGTGCGGATCTGGGCGGTCGAGCCCACCGCGTCGGCACTCTCGACGACCGACGGGCGACACTCGGGGTGGACGACGACGCTGACCTCGGGGTCCTCGGCCCGGACCGCCTCGACGTGGTCGGTCGTGAACCGATCGTGGACCTGACAGTAGCCGTCCCAGACGACGAGGTCGTTGTCGAGTGCCGTCGCGGGGTCGAGGCCGTCGGGGTCCCAGGGGTCGTAGATCACCGTGGCGTCGTCGATCCCCAGATCGCGGGCCGTGTTGACGCCGAGGTGTTTGTCCGGGAGAAAGAGGACCGTCTCGCCCCGGTCGAGCGCCCACTCGAACGCCCGGGCGGCGTTCGAGGACGTACAGACCAGGCCGCCGTGTTCGCCACAGAACGCCTTCAGGTCCGCGTACGAGTTCATATAGCAGATCGGCACGATCGAGTCGGCACTCGCCACCTCGGTCAGGTCGGCCCAGGCCGCGTCGACCTGCAGCGCCTCGGCCATCCCCGCCATCGGACAGGAGGCCTCGACGCTCGGGAGGACGACCGACTGATCGGCGTCGGTGATGATGTCCGCGGACTCGGCCATGAAGGTGACGCCGGCGAACACGACCGTCTCGGCGTCGGCCTCCGCCGCGCGCGTGCTGAGTGCGTACGAATCACCGACGAAATCCGCCAGTTCGACGATCTCCTCGCGCTGGTAGTTGTGGCCCAGGACGAGGACGTCGTCGCCCAGTTCGGCCCGCACCGCCGCGATGCGCTCCTGGCGACGCGCTGGATCCAGATCCCGATACGCCTCGGGGACGGGATCCAGATCGTCGTATTTGAACAGACTCAGTTCGCTGTCGAACGATGCGGTGTCCATGGCAGGCATTCTGGGACTCCTGTGAGTAGCAGTCGCTATCAGCCCGACTTTGAAAAATATTTCTCTTCAATACACCCGATCGGTGTTTTCTCCGCCCCTCGAACGACGTTCGAAGATGTTCGAACGAACGGACCGGTCTCGCCAGTACCGATCGGTCCCAATGTAGACGATCAAATACCGATCGTCTGACAAAGCGGCAGTTGTTACCGGATGGTCGCGACGAGCGGGCGACCGGTCCCTCGGCTCACTCGACGCTGGCCCGCCCGCTCGTGGCGCTCGCGATGCGGTCTTCGAGGGCCTCGCGGTCCGCCGAGGGCACCCGGACGTCGAAGGTGACGCGTTCGGCGTACTCGGCGTCGAATTCGACGCCCTCGCTGTCGAGGATGGCGCGAACCGAACCCGAGTCGTCGTAGGTACAGGTGATCGAAAGGCAGTCGTGTGGCCGGCGGGTGACGACGCCGGCGTCCGCGATGGCCTCCCGTGTCGCCCGGGAGTAAGCCTTGACGAGGCCGCCGACGCCGAGTTCGGTCCCACCGAAATGCCGGACGATCGCCACCGCGACGTCGAGGAGGTCCTCGCCGTCCAGCACGCCCAGCGCGGGCTTGCCGGCCGACCCGCTGGGTTCGCCGTCGCCGTCGGCGTATCTCCGCACGGGATCGGCCCGCACGCGATAGGCGAGAACGTGGTGGGTCGCGTCGGGGTCGGCCTCGCGAACCGACGCGTGCAGCGCCTCGGCGTCAGCGACCGTCTCGACTGGCTCGGCAATCCCGAAAAACTCCGAGCCGGCCACGGAAAACGCGGCCTCGCCACGACCCTCGATCGTCCGATACGTTTCGCTCACGGCCCGAGTTGTGCGGCGAGCGCCGAGTCAGTTCTGATCGCCCGGCGGTTGCTGGCGGAGCGCGTCGATCCGATCGCGCAGGCGGTCGAGTTCGGACTCGATGGCCTCACGCCGGTCGATCAGTCCGCCGAGTTCCTCGGTCGACAGCGTGCGATCGCCGGTGGCCTCCAGGGCGTCGGTCGTCGCGCCGAGCAAGCCCTCGACGACGGTGAGGAGTTCGGCGGGCGACTCACGGGCGCGAAACCGCTCGACCGACCCGCTCGTCAGGCCGTACTCGACGATCGGGCGCTCGGCGTCGGCGTCGTAGGTGATCGTCGTGTCGATCGCCGTCACGGGGTTGTGCCGCCCGTCGAGGACTTCACTCCTGACGACGGCGAAGGAGTCGGAGAGGGCTCCGAACGACGCTTCGAGGTCGCGGAGGCGGTCGGCCGCACTCACGTCCAGGGTGGCCTCGACGTCACCGAAAAACTGCTGTGAGCCCGAGAGCGTGAGCGTGAGCGCGAGAAAGAGTTCGCGATCCGTGCGTGCGAGCCCACGGACGTCGGCCCGGACCGCCGCGGCGTCACCCGTCAGCCGCCGACGGTCCAACTCGGCCAGCAACGCCCGCACCGTCGCCTCGCGGTCGAGAACGGCCGTCGCCATCTGGCCGGAGACATCGTCCATACCGGCCGAACGCACCCGCTCAAGAAACGCCTGGTGGCCGCCGTTACTCGGCCGCCGCTTCGGCTTCCTCTTCCTCGTCGACGGTGTCGTTGCCGCCACGGTCTTCTTCGTCCGATCGGGCGGCGACGAGGCCACCACGGGCGACCGAATACATCGCTTCGTCGACCTCGTGGACGCCACTGATCGAGAACGGAATATCCGCCTCTTCGAGGTGGCGCTCGAACAGTTTCGTGAAGCCGTCGGGCATCGAGGTGCCGCCGGTGACGACGACGGGCACGTCGAGGCCTTCCTCGACGTCTTCCTCGTCGACTTCCTTCGCGATGTTCTCGATGACGTAGTCGAGCAGGTTCTCGTAGTAAATCGAGAGCGCGCCCTCGACGCCACCGACGTCGGTCTCGAAGTCGAGTTCGAAGTCGTCCTCTTTGATCGAGGTGACCTTGTCGACGGGCGTGCCCGTCGCTGTCGCGGCCTGCTCGTCGATCCAGTCGCCACCACGGGCGACCGAGAACTTCATGACCGGCACGGCGTAGTACGCCAGACAGACGTTCGTCATGCCCGCGCCGAACGAAATCCCCAGCCCAGTGAAGTCGTTGTCCGCGAGATCGCTATAGATCACGGACATGCCCTCGTTGATCGGCTCGGCGTCGTAGCCCATCTCGTCGAGGAACGACTGGATCGTCTTCTGGTGATACAGCGTCGAGAGATCCGAGTCGATCGGGTCTGCCGGTGTCGAGAAATAGCACTTCTCGTTGGGGAACTCCGGCGAACCGACGACCTGTTCGATGATGAGCTTCATCATCGGGATGGCCGATTTCTCGTCGGCCGAGAGGATCCCGTGTTTCATCGGGCGACGGGTCTCCTTGTTGAAGATGTTCGCGAAGTTGAGTGCGTCGTCACCGACGACGTACACTTTGTCGTCTTTTCGGATGTGGAGAACGTCCGAGCGGCTGAGCATCTCCTCGGCCATGTCGGAGTATTCGATCTCCACGAAGGAATTTCGCTGTTGGACGAAAACCGTCTCGTTTCCTTCTTGCTGTGCCGAGAGAATGTTCATCGTGCCGACGTCGAGGCCTTTCGCCATGGTCGTTTCCACAGTTGGGTCTGCGAGTAATAAAACTACGGCATTTTCGCCTCCGAGCGAACGTACGGCCCGGTTCGCGACTCGTGGCCGGTCAGGACCCGCGGCCGAACAGCGAGCGTACGCGGTCAGCGATCGCCCCGATCGGACCGATGCGTTCGGCGCGATCGGTCACGTCACTGAGTCGGCCGACGGTCTGACTCGGTTCGCCCGCCTCACCCGCTCGTTTGCGGTCGCGAAGGTCGTTCAGCGCCGCGGTCTGGTCGTCGACGGTCGATTCGGACGTGGCGGTCTTGGCCTCGCCGGCTTTCATCGAACTCAGTCCGGCGACCTGGTCGTCGACGCCCCGATCGCTCGTGGTCTTGGTCGCCTCGACTTGCATCCCCGAGAGGTCCGCGTCGCCAAAGTCGGTGTTCAACTTCAGCGCGGTGCCCTCGTGTTTCTCGACGCCGCCCCAGGTCAACTCGACGCCTTCCATCGCCGTGTCGATATCGTCGCGGATCTGTTCGTCGGAGTAGGACTCTTCGTCCTGCTCGTCGTCTTCGTCGGGCGCCTGGATGTCGGCCGGGCCGGGTTTCTGGCGGGCGATGAGGTAGGCGATCAGCGCCGTCGCGGTCGCCGCGAGCAAGACCGCGAGCCCGACGGCGTAGATCAGGACGATCTGTCCGCTGTAGTCGGCCTGACCGGTCCCCGCGACGTTGAAGTTGTACGGATACGCCGTGTAGAACCAGGCCGTCGCGATCAGCGTGAACACCGTCCCGACCGCGCCCCCGACGATCGCCTTGCGCTCGACCGGGAGCAAGACGATCACCCCGAGCAAAATCATGGGGACGCCCACGAGCCCCACGGAAAACCCGGCTCTCCGGGCCGGATAGTACAGGCCCTCGTAGGGTTGGGCCGTCGTGCTCACCAGGAAGGCGACCAGTGCGATCGCGCCGAAGGCGATCCCGGCGAAAAACAGGCCGAACCCGGCGTACACGTCGACGTATTCGTCCGGTTCCCCGAAGAACCGTCGGTAGTACTCGATCAACGCGTTCTCCGGGAGGTCCTCGGCGTCGGTGGCCATACTGGTCATGACGGCCTCCTCTGTAATTATTGTTCCCCACTCGCACGATCGACGGGCCCACCCGGCGGGTCCGATCGGTCCTATGTCCGCAGGCAGTACAGTTAGGAGTCTCCCGCTGTTATGGCCCCTCACGATCGGCGTTGGCACGACTGCCGACATCACCCACGGACCAAACGACCATGATGACCCAGCACACGACACGTCGGCCGGTCACAGCAGCACCGAACACGAGAGTGGACCACGCATGACGGAGTCATCGGCCCAGACGACCGATGTCGAAACGGCAGCGGCCGACGCCCAGCGCGTCGTCGAGAACGTCGAACGAGTGATCGTCGGTCACCGCGAGACGATCGAGCACGTGCTGACGGCCCTGCTCGGTCGCGGGCACGTCCTGATCGACGACGTGCCGGGCACGGGCAAGACGATGCTCTCGCGGGCGTTCGCGCGCTCGATCGGCGGCTCGTTCTCGCGGGTCCAGTTCACACCCGACCTGCTGCCCTCGGACGTGACGGGCGTCAACGTGTTCGATCAGGCCACGGGGACGTTCGCGTTCCGCGAGGGGCCGGTGTTCGCGAACGTCGTGCTGGGCGACGAGATCAATCGTGCGCCGCCGAAGACCCAGAGCGCGCTGCTCGAAGCGATGGAAGAGAGTCAGGTCACCGTCGACGGCGAGACCCACTCGTTGCCCGACCCCTTCACCGTGATCGCGACCCAGAACGACATCGAGCGCGATCGGACGTTCGATCTGCCGATGGCCGAACTCGACCGATTCATGAAACGCGTCTCGCTGGGCTATCCCGATCAAAGCGAGGAGGCCGAGATCCTGGAGCGAGTCGTCGCGGACCATCCGATCGACGACCTCGATCCCGCCGTCGATCTGTCGGCGTTCCAGGCGATGCGCGCGACCGCCGCGGGCGTCCGCACCGAACAGCCCCTCCGGGAGTACGTCACCCGGCTGACGGCCTACACCCGCGAACACGCCGTCCTGGGTGCGAGTCCGCGGGCGGCGATCTTGCTCGTGCGGGCCGCCCAGGGACGGGCACTGCTCGACGGCCGAGAGTACGTCGTTCCCGACGACGTCACCAGCGAGGCCCCGGTCGTCCTCCCCCACCGGATCCGGACCGGATCGACCGATCGGTCCGCCGAAGCGCTCGTCACGGAGGCCATCGAGACCGTCCCGATCGAATGATCCGACCGACCTGGCGGGGCCTGGCCGTCGCGATCGTGGCGATCGCCGCCATCGCCCAGGCGTGGGCGTTCGGTCCGCGGACACTGAACGCCGTGGCGGTGCCCGCTGTCGTCGCGCTCGCAGTCGGGTTCGTCCAGATCGCGATTGCGGACCTGCGCCTCGACCTGCCACGGCTGCGCGACGACCACGAGGGCACGACGGTGACGGCAGACTGTACGCTGACCGGCCACCGCGGCCTGCTCGCCACCGCCCAGGTGGATACCGACGGGGTGACAATCGACGGGCCGATCGCGGGTGTCGTCCCCACCGGACGGACGTGTCGCGTAACGCTCACCGATCGCGGGACGGCCACGCTCGGGCCGGGGCGAGCCGTCGTCCGCGATCGAATGGGGCTCTGGCGGCGCTCGCGCTCGCTCGACGAGCGCGTGACGACGACGGTGTTTCCGCGCGTGCTCGATCTCGTCCCCGAGGGCCCGCTCGCGCCGCTGATCGACCCGACGGGGGGCATCGAACGCCAGGAGTTCGATCGCGTTCGGGAGTACGTCCCGGGGGACCCACTGAGCGACGTCCACTGGGCGAGTACGGCCAAGCGGCCCGACGAACTCTACGTCGTCGAATTCGCGGATCGACGACCGGACGAGGACGTCCTCGTCGCCGCGAGTGGGCCACGACGCGAGGCCGACGCCATCGCGGAGGCGACCGCGTCGGTCGCCATCGCCGCGCTGACCGCCGGCCGATCGGTCGGCCTCGTCGCCGGCGACGAGGTGATCGAACCGGGCCGGGGTCGCGACCATCGGTACGAACTCCTGACCGCACTCGCTGCCTACGACGGCGAGCGGACACCACCCGACGCCTGGGCGAACGCGACGGTCCAGGTCACCGACGGGACCGACGGGCCACGCGTGACCGTCGGTGACGCGACGATTCCGTTCGACCGCCTCCGGGCAGATCGGAGCGTCGAGCGCACCCCCACCGCGGAGGGATCGGCGTGATCGAACGCCCAACGCGGGTCGACTGGCTCGGATACCTCGGCGCGGCGCTCATGCTCGGGGCGTTCGTCGCCGTGCTCGGGCACTTCGTCGACGTGGTGGCCGTCCCGGGTGAACTGACCAGTGGGTCGACCCGGTTTTATCTGATCGTCGCCGCAGCGATCGTCGCCGGGACCGTCCTCGCGCGAGTCGTCTCGATCCGGATCGCCGTCCCGCTCGGACTGGCACTGTTCGCCGGCGGGCTGTGGTGGTATCTCCAGACGATCGACGCGGGTGCGATCGACACCGGCGAACAGATCGGGTACGTCGCCGCGATGGCCGCCGGCCAGTCCGTCCTCGACATCCAGAGTCTGGAGACCTGGATCCTCGGCGTGACGCCCGCACCTGTCTTCCTGGGGTGGTATCTCACCGTCAGAGGCCGGTACGTCGAGAGTGCCGTCGTGGGCACGATCGCGGTCGGCACGGTCGTGCTCACCGGCGACGCCGGTCACGCGATCACACTGCTCGCGACGATCGGTGGCCTCGCACTCCTCGCCGCGGCGGCGATCGACCACCACGACGGGTCGTTGAGTGACGGCGCGAGTGTGGCGACCATCGCCGGAATCGTCGTGATCGCGACGCTGTCGGTCTCGATCGTCCCCGCGAGCGGCGCCTACGTCGTCAGCCCGACGACGGGCGTTCAAGAGAGCACGGACAGCGATCCGGGCAGCCTCGACGGCGGCCTCCACCCGGGGGGCGACCGCCTGGCCGTCCAGGGGTCGGTCTCGCTCTCGCCGGAGGTGCTGTTCAGCGTCCGGAGCGACCGGGCGAGTTACTGGCGGACGGGATCGTACGACACCTACACCGGCGGCGGGTGGATCAGGCGATCGAACGCCGCCGAACGGTATCTCACCCCGCCAGAGGGGGCGAGCCAGTCTGTGATCCAGGAGTACCGGATTCAGCGCCGGATGAACGCGATGCCCGCCGTCTGGCGGCCCATCGCACTCGACAACGAGACGTACGTCCTGACCGACGGCCAGGGTGGCCTGGTCCCCCGGGAACCACTCGACGCGGGTGACAGCTACAGGCTCCAGAGTGCGGCCCCGGCGGCGACCAACGCACAACTCCAGGCCGCCGACGGGCCGGTGCCCGCGGACATCGCCGGCACCTATCAGCAGTTGCCCGACAGCACGCCCGACCGCGTCGCAGAGCGGACCGATCGAGTGACCGCCAACGCCGAGACGCCGTACGAGACCGCGGTCGCGATCGAGCGATATCTCGAATCGTCGAACGACTACTCGCTGTCGGTCTCTCGGCCCCGAACGAACGTCGCGGACAGCTTCCTGTTCGAGATGGACGCGGGCTACTGTACGTACTTCGCGACGACGATGGCCGTCATGCTCCGCACCCAGGACATCCCCGCGCGGATGGTCACCGGGTACGGAACGGGCCAGCGCGTCGGGCCCGACGAGTGGGTGGTGCGCGGACAGAACGCCCACGCCTGGGTCGAAGTCTACCTCTCGGGGGTGGGCTGGGTCCGATTCGATCCGACGCCGTCCGGGCCACGAACGTCGACGGCAGAAAACCGACTCGAAGCGGCCCGCGAGGAGGGTGCCCCGAACGTCGACCTGAACGATTCTGTCGAGGGCGAGTGGACGCCGTCGGCGCCCGAGACGACCGCCGACCCGAGCGACGCTCCGCAGACGACGATTCCCCCAGCCCCCCAGGCCGTCATCGACGCACCGATTACGCCCGGAAGCGGGCTGACGGCAACGACCGAGACGCCCGCCGCCGGAAACGACGGCGACGGCGGCGACTGGTGGCTCTGGCTGATCGGGTTCGGCGGTCTCGCCGTCGGCGTCCGCCAGTCCGGCCTCGCGGGAGCGGGCTATCGCCTGGTCTGGCTGGTCCATCAACCGCGATCCGAACCCGCCGCCGACGTCGAACGCGCCTTCGAGCGCACGATGGCGCTGCTGGCCGCCGCCCACCGCCCGCGACGGCCCGCCGAACCGGTCGCGGACTACCTCGACAGCGTCGGGGCCGACGAGGCCGCGCGTCGCGTCGCAGCGATTCGCGAACGCTCCCACTACGGCGGCCAGGTCGAGCGGGCCCGCGCCGACGAGGCCCGCGCGGCGGCCGGGAGCGTCCGACGTGCAGTGGGGATCCGAACGCTGGTCACGGCGGCGTTGTGGCCCGTCATCGCCCTCCTGCCGTGGAGTCCCGACAGTGTTTAATAGGTCGCTTCCGAAACAGGGTGCGTAATGGCGGAAGTCTGCCCGACGTGTGGGTTGCCCGAAGAGCTCTGCGTTTGTGAGGATGTCGCCAAGGAGTCACAGGAGATATCGATTCACATCGACGAGCGTCGCTACGGCAAAGAAGTCACGATCATCACGGGCTTCGACCCCAGCGACGTGGACATGGACAGCCTCTCCTCGGACCTCAAGTCCAAGTTCGCCTGTGGAGGGACTGTCGAGGACGACCAGATCGAACTCCAGGGGAATCACACCGGTCGCGTCGAAGACTTCCTTCGAGAGAAGGGATACAACGTCGCCTGACCGATCAGCCTGTTCTGTCGGCGCTTCAGAGTGACTCGATCAGCGGTCACGCCGTTCAGAACAGCAGGCCGATCACGTCGTCACGCCCCGCTTCGTGGAGGTGCTCTCGAACGGCGGACTCCAGCGCGTCGATCGATCCGCGTTTCGCGGTGATCGGTGCGATGGTGTCTTGCCACTGCTGCCAGGGCCCCGGCAGGCCCAGACGATCACAGAGTTCGTTCAGACGCTCGTCACGGTCATCGACCTTGTCCATCTTGTTGACGGCGACGACCGTCGGGATCCCGACGTCCTGGAGGAAGGCGAACAACTCGACGACGTGGGCCACCTCGTCGGGGCCCGTATGCCGATCGATGATGTCGATGACGGCCTTCCCGTCGACGACGAGCACGGCGACGAGCCCGTGATCGGCGTAGCGTTCGACGTACTGGATCACGTCGGTTTTGATGCGCTCGCGATCGGCCTCGGAGACTCCCGCCATGAACCCGAACCCGGGCAGGTCCGTGAGGACCATACTCGGGTGCGTCCAGTCGAAGTGGTTGGGCGCCTGGGTCACACCGGGTCGCTGGCCGGTCTCGACCGCGTGGCCGGTGAGTTCGGCCATCAGCGTCGACTTCCCGACGTTCGACCGGCCGAGCAGGAAGATTTCGTACTCACGGTCGGGTCGGGACTCGAACATACCGCGCATTTTCTGTCCAGAGCGATAAGGCTGTCCCGCTCGATCGGACCGATTCGTCCCCGCCCGACCGGGCGACGGGGGCGCCACGCTCGGCCGGGCCATTGATGAGCGCGGCGGCCGAGGCGTCGGTCGTGCGTCTCCTGCAGGTATCGATCCCGACGGGCAAACGCGAGGGTGTCCTCGACGCGCTCGACGACGAGGACCTCGATTACGTCGTCGCAGACGAGACCAGCGGCCGCGAGTACGAGGCCGTCGTCCACGTCCCGCTGCCGACGGCGGCGGTCGAACCGGTTCTCGAACGGTTGCGAACCGCGGGGATCGACGACCGCGCGTACACGGTCGTCCTCGAAGCGAACACCGTCATCTCGCGGCGATTCGAAGACCTCGAAGACCGGTACGCCGAGGACACCGACGAAGACCGCATCGCTCGCGAAGAACTCACCTCCGCGGCCCGTGATCTCGTCCCGTCGCGGTCGACGTTCGCGATCATGTCACTCATCAGCGCGATCATCGCGACCGCCGGCCTCTTGCTCGATTCGCCGGCGGTGATCGTCGGATCGATGGTGATCGCCCCGCTGATCGGGCCGGCGATGGCCGCGAGCGTCGGGACCGTCGTCGACGATCAGGAGTTGTTCGAGCGCGGCGTCGTCTACCAGATCGGCGGTGTCGGTCTCTCGATCGTGAGTGCCGCGGTGTTCGCCTGGCTGATCAAGGTCACGGGTGTCGTCCCCGCCGGCACCGACGTGACGGCGATCCCCGCCGTCCAGGAGCGCCTCGCGCCGGGCGTGCTCTCACTGATCGTCGCCGTCGGAGCGGGTGTCGCGGGCGTGATCAGCCTCGCAGCGGGCGTCTCGACCGCCATCGTCGGCGTCATGATCGCCGTCGCGCTCATCCCGCCCGCCGCGACCGTCGGCATCGCGCTCGCGTGGGGTGACCCGACCGCGGCGCTCGCCGCAGGGGTCCTGACACTCGTCAATCTGCTCTCGATCAATCTCGCCGCGCTGGTCGTGTTGCGGTATCTCGGCTATCGCCCGCAGCGATGGTTTCGCCTCGAAGAGGCCCGCGTCGCGACACTCAAGCGCATCGTCGCGCTGGCGGCCGCGATCGGCGTCCTCTCGGTCGTCCTCGTCGGCGTCACCTACACCGCACAGCACCAGGCCAGCCAGGACGCCGACCTGCGCGCGATCACGACCGACACCGTCGATCGGTATCCCGACGTCGCCATCGAGAGCGTCGATATCGAGCGGGCTGACGGCATCCTCGACCGCCCGCCACGAGCGATCGTCGTCGACGTCACGATTCCCTGGGAGCAGTCACCACCCCCGCTGGCCGACGCGATCGCTGCGGAACTCCCACCGTCGCTGTCGGACGTCGAAGTGACCGTCCGCTATCGGTATCAGCGATCGGTTCGGAACCGCTAAGCGGCAAAAAGGGGGAAACGCGACGAATCGCGCCGTCACGTCGAGATTGGGTGCGATGCGACCGCGTCTGATCTGCCGATCAGATCATGTCGAACAGCGCGACGACGTCGTTGAGGTCGACGTCGCCGTCGCCGTCCGCGTCGAAGGCGTCGACGTTGCCCTGGATGACCTGGTCATCGAGGTGATCGATGAACAGGATCACGTCCATGTACTCGATGCGGCCGTTGCCGTTGAGGTCACCGAAGAACCCGTCGCCGTCGGTGTCCGACGGACGGGACAGGCCCTCTTCGACCGTGCCGGGACCGTCCTGGGTCGTGGTCGTCGTCGTGGGAACGTCGACCGTCAGCGTGGTGACCATCGTCACTGCGTCGATGGGGTCACCGGCACCGTCGGTCTGAAGCTTGGTGATCGAGACGCTGATGTCGGTCGACCCGCCGCCCACGGCCACGACCGGCACCGTCGCGAGCAGCACGTCCGTCTCGCCACCCGTGATCGCGTCCGCTCCGTCGCTCGCTTTCACCGTCGCCGTCGACTCGGTGAACGACGACGAGTTGATCGACGAGAACGCCTCCGGGAACTCCGCCGACGCGCCACGGCCCGTATCGAACGCCGCCACGCTCGTGTCCGCGATCGTCACGTCGAGTTCGAACCCGGACAGGCCCGCCTCGGGGACCTCGTCGAGCGTGATGCTCACGTCGGCGGTCCCGTCGAGGTTGATGTTCTCCACGTCGAGGCGGGGGATCAGGTTGAACTCGCCCGGCGTCTGCTCGCCGTCGGTCGTCGTCGGCTCGGTCCCCGGCGGGATCGACCCCGAGACCAGCGTCGGGTCGAGTTCCGTCCCGTCGTCGTCCTGCAGCTTCGTGATCGACAGCGACACCGTCGTCGCGCCGTCCCCGTTCATCACGATCGGGACCGTCGCGAGCAGCACGTCCGTCTCGCCGCCCGTGATCGCGTCCGCTCCGTCGCTCGCTTTCACCGTCGCCGTCGACTCGGACAGCGACGACGAACTGATCGACGAGAACGCCTCCGGGAACTCCGCCGACACGCCGCGGCCCGTCTCGAACGCCGCCACGCTCGTGTCCGCGATCGACAGGTCGATCTCGAATCCGGACAGCCCCGTCGACGGCACCTCGCTCAGCACGACGTCCACCGTGCCCGAGTCGCCGCTCACCGACGGTGCCGCCGACAGCGTCGTTCCCTCCACCGTCGGGTCGGTGCCCGGCTCGGTGGTCGGCTCGGTCCCCGGCGGGATCGACCCCGAGACCAGCGTCGGGTCGAGTTCCGTCCCGTCGTCGTCCTGCAGCTTCGTGATCGACAGCGACACCGTCGTCGCGCCGTCCCCGTTGATCACGACCGGGACCGTCGCGAGCAGCACGTCCGTCTCGCCGCCCGTGTACTCGTCCGCTCCGTCGCTCGCTTTCACCGTCGCCGTCGACTCGGACAGCGACGACGAACTGATCGACGAGAACGCGTCCGGGAACTCCGCCGACACGCCGCGGCCCGTCTCGAACGCCGCCACGTCCGTGTCCGCGATCGACAGATCGATCTCGAAGCCGGACAGGCCCGTCGACGGCACCTCGCTCAGCACGACGTCCACCGTGCCCGAGTCGCCGCTCACCGACGGCACCGCCGACAGCGACATCTCATCGACCGTCGTCTCCTCGCCGTCGGTCGGCGTCGGCGTTTCCTCGGTGGTCGGTTCGGTCGGTTCGGAGTCACCGCTGGCGAAGCGGATCGCGTCGATTTCGAGGGTTCCGGCCGGTGCCCAGGCACCGTTGAGCTGCATCTGAGCGCCGTCGGAAACGTCGAGCGAACTCGTCGGAATCTGGACCGTCCCCGAGACGGATCCATCGGCAAGGTCGCCAAGGGGCGTCCCACCGAGCGTGAACGCCTCACCGGCGTTGTCCGACGACCCCGCGAGAACGAGTTCGAGACGATCGTAGGAACTCACGTCCCCACTGATGGTGGTCGCGAACCAGCCAGTCTCTTCGGCGGCCGTTTCGAGTGTCATGACACCACCGCTGGCGGAGGCAGTCGCGAACCCACCAGCACCGGTGTACCCCCCCATCGCGTTGCTTCCGCCGTGACTCCAGTCGTCGAAGTCGTCGACGAGGAGGGTTTCGGCCGCCGTCGCAGAGCCGAAAAGCCCCGCCCCGGCGCCCGTCGCCAGCAGTCCCGCCCCGACGGTCCCCTTCAGGAAGGTCCGCCGAGAGGCGTCGTCAATAGTCGATTCCTCGGTCGCTTCGTCTGCTGTGTGATAATCGGAATGCTCTGTCATGTGTTTGCGCTCGTCGCGCTTCCCCCCATGGGTGTGACTTGCACACTCTCCGACTGGCGAGTACCGCCACCCGCTGCCGGGAGTCGTGTGTACAACTGTGTTATTGCGCCCGTATCAGTTTAAATCTTTCGTGGAGTGCCGACAAGTAATTTCCCGCGAGCACCCGAAACGATCCCTCAGACGCCCAATACCGTCCCACTCGGGGGTTCGGCTCGGCTCTCCCGTGAGGGCCGAACACTCGAAATCAGACGCTCACTCCTCGTGCGGAAGCACGGGTTCGTAATCGATCGCCTCTATCGCCGCCGCCACGACGTCCGCGACGCCCTCGTCCTCGGTGACGCTCATCGCGTACTCGGCGTCGACGTCCGTCGAGAGGTCGGACTTGTTACAGACCGTGAGCACGGGCGCGTCCGTGAACTCCTCGCGCAGACTCGCGAGCAAGGCGAGTTGGGTCTCGCGGGTGTACCCACAGGACTCGCTGGCGTCGAGGACGACCAGCACGCAGTCCGCGACGTGGCCCAGCGCGCTCGCGGCCTGGCGCTCGACGTCGTTGCGCTCGGCGGCCGGGCGATCGAGCAGGCCCGGCGTGTCGACGATCTGGTAGCGGACGTGATCGCGAGTGAGATGTCCCACGTGGATCTGCGTCGTCGTGAACGGATAGGTCGCGACCTCGCTGTCCGCGCGCGTGACGTGGTTCACGAACGAAGACTTCCCGACGTTCGGTGATCCGGCGACGACGATCGTCGGCGCGGACGGATCGATCTCGGGCAGGTCGGTCAGTGCCTCGCGGGCCGCCGCGAGCCGTTCGAGGGCGTCGGTGGCCTGTTCGGTGATGTCGGCCAACCGCGCGAACGCCTGTTTGCGGTGGGTCCGGGCGGTCTCGGTGTCGCCCGCACGGGCGACCCGAGACTCGTACTCCGATCGGATGTCGCCCGTCCTGTCGGCCACCCAGTCGACCGTCGAGAGCGCCTGGCGCAACTCGTCGATGCCCGCGACGGCGTCGGCCAGATCGCGGTAGAAGGGGTCGATCGCGTCGAAATCGGGCCAGGTGGTGACGACGTGTTCGCAGTTGTCACCGATCGCGTTCGCCGCCGTCCGGACCATGCTCAACTGTGCGTCGATCCCGTCTTTGGCGTGGCCCGCTCGACCCGCTCGCGAGAACGCCTGGTCGATCAACTCCTGGGCGCGCGGTTGGGTCGGCAGCGCCTCGAACGGGGTCGCCATTGGCGGATCTATCCGACGGCGCCCCATACCCTCTTCGATCGGTGCCGCAGGAGTCGAGACCCATTCACACACCCACCCTATTGCGTGGCTCCGACAGTCTCAACACGATCGCCGCCCGGGTGCCACCATGACCGACCGCGCCCGCGCGACTCTCTCGATCACCGGCGTCGTCCAGGGCGTCGGCTTTCGGCCCTTCGTCGCCCGGACCGCCGACGACGCCGACCTGGCGGGCCGGGTGCACAACACCGGCGACGGACGCGTCGCGATCGCCTTCGAAGGGTCCCGGTCGGCCGTCGAGCGCGCGATCGAGCGCGTCCGATCGGATCCGCCGCCACTCGCACGCATCGACGACGCGACCGTCGACTGGGTCGCCCCCGAGGGCGCGACCGAGTTCGAGATCGTCGCCTCGACCGGCGAGTCCGGGGGTTCGGGCGCGATCCCGCCCGACACCGCGACCTGTGAGGCCTGTCTGGCCGACGTGCGCGACCCGGACAGTCGGTACGCCGACTACTGGGCGACCTCGTGTGTCGACTGTGGGCCCCGCTATACCGTGATCGAAGCCCTGCCCTACGATCGCCCGCGGACGACGATGTCCGCGTTTCCGATGTGTGCGGACTGCCGCGCGGAGTACGAGACGCCGACGGATCGACGATACCACGCCCAGACGATCGCGTGTCCCGAGTGTGGGCCGACGCTCACCCTCCGGGACGACGACTGGACCGTCCGCGAGCGCGGGCCGGCCGCGATCGACGCGACCGCCGAGCGGATTGCAGCGGGCGACATCGTCGCGATCAAAGGGGTCGGCGGGACGCATCTGGTCTGTGCGAGTCGGCCCACGGTCGTCCGCCGCCTGCGCGAGCGCTCGGGGCGGCCGGCGAAGCCGTTCGCACTCATGGCCCCCGACCTCGACGCCATCCGGGCGGTCGCGACCGTCTCCGAGCGAGAGCGCGAGGCGCTCGAATCGATCCGCCGTCCGATCGCCGTGCTCGATCGGCGCGACGACGGCTGGCTCGCGCCGGTCGCGCCCGGCTTGCACACCGTCGGCGTCATGCTGCCGTACGCCGCGCTCCATCACCGACTGTTCGAGACGCTCGACGAACCGCTGGTGATGACGAGTGCGAACCCGCCGGGCGCACCGATGGCGATCGATCAGGCGGCGATTCGAGCGCTCGAACTGACCGACGCGAGCCTGGTCCACGACCGGACGATCGCGAACCGGTGTGACGACAGCGTCGTCCGGATCGTCGACGGCGACCGCCAGTTCGTCCGCCGCTCCCGTGGGTGGGTGCCCGAGGCGTTGCCCCGGCCGGAGGGGCCACCCGTGCTCGCGGTCGGTGCGGAGTTCGACGCGACGGTCGCGGTCGCAGCCGACGACTGGGTGCGACCCTCCCAGCACGTCGGTGACGTGGACGACCCCGAAACGCTCGCGGCCCACGCCGACGCCGTCGAGCGTCTCTGTACGCTGTTCGACGTCGAGCCCCGCGTGGTCGCCCGTGACGCCCACCCGAGGTTTCTCACGTCCGAGCGCGCTCGCGCGTACGCGGACGACCCCGACTGGTCGATCGATCGCGTCGAATCGGTCCAGCACCACCACGCCCACGCCGCGGGCCTCCTCGGTGAGTCGGGCGTCGATCGCGCGACGATCCTCGCCCTCGACGGCACGGGCTACGGCCCCGACGGGACGGTCTGGGGTGGCGAAGTGCTCGCGGCCGACCGGGACCGCTACGAACGAGTCGGCTCGATCACCGCGTTTCGCCTCCCGGGTGGCGAAGCCGCCGTCCGCCAGCCCGCACGGATCCTCGCGAGCCTCCTCGACGATCCGGACCGGATCGACCGATGTCTCGCCAGGGCGGGCCTCGATCGGTCGGCGGCCGCCGCGATCCGCCAGCAGGCCGCCTCGGGCGTGAATGCGCCACAGACGACGAGCGCCGGTCGAACACTCGACGCCGCCGCGGCGCTACTCGACGTCTGCCAGGAGCGTAGCTACGAAGGCCAGCCCGCGATGACGCTCGAAGCCGCCGCAGCGGGTCACGAGCCGCTGGATTACGACCCGCCACTGGAGCGATGCGACGGACGGCCCGTCCTCGACGCGCACGCCGTGCTCCAGTGGGTGGCCGATCGTCGGGACGCGACGGCCACGGGCCCGCTCGCCGCGACCGTCCAGGACGCGATCGCGCGTGGACTCGCCCGGATCGCCGTCGATGCGGCCCGCGAGCGGGGACACGATCACGTCGGGCTGACCGGTGGCGTCGCAGTCAACGCCGCGATCCACCGCCGGGTCCGCGACGTTATCGAGGACGCGGGGCTCGCCTTTCTCGCTCACGATCGGGTGCCGCCCGGCGACGCCGGACTGGCGTACGGCCAGGCCGTCGTGGCCTCCGCCCGTGCGGAGTGACCCCGATTACGCGCCCCGTGCGGAGTGACCCCGATTACGCGCCCCGTGCGGCGTCGATCGAGCGGGCGATCAGCCCCGCCTGCACGCCCGCGGTGAAGCCCGCGTCGACGTTGACGACCGAGAGGGCAGTACAGGACTGGAGGAGGCCGTCGAGCGCGGCCTCGCCCTCACCCCCACGACCGTAGCCCGCGGCGATCGGGAGTCCGATCACCGGCGAGTCGATCAGGCCCGCGATCACCGTCGGGAGCGCGCCCTCGCGGCCGGCGGCGACGATCACCACGTCGGCGTCCCGCAGGCGGTCGGCGGCGTCGACGGTGCGTGCGAGGCTCGCGACGCCGACGTCTTCGATCAGGCGGATGCGTGCCCCCATCTCACGGGCGATCAAGCTCGCCTCCGTGGCGGGCCCCCGATCGGCCGTCCCGCCGGTCGCGATGGCGACGGTCGCGTCGAGACGCGGTGGATCGAAGGTGGGGGCGTGGGCGACGAGCGTCCGAGCGGCCGGGTGGTGGGCGAGCGTCGCCGCCGGGGCCACCGCGTCGAGTCGGTCACGCACGGCGGCGACCTGGTCTCGATCCGCGCGCGTGACGATCGCTCGCCCCGTCGTCTCGATCGCCGTCGCCGCGAGGGCGGCCACGTCCGCGGCGGTCTTCTCGCTCGCGAGGATCGCCTCGGGCACCCCCGATCGCTCCCGACGCGCGGCGTCGAACCGGCCCGCGCCCGTCGTCGCGTACCCTCGAAGGCGCGCTTCGGCGTCCGCGGGCGAGAGTTCACCAGCGGCGACCGCGTCCAGCAACTCGCGCATGGCCCCACCAGCGGGGCCCCGCTATTGGTCGTTTCGCCACGAACGCGTCGGCAGACCGCCACGATACTGTCTGTCGACCGTCACGATCGGCCAGTCGGGGGGCCAAGCCGGGCCCGAGGGAGCCTGAACCGCGGGAGAATGGGGAACGTTTATAAACCATCCACCGGAACAAAATCCCTGTATGGCAGACCTGATCGTCAAAGCCGCCGTCAAGGAAGCGCTGGATGACATGAACGTGGCCTCGGACTTCTACGATGCCCTCGACGACGAGGTCGCGGAGCTGCTCGAAGCCGCCGCGCGACGTGCCGAGGAGAACGACCGAAAGACGGTCCAGCCGCGCGACCTCTAAGCCGGACGTCCCCCTTTTCGACCGCCGGGCGGTCCGGCGGGCTCTCGATTCCCGAGACAGCGGTCTCGTCAGTGAGTCCGGGGTCCAAAGGTCTTTGCCGGTCGCTCGGCTAGTCTGGCCCGATGGACGCCCCTGGGGACCGGGTCCGCCGGGCCGCCCGCGAGGCCGTCGACGACGTCGAACCGCCGGCGTTCCGGGACCGACTCGTCGAGCACGTGACCGGCGGGTCCGTCGCGGCCGGCGAGGTGACACTCGCCGCCGCCACCGCCGAGCGCCGCCGTCTGGGTGAACCCGCGCCCGACCCGACCGTCACCGTCGGGGACCGTGATCGGTCGCCGCTCGACTGTGCCGTCGCCGTGCAGGCCATCTATCGTGGCCTCGAACTCACCAGATCGCTCGCCCAGGCCCCGCCCTGGACCGACGGGCGAACGGTCGAGGGCGACGAGGCCGTCCTCGTCGCTGACGTGCTCGTCGCCCGTGGCATGCACTGTCTCGCACGCACCGCCGCCGCCGATCGCGCCGTCGCGACGATCCGATCCTTTGGGCACGATCACGCCACCGACGTCGACCGCGGGGATTACGCCCTCGAACGCGACACGTTCGAACTCGCCGTCGAAGCCGGGGTCTCGGCGGTCGGCGGCCGACCCGGGCCACGCCTGCGGAACTACGCCGCCGATCTGGTGGGCGAGGGCCCGCCGAGCGTGCCCGAGACGGTCGTCGACGACCTCGTCGCGGCCGCGCGCGATCCGCCCGGCAGCGAGGGCGCGCGCAGTCAGGCCGACCACTGAATCGAAACGCCTTTAGTCGATTCCCGGTTACGCGAAATCGCGCCTGGGTAGCTTAGCGGTAAAGCGCGTCCTTGGTAAGGACGAGAGCCCGGGTTCAAATCCCGGCCTAGGCTTGGCAGATTTTGAGGAGTTTTCGACCCACGTTTCACGCGATCTTGAAGAGGACTGCAATCGGCAAGTCTCAGAGACGGGGCTGGAAGAACGGCCCTCAGAGATCGTCGTCCGAGAAGACTAACTGCGTACTGTTCTCTTCAAGCCACCGAGCGTGTGCTTCGTAGTCCGGGTCATGTTCGCCAACGAGAGACCAGAACGCATCTGTGTGGTTGGGTTCTCGCAGGTGAGCCAGTTCGTGAATCACGATGTAGTCCACGATCTCCGGCGGAGCCATCATCAGTCGCCAGTTCAGTCCGAGTGTCCCGGTGGTCGAACAGGACCCCCACTTCGTTCGCTGATTCCGAACTTCGATTTGCTCGTGGGTCACGCCGATCTGCTCAGCGAAATGCTCCGCCCGCTCTTCGAATGTCTCTCGCGCTTTGCGTCGGTACAGCGTTTCCAGAGCCCGCTTCACCGAGGTCTCCTCAACGTGATGACGGGCCAGCCGGAGCGCGTTCTCTGACACGACTGACGATGACCGACGTTCTACCACGACCTCTCGCTCGTCGCCAAGATACGGAAACATCGCGCCCTCCTCGTAC
Organism: Halococcoides cellulosivorans; assembly: GCF_003058365.1. Lineage (NCBI taxonomy): Archaea > Methanobacteriati > Methanobacteriota > Halobacteria > Halobacteriales > Haloarculaceae > Halococcoides > Halococcoides cellulosivorans. Next base: position 375,435 of record NZ_CP028858.1, on the reverse strand, counting down.
GATCGCTCTGGGATCTCCTCACGATACGTGTCGTATTTCGCTTTCTTCTCGACGACCCATACCGCATTCTCCTGAAGGACCTCCTCGGGATCGACGTCGGTCGCGTCCGGAATCACGACCGTGACGCCGTGAATGTCCACGTCGATCCGAGGCTTGGTCGCGTCAGCACTCCGTCGGAGATCGTACTCGACGGAGTGGCCGACCAACTCCACTTCGTGCGATCGAGTCTCAGCCATCGTTCTGGATGAGGTAGTTTCGAACGTCGTCGACGAATCCCTCCTCGTCACGTATGAGGTGGCCGAGGTCGCGTTCTTTCACGAGAACGCCCAACAGGATCCGCTCGACTTCGGCAATGGTCTGGTGGTTCGTTTCCCACCCGGGATAGTGCCGATCGACTCGATCGCGGAACTGTGAGACGATCTCCGCCGCGACCTGTTCGGCCTGCTCGTCGGACTCGATCGCGTCGGGCGTCTCCTCGGTCAAGTGCGTGTAGATGGCGAACTCGGCGGCCTCCATCTCCTCGTCGTCGGCCTCCCGATCGACGTTCAGCACTTTTTCCTCGACGGATTTCAGGGCGGCAACGGCCTCGGGGTCGCTCATCTCACCCCCTTGCCATCGCTCGACGATGTCGGTAACTCGCTCACTGAGTCGCTTGTATCGGGGATTCTGGTTCTCTCGTGGATGGAGGTGTTCACGGGTTGCGTGGGCGATCTGGCTGGCCTTCACACCAGGATTTTCGAGGCCCTCGACGTCGTCGAGATACTCTTCACCGAGTTTGTACGTCGGGAAGTCACGCTTGATTTCGGAAATATCGACGTGGTCGTCGATGATCTCGCGCGTCTTCTCGCGCATCTCCCGCTCGGGGTCGTCCTCGCCCGCCGTGGTGCGCTTGAACGCGACGTGAATCCGACTCAGCCACTTGTAGTCGTCTTCGATGCCCTCACTGACAAGTCGCCCATCCGGGGCGACGGCCTCGTAGAGGTTCTGGAGTCGCCGGAAGTTCTGCTTGAACTCGCGGCGTTCCGGATGTGTGCTGACGCGCTCGATGGCCTCGGAAGTCGCCTCCTGCGTGTCCGCTTGAGAAATCCCGTCGAAAATGTCCAGCACCCGCTCGACCTGTTCGACGAGGTCGTCGAAGAGGTCGTCTTTGTTGCGAGCGGCGTATTGTTTCGTCTCTGCGTCGTAGTCCAGAGCCTCGTCGATGTTCTCGAAGACGCCCTGGAAGTCCACGATTTCGCCGTTCTCCTTCCCCGCAGCGGGTCGATTCGTCCGGGCGATCGCCTGCATGAGGTTGTGGTTTTTCAGATTCCGGTCGAGATACATCGTCTTCAAAATCGGGGCGTCGAAGCCCGTCAGGAGCATATTGTGGACGACCAGCAGTTTCGGATTCGCCTCGTCTTTGAACGCTTTGACGATGCTATCACGCTCCTCGGCGTCCGTGTGGAACTGCTGGATAATATCGGGGTCGTCGTTGGTCGCCGTGTAGAGGACCTCCACCTCCTCGTCACCGCGCCGTTCGACGAGTCGCTCACCGTACATCGCCGCCGAGCGTCGGCTCGGCGTGACGACCATCCCTTTCCACCCGTTCGGAGCGACGTGGTCGTCGTAGTGGGCGTCGATCTCTGCGACGGCCGTCTCGACGCGGGGCTCGATCTCTGCAAGCGTCGTCGCCGTCACGGTCTCTCGGATGAAATCGCGTTTCTCGTCGGTCGTCATCCCACGGAACGTCTGCTCGAACTCCTCGTCGAGTCCGGCCTCGTCGATCTCCCACGCCATCTCGTGGCGGAGCGTGAAGTAGACGGGCAAGATCAGCCCGTCGTCGATGCCCTGCTTGACCGAGTAGCGGTGGAGATAGTCTTCGCCCTCGGGGCAGAACTCGCGCATCGTATTGCGCTTGGCCTGCTCACTTTCGTCCGGTGCATACCGCTCCCCTTCCTGAACCGGCGTGCCAGTAAATCCGAAGTGGTAGGCCCCATCGAGAGCGTTTTCGAGACGACTGCCAAGGCCACCCTCCATGAAGCGATGGGCCTCGTCGCTCATCACGATCACCTCGTCGTTCCCCTGCACGTCGGGATCGACATCTTCGAACTTCTGAATCGTCGTGAGGACGAGTTGACTGCGCCCCTCCTCGATGAGTTGCTGGAGGTGGTCGATACTCTCGGCCTCCGTCCACTGCTCCAGCGAGAGGTTCGCCAGTTGGTCGCGCATCTGGCTGTTGAGTTTGTCCGTGTCCACGATGACGAACACCTGCGGGTTGCGCGCCACGGCGGGGCGCGAGAGAAGATTCTCGGCGGCGTAGAGCATCGTGAACGACTTGCCCGACCCCTGAGTGTGCCAGATCAGCCCGCGCCTGTGCTCGCCCTCGCGAACCCGATCGAGGATGCGATTCACCGCGTAGTACTGCATATATCGCGGGACGATCTTCGCGTCGCCACCCGCTCGGCGCTCGTAGAACACGAAGTGTTTGAGCAGGTCGAGAATCGCCTCGGGATTGCACAGCGCCCGCACCGCCTGCCGCATTGCGTTGTCGTCTTCGTACACCGCCGGCGCGTCGTTCCAGGGCTCGTAGAACTCCGTGGGCGCGCCGACCGCGCCGTAGCGCAGTGCCATCGTATCGGCGGCGATATTGAACAGTCCGGGGACGAACAACCGGGGCACGCTTTCCTCGTAGGCCTTGAGATCGCGAACGGCGTCGTGCCAGTCGTTGTCCTGCGCGAGGCTCTTGAGTTCCATCGTCACGAGCGGAATCCCGTTGACGAACAGGGTCACGTCCGGGCGGATGGTCGTCTCGCGAGAGACGGAGAACTGATTCACCGCGTGGAAGCGATTGTTCTCGGGGTTCTCGTAGTCGAGGAGGTCAACGTAGATTGTGTCGGTCGCGCCATCATCGCGCGTGACATTGAACGTCTTGCCCTTGGTGAGCACCTGGTAGAACGCGCGATTGCCGTCCATCAGGTTCTCGGCGTCGAGATCACGCCGGAGCGAGGAGACGAACTGCTCGACGGTGGCCTCGGTCACGCCCTCGTTCAGCGCGACGACCTGCTCGGCAAGGAGATCCCAGTAGATCACCTCGTGACTGTCGCGCTCGTGGGCCTCGTCGAGCACGGTCGCCCCGCGTCCGCCGTCCTGTCCGTGTGTCTCCCATCCGACGCCGTCGAGCCACGAGAGAAGCGAACGTTCGACGCCGCCCTCGGATGGGATGGCATCCATAGCTGACAGTTGTTCGCGGGATGGAAGTTTGTATCGGTGGATCGCCCGAACCGGACAGCCGTATTTGAGTTAGCGCTGGCGGCGGTGATGTGCTCCAATAAATCGGTGTCGGAGATTTCGCCTCTCACTCAAATATAGCCAGGATCAGTTTGAGTTAGAGCGAATTTCGAGCGCGTAACTCAAGCGCAGTCAGTCACCCCAGCGATCGAATCGGTCGGAGAGGACCGCATGGCAGAACTCGTGTGCGGTCTCGATCAATCGGCCTGAACTTCGGAGACTTCAAGCGTGTACTCGTCGGGCAGGGCCTCGACGATGACCCTGATCTTCAGCACGCCGTACTCCCGAGCGACGGCCTGCATATCGTCCGCTTGAGTGCGCTGAAAGGACGCGTCGCCGGTCTTGATCTCGCAGTAGTACATCGCTACAGGATTATCCTGATACTCTGACCCGACCAGCACCAGCAGATCGGGCGACCAGGACACGTCCGCGTCGAGGTCGTCCGTGATGTAGGGGTCTGGAATCCCGTACAGGTAGTGGCGCTCGTCGATCACGTCGTCGAGTTCGTTGCGCAGGACGTGCTTGATGCCCCGAGCCAGCCCGGACGTACCGCAGACGAGCGCCTCCCCAAGTGCGCCGTACTGGTTCGCGCCCACGTCGAAGGTCAGCCCGGTCGTGTCCGAGGGCTTCGGGTCGGACACGTACCGCCGCGGGTGCCGGATGAGATAGCCGTCCGCGTCGCTCGAGTCCTGCGGCGCGGCGGCCTGCACACGGACGCGCTCCCCGGCGGCACTGACCCGCTCCGCGAGGGCCTGGGCCGCCCCTTCGGACTCGCAGTCGAGGACATCGCCACGGTCAGCGACGAGGTCCGCGACGGCGTCGTTCGCCTCGCGGGCCGACTCTTTGATCGCAAGGCGGTACATTAGCCGTGCTGGGCGATGTCGTCGGGCACCTCGATGTCGGTGTTCGTGGTTCTAACCGCGCCGGAGAGCAGGTCTTGCATAAGGCCGCGTTTGAGGCGCTCGTATCTACTCAAGAGATTGCGTTCTGAATCCAGTTGTTCACGAAAACCACCGAGAATGTCCACGATACGATGCTGTTCCTCGATCGGTGGTACTGGAATTTCCATACTTTCAATATCTCCCACATTGACGTGAGTGCTTGTACTCCCTCGTGCAGATCGTTCAAACCAACTCTGCATCATATCAGAATACAGCAGTTCAACGAGGAAATCAGCATCTAGAACGCCATTTTCGGGTCGGAGGTGCATCAACCGCTGACCAAGACATAGTTTCATACCTTCAGATATTTTGAAGGCTTCACCAATAGGTGCCTCACGAGTGAAAACTACATCCCCCGGTTTCGGCTCCAGCCGAGAAACTCGCTTCTGATACCCTTCTTCATCCACTCGTGGAGATTCGTCTGGATAATAACGACCATCTTCGATCTCGGAAGTGCGAACGACCGGGGTTCCGTGCTCCGAATAGTCCGGGGTTGAATGGGGGCAATCGACTACGTGAGAGCAGACCTCGTCAACGCGTCGCAACTGCCAATCATTTGGCACAGATCCGAGATATGTTTCTTTCAAACCGTCATCTGATCGCTCTATCCCAGACTCCTGAATACCACGAGAAAATGCGTCTTGCCGGACACCATCGCGGATGCGTTCTATCTGGGATTTGATTTCCTCAGTCTTCTCAATCGCCCGGTCAACCGTGTAGAGTACGGTGGCGATTTTGCGCTGTTCGGGGAGTGGTGGAAGGTCGAAACCAAAGTTACAGAACAGATTCCACGACGTTCGCGGCATCCGCGTCCCCGCTGAAGTACGCCGAGCGTAGTCATACGCAGGCTTTGAACTTAGGCGATACAGTAACCACTTTGAGTTTACATTGGACTCCGCCACAATAGGGAAAATATCGGTAGACGCGACGCCCTCAAAATCAGGTTGTGCCGATTTCTCAAGATTTGGACGGAGTTTTGCAAAGAGAATATCTCCGGCCTCAAATCGGCGCTTAGTACTCGATAGGTCATCAAGAGACTCCCAATCAGGATCGGGCCTGTTCGGGTCAATATGCTCCAACCCTACGTGTTTCTCTAACGCTACCTCCTGTGGGTCAATGTTATCAGACCGTTTATATGCTATCTCGTGGAGTTGGACGTTCCTCCACTCCTGTTCCTGGTTATCGCTCTCATCCCCCTGAGCAAACTCCCCCAGCGTCGCCTCCTCACTCATAGTTCAACGCCTCCATGTGCTCGGTCATCGTCGCCTCGATCTCGCTCCGCTCGGCCTGCAACTCGCGCAACGTCGCCAGTTCTTCCACCACGTCGATGTCCTCCTCTGGCTCCGTCGTATCGACGTACAGCGCGATGTTGAGGTTGTAGTCGTTCTCCCGAATCTCCTCGATCGACACCGTTCGACTCACGCGCTCCTCGGTCGCCCACTCGCGGAAATTTGCGACGATGTGGTCGAGGCCGTCGTCGGTGAGTTCGTTCTGGTTCGAGAGTTCCTCGTAAAAGTCCTCGTCGGCGGCGTGGATGAACTGCACCTCGCCCTCGCGCTCGGCGGGCTTGTCCGCGTTCAACACGAGGACGGCGGAGGGAATCGAGTTGTTCTGGAACAGGTTCTCGGGCAACCCGACGATGGCCTCCACCAGATCGTTTTCGAGCATTGGCTCCCGATACCGGGACTCGTGTTTGCGGAAGAGGACGCCGTGGGGAATGACGATCGCGGCCTTGCCGCCCACCCCGTCGCGCTCGGGCCGCTTGAGTTGCTCCGCCATGTGCATGATAAAGGCGTAGTCGCCCCGGTCGGCACGCGGGAGTTTCTCGTGCCAGTCGAACCGGCCAAAGGCGTCGTCCTGGAGGTCGCTTTTCGCCCAGTCCGCCGAGAACGGGAAGTTGGCGAGGACGCGATCGAAGCGCGTGAGGTCGCTGGTGTCCTCGTCGGTGAACGCCGGACTCGACAGTGAGTCCTCGCGCTCGATCTCGCCATCCAGGCCGTGAATGGAGAGGTTCATCTTCGCGATCGCGGCGATGTCGGGGTTGATTTCCTGCCCGGTGAACGTCAGCTTCGTCGGGTCGCCGCCCTGCTGTTCGCGGTAGTAGCGGGCGGCCTCGATGAGCATCCCGCCCGAGCCAACGGTCGGGTCGTGGAACGTCATGCCGTCCTCGAACTCGTCCACGAGGCGAACGCAGAGGTTGACGATGTGCGGCGGCGTGAAGAACTGCCCGCCCGATTTGCCTTCCTCCTCCGCGAAGTGCCGCACCAGATCCATGTACGCCTCCCCGAGCATGTCCGGCGGCACGCTCTCGCGGTCGAGATCGTACGTCGTGAGGTGTTCGACGAGTTTTCCAAGCCGGTCGTCGTCGAGCGCGTCTGCGTCGATGTAGTCTGCGCGGAAGACCCCCGTGAGTTCGGGGTTCTCCTCGGTGAGCGCGTCGAACGCGTCGTTCAGCGCCTGATCGACGTTGTCCGAGACGGCGCGAACGTCGTCCCACAGATAGCCCTCGGGAATGACGGGAATATCGTAGAGGTTGCTCCGCCGGGCGAACTCCTCGCCGTACTCCTCGACGTTGGCCGCGTACTGAGTCTCGAACTCGTCGGAGATCGATTTGTAGTAGACGAGCGGGAGAATGTACTCCTTGTAGTCGGTCGGATCGACGGCATCGCGGATAATGTCGGCGCACTTGAAGAGGTGCGTTTCAAGGTCGGGCAAAGAGAGGGGCATACCACGAGAGTGCAATGGAGGGAGGTTATGCTCTGCGATGGAGCGCGATGGTTGAAATGCTGACCCCCACTCCATTATACTAACTCGAAGTCCCCGAAATTAATATCACGTAACATTTATAACGATAGGTGTGGTACGATCGAATGATGATAGGTCAAACTATCAGCGCCATCGTGAAAGATGGCAAGGTTACCGACAGAGAACTACTGCTCGGCCTCGGCGCAATCGCTGCGTTCGTGTACGTCAGTTCGAAATAGTGAGCAGAAGGGGCCGGGACCACCCTACGAAAACAAACACGGTCCCCCATTACGGTTCTATCATCCAAATCTCCGAGAGATATCTGTATCCTGTTGTCGACGCTGCTCCAGAATCCAACCCAATCATCAGAGGGTGCAGACATTTCCGAGGGCCTCCAGTGAAGACCCATAGGCCCATTCTATGCAGGCATTCACTGGCCCACCGCTCCCTTACGCAAAATAAAATCCTCCGAGAGAAGTAAAGGGGGCTCTCAACCATATCACGGGAATCATTTTGTGTCGTCTCGCATACGCTCGGACATGATGAGCAAGACCGTCTCCACCGACGATCGGGGACGGATCGTCATCCCCAGCGGGATTCGAGAACGCCACGGCGACCGCTACGTCCTCGACACTCGCCGATCGCGTCGAACTGATCCCCATCGCGGACGACCCGATCGGGGGGCTTCGCGACGCCGTCGGTGACGCCTTCGACGACAGATCGATCGCGGAAATCACTGGCGAGGCCCGTGAGGCGGCGAGATCAGAGGCCCTGGACGAGGCCACCGAGTCCGACGAGTGATGATTGACGCCGACACGGACTTTTTCATCGCGCTGGTGGAAGACGACGACTGGCTGGGGGAGCGGGCCGCCGCGATCGCTGCCGAGTATGAGGGAGAACTCTATTCCTCTCGGGCGACGCTGCTGGAACTGTTGATGGTCTCGGATCGGTTCGAGTTCGATCGGATGGCAGCGCTGAGCTACGCCCTCGAAATCGCGACGGTCGACGCGGACGTGTCAGTCCTGTTCCAGGCCGCGGACTACATGGACGAGTACGGCCTCACCGCGTTCGACGCCTATCACCTCGCGTTCGCGGGTGACGATCCCATCGTCTCCTCGGACCAGGCGTTCGACGACGTGACCGACGACCGCATTCCGATCGAAGAAGGCAACGAGCGCGAGTAGTGCCCAGAAGAGAGTCGAGAAGTCAGCAAGCGAAAACTGCCGGGCCCGACACCCTGCCGTCCGAAGGCCTACGGTCCGTCCCCGGCGTCTACTCGAAGTGACAGTCGAAGTCGTCCGGTGGCGTCGCGTCGTCCGGCTGGACGGTCCCGATAAAGTCGAGTGCGACGATGTGGTACGGTTCGTCACCGAGGGCCAACCGATCTCGCCCGAGCGTCAGCGGGAGTTCGGGATCGTCGATCGTTGCCTGCGCAACGTCGGGACAGCCCAGTCCGGGATCGTCGAAACAGCGCATCAGGTAGACCACGATCTCCTCTAGGTTTTCGTCGGGACCCGACAGCGAGACGGTCTCACAGTCCGTCCAGATAACCTCGATCGCGTCGGTGTCGTCCTGGTCGAAGCCACAGTCGAAGTCGTCCGGTGGCGTGATGTGGTCTGGGTGCACGCCGCCGACGAACTCGACCGCATCGATGTGGTACGGTTCGTCTCCGACGGCCAACCGATCTCGCCCGAGCGTCAGTGGCAACTCGGGATCGTCGATCGTTGCCTGCGCGCCGTCGGGACAGCCCAACCCGGGATCGTCGAAACACCGCATCAGGTACACCACGATCTCCTCTAGGTTTTCGTCGGGCCCCGACAGCGAGACGGTCTCGCAGTCCTCCCAGGTGGCCTCGATCTCGCTGTCCACACACGGCGGCGTCTCGCAATCACTGGCGAGGTTCCCCGCCGGTCGGAGATGGGTCGAATCCAACTGCCGCTGTTCTGCGTCGAGGGCGTCCTGAGCACACTGGTCGGGGTTGACCCATCGTGTGCCCGCCACCTGGAGGCCGATGATTTTCCCATCGGGAACGTTGTCGTCGGCAGTCGAGACGCAGAAGTCGCCGCTGTAGTGTGGCGTCCCCGTCGGGGCGGGGTCGAGACGGCCCCCGTCGACGACGAATCCGACGTCGTACCCGCCGTCGTCGGTCTCCTGGGCCATCAACACGTCTGCGTTGCCCGCCACACAGACACAGAGTTGGTCACAACCACAGAAGACCGGCGTGCCGCGGACCCAGTGTCCACTGGCAGTGCCGACGAGGCCGAGCCCGGCGAGCGCGCCGGTGGCCACTCCCGTGAGCACAGTGCGTCGGTTCACACCACGGTCGGTATCATCGATCCCTTCGGATGACGAGTTCGAATCCGTCATACCTGGGACTGCTCGGGAACGACATTATCTATAGACAGCTTAGCGACGAGATAGCACGGCTTACCGTGGGATCGGTGACGGCTCGGCACGCCATCCCGGACGACCCTCGTCCGGTCGGGCCCGCCGTGGTGCGTTCCGACGATCGCATGCCGACCGAACACCGGGCGGAGAGCGGAACGACCGGTCTCTGATTCGGAGTTTCGAATATCACCCGAGGCCAGGCCACTCGACGCTCGCCCCGAAGTTCGCCTCGATGCGCTCCCTGCGGCTGGTCTGTGCTCCGGGACTGTGTCACACCGCCAGTGCGCTCGGTCGCTCTGCGGCGCACGGCACGCCGTCGAGGTACGCGGCCTCGATCCGACGGAGTCCGGATGGGTCGGCACCCCCTATTTATGTTCCAGTGCACACCTCGTCGGAAGCGAGCTGACGGTCGAAAACCCACACAGCGGTCTTCTCTGCGGGTATTGAACGGTCCGAAACTCGTGTGGATCGTCGCAACTTTTTATTGACGACGACTCCCTAAAATGAAGCCAGGATGAACGCGAGAACACTGTTTTTCATCGGGGTGGCGACGGTTCTGGGGGTCGGACTCGTCGCGGGATCGGGGGCGGCCGCCGACGTGACACCGTCAGAGGCCGACATCGTGGTCGGAGACAGTTCGGCAGCGAACGCCACGACGATTCAGGAGGGCGTGAATCAGGCACCGAGCGGTGGGACCGTCTACGTCGAATCGGGACTCTATGCCGGCAACGTCACCGTCACGGACCCAGTCAGGATCGTCGGACCGAACGCGACCATCGCCGGCAGCGGGCCGACCGACGGCGGCGCTGGCGTCGTCGCACAGGCCCCGACCGCCATCGAGGGCCTGGCGATCGGCGCGACCCAGGCCGCCGTCGTCGTCGACACGTCGGGCACAGTCAGAATCGACGACCTGCTGGCGGGTGACACCCGCGTCGCCGTCGAGGGGACGAACGCCACGGGCCCGGTCGTCGTCGAGAACAGCGAGTTGCGGGCGACCGATGACGGGATCGCCCGGACGTATCCCGCTGGCCACCTCGCCGTCAAGAATACGACGATCGACTCGGAGGGGCGGGGGATCGACGTGGCGATGTCGTCGGGTCGCTCGGCGGGCGCACCGAGCACCGCCACGACGGCAGCGACCGTCTCCATCCGAAACAGTACCGTCGTCGCGAACGGGTCGGCGGTTGGCGTCCGCGCCGACTCGCTGAACGTCGAAACCGTTCGGGTCTACTCGCCCGCCGACGGACTCACGACGATCGCAGGAACGGCCTCGCTGACGGATCTGACCGTCGATACCCGGGGCTACGGCGTCGCCGCCTGGACGGCGAACGGCGCGAGTCTGACGAGCAGTGACGTGACGGCCGAGAGCGTCGGCGTCGGCCTCAACGGCGCCAACGCATCGATCGAGGCCACGGCGATCGACGCCGGGACCGACGGCGTCGTCGCGGAGTCGACCAACGCGAGCGTGAAGCGGGTCTCGGTCACGGCGGGTCGTGACGGCCTGGCGCTCTCGAACGGCGTGTTCTCGGCGTCGAGAGCCGGCATCCGGGCGAATCGCACAGCCGTCAACGCCTCCCGGGCGGCCCTCGACGCCAGCGACCTCAGCCTGGAGGCCTGGCGCGGCGTCCACGCGATGGGACACGTCCAGGTCGGGATCGACCACAGCGACGTGACCGCCACCCGGGCGGCGCTCGCCGTGCCCGCGAGTGGATCGGTCTCGGTCAGTCGCTCGTGGCTCTCGACGGGGAGCGCGCCGACGGTCCGGAGCGCGAGTGGGGCGTCGATCGACATCGAGGCCAGCGAGTTCGCGACGACGGATCGGGTCGTCGAGGCGAGCGGGCGCACGACGGCGATCAACACCACCGGCTCGTGGTGGGGGCAGGCCGGCGGCCCGACCGCGGCGGACGTCTCCGGGCCGGTCGAGAGTGCCGCGCCCGCCGACACGCCGATCGCACCGACTGCCGTTGCCGATCGCGCGCTCCCCGTCGAACCGATCGACGGAACGGTCCCGCGGGACGACGACTTCGACGGCGTCTTCGAGGACCTCTCTGCGGACGGCACGATCAACTTCCCCGACGTGAACACCTACTTCCAGCACACCGAAGACCGCGTCATCACCGCGTTCGTGACGTATTTCGACATCGACGGCGACGGCGCGGCCGGCCTCCAGGACGTCCTCGCGCTGTTCGAGACGGTGTGACCGGTCGGTCCCGACCGTCTTTCGAAACACTCAGGACGCGTTCGGCCCGAATCGGGCGGTATGTCCTACGGCCACTACGACGAGTCGACCCGCGAGTACGTCGTGACCGACCCCGAAACCCCCAGACCGTGGACGAACTACCTCGGTGAAGGTGTCTACGGCGGCATCGTCACCAACACCGGCGGCGGCTACAGTTTCCACGAGGATCCGCGCAACCAGCGCGTCACGCGCTACCGATACAACGCGATCCCGCGGGATCAGCCCGGACGCTACGTCTATTTTCGTGACGCCGAGTCCGAAGAGTTCTGGTCACCGACCTATCAGCCCGTCAAAGCGGACCTGGACGACTACGAGTGTCGCCACGGGCCCGGCTACACCACGATCGAAGGGTCCAACGACGGCATTTCGGGCGCAATCACCTACTTCGTCCCGCCGGGCGAGACCTGCGAGGTCTGGGACCTCGAACTGACCAACGACTCCGATCGTGAGCGAACGATCGAGACCTACAGCTACGTCGAGTTCTCCTTCCCCGACGCCTACATGGACCAGACGAATCTGGACTGGACGGGCCAGATCATGCAGGCCGACGCCGCGCCGAACCGGATCACGATGGTCTCCTCGGCGATGGAGATCGACTACGTCCACGCCACGTCGGGCCATCCCGTCGGGTTCGACACCGATCGCGAGGAATTCGTCGGGATCTACGAGGGACTCGAATCGCCGGAGGTCGTCGCCAAGGGCACGCCACGCGACTCGATTTCGACCCACGGCAACGTCATCGGATCGTTCACCCACGAGATCACCCTCGAACCGGGCGAGAGCGAGCGAATCGTCTATCTCACCGCGCCCGAAGCCGACGACGACGTCATCGAGGAGTACACCGACCCCGCGGCGGTCGACGAGGCGTTCGAGGCGCTCGGCGACGACTGGGACGACTACCTCGCGACGATGACCGTGGACACGCCCGACGAGAACCTGAACGCAATGCTCAACGTCTGGAACCCCATCCAGTGTCGCTCGACGCTCTACTGGTCGCGGTCGGCGTCGCTGTACCAGGCCGGACTCGGGCGTGGCATGGGCACGCGTGACTCGGGCCAGGACACCCTCTCGATCGTCCACGCCGTCCCCGATCAGGTTCGGGAGACCCTGGAGATGCTCTGGGGCCTGCAGTTCGAGGATGGCCACACCTGGCACCAGGTCTACCCGCTCAGCGGCGAGGGCGACGTCGGCATCGCCAACGAAGAGCCCGAAAAGCCGCAGTGGTTCTCCGACGACCACCTCTGGCTCGTCCTCGGGACCGTCCAGTACGTCAAAGAGACCGGCGACACGGACTTTCTCGATCGGGAGATCGACTTCGAGGACACCGATCCCGCGCCCGTCCGCGAGCACATCGAGCGCGCGCTCGCGTTCACCGACGAGCACCGCGGCAAAGACGGCCTGCCACGCCTCGGGTATTCGGACTGGAACGACACGCTCAACGCCGACCACGGCAGCGGCAAGGCCGCGAGTATGATGACCGGCGCGCTGTACTGTCGGGCGCTCGACGAGGCCGCTGGGTTGTTCGAGCACCTGGGAAAGGAGTCGACCGCCAACGAGTACCGCGCGGATCGCGACGCGATGGCCGAACTCATCGACGACGTGGCCTGGGACGGCGACTACTACATGCGCGGGTACGACGACGACGGGACCCCGATCGGCGCGAGCGAGAGCGAGTTCAACCAGATCACGCTCAACGCCCAGACCTGGTCGATTCTCGGCGGCATCGCCGACCAGGATCGCGGCGAACAGGCGCTCTCGGCCGCTCACGATCGGCTGAACACCGAGTACGGCTTCGCGCTGATCGACCCACCCTACGACGTGGAGGGCACGCTCGATTCGATCGGTGGGACGACAACCTATCCCCCGGGTGCGAAAGAGAACGGCGGAATCTTCTGTCACGCCCACACCTGGTCGATCGTCGCCGCCGCGATGCTCGGTGACGGCGAGCGCGCCCACCAGTACTACCGACAACTCAATCCGCTCGAACACGAGGACATTGCGGACCAGCGCCTGACCGAGCCGTACGTCTACAGTCAGAACGTCCTCGGCCCGACCCACCCCGACTTCGGTGAGGCGTCGAACTCCTGGCTGACGGGGACGGCTTCGTGGGCGTACGTCGCCGGGACGCAGTACCTCATCGGCGTCCGGCCCACCTTCGACGGCCTCGTCGTCGACCCGACGATTCCGGCCGACTGGGACGCATTCGAGGTGACCCGGGAGTTCCGCGGCGCGACCTACGAGATTACCGTGGAGAACCCCGATAGCGTCGAATCGGGCGTCGCCGAGATCGAGGTCGACGGTGAGGAAATCGACGGGGATGTCGTGCCGGTCTTCGAGGACGGCGACACCCACGACGTGCGCGTCGTGATGGGCTGAGCGGGATCGAGCAGAGCGCCCGCACGTGATATCGACACGCCGACGGCACCGCCACCGTTTTCGAGCTCCGCGTCTCACCGACGAACGTGACACTCGAACTGGCCGAGTGGGTGATGCGGGTCACCGTCATCGGCATGGGCCTCGTCATTCTCGTCCTCCAGGGAGTGCTCTGGTACAGACTGTTCAACGGCGATTTCGGCCCACGGACCCTCCTCGGCGAGGCCCGCGAGGGGTATCGCGAGGCGCTCGACGAGGAGTGACGCGGGCGCCGATCCCCACCGCCCTTTCCCGACCGTAGTTTTATGCGCCATCCCGTCACACGCTAGTCCATGGCACGCGAAGTGACTCACGAAGCGACCGGTCCCGAGATGATCGACCCCGACGGCCAGGCCGCGATCTGCATGTGCGGGCTGAGCGACGATGTCCCGCTATGTGACGGCTCGCACGCCGCGACCGGCGACGAGGGCGACGCCGTCTACAAGTACGAGGGTGACGACGACGAGAACCCGCGCCACGAGATCAGCGAGATCGTCTACACGGACGAGTAGCACCGTCTCTTCGGTGAAGTCAATTCCTCGACCGTTCGATACATCGGGTGGTTATTTCAACCCGAAATTCGTTGTAAGAGAGGGGACGTACACCCATGCCAGTCGAGACGCCACCGTCGGGCCGGGGGGAATCGAATGCGGAGAGGCAGTCGACACGCCGGGAGGTGCTCGCCGCACTCGGGAGTGTCGGGCTGGTCGCTGGCCTCGGGCCGCAGGCGACGGCGGTGACCGCCGAGACCCAGGATCTCCGCGTCGATCAGATCCGCCTGACGTCGTTTCGCGGGGGGTTCGGGCGTGACGATATCGACACCGAACCACGGGTCGAGGGGTCCGACGATCAGATCGTCGTCCGTGGCGCATTCACGCCCGAGGAGTCCTGTCGGCGCGTCACGCCAGCGGGAGCCACGTTCGACACCGACCGACGCCAGTTGACGGTCGATCTCACCACCGAACCGGCCCCGGACTGCCCCGCGGACGACGCCTACGTCTACGCGTACGAGATCCACGTGAAGACGACGCCCACGGTCGTGGTCGTCGACCCCCCGGGCGATGGTGAGCGCGAGCGTCACTACCCCTACGACGACTGGAACTCGTTTCGGATCGGCATTACCGACCGCCAGGTGAGTCACTCTCCTGCCGACAGCCCACGAGACCCGGAGATCACCCTCGGGTCCGGCCAGATCCAGGTGAGCGGTGCGATGGCCGCCACCGAACCCTGTGGATTGCCCCAGATCGCGGCCCTCCATCTCGACTATGGGGACCACCTCGTCCTCGAACTCGCGCGCCGACCACCGGGCGACCGAGACTGTCCCGAGACCGAGGCCGTGGGCTACACCGTCACGCTCACCGTCGACTCCGTTCCCGAGATGCTGTCTGTGGTCGAGCGGACGCCCGACTCGCGCCGGACGACACTCGCCCATCGGTTGATCTCGAACCCACCGATGCCGATCAGTACGGGTGGGATTGCAGACGCCAGCCTGGACTGGCGGACCACCCCGATGGAGCCACCCGAACCCGAACCGCGCGTGTCGTTCGATGGCGATCGCGTCCAGATCGTGGTGCCGGCGGTCGACCCCGACACAGACTGTTTCGCGGTCACGCCGACGAGTATTCACCAGGATCGGGGCCTCCTTTCGGTCGCGATCGAACCGATCCCCGACCCCCCGTCAGCGATCCCCTGTCCGGGCGACGGCGACGGGCACCGCTGTGAGATCGAAGTCGTGGGAACCGATCAGATCGACACGGTCGTCGTCAGAAAGGAGGGGTGGTCCGACGCAAAGTACCCCCGTCGATCGGTCGAATATCTGCACCCGCCGGTCGACCGCCCGGACGCCATCGACGCCATCGACGTGACGATGGAGGGAGATCCCACGGGCAGTGAGGAGTACCCCGCGGTCTCCGTCGACGGGGAGACGATCACGGTCACGGGGCAGATGGTGTACGGGTCGAGTTCGTGTAACGAGATCCGTCTGGCCGAAGCGAGACACGCCGATGGCCACCTCAAACTCGCAGTGATGGGGGCGCGCCGACCGAATTATGGGCGAGTCTGCTCCGAGGACGTCGCCACGAGGCGGTACCGCCTGGAGGCCACGGTCGATCCGGAGGCGACCGTCGATCAGATTACGGTCGCGGAGTGGGGGCGGGCCGGACTCTGGCATGTCCACGGGACGACCACGACGGCCACCGGCGAGCGCGTGCTGAACTACCACCTCGACACGACGTTCGTCGACCGACGCGTCGAAGCGGTCAACGAACGGCCGGCGATCCAGACGGCAGCCTCGGAGATCACCGTCGATGGAGCCGTCGCCGTCGAGCGAACCACCCGACTCGTCGACCTCGATCGGATCGGTATCGCGGGCGGCCAGTACGACCTGGACCTGAGCGTCCGGACCGGGGTCAGCCCAGAGCTGTGGCCCCATTACGACCGCCCACGCCTCAGAGGCTTCACCGAGAGTGAGTCGCTGATATACCAGCTCAGACTCATCCCATCGGGGACGCGGTCGGTCGGTTCGGCGACGGTCCGCGAAACCGGGCCAGTACACGGGACCCAGACCACCACAGAGCACCGCCTCGATCCGATTCGGGGGGTCGTTCCCCGGGACCGAGACGGGGACGGACTCTACGAAGACCTCAACGCGAACGGGAAACTGGACTTCGCGGACGTGAACACGTTGTTTCGAACGATGGACGAACGGAGCGTCACCGACCACCCGGCGGCGTACGACTTCGACGGCACGGGTGACCTCGACCTCCAGGACGTCCTCGCGCTGTTCGAGCTGGTCTGACCGTTCGATCGGATCTGACCCGGAAAGACAGGACGTGAGGACCGAACGGGCCTTACTCGCCGACGCGCGTCAGCGGCGACGCGCCCGCGACGATCGCGCCCGTCGAGATGAGTGCGGCCGACAGCGTGACGTAGTCGGCCGTCGGAGAGAGGCCGGCGAGACTCGCCCCCACGTCGACGATGAACACGGTCACGAAAAAACTCAACACGGCAAACACGAGCAGGACGACCGCCGCGATCAGACTCGCGGCGAGCGCACCGAACGAATCGAGCACTCCCATGCAGGCCACTCAGGCGGGGCAGGCAAAACAGTTGGGTCCCACCCCGCCACACTCTTGGAATCGGCCCCCGATCCGATCGGACATGCAGGCCGCGACCGCACACGAAGAGATCGGCGCCGCGTCGGACCCTGCGGCCGCGCTCATGGCGTGCCCCCGGGAGGACCGACTGGCCGCCTTCGAGCGACTCCCGCCGCCGATCCGCGAGACCGTCCTCGACGCGCTGAGCGAAGACGACCTCCTGGCGTTCGTCCACGACCTGGACCCCGACGAGGCCCGGAGCGTCCTCACCGACGCCGACGAGACCACCCGTGAGACCGTCCTCGACCGCCTCGACACCGAGCGCGCCGAGAAGATCGACCGCCTGCTCAGCTACGACGCCGACAGCGCGGGCGGGCTGATGAATCTGGATTTCGTGACCGTGAGTGCCGACCGGCCGATCGACGCGATCACCGAGCGCGTCCGGCGATTCGAGTCCCGCACCGGTCGGTATCCGACGATCTTCGTGGTCGAGGACGGCGACATTCTCGGCGCGCTTCCGAACGGGACGCTCGCGATGGCCGCCCCCGACGACCGGGCCCGCGCGTACGTCGAAGCGGTCCCGAGCGTCCGCTACGATCGCGAGGACAGCGACGTCCTCGCAGTCTTCCGTGAGAATCGCGACCGCGCGGTCGCCGTGCTCGACGCCGACGGCTCCGTGCTCGGTGTGATCCACGCCGGCGATCTCCTCGGCGTCGTCGAAGACGTCGCCGGCGAGACGCTGTTCGAGTTCACGGGCGTCGCCGAGGCCGAAAATGCGCTGGACGGCCCGCTCGTGAAGGTCAAGAGTCGGTACACCTGGCTAATTATCAACCTCGGGACCGCCTTCCTCGCCGCGGCGGTCGTCGGCCTGTTCGAAACGACGATCGCCCAGATCGCCGTGCTCGCGGCGTACATGCCCGTCGTGGCCGGGATGGGCGGCAACGCCGGCACGCAGGCGATGGCCGTGACGGTCCGGGCGATCAGTCTGGGCCAGGTCTCGCTCGCGACCGGCGCCCGCGTGATCCGCAACGAGGCGGTCGCCGGTGCGATCAACGGCGCGATCATCGGGGCGCTCGTCGCCGTCATCGCGACGGCGATCTCGTCGGCGCAGTTCGGCGTCCTCCTCGGTGCGGTCGTCGGCGTCTCGATGGTCGCGAACCTCCTCATCGCGGGGTTTTTCGGCGCGCTCATCCCGCTCGTCCTCGATCGCGTCGGTCAGGACCCCGCGACGTCGGCGACGATCTTCATCACGACCGCGACGGACGTCCTGGGCTTTCTGGTCTTCCTCGGATTGGCCCAGACCGTCCTGCTGTGAGTCGGGCGCGGACGCGATCCCCCGCCACGCGATCACCCGCCAGTCGATTCCGGTCGCGCACGGGCGATCGTGTACAGGCCGGCAATCGAGCGGTCGCGGTGGTCGATTCTGAGCCCACTCCCGTCGATCAGTCGATCGAGATCGAGCGTGAGCGTCGAAAACGCGAGTCGAGCGACGGGATCGATCGCACGCCTGACCAGCGATCCGTCGGTGCCCGGTGCGACGAACTTGTCGAGAATCGAGATCTGCCCGTCGGGCTGACAGACCCGGGCGATCTCGGCCACGACCCGCGTCGGATCGGCCACCACCGAGAGCACGAGATGGGCGAGGACGGCGTCGACCGAGTCGTCGGCGATCGGCAGGGCGGCCGCGTCCGCGATCGCCGCGCTCACGTCGTGAGTGCTCGATCGAGTCGCCGCTCGACGGACCATCGCGGGCGTCAAATCGACCGCGATCACGCCCACGCCGGCGGGCAGATGGTCGAGATCCGGGCCGGGGCCACAGCCGACGACGAGGACGCGATCGCCCGATTCGAACTCGAGGCCGTCGATCGCCCGCTCGCGGGCCGCCCGAAACGGCCGGACGGCGAGATCGTAGATCGGTGCGTAGACCCGGTATCGCATCCGATTCCAGCGGTTCGACTGGCTCACGCTACTCGCTCCCGTCGGCATCAGTCGTCTCGGGCGAAACGCGCGCGAGACGCATCGCGTTGCCCGTGACGCCGAGACTCATCCCCATGTCACCGACGACGACCGCGACGGCGACGCTGACCAGGCCGATCGGGACGCCGACCGCGAGCAAGGCCTTCACGCCGAGACTCGACCAGATGTTCTGGCGGATGACGCGATTGGCGGTCCGCGAGAGATCGTAGAGGTAGGGCAACTTCCGGACGTCGTCGCCCAACAGCGCGATGTCGGCAGTCTCGATCGCAGTGTCGGTGCCCGCCGCGCCCATCGCGACCCCCACGTCGGCGGTCGCCAGCGCGGGCGCGTCGTTGATGCCGTCGCCGACCATCGCGACCGTGCCGTACTCCTCGCGGACGGCCTCGACCGCAGCGACTTTGTCCTCGGGCAGGAGTTCGGCGCGATACGCGTCGACGCCGGTCTGGTCGGCGATCGCTCGCGCCGTCCCCTCGTTGTCGCCGGTGAGCATGACGACGTGGGCGACGCCGAGGTCGAGTAAGCGCTCGACGGCCTCGCGTGCGCCCGGACGGACGGTGTCGGCGACGCCGATCAGGCCGTGGACCGCGTCGGCCGTCCCGACCGCGACGACGGTCTTCCCGTCGGCTTCGAGGGTCGCCCGGGCGTCGTCGGCGTCGTCGGCGTCGTCGCTCCCCACTGCCGCCCCCGCGCCGTCGGCCCCCAGGTCCGCGAACAGCGCGGGCGTCCCTGCATAATAGGTCTCGCCGTCGATCGTCGCGTGCACACCCTCGCCGGGGCGGGTCTCGAAGGCACTCGGTTCGGGGATCACCATCCCCTCGCGGTCGGCCCGGTCGAGGATCGCCGCCGCGATCGGGTGTTCCGAGCGCCGTTCGAGCGCCGCCGCGATCCGGAGAATCGCGTCGGCGTCGCGATCGCCCGACGGGACGATATCGGTCACCGAGAGGTCGCCCCGCGTGAGCGTCCCGGTCTTGTCGAGGGCGACCGCCTCGACGGTACCCATCGTCTCCAGGTGGTTCCCACCCTTGATGAGCACGCCCGAGCGGGCGGCGCTGGTGATCCCCGAGACGACCGAGACGGGCGTCGAAATGACGAACGCGCAGGGACACGCGATCACGAGCAAGGTCAGCCCACGGACGAACCACGCGCGCCACCCCGCCGGGAGGACGACGTCGACGCCCGCGACGGCGAGCGTCACGTCCGACGCGATGACGAGCGGCGGGATCGTCGCCGTCAGCACGGCGAGAACGACCACGACCGGCGTGTAGTAGCCCGCGAAGCGGTCGACGAACTGCTCGCTGTCGGTCTGATTGCGTTCAGCGCCCTGGACGAGATCGATGATGCGCGCGAGCGTCGAATCGCCCGCCCGAGAGGTGACCTCGATCTCCAGGTAGCCCTCGGCGGTGATCGATCCGGCGAACACCTCGTCGCCCGCGCGCTTCTCGACGGGCATGCTCTCGCCGGTGATCGGTGACTCGTCGACCGCGCTCTCGCCCTCGACGACGGTCCCGTCGAGGGGGATCTTCTCGCCGGGTTTGACGAGCACCCGGTCGCCGATCGCGACGTCGTCGGCGGGGACGGTCACCGCCTCGCCGTCGCGCCGGACCGTTGCCTCGTCGGGCGAGAGTTCCATCAACTCCCGGAGCGAATCGCGTGCCCGGTCCATCGCGTAGTCTTCGAGCAGTTCGGCGATCGAAAACAGGACGGCCAGCGTCGCGGCCTCGACGAACAGGCCGATCGCCGTCGCCGCGATGATCGCCGTCCCCATCAGCAAGTCGATGTCCAGGCTCCGGGCGCGCGCCGAGTGGAATCCACTCCGGACGACCGGTGCACCGCTCACGACGACCGCGAGGAGGAAGAGGAGGTCCGCGACGGTGATCGACGCGCCGAGAACGGTCGCCACGCCGACGTTCCCGCCGGTGAGGACGAACTCGACGATCAGTCCGAGCGTCAGGACGACCGCCCCGATCCAGGTCTTGATCGCGCGCGCACTCGTCCAGACGTCCGTCGGCGGGGCGATCGCGGGCCCCCCGGTGTCCGTCTCGTCGTCTCCACCCCCACCGTCGAGCACCTCGTAGCCCGCACTCTCGATGGCCGCGATCACGTCGCGCCGGGTCGTCGCCTCGGCGTCGTACGTGACCGCCGCCGTCCCCTGGGTCGGTGAGAGCTCGACCGCCGTGATTCCCGTGACCCGTTCCAGACTCCCGTCGACTTTCTTCGCACACGACGGACAGTCCATCTCGGGGACGACGAGGCGGGCCGTGACCGTCTGCGCCGACTCGGCGCTGCCCGCCCCGCTGGAAGGGGTCCCGTCGCTCGAGGTCCCTGGGGCGTCCTCGTCGTTCGACCTCGCTCCCGCGTCCTCGTCGCTCATTACGAGAACGCAGGAGCGAGAGATCGATAAGCCTTGGTTGGAACGTTCCAACTCAATCGTGGGTCGGCCGCTGTCGGTCGACGAACTGGGTCGCGAGGTGGGCCTCTGCGCGGCGCAATCGATAATTCAGCGTCGATCGAGGCACGTCGAGATGGGCGGCCAGATCGCTCACGTCCACCTCGCGGGGCGTCTCGTAGTAGCCGTGTTCGACGGCGGCCCGGAGCGCCGCCCGTTGTTCGGCCGGCATCTCGGCGTCGGTCGCCGCCGTCGCGCCCGAGCGGAGCATCTCGATGGCGGCACACTCCCCCAGAGCGTCCTCCAGCGCCCCGAAGAAGGCACTCTCATCGCCCTCACCCGAGTGGATGATCCGCCAGGTGTAGTGGCGTTGCTCGTGGCGCGTATCGAACAGGAGGCCGTCCCCGAGGTGATCGCGTGCGAGGTGTGGCACCGAGACACAGACCGGCGAGCGCTCCCAGTACGAGAAGAGCACGAGCGTGTCATCCGAGCGGTCGAGCACGTCGGTGGTCTGTGTCGCTCCGCAGTCGTCGGTCGCGAGACAGTCGGCGTAGTAGTCGGCGTCGCGAAAGGCCGATTCGATGGCGGCGAGGGCGTCGCTCCCCCCGGTGGCGTGATCGACCCGCCAGAGGCGGTCGTCGGTGACGTGGACCGACAGCGAGCGGATCCGGGCGTCGGGGTGGGCCGCCAGCGCGTCCGCGACGGCGTTACACCCGGGGTCGTACTCCAGAGCGAAGGCGAGTTCGCGCACGATCGGCGTTGGGCCGGCGCGGACAAAACCCTCTGGCTTGTGTCGATCGCCGACCGCGACGGGCTTGGGGGCATCGGCCCCCGATCAGCCCAGCGGGCCGGCGACCTCGAAGACCGCCAGCAGGTAATAGGCCGCGACGCCGACGAGCAGCAGGCCCGACCCCACGTCGACCGCGCGCCGGTGAGCCGTGAGCGTCCCGAGCACGCGATCACGGGCCGCCTCGGAGACGACCGCGAGCGCGAGCAGCGGCGCGGCCATGCCGACGCCAAAGGACAGGAAGTTGAGGAGGCTCCGGACGGGGTCCGCGATCAGCGTCGCACGGGCGAAAAACACCGCGATAAAGGCCGGATTGCAGGGCAACACGATCGCCGCGAAGAAAGCGCCGTAGGCCAGCGCCGACAGGCCGGGCCGGCGGGACTGGGGTGGCTCGACGCTCGGCAGGCGGGCCTGGGGGTCGAACCCCACGATCAGTGCGATTCCGAGCAGACCCAGCAGGGCGAACGCTGGCGGCGAGAGGACCTCGACGACGCGGGTCAGTGACGTCTCCAGGACGGTCGTGAAGAGGACGCCGATGGCGGCCATGGTGCCGATCACGCCCGTCGCGACGAGCGCACCGAGCGTCGCGACCGAGGGGGCATTTTCGCCCTGATCGGCCAGGAAGGCGAGAAAGCCCGGGTAGAGTGGGATAACACACACGGCCGTCAGCGGCGTCGCCAGCCCCAACCCGAACGCCGTCACGATCGATCCGAGGACCATCAGCACTCGGCCGCGAGCGATTCGATCTCGTCGGCACTCTTCAGACTGCCCGAGCGGTAGATCGTCGATCCGTCCGCACAGACCACGACGATCGGCGTGCTCGGCGGGTGGACGATCGCCCCGTCGAAAGCGTCGATCAGCGCCGAGGTCATCGGTTCGGGCGCGATGGCGTATCGCCAGTCGAACCCGTTGCCGGCGGCGTGTTCGCGGACGATATCGCGCGATTCGTTCGGGTCGACGTTGAGGCTCACCCGCGTGACGCCCTCCAGGTCACGCATGTTCTGTTGTTGGGCCGAACAGGTCGGACACCAGACCGCGAACGTCTCGACGACGACCGGCGGGTCGAGACTGCCGATCGTGAACGGGTCCGCACACCGGACGCTCGTGAGTTCCATCTCCTGCCAGTCGGCGTCCGTGGAGCCATCGGCGGCGCCGTTCTCGGCAGACTCAGCGTCGGCGGGCAGCGTCGGATCCCCACGACACTCCAGGGGCGTCTCGGTGGTCGGTGCGGCGGTCGTCGCACTCGTGCCGTCCCCGGTCGTCGCCGTCTCCGTGCCGTCGGTCGTCCGGTCCTCGCCGGTGGACTCCTCACCACGCCCCAGACAGCCAGCGAGGAGACTCGCGCTCGTCGCCCCGGCACCGATCAGGGTCCGTCGTCGCGTCAGATCGCGTTCGTCGTGCATACCCGTCGTTCGACCGATCAACGAAAGTATATTTTTCAAACTCCGTTCGGGGTCCGTCCAAACTTCGGTCGGGATCGCCGGACCCCAAACACCGAAGGCCGGCCCGGGGCGAACGCCGGTATGGTCGAGACGACACTCGACGAGATCCTCGCGCGCAACGACCGCCACGTCCAATCGCTGCCCGACGACCAGTTCGACGACGTCCAGTCGGGCCAGGCCCCCGCGGCGGTGTCGATGTGCTGTTCGGACTCGCGGGTCTCACAGACCGGGATGGTCGACGCTGTCGACCCAGGCTGGCTGTTCACCCCGAGTACGATCGGCAATCAGGTGCGCGATCTGGTGGACGGCGAGTGGGTGATCGACGGCAGCGTGCTCTACCCGATCGCTCACACCGGGACCCGGGTCGCGCTCGTGGTCGGCCACACCGGGTGTGGCGCGGTCACCGCCGCGCTGGAGGCCGTGCAGTCGGGCGCATCCGACCAGCCCGCGGGCATCGAGAAGTGGGTCGAGGCGCTCGTCCCGATCGTCGAGGACGGCCTCAACGACGATCGAATCGACTCCGAACGGAAAGCATCGCTGGTCGACCAACTCGTCGAGTACAACGTCGACCGCCAGGTCGAGTTCCTGCGTGCGAGCGGGGACGTACCCGACGCAGTCGCGGTCTACGGGCTGGTCTACGACTTCCAGTCGGTGTACGGCGACACGAACGGCCGGCTGTATCTGGTGAATGCGAACGGTGAGACCGACCCCGCGACGCTTCGCGACCAGACCGGCGCGGAGCACAGCGATCACGTCCGGCGGCTAGATGAGATTTAAGGTCCCCAGCACTACAATATATATCCAAGACGGCAAGATCTGACGGAACGCTATTGTCTGGCAGGTTCACCCGGTGCTGTTCTATGTTTCCGCTGATTTCGTCTCCGCAAGAACCACTTTCGACAGATTTTGGTCAGGGATGGGTACTTGACGATTGTGAAAATGCCATCAGCAGATGAGTATGCTGGGTACCTACGTTTGTTGTCGTTCTAGCCCCACTCAGGAGCGTTTGAATTTGTCTCGGTCGCCTGTGTCGAGAATTCCATCGCTGGTCCGTTTTGCAAAGCCATATTTCTCAAGATACTCAAATCGATGGTTAACTTCTTCCTCAGAGACCCCCAACTCGGTCGCTAACTCTGGAACCGTCTTTGGTGTCTCCACATCTAGGTTCATACGAAGCTCGTACCCCTCCATGTACCGTTCGTAGTAGTCGTGAATCGTATCGTCGAGAGGCGTTTGTATTCCTGCCTGTTCGTCTAGCTTTTCCAGCGATTCAGAAATGACAGTAACGAACCTCTCACCGCCGATGAGATCGACCTGTGTAGCGATCTCTCGTTCGATTGTATCAAAATCTAGACCAGACTGGACGAGTGTCGCCATGTCTCCGATATCATCCGGGCGCTCCGCGACTGATTTGAACAGAAAGATATCGTCAAGAGAGACGAGTCCGATGGAGAGGGACTGCCTCGATAAGAATTCTTCACTCCGTTCTTTCATTCCGTCACTGAAGACCAGTTTATTCGCGATCTGGCAGTGAAACAAATCGAGTTGACAGCCTTCCTCATTCCGTACGCAGTGACGGGCTCCCAGATTCTCGTACTCCTCACCGAGATCGGAGACCACTTCGTAGCCCAGATCTCGAAGCGTCCCCATAAGACGGCAAAACGCCTCTTCGTTTGCTACAACGAGGTCGATGTCTTTGGTCGTGTCCTTGAGATCGCGAAACGACATTGCGCCCCCGCCAATGAGATATGCATCGACCTCCATTTTGAGGTGTTCAGCGATTCGATGTAGTTCCATTTCAATATAGTCACGGTCGAATCGAGCACGGGAGGTCATACGTTAATCTCGTAGTCTGCGGCGGTACTTTTGAAGTCTTCCCATGAGGGAAGGCGGTCAGAGGGTATCCGCCCCCCAGTCTCCAGATATGCAACGAGGTCGGTAATGATCGTCAGTAAGTCGATATCTGCTTCTTGTTCGTAATATTTCGCGCGCTCCCGTAGCGTCGTCCATCCAATTGTTTCTCGCTGGATGAGGAGAAGACAGTAGGTTCGATAGCGAGAGTCGTCGTCGATCAGTAGCGTATGACAGACCAAGTCCGCCGACGAAACTCCGGTAATCCGGTCGGAATGGAAGTAATGTCGCCGATTTCGTGTGAGGAGGGGGATGTCGAACTCGGCGAAGAGTGAGGGGCCGGTTAGAAAGAACCCGTCACGGTCAAGTTCACTATCGGACGCAAAGAGGTATTCTTCGTGGGTCTCCCAGAGAATATTCACCCTGTCTGCACGACGTTCAGCTTCTCGACGGTGCTCATGATGCGCCAATCCCCGTGCGATCGACGATAGCTTCGAGAAGGGGTCGTTAAGCTCGTAGTGTGATTTTGACTTACCGATGATCCCGACTGCCTGTAAGTCGTTTAATCGACGGTAGACCGTCGCACGGCTGAGGTCGCTCACTTCGGCGAGTTCGGTCGCGGTCCGGCGACGATCTAGATAGTAGAGCAGTCGCAGTCCAGAACCAGCCACGAGTTGAGGAAAGTCTACGTGGCCGTATTCGGTCATGAGAGCCTGGAGCTGTGCAACCGGTTCGATATCAGAGAGCTTAGTCAACTTGTGACGTCCTGATTCAGTGGTTCGGATGCATCCTCGTGCTTCTAGATCGGAGACGATTCGCGATGTGTGCCCAGTACTCCACCCAAGTTGATCAGCGAGGGTACTAATCGGTACCTCCGAATTGGATTCAGTTGCGAGATATGATAGGAGCCGTAGTTGGCTCTCACCGATCATGTTGTCTCACTCAACGCAATGCATTCATAAGTCCCTTTCGCAATTTGAGACAACCAATACAATATACAACCAGTATGAGCGGTGACTTCCCAATGCATCGTTTCATATGATTCGCTGTCGTTCTGATCAGTCTCGACGATGCCCCTGAAGAAATGTAATTGGTCAGCCCCCCGATAAACCAGTAGTCCGCTTGGCCAGGGGAGTGGGTGGTCTCAAGAAATCGACCAGGGCGGCACGCGTCGGTCAGCAGTCTCGTCTGGGTAGAGGAGGACCGAGATCGTAGGTGGACCCGTCACGCCCAGGCGTTCTCGCCGACCGGATCACCGAAGCGATCGCCCTCGCGCTCGTACACCACTTCGCCCCGGACCATCGTCCACTCGGGCCGGACGCCGGTCCAGCCCCCGAACGGCGTCCACTCGCAGGCGGTATGCAGGTCCGCGGCCCGAATCTCGCCGGTCGCGTCCAGATCGACCAGCGTCAGATCGGCGTCTCGACCCACCTCGATCGCACCCTTCGCGGCGAGACCGAAGCGGTCGGCAGGGCGACGCGCCGTCAGGTCCACCACGCGCTCCAGCGCGATCTCGTCCTCCGCAACGAGGCCAAGCAGGAGCGGCAACGCGGTCTCGACGCCCGGGACGCCCGACGGCGCCGCCCAGATCCCGGCGTCTTTCTCCGCGCGGGTATGGGGCGCGTGATCGGTCGCGATCAAATCGACCCGACCGTCCCGCACCCGCTCGAAGACGGCCTGGCGACGAGATTCCGAGCGTAGCGGCGGGTTCATCCGGCCGTGCGTGCCCAGGTCGGGCAGATCCGCCCGCGAGAGCAGGCAGTGATGGGGCGAGACTTCGCAGGTCGCCGCCGAATCGGCGACGATATCGATCGCCTCGGGCGTGGAGGTGTGGGCGACGTGCAGATCGGCCCCCACGTCGGCGGCCAGTTCCACGGCGCGCTCGACGGCCCGAGACTCGGCCTCGGGCGTCCGATATGCGCTCCAAGCGTCGGCATCGGAGCGGTCCCGAGCGTGCTCGTCGAACAGCGTCGCGTCCTCGGCGTGGACGGTCACGAGCACGTCCTCGCGGGCCGCACGGTCGAGCGCCGCACGGAAGAGACCCTCGTCGATCCCCATGTCGCCGGTCGAGTCCGCGAGGAAGACCTCCCCGAGCGCGGCGATCGGACGGTCGAACAGCGTGTCGGGCTCCCACTCGGCGGTGACGCCGCCCGCCAGGCCGTAATCGACCAGCGAGGCCTGCGCGCGCTCGGCTTTGGCGTCGAACGCGTCCGCATCGACCGTCGGCGGGTCGGTGTTGGGCTGGTCGATCACGGTCGTGACGCCGCCCGCCGCCGCACTGCGCGACCCCGACGTCCAGGTCTCTTTGTGGTCGGCCCCGGGTTCCCGAAAGTGGACGTGCGGGTCGATCACCCCCGGGAGCAGCGTTCGCCCGGCGGCGTCGAGCGTACGCTCGTCGGCATCGGGTGCGATGTCGGCGTCAACAGCGGCGATCGATCCGTCGCGAACCCGAACGTCGACCCGGCGACCGTCGGCGAGACGTGCGTCGGTGATGAGCATACGCTCGTCTGAGGCGGGCCCGCCCCTAAGGTCCGCGGTCGGGACCGCCAGCAGAGTCCGCCCCGCTCAGGCGATCGCCGGGCAGAGATCGCGATAGATCGCGGCGAGACGCGCCACCGAGGCCTCGACGCTGATGTCCTCGCGTCGGTCGAGACAGTTCTCGGCGAGTCGATCGCGCTCGTCGAGAACGCGTTCGATCGTGCCGCCGAACGCGTCGAGATCGCCCGGGGGGTACGTATACCCCGTCTCGCCGTCGTCGATCGTGTTCTGGAGGGCACCCGAGTCGACGCCGACGACGGGCGTCCCGCAGGCGTTGGCCTCCAGGGCGACCAGGCCCTGGGTCTCGACGGGACTCGGGAAGACGAACGCATCGAGAATCGAGTAGAACGCGGGCAACTCCTCGCGGTCGAGAAAGCCCAGAAAGCGCACGTCGGCGTCGCTGGTCGCCGCGCGGGCCTCCAGATCGTCGCGTGCGGGGCCGTCGCCACCGAACACGAGCGTCACCGGGAGGTCCTCGACGGCGGCGATGGCGTCACCGAGACACTTCTCGTAGCCGTGGCGGCCGGTGTAGCCAACGAGCGGGCCATCGGGCAGGTCGTGGCGCTCGCGGAACGCATCGGTCTCGACGGGCCGGAAGGTCGTCGTGTCGACGCCGTTCGGGACGACCTCGACGGGCGTCTCGACGCCGACCTCGCGAACGTCGTCGCGGGTGCGCTCGCTCGGCGTGAGCACCACGTCCGCGCGGTCGAAAAACCACCGCTCGTAGGAGTCCGCAGCCGAGCGGAGCGTGCGCTCCAGGCGGCCGTTCGAGGCGATGTACTCGGCGTACTCGCCGGTCGGCGTGTGATAGGACGCCACGATCGGTAGGTCGGCCTTGCGGGCGACCCGAAGCCCACTCATCCCGACGCCAAACGGCGAGTGCACGTGGACGATGTCCGCCGAGGAGACCGCATCGGGGACGCGTGGCATCCCCACGCGATACCCCTCGTAGAACGGGAAGGGGAGGCTTCGGACGGGGTGTTCGCCGTCTTCGGGGTCGTACTCGCGACTCTTCGGATAGACGACGTCCATGCGCCCACCGCGCTCGCGATAGGCGTCGCGCCAGGCCTGGACGGTGTAGGTCACCCCGTTGATCGTCGGCAGGTAGGTGTCGGTAAAGGCCGCGACGTGGGGCAACTCCATCGTGGGCCCTTTCGTCGAGCACGCGATTATGCGTTGTGTTCGCCGATCGTCAGTGCCGTTCGGGGCTCGGATCACCCGCGATCACGTCGCGATAGGCGGCGTCGAGGCCCTCCGCAACCCGGTCGAGGCTGTGCTCGCGGGCGGTCTCGCGGGCGTTCTCGCCCAGTCGCTCGCGCAAGTCGGGATCGTCCGCGAGGCGATCGAGAGCGTCTCGAAACTCGTCGTGGGTCTCACAGAGCAGACAGTCCACGCCGTCCTCGAAGTACTCCCGAAACACCGGGAGATCGCGGAGGACACAGGGTTTCCCGGTCGCCATCGCTTCGAGCACCGCGATGCCCTGGTTTTCGACCTTCGTGGGGAATAGATAGACGTCGCCCGCGCCGAAGGCCGCGCGCTTGTCGTCGACCCACCCCGTGAACGTGAGGTTCGCGGGTGGATCGCTCGTCCACTTTCGGACGGTCGCACTCGCCTGGGGGCCCGAGTCGTACGGGCCGAACCACGCGAACTCGTACTCTGTCTCGCGGGCGAGGCGACCGAACGTCGAGAGGCCCTTGCGCTCGAAGACGTTGCCCACCGCGAACACGACCAGGCCGTCGAGGTCGTACTCCGCGCGCGTCGACGCACGAAACTCGCGATAGCCGTCGAGGGAATCGATGTCGATCCCGTTGGTGATCGGTCGGATCGGCGCGTCGATGGGGTACGAGCGGAGGGTCTCGCGGGTGTATTCGCTGGGACAGAGCACGAGATCCGCCAGCGAGTAGAAGCGTTTGAGATACGCCCCGAGCGGCCCGGCGAGGACGTTCGAACCCCGAAAGCTGTCCCGGAAGTCCTCGCGGGTGACGTGGGCGTGCAGCACCAGCGGGATCGACCGGGCGCGGGCCGCGAGCGCGACCGCGAGGCTGGCCGGGCCGATGACATTGAGATGGACGACGTCGGCGTCGGCCAGCGGCGATCGGGCGCCGGCAGGCGCGCGGAGACCGCCCCGGGGGCCACCCCCGCGCCAGGGCGAGCGGGTCACCTCGATCGACGTCTCGGCGAGTGCCGCGCGCTGGTGATCGACGCTCGTGCCGATGCCGCTGCGCGCGAGGCGATCGGCGAACTCCAGATAGTGACAGACGCGCACACGCCCGACTGGGCGAGCGGGATCAAAACGGCTGTCGGTTCGGGCGCGCCCGGAACGCCCATGTGGGTCGGTCCGCTCGGTCGAGACATGTCGATAGCCAGCGAGCGCATCGAACGACTCGCCGTACTGGCTCGTGAGGCCGCCCAGTCCGGCGAGTACGACCGCGCTCGCGAGCGCGTGCGCCTCGCGCGACGGGTCGCCGAGCGCAACCGGATCGGCCTGCCCCGGCAGTTGAAACGGTTCTCCTGCGATCGGTGTGACGTCTACCTCCGCCCGGGGGTGAACGCGCGCGTCCGCACCCAGGACGGCCACGTCGTCGTGACCTGTGACTGTGGCGGGCAGGCCCGGTATCCGTACGAGTAGCGACGACGAGCCGCTGGCACGCTCCCCCCGGAGCGGTCCGTCACGCTTACCGCGTTCGACCGTCGATCGGCCGTATGGGCGTCCCCTGCGTCCGCGTGGATCGAACCGACGGCGAGCGGACGCGTCAGGTCCTGGCTGAGCACGACTGCCTGGACCACGACCACGAGATCAGCGTCGAGGACGGGCAGATCGCGATCCCCGTCACCGATACGGAAGCGGTGCCCGCGGACGCGCTGCCCGCATTCGAGTTGACGACCGCCGATCTCGACGGGCGCGAGACCCAGACGATGCCCGCCGATCTGATCGAGGACGCCAGCTATGGCCGCCTGGGCGAGCTGGTCGTCATCGACGAGGACGACCCCGAACGGGCGCGCGAACTGGCCGACGCCATCGATCGGTCGGATCTGCCCGCCGAGAGCGTGCTGAATCGCGCCTCGAAGATCCAGGGGTCGGATCGGGTCCGCGAGTGGGACGTGCTCGTCGGCGAGACGACCGCGACGGTCCACCGCGAACATGGACACTCCTTTGCGCTGGACGTCGACGAGGTGTTTTTCACGCCGCGGCTGGCGACCGAGCGCCACCGCGTCGTCGAGCAGGTCGAAGCGGGCGAGTGCGTAATCGACATGTTCGCGGGCGTCGGGCCCTACGCCGTCCCGATGGCCGCCCGCGGGGCCGAGGTAATCGCGGTCGATCTGAACGAGCGCGCGATCGACTTTCTGGAGGGGAATGCGGAGCGCAACGGGGTGAGCGATCGGATCACGGCGATCGCGGGCGACGTGCGCGATGTGGCACCAGAGTATGCCGACCGGGCGGATCGGCTGGTGATGAACCTCCCACACAGCGCCGACGAATTTCTGGACGCGGCGATGACAATGGCCGGCGACGAGTGTGTGCTCCACTACTACGACATTCAGCACGAGGACGATGCGTTCGGCCCCGGCGAGCGCGCGATCCGCGAGGCGGCCGAGGCGGCGGGCTACGACGTGTCGGTCGAGGACCGTCGAGAGGTCCGCTCGTACGCCCCGCACGAACTCAACGTCTGTCTCGACGTCCGCCTGCGGGCGTAGGGATTCGCAACGCTTATTCATGGACTGCGATTTAACTGGAAGTACAGGCCGGTGTCTTGCCGAACGCAGTGAGGCAAGGCTCGGCAGGCGAGCACCGCGAGTCTGCCGGTGTCCTGCAGAGCGCAGCGATGCAGGGCTCGGGGCGCGAGGAACGAAGCGCGCCGGTGTAGCTCAGACTGGCTAGAGCGAATCCTTCGTAAGGATTAGGCCGGGGGTTCAAATCCCCCCACCGGCTTCGATTTTCGTTTCGCAGTTGAACGGTCTATGATCTAACTTCAGAGAAGATAACCCACTTGAGGATTGACCAAAGATTGAAAAGTACACAAATAATTTCATAAATTCTTCAGTAGTATCCCATTTTCTACTGTAATGAAGGATTTGGCCAAGATATGGACCAAACGATAATTTTGGATTGAGAGAGGGGTATTCTTTTACGAAAGCAACTCATTCTTTAATTCGAACGCACCGGTCGAAGGGCCCCAACAATCAGGTGTATCAAAATGAGTTGGAGAGAAGAAATGACCCCGGCAGTTGGAGATCGAAGAGAGTGGCTTCTGAGGCTGTTCTATGCCCGAGAACACGATGAAACTGCCAAGGAGATCTGTGGTCGAACTCGGCTTATGAAGGGGGCGTTTTTGATTGCGAAAAAGTTAGAGGGAGAATTCGATATAGCCACAGATTTCGACTTTGAACCCGACAAATATGGCCCATTTGATCAAGGAGTCTTCGAGACAATAGAAGAGTTAGAAAAAGAAGGACTCCTTGTTATAGAGAATAGGCCAGAATTTGAGGGAGACTGCCACAAACTAACCCCTGAAGGAGAAAAAGTCGCAGAAAGCCACTTTCAAGAAATTGAAGATAGCCAACAGAGTCTACTCACATGGGTACGGGAGAGGCACCTTGACCGACCACTTCCCCAAATCCTAAGCTTCGTTTACAACCAATATCCGAAAATGGCTAAAAACTCAGAATATTCCCGAGTATAAAAGAGAGGGGTGAATTCACCTCCTTGGGGAGCGGTAATCATCGATTAAATTATCGAGTTCCATTTCGCAAGAGTAGCCATTTCTAGCTTTCAAAACCCCCAGAAATCCCGGAAATACAGCCGAAACCAACATTGGAACCCAATCCTTCTGGGATTCAACCGCCACAATACCGATTGCGATAAGAACGACAATAATGCATGAAATACCCAAAAACCTATATGAAGACATATAATAATCCTTTGCTTCGCTTTTTAATTCAATTGCGGTATCAAACTCTCTCAATGAGGATTCAATATTCTCCATCTCTTCTCGATCAATATTATTATGAATTACTGTTATTATTTCGCCTTGTGGTGGGACATCCGCCTCAGCATTTTGAGGATTAAAATCGGTAAGTTGGTTTATTTCTGCGACCAGTTCCCCTAGATCGCTACTGAACTCACTCCACTGATAGTCCTCATATTCATAATAATCATCCCCATACTTTTTTTCAATTTTTGAATGGTGTCGCCATATACCTATGCAGAGCGTCGCCAAAACAGCGGAAAGACCCAATGCCAATGTGAGTGACTCCGGTGGCATCTACAAGAATATATCATGTGTCGATATTTATAACCAGGTGAATTGCCACCATCCAAAATGCGAGTATCACCCCGCGAATTTGCCAAATCCATACAGATCAAAAGGGCGAGCCAGTTTCGGACTCCCCGACGAAGAAGCACGATAAAGCGCATGGCGCTCAAAGCGTGCAATGAGTAGCAGGGCCGAAACTGGTATAGCTTTCTGAACGGAGCCGCTATTTTGAGCAGTTATCTGATATTGGCGTCAAAATAGATGATCTGAATACTTCAACAATAATGAAATGATAGAAAGTGCTAGCGCGACGAGTGCTAAGATACCCGCCAAGCTCAACAGCGTCATCGGGTTCTCCGCAAGAGAAAGTCCGATCTCCTCGACTAAGTGAATCCCATACAAGCTGGACAAGATAGAGGCGACAACCAACACTCCGACGACAAATACCAACAGTGTTAAAAAATACCAGAGGGTGCGCGGACCTTCAAAGCTCTCCAAAATATCCCCAATCCCACTGGTCATGAATATTAGATAGGCAATTATTTGTAAAATAGGTTGGGGTTGGATTATCTTTCCTCATGCGACCCGCACAATTACAGAACAGGTAACCCAGTTGATGGTAAGAGAATAATCCGCAGGAACTGTTCACAGACGTGCTCAGCCTGGAACAGCGTCAGTCCAGAATAAGCGACTCGCTTGTCAGTGTTTGTTCGGCGAGTGTCGACAAACGAGGGACCGACGTTCGGACCGCGACGGGATCAGTCGAACTCCGGAGTGTCCTCCTCGGTCGCGGCCCCGACGGCGGTATCGACCCAGTCGTCGATGTTCTCGGCGACGTAGTCCTGCCCGCCGAAACCGACGGCGATGCCGATGCCGATCGCGAGCGCGAGCGCGAGCGCCCCGAAGAAGGCCGCGACGAAGGCGGTGAACAGGGTCGTGATCGCCGTCACGTCGATGCCGACCGTCGCCAGCGCGACCGTGATCGTGAGATAGTAGATCAACAGTTTCACGCCGAGACTGACGCCGTAGATCAGACGCGTGTCGTCGGTACTGGCGACCAGGTCGGCGACGCGTTCGGCGACCCAGACCCCGACCAACAGGACGAGCAGGCCGGCAACCAGCGCGGGCA
This sequence comes from Halococcoides cellulosivorans, assembly GCF_003058365.1. NCBI lineage: Archaea > Methanobacteriati > Methanobacteriota > Halobacteria > Halobacteriales > Haloarculaceae > Halococcoides > Halococcoides cellulosivorans. Next base: position 340,983 of record NZ_CP028858.1, on the reverse strand, counting down.
GGTACGACGCGAAGGTGTCCAACAGCGTGGAGAGCGCGGTAATCTCGAGGATGTCGGCGACCGCGATCAGCGTCAACAGGTAGACGTAGTAGGTGACGAGTTTGCCGACGAGGCGGCCGAACTCACCGTCTCTGTCGCCGAGGTTCTCGAACGGCGTCTCGCGGAGGTACTGGCCGACGCCGAAGTCGCCGACGATCGTCGCGACGATGTCGCCGATGATCCGTGCGACGACGAACCCGACGACGAGCACGACGAGCGCGCCGAGGACGACCGGCAGGAACGACGCCACCTCGGAGAGGATGTCGGTCAGTCGTGGGATGCCGAGCACGTCCACTGCCGCGAGGATCGCGATGAAGTAGACGTAATAGGCCGCGATCTTGCCGAGTGCGTGCGCGACGGCATCGTCGCCGCCGGCATCTTCCATCGCCGTGCCTTTGGTGTACCGGTCGATGCTGAGTCGGCGGACGATCCGCCGGACGATCGCTCCGAGAATCCGGCCGACGACGAGCCCGACGAGGAGGATGAGGAGTGCGGACAACAGCGTCGGGAGATACTGTATGACGTTCGAAAGCGTCTGTTCGATCGCTGGCCCGATCTGGGGGACGGGCGCGAGTTGCTGAGTGATCATCGTCACGAAGGACATGCAGAGAGTCACACATTGTTAGACAGAGCCAAAGCAGGGAGTAGGCCAACGTCGGGAAGCGACGTCGTGGATATCGGGGGCCTACCCGTGGCCGAATCGACCCGAAACCATCACCCCCCACGGTCAGAGACGGCGACACGGCTCCGCGCCCAGAACCGGACGAATGAACACAGTTATTCGCGCCCGGCAGAAACGCCCTCCATGGCAATCCGAGACACTCACAGGGTGGTCGCATGCGCATCGTCGTAAAGTTCGGCGGGACGAGTCTCGGCAGTGGCGAACGCATCGAGCGAGCGGCGACGTCGGTCGCCCGCGCGGTCGAGCAGGGCCACGAGGTCGCCATCGTCGCCTCCGCGATGGGCAACACGACCGACGAACTGCTCGACGACATCGTCTACGACGCCGACGAATCGGATCGCGCGGAGATCGTCAGCATGGGCGAGCGGACCGCCGTCCGGATGTTCAAAGGCGCGCTGTCGGCACACGACGTCGACGCCGAGTTCTACGAACCAGGCCACGAGGACTGGCCGATCATCACCGACGAGTTCGGTGAAGTCGACATCGACGAGACGACCAGGCGCACGCACGCGCTCGCGGGCACGATGCGCGACGAAGTCCCGATCGTGACGGGCTTTCTCGCGGAAGATCACGCGGGCAACGTCACGACGCTGGGTCGCGGTGGGTCGGACACCACGGCGGTCATGCTCGGCAAGTACATGGACGCCGACGAAGTCGTCATCGTCACCGACGTCGAGGGCGTCATGACCGGCGATCCCTCCGTGGTCGAGGGCGCGCGCAACGTCGGTGAGATCAGCGTCGACGAGTTGCGCAACCTCTCCTTCCGCGGGGCGGAAGTCGTCGCGCCGTCGGCGCTGTCCTACAAGGATTCGGGGCTGGGCGTTCGCGTCCTGCACTACCAGCACGACGACCTGCTGACTGGCGGGACGACCATCCAGGGCGAGTTCCAGCGACTGATCGACCTTCAGGAAGATCGGTTGTCGTGTCTGACCGTCGCCGGGCGCGCGGTGCGCAATCGGCCGGGGATTCTCTCGGAACTCTCCACGGCACTGTCCGACGAGGGCATCAACGTCGAAGCGGTCTCCAGCGGCATGGACTCGATCACGTTCTACGTCCGACAAGCGGACGTCGAGACCGCCGAGACGGTGTTGCACGACTGTGTGGTCGACACCGACACGCTGTCCTCGGTCACCGTGACGGACTCGGTCGCCGTGATCCGGATCACCGGCGGGGAGTTGCCCGACCAGCCGGGCGCAGTCAACCGCGTGATCGATCCGATCGCGGACGCACGGATCAACCTCATCGACGTGATCACCTCCGCGACCTCCATCTCGATTATGGTCCCCTGGGACGACCGCGAACAGGCGCTGAATCTCGTTCAGGACGCGCACTGATCGGCCGGAGCGGACCGTCATCGTCGCCGGTGTCTGGACCCGTCCGTCAGTTTTCGGGCCCGGTTTTGACCAGCAGGAGATCGCCGCGATGGCCATCGGCACCTGGCCCGCCGGAGCCCGCAGCGGAACTGTCCCGTCCGGCCGTCTCGCCGGCGAGCGCGTAGCCGCCGTCGCTCGTCCGCACGATCGCCCGCGCCCGGTCGTCGGTACCGACCCCGAGATCGATCGGCTGGAGGTACTCCTCGGTGCCGTCGGCACGTGTTTTCACGAGGAGAGCGTCACGTGAGTCGTCACCAAACGACGAGGAGTAGCCCGCCAGTGCGAACCCACCATCGGCGGCCCGGACCAGCGCGTCGGCGGCGTCTCCGGCGGTGCCGCCGTACGTCGTTGCGAACAGTTGGCGGCCCGTCTCGTCGGTTCGGACCAGCCAGCAGTCTCCGGACTGTCCGGCCGAGGTCGTCACCCCGGCCAGCGCGAGGCCGCCGTCGCCGGTCGCGACGAGATCGGTCGCGACCTCGAGGCCGTCTCCGCCGAACTGTGCGTCGAACTCCTGGGTGCCGGCTGCATCGGTTTTCACCAGCCAGCAGTCGTTGTCCAGGCTGCCCGCAGCGAGCATCGTGCCGGCCAGTGCGTACCCGCCATCGTCAGTCAGGGCGACTGCGTTGCAGGTCTCGCTCAAGGGACCGCCGTAGGTCCACTCCCGGCGGACGGTCCCCGATCGGTCGACATCGAGCAGCCAGAAGTCGGCGACGCCGGCACCGGCGGACGTCGTATCGCCGGCGATGACGAACCCCGTGTCGGTCTGTGCGATCGATTTCGCGCGATCGCGCGACGTCCCGCCGTAGGTCCACTCGGAGTCCACGATGCCCCGGTCGTCAGTCGAGATCAGCCAGGCGTCGTACCCGCCCGCGCCGGCGGAATTCGTCAGACCGGCGAGTGCGTACCCGCCGTCCGGAGTCTGAACGAGATCGAGCGCCTGATCGATCCCGCTCCCGCCGTAGGTCTGTCTGAACTGTTCGGTCCCCGACGCATCGGTTTTCACCAGCAACGCGTCCGTGCCAGCGTGGCCCGGATCGGTCCATCCGGCAATCGCGAACCCGCCGTCCTCGGTCTCGACGAGCGCCCGAGCGCTCGCGCGATCGCCGGCCGAATAGGTACTGACGAACGCGATCGTGACGCCGTCGTCACGACGATCGACCGGATCGAACCAGCAGTCTCGCAGGTCGCCACCCCAGTGGCCCGCCATCGCCGCCCGGACGCACGCGGCCTCCTCGATGGCGGCGGTCGTCCCGTTCCAGTCCAGGCGGTCGTTTCTGATGACACACCGCGGGCGGTGAAAGCGGCCGCCGCCGTTCGGACGGTTGTACGGAAGGACACCGAGCACAGTCTCCTGGTCGTCGCTGTACGGGACGACCGTGTATCGGCCCGCAGTGTCGCCGATCCGACCGGTGGTGGTCGTCGCGGCCGCCGGGGTGACTTCGAGGAGACGACACGCCACCCCATCGCCGGTGTCGACGACGACGTGGGCAACCGCCGGTGGGTCGTACTCGAGGTCGTCTGCGACGAGGAGCCACACCTCGGTGGGGCTCTCGAAGTGAACGTCGAAGCGATCCCACGCCGTCGCCGTCCCAACGAATCCGCCGATTCCGGCCGTCAGGACGCCGGCACCGATCGACAGCAGCCGTCGACGGCGAACGCTCACGCGATCTGTTGGCTCCCGTGCCATACGTGGCGGTCACCGCGATCGGTCTTCGTTACGGCGTGCATACGTCCAGGTCGACGTCGAGATTTCGCCATCAGCGGGGTCGGTCGGGTCGAGACCGCCGCGGGCGTGGACGACCAGGCCCACTCACTCGCCGTACGCCAGTCGCGTGGCGATGCGCCGCGGGAGGCCCGCCTCCTCGACGGCGTCGATCACCGCGCCCACGTCGTACGAGACGCGGTGGTGCTCGACGGTCCGGGCGTCGAGGTCGACGACGGCGTAGGCTGCCCCCGGGTCGCCGTCGCGTGGCTGGCCGACGCTGCCTGGATTGACGACGAGGCCGTCCTCGAACTCCCGGACGAACGGGACGTGGGTGTGGCCCAGAACGAGGAGGTCCTCGGAGTCGAGTATCGAAGCGGTCACCGACTCGGCGTAGACGTACCGGTCGGGGTCGTCGGGGTGGCCGTGGACGATCCGGACGCGCCCGTCGACGGCGGTCGTGACCGCCGGGAGCGATCCGAGCCAGTCGATCTGGTCGTCAGCGAGCACCTCGCGAGCGTACTCGACGCCCGCGAGCGCCATGTCGTTGAACCGGGGTGTGTCGCCGGTCGCCACGGCCCGGTCGTGGTTGCCCATCACCGTCGGAATCGATTCCGATCGGACCCACTCGACCGCTGCGGCGGGCCACGGATTGTACCCCACCACGTCGCCCGCACAGACGACCTCGTCCACCGCCGGCATGTCCTCGCGGACGGCGTCGAGCGCCACCCTGTTGCCGTGGATATCAGAGACGAGGGCGATCTCCATCGGATCGATCATAGTCGATTCATCGGTTTACCTGTGTCGTCCAGGCCCGAGACCCATGTGACCAATAAACATATATGGTACGGGAGTCTATGCCACACTGTATGTCGGCCCCCGAAGCGAGTGATCCGATCGACGATTTCCTGGCGAGTCGAGATCCGACGGCGTGGGAGACCTCCTACAACAAAAAGCAGTGTCCGGACTGTGGCGGCCTCCACGGCGACACCGCGAGTCGGTGCTCGGTGTGTGGGTGGGCCCCGGCGGCCGAATAGCGCGTTCGATCCGTTCGCCCGAAAAGAACCAGCCTTTTTTACCGATCACCCCGTATCGACGAGCGTGTCAGGCGATCGGCCGATCGAAGACGTCCTCGATACCATCGGGGACGAACACGCCCGCGAGGTGCTCGCTGCGGTCAGTCGCGAACCGCTCTCCGCCAAGGAACTGGCCGACGAGTGTGATCTCTCGAAGCCGACGGTCTATCGCCGTCTGGAACTCCTCGAAGAACACGACCTCGTGACCGATCGGACGCTCGTTGCCGACGACGGGAACCACTACAAGGTGTTCGAATCCAACTTCGAGAGCACCGTCATCTCGCTCGAAGACGACGAGTATCACGTCCGGATCTACCGGACGGGGAACCTCTCGGATCGGTTCAGCGAACTCTGGGACGAACTCCACGCCGAATAATAGCGGTCGATCGCTCGCGAGGACGGTCGGTCAGGCCCGATCGAGGACGTGAATGTGCCGGTCGAGCGATCGATGCACGCGCCGCTCGACGTGAACGGAGACCGTCCAGCCCGTGGCTCGCGCCAGATCGACGTACGGACGATCACCGACCAGGACGACCCGTCCGGTGACCCGACGGAGTTCCGCCAGGGCCGCCTCGACGAGCGTTTCGACGTCCCGAGAGGCCACTTTCGTCTGGCGACCGTAGGGCACGTCGACGACGCAACCCTCGACCGCCCCGACCGGCAGTGCGGTCGCGTCGCCGCGGGCGACCAGCCAGCCGTCGTCGTCGACCGCCGCGAGATTCTGGGCTGCGCCCGCTGCCATCGCCCGCTCGACGTCGATACCGATCGCTCGCGCACCGACCCGTCGTGCCTCGGCGAGGTGGCCGCCGGTGCCACACATCGGATCGAGAATCGTCCGCCCGGGCCGTGCGCCAGCGAGGTTGACGAGCGCGCGGGCGAGCGTCGGGGCCATACAGCCCGGGCGGAAGAAGGGCCGGTCGGTCGGAGCGCGATCCGCGACCGAACGATCGAGGTCGTGGGTGAGCCACGCGAGCGCGCCGCACTCGCCCGAGAAGACCGCCCGAAGTTCGTGATCGGGTGAATCCAGATCGACCGTGAAGCCGCGCTCGACGAGGAGCGCCCCCAGACGGCGCTCGACGCGCTGGGTGTCGATAGCGGTCTCGCGAACGGTCCGAGCGCGCACCGCGACCGACCCCTCGCGGTCGATCGAGGCGTCGGTGAGGGCCGCGAGCACGGCGTCGAGCGACGCGTCGGTCCGGGCGAGCAGGTCGCCAACGCGGTGGGTCAAGGCCAGATCACCGACCCGGTCGTCGATCCCGGTGGCGACCGCGAGCGCGGGCGCGATCCGCTCGACGCCCGACGCGCGCGTCCCGGCCTCCTGGGCCGCGAGCGCGTCGTCGGTCCCGACCAGTTCCAGCAGGTACACGACCGGGGCTACCGCCGCGAGGGAGTTTTGCTTGCCGATTCGTGGCCGGCCGACCCGATCGCCCCCGACAGTCCTCGATCGGCCGATCGCCGGTGATGGACCCGTCGATTGGGACAGCCACTCACCCCGAAACGCCCGCGTTGGGCGTCGTACACACCGACACTCCCCATTTAAACCTTAAATACCAACTTTTATATCCCTTAAATACGATTCACGGGACAAGGCATGGCCGACCCCAAAGAGACGATCAACATCGAAAACGTGGTAGCCTCGACGGGTATCGGGCAGGAACTCGACCTGCAGAGCGTGGCGATGGACCTCACCGGCGCGGACTACGACCCCGAGCAGTTCCCCGGGCTGGTCTACCGCACACAGGATCCCAAGTCGGCGGCGCTGATCTTCCGATCGGGGAAGATCGTCTGCACCGGCGCGAAAAGTACCGACGACGTCCACCAGAGTCTGCGCATCGTCTTCGAGAAGCTCCGCGAACTCGAAATCGAGGTCGAGGACGACCCCGAAATCGTGGTCCAGAACATCGTGACCTCCGCCGATCTGGGGCGGAATCTCAATCTGAACGCGATCGCGATCGGCCTCGGGCTCGAAAACATCGAGTACGAACCCGAGCAGTTCCCCGGTCTGGTCTACCGACTGGAGGACCCCGACGTGGTGGCGCTGCTCTTTGGCTCGGGGAAACTCGTGATCACGGGCGGCAAAGAGCCAGTCGACGCCGAGAAGGCGGTCGACAAGATCGTCTCCCGACTCGAAGAGCTGGGTCTGCTCGACTGATCGGCCGGACGGCGTCCGATCGAGGAGTTCGACTACCGATCCGCGACGATATTGCGGAGACCGCGCCTGGAAATCAGTTCGGATCGTCTGGTTGCCCAGCCACTGCCAAGGACAGTCGGAAAATCCGAATCGAAAGAAAGTCTGACCACTGGGTTCGACGGACTCGTATATGCCAGCGAAGAAATCCCAGCGGGACTGGGCGACGATAATCGCAATTGGATTGGCGCTGTTCGTCGTCCTCAACGTCATTTCCTACGTGTGGTTCCCGTTTCTCCCGTGGTTCGAACAGCGACAGGCCGGTGAAGAGATCGTTAGTGACCAGATGGACGCCGACACCGCGATCCAGGAGTACCGCTGGTTCCGCCGCCAGTACGAGGACATCCAGGCCCAGCGAGCACAAGTCCAGAATAGTTACGACGAACTCGATCGGTTTTACGACATCCACGGAGAGGACCCAGAGACATGGAGTCGGCAGGCCGAGACGCGGCACGGACGCATCCAGGAACGAATTACTGGGAATCAAAACGTTCTCGAAACGCTGATCGCAGACTACAACGCGCGGTCGAGTGACGCCACGCGGGCCGTCTTCAAGTGTCATCTTCCATACCAGGTTGACGAACAATTCGCCATTAGGGGCCCCCCAGGATCGGATCCAGCCGACCACCCGACCGACGTCGATGTCGAGGGCGATCCGATCGACCCAGAGCAAACCCCACCATCGTACGATCAGTGTGACGGACTGCCCGATCGAATAGAATCGTAAGGATATCAGTCCCTGGGTCAATCCCTTCGACCACAATCGGGCGACTCGCCCGAACAATCCCATGACGAGTAAATCGACACTGATCGGCCTCGGAATCGTTCTCCTGATCGTTCTCGCAGGCTGTAACTCACCGAACACTGGAACCGGCGAACAACTGGCTGCAGACACCAACCAAGACCTTGGAAACGTCACGATCGGTGAATCGTACAAATACGAAGTGAAGATCACTGAGAAAAACCAGTACGGCCTCGTACAGGGACAGCCACCGTTCGTAATGGACAATTCGCTCGAAAGACAGAATCTCATCGACCGGTACAAATACCTCAACGACCGCACGAACGTTCATCACGTGTATTTGTTGTCTGAAAACGGTCAGGTGATCTCCTACTACACAGCACAGGGCAAGGTTTCCTCGGTGAACTCGAAACTGACGAACAATCGTCAGATCGTCTCGTCCAACCAGTGCCTTCAGTCGACCCACCGAGAAGACAAAAGTGGCTGTTTCGAGGTCGTCGAAAGCCCACAGATGGACGGTTCGTACGGTGAAAACGGGGACGCGATCTTCTTTTTCACGACCGACGGCCACTACGTCGAGTGGAACGGGATCTATCTGGTCAGTGAAGAGCCGAAGAACATCCAGAGCGAGGTCCTCCTCGTCGACGAGGTCAACGATGGGGGTCAGACCGATGGATCGTCGTAAATTCCTCGGAGGAATCGGTGGAGTCGGGGCCATTGGACTCCTCGGAGGCCTCTGGTTTACGGGGCCAAGTAGCGCCGACAACCGGAGACCATCCACCGTCGAGAACCCACCCGACTCGGTCGCGAAGTCGAAACCACTCGCAACGGCGTTCCACCGTCAGATAAATCAGTACTACCCGAACGCTCGTGTGTTCATCTCCGACGATGGCACGATCGCGATGGACTATCCAACAGACGCAGAGAGTGTCAACGCTCTCCAGACCGAACTCAACGGGATCGCCGCGGAGTACGCAGCAGTTGTCGAAGAGTCTGATGAGCAACCGGTGACGCTGACAGTCGTCACCGCCGAGGTTCAAGCGATCGTTCCCGAGAGTTCGCTCCGGGCCTATCTGGATGGCTCCATCGACGAAGAGGCGTATCTGGAGACGATCGAAGTGATGGATATCGATCGACCGACAGATGAGTGATCGAACAGAGATCAGGCGATCGTCAGGCGACACCGTTCAGTGTGAATCCCCATACTGTGAGGAACACGTTCCGGAGTCGGCAACCGTCGACGTAGCCGTCGGTGCGACGGTCGGAGAGTGGACCGATCCAGTCGCTCACATCGGGGTTACGGGAGTCGACGGTCCAACCCCGACGGTCGAGAGGTGGTGTCAGACCTGTGCGAACCACCAGTTCGGCGTCGAAACTGGGGCCGGCCAGCACCGACTCGAACGGACAAAGCAATACCTGACTGCGGCGACGGCGGGTGCATTCTCACTCGGCGTCGTACTGACTGCTATCGCTTTCCTCCTGTTCGGGTAGCTGTAACACTCAATTCGGTCCGTGGAGAATACCGGCCAGTCAGAGACAGAATTCGATCTCAATCACCGATCCGCACCCTGGAGATCGAAGATTTCGACGAGTCGGTCCGCGAACGTCTCTGCTCGCTTCGAGTGCCCACTCTCGCCCGACTCGGTCGGTTCTGCGAGCACGTCGCTCGCCCGGTCGGGATCGAGTGCGAACTCGTCGAGCGCCTCCCGGAGTTCGATCGTGACCCGGTCCTCGCTGTCGGTGTTCAGCCAGGCCGTCGCGGACTGCCGACTCGTGTACTCGATCTCGTAGGTCTCACCGACGAGGGCCTCGACGGCCTCGACCGACCCGACGGTCGCCCATCCCGACTCGGCTTCGATCTCGACGTCGCCGTCCGCGATGCGAATCTCGTGACGCTCCATGCGTGCTGTAGCCACAGGACCCCCAAAGGTCCACCGAGACGGCACGCAGAGCGCCGCCACTGAGCGCGGCGCCGTCGCTGAGCGCGTGCCCTGTCGCTGAGCGCGTGCCCCGTCGATCACAGCGCGTCGACGTCGATTTCGAGGCGCGGGCGACCCTCATCGAGGGTCCGCCGGACCGGCACTTGTTCGCCCTCGAACGCCTCGAAGTCGGGTGGCTCGACGCCATACGTCGCACAGAGGCGTTTGAGCGCACAGTTCGGGCCCCAGACGGGTGGGCGGACCACCTCGGTGTGGACCGTCGATCCCGCCGGCGTCTCCAGTGTGAACGCGACAGAATCCTGACTGATAACGACGTCGGCCACCTCGGCGGCCCCGATCGACGGGCCGGCCTTGACGGCCCCCAGCGAGTCAGCGATGGCGTCGATGTCGTCGGTCATGTCCACGCCGACACGCGCCGGGTACAAATCGCTCCCGGCTACTCGATCAGGCCAGCGGACGAGTCACTCGACCAGCCGTTCGATCTCGGTGACGAGCACGTCGCTCGCGCCGACCTCCTTGAGCGCAGTGACGGTCTCGAACACCTCGCGCTCGGCAACGACGGCGTGGACGGCGAGCGCGTCCCGGTCGGGGATGTCCATGACGGTCGGCCCACCCATGCCGGGGAGGACATCCTCGACGTCGTCCAGTCGGTCGGCGGGCGCGTTCATCATGATGTAGCGTTTGTCCTCGGCGGCGACGACCGACCCGAGCGCCGTCGCGACCTGCTGGACCTTTGGGTCGTCGCGGGTCTCCTCGCGGGCGAACAGGCGGACCGAGCTGTCGAGCACCTCGTCGATCACCGCGAGGCGGTTCATCCGCAGGGTCGTCCCCGTCGAGGTGATGTCGACGATGGCGTCCGCGATGTCGACGTGTGGCGTGAGTTCGGTCGCGCCCGACACCTCGGTGATCGCGGCGTCGATGCCCGCCTCGTCGAGGTAGGTCTGCGTGATCGTCGGGAACTCCGTGGCGATGCGCCCACCGTCGAGGTCGTCGGCGGTTTCGATCGCCCCGTCCTCGGGGGCAGCCAGGACGAGACGGCACTCCCCGAACTCCAGATCGAGCAGCGAGTCCAGCCGACCGGTGTCGGCTTCGCGAACCTGATCGAGGCCGGTGATCCCCGCGTCGGCGGCCCCGTCGGCGACGTACTCGGGAATGTCCGCCGCGCGGGCGTACAGGATCGTCACGTCCGGATCGACCGTCTCTGCGTACAGTTGCCGGTCGGCACCGTTCCGGACGTGGAGGCCGGCACGCTCCAGGAGATCGACGCTCGGATCGTGCAATCGGCCCTTGTTGGGAATCGCGAGTCGCATTTGGCCCCGCTTTGGGACCGGCGCTCAACTGCCTTTCTGTCCGGACCCACAGCCCGACCCGTCGGCGCGGAGTGAATTCGACCCGTTTAAAGGCGACGCGCGAGTGGTTCCGGGCGATGACCACTCCCGGCCTGGCCGGGTGATACGATGATACTCACGATCACACCGAACCCCGCCGTCGACCAGACCGTCCAGATCGAAGAAGACCTCGAAGCCGGCCGCGTCCAGCGCTCGACGGGCGCGCAGTTCGACTCCGGCGGCAACGGGATCAACGTCTCGCAGTTCCTCCGCGCGTTCGACGCCGAGACCGTCGCGACGGGCATCACCGGCGGGTTCACGGGGTATTTCATCGAGCAGGACCTCGCCGACTACGACGTGCCCACCGACTTCGTCGGGACCGACGAGCCGACCCGACTGAACACGACGATCCACGCCGCGGGCAACGAGTACAAACTCAACCAGTCGGGCCCGGACGTCGACCCGTCGATCGTCGACGACATCATCGCGACCGCCCAGGACCACGACCCCGACGTGTTGAACATCGGTGGATCGCTCCCGCCGGGCCTGTCGAGTGACGCGGTCGATCGGATCGCCTCGGCGGGCGACTGGGAGACTGCCCTGGACATCCACGGCGAGCAGTTGGTCGAACTCGACCACGGCGCGGAGTACGTCAAGCCCAACGAGGTCGAACTCGAAGCCGCGACCGGCGTCGACATCGACTCGATCGACGACTGTGCCCAGGCCGCTCGCGAACTCCAGAGCATGGGCTTCGAGCGCGTGCTCGCCTCGATGGGCAGCGAGGGCGCAATGCTCGTCACGCCCGAGGAGACGCTGTACGCCCCCGCGCTGGACGTCGACGCCGTCGACACCGTCGGCGCGGGCGACTCGATGTTCGCGGGGGCGCTCTGGGCGTACGAACAGGGGCGGAGCGACGAAGACGCGCTGAAGACCGCCGTCTCGGTCTCCTCACAGGTCGTCGAGGTCCACGGCCCGAGTGCGCGCGATCTGGACCCCGAGGCCCGGATCGACGACGTTCGGCTGTGGTCGATGCGGTAAGGTGGCCGCGAGTGCGAACCCCCGGACAGATTCACCGGGACCGGCCCGCATCGCAACCTGTAAGCCCCAGGCTCCGAAACGCCCGGTGTACAATGCCATTTTACGGAGGCGCAGAACTGGCGACGGTCTACGAGAACGCCCAGGACGAGGACTACGGTCTCGTCGCGAGCAACGTCGCGGAGCCCCAGATCATGGCCGGTCTGATGGAGGGGGCCGCCCGGAAGGACTCCGATCTGTTGATCCAGATGAGCGCCGGGGCCTGTCGGTTCGCCGGCAACGGCGACGCCGAAGACGGCCTGCGCGCCATGGGGAACTATATCGACGTCGTCGCCGACCAGTACGACATCGGCGTGTTCCTCAACATGGACCACCAGACGGACATGGACTTCATCGACATGCAAGTCGAGACGGCCATCCCCTCCTCGATCATGATCGACGCCTCCCACGAGGACTTCGAGGAAAACGTCGCCCGCTCGAAGGAAGTCGTCCAGAAGACCGAGGCCGCCGACGAGGAGATCCTCGTCGAGGCCGAACTCGGCCAGATCAAAGGCGTCGAAGACGAGATCGTCGCTGAAGAGGCCTTCTACACCGACCCCGGGCAGGCCGTCGAGTTCGTCGACCGGACGGGCTGTGACCTGCTCGCCATCTCCGTCGGAACACAGCACGGCGTCGCGAAAGGCAAAGACCTCGACCTCAAGCCCGACCTGGCCAGCGACATTAGCCAGGCACTCGCTGATCACGGCCTGGACACGCCGCTCGTTCTCCACGGCTCCTCAGGGCTGCAGTCCGATCAGCTCTCTGATTTCATGGGACGGGGAATCGCGAAGGTCAACAAGGACACTCGCTACCAGTACGAGTTCACCCGGACGCTGGCCGACCTGTACACCGACCACATCGACGAGATCATCCCGCCCGAAGGCGTCGCAGACGAGCGCGACACCTTCTACAACGGCGTCGACTGGTCGCCCAACAAGGACGTCTTCGACCCCCGCGTCGGCGGGCGGAACGTCCGCGAGCGCATCGCTGACGTCCACGCCGGTCTGACCGAGGTCTCGGGCAGCGCGGGCCAGAGCATCTTCCCGCAGTAAGATCGCATTTTTCACGGCCGGCTCATTCGCCGTCGTCGAGCAGATCCGCGACCATGTCCGCGACGACCCTCCGCTCGTCGGCGTTGACGCCGTGACCCATGCCGTCGTACAGCCGTTCGGTCACGTCCGCGCCCAACCGCTCGAACACCGCGGTGGTCTCGTGGACGCGCTCGACCGGGATGTGCGGGTCGACGTCACTACAGCCGAGAAAGACCGGCGTGTCCTGCAGATCGCCCTGATACTCGTCGGGATCGATCGACTCACCGACGAGCCCGCCGCTCAGTGCGGCCAGCCCACCGTAGCGGTCCGGATTGCGCACGAGGAACTCGCTGGCCAGACACGCGCCCTGAGAGAAGCCAACGAGTGCCACGCGCTCGCGAGGGATCTCGGCGTCGGTCGCGACCGCGACGGCGTCGCCGACGGCGCGCAATCCCGACGACCGGCCGGGTTCGTTCGTCTCGACGGGCGCGGTAAACGGGTTCGGATACCAGGTGTTCCGGGCGGCTTGAGGAGCCAGGTACGCGACGCCGTCCGGGAACGCGTCGGCCATCTGGAGGATGCTGTCCGCGGTCGCCCCGCGTCCGTGGACGAGGACGACGCTCGCCTCGGCGGCCGCGGGGTCCGCGCCCGCGCGCTTGAGTGGCTGGTCCTGGTGAGGACCGGTCATGCGCTCGGGCCTCCACGGCGACGAGGTGGCGTGGTCATGGGGCCCCTTCGGCCCCGCGAGTGAAGACAGTTCCCGCCGAAACGAGGACGAGGGGTGGAAAAGCAGTCGGAGGGGTGCAGACGCCGCCCCGAATAATCACTCGAAGACGGGTGATTCGGCCTCTACGACGTTCGCAAGGCGATCCTGTTCGACCGCGAGCAACGCGAACACGTCGTCGAGTGCGACGATCCCAACCAGGTCGTCGTTCTCGACGACGGGCATGCGCCGGACACCTTCCTCACTGAGGGTTTCGACGAGTTCAGCGATCCCAGTGTCTGCGGAGACAGTCTGGAGATCGGGCGTCATGACGTCGCTCGCCTGCAGAGTCGACCAGTCGGCGTTCTCGGCCATGACTCGTGTGACGAGGTCGCGATCGGTGACGATGCCGGACACCGTTGAGTCGTCTTCGATCACCACACTTCCGACGCCGTGGTCACGCATCGACTCCGCGAGGGAGTCGATGGAACTCTCGGGCGAGGCCGTGACGACGTTCGACCGCATCAGGTCTGACACTGGCATGGGGGACACCGAGTGCGCCACGTGCGCACTCATCGCGGTCATCGAAGCCATGGCACATAAACATACCGTACAGATTGGAAGACTGAAGTGGACGTATTCCCGGGCGATCGAGCGAGCGAGACGGGGTCCGAGTCGACCCGTCCGATCGAGCGATCAGCCCGTCGTTGCCGGGTCGAGACGGCCAGAGACGACGAGTACTACCGGGGGTATCGTTTTTTGTACCGGGCGGGCCAACGGTCAGGCATGCCGACAGTCGAACTCACCGAACAGACGGTCGACCGCCTGGACAGCCTCCGTGTCGACGAGGAGACCTACGACGAGATCGTCACGGAACTCATCAACATCTACGAAGCCGAGGAGATGACGCTGTTCCGTGCGGGCGACGAGATCTAGGGCGACCGGCCAGTCCCGCGCTATTCGTCGTCACGAGCCTGCTCGCAGACGGCCGTCCACCGACCGGACTCCCGGAGTCGGGTTTCGAGGGTCTCGACGTAGGCCTCGGCCAGCCCCGCGGCCGTCGCTCGCATCTCGCTGGTCTCGTCGTCGGTGAGCGACCCCAGCCAGTCCAGAAAGCCGCCGTCGTCACCGCTCGACGTGCCCACCACGCCCTCGTCGTCCATCGCGACCAACTCGTCGAGGACGGACCCGAGCGCGCTGGTGTCGGCCCGGAGTTCCGCCTCGGCGGGCGACTCGGGGGTCTCGATGCGAATCTCGACGGCAGCCATCACCAGATCCCACTGCCGGTTCGAGAGGCCAGCGTCCGTCACGCGGTCGGCGAACGCTCCGTCCAGTTCCATCCGTTCGGCGGCGATCGAATCACGCCAGTCGGTCACAGTCCACTGTTCACACCGGGGCCACAACGGCGTTGCGGTCCGGCGTCCCGACCGGATACCGGCAATCGATGCCGCCTGATCGAACCGTTCAACAGGTGGCCCGCCCAACGACCGACGATGTCACGGACCCAATCGACGACCGGGAGGGACCGATCGTGAGCGTGTTCGGATTTCTCGCCGTCGTACCGATGATGGAAGGGAGTCTCGCCGGCCAGGTCGCCAAGGCCGTCGAAGCGCTGGAGGCGTTCGACGTGGCCTACGAGACCACGCCGATGGGGACGATCATCGAGGCCGAGGACACCGAGACGTTGTTCGCAGCGGCGCAGGCGGCCCACGACGCCGTCGACGGCGACCGCGTCGAGACGACGCTGAAAGTCGACGACAAACGCACGGTCGACCAGCGCGCTCGCGAGAAAGTCGAGGACCTCGCCGCGGAACTCGGGCGCGAACCGGTTCGGGATCACTACTGATCGGAAGCCCCGGCCACGCGATCGACCGCAACCGTTCCACGCGATCGACCGCAACCGTTGACTGTTCGGGCGCGCACGCGGTGGTATGGATCCACTCAATCGCGGGGCGACCGAGATCGTCGACGAGGCCGTCGAGTTCGCCGACGAGTACGGCATCGGTGTCGATCGTCTCGACTCGGGCGCGACCGTTCTCGACTGTGGAATCGAACACCGCGGCGGCCTCGAAGCCGGCGCGCTCGTCGTCGACATCCAGACCGGGGGGTTGGCGAGCGTCCAGACCGACCTCGACGGCGTCGCGGGCGCGACCCGCCCAGTGGTGACGGTCGCGACCGATCACCCCGGTCTCGCCCTGCTGGGCTCACAGAAAGCGGGCTGGGAGTTCACCGGTGACCAGGAGGCGCTGGGCAGCGGGCCGGCTCGCGCACTCGCCGCCGCCGAGGACGTGTTCGCACACCTCGCGCACGACGAGTCTTTCGAGATGGCGGTGTTGTGTCTCGAAACCGAGGAGCGACCGACCGACGCCATCGCGAGCGAGGTCGCTGATCGAGCGGGTGTCGCGGAGTCCGCCGTGACGCTCGTGGGCTTCCGGACGGCGAGTCTCACCGGCAGCGTCGCCGCGGCGGCCCGTGCGGCCGAGTTGGGCGTCTATCGATGGCTCGAAGCGGACGGCGACCTCGCGTCCCTCCAGTCGGCCAGCGGTCGCGCGCCAGTCCCACCGGTCGCCGCCGACGAACGCGTCGCGATGGCGCGCGGGACCGACGCCGTCGCCCACGGCGGCCAGGTCCACCTGACCGTCGACGGCGAGGGCCCGGATCCCGCCGCGCTCGTCTCGACCGCCGAGGCGCCGTTCGAATCGATCTTCGACGACGCCGACTGGGCGTACGCCGACCTGGATCGCGACCTGTTCGCGCCCGCGACCGTCACCGTCGACGTGATCGGCGGGCCGACCCGGACGGCCGGCGAGTGCCGCCCGGACGTGCTCGATCGAGCCTGGCACTGACCGGGCGCCAGCCGATCGGCGGGCGTCGCCCGGAGCTACGGCGCGAACTCGTAGATGTCGTCACCGACGTGGTGGATCGAGTCGACGACCTTCCCCTCCTCACCGACCATGTCGGACCCCTCCACGCGTGCGCGCCCGACCGCGAGCGCCTTCCCGTGAGCTTCTTCGACGATGACGACCGGGTCGCCCGCCTCGATCGCGTCGTCGGCCGCGACGATGCCCGGGCGCATCACGTCCGCGCCGTCGGAGACGAACTCGATCGCGCCGGCGTCGACCGTGACGGTCGCGCGCTCGGGATCGGTCGCGTTCGCGCCCCGGACGGTGACGAACGGGTCGCCGTCGGCCCCGCCGACCGACTCCTCGTCGAGGTAGAGCACGAGCGGGTCGCCGTCGACCAGCACGAGTTCCCGGTCGTCGGCCTCGAAGGTCACGCGTTCGTAGGTGTCACCGTCGAGGGGCACGCCGAGTCGGTCCGCGAGCGCCGTGTCGATGGCGTCGATGGCGTCCGCGCGGAGGTGGTGTCGCGATTTCACGTCCATGCGCGGTGATCGCCCGCGAGCGTGAATAAATCGTCCGGCTGACCGCGGCGGCCGGCGTCGGCCTCGACACCGTTTTGTCCGGGCCGATCCGCCCCTCTGTATGCGGATCGACCCGGTCGCGACGATCACCGATGGGCTCGGCCGATCGCTGTCGGCGTCGCTGGTGCCCGTCGCGGGACTCCTGTTCGGAAGCTATCTCGTGGCCTCCTATGGCACGCTCGCGACGATATTGTTCGGCCTCCCGACCACGCTGGTGAGTCGGCGCTGGTGGGTCGCGGGTGGCGTCCTCGCCATACTCGCGGCCCTCTGGATCGGAACGGCGGTCGTGACGCTGTACGCCCACGTCGTCGCGGCCCGCACGATGGGCCCGGCCGTCCCCGGCGATCGAAGCCCGTTCACCCGCCGGATCGGCCGCGCGATGGCCTCGACGGTCGCGCTCGCGGTCGTCCTCGCCCCGCTCGCGCTCGGCGGCACACTCCTCGCCGTCGTTCCGGGGATCGCGGTCGTGACGCTGGGCGCGATCGCGCTCGTCACGATCGCGATCGAGGATCGGTCGGCCGCCGGCGCACTCGATCGCGCGTGGGCGCTCGCGGCGACTGATCGGGCGACGGTCGCAGTCGTCGCTACGCTGCTCGCGGTCGGCGTTCTCGTCGGCCTCGTCGGGTCGCTGCTCGCGATCGCGGTCCCGTTCGTCGGTGGCCTGCTCCGGGCGGCGCTGCTGACGGCCGTCCAACTCGCGCTGATCGGCGTGTTCGTCGAGGCGGTCGTGCGCCTGCGCGAGATTCGAGACGTCGCGGTCCGCCCCGAGTAACCGCTCGGCGTTCACGCTGGTACGAGATGCCGACGACCGCAGTCACTAAAGTTGCCGGAGCCGAACCGGAAAATATCCGTGGCATTCCGTGTTGGGCAGGTGATCGGTAGGGGCATCGATCGGGCGAAAACGCCGTCTGGGATGATCGTCTTTTTGCTGTTCGTCGTCGTCGAGACGTTGCTGGACTCGGGGTTCGATCCCAGGGCAGTCGGACGAACGATGGACTATTTCACCTACCTGGGTACCGGTCGAAAGGTCTGGATCGGAGTCCTCACGCTCGTCGGGGGCGGCCTCTCGCTGGTCGTCACCGTCGGAGCCTGTCGGCTGTTCGTCCGCGAGATCGACACACTCGACACCGTCGACCTCGGCGTGTTCACAGACCGCATCCTCCGGGCCGTGGGATCGCTGCTGGTCGTCCAGATCGCTCTCGGCGTGGCCCTCGCAGTGGCTCTCCTCGGCCTCCAGTTGCTCGCCGTCATCGGGCTTCCGATGGTCGTGCTCGGACTCGTGGCTCTGGCCGGACTCTGGATCTACGCCGCGGTAACCGTCCCGTTCGTCCCGTTCGCCATCGCCGTCGAAAACCGGGGTCCGTTCGCCGCTCTCGGGCGGAGCGCGGAGATCGCACGCGATCACCGCCGGTCGCTGCTGGGGATCGTCCTCGTCTGGATCGTCACCGTGACGCCGTTCTCGGTCCTCGACGGGATTCGGTGGACGACGAATCACGACTCCGGCGCGGTGATGGAGTCCGTCGTCGGATTCGCCGTTCCGGCCTTCAGGCTCGCGAGCACGTTCTGGTGGGCCGTCGTCTCGACGGTCCTGATCGCCGTTCTTGCCGAGATCTACACTACGGTCACTGGCGAGACCGACGGGTTCGAGTCCGACGACACGTCCCGGGAGTGAAATCGAGAGGGCGTCGAAACGCCTACCCGATCGGTCCGCGTACCCCGCCCATGACCGACGCGAACGCCGAGGCCGGGACCGCCGAGGCCAAAGGCCCCGTCGAGATCGACGCGGAGATGGCCCGCCACCTCGAAAACAAACGCGAGGAACTGTTCGAGAAGTTCGGCATTCCAGACGAGTTCCCCGACGCCGTGAAAGTCGAAGCCGACCAGTTGACCGACGACGTCCAGTCTGACGTCGACGCGGAACTCTCCGAGCGCGAGGATCTGCGCGATCTGACGACGTGGACGACCGACCCCGTCGACGCCCAGGACTTCGACGACGCCGTCTCGATCGAGCGCCGCGACGACGAGATCGTCCTCTGGGTGCACATCGCCGACGTGACTCACTACGTCAACCCCGAGACGGCGATCTGGGACAGCGCCGTCGAGCGTGCGAACACCGTCTATCTCCCCGGATACACCGTCCACATGCTCCCGCCGATCCTCGCGGAGACGGTCTGTTCGCTCGTCCCGAACGAGGACCGACTCGCGCACACCGTCGAGATGCACCTCGATCCCGAGCATCTGGGCTACGACTCGATCGAGATCTACAAATCGATCATCCGATCGGACGCCCGCCTGACCTACAGCGAGGCCGAGCGCCTGCTGGACGAACCAGAGACCGCCGCGGACCTGCTCGAAGACCAGTCGGTCGATCTCGCAGAGAAGACCGCATCGATCTGGGAACTAGCCGATCGGATGCACGACCAGCGCAAAGAAGACGGCTCGCTCGTCCTCAATCCGCGGCGGGATCGCGCCCACACCATCGTCGAGGAGTGCATGCTCAAGGCCAACAAGGCCGTCACGCACGTTCTCATGTGGGATCGGGGCGTCGAAGCGATGTACCGCGTCCATCCCCAACCGAGCCCCGAGGAGTGGAACGAGGCGCTCCAGGAAATCCAGGACCTCGACGGTGTCTCGATCTCCGGCGGTGGGTTCGAAGACCCCCGGAAAGCCGTCAACGCGACGCTGGAATCCGCGCCCGAGCGCCAACTCGACAAGATCCAGTGGGCCGTGATGAAGGTCATGCCCCGCGCCCGGTACATGAACGACCCGTTCGGCGGGCATCACGCGCTCAACTTCGAGATCTACGGGCACTTCACCTCGCCCATCAGACGGCTGAGCGACCTCATCAACCACTGGATCGTCCACACCAACGACGTCCCCGAGGACCTGGTCGCGCTGTGTGATCGCGCGAGCGACCGCCAGAAAGACGCCGAGCAGTGCGAGCGCGAGTACAAGACCTTCCTTCAGGAGGTCGGCCTCGACCCCAGCGCAGTCAACAATCGCGGAGTCGACGTCGTCGACGACGAGGACGGAGAGACCGAAGGGGACGAGAAGGGAGGAGAGGACGAAGGAGAGACCGTAGAGGAGGAGTGATCGGCCACAGCGACAGGCGTCGAGAGCGCCCAGACCGCCCGCCGAGTGTCCGACGGTGGCGGGTCTCCTACAGTTCACCGAGTTTCCGGAGGAGTTGTCCGCGGTACTCCTCGTCGCTCGTAATCCCTTTCGCCTGGAGGACGTTTCGCTGGAGTTTGTCACAGGCGACGTTGAACGCGGTCTTCGCGCCGTAGCCCTCGCCCGACCCGGCCATCTGGCCTTTGTTCGTCCGCAGGCGGATCTGACACTGGATCAGCGGCGTGCCCCGGAGTCGCTCCTTGTGCTGGTGGAGGCGGACGTGAGCGTGCTGGACCTGCATGTCCTGGTACTTGTCAGCGACCGCCTCGATGCCCTCACGGACGCTGTCCCGAGAGAACGTATCGAGTAAGTTGACGTTCGTGATCTGGACGTCCATGTGCTCTTCTTCGGTGAAGGTGAGCGCCCGGAGCACGTCGGTCTTGGTGACGACCCCGGCGACGAGGCTGTCGTCGCGTTCGGGCGTGACGACCAGGCCACCGTAGTCGTTGGCGAGCATCCGGTCGACGGCGGTCCGGACCGATTCGTCGACGGTGATCGTCTCGACGGGGCTCGACATCACGTCGTACACCGGCAGGTCGAGCATCCGATCGACGTCGCCCGCGCGCTCGCCGACGGTCGATTTGTCCATGTTCCGGACGACCAGATCGACGATGTCGTGGGTCGTGACGATGCCGGTGAGAACGCCGTCCTCGACGACCGGCAATCGGGAGATGCCCCGATCGCGAAGCAGGTTGATCGCCTTCCCGAGCGTGGTCTCCTCGGAGACGGTCGTCACCGACTCGGTGTAGACGTCCGACACGTCGATCGCTTCGAGGTTCTCCAGGACGGCCCCGAGGATCGCGTCGTCGGTGACGATCCCCCAGAGTCGGTCGGCCTCGAACACCGGCGCGACGCGGGACCCGCTCTCGACGAGCACGCGGGCCGTCTCGCGGACGTCGGCAGTCCGCTCGACTTTGGGCGCGTTCCGGGCGAGTTTGGCAGCCTTGGCGCGATCCTCGACGTGACTCTGGACGAACTGGCGCTCCGAGAGCACCCCGGCGTACTCGCCGTCCTCCAGGACGATCACGCCACGCGGCCGCTCGCGCTCGAAGATCGACCGGACCTTCGCGATCCGTTCGTTCCCGTCCACGTCGACGTACTCTCTCGTGGCGATATCGGCAATATCCATCGTACGCTCGAACTTGGGTGTGAAGGGTTATCAAACTTGGCTACGAAATCGCGTGATCGGACGCCCCCGACCGATTTCGACCGACGATTCGCGAGCAGTCCCAACCGTCGACGCCTGACATAGCTCGCGAGCGACCATCGAGGACGCCCCGTCGGCACCGGCCCCGACAGCGGTCACGGTCCGGAGCACCCCAATCATTCCTTCGTACAAGGTTTTTCTTCCGGACAGGGATGCCCACTGAAACTGTCTCTACCGCCCGGAACCACTATCTTTCATGGTCATTCCTAATTCATGCAAGCCGCCTCGATTTTGAAGCTATACAATATCTATATGAGCCAAGGTGTCCAAGATTTCGACCTCCAATGACACCCCCCTCCCTCGAACTCTTCGTCCGTTCACTCCACCCCCAGGGCGCCCACCAGCGCCAGGAAGCCATCCTCGAACGGTTGGAGCAGTTGGAAGGCGACGACGAGATCGAGTCGTTTTCGGTCGTCGTCTGGGGCGACCAGATCTCCCGAGAGAGCGTCGCGGCGAGATCGCTCAAGGGACGCTACGTGCTCAACCGGGTCGCGGAGTTCCAGCAGTGGGCACTGTCGACGAACGTCTCGCTGGACTCGTTTTATCAGACGCGATCGAGCGGGCCCGAGTCGGACGTCGAGACGGAGACGACGATCGTGCTGCCGGTGATGGGCCTCGCGGAGTACCAGGACGGCGAACTCGTGCAGGTCTCACCGTGTACCGCCGGCGAGACCGTCCACACCGTCCAGGACCACGTCGACGCGCTGGCTGCCGGCGACCGACCGGTCGATCTCCAGGACGCCTCGGCCCAGGTCGTCTAGGACGTCCACCCCCGACCGTATTGGCGCGTCTCGGAAGCTATTTGTATCCCGACTGGCCAACACGGCAGTATGACGACTGCGGCTGGCTCGTCGGCCGATCCCGTCCCGACAGCCCAGCGGTCGGCGTCCCGCTGTGCCGACGGTGAGCGACGACGCCGAACGGGCCGGTAGGCCCACATCATTCTCACCACCCCGATCGTTCGCTCGCCGTACCACCCAGTCACCACCGATCTATCGAAATCAGCGACACACGACCCACCGATGACATCCACCACTGAGACCGTCGCGCTCGCCTTCTCGGGCGGGCTCGACACGACCGTCTGCGTACCGCTGCTGAAAGAAGAGTACGGCTACGACGAGGTCCTCGGCGTCACCGTCGACGTCGGCCAACCCGCCGCGGAGTTCGACGAGGCCCGCGAGACTGCCGAGGCGCTCGGCCTCGAGCACGTCGTCGTCGACGCCAAAGCCGAGTTCGCCGAGTTGTGTCTCGACAGCGTCCGCGCGAACGCGACCTACCAGGGCTACCCGCTGGGGACCGCGCTCGCCCGGCCGGTCATCGCCGAAGCCATCGCCGACGCGGCCCGCGAGCACGGCGCGAGCGCGCTCGCCCACGGCTGTACGGGCAAGGGCAACGACCAGTTGCGCTTCGAGGCGGTCTGGCGGGCGACCGAGATGGACGTGATCGCGCCCGTGCGCGAACTCGGATTGACCCGCGAATGGGAGTCGGAGTACGCCGCCGAGCGCGAGTTGCCCGTCGAGGGCGGCTCTGGCGGGCGGTACTCCATCGACACCAACCTCTGGAGTCGCTCGATCGAGGGCTCGGAACTCGAAGACCCCGCCACGATCCCCGAGGACGACATCTACGACTGGACCGCCACACCCGGGAATCGCGAACGTGAGGACCTCACGATCACCTTCGAGGACGGCCGCCCGATCACCCTCGACGGAGAAAATATCGACCCTGTCGCACTGATCGAGACGTTGAACGAGCGCGCCGGGGCCCACGGTGTCGGTCGGACCGACATGATGGAAGACCGCATGCTCGGGCTGAAGGTTCGGGAGAACTACGAGCACCCCGCGGCGACCGTGCTCCTCACCGCTCACGAGGCGCTCGAACAACTGGTCTTCACCGCCGAACAGCGCCAGTTCAAGACCCAGATCGACCAGCGCTGGGCCGAAAAGGCCTACGAGGGCCTGATCGACGCGCCGCTGGTCGACGACCTGGAAGGCTTTCTCGATTCGAGCCAGCAGCGCGTGACGGGCACGGTGACCGTCCGCCTGGAAGGCGGGCAGGTCCGTCCCGTCGCCCGCGAGTCCGAGTACGCGGTCTACAGCGAGTCCGCCGCGTCGTTCGACGAGTCGGCCGTCACCGGCGGGATCACCCAGGACGACGCGACCGGCGTCGCGAAATACCACGGGTTCCAGGACCGTCTGGCGCGGTCGGCGTCGCCCACGGCCACGACCGAGGACGACGCGGCGGTCGAGACCCCCGACGGGGGCGACTGAGTGATGACCGACGAGGACCGCGCGGCCAGCCCGGCGGTCCGTGGCGACCGCTTCAGCGGCGGCCCCGCCCGCGAATTCATGTCCTCGATCGACGCCGATCGGCGCATCTTCGAGGCCGACCTCGCGGTCGACCGCGCGCACGTCGTGATGCTCGCCGAACGGGAGATTCTGGACGATGGGGATGCGGGCCAGATCCTCGCCGCACTCGACGCCATCGAGGAGTCGGGATACGACGCCCTGCCCGACGGCGAGGACGTCCACGAAGCCATCGAGACCGCCGTGATCGATCGGATCGGTCCGGCGGGCGGGCGGATGCACACCGCCCGGTCGCGCAACGACGAGGTCGCGACGTGTCTGCGCCTGGCACTGCGTGATGGGCTGCTCGACCTGCAACGGGCGCTCGTCGAAGCGCGTCGCCAGTTGATCGCACTCGCCGAAGCCCACCGCGAGACGCTGATTCCGGGCTACACGCACCGCCAGCCCGCACAGCCGACGACCGTCGCCCACTGGGCGCTATCGTACGAGTCCGCGCTCGCGCGTGACACCGGGCGCATTCGCGATGCCTACGAACGCACGAATCGCTCGCCGCTGGGCGCGGCGGCGTTCGCGGGCACCCCCTTCGACATCGATCGCGAGCGCACGGCCACCCTGCTGGGCTTCGAGGGGGTCGTCGAGAACGCGACCGACGCGGTCGCCGCCCGCGACGCCTTCCTCGAAGCCACGGCGGCGGCGACCGGCGTCGCGATCACGCTGTCGGGGCTGGCCGCCGACACCATCGAGTTCGCCAGTGACGGCCTGATCGCCCTCGACGACGACTACGCATCGACGTCGTCGATCATGCCACAGAAGAAAAATCCCGATTCGATGGAACTCGTCCGGGCGCGTGCGGGCGACGCGACCGGTGGGTTCGCGGGGCTGGCGACCACACTCGCGGGCCTCCCCCGGGGATACAACCGCGATCTGCAGCGTGCCGACCGCCACGCCTGGCAGGCGATCGATGCGGTCACCGACGCGCTCCCCGTCGCGATCGGCGCAGTCGCGACCGCCGACTGGCCGGCCGACGTCGACGCCGGCACTGGCTTTGGGACCGCGACGGGTGTCGCCGACCGCCTCGCGATGGCGGGCGTCCCGTTCCGCACCGCCCACGAAATCGTCGCCCAGGTCGCTGGCGACGGCACGCCCTCGGTCGAGGCGCTCCTCGATGCGATCGACGACGCCCTGGACGAGCGCCCGCCGGACCTCGATCGAGAGACACTCGACGCCCTGCTCGATCCCGCCGAATCGGTCGCCAGCCGCGACTCACGCGGCGGCCCAGCCCCCACCGCGGTGGCAGCGTCGATCGATCGGGCCGTCGACCGGCTGGATCGGGACGCCGACGCGCTGGACGACGCTCGCGACGCCGTCGCCGACGCCGCTTCGCGCCGTCAGGAGGCCGTTGATTCCTATGTGTGAACACCTATCGACCAGCCGCGACGCATCGCCGCTCGGGGAGGGGTCGCCGTGAACGTCGGCGTCCTCTACAGCCGGATTCGCGAGGACGAAAAGCTCCTGCTCGGCGAACTCCGCGAGCGCGACCACGAGGTCACAAAGATCGACGTCCGCCGCGAGACGTTCGATCTGTCGGACCCACCGGACTCGTTCGAGGACGTCGACGTCCTCGTCGATCGGTGTCTCGCGACCTCGCGCAGTCGCTACATTACCCAGTTCGCGAATCGCTACGAGATCCCGATCGTCAACGACGCCGCGACTGCGCGGATCTGTGCGGACAAAGTCGAGACGAGTCTCGCGCTGGACGGGGCGGGCGTGCCGACGCCGACCACACGGGTGGCCTTCACGAGCGACGAAGCGCTGGACGCCGCCGCCGAGTTGGGCTATCCGTGCGTCGTCAAGCCCGTCGTGGGCTCGTGGGGCCGGCTGATGGCGAAACTCGACTCGCCGAACACCGCCGAGGCCGTCTTCGAGCACAAGGAGGTGCTCGGCCACTACGAACACAAGGTATTCTACCTCCAGGAGTTCGTCGACAAGCCCGGCCGCGACATTCGCGTGCTCGCCGCGGACGGCGACGTCGTCGCCGCGATGGTGCGCTCCTCGGATCACTGGCTGACCAACGCCGCGAAAGGGGCCGAGACCGCGACCTTCGAGGTCAGCGACGAGGTCCGCGAGTTGGTCGCCGACGCCTCGAGCGCCGTCGGCGGCGGCCTGCTCGGGATCGACCTGATGGAACGCACCGACGGTGACGAAGTCACGGGCTACACCGTCCACGAGATCAACCACACCGTCGAGTTCAAGGCCCTCGACGGGGTGAGCGACGAAGACGTGCCCGCGCGCGTCGTCGATTACCTCGAAACAGTTGGTGAAGGAAATGAGTGAGACCTACACCGCGAGCGTCGTCGGCGGGACGGGCTTCACGGGCGGGGAGTTGCTCCGCCTGCTCGCCGACCATTCCGCCTTCGACGTGGTCCAGGCGACCTCGCGGAGCGATGCGAACCGCACGATCGGCCACGTTCACCCGAACCTGCGGGATCTGGACCTGCGCTTCTCGAAACCCGACGATCTCGCATCGGTGGACGTGCTGTTCGCCGCGACGCCACACGGCGTCTCGATGGACCAGATCGACGCGTTTCGGGACGCCGCCGACACCGTCGTCGACCTCTCGGCGGACTTCCGGTTGCCTGACGAGCGGTATTACGACGAGTACTACGACGGCCATTCCCGCCCCGAACTCCTCGAGGAGGCGACCTACGCCCTGCCGGAACTCAATCGCGACGCGCTCCCGGGCGCGGATCTGATCGCCTCCGGAGGGTGTAACGCGACCGCGACGATGCTCGGCCTCTATCCACTGGTCGAGGCGGGCATTCTCGAACCGTCGGACCGGACGGTCGTCGACGTGAAAGTCGGAAGTAGCGAGGGCGGCGCGGGCGGTGGTGCGGCGTCGAGTCACCCCGAACGGTCGGGTGTCGTCCGGCCCTACGCGCCGACGGGGCATCGCCACGAGGCCGAGATCGAGGCGTATCTCGACCGCTCGGTCGATTTCACGGTGCACGCGGTCGATATGATCCGCGGCGCGAGTGCGACCTGTCACACCTTTCCGGAGGCCGCAGCGGCGGGCGAGTTGGAGACGGTCGACCTCTGGACAGCGTTCCGTGACGCGTACGGCGACGAACCGTTCGTCGATCTGGTCGCCGGCGGCGGTGGTGTCTACCGCTATCCCGAACCGAAGGCCGTCGCGGGGACGAACCGTGCGGAGATCGGGTTCGCCGCCGAGGACGACCGCGTCGTCGTGTTCGCGGCGATCGACAACATGATGAAAGGCTCGGCGGGGCAGGCCGTCCACGCCGCGAACGTCGCACTCGGACTCGATGAGACCGCGGGACTCGACCAGCGGGGCCTCCACCCGGTGGGGGCCCCATGACGGTCGTCGTCAAGGTGGGCGGCGCTCGCGCGGTCGATCCCGCGGGCGCGATCGCCGACGTCGCCGCGCTCGCGGGCGACGAGCGCGTCGTGCTGGTCCACGGCGGATCGACCGCCGTCGACGAGGCCCTCGAATCGCGCGGGGTCGACCCCGAGTACGTCGAGACGCCCGACGGCGTCGTGGGCCGCTTTACCGATGCAGAGACGATGGGCGTCGTCGAGGCCGTCTTCGGGCGTATCCGGACCGATCTCGTCGCGGACTTACAGACCGCCGGTGTCGACGCGATCGGGCTGAGCGGCGTCGACGGCGAACTCATCAGCGGCCCGCGCACGTCCGCGATCCGAATCATCGAGGACGGCAAACGCAAGATCAAGCGCGGCGATCACTCGGGGTCGATCGAGACCGTCGATCCCGACCCGCTGGAGACGCTGCTCGACGCGGGCTACACCCCGGTGGTCGGGCCACCGATGGCAGGACAAGAGGATGACGGGATCACACCAGTGAACGTCGACGCCGACCGCTCTGCGGCGGCGATCGCCGGGGCGCTCGACGCCGATCTCGTCCTCTTGACCGACGTGGAGGGCGTGTATCGCGATCCCGACGATCCGGCGACGAAAATCGAGTCGGTCGCGACTGCCGACGAGTGGGCGACCCTCGAAGCGAGCGCCGAGGGCTTCATGACCCGGAAGGTCATGGCCGCCGCCGAAGCACTCGATGCGGGCGCACCGACGGCGATCGTCGCCGACGCGAATTCCGAGGCACCGATCCGTGCGGCCCTCGACGGCGCGGGCACGACAGTTCACCAGGAGGCACGCGAGTCATGAGTGGCGGATTCGTCTTTTCGGAAAAACCCATCACGATCGAATCGGGCAATGGAACCACGGTCGTCGACGATCGGGGCACCGAATACCTCGATCTGGGCGCGAGCTACGCGTGTGTCCCGCTGGGCCACGGGCATCCGGCCGTCCAGTCGGCCGTCCGGGACCAACTCGATCGGATCACCTACGTCCAGGCCTCGTACCCGAATCCCGCGCGGACGGCGCTGTACGAACGGCTCGCCGAGGCGGGCCCGGGCGACGCCGACAACGTCTGGCTCTGTAACTCGGGGACCGAGGCCAACGAGGCGGCGCTGAAGTTCGCCCGGTCGGCGACGAACAGTACGAAAATCGTCGCGACGATGCAGGCGTTTCACGGGCGGACGATGGGCGCGCTCGCGACCACCTGGAAAGACAAGTACAAGAAACACTACGAGCCGCTGATCGACGGCGTCGAGTTCGTGCCCTACGACGACGCCGATGCGATGGCCGAGGCGGTCGATCCCGACACCGCTGCGGTGATCGTCGAACCGGTCCAGGGCGAGGGCGGGATCAACCCCGCGAGCGCGGCGTACCTCCAGGCCGTCCGCGAGGTGACCGCCGACAACGACGCCGCGATGATCGTCGACGAGGTCCAGACCGGGCTCGGTCGGACGGGATCGCTGTGGGCGATCGAGCAGGCCGAGGTCGTCCCGGACGTGCTCACGACCGCGAAGGGCCTGGGCAACGGGTTCCCGATCGGCGCGACGCTCTGTCGGGACTGGATCGCCGACGACTACGGCAATCACGCCTCGACGTTCTCGGGCGGCCCGGTGATCTCGGCGGCGGCCGGTGCGACCGTCGACACGATCGTCGCCGACGGAATCCCGGACCACGCCGCCACGATGGGCGAGCGACTGCGCTCGGGCCTGCGCGATCGCCTCGGCGACCGCGTGCGTGAGGTCCGCGGCGAGGGCCTGATGGTCGGCATCGAGGTGAAACGCAACGCCAATCGCATCCTCAAAGAGCTCGCGATCGAACACCAGGTGCTCGCCCTCCCGGCCGGGCGGACCGTCGTCCGCCTGCTCCCGCCGCTGACGATCGATGAGAGTGAGATCGATCAGGCCATCGACGCGCTGGATAGCGCGATCGGGGGGTCGTCGTGAGCGCATCGATCCCGACCACCGAGGTGAGCCAGGAGGCGGCCCGCCAGTTGCTCGTCGACCTCGTCGAGACGCCGTCGATCGCGCCGAAGGAATCGGAGTGCGCCCAGCGGCTCGTCGACTTCTTCGAGACCCACGATCGGGAGGTCTGGATCGACGAGGTGGGCAACGTCCGGGCCCCCGCCGACGACGGTATCCTCCTGACCTCGCATATCGACACCGTCCCGGGCGACATTCCCGTCGCCGTCGAACGGCGCTCGCTCGATAATGCCCACGTCGGTGGCGAATTGCCGGACGGCACCTACGACGTGCTCACCGGCCGGGGCAGCGTCGACGCGAAAGGCCCGCTCGCGGCGATGGCGGTCGTCGCCGTCGAGACCGGCGCGAGTTTCGCGGGCGTCGTCGGCGAAGAGGTCGACTCCCGTGGCGGCCGGTATCTCGCTGAGCACCGCGACACACCCGACGCCGTCATCAACGGCGAGCCCTCGGGCTGGACGGGGATCACGCTGGGCTATCGGGGCCTGCTCGGCGGGGCGTACGTCGCGACGAGCGAATCCGGCCACTCCTCGCGGCCCGACGACAACGCGATCCAGGACGCGATCAACTGGTGGCACGCCGTCGAAGACGAGTTCGACCCCGACGAGTGGGTGCCGATCTTCGAGCGCGTCACGCCCAAGCCCGTCGACATCTCGGGCGGGATGAGCGAGGACGGCCTCTCGGTCGAGACGACGATGCGCGTGCAGTTGCGCGTCCCGCCCGAGTACACCGTCGACGAGATCCGCGAGATCGCAGACGGCCACCTCACGAACGGCACCGTCAACTGGGACGACCGGGTCGAGCCAGTGATGGTGAGTCCGCGGACCGACGTGGCGCGGTCGTTCCGCGCGGCGATCCGCGGCGCGGGCGGCGACCCACGCATGTTGCGCAAGACCGGGACCGCCGACATGAACATCTACGCCGACGCGTGGTCGGTTCCGATGGTGACCTACGGGCCCGGCGACGCCGACCTGGATCACGCCCCCGACGAGCATCTCGTCCTCGCAGAGTACGACCGCTCGATCGACGTGCTCCGGGCGGCGACGGAGGATCTGTTATGACCAGGCACGTCCTCGACATCGACGACCTGACGCGCGCGGAACTGCACGCCGTCCTCGACCGGGCGGCCGAACTCAAATCGGGCGGTCGCCTCCAGGAAGACGAACGGCCGCTGGAAAATCGGACGCTCGCGATGCTGTTCGAGAAGCCCTCGACGCGCACGCGCACGTCCTTCGAGACGGGGATGACCCGCCTCGGTGGCCACGCCATCTTCCTCGGGCCCGACGACATCCATCTGGGCCACGGCGAGCCGATCAAAGACACCTCGCGCGCGCTCTCGGGGTACGTCGACGCGATCATGGCCCGCCTGTTCGATCACGAGGACGCCGAAGACCTCGCCGCGTACGCGGACGTGCCCGTGATCAACGGGCTCACCGACGACGCCCACCCGTGTCAGACGCTGGCGGACCTGTTGACGATCCGCGAGCGGTTCGGCGGGTTCGAGGACGTGAGCGTCGCGTGGGTCGGGGACGGCAACAACGTCGCGAGTTCCTTTGCGATCGGCGCGGCGATGGTCGACCTCGATCTGACCGTCGCGACGCCCGCCGACTATGCGCTGGACGAGTCGGTTCTCGATCGCTGCGAGGCGGTCGGGTCCGCCCCGGCAACGACGACCGACCCCGACGCGGCGATCGCGGACGCGGACGTGATCTACACCGACGTCTGGGTGAGCATGGGCGAGGAAGACGAGCGCGACCAGAAGCTCGCTGCCTTCGAGGGCTTTCAGATCACCGCCGACTGGATCGGCGATCGCGAGTTGATGCACTGCCTGCCCGCCCATCGCGGCGAGGAGGTCACCGACGGCGCGGTCGAACACTCGAACAGCGTGGTGTGGCAGCAAGCGGAGAATCGGATGCACGCGCAGAACGGCTTACTGACGTGGCTGCTGGCGTAAGGAGAGTGTCCGCGCCGCATCGCGGCGCGGTTCACCGGCCACGAAGTGGCCGGGTCTTTTTGGTCCAGATTTTTCGAGGAGTGGTCGCCGAAGGCGACCCGACGAAGAAAAAGGTGGTTGGGCGTCCCTCAGGACCACTCGATCGAAATCGACATCTCCCATCACGAAAACGGACACGTATGAGCGACGACCCGGTCGTCAACTTCATGCTATCGTGGGCGAAAGGCGCTGCGATCATTCTCGGATCGATGGTGGGCATGATCGTCGTCTGGGTCGCGACGCTCCTCGCACACGATTTCGACCTCATCGCGCTCCCGAACCACCCGCTCACACTCATCGGCGTGATGTTCGGCGGGTTCGCACTCTCATTCGTCGTGATCTCAGCGCTCGTCTACGGACGGTGATGGCCGGAGACTCAAATCCCGTGGTCCCGCTGGGCGAGCACGACAGAGACCGACGGTCGTCACTATATTGGCGTCGTTCGAGGTTGATGGCCTGATCGGGCTGTGACAGGCCTGTCCGCGCCGCACCGCGGCGCGGTTCACCGGACCCGACCGGTGCGAGGTCGCGGAGCGACCTCGGGAAGCCGAGCGGCGACGCCGCGAGGCGAGGAGGGTCCGGGTCATTTTGATCCACTGGAAGACTCACTCCGCTCACGGCTGCGCCGTTCGCATTTCCGAGGCCCTCACTCCGTTCGTGCCTCGCAACCGCTCGCGGAGACAGATTTTTCCGTCGGAGGGTTCGCGGTGCGAACCCTCCGCGCAAAAAGGTGGTCTAGAGCCCGTCAGTGCCGTCCTGGGCGAGCAAGACGAGCATCGACAGCCCCGAAATCCCGATGAGCAACAGCGCGGGCACCGCGGCGTACTGGTAGAACGCGGTCTCCTGGGCGCGCCAGATCTGGGTGACGATCGTCTCGAAGCCCGTCGGGCGGAGCACGAGCGTCACGGGCAGCTCTTTCATCGTCGTCAGGAAGACGAGCGCCGCGCCCGCGACGATCCCCGACCGGGCGAGCGGAATCGTGATCCGCCGGACGGCCCGCGTGGGCGAATCGCCGAGCGTGCGCCCGGCTTCGAGCAATCGGGGATCGATCTGGAGGATCGAGGATCGGACCGCCCCGACCGCCTGCGGGAGAAAGCGCACGACGTACGCGAAGACGAGGAGGACGAGCGAGGGGTAGATCCAGGGCACCGCGCTCGACCCGAAGGAGACGACGGCGAGCGCGAGGACGATCCCCGGGACGGCAAAGCCGACGTAGGTCGCCCGCTCGAAGACGGCCGCGAGTCGGTCGTCCGACCGAGCGGCGAGGTACGCGACCGGCAGCGCCGCGAGCACGGCGACCGCCGCGGCGGCCGTCGCGATCCCCACGGAGTTGAACACCTGGAGCCACTCGAAGGCCATCGCAGCGCCGCCCGAATCGGCCCGGACGAGCCAGCCCAGCAGGATCCAGATCGGGACCGCGAGCGCGAGGAGGGCGATCGTCGCGGGGAACAGCGTCGCCGGCCAGCGCCACCGCCCGAGCGCGACCGGCGACGCCGATCGGTCGCCACTGGTGACGTCGCGATCGGGCCGAATCCGGTGTTCGAGCGCGAGGACGACCAGCACGATCGCGAGCAACTGGAGGCTGAGCAGCGCGGCGTACTCGCTGCCGTAGGCGTGGTACTCGACGTAGATCCGCCGGGTGAACACGTTCGCGCGCATGATCGCGGGCGTCCCGAAATCCGAGATCGCGTACAGCGCGGCGAGCAGCGCCCCGGCGGCGATCGACGGGCGAATCTGCGGGAGGACGACCCGTCGGATCGCCGCGAGTCGACCGGAGTCGAGCGTTCGGGCGGCCTCCAACTGGCGACTGTCGAACGCGATCAGCCCCGCTCGCGTGGTGAGATAGACGTACGGGTAGGTGTACAGCGTCACCACGGCGATCGCGCCGGGAAGCCCGTAGATCTCCGGCAGGCGCTCGATCCCCAGCGGCGCGAGGAAGTCGTGAAACTCCCCACGCGGCCCGAACGCCGAGACGAACGCAAAGGCACCGACGTAGCTTGGCACGACCAGCGGGAGCGCGACCGCGACCGTCCAGAACTGCCGTCCGGGGAGGTCGGTCCGGACGGTCAGATAGGCGAGTGGAACGCCCAGCGCGATCGACGCCGCAGTCACCCCACCCATCAGCGCGAGACTGGCGAGCGTGATCTGGAGAGTTTTGACACTCCAGATCAGATCGATCGCGCGCGCGGGCTCGACCGTCGTCGCCTCGACGACCAGCCAGGTCAGCGGCAGGATCAAGAGCGCGGCGATCGCGCCGCTGAGCAGCGTCAACCCGACTGGCCGATCGTCGACGTTCGAAAGCATGGTCACTGGCGACCCATCGTCTATCCGGTCGAACCGGTCCGACGGGTATAAGGGTTTAGGTTCGCCTAAATGGACCATGCAACTGACGCGGCGGGACGCGGTGGCCGCGCTCGCGGCGATCGGTGCGGCCGGCGGCGTCGGTGCGGGCGTCGCGCGATGGCAATCGGGCGAGCGGGGGGTCGACATCCGCGAGACGATGGTCGCGGTCGCAGAAGTGGTCTACCCCACCGAGGTCTCGGGCATCGAGGCGTTCGTCTCGGGGTATCTCGAGGGGCGCCTGGACGACAGCGACCGGGCCGAGGAGTTGCGCGAGACGGTCGCCACGCTCGACGAGCGCGCACGATCCTGGTACGACGCGCCGGTCCCGGAGTTGGAGCCCGGCGATCGGGACGAACTGCTCCGGGGTGTCGGTGCGGACACCGCCGACTCAGATCCCCAGGGGACGACCGCCGAGCGCGTCCGCTACTACGTCGTCAACGAACTCCTGTTGGCACTGTATGCCTCACCGACGGGCGGCGAACTCGTCGGTATCGAGAACCCCCCGGGGCATCCGGGCGGCATCACGAGCTACGCACGAGGATCCCAATGAGTACGACCGACGCGTCGAGTGTGGACCGATCGCCGGCCTCCGACGCCGACGTTTGTATCATCGGCGCTGGCCCTGCGGGCGCGCTCGTCGCCGACCGCCTCGCCGACGACCACGAGGTCGTGATCCTCGAAGCGGGCCCGCGATTCGAGTACGCCGACCGCCAGGAACGCATGGAGCGAGCGCTCCGGCCCGCCCACGACCGTCCGGACGTGTGGGACGTCGGCGGGCCTCGCGACGCGAGCACGTCGACCGACGGGTGGTTCTACCCGCTGAACCACCTCCGCGTCAAGGGTGTCGGCGGCTCGACGCTCGCCTGGCAGGGGATGGTGATGCGCCTCCACGAGGACGATTTCGCCTCCGGGTCGGCCCGCGGCGTCGGGCCGAACTGGCCGATCGAGTATAGCGATCTCCAGCCCTACTACGCGGCGGCCGAACGCGAGATCGGCGTCGCCGGCGCGGACACGCCCTATGCCCCACCCCGGGAGGAACCCCACCCGATGGGCCCGTTCGAGCCCTCCCACAGCGACGCGCTGTTCGCCGAGGCATGCGAAGCGGCCGACGTCGCGATGCACGCGGTCCCGAACGCGCGCAACGCCGAGCCCTACGACGGGCGTGGGCCTTGCGTGGGCTATGGCACCTGCCAGCCGGTCTGTCCCGCGGGCGCGAAATACGACGCGACCGTCCACGTCGAGCGCGCCGAAGACGCGGGCGCGACCGTGATCGATCGGGCTCCGGTCGAGCGCCTGGACCACGACGCTAAGCGCGTGACCGCCGCAGTGTACGCCACGCCCGACGGCGAGCGCCATCGCCAGGCCGCCGAGTCGTTCGTCCTCGCCGCCGGGGGCGTCGAGATTCCGCGGCTGCTCCTCCTTTCGGAGTCCGAACAGTTCCCCGACGGCCTCGCGAACTCCAGCGGCCTGGTCGGGAGCTACTTCATGGATCACCTGTTCGCGGGCACCGGCGGCGTCCTCGACGAACCGACCCGCCAGCACCACGTCGGGTTTACGACCAGCGAGTCCCACCAGTTCTACGACGACGCCGACGCGGATATCGGCCCGATCAAACTGGAGTTTCTGAACTACGCCGGCCCGTCGCCGGTCGAGAGCGCGCTCGCAGGCGACGACTGGGGCGACGCCCTCCTCGACGACCTGCGGGCCGACTACGGGACGAGCGTCGGCGTGGGCGCGCTCGTCGAGCAACTTCCGCGCGAAGACAGCACCGTCGGCCTCGACCCCGAGCGCACCGACGACCGGGGCAATCCCGTCCCGCGGATCGACTGGGCGGTCGGTGACCGCGCGCTCCGGACGATCGAACGCGCCAACGAGATTCAGGAGTCGATCCTCGACGCTCTGGGCGCGGAGATCACCTGGCAAGTCGGCCCCGACAACACCGGCCCCGCCGCCCACCAGATGGGGACGACCCGGATGGGGACCGACCCCACGAGTAGCGTCGTCGATGCGGACTGTCGGACCCACGACGTAGCGAACTGCTGGATCGCGTCGAGCAGCGTCTTCCCGACCAGCGGGGCGATGAATCCGACACTCACCATCGCCGCGCTCGCGCTCCGGGTGAGC
The DNA here is from genome assembly GCF_003058365.1 of Halococcoides cellulosivorans. Taxonomy (NCBI): domain Archaea; kingdom Methanobacteriati; phylum Methanobacteriota; class Halobacteria; order Halobacteriales; family Haloarculaceae; genus Halococcoides; species Halococcoides cellulosivorans. Next base: position 305,171 of record NZ_CP028858.1, on the reverse strand, counting down.
GACGCGGTCGATGCGTGGCTGTGAGTGCTGATCGTGGCCACGAGTGTGTTTTAGGCGAACCTAAAACCTCAAGTGTGCCCAGCCGCTGGATCGGATATGAGCGCACCGAGCGCAGATCAGAGCGGGGCGGGGATGGCGGTCGAGGCGTCGGTCGAGGCGACCGCAGCGCCGTCGGCCGCCGGCGAGGATCGCTACACGTTCGACGACGTGAGCGTGGTGATGGGGACGTACAACGAGGAAGCCGCCGTCGAGACCGTCCTGACGGACATCGACCGGGTGACCGGGGGCCGCGCCAACGTCGTCTGTGTCGACGGGTCGAGCGATCGGACGCCCGAAATCGCTCGCGAGCACGGGGCACGCGTCATCGACCAGGAGCCCCAGGGCTACGGCGTCGCCGTCGAGCGCGCGCTCGCGGCGGCCGACCGGCCGGTGATCGTCACGACCGACTGTGACGATACCTACCCGATGGAGCAGTTGCCCGCGTTCCTGGAGGCGATCAACGCTGGCCGCGACGTGGTCAGCGGCGACCGACTCTCGGGTGGCGCGACGGCCATGCCGGCGGTCAACCGATGGGGCAACCACCTGTTCGCGGCGTTCGCGAGCGTCCTGCTCGGCGAGCGCGTCCGCGACACCACGACCGGGATGCGCGCGTACCGCCGCGAGGTCATCGAGTCGATCGAGTGGACCGAGAACACCGGCCTCTCGGCGGAACTGCTCATGCGTCCGCTCCTGCGGGACTACGACGTCGCAGAACGACAGATCCCCTACCGCGATCGGGCGGGCGAGACGACGCTCGACCCGCTCCGTGGCGGGGCCGAAATCGCCGCCTCGATCGGGCGGGTCTGGGTCGACGAGCGGTTCTAAGTCTTCTCCCCGCGATCAGTCGACGCGCGTCTCGAAACTGACGCCGTCGCGGTGGGTCTCCGGTCGATCGGGCAGATAGGTCCCCTCGCGCCCGCAGTCGGTCACGAGCGTACAGACCGAGCGTTCGGGCGGCCAGAGCGCGGCGACACGGCCGTTTGCGATGCGCACGTCGAGGTCCTGGCGATAGGTGAGCGTCCCGCCCGTGGGCTGGATCAGCGTGATCGTCAGGACGACGTGATCGGAATCCGCGAGTCCGACGCGCTCGTCGGGCAGCCCCGTCAGGCGTGCGCCGTCGGGCGACAGCGACCAGGGGACGGTCAGCGAACCATGGGGGTCGGCGATCGAGTGGGTGATCGAGCCCTCGCGGGTCTCCAGGCGCACCTGCGCAGCGGCGACCCGATCGGGGACGCCGACGCGGGTCTCGACGGACAGCGTCTCCGCACGCCGGATCGCGAGGTCCTCCAGACGCGGCGTCACGTCCCGATCCGGGCCCGAGGTCCACGTCCCCTGATAGGTGTATCGGTAGAGTTGGCGGTCGGGATAGGCGTCGATCACGTCGAACTGCTCGGCGGGCCCGCCCGAGAGCGCGTACACCACCGGGCCGTCGAGACCGGGGTCGTTCCGGAGCGGTTGAAACGGATGGTGGAGCCAGTCGCCATACGGCGTCGGCAAAAAGACCAGCGCGTGCTCGAAGTCGCTCTCTTCGATCGGCGCGTACGCCTCCGCGTAGCCGTCGGTGTGCGCGAGATTGCGCTCGACGGGGGTCGCCACCGCACTCGCCGCGGACACGCCCGCGATCAGGACGGCGAGTGCGAGCGCGACGCCGAGGGCCGCGCGCGCCGACTGCGAGCCGATCCGGTCGGCGAGTCGAGCGCGGAGACTGCGGCCCGCCCGCCAGACGGCGACGCTCGCGATACCGACGAACACCGCGACCGGCGCGAGCAGATCGAACTGATAGAACGGGCCGAACAGCGCGATCAGGCCGTCGGTCGGGTCGCCGATCGCGCCGAGGACGTTGTAGGTGCCCCAGAACGCGAGGTTGCCGACGACGACGCTCGCGACGACGGCGACGAGCAGGCCCCCCGCTCGAATCTCGCTCGACCGGTCGGCCCCGCGATCGGTCACCGGGCGGCCCTGCCACCAGCGCCGGGTAGCCACGGCCAGCCCCGCGACCGCCGCCAGCGTCCCGAGCGGCCCGGCGACGACCCAGCGCGTCCCGAGCTCCCAGAGCAGGTGCGCGTTCACGCGGACGGCGAGCGCGGGCGTGTACTCGATGGCGTGGCCCAGGATCTCGCGATGCCCGAACCCGGGGCCGTCCAGCGGCGCGAACGCGGCGTAGGGAAAGAGCAACGGATCGCCCGTCGTCGCGACGTTGTACGCGAGCGTGACCGCGACGCCCCCCAGCCCGCCGACGGCGGTGAGCGCGTGCCGACGCGCCGGGCCGAGATCGTGGCGGCGGAAGCCGCTGAGGACCCGCCACCCGGCGTGACAGACGAACGGCGCGGCGAACAACAGCGCGGTGTAGGGCCGAGAGAACACCGCGATACCGATCGCGACGCCCGCGAGCGCCGCGGCGATCGCCGAGTGCTCCCGAATCCCGTAGAGGTACGCGACCGCGAACGCGAGGGTGAACAGCGTCGTCGGCGCGTACGGTAAGAAGACCGAGGAGGTGAGCAGGGCCATCGGTGAGGCCGCGAAGGCCATACTCGCGACGAGGCCGACCCGGCGATCGACCGCGAGCGTGCCGAGCGCGCCGACGAGCGCGACGTTCGCGGCGGCGACGACCGCCAGCGTCACGCGCGGTTCACCGACCAGGCCCATCGAGACGGCATACAGCGCCGCCGGGACCGGCGAGTACTTCGGGTAGAGCCGGCCACCGTCGGCGACGAAAAACCAGGGCCGGACCGCGTCCGCGATCGATCCGGCCTGAATCGCGAGCTGGCCGTCGAGCAAGAGTGCGGCCTGCATGAGATAAACCGCCTCGTCGTGGTTGGTCGAGTGATACGGGAAGACCCACGCCGCGATCACGAAGGTCGCGAGGCCCGCGAGAAGCGAGACGAGCGCGACGGCGAGGGGGTATCGATCCCGGCGGACCAGCCACTCGCGGACGGTGCGTGCCGCGGCGGTCGACGAGCGAGGGACCGACACGCGATTTAGATCTCGACGCCGGCCTCGCGCATCAGGTCGATCGTCGGTTCGAGTTCCGAGAGTCGCGAGAGATCGACGTCTGGCACGTCGAGTTCGTCGACCGTCGGGAGGTCACCGATCGGATCGACGTCGGGAATCAGGGGGTACTCGAAGGTCGACCGCGCGAAGTAGTCCTGGGCCTCCGCCGAGAGGAGATGCCGCACGAAGTTCGCCGCGAGGTCGGGGTCGCTGGCGGTGTCGACGACCGCCGCACCGGCGACGTTGAACATCGCGCCCGCGTCGCCAGCGGTGAACGTCGTCGCGATGGGGGCCTCGGGCGACCCGTCGAGGACGCGCTGGATGTAGTAGTGATTCGTGAAGCCGGCGTCGAGGTCACCGTTCGCGATCGCTCGACAGACCGCGAACTCGTTGTTGTACTGCTGGATGCCCGCGGCGGTGACGCCCTCCAGCCACTCCAGGGTCGCCGCCTCGCCCTCCAGCAGGCGCATCGCGGTCACGAACGCCTGACAGGAGCCATAGCCAGGGGCCCAGCCCAGTCGTGCGTCGACGTCGGGGTAGGCCATGACGTCGCTGGGAAGGTCGCTCGCGGCGAGTGCGTCGGTGTTGTAGGGGATCGATCGGGCCCGCCCCGAGGTGCCGACCCACTGCTCGGTGCGAAACTCCTCGCGGACCATCTCACGGACCTCGCCCGGCAGCGCCTGCGTGCGGCCCTCCGCAGCGAGCGCGGCGAGCGCGCCGGCGTTGACCGAGTAGAACACGTCGGCCGCCGAGCCATCGCCCTCGTTTGTGATCTTGTTGACGTGATCGGTCGATCCGCCGTACCGGACCGACAGGGACAGGTCGTCGTACTGGTCGTCGATATAGCTCACGAGGTCACCGACGAGGAACTCCCCCCGGCCGGAGTAGACGGTCAGTTCACCCGAGAGCGCGGGCATCTCGTCCATCGACGTCCCACCCGGTGCGCCCCGACCGGACCGGCCCGATCCGATCTGGCCGACCGCGCCGCTCGCGTCCTCGCCACTGTCGCCCCCGATCAGGCCCGAACAGCCCGCGAGACCGGCGACACCGGCCGTACTCGCGCCCGCGAGGAACCGTCGTCGATCAATCCAGTCGGTCGCGTCGTGCATATTTTTAGGCTTGCCTAAATACAGTTAACCGTGTCGATTCAGTCGTCCGCGACCGCGGGGACCCGTTCGAGGGCGTTCAGACAGTCCAGCCAGTCGTGCAAGCAGGTCCCACACTGGTGGAGGAACTCACCGTTGCGGTAGGCGTCGGAGTCGGCCGCCTCCAGTCGATCGGCGACCGCACGCGCGACGGAGGCGTAGTCGTCGGCCTCCGAACCCGCCTCGTCGACGAGTCGCCAGAAGTGCTCGTTGAGTTCCAGGCCCGCGACTTCGTTGTGGAGGTCGTCGAACGTCGACCGGGCGGCCTTGTTGTGCTCACACAGCGGTTGGCCGTTGTAGATCTGCCGGCCGAGGACATCGCACGCCCGCTTGAGGACGACGCCGCTCCAGATGTCGTCGAACCGCCCGACCGCCCACTCGTTGTCGTCCATCGGGAACTGATAGAAGGCAGGAATGACCTCCCGGCGGAAGGCGAGATTCATCGAACAGACCGTGAGATACTGGCCCGCTGCGGCGACGAAATCGTCGTCGAAATCGTCAGCGGTCGTCCGGGTCTGGGCCTGGCCCTCCAGGTCGCCGTCCATGAGAATGCGCACGGCGTCCAGGTCCGGAACGTTCGTCCACAGACCCTGCGAGGCGACGACCGACCCGCGATCGATCGTGGTGGTGTCGGTCTCGACGGTCTCGTCCATCGCGGCATAGGGATATCCACGTGGGTAGAGTCCGTGCTCGTCGGCGTTCTGGTAGAGCACGTTCACCCACCGCTCGTCGGACTCGACGGCTTCGATCGAGCCCTCGAAGGCGAGATTGTGGAAGTGACGCCCGAAGAAGTCCACCTCGGGATGGGGAAGCGTGTCGTCGTCGATGAACACCCCGATCTCGAAGGTCGGGTTCGCCCACATGTAGAGGAGTCCGAAACTCGTCTCGGCGTGACTCGCGGCAGGGACGACGTGGCTGTACTCGGCGACGCCCTGGTCGTCGTACCACTGTTCGCGGGCCGTCGCGTCGAACACCGTGCCCGAGACGCCCAACTCGTCGAGCATCGTCTCCATGGCCCCGGTCTCACAGAAGTCCTCGGTGACGAGCACGAAATGGAGTCGCGAGACGTCGACGCCGTGCTCGCGGGCGTTCCGAACGTACGCACGCACACACTCGTACTCGCGTATCGTCGGGACGATCACACAGACGTCGCGCTCGACCGCGGGGGGCGATGGTGACATGGCCAGCCGTAATTTAGGCTTTCCTAAAAAGATAGTGATCCAGGTCGATCGAATCGGCACTCTGTGCGTTCGACCGGCGAGACGGCCGCGAGCGGGCGATCGACCGGTCTCCCGGCAGACCCATCCGGACCGGTCACAGAATGTTTCGAGAATTCTCCACTCATAAATATTTAGTTGAATTCAATACGAACCGCCGACAATCATCAACTGGAATCGAGGTGAACGGCCAATGGCACTGCCAGCGAACCCAGCCAGTTCCTGGCTGCAGCGCACCGGATTCCCTCGACTGTTCGAGACCAGCGGTACCGACTACGAACTGTACGAACAGGACGACGAGTTCGTGCTCAGCGTCGAGTTGCCCGGATTCGATCCCGCGGAGATCACGGTCACGTGGGACGACGGGGTCCTGAACGTCGCCGCCGAGCACACCGAGGAGTCGCGTGGCGAACGGCGTACGTATCACCGCCGGTTCCGGTTCCCGAAGACGATCGCGGACGACGACATCGTGGCCGACTACGAGAGTGGCCTCCTCGAAGTGACCCTGCCGGTCGAGCGCGGTGCGACCACACAGGGCAAAGAAATCGAGATTCGGACGTGACTGTCGCGACCGGTCGTCCAGACCGGTTCCCCCTCCTTCCCCCCACGCCCCGGTTTGGGGTCTCGACGTTCCATACGGACCCAGCGCCGCCGAAACGCGGACCAACGGCTAAGGCCGACTGGCCCGTTCTGGTCCCATGACCCTCGATCGCTCGTGGGGCCTCGTCGCGGTGATCGGGACCGCGATTCTCGCAGCCTCGCTGATCGATCCCGGCATCGCCGGCCCGGCCGGTGAAGGGCCACTCGGTGGCCTCGCAGTCACAACCTGGCTGCACGTGCTGGGCTACACCGCACTGACGGCGGCGCTGCTCGGCGCGGTCGGTGATCGGCGCTTCGGCATCGTCGTCGCGCCGGTCGTCGCGATCGCCGTCGGCGCGGGCATCGAACTGTTGCAGTGGCCACTGGCGTGGCGGACCGCGAGCGTCGCCGACGCGACGGTCAATGCCATTGCGGCGATCACGATGACGGCGGTCTGGCCGGCCTGCCGGCGCGTCCGGGGAGCGGTGGGTGACGGGAAAGACGCCGACGCTACCGGCGACGCCGCTGGGAAAACGGGTGACGACTGACCGCGAGACGCCTTATTCGCCCCAGTCCTCTTCGAGTTCGGGCGCGACGTCGAGTTCGACGGGATCCTCGTCGACGACTTCGAGTTCGGCCCCACACGTTCCGCAGTCGACGATTTCGCCGATCTCGACGGAGTCGGGCAACGATACATCCGCGGCGCACTCGGGACAGGTGCTCATACCGACGCCTTCGCGCGGCCGAACTTGAATCTGGCCGTTCGGCGGTCGGGACCGTCGGCGCTCGACACGCTCACCGGAACAGTGCGCCGAACAGTTTGCCCTCGGCCCGACGGATGTGATCGCGGACGGTCGACTCCGTAATGTCGAGTGCGTCGCCGATCTCGCTCGCGGAACTCGCGCGTGGCTGTTCGAAATAGCCGCGGTGGACGGCCGTTTCGAGCACCTCGCGCTGCCGATCGGTCAGATCCGCGCGTTCGAGGATCGCCGTCGTCACGTCCTGGCCGCGTTCGAGCACGCTCGACCCGTCGGGGCGGTCGCGCTCGCGACGCCACATCGTACTGACGGGGCCGACCCGCTCTTCGAGCAGGTCCAGAATCGCCTCGATCGGGCGGCGCGGCGTACACTCGACGATGATCTCCGTCCCGGCGGCGGTCGCGACGACCGACTCGACGAGCACGCCCGCGCCCGCGAGCAGGGTCTCGGGGGTCGGCCCGTCGAGCAGCACCTCCAGGCGGACCGGTCCGTCCGCCGGCCCGTAGGCGGTGATCGTCTGGACGCCCGACTGCTCGGCGAGCGCCTCGCGAAAGGCGTCGGCCTCGAGGTCCCGCAGCGTGACGAACTGGCGGACGATGTCGCCTGTCGGGACCGTCCCGCGCACGGAGACCCGGGCGTCGTCGTCGGCGTCGATCGCCGCGAGCGCGGCGGTATAGGGCGTTCCGTTCGCGATGCGAACGCCGAGTTCGATCGCGCGCTCGGCGATCAGCGCGCCCTCGGTCTCGATGGCGTGGATCGCGACGGCGATCAGGTCGGCGGTCTCGACGAGGAGGTCGCGCTCGGCGTCGTCGATCGGTTGCTCGTGCTCGACGACGAGGACGGCTTCGAGCACCTCGCGGAACGCGATCGGGACGGCGAGCGTCCATCGGTCGTCGATGGCCTCGCTCGCGGGCGACTGGGTCGCCGCCGCGCGGATCGCCGGGTGTGGGTCGCGCTCGTCCTGTTCGCGCGGCAGGTCGGGCAGTGGCTCTGCCCCGCCCGAGTCGGCCGTGACCGCGAACGACTCGCCGTCGATCCGACCCAGCCAGACCCGCCGCGTCCCACGCCGGTCGGCCAGCCGGTCGACGAGCGTGGTCTCCAGTTCCGACCGTGAGCGCGCCTCGCTCGCGATGTGCGCGATCGCGCGCCGGAGCGACCGATCGCGGGCCAGGCGGCGGCGGTCGCGCGAGCGCTCGGTGACGTCACGGATCGACACACAGACTGCGGGCCCGTCCGCCAGCCCGACGGCCCGCCAGTCACAGATCCGCACCGCGCCGTCGCTGTCGACGACGCTCGCCTCGATCGAGACTGGCTCGACGGGTGGTTTTTCGATCAACGCGGCGATCCGCCGTCGATCGGCGGGATGGACGATCTCCTCGACGAGATCGCGATCGGCGAGTGCGGCGCGGTCGAACCCCGTCAACGCGATCAGGCGATCGTTGAACGCCTCCAGCCGTTCGGGCGAGAGGATCGCGACGGCGTCCGGGATGGCCTCGATGCCGACACGCCCGGTCTGATCGGTCCCATCGGCCCCTCCAGCGTCTTCCGCTCCCGTGTCCGCCGCGCTCTCGACGGCCGAGCGCACCCAGGTGACGAACACGGCGGGCTCCTCGGCGGCGGACTCGAACAGGACGTGATCGGTCACGCCCGCTTCGATCGCGCCCGCGGCGAGATCGCTCCGCCCGTCGTCGGCGATCAGGACGATCGGCACGCTGGGATCGGCCTCGCGGAGGCGACTCAACAGGACGTGGACGTCCGCGACTTCCAGCCGATAATCCGAGACGAGACAGTCGACGCCGCCCTCGGCGATCGCCGCCTCGGCGGCCTCGACGTCCTCGACGGTCCTGACCTGGATCGATCCGTCGTAGGATTCGACGCGGCGAGCGATCAGATCGGCCCACTCCGGGCGGTCGTGGACGAACAGGACGGTCAGGTCAGTCACGGGTGACCCTCCCGGCGTGGGGCGATCGCGCGTGCATACCCGGAGCTACGACGGCCGGGGTCAAAACGGTGTTCGCAGGGCGGGACCCGACAGGCACAAGCGGGTCGGGCCCGGCGTGCGAGTGATGAGCGACGAACGGCTGGCGAGAATCCTCGAACGGCCCGTCGAACCCTCCGGGGAGGGGTCCGTCGAGGTGATCGGGACGGCCCACGTCTCCCCGGAGAGCGTCGCAGAGGTCGAATCGCGCATCGCCGAGCGCGATCACGACGTCGTCGCCGTCGAACTCGATCGGGGGCGGTACCGGCAGTTCAAAGGCGAGACGCCCGACGACCTCGACCCGGACGACCTGCTCGGCGGGCGGACGCTGTATCAGTTCATCGCCTACTGGATTCTCTCCTACGTCCAGGCGCGGATGGGCGAGAAGTTCGACATCGAACCCGGCGCGGACATGCTCGCCGCCGTCGAGGCCGCCGAACAAGAGGATAGCGGCCTCGCACTCGTCGATCGAGACATCCAGACGACGATCCAGCGGTTCTGGACCCGGTTGACGTTCCGCGAGAAGGCACGCCTGCTCGGCGAAGGCCTCGCAGAGATGGGCGCGCCAGTGACGACGGCGTACACCGCGGTGGGGACCGTCGCATTCATTCTCGCCGTGCTCGTGACGATCGCGATCGGCCCCGTCGTCGTCGAACCGGGCGTCGTCCCCGGGGCGCTCGTCGGGATCGTCGACCTCGCGGTCATCTGGGGTGCCCTGACGATCGCTGGCGGGACGCCGCTGGCGCTCTGGCTCAACTGGATCTACGACCCCGAGGCCGTCGAAGAGTTCGACATCGAGGACATCACCGACACGGACGTGCTGACCGCGATGCTCGAAGAGTTTCGGCGGTTCTCACCGGGCGGCGCCGAGGCGCTGATCGACGAGCGCGACGCGTATCTCGCCCACAACCTGATCGCCTTGCGCGAGGCGGGCTACAACGTCATCGCCGTCGTCGGCGCGGGCCACCAGGCCGGCATCGAGGAGTATCTCGCGGACCCCGAGACGCTGCCCACGATGGACTCGCTGACCGGCGAGATCGACAGGTCGGGCCTGCCCTGGCTGAAGATCGTCGGCTACGTGTTCACCGTCGGCTATCTCGCACTCTTTGGCCTCCTGATCCTCGGCGGCGCCTCCCAGCAGTTCCTGCTGGGCCTGTTCGCGGTGTGGTTTCTGGTCAACGGCATCGCCGCGGCGGGCATGGCGAAACTCGCGGGCGCGCGCTGGACGAGTGCGCTCGTCGGCGGTGCCGTCGCCTGGATGACGAGTCTCAACCCCGCGCTCGCGCCGGGGTGGTTCGCGGGCTACGTGGAGTTGCGCTCCCGACCGGTCAACGTCAGCGACATCGGGACGCTCAACGAGATCCTTGCCGACGAGGAGGCCACGCTCATGGAGTTGCTCGCGAGACTGCGCGCGGTGCCACTCGCCCGACTCATCCTCGTCGTCGCGATGACGAACGTCGGAAGCATGATCGCGAGCGGCCTGTTCCTCCTCATGTTGCCCCGCCTCTCCGAGGAGATCGGGTCGGGCGAGGAGTTTCTGGGCCTGCTTCGCCAGGGGATCGTCAACGGCTGGGGCATCGTCACCGACGTGCTCGCCCAGGTCGTGGGGCTGTTCTAACCCGTGGCCGACGTTCCCGGACCGTTCGATCGGCAGGAGCTACGCGACCTCGGGGCCGCGTGGGCCGCGCTCACGGTCGCGTTTACGATGGCGCTCGACCCCGCGATGCAGCCGCCCCGAATCTTCGACGCCGCGCCGACGGTGATCGTCGAGGCCCTGCTAGCGAGCGCGGTGGTCGTCGGCGCGGGCGTGATCGGCCACGAACTCGCCCACAAAGCCCTCGCCCGTCACTACGGCCAACAGGCGGCGTTCCGGGCGACCTACCCCTGGCTCGGCCTCTCGATCCTGGCGGGCGCGGCGGGTTGGATCGTCGCCGCGCCGGGCGCCGTGTATCATCGCGGCCGGATCACGGCCCGCCAGCGCGGCCTGATCGCGCTCGCGGGCCCGGCCTCGAATATGGCCTTCGCGATCGGATTCGCCGGCCTGTTGGTCGTCCCCGGCCTCTCGCGAATCGCGGTCCTCGGCCTGTTCGTGAACCTCCTGCTCGCGGGGTTCAACATGCTCCCCGCGGGCCCGCTCGACGGCCGGTCGGTGCTCGACTGGCACCGGGGCGTCTACGCCGTGAGCGCTCTGCTCACGGTCGGTCCCGCGGCGGCGTTCATGCTCCTCCCGCTGCTATGAGGTGCTGTCGAGTAGAAACCGACCCGATCAGATGCCGTTGATCACGTCACCCAGCCCGGGCGTGTTGTTCCCGCCGCCACCGTCGGTCGCCGCCTGCTGAGCAGGGCCTTCCTCGAACGGCTGGACGACGACGAAGCCCTCCGAGCCCGTAAAGTCGAGCTGGTAGGACTCGCCAGAGGACTGGCCGACCATGTCCTTGAGGTTCCGGTCGACGTTGCTGCTCGGGGTGGTGTTCGCCCAGGCGACCGTCGCGTCCGGATCGGTCCGGACCGGCGGTTCGAGCACGATCGGTTCGCCGTGGGTCGTGAGTGCGATCTTGCCCGGGCCTTCGAGGAAGACGTTCGTCAGCCCACCCGTCGAGACCCCCGAGAGACTGTCGATCAGGCCGATCGAGTAGTCGACCCGCGACTCGAAGGCGAGAATGTCCTCACCGTTGACCGACAGCTCCTGGCCCGCGTCGAGTTCGAGCACCTGGACGTTTTTGCCCTGGTCGGCAAGATACAGATGGCCCGTCCCTTCGGCCTCCATGACTGGCGTCCCCTCGCTGGTGAGTTTCGACTTGACCATCCCCTTCAGGCCGCCCTCGGCCGAGGACTTCCCCGTAAAGGAGAGGTTCCCGTCGTAGGCGACCATCGACCCGGCCTTGGCCATCACCGTGCCGTCGACGGCCACGTCGAGGAGTTTGCTGTTTTCGAGGTCGAACTGTTCGGCACTGTCCTGTGGAGCGTGTTGCTCCGCGAATCCGGCAAGATCCATCGTTTTCAGCCGCCACGTGGCGGTCGACCGATCCGTCGGCGGGGTGGGTTTTATATATTATCATATTCAGTCGAACTGATAACGAGAACAACGATTTAATAGTGCGGCTGACCGAGAGTTCCCTACGAATGACCGAGCGCGGGCCACTCGACGTCTCGGCGGTCTACGGGCTCTATCTCGGGGCACTCGATCTCGATGCCGAGCGTCGACTGCCCGCAGCGGGCACCCTCTTGCTCGGGGCCAGGGCCGGTCTCGCGCCGAGCGAGATCGAACATTTCGACCCGGCGTGGCTCGACCGCGACCGGATGACGGTCACGATTCCCCCGCAGACGGACTGTGACTGTGAGGCGTGTGCCGACGGAGAGCCGGGCGTCTGGACGCCACCCGAGACGCGGGCGGCGCGGACCATCCCGGTCGGCTTTTCGGCCCGTCTCGCGGCGCTGGTCGACGCCATCGAGGGCTCGATCACTGACGTCGAGGGGCTACTCGCAGACGCCGCCCGGGCCGCTCCGGGGCTCGATCCGGCGGATGTCGACGGCGATCGCCTGGCACGCACGGGCGTGCAGTTCTTCCTCGACGTGGGTGTTTCCCGAGAGGGCATCGCGCGGCTCGTCGGTCGGGACCCCTGGTCGATGCCAGGGGTGATCCGCCGGCCCGACGCGAGTGCGACGGCACTCTACCGCGAGCGGGACCCACCGACCACGATCGACAGCGTCGAGGCGTTTCCGCTCACCTTCGATCCGACGACGTTCGAGGCCGAACCGGTCGATCCGGGCGACGCGCCCGAACCGTCGATCGGTGGGCCCTACGGTGCGGGCGTCGACCGGGCCGACGGCGAGTTGGGCCAGGCAGTCCGGCGGGCCGAACGCCGCCGCCACGGCTTGCCCGATCCGACACCGACCGAGACGGCCAGCGAACCCGCCCCCGCGAGCAGCCCCGAACAGTTGCTCACGAAGCCGCTGGTCGCGAACGTCACCGCGCGGTTCGTCTCCGACGCGCTCGACCGCGAAGGAGTGGTCGACGGGCGCATCCTCCTGGGCCAGGAACAACTGCTGGCGTTCACCGAGACCGCGAGTGCCGCCTTCGGAGACACCGACACCGAACGCCTCCTGATCCCGCTGGAGGCCGTCTCCGACGTGGGCTTCGATTACGTCCCCAGCGACCTCTCGGCGGAGTTCGAGTCGTCGATCGCGATCGCGCACCGACACGGCGACGATCAGCACGTCCTGTTGATCGAACTCGCGCCGAGCAAGCAGTACAAGTTCCGGTCGGTCCTCTTTCGCCTCCTCTTCAACGTCACGCCCGCGGACGTGGCCAACCCCGTGTCGATCGACGGCGCCGACACGGGCGAGCACGCCGCCGAGATGATGCTGTACGTCCGCCCGACCGAGATCAGGTTCGGCGCGCCGACCGGCGACGCCGAAGAGTTCACCGTCCCGCTGGGTCAGGTCGTCCACGTCGAGCGCGACCACGAGTACGTCGACACCGACAAGCGCCGCGTGCTCTATGTCAGCTACCTGCTCGACAACCGGATGCTGACGGCGATGGTCGCACTCCGGGACGACCGCCTGCAGACACTGTTCGAGCGGTTTCTCAAGCGATCGTTTCAAGATCAGGTCAACGAGATCGAAGGGATCGCGCTCTCGGCGGGCGAGCGTGACGTCCTCGCCGCGCTCGCCAGCGCCGACGCCCGCCCCGATCTGGCCGCGCTCCTCGACGTCGACGCCGATCGCCTCGACGCGATCCTGGACACACTCGGCGCGAAATCGCTCGTCGAGGTCGGCCAGTCGGGAACGGCGCTCACGGGTCGCGGGTATCTGACGGCCGTCCGCCGGACCGACGCCGAGCGGTGACAGAGCGGGACAGCCGAGCGATCGGGCCAGCGCAGACCGATAGATCGATGCCGCTGGGCGCGAACGGCCCGGCATGGGCATTCTGGACTGGCGACCCTGGGATTCGCGGACCCGCGTCGGGATCTTCGTCGACGGGCCGAACGTGTTTCGCGACGAGTTCGACGTCGATCTCGACGAGTTGCGCGAGCGCGCTCGCGATCGGGGCCAGTGCGCCGTCACACGGCTGTACGTGGACGAACACGCCACGCCGGGGCTGATCCAGGCCGCCGAAGAGCGTGGCTTCGAGGTCGTGACCACCAGCAACGACGTCGACGTCCGCCTGGGCATCGAGGCGGTCGAACTCGTCTGTGAGGGGGCGCTCGACACGCTGATCGTGGTCTCACGAGACAGCGACTTCAAGCCCGTCCTCGAAGTCGCCCGACGACACGGCGTCCACACGGTCGCGATCGCGCCCGGCGATCACGGCCGGTCGGACGCCCTCCAGACCGCCGCCGACGAGGCGTTCACGCTTTCTCCGTGAGTTTATTGCAGTGAAAGTATTACCTGCAGTATGGATTTCAATCTGACCAGGCGAAAGCTGCTCGCGGCAGGTGGGGCAGGGGCAACTGTCGCTGGCGCGGGTGTGTTTGGAATGGTCGATCCGCTGGATTTGTTTCAGCGGGATGGCGGGTCACCAGTGGAGTGGATCGGCGAAGAGATGGCCCTGGACCACGAGAAAGACTGGCAGAACGGGCTCGTCTGCTGGGATCAGTCGCAGTACGAACGTATCGAGAGAAAACTTTCGCCCGATCGGCGGCCGCTGTTCATAGAAAACGCGCGCCCTCGGCCAAGGGCGCAGTTGTTTCAAGACGCGATATCCGTCAACGAGGCACTGTTCTCGTCGACATCGGTCGGGCAGGGATTCGCGACGACCGGTGAAATCGACGTGGACTCGCTGGTGTCCCAACAGTTCGAAGATCGACAACTCCGCGAAGCGTTGATGCACCCGTCGAAAATTCTCGATGTCACCGTCGAAGCGGACGACTCCTATCGAGGGCTCGACGTCTATCGGCAGCGGTTTGTGAAGCCCGGACCAACCAGGGCGATTGCGTTGAACGAATCGATGGTCGTCGTGTCCAACCTGTTAGATGATCCCGCAGCGGCTGTCGAGTCCGTCAAATCGCTCGTGGACACCCGATTAGACAGTTCAAAGCGCATGACGAAGACGAACGACGATTTCGGTCGGTTTATCTCACTGCTCGACCCTGGATTCGTGTCAGAAATATCATTCCACAATTCAAATATGTTCTTCGGGTCGACCGCCGGATTCGACGGCGATGCAGGGGTTATACGAGAGGTATCATTTGATCCAGAGCGGATCAGGGCCGACTGTACGGACGAGGTCGAACAGTTCATCGACGAGGTGATCGATCGGTACGAGCAACGCGGCACCGATTTTTTCGACCCAATTACTGACATTAACGTGGAGACCTCCGACGGAGTTGGCGTCATCGAACTCTCCGCACCCTTGCACGAACTCCAGGATCTCTTCTGGTCAGCCAACTTCATCGATCGGGGCGCGTTCTCTGTATGCTGACGACACGGCTTCGATGTGGCAGACTTCGATGAGAAACGGCGGTCGTGATGTCACCACGAAATAAGGATCGACGAGAGTGATGTCGCGCGACCGGGGGTGAATCGTCGGGTCCAGCCGTCAGAGGTCTGCCCGATCGTGAGATTACCTGTATCGGGCCTCAATCCTGTCGCTCGCGGAGTTCGCGGCCGAACGCTTTCGCCATCGCGAGCAGCGTGCCGAGGCCTTTCCGAACGTCCGGGTCCCGAAGCGCCCGCAGCGTATCGAGCAGTCCGGCCGGTTCGGGATCGCTCGCGCCGGCCTCGCCGAGCGCAACCAGGCCGGAATCGAGCACGCGAACCGCTCCGTCGTCGGTCGCACGGTTCGCGAGACCACCGAGCGTCGCGCCCGTCTCGCTCAGCGTGCGGATCGACTCGTCGTCGAGCGCCGCCGTCGCGACCGCGACCAGATCGAGGACGGCGTGCACGTCGTCTGTCCGTTCGAGCAATCGGGCGACGGCCTCGGGGTCGACATCGCTGTCCGCGAGGACCGCTTCGAGGGCGGCCCCGTCGCCAGTCGCGGTCGTGTCGGCCTCCGAGTTCTCAGTCGGGGATTCGTCGGACATTCAGATCATCCCCTGTGCGGTGAGCCAGTACGCACTGTTGTACGCGTGTTTCGTCCAGTGGGTCGCCTGAGATGGGGGCCCAACCTCGGGTTCTGACCCGTAGCTGAACTCGACAAAGGTTGCCTCGTCGAGGCCACTCTCGACGAAACAGACGGTCTTGCCGTGGTACCGTGCCGACGGCGTCCGCCCGTCGAGACGCGCCCGCAGTCGTTTCGCGACGACGCCCGCCTCGTAGTGCGCGACGCTGCCAGCCTTGGAGGTCGGCACGTCAGCCACGTCACCGATGGCGTGGACGTCCTCGACGCCAGTGACTTCGAGGGTATGCCGATCCACGTCGATCCAGCCGTTCTCGCCCAGGCCACTCTCACGGACCAGCGCGCTGCCGGTGTGCGGTGGGATCGTGATCAGGAGGTCGTACTCCAGGGCGGTCCCTTCCATCGACTCGATGACCTGCGCCTCGGGGTCGACCCGCTCGGCGTTGAAAAAGGTCTCCGCGTCGATATCGCGCTCGTCGAACTGCTCGTCGGTCCAGGCCGCGAGCGTCTCCATCCCGTGCGTGCGGTTGATCGGATACGTGTAGGTGACCGAACTCTCCTCGCGGAGGCCCCGCTCGTCGAGCCAGTCCTCGACCATCAGCGTGACCTCGACCGGCGCGGCCGGGCACATGTGCGGCGTGCCGATCACCGAGACGACCACGTCGCCGCCGTCGAAGGCTGCGAGTGCCTCCCGGAGCGCGCGGGCCCCGTCGGGGTCGTAGAACTGGTGGCCACCCTCGGCGAGCCCTTCGACCGTCGAGAGATCGACACCGGTCCCCGTCGCGAGCACGAGTTCGTCGTAGTCGAGACGGGTGCCGTCCGCGAGTGTGAGGGCATGCGCGTCGGTCGCGACGTCGGTGACCCGGGCCTCGACGAACTCGACCCGGCGGTCGAGCAACTCACGGATCGGCCGGCGCGCGTCCGCGACGGTGAGTTCGTCGAACGCGACGTAGAGGAACGCCGGCTTGTACGTCTGCTCGGGCCCGTCGTTGATCACGGTGATCCGATGGGCGTCGGGGTCGGCCAGCGCGTCGACGAGCCGATTCGCGAGCACCGTGCCGCCGGTCCCGCCGCCGACGATGACGACGTGACTCATACGCGAATCGAGATCCGCCAGTGGTCGTCGGCCTGTACGGTGCCGAGATGCTCGTGGCCGGCCTCGTCCAGCCAGTCGGGCACGTCGTTTTTCGAGCCGCTGTCGCCGGTCAACAGGTCGATGACGGTGCCCTCCTCAGACTCTTTGACCGTGCCGATCAGGTCCATCAGCGGTCCGGGGCAGGTCGCCCCACGCGAGTCGACGGTGACGTCGGGGTCGTGTTCACTCATGGGCGAATCACACAAAGACGACCTGTTTGTCCTGCGCGCTGTTCAGGAAGCCGGCGACCCCGAGCGTGTCCACGAACACGTCCGAGAGGTCGTCCGTCTCCAGTCGAAGGAGGTCCATCGCCATCTCGCAGGCGTACACCGTGAGCGGACCGATCGATGCGGCCTGCTCGAACTGTTCGACGAACAGCGGGACCTCGTCGCTCGCGAGCATGGCCTCACCGACGGCGCCCTCCGTCTCGAACGACTCCTCGGCGACGGTCTCGGATTCGAACGCCGTGAGCGCGTTCATCGTGACGAACACCTCGACGGGGATGTCCGAGGAGGCCGCGATGGAGGCGATGGTGCTGACTGCCTGAATCCGTTCGAGTTCGGGGGATGCGAGGACGATTGCATAGCCTGTCATTGTCGTGTCACGCCATCTACTATGGACGCTGGCAATAAAGTATTTCGCAATAGTCCCACAACCATAGAATACCGTTCCTGGCGCGTCGGCGTCGTCGTTCAGCGCCGTATCGGGTACGCCGAGGATGTTTCACTGGCGGGCGGCGATCGATCGACACGATCGAAGACCGTCGGTCTTCAATCGGCCAGTTCGTCGGTAATGCCAGCGGTTAAGACCGTCCATGGGCAACGCTCGGCCGATGACCGACCGCACGCGGATCGCGCTCTGGGGTGGCGTGGCCGTCGTTTTGGCCGCGCTGGCGGTGCCGTGGTTTCTCTGGCGATCGGACACCGTCGTCGCCGCGCTCCCGGTGTGGATCTGGTGGCACATTGTGTGGATGGCGCTGACTGCGCTCGTCTTCTGGACGTTCACCCGGCGCGCGTGGGGGCTCGGGATCGTGGAACTGGACGCAGAGACTCCCGATCCCGACGGCGCTGACGAACGCCCGTACGGAGGTGAGCCGTGAGCGTCGCACTCGATCTGGGCATCGTCGTGGGCTATGCGATCGTCGCGCTCGGGATCGGCCTCGTGGCGTACCGCCTCACCGAGCGCTCCGCCGAGGACTACTATCTCGCGAGTCGAACCATCGGGACGGTCGTCCTCCTCTTTACGACGTTCGCGACGCTCCTCTCGGCGTTCACCTTCTTCGGCGGGCCGAATCTGGCCTACTCCGCGGGCCCCGAGTGGATCCTCGTGATGGGGCTGATGGACGGCGTCCTCTTTGGGATTCTCTGGTACGTCATCGGCGTCAAGCAGTGGGCGATCGGGCAATCGACCGGAGCAGTCACTATCGGGGAGTTGCTCGACGACCAGTTCGACTCGACCGCGCTCCGCGTCCTCGTCGCGACGATCAGCCTGTTCTGGCTCCTCCAGTACATCATGCTCCAGCAGGTCGGGGCGGGCCGGGCGCTCCGGGCGCTGACCGACGGCGTCGTCCCCGTCTGGGCGGGCGCGACGCTGCTGACGGTGTTTATGATCCTCTACGTCGCCATCGCGGGGATGCGCGGGGTCGCCTGGACCGACACGCTCCAGGGCCTCGTCATGCTCGGCGTGATCTGGGTCGCCGTCGCGTGGGTCGCGATCGATGCGGGGGGATTCGGGACGCTGACGAGTGCGGTCGGCGACTCGAACCCCGAATTCCTCGCACTCGGTGGCGGACTGTACAGCCCCCAGTACGTGCTCTCGACGGCGATCACCATCGCGGTCGGCGTGACGATGTTCCCCCAGATCAACCAGCGCTTTTTCGTCGCGCGCAGCCAGCGCGTCCTCAAGCGCACGCTCTCGCTGTGGCCACTCCTGGTCGTGCTCCTCTTCGTGCCCGCGTTCATGCTCGGGACGTGGGCCGCCGGGTTGGGCATCGAGACCACCCCGAACGGCAACATTCTGCCCGCGTTGCTCAACGCCACCACCCCGGGGTGGTTCGCGGCGGTCGTCGTCGCCGGCGCGGTCGCGGCGATGATGTCCTCCAGCGACTCGATGCTCCTCTCGGGATCGTCGTATCTCACCCGCGACCTGTATCGCCCGCTGGTCGGCGGGAGCGAGGCGAGCGAGGATCTGGTCGCCCGGATCGGCGTCGTCGCGCTCGCACTCGTTGCGCTCGTGCTCAGCCTCGGGACCGATCTGACGCTGATCGAACTCGGCGCGCAGGCGTTCAACGGCTACGCCCAGTTGGCGATCCCGGTTGCGCTCGCGCTGTACTGGTCGGGGACGACCGCGCGCGGCATGATCGCGGGGATCCTCGCGGGCGAGTCGGTGTACGTCCTCGATACGTTCTGGGGCCTGCTCCCCGCGGTCGGGGCGCTCCCCGCCGAGAGCCCGATTCCCGCGATCGGAGGCTTCTCGGTCGCGCTGTGGTGTCTCGTGCTCGGGGCAGGGGTGACCGTGGTGGTCTCACGTGACTGGTCGGAGAGGACCGCGCGCGGCACGATCGCCGGGATCCTCGCGGGCGGATCGGTGTTCGTCATCGATGCGTTCTGGCACCGACTGCCGACGGTCGGCCCGCTCCCCGCCGAGAGCCCGATTCCCGCGATCGGCGGCTTCTCGGTCGCGCTATGGTGTCTCGTGCTCGGGGCGGTGGTAGCCGTGGTCGTGTGGCTCCTGACCGATTAGGCGAGGGCCGCGCGCATCTGCTGGGACCCGAGGGCGATCGCATAGACGGCCCCGAGCACGAGGACAATAGTGACCAATATCGAAGCGCCCGCCGGCAAATACGCCATGTTGTGTGGGGAGGCTGCTGGCATCGAACTGAGGCAGATCCCACCGCCGACGAACATAATCGCACTTCTCACCGCCGGTCCGGACGCAATCCTGCCCGTCAGCCCCGCGGCCGCCGCGGCGCTCGCGACCGCGATGCCCATTCCCAGAAGCACGAGCACGACCGCGGCGACCACCAGAAGCGAGGCGTGACCGCCGACGATCGAGAGAAGTGGTTCCAGTGCGACGAGCGCGCCCAGTAGGACGATCCCCAGGCTCGCGACGATCTGCAGCCGTGAGTCCATCGACGGACCTGGGACCGGGGTCCCCAAAGCTGTGCCGGACTGTCAGGTCGGGTCGGTCCGGGTCGTCAGCGAGGCTCGCCGGGCGGGACTGGGCCTCCCCGGACCGTGTCCGATGGCGCGCGACCGACGATCAATCGAGGGCGTCGCTCACCTGGCCCAAGCCCACGAGCACCAACACGCCGGCCGCGAGCGCGAAGAGGGCGGTGGTCGTCGATCCGGCCCCCGGAATCTGGACGAGGACGGTCGCCGCGAGCAGTAGGGAGAGTCCACCCCAGCGCGCAGCCCCGTACTCGACGCGGTCGGTCCGACCCGCGGCGGCGAGCGCGCTCGCGCTCGCGGCGAGGCTGGCCGCAAGGCCGAGCGCGACGGCGGCGACCGCCGACGCCGCGCCAGGCGGGCCAAGGAGCAAGGGGAGACTCGCCAGCGCGACGATCGCACCGCCGAGGGCGACCGCCAGACTCGCGAGCACCTGGACGCGATCGGTCATGGGCGGACTGCGTGGGGCGGCCTCAAGCCCCTATCGACCGACCCCGAGACTGGGCACTTTTACTGGCACCGCTCTATTTTCCGGGCATGCACACCCACATCGTCCCGGTCGGATTCGATTACGACCGGCTGATCGCGCCGCTCGTCCGCGAGCAACTCGACGTGGATCGGGCCATCCTGCTCGAAGGCGCGGTCGGGAGCGAGGCCAACGTCGAGTACTCCCGGACCATCGCGGCGAAACTCGAAACCGACTTCGCGAACCTGCTCGGCGCGGACACCGAGCGCATCTCGATCGCGGACGTCTACGACTACGACGCGGCCTTCGAGCGCGCGTATGGCCTGATCGACGACGAACTCGACCGGGACGCCGACGCCGAGGTGTGGGTGAACATCTCCGCGATGCCTCGAACGGTGAGTTTCGCGTTCGCGACCGCGGCGAACTCGCTGGCGGTCGAACGCGAGGACGACCGCGACCGGATCCACACCTACTACACCGCCCCCGAGAAGTATCTCGAAACCGAACTCGCCGAGGAGTTACAGGCCCAGATCGACCTGCTGGAAGATCTGGAAGTGGAGGGCGACGACCGCATCGCGGAGCGCCTCGCGAGCGCGCGCGATCTGATCGAAGAGTTCGACGAGCGCGGCACGACCATCGGAGCCAAAGAGATCGACGGGCAGTACGTCCTCGAACTTCCGGTCGCCTCGTTTTCGAACGTCAAGCCCTTCGAGGAGGTCATCCTCTTCACGCTGGGCGATCAGGGCCCCTTCGAATCGGTCTCGGAACTTGCCCAGTCGCTCGCCCGCGAACTCGGCGAGGAGTACACCGACAGCTTCCGGTCGAAAGTGCTGTACAACGTCGATCGACTCGGCCCGGGCGGGAAAGGCTACATCGAACAGGACGAACACGGGAAATCGTATCGGACGCGCCTCTCACGGATCGGTGAGTTGTGGGTCCGCGCGCACTCCTCGAACGGCGAGTCGGTGAGCCCCGAAAACCTCTAGGCGTCGACGGCGTTGAGCGTCTCGGCCAACTCCTCCTGTTCGGCCAACTCTTGGAGCACGTCACTCCCACCGACGAACTCGCCGTCGACGTACACCTGGGGGATGGTCTCCCACCCGCTGTGTTCCTCAAGGGCCGCACGATAGGCCGACAGTTCGTCGAGGACGTTCACCGCCGCGAAATCGTCGCGGCGCTCACCGATCAGGCCGACCGCGCGCTGGGAGAACCCACACTGCGGGCGCTCGGGTGTGCCCTTGATGAAACAGATCACTTCGTGATCCGCGATCGCTGCGTCGACGTCGGTCTGGATATCGGACGTGTCGGGTGTCATCGTCTGGGCGAGGCCGGCCAGAGGGGAAAAAGCGCGGTCGCCGGCAGCACGGTCCGGTTTTCGTGACTGCGTCACAGACTACCGCGAGCCGTGGTTCCAGTCCGCGAGGATCACTCGTCGAGTTCGTCGGGTGTGCGCGCCGTGATCTTCAGCGCGTGGATCTCTCTGGTCAGCAGGTCACCCACGGCGTCGCGAACGCGGTCGTGTCTGTCGAGCGTGTCCATACCTTCGAAGGCGGGCGAGACGACGCCAGCGGCGAGATGATCGTCGTCGTGCGGTCGCGGCGCGGTCACGGTCACGTCGGCGTCCTCGAAGTCGGCGGCGATCCGGGCTTCCAGATCGGCGTGGTCCATGGTGGATAGGGGGCCGCCGGCGACCAGGCCGTTCGGGTCGCGGCAAGCGTGGGCGAGACCCGACTCGAAACACTCAATCCGGGCGCGCGCTCAATCGCTATTATGCGACGGACTGGGCCGTCCATGGGGTGGATCGCGGCACCGATCGAACCCGCCGGTCGGCCACCCGTAGTAGGGGCCCACTGAGCCCCCTCTTTCTCACGTCGACCCGAAATTCGCCTCGCTGCCGATCGCCACACACCAGAAAATCATGAGCCACGACGACACGCCATCGACGACCGACGCACTGCCCGACGACTACGATCCCCGCCAGGTCGAACCCGACTGGCAATCGCGGTGGGTCGAGGCGGACACCTACGCCTACGACGCGCCGAGCGACGCGGCCGTCGACGCGGACACCGTCTTCGCGATCGACACGCCGCCGCCCACCGTCTCGGGCGACCTCCACATGGGCCACCTGTATCAGTTCACCCTCCAGGACTTCGTCGCACGCTATCGGCGGATGTCCGAGGACGCGGTCTACTTCCCCTTCGGCTTCGACGACAACGGCATCGCCTCCGAGCGACTCACCGAGCGCGAACTCGGGGTGCGTCACGGCGACTTCGAGCGCCAGGCGTTCCAGGCGAAATGCCGCGACGTCTGTGCCGAATACGAGGAGTCGTTCACCGAGGACGTCCAGTCGCTGGCGATCTCCGTGGACTGGTCGAACACCTACCAGACGATCGAGCCGCGAGTCCAGCGCATCTCACAGCTCTCCTTTCTCGATCTGTACGAACAGGGTCGGGAGTACCGCCAGCGCGCACCGACGATCTGGTGTCCGGACTGTGAGACCGCGATCAGCCAGGTCGAACAGGAGGACATCGACAAATCGACGCAGTTCAACGACATCGCCTTCCCGCTGGTGGCGGACGGGTCGGGGCCGGTCGAGAACGAAACGCTGACCATCTCGACGACACGGCCCGAACTCCTGCCCGCGTGTGTCTCGATTTTCGTCCACCCCGAGGACGACGCGAATGCCCACCTCGTCGGCGGCACCGCCGAAGTCCCACTCTTTGGCCAGGAGGTGCCGATCATCGAAGACGATCGCGTGGACCAGGAGACCGGCAGCGGGATCGTGATGTGCTGTACGTTCGGGGATCAGACCGACATCGAGTGGTACCAGGCCCACGACCTCCCGCTGCGCATCGCCATCGACGAGTCCGGGACGATGACCGATCGCGCGGGCGAGTACGAAGGCTTGAGCACCGAACAGGCCCGCGACGCGATCCTCGACGACCTCGACGCGGCGGGCCACCTCCTCGAACAGCGCGACCACGACCACTCGGTCCAGGTTCACGAGCGCTGCGAGCACGAAGTCGAGTATCTCGTCACCGAGCAGTGGTACGTCGAGTTGCTCGACCGCAAAGACGAGTACCTCGACGCCGCCCGCGAGATGGACTGGTTCCCCGAGAAGATGATCAGCCGGTACCAGCACTGGATCGAGGGGCTCGAATGGGACTGGTGTATCTCCCGGCAGCGCGACTCGGGCATTCCGTTCCCCGTCTGGTACTGTGGGTCGTGTGGCGAACCGATCTTTGCGGAGAAGGCGGCCCTTCCGGTCGATCCCATCGCCGACGACCCGCCGGTCGAGGCCTGTCCCGAGTGTGGGCACGACGACTTCGAGGCCGAAGAGGACGTCTTCGACACGTGGGCGACGTCGTCGCTGACGCCGCTGATCAACGCCGGGTGGGACTGGGATAGCGACGCCGAGGAGTTCACCTTCGAGAACCCGGAACTCTACCCCTCGACGCTCCGCCCGCAGGGCCACGACATCATTTCGTTCTGGTTATTCCACACAATCGTCAAATGCTACGAACACACCGGTGCGGTGCCTTTCGAGACGGTGATGGTCAACGGGATGGTGCTGGACGAGCACCGCGAGGCGATGTCGAAATCCAAGGGCAACGTCGTCCACCCCGACGAAGTCCTGGAGCGGTTCCCCGTCGACGCCGCGCGGTACTGGGCCGCGGGCACGTCGATCGGTGACGACTTCCCGTTCAAGGAAAACGACCTCGAAGCGGGCGAGCGCCTCCTCCAGAAGCTCTGGAACGCCTCGCGACTGGTCGATCAACAGACCCCCGCCGAGCGGCCCGCGAAGCCCGACGAGTTGCGCGCGATCGATCGCTGGCTGCTCGCCGGGCTCGATCGGACCGTCGCGAGCGTCACCGCGAAGCTCGACGACTACGAATTCTCGAAGGCGCGCGACGAGTTGCGCACCTTCTTCTGGTCGACGTTCTGTGACGACTACCTCGAAATCGCCAAGCAGCGCGACGATGCGTCCGCCGCGTACACGCTCGATCACGCCCACCGCACCTTCCTGAAACTGTTCGCGCCGCTCGTCCCCCACGTCACCGAGGAGTTGTGGCACTACCTGTATGCAGACGGCGACGCGGGCGACACAGACTCGATCCACACCGCCGACTGGCCCACCCCAGAGGGCTTCGACGCCGACCTCGCGGCGGGCGAGACCGCGATGGGCGTCATCGGCGCGCTCCGGGGGTACAAGACCGACCAGGGCCTCGCGCTGAACGAACCGCTCGACCGCGTCACCGTGTACAGCGAGGACGACCTCGCGGCCTTCGGTGACGCCATCGCGGGCGCGATGCACGTCGACACGTTCGACGTGCTCGAATCGGCGCCCGAGATCACCGAATCGATCGCAGACGTCGATCTGGACTACGCGACCGTCGGCCCCGAGTACGGCGAGCAGGTCGGGGAGATCGAGCACGCCATCGCAGACGGCGAGTTCGAGGTGACGGCCGAGGGCCTCGAACTCGCGGGCGTCACGCTCGACGACGCGATGTTCGAGATCCAGCGCGAACAGACCTACTCGGGCGACGGGGAGATGATCGACTGCGAGGACGCCGTCGTGATCGTTGGGTGATGCGGTAGAGGTTTGTCGTCCATAGCAGAATCTGCCCATTGTCGGTAGCAAGACTGTTTGACTGTCAGCGACCATGCGGTCGAATTCGTTTCATTCACGACAAGCCAACAAGTGCCGGATGGGCTGTGCCGCTCGTACCCGACTAAAAGGATGAAAATTTACGAGTGATTCGGATATTATTCAAGATGCAACAGTATTTTCATCCAGTGCCACGCGAACCGATGACCCTAGCATGACTAGAAGAGCTGCAATTACGACAGATAAGCCACCGCCAACTCCCCAGACTACCGCCGGGGCAAAGATAATAAACAAAATAATCAAAAAGGAGACGAGATTGAATACGTACGATCCAGAGTCGTTTCGGTGGTCCAGAATCATCACAACAACGGCCCCCAAACCTCCAACCACGAGTCCAAGAGACGATGTTGCGTAGTCTCCAGCAAAAAGAGCAATTACAGCCCCGAACAGCAGAATCACCGGCCAAACCGACCAGAGGTATCGTTTTGTTGCACCCATGAGTATATCGTACATTTTCATACTGATAATATATCACTATTTCGCTTTTCAGGGACCCAGTCTATCAAGCCACAGCCATCAGATTTCTGATAGAACTGTCGTTGGCCCAATATATTATTCATTGTGGATATTGGGTTGAGGATAATTGGCAATGTGAAGAGGGCTATCAAGATTCTTCATCCGAAAAGTCGAGAAACCGCGATTCCGCGTCTTCGGGCGGTCGGGCACACGCCTCCCGCCGGCCGAAGACGCGGTATCGGTAGGTCGCTACCAAATCGTAGACCGCATCCCGAATGGGGCGCGGGACGACACGAGCGTAGGAGAGCAGTCGGTAGACACCGCCGAGGCGGCGGAGAATCCGGAGCGCAGCGTCCGAGCGCGTATAACAGTCGCCATCCTCGACCAGGACGACCGAATCGAACGCCTCGGTCGGCAACTCGTACGCCTCGCTCACGGACTGACCGACCGCCGACTGCAGCGAGGCGAACCGGAACACGCCCTCGGGGTCGCGCGGCAGAATGAACTGGACGACCGCGTTACAGAGATTGCAGACGCCGTCGAACAGGACGACTGGATGGTCGTCGGGGAGCGCGTCCGGTGGCTCGGCCATACGAGATCGTTCGCGGCCCACACAGTTGGCTGTTGGTGCGGGCGGGGTCGGCCCAGCACGGTGCTCCCCGATCACCCCTCCTTTTTGACCCAGTCCCCGACGCGACCCCATGCGCGAACCCATCCACACCGACGACGCACCGAACGCGGTCGGCGCGTACAGCCAGGCGGTCGCGACGTCAGATCGAGTGTACACCGCCGGGCAGATCCCCGCGACGCCCGACGGCACCGTGCTCGACGACGCGCCGATCGACGAGCAAGCGGCCCAGGCCATCGACAACCTCGCGGCGGTGCTCGCGGCTGCCGGCACGGGCCTCGACGCATTGCTCGACGTGACGATCTACCTGGCCGATATCGAGGACTTCGAGGCGGTCGACGCGGTGTACGCCGACCGCATTGGCGATCGGCCCCCGGCCCGGAGCGCCGTCGGCGTCGAGGACCTGCCGAAAGGTGTCGGCATCGAAATCGAGGGCGTCGCCCAGCGCTAGTACGACCGGTAGAGGTCGCGCAGGTCGTCACGGAAAAAGAGTGCGCGCTGGTATCGATCGTCAGGGTCGGGCGCGAGCGCGCGACCGAGCACGTCGTCGATGGCGGCGGGGACGGCCACCAGTTCCGACGGCGGCGTCGGTCGCTCGAAGTCCGCTGGCGAGCGGTCGCGGTGGTCGGCCCCGAACGGGCGCTCGCCCGTCACGAGTTCGTAGAGGACCGTCCCGAGTTGAAAGACGTCGGTGCGCTCGTCGGCCGTCTCGCCCGCCAACTGTTCGGGCGCCCCATTGCGCGGGTGTGTGGCGAGCGCGAGGTCGTCGGTGTCGCGTTGGGCGCGCCCGACCGCCCAGTCGGTGACGCGGGGCACGTCCCAGGCGTCCTCGACCGACCGAAAGAGGACGTTCGACGGGGTGATCCGGCCGTGGATCACGTCCTGACGGTGGGCGTGCCAGACCGCGTCAGCGATCGCCGCCGCAGTCCAGAGCGCCTGATCGGTCGGGAGTCGGCCCGCGCGCTCGTCGATCCGACCCCCGTCGAGGTACTCGACTGCGATCCAGGGTTCGGGGTCGGTCCCGTGGTCGACGACGCCCGCGACGTGGTCGTGATCCGCGACCGAAATCCAGGTATCGACGGCGGCGTCGATGTCCGCCTCGACTCGAAATCGCTTGAGTGCGATCTGGCGCTCGCGATCGGTGACCGCGGCGAGCGCGCGCTCGACGACACTCGTCCCCGAGGTGCCGACGACGGCCTGTGGCTCGTAGGCGGTCGGCGAGAGCGAGAGTCGTGGCGCACGCGGGACGACCGCCGGCGGGCGGACGGCGAGTGCGCCCGGGCGCTCGGCCCGGCGGTCCGCACGGTCGAGCGTTCTGTCGAGGGCCTCCCGGAGCGACGCGATTCGACCGCCGACGTCGAGGTCGTGGCCCGCGGCCGCGCGTTCGACCAAAGCGAGTGTCTCACAGGCGTCGGTCGCGATCGTGCGCGCCGCCCCGAACGCGCCACCGTCGAGTTCGCCACGCGCGGCGGCGCGCTGGTCAGCGACGTCGGTGAGAACGCCATCGAGACGGTCGTACGGGGCGCGTTTCGCGCGCACCTCGCGTAAGGCGGCCTCGACACTTTCGAGGCGGCCCACGATAGCGTCACCGCGCGTCTCGCGCACGACGAGGTGTTTGGTGTTCGGAAGCTCCGCCGCTCGATCGCGGGCCGCCCGGAAGTCCTCGCGTGCGCCATCGAACGCCGCGACCGCGGCGGGATAGTCGTTGTCGGCCCGCGCGGATTCGGCGGCCTCGACGCGCGCTTCGGCCCGACGAAGCCGGTCGATCAGCGCGCGATGGTCCTGGTCGTCGGAAATGGGCCGGTCGGCGTCTGAATCGGCCCTTTCGCCGCCTCCCGGATCCGACTCGCCGGCGACCGATCGCGATCGGTCGGCCTCGGTTTCGAGGCCCGCCGCGGACTCTCCGCGCGATTCGGTGGTACTCCCCTCCGAGCGACCGCGATCGGCCCGACGGGCCGTCAGCCACCGCACGACGCCCGGATCGATCGCCCCTCGCCCCCGCCCCAGCGCCCACGATCGACGATATCCCACCATGACGATTATCTATGGAATATTGAGCGCGTAATATACAAAGTGTTCGCATTCGTGTTATTCGTGAAGAACGAGTCCCCGTCCCGACTGGCGGCCGTCGGCCCACAGTTACGAGACGCTGGCCTCAGGTCCGGATTCCCGGCGCTGGACGCGCCAGACACCGACCACGACGAGTGCCGCCAGGATCGTGAGGACGAGCGCCCCGAGCGCCGCGAGGTCGTGGGCAGCGAGTGTGTGATCGTACCCCGCGCCCGTCCACTCCGCGGCGAGGCGGGTGTGGGTCGGCGGGCCGAGGACGGCGGTGTAGTCCGCGATGTCCTGAAGGGCGTACCAGCCGAGGGCGATCGCGATCGCCCGCGGCGTGAACCGGGCGTACCGGTGGACGACGAACGCCTCGACGGCCATCAGCAGGTGTGAGCCGATCAGAAACCAGTACAGCCAGGGCGCGACGTGGCCGGGCCCGTTGATCACCAGTTGGACGTAGGGCGTCCAGAGGCCGAGTTTCAGACAGCCGACGACCGCGAGGACGTGCAGCCAGTCGGGATGGTGGGCCCACTCCCGATCCGGATCGAGTCGCCAGACGATCAAAGACAGCGCGATCAACAGCGTCGCGACCGGCGAGTCCGGGATCAAGGGGAGCTGCCAGAGCGGGGCCGCGCCGAGGTGGCCCTCCAGAAGTGGGGCGGCGAGGTCGGTCGGCCGGCCGGCGTAGTACCAGACCCCGAAGGCGGTCCCGACGAGGTTGACGATCGCGATCGGCCAGGCCAGGCGGAGCCCCCAGTCTTCGAGCCAGCGCGGCAGCGGCGCGACCCACCGCGGGCGCTCGGGCGTCGCGGGCGGCGTGGGCGTTCGGGCCAGGAGTTCCGCGCGCAGGCGACCGATAGCGGACACGCCCCGAGTGGGGTGCGGCGTGGCAAAAGCGATTGTGGTCGGGCACGCCGAGGGGCCAGCGGCGGGCGTTCGGACGGAACACCTGCCCGGTGGACAGGGTCAAGTGCGTCCGTTGAGAAGCACCACCTATGTCAGAACCGACGGATCTCGAAACGCTGCGGCGCGGGACCGAGATGGTCAAACGCGGCTTCGCGAAGATGCAGAAAGGCGGCGTCATCATGGACGTCGTCGACCCCGAACAGGCCCAACTCGCGGAGGAGGTCGGCGCGGTCGCCGTCATGGCGCTCGAAGCCGTCCCCGCAGACATCCGCAAGCGCGGTGGCGTCGCCCGGATGGCCGACCCCGCCGACGTCGCGGAAATCGTCGATTCGGTGTCGATCCCCGTGATGGGCAAAGCCCGGATCGGGCACACCAAAGAGGCCGCGATCCTCCAGTCGGTCGGCGTCGACATGATCGACGAAAGCGAGGTGCTCACGCCCGCCGACGACCGGTATCACATCGACAAGCGATCCTTTACCGCGCCCTTTGTCTGTGGGGCGCGCAATCTGGGAGAGGCGCTGCGCCGGATCGACGAGGGCGCGGCGATGATCCGGACGAAAGGCGAGGCCGGGACGGGCGACGTCAACCAGGCCGTCCACCACCAGCGCAACATCAAAGGCGCGATCCGGAAACTGGAGGGCATGACCCACCAGGAACGCGAGAAGTGGGCCCGCGAGCACGAGGCCCCCGCCGAGTTGGTCCACGAGGCCGCCGAGATGGGCCGTCTGCCGGTCGTCAACTTCGCCGCCGGTGGGATCGCGACGCCCGCCGACGCCGCGTTGATGATGCACCACGACTGTGACGGCATCTTCGTCGGCTCGGGTATCTTCGGTGCGGAAGACCCCGAGGAGATGGGCCGAGCGATCGTCGACGCGGTCAACAACTACGACGACCCCGACGCGCTCGCGGAGATCTCCAGCGACATCGGGTCGGGCATGCGCGGCGACGCGAACGCCGACCTGCCCGACGAGGAAAAGCTGCAGGATCGCGGCGTCTGAGTCGAGCGGCGACAGTCACTCACAGAGGACCGGATCCCGGGTCGTCGGCCGTCACCGCCGAACTCATCGGTCGCGACGCTGGTCGACGATCGAGGCCGAATCACGAGCGGTCGAACCTACGACCAGCGCGCGCCGACCGGGCCGTTGCTCCCCGCCCACCCGACGGACACGGACGCCGCCTCGGGGTCCAGATCCTGCGGCACCTCACAGATCGCCCAGCCCTCGACGTAGTGGTTCGGCCTGAGTCCACTCGTCGGATCGTACAGTCGCCCCTGAACCGGGAACTGAATCTCGGACGCAGTGGCCGACACTCGCGTACCGTTGTAGGCGTTGCCGCCGGCCTGGACGGTGACCTGATCGAGTGGCGGAATCGGTTTGGACGACCCCGTGTCGTTCAGCACGCCAAGCCGGACGAACGCGAACTGGTTGCCGGTGTCGGGCGAGTGGTTGATGTGGGCGTCCCAGACCCCGAGGACGGTCACGCGATCGGCCGTCGTGATCTCGTGGACGGTCATGTTGACGTCCGAGGGGAGTTCGAGCGTGGTGCCCAACTCCAGGCTGGCGGCTTCGACCGTGGTGACGGCCGTCTCGGTACCGACCTGCACCCGCAGGTCTCCGAGCGCGTCGGCGGGGACCGTGAAATTCTGCGATCGAGTCCGGTTCGCGGGCACGTCGACCGTCAGCCGCTCCGTGCGGTTCTCGCCGTGAGAGGGCTGGATCGTCGCCGCTTCCGCCCAAGAGCCGTTGCTCCCGCCGTCGTTCCGGAACGCCACGTCGACGGTCACGTTCTCACCGATGGAGACGTTCCCCGCCGCTTCGATCTCGTCGACGCCGATGTCGGGTAGCGTCGCGGGGTCGATCTCCGTGCGCCACTCCGCGACCGTCTCGGAGTCGGACTCGTCTTCGGGCGGGAGGGTGACCGAGACGCGTGGCGACGACCAGTCGTCGGGGGCCTCGAAGACGATCCAGCCCTCGGTGCTCGTGCCCGGCTTGGCGTCTCCAACCGGTTCGAGCACCGGGCCCGAGACGGGCGAGACGAACCGATCGCCGGCCTCCAGGTCAGTCACTGGCTGGACCTGATCGCCGCCGTGGAGGAGAGCGAGCCCCTCGACACCGGGCAGTTCGGTGACGCCCTCCGTGTTCGTCGCGGTCACGTGCGCGAAGACGAACATCGACCCCGAATCGGCCTGGCGGACCGTCTCGTCGGCCGTCTCGTATCGGCGGGCGATGTCGACGCGGTCGACGAGGTACTCGATCTGGCGGTGGTCGACGTACTCCGTTCCGACCGTCACGTTCGTCGCGTCCCCGAACGGGAGTGCGCCACCGCCCGTTCCCGTACACCCGCCGAGCGCTGCGATCGACACCGTCGAAAGCGTTGCGAGGTAATCACGTCGGTCCATACTCTCGCCATTCACCGGGCTCTGTTGAACCTACCGGTGTCCACGCGCGGGCCGTCGGGCGATCGAGGGGCCGATCGATCGCTCCCCGACCCCGTTGACACGCGATCGGCCGACTGCGAGTCGCCCAGTGGAAACGTTCGAGTGGGTCGCCCCGAAACGGGCGTGCATGGCCGCATCCGGCGAGAGAGTGCGATGAATCGCGCGACGCTCTGGCGACTGCTCCCCGAGCCGATTCGGGAAGTGCCCGCCGACCTGGCCGCGATCGCCGTCTGGACGGTCGTGACCGCGTTCGTCGTGTTCGTCCCACCGATCGACGAGACGCCGATCCGCGCGGCGATCGGCGTCACGTTCGTCCTCGTCGCGCCGGGGTACGCACTCGTCGCCGCACTGTTCCCGGACGATCGGGCGATCGACGGCCTGGAGCGGGCGGCACTCGCGATCGGGACCTCGATCGCGGTCGTCGCGCTCCTCGGCCTCGCACTGTCGGTGACGCCGTGGGGGCTGCGGACCGTCCCGATCGTCGTCGCGCACGGTGGCCTGACGCTCGCGCTGACGGCGATCGCCGTCCAGCGCCGTCGGGACTGTACGCCCGACGATCGGTTTCGCGTCCCCTATCGCGCGTGGGTCGCGGACGCTCGCGCGGAACTGTTCCACCCGGACTCGCGGGCCGACGCCGCGTTGAACGTCCTCTTGATCGCCTCGCTATTGCTCGCGACCGCTTCGGTCGGGTGGGCGGTGTTCGTCCCCCACCAGGGCGAGGGGTTCACCGAGTTCTACCTGCTGACCGAGGGCGACGACGGCGCGCTGGTCGCCGACGACTACCCCACCGAGATGGTCGACGGCGAGGCCGCGACGCTGATCGTCGGGATCGGCAATCACGAGCACGAACCGGTCAACTACGGCGTCGTCGGGCAACTCCAGGAGGTCCGCATCGAGAACCGGACCGTCGAGGATCGCCCGAACGCGTCCGGGACCGCCACGCCGACCACCGCCCCCGCGGTGATCGTCGAGCAACGGGAGGAGGTCGCGCGCTTCGAGACGACGCTGGGCGACAACGAGACCGCCCACCGCGCCGTGAGCGTCACGCCGCGCACGACCGGCACGGAGTTGCGTCTGCAATGGCTGCTCTATCGCGACGGGATTCCAGAGAAGCCGACCGACGCGACGGCGTATCGGACGCTGCATCTCTGGGTGAACGTCAGCGCGGCGGGCGGAGACAGCGCGCCGATGGCAGCGATCGCCCAGCCGGCGCAGTAGTGGGCCGCTTCGGGAACGCTTAAGACCGAGCAGTACCTCGGTGCGGACACGATGACACGACAGGAGGATTCGTCGGATTCCCCGGCGGGTCGAGTTCTTCCAGGGCACTCTGGATAGCACCTCGGAAATTACCGAGGCACGAATTTTCGACACCACGTTGCGCGACGGTGAACAGTCACCCGGCACCTCGTTTTCCTACGAGGACAAACGGGAGATAGCCACGCTGCTCGACGAGATGGGCACCCACGTCATCGAGGCGGGGTTCCCCGTAAACAGCGAGGCGGAGTTCGAGGCCGTCCGCGACATCCAGGCCGCCACGTCGACGACGGTCTGTGGACTGGCTCGCGTCGTCGAGGCCGACGTCGAGGCCGCACTCGACTCGGGTGTCGACCTGGTGCACGTGTTCGTCTCGACCAGCGACATCCAGTTGCAGGACTCGATGCACGCTTCCCGCGAGGAGGCCAAAGCACGCGCGGTCGAGTCCGTCGAGCGCGTGACAGACGCGGGCGTCGAGTGTATGTTCTCGCCGATGGACGCCACCCGGACCGACGAGGAGTTTCTCGTCGAAGTCGTGGAGGCCGTCACGGAGGCGGGCGCGGACTGGATCAACGTCCCCGACACGACCGGCGTCGCGACGCCCGGTCGATTCCGCGAGTTGATCGAGACCGTCACCGCGCACACGGACGCCCGCGTGGACGTCCACACCCACGACGACTTCGGGCTGGCGACGGCGAACGCGCTCGCGGGCATGGAAGGCGGCGCGGCCCAGGCCCAGGTCAGCGTCAACGGCATCGGTGAGCGGGCGGGCAACGCCGCCTACGAAGAGCTCGTCATGGCCTTAGAGAGCCTCTACGACGTGGACACGGGGATCGAGACCACGTCGATTACGGAGCTCTCGCAGCTGATCGAATCGAAGAGTTCGATCGACGTCCCGGGCAACAAGCCCGTCGTCGGCTCGAACGCGTTCTCACACGAGAGCGGCATCCACGCCGCGGGCGTCATCGAGAACACCGACACGTTCGAACCCGGCGTGATGACCCCCGAGATGGTGGGGGCCGAACGCGAACTCGTCCTCGGCAAACACACGGGCCAACACTCCGTTCGCGAGCGCCTGAAAGACGCGGGCTACGAGCCCAGCGAGCGTGACGTCGAGCAGGTCACCCGGCGGGTCAAAGACTACGGCGCCCAGGACCGCGAGGTCACGATGGAGGTTCTCGAACGATTTGCCGACGACGTCGGCGTCGCTCAGGCCACCGAAGAGGTCACAGCGTGAGCGCCCACGTCGTCGGGTCGCCGACTCCCCAGCGGCAGTGCTCGCACTCCGGGTGCGGACCGGGACGCCCGCAGACGCCGGACTGTGACGGATCCACACGGAAAATTTATTACGAATCGTCCGTTCGGTCAGTATACGATGGCCCGATCGAGTGGCCCGGCGCGTTCGCTCGCCCTCGTTCTCGTAGGGGCGCTCTAGCCCCACCTCTCTTCACCCTCGATTCCGGCCGTATCGTTCGACGCCCGACCGACGGGCCAACCACCTCACAGCCCACAGACCCATGAGCGAGCGAGCACTCCACACAGACGACGAATCACCGATGAGCGAACAGGAACCGACACCAGACGACACGACAGGGGAGCAGACGACGACCGACGGCGGGTCGGCGGCCGAACCCACCGACGCCGGCTTCGACGATCCCACGACTGGCGCGGAAGCCGTCGTCGCCGCCCTCGAACAGTCGGGCGTCGAGACGGCCTTTGGCGTCCAGGGCGGCGCGATCATGCCCGTCTACGACAAGCTGTACGACTCGACGATCACCCACGTGACGATGGCCCACGAGCAGGGCGCGGCCCACGCCGCCGACGCGTACGGCATCGTCTCCGGCGATCCGGGCGTGGCGTTTGCGACCTCGGGCCCTGGCGCGACGAATCTCATCACCGGCATCGCAGACGCGTCGATGGATTCGGATCCGCTGATCGCGCTGACGGGCCAGGTCGCGACCGACTTCGTCGGCAACGACGCCTTCCAGGAGGTCGACACCGTCGGCATCACCCAGCCGATCACCAAATCCAACTACTTCGCGGACGACCCGGCGACGATCGGGTCGACCGTCGGCGAGGCGTTCGACCTGGCCGACGCCCACCGCCAGGGGCCCACGCTGGTCGACCTGCCCAAAGACGTCACGCAAGCCGACGTCGCGGACGCCATCGTCGAGGGTGGGACACCCGAGACCTACGAGACCCAACTCACGGCCGACGAGTCGACCGTCGCGGCGGCCGCCGACGCGCTCGGTGAGGCCGAACGCCCGGTCATCCTCGCGGGCGGCGGCGTCATCAAAAGCGACGCCAGCGACGCGCTCCGATCGTTCGCCCGGCAGTACGAGATCCCCGTCATCACGACGATGCCCGGGCTGGGATCGTTCCCCGAGACCGACAATCTGGCGCTGGGCATGGCCGGGATGCACGGCACGGGCGCGGCGAATCTGGCGATCACGAACACCGACTACCTCCTGGGGATCGGCACGCGGTTCGACGACCGCCTGACCGGCGGCGTCGAGACGTTCGCGCCCGACGCCGCGATCGCGCACGTCGACATCGATCCCGCGGAGATCTCGAAGATCATCGAGGCCGACTACCCGCTGGTCGGTGACGCCGGGGCAGTCATCGACCAAC
The DNA here is from genome assembly GCF_003058365.1 of Halococcoides cellulosivorans. NCBI lineage: Archaea > Methanobacteriati > Methanobacteriota > Halobacteria > Halobacteriales > Haloarculaceae > Halococcoides > Halococcoides cellulosivorans. The sequence continues at coordinate 269,600 of NZ_CP028858.1, read as the reverse complement.
TCGACGCCGCGCTCGACGGGCCGCCCGACGCCGACGACTGGCGGGCGACCTGTCGGGGCTGGACCGAGGAGTACCCCCTGGACTACGAGACCCCCGACGACGAACCGCTCAAACCCCAGTACGTCGTCGAGCGGTTCGACGCGATCGCCGACGACGACGCGATCGTCACGACCGGCGTCGGCCAACACCAGATGTGGGGCTGTCAGTACTGGACGTTCGAGTCGCCCCGGACGTGGGTGTCCTCGAACGGCCTGGGGACGATGGGCTACGGCGTCCCCTCCGCGATCGGCGCGAAAGTCGCCGCGCCCGACCGCGAGGTCGTCACCTTCGACGGCGACGGCTCCTTTTTGATGACCGTCCACGAGCTGTCGGTCGCCGTCCGGGAGAACCTCGATATCACGTACGTCGTGCTGAACAACGAGGCCGTCGGGATGGTTCGCCAGTGGCAGGACGGCTTTTACGAGGGCCGCCGGATGGCCTCCGAATATCCGTGGGTCCCCGAGTTCGACAAACTCGCCGAGGCGTTCGGCGCACGGGGCTTCCGGCTGGAAGACGAGAGCGACGTCGACGAGACCATCGAGGCCGCACGCGCCTACGACGGCCCGGCGGTCATCGACGCGATCATCGACCCCGGCGAGGACGTCTACCCGATGGTCCCCAGCGGGGGCGACAACGGCCTGTTCGCGCTGACCGAGGCCCAACTGGAGGGGCTGTAATGCCGGGTGGACTGCCAGGGCCCGCGCCCGAGGATCGAATGCGCCCGCAGGGCCGGCGCAACAGCCAGGGCATCCGGGTCGACCCCGAAGTCGAGGTGACCCACGAACCCCGCCACGCCGTGCTCTCGACGCTGGTCGAACACGAACCGGGCGTCCTCGCGGAGATTTCCGGACTGTTCAGCCGACGGCAGTTCAACATCGAAAGTCTGACCGTCGGGGCGACGACAGATCCGGACGTCGCGCGGATGACGATCGTGATCGAAGAGCCCGAACCCGGCGTCGTGCAGGCGAAAAAGCAGCTTCGCAAGCTCGTGCCGGTCATCTCGGTGCGCGAACTCGAAATCGAGGCGACGCGCCGGGAACTCGCCCTCATCAAGGTCGCCAACGACCACCCCGACCGGGTGCAGGCGATGGCCGAGATGTACGACGGCCAGGCCGTCGACGCCTCGCCCGAGGCCGTCACCGTCGAGATCACCGGCAGCGAGCAGAAGATCGACGCCGCGATCGAGGCCTTCGATCAGTTCGACATCCACGAACTCGCCCGGACGGGTGCGGCCGCACTCGATCGGGGGACGACGACGCTGAATCACGACTGAACGACGATTCACGACACAATACAGATCCACGACCGATATACCATGACCGAGAATCTGAACGCGACCGTCTATCGCGACGACGACGCCGACGTATCGACACTCGAGGACACCACCGTAGCCGTGCTGGGCTTCGGCAGCCAGGGCCACGCTCACGCCCAGAACCTCGCGGACAGCGGGGTCGACGTGATCGTGGGCCTGCCCGAGGGCAACCCCGACCGCCCGGCCGCCGAGGATGCGGGCCTGCCCGTCGAGACGCCCGCCGACGCCGCCGCGGCCGCCGACGTGGTCTCCGTGCTCGTCCCGGACACGATCCAGCCCGCAGTGTACGACGAGATTGCCGAGGAACTCGACGCCGGTGACACCATCCAGTTCGCCCACGGGTTCAACATCCACTACGGCCAGATCGAACCGCCCGAAGACGTGAACGTCACGATGGTCGCGCCGAAATCGCCGGGCCATCTCGTTCGCCGGACCTACGAGAACGGCGAGGGTGTCCCCGGCCTGGTCGCGGTCGAGCAGGACGCGACCGGCGACGCCTTCGATCGCGCGCTCGCCTACGCGAAAGCGATCGGCTGTACGCGCGCGGGCGTCATCGAGACCACGTTCGCCGAGGAGACCGAGACCGACCTGTTCGGCGAGCAGGCCGTCCTCTGTGGCGGCGTCACGGCGATGATGAAAGCCGGCTACGACACGCTCGTCGAGGCGGGCTACAGCGAGGAGATGGCGTACTTCGAGGTCATGAACGAGATGAAGCTCATCGTCGATTTGATCTACGAGGGCGGGCTCTCGGGCATGTGGGATTCGGTCTCCGACACCGCCGAGTACGGCGGGCTGACCCGCGGCGAGTACGTCATCGACGAGGAAGCGAAAGCAGGCATGGAACAGATCCTCGAGGAGGTCCAGGACGGCACGTTCGCCCGCGAGTGGATCACCGAGAACCAGACCAATCGTCCCAGCTACAAACAGCTGCACGACGCCGAGGCCGACCACGACATCGAACGGGTCGGCGCGGACCTGCGTGAGCTGTTCAGCTGGGCCGAGGAGTAATTTCGAGCATGAGTAAGGGAACGCTGTACGACAAGGTGTGGGATCGCCACAAGGTCACGACGCTGCCCAACGGGCAGGATCAGCTGTTCGTGGGCCTCCATCTCATCCACGAAGTGACGAGTCCGCAGGCCTTCGGCATGCTTCGCGAGCGCGATATCGAGGTCGCCCGCCCCGACCTGACCCACGCGACGGTCGATCACATCGTGCCGACGAGCGATCAGTCCCGACCCTACAGCGACGACGCCGCCGAGGAGATGATGGCCGAACTCGAAGCCAACGTCCGCGAGGCGGGCATCGACTTCTCGGACCCCACCACGGGCGATCAGGGCATCGTCCACGTCATCGGCCCGGAGCAGGGCATGACCCAGCCGGGGAAGACCATCGTCTGTGGGGACAGTCATACCTCCACGCACGGCGCGTTCGGCGCGCTGGCCTTCGGCATCGGGACCTCCCAGATCCGGGACGTCCTGGCCACCCAGTGCATCGCGATGGAGAAACAGAAAGTCCGAAAGATCCAGATCGACGGCGAACTCGGGCCCGGCGTCGAGGCCAAAGACATCGTCCTGGAGATCATCCGCCGGCTGGGCACCGACGGCGGGGTGGGCTACGTCTACGAGTACGCGGGCGAGGCCATCGAGAACCTCGACATGGAAGGCCGGATGAGTATCTGCAACATGTCCATCGAGGGCGGGGCGCGCGCGGGCTACGTCAACCCCGACGCCACCACCTACGACTACCTGAAAGAGACCGACGCCTTCCAGGACGACCCCGAGGCCTTCGAGGCACTCAAACCGTACTGGGAGTCGATTCGCAGCGACGCGGACGCCGAGTACGACGATGTCGTCCACATCGACGCCAGCGAGCTCGAACCGATGGTCACCTGGGGGACCACCCCGGGACAGGGCGTCGGGATCTCGGAGCCGATTCCCCACCCCGAGGACCTGCCCGCGGACAAACAGGACACCGCGCGGCGCGCTCAGGAGCACATGGGCGTCGAGCCCGGCGAGACCATGGCGGGCTACGACATCGACGTGATCTTCCTGGGCTCGTGTACGAACGGTCGCCTGCCCGACCTGCGCCGCGCCGCGGCCATCGTCGAGGGCCGCCAGGTCGACGACGACGTGCGCGCGATGGCCGTCCCCGGCAGCCAGCGCGTCCAGGAGGCCGCCGAGGCAGAGGGCCTGGCCGATATCTTCCGCGAGGCCGGCTTCGAGTGGCGCAACGCCGGCTGTTCGATGTGTCTGGGCATGAACGAAGACCAACTGGAGGGCGACGAAGCGTCGGCGTCCTCCTCGAACCGGAACTTCGTCGGCCGTCAGGGCTCGAAAGACGGCCGGACCGTGCTGATGAACCCCCAGATGGTCGCCGCGGCCGCGATCACCGGCGAAGTGACTGACGTCCGCGAACTGCCGGAGGTGACCTCCGCATGAGCGACGTCGAGATTCCCGAAGTCCGCGCAGTCGCGGGCACGGGCGTGGCGATCCGCGGGAACGACATCGACACCGACCAGATCATCCCCGCGCGGTTCATGAAGGTCGTCACCTTCGACGGCCTGGGCCAGTTCGCCTTCTTCGACGTCCGCTACGACGACGAAGACAATCAGAAAGCCCACCCGATGAACGAGGACCAGTTCAGCGAGGCGAATATCATGGTCGTCAACGACAACTTCGGCTGTGGCTCCTCGCGTGAACACGCCCCGCAGGCGCTGATGCGCTGGGGGATCGACGCGTTCATCGGCGAGTCGTTCGCGGAGATCTTCGCGGGCAACTGTCTCGCACTCGGCATGCCGACCGTCACAGCCGACAGCGAGACGATCGCCGAGCTACAGGACTGGGTCGAAGCCAATCCCGACGGCGACATCGACATCGACGTCGAGAGCGAGACCGTCACCTACGGCGATCAGACCGTCGAGGTCGAGGTCGACGACGCCCAGCGCCAGGCCTTAGTCGAGGGGATCTGGGACACGACGGCGCTGATGAGTGCGAACGGAGGCGAAATCGACGCGACCGCCGACTCGCTGCCGTACGTCGAATCGGGAGACTGACGAGCGGCGTCTTCTTTCACGGGCCCGATCTCGTGGTACGCGACCACATACGCTGGCAGGACGAGAGTCCACGTGGCCGTCGTAATCAGAACCGTTCCCACGACGGAGGTGACGACCGTGACCACGACATCGTCCGGTCCCGCTGGCAGGCCGACGACCGCATCGACGGCCGCGAGTACGCTGCCCGGGATGACCGACCCGGCGACCATCCCGAAGATCGGGATCACCGCCAGTGCGACGCTCGTCCCGGGCGCTTGCGTGACCGCCGACCACGCGGCCCGGAGGGCTGGCCCGAGTGAGCGCTCGTCGAGGACGACAGCAGCGGGCACCCAGAGGAGAGCCGCGAGCGGGACCGCGAAGGCGAGCGTCCCGACTGCCAGGATAGCGACCACGACGGTCGCAGCCAGGACGGCGACAGCAGGACCGGTCGACGACGTCTGAGTCACCTCAAGGAGGACGACAGCCACGATCGACCCCAGCATCGAGACCACCTGCCAGACGACGAACCAGATCGCGCCGAGGGCGAGCACCCAGAGGAAGAGCAGACCGTACCGTTCGAGGTCCGGTGCGAGAAGACGACGCGGCGAAAACCGGCCAGCGACCGCGGTGTCGACCGTCCCGAGCAGACCGTCGATCGCGACAGTGGCCAGCACCGGCATCGCCATCGTCACCACGATCGGAACGAGCAAGATAAAGAAGACGGCAAGCGAGTCTGGAACGACCATCAAGAGACCGACAGTTCCGACGACAGCGAGGTGGCCGACGGCGACGACGGCAGCGATCACGACGGCGATTCGTGGCTCCTCGCGGACGACGCCCACTCCCGACCAGAGGTGATCTCGAACGCTCATACCGATCACTCGACCGACGTGATGAAAAGGCAAGCGGGTCGTCGCGTCAGGACTCGCCGAACAGCCGGGTCCGAAGCCCACCGCCCGTGGGGCGTTCGGCGAGCAGGACCGACTGATCGATCTCCGAGACGACTTCGAGGTGCAACGAGTCGTCGAGCAACCGCGAGATCAGGCCACGCTCGCGAGCCCCGACGATCACGAGCGTATGATCGGCGGCGGCGTCGGTAAACGCCGTCGGGAGGTCGCCGCTGTCGTCGACCAGCCGATCGGCGTCTTCGAGGTCGTGATCGATCGCCCAGTTGTTGAGGAACTGCTCGCCGTGGGCCCGTCGGTCGGGGCCGTCCACGACGTGTAACAGCGTGACGCGAGTGTCGAACTGGCTCAGCAGCTGTCGAGCGACCTCGGCACTCAGGGTGCCGTGGGGCGTGTCGAGCACCGGAACGAGCACGCGGCCCGGGTCGAACCCACGGTCGCGGAAGACCAGCACGTCACAGGGGAGTCGCCCGGCGAGTTCCGCGAGGCGACGGTCTGCGACGCCCGAGGCCCACGTCGAGTCTTCGCCCTGTTTCATCACCAGGAGGTCGGCAGTGGTCGCGGGCCCCGTGAACACCGCGCGGAACGGCCGCCGTGCGACGGCCGACGAGACGTCACACCGGACACCGTGGCTCTCGACGGCGGTGCGGACGTCTGCGAGCATCGCCGCGGCGTCGGCATCGGTCGTCGCGTGTTCGGTGTCGATCGGCCGGGAATGTGGATCGTACTCGGGGACGACGAGGACGAGTTCGACGACGGCACTCGCTTTCGAGGCGGCCAGTCCACCGGCGAGGTCTCCAATGCCCGTGCTGACGTCGGGATCGGCGATCGGCACGACGATCCGGAAGGGGTCCTCGTCGGTGTACTCGGTCTCGTCTTCGACCAGCGGGACGTACGATCGGCCGGCCAGGCCGCCGAACAGCCACTCTCGCCAGGAGAGCTGTCGACGCGCGCCCTCGAAGCGGGCGCTTTCGAGGCGCTCTTCGCTGGTCTGGAAGTAGTTCACGACGGTGACGAGCACGACGCCGCCGGCGGTGTTGCCCGCGAGGACGGGGAGCACGAACTCGACCATTCCCGTCCCGACGGCGACACTGCCCGCGAAGACGAGATACATCATCTCCGTGAAGGAGACGACGACGTGGAACAGGTTGCCCAGCGGGATCGCCAGAAAGGCCAGATAGACCACGACGATCCGCGAGACGGTGTCGCGCGCGGCGTACTCCACCCAGACGACGCCGGCGACGATCAGGCCGGCGAACGCCGCCTTGACGAACAGGACGCCCGGGCCGGTGTCGATGCCCTTCTGAGCGATATCGAGTGCCACCCCAGTCGCGTCACTCGACAGCACGCCGCCGAACGCGAGTGCGGCCGCACCGCCGAGGCCACCGAGGAAGTTGCCCGCGAGCACGACGACCCAGTTGCGGAGCAGGGCGGGCACGCTCGCCAGTCGCTCGATCGTCAGCGCGACCGGTGGGAGCGTGTTCTCGGTGAACAGTTGATACCCACCGATGATGATGTAGATGAAACCCAGCGGGTAGAGCAGGACGCTCAACACCGAATGACCGTCGGTCGACGCCGTCAGAGAGACGTACAGCAGGAAGGTGATCGAGATGGCGAAGCCAGCGGCGAGCCCGCTGAAAAACAGCTCTCGGGAGTCGGCGGTGATCTCCTCGTCGGCGGCGGCGATGATGCGCTGGAAGATCTCGTTCGACGAGAAGCGATCGCGGATGACACGGCCCGCCGCGGGCGCACCGCTCCGGGAGCGCTCGATCGCGTCGCGGACGGAGTCGTCTGGATCGGAGTCGCGGTCGGGCACACCGGCGACTCCGTGCGCGACGACAAAATTCCTTGCCTTCAGGTCCCCACTCGATCGGTGATCCACGCCGACTCTTGGATGAGGATCGTCCCGAGCGTACTCATCACGAGGACGTAGCCCACGGCAAAGGCGGGAATCTCCGCGGCGAGCGCGCCGGTCCCGACCGTCGTCGCGAGCGCGGCGATCACCAGGGAGAACTCCCCGCGAGGCACCATGCCGAGTCCCACGCGAATCGACCGTGTTCGCGAGAGCCCGTAGACCTGCCCCGAGAGCGTGCCGCTGGCGAGTTTGCCCGCGGTCGTGACCAGGACCGCCACCGCCAGGAGGCCGGCGACGCCCGCGAACAGCGTGACGTCGGTCTGGACGCCGATCACGAAGAAAAAGACGGCCGCGAACAGGTCTTTGGCGGGCCCGACGACCGACTCGATGCGATCGGTGAGATCGGTCTCGCTGAACGCCATCCCGACGAAGAAGGCGGCGACCGCCTCGCTCAGCCCCGTCGCGAGCGCGACGCCGGCGATCAGCGTCGTCACGCCGATCACCCGGAGGACGAACAGTTCGTCGCTGTCGGTGCTGAACAGTCGAGTCACGAGCGACGGGCCGTACCACGCGACCGCTCCGAGCACGCCCAGCACGGCGAAGGCCCGGCCCACGTCGATCGCCGCCTCGACGGGCGTGCCCGATCCGAGCGCGACCGCCGCGAGCACCGCGAGATACACCGCGATCGCGATGTCCTCGAAGACGAGCGTGCCCAGGATTGGCCGGCTCTCGGGGTTGGCGACCCACCCGGTGTCGATCAGCGACTTCGTGATGACCGCACTCGACGATATGTAGACGATCCCCGCGAGAAACAGCGTCTCGATCACGCTGTACCCAAAGAGGAAGCCGAGCGCGAGGCCCAGTCCGCCGTTGATCACGGCGTCGACCGCACCGATCGTGAGGACGCGCTCGCGATCAGCGAGGAGTTGGCCGACGCTGAACTCCAATCCGAGAAAGAACAGCAAGAAGACCACACCGAGTTCGGCAACGACCTCGACGAACTCGCCGTACGCGACCAGCGTGAGTGACACGCCGAACAGCTCGGTCGGCGGGTTCGGCCCGACGAGCACGCCGACGACGATGTACGCGGGGATCACCGAGAGACCGATCCGGGAGGCGAGCGCGCCGGCGAGTGCGATCGCAGTGAGCGCGATGCCCACTTCGAGCAGTGGCGCCATCAGTTCGAATCCGTAATCTCGTCGACGGCGTGCTGTTCGTCCCGCGTGCCCAGCGTGACGAGGAGGTCGCCAGCCTCGACGGTCGTCTCGGGCCCGGGATTCGGAATGGACTGCTCGTCGCGCTGGATCGCGATGACCGACGCCCCCGTTCGCTCGCGAATGTCCGTCGTTGCGAGCGTCTGCCCGACGAGTGGCGAGTCGGCCGTGATTTCCGTCCACTCGATGAGTCCGTCGCCCAGCGGCACCTCGACGTCGCCGGCCTCGATCGGCTGGAAGTGAGCGCCTTCGAGGATCGACCCGAGTTGCCGCGCGCGCTGGTCGTCGAGGCTGAACAGTTTCTCGCTGTCGCTGTCCGCGTCGGGCCGCAGATACAGTTCGCGCGTGCCGTCGTGATGGATCAGGACGATCACTCGTCGGTCGCGGTCGAGGTCGAGTTCGAACTTGTGACCGACGCCGGGCACCTCGGTCTCGTAGACGGCCATATGCGAACGGCGTCGGCCAGCGTGAAAAACGGCCGGGCCTGGACGTCCAGCCGTGGCAGTCTTACACCAGTTCGAACAGTGCCAGCACGTCCTGTGAGTCGACAGTGCCGTCGCCGCTGAAGTCGTATGCCGACGCGTAATTCTGGACTGCGGGATCGTCGGTGTGCTGGAACAGGACGTTCACGTCGGGAAAGTCCAGTTTGTCGTTGCCGGAGACGTCCTCGTACAGGCCGTCACCGTCGAGGTCCTGTGGGACGGTGCCCGCGATGGGCTCCGGGCCGGACGCCTCTTCGACGGCGACCGTCACCGACACGGTCGACTGTTCGCCACAGGAGTTCGTGAACGTCGCGGTGTACGTACTGGTCTCGGACGGCGAGACCTCGATCTCGCGGGTCGTCGCCGAGACGCCCGGCCCGTCCCACGACCACGACCCACCGTCGGTCGGATGCGGGCCGATCTCGACGGTCTGGCCCGCCTCGATCGATACCGTCGCGGCCTCGGTCCACTCGCCGCCGTCGACACTGACGTACGGCGCGAGGTCCGTCGGCTCACAGGTCGTCCCCTGATCCGTCAGATCCGGAAGATCGTCGAGTGTCAGGGTGAGGTCGTGATTGTAGACGTAGTCCAGATGCCCGTCGGAGTTGTCGGTGAGCCACTCGGTGTGCCAGTTCATCCACCAGGACCACCACGCGCCGTCGTTCGCACACGCCGCCGGGTCCGGCGGGGTCCCGCACTCGTGGTACGCGATGGGGATCTCCGAGCCGTGGATGTCGACGACGCCGTCGTACATGCTCACTAGGGAGTCAGAGGGCGGGCTGTAGGTGTCGGCCCCGGCGATGTCGTAGTACTCGCGACCGGGGTCCCAGTCCGCGTCGGGGGTGTCGGCGTAGCCCAGCACCCAGATGAGGTTGTCGAGGTCCCACTCGTCGGTGAAGTAGTCGTACACCGTCTGCCAGAGTTCGATGAACGCGTCGGCACCGCTTTTCGACCACCAGAACCAGCCCCCGTTCAGTTCGTGCATCGGCCGCCAGATGACCGGGATCCCCTCGTCGCGCAGGGTCGCGAGGTGCTCAGCGATCTGGTCGAGATCCTCGTACATCGCCTGGTTCTCGGCGGTGCCCTCCTCGAAGCAGCGCCAGACGTCGATCTCGCCCTTGCTGTTCTCGTAGCCCGGGCCCAACGTCGGCGCGCCCCAGTGCCACATGAGCGTCACGATCCCACCCGCGTTCCAGTGTTCGATCGCGCGATCGACACGCCACTCGAAGTTCTCGTTGATGAAATCCAGGCCCATGACGGCGGGTTGGCGGCCCGTCACGTCCTGGAGGTAGTCCATCTCGTCGATGCCCCAGGGTTCGTACTCCTGTCCGGAGAGGATCTTCTCGCCGGAAATCTCCTGGAGATACTGGTACAGTGCGCGTGCGTTGTCGGTGGCGTCCGGGTTCGACAGCGTCGCCGCAGACGCCGTCGAAAGGCTTCCGAGCGCGGCCGTTCCCAGCCCGGCCGCGGCACCCGTTCGCATGAATCGTCGTCGTGTGGACGCGAACCGGTCGGTCACCGGGTCGTCGTCGGCGGAGTCGTGTGGTTCCATCGTTGGATCTGTTGCGGTTTCCCCTCGCAACGATCGCACTAGACGCTCTAACTGCAACAACCTTTTTATTAAATTTATTCAGATGGTACGCGTATTTTCTGACGCGTCGCGATCCGAACACCGAAGCCAGCGGGGGCCCGACCGTCCAGCCACGCGATGGCAGGGATTCGCTCGATCGCCCGACGCGTCGGTCACGCGTACGTCGCCGCGCTCGCCTGGCTGGGTCTCGTCGATCGGACCGACGGCGAAGCGGCGCTCGCGCTGGCTGCGCCGGTGATGGTCACCGGCGGGTTGCGCGTGCTCCTCCGGGTCGCGGATTTCGCGATGGTCGGATGGGCGCTGGGCGACGCGGCGATCGCCGGCCTCGAACTCGGCTTTCAGTACTACTTCGTGGGCTTCGGCCTCTCGCTGGCGATCTCCTCTGGGACGATCAGTGTCGTCTCGCGACTCCACGGCGCGGGCGAGTACGACCGGGCGAACCGCGCGGTCGCCCAGTCGCTGTGGCTCGCCGTCGCGATCGGTCTGCCGCTGACCGTGCTCGCCTGGCTCCGCGCGCCCGAACTGGTGGGATTGCTCACGCCCGATCCCGACGTCGTGCGCTACGGCAGCACGTACCTCGCGATCGTCATGCTCGCGATGGTGCCGCGATTCTGGAGCATGGTCGCTGCGCGGGCGCTCGCCGGCGGTGGCGACACCGTCACGCCGATGGCCGTCCGGACGATCACGCTCCCGACGAACGTCGTGCTCAACGCCGTGCTGATCTTCGGGCTGGGGCCGGCCCCGCGGCTGGGCGTCGCGGGCGCGGCGATCGGGACCGTGATCGCGAACGCGATCGCCGCCGGTGCCTTCCTCGGCCTGTTGCTCTCGGGGCGGTTCGTCGTCGCGCTGCCGCGCCGACCCACCGTCGATCCTGCGTTGATCGTCGAGATCGTCCGGGTCGCGCTCCCGCTCGCGGGGATGCGGCTGCTCCAGACCGGCGCGCGATTCCCCTTCCTCGCAATTTTGGGTCTGGTGAGTACGCCCGCCGTGGCGGCCTATGCCGTCGGGCGACGCGTCGTCATGCTCGCGATGATGCCCGCGTGGGGCTTCGCGACCGCGTCGAGTACGCTCGTCGGGCAGCGTCTCGGTGGTGAGGATCCCGACGGCGCGCGATCGGCTGGCTGGCAGACCGCACGGATCGCACTGGTCACCCAGGTGGGGGTCGCGATCGTCATCGTCGCCGCCGCACGCCCGATCGCGCACCTCTTCGGGACGGCCCATCCCGATCTCGTCGTCGCGTTCGTCCGCACCTTCGGCGTGATCGTCGCGAGTTTCAGCCTCTCGCGGACGATGCGCGGCGCACTCCGGGGTGCGGGCGACACGCGGTGGCCACTCTACGGCACGGTCCTCGGATCGACGGTTCGACTCGCGATCGCCGCGCTCGCGCTGCCGGCCGGCCTCGCGGTCGCGCTCCCGGCGCTCGGGACGGTCACGATCGGTGCGGGCCTTGGCCTGCCGGCGATCTACACCGCCCTCGTCGCCGACTACGCGCTCAAGGCGGCGGTCAACACCTATCGCTTCCACAGCGGGCGGTGGCGCGCGGTCGCGAACGCGGCACGTCTCGACTCCTGACCGACGTGCCGGTTCCCGTGTGGCTCGCGACTCGCTCGACGAGGATTCGATGTCGTCGTGGGAGACCAGCCCGCCGTCACCGATATTTCGCGATTCGAAACAGATACGTTTAAATTATAGTGGGTCGCGGCAACATATGTATGGAGACAGCCAGTAAGGACATCTCTGACGAAGCATCGTCGATCGAACAGCGCCACGCCGACGCGGCCGAGGAAGTGCTGCCGGACCATCGCAGCCTGTACATCGGTGGGTCCTGGGTCGACAGTGCCTCGGGCGACTCGTTCGAGACGCGCGACCCGACGACCGGCGAGTCACTCGCCAGCGTCGCCGCCGGGTCGAGCGCCGACATCGACGACGCCGTCGCCGCCGCCTGGGACGCCTTCGACGAGCGATTCAGCGAGTTCTCGACCGCCGAACGCCAGGCGATGCTCGAATCGATCGCCGACCGGGTCGAAGCGAACAGCGAGGCGTTCGCCCGACTCGAATCGCTCGACAACGGCAAGCCGATCAGCGAGGCCCGGATCGACGTGAGCCTCGTCATCGATCACTTCCGGTATTTCGCCGGCGCGGCCCGGACCCACGAGGGCACGACCGTCGAGACCGACGACAGCCGCCACGTCCAGACGCTCGAAGAGCCCTACGGCGTCGTCGGGCAGATCATCCCCTGGAACTTCCCGCTGTTGATGGCCGCCTGGAAACTCGGTCCCGCGCTGGCGGCGGGCAACACCGTCGTGCTCAAACCGGCCGAGCAGACCCCACTCTCGATTCTCAAGCTGATGGAACTGACCGAGGACATCATTCCGGACGGCGTCGTCAACGTGGTCCCCGGTCTGGGCGAGGCGGCTGGCGCGCCCCTGGCCAGCCACGACGACATTCGAAAGCTCGCCTTTACCGGGTCGACCGCGGTCGGCTCGGAGGTCATGCAGAGCGCCGCCGAATCGATCACCGACGTCACGCTCGAACTCGGCGGGAAGAGCCCGCTGGTGGTCTTCCCGGACGCCGACCTCGACGCCGCGGTCGAGACGGCGATCCTCGCGATCTTTTTCAACACCGGCGAGGTCTGCTGTGCCGGGTCGCGGCTGTTCGTCCACGAGGACATCGAAGATCAGTTCCTCGATCAGCTGGCGAGTGCCGCCGCAGACCTCACGATTGGTGATCCGCTGCTCGAATCGACCGATCTCGGCCCGAAGGTGAGTGCCGACCAGCTCGATCGTACACTGGAGTACATCGAGCGCGCCCGCGACGCGGACGCGACCGTCCTCACTGGCGGGAGCCAGCCCGACGACGACAGCCTCGCGGACGGCTGTTTCGTCGAGCCGACACTGATCAGCGACATCGATCACGATCACGCGGCCGTCCAGGAGGAGATCTTCGGCCCGGTCCAGGAAATCTTCACCTGGAGCGACTACGACGCGATGATCGACCTAGCCAACGACGTCGATTACGGCCTCGCCGCGGGCGTCCTGACCGGTGACGTCTCGACCGCCCACGAGTGTGCGAAAGATCTCGAAGCGGGCAACGTCTGGATCAATACGTACAACGACTTCCCGGCGGGCCAGCCGTTCGGCGGGTATAAACAGTCGGGGATCGGTCGTGAGACCGCCCAGGACGCCGTCGATCACTACACGCAGACGAAAACCGTCACCGTGGGGCTCCAGTAGAGCCGCACACGCCTCCCCCACCCCGATACACCCGTCCACTCTGGCCGTCCCCGCGACTCGCCGCCTCACGCCACCGGCGTGAACCACTCCTCGTAGATCTCCACCACCTCGACAGCCACCGTCGAAGGAACGGCGGGTCGATATCGCCGTCCCTGACCAGAATACCACTCGAGTCGTCCACGAACGTGACGAGGTCCAGACGGCGATCGAGAAGCTCGAACAAACGAGTCGTCGACCACTACATCGCCGCCGCCAACTCCTCGCTGATCGCGTCACCGATCTCGCTGACCAGATCGTCGACGCGTGCCGCGACCGGATCGGTCATCCCCTCCTCGTACGTGAAGGGGTCTGCGACCTCGATGGCGTAGATCGTCACCTCGGGCATCGACTCGCCCATCGCCTCGCCCAGTGTCGTCAGCGTCTCCAGGCCGACGTTGTGGGTCGCCACCCCACCGCCCGAGTCCGGTTCGACCGTCGCGGGGTCGAACTGGTACCACTCGCCGGGCGTCCCGTCCTCGGTCGCGACCGCGTCGATCAGGATGGCGCGATCGTGCCCGCTCAACTCGTCGATGAGCATCAATCGCCCGGAGGTCATCGTCCGGATCTCCGCGTCGAGATCGTACGCCTCGGCGATGCGATCGGTGACTTCGAGGCCGACCACGTCGTCGCGTTTGATCTCGTTGCCGATGCCGACGATCAGTGTCATGGATTAGCGCTCGACGTGATCGAGGACGTCGCCATCGCGTTCGAGGGTGACCTCCAGGGGCATCTCACCGATGGCGTGGGTCGAACACGACAGGCAGGGGTCGTAACACCGGATCACGCTCTCCATGGTGTTGAGCGTGTCCTCGGGGATCTCCGGGCCCTGGATGAACGACTCGGCGGCGGATTTCACGCCGCGGTTCATCGCGCCGTTGTTGTGGGTGGTCGCGACGATGAAGTTCGCGTTGGTGACCGCGCCGCCGTCGTCGACTTCGTACTCGTGGATGAGCGTTCCCCGGGGCGCCTCGATGACGCCGACACCGCGGGAGTTCTCGGGTTTTGCGGCGACGTTCGGAATGCCGTCGTAGACGGCGGTCCCGTCGAGCAGTTCCTGAATCCGCTCGACGCAGTACAGCATCTCGATCAGGCGCGCCCAGTGGTAGTACGTCGAGCGCTCGTGGACCGGGCCGTCGGCGGCGGCCATAAAGCGCTCGTACTCCTCGCCGGCCTCGGGCGTGTCGACCGAGTCGGCGGCGTTCAACCGCGCGAGCGGGCCGACGCGGTACTGACCGGCCTCGAAACCGGCCTCCTTGTAGTACGGGAACTTCAGATAGCTCCAGTCCGTCGAGCGCTCCGCGATGATCTCGTCGTACGCCGCGTCGTCGATCTCTTCGAGGATCGAGCCGTCCTCGTCGGTCAGGCGGACGTCGCCGTCGTAGTGTTCGAGGCTGCCGTCGTCGACGAGGCCCATATAGCCCGTCGCGTAGGTCGCGTAGTCGAGCAGTTGCTCGTCCATGTCCGCGAAGATCTCCGCGAGTTCATCGATCGTCTCGCGGATGTAGCCCGTCAACGGCTCGGAACGCGTGCGCAGCGACTCGCCGTCCGAGCGGTCGAGCGTGTTCGTCACCCCGCCCATCACCGCGAAGTCGGGGTGGACTTTCTTCTCGCCCAGCGCGGCGATGACGTCCTGGCCGAAACTCCGGAGTTCGATCCCGCGTTCGGCGAGATCGGGATGTTCCTCCAAGACGCCCTCGATGTTGCGCTTGGCGGGATCGGCGTCGTGGCCCAGCACGAGGTCCGGGCTCGACAGGTAGAAGAAACTCAGGGCGTGTGATTGCAGCACCTGGCCCATGTGGAGCAACTCGCGCAGGCGGACCGCGCCCTCGGGCAATTCGACACCCGCGATCTGATCGGCGGCTTTCGCCGCCGCGAGCTGGTGGCTCACCGGGCAGATCCCACAGATCCGCGCGGTGATCTCGGGCATCTCCCAGACCGGACGGCCCTCGACGAACTCCTCGAACCCGCGAAACTCGGTGACGTGGAACTTCGCGTCCTCGACGCCACCGTCGTCGTCGAGTTCGATGGTGATCTTGCCGTGCCCCTCGACGCGCGTGACAGGGTCGATGACTTCTGTTTCGCTCATGGATTAGTCGTACTGCAGCGCTTCACCCGAAATCTCGGGGGTTTCACCGCGGGCCAGTGCGGCCAGGCTCGCTTCCATCACGTCGGCGTCGGGCGGACAGCCCGGGACGAACACGTCGACGTCGATGAACTCGTCGAGCGGCCGGGCGTCCTGGAGGAGGCGTGGGACGGCATCGCCCTCGCCAGTTGGGACCTCGCTGTGCTCGTCGGCTTTGCCGTCGAAGGCCGCTTCGAGCATATCCTCTGGGTCCTGGTCGTTGCGCAGGGACATGATCCCCCGGAGCGCGGCACAGTCGCCCCACGCGACGACGGTGTCACAGTTCTCGCGGAGTTCCTGGGCGACCTCGACGTTCTCCTCGTTGGTGACGACGCCCTCCGCGATGCCGATGTCGGCCTCTGGGACCTCCTTCTCGTCAACGATCATGTGGCTCGCGACGAACTCGACGTCTTCGAGGAGGTCGACGAGTCCGTGATCGACGTTCAAAAACTCCATGTGACAGCCCGAACAGCCGCCGAGACAGACCGTCGCGACGGTGGTGCGAGCGTCCTCGTCGTCTCCCGCCGTGTCGGCCGGTGCATCGCTCGCCTCGCTGTCGGCGCTCATGCGTCCACCTCCACGTCCGCGACCAGATCGTCGTCGATCGCGCCGCGCGGGCGGAGCACTGGATCGATCGTCCGGCGTCGACCCGCGGCGTCGACGAAGGTCCCGCCGCGTTCGTACCAGTCGAGCGCGGGCAAGACGACGTCCGCGAGTTTCGTCAGCGGCGATTCGCGCGTGGCCTGGACGATGACGGTGTCGGCGGCGAGCGCGTGCTCGATCATCGCCTCGATGTGTTCATCACGGTCGTCGGCCGCGAACAGGTAGGCCACGTCGGGATCGGCGGGCGAGTCGGTCGTCTCCATCCGGCCGAACACCTGATTCGAGGCGTCGTTGAGGCTGAGGACCTCCGCGCCCGACATCGCCGCCAGCCCGAAGACGTTCGCGAGCGTCGATGCGTCCCGGATCTCCGGGCCGACGACGATCGCGCTGTCGCCGTCGACGGCCGCCGAGAGGCTCTCGGCCGCCGACTGGGCGTCCGATTCGATCGCGCTCGTGCCCGCCGAGAACACTTCGGCGGCGTCGTCGGTGACGTCCGCGAGCGGGGCCGACCGATCGATCGTGGTGTCGGAGAACCGATCCAGTCGATCCGTCTCGTCTTCGACGGTAACCAGGTCCGCGCCCGACCGGGCGGCCCGGCGGACGTAGCTCGCGGCGACCGGGTGCGAATCGACGATCGAGGTGTCGTAGACGACGATCGAGTCACGGTCTTCCAGACCGGCGAGCGTACTCGCGTACAGGTCACCGCGATCGACGTCGAACTCGCTCGTGACGGCCGCGACCACGCGATCTTCGAGTGTCACGCGCTCGCGTCCGGGCACGGACACCGCCGCGGGGTAGTCCTCGAGAGCGGCGGCGAAGCCCTGCAGGGTCTCCAGGGGCAGACGATCCGAGGCGACCGCGTCGATCGCGTCGGCGTCAGCGAGGATCTCGCGGACGCGCTGGCGGGCCTCGCTGACGGACTCCTCGGTGCCCCCGACGCGAGCTTTCTCCACGCGCGGGCGACCGTCGCCAAGCAGTTCGAAGCGACCCTTCTCACAGAGTTGCCCACCATCGGGCCCGTCTTCGGCGCCCTCGATCTTGACGATCCGCCCGGAGTTGGTGTACACCTCCAGCGTACAGCCGACCGAGCACTCGGGACAGGTCGTCTCGGTGACCTCACAGTTGCGTTCGCGCCCGCGGTAGGCCGACTGGGTGCCGTACAGGGCCCCGGTCGGGCAGGCCTGCACACACGACCCACACGAGACACACGAGGACTCGCCCAGCGGCACGTCGTCGTCTGCGACGATTTCGGCCTCGCGGCCCCGATCGCTGAAAGAGAGCGTCGCGTTCCCGACGACCTCCTCACAGCTCCGAATGCACCGGCCACACGAGATACACCGGTCGAGATCGAGCGTGATGTAGTCGTGACTGGTGTCCGGGTCGAGATCCATGTATTCGAGCGGAAGGTGACACTCGTCGAGACCCGCCTCGTTGAACAGGTCTTCGAGTTCGCAGTCGCCCTCCATCTCGCAGTACATGCAGTAGTGATTCTCCTCCGCGAACATCAGTTCGAGCAGGCTGCGTCGCTGGTCCCACAACTCGTCGGTGTGGACCGCGACGCTCATCTCGTCCTGAACGGTCGTCGTACAGGCCGTCTCGGTACGTTCACCGTCGATCTCGACCAGACACATCCGGCAGGCCCCGACGTTCGAGAGGCCCTCGTACGCACACAGCGTCGGAACGTCGATGTCGGCCTCGCGGGCGGCCTCCAGGATCGTCTGATCGGGTCGTGCCTGTACCTCCGTGCCGTCGATGGTGAGGCTGACCGTCGTCGGCGCCTCGCTCTCTGTCGCTTGACTCATTGTATCACGTCCGTACCTCGATGATGTCCAGCGGACAGGCCTCGACACACTGTCCACAGCCGATACAGGCCTCGGGATCGATCTCGTGGGTCTCCTGGGGTTCGCCGCTGATCGCGTCGACCGGGCAGGCCTTCGAGCACTGGTGACAGCCGATACAGTCCTCGTGGAGGATCTTGTAGGTCTTCGAGTGCTGGCCGCTGCCGAGTTCACAGTCGCCGGCGGGACACTCGTTGTCCTCGACGTGGGCCAGGTACTCCGCCTCGAAGTATTCGAGCGTGCTCAAGACGGGGTTCGCCGCTGTCTGGCCGAGTCCGCACAACGAGGTGTCCTGCATCGTCTCGCCCAGATCCGCGAGTTCGTCGATCGTCTCCGAATCGGCCTCACCGTTGGTGATCGCTTCGAGCATCTCCAGGGACTGTTTGGTCCCGTACCGACAGGGAGGACATTTCCCGCAGGACTCGTCGACACAGAAATCCAGGAAGAAACGGGCCTGATCGACCATACAGGTCGACTCGTCCATGACGATCATCCCCCCGGAGCCCATCATCGAGCCGAGTTCGACGAGCGTCTCGTAGTCGATCGGCGTGTCGGCGTCCTCGCGGGGGATCACCCCGCCGGAGGGCCCACCGGTCTGGACGGCCTTGAACTCGCCACCGGTCGTCCCGCCGCCGATCTCGAAGACGACCTCTTCGAGTGGCGTCCCCAGCGGGACCTCGACGAGACCAGTGTTCTCGACGTCGCCCGTGACCGAGAACACCTTCGTTCCGCCGCTCTCCTCGGTGCCGAGATCCGCGAACCACGACGCACCCTTCCGGACGATCGGGGGCACGTTCGCCCAGGTCTCGACGTTGTTGATCGAGGTGGGCTGTTCCCACAGGCCGGATTGGGGCGGGAACGGGGGGCGCGGGGAAGGCATGCCGCGCTCGGACTCGATCGACGCCATCAGCGCGGTCTCCTCACCGCAGACGAACGCGCCCGCGCCTTTCTTGATCTCCAGATCGAAGCTCAACCCCTCTCCGAAGACGTCCTCACCGAGGAGGCCGACCGCCCGACAGGTCTCGATGGCTTCCTGGAGGCGTTCGATCGCGAGGGGGTACTCCGCGCGCACGTAGATGTAGCCTTTCTCGGCGCCCATCGCGAACCCGCCGATGAGCATCCCCTCGATGACGGCGTACGGGTCGCTCTCCAGGAGCGTCCGGTCCATGTACGCCCCGGGGTCGCCCTCGTCGGCATTACAGATCAGGTATTTCGGCTCGCGGTCCTCGCCCGCGAGGAACTGCCACTTCTGGCCCGTCGGGAACCCACCGCCCCCGCGGCCGCGCAACTTCGAGCGCTTGAGTTCGTCGATCAGGCCCTCCGGGTCGTACTGGGTGAGCGTCTCCCAGAGCCCGTAAAAGCCGTCGCGGGCGACGTACTCCTCGATCGAGACCGGATCGACCAGCCCGGAGTTCCCCATGACGACGCGGTCCTGGGACTCGTAGAAGGCGACGTCGTCCATGTGGGGGTGATCGTCGTCGTGAGCACACGAGTCGGCGTGGTCGCGGGCCGCGAGGCGGCCGGCCTCGGGGAAATGCCCCTCGCGCGCGGCCGCAGCGAGCGTCTCGACGTCACGCACTTCGACGTTCTCGTAGATGACGCTCGCGCCGTCTGGCTGGATGATCTCGACCAGCGGTTCGGCGTCACAGAAGCCCAGACAGCCGGTTTTGCCCACCCGGACCGCGTCGCCGGTCGCCTCGACGAACGCCTCGTAGACGTCGTCGGCGCCGGCGGCCTGGCCACACGACGACATCCCGACGATGACCTTCGGGTCGTCGGGATACAGCGACCGTTCGCCCTCGCGACGGAGGGCATCCAGGTCGGATCGAGAGCCGATGCGATCGACGGCGGACGTGGTGACACTCATGAGTCGCGGTACTCCTCGATGATATCGTCGACACCGTCTGGTTCGACGTCGCCGTACACCTCGTCTCCGACCATCACGGCGACCGCGAGGCTGCACGCGCCGATACACCGGACGTGGCTCACGGTGAAGGTGCCGTCCTCGGTGATCTCTTCGAGGTCGACGTCGAGTTCGTCACAGAACGACTCCGAGACCTCGTCGGCACCCTGAACGTGACAGGCCGTCCCGGTACAGACCTTGATGGTGTGATCGCCCCGTGGTTCGAGATAGAACTGCGAGTAAAACGACGTCGTGCCGTACACGTGGGCCATCGTCGAGTCGCACTCGCTGGCGATCAGTTCCATCGCGAACCGCGGGATGTAGCCGTATTCGTCCTGTACGTCCTGCAGTGCGGGAATGATGCTCTCGGTCCGTGCGGGATACCCGTCGAGAATCGCCTCGACGGTCTCGATTTCGTCGTCACAGACCGAATCCAGGCCGGCGTCGGCGGGAATCACGCCGCTCTCGCGGTCGTGACGCGGGCCGTCACCGCCCTGGACTGACCGTTGAACGCGCTCCAGGGCCTCCATATGTGTTCATTCGGCAGACTGCGTAAAGATGGGCGGCGGCTTCCCAGGCCTTGAGAAAATATTGGGTAGACCGTGATATTCATACGTGCTCGATTAGGCCGCCCTAAACGCCCGCAAACGGGCCCACATCGACGGTCGACCAGTTGCTCTCGTCGCGAAAACCGCCCGAACGATCGGCAGATCGACGAGTCGTCGGGCACGACACGCGATCCGGTACGCTCCCTGTGACCGACCCCCCACAAGACTCGACGGGGCAGTACCCACCAGACCGACATGCGGGGCTACTCGATGCGCTCGCCCGCGGCCTCCCAGTCTGTCAGACTTCCCTCGTAAAAGGCGACGTCGGCGGCCCCCATCTCGCACAGCACGAGGTAGGTGTGGCTGATCCGGCGTGCGGTGTTACAGTACAGCACGATCCGATCGTCGAGGGCGATGTCGCGATCAGCGAGGACCGCTCGGATCTCCTCGGGCGCGCGCACGCCACGGGTCTCGTCGTCGACGAGGTCACGCCAGTCGAGGTGGATCGCACCCGGGATGTGGCCGTCGTCGAACTCTTCGCGCGTGCGCGTGTCGACGATCGTCACGTCGTTCTCGACCGCCGAACGGACGCCCGCCCGGCCGATCAACGGCGTCGCCACTGGTGGGTCGGGGTCGTAGTCGGTGGAATCGGGGGACGGGCACTCCTCGCTCACGGGCCAGTCGCGTTGCCACGCGCTGAAATCGCCGTCCAGCAGGTGCAGCCGGTCGGGCGGGTGCCCGAAGAGGAGCGCCGTCACCAGCAGTCGGGCGGCGAAGACCCCGTGGTCGTCGTCGTACGCGACGAGGTCACGGTCGGTCCGGAGTCCCGCGGCGCGCATCTGTGCGATCCAGTCCGCACGGTCGGGGAGCATGTCGCCCGCGCCGCGTTCGCCCGACCGAATCGTCTCGAAGGGGACGTTCACCGCGCCGGGGACGTGTCCGAGTGCGTCGTACGCCCACGACTCGCGGACGTCGATCACGACCGGATCGTTTGCCTCCACCCACGCGGCATCGACAATCGACGGCATAGCTGGTGTTCGAGCGCGAGGAGAAAGAACCTGATCGTCGCGTCAATTGCGGACGTGGGCCGTCACTCGCTGTCGAGGCGTTCGCGTAGCCGCTCGTTGACCGTTCCCGGGTCGGCCGAGCCACCCGTCTGTTGCATGACCTGGCCAACGAGAAAGTTCAGTGCGCCGTCTTCGCCGTCGTGGTAGTCCGCGACGGCGTCGGGGTTGTCCGCGATCGCAGCGGCGACGGCCTCGGCGACTGCGTCGTCGGCGACCGTGCCCAGGCCTTCGCGCTCGACGACCGTATCGGGATCTGCGCCCGCGTCGAGCATCTCGCGCAGCACCACTTCGCGCGCGTTTTTCGCGGTGATCGCTTCGCGGGCGACGAGTTCGACCAGGCGCTCGACCTCGTCGAGGCGATCAGTCACGGCGTCGAGCGACAGATCGCGATAGTTGAGTTCACCCAGTAGTTCGTCGGCAACCCAGGTGGCGACCAGGTCGGGGTCGTACGCGCCCGCGAGTTCTTCGTAGACGTCCGCCACGGCCTTTCGCGACATCAACTTCTCGGCAGTCTCGTCGTCGAGGCCGTACTCCGCACCGAATCGCTCGCGACGCGCGTCGGGCAGTTCCGGGATCGGGATCTCCTCGATCCAGTGACTGACCTCCAGCGGTGGGAGGTCGGCCTCGCGGAAGTAGCGATAGTCCTTCTCTTCTTCTTTCGAGCGCATCGCGACGGTGTTCCCGTGGGTCTCGTTGAAGTGGCGGGTCTCCTGGGCGACGGTCTCGCCCGCGGCGAGGAGATCGCGCTGGCGCGACGCTTCGTAGGCGAGTGCGCGCTCGGCGCCGCGGTGGCTGGAGATGTTCTTGACTTCCGTGCGGTTCGCCTCGACGAGCACGTCGTCGGGGATCGATCCGTCGGGACCGACCGCCGACGCGTCTACGAGCGAGAGGTTCGCGTCGACACGGAGCGAGCCGTCGGCTGTCGGGTCGTAGACGCCTAGGTACTGGAGGATCTCTTCGAGTTTCTCCAGGAAGGCCCGCACCTCGCTGGGATCGCGGAAGTCCGGTTCGGTGACGATCTCCATCAGGGGCGTGCCCGCGCGGTTGTAATCGATCAGGGTGTAGTCCGCGCGGTCGATCGAACAGTCCCGGACGTCGATCGGACCGGTCCCCTCGCGAATGTGGCGGACGCTCCCGGGGTCCTCTTCGAGATGGGCGCGCTCGATGCCGATCGATCGGCGCGTCCCCTCGTGGGTGAATTCGAGCGTGCCCGCCTGGCAGATCGGCGCGTCGTACTGTGTGATCTGAAAGTTCTTCGGCAAGTCGGGGTAGTAGTAGTTCTTCCGGTGAAATCGGGTTCGTTCGGGAATCGTCGCGTCGATCGCCCGCCCGACCTTGACGGCGGCCTCGACGGCCGCTTCGTTGAGGACCGGCAGCGATCCCGGCAGGCCGAGACAGACCGGGCAGGTGTTCGTGTTCGGCTCGTCCGCGCTCTCGGTCGCACAGCCACAGAAGATCTTCGTCGCGGTGTCGAGTTGGACGTGGACCTCCAGGCCGATGACGACGGTGTTCGTGGCCGCCTCCGCGCTCATGGCGACGGATTCGACAGGGACGGGGTAAAGCGTGACGACTACGGGTAAGGAGTGGGCTGCACGGTGCAGCCGCTCTTCGTGGTACGAAAACTGCGAGCGACATAGCCGTCGCTCGCGAACGTGAATGTGGTAAGAATGAAAGGCGGCGATCCGAGTTTCCCAGAGGGTCTCCCACTCCAGTACTCACCGGAACGCAGGCGGGCTTAACTTCCGTGTTCGGAATGGGTACGGGTGTTGCCCCGCCGCTGTGGCCGCCTTAACGCCGACTCGCGGAGTCGAACCGCGCGAATGGCCAGCAGTCGGTTTCCGCGTGTATGTGCGATCCAGTGAACGCCTGGACGTGTTCGTCCGGAGCCACATGGTGTATGATTGGTGGCTTCGACCAGTTAGTTCTCGCGGGCTAAACACCTCGTTACCTCGGTGCGTACACCCCGAGTCTATCGATCTCGTCTTAGACGAGTGGTCTCAGAGGTACCTCTTTTTTGGGAGGGTTTCGAGCTTAGATGCGTTCAGCTCTTACCCCATGTGGCGTGGCTGCCCGGCAACGCCCTCTCGGACGACCGGTACACCAGTGGCCACCACCCGTAGTTCCTCTCGTACTATACGAGCGTTCCCATCAGGTACCATGACACCCCCAGTAGATAGCAGCCGACCTGTCTCACGACGGTCTAAACCCAGCTCACGACCTCCTTTAATAGGCGAACAACCTCACCCTTGCCCGCTTCTGCACGGGCAGGATGGAGGGAACCGACATCGAGGTAGCAAACCGCCGGGTCGATATGTACTCTTGCCGGCGACAACTCTGTTATCCCTAGGGTAGCTTTTCTGTCATTCATTGCCCGCATCAAGCGGGCAAATGAGTTCGCTAGACCACGCTTTCACGTCAGCGTTCCTCGTTGGGAAGAACACTGTCAAGCCATCTTTTGCTCTTGCGCTCTTCTCCGGATCTCTGTCCCGGATGAGATGGCCTTGGGGCGCGCTCGATATCTTTTCAAGCGCGTACCGCCCCAGTCAAACTGCCCGGCTACCGGTGTCCTCCTCCCGGAGTGAGGGTCGCAGTCACTGACGGGTAGTGTTTCATGGGCGACTCGGCGACGTGCTAGCGCACGCACCTGTGTAATGTCTTCTACCTACCCTGCACATCAGCGACCACGTCCCAGCGACAGCCTGCAGTAAAGCTCCATAGGGTCTTCGCTTCCCCCTGGGGGTCTCCAGACTCCGCACTGGAACGTACGGTTCACCGGGCCCAACGTTGGGACAGCGACGCTCTCGTTAATCCATTCATGCAAGCCGCTACTGAAGCGGCAAGGTACTACGCTACCTTAAGAGGGTCATAGTTACCCCCGCCGTTGACGGGTCCTTCGTCCCATTGTAATGGGTGTTCAGATACCCGCACTGGGCAGGATTCAGTGACCGTACGAGTGCTTGCGCATTTGCGGTCACCTATGTTGTTACTAGACAGTCGGAGCGTCCAGGTCACTGCGACCTGCCTCTTTCCGAGGCAGGCACCCCTTATCGCGAACTTACGGGGCCAATTTGCCGAATTCCCTAACGTCGGTTATTCCCGACAGGCCTTGGCTTACTCCGCCTGGGCACCTGTGTCGGTTCTCGGTACGGACACCATACTGTCTTTTCACGGGCCCTAGGTTGGACTGACTTGCGCTATCCCGCCATTCGTCCGCTTCGTGCCATTACGGCTTCCACGGATTTCGACGGTTCGACCGGGCGAGTGCCCGGCTCAGTCTACCCCAAGGCGTCGACGTTGAATGTATGGTGGCACTGGAATATTAACCAGTTTCCCATTTGATCCGTTCGAATTACGGCGGATCTTAGGACCGGCTAACCCTCGGCTGTCGAACAGTGCCGAGGAACCCTTGCCCTTTCGGCCGTCAGGATTTCAACCCGACTTTCGCTGCTACTACGACCAGGATTTGCGTCACCACGCGGTCCATACGAACTCTCGCCCGTACTTCCACCCGCGCGGAGCGCCGACCTACGCAATCACCCTGTGACGGGTGTGGTCAGGTCTCGGTGGTGGATTTGAGCCCCGATCATTTTGGGCGCCCCGAACCTCGGCCGGTAAGCTGTTACGCTTTTCTTGGAGGGTAGCTGCTTCTAAGCTCACCTCCCGGCTGTCTGGGGCTCGGGACCACCTTTGATCGCACTTAATCCACACTTGGGGACCTTAACCTAACTCTGGGTTGTCTCCCTTTTGGTGCACAGACTTACTCCGCACACCGGACTCCCTGCATCGACGGCGTCTGTAGGTTCGGAGTTTGACAGCCGCGCCGACTCCTCTCGGAGGCGGACACGGCAATCAGTCGCTCTACCCCACAGACTACCTCAGCAGAGGTCATGCTTCGACATGTTTCGGTCGGAACCAGCTGTTGCCGGACTCGATGGGCCTTTCACCCCTACACATGGGTCACGGGAGGGTATTGTAGGACACCATCCCTGGCAGGCCTCCACGTAGCTTTCGCCACGCTTCACCTTGCCCACGCGTAGATCGTCCGGATTCGGGTCGTGTCCGAATGACTCCCCGCCCTTGAAGACGGCGGCCCTGGTGCAAAGCACTGCGGCCATGTCGGTTTCCCTATGCCTTCCCCGATGATCGGGTTAGACTCGCCATACAGACACACTCCCTGGTTCGTTTTTCAAAACGTACGACGGAACACCGGCTCCTCGTGGGTCCTACTGGAGGGTCGCCCCTCTGTCGTTCTCCACAAGGCCTTTTGTGCCCCGTCGCTCCATAACCAGTTGATTTCAGGCTCTATTTCACCTCCCGTTGGAGGGTACTTTGCAGCGTTCGCTCACGCTACTTGTTCGCTATCGGTCTCGGAGAGTGTTTAGCCTTGGCAGTCGATGCCTGCCTCGTTCACGAGGGATTTCCAACCCCCGCTACTCCGGAACTGGCGCACGACGTACTGGTCTGCGGTACGGGGTTATCACCCTGTCTCACGCCCCTTTCCAGGGGACTTCTCGCAGACGGTCGGCCGATGAGTGCCAGCCCACACACCACATTGCCCGTGAGGGCTTCGGTTTGGGCTGTGTCGCGTCCACTCGCGGTTACTAACGACATCACATTCGTTTTCTTTTCCTACCGATACTGAGATGTTTCAGTTCTCGGTGTTCCCCATTGCGCAAAGCAATTGCGAAGAGGAGTTCCCATTGAGGAATCCCGGGTTCTTAGCCTCCGTGCGGCTCCCCCGGGCTTATCGCAGCTTGGCACGCCCTTCTTCGGCTTCCGAGCCGAGCCATTCACCAACTGGCGTAGCAGCCACGTCAGGTGTGGCTTCGGTACTTCACTTCACTGCACTTCGATGAACACGTCCAGTTGACGCCTGGATCGCACGTACACACGGTGTCATCCGCATACCCTCGGTGAGGGGCATGCATCAACCCTTCCCACCCGCGCTCACACGGGGTGGTGCATCGGTCGTCCGTACCCGATCGAACGTCTTCCCACACTTAAGGGGAGCGACTTCGAGTCGGGGACGGTGTATGGACCCACTGGGATTTGAACCCAGGGCCTCCGCCTTGCAAAGGCGGCGCTCTGCCACTGAGCTATGGGCCCGTCCCTGCGGTGTCAGCCTTGATGGTTCTGAAGTGCTCGGTCGGTGAGATCGTCGAGATCCCGAAAGGTGGGCTGGGGCGAACCCCAGTCCCGGTCAGTAGGAGGTGATCCAGCCGCAGATTCCCCTACGGCTACCTTGTTACGACTTAATCCCCCTTGCGGAGCCCAGATTCGACCGTCGTAAGACGGCCTCATCCGGACCCCACTCGGGTGATTTGACGGGCGGTGTGTGCAAGGAGCAGGGACGTATTCGCCGCGCGCTTCTGACGCGCGACTACTACCGAATCCAGCTTCATGCGGACGAGTTTCAGTCCGCAATCCGAACTACGACCGAGTTTCGGGGATTAGCGCTTCCTCTCGGAATGGCATCCCACTGTCTCGGCCATTGTAGCCCGCGTGTCGCCCGGCACATTCGGGGCATACTGACCTACCGTTGCCCGTTCCTTCCTCCGCTTTAGCAGCGGCAGTCCTCCTAGTGTACCCAGCCATCGCAAGATGCTGCTGGCAACTAGGAGTGCGGGTCTCGCTCGTTGCCTGACTTAACAGGACGCCTCACGGTACGAGCTGACGGCGGCCATGCACCTCCTCTCAATGGCTCCAATAAGGTCATCAACCTGATCTTCACTGCACATTGTCGGTGCCGGTGAGATGTCCGGCGTTGAGTCCAATTAAACCGCAGGCTCCTCCGGTTGTTGTGCTCCCCCGCCAATTCCTTTAAGTTTCATCCTTGCAGACGTACTTCCCAGGCGGCTCGCTTCGCGGCTTCCCTGCGGCACAGCGCAGGCTCGTAGCCTGCGCCACACCTAGCGAGCATCGTTTACAGCTAGGACTACCCGGGTATCTAATCCGGTTCGAGACCCTAGCTTTCGTCCCTCACTGTCGGATCCGTCTTCCTGAGGCGCTTTCGCCACCGGTGGTCCGTCCAGGATTACAGGATTTCACTCCTACCCCGGACGTACCCCTCAGGTCTTCCGGTCCCAAGCCGAACAGTTTCCGCCGGACGCCGACGCGTTGGGCGCGTCGATTTCCCGACGGACTTGTGCGGCCAGCTACGGACGCTTTAGGCCCAATAAAATCGGCCATCACTCGTGCTGCCGGTATTACCGCGGCGGCTGGCACCGGTCTTGCCCAGCACTTGTTCCTGTACCACCCTACGGTACAGAAAAGCGAGGGCTATATGCCCTCGCACTCGGAGTCCCCTTATCGCACTGTCGTGCAGTGTAAAGGTTTCGCGCCTGCTGCGCCCCGTAGGGCCCGGTATCTTGTCTCAGATACCGTCTCCGGGCACTGACTTCCATCACCCGTACCGATTATGGGCACGGTGGGCCGTTACCCCACCGTCTACCTAATCGGCCGCAGCCGCATCCTGTGGCGCCGGAGCGTTTCACGGTCCCGGCATTCAAGCAGGGGACCGCTATCAGGAATTAGCCTCAGTTTCCCGAGGTTATTCCAGTCCACAGGGTAGCTTGGCCACGTGTCACTGAGCTATCCGCCACGGGTCTAAACCCGTGCGACTAGCATGGCTCAATCGGACTCCGATAGCAATGGCCTCCGGCAGGATCAACCGGAATGTCCCTGGCAAAGCCAGGGGTTAGGCGGGTCCACACCAGAACTGGTGTGGTGCTATCGTTTGGGAGCTCGACGACACCCGCCGACCGAGTGTCACCGAACCATCAAGGCTGACATCAGATCCCATCTTTACGGCGGACCGCAGGGGTGGAATCCTCATTCCGTTCGGATCGCGTCTTACTCCGGTGAAGGGCATAAACCCTTCGAACCGGCGTGGCGATCCGTGCGGCGGGAGACCGTCCGGCCTCCACCGGCCGCGTTCGCATCACATCCGAGCGCCCCTTTACACTTAAGGGCGTCGGATCGTCCCTCGTCGGATTCGCCCGACGTCGGGCCGTGCGTGTTTATTTCCGAATCGCCCTTACCATATAAGGGCGTCGGATCGATCCGAGTCGGAATCGCGTCCGACGTCGGACCGCGCGTGTTCCACTCCGAATCGCCCGTTCCGTTTAAGGGCGTCGGATCGGAGTGCGTTCGATCGCGTCCGGGCAGACCGTTGCGGGCCTGCGCCGCGACGTATTTCATCCGAGAGGGGGCATGCATATAAGTGCGTCGTCTCGTCGCCGCCCCGTCATGCGATTACAATGGATAGGGGTACGTGAACGACCCACGTTCGGACGGGCGAATCAGATCGGCAATCCTGGCGCTGTGGAACGTCACAAACCGCCCGATACACCGCCGAAAAGCGCCTATTCGAGGTCCGCACCGACGACGGCGTCGATCGACTCGTATCCGTCGCGCTCCATGAGCGTGAGCAGTCCCGTGTTGATCGAGCGGGCGACCGTCGGGCCCCGATAGATCAGGCCGGTGTAGACCTGCACGAGCGACGCGCCCGCGCGGAGCTTGTCGTAGGCGTCCGCAGCGGTGAACACGCCACCGACGCCGACGATCGGTTTGTCCGTGCAGCGGGCCAGCTGACGGACGACTTCGGTCGATCGATCGGCTAACGGCCGCCCGGAGAGCCCGCCTGCCTCCTCCG
The DNA here is from genome assembly GCF_003058365.1 of Halococcoides cellulosivorans. NCBI lineage: Archaea > Methanobacteriati > Methanobacteriota > Halobacteria > Halobacteriales > Haloarculaceae > Halococcoides > Halococcoides cellulosivorans. The sequence continues at coordinate 240,164 of NZ_CP028858.1, read as the reverse complement.
TGGGCCCCGAGAGGCCCTCGGGCCGGTCGGTCGTGGTGTTCGTCGCGACCAGGCCCGCGAGATCGAACTGCTCGACGACCTCGACGACGTCCGCGAGCGCGGACTCTGAGAGGTCGGGCGAGACCTTGATGAGCAACGGTGCAGCGCCCGCGTCCTGGAGTGTCTCGACGATGGCCTCCAGTTTCTCGCGGTCCTGCAAATCGCGCACGCCCTCGGCGTTCGGACAGGAGACGTTGATCACATAGAAATCGCCCGCGCCCGCGACGCCCTCGTAGCTCTCGCGGTAGGCCGCCGGTTCGTCCTCGGCGTGATCGCCCACCGCGAGGTTGACCCCCACGGGGTGATCGATCGCCCGCCCGCGCAGGCGATCACCGACGACGCGGGCCCCGTCGTTGTTGAGCCCCATCCGATTGATGACGCCCTCGTCCTCGACGAGGCGGAAGATCCGTGGGCGAGGGTTGCCCGCGCGCGAGTCGGGCGTGACACCACCGACTTCGAGGTGTCCGAACCCGAGCGCCCCAAGGGCGCTCGGGAACTCGGCGTTCTTGTCGAAGCCCGCGGCGACGCCGACCGGCGACGCGAACTCACAGCCGAACGCTTCGGTCCCCAATCGGTCGTCCTCGACGGTCAGCGCGGCCCCCATGGCCCGTTCGATCGGCGTCCCGTCGACGAGCCCCAGGCCGCGTGCGACGAGGTGGTGGGCCTGCTCGGGGTCGAGTCGAAAAACCAGTGGTCGAACGGCTTCGTAGAATGTCACTGATCCACCCTAGAAGTCGTGTTCGACGTCATCCTGATCGGCTTTCTGGATGATGATCTTGTTATCACGAACGCGGACGAAGACCTCGTCACCGATCTCCATGCCCGCGACAGACAGTTCGTCCTCGTGGAGATTGATATGGACGTTGTGATACTCGCCGTCCTCGTCTTTGGCCCCACTCGGGCTGAGCTTCTTCTTTCGGACCATCGGGCACTCGTGGGTGCATGCTCGCCGCAGGACGAACTTAAGTGTACCGCGCTCGGTGCGCGGGACGCCAGCGCGCACCCTCGATCGGCCGCCCTGGACGCGTTCGAAGCCCGATCGAGCGGTGATCGACCGGGTGAATACCGACAGCGTATAAACTTCACGGCGACCCCTCCGTCGTCTGGGGGGTATTTTTATTATGAATCCTGCGCTGGGTTTGCATGGAGAGGCCATCCCATGGCACAAGACACCGACAAGCGCAACTTCGCGCTGCGGGAAACTGGCGGCGAGGAACCGAGCGTATTCTCCGGACGAACACCGCGGCAAGCCGCGTTGAAGGCCGCGCGACGGCTGGATCCGGCGGATTCGGAGGTCGCCGCGAAGGCGAACTCGACGACGATCCAGCTCCGCGAGAAGGGCACGACCAAGGTCCACGTCTACGAGGGCTGGGCCTGGAACGAGCGCGCGCCCGACGACAAGCCCGACTGGATGCCCACCGAGATCACCAAGGGCAACGTCTCGAAGGAGGGCGTCGAGCACCTCGAAGAGATCTAGGGTTCGCATCGCCTATCCGTACTCGGCTCCTCCCGTCGGTCGCGCGGCATCCCACGCGGCCGGGACCCGACGTGAGAGCGTGGTATGACCGGTCGCTCTCCGGCCGCGCGACAGTCTTCTGGAGAGCGTCGCCGCTCGAAAACGAATGACTACAGCGCCGCGAGGTCGAACTCGAAGGCCGCGACGGGGACTTCGAGGTCGTGCTCGACGAGCACCGCGGGGTGCAGTTCACCGATCACGCCGACGCGCTCGCCGTCGATCTCGACTGCCGCGACGCGACCGTCGAGGAAGCTCGGATGGTCGATCGGAGGCGTCGCCAACTCGCCACCGAAGTCCGCGACGAGCGCCTGGAGCCGCGATTTCGCGTCCTCGTAGGAGGCGTCGTGACGCGCGAGTGCGCCCGCGACGTGGTGTGATTCCGCGACCCGCGTCGTCCGATCGTCGTCCCGATGGGCGACGAAGCCCACCTCCGCGAGATCCTGTGGGTAGCGTCGGTGCGTGTTGTTCTCGAAGACCTGGACGATCGAGGGCAACAGCCACGTCCGGACGACAGTGTAGGCCTCGCTATAGGGGTTCTTCACGCACGCGGGCGAGTGCGCGCCGAACGCCTCGTCGTCGGGCGCGAGGTCCATCCGGTCGAGGACGTCGGCCTCGCTCGTGAGATGGAAGTTCAGGAGGTCCTGGAAGCCGTGGCCGACGAGCGCGGTCCGGACCGCCTCTTCGAGCCGCGAGCGGTCGTGGCGCCCGCCGATCGTACTCACGTCCGGGTACCGCGAGTCGAGGTCGTTGAATCCGTACGCGCGCCCGACGTCGTCGACCACGTCGACCGGGTGGCGCACGTCGACCCGGTAGGGCGGAATCGCGACGGTATACTCGCCGTCCGAGACGGTGGCGTCGAGGCCCGACCGTTCGAGCAGGTCGATCACACGATCCTCCGCGAGGCCGACCCCGAGCGTGGTCTCGATGCGCTCGTGGGAGACCGTCTTCGTCGTCGTCTCGAAATCGGGCCGGACCAACTCGGCGGGGTACTCGTCGGGGGCGTCCTCGTACTCGACGCGGACGGATTCGATCGTGCCGCCCCGGGCCGACAGCGCATAACAGACGATCGCGAGCATCCGATCGATCGTCCACTGGTCGGTCCCCGTCATCTCGATGAACAGATCGCGCGACTCGGTCGTCACCTCCGTCCGGCGGCCGTTGACCACCGGCGGGAACGAAAAGAGGCCGATCGCGTCGTAGATCGCGGGCACGCGGTCCATGTCTGCGACGAGGCTGGCGTACTCCTGGCCGATGTGGTGGTCGGTGATGACCTCCCCAGGCGTTAGCTCCGCGTCGCCCTCCAGGGGGACGAACCGATCGCCGTCGGGGGCGACCCCGGTGTACGTAATCTGCTTCTCCCCGTCGGTTGGCGCGCCCGATTCGGAATCGTCGCCCTCGTCCGCAGCGATCGATTCGCCTTTCAGCATCGTCAGGTCGTGGACACCGATCGCGCCTTTCGCGCGCTTGCGCCCCATCGTCGCGTGGAGTTTCTCCTGCAACTGGATCAGCGAGTCGAGTGTCGCCTCGTCCAGGTCCAGGCCCCGGACGACCGCGCCGGTGACGTAGGGCCGCTCGTCGGGCACGTCTTCGACGCTGATCGTCCACTCGGGGTCGTTCGTCGGTGGAACGTACACCCCGCGATCGTCGCCGTACTGATACCGCAGCGATCGCGCGACACCCTCGACCGAGAGGCGATCCAGGCGATCGGGCTCGAACTCGAAACGGAGGCCCTCCTCGGTCTCGCCCTCGTATTCGAGGCCGAGTTCGAACAGGTCCGCGCGCAGGTCGTCGTCGCTTTTCTCCTCGTGGCCGGTCAGGTCCCGAAGGTCGTCGGGATCGACGTCGACGGTGGGCATCAGTATCGCACCTCCTCGGTCCGCAGATACTCCAGATCCACGAGCGTCCCGTGGACGTCACGGATGTCCTCGGCCCCCGTGACGAGCATCATCAGCCGTTCGAGCGCGAGCCCCCACGCCATCACCGAACAGTCGACGCCGAGCGGGTCGAGCATCTCCGGGCGGAACAGGCCGGAGTTCCCGATCTCGACGACCTCGCCCGTGACGGGGTGCTCCCCGAACAGCTCGAAACTCGGCTCGGTGTAGGGGTTGTAGGTGGGCTTGAACTCCAGGTCAGTGATCCCGAACTGCGCGTAGAACTCCTCGAAGGTGCCCATCAGATCCCGCACCGAGAGGTCCTCGGCCATCACCCACCCCTCGATCTGGAAGAACTCCAGGAGGTGGGTCGGGTCGATCTCGTCGTTCCGATAGGCTTTCTGCACCGAAAAGAACCGCTGTGGCGGTTCGAGGTCGCCACGCGCGACGCCCGCGAGATGCCGGGCCGAGAGTGAGGTCGTGTGGCCACGCAGGTCGACCTCCCGGGCCATCTCCTCGCCCCAGGGGGAGTGATAGCCGTCGCCGTCCGGGCCGACGCCCTCGCGGTGGGCGCGCTCGACGGCGTCACGCACCTCGTCGGGCAACTCGGCCATCGGCGGCACGTCGAGTTTGAACTGGTCCCAGTGCGTGCGCGCGGGGTGGTCCTGGGGCATATACAGACAGTCGTTGATCCAAAACTCCGCGTCGGCGTGGGGCCCGTCCATCTCCTCGAACCCCATGCCGACGAGGACCTCCTTGACGCGCTCGGCCATCGCGCGCAGCGGGTGCATCCGCCCCGGATCACGCGCGGGCGCGTCGGCTTCGACGTCGTAGGCTGCGAACTCGACGTCGCGCCAGTCACCGCTCGCGAGCAGATCGCCGGTGACCTGATCGACGCGGTCGACGGCCTCCACGCCCTCCATCATCGCGGTCACGCCCGCCTCGGTCAGCGTCACTCGATCGACGGTCCGCTCGGCGCGCTCGATCAGGCCGCGCGATTCGAGGCGATCGAGGACGCCCTCGTCGGCGCTCTCGCCGTCGGCCACCGCCGCGAGCGCCGCCGCCTCCGGGTCGGCGTCGGGATCGGCGTCGCTCGCCTCGACCGCGCCCGCGTCGATCGACCCGTAGCCTTTCCGCGCGAAGTTCGACAGCGCGATGTCGACCGCCGGGCCGTCGAGGGCGGCCGCGCCGAGGAGCGGCCCCATCTCGACAGGATCGGTGTCCGCGCCGGCGTCGACGGCGGCCCGATACAGGCGGACCTCGGGGAGGCCCTCGTCGAGATACTGCTGGCCCTCCGCGGTCACGCTGATCGACACCTCGGTCTCGCTGTCCACGTCGAGCAGGCCCCGATCCGCGAGTTCGAGCGCCCCCCGGCGCGCGGCCGCCGGTGGGACGCCGATATCGTCGGCAATCACCTCGACCGACCGCCGCTCGGTCGCACTCGCGGCGTCGAGGACCGCTGCCTGCGTGTCGGGAAGTTCCATTGGTTGTGATACTGCGGCATCGGCAGTTAACGGTTCTCACTCGGTCTCGGGCCCCGATGGTCTGGTTTTTTGAGCCATGCCGGAGTCCCCTCGCACATGGGCAAATACGAAATCGCCGGCGTGAATCTCAACGACGACGAGTACACCGTCGTCCAGTCGATGATTCGCAACAAGTACCGTGCCGAAGACGCCGCCGGCAACGTCGTACTCCGGGGGAAACAGAAGATGTTCAAGATGAAAGAGGAGTTCCCCTTTACCGACGGCGACGGCACCGAGGTGTTCACCGTCAAAGCCGGGGGGATCATCGACGTCGCAGGCAACTACGTGTTGAGCGACGCCCAGACCGGCGAGGAGGTCGTCGTGCTGGACAACGACTTCTCGATCTTCCAGGACACCTGGCGGGTTCGTGACGCCGACACCGAAGAGGTGCTCGCGAAGATCGACTCCCGCGGCGCCCTGATCACGCTCACGCGTCATTACCTCCCGCTGGGCTGGCTCATCCCCCACAAATACGAGATCACCGACGCCGAGGGCGGCCACGTCGGCTCGATCGAGGGCCGCGTCTCGCTCAAGGATAAATACGACATCACGATCGACGACGCGAGTTCGGTCCCGAAAGAAGCGATCATCGCCGCGAGCATGGTCATCGACGCGATCCAGGGGAACTAGGGTCACCCTCGACAGAGGGTGACCGGAAACTAGGGTCGCGAGCGGTTTTTCGCGACCTACAACGAGGGTCGCGCCCGTCAGGGCGCGACCGGAAAGTAGGGTCGCGCTCGACAGAGGGCGACCAACAATCAGGGTCGTGCCCCCGGGGCGACCAGGAACTAGAATCTCGATCGCCCGACTGCGACCAGCGTCACGACCAGCGCGAGCGCTGCAGCGCCGGCCCCGAAGCCCGGCCCGCCTGCCGCCGTAGGCGTCGATTCGGGCGCGGCGGTCACCGCGAAGTCCGTCAGCGACTGATCGGCCGTCCAGCGCAGTTCGCCGTCGGCGGCGCTGTCCGGCTCGGGCGTCGTCTCGACGGCGGTGTAGCCGTCCGGCAAGTCGACGACGAGCGGACGATTGGACTCGAAGCCCGCGTCGAACGGCTCCGCGAGCCTGATCTGGTCACCGTCGACCGCCGCGAGGCCGTCCCAGGTCACCGAGACCGTGACCGTGCCGACGCCGTCCGCGGTCGACACCGCCGCACGGGGGTCCGAAATCGACATCTCGCGGCCCGTCTGGTTTTCGACGTCGCCCGCGATCGATCGGACCCGGTCAGCGAATCGCTGGGCGGTGGTCTCCTGTGCGGTCGCGTCACCCTGGAGGTCTTCGAAGGCGCCCGCCCGCTCGCCCGCGAGGTCGTACCGGTAGGTCACCGACACGGTCGCCGCACCGTCCGTGTCGAGCGCGACCGTCACGGCCCCGGGGTCGGTCTGCGCGGCAGCGGGCCCGACGGCCACGACCGCGAGGCTCGCGACGCCCACGGCGATCAGCGCGACGAGCAGTTGTGTTCGGATCGTCGAATAGTCCATGTGTTGGCTTCTCAAAGGTCGGTCAAAAAATCTACTGGCCAGTTACAGCCCGGATTCGGACCCGTTCTCGGCCGCGGACTCCGATCCGTCGGTCGCGGTGTCGGTCGCATCGGTGGACTCGTCACCGGACGGACCGCGGTCACCCGGCGGGCCGCGCTCGCCGTCGGTCATGTTCGTCGGTCCGCGCTCACCGCTCTCCGTCCCACCGCGGTCGGCCGCAGCGGGCGGGCCACGCTCGCCACTCGGACCGGCCCAGGCGGGCGGGCCGACGTTCTCGGGCGGGCCGCCGATGGTCCGCGCGATCGCGGCGACTTCGGGGCCAGTCATGTTGTCAGCCCGGTCTTTGAGCATCTGGATCGCCGTGGCGTTCACGCCGTTGGCTTCCAACGTCTCCTCGGGCAGTCCCGCGGCGGTCTCGTTCGTGTCGTTCGCGAGATTGCGCGTCGCGTCGAGTTCCGAACTCAGCTCGGCCATCTGAGCGGAGTAGCGCGAGTCGCTGATCGAGCCGTTCTCGCGGGCGCGTTCGAGTGCCGCCTTGCGCTGTTCGAGGGCGTCGACGCGCTCCCCGATACGGTCGGTCTGATCAGCGACCGCGCGGGCTCTCGCGTCGTCACTCGCTGCGGCGGCAACCCGTAGGCCGAACGCGCGTCGATCGACGATGCCGTCGATCTCGGCGTCCTGCATGCCGACGACGCCAGCGAGGCGAGCGCCGGGCTCGACGGTCGCGTTCTCGCTCGCGTTCGTCGTGTTCGTCTCGGTCTGTGCCATCGCCCCGCCGGTCGCGAGGAGCCCGACGGCCCCCACGACGACCAGCAGTGCGATCAACAGCGGCGTTCGGTGGGTCATTGCATCCTCAGGTAGGAGCCAGAAGGGCATATAAATCCGAGTCCGTCAGCCCGTCTGAGCCCGGATTGGGCCCGATTAAGCCGGATTAAAACCACCAGACAGCAGCGGTTTCGATGCTGATACTGGCATCGGCCGTCGTCGAACGACCGGAACGTTCTTAAGCGGACTCCGGATCCCCGTCGGTCGTCAGTTCGACGACGTTCTCGCGACCGATCCGGAACGTCTCGACGCGCCCCTCGTCGCGGAGGCCGCCGACGACCTGGCTGGTCTTGGCGTCGGTCCAGTCGAGGGTCGCGGCGATGGCCTGCTGTTTCATCCGCCCGTCGTTGGCGTCGAGCAGGCGAACGACCTGCTCGTCGTTTCTGAGCAGCGACTGGTCGAACGGCGGGCCGTCGGCGGTGTCGTCGGCCGACGCGCCACGGTCAGGGTCCGCCGCCGTCTCGTCGACGCCCGCGTGGTCGCTCGACGTCCCTTCGGTCGTGGTCGGGTCCGCGTCGTCGCCGCGTCGGTGCCAGCCGTAGCCGAGCACGACGAGGAGCACGACGAGCGCGAGCGCGATCACCACCAGAGGCCACTGCGACCCCGCGGAGACACCACTCGGGCCCGAAGCGGTGTCCGCGGGCGCGACCGCCACGCTGGGCTCGTTCGGGCCGAAATCGCGAGGCCCGTACCACGTTACACTCCGATTGCCCGCCTCGCCCGACGGTGCGACCCGCGTCGTCTCGTAGTCAGACGGCCAGGCCATCGTGAGCACGGTGTTCGAGTCGAGATAGAGTCCAGAAAGGGCGTCGCCGGCGATCAGACGGTCACCGTCGGCGCGGGCGAACCCAGTCCACTCGAAACGATAGGTCAACACGCCGGTCGAGCGGGGCACGCGCGTAATCCGGGCGTCGGCAGAGACGTTTGCGACGGTCATCGCCCGGCCGGTGTCCTCGGCGGCGGCGTCGACGGTGCCGGACATGCGCTCGCGAAACGCGGTCGCGTACCGGGACTCGTTGTCCCGGACGTCCGCACGGAGTTCCTCGAACGCGGTGGTCTCGTTGTCGGTGTCCAGACGGACGCGATACGCGACGGTCCAGACCGCCGTACCCGACGGCTGGAGGTCGGCCTCCATGAGCACCGTGTCGGCGTCGACGGCCTGGCCGTCCACGGCTGGCGACCAGGCCGCGCCGGCCGTCGCGACGGCGACGAGGGCGACCGCGAGGACCGCGACCGTGACCGTTCGCATCGACGTGGGGTTCGACCGGGCACCGTATAGCCCTTGTCGCCGTCCGACAGCTACTTTCCGCCCGCCGGCCCACGCTATCGCATGTACGTCGGACGATTCGTCGTCGTCGCACCATCACTGGCCGCGTATCGCGTCTCCTCGCGATCGTTCCCGAACCGTCGCGCCCGCGCCCGCGAGGGGGCCGTCACCGTCGAACCGACGCCCGACGCCCCCGAGACATCGAATCCCTACATCGCGTACAACTGTCTGCGAACCACCGATCGCGGTGCCGTGATCGGCAACGGCTCACACGTCGATCCGATCGCGGAGAAACTCGCGCGGGGCTATCCCGCTCGCGACGCGCTCGTCGAGGCGCTGCACGCACTCGATTACGAGAAAGACGACTACGACACGCCCCGCGTCGCGGGCGTCGTCGGGGACGGATCGGCGGTCGACGAGTCGTACGTTGGTGTCGTGCGCCGTGACGCACTGCTGGTCGAGAGCGTCGAGGAACCCACGCTCGTCGCGACCTACGAGAAGAATCGGCCCGAACCGGTCGCGTTCGACGCCGAAAGTGCCGAGGCGGCCGCTCGCGAGGTCTACGAGATGGACTTCGAGCACCCGATCGCCGCCGCGGGCGTCGCCCGCACCGACGCGGGCTTCGAGACGGCGGTCGTCAACGAGTGAGTCGGGATCGAGCGCGACCCTCACCCGGTGATCGCGGGGAGTCGGGCGACGAAATGCGCGAGATGGATCCGGTCGTTCGTCCCGGTTTCGAGGTCGAGATCCACGTCGGCGGCCAGTTCGACCACGCGCGCGAGGCGATCGCCCGTATACCGTGACCGGGCCGCCCCGAGCAAGTCGCCGAGCAGTTCCTGGCCCGAGTAGCCCTCGTCGATCAACTGATCGTCGATCAGCCCACGGGCGTCCTGAAACCGCTGTTCTTCGGCGGCCTGGAGGATCTCGGCGGCGACGTCGTCGGTCTCGACCGCCGAGAGCGTCTCGTAGGCCGTCTCCATGGTGATCGCGTCGGCCTCGACCGAGATCGTCTGGGCGGACAGAATCGCCCGGCGGAGGTTACCGTCGGCGTAGCCCGCGACGTACTCCAGGCCGTCGGCGGTCCGATCGACGCCCTCGCGCTCGCAGATCGTCTCCAGGACGCCGACGATCTCCTCGATCGTGGGCGCACGAACGGTGACGGGGTAGCATCGCGACCGGATCGGCGGGATGACCGCGCCCGGGCGACGCGTCGCGAGGACGAACTGCGTGGCCTCGTGGTACCGCTCCATCACACGCCGGAGCGCCTGCTGGAAGTCCTGGCGCATCGCGCCCGCGTCGTCGAGCAAGATCGTCTTGTACGACCCGGCGACGGGCGGATAGCTCGCGATCTCGGTGAGGACGTGGTTCACGAGATCGGCCTTCGAAGAGGTCCGCCGGCGTGTCGTATCGATGAAGCTGCCGAATCGGGGGTCGTCTTCCAGCTCGGATTTCGTCATCGCGAACAGATCGTCGACGTTGATGACGACGAAGTCGTTCTCGGGGTCGTCGTGGGCCGCTCGGGCGAGCGCGCCGACCGCGGCGGTCTTGCCCGCGCCGCGGGGGCCGTAGACGAACGCGTTCATCGGCTCTTCGAGCAGCGTCCGGCAGTGCTCGCGCACCTCGGCCTGGGGGAGCTCCTCGATCGACGGCGCGTGCGTACTCGTCCACAGCGGCCCCTCCATACCCCTGGGTCGAGCGCCACAGAAAAGAAGGCGTCCATCGCGGGCGGGCCGCAGTCGCGGGTCCGAAGAGGCGAATCGACTATTTGGCGGTGCTCAGGCCATCGGGATCGACTGCTCGGCTTCCAGCAGTTCGTGGTATCGATTGCGGATCGTCACTTCCGAGATGTCAGCGACTTCGCTGACGGCGGCCTGAGTGGTCTTCTCGTTGGTCAACAGCGAGGCGGCGTAGACCGCTGCCGCCGCGAGGCCGACCGGCGATTTCCCCGAGTGGACGCCTTTCTCTTTGGCGTTCTGCAGCAGTTCGCGCGCACGGTGTTCGGCCTCCTCCGAGAGGTCGAGATCAGAAGCGAAGCGCGGCACGTAGCTCTCGGGGTCGGCGGGCTTGACTTCCAAGCCGAGTTCCCGGACGACGTAGCGGTAGGTGCGGGCGATCTCGTCTTTCTCAACGCGGGAGACCTCGGTGATCTCGTCGAGACTCCGGGGGACGCCGGCCTGGCGCGCGGCGGCGTACACCGCCGAGGTGGAGACGCCCTCGATCGAACGACCGGGGAGGAGATCCTCGTCGAGTGCGCGCCGATAGATCACGCTGGCGGTCTCGCGGACGTTCTCGGGCAGGCCGAGCGCCGACGCCATCCGGTCGATCTCACCGAGGGCCTGTTTGAGATTGCGCTCTTTGGAGTCACGCGTGCGGAACCGCTCGTTCCACTTGCGCAGGCGCTGCATCTTCTCGCGCTGGCGCGCACCCAGGGAGTTGCCGTAGGCGTCTTTGTCACGCCAGTCGATGTTGGTCGAGAGTCCCTTGTCGTGCATCATGTTCGTCGTGGGCGCGCCCACGCGGGACTTCTCGTCTTTCTCCTGGGCGTCGAACGCGCGCCACTCGGGCCCACGATCGATCTCGCCGCTTTCGACGACCAGTCCACAGCCCTCACAGACGGTCTCGCCGTGTTCGTCGTCGACGACCAGTTTGCCCGAACACTCGGGACAGACAAGATCGCTCTCTTCGGTCTCTTCTTCCTCTTCGACGGTCGACTGGGATCGGAGTGAGGTCTCGCTCATGGCTAAGAGTGTGCTTCCCGGCAGGCCGCCCGAGAACCCGGAAAGCGGTTCGGTGAAAGAGCGGTTTGTTAGAATCCTATTTAATGGTTGTGGTATCAGGTCGAGAATCCGACGATCGATCGGTCAATCGGGCGATCGGTACCGACCCACACGCCATTTAAGTCAGTCGTCGGTGACCGCCGCCTCGTCGGCCACGTCCGGCGCTTCCGAGACCGCTTCGGTGAGTGAAACGTTCAGCCAGAGCATCGAGACCAGACCGCCCGCGACGGTGACGGCGTTTTTCACTGCGTGATCGAGGATCGCCGCGCCCAGCGCGACGGGGACACCGAGGCCCGTGAGTGCGACGACGATCACGGTAAAGGCCCCCTCGTACAACCCGAGGCCGCCCGGCGAGAGCGGAAGCACCTTCGAGAGGTTGCCCACGCTGACCGCGAAAAAGCCGACCGCGAGCAACGTTGCGGGCGCGACCGCGACGTCGAACGCGACGAGCACGAGCACCGCGGTGATCACGTCGATCGTCCAGATCGCGAGACTCGTCGTCCCCACGAGTGCGAAGGTGCGCCCGTCGCTGGTGACGACCTGGACGTCCCCGACGAACTGGCGGATCTGATCCGCGACCCACCGGGCATAGGAGTCTTCCGACAGCGAGTGGACGACCCGCCCGATGTAGTTCCGGTCGGTCCGCGCCGAGACGAGGATGGCGATCGTCGCCCCGACGACCGCGAGCGACACCGCGGCGGCCGCGACCATCGCCACCTGCGCGCTCGCCTGGCGTTCGGCCTCCAGGCCGACCCCCTCGGTGAGTGCCGTCACGAGCGCGTCGGCACCACCGGTCGCGATCACGCCGAGCAAGACGACGCCCGCGAGCACCGCGATCGTGAGCAAGTCGAACACGCGTTCGACCGCCAGCGACGCCGCTCCCGAGGGGTAGGGCACCCCACGGCGGGCCTTGATGACGTACGCGCGGATGGCGTCACCCATCCGGGCGGGGATGATCAGGTTGCCCGTCTGGCTGATGAAGATCGCGCCCGTCAGGAACGCCCAGTCCTCGCGATAGCCCTGTCTGACGAGGATGTCCCGGTACCGAGTCCCGCGCAGCGGCCAGGAGGTGACGTAGACGAGTGCCGCGAGACCGACCAGCGCGGGGTCGGCCTGGCGGAGTTCGTCCAGGACCGCCCCGAAGTCCAGATACTGGGGCATCACGAGGAGGACGGCGATCACGAGCAGCGTGCCCGCGGCCATCGACCGCCGCGGCGTAATCTTCGGGCTCACCCGGAGTTGCCACGCCGTCCGCGCGATCTGACTGCCCATCCCGAAGACGTCACGCACGAGATCAACTTTCGAGTCGCCTTTTGGCTCCCAGTCGACGGCGATCTCCCGAACCTCGTAGCCCGCACGCTGGGCGCGCACGAGCACCTCGGTGTCCCAGAACCAGTGTTCGTCCTCGACGTCCGCCAGGATCTCGAACAAGACCGCGCGATCGAACGCCTTGAACCCACACTGGTGGTCCTGGACCGTCGACCCGATCAACGTCCGCACGAGGAGGTTGAACCCCAGACTCGGAATCGAGCGTTTGTGCGGTCGGTCGGCCTGCGCGCCGGGCGTCAGTCGCGACCCGATCGCGATGTCCGCGGTGCCGTCGTGGACCGACCCCACCACCTCCTGGAGGTGGACCATGTCGGTCGCGAGATCGGTGTCGAGATACGCGACGGTCTCGCCAGTCGAGGCCCTGAATGCGTGTTCGAGAGCGCCGCCCCGACCCAGGCGTTCGTCGCTGTGGACGTGTCGCACGCGGTCGTCCTCGCGAGCGAGTCGATCCGCGATCTCGGGTGTGCGGTCCTCGCAGCCGTCTTCAGCGACGATGACCTCGAACCCGCCCGCGGGATCGTACGCCTCCAGCGTCTCGACGGTGACCGCGACGGTCTCAGCGATGCGGTCGGCCTCGTTGTACGCCGGCAGGACGACGCTCACCCCCCGATGAGCGTCCATTGGCTCATCTAAGGCGCGTGACGACAAAGAGTGTTCCGGGATTTGACCTCCTCACCCCACGCGGACGAACGGATCGAGGACGCCCGGCACGTCGTCGGGCGATTCGTACGGGCGATCGACCACGAGGTCGCCCGCCCGAGAGCGCGTGACACCCGGCAGCGTGGCAAGTTCGTCCATCGAGGCCGCGTTCGCGTCGAGCGGGTAGGGCACGCCCGTCACCGACCGGAAGCCGTGGTCGGTGATCGCGATATCGAGGGTCCGACCCAGATCGCGCTCGCCCGGAATCCCGACCAGCAGCGGGTACGTCCCGAGTTGGCGGCCGAACGTCGTGCCCTCCTCGTGGTATTCGAGGTGAACGTCCTCCAGAACGGTCCCCGGCGGGACGACCCGTTCGAGCATCGGCCGATCGACCGTCTCCCGAATTTCGCGTTTGTACGCCCGGAAGCGGTCCTGGTTGGCGACCGCAATCTCCGTCCCCACCTCGGCCATCTCGGTGCCTTCGAAGGTCATCACCTGCCGGACGTTGATCCGCCGGACCATCAGGCCCGCGTCGAGCACCCGCTCCAGAAACCGCTGGTTGTGCGCGAACGTCTCCTCGCGTTCGCCCTTCAGCCCGTGGAGCAGGTTGATCCCCGGGAGGAGTTTCGGAAGGCGCGTCGTGTCGTCGCCCGTCTCGGGGCGCCAGCCAGCGACCTCGTTGACGATTTCGATCGCCCGGAAACACTCGTCGGCGGAGACCTGCAGATCGTTTTCGTCCTGCACGACGGGATCGGCCGATTCGAGGCCGAACGCCGCGGTGTCGCCCGCCGTGTTGTACTCCGCGATGGTCGCCAGCGCCTCGCGCGATCGCTCGGGGAACTCCACGATCGTCCGGGGGTTGACGTTGTCGAGATGCAACGTCTCCAGATCGGGGACGGCCGCACGGATCCCCCGGTAGAGCCGTTCGATGGCCGCTGGGTTCGGTTTTCGCCCGTGATCGTACGCGAGCAGATCGGCCTGTCGGCCCAGGCGAAAGGATCGGACGCCGTGGTCGGCCAGCGCGTCGACTTCGTCGACGATCGATTCGGCGTCCCGGAAGGTCGCGTCGCCGTACAGCGGTTCGGTACAAAAGGAACACCGGTAGGCACACCCCCGCCCGGTCTCGATCTCACAGATCAGGTAGTCGGGATGGGTGGGGTGTTGCTCGACGATAAAGGCGCCCTCGCGGGCCCACCGGGAGGATTCTTCGAGGTCGCGATAGCGGTGTTCGACGCCCGACAGGTCGTTGAGAGCGAGGTCGTGAGCGGCGGCCTCGACGTCCGCGCCCGCGACGTAATCGAAGTCCAGGTCGTCGCGTTCGGTCTCGGTGCGCCCCTCGGTGTCGCCCACCCCGAATCGAACCGGCCCGCCCATGAGTGTCGTCCCGTCGGCGGTCCAGGCCACTTCGCGGGCCTCCTCGGGAGTGGCAGGCGTCCCGCCGACGTACTGGCCCGGGACGGTCATCCCGCCGACGTACACCACGAGGTCGGCGTCCGCGACGTCACCCCAGCGCTGGCGCTCCTCTCTGAGCGCGTCGATCGTGTGGTAAGTGATCGCACGTCTCTCGACGCCCGCGTCCACGAGCGCGCCCGCGACGTACCGCGGATACGTCGAGATGTAGGGCGGCACGCCGAAGTGGGCCGGCTCGTCGACGTAGCCGTCGACGATCGTCACGTCGGTCATGGCCGCCCCGTACCGGGCGCGGGCGTATATACCGTCGGTTCGGCGGATCGGTCGCGGCCCTTCTCGCCGCCCCCGAGTCACGGATGGACGGCCGGAACGCGAGCGCCGCCCCACCGCCATGTTGATGGGAGGGGCCTGCGACCACACGCCCATGGTGGAGCGACACACGACACGGCGGGCCCTGCTCGCCGGCCTCGCGGGGACGATGGCGATCGGCGCTGGCTGTCTCGACGGCGACGACGGGGCCCCGGCGAACGAGACGAACGGGACGAACGCGACCGTCGGCTCTCCGACGGCGGCCCTGACCGCCGACCCGGTCGAGACCACCGGGCCGCGACCCCAGGGAGCGGACCGCCTGGCGGCGGCGGGCACCGAGACCGCGTTCCCGACCTTTCGGTACGCGGGATCGAACTCTGCCACGGCGGACGAGGCCACCGAGTTGCGCGCACAGCCACGCCGGGTCTGGAGTCACGAACTCCCGGGCGAGACGTTCGCGCCGATCGTCAGCGACGGGCTGGTCTTCGCCGCGCTCAAGGGGTATCGCGACGACCAGCCCTCGCTGTTCGCGCTCGCGGCGGACACCGGCCGCGTCGTCTGGTCGGTCGATCTGGGGACGGCGGCGACCGGGCCGCCGACGCTGCATCGCGACACCGACGGCACGCGCCGACTGGTCGTCGCCACGCGAACGGGCTATCTCGTCGCGCTCAACCCGGTGACGGGCGAAGAGGACTGGCGAGCGGACGTCTCCAACGAGCGCGCGCTCGTCCCCCGGCCGCGACTCTCCGATCGGATCGTCAGCGGTGGGCCCGAACGCCTGGTCGAAGTCGACGTCGCCGACGGAAGCGAGCGCTACTCGCGGTCGATCGACGGCGAGATCGCCGCCCCGCCCGCGACCACCGAGAGCCGGATCGTCGTCGTGACCCGGGCCGGCGACGGCAACCGCGACGTCGTCGCGATCAACCCGCTCCAGGACCGAGAGGACTGGCGCTCGACGAGCGTGTTCGCCGGCCCGTACGCGCCGGTCGTGCGCAACGGCCTGGTGTACGTCGTCGGGCAGCGCGGCGTCGAAGCCCGGGACGTCGCCCGTGGCACCCAGCAGTGGACGCAACGCGCCTCGACGGCCGCCACGCCCGCCGTCACGTCCTCGCTGGTCGTCGTCCGGACCGACGCCGACGTCGTCGCCCTCGACGCGAGCCACGGCCGCGAGCAGTGGCGACAGACGGTCGGGTACGCCGAGGATCCGCCCGCGCCGACCATCGGCGGTGGCACCGTCTACGCGGGCGGGTACGACACCCACCGCGAGTCCATGGCGATCGACCTCGGATCGGGGCGGATCCTCTGGACCGCCGGACTGGACTCGGGGTGGGCGACGACGCCGCCAATCCCGGTCGACGTCGGCCTGTTCCAGGGGACCGGCGGGAGCGCGAACAAGCCCTACGAGATCCACGCGTTCACCGACTGGGAGTGATCGCGGGCGACCCCGCCGAGGGTGGATTATAAGACAGCGCCGCTCGTAGCGCCCGCCATGACGAACCCACGCGATCTCGCCCGGTCGATCGGCCACCAGGTCAGCCAGTCGATCGGTCGTGCGATCTCAGAGGCTCAGCGCCACCGCCCGCTCCCCGCCGACCTCCTCGAAAGCGACGAGGCCTATCTCGCCGTCGTCGACGCGCCCGGGGCGACCGCCAGCGACGTCGCCGTCCGCGTCACCGACGGGCGAATCGAGGTCCAGATCGACCGCTTCCGGGAGTTCCGCGAGGGTTTCGAGACGGTGTTCCCGGGCCGTGCACTCGCCCTCGACGGCAGCGTCGAGTTACCGCCCGGGGCCGACATCGACACCGACGACGCGACGGCACGACTCACCGATCACGGCACGCTCGAAATCGAGATTCCGAAAGTCGAGCGCGGCACCGACGTCCCGATCGATGCTGGCGACGCCGACGAGACGGCGGCCGACGACGAGAGTGGCTTCGAGAGCATCGACGACGGTGACGACGATAGCGGCGCCACGGGAGCAGACGCCGCGACCGACGGCGATGACGCCGGCGAGAAAAGCGACGACTGACCCGGTTCCGAGCGCCGTTCTCGTTGCTCCATCCGAGTCAGTCGATCGGTAGATCAGGCTCAGGCCGGGCGGGACGGAGTCGGGAGCCACCGGCCGACCCGGGCCGCCTGACGCACGATCGCGTCGCCACCCTGGCGGCCCGCTCGAAGGACCGTCCAGACGGACAGCACCGTGAGGTACACGACGCCGAGGACGGCGACTGTCACGATCGCTGGCACCGGCCCGTCCGGATCCGCGAGTCCACGCATGGACCTATCTTTGCCAATGGCCCACATAGTCGTTGGCCCCCGAGAATCAGATTCGATAGTTCGAGAGTGCCGGCCGGGGACGTCGCCGTCGTCGAACCCAGCGCAGGACAGCGCCAGGCCGTCGTGAGTGGCCGAGACCACCCAGGACGCACCACTGCCCCAGTTCTCACGACCGTGCCCAGAACGCACCACCGTGCCCGGGACTCCGCTACGCGTCGTCCGCCAGCGTGCTGAAGAAAAACGAACTGAAGACAGCCTGGAGACCCAGGACGATGGCGGTAAAGGCGACCACGTCGGCCCCCACCAGCGGGAGGCGCTGGAAGCCGCTCGCGGCCCAGCGGCCGACGAGCCAGGCCCCGTAGCCGCCACCGACCGTGAGCAAGGCGAGGCCGGCGACGACGCCGTGTTCCAGGCGCAGGCGATCGACGATGGCCGTCGTGATCGCGTCGCGCGGTTCGTTGACGGGGTTGCCCGCGAGGCGGGCGAACACGCCGAAACTCGCGATCTGAAGGCCGACGATCGTCGAGAGACTCCCCGCGATGATCGAGTGCGTCCCGAAGGAGACGTCACCGACCGCGACGCCGGTGCCCGCGAGCGCCATCACGACTGCCCCGAGCGCGATCAGCGCCGCACCGGGGTACAAGAACAGGTACCCCGGGGCGTTGACCAGCATGAAACGGACGTGTCGCCAGCCGTCACGGAAGCTGTTCAGGGTGGCGTCACCCTCGCGCTCGTGGTAGGTGATCGGCACCTCCTCGATGGTCAGATCGCGCGCGCCCGCCTCCATGACCATCTCCGAAGCGAACTCCATGCCCGTCGTTTCGAGGGCGAGTTCGTCGAGGACGGACCGATCGAACACCCGAAAGCCGCTGTGGCTGTCCGAGACGTTCGTGTCGTAGAAGGCGTTGAGAAACGCCGTCAGCAGCGGATTGCCGACGTACTGGTGCAGCAGTGGCATCGCACCCGGCTCGATCTCGCCGTTCAGCCGCGACCCCATGCAGATGTCCGCGTCGCCCTCCGCGACGGGTTCGAGCAGGCGGGGCAACTGGCTGAAATCGTAGGTCGTGTCGGCGTCGCCCATCACGACGTACTGCCCACGCACGCGCTCGAACGCATACTTGTAGGCGTTGCCGTAGCCCGGTGCGTCGGGTTCGACGACGATCGCACCCATCTCGCGGGCGATCTCGGGGGTCCGGTCGTCGGAACTGTCGCTGACGACGATTTCGCCGTAGGTTTCGGCGTCTGCGAGCCCCTCTTTGATCCACTCGATACACGTCGCGATCCCGCCCGCTTCGTTCAACGTCGGCATGACGACGCTGATCGTCGGCGTCACGTCGCTGTCTGGGCCGACGAGATACTGTTCGCTCGGTTCGGTCGTGTCGGCGCGATCCTCGCTGGAGGGCTCGGCCTGTGGCTGTTGTACAGCTCCCATCGTGTCCTCCGTCACGACCCCGTCGCCACCCCCGAACGGTGGCGGCCCAACCCACGCCGTGGCGGTCCCGTCCCCCGTTGAGACGCCGGACCGATCGACGCGGCCGTTGGGACACCCGGTCGCTGAGACCGGTGTCTGCCACCCGCTCGGCGGGTCGACGACCCCACCCGCGAGGTCGTGATCGTTGTCTTCGAACAGACTCCGACGCTACTTGAGTTATTCGGTGATGTTGAAACAACCCTCTCAGAGATAGAAGACAACCCACCGCGTGGTGAGCGTCCGACGACCCCACCAGACCACCGGCCCTGGGCCAAGCCGTCTACCGTCTCCCTGGGGAGTCGGTCACGACCGTCCGGTGGTGTTTTTGCCGGGTAGCCCAGTACGGAGAGGCATGCAACTGCTCGTCGGGGCGACAGTCGCGCTCCTCGCGCTCGCGGGGGCCCCCTACGCCATCTATCTCGGCCTGTACGCCTGGATTCGGCCCTCGGGCGTCCCGACCGAAAAAGTCGAGCGGACGCCGTCGGTGAGTATCGTCTTGCCGACCTACGACGAGAGCGGGATCGTCGCGGCGAAACTCGACGACCTGCTCGCGCTGGACTATCCGATGGAGCGAGTCGAACTCGTCGTCGTCGACTCCTCGACCGACGAGACCCCCGAGATCGTCCGTGAGTATTTCGCCGATCGAGACGCGCCAGATCTCACGCTGATCGAGGAGACCGAACGCCGCGGTCTCGCGCCGGCGCTCAACGACGGCTACAGCGCGGCGACCGGCGAGGTCGTCGTCAAGACCGACTGCGATTCGAAACTCGCGCCGGACGCGCTCCGGGAGGCCACCGCGGCGCTGGCCGATCCCGCGGTCGGGGCCGTCACCGGCACGAACGTCGAGGTGCTCGGCGGGAGCGCCGTCGAGGCGGGCTATCGGGGGATCCAGAGTCACATCCAACAGCTGGAGTCACACCTCGACTCGACGCTGATCTTCCACGGGCCGTTCTCGGCGTTCGAAGCGGATTCGATCCGACCGATCGACCCGAACTCGCTGGCCGACGACACCGAGTTGGCACTCAAGATTCGCCGCGGCGGCGACCGGGTGATCTTCGATCCCGCCGTCCAGTACAAGGAGGCCAGCCACTCGGGGTTCGTCAGGCGTCGCCAGCAGAAAGACCGTCGGGGGATGGGCCTGATTCGATTGTTGGTCCAGCATCGGGACGCGCTGGGCCGCTACGGCGCGTACGGGCGCGTGGTCCTGCCGTTCAACTGGTGGTTCATGATCGTCTCGCCGTGGCTACTGGTCGTGACCATGCTCGCCGGGACCGCGGCGGCGGTGTCGGTCGTGGGGCGGGGCGGCCTCGCGGTGCTCCTCGCGCTCGCCGGGTTCGTCGCTATTGGCCAGCGCGACTGGCTCGGCCCGGTCCAGCCGCTGTATTCGCTGTTCGACACACAGGTGTCGCTGATGCGCGCGAGCGTGAAGTTGTTGATGGGTCACGGCGACGGCACCTGGGAGGTCGATACGGACCTGCGGGAGGACTTCGAGTGAAAATTCTGCAAGCCACTCATCGATACCCACCCCGGACAGGCGGTGTCGAGACCCACGTCAGCGAGATCGCGACGCGATTGGCCGACCGCGGCCACGAGGTCGAGGTGTTCAGCGCCGACGCCGGCCGCGATGTGGACAGTGACGCTGTGGTCGAGGGTGTTCGCGTGCGGCGGTTCCGGTCGCTCGCTCCCGGTGGCGCGGTACACGTCGCCCCGCAGATCGCGCTGGCAGTCAGGCGATCGAACGCCGACGTGGTTCACGCGCACAACTACCACTCGCTGCCGCTGGCGATGGCTGCGCTCGGCGTTCGCGACGTGCGCTTCGTGGTCACACTACACTATCACGGCGAGAGTGCGAGTGGACTACGCGATCGACTGCTGTCGGCGTACCGACCGCTGGGTCGGTGGGCGCTGGGACGGGCCGACGCGGTGATCGCCGTTAGCGAGTGGGAACGGGGACGCCTGCGGACAGATTTCGGCGTCGACGCGACGGTGATCCCCAACGGCATCGACGTCAAGCGGTTCGCGGCCGCTGAGCCCGAGCGACGGAACCGACCGTACCTGCTCTCGGTCGGCCGCCTGGAGGCCTACAAGGGCGTCCAGCACGTGATCCGGGCGCTGGAGGAGGTGCCCGAGTACGACCTGGTGGTGGCGGGCACGGGCCCGTTCCGTGACGATCTGGAGGGGATCGCTCGCGAGGCGGGCGTCGACGACCGGGTGGACTTTCTCGGCTACGTCGACGACGATCGCTTGCCAGGGCTGTACGCCGGGGCGGCGGCATACGTGACACTCTCCGAATTCGAAGCCTACGGGATGACCGTCGGGGAGGCGCTCGCGGCGGGCACACCGTGTGTCACGACTACCCACGGCGGACTCGGCGGCTGGTCCGATCAGGAAGGCGTCGTCACCGTCGAGACAGCGACCACAGCAGCGATCGGTGCGGCCGTCGAGCGGGCGATCGGGAGGCCGGTCGCGCCCACCGATCTGCCAGGATGGGGCGATGTCGTCGATGCCGTCGAAACGTGTTACCAGGCCCCAACGGGTAACTGATAATTGTCCGGCGAGAGTACCCCCGACATCTGTATGGTCGAGTTCGACGACGTCTCAGTCGTTATTCCGACGGTTCGAGAGTCGCTGGTGACGCCAGCGACAGTGCCCGACGACGCAGAGGTGATCGTCCGACGGGACGAGGGATTGAACGTCGCCCGGAACGCGGGCGTGCGGGCCGCGTCCGCCGACTGGATCGTCATCGCTGACGACGATATCGAGTTTCCGACGGCGACGGTTGCCGAGACCCTCGGCCGGATGGATCGGCAGACGCTGGCCGGGCTCCGGGACTTTCCCCCACTGCGATGGGTGATCGGTCGGCTCATGATCTTCCATCGCGACCTCTGGAATCGCGTCGGCGGGTTCGACGAGCGTCGCCACCACGGCGGCGATACGGACTTCGCGATCCGCGTCGAGAAGGAGGGCGGGCGCGTGCTCCAGTTGGAACGAGACGTCGTCCCCCACTACGACGAGGAGACTGGCGACACGATGGTGACGCGTGGCCACCTCGAATGGACCTGGTATCTGCTCCGCCGCCATCCCCGCGTGTTCGGTCCCGTCGCGGCGAAACTGCTCGCCAACAAGCTCCGACCGCGATGAAGCGCCTCGGACTGCTCGTCGTCCTCGTCCTCGTCCAACTGTGGGTCCCGATCGGGTTCGGGCAAGCCCCCTACGCGGAGGCCCCACACCTCGACAGCGAGGCCGTCGTCGAGGGTGGCATCACCGGCGAACGCGCCGTCGTCTACGGACAGGTCAGTTCGACCGACCCGCTACTCATCACCGTCGACATCGACGACCGCGCGTACGATATCCGCCTGACCGGGGTCGACCGGCCAGTTCGAGACGGGCAGTACCTCGACGTGGCGGGCGTGGTCACCGCCGACCGGACCGTCGCTGCAGATGGCATCGTCGTTCGTGAGCAGACCGAACACCACTACACCTACGGCGTATCGGCGCTGGCGGGCCTGATCGTGATCGCGCTGATCGTTCGAGACTGGCGCGTCGACCGTGACGCGTACGCACTCGTCCCGCGGGAGGCCGACTGATGGTCGATCTGCTCTCGCACGTCCTGTTCGCGTACGCGGGCGTGACCGTCGTCTCGCTTGCGGTCGACGTTTCCCGGGCCGCACGGACGGCAGCCCTCTTCGGCGCGATCGTCCCCGACGTGAGCAAGGTCGGACTGTTCGTCGACGACGACCCACTCGAAGCACTCGTCGGCGGTTCGATCGAGGTGCTGGGGTGGCACACCCTCCTCGGCGTCGGACTGTCGATCGGGATCGCCGGACTCCTCGTCGGCCGACGATTCAGGCGGACCGCCATCAGGTGGATGGCCGTCGGCGTCACCAGCCATCTCCTGCTGGACGCGCTGTTGCGAACGCCAACCGGGACGTCGTCGTATGCGCTGTTCTGGCCCGTCTCTGGCTATCGGCCACCCACGCCCGGGCTCTATCTCTCCGGCGATCCGGTCGTGCTCGTCGTTGCGGCGCTCGCGGCGGGGGGAGCGTGGTCGGTCCGCCGACACATTACCCGGCACAGGTGACCCCCAGACGGGCAGACAGCAACGCTTTTCGGACCGCCGGGTAAAACCGCGGGCGTGAAGGTCTGTACGGTCGCACCGGCGTTCAACCGGCACGGCGGGGTGCCGTACGTCGCCCGAAACATCGTTGCCGAACTCGACGATCGCGGGGTCGAGAACTGGGTGATCACCGATCAGGAGCACGAAGATGACGTTCGGCCCGAACTCTCGGACGAGGTCGAAATCAGGACGGTCCGGCGCTCGGACCGACTCTTCCCGCTGAACATCTTCGCGTTCGCAGTCCGGGCACTCCCGACGCTGTCGGAACTGGACGAGGCCCACGATTTCGATCTGATCCACATGCACGGCAACTACATCACGTTACCCGTGCTCGCGGATCTCCTGGGAAAGGTCGACACACCACTCGTCGAAACCGCGCACGGGACCTATCTCAACGAGATTCGGTCGTTCCGGGAGTACCCCTCGTTCGACCGAAAGTGGAAATACTGCACGGGTGTCTACCTCGACCACCTGATCCAGAAGTACGGCACCCGCTTTGCCGATCACGTCCACACGGTCGCCGAGCGGGCGGTCCCCGAACTCGAAGAGATGGGGATCGATCCGGACCGAGTGGTCGCCATCCCCAACGGCGTGGACCTCACGGAGTTCGATCGTGAAACCCCCGCAGAGAACGTTCGTGAGTCGTACGGCCTGGAGGACGCCACCGTGGCGGTCTCGGTCGGCAGTGCGATCCCCCGAAAGGGAGTCCACACGCTGGTCGACGCCGCACCGGCGCTTCGCGAGCGAGACGCCGAGGCCCACATCGTCCACGTCGGTGGCCACGGCCACTCGGGCTATGCCGACTATCTCGAAACGCGGATCCAGGAACTCGGCGTCGAGGATGTGGTGACGCTGACGGGGCGGGTCCCCCGCGAGGAACTGCTCGGCTGGTTCGAGACCTGTGACGTCGCGGTCTCGGCGGCCTACTCGGAAGGCTGTCCGATCAACGTCCTCGAAGCGGCAGCCAGTGGATCGACCGTCGTCGCGACCGACGTCGCGGGAGCCCCCGACGTTCTCGGTGACCTCGGCATCTACGCAGAGCCGGGTGACCCAGAGGGCCTCGCCGACGCGATGGCCGACGGATTCGACGCCGACACCGGGCCCGCACTCCGACAGCGCATCGAAGAGCAGTTCACGTGGGATCGAATCGTCGATCGACTGTTCGATCGGTTCGAAGAGTGGTCAGAATGACTGAAGATCGCATCGCCTCTGCGGCCGTGCAGGACGCATCGTCCGATCTGAACTACGCGTTCTACGATCACCCCCGATACGAGCCCCCGGAAGCCTACGCGGACGCTCGCGACACGTTTCTCGATCGGATCGCCAGCGTCTCGGGCGTCGTCTCCGTCTACGAATCGGGGACTGGAGAGGTCTCCCGGCCAGGAATCTCGGACGTCGACCTGATCGTCGTGGTCGAGGACGAAATCGACGATCCGACCGCAGTTCGTGAGGGGATTTCGGCCGCGAAGACCGACGAATACTACTTTTTCCACGGTCCCGAGGTCATCACTCGATCGGCGTTTCCCGAGTACTACAACGTGCTCCCGATGCCGAAAGACCTCGTCCTCCACTACGGCGAGTCACTCGAATACGAGAAAAACCGCGATCGATTCAACTACCTCGCGTACCTGGTCGACTCGGTGACGACGACCTACCCGATGGAGTTTCTCGAACTCCTCTTCTTCCCGGGCCCATCGATCGATCACCACCGCCTCGATATCGTCTTCGGTGACGCGTTCGATCTGGCCGTCCCGGGAGTGGTTGCCGAGCGGTTCCCCGTCGATCTCGATACCCGCTTTGCGGTCCACCGGCTCAACTCCCTGCGCAACGATATGATGCTGTTTGCCGACAGTACTGGACGGGACACGCCGGTGATGGACGCCTTCGACGCCTCGATCACCGACCTCCGGGAGCGATGGTTCGATCTGGACCGGGCGGAGCGTGAGACACTGCTGATCGAACGCCTGCAGGACGCCATCACCGCCTGTTTCGCGTTCGTCGACCATCTCGACGCCTACCTTGACGAGATCGGTGTCGAGGTCCCGGAGACCGAACTGACGGTCCACTCTCACGAGACGACGCACAACGAGTTCCGCCCGGACTGGTCGGTCGAGACGGCCGAGCGTGACACCTGCGAGTACTACCGCGATGGGCGGGTCAGAACCGCCGTGTTGCCTCAGTCCGTGACGGTCAACGAACGCCTTCGCGACGGCGACACGGTGAGTGCACCCGAGGCGTACCGGAGGGCCCTGCAGAATCGCGACCGGTCGAAACGACAGCGCGACGCGTCGATGGCCGCCTACAAGTATCACCCGATGCGCGCCCGATACATGCGCGTGATGGGGGCGCTGTTCGGGCTCAAGACCCGCCTCGTCCGATGAGTCTCTCGGAGGTGTGCGTCGTCGGCTACGGCCTCCACCCGCCGTGGAGCGAAGGGACTCGGGTGCTGACCCGCGACCAGATGCGAGCGCTCACCGATCACGCCGCCCTCGACGTCCGAGGCATCTCGACGATCAGACCGGGCGACGAGCCCAGTCCCGAGTTCGAGATGTCGTACGCGCGCGAATCCCGCCTCGGAGATCTGGTCGCGGCCCTCGGTGGGTATCGCTACAATCGAGACGCCGTGATGTTCGCCAGACTGGCCTGGCGTGTCGGCCGACATCTCGCCCGTGAGGACCCCGACGTGGTTCATCTGGGCTTTGCGAGTCACAGCCTGTTCGCACTGGTGAACGACCTCGTGGGCGACGCAGCCGTGGTCGCCCAGACGTTCGGTGGCGTCGAACACGGTCGACTGCTGAACGCACTCGACACCCCCAGTCGTATCGACGCCTACGTCTCGACGACCGACGCCGACCTGGAGGCGCTCGAAGCGATGGGCGTTCCGTCATCGAACTGCCACAGTCTCGATCCACCGGTCTTTCTCGACCGGTTCGGTGGTGTCGACCGATCGACCGCGCGAGCGCAGTTCGGTCTCCCCGAGGACGCCTTCGTCGCGGGCTATTTCGGGAACGTGAACGAAGCCCGATTTCCGTTCGAGGTCGCAGCGGCACTCGACGCATTCGCCGCCGACGAGGGCGTCGAACTGTTCGTCGTCACCAAACAGATCGAGGATCGCGACGTTCG
The DNA here is from genome assembly GCF_003058365.1 of Halococcoides cellulosivorans. Classification (NCBI taxonomy): domain Archaea; kingdom Methanobacteriati; phylum Methanobacteriota; class Halobacteria; order Halobacteriales; family Haloarculaceae; genus Halococcoides; species Halococcoides cellulosivorans. The sequence goes on along the minus strand of NZ_CP028858.1, from coordinate 214,193 downwards.
TGACCTCGACAACCTCACCGTCCACACGGGTCACCTGACCGACACCGAGAAGCGCGCGGCGTACGCCGCCGCCGACGTCTGGACGTTCCCGTTCCGTGAGTTGGGCGTCGAGCGCACGCCAGTGATCGATCCACCACTCACGGTGCTCGAAGCGATGGCGACCGGGCGGCCAGTCATCGCGAGCGACACGCTCTCGATGGCCGATGCCGTCACGGACGGGGAGAACGGCTTTCTCGTGACGCCCGGGGTGCCCGACCCGATCGTCGAGCGACTGCGGGCGCTGCGGGCAGACCCCGACGCGTGCGATCGCCTCGGGAGGGCCGCCCGCCGGACGATCCACGAACAGTACAGTCCGTCGGCGGTCGCCGACCGCCTCGTCGAGATTTACGAGATCGCCCAGACCCATGCACGCGACTGAGACCTACCACATCCACGATTTCGTGACCGTCCGGACGAACGCCGACGTACCGATTCCCGAGGCCTTCACTGGCGGGTCGGGCGACGCCGACCACGTCGTCGAGATCGAACGCCGACCGGACTGGTCACCGACACCACCGGCGAGAGCGCGCCGACTGGCGAGTCACCGCTTTTGGGTCGACGACGACACCGTGACCGTCCGGTACCCCTCGACACCGACACGATCGCCCGTCGCCGTCCGGATTGGGGGCCTCGGAACCGATCGGACACGGGTCGTGTTCACGCCGGCCTTTCGGGACCAGTCGGGGATCGACGACATCGTCGAGGGCGTGCTCACGACCGCGCTGCTCGACGCTGGCGTCGCACTGATTCACGCGGGCGCAGTCGTCGACGAAGACGGACGCGCGACGGTGTTGACCTCGATGGGGCGAATGGGCAAGACCTCGACCATTCTAACGTTGCTTCGCGAGTCGGCCGAACTGGGGTTCATGGGCGACAACGTCCTCCTCGTGGACGACGACGGAGCAGTCTACAGTTGGCCGGCGACGCTGGGCGTCTTTCCGGGGACGGCCGTCGAAGACGATCAGTTACCCGCGGGGACTCGACGGCGCGTCAGACTCAAGCGGTGGATCGCGCGCTCGGAACTGCTCTCCGCTGCGCTCTTGCACGCCTTCTCGATCGACCTCTCGGAAAACGTCGTCCCCGACGCCGTGGCCGACCGCGTGGTCGACCACGCGCCCATCGATCGGGTGTTCGTGCTGAACGGCGGTCGGACAGTCGACGATCGAACGCTCGCGACAGACGCCGCGACCGCTCGAATCGCGACCGGGACGGACATGGAACTCGACCCATCGGAGTATCACCTCTCACTGTACGCGTTCGCCGCCGGTGGCCAGCGCGTCCACCCCTCCGTGCTGAAAGAACGCCGACGATCGCTTCTGGCCGACGCGCTGGCGGACGTCACCGTGCGAGAACTGTTCGCTGACGGCGTCGCAGGCTACGTCGAGGCGGTGCAGTGAGCACGGATCGAGTCCGGCCAGCACCATATATCAACCCAGACGTGATACCCCCACGGGATGACCGACACGCGCTCCGTCCTGTTCGTCACGGTCGACTGCCTCCGTGCCGATCATACCGGCTGTTACGGCTACGACCGTCCGACGACGCCCGCCATCGATCGGTTCGCTGCCGATGCAACACTGTTCGAACACAGCTACGCGAACGCCGCACACACACGGTGGGCGATGCAGGCGCTGCACACCGGCTACTGCCCGCACGCTATCGACGGACTCGGGATCCCGGAGGGCGCAACGACGCTCGCAGAGCGGTTTCAGGCCGCGGGGTGGGCGACTGGTGGCTTCGCGAACAACGGCTTCGTGTCCCGGGAGTACAACTACCACCAGGGGTTCGACCGGTACGACGGTGTGGCCGAGTTCGCCGCCACCAAACCGCTGATCAAGCGACTCGGAGATCAGGTCGACCGTCACCTCGACAGTCGAGTGCTCCGCCAGTACGTCTACGAGCCACTCGTCGAGACGTTGCGCTCGGCCGAGAGTGACGGGACGGAGGACGGGTACCGTGAGGCGGTGACCGATCGCGATGTCGTCGACGCCGCATGCGACTGGATTGCCCAGCGCCAGGCCGACGGCGACCCCCATTTCACGTGGGTTCACCTCATGGACGCCCACACACCGTACTCGCGGTGGGACGACCACCTTGAGGCGATCCGTGGCGACACCGACGTCGAACACGTCGTCCGTCCACACGACCAGATCACCGTCGGAGAGGAGCCACCACAGGCGGCGATCGACGCCTACGACGCCGGCGTCAGGAGCGCCGACGAGCAGGTCGGACGGCTCTTGGACACTGTGGGCGACGGGACGGTCGTGGCAATCACAGCCGACCACGGCGAGTCGTTCGGGCGGTACGCCCCCTTCCACGCCGGACCGGTTTACAGCTCACTCACACAGGTCCCGATCATCGTCCGCGCACCGGGACTGGAGCCTGGTCGGGTCGACGAGTATCCCGTCCAGCATCTCGACATCGCGCCGACGCTACTCGAAGCCGCTGGGATCGACGCTCCCGATTCGATGGCGGGCGATTCACTGATCGATCTCGACCGGGAAAGTGACGCTCCAGTCTTCTTCTGTGTGGACGGTGACGACACCGAAGCAGTCGGGATCCGCGAAGGCCCATGGAAGTACGTCGAGCCAGAACAGGGCTCGCCCGCGCTGTACCGCGTCGCTCACATGGGTTCGGAGGGCGAGGACGTCAGCGACGATCACCCCGAGGTTCACGACCGGCTCGTCGACGCGCTCCGAGACCACGAGGCGGAACTGCAGTCGGTCGACCTCGGGGCCGGACGGGCGTCACTCTCCGCGGATCGGGACGATCTCTCCGAGACCGTCGAACAGAACCTCGACCAACTCGGGTATATCGAGTGACAGTCACGAGACCGCCAGTCACCGGGGCACGAGGCCCGAAAGTGTGTGGACGGGGATCCGCGCGAACCGACGACCGGCAAGGACCCCGATCCGGAGCCCGAAGAGTATCCGATCAATAAAACTGAAAGAACCGCGCGCAGTGACGAGAAGTCCGCAGACGGCGCTCGCCAGGATGGCCCGCCAGGTCGGCGTCGTTTCGATAATGCTATCAGGCCGATCGTATTCGGTGACCAGAGCCGCGTCCAGATTTCGGACTTCGTACTGCTGAATCACTCGGCTCAGCAGTTCGTAGTCCTCCCAGCGATACGACCGATACCGCCCGACTGTCTCGTACACCTCTCGTCTGACCATCCACGTCGAGTGGGGAATCGGATTGTGCAACGGCAGTCGTCGGCGGATCGCAGCCGACTCGACGGGCTCTCGTTGGAGCGTCGTCGCCCCGGTATCGGGATCTTTCTTCCGAAGGAAACACCCGACGAGACCGACCGACGGATTCCGCTCCAGAAGTTCGATCTGCCGCTCGAACCGGGTTGGGTCGGGCACGGCGTCCGCGTCCACACGAGCGACGAATCGACCGCTCGCTTTCTCCAGCCCGACATTCAGAGAATCGACGATATCGCCGTTCTCCTGAAGTATTATACGATCATCGGGATGATCGGCAACGATTTCGCACGTTCCGTCGGTAGAGCCGCCATCGACGACGATCACTTCGATGTCCGAAACGGTCTGTGCCAGCGTGGCGTCGAGTGACTCTTCGATGTAGTCCGCCTCGTCCAGCGTGGGAATGATCACTGAGACGGCACTCATAGGTATCCCAACCGATCCAGTCGGTCGGCGGTGGTCGAATCGATCGATCCGTAGGCCTCGGGACTGGCCCGGAGCCACGAGGCCACGGACGCCTCAAGTTGGCCATCGTACGGACAGCGGTCGACCAACTGTCGGCCGGCCTCTCCGGAGCGTTCGTACTGTTTGACGTGGATTTCGGAACTCGACCATGGAGACTCGAAGATGGTCGTGAGCGAGTCCGAAGGACGAGCGACCCGCCGACAGAGCAGATCATCGGTCGAAAGGCGACTCGTTGGACCCTCATCGAGCGTCCACCCTGAGTCTACTTGTCGGGCGATGCCGTCCGATGCGACGAGCGTCTCACCCGATCCGATTACCGGAGTCACCCCATCTGTCAGATGAGCGAACACCTCGGCAACGAGTCCGTGAACCGTCTCCCCGGTCAGTTCGGACTCGGCACCTTCCCCCACAAAAAAGGGGACTTCGACTGCCTTCGGGTGGAGGACGCCGTGATGGTCGAACCACCCCTCCTCACCGAGCATCTGGCCATGGTCACTCGTGACGATCGGGACGACGTCGTCGCAAGAGCGGATGAACTCGGAGACGATGTCGTCGAGGTATCTGATTTGCGTTCGATAGGCGGCGTGGAGTCGCTCGAACAGTTCGTCCCAGGTGTCGAACGGTGCGAGATGGTCACAATCATCGATCCGTTGTCCCGAAAGAAACTCCATGCCATCGAAGCGATCGAGAGCACGGATTTCTGGCTCAGAAAAGTCGTAGCCGAGAGCATCGCTGTATTTCGTCGGGACGTGTGGCTGGTGTGCGTCGAGGAGATTGATGATGGCGACGCTGTCCTCCGATCCGGTCGAGAGCCAGTCACGAGCGTGAGAGAGGACACGGTCACCGTAGAACTGCCGACGACGATCGTCCGTCCCCCGGACGAAGCGAATGCCGTTGTGGAGGTCTGCGACACGCTCGTTCGAGTGGAGCAGGTGGTGGGCGGCACGAACGTATCGTTTCGGCCGAGACGGCTCTCGTTCGACCAGGCGCTTGAACGAGTACCCAGACCGCCGAGGTTTGTGATGGATGTCGTCGTCGAAATAATCGATCGGTTCTGCGAACCCAAACCGGGCGCTAAAATACGGATTTTCCGAGAACCCGCCGACAGTGAACCCCGCCGCCCGGATGGCGTCGACGAACGCGTGATCCGTGAGGCGGTCGGTCGGACGAGTCGTCTCGTGGGCGATCGGAGATTTCAGCGAGTACAGCGATGCGTGCGTCGGGAGCGTCCAACTGCTAGGTGCGAGCGCAGTTCGGGACGTCATCGACGACAGAGTCGGCATCGTCGTCTCGTCGACGTCGGCTGCCCGCACCGAGTCCATGACGATGATGGCGACGTTCATCAGAACCTCCGCGAGAGCAAACGAATGCGTTTGATCAGCTCACCGGTTCGTCCGGTCCGACGATCGTACACGAGATTGTTCTGCCGACGGATCGACCGATCCTTTCGATCGATTATCGGATATTCACACTCGGTGATGACGTTCTCCGAGATGATCGTTTTCCGCCCGCTCGCTCGAACGCCGAATTCGAAGCCACAGATATCATTGTCGACTATTTTCGTCCCATCTGACGAGGAAAAGATGCCGTCCTGGGGGTCGGGCCCACCGCCGACGAAATGTGAATTGCGGATCGTCACCTGATCGCTGTTCCGTGCCGCGACACCACGGCGACCCGACTCGGTGGTCGTGAAACAATCGTCGACCAGGACCTGCCGCGCACCGGTAAATCCGATCGGAGCGGCCGGGTGGGGGCCACCTTCGAAAGTGGAGTTCCGAATGACCAGCTGAGACGCAGCGGCGTCGAACTCTGGATCGACCCCGGGATACTGGACGTCACCACTCACACCGCGATCGACTTGGCCTCGGGACCGGCACCGCTCGATGCGTGTTTGCGTTCCGCCGACTTCGATTCCTCGCCAGCCACAGTCGACGGTCGCACAGTCGCGAATGATAGTTCCACGAGCGTCGGACGCGACACAGATTCCCGATCCACCACCGATCGCATCGTTTGTTCCGGGCTCACCGATCCGTGGTGTGTCTCTGATCTGGCAGTGCTCGATTCGGGTGTCTGTCGCATCTCGAACCTCGATTCCGTTGGCTTTCTCGGTCGCTTCCCCACCGATATGTTCCACGATCAGCCCAGAAACGAACGCGGACGTACACCCCTCCACGACGACCGCAGGCCCCTCGTAGGTCGGTTTCAAGACTGTCCCGTCGCCCACCAGCGACGCGTGATCGTCGTCCAATCGGATCGGCGCATCGATCGACATAACGCCGCTGTTCAGGTCTGTCGACCGATCTGCGCGAACGGGCGGCCGACACCACTCCATCATAGGGGATACCCACAGCATTCAGGTAAAAAGCTACTGTCCGATAAAGTAACAAATATGGTGACGGAGGTGTATTAAATTAAATGGTGAATTGGCAGTTGATAAATTGTATGCAGAAAATAACTCACCACTCGGGAGATGTTTAAATATACCCCAGAGTATCGAGCTGACGGCGAACGTCTTCAGGCAAATCAGCCGGGTGCGTATCAGTCTCACTCGGATCGATCACGAGACGATCACGGTGTTCCTGGGCGGCCGACAGAAGAGCATCGTCATCGGAGTCGCCCTCGAATCCGTCGACACCCCCATACACGTATCCCGCAGAGTCAGCAGCACCCGCGAGAACCGTATCGTGGGAGGCGAGAACGTCAGACGAGTACCCCTCAGAAATCAGGCGATCTCGACGGTTCGGATCGAGTCCATGAAATTCCGTGAAACAGCGATCTTCGGAGACGACATCGAGGGCGTCACGGACGGTCGCCCCGTGGAAAAGGTCCACGACGAGATCAAAAATACCAGTCAGACTCAGCAGGTTATCGACTGACCGATCACGGACCGACGGTCCAGAGATCACCAGTGGCACCTGAACTAATTCTGGATAGAGACCGTACTCGTGGGCGTAGTACCCGTGTTCGCCCAGGAGTTCGCCGTGGTCCGAGCATGTTATAATATAGTCATACTCGTCACGGATATCGTCGAAGATTCGTTCGTACTTGTCGGAAAGGTACCGGCAGGCCGCCCGATAGGCCCGATCGATCGTCTCCGTAGAGGGCGCAGTACCCAACGACTCAGCGAGGCCAGACAGCTGAACGCCATCCCCCGACCAGTACTTTTCAGGCGGATCATAGGGACTGTGAGCCTCCATGAGATTCACGAAAAGGAACTCCGGATCGCGGACGCACCGGTCTTCGATGAAACTCTGGACGGCGGTTGCTCCAGAATCCTGCGCTCCCGAAAACAGTGTCCCGAGAACGGGGTGATCGTAGTATTTCAGTTCCGCCCCCACCCAGAGCGATTTGACTGAGTGGCCCGATCGGAGACACGCTTCCAACACTTCGACCACCGAACGGGAATCAGCGTCCCGGACGAGCTGTATCCAATCGACGTTCGACTGTGAGAGCATCCGACCCGTTTCAGACCGTTCGGAGAACAGATCGAACCCTCGGTCGAATCCCCAGTACCTCGATATATGAGTGTTGGTGGATATTCCGACAGTTTTGACGCCCATCTCGTCGAGTCGTTCTGCGAGAACGGTGTCAGCGGAGTCAAGTGACTTTTGTCGTGGTGTGACACCGTGCCGTGACGGATAGGTGCCCGTGAACATTGAGGCGTGCGCAGGGGACGTAAAATTCGCTGGTGAGTATGCGTTCTCAACGGCCACCCCAGGAAGCCAGTCGAACAGTTCATCGAACAGGTCTTTCCGGACCGTATCCAGCACGACCAAAGCGACGCTCGTCACGAATAGACGATTTAAAGCTTGTCTCGACCAAAAGATTGTCGGCCGTATTCGGGTCGACTCGCCAGAGGCCTGGAGAGTCATATCGATCGGGGAATCGCACCATTCGATGGCCGGGGTATACGTCGATCCGACGGTACCACATCATCACCAAACACGACGGAGACTGTCAGCCGTCGGGATCCGATGATCTCGACAGACGGCCCCCAATTCACGACAGTCCGGCTATCACCGTTCCGCGACGAGCATCGGCGTGTTCTCGTTCTCGGCAACCGTCCGTTCGGTGATCGTCAACCCCGCCGCCTGGAGTCGGGACTCGATCGACTCGGTGGAGACGCCAGCGGTCGGATGCACCTCGACGAACGCCGATCGTACCTCAGAGAGGAATTCCCCGAAGCCGTCGAGAACGCTCCCTTCGGCCCCTTCGACATCGATTTTTACGACATCGGGAACGGTGATTTCGTCCTCGTCGATGAGTGTCGCCGCCCGCCGAACGGTGACGGTCGTCTCGCCGTCACTCGCGAGGTGATTCGAAGGGAACCCGCTCATATCGTTTTCGAGGTGGAACCCGGCCGTCGTATCCTCGGCCCCGAGTGCGTGATTTCGCACCGTCCAGGACGACTCCGGTCCGTTCTGGGCCAGATTCGTCCGGAGACGAACCGCCGTCGGTGGGTGTGGCTCGACGGCGGTGACTCGGCCGGAATCGAGCGCCGCGAGCGCAAAGACCGAAAACACCCCGACGTTGGCACCGACGTCGAGGACGTGATCGTCACTCTCGATCGTGTCGAGAAAGGTGCGGAGGATCTCTCGTTCGCCCGTGAACCGTCGGGCGTGATGATACTCTCGTGGCGTCGTCACGAGGAAGGACGCGGATCGATCGTCGAGCGTAGCCGTGTAGATGGGACCATGAATCGCGAGTCGGATCGCGTCGGCGGCGACACCGAGTTTCCGGAACACGTTCGTCATGGCCTGCACTCAACGCCACTGCCCCAAATATTCACCTCTCGGCAGATCGACCCGCGATCGACGGTACAAATCGACCGCGACCGTCGATCGGGCCTCACCCCACCAGAGCCTCCCAGTACCGATCGAAGTCGCCACAGGGCGTCGTTTCGTGAGTGACCTCGAGTGCCTCCATGAGATTCCGTTCCGTCGTAGAGAGACGAACGTGACACTCCGGTACCGAGGACTTCGAAAGGAACAGGTCCTGAAGATCGGGCAGCCCATACCGAGGTGGTGGTTCGACCGTCGCAGACCCCCTGGTCAGCGTCCGGAACAGATCGACGACAGGTGCCTTGTGCGGAATCCACGGCTCGATCGGACCGAGGGGCAGAACGTCCACGACGAGTTCCATCCCACCGGCCCACACCGGACCAGCGAGCGCGGCCAGAATGGCCACCCCGAGGACGATCGATGGCCCACTGTGCCGGTCGAGACCAGCGACGAGAAATCGAGCACTCGACCGACCAGAGACCGCATCAACAAGCCGATCCGAGAGTCGACGCCACAGGTCGCGGTGGGATCCCAGGACACCGATTCCCAGCGCGAAAAACGCCGCCAGGTGAAGGAGGTCGGCTCGCCAGTCGAAATCGACGACGAGGATCTGGACGAGGAACCACCCAGTCCCGGCCGCAATCCACCAGTCCCGTCTGTAGCGCCGTGTGAGCGTCATCGCTGCACCGAGCACGCCCAGCGGGACGACGATCGAGCCGTATCCGTACACCACGAACAGTTTCACCACGCGTATGCCGACGAATTGCGACTCCGATCCGACGAGAAGCATCGTGAGGACCACTTCAGCGATCATCGTGTCCAGCGCCCCGCGGACCGCGAACGGGACGAGGACGAGAATCGTGACGACCAGCCCGCTGGCGACGACCCAGAGTGCCTGACGTCTCGACCGTAGGATCGCGATGGCGACCGCGAGCAGCGGGTATATCGCCGCCCAGTGCCAGAACCCCGCCGCGATGGCCGTAGACGCGCCGGCGAGTCCCGGGTGCTCTTCGAGGATCAGATAGAGGCCAACCAATCCAAACAGCAGTGCGAAGTATTTCGGTCGGACCCCACCGAGTGGAATTTGATAGAACGCCGGGAGCGAAAGGAGAGAAAGACCGGCCGCGAGAGCCAGTTTCCGATCACCAGTCTGGCGATGGGTGATCGTGCCGAGGGCAAGGACGGATCCGACCGCCGTGGCGGTCGTCAACGAAACCCCTGCAAGGTGCAAGACGTGGACGTTCCCGCGTGTGAGCGCCCCGAGGCCAGCCGTGACATAGTATATCAGGGGCGGTTTGAGATCCCAGATGTCGACGTATGGCAATCCCCCCTGAGTCATGGACCACCCCATGTACTGAAAGAGTGCCGAGTCACCGTCGATCGGTGGCAGGCCAGCGTTGAAAACGATCGGCAAGAGATGGAAAAAGAGAGCAGTTCCGACGAGGACGGCCCCCCATCGATCAGCGAGGCGGTCGAGAGTGCGCCAGACCGGCATATACCGGCCATAGCGGGCGGCGGTCTTGAAAGCTATGAGAGATCACGCCTCGCAGCGACACCGTCGTCACCGGTCTGGGTGGGAACCGAGGACGACCGGTCGGGAGGTGTCGCCGTTCGGCAGTCGAAATCGTTATGCAGGACATCCACAAACCGACAGACTACGAATCGGTATCGCGACAGTTCGTTCGATACATGGACCAAACTCAAACGCCGAACGTGGTGGTGGTCGTCGTCGACGCACTCAGGCCGGACGTAGTCACAGCGGAGACTGCCCCCTGGATGACGAACCTCGCCGTGAGTGGCGTCGAGTTCGAGCGGGCGTTTTCACCGATCAACGCGACCGAACCGCTGCTGGCGTCGCTGTACTCTGGCACGTATCCGGCGACTTCGGGCGTCTACAATCACGGAACGAACCTCACGGAACGCGATATTGAGGTTCTGGACGACCTACCCTTTCTCCAGGAACGGTTCCGAGCGCAGGGCTACGAGACCAGCGCGATCGACTGGCTCGGCAACTGGCACGAATCGGGGTACGACCAGTACAGCGGCAAACTCGACGAGTCGACCGACCAACGGGACCGCGACCGATCGGGTGGTAGACGGCGGTCTGTGCCGTCGGCACTGCTCGAATGGTCTCTCGATAGGGCCCCACCGAGTCTCGTGAGTGTGTTCCGTCGGGCATACTTCCAGGTGTCGGAACCGAGCGTCCAGGCTGGTGGGTGGCTTCCGGATTCCGCAGACGACGTCGTCGACGCAGCGATCGACGCCGTCGAGACCGGAACGTCACCGACGTACACCTTCGTTCACTTCTGGGACACGCACGCCCCCTACGAGGTGCCAGACGAGTACGTGCAGGGCGACCCGGACGACCCGTACGACCGGTACGTCGGGGCCGTCCGATTCGTCGACGAGCAACTCCGTCGCCTCGACGAAAGGGTCGACGAAGCGACGGACCGGCCGACGCTGTACGTTGTGCTGGGCGATCACGGCGAGTCGTTCGGTGAACACGGGATCTATTTCGATCATCACGGACTCTACGACGCGACGATCCACGTCCCGATGATTCTGTCTCACCCCGATCTGCCGGCCCGGACGGTCGACGAGTTCGTCCAGCACGTCGACATCGCGCCGACACTCTGTGACTTTCTGTTCGACGATCCCCTCCCGGACGTCGACGGGCACTCCCTGCTCGGGACGATCCGCGACGGCGACCCCACACGAGACGCCGTGATCGTCGAAGAGGCCCACACCCAGCGCAAGGCTGCGATCCGGACGGACCGGTACAAGTACATCGAAACGGTCGGTGACTCGGCAGTCTGCGAGGGGTGTCACGTCGTCCACGGTGGCGAGCGAGAACTGTACGATCTGCGTTCGGATCCGGAGGAACGCGAGAACATGATCGAACGGTCGCCAGAGACGGCCGAGCGGCTGGCCGACCGCCTCGACGACTGGCGATCGACGCACCGAACCGAGCACGAGGCCAGTGCCGACGATCGCGAGATCGTCGATGCAGAGCTGGAACAGCGATTGCGTGATCTCGGATACCGGTAACCACCATGGAGCACACGATTGGAGACGCCACGCTCGCAGAGAGGGGATACGCGCCGGAATCGGCGGCGATCGCCGGCCTGGTCGACCCGGCGGTCGATCGGGTTGGCGACCCACCGGATGCAGAGGTGCTCCGGGCGAACAAACTCTCACTCGAACTGCTTCCGGAGCCACCGGACGAGGCCGACGACCAGGCTGCCCACCGTCGGAAACGCCGCGAGCGGTTCCAGCACGTCTGCGAGCTGTTGAACGACGCCGGCGTCGCGTACGCCTCGATGAAGAACCTCCGGACGCCCAGCGCGACGATGAGCGACGTCGACCTGCTCGTCCCCGACCCTCGCGAGCAGGCGCTCGCGGCCCGCGTTCTCGCCGCGGAGGGGTTCGAGTTCTACGGCTTTCGCCTGCTCGCGCACCCACGAAAGGTCATGGCCAAGCGCTCACCCGCAGATCCACGGCCAGTCGACATCTACCCCGACGCGATGTGGATCCGAAAGGTCGTCTGCGACGCCGAACGGGTCGTCGAGCGCGCGAACGCGGACGGCCAGCGGACGCCGGCCCCCGCCGACGACCTGTATCTCGTCGCGACCCACGCCTACTCGCATTGCTCGATCACGTTCGCAGAACTTTACCACGGCGTCGCAATCGTCGACACCGAATCGGTCGACTGGGCGATCGCGATCGAGGCGGCCCGCTCGTACGGGTGTGTCGACGCACTCTACGCCTACTTGCTCGTTCTCGACGAGTATCTGACGGCCACCGGTCGCGGGGGAGTGCCCGATCGAGTGTTCGACGCCATCCCACGATCGTGGATCACGCGGCTCGTCGATCGGTGGTTCGAGCGCTCGCGGCCGCGATCGTTCCCCGTCGTGTTCCCGACCTGGCTGCCGACGATGGCCTCGGCAGTCCACCACGTCCCCCGCGTCGCGAGACAGTGCACGACTCACGAGACGCTGAAAGACTTCCAGTCTCACGGGCTGACGGCCGCCTCGAAGGTCCTCCTGGGGGAAGCATGAGTCGACGACGCGACGCGACCATCGGACTCACTTTGCTCGCGGGACCGCTCGCCGTGATCGGCGGTGCGATCGGTCTCGGCGCACTCGGACGGGAGATCCTCGGGGCCCTCCTCGCAGTCGGTGGTCTCGGCGGCCTCGTCGCCGTCGTCCCGATCAGTTACAAACTGCTCCGATATCCCAGCACGCGACGGCTATCGCTCGGTGATCTAGTCGGGATCACCCGTCGAGAGGCCGGCGTCGGACCGGTCGGGACCGGCGGCGCACTGATCTGCTTTTCGGGCATCGACGGCTCGGGCAAGACGACCCAGGCCGAGCGACTCGTCGCGGAGTTCGAGGCGGCAGGCGTCGACGCGACTCACGTCTGGGCGCGGTGGCGGCCCTTTTTATCGTATCCGTTCATGGGCGTGCTGTACGTCACGCTGGGCTGGCGACGTAAGGACTACCACCGCAGCGCAGTCCTGAGACGGATCTGGGGGTATTTCCTGTTGATCGATCACCTCCTGTTTTTCGCCCGGTACATCTACCCGCACCTGCGATCGGGACGAGTCGTCTGCATCGATCGCTACGTCCTCGATCAGTGCGTCGAACTCCACTACGACGGGCTCTACCGCGAGCGTCCCGCGACGCTGATCGACTCGTGGTTGCCGACGCCGGACGTGACCTTCCTGATGGACGTGCCAGCCGAGGTCGCCGCCGACCGGAAAGACGACACCGGCGAAATGCTCGATCGACTCCACATCGACGCCGACCCGATCGACTACCTCCGCGATCGTCGAGAGCTATTCCAGGAGTGCGCCAACGAGCAGACGCGCGTGATCGACACGACACGGCCGATCGACCAGACTCACGAGAGGATTCGCGACACGGTCTGGGCGGCGTATCTGGAGGGCTGAGATGGCGAAACTCGCTCGGTCCTCGGCGCTGCAGTTCGGCGTCGAAATGCTCCAGACGGTGGTGGGCTTCGTCGCGACGATCTACTTCGCGCGATTGCTCGGATCGGGAACGCTCGGACAGTACTTTCTCGCACTCGCACTGGTCAACTGGCTGTTGATCCCGACCAAGGGGATCCGGGGGACGACCCAGAAGCGCATCAGCGAGGACACCGACCAGGACGCGTACTTCACGGCCGGCACGACCCTCCAGATTGCTCTGCTGGCAGTGATCGTCGCCGTGCTCGTGCTCTTTCGAGGGCGGGTCGACGCCTACCTGGGCTTCCAGGGAACCATGCTCGTGGCTGCGCTGTTCGTTTTCAAGGGCATCGGAACGTTTCTCAGGGCGATCCTTCGTGGCGAACACAGAGTCGAACTCGCCGCGCTCGTCGGCGGGGCCTGGGAACTGCTCCGGATCGGTCTGCAAGTCGTCCTCGTCGTCGCCGGGTTCAAGCTGGTCGGCCTGCTGGTGGGTGAGATCGCCGCGGCGGCAGTCATCTCGGTGGCGATCCTCGCAGTGAGTTCGCTCGGTATCGCCCGCCCGACCAGAGAGCACCTCCGACACCTGTACGACTACGGCAAGTACGCCTGGCTGACGACGATCAAGCCGTATGCATACTCCTGGATGGACGTCCTCGTGCTGGGCTTTTTCGTCGCAGACTCCGCGATCGGTGTTTACGAGATCTCGTGGCGGATCAGCGCCGCGTTCATCCTGTTGCCCTCCGCGATGAGCAAGGTCGTCTTCCCGTACCTGAGTCGCCACGCGGCCGAGGGCCGGACCGACGAAATCGCGAGTACGCTCACGACGGTGACCACCTTCGCCGGACTGTTCGCCATCCCTGGCGTGGCCGGCGCGATCGTTCTCGGTGAAGACATCCTCGCGATTTACGGGCCGGAGTTCACCGCCGGCGCGACGATCCTGGCCGTGTTGGCGGTCGGCCGTCTCGGCCAGGCCTACGAGACGTTCCTGATGCAGTCGCTGAATGCGATCGACCGCCCGGACGCGACATTCCGCATCTCGATCGTGTTCATCGCAGTCAATCTTACCCTCAACGTCGTCCTGGCCTGGCAGTTCGGGGCGATCGGAGCCGCGGTCGCGACGGCCGTGACTGTGCTTCTCGGGACCGTCCTCGCGGGCCGTATTCTCCACCGAATCGTCGGATTCGGTGTCGACTGGCGGACGATCGGCGTCCAGGTAGCGAGTGCTGCCACGATGGCGGTCGTGGTCGCGCTCCTGCGAAGGCAGTTCCAGTCGGTAACCGACGTCGAAACGCTCGTTCTGGTCGGCATCGGGGTCGGAGTGTACGGTTCCGGCGTCTTCGTCGGCTCCGCCGCGGCACGGACGCAGGCACGGCGACTTCTCGATCAAGTCTTCGATCAGACGCCACTCGAACTGTGACCGACCCACCCCGTGACAAACGGTAAGTGCCAGCGGAGTGTCCCGCCGACATGGACATCCGGGACGCCGTCGAAGCCGACGCCGAGACGCTGGCGAACCTCACCGACAGTCCCCGGGACGTGATGGTGAACCTGATCCACGATCGCACCGTGCGCGTGGCCGAAGACGACGAGTCGATCCGCGGATTCGTCAGTTTCGACGCCCGCGATCAGACGGTCCACGTCACCCAACTCGACGGGGCCGAAGACGCCTGCGATCGCCTTCTCGACGAACCCGTCCGATTCGCCCGCCAGGAATCGATGCGCGTCGAGGTACTCATCCCTCAGCCCGAACAGACGGTCCGCGACGTGGTTTCGAACGCGGGGTTCGAGCGCGTCGGGACCGGCCCGCAGTTCGAGGGCGTCGAGACCGTCCGGTATCGCCTCGACACCGCGTAGCGACCCGAACACCCAACAGGTCGGCTGTCGAAGGCCCCGCTATGCAGCTCTCGACAGTCTGTGACCGACTCGCCGAGCCGTTCGACGTCGCGGGCTACGCCGATCTCGACCCGAGTGCGAACGGCTGTCAGGTCGGGCCCGACGGATCGTTCGCCACGAGCACGGACCGCCCCGATCCCGACGTCGACCGCATCGCCGTCGCCGTCGACGCCGCGAGCACGACCGTCGAGACCGCGGTCGATCGCGACGCCGACCTCCTGGTCGTCCACCACGGCATCGTCTGGGGTGGCCTCGATCGGGTGACCGGGCGGACCTACGACCACGTCGCGCGCCTGATCGAGGGGGGCTGTGCACTCTATGCGATGCACCTCCCGCTCGACGGCCATCCCGAACTCGGCAACGCCGCGCGCCTCGCGGACCGCCTCGATCTGGGCAATCGCGCGCCGATCACCCTCGATGGGACCGACCTCCCGGTCGGCCAGTCGGGCCGGTTGCCCGCGGGCCGCCCGCTGGATGCGATCGCCGAGGACCTTTCCACGGACCTCGACACCGGCGACGGGACGGTTCGAACGCTCGATCACGGGCCCGACCAGGTCGAATCGGTCGCCATCGTCACCGGCGCGGGCGGGGACTACCTGGGAGCGGCCGCGAGGGCGGGCGCGGACCTCCTGGTTACCGGCGAAGTGAGCCAGCCAGTCTATCACGAGGCCCGCGAGCGCGGACTGAACGTGATCGCGGCGGGGCATTACGCCACCGAGACGCTCGGCGTGCGCGCACTCGCCGATCGAATGGAATCGTGGGACCTGGAGACCACCTGGATCGACCATCCGACCGGGCTGTGAGTGGCGATTCGACCCATGCACCCAGAACGCATCAGCGCCGAACTCGTCGAGCGAGGGAGGTCTGCACTCGAAACGGTCGTCGCCGCTCTCGCTCTCGTGTTCGGTGGGGCTGCCGGGGCGCTCACCGTGGCGGCCGCGCTTCGACGACTCGGCCTGGCCAGTCTCACGACCGGATCACCTGGTCGAATCGTGTTCGTCGTCGGCTTCCTCCTCGGCTCTACGGTCGTATTCGCCGGGTTCGTCGTCTGGTATCGAATCCAGCCGCTCGGCGACCGCCGCTGACGGCAGGGGCCCAGGCACCGTATCGCGGGCTTGAAGCGCCCGACCGGCCTGAACACGGTATGACCGAGGATCACCAGCACGAGGATCGCGGCCCGTTCGATCACGACCCGATCGGCCACGCCGAAGCGCGGGCGGGCATGACCGTCGACGACCTCGTCGCGGGATATCGCGAGGCCGGCGCGGGCGCGGGCAATCTGGCCGAAGCGGTCGACGTCGCCGAGTCGCTCTTTTCGGAGGACGTGACCACGCTGTTCGGCCTCGCGGGCGCGATGGTCCCGCTGGGGATGCGCTCGATCGTCGCCGAGTTGATCCGCGACGGGCACGTCGACGCGCTCGTCACGACCGGCGCAACGCTCACCCACGACACCATCGAGGCGATCGGTGGGCATCACCACCACGGCGCAGTCGGGCCCGACGGCGAGGAGAGTCGCGCCCACGACGAGGCGCTTCGCGACGCCGAAGTCGACCGGATCTACGACGTGTATCTTCCTCAGGAGCAGTTCGCCGCGTTCGAGGCCCACTGTCGTGAGCACGTCTTCGAACCGCTGACCGGCGGGGATCCCGTCTCAATCGAAGACGTGACCGCCGCGCTGGGGCGGGCGAACAGTCGCGTCAACGACGAGGAGGACATCGACGCCGACGCGGGCGTCGCCGCCGCGGCCCACGAGGCTGGCGTGCCGATCTACTGTCCGGCGATCCAGGACTCGATTCTCGGGTTGCAGACCTGGATGTACGGCCGGACGCGCGATCTCACCGTCGACGCGTTCGCGGACCTGACGACGATCACCGATCAGGCCCACCACGCCGACGAACTCGGGGCCTTTGTCGTCGGCGGCGGCGTCCCGAAGAACTTCGTCCTCCAGGCCGCGCTGGTGACGCCCCGGGCGTACGACTACGCCGTCCAGTTGACGATGGATCCACCCGAAACGGGTGGGCTTACCGGGGCGACACTCGACGAGGCCCGGTCGTGGGGCAAACTCGAACCCGACGCCGAGAACGTCTCGGTGTACGCCGACGCGACGATCACGCTCCCGCTGGTCGTCGCCGCCGCGCGGGAGCGGTTGGCCTGAGGTGGAACTCACCGGCTGGCGATACTCCTCGCAATCTGAAGAATATAACACAAACGTCATGTCTGCGGTGAAGCAGGGGATAGCGCGGTCACAATCGACGGACCCTCAATCGAGGATCAAGACCTTTACCTCGTACACCTCACCCTCGTAGGACACGTGCGACGTGTCGAATCGGACCGAGGACTCGACCCGGGTTTTACTGCTGGCGCTATCGAGGGCGCGTTCGAAGACGCGTTGCTGTCTTTCGGAGAGGTTCTCGAAGGGAGTGACCTCGATCTCCCCGACACTATCGTCGGATCCGATGTGCTGGACATGTACCTCACCCCACAGTGACGAATACCCCGCGTCTCCACCCCAGAGAGACAATAGCGACGGAAGGAAAATAATAGCCAATAACAGGACTGAAATAAATACTGCAGCCCCAATAATTACTGAATAGGTGACCCGTTTCATAAATTTTCAGTTGTGGGCCCGCATACTTACCCATTCATACTGAAATTATACATATATTACGGATTAGATCATTTTATGTATTATCTCCCTCCACGGGTAATGAACGTGCCATCCTGAAGCGTACCGGCGGGCCTCAGTCATGGTCTCGGAGTACGCTGACGCGACGATCACGCTCCCGCTGGTCGTCGCCGCCGCGCGCGAACGACTGGCGGAGTGAGAAGGCGATCGACTGAGGAGAAGTACATCCAGTACGGCAGTACGCTAATTACGCTGGCACACCTATGCAGCACCATGCCCGTCAGCATCGACGAGTTCGAGTCTGGGGACGTGCCCCAGGGACCGAGCGTTCCAGAGCGAGTCGTCACCCATCTCGCCCGCCACGACGATCAGGCGTTCACCCGCTCGGAGATCGCTACGGCCATCGATGCGAGCGCGAACACGGTCGGCACGGCGCTGTCGCGGCTGAAAGACCGCGAACTCGTCCGGCATCGGGGCCAGTACTGGGCGATCGCGGACGATCGTGAACGCGTCCGCTCCGCGTACGATCTGCACGCGATCAGCGATCGCCTCGACGATCTCGACGGTGGCATCGACGCCGCAGCGTGGGCGGCGAGTGCACCGGACGAGCCACATCCCAGCGAGGATGACGGCGATTTCGAGCCGAGCGAACGAGGCGAACAGTCGTGATCGAGCCCGATCGAACATCGACCCCTCAAAACACGCTGTCGGCGGTCGCCGCCCCGACGACGCTGAAGATCGCACCGACGCTGATCGCACGCGCCATCACCGGCAGGTGCTGATCGGCGGGCAACTCCGCGAGGAAGTGATCCGGTGCGGCGACCAGCAAGGCGAGGACGGTCACCGACCCGAAGGCGACGCCCATCAAGGAGACGAACCGGATCGGAACACCCGCAACCTCGGCCTCGGAATCGGGATCCCGATCGTCGTCGGCGGCGTACAGCGCGCCGTAGCCGATCGCCGCGACGAGTGCGACCGCCGCGATTCCGTGGACCAGCGTCATCGTCGCCGCCAGATTCCAGACCTCCTCGGTGACGACGAAGGGGCCGGCGAGCAGGAAGCCGCCGACGATCTGCTGGGCGGTGTCAGCGATCCGATATCGGGGTGGGCGGCCCATGCCGGACGGTCGACCGGGGCCAGATAAAAGCTGTCGACCGGGTCGCTGGTCGCCGGTCGATCAGGCCGCCGTCGCGGTCCCGACTGTCACGTTCGCGACCGTGACCCGGGCGTCGGTCGTCTCGAGGATCATGGTCACGC
Organism: Halococcoides cellulosivorans; assembly: GCF_003058365.1. Classification (NCBI taxonomy): domain Archaea; kingdom Methanobacteriati; phylum Methanobacteriota; class Halobacteria; order Halobacteriales; family Haloarculaceae; genus Halococcoides; species Halococcoides cellulosivorans. The sequence goes on along the minus strand of NZ_CP028858.1, from coordinate 194,960 downwards.
GTTCGCCGACGGAGTCGTCGGCGTGGAACCGGTCAGCCGAGAGGGTGCGTTCGACCGTTCCGTTCGTCGGGGGATCGAGCGTCCAGAGCATCGGCTCTCTGTTCGGAGCGGCGATCAGCGTGGCCGTCGCGTTGTCGTCCAGCGCGGTCGTCTCGTACTCGATCGCGATCGTCGCGTTCTCAGTCGTCCCGAACCGCTGGTTCCAGACCGCGACGCCCTCGCCCGTGACCAGGCTGGCCGTTGGGAGAATATCCCCCGAGGTCGCCCCACTGTCCCGAATATATCCCGCACAGGGCTCGTCGCAGGCCTCGCCGGTCAGCACGTCGCCCGTGGTGTCCGACTCGGTCAGGCCGTCCGACCCCCACCAGTTCTCGCGGGCGTCGATCGTCGCATTCGTCTCGCTCGCGTTGATCGCTTCATCGACCCACCGGAACTCCGTCGCTGTGACGCGATCGAGTGCGTCTGTGTCGGTCCAGATCGCGCGGTCGGTGTTCGAGAAGCGAGACCGACGCACCGATACCGTCTGATTCGTTTGTGCGTCCTCCAGAACCGAGCCCTCTGTCACCGCGAGGCCAGTCGAGGCATTCCGAACGATTGTCCGGGAGACAGTCGTCGATCCCATGTTTCGGAGATCGATTGCCCGATTGGCGTCAGCAATTCGCAGTTTCGACAGGGTGGCGTTGCCGGGCCCGCTCCCGTAGCTAATGCCGACATCGGAAATCGCAGTCAGCGTGACCTTGGAGACGTTGAGGTGACTCGACCCATCCGCGACAATCCCCTTTGTCGCGTTTTTTATGAGAGTCTCTTCGACAGTCGTCTGGCCCTCGACATCGATGATGAGGCCATTCGAGGCGTTTTGGATGATCGTATCGTGTATCGTCCACGAGTCGGCATCTCCCCCGCACAGAATGGCCATTTCCACGTTAGATGTGACGACGTTCGAAATCGTCACGTTGCTCCCATTGGAGTCGATATTGATGCCAAGGTGTCTGCTTGATGTCGGTGATTTGTTCAATATATGGATATTTCGAAGCTCCCAGTCACCAGTCCCGCCGCCAAGGATCCCGGTGCCATCTTCAATACCGACGTTTCTGATCGTGACCTGTCCACTGTGATTGCCACTGTGCATGGCAACCGACTCGCTCCCCTGATCGAACGTCACGTTGGATATCATCAACGTACCCTGGTGATCTCCCGACTGTATACCAACATTTCCGCCATTAAATGTGGTTTCTCTAACGTCCCAGTCGCCAGTCTGTCCGACTATCAGAGAATCACCATGGACAGATATTTTTGAGTGAGATATGCTCCACTGGCCACTAGAGCCACTCGCTGAAATTCCACTGCCTGAGCCCGAGCCATTGATCAAGAATGCGCTGTGGGAGACCACCCAATCACCGCGGGATTTGGTTGCAGATAGTACATAACTAACATTTCCACCAGTAAGCGACGTTTCCAAAACGGTCCAGTCACCTTCTGATCCACCAGCATAGATTGCGCCACCGGCATACCCAGTCGTCATATTTACGCGGGTGAGCGTCCAGTCTCCAGTCGTGTCAGTAGCGCCGATGCCGGCACCTGCTGTTTCGACGTGGGCCTGTGATATCGTCCACTTGCCAGAGGAGTCGGATGCATAGATCCAATGACCCGAAGTGTCATCTATCGTTACGCGATCGAACGACCAATCTCCAGTGGAACGAGACGCAAAAATACTCGAATACCCAGAGTGCGATACATTTTCGAACATCCAGTCTCCTGTGGAGTCTTGTGCAAAGATCCCCCCAGATTCTGACATTGTGACGTTTTCAAACGTCCAATCAGCCGATGATCCGCTAGCGTACGCGGTCGTCCCGGCTTCTCGGATGGTCACCGCTCTGAGGGTGACTTCGAGGTTCGGCTGCCGATCGACCATAACTCCAGCAAATTCCTCGACGGTGAGACCAGATATCGTAGTCGATTCGTTGATCGTAAATCCCCTGGTATAATTCCCCAATCCCGACCCACTCAACGTCGCGTTCGGGCCAACGATCGTCACCTGCTCGTCGATGGTCACCTGTTCGCGATAGACGCCGGTCCGCACGTAGACCACGTCACCCGAGCTTGCGGCGTCCACGCCACCCTGGATCGTCTCGGCGTCACCGCCGCCATCCTGGGCGACCACGATGTCCGCATCCGCTGGCTCGATGTCGCCCGTGTAGGTTGTGTTCGGATCGATATCGACCGCGGGGCCCGTCCGTCGCGGGCCCGCGGCTGTGATCGGGTCAGAAGGCCCCACGGCGACCGACCGCGAACTCACGTCACAGTCACCGCCGCAGTCCACGCCCGCGTTGTCGAAGTTCACGACCCTCGGGCCGGTCCCGGTCTCGACTTCCTGGCCGTCGTCGACACCGTCGCCGTCCGTATCGGCCAGGCGGGGATCGGTGCCCAGAGCGCGCTCCTCGCTGGTCGACAGTCCGTCACCGTCGCCGTCGTAGCGCTCTTCGAACAGTGACAGCGTGTCCTGCAGGGAGATCTCGCCGTCCCCGTCGAAGTCGTACGCCGCGGTATGATTCCGAATCACCGGCTCGTCGGAGTGCTGGAAGAACAGATTCACGTCGACGAACGTCCACCGTCCATCCCCGTCGATATCCTCGTAGAGGCCATCGCCGTTGGGATCGGTCGGCAATCGGTCCGCGATCGGTTCGAGCGAGGCGTTCGAGTCGACACCCGCCGCGTCGGTCACGTTCGTCGTGCTAGCACTCGCCACCCCTGATCCGATCAGAGTCACCGCCAGCGTCATGAGAATCAGCGTGCCCACGACACGCGCACGGTGTTCGTCAGTCGCCATCATGCATTGAGCGGGGGTTCTGACGACGGACTCATATAAGTTGAGGATCGGGTTCGGGCGTCCAGCGCCGAGATCGATCCCGGGCGTCACGGCCGGGAGCAGACCCCACGAGGCCCGACCCGTCCACGACGGTCCCAACCCCACGGCGTCCACGACCGATCACCAGCGGCGTCCCCAACCGACCACCAGCGTGCCCCCACCCCTTCACAAAGTATTTGCGTCGACTGGCCGATACTGTAGAGGTAATGACGACGCGCACGGTCGACCGCGTCGACGACTGGGAGGAAGTGCCCTACGAGGGCGGCGAGGACGGGCTCCAGCAGCTCTCCGACCGCGGATTTTCCGGGCGCGTCCGGACCGCGGGCGGGGCTGCGTACTTTCTCGACGGTAGCGTCGTCGGCGTGATCGACGGCACCCTCGACACAGTCGCAGACGCGGCGGGCACGGCCTATCGGGCCCCATCGGACGCGCTCCCCCTGCTCGCGGTGATGCAAGAGCGTACCGAGGGCCCGCGGGCGAAGTACTACACCGAAGACACCCCGATCAGCGACGTCGATCGCCGCCTCTCGGACGCGGGTTTTACGGGCTACATCGAGCTTTCGGAGAACGTCCTCAGCGGCGATTACTACATCGTCTACCACGGCGGCCGGTCGACGAGCGCCGCGTTCGTCGGCGCGAGCGAGCGATTGATCACCGACGAGGAGGCGTTCGAGACCGCCGACGACGAGGTCGGCATCTTCGAGGTCCACCAGGTCGACATCGACGTCCAGGAGGTCGACGCGGCGGGCGGAACCGAGCCTGGCGCCGAGAGCGGCACGACCGCCGGCGCCGCAGGCCCATCGAGTTCCGGGACGACGGAACCATCGAGCGACGGAGTCACAGGACCATCGAGCGGCCGACCTGGCGAGAGCGACGACGCGACCGACCCCCTCGACGCCGGTGGAGAGCGAGACGAGCGAGATCACACCGACCGCGATCGCCCCGATCGAGCGCTCGACCCGCTCGACGCCGGACGCGACGACGGCGGGGCCGACCGACGGCCGACCGAGCGCGAAGACACCGCAGAGTCAGACGACCAAGAGTCAGCAGCGCCCGAGCGCGACGAACCGTCGGACGGCCCGGAGCGCACCACGATCGAGCGGGACCCACTGGCCGACCCGACCGAGACCGGCGACCGGCCCACACGGGAACCCACGGACCGATCCGGACCGGAGAGCGACGACCGCCCCGCACTGGACGAAGACCAGCGCACCGACGAGGACCGACGTGCGAACGAGGACCGCCACGCGGGCGACGACACGACCGGCGAGACGCGCTCACCGCCGGATCGGGAGCGCACCGAACGGGACGATCCTCCAGACCGGGCCAATGAGAAGCGAGGAGAGGACCGCGGGCCGGTGCGAGACGATCGCCAGGCGGACACGAGCGACCAGCACCGATCGCACGACACGAGCCAGAGCGGGCAGTCGCGTGAACCCTCCACGGACGACCGGGCGGGCGAGGACCGCTCCAGCGAGGGCGACACGTCGCCCCGGCGATCGGCGGCGTCGAGCGAGGGGCGCACTGGCGAGGGCGACGCCAGTGGGCGACCGGAGACCGGGCCGAGCCAGGAGGACCGCTCGCGTGAGTCGTCGACGCCGCGCACGGAGACCGACACAGGCGAGTCCGCCGCCGGCCCAGGCGGCGGAGAGCGCTCCCGGTCGGACGAGGACCTCTCGCCGGAGGACCTCGAACGCCGATCGATCCCGTCGGTCGACCCCGCGAACAGCGAGTCACCGAGCGACGACTCGGGCGACCCGTCGACACCGACGAGTGGCGTCTCGCGCGACCGACCGCCGGCGTCGGGCGCGCCCTCCGAGCAGATTCGCGATCTGGAGGCCCAGATCGACGAGCGCGACCGCCGGATCGACGACCTCGAATCGACCGTCGACCGGTTGCGCGAGGAGCGTGGGGAGTATCGCAGTCGCATCGAAGAACTCGAGGCCCAACTCGACGAGCTAGCGGCCGAACGCGACGATCTGGCCGAGCAACTCGACTCTAGGCCCGCCGAGTCCGCCGGAACGGGCGCGGCCCAGAGCGCGACACGAACGCTCTCGGCCGACGAGGCGCTCGCCGGGACGAACCTGTTCGTACGGTACGCCTCTCGCGGTGAAGCGACACTCGAAGCCGCCGCGGAAGGGTCGGCAGACCGATCGGCCGTCACCGAGAACCTCCGACTCGAACACCACACCCAGTTCGAGGCCGACGACGTCGCCGTCGACGGCCAACCGTTCGACGAGTTCCTCGAATCGAGTCTGCTCTACCGGTTCGTCTCCTGGCTCGTCGAGGATCTGATCTACGAGATTCGCGACACGGGCCACGGGCGCGCGCTCGCAGACCTCTACGAGGCGCTGCCCCGGATCGATCGGGCGGAACTTCAGGGGAGTGTGAGCGTCCAGGTCGAGGTCGACGGAGAGACCAGTCGCGAACAGCGCGCGTTCGACGTCGTCGTGCGCGACCGGATGGGCAACCCGCTGATCGTCGCGGACCTGAACGACGACCGCGACGCCGCGACCGGCGCGATGATGGAGACGCTCGTGACGACCGCGACCGACGTTGGCCGGTCACACGACCACTTCGCGGCCGGATTCCTGGTGACCGAGAGCTACTTCGACCCCGAAGCGCTCGAAACGGCGGCGGACGCGACCGGCGGCGGCCTGTTCAGTCGCGACAGTCGCGAATCGTACGTCCGGCTCTCCCGGAAAGACGGCTTTCACCTCTGTCTGGTCGAAGCGCGTGACGAACAGTTCCACCTCGCCGTCCCCGAATTGAAAAGCAGTTAGCCTTCGATCGCCGTCGCGTCTTCGATTTTCATCTCGTCGAGTTTGTCGACGATCTCCTCGACTTTGCCGTCGAGGTCGTCGACGAACGCCTGGGTCTCTTCGGTCGTGATGGCGCCCTGGCTGGACGGCTCGATGAGGTTCTCCTCTTCGAGCACGCGCAGCGAGTACCGGACCTTGTGGTGGGGGTAGCCGGTCTCGTTGGACATCTTCACGATGCCGATCGGTTCGTTCTCGATCACCATTCGTAACACCTGGAGGTGTCGCTCCAGCATGTCGACTTCTTTTTCGAGTCGATCTATCATGCCACGTGTTAACTTGTGGTCGGTGGGTTTAAAGGTTGTCGTCGGTCCGACCGTCAGTTTCAGGGTCGCAACCGCGGGTAAATAAGGGTTTGGGAAGCGATAACGTCCGCGAACGGGCCGAATCGGGTCTGTCAGCCCGGCGGTCGGTCTGTCTGTCGACGCGTCGGTCGGGCGACGCCGTCCCGGTCCCTCCCGAGAGACGAGATCGGCCACAGCACGCCTGCGCCCGGCATTTCGAGGCGATCCGGACGGCCAGACGGTCGCGTGGACCCGTCGTCGCCACGCGCATCGACACGCGATCCACGACGGCCGACCGAAATCCGTATGGCCGGCAGGAGGAAAACGGTGCGTGATGATCGTCACCATCGTCGGTTCGCAACTCGGCGACGAGGGCAAAGGCGGGGTCGTCGACATTCTGGGCGACCCCGCCGACGTCGTCGCACGATACCAGGGCGGCGACAACGCCGGCCACACCGTCGTTCGCGACGGCGACGAGTTCAAACTCTCTCTGGTCCCGAGCGGCGCGATCCGCGGCAAGGTCGGCGTGCTCGGCAACGGCTGTGTCGTCAACCCCCGAACGCTGTTCGACGAACTCGATCAGTTGCGCGAGCGCGGCCTCGACCCGGACGTCCGGGTCGCCCGCCGCGCGCACGCCATCTTCCCGTTCCATCGCGTCATCGACGGCCTCGAAGAGGACGTCAAAGCCGACAGCGACCAGGAAGTCGGCACGACCGGGCGTGGCATTGGCCCGACCTACGAGGACAAGGCCGGCCGACGTGGCGTCCGGATCGGGGAACTCACCGATCCCGAGGGGTTGCGCGACGCCCTGGAGTACGTCGTCCCCCAGCACCGGGCGTTCGTCGAGGACGTCCTCGGCGTCGAGACTGACGACGCGTTCGACATCGACGCGCTCCACGCCGAGTACGCCGACTACGGCGAGCGTCTCGTTGCGGAAGACATGCTCGTGAACGCGGGCGACTTTCTGGCCGACCGCCACGCCGCGGGCGAGGACATCATCCTCGAAGGCGCGCAGGGCACGCTGATCGACATCGACCACGGCAACTACCCCTACGTCACCTCCTCGAACCCCACCGCGGGCGGGGCCTGCACGGGGACGGGGCTCTCGCCCGCGCTGGTCGGGTCCGGCGAGACCATCGGCATCGTCAAGGCGTATCTCACGCGGGTCGGGAGCGGCCCGATGCCGACCGAACTCGCGGGCGTCGAGGGCGACACGCCGGGGTATGCGGGCGACGCCGACCCCGAGGAAGAACGACTCGCGACCGAGATCCGCGAAGCGGGCGACGAGTACGGCACCGTCACCGGACGGCCCCGCCGGGTGGGGTGGCTCGACCTGCCGATGCTCGAACACGCGACCCGGGCCAGCGGCTTTTCGGGAATCGCACTCAACCACATCGACACGCTCGGAGGGTTCGAGGAACTCCGGATGGCCGAGTCGTACAGCCTCGACGGCGAGACCGTCGAGACGGTCCCCGCGACGACCGACCGGTGGGCCGCGTGTGAGCCGACCTATCGCACGTTCGACGGGTGGCCGGAGTTCGATCGCGACACGGTCGCCGCCGAGGGATACGGCGCGCTCCCCGCGAACGCTCGGACGTACATCGAGGCGATCGAGGACGCGCTGGACGTGCCCGTCACCGTGATCGGCGTCGGCCCCGGACGCGAGCAGACGATCGTGCGCGATCGGCCCTTCGAGGCGTAGGGTTCCGACGTTCGGCACGCTTTTGGCCGTCGCTCTCGACGCCAGCGTATGGACGAGGACCTCATGGACGTGATCGTCTGTCCGCTCGACAAAAGCGAGTTGGAGCTATCAGTCGAGGCCCGGGAAGACGACGAGATCGTCGACGGGACGCTGACCTGTACCGAGTGTGGGGAGACCTACCCGATCGAAGAGGGGATTCCGAACCTGCTGCCGCCGGATATGCGCGACGCGGAGTGAGACGGGGCGGCACCGGCGGGAACCTTTTTTGTCACGCCCTGCGCAGTCAGTGGCGTGACTGAGACGCTCCCGGTTCAGATCAGCCGCGACGGCCTGCACGAACTGAGCGTGCCGGCCGAGATCAGGGTGACCGGAGCGTTCGACATCGGCGTGACCAACCACGGCGAGAGCGTCCACCTCCACGTCCACCTGGAGGACGCGCTGGCCGACGTCGCGAGCGTCCCCGCGACCAATCACTTCCTCGAAGCGGACGATCGTCGGTCGATCCCCGTCGAGATGGCGCCGCCCGAGTCGACGTTCCGGGGGAAGGTCAAACTCGTCAGCGCCCACGGGTCGTGTACCCGCTACGTCGACGTGGTCGTCGAGCCACCGGAGGCGGCCGAGCAGACCGTCCGCGTCGACGAGTCGCTGGCCCACCCCCAGGAGCGGCCTCCCACACCCTCGCCCGCGGTCGCGGCCGTCGACGATCCGCGCACGCTGGCCGCGCTCGCGAGTGCACTCGTGCTCGTCGTCGGCGTCGTCGTCGCCGTGCTCGCGAACTCGCTGGTCGTCACCGTCGGCGTGTTATTCGTCCTCGTGGCCGTGCTCGGCGCGATCGCCTGGACCGCTCGCTGAGAACCGCTTGGCCTGGAGGTATCGTGCCCGGTAGCGGTTCGCTCCCTCACCGAGGTCCGCGAGGCGGACCGATCGATCCGCGGCGACGGCGTCGAGACAGTCGAGCAGGGTCTCGTGCTCGCTCGGCGTCAGCTCGAATTCGTACGTCTGGGGTGATTCCTGTTCCTGTTTGGTGAACGCCCGCGCGGCGGCGACCACCAGCGAACAGGGCTCTCGACAGGGCATCTCCCCGTCGCCACGGGGCACGTCGATCGGATCCTCCTCGCCGGCGTCCCACTCGCGACGCTTCAGGCACATCTCGTCGCGACAGCACGCGCTCGCGACCCAGTCGATCGCCGCCCGGTCCAGGTCGTCGACGACGGCGTAGATGCCGGACTGGCGGGCCGCGGCGGCGTCGAAGTGTGTCACGTCCAGTTCGCCCTCGCGCTCGCGATACCAGTTCGCGATCGTCGCGGGGTAGACGGTCGCGACGAGGTCGGGACACGATGTCGCGTCGAGATCGGGCGCGATCCAGCCGTCGCGCAGCGTCGGCGCGGTCCGCAGCGGGCGATACTGCCCGTCGGCGTCGGTCGTCGCGAGGTCGTCGGCGGCCTCGACGTCCCGGATCTCCTCCAGTGTCGCCGGGTCGCGATCCGCGTCGGCGCGATGACGGATCGAGTACGTCCGGGTGCCGTCGGCGGCGACGGTCGTCGTCACCCGCACCTCGCCCCACTCGCGGGCCGTCGTGCCGATGCGGTCCGCGAGCGCGCGCTCGTCGGCGTGTTCGAGCCATCTGAGGAAGGCGCGATAGTCGTCGCGGTCGGGCGCGCGATCGGTCCAGAACGCCCAGTTGTCGACCAGTCGCGGGTGTTCGGCCAGGATCGCGCGGGCGTCCGCGTCGCTGAGGCCCTCGTGGCGCTCGTCGGGGGTCTCGACGGTGACGCCCGCGTCGGTCCGCTCGACGCGGAGGCCGTCACACGCCACGCCCGCGTCGGCGGCCGCGAGGAGGTCCGATTCGTCCATGCACTGGGGTGGCCGCCGAGGCCCAAAAACCGCGGGGCTGCGGTGGGCGCTGCCCGTGATCGGGTCAGTCGTCGCTCGTCAGTGACCCGCCGATGACGAGTGCCGCCCCGATGATGACGAGATTCTTGACGATATACTGGCCCTCGACGGTCAGCCCGTACGGAAACGTCGTGAACACGACATCGGGGAGCAAGACGACGGGGAGAAACGTCCCCGGAAGCTGAAGGAAAAGTAATAAAATCGCGAGGCGAACCAGCGGGCGGTAGAGCATGAACAGTCCGATCAGGACCTCCCAGACGCCGAGAACGGGGACGAACAGCTCTGGGGGGAGAAAATACACGGTGTCGGCGACGAGTTCGCCGGCCGGTGAGATGCCGATGAGCTTCAGTGCGCCGAACCAGACGAAGACGACACCGATCGCCGTCCGGACGATCGGGAGGCTCCACCGCTGCATCCACGCCGAGATCACCGCATCGACCCGGTCGAATTCGCCGTCGAGGCCGGCCCGATCGGCGACGGATTGAACGACACTCATACAGCGTCTTGCGGTGGGACGAGTAAATCCGTGTGGACCGTGACACCGAATCGTGTCGGGGCCATCAATGGACGGTTGCCGAGTCGCGACCCAGACCCGTCTGCCAGTGAGTCGAAGAGCCGCGAGAGACTCGCGAGCGACCATCGAACAGCGCATAGCCTGACACGATGACCCAGTGTTTCGTCGGCCTTATATCAATTTGAAATGAATGGTCGCCGTGGACAGAGACACGCTCTTGATGTCGATAGTCGCTGTGATCGCAGGCGGCGTGGCGCTCTCGCAGGGTGGGCTGGTCGTCGGCCGGGCCGTCGCCGGCGACCCGCTGGCCGCCATCGCAGCGCACGCCGTCCAGGGCGTCGCCTATCTCACGCTGGCAGGAGCACTCTGGCTCGCGCCCCGGAGCGATCGGTTCTGGGTCGACGACGCCTGGACGCGCGGGCGACGACTGGCCATCCCGACGGTCGCAGTGGTGTTCGGGATGTATGTCGTGCTGTACGCGCTGGATCCAGGCCCGATCGTGCTCGGGTTCGGTGTCGTCTTCGGGGCACTGCTCCTCGGATTGGTGGGCTGGACGGCGATCGATCGGGTGAGGGTGGCCTGACGGCACTGCTCACCCCACCCCGGTGGGCCGTGACCGCCACGGTCCGCGCCCGGCCGAGGCGCCGAGTCGAAACCGTATCGAGTCTACAGAACAGACTGCGCCGTGACATGGACGAACTCCGCGACGCCATCGAGTCTTTCGGTGAGTTGGGCCTCGACGGGGTCTTCAGATGGGTGCTCCGAGTGATCGGGCTCGTCGCCATCGTCGGTGGCATCGGGCTCGTGGTGGTCACCGAGCTCGGGCCGATGCTCCCGACGGCGCTCGTCCTGGGTGGACTGATCGCACTGGTCTTTCCCGACCCCCTGCTCACGCTCGCCGAGGTCGCAGGCTGATCCGCGACGCCACTCAGTCCGCGGCGACCGCGTCGGCCTCGATGGCCGCCATCGCGTGCTCGACGCTCGCCCCCGCGCGTTTCGCGCGATCCAGGATCACTTCGGCGGTCAGCGGTTCGGTCCCGACCGCCCCCGAGTAGTAGACCTCGTGGCCCGCGACGCGGGCGGGTGTCGCCCACGACTCGCGATAGTCCTCGACGAGGCCGATGTCCTCGGGGAGGTCCTCCTGGGTGTGGTAGCCGTCGGCCACGAAGAGGGGGACGATCACGACGCGCTCGGTGTCGACGTATTCCGGCCAGTCGTCGATCGCGGGGGCTTCGTCCATGAACAACGCCTCGACGGCGGCGAAGCGGTCGGTCGCACGGATGCGCTCGACGTGGTCGTAAATCGCCTCGGCGCTGTTCTGGTTGCGCTCGGTGCCGTGGCCGACGATCGCGAGGGTCGTCTCCGGGCCGATCGCGGTGTCGCCGGTGATCGATTCGGCACGCTGGACGATCACGTCGCTCATCACGGGGTCGGTCCCGACCGGACCGCAGTAGTGGATCGTCGCCGACACGTCGTCGGCGGTCGTCGTGATCGATCCCGCCTCCGCCCACCGATCGCGGTCGAACTCGGTCAGGCGGAACTCTCTGGGCAGGACCTGCTCGGTGAAATAGCCCCGACTGACGAACAGCGGAACGAGAAATAGCTCGTCGCTGGCGACCGTCCGGAGGGCGTCCCGGAAGGAGGGCTCTTCTTTCCAGAACGCCGTGTGCACCTCGTCGAACGCCCCGGTCGCGCGGATCCGGGCGGCGTGATCGCGGGCCGGACGGCTCGAATCGGGACTGAGGTGTGAGCCGTGGGCGGCCACCACGAGCGCGGGCATAGATTGAAAAGGCGACCCGCGCCATTAGTCGTGTCGTCGGCGGCGACGACCGCCGGGGACAGGTGCAATATTGGGGTTGTCTCTTCCGAATCCGGCTAAAACGCCATCGACTCTATATAGCACAAATTAAGACATCGGAATGGAATTACCGCGACCTAAGGTCCCAGATCGTGGTGATAGACACCCAGAATTGTTGAGACACCCAGTTCACATGATCGCCACCACTATTCAGATGTCTACGGCGTAAAGGGTTCCCTCATCAGAGACCACTAAGAGTGTGTTGGCCCGAACCGTAAGGCCACGCACACCCCCATGGGGTTTGCTGAAAGACCAGTCTACGTTTCCAGTTGTGCGATCGACAGCATGGACGGTCCCCCCACCTGACGCTACGTATGCGTGCTCCTCACCCACAACTGGAGAGGACGAATATGGGCCAGTCGAGGGTGGTGAAAACGAATCCACGACAGTCCCATCATCCGCCGTCACATCATGCAGGCGTCCATCGAACGAGACGACATAAATCGAATCGTTATGGACGGCGGGCTGAACGGCGACACCATCTGCAATGGAATCATTTCGCCAACGTATGTCGCCGCCGTCGGCAGATACCGCCCAGAGCGTTCCCGCTCGTGACCTGACGAACACTGTCCCGTCGTTCACGACCGGGGGGTCGGCGAAGGTGGTGGCCGACTCGTTCAAACGCCACTGAACCTCACCGGTACTGGCGTCGATTGCCACCAGACTTCCGTTCCAAAGAACTGCATATGCGGTTCCGCCGTGATAGGTTGGCCTGCTTGCCAAACCGCCTGCTTGCCCGGTGAATGTCCAGTTGACGGTACCCGACATCGCATCAGCAGAATATAATTTCCCACCCCAAGACCTGACCAAGAGGTCTTCACCGGCAGGTATCGGTGTCGATGCAGCCTGAGTTGACCAAGACCCCGACGGAACGTCCATCGCGTCGCCAGTCTCGGGGTCGACAGCATGGACCGTCCCACCCGAAGTTGCAGTGTAAACCGGACCATCCTCGACGGTGGGTGCCGCGGCGAGTTTGCTGGATTCGAGTTCGTACGTCCACCGAACGCGCTCCGTTCCACCGTTCCCCTCGTCTTCGTCACCGATTTGGACCGTCGTCGTGGCCGTACTTTCCTTGCCATTTTTACCGGTGACTGTCAGCGTGACCTCGTACTCGCCAGTGGTACGGTACAGGACAGTACTCGTCTCACCGACATCCGATGGCGGGGTCCCAAAGGTTTGGATATGTTCCCCGGTCATCTCTTGGAATCGGTTCGTGTTCGGACCAACCCAGGTACCGAAATTCAGGACCCACTCGTCGATATCGACCGATTCTCGCTTTCCGTAGCTGAACGTGACCTGCGTTCCGTTCTCTATGGTGTTCGTTTCTGCTACGTCCAATGCCGCCCCAGGTGCAGGTGCTTCCAGATCCGACGACTCAATCTCGACGGTCACCGAGGCCGTACTTACCTGCCCGTCAACTGGGACGACCTCTAACGTAACGTCGTAGGTGCCCGTCTGATCGAAGGTGAGCGTGTGGGTCTCTCCGATCTCCGACTGATGGACGACCATAATCTCCCTGAGGGTCGACCCAGTGACCTCACCGTGTGACCCATCCGGCCCGTCGTACGAGAGTGTCCACTCGTCGACGTCCCCACTCGAATACTTGCCGATATTGAACGTCACAGCCGCTCCATCGGGCGTTTGCTCTCTCGTCGCTTCCCACAAGACGGCCCCGACCTCATCACTATCACCGACACGAATCGTATCATCGACAGCCGTCCCCGTTCCACCGGACGCGTCGGTGACCGAAAGCGTCATCTCGTAGATCCCGGTTGCATTATCGATCGACTCGAAGTCAACATCTAAATAGGGTGAATCGGTCCGTGTGCAGTATTCGTCGACTTTCTCATCGCTTCGTGAGAGTGTCCACTCGTACGGTTCCGTGTCGGCGAGAGGATGCATCTCCAGTTTGGTCCCGTACGCGTCGAACCGGACAGTGTCCGATTCAGAAATTTGATTGGGATAGCCAATGACAGGGGTCGGACTCGATCCGTATTGTTTGTCCTCATTCGCTTCGTCAGGTGGGTCGGCAGGCGAGGAATCGCCCCAGTTGATATCCAATGTTTCTCGTGTGGGCCTATCGTTTTCAGGGGGGCCAGCATCAATCTCCACGGTCCATTCTGGGTGGATATAGGGGTCATCACCGACGAATTGATGACCATTCTGTGAGATATCTATTGTTGTCGTAAACTGTGTCGTCTCGTCTGGACTCACGAACACGTCGAAAGTGACATAGCCGAGGCCAGCGGGTCCGCATGCCTCTGAGGGACGCTGGTGCCTGAAACCACGATAGATGGCGACATCCCGATCCGGCTCCTCCAATAAAGCGTTAAAAAATCCATCGATCGAAAGTGTTAGACCAACAATACCCACTCCCAATCCGACAAGAGGTAATGATACTCCAGCTATAGTTATAGCCAGTCCTATCGTCGATCCCGCAACCCCCACCCCAGCCTTGGCGTCTTGAATCCTGTCTTGGGCCTGTTCTTGTTCGTACTTTACCTCTGCATCGTTCAATACTCCAGCCGGATTCGCATAGCGGGATGAAAGGCCCTCTCCGAGTTGAGAAGGGATGAATTGCGGCGGGACATAAGGCGCTTCTACCTCGGTTCCGTTGTAGAGTTCCTCGAAGAAGCTGCGCCCATGAATGAACCCACAATAGTCCTTATCTCGACGTTCGGCAATGGCTATGCGATCTATCTGGTCGTCAGTCCCAGTTGATTCAACCGTAAATGTTTCCCGAAATTGAACCTCTCTCCCCATATAAGCAGTATCAAAGGGGTCCTGGGGGTCACTATTCAGTGGGAATGCCCAATTTTTTGACATATCTTCTTCAAGTTCCCCGTATGCGATGGCGGATGAACTGATGGCAAACGTATACCGCCAGGCACCGTCAGCAGGGGCGGACATGTCGGGATTACCACGTGGTTCCCAGGTTCTACCGACGAGATTCAGCGAGGTTGAAGATATCATATGTGTATTTTCCCATATACCCGCATCCCATATATCATCGTGTTCCTCATTTTCAGAACCTCCCGTACTCATGTGCGCATCCCGTCGTACTCCCCAGGCATTGGAGGTATCCCTCATTTTTACCCCATCCTCATTCGCCAATGTCACTCCAGCCCCTCCCAGGGCAACCCCGCTGGCACCGACTGCTTTGACGAAATTTCGACGTGAAATGGAGTTTTCGACACTATCACCCAACAGATCAGTCACTATATGATCGCTTATCGGCATATTTTGCCACATAAACCGCCGCGGTATATGCTTTCTCATGCACCACCGAAAAGATGGGCCAGACAGAGCGCGACATCAGTTTGTCACCGCCCACGTGGCATATATTACTAATAACAAATATCAATACAGTCTGTCGAAATCCACCACCCGGTTTCGTGTACACACGACTTCTCCTTGCCTGGTTTGATCGTCAAGAAGCCAACCTCGTTTCACTCGGTGACGCGATCGTGCCCACAAATCCGCGCCCTGTAGGCGATCCAAGACACCATCTCGACGGCCAACGGCCCTGGCTCAATAATGCCCATGGGGTAAGTCTCATGCTTCTCAAACTCGCGGTCGTCCCCCATATCTCATAAAGCATGCAACAGACCGATGTCCTCAGAGAGGGCAGACTGAGTATGAGCCGTGGGCAGCCACCCCGAGTGCTGGCATGGCCATCGGTACACGACAGTGACCTTTGGACGTTGGCTTCCCGGCACTGCACCCGGGCGGAGCAAACCGATGCGGAACGGGCCCGACCGCCGTGGGTCGGGCCTCGCACACCTTTATGCGCTCGTCGGCCGTCGGCCGTCGCATGGCCGCGATCGAAACCGACGGGCTGACGAAGTATTACGGCGACGTGCGCGGTGTCGAGGACCTCTCCTTTTCGGTCGCGGAGGGCGAGGTCTTCGGGTTTCTCGGCCCGAACGGCGCGGGCAAGACCACGACGATCCGGACGCTGATGGGGTTTCAGTCGCCGACCGAGGGGTCGGCGACCGTGCTGGGGGCCGACCTGCTGGATCGGGGCGCACTCCGGGCGGCCCGCGCGCGAGTGGGCTACCTGCCGAGCGAACCCGCGTTCGACGAGGGCGTATCGGGACGGCGTCTGCTGGAGTACCACGGCGCACTCCGGGGCGACGTGCGCAGCGACGAGTTGCTGGATCTGTTCGACCCGCCGCTCGATCGCAAGGTCCGGGAGTACTCACGTGGGAACAAACAGATGCTCGCGATCGTGCTCGCCTTCATGCACGATCCCGATCTGTTGATCATGGACGAGCCGACCTCCGGGCTCGACCCGCTGAAACAGGAAGAACTGCTCGAATTCATCCGCTCGGAACAGCAACGCGGGAAAACCTTCTTTTTCTCCTCGCACATTCTCAGCGAGGTCCGAAAGGTCTGCGATCGGGTGGGGATCGTTCGGGACGGCCACCTCGTCGAACTGGAGGACATCGAGTCGCTGATCGATCGGAGCGGGAAGACCGTTCGGGCGCGCATCGCCGGCGACGTGGGGGCCGCAGCGTTCGATCTCGACGGCGTTCACGACGTGGAGATCGGCGGCGACGGGGTCAGCGACGACGCGGACAGCGCCACAGCGCCGGCGACGACGCTCTCCTTTACGTACACGGGCGCCTACGAGCCCCTGCTCGAACGCGTCCTCGACTACGAAATCCTCGATCTCACTATCGAAGAGGCCCCGCTCGAAGACGTGTTCATGCGATTTTACGGCGAAGACCCCGCTGCACGCGTCGATCAGGTCGAGAACGGCGCGAGCGATAGGGCGTCTGGAGCTGACGGGCCTGGGGCCGGAGGTGGTGGCGATCGGGCGTCTGGAGCGCACGCCGAACGGGAGTCGGCGGAGTCCAGCGATGTTTGAGACCACCAGATTCCAGGCCGAGCGCCGCCTGCCCGCCGCGATCGTGATCGGCCTCGGGATGGGCGGGTTCGCCGCGATGATGACGCTGCTCGCGCCGGGGATCGTCGGTGACGTCGACATGGACGCGCTGATGGGGCAGTTGCCCGCGTCGATGGTCGAGGGCCTCGACCTGGCGCAGATGGCGACACTCGAAGGCTTCGTCGCGATCGAGATCTACCAGTACACCTGGCTGCTCGGCCTCGGGGCGTACGTGGCGTACGTCGCCGCCGGATCGATCGCGGGCGATATCGACTCGGGGCGGATGGACACGCTGCTCGCCGCGCCGATCGCGCGCTGGCACCTGCTCGTCGAGACCTATCTCGCCGTGCTCACACCGATCCTCGTCGTCAACGCGATCGTGTTCGGGGCCGTCGCGGGCGCGAACGCACTGCTCACCGATCCGATGGCGATCGGTGATCTCGCCGCCGTGCACCTGCTCTCGATCCCGTATCTGCTCGCGTGTGGCGCGTTTGGAACGTTCGCGAGCGTCGCCGCCGGGCGGCGCCGCGTCGCCGAAGGGGTGAGCGCGGGCGGCATCGTCGGGGCCTATCTGGTGGACACGCTGGTCACCGAGACGGATCTCGCGTGGCTGGGTGGGCTCTCGCCGACGCGGTACTACGTCCCCCTCGATATCCTCACACAGAGTGCGTACGACCCGCTCGGGGCCGTGATCTTGCTCGGAGCGGCGGTGGTGCTCGTCGCCGCGAGTGCGCTGTGGTTCGGGGAGGTGGACCTCCATGCCTGAGACACGGGACGCCCGACACGATGCCCACGGCAGGACCGACTGGCAGACGCTGCTGACCGTCGCGCGCTTCGAGGGGCACAATCGCCTCCGGATCACCGGCGTCATCGCCGTGCTGTTCGCGCTGTTCGGGGCGTTGTACGTCTGGGTCGGCCCGCAGATGACCGACGCGGGGTTCACCGAGATGCTCGACGCGATGCCGCCGGCGCTCAACGAACTGTTCGGCTTCGAAACCCTCGACTCGATCGAGGGCCTGCTCGCCAGTGAGTTCTACACGCTCGGGTGGATGGTCGGGGTCGGCGGCTATCTCGCGTCCGCGGCGGCGGGCAGCGTCGCGGGGGAGTTCGGCGAGGGCCGACTCGACACGATGCTCGCCGGCCCGGTCACCCGCCGGAGCGTCCTGCTCGGAAAATTCCTCGCGCTCGGCGTCCCGATCGTCGCGCTCAGCGTCGCGGTTCCGATCCTGCTCTCCGGGACCGCCTTCCTGTTCGGGGACCCGCTGGCGCTCGACGATCTGGCCGTCCTGCACGCGCTGTCGCTCCCGTATCTGGTCTGCTGGGCGGCGATCGGCCTGCTCGTCGGCGTCGTCGTCCGGCGCGGGCGTGTCGCGGGCCGGGTCGCGCTCGGAGCGGTGTTCGCGGCGTGGCTGCTCGAGGCCGTGATCGTGACGACGGAGTACGACGCGCTCGGCGGCCTCTCGCCGATGCGATATCTCGACCCGCCGGGCGTGCTCGTCCACGGTGAGATCGACCTCGTCGGCGCGGGCGTCCTGACCGTCGTCGCGATCGTCTGTCTCGCGCTCGCCGTGTTCCTGTTCCAGCGTCGGGACCTCTGAACCGGGCGACGGGTCGGTTCGACCCCACGGACTGTGAGCGATGTTCGACGAGGCGTGCGACCGGGGCGCCAATGTTGACATAAATTGCGTAATTTTAATATTATCTCTGTCCAACGTGTGAGAGAACGATGGCTGACGAGAACGATCCAACGGGGACAGGACAGCCGGTGACGACCCGGCGGGGCCTGCTGGCCTCGGCAGCGGGACTCGCAGGGGGTGCGGCCGTCGGGTCGAGAGTGATCGGAAGCGCATCGGGACGGCCGACCAACGAGATGTTTATCGACGACGTGACTGCCTCTTCGATCTCCTTTTCGTACGTCTCTTCGGCCACCCCCATCCAGATCAGGTGGGACGACTACGTGTTCTGGGTGGAAACTCCCGACTCCCCGGAGACGGTCGGTCGACCTCCGATCGCCCCCGACCGAACCTACGAGATAGAGGTCGACCAGGGGGACCCATCGACGACTGTCAGTGAGACACTGGACCCTGCGATAGTGACGACACCACCGGCCGATTCACCGGCACCAGGGGGACCGGAGTTCCGGTGGGCCACGTTCGACGTCACCGAAACCGAGGTCGTCGTCGGGTGGACCGCCGCGGGCGACGAGACGAACCGTGTTCACGTCGGCGCTGCACCAGTCACCGACAGGGTCGTCGAACCGCCGGTCACCCACGCAACTGCCGCTGATGGCCAGGCCACCCTGACTGGCCTCGATCCGGAGACGGCCTACTTCCTCCAGGCCTGGACGGAGACCGTCGAAAACGGCGAGGTCGTCGCGGAATCGGCCCCGATCGAAGCCGAGGTGACGACTGCGGGGTCGATCGCTCCGCCGGGGGACCTCTCGCTCGCCCCCGCCGAGGGCGGGATCGACCTCTCGTGGACGGCGCCCGCCGAATCCGTCGAGCGCTACGCCGTGCGAGTCGTTCCCGACAATCTCGAAGGTGTCTTCCGGTCGGTGCCAGCCAGCGAGACGAGCGTCACGATCGACGCGCTCCCACCGGGATCGGTCGTCGACGTCTCCGTCGAAGCCGTCACGGGCGACGGACGGTCGGTCCCGGCGCGAGCCGTCGTGCGGACGGCCCCCGACGTCCCGCAGATCGACGGCGTCCGGCCCCGTGATCTCGACGGCGACGGGATCCACGCCGATTTCAACGGCAACGGACGGATCGACTTCCCAGACGTCAATCGGTACTTCCAGCACGCCGACGACCGCATCCTCGAAGAGCACACTGCGCTGTTCGACATCAATGGCGACGGCCAGATCGACCTCCAGGACCCGTTGACGCTGTTCGAGTGGGTCTGAATCGGCCGGACCATCGACGGATTGATTGGCGCGGTACCGCTTGGCCCGCCAATGAGCGAGCACACGCCCCCCGACGGTGGCGATCCGATTCGGGTGACCGACTCGATGACCGGCGAGTCACAGGTCTTCGAGCCCACCGACGACGACCACGTTCGGCTCTATTACTGTGGGCTGACCACCTCGGACCCGCCGCATCTCGGTCACGCCCGCGGGTGGGTCCACGTCGACGTGATGGTGCGCTGGCTGCGGGCCCGCGGGTATTCGGTCGACCATATCGAGAACTTCACCGACGTCAACGAGAAGATCGTCGCACGCATCGGAGAAGCGGGCGCGGACGAACGCGATGTCGCGCAATCCTACATCGAGACGATCATCGCCGCGATGCGTGGCCTGGGCTGTGAGCGCGCCAGCGCGTACCCGCGCGTCTCCGAGCACATCGAAGAGATCGTCGCACTCGTCGAGCGATTGATCGACCGGGGCCACGCCTACGCCGTCGACGGGTCGGTCTACTTCGACGTGACGAGTTTCGAGTCGTACGGCGACCTCTCGAATCAGGCGGTCGACGAGATGGAGTCCCAGGGCGACCCCGACGAACGATCGGAAAAGCGCCACCCCGCCGATTTCGCGCTCTGGAAAGCCGGCGGCGTCGACCCCGCGGCGATCGCTGACCACCGTCACGACGAGGCCGCACCCGCCGACGAGGCCGTCGACGGCGCCCAGACCTGGGCGTCTCCGTGGGGTGAAGGTCGGCCCGGGTGGCACGTCGAGTGCTCGGCGATGAGCACGGCCCACCTCGCCGACACCATCGACATCCACGTCGGCGGGCAGGACCTGATCTTTCCCCATCACGAAAACGAGATCGCCCAGAGCGAGGCCGCGACGGGGAGGGAGTTCGTGCGCTACTGGCTGCACGTCGGCCTGCTCGAAACCGCCGACGAGAAGATGTCCTCCTCGCTGGGCAACTTCGCGACCGTCGCGGAGGCGATCGACGAGCACGGCGCAGGCGTCGTGCGCACCTTCCTCCTCTCGACGGCCTACGACTCGCGGGCGACCTACAGCGCGGCGACGATCGCGGAGGCCCGCGATCGCTTCGAGACGCTTCGACGCGGGTACGAGCGCGCCCAGGAGGGGGCCGACAGCGTCGCGGCGTTCGCGACCGCGCCGGACGACGACCTTCGTGACGCCGTCGCGGACGCACGTCGTGAGGCCCACGACGGCCTGAACGACGATTTCAACACCCGCCGCGCGCTCGCCGCACTCGAAGCGGCCACCCGTGCGGTCAACCGCCACGTCGATCGGGGCGCGCCGTACGACTACCAGGGCTGTCGCGACGCGATCGCGCTGTACGACGCGATCGCGATCGACGTGTTGGGCCTGCCGCTGGCGGTCGCGGCGGGCGGCGACGCCGACGACCTGGTCGACGATCTGGTCGAACTCCTCCTGGAGGTCCGCGAGCGCGACCGCGAGGCCGGCAACTACGACCGGGCCGACTGGGTGCGCGACCGACTCGACGAGCTGGGCATCGAGGTCGAGGACGGCGACGGCGGCCCGACCTTCCGGCGGGCGTAGCTTTATCCAGAGCGCGCTCCACGGACCGGTATGATCGTCCTCTCGGGAACGCTCGATCCGTCGACGGTGAACCTCCTCGGCGTCCTCGTCGGCGGCGGCGGCCTGCTCGCCACGCTCGGCTGGCTGTACGCCCTCCTCCGGTGAACATCCCAAGGCATTCATCAGCGGGCGCGTAACCGCTGGCAATGACGCCCCAGGAGTTTCTCGAATCCGACTGGGACACCTGCATCGTCCTCGACGCCTGCCGCTACGACGTCTTCGAGGACGTCTACGACGAGTATCTCGACGGCACGCTCGAAAAACGCGAGAGTCTGGGCTCCTCGACCCCCGAGTGGGCGTATCGCACCCTCGACGGCGATCACGACATCGCCTACTTCTCGGGGAACCCCTTTATCAACGACCTCGGCATCGCGCTGAAAGACCTCAAGTGGGGCGCGAGCTGTGACTACGACTGGACGGCCAACGATCACATCAAGAGCGTGATCGACGTCTGGCAAGACGAGTGGGACGACGATCTCGGCACGGTCCCGCCGGCGGGAATCGAAGCCTCATATCGCGACCACGCCGATCTCGTCGACGAGCGCGAGCGGACGGTCCTCCACTACATGCAGCCTCACGCCCCGTTTCTCTCGCGTGACGGCGGCCCGAAACTCGAACAGATCCAGGAGGGGATCAAACGCCAGGGCGACGACGATGCGAGCCAGGGGCCACTCGGACGGATCGGTGACGCCGTCCGCCCCAAGATGGAGCGCCTGCTCGAAGGCAGCGAACTCGCCCAGAAAGCGGGGCTCTGGCTCGAAACCGGAACCACGGGGTTGCTCTCGGACGGCACCCGGGAGACCGGCCTGAAACTCCACGAGGAGAACCTCAGGATCGCGCTCGAAGAGATCGCGACGCTGGTCGAGGACCTCGACGGCCGGGTGGTCGTCACCGCCGACCACGGCGAGGCGTTCGGAGAAGAGGGCGTCTGGGAACACCACATCGAGACGCACATCCCGGCGCTGATCGACGTCCCCTGGCTCGAACTCGATTGAGCGCACGGCTGAGAACGCGACCGGCGTCCCTCCCCCCCCCCTATTTCTCGACGTCGGCGTGTTCGCGAACCCAGTCCGCGGCCGCGGCGACCTCGCTGTCCTCGGTGCCGGTGAGTTTGATGCGGACGACCTCGCCCGGATACGAGCCGACCTGCACGTCGAAGCGCTCGCGGACACCCTCGATGACGTCGAGCAGTTCGGACTCGTGGCCCGGCACGCGCACGACCTCGATCACGGGCCGCGTACCGCCGAACTCGCCGGCGACGGCCTCGAACATCGCTTTCATCTCGGCTGGCACCCCCGGGAGGACGTAGACGGTCTCGACGACTGCCCCGGGCGCGACGCCCTCGCTGTTGGGCAGGTGGCGCGCGCCGGCGGGCAGGGCGACGGTGTCGGCGGCCAACTCCTCGTTCGAATAGCCGCGTTCGGCTTCGAGATACGCGATCGCGTCGGGATGGGGCTCCAGCGGCCGGTCGAAGAGTGCGGCGATGGCGGCCATCGTGCGGTCGTCGTGGGTCGGGCCGAGTCCACCGGTGGCGATCACCGCGTCGAACGCGTCCCGATGGCGGTCGACGGCGTCAGCGATCGCCCCGATGGAGTCACCGACGACGGTGATCCGACGGGGATCGGCGCCGCGTTCGTGCAACTGCTGGCCCAGCCAGGCGGCATTGCCGTTGACGGTGTCACCGACCAGCAGTTCGTCGCCGACGGTCACGATGCCCACCTCCATGCCCGGCCGTCCGCGGTCCACGTCCATAACCCCCGCGACGGTCCCCATCGCGCGGAAAGGGCGACGGCTACTCCTCGAATTCGAGACCCGCCTCGACCCGGCGGCGCTGGAGGCGACGCAACGCCCTCAGGTAATGAATCGCGCCCGCGAGGAGCACCAGGCCGATCAGTCCGAACAGGGCGGCGAGCACGAACGGGTCACGCTCGTGGTAGTAATCGACCGAGAGCTGATCACTCGTGACGTTCTGCCAGACGATCTCGGTCCGTGGTCCCGAGCGATTCACGGTGTAGTTGCCGGGGTGGACCCGCGAGAGCACGGGGAGGCCGACGGTCGTGTTCGCGGGCAGCGTCACCCGATGAGAGCCAGTCACGACCGTCTGGGCCCCGAGGTGTTTGCTCCCGGCAGGCGCCGAATAGGCGAGCTGGCCCGACCGGGCGGGGAGCTCCAGGGTGAGCCGGCGACTCGATTCGTCGACCTCGAACGCCGAATGGTTGTAGACGGTCCCGTTGTCGGCACGGAAAGAGAGCGCCGAGATGGGCAGCGGCGACTCCTGGCCGAACGCGTCGCGCTGGTAGAGCTCGACGGTCGTGCGGTTCTCGATACGATAGACGGCACGGTACTCGTCGCCCTCGACGGTCAGGTGGGCGGGCTCGGTCGTCGACCAGTTCGTCGTCGCGTTCTCGGCGAGGTCGGCCTCCGAGACGGTGCCCGAACAGCCCGCGAGCGCGACGAGTGCGAGCACCGCGGCGACGGCCAGCGCCCGCCTCATGGCGTGACGGCGAGCATCTCCGCGGGGAGATACTTTCCGACCGACGCGATCAGGCCCGGCGGTGCGGTCTCGGGCGTACAGACCACGCTCTGTTCGAGCAGGCCCAGCCGTTCGATCGTGACGATGTCCTCGGCGTGGCCCGCCCGGTTGAGCGTCGCGCGCAGTTCCGAGCGCGTGACGTTGTTGACGTTGACGCGGCCGTCGCCACGCGTCCACTCGAACAGGCGGTCGCGCTCGGCGTCGGCCAGCCGCGGCGTCTCGCCCGCGACGAACTGCATGGGGAGATGCTGAACGAGGCCGAACCGACGGCGGATCCGCGAGGGACCACCTTCTCCGAGGCCGAGCTGGTCGGCGGGAATGTGGACCGGTTGCCCCGCGTCGAGGACGATGCCGTCGGCGTCCCAGGAGTTGAGCGTGCCGACGTGGACCTCGCCGTCGGTCAACTGCGGGGTGATCGTCCCCCACTGCTCACCGAGGACGGAGCGCGCCGCGGCGGCGTCCGGGCCCTCGATCGTCACGGAGGGGAAGTCGTCGTCTCGAACGCCGATCGTCCACTCGACGTCCAACTCACCGATCGCATCCCCGACCATGCTTTCGAGGCCGTCGAGCGCGCGCTCGCGGGCCTCACCGCGGACCGTGACCTTGCTCGCGAGAACGACCATCAGGCCACCCGCTCGACGTTGAGTTCCGCACGCAACTCGTCGATCCGGCCGTCCATCGCGTCGACGAGCGCGGTGTTCTCCATGGACTGCAGCGAACTCCCACAGTCGGGACACTCGAAGTTCACGTCCATCGCCTCCTCGAACTCGAAGCGGATCCCACACTGCTCACACAGGTAGAACTGGTGGTCGGTCTCGTACTCCCGACGGCGTTCGAGTCCCTCCAGCAGGCGGTGGAGTTCCGATTCCAGCTGTTCGGGGATGTTCTGGTATTCGAACGTCCAGAGGTAGGTCAGCCACCCCGAGTCCTCGTCGCGCAACCGGCGGTAACTCGCAAGGTCGTTCTCGTAGAGGATGAACAGCGCCCGGCGGACGTCGTTCAACTCCAGATCGAGTGTCTCGGCGAGTTCCTCGTCGGTCACCTCGCCGTCTGGCGGTGCAGCGGCGACCGGCATGCCCGTCGGGCCCACGAGTTCGTGGAGGTACTTCTGGATGACGGGGTCTTCCAGGAGACCGTCAAAAGCCATGTCCAAAAGACCGGCGCTGGCGCGGTTAAAGGTTTAGGTCCGCTATCGCTGGCACGGCCACGGTCGACCACGACATCGCGTGGTCGCCTGCGCCGACGCGAGCGACTACACCGACCACGACATAGCGTGGTCCGGAGGACCACGCGTTTAACGTACCCGCCACCCGATCGTTCGCTCATGAGCGACTGTGTGTTCTGTTCGATCGTCGACGGCGAGATTCCCGGCCATGTCGTCCACGAGACCGATCGCGTGCTGGCCTTTCTCGACGCCAACCCGTTGCGCGAGGGCCACACGCTGGTGATTCCGAAAGCCCATCACGAGCGCCTGGGCGAGATGCCCGACGAACTCGCGGGCGAGGTGTTCGCGGTCGCCCGTCGCCTGCCCGACGCGATCGCTGACGCGGTCGGGGCCGACGGCGCGACCGTCGCCGTCAACGACGGCCCCGCCGCGGGCCAGGAAGTGCCCCACAGCCACGTCCACGTCGTCCCCCGGACCGACGGCGACGACGTGGGCCCGGTCCACGCGCTGTTTGCCGATCGCCCCGAGGTGAGCGACGACCGCCTCGCTGAGATCGCGAGCGCGATCGAGGCCTGAGGAGTGCGTGCTCCGAATCGAAGGGCGATACGCGGACGTCGCGCTCACGGGGACGCTGTACGAACCCGGCGACGACCCACCCGAGTATCGGGGAGCGCCCACGCCCGAGACCGATTTCGTCTGGGTCTGTGACGCGATCACGCCCGTCGGTACGGGCGGTGTCGTCCAGGAAATCGACGGTCGAGAGGTGCGGGTCATCTTCGAGCAGCCCGCACCGCGTGGGTTCGATGATCGCGGGCGGGCGATCGACGCCGCGCACGACCATCTCGTCGAACAGTTCGCCCGATTGGGTGTCGATCCCGACGCCGCCACTGTCTCTGTTCTCGACTGACGCCGTCGCGATCGGTCGTGCTAGAGACTGCGTGTTCGGTGGCGGTCCTGGCCAGTGCCGCCGCGGTCATCGTAGAACTTCCGCCCGACGTGGGCGTCGCCCAGGTTCGCGAGGATCGCCTCGTGAGCCTCGGTCGCGGAGCCGTACTGGGGTTCATCGGTGGCCTGGAGCGCGTCCGCCAGGCGCGTCGACCCACCGTCGGCGGCGGTGACCTCGCGGTCCCCGACGGCAGCGATGAGTCCAGCCCGGTCGACCGGGAAGTCGCAGTTGTCGGTCAGGTGCGTGTGGATCTCTGTGAGTTCCATCCGTACACTGCGTTACGGACAGTCATTAATAAACATGTTGTTTATTTCTTGTCAGAGTGACGCACGCCGATCGCTGTCGCTGGGCACGGCAGAACTCTCGAGACGAACCGCCGGCGTCAGGAATCGCTCTCGCCGAGGGCGCTCTCGTCGACGGGGTCCAGGCCCTCGATCGTGTCGATCCCACCCATGTACGACTGGAGCGCGTCGGGCACGGCGACGGTGCCGTCCGGGCGCTGGTAGTGTTCGAGGATGGCGACCATCACGCGGGGCAGTGCCAGCCCCGAAGCGTTGAGCGTGTGGACGTACTCGGCGGACTCGTGGCGCTCGGGTCGGTATCGAATACCCGCCCGTCGGGCCTGGTAGTCCTCGAAGTTCGACGCCGACGAGACTTCGAGCCAGCGACCGCCGCGGTCGGGCCCGTCGTCCATGTCGTCGCCAGGGGCCCAGACCTCGATATCGTAGGTCTTCGCCGACGCGAAGGTGAGATCGCCCGTACAGAGTTCGATCACACGGTAGGGCAGGCCCAACTCTTCGAGGATCGCGGTCGCCTCGTCGAGCAGACCCTCCAGGCGCTCGTCACTCTGTTCTGGCGGGACGAAGTTCACCATCTCGACTTTGTTGAACTGATGGACGCGGACGATCCCGCGGGTTTCGGTGCCGTGTTCGCCCGCCTCGCGCCGGAAGTTCGGTGTGTAGGCGGTGTATTTCAGCGGGAGTTCGTCGGCGATCAGCGTCTCGTCGCGGTGCATGTTGGTGACCGGGACCTCCGCGGTCGGGCAGAGCCACAGGTCCTCGTCGGCGTAGGCCTCGCGTTCGTCGCCGCCGACGCGGTAGGCGTCCGCGGTGAATTTCGGGAGTTGCCCCGTCCCCGTCATCGACGCCGAGTTGACGGGGATCGGCGGGAAGACCTCGGTGTAGCCTTGCTCACGGTGGCGATCGAGCATGAACTGCACGAGTGCGCGTTCGAGGCGTGCGCCGTCCCCACGCAGGAAATAAAAGCCCGCGCCCGAGACTTTCGCGCCGCGGGACTCGTCGATGATGCCCAGGCGCTCACCCAACTCGTAGTGCGGGTCGACCGTGCTCGGGTCGACGTCGCTCTCCGCGACGCCCCAGCGGTCGATCTCGACGTTGTCGTCTTCGGTCTCTCCGACGGGCACGTCGTCCTGGGGGACGTTCGGAATCGCGAGCAAGCGATCTTCGAGGTCCGCTTCGAGGTCTTCGGCGCGGGACTCGACCTCCTCCAGGTCGGCTTTGAGGTCCTGTGAGCGCTCGATGGCCGCCTCGGCGGCCTCGTCGTCACCCTCGCGTTTGAGCGCGCCGATCCGTTCGCTGACCTCGTTGCGCTCGTGGCGCAACTCGTCGCCACGCGCCTTCAACTCGCGCCACTCGGCGTCGATCTCCAGGAGGGCGTCCAGATCCACGTCCGTGACGCCCCGCTGGTCGAGCATCGCGCGCACGTCGTCGGGGTTGTCCCGGACGAACTGGCGTGATAACATGGCAGCGGGTTCTGCGGGCCGGGCCAAAATCGTGTCGTTCGCGCCCTCGGGCGCGGGGCCCGCGACCACGCCAGTCCGGGGCGTGGCCGTTCGGTCGGGCCCCTACATCCACATCGCTTGCGCGTGGGGCGTCCCCTCGATGTCGAGGACGTTCGCCGGGTCGACGACGCCCACCTCGATCGCCAGATCGACCACCTCACGACCCACGAGATTCGCGACCGCACAGTCCGCCAGTCCGTCCCGGACCGCCGCGGCGTCCGCGCCCTCTTCCCCGTAGAACTCGGCGGTGATCGTCAGGCTCACCTCGTCCTCGGCGATGGTCTCGCCGATCAGGTCGGCGTCACACGCGGCGAGCAACGTTCCCTCCTCGGTCTCGCGGATCGCCAGGCGGAACGGCTGTGGCTGGTCGGCGTGGGGCGTGTCGCTCTCCTCGGGCACAGCGTGGCCCTCGGGCGCGTCGCCGTCCTCGGGCGTGTCGTCGGTGCTCATTCTGAGAGGTGTTCGTCCATCATCTCGGCCTGTTGGGCCTCGCGGAGTTCGTCGGCCTCGTCCGCGAGTTCCTCGGCGCGTTCGTCCTCACCGATCTCTTCGAGGGCGCGGGCTTTCTCTTCGAGCAGCGCGGCGTTGCGGAAGCCCAAGCGAACGGCGTTGTCGAACGCATCGACGGCGTCCTCGGCGAGGCCGCGTTCGAGCAGGAAAAAGCCGCGATTGTACCAGGCTTCACCGAAGCGGGGATCGATCTCGACGGCGCGCTCGGCGTGTTCGAGGGCCTCCTCGGAGCGCCCGAACTCCCAGAGGGCAAAGGCGAGGTTGGTCTCGGCGGTGGCGGCGTGTTCGGAGTCCTCGTCGATCTGGATGGCCTCTTTGTACGCACCGATCGCCTCGTCGTACTCTTCGAGTTCGGCGTGGGCCGCACCCTTGTTGATGCGGGCCTCCTGCTCGACGAGTACGTCGTCAGCGTACCGCGCGGCGCGTTCGAGCGTCTCGGTGGCCTCCTCGTAGCGGTTGATCGCGATATACTGGATCCCGACCTGGAGGAGTTCCTCTGCACTCACCGACTCGGAGTCGATCGAGCGCTCGTCGAGCAGATCGGCGATCACGCGCGAGTCGACGGGGTCGACGGCGTCGGGGTCGACGTTCAGATCGGGCGGGTCGAGGTCGAACCCCTCGTAGGGCTCGTCGAACCCCTGGCCCTCCGAATACTCGTGGTCGTCGTCGGTCATACCCCGAGATTGACGATCGGCAGTAATGAGGGTTGGGTCACGGAGAGTCGAACGTGCTGGATCGCGGCCCGACATCGCGAACGGCCCGACCGCAACGCCCGAGTGCCCCGGCGGGGAAGGGCGGCTATGGCCAGACGGCTGTTCGTCCGGATCGAAGTGAGCGCGCTCGCCGACGCCATCGGGGAGGTCCAGGCCCCGTTCACGCGCGCGGCGGGCATCGATCCGACCGATCCCGACCGGGCCCACGTCACACTCAAATTCGTCGGTGACACCGCCACCGATCGAGTTCCCGAGATTCGCGAGGCGGTCGAGCGCGCGGTGAGAGAGGCCGACGTCGGGCCGTTCGAGGCGCGACTGGGTGGGCTCGGCGTATTTCCGGAGTTCGAGTACATCGACGTCGTCTGGATCGGCGTCCCCCGGGGCGCAACCGAAATGACCCGCCTCCACGACGCGCTCGAAGACCGGACGACGGCGATCGGCGTCGATCCGACCGACCACGAGTTCACCCCGCACGTCACTATCGGGCGGATGCGCCACGCGGGCGGGAAAGAACGGGTTCAGGAGTTGGTCGCCGAGCGCGACCCCGACGTCGGGACGGTCAGCGTCGAGGCGGTCGAACTCACCGAGAGCCACCTCACCGGCGACGGGCCGACCTACGAGGTCCTCGATCGCATCGCGCTGGAGTGAGGGGTCCCGGCTCTCCGGCCCCCTCCCCCACCGACGGCGACTGTCCGCGAACCGACAATATTTGCCGAGAACTGCCAGCGCCCAACCCCCGCTGATTCGGGCTCGAACGGTCGTTAGGGCGGCCAAACCGTGTTAGGTTCACCAAAGACATAGTCGAACTGAAACATTTAGGGGCGTCCGGCTCGAAGCCAGCAGTAATGGAACTCCACGCGTTGACGCTGGTCTTCGTCGCGGGGCTGATCACGGCGCTCGCGACGGGGTTAGGGGCGCTGCCCTTCTTTCTCGTGGGCGACGTGAGCGACCGGTGGCACGTCGTGCTCTGGGGGTTGGCCTCCGGGTTGATGCTGTCGGCCTCACTGTTCGGTTTGATCAAGGAAGGACTGGCAGCGACGGCGACGCCACTGCGTGACATCGCGCCGGGCCTGCTCGCGGGTGTCGTGCTCGTCGTGGTGAGCCACCGGATTCTGGACGGTGCGGAGATCGACCCTCGGGAGTACGCCGAGGCGGACTTCAAGAAACTCGTGCTCGTGCTCGGGATCTTGACCGTCCACAGTTTCCCCGAGGGCGTTGCCGTCGGCGTCGCGTTCGCGGATCTGGATCTCGCGGGCGCGACCGGGCCAGCGATCGCGGGGATGACCGTGCCGCTGCTCGCGGTGTTCATGACCGTCGCCATCTCGATTCACAACGTCCCCGAGGGCGTCGCGATCTCGATCCCGCTGCGCGCGATGGGCGTCTCGGAGTGGCG
Organism: Halococcoides cellulosivorans; assembly: GCF_003058365.1. Taxonomy (NCBI): domain Archaea; kingdom Methanobacteriati; phylum Methanobacteriota; class Halobacteria; order Halobacteriales; family Haloarculaceae; genus Halococcoides; species Halococcoides cellulosivorans. The sequence goes on along the minus strand of NZ_CP028858.1, from coordinate 164,562 downwards.
GATGGTCTGGTGGGCGATCTTTTCGAGTCTGCCCCAGCCGATCGGCGCGGTGATCGCGTTCGCGTTCGTCCGCCTCGCCCGGGAGTGGCTCCCCTTCGGGTTCGGCTTCGCGGCGGGCGCGATGATCTATCTCGTCGTGACGGAGTTCGTCCCCGAGGCCCTGGAGGTCGGTGAGTCGCTCTCGACGAGAGGCCGGCCGGAACTCGTCGCCGGGCTGCTCGTCGGGGTCGTCACCATGCTCCCGCTCGCATTGATCGAGGTCTAGACGGGCAGCGCCGACTTCGTGACGGTCAGATCCAGTGCGACGGAGAGTGGCCCGGCGGTCTCGGGCGGGACCGTCTCCATCCGATACGCCGAGTGATCGATCACGAAGTAGGTCTCACCCGTGGCGTCGATCGAGACGCGCCCACGGTCCGGCGTCGACGCCTCGAAGCCGTCACCGCCCTCCCTCGGGACGGCGTGTGACCCGATCCGAATGTCGCCGCCCGGCGTTCGTTCGGGGTTCTCGCCGTCGATGAAGGCTCGGTAGGCCGCGAGATCGCGCGAGGACGTGAAAAAGTAGATCGCGAAGCGCTGGTCGTCGCGGGCGACGTAGCTGATCGCGTCGCCCTCGGCGGGGATCGTGACGATCTCACCGCGACCGCGCGTTACGTGAATCGGGCGAGCGGGCCGGACGGTCATGACCTGGCCGCCCGTACACCCCGCGAGCGAGCCGACGGCGGCGGTCCCCAGGGCAGCCAGATACGAGCGTCGGTCCATATCCAGGATAGCCTATCACCCCCAATAGGTGGCGCGTCCCCGTTATCGTTCCATAGAACCGGGCATGGAACTCCATCTGATCCGCCTCGAAGACCGACAAAACCCACCAAGAGACCGGCTGCAGTCCAGCCAGCAGAATCAGTCCCGATACCGCACACGGTCGTCCCGAGCGACATTTCCACCAGGGCGTGCGGTGCGGAAGGACACACATATATGGACTCCGACGGTAGAGGTCGCCACCATGGGCAAGAAATCGAAGGGCAAGAAACAGCGCCTCGCCAAGCTGGACCGGCAGAACAGCCGCGTCCCCGCGTGGGTCATCATGAAAACCGACCGCGAAACGCAGGGCAACCCGAAGCGGCGCCACTGGCGGCGCTCGAACACGGACGAGTAAGATGAGCGCCGACGAATTCGAGGAGCGGGTCGTCACCGTTCCCCTGCGCGACGCCAAGAAGGCCCCGTCGAACGAACAGGCCGACGAGGCCATGAAGATCGTCCGGTCGCACCTCGCCAAGCAGTTCGGCGTCGAGGAGTCGGTCGTGCGCCTGGACCCCTCGCTCAACGAGCGGATGTGGGAGCAGGGCCGGTCGAGCCCGCCGTCGAAGCTGCGAGTTCACGCCGCCCGATTCCAGGACGACGACGAGCCGGTCATCGAGGCCGAGCCGGCGAACTGACGCTTCGCGTGCTCCGTACTTCGATATCCGGATCGTCCTACGTCGGCGTGTTCGCCAGCGTGACCGACGAGTACGTCCTCGTCCGCCGCGACGCCGAGGCGGATCTCCAGGACGCGCTCGCCGCGGAACTCGACGCCGAGGTTCTGGCGACGACAGTCGGTGGCTCGGCCACCGTCGGTGCGCTCGCGGTCGGCACGTCTGCGGGCTGGCTCGTCGGCGGTCAGGTGACCGACGCCGAGCGCGAGGCGATCACCACGGCGACCGACCGCCCGGTCCGGGGGCTTCCCGGCCGGATCAACGCCGCGGGCAACGTCGTCGTCGCGAACGACAGCGGCGCGTACGTCCACCCCGACCTCTCCGGGGAGGCGATCGCCGTGATCGAGGATGCCCTCGGCGTGCCCGTCACCCAGGGCACGCTCGCGGGCGTCGACCCGGTCGGGACCGCCGCGGTCGCGACCGACCGTGGCGTGCTCGCCCATCCCGAAGCGAGCGACGCCGAACTCGACGCGCTCGAAGACGCGCTCGGGGTTCCGGCCGACGTCGGGACGGTCAACTACGGCGGTGGCCTCGTCGGGTCGGGCCTGCTCGCGAACACGAGCGGCTACGTCGTCGGCCCGGAGACGACGGGGCCCGAACTCGGGCGGATCGAGTCGACGCTCGATCTGGTCGACTGAGGCTCTTTTCGGTCGGTGTGTGAGGCGGGGCTGGGCAGCGTCAGCGACGCGTCCGCGCCGGTCGCGCTCGCCTCGTAGCTCACCCAGATCGGATTCTCACCGTTCTCGCCGACCTCTGGGAGTGACTCGGTCCACGTGGTCGTACTCCCCGGGCCGGGCTCGACCGCATACGGCGAGCCAGTCGCCGCAGAGTCGTCGGTCTCCGGTGGTGCGTCGAGCGCGTTACCGGTCAGCGAGCTCTTGAAAGAAGATTCGATTTACCTCAACCAACAGTTCCAACTCGATCAGCCTATCGTCCCGCACCTTTCAGCATGGCCACGTCGTCGACCGGCAACGCCGCGAGCGACTCGTCGAAGGTGTGGCCATCGGTTCGATCCTGGACGACGACCAGCTTTCGCTGTAGCGTGCCATCCTCGTATGCTTCCCGTGCCTCGGCCACCATCGCGTCGTCGTAGTGCTCGCGCCACTCGGCCTCGTCCAGTGCCGCCTCGATCCACCCATCCGACAGCACTCGTCCAGCCTCGCGTTCGGGAACGTCGTCGGCACTGACTGGCTCGCCGCCCGGGTGGTAGATCCGGCCGGCGATCACCGGACGGTCCTCGTCGTCACGTTCCAATTCGAAGAACCCGACATCGCTGGTGAACTGCAGCGAGTCGATATCGATGTCGAGCGTCGGATCGTCTGCGGGGATCTCCTCACGGAGCACTGCCTCGGGCACGCGATCGGACTCGATCATCGGATCGAGGCCGTGGCGACGGGCCAGCACGACGGAGGCCGCCACGTCGTCGAGGACGTACTCGCTCGGGTCGTCGGGATTCGGCGCTTCCGAGACGAAAAAGTCGTGGAGGTCGGCGAGTGCCGCCTCCACGTCGGCCGTCGAACCGTCGAGGACCGCCGCGTAGAACTCGGGGATCGTCTCCCAGTACAGACTCGGGTCGTCGGTCACCTCGATCGCGTCGCGGAGTTCCGCGACGTACGTCGTCGCGCGGTCGTCATCGAGCGCGAGCGCGGCGTGGGCTTTCATGTCGTAGAAATTCGCCGGACTATCCGGGTAGTCCTCGGCAAACTCGTCGAGGTAGACCTCGTCCACGGCGATGGCCTCGCTGGCGATCTCTTCGATGAGGTCCTCGTTCCGGCTGAGAAGGGCGTCGTTGAGCGCCGGGTAAAAATCGCGAGACTCACCCTCCCAGTCAATCCGCTCTCGACGATCACGGAGTCTTCTGTGGTGGCATATTTTTTCGAAAGTAAACTCAGCAGCACGGCCATAGCAATCACGGCAGTCAGTCGTAGCACCATAGACCGCTGCGGTTCGAGCGAGATTCGAAAATCCGCGAGTCATCGAATGATAGAGGTTCGACATTCTATTCGGATTGGCTTTCCCATCGTTCCACAGATCGACACTAAATTGCATGTCTTCGACAGTTTCGTCAATCGACTGTTGAATCGTCTCTGCCGAGAGAGTCATTGCGTAACACCACTGGTTCGGATGATATTCACATCGTCGATATCGAAGTCCGTTAGCCCACTCGTGATTGATTTCCCTGCTGGACCATCTTGCACGACGAAGATCTCCTTTCGATAATCCTCCGTTCGAATAGCTGACCTAACTTCGGTGTATTCGTCCATATCACTGCTGGATATTTCATCACCGAACGCATCATCAATCCAGTTGTTTTTCATCTGCCGGGCCCCGTCACGGTACGAGTCCAGCATCCCCTTGCCCGGTGTCTTGCCTTGGCGCGTGAACTTGACCTCTGTGATGACATAATCGTCGCCATCCTTGGCGATGAGGTCGATGCCCGGATCCGTACCGCCTTTGTCCGCGTAGAGGACATCGTAGCCCGTCCGACGTTCGATCATCTCCGGTGCGATGTCGCCCTCGACGACCTGCGCGCCGATGTCCTGGCTGCTCATGTCGCGCAGTTCATCGATCGAGGCATCGCTGTTCGACGTGTAGAACGACTCGCCGTCGTCGGGATGGCGGAGTTCGACCTCGATGCCGTGTTTTTGACCCTCGACGACGAGATCGCCGTCGACGCGCTTCACCGCCGAGACGGTGTCGAGATCGTCAGCGGCGCGGAGCGCGTTCGGTGTGGTGTCGCTGTCGTAGCGAGCCGCTAATGACGCGATTGGAGTGACGGGGTGTTGTTAGCACAGTCGACGAGGGACTTGTCAAGCTCGTCGAGCGCTGTTTCGAACTCTTCGAGTAGGTCCTCGCCCCATTCAAGCGGAAAGGCCCGAACGTCTGCGAGATAGTCGTGAGCAGCATCGCTCACGGCCTGAGAAAACTCACAACGATCAACGACGTATCCACGGGCACTCTCGGAAACAGGGAGTGGCGGTTCCTGGACGGAGCCACCAGTAACTCTATGTGCTAACCGAAGATCAGAATCAGATAGCGGTTCAAGTATGAGACGTGAGACCGTTGGACCGAACTTCACCACATTTTCCTGATATATTTTGACATCGCCCTTAGAGAGGGAGATAGCCCGCTTTACCAATCCCGAAAAGACTGTGTGTAGATATTCGCCTGCGAATTTGGGTTCCCAACTGTGTCGCCACTGACTCGGATCTTCCTCCTGGTACTGGACCACCCTGCGCCCGTTTACGAAGATGTTCAGACCACCACGGACATCGTTCACGTCTTTCACTTCATCACCTATGGTGTATTGAATCTCGACAGTCATGGCGCATCACCAGATGGATAGACGGTCTGTATTACACCAGTTTTGGGATTTCGACGAATCGTGATCTCATCGACGCCAAATCTGTCGAGGGAACTTCCACTATAGACTAATTCACCAGCGTCATCTCCAACATTGCCACGACGGACCGTGATCTCGATTGCATCCTTGAGTTCCCCAGGACCCACCTCTTTGGGGAACGCTTCTTCGGGGAATTGCTCTATCTCACTCCCAGGCTGGACTGGCCAGTCGCCGTCCGCATCTGGATGGGCATGTCGAGCGACGACGTGTTTGAAGTCGTGCATCCCGTCACCAGTCAGATCGATATCGCTTGCCCACTTGTTCGTCTGGAGCAAGTAGGTCGGACGACCGTTCGGGCCGTATTCGATCCTCTCAATGTCCTCGAAGCCAATAGTCTGACCGGACTTCAGCTTGCTTTTACCCCGAAGCTGGTGGTTGAGCCCTGTGAGTTGGCCATCGAGTTGGTGATAGAACGATGCCTGTGAGACATCCGCATCGATCTGCCCGTCCAACCGCCTGAATTCACGCCATCGCGTGCCTGGATTGTCAGCATCTGCGAGATCTCGTACGGCCCGGGCATCGAGATCGCTCTCGGCGATCTGTTCGTACGTTTCAGAATCGACCCGTGACTTGATCGAATCGCTAATATCCTTCTCGACCCGCCACATCGGCGAGTCGAAATCGAGCTGGATCGAACACGGACTGTTACAGGCGTAGTCCAGAGCGGCGCGAACGCCGTCCGTGTCCAGGTCGCCAGCGTTCCGCGCAGCGGTCGATCGGCCGTCGACGAGTGACGTGAGGTGCTGTCGCTCGGTCGCATCGAAGTCGGCGTATTTCGGCGCGAGATTGCGCCGTGCGTCCGCCGGCACGTCGAGATCCATGAGGGCGTCCAGCGAATCGCCGTCCATCCGACGGAGCGCCCGCGCCGTCGCGGGATCAGCGTCGTTGAGGAGTCGTCCAAGCCGCTGTTGTTGATCCGCATCAAGCGCATCGATATCGATGTCGGCCCGACGGAGGTGATGCCGCACCCGCAGCGAGGATCCGACCGTCTTCGCGGGGCCATAACGCGCTTTGAGCGGCTGAGTGACACGCCAGCGCCCGTCGACAGCCTACGCGTCAGCCGTCTCTGGACAGGTCAGTCTGACACGGGAGGGTCAGAAAACCGCAACCAAAACCGAGCTCTTGAAAGATGGATAGCGACAGTTCAGACAAGTCTTGTCTCGATGAACTGTTCGACCTGCCGGGGATCGTCAACGTCTGCTAGTTCGTCCAGTGCAGATTCAATGGTCGTGACGTCCATCTCGTCGGATTGATCGTACGCCCGCCCCAGCGACACGAGCAGTTCGATCTTGTTCGTCTCCACCGGCAGGGCCAACACGCGCGAGACGACCGTCTCGTCGTCGGGCGTCGCGGCTCGAACGAACGCGGGCGGAATGACGTCGTTCAGCAGGGCCGACGCTCGCGGTACAGACGGGACCGCGTCTGGGGGCGCTTCGGTCAACATCGCATCGACGAACGCCACGTTGTCGTCCGGCCCGTCGACGATCACACTCCGCACGAACCGGTCGTCTTCGACGCGACGGAGATTCCGATCGTCGTCGACGTACACGCGGACCAGTTCGAGATCCGCGTCGCGAAATCCCGCCTCGACATCGTCGGGATCGACACAGACCTCGGTCCCGTACTCGCCGGGATCGAGTGCCGCGAAGGGGTCAGAGAGGTCCGTGCCGTCGCTCTCCGCGGCCGCATGTTCACCAGTGGCGTCGCCGAACCGTGCCGATTGGATGTATGTGGCCTCGGTCGGCGGTCGCCAGTCGCCCCAGGGCGACTCGACTTCGATGACGAGCGTATGGTGATCGCCGAGTCGGGCGACGTACCAGGGGTCGTGATCGAACAGTTCCTCGACGCCGCCGAGATCAGTGAGAACGTGGTCCGCATAGACGCCGAATCGCGGGGGCGTCTCGATGGCCTTCGCGATCGGTCGGTCGTCTGGGACGACCTCCACCCCGCGTTTTTGCGAGTTGAACATCGGAATATACGAGGCGTCGAGGTCAAGCGCTAATCGGCAGATGAGTTCGAATATCGCCTCTATCGCTTGTTCATCGCCTTCATCGTTCTCTGGATACACCAACTTTCCAAAATTAATTATAGGCTCGCCATTACGGTCATCGTCAGGCCTGAATTGGGCATTCGTCGTGAAATTCCTATAGGTAATTGGTAATACATACGTACCAGAGGGTAATTCATCATCCTCAGAGTCGTTAATATCGAACCCTATTTTTCGGGCAATTTCGCCAAATCTGGCAACTATATCACTGTCTAATTCTGCTTCGAACAGTGCGATTATCCATTCTCCTCTAACCATATCAACTATTCAATTCCTTATATGTGGTAAATTCCAGTGTGTACTCTGAGTCAATTCGCCTGTTTAACTCTTCACGCAAGCGCTGCTTGACCCCCAATTCTTCGAGCCGAGAGTTGTATTTTTCGGGGAAGACAGCCACCATCTCATCATCGACATCATTTGCCTTGATCTGGGTCTCCAACTGATCGACAAATGGATTGTCGCCTTTGAGCATCTCAGATTCTATAATGAATTCCTTCTCAGAAGTCCGGTATTTCGACTCGATAGCCGGTGAATCGAGTGTGTTCCCGTTGACCGTCAGTTCGCCATCCAGGTCGACGTCAATTTCGGTCGCGTCCTTCGCCGCACCCTCGACATCCGGAATGTCGCGATTCATCCGGATATCGCTCGCATCGATCTCCGGGTGTTCGAGAAGTGAAGTGGCGATGTCCGACTCGCCGGCGACACCCTTGTAGTACGTTTCTCCCTGTCCACCGGCAGTGAGGTAGTCGTCGAAGCCCTTCTTACTGAGCGTGTTGAGGTCATCGATGACGGCACTCGGATCGGAGCCCGGTCCCTCGGAAACGGAGTCTCCGGCCTCTTCGAATCCTTCGACTAACTTGATGGCCCTGTCGTTGTCGTAGTTCTCTGAGGAGGCTACCTCTTCGAGAGTTTCCTGGAGTTTCCTCGTGTCGGAACTGGAGAGACTGTCGACCGAATCGTCGAGCTTACTCACCCGTTCAGTCACCGGGTAACAGGGACTGTTACAGATCTCGGTGCCCAGCAGGCGGACACCAGCAGAGTCCGATCGCTCGATCGAATTCCGGGCGAACGTCCGATCTTCCCCGGAAAGTGAGCGATAATTGTCGAGAGCCCGCCGAGCGCGGTCGGTATCGACATCGTCAGTGCCGAACGTCCGGAAGAAGCTCCGTCGAACGGATGCGTCGTCGACATCCAATATCTTCCGTCGGGTGTCGCCGTCCATCCGACGGAGCGCCTTCGCGGCGTCGGGGTCGGCATCACTCAACAGCCGACCGAGTCGGCGTTGCTGGGTGTCATCCAGCGCATCGACATCGAGATCCGCACGGCGGAGGTGATAGCGGACTTTGAGACTCTTCCCGACCGTCTTCGCCGGGGTCATGACCCGCTTGGCACCTTTGAGTGTCAATCCAGCGCCCTTCGAGAGCCCGCGCGCCAGCCGGGTCTTGAAGTACCAGTTTCTAAATACGTTAGGAGATAACCTCGACCAATGTATTCATATCCTGAAATTAAGATCAGAAAGAATACTCAGACGAGACGCGTCTCGATGAACTGTTCGACCTGCCGGGGATCGTCGACGTTTGCTAGTTCGTCTAGCGCAGATTCGACGGTTTCGACGTCCATCTCGTCAGACTGACGGTAGGCCCGCCCCAGCGACACGAGCAGCTCGATCTTGTTCGTCTCCACCGGCAGGGCCAGCACGCGCGAGACGACCGTCTCGTCGTCGGGCGTCGCGGCTCGGACGAACGCCGGAGAAATGGCGTCGTTCAATAGTGCCGATGCTCGCGGTGTCGACGGAGGCGCGTCCGTTGGTGCTTCTGTCAACATCGCATCGACGAACGCCACGTTGTCGTCCGGTCCGTCGGTGATCACACTCCGCACGAACCGGTCGTCTTCGACGCGACGGAGATTCCGATCCTCGTCGACGTACACGCGGACCAGTTCGAGATCCGCGTCGCGGAAGCCAGCGTCGACATCGTCGGGATCGACACAGACCTCGGTCCCGTACTCGCCGGGATCGAGTGCCGCGAAGGGGTCAGAGAGGTCCGTGCGGTCGCTCTCAGTGGCCCCCTCGCCGAACCGTGCCGATTGGATGTATGGAGCCTCGGTCGGCGGTTGCCAGTCGCCCCAGGGCGACTCGGCTTCGATGACGAGCGTGTGGTGGTCGTCGAGATGGGCGACATACCAGGGTTTGTGATCGAACAGTCCCTCGATGCCCCCAAGGTCTGCGAGTACGTCGTCAGCGTAGATACCGAACCGTGGCGGCGTCTCGATGGCCTCTGCGATCGGCCGGTCCTCGGGAAAGACATCCATCCCACGCTTCTCTGTGTTCAATACTGCAATATAGGCGGCCTCAAATTCAATTGCTAAACGGCAAGTGAGTTCGAATACTGCCTCGATTACTCCATCGTCAATCTCAACACCATTATTTTGATACATGGGAGTCCCGAACCGAATCAGTGGGTCTCCATCACTGCGAGCCTCCCCCAATTTGAAAGACAGATCCGTGGAAAAACTCCCGTATTCTATTGGGAGTACATACGTTCCAGTCCGGCGCTCTCGTGCCTCTGATCGACGAACTTCAAATCCTACTATTTCACATATGGAACAAGCTTTCTCAACAATCCCCTCACTAGGAGGCCGTCCAAAGACCGCAATCATCCACACTCCTTGGCCCATACTCATACCCGTAGTTCTTGGAAGGTAGTAAACTCTAACTCGAAGTCGTTATCGATCCTGCGATTTAATTCATCTCGTACTTCTTGCTTGAGTCCCAATTCTTCCAAGCGAGAATCGTATTCTTTTGTAAATACAACCACCTCATCATCAACATTGTCTGATTTGAGTTGGGTTTCGAGTTGATCAACGAGGGACTTGTCGGTGATACTATTCCCACCCATCACTTCATCTTCAATAAAGATGTCTCCCTTTTCGCCAACAGTCCAATGTTTCGACTCGATAGCCGGTGAATCGAGGGTTTTTCCGTTGACCGTCAGTTCGCCATCCACGTCGACGTCAATTTCGGTCGCGTCGTTCGCCGCATCCTCGACATCCGGAATGTCACGGTTCATCCGGATATCGCTCGCATCGATCTCCGGGTGTTCGAGAAGTGAAGTGGCGATGTCCGACTCGCCGGCGACACCCTTGTAGTACGTTTCTCCCTGTCCACCGGCAGTGAGGTAGTCGTCGAAGCCCTTCTTACTGAGCGTGTTGAGGTCATCGATGACGGCACTCGGATCGGAGCCCGGTCCCTCGGAAACGGAGTCTCCGGCCTCTTCGAATCCTTCGACTAACTTGATGGCCCTGTCGTTGTCGTAGTTCTCTGAGGAGGCTACCTCTTCGAGAGTTTCCTGGAGTTTCCTCGTGTCGGAACTGGAGAGACTGTCGACCGAATCGTCGAGCTTACTCACCCGTTCAGTCACCGGGTAACAGGGACTGTTACAGATCTCGGTGCCCAGCAGGCGGACACCAGCAGAGTCCGATCGCTCGATCGAATTCCGGGCGAACCTACGATCTTCCCCGGAGAGCGAACGATAATTGTCGATAGCCCGACGAGCGCGGTCGGTGTCGACATCATCTGCACCGAACGCCCGGACAAAGCTCCGCCGAACGGACCTATCGTCGATATCCAATAACTTCCGTCGGGTGTCGCCGTCCATCCGACGGAGCGCCCGCGCCGTCGCGGGATCAGCGTCGTTGAGGAGTCGTCCAAGCCGCTGTTGTTGATCCGCATCAAGCGCATCGATATCGATGTCGGCCCGACGGAGGTGATGGCGCACCCGCAGCGAGGATCCGACCGTCTTCGCGGGTTTGAAAACCTTTCTCGCCCCGTCGACCGTGTAGCCGCCGGCACTGGCCACCCCGCGGAGCAGCCGCGATTTCACGTAGCGTCCCGGCGCGGTGGCCTTTCCGTACGCTGTGTCGATAGCCTGCGCCGCTTTCAGGACTTTCGTTCCTTCGAGGTTGTCGACGAGCCTGCTGAATTGCGAGGACGATTTCACTGCTTTCATCGCCTGATAGCCGACGATCGTCTTGACGACCTCCAGGCCGACGAGGCCGGCGTAGTACGAGGAGCGGAACTCGTGATACCGGTTGGGCTGAAGGTCCTCCTCGTAGGGGTTCGCCATCCGCATCTTCCGCTCGTAGTCGTCGGCCATCGCCTCCAACACCCCTCCCTGTTTCAATACGTCGACGATCTTCGTCATCGACTGAGCGTAGCCCACCGGGTCGGTGGCGACATTTTTGACGAGATTACCGACCGATGTCGCCGTTCGTGCCGCTCCCGCAGTCAGCCCGGATACAACCCCCAAAGAGATCGCAGTTTTCGAATTGTTAATATCAGCGTATTCCTCGGTCATCCGGACATAGACCGGCTTGTTCGAATAGACTAACACCGTGCGCGTGTTTCCATTGACGTCCTCGGCCTCGATATACTGATTTGCGCCGGTCGCGGAGTCGATGATGAATCCGAGCTCGTCGATCGAATATTGGTAGTTGACTCGCTCCTGCGACGGTTCCGACGAGTAGGTGTTGCGAACCTTCACCGTTTGCTTGTGTTTGACACGAGTTTCAGCGAGCCCGTGGGTGTCCGTCGCGACGAATTCTCCGTACGCGACCGCACGGTCGGTGAGTGACGCCTGAACTTCACCGTCGAGCCATTCGACCGATATCTCCGGTTTGGTCACGTCGTACAGCGTCGGGTCGAGTCCCTTGTCGAACTCTTCACCGTCGCTCAACGAGTCACCATCCGTGTCGGGGTTTTTCGGATCAGTCCCCAGCCGATATTCTTCCGAATCGTTGAGTCCGTCTCGATCGAAGTCCGGGTGGAGCGGAATGCTCGAAACGTGCTCCTTCGTGAAGTGCTGATCGACCGCTTCGAAGTCCCCTTGGTCCATCGCGGCAACAGCAGCCATCGCGTCCTCTCGATTATCGGCGGCACGAACGGTCCACCCCTCGTGTTCTCGCCAGTCTGACAATCCGTCGCCGTCCGTGTCGCTATTCGTCGGGTCGGAGTAGACGCGCTCGACGACCAGTCGGCCGTCCTCGATCTGACTCGCCGGCCGCTCCAAAGTCAAGTCGACCTCTTCACCGTCACTCAGTCCGTCGTTGTCGGTGTCGGCGTCGTACGGATGTGTCGAGAAGCTATCGACCGACCCGATCTGCGGGACGATCGTCGCCCGCTCGACTCGATCCGAGAGTCCGTCGCCGTCCGAGTCGGCGTGGGTGCGAACCCCCTTCACGTCGACGCTCGCATTGATCGCGCGCAAGGTGAGTGCCGACGCGCCCTGAATGCGCTCGCCGGGCAACTGCTCGACCCGAATCCCGTCGGTCTCGACCGGCACTCGCCAGGCCTCGCTCCCCGTCGAACTGTGAGCGGTCAGCGTGATCGAGGCGTCAGCACCGGTCGCACTCGCCTCGTAGGCCAGCCACAGCGATGAGCCGTCGGTCTCGGGCAGTGACTCCTCCCAGGTCATCGTACTCCCCGGGCCCGGCTCGACGCCGTAGGGCGATCCAGGACTCGTACCACCGATCGACGGGGCGGTCGCCGCACTCTCGCCGCGCGTGACGTTGCCGACGATCTGTTCAGCATCGTAGCCGTCCGCGCCCCACCAGTTCCCGTCGAGAGCGACGCGACTGTTCGACGCACTCGCGTCGATCAGCGTCCCATCGTCGATAAACGACGAGTCGGTAATCTGCCAGCGACTCAGTTCCCAGACCCTGATCGCGGGGCCGTCGATATCCTCGAACCGACTGTCCGAGATCGACCACTGGTCGAGTTTCGGGCCGTCGTCCGCTGAAACATCAATGCCGACGTCTGTCGACCGAATCTCCAACCCCGTCGCGTCGACCTGTCCCTGGAAGGCTGCCGCTTCGACGCCGTGCCACGCGCCAGTGATCGAGAGGTCTCGAATGGTCCACGTACTGTTTGCTCTCGAAACGGTCACCCCGTGCCCGTAATCGTCCATCTGGGCGATGTCGACGTTCGAGACCGTCCACTCGCCCCTGGTGTTTCCGGCGATGATGCCGCGATTCGTGCCCCGAATCGTCACGTCACGAACGGTCCAGTCGCCCGTGGAACCACCGGCACCGATCGCTCGCTCAGTCGATGGACCGATTGCGGCCTGCTCGATCGTCCAGTCACCCTCGGCATGGTTCACGAACAGTCCCGCGAGTTCGACCTTCGAGAGCGTCCAGTCGCCACTCGATCCGCCCGCGACGATCCCGTGGTGGGTCTTCGAATGATTGGGGTCAGATCCGCTGCTGATCAGTCAGTGAACCCGAGGTGATCCCGCAATCGCTGTTTGTGCTCCCGAGTAAACTGTAAATCGTCCGTCGCGACGAGTTCCATTCCTCCATCGGGCAGGGGTTCGCTTCTCCAGACGGGCGCCGACTTCAGTCGCTCTCGGCCAATGTCCTCACAGATTTCCGGGGACAGCATCATCAACCAGTACACGTCGGGCAGCTCCGGTGTTTCGAGATGCTCTCTGGTTACCGTGGTTTCGTACTCGTGTTTGAGGGGGAGCTGAGAGAACGCGAATGGGGCAGGGAGGTGTTCGTATACCAATCGAACGCTATCGATGACCTCCTGCAATGTATCGCTGCCATCCTCTCCCGAGAAGATGACATCTTTCAGCACAGCTACATCTAGGTGGAGTTGAACACCTCCAATATTGGGGTTTTCGAGATAATCGAGTGAACTGCGATTGTATAAGCTAAAGTCTATATTATCCATAAATATGTGTATACTTATATTATCTCCAGATATAAATATTTTGATGCCATCAGTTATTGGCACCCATTCGTCGCCATCAATGGATTCTTCGTCGAAAATGTAGCACCGACTACTGTCACATTCCCAGTTTGTACACCAGTGTTGATGCAAACCAGCCTTTACCATAGTTCGCAACTCGTCTTTCAGGAACCTGTCCGCTGATGGGATTACAAAGTAGTAATATTCCGGATCAATATTTCGAGCATCCATATTTTTCAACCACTAATTTAATGTGTTACTATTCACACGTATGAGGGGGTCGCCGAATGTGTATTGCCTGTCTCTTTCACACTTAGACCAGTAGCAAGCCCTTGGGACAATGATGCTTGGTTATCAGTCGGCGCAGACAATTTTCTTATATTTTCTTTATTTAAGAATGATTCCATCTCATCACTAATTTCTCCCTCTACCTGTACATAGTGATTTCCAGATAGACTATTTTCGCGTCTGTATGCAAGCTGGGTTTTCAGTTGATCCTTGTCGGCTTTCGTCAAGTCACCGTGTTTCACTTCAATGGTGTCCCCACTCTTCAATTCGATATCAATCTCCGTAGCCCCAATTTTCGTTTTCACGTTCTGCCCTACCTTCGTAACTACCCTCCCGCCTTTTTGTAACGTTGCCGCCACTGTCGCTTCGTGAGCATAATTCAGGAAATTCTCTTTCGAGCTTCCCGAGGCAATATTTTTGACGAGACTATTCAGTCCCTGTATGTCGGTGTCAGCATTTTTGAGCGTTTCGAGATTATCCGCAATCCCTTCGAGCTTGGCGTATTCCACACCTTCTCCCTGCATTTTGCCGAATTTGGTGGGCAATATTTCTGAATCAACCCCGCGGAGATAATCACCAATCCGGTGCAGGCGGGCATAGAAATCAGGACCACCTTCGGCCATCGCACGGCCAACGCCCTTGCCACTCTCAGCAAGAATTTGGCCCATTCGACGCTGTTCGTCCGGCGAGAGTTGTCGAACTTTGCTGGCATCGATCTGATCGAGCCCACGCCGGACCTTCAGTGCCGTCCCCGCCGTCTTCGCGCCAGAATAGCTGCGTTTCGCCAGTCATCCGTACGACGCGAGTGGCTTTCGACGTGGACTCATACACGACACCGTTGTCGTTGATCCATTTCCGTGTCCGAATAGCTCTCCGCAACTGCCCAGTCGTACGTTGGCGGCCGAGAAATTTGTCGTGGAGTTAGTCAGAAGTCGGGTGCCAATCAGTTAACTCTCGATGCCATCGAGTTCCTCATGTAAATCATCCAGCAGTGGTTCAACGTACTCGGAGCCAGCATCGGGATCATATTCCCGAATAGTATCGAGATAGGTCTTAGCAGCGTCAGCAATGACTGCGGCAAGCTCTCGCGTCGGCGCGACAGCTTCCGGTTCGGGAAGTTTTGGGGATTGTTCTCCGCGGTAGTCCGGGTTTTCGGCGGCTTCCTCGCTGTAGCAGAACGCGAGATTCGTCCGTCCATCGCCGGCCGGTTCGAACACGAGATACATCGCATCGATATAATAGTCATGAATATATCGCTTACTATTAAGTGCAGCCTTCGCACCTTCTAGTAATTGGATGATATAATGCTCAACATAATCTCGAGTGTACGCCCCCGAGTCTCCAAGGATAAATGTCTCCCCAATTTGCAAACGGGCCCCAACAGGGACGTTGAATTTTCCCTGCTCAAAGGCTTCGTGTGCACGTTCGTCAAAGTCAAACTCCAATGAAATGTGGGTCATACCCAATCACTGGCGGGGAAGGACCATTTTTCAATTGCACTCCCGGACTTTGGGAAGGAAGTAAATATCGATCCATCTTCCACGATCACTTTCATACGTTTGATACCATAATCATGTCCATGTTCAGCTGGTTTAAGCGTATACTGTATCCTGTTACCACTTCCAGCGGCACTGGTGAATCGCAATACAGCGTCGGATTCGACCGTTAGAACTAGTTGGATGAAGCGGGAAATCGCCGGTTATCCATGTCGAAGATCTCCCGCTTCACGACGAAGGTCGTGACGTTAGCCAAAAATGCTGTTGGTGGGCGAGGCGAAGTCGCCGCCCCCGAAGGGGGTGGCGGCTTCGCCGAGTATGCCGTCGTTTCGCTGCATTGTCTGCGGGTTTACCTCGAAAAATCGTATCGAGAAGCACTCGACCTGCTGAGCGAGATGCCACATATTCTCGGGGAGATCGGCCTCGAACCGGCCGATCTCCCGGATCACTCGACGTTAGTGAAGTGGTTTGAAAGGATCAAGACCGCGCTCTGGCGCGTATTGTTGCGCCTTTCCGCACAACTGCACGAACCGAGCGGGCACGCCGCGATCGACGCGACGTTTTTCGACCGCGAAAACGCAAGCAAACACTATTGCCGTCGAACGAATTACCGCGTTCAGACGCTCAAAACGACAGCTCTCGTCGATACAGAAAGCAACGCGATTCTCGACGTTCACTGTACGACCGAGAAACGTCACGACACACAGCTCGGCTGGCAGGTCGCCCGCCGCAACGCGGGCGACCTGCACAGCCTCGCGGCCGACAAAGGATACGATTGGATGCAATTACGTGAAAAACTCCGCGAAGAGGGCGTGAGACCACTGATCAAACATCGTGAGTTCCGGCCCATCGACCACGCGCACAACGCGCGGATCGATGGGCCTCGATACCGTCAACGATCGATGTGTGAGACCGTCTTCTCGTCGATCAAGCGCATGCTCGGTGACAGAGAGGGAGCGAAGCTCCCTCAGGCAGTCGGACGTAGTCCGACGACGCCGTGCGTGCGCGATCCTGGTATGGTGAATTTCGAGAAATCGTCCTGATGTGTATCGTTCACAACATCAAGCGGGCGGTGACACAGTGAAATCAAGCTATGTCTGGCGATTCACCACGGCCAATTTGACCTAAAAACCAGATTTCCATTGACACCCCTGTTTAATCGTATCGAGCCTATTGGTCAGATAGAAGTTGGTCAGGATGTCGCCACCAGAAACTATCCGGGAAATATTCAATAGCTATCTGTCCTTTTAGATCGGATATCTCATCTGATCTGTAAAATTTCATGATACAACTCATCACTTCATCCAGCGCTTCAACTTGGGGCCGCAATCCCTCTGGGAGGTCATCTTCGCCGAGATAATCTAAGAGAATATGAATACTATCTCTCTGTGATAGTGACTGTCTGACTTCATCATTCATTGGGTCAAGGCCAAGTATATGACAGACAATCATTGGGTATTGGTTGACTATCTGATTAAGTTCATAAGCACACCGCTTGTCGAATGATTCAGTAAATTCATCCCTTAGTATCTCATTTTTCATCTGAATCCGCTCAAGCCCGCCCTCAATTTCGGTTGAGCATTCACTCACACTGTTTAAATAATCATATATATATCCAACTTTGTATTCATTAACTATGGTGTTTTTTACAACTCGTCCTCTCTTATCTTCTTCTGTTTCTAATTCTTCTCGTGCATATTCGACAATTTCATCGTGCTTTTCGATGAAGAATCTCCCATCTTCTTTTATATCATCTACATTCATATTCATTTCACCTCAATTAGCTCCGATCCAACTCTTCTGTCAATATATTGCAGTGGTTGGTCTGGCCTGAACAGTGTCTGGATCCTTCCTTGTGGCCTGCCTCCGACAGCCAATTCGTTCGTGGAACGATCGTAAACGGCCAGATTATCGTTCCCCTTTTGATAGTAGACCTCAATATCGTCACGATTTCGGTTCATCAGTTCGCGGGCTTTCGTTCGATATTCGGACTTCGTCAGCGTCGGATCCCATTCATCAGCATGTTTCGTGTGGTGTCCCGAAAATCCTGTCCCCTTAGATGACCAACTTCGGTAGGTGCTGGTCATGAGATCATCCACATGCGTCAGGTCGATATTGTCATCGTCAACCAGCCGCCTGATGTTCGATGGTGCCACGTCACGATTGCTGAGCCGGGCAGCAGATCGACCCGCACCCTGATCGGCGATGCGTTTGAGCTGTCCGTAGTCAAGCTCATCAGCCAACTGTGCACCATCATCCGCTTTACTCACCATTCTGGCCATTTCCGCTTTTTCGCTCTTGTCGAATCGTTTGATCGTCCGAACGAATGCCTCGAGATCAACAACCTCCTCAGCCTGCTCGAATCGACTTATCGCCTTGATTCCGTCACCTGGGTCGCTTTTGACAAGCTCCCGTGCTGGCTTTCGGGCACTCGTCGAAAGCGAGTCAATCTCTTGGACCGCCCGATCGAGTTGCTTGTACGAGTCGATATCGTCGCTGTCGGCCGCCCGCGCCACAGCCGTCCGGAAGTCACGATCCGTCCAGCCGTCGGCGATGAGCCGCCGGGCCGGCCCGTCGCTTTTCGCCAAGACACCTACTGCGTCGTCGCCCGTCGCCGCGATCACCTCGTCAGCAGCGGCCTGTCCAGGGACGTGACGCCGCCATCACCGGGTGCTTTCCGGATCAGCAGACCGGCGTTCGCCCTCTTGGCTTCCGGATAATACTATAATATATAATATCACATATCGCCATGCCAAGGAAGTCCAATATGATCGGCAACGTCTCGACAATCTTCCATCCAATCGAGAACATTATCATGACAAACAGTCATGATCGATCCATCGTTGAGTTCTTCAACTTTCCAAGCGGGGGCCGATAGTAAGGTTTCTCGGCCGTAGTAATCGATCATTTGCGGTGTGAATATAGCGAGCCAGGGCAAATACAGTAACCGACCCTCGGCAATTGATTCAGCAGTTATCGGCGGCTTCCGCAAATCATGTGGTGTGTCAGGAGTGAAGCTATAGACTGCTATAGGCCGTTCATCAACGGCCATATAACATATCTCCATTATATTTATAAACTCCCGAAGAGGTTCGTCTAGCTCAACGTCTAGTGGGTGTTCTTCACCGCCCTTCAAATACTGGAGATCGCTGATTGAATATTCGATTGTCGGTGAATCAGCCAGGGATATACTCCGCTGGGGGCTTTCGTATGTCAACTCATCCTCCTCAAGTGGCCAATGATCGTTTACACCAGCATATGATCCAACTTTGATACTTCCAAAGCTTTTGGGCTTGATCACCACACGACTTGAATCTATTTCGTCATATCTTTCCAGCGATTCCGAAAGCTCGTCCAGAACGCCCTGGGACTGTCCCGAGGGATAGACAAATTCAATGTGTATATAGTTCTCGGTCACGAGTCACTCCAGAGTGTCCCAACTTACGCCACGAGTATTTTCGATCAAGCGACCCACCTTATTTAGTTCTCCATCACTGTTGACGAACTCTCCACTGTCTTTGGCAACAACAGTCATCGTATCTGTCGAGTCAAGGTCACCTTCGAGTTGATGGGATATGTATCTGATAATTTTTGCTTGGATGTCCGGGTATTCAACTGCCCCTGATTTTGCTTCGATATACTCATCATTTCTTTTCAGAACATCCAGCTCGGTGTTTGAGCTATCACGGCCCAAATTATCTGGATTTAATGCCTCTCGGATCAGGTCTTCTTTGTCTGCCCGACTCCCAGCATCGGCGAAATCCATCTCCTTGATGATCTGATCTACTTGGTCACTATTGAGTTCGTCGAACCGGACAGTTTGTCTCGTCCAGCCGATTTCAGCGACATCACCAATGTCGTCGACATAGCCATTCGCGACGTGGAACTCGTACATCGCCCCGCGAACATTATTCGTCGTACTGTCTGCAATATCGTCGGCAATAACGTGTTCGACTCCGTCTACGTCCGCGTCTCGTAGGTCCGCTAGATCCTGGCTGAATAGTTCTATTTCGTCCGATTCGATATCGCCATTTGCATATTCTCTGGCGAGAGTACGACGCATTCCATCAGCGCCAGCTCCATCATAATCCAAGAGTTGCCCAAGTGCTCGGTCGTCAAGCTCGTCGATCAGTTTCGCCCCGCTTCCGTCCGCATCTGCGATTAACTGCCGAGCACGACGGTTCTGCGCCCCATCGAGGCTCTCGACTTTCTGGACCGCCCGATCGAGTTGCTTGTACGAGTCGATCTCGTCGCTGTCGGCCGCCCGCGCGACCGCGGTCCGGTAATCGATGTCCGTACCGCCATCGGTCACTAACTCTTTGGCTGGCCCGTCGCTTTTCGCCAGCACGCCCACTGCGTCGTCACCCGTCGCCGCGATCATCTCGTCGGCCGCTTGTTTCCCCGGCCGATCGAGGTCGTCGTACCGCCGCAACGCCGTCGCCAGCTCGTCGCTATCGATGTCGCCACTGTCGTAGGCCTTGGCGAACCGCATCTGCGCCACGCGGTCGTCCATCTTCAGGAGGACGTCAGCCGCGTCGGAATCGGTCTTTGCGAGCGCGTTCAACGCCCGCTGGCCCGACCCGTCGGATCGCTTGATGAGCTGTGCCGACTTCGTCACCGGCGCGTCCACGTCCGTCTGTCTGAGATAGCTCGTCGTCCCGTCGGGCAGTTTTTCGAGCGAGTCCGTGATTCGCTCTCGTTCCGGGCCCGGTGTGCGGCCGTAGACACTCGCCAGCCGCCCGGTCTGGACGTCAGCGTCGGGCAGCGCTTTCTGGACCTGGCCCGCTTTCTGCCACACTGTGGGACGGAGCGCCCCCGGTACGTGATCTGGCGAGGCCGCCTTGACGGCGTGGACCATCAATTTGAGCTTCTTGGGGAGCGTCACGCCCTTCTGAACGAGACCCGTCGCTCCGGCAGTGAAATAGGACGGGACGATCGTCGCGCTGGCGTACCCGAGCGTCCAGCCACCGGCAAAGGACGCGTGCTCCGTCGTCCCGACCTCGAACGGATTCCGGGTCTCCTCGGGCTCAATGAAGCTATCCAGGATCAATTTCGGAAGTTTGGGCAGAATCGAAGGATCCTTGATGATCGTTTGGGCCAGCTTAACCAACGCCTTGATCGGCCCCAGTGGATTGGTGGCGAGTTCTTTGATGCCGACTGCCGCTTCGTAAGCTACGGTCGAAACGCCAGAACCCATGCCCAGACCCTGAATTACCTTCTGCTTTTTAAATGGGACCAGGGATTCCGCCATCGCCGCGGCTTCTCCCGCGGCATCTGGCCCCATGATCGTCTGGTTCCGAGCGTTCCCATGGGTGTCGACCGAACGGACAGTCACAGGCTGGCCGTGGAATAACCGCTTTCCGGCTTCGAGATACGCCTCAGTGTACGAGTCTACCGTGAGTTTTGTGACCTTTACCTCCTCTTCACCGGAGAACGATTTCGACTTGAGCTGTTCTCCGTTCTGATACAGCGTCACGTCCTCGACGCCACTCGGGTCGATCACCCGTACCTTTACGAAAATCGAGGACTCTCTCGCCGCGATACCATGCAGGGCGATCGGTTCGACCACTGGCGCGCGGTAATCGTGAATCGTGGGGTCCTCGCCGATGCCGAGTTCTTTCGCGTCCTTGAGGCCGTCGTGGTCTGTGTCCGCGCGGTCTGGATTGGTACGATTCCACCGCTCCTCAAGATCGTTCAGGCCATCATTGTCCGAATCCGCGACGAGGGGCTCCGAGTACACCCGGATCGAGGTCAGGACTGCGCGCGCGTTCGAGTCGTTTCGTCGCCGTTCGGCGTAGCTGGTGGCCTGCTCATCTGTCTCGGCGACCAGTACGGTCCAGCCGTCGCGTTCCTCTTCGTCCGTCAACCCGTCACCGTCAGTATCCTTTACCGTCGGGTCGGAGTGAACGCGATCGACGACGATCTGGCCGCCCTGAATTCGCTCGCTGAGATCGCGGCCCGACACGCCGACCTCCTCGCCGTCGGGGACGCCATCGTTGTCGGTGTCTGCGTCGTGGGGCTTGGTCGAGAACGCGTCGACGGGGCCGTTCTGCGGCACGATCGTCGCGCGCTCGACGCGATCCGAAAGCCCGTCGCCGTCGCTGTCTTTGTGCGCCCGGATGGCTTTGATCGAGGCGGACGTGTTGATCGCCCGCACCTGCAGAACCGCCTCGCCGTCGATCTTGTCGCCCGAGAGCCGCTGGGTGGCGAGGCCGTCAGTGTCCGGATCGACCGTCCAGGCCGCCGAGCCCTCCGAGGAGCGCGCGACCAGAGTCAGCGAGGCGTCGTCGCCCACCGCACTCGCCTCGTAGCTCACCCAGATCGGATTCTCACCGTTCTCGCCGACATCCGGGAGTGACTCGGTCCACGTCGTCGTGCTGCCTGGGCCGGGTTCGACGGCATACGGTGAGCCAGTCGCCACAGAGTCGGCTTCACTCGGTGGCGCGTCGAGTTCGTCGCCAGTCAGCGCGTCGCCGAGGACCTGATCGGACTGCAGGCCGTCCGAGCCCCAGTAGTTGCGCCGCAGGTCGACGCTGGTGTTCGACGCGCGAGCGTCGACGAGCGTACCGGACCCGTCGAACGTCGACTGTGTGATCGTCCATCGGCTCCGATCGCCCACGTCGACGGTCGTTTCGTTGTTTCCGGCGAATCGACTGTTCGTAATCTGCCAGGACGTGGTTGTTCTGCCATCTTGGAGTGCCGTTTCGGCGATTCCACGATCGTTGTTCACGATCGAAAGTCCACTCGCCTCGACACGACCCTGGAATTGTTTCGCTCTAATTCCGGCCTCGACGCGGCTGAGTGAGACATCGTCGATCGAAGCTGAGCCCTTGAATCGGGTGAGAGCGAGACCGTTCCCCACGGGATCCTCGGTATACATAAACGCTCCCGTGACGTCGGTTTCAGAGACGGACCACGCCCCGGAGGCGTTTGTCGCGATGATTCCGTGGTAGACCTGCTCGATCACCACGTTTCTGATCGTCCAGTCGCCGCTCGAACTGTGTCCAGAAATCGCCTTTTCAGTCGTGTATCCAATTTTGGCGTCCTCGACCGTCCAGTCACCGGTCGAGCCGTCAGCGTAGATCCCCGATAGTTCGACCGTCGAAAGCGTCCAGTCACCACTCGACTGATCGGCCTTGATCGTGTGGTCCGTGCCACCGGACTCGGCCGTGCTGTTCCGGAAAGCGACGTTCGACAGCGTCCAGTCGCCGCTGGACTGGTGCGCTCGAATGCCGTAGCCGTCGCGCGTCCGCTCGACGAATGCGACACTCGACAGCGTCACGTCCGCCTCTGAGCCGTTCGCCTCGACGCCAGTCGCCGCGCCCGCGACCTTGCTGTTCGAGAGTTCGACGTGGCCTGCCGTATCAGTCACGTCGAGACCAGCGCCGTCCGTTGGCCGAATCTCCACGCCGCTGATCGTCGCGCTCGTCCGCACGTCGATCGCGTCTTCGTCCGTCGGACTCTCGATGATCGCTTTCTGCCCGACCAGCGTGACACTCTTGTCGATCGTCAGCGCCTCGGGATACGTGCCCTCGCGGACGAGGATCGTCGCGCCCACGTCCGCGTCGTCGATCGCCGCCTGGATCGACGTGTAGTTCGCGCTGCCGTCCGCGGCGACTTCGCGGTCGACACTCGCGGGCACCGCCGGCGTCAGGTCGACGCCGACCGATGCGGCGGCCGGCGAATCGAACTCCACGGGCGAGGGCGCACCGATCGTCTTCTCGCTCGTGTTGACCTGGATCGACGTGCCCTCGGCCTCGTAGATGCCCTCGCCGTCGGTCGTCGTGTTGTCGAAATTCGTCGGATCGGCCGCGTCGACTCCGACCGAGCGCTCGACGCTGCCGGTGTAGGGCTTGACGTAGCCCAAATCCTCGACCGTCGCGGAGATCGTGCCCGCGTCGGCGTCGACGCTCGTCGACCCGACGCTCGTCCAGGACGTGTCGCCCGTTCCGTCCCAGCGATAGATCTCCAGGGCGTCCCGCTCACTCGCGTCGAGCGAGTCGTCGACCGGGACCGTGATCGTCGCTTCGTCGTACGGGACCGTGCTCGACACCCGGATCGCCGTGCCGTTGGTCGGCCCGACCGAGCCCGAGACGTCCGAGATGGTGACCGCGCTCGCCACGTCGCCCTGGCCGGTGATTTCGACGCGTGCGCCCGTCTCGTCATCTGTTGCGACGGTCGTCAGCGTCTCGTTGCCGTCCACGACGCCGTCGCCATCGGTGTCGGGATCGGTGGGATCGACCTCGTCGATGCGCAGTTCGGCGGGATCGTCGAGGCCGTCCGAATCGCTGTCGATCAGCGTCGCGTTCGTGCCGTGCGCGCGCTCTTCGGAGTCGTTCAGCCCGTCGCCGTCGGTGTCGGCGATCCGGAGCGCGCTCCCGAAGTCGGCC
Source organism: Halococcoides cellulosivorans (assembly GCF_003058365.1). NCBI lineage: Archaea > Methanobacteriati > Methanobacteriota > Halobacteria > Halobacteriales > Haloarculaceae > Halococcoides > Halococcoides cellulosivorans. The sequence goes on along the minus strand of NZ_CP028858.1, from coordinate 140,721 downwards.
TCTTCGCTGTTCGTCAGGCCGTCGCCGTCCTGGTCTTCCGCACCGTCGAGGACGCCGTCGCCGTCGGTGTCGCTATCTGTCGCGTTGAGCCAGCCACGCCGGACCTCGCTTGCGTCGGAGAGGTTGTCACCGTCGGTGTCCGCGTCGAGCGGGTCCGTCCCGGCCGCGAACTCCTGGGCGTTCGAGAGGCCGTCGCTGTCGAAGTCCTCGCGCCCGTCGATTACGCCATTGTTGCCGACCGCGTCGTCGATCGCTGACGACGCGCTGTCGTTGTTCGCGGGATCCGTCCCGGTGACGCTCTCCTCGTAGTAATCGGGCAGGCCGTCGTTGTCGCTGTCCGCGTCGAGGAAGTCCGGAATGCCGTCACCGTCGCTGTCGGTGTCGGCCTCTTCGCCGTCGGGAATGCCGTCGCCGTCGGCGTCGGGGTCGCGCCAGTTCACCCGCCCGTCGAAGTCGACGTCCGGCGGGAGCGAGTGGGTGCGCGTGAGATTGAGTTCGCGGGCTGTCGAGACGCCGTCGCCGTCGTCGTCGGGGTCGAGGTAGTCCGGCACGCCGTCGCCGTCAGTGTCGGTCGTCCCCTCGCGAGCGTCGGGAATGCCGTCACCGTCGCTGTCGGTGTCGACGTAGTTCGGGCGGCCGTCGCCGTCCGTATCGTCGGTGCCCTCCTCGGCGTCGGGAATGCCGTCACCGTCGCTGTCCTCGTCACGGAAGTTCGGCTGGCCGTCGCCGTCCGTGTCGGGATCGGGGAACGTGCCGTCGTTTTCCATCACCGACGTGTTGACGACGCCCGGCGCGGTGCGCTCGACGGAGTGATTCAGCCCGTCACCGTCGGCGTCGTACACCTCCTCCAACAATGATTGCACGTCGTCGGCATCGACCTCACCGTCGCCGTTGAAATCGTACGCGGCGGTGTGATTTTGGACCGGAGGAGTATCGTAGTATGCATAGAATGCGTTGACGTCGGGGAAGTCCCATCTCCCGTCCCCGCTGATATCCTCGTACAGACCGTCACCGTTGGGGTCTTTCGGGACGGTTCCGTCGATCGGTTCGAGTTCCGACCGGTTCGGGCCGTACGACTGGGTAGTGGACTGGTCCGATGTGTTCAGTGTCGACGACTCCTCAGCGAGTCGGTCGTCCGCGAGACTGCGCTCGGACGCGTCCTCACCCAGTCCGGCGAGTGCCGGACCGACAGTGGCGGTACTAACCAGTAAGACGGCGAACAACACGGCGACTCCACGACGGACCTGACGGCGCATGTGTTGTCGAGCGGTGAATAGTACGTCGTATATAAATCCATCCATCTGGTCGAAAAAGAAACATATCCCATGTGTTCGATCGTGAGGGGTCGGCATCGGACAGGGGCGTAGAGGATCGATGAGCTTGCAGCCCGCGAATTCCCCCAGCGTCGTCGCCCCGGTGCTCGTCGACGAAGTGGCGCGTGGCTCGGTCACAGGACGACCGTCTCGATCTCGTCGAGATCCGCAAAATCGGGATCGCCGGAATAGAGCACCGTACAGTCGTCGTGAACGACGGCCGTGGCGAGGTGAATTCACGCCTGGAGTCGCGACGTGGGGCCAAACTGCGTGCCGCCTTACACGAGTCGATCGGGGTCCAACCGATCGACGATCCCGTCGAAGTCGTCGTCGAACGCGAGGACGTGGTCGATCTCGCGATCCTGGGCCAGCGCGATCGTCGTCGCGTCGGTGAAACTCAAGTCGTGATCGTCGTATCGATCGAATACGTCCCTGGCTTGCTGGAAGGTGTGCTCGTCGACGACGAGCAGTTCGAACGGACTCGCGGATCCATCGAGGTGGTCGGCCACGCGCCTGGCGTCTGCGTATCGACCGGTCCGGGCGCGGGTCAGTGTCACCGTCTCGTCGAAGACGTACTCAGAGACGAAGGGTTGGCCGTACTCACCGGCGAGAACGCGACGCATCGCCGCTTGAGCGGTGTCGTGACGGGGGACGTCTTCGTCGTGGTGGGCGTAACAGACACCCGTATCGACGATGACGCTCATTCGTTCCCGGCCTCGTCCTCGTAGAGCACCCGATCCACGTCCGATTCGTCGATCGGTGATCCGGACGCAAACGTCTCCCCGAGGAACTGATCGATCTCCGAATCGGGCAGCCCGTCGAACTCGTCGCGAAACGAGTCGATCAGGGCCGCTTTCGACGCGAACGACTGGCTGACGATCCGGTCGAGCAGCGCCTGCTGGGTCACTTTTCGGCCCGTTTCGAGTTTGATTTGCGCCTGGAGCTGTTCGAGTTTGTCTTTGGTGTCGGTCCCGATTTTCACCGACGTCGCCATACTCCTGGGTAGTGGATGCGACGCCGTATATGTTTCTACGAGGGGCAGGTCAGGACTCCCAAAAGGCGCGTTGTCGATCTTCGATTTCGGACAGCACCATCGAGAGAACGTCCCGCCAATCTCCGGGATGGGACGCGTCAGTCCCGGGCGTCGGGGCCGCTGGCCCCTCATGAACGTGATCTCTGACATTGTGGTCGGACGGATGTCGGTCCCACCGGTGATCGAAACTCTCCGACTCGTAACCTTCGTGGTAGTGGATCGAGAAGTCTCCGTTTTCGTACCAGACCACGTCGAGACGGGCGGATTCGACGTGATCGGGGTACCATCGATCGTCGTAAACACACACCAGTCGATCGGGCGCAACGTCTGGCTGGGCCTCGATGCGAGTGAATCGGTCGTCGCTCGCAAACCGGTCTCGGATGACATCCAGTCGGTCGAAATCGACCGGGGCACCGACCGCGTCGGAGTCGTCTTCGCTCATGCGGGCGAGGGCTGGTCCGCCGCGTCGTCGGCCCCCGACGCGAGGGCTCGTTCGAGCAGCGCCACCCGACGGCGGGCCGTTCGCCACGCGGAGACGCGCTCCCAGACGTCCTCGACGGTTCGGTCGGTCGATTCGGCCACCGCCGTTATCGAGACGGCGTCCGGTGACCTGGCATCGAATTCGCTACGGAACGTCTCGATACGGTCCGATTCGGTCTGGAGCAACTCGACGAGTCGCTCCCTCGGGTACTCCTCCCGGAGGCGCTGGACCCGCCGCCAGTTCAGATACGCCTGGTTCCGTTCGTAGGTGGCCGGCGATTCCGTAACCCGAGTTGCGATGCCCATGCGCTCGAACCAGTCGAGATACTCGCGTGCCGCGTCGACGCCGTGGCCCGCGCGGCCGGCAACCTCGCTCGCCGTCGCCGGACTGTCGAGTGCGAGGACCGCCTCGTAGAAGTCGTCACGCGTCCGATCGCCGCGGACGACCTCGTCCAGTGGGACCAGCGCACCGAAATCGGGTGGATCGGCGCGCTCCTCGGCGCTCGCCCGCTGCTCTGGATCGTCCATGGGGTTCGTACGGGCCGAAACGGAATAAATCTGTTTGGGACGGGATACTCCGTTTCGTGGTCGGGAGTCCTTACGCGACCTTCTGTTCGCCGTCCCACTCCGCGCTGTTGTCCTGTGGCTCGTAGTCCAGCGCCTCGCGGGCCCGCTCGATCGAGTAGTACTTGCGATCGTTGTCGCTGATGCCGTAAACGATTTCGAACTCGTAGTCGGCTTCGAGCGTGCGCTGGTGGAGGTGCGCACAGTCGGGATAGGAGAGCCACATCGCCTGCCCGCGCTCGTAGTCGATCGGCGGGTGGCCACGCGTGAGGTTGCCGATCCGGACGTTACAGACCGACAGATCGTACTCGTCGTGGTAGTATCGGCCGATGACCTCGCCAGTGGCCTTCGAGATCCCGTAGTGGTTGCCCGGGCGGGGGAACTCCGTGCCGTCGAGCAGGAAGTCGTCGTCGGGACGGTACATCTCGGGGGTGCGATCGGGCGTCTCGAACGCGCCGACGGCGTGGTTCGAGGAGGCGTAGACGAACCGATCGACGCCGGCGGCGACCGCCGCTTCGTACATCTTCTGGGTGCCGTCGATGTTGTTGGTCAGCACACTCTCCCAGGACGCCTCGGGCCGGGGATCGCCCGCGAGGTGGATGATCGCCTCGACGCCCGCGACGGCCTCCCGAACGGTCGACTCGTCGGTGACGTCACCGACGATGAACTCGTGATCGGGCTCCTCGGTCGGCGGGCTGTGAAGGAGGAGTTTCCACTCGTAGTCGTCGGCCAGCCCTTCGAGGATGGCCTCGGCGACCCGGCCACCGGCACCCGTGAGCAAGACCGGCTCGTCCATTCGGGTGGACATCCGCGAGCGGTCAGTAAGTATGATGTGGTTCGGACCGAACCTTCTCGGGCCCGGCCCACCGATCGGCGGTATGGACGACGCCGATCCCGAAGACGGCGACAGAGTCAGTGACAGGGGCCCGACTGCCGCCGAGAGTGCGTGTTTCGAGGCGGGCATCAAGCTGGGTGCGCTCTACCACCAGTTCGCGGGCACGCCGATCAGCCCCGCGAGCGCCGACGACCTGGCTCGCGCCATCGAGAGCGCGATCGCGAATCAGCCGTTCTGTGAGGGTGTCACCATCGACATCGACGACGAAGCGGTCGCGCGGGCCACGACCGAGTGGGGCTATACGGAGTTCACCGGCGACTTTGCGACCGTCGAGGTCGAGATCGTGACCGACGAGACCCGCGTGATCGCCCGGATGGCCGACGAGGACGGCTATCCACGGATGCGCGTCGAACGGGTCGAGCCAGTGTAGCGTCGGGCGAGCGGGGCCCGGCCGGCGAGTCGGTCGCCGTTTCCACGGGCATTTTGGGGCCCCCGGTGTGAGCATCAGTATGAGCTATGCAGCGATCGACGGCCTCTCGGCGGCGATCGACCTGGCGAGCGACCGGCTTCGACCGGTCGAGCGCAGCGAGTGGACGGGCCTGATCGCACTGCTGGTCCTCGTCGGCCAGGGCGGCGGGCTGATCCTCACCGCGGGGGCACTCGCGCCGATCGCCGTCGGCGAACTCCTGGGACTGCAGCCAGCGGGCGCGTACGTCGCCATCGCCGTCGCGATCGGCGGCGCGATCGGGCTGATCCTGGCGTCGTCGATCGCCGAGTTCGCGTTCATCGAAGCGCTCCGGAGCGATCGGGTCGCGATCCGGGCGGACGCAAGGCGCTATCTCCGCCACGGCCTCTGGCTGTTCGGGTTCCGGGTCGTCCTCGGAACGATCGTCTCCGTCGTCGTGATGGCCCCGTACCTGCTCGTACTCTCCGGAATGGCGGCCGGCGTCGAGGCGAGCGGCGCGCTGTTCGTGCTCGTCTGGCCGCTCGTGATGGCCGTGTCGATCCCGGCCGCGCTCGTCCAGGGGTTCACCCGGGAGTTCGTCGTCCCGATCATGATCGTCGAGGACTGCGGCCCGATCACCGGGTGGCGACGACTTATCGGCTCGATTCGAGCGTCGCTCGAGGAGTACGGCATCTACGCGGTCGTCATGCTCGCGCTCACACAGCTCGCGAACATGGTCCGCTCGACGGTGCTCTGGCTGACGGCGGGCGTGCTCGCCGTCCCGCTGATCGGTGGCTGGATCGTTCTCGGCCACGCGTCGGCGGTACTTGTCGCGCTGGGCGTCGGCTACGCGGGCCTGGCGCTGATCGCGCTCGCCGTGATCGTCGCGACCGTCGAAGTGCCCATCGAGACGGCACTGCGGTACTACCCGATGAGCGTGCTCGGCGGGGTCAGCCCCGACCTCGACCCGCTCGCAAATCGGTAACACAGCCATCGCACAGCAAGATTTCACTTCCGCTCTCCGGCTATCTTTTAAGCGATCGGCCCCGCGACTTTGACACATGAGTCAGGCGACACTGGGCGACGACGATTTGTTCGGCGAGGCCGCCACCGAGATGCGCACCGACGTCGAGGACAGCCTCGAACTCGCTCGCGCGGCGCTGCCAGAGGCCGACGCGATCTGGGATGTCGAGGCCGACAACGCGCTGGGCGTGCTCAACGGGCTTCGGTCCGCACTGGACGTCGGCGAGGCCACAGATCACCTCTACGACGCCAAGAAGTGGTACACCATGGGCGAGCGCGCCGACGCGTTCGAGGACGGCGACGACCTCGCCGCGGAGATCGAACGCGTCGAGGAGTTGATCGACTCGGTCGAGACCGCCCACGAGCAGGCCGGCGAGTTGGCGAGTACGCTCCCGCAGATCCGCGGCGAACTCGACGACGCGGACGACGAGTGAGCGGCCCGCAGTTGCCACTGGGCGGTTACGGCGGACCGCCGATGCGGACAGTCTCGTCCGAGGCGACGATCAGGCGGCGCCCGACGACCGCCATCCAGTCTCCGAACAGACGCGTCCGCCCGGCGTGCACCGCCGTAATCGATCGGTTTGCGATACCGACCGCGACGAATTCGCCGCGTTCGAGGCCGACGTAGATCCGCCCATCCGCGAGCACTGGACGCGTCGTGGGAACGCTCAGGAGGTCACAGAACCATTCCAGATCCCCACTCTCGGCGTCGAGGGCGTAGAAGCGTGGATATTCGGCTCTGCCGGACCCCTCCTCCCGACCAGTCACGTAGATCTGGCCGTCGCCCACCGCGGGTAGCTGATCGAATCCAACGCGGCCCGCTGCAGTGACGCGTTCGTCGCCGCCGACGGCCACCTCGTCGATCGACCCCTGTTTTGGCGTGGCCACCCATCGCGTCTCCCCCGTCGCGGGATCGAGACACATCAGCGACCCCAGGGTCGCGGGCAGGGCGTACAGCCCCGATCCAGCCACGACGTTGCGATGGAACGTCTGCGGGCCGGACCCGTCCTGCAGGTCGAACTGCCGCACCCACTGTCGGTCACCGTCGTGATCGACCGCGACGATCGAGTCGCCCGCCGTGGTCACGACGTGGTTGTCAGTGACGGCCGGTGGCCCGTGCGGGGCGATTCCCCGATCGATGGCGTCGACACCCTGAGTTCGCCAGCGAACGGTCCCGTCACGGGCGATGGCCGTCAGCGCACCGTCTGACTGTCCGACGACGATGCCGTCCCGGTATCGCTGGAGAGCCGTCGACCACCGCTGATCGTGCGTCCACAGTCGCGCACCAGAGCGGTCGAACGCGACGATCGCGGGGCCCTCCAGGAAATCGCCAGGGATCGTCGAGTAGATCCGATCGTCGGTGGTCGTCAGGTGGACCGTCGTCGAGAACGCCGACGGGTGGGCCAGGATTCGTTCGTCCGGATCGAGGTCCATCTGCGATCGCCAGAGAACCGTCCCGTCGTCGATATCGAAGGCGACAGTTTCGTGCCCGAGATGTGGCCCGACTCTCGCGACGTAGCCTGTCCCGTCGTCGACGGCGACGGTGGAGATGCCGACGACGGTATCTTCGACTGGCGTCGGCCAGTCCGTCGCTGTGAATGTACACTCGGTCTCGAAATCCCCGTATGGCCCCAGAGCGCCTGGATTGGCGGCAGTATTTCCGGGCCCGAACCGCGGGGCTGGCCACGACTGGCCCCCCGTCAGTTCAGGAGTCGTCTCGCGAGTCGTGGACCGCGTCGTCTCGGTCGGTGGCTCTGTCGTAATGTTCACGTCGACCGGCGTCACGGTCTCGCCTGTCTCCGAACGACTGCAGCCGCCCACTGCCCCCACAGCGCCCGCCGCCAGCGTGGCGAGATAGTCGCGTCGAGACAGAACCATACCGGCGCTCGGGGTGGTGACGCCTTGAATACCGGCGGTCGACTGTGACCTCACCGATGGGCGGGCGCGTCGAGCGATCGATCCAGCACCCGATCGACCAGCGAGTCCAGCGCGTCGACGGCGCTCTCGACGACCTCATCTCCCCGTTCGGCGGTCGCCCCGCGCGGGTCGCCGATCGTCCCGTTGTCCGTGAACTCGGCGAAGTCGTAGGCGAGATTCGTCCCGACGTGATACTCACCGAACGAGTCGCCAGCGCCCGCCGCGGCGTCGTCGTATCGATCGGGGTGGACGGACTCGGGCCGTTCGTCGGCGACGATCGAGGTCTCGACCGGGCCGGCGTGGCCCAAATCCGCGGCGTCGATCGCGTCGAAGTAGGTGTACGCGACGGCGTACGCGCGTTCGGCCCGGGAAATCTCGGCACAGACCTCCCGGAGCGCGTCGCTGTTGCCGCCGTGGCCGTTGACGACGACGATCCGTCGCCAGTCGTGGGCGAGACAGCTCTCGATCGTCTCCCGGACGTATCGTCGGAAGGTCTCGGGGCTGACCCAGAGCGTCCCCGTGAACTGGCGGTGCTCTGCAGAGACACCCACGGGAATCGTCGGCGCGACGATGGCGTCCTCGCGGTCGGCGGCGGCCTCGCGAGCGATCCGTTCGGCGGCGATCGAATCCGTCCCCGTCGGGGCGTGCGGGCCGTGCTGTTCGGTACTCCCCACCGGGAGGAAGACGACCTCGACGTCAGCGGCGTCGAGGTCCGTCCAGGTCGAGGCGGCGATGTCCATGCCGAGAGAAACACCGGCCAGCCCTTGAAGAATGCGGGGCGATGGAGAGATTACCACTGGGGAGCCCCGCCCGGATCGGAACGCACTTGAGCGTTCAACGTGCTACTCCCTCCCAATGACAGCCGGGACGCGCGCACGCCTGACACGCATCGGGAACGACGATCGGTACATTGTCGTTCCCGTCGATCACGGGCTCACGATGGGGCCGGTCGACGGGCTCCGAGACGTGGAATCGACGGTCGACGCGATCACCGACGGTGGGGCGACAGCAGTCCTCTCACACCGGGGCATCGCGGATCGCGTCCACGCGAATCTGGGGGATGCGGGCTACATCGTCCACACCAACGGCGCGACGACGATCGGCCCGGACGAAGACGACAAGCGCCGGACGGCGAGCGTCGACGACGCCGTCCGGGCCGGGGCCGACGCCGTCTCTTTTCACATCAACGTCGGCAGTCAGTACGAATCCCAACAGTTGACGGATCTCGCGGAGATCACCAGCGAGGCCGAGCGCCTGGGCATGCCCGTGCTCGCGATGGCGTACGCCCGCGGCGAGGGCATCGACGGCTCGGATCCCGACGCCCTCGCGCACGCGGTCCGGATCGCCGAGGAGGTGGGGTGTGACGTCATCAAGACGGCGTATTCGGGGGACGCCGAGAGTTTCGAGACGGTCGTCGCGGCGACGACCAAGCCAGTCCTGATCGCGGGCGGAGCGAAAGGGACCGACGAGAAGACCATCGAGATGGTGCGTGGCGCGATGGACGCCGGCGCGGCGGGCGTCTCGATGGGGCGGTCGATCTTTCAGCACGCGGATCCCGAAGCGATCACGCAAGCCGTCGCCGCAGTCGTCTTCGACGATCACGGCGTCGAGGCCGCCCTCGACGCCGCGGACCTCTAATTGCCGGAGATGCGGCCGACGGTCGCGGCGGCGACCCGACCGAGCACCGATCGGTCGTCGGCCGCCGGTCGGTCGTCGGTCTCGGGCGCGGTGGCCTCAGGCACGGAGGTCTCGGGCGCGGCAGTCGGCCCCTCGGCGGCCTGGGGACCGGGCGTCTCGATCTCGACCATCCGACGCGCGATCACCCGATACGCCTGGGCAGCGGGGCCTGCGGGATCGGTCTGGAGCACCGGACGGCCCGCCTCCTGGGCCGCCGGGACCGCGCCGTCCCGTGGGACCGTCCCGAGCAGATCGACACCGAGCGCGTCGGCGACCTGATCGCCGTCGGGTGCGGCCCGCGTCGCGTCCGTGACGACCACTCCCGCGACGGGTGTCCGAACACGGCCCGCCAGATCGATCGTCGCGACGGCGTTGTCGACCGACCCGACCCGCGGGCGCGTGACGACGACCGCCTCGTCGGCGGCCGCGACGGGGAGCAGCGTCGCGTCGCTCAGGCCCGCGCCGGTGTCCACGACGATGTCGTCGTACCCTCGCCCGCGGAGGGCAGCGATCAGCGCCGGTAGATCGCGTGCGTCGACCGCGGCGAAGTCTTCGAGACTCGACCCGCAGGGCAACATCTCGACACCGAGCGGGCCCTCGAAGATGGCGTCGGCGGGGCCGACCGCGCCCGCGAGCACGTCGTGGATCGAGGCGTGCGTACCGTCCTCGAAGGCCGTGTCCAGAAAGTCCGCGACGTTCGCCATCGCGAGGTCCGCATCGACCAGCAACACCGACCGGCCCGCCGCGGCCAGCACCGACGCGACCGAGATGCTGGTGGTCGTCTTCCCGATGCCACCTTTCGCCCCGGTGACCGCATAGACTGTCGTTTCGGACATATGTTCCAGGTCACCGACGACCGGTATCAATCGTTCCCCCCGAGTATCAGGGCTGATGAGCCGCGTCTGACGGGCGTTCGACGCGTGTCACTCCTCGCGGAGGCCCAGGTCGTCGAGCACGCGACCGTCCTCGCCGGCCGCGATCAACTCCCGATAGCGTCGGAATTCGGCGGCCGAGACCTGGACGGTGTGAGTCTCACCGGGCCGCTGAACGTCGAGTGCGATCGCCCCGCCCGGCCGATTCCGGACGCGATAGGTCGCGAGCGTCCAGAGCACCGCGAGGAAGGCGAGCGTGCTCCCGAGGAAATAGACCACGAGCGTCGGGAACGCCCACTGGCCGCCGACGCCCCACCCGCCGGGATAGGTGCCCCAGAACAGCGCGACCCCTCCCAGACAGCCGCCAGCGCCGAGCGCGACGCCGATCCGTTCGGCGCGGTCGCTCGGGAGGACGGCGACGAGACCCGCGAACACGACCGGCAGGCCGAACCCGCCGCCGACGCCGGCGATCAGGCGGGCCTGCGTCTCAGATCCGAAGACGAACGATCCCACCGGCGTCACCACCGCGAGCACCGCCACGGCGATGGCGACCGTGCCGATCAGACACGCCGCCGCGCCGAGGGCGATCCGGCCTGGATCGCGGTCGAGACGCGCGCTCGAATAGGCGGCGTCGAGACTGGGCATGTCTGAGGCAGGGAGCGCAGCGCGGAAAACGCTTCGTCAGACGCCCGTCGGACGGCCGGTCCGCGACCGACAGTCAGGTGCTGACGCGGATCGAGCGGGGATCGAATCAGTTGGACTGGACGCGCGGGGCCAGCATGAACGTGACCGCGCCCTGGCCGTCCGCGATGTCGAAATGCATCTTCACGGGGAACTCCTCACCGAGTTCCATCTCGACTTCGGCGTCGGCGGGGATCGCCTTGTTCATGTCTTTGAGATAGTCGAGCGAGAACAGCGAGTGCGCGTCGCCGGCCTCCAGATCGATCAGATCGTCGCTGTGGAGTTCGAAGTGGACGTCGTCGGTGTCGCCCTCGGCGTCGACGTAGAACAGGTCGGCGGCGTCGTCGACCCCCAGCGCGATGTGGTCGCTGACCATATCCGAGGCCGTCACCGACCGATCGACGTCGCGGCCTTCGAGCGTGATCCGGGCGGGCAGGTCGAGATCGGGCATGTCGGGTTCCTGGCGGATCGAGTCGGGGTCGATCAGCGCGAGGGTGTACTCCAGGCCGTCGATCGAGATCTCGAGTTTGCGAGTCTCCTCGTCGAGTTCGAGGTGGATCAACTGGTCGGCGGCGGCCATCCCCGCGATGTCTTCGAGTCGCGAGAGATTGACCCCGATGAGTTCGCCGTCGGCCTCGTAGGACTCGAACGCGGCGGCGTCGAGTGTGAGATCGACCATGCCGACGTTGGCGGGGTCGACGGCCCGGACCTGGAGGCCGTCCTCGTCGAGATGGAGTTTGCACTCCTCGACGAGGACGCTGACCGAATCGAGGGCGTCCTGAAGCGTATCCGCGCTGACGATCGCGTCGAACATCGTTGTCGGGGGTTCGACCGGGGCAGGTATAAACACTTCACGTTGCGGTGGGCGTTGGGGCCAACAGCGGACACTGGGCCCGACCGTGTCGCAGTCGATCGCCTGGGGGCGTCCGTCTCCGTCGAGGCGACCGATCGGTTCGATCCACCACCCCAGCGGACGGAATAATTTTGTCCCCTGACCCGATAGATCGCGCATGTCTCAGGCCACAGCGTCGGACGGATCGGTTCGAGCGATCCTCTCGCGGACAGGCCGTCTGGTCGGTGAGAACCCGCTGACGCTGGGCCTCGGCGTCGTCGGCGCGGTTGCACTCTTCGTCCCCTACGTCGGCCCGTTCCTGACCGTGCTCGTGGGTGGCGTCCTCGTCGAGGTTTTCGCCCGCGACCTGGGTATTACGTCACGGGACCGGTCAGTGCTCGTGCGGGCGATCAGTCTCCTGCTCGGCAGCGCCGTCGTCGCCGTCATCGTCGCCCTCGGCACCCTGTTGGTGATCGTCCCCGGGATCTACGTCGCCCTCGGGAGCGCACTCACCTGGCCAGCCATCGTCGTCGATTCGAAAGGGCCCCTCGACGCCCGGTCAGAGAGCGCATCGCGGATGCGAGGGAAGAGGATTCGAGTCCTCGCCGTCTTCGGCGGTCTCAGTCTCCTCGTCGTCCCGGCCGCGCTGGTCCACATCGCCGTGACGCTGCCGTCGGCAGCGGTCGCTGCCCTCTTCGTGTTCGTCTGTGGCGTCGTGTACAGTAGTGGGACCGCGGCCGTCGTCGTGATGTACGTCAGCTTCGCGCCAGGAAAGGCGAGGAGTGGTGGGCGCGGGGCGGCGGACGAGTCAGACATCGGCGAGGGGCGGCTGTTGGGATTGCTGTGGCATCATTAATGGGGTGTTAGAGATGCGACCTGTGGAGATAGGCCCGCACAGACACGATGTCGAGCAGACGAACGCAGACGGGTTCTGAAGCGGAAGCGGCGACCGCATCGTCGGTGACCAGCCCCGGCGCAGTCGGCCGCTGTCCGGTCGCACCAGAGGGGAGGACCCCCTCCCGCGGTACTAGACCCCATGCGGCGCGGAACGTACTTTATTCCAGAAGAAAAAGAGACAGTATGTCCCAGACGAGTGTCGGGAACGGCGACGTCCGATCGATCCTCTCACGGAGCGCGACGCTGGTCGGTGAGACCCCGTTGACGCTCGGCCTCGGTCTGCTCGGCGGGTTCGCTGTGTTCGTTCCGATCGTCTGGCCAGTGCTCGTGGTGCTCGCCTTTGCCGGTCTCATAGAGGTGTTCGCCCGCGAGTTGGGCCACCAGACTCGGGAGCGATCGCTCGTCGTTCGACTCGTGCTCGCGGTGCTCGGTGCGGCCCTCCTCGTGGTGTTCATCGCGTTCGGCGGCCTCTTTGTCGTGCTCCCGGGCGTCTACGTCGCGATCGTGACCGCACTCACGATTCCCGCGATCGTGATCGATTCCCACGGCCCACTCGGCGCGGTCCTCGAAAGCGTCGCGCTGGCCCGTGGGAACGCGATCCGGATCGTCGCGATCCTCGGGGCGGTGAGTCTCCTCGCCGCGCCCGGACTGATCGTGCCGGCGGTGGTGACCGTGCCAGGCCCGACCGCCGACGTCCTGCTGGGCTTTTTCGGCGGTGTGGCACTCACTGGCTGGGCGGCGGCCACGGCGACGATGTATCTCACCTTCACGCCGACGAACGTCGGATCGAGTAGTTCGGGGCTGCCCGGTGGAGAGTCCACGGACGGAGCGGCCACACTCAAAGACGTTGGGGCCGGGACGGGAAGCACGGACGAGTGATCGACGACAGTCCCCACCACCGCTCTCCGACGCCCCTTTCAGGATCGACCGCCTCGCTGGTGTATGACCGAGTTTTCGCACCCCCAGGTGCCACCCGTCGCTGGCCACTCGCCCGAGGTGGCCCAGCCATGAGCGGGAAAGACGACTACTACAACCGCGCGAAACAGCAGGGATATCGCGCGCGCTCCGCCTACAAACTCCAGCAACTCGACGAGACCGCCGACCTGCTCGGCCTGGGCCGGACGGTCGTCGACCTCGGCGCGGCGCCCGGCGGGTGGCTCCAGGTCGCCGCCGAGCGCGTCGGTGAGGACGGCCGCGTCGTCGGCGTCGACCGCCAGTCGATCGACGACCTCGACGATCCCGAGGCCCCGGTCGAGACGATCCGTGGCGATCTGACCGACGCAGCGACGATCGATCGCGTCGTCGACGCCGTGGGCGAGGCGAACGTCGTGGTCTCCGATATGGCTCCCGACATGAGCGGCGAGTACGACCTCGATCACGCCCGGTCGGTCCACCTCGTCCGCCAGGCGTTCGCGGTCGCGAGCGAGATTCTCGCGCCGGGCGGGGATTTCGTCGCGAAGGTCTTCGACGGGCGAGATCTGGAGGAGCTAATCAGCGACATCGAAGGCGACTTCGAGTACGTTCGTGAGGTCCGCCCCGACGCGTCCCGCGATAGTTCCTCGGAGCTGTATCTCGTCGCCAAAGGCCATCTGACCGCGCCCGTCCGCGAGGGCGACGAACTGACGGTCACCATCGACGACGTTGGGAGCGACGGCGACGGCGTGGCGAAAGTCGAGGACTTTACCCTGTTCGTTCCGGGCACCGCAGTCGGAGACACCGTCGACGTCGAGGTAACCGATCTCAAAGCGCGCTTCGGGTTCGCAGAGCCGGTCGAGTGAGGGGGTTTCGCGACTGCTCGATCGCGGTCACTCCGGCGGGTCGATCGCGGTCGCGACCGCGGGCGCGGCGCTGACCCGACTCACCGACCGATCGATCGTATCCGTACCGACGATCCGGTCGGTGCCCGCGCGTTCGAGGCGTTCGCGCGCGCTCCCCGCGAGCACGGGGTGGACGCAGGTGACGAACACGCGGCGCGCGCCCCGATCGGCCAGGGCGGCGATCGCCTCGGACATGGTCGATCCGGTCGCGACGATGTCGTCGACGAGGACGACGTCACGCCCCGCGACGTCTGCATCGCTGGGTTCGACGGTGACCGCGCCGGTCTCGCGATTGCGTGTCTTCTCGAAGTAATCGGTCGCGCCGCCGTCGATCGCGTTCTGGAGGCCGTCGGCCAGCGCGGTCGCGCCCTCGTCCGGTGCGATGACGAGCGGATCCGCCAGATCGTCGGGCAGGCCCGCCGCGAGACGATCCGACGCGTCGACGACCGCGACTGGCACGTCGAAGTACTCAACGACGCTTTTCTCGTGAGGGTTGACCAGCACGACCCGATCGGTGCCCGTCGCGATCGCCCGGGCCATCGCGCGTGCGGAGACGGGTTCACCCGAGCGGAAGGCATCGTCCTGGCGGGCGTAGCCCATATAGGGCAGGACTGTCGTGACCGAGTCAGCGCCAGCCTCGCGGACGGCGTCCTGGAGTTGGAGACACTCGACGTGGGCCGCGTCCGACGTCGTCGCGGCGACGACGACGGCGTGTGCGCCGGGGTCGTCGTGGATCCGCGCCATGCGTTCGCCGTCCGCGAACCGCTCGACGGTGACCGCTCCGAGATCGTGTGCGGTCGCGTCGGCCAGCGCCGCCGCGAGCGCCTGTGAACTGGACGCACTGAAGATCATGGTCGAAGGGGGTCGGGCCTCGAATTACCCTGTTTCGATCGCGATCGCTCAGGCGACGACCAGGCCCGCGATGCCCTCGAAGCCCAGCGTGCGCCGTCGCCACTCGTCGCCGCCGTCCGCACTCGCCGCCGGGCGGAGGACGGCCACGCCGTCGACGGTCACGCCGAGCAGCGTGCGCTGGCCGTCGGGGCCCCGCGGTCCGTGGGCCAGCGCCGCGATCGGCGCCTCGGTCGGCGGATCGAGGTCGGTCCACGCGCTCGGGCCGCCCGAGCCCTCGGGGTCGCGTTCGAACACCGCCTCGGCGGTCGCAGCGTGGACCGCGTCACCCGCGGCGGCGACCGCACGGATCACGCCGTCGTGTTCGTAGCCCTGGTCTGCGATGCGATACAGGCCCTCGTGGGTTCCGGCCCAGCCAGGATCTGGGGCCGCGAGCGCGTTCGCGCCGACGAGTCCTTCGTAGGCAAGGCAGTCGCCAGCGCGATACACTCCATCGCCCGTCCCGACGTAGGGGCCGGCCATCGAGCGAACGTCCTGCAGGTCCCCGACGGTCGACCAGACGCCGTCCGAGAGCCGTGCGATACGGCCTTCGGGCCCGGCCGCGAGAATCGTATCGCTGCCCCCGACGGCGATGGCCTCCCCGAAGCCCGTCGCGGTCGCGCCGTCCGAGAGGACCACCACGTCCTCGGCGGTCGCGACGACGACCCGGTCGTCGACGACCGCGAGGTCGCGCACGACCGCGCTGTGTTCGAGTGCGAACCGACCGATGCGATCGGTCGAGACGTCGAGTGTGACCACCCCGTCGACCGTGCCGAGATACGCCGTCGATGCCGGGCCATCGTCGTCGTACACCCGGTCGTCGCTCACGTCGCCCATGGACGATGGTCGGCCGGCCCGCCCGAGACAGTTTCGACTCGGCGGTCGCAGAACGCGACGACGAAAACGGTTCAGTCGTGGCCGTGGTCGTGGCCGGGCGTGTGATCGTGATCGGCGTCCTGATGGCTGTGCGCTTCGACCCGCTCGTCGATCGCACTCGCGAGGGCGTCGATGCCAGCCTCGTGTTCGGCGTCGGTCCGGATCGCGTCCATCCCGGGCGCGATGGCGGCGAGGTCCCGTTCCATCCGGTCGAGGTCGGCGTTCACCGCGTCCGCGACGTCACGTTTGTTGATCACCGCGAGATCGCCCGCCTGGAACAGGAGGGGGTGTTTGCGGATCACGTCGTCACCCTCGGTCGCGGAGACGACGACCACGCGCGCCTGTGCGCCCAGCGGGAAATCCGCCGGACAGACCATGTTCCCGACGTTCTCGACGTAGAGTCGGTCGATCGCGTCGAGGTCGATCTCCGTGAGGGCATCCTCGAGGAGCCCGGGATCGAGATGACACTCCTTGCCGGTCGCGACGCTCGCGACGTCGGCCCCGAGCGCGCGGAACCGCTCGGCGTCGTCCTCACCGGCGACGTCACCGACGATCACGCCGACGCGGTCGTCGGTCCGCTCGATGAGTCGCTCGATCAGGCGGGTCTTGCCCGCGCCCGTCGCGCCGACGAACCCGACGACTCGGAGGCCACGGTCGTGGACCAACTCCTCGTGCAGGGCGTCGGCCTGGCGGGCGAACCGTTCGAGGATGTCGGCCGTCCCCTCGCCGTGGTCGTGCCCCTCGTCGCCGTGCTCCTGATCGATCCCGATGCGGTGGGCCCGCAGTGGGCCCACGAGGCGGTCCAGCCAGGCGTCGATGCGAGTGATCGACGCGTCGATGCGGGCCGTCGTAGACGTTCGATGAATCATGGTGTCGTCTCTGTCTCGTCGGCGTCCTCGCTCGGCACGGCCAGTTCCATCACCCGACAGCCGTCGCCCTCTTCGAGGTCGATCCGTGCCTCACACTCCGGACAGCGCAGATCGGGGGCGTACGCCAGCGCGCGATCGCTCGTCTCGGGGCGACCGGCCCAGCCACACGAACAACTGCCGTAGGGCTCGACCGTCTCGATGTCGAGGGTCGCGTCGGCGGCGATGGTGTCCTCCGTGGCGACTGTCAGACAGGTCTCCAGCTGTTCCGGGTTGACGTGGCTGGCCTCACCGACCGCGACGGTGATCGACTCGACGCGGTCGGCGCCGTGGTCGGTGGCCTCCTCGCGGACCACGTCGACGATCCCGGTGGCGATCGAGAACTCGTGCATCAGCAGATCCGGGGGAGTTGCTCCCCAGTGGGTTCCGCGAGATAGCGCCGCCCGATCCCGGTGTCGAGGACGACCCGGCCCGGGTGATCGGTGAGGACCTCACCGACGATCGTTGCGTCCGGCGCCCCCGCTTCGCGAAGGGCATCGACGACCGCGTCCGCATCGTCGGGCGCGACGCCGAAGACGGCGACGCCCTCGTTGGCGACGTCGAGCGGTTCGATCCCGAGCACTTCGCCCGCCGCAGAGGCCGCCTCCGAGATCGGAATCGCGCGTTCTTCGACCGCGATCCCCGCGTCGGCCGAACTCGCGAACTCGTTGAGCGCCATCGCGAGGCCGCCACGCGTCGGGTCGGTCGCGGTCCGAACGGTACCGGCCGCCATCGCCGCGCGGACGAGGTCGTTCACGGGCGCGACGTCGCTCGCGAGGTCGCCGCCGAAATCGAACCCTTCGCGGGCCGAGAGCACCGCGAGGCCGTGTTCACCGATCGGACCGGAGACGACGATCCGATCGCCCGCTTCGAGGCGGGCGGCCTGCAAGGGCTCGCCCGTGACGCGGCCGATCCCCGTCGTGTTGATCGCGATCCGATCGATCTCGCCCGCGCCCATCACTTTCGTGTCGCCAGTCGAGATCTCGACGCCGACCCGGTCGGCGGCGGCCGCCATCGAATCCAGCACGTCGGTCACCAGCGACTCTGGCGTGCCCGCCTCGACGATCAGCCCGCAGGTGAGTGCGATCGGGTCGGTCGCCCCCATCATCGCGAGATCGTTGACCGTCCCCGAGATCGCGAGTTCACCGATGTCGCCACCGGGGAAGACGGGCGGATCGACGACGTGGGTGTCCGTCGTCAGCACGATATCACCCTCGACGGAATGAACCGATCCGTCTTCGAGTGCGCCGAGACCGACCCGGGCGCTCCCGTCTCCGAAGCGCGCGAGAATCTCGCTCTCGACGAACTCGCGCATCCGCCCGCCGCCAGCGCCGACGCCGGCGTCGATCACGGCCTCCGGGGCGTCGGCCGCGTCGTCGGCGGTCGCGCCGTCGCCGGTCGTGTCCTCGGCCGCCCCGTCTGCGTTCGTCTCCTCGGCGTCAGTCTCGGCGTTCTCACTCATAGGTCGGGGTGCCCACCGTATTCGAGCCAGATCTTGCAGGTGCCCTCGCTGGAGACCATGCTCGCCCCGACGGGGTTCTCGGGAGTGCACTCCTCGCCGTACAGTTCACACTCGTCGGGATCGGCCTTGCCCGCCATGATATCGCCGCTGATGCATTTGGCGGTGAGGGGGTCCTGTTCGTCCTCGTAGGCGGCGTCGATGTCGAAGATCTCGCGGGCGTCGTACTGGGCGTACTCATCCCGGAGCGCCAGGTCGGCGTCGGGAATCTCCGCGATGCCGCGCCACTCGCCCCGCGTCGTCTCGAAGACCTCCCAGAGCGCCTCTTTGGCAGGTACGTTCCCGTCCTCGGTGACACAGCGTGGGTACGCGTTTGCCAGGCCCGCCTCGTCGTCCCGGACGAACTCCAGGATCTTCACGAGGCCGAGCAGGATGTCGAGCGGTTCGAACCCACCGACGACGGTCGGGATTTCGTACTCGTCGACGAACTCCTCGAAGATGCCAGAGCCCGTGATCACCGCGGCGTGGCCCGCCGCGAGGAAGGCGTCGACGTTCGTGTCGGGCATCTCCGCGACGACCTCCATCGCGGGCGGGACGTACTTGTGCGCCGAGAGAATCGAGAAGTTCGCGGGCGGATCGTCCGCGAGCACGGCGGCGGTCGGTGCGGCGGTCGTCTCGAAGCCCGTCGCGAAGAAGACGACATCCTCGTCCGTCTCCGCCGCGATCTCGGCGGCCTCGCTCGCGCTGTAGACCACGCGCACGTCCGCGCCCTCGTCGCGGGCGTCGGCCAGACTCTTGGCCGTCCCGGGCACTTTGAGCATGTCGCCGTAGGTCGTCACGATCTTTCCGTCCTCGGCCAGAGCGACCGCCTCGTCGACCTCGGGCATGTCCGTCACGCACACTGGACAGCCCGGGCCCATCCGCACGCTGAGGCCGTCGGGGAGGACGCTCCGCAGGCCGAACTTCGCGATCGCCTGCTCGTGAGAACCACAGACGTGCATGACGTCGACGCGCCCGTCGATCTCGGCCATCAACTCTTCGAGGCGGTCGGAGAGTTGCTCGGCCTTCTCGGGATCGCGAAACTGCAGGTCCCGATCGGTGCTGGCGGCCATGTTAGCCCTCCAGTCCGAGTTCGGCGTCGCGGGCCCCGATCTCGTCGAGCGCTTCGTCCTCGTCGCCGTCGAGGAACGACTCGTAGATCGCGAGGGTCTCTTCGACCTCGTCGTCGGGGATCTTGCGGATCGCGAAGCCCGCGTGATTGAGGATGTGATCGCCGACCTCGATCGGTTCGTCGACCACGTCGATCCGGACCGTCTTGGTGACGTCCCAGAACTCCGCGGTCGCTTCGTTACCGTCGATTTCGATGACTTCACCGGGGATTCCTAAGCACATGGTTTGGGGGCCGGGCCCCACCGGGTCCCGGCGCTCGTAGTCGGGTTTAGGCCAGCCCAACCCCTTGGGCTTTCGGTCGAACCCGTTCGGCGGGAATCCTCACGGTCGATGGTTGTGGTGTCGGACCTCGATCGGCCCGGACCGCGGACGGCGACCGCATCGTAGCTCGACCGTAGACGACGCGTCGAGTGGGTCGCACTGGTCGCGATCGTCCTCCACGAGACGACGGACGCAGGCCCGGAGCCCCGTCCCGAGGCGGTTCACTCGGAGTTCGCTATCTGACTGTTGATCGGGTCTGGATCGACCCAGAAGAGGAACTCCTCGTCTGCGTTCAGGATGCCGGTGATCTGTTGGGTGTCCTCGGCCGGTTCGACGTCCGGACTCTCGAACTCCCGGACACGCTCACCGTGATCGACGAGCCAGCCGATCCGCCGCTGGTCGTCGGCCTCGAAGACGATGACCTGGCGCTGGTCGACCGGGCCGGTGACGCCGAACGGGACCGTCGGGTCGACGATCGTGGTCGTCGTTCCACGCAGGTCCATCACTCCCTCGACCATCCGTGGGGAGTCTGGAACGGGGCTGATGGGCTGGGTCGCGACGATTTCCTCGACCTGGTCGATCCCGACACAGTACCGTTCGTCACCCAGCGCGAACACGAGGACTTGCGAGGGCGGTTCGAGGGTCGCGGCAGGGGACATCAGTCGTCACCCTCCGTCTGGTCGGCCTCGTCGTCGAGGGCGGCGCCGGCCGAATCGGACCACTCGACCGTTTTCGGTGAGCCGTCGTCTTCGGTCTCTAGCCGGCCATCGTTCGTCATCACAGCCCGCTCTGACGTCGATTCGGTGCGCGTCGACGACGTGTCGACCCCAGAGCGGTCAGTCGCGCCGATCGACCCGCGGGTACGCGTCGCGGGTCGCTGACTTCCGTCCGTCTCCACGTCGAAATCCGAGACCTCGTCGTGGAGATCGTCCGCCAGCATCGAGAGGTCCTGGAGCGTCTGGGTCGCTTCCGAGAGTGACGACGACTGTTCTTCGGTCGCCGCCGAGACGTTGCTCGCTTCAGCACTCGTCTGCTGGCTGACACTGGAGACCTGATCGACCATCGACACCACTTCTTCGGTGGACGCGGCCTGATCGTCGGTCGCCTCGCTGATCTCACGAATGCCGTCTTCGGCCTCCTGAATCGAATCGGCGATATCGTCGAACATGGCGATCGCGTCTTCGATCGTCTCGGACCCACTGGCGACCCGTTCTCGCATCTCTTCCATCTCCGAGACCGTCTCGTCGGTCGTCGCCTGGACCTCCTCGATTCGCGCTTCGATTTTCGTCGTCGCCTGTCCGGCATCCTCTGCGAGCGACTTGATCTCGTTGGCGACGACGCCGAAGCCTTCACCCGCTTCGCCGGCCCGGGCCGCCTCGATCGACGCGTTCAACGCGAGCATGTTGGTCTGCTCCGCGATGCCGGTGATCATTTCGACAATCTCACCGATCTCTTCCATCTTGTCGTCGAGTTGCTGGACCTGATCGGTGGCCTCGTCGGCAGTGGATTCGATGGCTTCGATCTCGGTAGAGGCCTCGGAGGCGTGTTCGCGCCCGGTTTCGCCGCGTTCGACCGCTGACGTGGCGGTCGCGGCGACCTCTTCGGACGAGGAGGCGATCTCCTCGACGGTCGCGGACATGTCGTTCATCTCGCCGGCGACTTCCTGGAGGTTCTCGGTCTGGGTTTCTGCCCCGTGCGAGATCTCCTCGACCGAGGTCGCGACCTCTTCACTCGCGGCCTCGATCTCCTCGGCGCTGGCGGTCACTTCCTCGCTGGAGGCGGCCACCTCGGTGGCGATCGACTGGACCGACTCGATGCTGTCGCCCAGTTGCTGGACGCCCGCCTCCAGATCTGCGAGCGTCTGGCCGTAGGCACCGGGCGCGTCCGTGTCGAGGCGCTGATCCAGATCGCCGTCTTTCAGCCCCTCGCTCGCCGTCGAGATCTCGTCGAAGCTCCCGGACAGCGTCTGCATGCCGTCGTCGAAGCTCGTCAGAATCGCGCCGTACTGGCCCGGCCGGTCGGTGTCGATCTTCTGGTCGAGACGACCGGCCTGGAGGTCTTGACTGGCCGATCGAATCTCCTCGAACCCGCCGACCATCTCGGTGGCCCCACGATCCAGATTCGTCATGATCTCGCCGTACGTTCCGGGGAAGTCCGTCCGGCGCTCGCGCTCCTGGAGATCGTCGTCCCCGGATGCGAGATTGGTGCCGAAGGTGTCGATCTCGTCGAACACCGCCCGAAGGTTGACCTGCATCTCGGTGAACGCCACAGTCATCCGCCCGAGTTCGTCGTCTTCGACGTGTTCGTCGACCGAGACGGACAGATCGCCCTCGCTCATGGCGATCGACGCCGCTTCGAGTTGTTTGACAGGTTTCGTGATCCGGCGAGCGACGAACAGGCCGATCGCGATCGCGGCGAGAAAGGCCCCGATGGTCATCACGACGATGAGCAGGTGGCTCTGGTTGGTCATTCGATCGGCCGCCGTGACGGAGGCCGCCATCTTCTCGTTCGCGTCCTCCTCGAAGGCGACGGTGTCCGCTTCGAGGTCCTCGTAGACGCCGTCGATCTCGTCGACCCGCTCGCGAGCCAGTTGCTCGTCACCGGCCTCCATCGCCGAGATCGCTGCCTCGGCCGTCTGACTCGCCTCGGCGTGGGCCGTTTCGATCTCCGAGAGACGGTCCCGTTGCTCGTCGGTCAGATCGTCTCGCTCGGCCAGTGTCGTGTACTGTGTCTCGAAGTCCGCGGCGGCACTGTGATACTCCTCGACGGCACCCTCGTGCCCGGTCACGACAGCGAGGAGCGAACGGCGCTCTGATTCCAGGTCGTATCTCATCTCCATCGCCGCGTCTGCCTCCGCGACGTCGTCCTCGACGACGGAGTGAAGTTGTCCATCGACGGTCCCGACACTCACGTAGCCGATCGCCCCGGTGACGAGAACGAGTGTTGCCACGAGCACGAACGCGAGAATCAGTTTCGGCCGGAGGTCGAACCGATCGATCGTGATTCGATCAATGAATGACATCTGTAGCGTCCTCTCTCCGCATACACGCCGGCAAGTGTTGTGAGCAAACGTGTTAAGGAGAGAATACCTCGCCGTAAGATGAGGTTACTATGGTAAGTCTTCGTTATCGGATTTGATTTCTTCGGTCGTGTCCAGGAACTCAGCGACCACCGCACGGTGGGCGGATTTCAGGTGATTTGACACTGCTGGACCGGATATATCGAACGATTTGGCGAGGTCTTCGCCGGTCACGGTTCGGGGTATATCGTAGTATCCACCGTGATACGCAGCGGTCAGAATCTCTCGCTGCCGATCGGTGAGCAGTCGGTCGGTCCCAGGGTCGGGCCGTCTGGTCTGTTGGGCGGTGAGGTCGATATCGGCGTACCGGTCGGTCAGTGCTTCGAGAAGCGGACGGGTCGATGCCGACTGGGGGACCGTCACCTCGAGTCGTGTTTCCGAAGGGCCCGAGACGGCGGTCTGGAGGGTCCCGCCGTGTTTCCCGATGATCCCGGCCAGAAACGGCCGGTCGAGCGTGAGCGTCACCTGGCCCGGGTCGCTGTCCCCGAACCAGTCCGCCTGGCGGACGTCGGGGGCCTCCCTGGCCCGGTCAACCACCGCCTGGCCGTCGCCGTCGGTCACGGTGATCAGAATCCGGACGGTGTCGTCGTCGGTCTCGGCCACGGTGTCGAATCGAATTCGCGTCCCGGTCTCGGCGGCGAGTCGGTGGAGCGGGCATCTCGAATCGGTCACCGTGAATTCGAGGGCGACGATTTCGTCGGCCGCGTCCGGATGGCGCTGTTCCAGCAGGCGGCCGTACGTCACCAGCAGCGAGGCCACGTCTTCGAGCAGGTCCCTGTACGGCGCCGCGGTGCGGTCCTCGGAGAGATACACCGTCAGAACGCCGTACAGCACCTCGTCGAACAGCAGCGGGACACTCACCACCGATCGAAACCCGGCGGAGAGCGCTTCAGTCGCCCACCGATCGTCGTGGACTCGCTCGGAAATTCGCGGGACGAACTGTGTCTCCCGACTCTCAGCGGCCCGGCGGGCCGGGAGCGACGTGGTCTCCTGCTGGAGGACGAAATCGAGATACTCCGCGCCCGCACCCGCCCAGGCGGCGGGATCGAGATTCGTGTCGCGGCCCTGTGGCCGGCCGATCCAGACGAATTCGATCGGATCGATGTCGATCAGTTCCGCACAGACCGCCGATTCGATGGCATCACGGCTCTCACCCGCGGTGATTCGCTCCTGAATCGCCTGGGTCGTGGTGGCGATCGTTCGCAACTCCGCGATGGAGTCGCGCTGTGAGCGAAGTTCGCCGGCCAGCGTCGACCGTTCACGCTCCTGTTTCAGTGTTTCCAGCACCGCCGTCGCGGTCGTCGCCATCATCTCGATCAGATCGCGATCGACCGCATCGATCCCCCCGTCGCGTTGGCCGACGACGATCAGGCCGAACCGACCGATCGGTATCGCGAGCACGTCCCTCACGAGAGTGTCGGCCAGTCCCGGCACCGCGGAGCCGTCGATCGAACGGGACTCGCCGGTGCGGTAGGCCCCCCAGAGCGGGCCCGACCCGGGGTCGATCACGCCAGGGCCCTCAATGTCCGTCCCGAACGCCGTCGCTTTCCGATCGGGCCGTAACACCCCCGCCTCCTCGTCGAACCGTTTCACGCTGACGTAGGCGAACCCGAACGACTCCTCGACGAACTCGACGAGAAACGATCGCACAGCCTCGGGCGAGGCGGGCGGATACAGGTCTCGCATCGCGACGTGAAGTTCCTCCAAGATGCGCTCGCGGCGCTTGAGTTCGCGTTCGGTCCGCTTGCGCTCGGTGATCTCCTGGGTCATCCCGACGGCAGCGATGACCGACCCATCGGCGTCGAGGACTGGCGCGGTCCGAAGCACGAGCGTCATCTCGCCCAGCGTCGTCTCGGTCGCGGTCTCGGTGCCGTCGAGTGCCTGGCTGTACGCCTCGACGAACACGTCTCGCTCACCCGCCGGGACGTCGTCCACCGGCGCCCCGATGACGTCCTCGGGCGTCGCGTCGATCCGATCGAACAGGGCGCCGCCCGCGAGTCGGTAGGTGAGATCTGGTCCCACGAGTGTCACGGCGCCGTTCGGGAACGCGTCGAAGATCGCTTCGGTGACGCTGTCCCCGGCGACCGGTGCCCCCGATCCGGCGGCGGGGTCCAGACCAGGGATGCCGCTCGCTTCGGACGGCTCTGTCCGAGTCGATCCCGCCCGATCGGCCACGCCTCGAAGCCGCGAGAGCGCGACCGGCGGGTGAGCGACCATCAGGTCGGCCCGCAGACAGTCGTCCGCCCCCGCCGCGAGCGCGTCGGTGGCGTCGGTGCGGTCCGCAGCGAGGACAGCCACCACCGGCACCGCGTCGAAATGGTCGTGGACGCTGTCGATCGTCGTCGCCAGCTCCGTGCCGGGCGTGGAGTCGGTGACTATGGCGGCGTCGACCGGCGCGCCGCCGGCCAGATCGACTGCCTCATCGGTGCTGTCGGCCATCACGAGGTCGATCGCCGCTCCGTCGCCACCGATCGCGTCTCGGATCGAGTCCTGGAGGGCGCTCGGCCCGACGACGAGGACTCGGAGCGATGACGAGACTGGAGACATAGTCGTCCACACGCAGACGACCGCATTACATGTAGCGGCGACGCATGCGCAATCGGACGGCCCAGAGACACTGGCCACATCGATCCGCTCGAAGAGTCCAGTCACCGTCTCCGCCAGCAGTCGCGGCCACGACAGCTATACCCGACTCGCTCCTGAGCTATCGCATGCCCACGACGCGTGTGAACGACGACCCGTCGCCCGTTCGGACGGTGCTCGCCGCGGGCGTCGTCGTGCTGTTCGTCGGCCTGCTATGGTCCGTGTGGCACGGACCACTCGACGAATTCCTCCCCGAACCAGCCACGAGAATGCTGCTGACCGTCGTCTTGCTCGGGGCCGTAATCAGTGCCGTCCGCGTCGTCGGTGACGCAATCCTCGTGTTCGAACGGCGCGGTCTGGCCACGCCCCATCAGATCGAGGCGGCGTACCGCTTCCTCCAGATGGTGTCCTACGGGGGCGTTCTGGTCGTCAGTATCGTCCACGTCTGGGAGGTCAGCGTCGCGAACGTCCTGCTCGGCGCCGGGGTGACCAGCGTCGTGTTGGCCCTGGCGGCCCGCCAGACGCTCACCTCGGTGTTCGCGGGGGTCAGCCTCTTCTCGACGGACGTCTTTCGGGTGGGCGACTGGGTGAAAATCAACGGATCGATTCGGCCAGATCGAGCAGATCACGCTGTTCAACACGATGTTGCGGAGTCCACAGGGCGAGACCCACGTCATCCCGAACGACGAGGTCATCAAACGCGACATCACGAACCTCGGCAAGGACCGGTATCGTAACGACGTGCTGGTGGGCGTCGATTTCGCGACGGACATCGACCACGCGACGTCGGTCTGTGACGCGATCCTCGAAGACCTGATCGAGCACGCGGACAACGACATCGACGGCTACCACCCGACGACCGTCAAGGACTTCGACGACTCACAGATCACGCTCGCGGTAAAAATGTGGGTCGAAGAGCCCAGACCGATCGCCATCAACCAGGCCCAGACGACCGTCCTCTCGGCAATTCAGACGCAGTTCGACGAGGAGGACATCTCGATTCCGTTCCCACAGCGGACGATCAGCGAGCGAGAATCACGGTAACGCCGCGAGAAATCGACTCACCAGACTGCGTCTCGACCGGACGCGTCTGCGACTTGCGGGGTACTGTGAGCGACGTGGTCGAGAGCGACGCCAACCCCCCTGGCTTTCGGTCGAACCTCTTCGGCAGGAGTTCCCAGGGGCCTCCGTCCGAGAAGGGCCACTCAGTTCCAGGCGATACGCTTATTTGGTGTTCTACCCAATTTCCATACACCGGTAACGCCGTGAGAGGCCGATGACCCCGCAGAGGTGTGAAAAGCACCTCGTCCGCACAGATCAATCCTGCCGAGAGGCAGATACACAGATGCGGGCTGGCGGGTGGGAGGCCGATCACGGGCCGGAATCAGTACTTTCGAGAGCCATCTCTAACCGTTCGAGGGCGGCATCCGTTCGATCGACGATCCGATCGGTCGAGATTCGGTCGATCCAGTCCTCGCCGTGCCGGACGTGGTCCGCCGTCGCTCCGGCGAGACAGTCCGCGGCCTGAATCCCCTTGATTTGCCGAGAATTGCCCCAATCAGCATCGACCTCGGTTCCAGATTCGACGATCTCGACGATCGACTCGGCGTTGCTCCGATCGGAGACCATGTCGAACCGAAACCGAGACCGTTGGGCCCCGCTGTCGATCGCCGCGACCAGTTCGGCGTAGGCGTCCCCCTTGAGAACGAGGTCCCACGCTGGAGAGAGGCGATCCTGGTGGAGCTTGTAGGAGTGTGAAAGGTTGTGCAACGCATCCGTCGTGATCCGACAGACGCCGAACTGGAGGTCTTCGGCCTCCATACAGTCGAGGACTCGCCGCTTCTGATCGTCCATCAGATCGGACCAACGCGCCTCGGTGACGTCCCGCACGCGCCGGACAGCTTTCTTGGGGCACCGAATACAGTCCATCCGATCCCCACCGACGACAGCGACGACACAGATCTCGTCGCGTCCGTTCAGCACACTCCGAAGCGTCCCGGACTCGTCGCCGAACAGATCCATCGACCGATCGAAGGTGTCGGCGTCGTCGGTGAAACTGTGTCGGTTTCCAGGCCCCCCAGAAACCAGATCTCCGACAGTCAGAACGACCCCGACCGACACGTTGATTCCCGGGACTCGCCAACCATCGGTCATGCGCGTGCGCGACTGGCAGGACATCATGACCGACGTCGTCGAGAGTAGCGCCGAGCCCCAGGGCTGGCGCGCGGTGGGCGGCGATCGGCGCTCGGGCATCGGTGAAGACCTCTACATCGGGCACCCCGCCGTCGGCGTCTTCCAGATAAAGACCTACGCGCGCAACCCCTACGAAGTCCAGGGGATCGGGACGCAGGTGGCCCGCTCGGTCGACGACGACATCGAGCCACTGTTTCCGGAGGAGGGCACCGGCCAGTTCGGCGTCAGCCCACCCATCGAGGACGAAAAAGACGCCGAACGCACCGCGAGCAAAGTCGAGCAGGTCGTCAAGACCCACGCCGACGCGCCGACGACGCCCGACGCCTTCTTCGAGGACGTCATGGACGCGATGGACAGCCCCGCCTACGGCCCGATGGAGTTCGACCCGCGCGATCGCCCGGAGGGCGTCGAGAACTTCGCGGACACGTTCGAAGAGGCCGAGGAAGTCCTCGAAATGGAGTTCGAAGACATCGTCGACGAGAACGTCGATCGCGGGTTTTACTGAACGGGTCGCCGTCGAATCCTCCAGAAAATCTGAATACTCCTGGCGAGCACACGTTCCCATGTACCGACAGCTCGCGATCGCCGGTCTGGTCGTCCTCGCGGCGGGGTGTCTGGGTGGCCCCGCCGCGGACGGTGAGCCGTCCACGGGAGCGACAGTGACGGCCGGGAGCCCCGATCCGAACGTGACCGTCCAGCCGGGCGATACCGCGACGATCACCGTCGAAGCCACCGACGTCAGTGAGCTGCGGGTGGGCCGAATCTCCGACGAGAACGTGACCATCGACTTCACTAGCGCGACCCTCTCGCCACGACCGGATCGCGTCTACGAAACGCTCCCGCCCTACTGGTGGTGGGAGGACCGACAGTCCACGGTAACGGTCGAGCTCCCGATCCAGGCAGACAGCGGCGCGACGCCCGGAATCTACCGCACGACGGCGGCAATCTACCACTCCGAAAACCACAGCCACGAGAACGCGACGGAGATCCCCATCGTCGTCGAAGTCGGCGGGTGACACGCCCTCGAATCGAGTCAGTACGACTCGACGGTGAGATCGGGGACGCGCTCGAAATCGGCGTCGCGCGTGACGATGCGAGCGCCGTGCTGTCTGCAGACACCCGCGACGAGCACGTCGCCCAGATTGATCGGCGCACCCAGTCACTCCTCGGTCGGACGAATCGCTACGATCGGCGCGTCCCTGGCATCGACGGCCACGAACAGCGTCCCGGCCGCGGGTGCCTGTTCGACCGCCCGGATCCGCCACCCACGATCGTCGAGGAGTGGATCGACCTCCGTGACCGTCTCCCCCTCGACCGTGAAATGGCCCAGGTACCGCCCGGCCAACGTCCCAGCGAACAGATCGCCCTGCCACGCCGGGACCGCATCGCCAGTGAAAAAGGCCAGGCCAGAGGGCGCGAACCCGCCGCTGCCACAGGGCCAGTAGTGTGCGGGATCGACGATGTCGGGGCGCTCGTCGTGGCTCACGCCGACTGGGTCGTCGGTCCCGTACCGACACGATTCCGAGGCGACCGGCCAGCCGTAGTTCCCACCCGCTTCGACGATATTGATCTCGTCACCGTCTCGCTCCCCGTGTTCGGTCTGCCAGATCGTACCCGTCTCCGGGTGGACCGCCATGCCCTGGGCGTTACGATGGCCGTAGCTGAACACGGCGTCCCGTTTCTCGGGATCGGCGACGAAGGGATTGTCAGGTGGAATCGACCCGTCGGGCGCGAGTCGGAGCGTCGTTCCGAGGTCGTTGCTCGGGTCCTGGGCGACGTGATCGGGCCCGAAATTCTTGAACTGCCGATCCCCGACAGTCACGTACAGCATCTCGTCCGGACCGACGACGACCCGCGAGCCGAAGTGGCCGCTCGACTCGACGAAGGGCCTCGCGACGTAGAGCGTCTCCAGAGCGGTCAGTTCGGGCCCCGCTCGGTCGAGTCGGGCCCGTGAGAGCTGTGTCGTCGTCTCGCCGCGCTCGTTCGAGACGCTCTGGGTCAGATACACCCAGCCGCCGGAATCGGGGGCGACAGTCACGTCCAGCAGGCCACCCTGCCCGCTGGCGTAGACGTCGGGGACGCCCGCAATCTCTGTCGTCGTGCCCGCCGTGGGATCGACCAGTTGCAGCCGACCAGGTCGTTCGGTGACCAGCAGGCCATCGCCGTCCGGGAGGGCAGCGAGCCCCCAGGGGTGGGTCAGTCCCTCCGCGACGGTATCGACCTCGAAGTCGGGGTCCGCGGCGCGGTCCGTCGTCGAACGAGTCTCAGATTCACTACAGCCCGCAATCCCGGCCGTTCCGAGGCCAAGACCTGTGCTGAGGACCTGGCGTCGGGTCGGGACCGACTGGTGCATGGAGAGTGGTATGTGTGGGCACGCCATAGGCGTTGGTCAGACACACAGACTGTCGACCGCGTCCAGAGATCCAGCGGTCTCCGTCCCCCTCCGGAGTCCGCTACACCCCGTGCTCGCCCAGGATCGCCCCCACGTCGTCGGGGAGTTCCGAGGCGATCAGGCCCCGGCCCGACCGCTCGGCGGCGCGATCGCCCGCGCGGCCGACCAGAAACGCGCCCAGGCCCGCCGCGACCATCGGATCCTCGACGGCGAGCAGTGCGCCGACCGTCCCCGCGAGCACGTCGCCGGTCCCGCCGACGGTCATGCCCGCGTTGCCCGTCCGGTTGACCCGCACGCGCTCGCCGTTCGAGATCACGTCGGTCGGTCCCTTCAGGAGCACCGTCGCGTCGAGGTCGCTCGCGGCGGTCGCGACCGCGTCGGCGAGGGCGGGTTCGTCCGCTCCGTCGACCGATCGGCCGACGCGGGCGAACTCCCCGCGGTGAGGGGTCACGACGAGATCGGCGTCGGTCTCGACCGCCGCGGCGGCGTCGATGGCCTCGGCATCGGCAACGACGCGGCCGTCGATCCGCCCGAGAAGGTCCGCGACGGCCGCACGCGAGTCCTCGGCCCCGCCCAGTCCCGGGCCGACGACCACAGCGTCGCGCTCCGTCGCCAGCGCGACGAGGCGATCGACGTGATCGGACCCGATCCGCTCGCCAGGGACCGACTCGACGATGAGATCGGGGGCGTACCCCTGGATCGAATCGGCGACCGATTCGGGGGCGACGACGCGAACCAGATCCGCGCCCGCCCGAAGCGCCGCGAGTGCCGCCAGTGCGGGCGCGCCGGCGTAGGGGCCCCCGCCGACGACGAGGATCCGCCCACCATCGCCCTTGTGGCTGTCCGCGGGACGGTCCAGCCGCCCCAGATCGCCCGGGCCGAGCGCGCGCTCGGCCTCTGCCGGCACGCCGATGTCCGCGGTCTCGACGGGCGCATCGAGCGCGCTAAGTCCGGGCTTCGGCCGGTGAAAGGTGACGACACGATCGGGAACGGGCGTCCCGGGCGCACAGTCGCCGGTCGCGGCGTCGAGTCCCGACGGGACGTCCGCGGCGATCACCGTCGCATCGGTGTCCTGGATCGTCTGGGCGGCACTCGCGACTGGCTCGCGCAACTCGCCCGTGATCCCGGTGCCGAGCATGGCGTCGACGATCACGTCCGGATCGTCGAGTGCGAGGTCCCGAGAGTCGCCGACCGCCCGTCGCTCGACGCTCGCGGTCGCGAGGGCGCCCCAGTTCGCGCGCGCGATCTCGGTCCCGATCGTCTCGGGTCGGCCGAGCAGGTGGACGCGAACGTCCAGATCGTCGAGGAATCGCGCCGTGACGAACGCGTCGCCGCCGTTGTTGCCCCGGCCGGCGACGATCGCGATCCGGTCGTCGGGGGCGGCCGCCGCGCGGACCGCTCGGGCGAGGGCGTGGCCACTCGATTCCATCAACTGCATCTGGGCGACGCCGAGCGCGGCGGTGTTCGCGTCCACGACCCCGATATCTTGTCCCGTGAGAGTCTCACCGAGGCCCCAGGTCCACGCGCTCATCGTCGGATCTCGAAGCCCGTGAGTCCCTCGGGCGACTCGTCGTGGCGCTCGACGCCGTCCACCCGGGCGCGCTCGGGGCCCTCCTGACAGAATGCGACCATCGTCTCGACCGCGTCAGAGTCGCCCTCGAAGACCGCCTCGACGCGGCCGTCCGAGAGGTTCTGCACCCAGCCGTCGACGCCCTCGTCTTCGGCCCGATCGCGGGTCGTCGCCCGGAAGTAGACGCCCTGGACGCGCCCCGAGACGAACACGTGCGCTCGCCGTCGCTCGCTCATGGTCGGGGCTGGGGCGGGCACCGCATTATACGTTCCCGTCGATCCGAGCACTGCGACGGGCGGCGATCCCGTCTCCGATCGCCTCAATCCGCCGTCGCGGCCTCGGCGGTCCGGAGGTGGTGGAACAGATACGTCTGGACGTACCCCGCGTCGGGGCCAAGCCGGTCTCGAAGCGCCCGACTCGTTTCGGCATAGGAATCGCGATCGCAGTCGGGAAAGCGCTCTTCGATGGCGGTCTGGATCCAGGTGTCGAGCGGGACCGCCTCGTCGAAGCCGAGTGCGAACAGCGCGACGCAGTCCGCGACCTTGTCGCCGACACCCACGAAGCGAGTGAGCCACTCGCGGGCGTCCTCGTACTGCATCCCCGCAGCGTCGGCGGGGTGGGTTCCGTCGGCGACCATCCGCGCGGTCTCGGCGACGTAGGGTGCGCGATAGCCCAGGCCGAGTTCGCGCAGGCGGTCTTCGCCCGCCGCCGCGAGTCGTTCGGGCGTCGGGAACGCGTGAACGGTCGCGCCGTCGAATTCGACCGGATCGCCCAGGTCGCGGCGGAGGTCGGTCACCATGCCGTGGATGCGCGCGACGCGCATCTGGGTCGAGCAGATGAAAGCGATCAGCGTCGGATACGCGGGATCGTCGATCAGTCGCAGGCCACGGTGGGCGTCGAACGCGGCCCCGATCACGGGATCCGATGGCGCGCGAGCGGCGATGGCGTCGAGGTCGTCGTCCAGACGGAGTCGCTCACGGACGAGAGCAGCGGCGGGCATCGTCGCCCGCCAGTCGAGGCCGCCGTCCGGGCGCTCGCGCACCTGGAGGACCCGGGGGTCGCCCTCGCGGGACTCGCCCCCGGGAGGGGCGCCGGCCGCCCGCGTGACGGTCGTGTACCACTGGCTACCGTCCGGGTCGCCCGTATACCCGTCGCCGTCGGCGCGCGTCCAGAGATACGACTGGCCGCTTTCGAGCGTGAGACCCAGATCGATCCCGCCGGGAATCGTCGCGGGGTCGATCGTCCCGGTGTGCATAGCGTGGCCACGCGCGGCGTGGTGTTGGGCGTTTCGAGTGGGAAATTCGTGCGGGCTAACCTTCTTGTCGGAGGCCCGAATAGCCTCAGCCATGGACTGCAGAGTCGTCGTCGAGGCCGCTGTCCCCGTCTATGACGTCGAAACGCCCGACGAGGCGGTCCGGATCGCCATCTCGAAGACCGGCGAGATGCTCAATCCCGATCTCAACTACGTCGAGATCGACATGGCCGAACGGGCCTGTCCGCACTGTGGCGAGGGGCTCGATTCGGCCTTCATCGCCGCCGACGAGAGTCTCGTCGCGCTCGAACTGGAGATGACCGTCTTCAACGTCGAACGCGACGAACACGCCGCGCGCATCGCCCGCAAAGAGATCGGCCAGCGCCTCGAAAACATCCCCCTGGAAGTCCTCGAAATCGAGGAACTCGACGCGGACGGCGAGCCGATCGACAGCGAGGACGCGAGCGAGGTGGGTGATGCGAGCGAAGCGGACGACGAAGACCTCACAGCGGAGCGTGACGACGCGCCGGCGTCAGCCGAGAATGCGGCCAGCGACGACGGCGAGAGCGACGACGTGCTTCCGGAGTTCGAAGAACTCATCGAAGATTAGTGGGTCGAAGGCGAGCGGATCGTGGACGAACGATTCGAAGGCGAACGGATCGATCGGCTGTGACTGGCGATCGTCGCCGCTGACTGTTCTCCGTGGTCGTGGGTCGACCAGCCGAGCCACCGCTCGGCGGTCAGCAATCGTGCGAGGGCCCACCGCCCCACCCACCCCCGTGCGTGGGAGCTCTGGCCCGCCGCGTTCCGATCAGTCGGCCGTCGCAGAAACTGCGTCGGTCGTCTCCGAGCGCATCTCGTCGACGATCCCGCCAGACAGCGCGAAGACGGCGCGCTTGTGGTCGGTCTTCGATTTGTGAATGGACGTGGGTCGGACGCCGAGTTCGGTGTATCGATCGTGATCGACGGTCTCACCCGTAGTGTGTTCGTAGTGGTCCTGTACTTGCGCGAGCAGGCCGTGAAGATGAATGAGCTCCTGTTTCTTCATGGGCAGTCCCGGATAACGACTCGATGGTTATAGTGTTATCCCGGCATTGGTTACCATGATCCAACGCTCAACGGGGTGCGCAGGCCCGAACTCACCCGATCGATCGGGGTGGGACCGCCCCGCCCGGACGCGATCACCCCGACGGGAACGCTGAAGTTCACGGTCGACCAATAGATCTCCATGCGCGCGACCCCCGAGCATCGAGATCGGCCGGCCGTCGAAGTGGCGGTGCTCGACGCGCTCGCCGCGCGGGCGGAGGAGGGACTGACGGTCTTCGAGTTGCGCTCCCGCGTCGATCACCCGATCGACGACCTCGAAGACGCGCTCGCGGCGCTCGATCGCGACGATCTCATCACCGTCGAGAGTGAGGGCGAGCGGACGGTGATCCGCCCGCGCGAGCACGCGATCGGACCCGAGGAGGAGAACGGCGACGCCGTGGATCGACTGCGCGAGTGGCTGTTCGGGTGACGATTTCCGGCAAAATGGTCTGGTAGACGACCGACAGCAATTCTAACACATCCTCGAGTCGTCGGCAATCATCAGCGAGCCGTCTCCGAATTTTCGGGGCGTTCGACCCGCTCGGAGCGTCGATCGACATTCCGAATCGTTTTTGAGATTGTGATAAGAAAGACGACGCATGAGTGAGGGTGGCGGTTGGGCGACTCGCCTCGGGTTCATCCTCGCGGCAGTTGGATCGGCAATCGGACTCGGGAACATCTGGCGGTTCCCCTACCAGGTGCACGCCAACGGCGGCGGGGCCTTTCTGATACCCTATTTCGCCGCGCTCGTGCTGGCGGGCATCCCGGTGCTCCTCGTCGAAATCTGGCTCGGCAGTGAGACCGGATTGACGACGCCGCTGGCGATCCGCGAGAAGTTCGAAGAGAGCGAGTTCCTCGGGTGGTGGGCGGTCCTGAACGGCTTCATCGTCAACGCCTACTACGTCGTCATCCTGGGGTGGTCGGCCGCCTTTATCGTGTTCGCGGTCACCCACGGGTCGGAGTTGCCGACGGGCGACCTGTTCACCGCGTTCAAGGCGTTTCTGACCTCGTGGTACCCCGTCGCGGGCGTGATCGTCATCTGGGCGGTGAACTACGTCATCCTCCAGTTGGGCGTCGAAGACGGCCTCGAACGGGCGAACAAACTGTTCGTGCCGTTCATCTGGGTCCTCGTCATCCTGCTCGCGGTTCGGGGGCTGATGTTGCCCAGCGGGCTGGAGGGTCTGGAGTTCTATCTCACGCCCGACTTCGGGGCGCTGACCGACCCCGGCATCTGGATCGCCGCGTTCGGGCAGATCTACTTCACGCTCAGTGTCGCGCTGGGGATCATGATCACCTACGCGTCCTATCAGCCGGAGGGCCAGGACATCACCAACAACGCCTTCATCATCGCCTTTGCGAACTGCGGGTTTGCCTTTCTCGCCGGCTTCGCGATCTTCCCGTATCTGGTCGCCGCGGACGCGGCCGCGACCGACAGCATCGGCCTGGCGTTCGTCGTGCTCCCACAGGCGTTCCAGACGATTCCGTTCACGCCGATCGTGGGCGCGATCTTTTTCCTCCTCTTGACGCTTGCGGGCCTCTCTTCGTCACTGTCGCTCGCGGAGGCCCAGGTCGGCCCACTCCGACAGAAACTGGACCTCGGCCGCACGGAGACAGTCAACGCGGTGGCGCTGGCGGGGGTCGCCCTGAGTCTCGTCATCGCGCTGGAGGGCCCGCTGGGCCTGCTGGGTGAGGGCGAGGCGGTCGGGCAGTCTCTCCAGTTGCTCGGGATGTTCGACACGTCGAGTGCGACCTACACGCTGCCGATGATCGCGCTGGGCGAGACGCTCATCTTCGGGTGGGTCTACGGCGTCGGGGCCTTCGGCGGCGGCCAGCGGATCGCAACGGCCGCGAACGCGGTGAGCGACTTCTCGATCCCGCCGCGGGTGTACGCCGTCGTCCTCCAGATCGTCGTCCCGACGGCGCTGGGCTATACGATCCTCTCGAAGATCTTCGCAGACGGCCAGACCGGGCTCATCGCACCGCTGGTGATCATCGTCTCGGCGGCGATCGCGTCCTCCGTGACCCACCGATCGGACGCCGTCGAAGCGGCTTCGGGGGGTGAGGAGGCATGACCGCGATCGACCCCGGCGCGCTCGCGATGGCTATCTTCGGCTTTGCGTTCCTGTTCGGCGGCCTCGCGGTCACACTCTGGATCGCCTTCCAGTCGGGTGGCTACGGCGCTGCCGGCGACTCCGAAGACCGCGACGGAGGTGACACCGATGAGTGAGCGTGACGCCTGGGCGACCAGGCTGGGGTTCATCCTCGCGGCGGTCGGGTCGGCGGTCGGGTTGGGCAACGTCTGGCGATTCCCCTGGATGACCGCCGACAACGGCGGGAGTGCGTTCCTCGTCGTCTATCTCGCGATCGTGTTCGCGGTCGCGCTGCCGGGTCTGATCGGGGAGTTCGTCGTCGGCCGCCGGGGCGAGCGCAACCCCGTCGGGACGTTCGCCCGGCTCGGCTCGTCGTCCTGGCGACCCATCGGGTGGATCGCCGTGCTCACCTCGCTGATCGTGCTGACATTCTACAGCGTCGCCGGCGGGTGGGTGCTGCGATATCTCTTCGACAGCGCCGGTGGAGACGTCCTCTTGCAGTCGGTCGGCCTCGCGAGCACGACCGCGTTCGGATCACCCGGCGCGCACTTCGGTGCGATCTCGGTCGGGCCGGCGGCGCTGATCGCCCACCTGGTCTTCATCGGGCTGACGGGCGCGATCGTCTACTTCGGCGTCGCGGACGGCATCGAACGCGCGACGAAGATCATGGTGCCGGCGATCGTCCTCTTGCTGATCGGTCTCGCGGCCTGGGCGTTTACCCTGGAGGGGGCGGCCGAGGGGCTGGCCTTCTATCTCGCGCCCGATATCGACTATCTCGCCGCGAACCTGATCGGTGTCGTCGAGGCCGCCGCCGGGCAGGCACTGTTTACCCTCTCGGTCGGGGCGGGCGTGATGCTCACCTACGCCTCGTACCTCGACGAAGACCGGTCACTGTTCGTCGACGGGGCCTCGATCGCCGTGTTGAACACCGCGATCGGCCTGCTCGCGGGGCTGGTCGTCTTCCCGATCGTCTTCTCGTTTGGCTCGATCGAGGCGGGATCGGGCGGGCCCGGCGTGATCTTCGTCAGCCTCGCCCAGGCGTTCAGTCAGTTGCCCGCCGGGCGGGTCATCGGAGCGATCTTCTATCTCGTCCTCGCGCTCGCGGCGCTGTCGAGTGCCATCTCGATCATGGAGGTGCTGGTCGCGTACCTCGTCGACGAGCACGCGATCGCTCGCGAACGCGCCACGGTCGGGATCACCCTATTGTTCGCGGCGACGGGGACGGTCTGTGCGCTCAGTAGCGACGTGTTCGCGCTGTTCGCGGACAACCTCGCGAATCTGGGCCTGGCGACGGGCCTGCTGGCGTTCCTGCTATTTGCGGTGTGGATCCTGCGCGACGAGGCGACCGACGAACTCCGTCTCGGGGGCGGGCGGGTTACCGACGCGCTCGCCACGCCCTGGCTGGCCCTGATCGCGACTGTCCTCCCGGTGTTTCTGGTGTTCACGATCCTCGGTGGCCTCCCCGCCGCGCTGACGACGCTCGGCGACCTGCTCGGGTCGGTCCCCGGATGGGGGTATCTCGTGGGCGCGATCGCGCTCGTCGGACTGGCTCACGCGGTCGTCTTCCGAACGGAGATCGCAGCGTTCGCGAACTGATCGGTCCCGAACCACTCTTGTGGCCTCGCGTTCTCGTATCGCCAGCATGGACGAGCGGACGCGCGCGTACCTCCGTGGTCGGTTCGGCGACCACTACCGCCGGACGACGATCGATCCGCCGCCGAGCGCCGAGGCCCGCGAGTGGGGCTACATGCCGTTTACCGACGGCGGGACGCGCATGGTCCGCCATCGCACACTCCTGGACATCGGGCGACTGGAGGAGTTTCTCGCCCGCGAGCGCCCCCGTCACGTCTACTTCTCGGCGGGTCGGTACGACGACCCCGGGACCCGCGGCATGGACGCGAAAGGCTGGCGCGGGTCGGACGTGGTCTTCGATCTCGACGCCGATCATCTCCCCAGCGTCGACCCGGCGGAGACGTCGTACGCGGACATGCTCGCGGCCTGCAAGGACGCGCTCCAGCGGTTACTCGACTTTCTGGATCGCGATCTGGGCTTCGAGGAGTGCTCGGTCGTCTTCTCTGGCGGGCGCGGCTATCACGTCCACGTTCGCGACGAATCGATCCAACCGCTCGAAAGCGAGGCGCGCCGCGAGATCGTCGATTACGTCCGCGGGATCGGCCTCGACCCCGAAGCGGTGATCCGCGAGGAGGCCGTCGGCGGGTCGGTCGGCAGAGAGAGTCCCGCCCAGAAACAGACGCTCCCGACCGACGGCGGGTGGAGTCGACGCGCCCACGAGTACCTCCTGGAGGTCGTCGAATCGCTCGAAGCGGCCACAGAAGACGAGGCGATCGAACGGTTACAGTCCTACGACGGCATCGGTCAGACGCGCGCCGAGGCGGCCTACCGCGCGATCGAGGCGAACGGCGACGCGATCCGCGCGGGCAACGTCGACGTCCACCCCGGGTTTACGATGGTCGCCAAACACGTGATCAGCGAGGCGCTCGCTGACCGGATGGCCCCGATCGACGAGCCAGTGACGACCGACGTGAACCGCCTGATTCGACTGCCGCGGAGTCTCCACGGCGGGAGTGGCCTCGAAGTCGTGCCCCTCGATCGGAAGGAGATCGCCGCGTTCGACCCACTGGTCGACGCCGTCCCGGAGACGTTCCGCGGACGGGAGATCACCGTCGAGGTCAGCGACGAGACGTCGATCGAACTCGACGGCGATAGCTTTACACTCGACCCGGGCGTTCGTTCCGTCCCGGAACCAGTCGGCGTCTCGCTGATGGCTCGCGGCGACGCCGCGAAAGCACCCGAATAACATGGATCTCGATACCCTCCAGTCGGTCCAGAGTCGCGAGCGACAGACCGACAGCGTGCAGTCGCTGCAGTCGGACTTCTATACAGCGACCGCGGAGTTCGTCGGCGAGTTGCGCGACCGGCGCGCGCGTGCCGCCGAGGTCGCCGACGACCCCTTTTCCGACCCCGAGGTCTCGCGGCTCAGCCACGACATCGAGACCGCCGAACAGACCGTCGAAGCGATCTACGAGCGCCGCGTCGGCAAGATCGTCAAGCTGGCGTCGCTCGCCGCTGCGGACATGGCCGTCGACGACGAAGGG
Organism: Halococcoides cellulosivorans; assembly: GCF_003058365.1. Lineage (NCBI taxonomy): Archaea > Methanobacteriati > Methanobacteriota > Halobacteria > Halobacteriales > Haloarculaceae > Halococcoides > Halococcoides cellulosivorans. The sequence goes on along the minus strand of NZ_CP028858.1, from coordinate 101,415 downwards.
CTGACCGACGAGGAACAGGACCTCTTCGAGACGCTCGTCGCAGCCATCGAATCCAATCGCGGGCGCGTCATGGACGTCCTCGACGGGGGGAGTGCGAGCGGTGACGGCGAGGCCACCGCGACCGACGCGACACCCGCTTCCGACGCGGACGGCGTGTCGGCCGCGGCGGCGATGGGCGACGACGCCGCGGCGGCGGACGGCCGACCCGTCCCGCCCGAGGAGCCGGCACAGAGCGACGGCGGTGCATCGCCCGCGGGAGCCGACGCGGACGCGTCCAGCGGGACGGCACCGGGCGAGGCGCCCGACAGGATCGACGCGGACGTCACCCCCGACCAGATCCCGCCCGCCGAGGCGACCGCGGATCGGCCCGGTCCGGCCGCCGAATCGGGCGACGAGGCGAGCCCACCGGACGGTCCCGGCGGTAAGAGCGGTGACGAGACCGCCGACGAACCGCGCGATCCCGCCGCCGACGGCGGGCGCATCGATCGCCGGACCGTCCAGGTGACCGACGAGGTCGGCGAGATCTTCGGCGTCGACGATCGGACGTACGATTTGGGAACGGGTGACGTGGTCACACTACCGGAACCGAACGCAGACATTCTGGTCGACGGCGACGAGGCCGTCCCGATCGACTAACACAGGGTTTCGATCGCCGTCGTCAGCGTTTTCGCTGCCTCGTCCAGGTCGTCGCGCTCGACGTACTCTCGATCGGCGTGTGCGACCGGGCCCTCCGAATCCGCGAGCACGCCCGGACCGTAGATCGCCGTCGGCACACGATCCGCGAACAGCGACGCCTCCGTCGCCGCGCCGAACGCCCGGATCGAGCCCGCGCCCCCCGCCCGAAGCGCCGTGACCACGCTCGCGTCGTCTGGCGTCCGGAACGCCCCGAGCTGTGGGGCCTCGCGGTCGGCGAGTGTGACCCGTACCGTGGCCGCATTCCCTGCGTCGTCGAGCGCCGCGTCGAGATGCTCGGTGAGCGCGTCGCGGAACGCGGCGGGCGTCTCGGGTGGAACCGGGCGGCGATCGAACGTGATCGTACAGGTCTCGGGCACGCGATTCGGGGCGGTCCCGCCGGCGATTTCGGTCGCGGTCAGCGACGGGGGGCCGAGGCGGTCGTCCGGGGCGGGCCCGCGCTCGCGGTCGAAGGTCCCGATCGCGTCGAGGACGGGCCCCGCAGCGGCGACCGCGTTGATCCCGTCGGTGCCCGCGGCGTGAGCACTTGCGCCCGAGAGCGTGATCGTCCCCTCGAACTGGCCCCGTGCCCCCACACAGACGTCCAGCCCCGTGGGTTCGCCGACGATCGCGTGATCGGGGGCGAGCGTTTCCGCGAGGTGGGCCGCGCCGTGCTGGCTGGTCTCCTCGTCGGGCGTGATCGCGAGCGTGACCCGGCCGGACTCGATCGTCGCCGCCTCGAACGCGTGGATCATCGCCGCGAGCGGGCCTTTCGCGTCGCACGATCCCCGGCCGTAGATCCGATCGCCGTCGCGGCGATATGGGCGATGCGGTGGGACCGTGTCGAGGTGCGTATTGAGGAGGAGGTGGCCGCCGTCGCCGGCCGACCGCTCGGCCCGGACGGTCCCCGAGTCGTCGATCCAGGGATCGAGACCCGCCGATTCGAGCGTCTCGACGAGGAGATCACGCATGGCCTCGACAGAGTCGTGTGAGGGTGTCTCGACGGCCGCGCGATGGAAGCCGTGGAGATCGATTGGCATGGCGGGCCTACCGGCCGGCGGGCCAATAGTGTCGCGGTCGTCGAGCGGGTCGTCTATCGCAGGCCAGCGACGCTTTCCCGTCGCGTTCGACCCGAGTCTCGTCGTCACCGACGGAATCTGTGAGACAACCGTCTCACACGGTGTGAGCACGGACACCGACGACGGCGACGACCGGATGGCCAAGATCGACGTTCGGGTGCCAGCGCCGTTGCTCGACGCTATCGAGGAGGAGTACCCCCGACGTGGCTACGCCTCTCGATCGGCGGCGATCCGGGACGCTCTGCGGGACTGGGTGACCCCCTCGCCGCAACTCTCGGAAGGGACACTCGACGACCTCGTCGAGAGTCGGGACCAGCGAGAACAAGGGGAGACGGTCTCGGCCGAGGACGCCAGAGAAAAGCTCGGTCTCGACAATTCCTGAGTCCCGATCGGAGCCAGCGACGCTCACCCGCTGCGTTCGACCCGCGTCACGTCGTCGATGGTCTCCCGCCGACGCACGACCGCGACGTGATCGCCGTCGATGGCGACCTCCGCGGGCCGGGGTTGAGAGTGGAACTGGCTCGCGAGGTCGTAGCCGTACGCGCCGGCCATCCCGATCGCGAGCACGTCGCCGCGCTCGGGCCGGGCGATCGGCCGATCGGTACAGAACACGTCCGCGCCGGTACAGCAGGGCCCGCCGACCGAGACGGGCGTGGCCTCGCGATCGGGCGCGCTCACGTTCCGGATCGGGTGGTACGCCCCGAACATCGCCGGCCGGACGAGCGTCGCGAGCGAGGCGTCGACGCCGACCACCGTCGATCCGACCTCCTTGATCGTGTTGACACGCGTCACGATGCACTCGGCGTCGGCGACGACGTACCGCCCGGGTTCGAGTTTCAGGTCCGCATCGACGCCCGCGACCGCATCGCGAATCGCGTCGGCGACCCGATCGAGGTCGAGGGGGTCGGTATCCTCCCGATAGGGCACGCCGAACCCGCCGCCGACGTCCAGGAACTCGATCGGTTCGACCCCTTTGGCGAGATCGGCGACCACTTCGAGTGCGCGGGCGTGCTCGTCGATCTCGTCGCCCAAAACGCCACTACCCACGTGGGCATGGACGCCGACGAGGTCGAACCGCTCGCGGACCGAGTCGGCGACGGCGGGCAGGTCGTCGCCGGGAATGCCGAACTTCGCGTGTTTGCCCGTCGCGACGTCGTCGTGGTGGCCCGTCCCGATGCCCGGGTTGACACGGATCGCGACCCGGCCCGAATAGCCCAGCGCTTCGAGGCGGTCGAAGGTGTCCCGTGCACCGGCGGTGATCGTCAGCCCCGGGGCCTCGGCGGCGAGGTCGACGGCGTATTCGAGTTCGCGATCGGGTGGGTTGACCGCGGTGTACTGGAGATCGTTGGGATCGGCCCCGGCGTCGATCGCGCGCTGGAGTTCGCCCGCGGCGGCCCCCTCGATGGTCGCACCCGCGTCGAGGACGCTTTCGAGGACCGCCCGCCCGGTGTTGGTCTTCGCGGCGTACATCACCTCGGCGTCGGGAAACGCGCTGTCGATCCGGCGGTAGTTCTCGCGGACGCGCTCGCGATCGAGAACGTACAGCGGGGTTTCGAACCGGTCGGCGAAAGCGACCAGCCGATCGTGATCCCAGTCGGCGAGACGGCGCACTGGCGGGCCGTTGTCCATACCGGGCGATAGCCGGCGGGAGCGACAAGCGTTGTGATTCCCGAAAGATGGCGTACGAAGGCCTCGGTCAGGACTGGTCGGCCGCCATCGCCTGCAAGCGTTCGATCCGCTCGGCGGTCGGCGGGTGCGAGCGCGTCCAGACCCGGAATCGCTTGCGAACGGGCCACAGCACCGGTCTGCGCTCGCCATCGGGGCCGAGCATCAGCGGTTCGGTCGGATCGTCGAGCGCGACGATCGACATCGTCGATTCGCCGGCGACGCTGCGCAGATCGCGATCCGGCGTCTCGGCGACCGATGCGTCGAGTGTCGCGAGCGCACTCGCCAGCGCAGCGGGCGACCCAGTCACGCGCGCGGCAGCCCGGTCGGCCGCGCGTTCGCGCTCGCGGCCGAAGATCGCGACGACGATCCGGCCGGACCACTCGGTCGTGAGCGCGAACAGTTTCATCACCCCGGTTATGAGATCGCGGGGCGAGTGCACGCGGAGTCGATCGGTGATGCCGTCGGCAATCATCACCGGGGTCGCAGCGACGCGCATGACCCACGCGTCGCGATTCGCGAGGTGCGCGAATTCGTGGGCGATCACGGCTTCGAGTTCGTCGTCGTCCAGTGCGTCGAGCGTCCCCCGGGAGACGACGAGTTCGGGATCGCCGGATCGGTGGCCGACCGCCATCGCCACCGGCGCAGGCCGTTCGGCGATCACGAGTCTCGGCACCGGAAGATCGAACTGCCGGGCGATCCGCGTCGCGATGCGGTGGACGCGATCGCCGGGCTCGACCGGCGTGCGTTCAGCGCCCTGTTCGCGGTCGCGACGGTAATCGAGGGTGGCGACCGTCACGAAGACGAGTGCCGTCACGACGGTCGCCCAGAGCGCGGGCGGACGGATTTCCATGGCGCGACACAGCGCCCACGCCATCGCCCAGATCCCCACCGCCAACGTGCCCGTCAGCACGACGAGGGCGACCAGCGTGGCGAGCATGCGAACGGTGAGGCGGCGTGACCCGACCGCGGCATTCATACCGGGCATTCTGGCCCGGGCCTTTTGGATCTATGCTCTGGGTCGTTCGATTCGAAACCCGTGGGCTTTCAACCACCGGGCCCGCCAGCAGTAGTATGGACGACCGAACCCTCGCCACCGACGCACAGCCGGGCGAGTCCGCGACGATCGCGGGCTGGCTCCACGAGACCCGCGATCTCGGCGGGATCGCCTTTCTGATCCTCCGGGATCGCAGCGGGAAGATCCAGGTCAAACTCGAAAAAGACGAGATGGACGACGCGATGGTGGAGACCGGCCTCGACGCCCACCGCGAGAGCGTCTTGCAGGTCTCGGGCGCCGTCGAAGACGAGGAGCGCGCGCCCACGGGCGTCGAGGTCGTCCCCGAGTCGATCGAGGTCGTCGCCGCGGCCGACCCCGAACTCCCGCTGGACCCCTCGGGGAAAGTCGACGCCGGCCTCGATACGCGGCTGGACAACCGCACGCTCGACGTGCGCAAGCCCGCCGTGAAGGCGGTCTTCGAGATCCGCTCGGCGGCACTCGCGGGCGTCCGCGCGAGTTTCCGCGATCTCGACTGCACGGAGATCACGACCCCGAAGATCGTCGCGACCGGCACCGAGGGCGGGACCGAACTGTTCCCCGTGAGCTACTTCGCCCAGGAAGCCTACATGAATCAGAGCCCACAGCTGTTCAAACAGCTCATGATCGGGTCTGGGCTCGAACGGGTCTTCGAGATCGGCCCGATCTTCCGCGCCGAGGAGCACAACACGCCCCGCCACCTCAACGAGGCGACCTCGATCGACTTCGAGTCGGCGTTTGCCGACGCCAGCGACGCGATGGACGCCTGCGAGACCATCGTCCGCGGGGCCTACGAGGCCGTCGCGGAGACCTGCGAAGCGGAACTCGAAACGCTCGGACTGGCCGAGGACTTCACGGTGCCAGAGGCGGGCTTCCCACGGATCACCTACGAGGAGGCCCTCGATCGGATCAACGCCACCGGCGCAGTCGACGAGACACTCGAATGGGGCGACGACCTCTCGACGCCCGCCGAGGAGGCGCTGGGCGAGGACGTGGGCGAGCACTACTTCATCACCGACTGGCCCAGCGAGATCAAGCCCTTCTACATCAAGGATCGCGACGACGACGCGACGGTCTCGACGGGCTTCGACATGATGCACCCCCGCCTCGAGTTGGTCTCCGGCGGGCAGCGTGAACACCGCTTCGACCATCTCGTCGAGGGGTTCGAGCAGCAGGGCCTCGATCCCGAGGCGTTCGACTACTACACCCAGATGTTCCGGTACGGCATGCCGCCCCACGCCGGGTGGGGGCTGGGTGCGGAGCGGTTGGTGATGACGATGCTCGACCTGGACAACATCCGTGAAGCCGTGCTCTTCCCGCGAGACAGGCAACGGCTTTCGCCGTAGGCGAGATTCCGAGCGTCAGCGAGGAATCTCGAAGCGGAGCGGTGAGCGAAGCGAGGTTGCGACCACCGGGAGCAACCTCGTAGCGAAACGGCGAGCGGTAGCGAGGTCGTGGGTGGAGCGAACGACCTCGGAACGGAGCCGTGGAGCACAGCGAACCGCGGAGCCCAGCGAGCGACCTCGGAACGGAGCCGTGGAGCAAAGTGAGCCGCGGAGCAGCAGGAGCGATCGGGTGGTCCTGACCAGCGGGACGCTCGCCTCACACGAACCGATCGTCGGCGTATCGGCGGCCGTCGTCCTCGTCGACCGCGGCCATCCAGCCAGTCTCGGCCGCCTCGGGCACGTCGAAGTCGGGCACGAACGGTTTCACGTCGAGCAGCGGCGTCCCGTCGAGCACGTCGATCCCGCGAACCGCGATGCTCGCGCCCTCGACCGATTCGATCGCCACCACCGAGAGCCCGATCGGATTCGGGCGGGTCGGCGCGCGCGTCGCGAACAGGCCCCGCGATTCCTCGTCGAGAAACGGGGTGACGCTTGGCTCGTACCCATCGGCCTCGTGGAACTGGTAGAGCAAAATGCAATGCGAGAAGCCGTCGAGATCGGCGAGCGCGGGGGCGTAGTCCTCGTCGAGGTCGACGGTCCCGGGCGTGTCGTCAGCGATCGAGGGCTGGATCGGCATTCCTTCGAGGGAGTCGTACGGCGTCCGAATCCGACCGATCGGTGCGAAACGCGATTCGTCGGTCACGCACGCGACTGGGACGTGACCGCCCCTATAGCTGTGGATCCGCGCACTGGCCGCCTCAGAGCAGGCCGACTGCGAGCGCCACACCGATCGCGACGAGCAACAGGCCCGCGACGAGGTGCAGTCCCTCGACGTGTCGCTCGCGCCAGGTCCCGACCGCGTCGGCGGTCGCGAACCCACCCGACACGGCGACGGTGATCGCGAGCATCGGCGCGACGAAGATCAGGTTGTAGACCACGAGCAGGGCGATCGCCGTCGGCCAGGCCTGGTTTGCGAGCAGGCCGCCCGCGACGAGATACGGGCCCGCCGTGCAGGGCAACAAGAACAGACTCACGCCGACGCCCGCGAGCGCCGACCCAACGACGGCGCTCTCCCGAGTCCACAGCGGGTCCGTGAGTCGCCGCTGCATCGCGGGGCGCCAGCGCTCTGGCACCTCCATCGCGAACCCGCCAGCACCGTGGCTGATCGCGTCCTTGAGATTCAGGAGGCCGAGGCCGATCGCGAGCACGCCGAACAGTCGCCGGACGATCGGCAGATCGATCGATCCGACCGAGGCGACGGATTTGAGTCCGAACACCAGCAGGGCACCCATCGCGGCGTAAGTGAGTGCGACCGCGATCGAAAATGCCAGGCCCGCCCGGAGGACGCGGCCGTGATCCTCGGGGTTGCGCGTCAGGATCGTCGTCAACAAGACGAGCAACACCGCGAGCGCACACGGGTTGACCGCGTCGGTCGCCGCCATCCCCGCGAGGCCGACCAGCGTCACCGCTTCGAGATCGCCATCCGATTCGGCGTTCGAGGCGTCGCCGGCCACCCCGTCGGTCGTCTCCGTGGGCGCCTCGGTCGCCGCCTCCAACCTGGACTCGATCAGATCGATCGACGGTCGGTCTCCGATGGCGTACTCGTCGTCGACGAAGACCGCCGGGACGGCCCCCCAGTCGTCCCGTGGAACGTCGTACTCCTGCAGATACTCCGTGAACCGTTCGGAGTTGTCCCGAGCGTTGTACTTCTCGACTCGAAAGTCGTACTCGCTACGCTGTTCGTCGAGATACGCCTCGACGTTCGCACAGTGCGGACAGGTTGGCAGATGGAAGAAGACGATCTCGACGGTCGCGTTCTCGGTCGCCGGGTGCTGGGCCGCGTGCGTTTCGGCCGGTGAAAGCGAGTCGCTCGTGTCGACACCCACCGCGGCCCCGTTCCCGTGGCCTGGAGAGGCCAGTGCGCCGCCGACAGCGACGGCCGCGAAAAGCACGATCACGACGGCCACCCCGACGGCGCGAACCGATACCATGTGTGACGAAAGGATTGCCGATATCGAAAGTCGTTGCGGATCGCCCGCGTGCCCCGACTGCCGAACGCGCGATCGAGTCCGGTCGACAGAGAGTATTACTGAGTTTCGAAACCGTAATATTTCGAGGGCCAGTACCGCGACGGAATGGCACGACGACGCGAGGTCCTGCAGACGCTGGGGGCGGGCGCGACGGTCGCGCTCGCGGGGTGTTCGAGCGGCGATGGGGCGGGAGCGGCCGAGCGGACCGTCACCGACGGGATGGGTCGGACGGTCGCCGTCCCCGACCGGGTCGAGCGCCTCGTCGGCGTCGGGCCGGGCGCACTCAGACAGATCGCCTACCTCGGGGCGACCGACCGCGTGGTGGGCGTCGAGTCCGAAGTGGGGGTCGGCGTCACCCCCTATCGCCTGGCGAATCCCGATCTGGCCGACCGGCCGGTGATCGGATCGGCGGGCCCGAACGCCGGCGGGAACACCGAGGCGATCCTCGGGGTGGACCCCGATCTGATCGTCTTCTACGGCGACCCATCCCGTGCGGAGACCCTGCAGTCCCAGACCGACACGCCCGTCCTCGCCCTCGACATCGTCGACATCGTCGATCGGGAGTCGCGTGCGACGATGTTCGAGACCTGGCGACTGCTGGGAGCGGTCCTCGACCGCGGTGATCGCGCCGAGACGCTCATCGCGTTCGTCGAGGAGACGATCGACGACCTGGCCGAACGGACCGCGTCGATCCCCGACGCCGAGCGCGAGGACGCGTACGCGGGCGCGATCAGCTACAAGGGCGCGCACGGCCTCGCGACGACGCGCAAGCGGTTCGCCCCCTTTCGCTGGACCGGAGTCGACAACGTCGCCAGCGACATCGACACCGACGCGCCGTCGGTCCAGATCGACCCCGAGCGCCTGCTGGCGTGGGATCCCGCGACGCTGTTTCTCGCCGCCGACAACCTCGACCGGGCGCGTGCGGATCTCGACGACTCCACGTACGCCTCGAACGACGCGATCGAGACCGGGGAACTCTACACGTTGTTGCCCCACGCCAGCTATCACCACAACTACGGTTCGATCCTCGCGAACGCGACTTTCGTCGGCAAAACCGTCTATCCCGACCGGTTCGCGGACGTGCGTGTCGCCGCCCGGGCGGACGAGATCTTCGAGGCGATGCTCGGGGCACCGCTGATCGACGACCTCCGCGAAGCGTATCCTGCCATCGAGCGCATCGATCCATGACCGAAACGATCACTCAGCGATCGAGGCTTCGCGAGCGCGTCGGCCTGTTCGGCGGCGTCGGCCTGGCGCTATTCGCCACGCTCGGCGCGCTCGCGATCGGATCGGCGGACCTGTCCGCGAGCGCGGTGCTCGCCGCTCTCGTGGGCGGTGGGACCGCGACGGCCCGGACGATCGTCTGGCAGGTGCGCGTCCCGCGCGTGCTCGCGGCGCTGCTGGCGGGCGGGGGACTCGCCGTCGCGGGCGCGGTGATGCAGACCGTCCTCCGAAACCCGCTGGGTGCGCCCTACACACTGGGGATCTCACAGGCGGCGGCGTTCGGCGCGGCGATCGCGATCGTCGCCGGAATCACGGACGGCCCACTCGGCACGCTCCAGACCCCGATCGCAGCGTTCGCGGGCGGCCTCGTCTCGACGGGCGTCATCCTCGCGCTGGTCACCTATCGCGAGGCCACCCCGGAGACGATGATCCTCACCGGCGTCGCGCTCGGATCGCTGTTCTCGGCCGGCCTGACGCTAATCCAGTATCTCGCGAGCGACACCGAGACCGCCGCGATCGTCTACTGGACGTTCGGTGATCTGGGCCGGGCGGGGTGGTGGCAGGTGGGCCTGCTGGCGGCGGTCGTCGGCCTCGCGAGCCTGTACTTTTTGCGGCACGGCTGGGACTACGACGTGCTCGACGCCGGCACCGCGACCGCACGGAGTCTCGGGGTGAACGTGACACGCCTCCGGATCGGCGGGATGGCCGTCGCGTCGCTCGTGACTGCGCTGGTCGTCTCCTTCGTCGGCATCATCGGGTTCGTCGGCCTCGTCGCCCCGCACCTCGTCCGGATGGTGATCGGCGGGACCGAGCGGTCTCTCCTCCCCGGGTCGATCCTGACGGGGGCGACGCTGCTGGTGGCTGCCGACACCGCCGCCCGGACGGTGCTCGCACCGGTCGTCCTCCCGGTCGGAATTTTGACCTCGCTGCTCGGCGCGCCACTCTTTCTCTATCTCGTCGTTCGGGGCGGTGCGTACTGGTGACCCTCCAGATCGACGACCTACACGTTGGCTACGACGAGCGCGTCCTCGACGGCCTCAGCCTGCGCGTCGAGGCAGGCGAACTCCTCGGCGTGCTCGGCCCGAACGGGTCGGGCAAGTCCACCCTGCTGCAGTGTGTCGTCGGCCTGCTCGACCCCGACGCCGGGTCGATTACCCTCGACGGCACGCCGATCGACCACCTCGCGAGCGACGAGCGCGCCCGGCGGGTCGGCTACGTCCCCCAGTCCGAGTCGCGAGCGTTCCCCGCGACGGTGTTCGAGACGATCCTGCAGGGCCGGCGCCCCCACGGCGGGTGGGCACCGAGCGCGCGCGACCGCGCGGCGGTCCGTGAGACGATCGACCGCCTCGGCCTGGCGGACCTCGCGACCCGGAAGATAGCGGATCTCTCGGGTGGGCAGCGCCAGAAAGTACGGCTGGGTCGCGCGCTCGTCGGTGATCCCGAGGTGCTCGTCCTCGACGAACCGACGAGCGCGCTCGATTTACAGCACCGCCTCCGCGTGATCGATGAGATTCGCAGGCAGGTCGGCGACGACGTGGCGGGGATCGTCGCGATCCACGACCTCACCCTCGCCGCGCGCTCCTGCGATCGCGTCGCCTTGCTCGCCGACGGGCAGGTCCACGCCGTCGGCGGGCCGGAGATCCTCACGCCCGAGCGCATCGAGGCCGTCTACGGCGTCGAAGCGAGCGTCCTGACCCATCGCGATCGACGGGTGATCGTGCCCGACGCGCCCGTCCCGAGTGCCGCCGCAGGCGACCGCGGAGCGACCGATCCGGGCGACGACCCGGATCGACCCCGACCGACGACCGACCACGCCGAGCCAACGACTCAGGACTGACTCATGTTCGAGGCGATTACACAGATCGGGACCGTGCACAGTGCGTTCGACGAGCCAAGCGATCCCGAGACGATGCGTGAGCGGGAGAGTACGATCGTGATCGACGAGGCCTACAGCGACGGGCTGTATCGGATCGAGGACAGCGATCACCTCGTGGTCGTGTTCTACATCCACGAGGCCGACGCGCCCACGCTTCGGGGGCCACGGCGCTACGGCGTCGAACGCGGCACGTTCGCGTCGCGGAGTCCGCACCGCCCGAGTCCGATCGGGACGACGACCGTCGAGTTGCTGGAGCGCGACGGCCGTGAACTGCTCGTTCGCGGCCTGGACGCCATCGACGGGACGCCCGTGCTGGATCTCAAGCCCTACGCGCCGAGTCTCGACCGGCCAACGCGCGAGACCGACCGGCGCGCAGACCCGCGCGGGCACGTCGAGCGCGCGATCGCCGACCGTGATCGCGAGGCCGTCCTCCTGGAGGCGGGCGGGATCCACGGCCACTACTGCCCGTATCTCGCGCTCGGGGTGATGGCGGGCGTCCACGCCATGCGCGAACTCGGCGCGACCAGCGACGGGTTCGAGGACCTGATCGCCGTCACGGAGACGAACAGCTGTTTCGCCGACGGGGTGCAGGTCGCGACCGGCTGTACGGTCGGGAACAACGCCCTGGTCTATCGCGACCTCGGGAAGACCGCGATGACGCTCGTCAGGCGGTCGGCCCCCGACGCGGGCGTGCGCGTTCACGTCAAAGAACGCGAGGCGATCGTCGAGCGCGACTATCCGGAGGCCAACGCGCTGTTCGAGCGCGTGATCGCGGACGGCGAGGGCACCGACGCCGACCGCGAGCGACTCGCCGAGCGCTGGGCCGAGGTCGCGTTCGACCTGCTCGACCGGCCGATCGGCGAGTTGTGTGACATCCAGACGGGCGTCGCGGTCGATCTGCCCGATCCCGCCCCGATCTACGAGGATGCGATCTGTGCAGCCTGTGGCGAGTCGGTGATGGCGCCGAAGACCGTCGAACGCGACGCCGAGCGCTTCTGTCGGGCCTGTGCCGGCGCGGAGTATCACCAACTCGACGGGCGTGGCTGTTCGTGGATCGAGTCGGATCGAGTCGGATCGAGTTAGATCGAGTTAGATCGAGACTCAGACCGATCGATCGGGCGTCAAGCCGATCGATCGGTGCTCTCGCCCGCGAACGCGGGCCGGCACGCGTCGATGGTCTCCCGGCACTCCTCGTAGGTCTCCTCGACGCGGTCGGCCATCCGATCGGCGACCTCATCGGGTGGCGTCGCGACGTAGGCCGACCGGCCCGTGCCCTCGAAATCGGCGGTCGCACGCTGGACCAGACCGCACTCGTCGAGCGCGGACAGGTGCCGGTAGGCCGAGGTCTCGGCGCAGTCGATGGCCGCCGCGAGACGCGGGGCCGTCACCGGGCGGTCGGCGTCTACGATCGCTGCGTAGCTCCGCCGTTCGGTCTGCGTGAGATCGAACACCGCCTCCAGGGCGCGTTCGGGCGTCGTCTCGGAGCGGATCTGTTCGGTGAGGCTCACGGTCGAGGCGATCTAGTGGGCCGTTCGCCATATATCTGGTTATCCGAATATGCACGTTTCCGAACGCACTTGCAGGTGCCCCCCTAACGAGTCGTATGGGCCGGGACGTCTACGACCGCCAGGCCGAGTTCTGCAGTGTGTTCTCGAATCCCAAGCGCCTCCGGATTCTCGACGTGCTGACCGACGGCAAGGAGCACGCCGTCTCGGAGATCCAGGCCGCGACCGACATCCCACAGTCGAGCGTCTCGCGACACCTCGGCATGATGCGCGAGCGTGGCGTCGTCGAACGCCGCTCCGAAGGCGTCTACAACCGGTATCGACTGGCCGATCCGCGTATCGCCGAGGGGATGGCGACGATCAGGACCGTCCTGCGCGACCGCCAGGACCTCGACGCCCCGGTGGGTGACTGACCGGCTGTTGTCGATCCCCACAAGACTGCTTGGCCGACGCGGCCATCGAACCCGCACCCGATTCGGATAGAGTCGCCTGAAAGGCGCCTATTCAGAGTTTTTCGGCCACAGCGCCGACCGAATCGGTGGAGATTAGTGCATCGGTATTGTATCGTTTAGCCAATGGCACCGACACAGTTCGAACCGGCGCACGCGTGGGTCCGCGAGGTCGCCCCCGACGGCGTACCCGTCGGTGAGACGACGGTCATCGCTGGGGCGGGCGGGTCCGGCAAGCCGCTGATCGGGTTCGCCGTCGTCGAATCCTGGCTCCGGGCCGGCGGGAGCGTCGTCGTGGTGGCGACCAACTCCGGGCCCGAGTTCGTCGTCGAGACGATCGATCGGCTGTACGGACTCGACGTGACCGGGGACGACCAGGTCGCGTTCGTCGACTTCGATCCCGAGATGGACCCGTCGGTCACGGCGATGGAGTCACCCGCCGACGGCCCGATCCGGGCGAACCTGCTCGCCGACGACGTCTGGCGGGCGTCGATCGACCGGGCCGTCGCCAGGGTCGACGGTGACGGACCCGGAACGCTGGTCGTCGCCTCGGCGCTGAACCTGCTGTTGTTCTCGGAGACCTACCGCGAGGAGGCGATCGATACGCTGCTCGACGCGGTCGAACGCGACGACGACCTCACACGGCTGTTCGCAGTCAGCACGTCGGCGTTCGAAGACGAGATCGAGCGCATCGAGGCCGCCGCCGACACGGTGTTGGTCAGCGCGATGGACGACGGCCGACTCAGACTGCGCGGCGAGTCCTCGGCGTCGGTCGACGTCTCGACGGAGTTCGTGGACGTCCCCTTCAGCGCCGATCAGATCGAATCGATCAAGGCCGTCTCGGAGGAGACCCGCCAGACGCTGATCCCGACGCTGAAGGACATGTAAGATCATTCAGTTTGCGGTGATCGTTGCCGTTTTCGCGTTGAAGTCGCTAGACTCGATCGATGGACGCCCACGTGGAGTGTGGACCCTGTGTGCTGCGGCAAGCCCTCGACACCGTCCGCGAGACCGACGCCGACGTGGCGACCGAACGGCGCGCAGTCCGGCGGACCGCGACGGCGATCGGCGAGATGTCGTTCGATCGAACACCGATGACGATCGCCGCGCGGGCCCAAGCGATCGTCCGCGAGGAGACCGGAATCGACGATCCGTTCGGCGACCGGAAGCGACTGGCGACCGAGACCGTCGCGGACATGCGCCCGGCACTCGTCGATCGCCTCGACGGCGCGGCAGACCGGTTCGAGCGCGCGGTTCGCCTGGCGATCGCGGGCAACGTCATCGACGTCGGTCCGGGCCACGAGGTCGACATCGAGGCGACGATCGACGACGTGCTCGACCGATCGTTCGCGATCGATCGGCTGGACGCGCTCCGGGCCGATCTCGCCGACGCCGACGATGTCCTCTACCTGCTGGACAATGCGGGCGAGGTCGTCCTCGATCGACTCCTGATCGAATCGATCGACGCGGACGTGACTGCCGTCGCGAAGGCCGACCCGTTTTTGAACGACGTCACCGCCGCGGACGCGTTTGCGGCCGGGATCGACGAGGTGGCCACCGTCGAGACGCGCGGCACGGACGGCGTGGGGACGATCACCGACGGGTTCGCTGACCGCCTGCGGGCGGCCGACGTCGTGATCAGCAAGGGCCAGGGCAACTACGAGTTGTTCAGCGATTGCGACGCATCGATCTACTTCCTGCTGTTGGTGAAATGCGGCGTCGTCGCCGACGACATCGGCGCGCCCGAGGGGAGCGTGGTCGTCGCGTGACGGCCGCCCGATCGACCGCCGGTCGCGGGGTGGGCAGGCCGTGACCCGGGACGATTCCGGGCGAGGCCTGCTGCTCGCGAGCGTCGCCATCGGCTGGTTTTTCGCGCTCGGACTTCGATTCGTCCTGCCGGGCATCCTCCCGACGATCAGGGAATCCTTCCCGCACGCGACCGAAACCCAGGCCGGCATCGCCATCACGATGCTGTGGGCGACCTACGGCCTGACGCAGTTCCCCGCCGGGATCGCGGCCGACCGGGTGGGCGAAGCGCGCGTGCTCGTCGCGAGTCTCGTGCTCGCCGCGGCCAGTCTGCTCGCGTTTACGTTCACCCCGGTGTTCTCGCTGTTCGTCGTCGTGACCGGCCTGTTCGGCGCGGCGACCGGGCTCTACGGGCCGCCCCGCGGAACCCTGCTGGCACGGGTCTTCTCCGACCGGGCCGACCGCGCGATCGGACTCACGCTCGCCGCCGGGAGCCTCGGGGCCGCCGCCCTCCCCGCGATCGCGGCACTCGTCGTCGACGGCCTGGGCTGGCGCGTGACGCTCGGCCTCGCTGCCCCCGGGTTCGCGATCGCCGCGGTCGCCGTTCACATCGCCGCACGCCGGACCGACGACGGCCGCGAGACCGCCACGCCCAGACCGGACGGCGGCGACCCGGAGTCGACGCCGACCGAGGGGGGTGGCGAACCGTCGCCCTCGATCCCGGCGGCGATCCGCGCGGCGGCCGGATCGGTCCGGAACCGCAGAGCGGGTCTGGCGATCGTCGCGGCGATCGTGATGTACTTCGGCTTTCAGGGGATCACCGCGCTCGTGACGATCTATCTGGTCGACGAGCGCGCACTGTTCACCCAGGGCGAGGCGGGCGTCCTCTTTGGCGGCCTGTTCGTCGTCGGCGCGCTCTCGCAGTGGCTGGCCGGGTGGATCGCCACGGACCGGCGGTCCGCACGCGTCCTCGCCGGGATCGCCGCGGTCAGCGTTTTTCCCTTGATCGGACTGGTCGTCTTCGATCACCGCCTGCTGATCGGGGCGAGCGTCCTCCTGATCGGAATCCGGATGGGCTTCGCCCCGGTGTCGAACGCCTTCATCATCGACTGTCTGCCCGCCGAGATCGAAGGCACGGCCTGGGGCGGGGTTCGCTCCGCGCTGTTCGTCGTGAGTTCGCTCGCCTCCACGATGGTCGGGATCCTCGCGGACATCGGCCGATTCGACGGCGGAATATTGGTGCTCGCCGCGCTCACCGGGTTCGCCGCCGTGCTCTATCTGGCGCTGCCCTCGTGTGAGGCCCGTCGACTGCTCGGCGGGTCGACCGACGAATCGTCCGGGTGAGTTCCCCGACCAGTCGTGGATGACTGTTCGCCATATATCATCAACGTCGATCAGTAGTGATCGTTCATATAAGATGAATTACACAACTATAAGTGTGTGTAGTCCCCAATACTGCACAGAACGGACACGATCGCTCGGCGTCGTGTCCGGTTCGCTCCCATGACTCAGGACACACTTCCATCGACTCAGGACCGGTACGTGATCGTCGGTGACGGCATCGCC
Source organism: Halococcoides cellulosivorans (assembly GCF_003058365.1). NCBI lineage: Archaea > Methanobacteriati > Methanobacteriota > Halobacteria > Halobacteriales > Haloarculaceae > Halococcoides > Halococcoides cellulosivorans. The sequence goes on along the minus strand of NZ_CP028858.1, from coordinate 85,185 downwards.
GGCAGTTCGGCGGCCGAAACTCTCGCCGCGGAGACCGACGCCCAGATTACGGTGCTCACCGCCGAATCCGAACCGCTGTACAATCGTGTGATGATCAAGGAGTTCGCGAAAGGGACTCTCCCCGAGAGCGCCGTCCAGATCCACGATCGAGACTGGTACGAGGATCGAGGGATCGACCTGCGACTCTCGACGCGCGTGGTGGACCTCGACACCAGGGCGGGCGTGGTCCAGACCGACGACGGCGAGCAGATCGCCTCCGACGAACTGGTGATCGCGACCGGTGGGTCGCCCCGCCGCCTGCCGGTCCCGAACGCCGACGCCGACGGAGTGACCTCGTTTTGGACGATCGAGGACGCGGCGCGGATCCGCGAGCAGGCGGCGAGCGCCGACAGCGGCGTGATCGTCGGTGGGGGCCTGCTCGGGATCGACTACGCCGCGATCGCGAGCACCCAGGACGTCGACGCCCACTATCTCATCCGGGAGGACCGCTGGTTCTCGCGGGCGATGTCCGAGACCGGGGCCGCGATCGTCCACGACGCGCTCCGCGAGCGTGGTGTCACGCCCGTCTTCGAGACCGAAGTCGAGCGCTTCGAGACCGACGGCACGGGACAGGTCAGCGCGACGGTCGACGACGACGGCCAGATCTACGACAGCGACTGCGTGGGCGTCGCGATCGGGACCGAACCGAACGTGGACTTTCTCGCGGAGACGCCGATCGCCGCCGAGGGCGGCGTCCGCGTCGACGAATTCCTCCGCACCGACGTGCCAGGTGTCTGGGCGGCGGGCGACGTCGCACGCTATCACGACCGCCGCCTCGATCGCCGCGTGCAGAACGGCTCCTGGGGGTCGGCGGCCGCACAGGGCGACCTCGTCGCGCAGAACCTCCTCGCCGGCCGGGGCGACCGCGAGGCCTTCGCGTTCGTCCCCTCCTATACCGTCACGCACTTCGAGTTCCCGATGGCCTCCTTCGGGCACCCGGCCCTCGGGGAGACCTATCGGGAGCGTCAGTACGACGACCGAGAGTGGCGCCGCCTCGCCTTCCGCGACGGGAAACTCGTCGGCGGCGTCCTGATCGGTGACCTGGCTCCGATGGGGACCCTCAGCGACGTCGTCGCCAGCGGGCAACGCGTCCAGCGCCAGTCGCCAGACTTGCTCGCCCGGGACGTCGAACTGCCGGGAGAGCACACGCCCGTGCCGGCCGCGTCTGACTGAGTGGAACCGCCGAACTGGACTGAGGGCGTCCAGCGCACCATTTTCCAGAGTATTTCACGTAAATCCCACATCAGCACATTTATGCACGAATAGTGCAAGTCTCACACGATGTCGACCGACAGCGAACTCACCGCGATGAAGCAGAGTCTCCAGCAACTCGTCGGAGAGGCCGACACCATGAAACGGTACGCGGGCTTCGTCGAGGGCGTCGAGAGTGACGGGGCGCTCGATACGAAGACGACGGAACTCATGGCCCTCGCGATCGGGGCGGCAACGCCGTGCGATGGCTGTGTCCAGTGGCACCTCGACGCCGCGCTCGAAGCGGGGGCGACTCGCGAGGAGATCATCGAGACTCTGGAAGTCGCCACGATGATGGGCGGTGGGCCAGCGATGACCTCCGCCATCGAGGCCTACCAGATGCTCGACGACGCCGGCGACGACTGACGCCAGCAGGACGACAGTATTTCAATGACACTACTGTTCGAGGTCCCAGACCTGGGTGACGGCGCCGAGGAGGGCCGCCTGGTCGAGCGCCGCGCTGCGCCCGGCGAGACGGTCACCGACGGCGAGACGCTCGCCGCAGTCGAGACCGACAAGTCGATCGTCGAGGTGACCGCGCCCGAGGCGATGACCGTCGAGGCCTGGCTCGCAGACGAGGGTGACGAGTGTGCGGTCGGCGACCCGTTGGTTCGATACGAGACCAGCGAGGTCGACCAGTCCGATGCGGCCGACGGTGCCATGCGCGAGACGCGCGCCGGGGCGGACGAGACGCCCGGCGAAGCGGACGAGACGACGGCGGAGGAGGGGACGACGGCGGACGACGCGGATGACGCGTCCGCCACTGCGGACAGCCCCGAGCGGAGAGTCCGACCCGTCGGCGGGGACGTGGCGGGGAACGTCCCAGAACCAGGTTCCGTCGACGGCATTCCCGAGCGGACGGACGTGCTCGTGATCGGCGGCGGCCCCGGCGGCTACGTCGCGGCGATCCGCGCGGGCCAACTGGGACTCGACGTGACGCTCGTCGAAGCCGACGCGATCGGCGGCACCTGTCTGAACCACGGTTGTATTCCTTCGAAGGCACTCATTCACGGCGCGGACATCGCCCACGAGGCCGCAACCGCCGAGGCCCTCGGTATCAGCGCCGACCCGAGTGTGGACGTCGGACAGCTGACCGACTGGAAAGACGGCGTGGTCGAGCAGTTGACCGGCGGCGTCGAACAGCTGTGCCGGGCGGCCGGCGTCACGGTCGTCGAGGGCATGGCGGCGTTCGTCAACACCCGCCGCGCACGAGTCCAGACCGACACAGGCGAGACGGCCATCGACTTCGAGAACGCGATCGTCGCGACCGGATCCCGACCGATCGAGATTCCCGACTTCGGGTTCGACAGCGATCACGTCCTCGACTCTCGGGACGCACTCGCACTCGACGAGCGGCCCGATTCGCTGGTCGTCATCGGCGCGGGCTACATCGGAATGGAGCTGTCGACGGTCTACCAGAAGCTCGGGACCGACGTGACGGTCGTCGAGTTGTTCGACGATGTCCTCGACGGCTACGAGGACGATATCTCGCGGATCGTTCGCGAGCGCGCGGAATCGCTCGGGATCGACTTCCGGTTCGGTGAGACGGCCACCGACTGGGCGGCGACCGCGGACGGCGTCCTCGTCCACACCGACGGCGACCACGAGTCGATCACGGCCGAGAAGGTGTTCGTCGTCGCCGGGCGTGAACCGGTCACCGACACCGCGAATCTCGACGCGGCCGGGATCGAACTCGACGCGGACGGGTTCGTCGAGACCGACGCCCAGGGCCGGACGACCTGCGAGCAGATCTTCGCGATCGGTGACGTCGCCGGCGAGCCGATGTTGGCGCACAACGCCAGTCGCGAGGGCGAGGTCGCCGCCGCCGCGATCGCCGGCGAGCCGGCCGTGCTGGATCACGAGGCGATGCCGGCGGTCGTGTTCACCGACCCCGAGGTCGCGACCGTCGGACTGACCGAACAGGACGCCCGCGAGGCGGGCTACGATCCGGTCGTCGGGCAGATGCCACTCTCGGGCAACGGCCGTGCGCTCACGCTGGGCGATACGTCCGGGTTCGTCAGAATCGTCGCCGACCGTCGGACCGAACTCGTCGTCGGTGCACAGATCGTCGCCCCCGAGGCCTCGGAGTTGATCGCAGAACTCGCGCTCGCGATCGAGATGGACGCCCGCCTGGCCGACCTCGCGGAGACCGTCCACACGCATCCGACGCTCTCGGAGGCGGTCATGGAGGCCGCCGCGAACGCCCGCGGCGAGGCGATCCACACCGCGAACTGACGCTCACCGCTTCGGTCTACCAATGTCACCACGCGCTTCACGAAAGATCCCAGACGGCAAACTCGTTCGCGTCGACCTCGACGTGAGCGACCGCATCGATCGGGCGACCATCACCGGCGACTTCTTCGTCGAACCGCCCAGCGCCCGCGCCGCCTTCGAGACCGCGATCGAGGGCCACCCGCGCACGGTCGATCGTGACCGCCTCCTCGACGCGCTCGCCGCGGTCGAGGCGACGCCGATCGGCTTCTCGATCGACGACCTCGCGGACGTGACACGGGAGGCGCTCGATGGCTGAGTGGACGATCGTCGATTCGGGGACGTACGACGAGGCAACCCAGCAGGCTCTCGAACGCGTCCTGCTCGATCGGGTCGCAGACGGCGCGATCGGGCCGACGCTGCGGATCTGGTATCGCGATCGGCCCGCGGTCGCGCTCGGACGATACCAGGCGTACGCCGACGAGGTTGCCGCCGACTACGTCGCCAGCGAGGGGATCAGCGTCGTCCGGCGAATCACCGGCGGTGGCGCGATGTTCGTCCAGCCAGAGCGGGTGATCACCTACTCGCTGTACCTGCCCGCCGACCGGGTGACCGACGACATCAGACAGAGCTATAGCGACCTCGATCGGTGGGCGATCGAGACGCTCCAGGAGTTGGGCCTCGACGCGTTTCACGAGCCGTTGAACGACATTGCTCACGAGGAAGGCAAGATCGGCGGGTCGGCTCAGCGCCGCACCGACGACGCGATCTTGCATCACACGACGATGAGTTACGCCCTCGATATCGAGGCGATGCTGCGGGTCCTCCGGGTCGGTGCAGAGACCGTCTCCGAGACGGCGATCGAGTCGGCCGACCGCCGGGTCGCACGGATCACCGATCACACTGAGGTGTCGCGATCGGCCGTCATCGACGCACTGATCGACGGGATTCGCGAGCGACACGGCGCGACCGAGCGCAAGCTTACCGACGACGAACTCAAGCGCGCCCAAGCGCTCGTCGACGAGCAGTTCGGCACCGACGCGTGGACCCGGCAGCTCTGATCGGTCAGTCGTCTGATGCGGCAATGTTCCGGGGAGAGCCAGCGACGCCATCGAGCCGATCGACGAGGTCGCGCTCGGTGACCGGCGGGCGCTCGCTCGCGTCGAGGCCCAGTTCGCGAGCGATCCGGACCGCTGACGGAGGTGTGAGATTCGCGCGATCGAGCAGGGCCGCGTCGTAGAACACCTCCCGAGGCGTCCCGCCACCGATCGCGTTGCCGTCGTCCATCACACAGACCCGGTCCGCGAGGTCCGCAGCCACGTCGAGGTCGTGCGTCGAGAGCACAACGCTAATGCCCGACGCGCGGATCTCCCGCAAACGGTCGGCGACCATCGCCGATCGTGCAGGGTCGAGTCCAGCGAACGGTTCGTCCAGCACGATCACGCTCGGGTCGAGAACGAGGACGCCAGCCAGGCCGACCAGTCGTTTCTCGCCGCCGCTGAGATAGTGCGGAACGCGGTCTTCGAGGTGTTTGGCCCCGACAGAATCGAGCGCATCGCGTGCGCGCGCTCTGGCCGCCGCGCCGGTCACGCCGCGGTTGGTCAGCCCGAAGCTCACGTCGTCGATGACGGTCGGCGCGACCAGTTGGGTGTCGGGGTCCTGAAAGACGAAGCCGACCTCCGAGCGGGCGTATTCGCGATTGTCGGCCGTAATCGCGGTGCCCCGCACGACGAGTTCGCCATCGTCGGGGACGAGTGTCGCGTTCAGGTGTTCGAGACAGGTGGATTTCCCCGAGCCATTGGGCCCGACGACGGCGACGATCTCGTCGGGAACGACGCCGAACTCGATGTCGTGGACGCCGACGGTCCCGTCGGGGTAGGTGTGTGACTGGCATTCGAGATCGATCAGCGGGTCGGTCGATTCGCTCATAGGAACGCACCCGTGGCGACTGCGTAGCCACCCACGAGCAGGTAGGTCGCGGCGACGACGACGAGTTCGGCGAGCGGCGGGCGAGGGATCTCGCTGGTCATCGCGATCGACCCGTCGTAGCCCCGGGCCTCCATCGCGGCGACCAGTCGCTCCGAGCGCTCGATCGCCGTGATCATCGTCATCCCGAGCATCCGGGCGTACACCCGCCGGTTCGACCAGAACGCCGACAGCGTCGCCCCGCGCGATCGGGCCGCATCGACCAGATCTTCGAGCGTTTCGAGCATGACGAACGTGAACCGATAGGTCAGGAGTGCGACCTGATCGACCGGCCGCGGCAGGAGTCGGTCGACGACCGTCGCGACGTCGGCGTAGGGCGTCGTCATCGTCGTCGCGAGGACGAACGTAACGACCGCCATCGACCGCGCAGCGAGTTCGACGACGAGTCGTGCGCCCTCGATGGTGACCGACAGGCCGCCCAGCGGCGTCGCGAGTACTGGCCCGATCGGCGTGCCTGGCTCCATCACGAGCAGCGGCCCACCGATCGAGACGACGAACAGCACGGGCAGGCTATACCACCCGAGCAGTCGTCGAACGGGCAACCCTGCCGTGAGATACGCGACGAACACGGCGGCGTACAGCCCCACCAGCAGGGCGACGCCGTCGATGATCGTCACCGCGAGGACGAGCGCACCGAGGATCGCGACTTTCGTCCAGGGGTTCACGCGGTGGAGCAGGCCGTCGCCGTGTTCGGCCATCGCCGTCATCAGTCGCGGGTCGGGGACGTGACTCGACAGGGCCGCCATCAGCGACCCCTCTCGGCCAGTCGGTCGGCGTAGCGGTACAGCACGACCCCGGCGGCCGTCAGCACGCCGAGGACGGAGACGAACTCTACGACACTCGACTGGATCGGGCCTGCGAGGATGACGCCCCGTCCGAGATCGACCAGCGATCCGCCACCTGACTCGACGCCGCGCTGAATCGAGGTCGCGAATCGCTTGCCGTAGGGCACCGCGCCACCGGTCGCGACGAAGCCAGCGTAGCCCAATCCCGCGAAGACCGCGAGCAGGGCCGAGAGCACGCCGTACTGTCGCGTGCGATCCATCAGGCACGCACCTCCGCCAGCCGATCGACCCCCACGTCGATCAGGTCGGGCCGGATCGACGCGATGAATCGGACGATTAGCCCCGTGAGCAGGCCCTCGACGACCGCGACGCCGAGATTCAGCGCGACCATCCCCGCGACGGCGATCGTCAGATCAGAGCGCCCGAGTGCGCTCCCGTTGACGCCGCTCACGACGACGATCACGCCCATGAGCACGGCCCCCGCCGCGAGACCGAGTGTGGCGGCGGCGGTCCCCGCCGGGAATGGATCCCAGTCGGCCCCGCGTAGCAGGCAGAACCCGTAGAATGCGCCGACCGCTTCGGTGGCGTTGACGAGCGTGTTCGCGCCGAGTAGTCCGATCGCGCCGTGGCCGAGCGCCGCCGAGAAGACGTTGACGACGAGCGCGACGATCGGGCCGAGCAGCGGGCCCGCGAGGATCCCGACCAGCGCGGTGAAGTTCAGGTGGATCCCGCCCCAGATCGGGATGTTCAGCTGAAAGACCGCGAAACTCGCTGCGGCGGCGATGCCCGCGAGTGCGATCCGTCGCGAATCGATTCCACTGCGCCGAATCCGGTAGACGACGACCGCGATCAACCCGCCGCCGACCAGCGACCAGACCACGAGGGCCCACAGCGGAAAGGCCCCCTCGCCGAGGTGTATGTGTGCCATCCGTGTTTAGTAATTTGTATCCTTATTTTATTAATCTTGGCCCAATAGAGATGGCAGTGATAATAACGGGGGTCGATCGCGTCGACTCCCGGGAAAATCGATCGGTCAGGCCGTTTCCGGAGCATTCGGGTGATATCGAGTTCGACCTGACGGAAGCCCTCGCCGAGATGGACGACGACAACGCGACAATCGTTGTCAGACTCTTCGAGATCTACCAAGCACTTCTTTCGCAGAACGAGAACGAAGAGGGAACGTCAGTGAAAGCGTACAAGCGGGCGGATGCCGAAACTCTGTCCGAGGCGTTTGACGAGGCGTCGTGGCAAGGGTCTGCAGCGGGGGTCGCTGGATGCCTCGCGTCGAATTTGATTCTCACACACGCGTTACCGAACGCCAACCATCGAACAGCCGTTGCCCTGATCCAATTCTATCTCCGCCGTATCAATCCGGACTTCTCCATGCCGGAAACGACGGTGGAAATCGACCCCGAGACCGACGACTGGCGCGACTGGGTGAACGAGTAGATCAACGAATCACTCCACGAGAATGTTGCCGTCGTCCATCGGGAGGACCGAATAGCTGACCGTCTGGACGTCGCTGGTCGCGCGAATCGCGCCGACGACCGTCGAAATCGCTTCGAGCGAGCCCTCGAGGACGAACAGCTCGAGACAGGACCGGTCACCGACGTGGGTATGAAAGTTCGACGCGACGACGCCGTCGAACTCGTGGCGGATGTCCATCATCTCGCGTTCGACCTCGCCGGCCTGGTAGTCGAACAGGACCGTCACCGTCGCCATCAGGTCCCGACCCTCGAGGGACTGGTCGTCGAACTCGTCGAGCAACTCGCGGCTGGCGTCACGGATCACCTCGCTCCGCCCGCTGTACCCGTGCTCGGCGGCAAACTGGTCGAGTCGTTCGACCAGGCCGTCGGGCATCGAGACGCTCACGATGGGCATACGAACACGCAGTCGGCCCGAAGGTTAATCGTTGGCTTCCGGGTCACTGCGCCGGGGCGGCGCGTTCCTCGCGAGCGTCGAGTCGCTCGCTCGCCGCGGCGATCAGTCTGTCGAGAATCTCTGGCGTCGTCGGGTGGTAGGCCCGGTCTGGGAGCTTGCGCACGTCCAGGCCCATCTCGACGGCGATCTGAGCGGTCTTGGCCATCACGTCGGCGTGATAGTGCAGGCCCTGATAGCCCAGCACGGTCCCGTCGGTGCCGACGACCAACCGCGCGCGGCCCTCGGGCGCATCTTTGGCCTTGAACACGCCGTCGGCGGCCGCCTCGGCGTCGACCGTGACGTGATCGATCCCCGCCTCGTCGGCCGATTCGGCGGAGTGACCCACCCGGACGTAGGGCAATCGGCCGAGCCCCGAGAAGATGACGTGGTGATGGGTCGACCGATAGCTGGCGAGACTGTCGCCCGCGCGGTGGGCGAGGACGTTCTCGGCCGCCGTTTCGGCCTGTTCCTTGCCGACGTGGAGAATGGGTTCACGCCCGTTAGCGTCACCGACGACGAAGACCCGGTCGTCGCTCGTCGCCTGCATGGTGTCTCGAACCCAGTCCTCGCCCGGATCGAGCGTCGTCGCTGAAAGGTTCAGGCCGTCGAGGTTCGGTGCGCGACCCGTAAAGACGAACAGTTCATCGGCCGTCATCGTCTCGCGCTCACCGTCCTGTTCGACCGTCACGCGAACCCCACCGTCGGCGGTCGGTTCGATCGACTGAGCCGCGGCGTCGAGGCGCACGTCCATGTCGAAGGCGTCCCGATAGTACCCGGCCAGGTCCTCCCCGAAACCCGGATCGGCCTCGGGGAGCAATTCGGCCTGGAGTTCCAGCGCCGTCACGTCCATCTCGGCCGCCTCGCTCAGATACGGCGCGAGTTCGAGGCCGACGTAGCCCAGACCCAGAACGACCGCGCTGTCCGCGAACTCTGTCGCGTCGAACACGTCCGCGCTGGTCTGGACCGGCACGTCCTCGATGCCCGGAATCGGCGGCAGATCCAGCGTCGACCCCGTCGCGATCACGACGGAGTCGGCTTCGATCGTCCGATCCCCGACCTGAATCGTCCGGTCGTCGACGAACTGCGCCGTGTCGTGAACGAACTCGACGCCATCGCGATCGGCCAGGCCCTCGATCGCCGTCCGCCGACGCGACGCCCAGTTCGAGGTGTGATCGTCTTTCCGATCGACGACCCGATCGAACTCCACCGTCGAGACGCCGTCCAGGCGGTCGTCGTGCCGTGCGGCGAACCGATGCTCGGCCGCCGAGATGAGTTCCTTCGAGGGCATACAGCCCGCCTGGATGCAGAGGCCCCCTCCGGGGTCGCCGTCGTCGATCAGTGTGAGTTCGATCTCCGATTCACCGGCGAGTCTGCGGGCGACCGCGCCACCCGCCGACCCGTAGGCACCGATCACCGCGACGTGGGTGCTCATACCGGGACGCGGAGATCGCCGGCAATAATAGTTCGGATATTGCCCAAGACCAACTGAACCGCGGCGCTGCCCTTCGGGGCGGAGTGGCGTGGCTGGAGACGCGCGGCCGACCGCACTCAGAACGGCGCGTCGGTGTCCTCGGTCCCCGCTGGCGCGTCAGGGTCACCGGCGGCAGGCCCGTCGGGGCCGTCCTCGCCGTCGAGACCGCTCCAGTTCTGCTCTTCCATCTCGAAAAACCGGGTTCGAGTCTCGTCGTCCATCAGGACGAACTGGACGGTGATCGACACGTCGAACGCGTCGAGTTCGTCCGCGAGACGGTGGGCGAGCAGTTCTTTGATCTGATCGGGGATCCCCGCCATCGGGATCGCCACGTCGACGGTCACCTCATCGCTGGCGACGCGAACGTCGTCGATCATGCCCAACTCGACGAGCGTCGCGTCGATCTCGGGATGCGTGGCGTCGGCGATGGCATCCTCGACGCGCGCGGCGGTGAGATCATCGGCCATGACGCGGTCTCGGCGGTACAGATTGAAGACAGTTTTGTCTCACATGGACAAGACAGACGGGGCTGGGCCGGCCGCCACCGACACGATCGGCGGTCCTTTCAGCCCGGAGCGCCAATCTGGGTCGATGAGTGCGGACGCGAGCGACCCGGCACATCGATCCGAGCGCCCGTTGCGCGTCGTCCTCGACGTTCGGGTCGGTGACGCCTGCCCGCTGACCGATATCGACGGGTCGATCGCGGGGATTCGCGCCCAGCAGATCGACGACATCTGCGAGTGTGAGGTCGTCGTCGACGACGATGTCGTGCGTCTGACTCGCGAACGCGGGCCCGACTGTGTGGCCGACATCGTCCACCGCCACGACTGCGTGCCGACGATCACCGCCGTCGACGGAGCGACCGTTCGGATCGCCGTCTACCCGCCGGACCGAGACCGGATCGCCGCGCTGATCGCCGACCTCCGGGCGGCGGGCTACGACGTGCAGACCCGACAGATCCGGGACCTCACCGGATCTGACGAGGAGGGCAAACCGGGATCGCTGGCGCTGATCGATCGATCGCGGCTGACCGACAAACAGCGCGCTGCGGTCGAGGCGGCCCTCGAGGCGGGCTATTACGACGCCGAGAAAGGCGTCACGCTGGACGCACTGGCGGCCGATCTCGACATTTCGAAATCGGCGGTCTCGCGACGCCTCCGAGCGGCCGAAGCCACGGTGATGCGGGCAGCGTTCGGAGACGCCGACGACGGTGAATGAGTGACGTCGTAGATACCTTCGACGGTGACATTTCGCCGGTCGTCACTCGCCCGGTCGAAACGGTTCGGACTCTTCCCAGTGCTTGTGGAACTGCGCTTCGAGTTCGTGTGTCAGCGACGGATCCTTGACGTTGATCAGGCCGATCACGTCCGCCCGCTCCATCGGATTGACCACCTGGAAACAGAGTTCGACGTGATCGACCAGGAAGAAGGCCCCATAGACGTCCTCGGTCGTCCGGACGGCGAACTCGTCGGCGTCGAACGGTTCCGCCTCGACGCGGTCGACCAACCCGCCAGGAACGGCCGCGACCAGATCGTGTGGCACGAGCATCGAGACCGAGACGCCGCGCTCGATGGCGTCGGCGAGGTGATCCAGCACGTCTGGACCCCGCTCGGCGACGTCGAACTCCGTCGTGAGAACGTCGGCGACCATCGCCACCTGCTCGTTTGCGACGGCGATGCGTTCGAGCAGGAGTTCGGTCGCGTCGGCCGTTCCGATCGCCGTCGTCAGAAAGCGCTCCTCGACGGTCGCCTCCGCGGAGAGGTCGTCGATCAACCGATCGGCGAGCACCTCGAACCGATCGATCTCTGCGCGCAACTCTCTGGTCTGTGTGTCGACGAGGCGATCGATCGCCACCTCCGGTTCGACGGCGAGGAACTTCTTCGGCCGGCTGTGACTGTGCGAGCGCACGAGCCCTCTGGTTTCGAGGTCGTCGAGCACGTCGTAGATCCGCCCCTCGGGGACCTCGCTCGCCGCGGCGAGGTCCATCGCCGACACCGGCCCGAGGCCCAACAGACTCCGATAGGCCCGGTCCTCGTAACTCGATAGCCCCAGGTCGCGCAGGTCGACCATGGCCACGATACGTCCCGAATCGTGGTATACACTTCGATAGCATTGATCGGTGGGGCTCCAGCGTCGGACGAACACGGCGACCGGGCACGTATCCCCCGGAAATACCCCCGATTTTAACATAAATAAACTGGTAGTAAGTTGTTTTATGTTTGATAACAGTTTTTGAGACGGGGGGCCTCGATATCGTATGGGCGCTCCAGACCGTCCCGTGTCGAGCCAGCAGATCGTGGCACTCGCGGTCGTTCTCGTCGTCACGAGTGCGATGTCGACCGGTCCGTTGGGCGTCGGGACGGCCGAGGGCGCGAGTGCGACGACGATCGAGGGCACGCCCCACCTCAACGCGTCGGCCCCCGACGCCCGTCTCGATCCGGGCGCGACTGGCACGGTGACGGTCACGCTGACCAACGACGCGACCTACGACGACAACGGGACCACGCACCCGCCCGAAGCGCGCGAGCGGGCGGGCGAGGCACGATCGGTGTCGGTCGCGCTCGACGACGAGAGCGCACCGCTGACCGTCGAGACCGGCAATCGATCGGCCGGGACGATCGCCGACGGCGAGACCGCGACCCAGGCGTTCGACGTGGTGGTCGACGAGGACGCCCCCGCCGGGACGTACGATCTGACCGTCGAGACGGAGTATCGCCACGCCGAACGCGTCACCTACGAGTCAGTCGCCGACGGCGAGTACGCCTACAACGAGTCGGTCGTCACCCGGACCGAGACCGACACGGTGACCGTCGAGATCGAACCGCAGGCCCAGTTCGCGGTGACGAACCTGACCCACGACGTCCCCCTGGGTGGGGAGGGCACCGTCGCGCTGTCGGTGACCAACGTGGGGTCGGCAAACGTCTCCGAGGCGACGGTGTCGCTCGCGTCGGGCGACGCCGATCTCAGCGTTGGCTCCGGCGGTGCGAGTTCGTCGGCGAACGTCGGATCGTGGGCCGCCAACGAGACGAAGACGCTGACCTACCGGGCCAGCACCGCCGACAGCGCCGTCCAGCGCGAGTATCCCCTCGACGCCACCGTCGAGTACACCGACGGCGACGGCGCTCGCCAGAGCGACGGCGAGCAGATCGGTCTCGAACCGATCGATCGCACGGAGTTTCCGGTCGTCGCGCTCGACCACGACGTGCCCCGCGGGGGCGAGGGGACGCTGACGGTCTCGCTGACCAATGGCGCCCCCACGACCATCACGGAGGTCGGCGTGACGGCGTCGGCCCCCGACTCGACGGTGACGATCGGCGACTCGCCACAGGGGACGACCGCAGTCGCCGCATGGGCCCCCAACGAGACCCGCGAGTTCACGTTCCGGGTTCAGACGGATGGGGGCGCGGTCGAGCGACCCTACCCCGTCGAACTCGGCATCGAGTACACCGACCGCGACGACAACGCGAACAGCGTGACCGAGGTGCTCGCGTTCACGCCCGCCGATCCCGAGCGGTTCGCGATCGACCTCGCCGACCACGACGTGCCCGAGGCCGGGGCGGGGACGGCCACCCTTTCCCTCGAAAATCAGCGATCGACGGGCGTCTCGGACGTCTCGGTGCGGGTCACCGCCGACGACGGGGCGGTGTCGGTCGGCGGTGACGGATCCACGGCGGCCAGCAGTGCGCTCGGATCGCTCACGGGTGGCGAACGCGAGTCGGTGCCCGTCCGCGTGGCGACCAGCGCCGACGCCATCGATCGGGACTACCCGCTGACCGTCGAGGTGCGCTACACCGACGCCGACAACGACGTGAACACCCAGACCGAGACGCTGCAGTTCGGGCCGGGCGACCGCGAGCAGTTCGCCATCGAGTCGATCGACCACGACGTGCCACGCGACGGCATCGGGACGGTCACCGTCGTCGCCGAGAACACCGCCGGCGAGGACCTCGACGACGTGACGGTGACGCTATCGACCGCGGAATCGGCCTTCTTCGTCGGTGCCGAGGGGTCACGCTCTGGGGCGGCGAGCGCCGCCGAGTGGGAGGAAAGTGCGACCCGGCGGTTCACCTACCGGGTGGGCACGAGTGGGGCCGCGGTCGACCGCGAGTACCCGTTCGACATTTCCTTCGAGTACACCGACGCCGAGAACAGCGCGGGCACGTACACCGCCGACGCCGCGATCCGGCCCCAGAGTGACCCTCGATTCGTCGTCGAGTCGGTCGATCACGACGTGGCGATCGGATCGACGGGACGGGTCCAGCTCACGCTCCGTAACGACGGCCCGGTCGACGCCTCGGAGGCCATCCTGACCGCGAGCGCCGAGAGCGACGCGATGTTCGTCGGCACCGGCGGGTCCGAACCCGTCGAGGTCCAGGGCGTCTCGCTGGATCCCCCCGAGCAGGGCTCGCCGACCGCCCAGGCGTACGTCGGCGACTGGCCCGTCGGCGAGAACCGCACGGTCACGCTCCGGGCAGGCTTTGGCGAGAGTGCGATCGTCCGCAACTACGTCACCAGCCTGTCGATCGACTACGAGAACGCTCGTGGCGACGCGATGCCACAGCGCACCCGCTCGGTCGGCATTCGACCCCTGCCCGCCCAGCAGTTCGCCTACGACCGCGTCGAGAGCGACCTCCACGTCGGCGAGGAAGGGACACTCGTCGCAAACGTGACCAATCGCGCCAACCGGACCGTCGACGGCCTGGTCGTCACCGCCGCGAGTCAGGACCAGAACGTAAACTTCTACAACGCCCGCTCGACGGTCGGCGAGCTGGCCGCCGGCGAGTCGGCGACCGTCCGGTATCGCGTCGGGATCACCGCCGAGGCCGAACGCGGGACGCGCGTGTTCGAACTCTCCGCCCGGTATCGTGGCTCGCGGGACGACCGTCACGAGACCGACGCCCGCGACCTGCTGGTCGATGTCGGGGCCGAGCGCGACGCGTTCGACGTCGCGGTGGCCAACGGGTCGTTCGCGCCCGGCGAGTCCGGCCCGTTCGCGGTGACGATCACCAACCGACGCAACGAGACGCTCTCGAACGTGCAGGCGAAACTGTTCACCGACGATCCGCTGGGCAGCGGCGACGACTCGGCGTTCGTGACCGAACTCGCGCCGGGCGAGTCGGCGACGCTCCGACTGGATCTCTCGGTCGCGAGCGGGGCGAGTGCGAAGACCTACGCCGCGTCGATGGACTTCCGGTTCGACGATTCGCGCGGCGACAGCGAACTCTCCGATACCTACCGCGTGCCCGTCCGGGTCGAACGCGAATCGTCGGGCGGCCTGCCGCTGTGGCTCGTCCCGATGGGCCTGCTCGGGGGCGCCAGCGTCGTGGGCTGGCACATGGGGCGCGACCGCCTGACGAGTCTCGTCGATCGACCGCCGACCGGGGCAGAGTCGGCCGACACGTCAGCGTCGGCCGGAACGGCGGAGTCCACTGACGCGCCAGAATCGGCCGAAACGCCAGACGACACCGAGTGACATGGCCCCGATCGTCGACCCCGAGCGAGTGGTGAGGGCGGTCGACCACCAGATCGTCGACCGGCCCGGCCGCATCGTCGTCCTGTTCGTCGTCCTCACCGCGGTGTTCGCGAGCGGACTCGGCGGCGTCGGCGTCGAGTCCGGGACGGGGCGATTCTTCGAGAGCGTCCCCGAACACGACACGCTGGAGACCGTCGACGACCAGTTCGGCTCGCAGTTCGACCCCGACGACTCCTCGACGCAGGTGGTCGTGACCGACGAAAACGTCCTCTCGAAGCGGGCGTTGCTCCGCATGCTCGATGTGCAGGCCCAACTGGAGGCCGATCCGTCGCTTCGCGTCCGATCGGTCACGGGGATCGCCAGCGCCACCGCCCGGGTGCTCGAGCCATGGGCGACGACGACCGACGCCCAGCGCCGGGCGATCGAGACGGCCTCACCCGCAGAGGTCCGCTCGGCGACCCGGACGCTGATCGATCGCCGCCCCGAGATCACGCGGCTGCTCAGTGAGGAGCGCAATCTCGACGAGCCACGGGCGTCGGCGACGCTCTTGTTGGTCTCCCATACGGTCCCCGAGGGTGACGACGCCCACCTCCGGACCGTCCAGGAGCGCGTAAAGGCGACCGCCGAGAGCGGCGACGGCGACGTTCGCGTGTTCGGATCGGCGATCCAGTCGGCGGGCTTCGATCGAGCGATCAGTGAGTCGCTCGGATTGATCGTCCCGATCGTGGTCGTCCTCATCTTGCTCTTTTTGAGCGTGGCCTACCGCGACCCGATCGACCTCGCGCTCGCGCTGGTGAGTCTGATCGTCGCCATCGTCTGGACGTTCGGGTTCATGGGCCTGGTCGGCATCCCGTTCAGTTTGATGATGATCGCCGTCCCAGTGTTGTTGCTCGGCGTCGGCATCGATTTCGGCATCCACGCGATCAATCGCTACCGCGAGGAGCGCGTCGCCGGGCGGGCGATCGATCCGAGCATGCGTGACGCGGTCCGCAGTCTGCTGGTGGCGTTTTTCGTCGTCGCGGTGACGAACGTGATCGGGTTTTTCGCGAACGTCTCCAGTGCGCTCGCGCCCGTCCAGGAGTTCGGCCTCGTCGTCGCGGTGGGGATGATCTTCACCCTGCTCGTGTTCGGTGTCTTCTTGCCGGCTGCGAAGGTGCTCGCCGATCGGGGCCGCGAGCGGTTCGGCGTCCGCCAGTTCTCGATCACGCCGATCGGTGGCGAACAGTCCCGACTGGGCGACGTGCTGAGAGCGAGTGCGGTCGTCGCGAAACGCCACCCGCTCGTGCTCGTCGCCATCGTCTTGCTCGTCACCACCGCAGCAGCGAGTTCGGCGACCAACGTCGAGTCCAAGTTCGAAAGTGACGATTTCCTGCCCTACGCCGATCACCCGCCACAGATCGCACTCCTGCCCGACGCGATCGCCCCCTCGGAGTTCGAGATTACGGCGACCTCACAATACATCACAGAGACCTTCGAAACCACGAACTCCGAACAGGTCACCCTCTATGTCGAGGGGCCCATGCAAGACGATCACGCCCTCGAAGCCGTCCACCGTGCCGGGTCCGATCCGCCCGAGTCGTTCGTCCGCGAGGACGGCCACGCAGTCTCCGAGAGCATCCTCGACGTGATCGACGCCTACGCCCGCGAGAACCCCGAGTTCGCGGCGCGCGTCGAGCGCAACGACCTCTCGGGCAACGGCGTCCCCGACCGAAACCTCGACCCGATCTACGACGCGCTGTTCGCCTCCGAGTACGGCGATCGGGCCCGCGAGTACCTCACCGCAGATCGCCGGGCGACCAGAGTAGTCTATCAGGTGAAAGCGAGCGCGGGGCAGAAGGCCGTGACCGAGGACACCCGCGCTCTCGCCGCCGACGCCCGCCACGACGCGGTCGCCACCGGCAACACAGTCGTCTTCCGGGCTCTGACCGAGGCGCTGCTCGCGTCGGCCGCGTCGAGTTTCCTGCTCGCCTACGGACTGTCGGGCGTCTTCCTGGTGGCGGTCTTCTGGCTCATCGAGGACCGGCCCTCGCTGGGCGTCGTCACGATGGTGCCGATCACCGTCGCCATCGTGTTGCTCGTCGGCGCGATGCCCGCCCTCGGGATCGCGTTCAACGCGCTGACGGCGACGATCCTCTCGATTTCGATCGGCCTCGGCATCGACTACTCGGTCCACGTCGTCCACCGATTCGTCGAGGAGTACGACCGCCGGGGAACCACCCACGAGGCGCTGCTCGTCACGCTCGGCGGGACCGGCGGGGGAATCACCGCGAGCGTGGTGACCACCTCTGGGAGCGTGCTCTGTATGACGCTCGCCGTGAACCCGATCCTCGGGGAGTTCGGCCTCTTGACCGGGATCAGCACGCTGTTCTCCTACGTCACGACGGTGACGATCTTACCCCTGACGCTCCGGGGCTGGACCAGGCTGTTCGGGTGAGATCCCCCGGCATGGTCGCGGTGGACTATATAAAGCCTGCAACGTGTTGTGCCGCGAGCGGACGGTCCCGGGTGGCCTACCCGGGGTATGTCCGAGTTCGCCCACACGGCCGAACCGACAGCCGACCACGCGACTGGACCAAGAGCCCCCGTCGCCCTCGACGGTGATCGGCGATGACCCGAACCCTCATCGTCGGCGGCAACGCCGGCGGGGCCAGCGCCGCGGCCCGCCTCCGTCGGCTGGACGAGTCCCGCGAGATCGTCGTCTTCGAGCGCACCGATCACGTCTCGATCGGGACCTGTGGCATGCCGTACTACGTCGGTGAGACGATCGACGACATCGAGGACCTGCTCGTCCAGACGCCCGCATCGCTCGAACGCCGCTTCGATCTGGACGTGCGGACGGGCCACGAAGTACTCGATATCGATCCCGACGCGAAACGGGTGACGGTCGCTCACGACGACCGCGAGTCCGTCGAATCGTACGATTCGCTGATCCTCTCGCCGGGCGCGGAGCCGATCGTCCCGCCGATCGACGGCATCGAGGCCTGCGAGTGCGTCCACACGCTCCAGTCGCTCGCGGACGCCCGGTCGATCCGCGAGCGGGTCGAACAGGGGGCCGAGCGCGCGGTCGTCGTCGGCGGCGGGTACATCGGCCTGGAGGTGACCGAGAGCCTGACCGAGGCGGGCGTGGACGTCTCGCTGGTCGAGATGGAAGACCACGTCATGCAGGCCCTGGACTACGAGATGGCCGCCCAGGTCAACAACCATCTCCGGGAACAGGGCGTCGACCTGCATCTCAACGCCCGCGCGGAATCGGTCGACCTGATCGACCCGACGACGGTCGAGTTGGCCGACGGGACCGCGATTCCGGCGGACGTGATCGTGCTCGCGACGGGCGTGCGCCCACGGACCGATCTCGCGGCGGCCGCCGACCTGCAGATTGGCGACCGCGGCGGGATCGTCGTCGACGACCAGCTGGAGACCGCTGCCGACGATATCTACGCCATCGGCGACGCGATCGAGGTGACCGATCGAGTGACCGGCCAGCCAGCACACGTCCCGCTGGCCGGCCCCGCGAACAAGCAGGGCCGCACCGTCGCGAACGTCATCGCCGGGCCACCGGACAGCCAGGAGCGCGTCCTCGCGACCGCGATCGCGAAGGTGTTCGACCGGACGGTCGCCGCGACCGGGGCGAACGAGGACGCGCTCAGGGCGGCCGACATCCGCTATGAGACCTCGGTGACCTACTCGCACTCGCACGCGAGTTACTACCCCGGCGCGGAGCCGATGTGGATCAAGGTCCTGTTCGATCCCACCGAGGGCGACCTCTACGGTGCGCAGATCGTCGGCGGCGAAGGCGTCGACAAGCGCATCGACGTGCTCGCGACCGCGATCGCCTTCGACGCGACAGTGTTCGACCTCCAGGAACTGGATCTGGCCTACGCGCCGCCGTACGGATCGGGCAAAGACCCCGTCAACATGGCGGGCTTCGTCGCCGGGAACGTCGTCACCGGCGTCGTCGACGTGCTCCACTGGGACGACCTCGAAGACCTCGATCCCGACGCGTACACCCTGCTCGACTGCCGGCCGATCGAGGAACGACACGACGACGGCGCGTTCGTGAACGCGACGACGATCCCGCTCGGCGAGTTGCGCGAACGACTCGACGAACTGCCCGAGGACTCGACGATCGTCCCGCACTGCAAGGCCGGCCTGCGATCGTACATCACGACGCGCATCCTCACCCAGCACGGGTTCGACGCGACGAACGTCGCCGGGGGGTACGAACTCTACCGACAGGCCAAACGCGACCGCGACGCCCGCGAGTCGAGTGCGGAACTCGGCACGGTCTTCCGGTGATAGCTGTGTCCAAAACAAACAATACTGTTCGGTGGCAACGATAGAACGATGCACGACGACTCCACGCGACTCGCGACCGGTGTGAGTGTGCTAACCGCGATAGCGTTCGCGGCGGTCCTCGCGGTAGGACTCTGGGGAGGCCGGACGACGCTGGTCGGCGTCGTCGCCTTCGGGTTCGTCGCGATGGTCGCTGGCGTGGCCATCAGCGTCGTCGGTGAGTTCGACCGGCCCAGGCGACAGATATGGGCCTACGGTCTGGCGAGTGGTGCGATGCTCGCGAGCGCGGCGGCCCTGCTCGCGCCGAAGGCCATCGCCCCGCAGGGCGCGTTCGCCACGCAAACGGCCACCTACGGCGGGTTCGCCATCGCGGCGGGCTATCTGCTCGGGTACGCGGGCCACGAACTCGGGCACCTCCTGACCCACCACGACCTGCCGCTGAACGCGACGGTAAGCGAACTCACCGTCCACGCGCTGGCGGCGGGGACGATCATGGGCGTGGTCTACGGGTCGCTCCCGGGCCTCTCGGCGCTGTTCGGGTTCGGCGTCCTCGCCCACAAGTTCCCCGCTGGCTTCACGGGGTCCGAATCGCTCCGGACCGCCGGACTGCCCCGGACCGTAATGGTCGTCCCCGCCGCCGCGGTCGCACTCGCGGCGATCCCCGTCTCGCTCGTGATGCCGGACCTCTCGGAGGTCGTGCAGGCGATCTTCTACGGCGTCTCGACGGGCGTGTTCGCCCACGTCGCCGTCGACATGCTCCCCGAGTGTTCTCACGTGGGCAGCCACAGCGAGTCGGGCCACGGCAGCGTCGAGTGCTCGCGAGACGCCGACCGACTCCGCCGCCACGCCGTGGCGAGTACGGTCGCCGGCGCGGGCGCGATCGTCGCCCTCTGGCACGTCGCCGCGATGGTCTGATCGATCCGGTCGTCTCTGTCGAATCAAATCTTGATTTCGACACCCGAAACAAATCTTGCCTGGAATGGATCGTTCGATTTAATATTGTGCAACTACCACCCTACTATGCAATGGTATCAGAGCGCGACCCCACGACGTCGATGCCGCTGATCGGCGACGACTTTCCCGAGATCACCGTCGAGACGACCCACGGCGACCGATCGCTGCCCGACGACTACGCGGGCGAGTGGCTCGTCGTGTTCAGCCACCCGGGCGATTTCACGCCGGTCTGTACCAGCGAGTTCGTCGCCTTCGAGGATCGCCGCGAGGCCTTCGAAGAGCGCAACGCCAGCCTGCTGGGCCTCTCGGTCGATCGCGTCCACTCCCATCTGAAGTGGACCGACTGGATCGACGAGGAACTCGACGTGGAGATCGGGTTCCCGATCGTCGCCGACGAGGGCGGCCAGATGGCCGGTCGGCTGGGCATGCTCCAGTCCGCCTCGGGGACGAGCACGGTCCGGGCGGTCTTCCTCGTCGACCCCGAGGGGATCGTCCGGCAGGTGCTGTACTATCCCGAGGAGATCGGGCGCAACGTCGACGAGATCCTGCGGTCGCTGGACGCACTCCAGCACAGCGACAGCGAGGGCGTCGCGACGCCCGCGAACTGGCCCGACAACGAGCGCTTCGGTGATCGCGTCCTTCTCCCGCCACCGGGCAGTCGCGAGGCCGTGGCCGAGCGCGAGAGCGAGGCCGATAGCGAGGGCTACGAGCAGTACGACTGGTGGTTCACGCTCGTAGACGAGTAGTCACAAGCGCGACACCGACGACAGTTCAGAAACCGAACGACTGCTCAGTAATACTTATCTCGTACCGCGTCACGTTTTCTTTCCGGCCCTCGTGAGCCTCCGAGATTTCCTTGGAATTGCCGGGCCTGACCGTCTCGTCAACGGTGGGTTCGTCGGATGCCACGATCGTATCACCATCGTACAACGTCACGTTCAGCGCGAGAGCAATGGGTTCATTCCCGGTGTTCTCTGCGGTCACGATGCAGTTGACGGCCTCAGTTCCGAGAATAGTCGTGTTTTCGAGGCGGTGCGATTTCACGTCGAGGTTGTCAAACTCGTTCGTCACAACCTCACCGCTCGTGCCGGTGGAACACCCGGCGAGAGCGCCAATAGACCCTGTCGCAGCGATCGCCGTTCCTTTTAGCAGCCTTCGTCGTCGCATACATCATCGTTCGAAGGAATCGTTAAAATTGTTATTATTTTGCCCCAGTCTGTCGTATTCGAGGACCGCCGCAGGGGGACCGACTCGACCGACGAAACCGTCGACCGGATCCGCTGGCGCGGGCCGTTTGATTCAAGCGCGGCGGGAAACGAGTTCCTCGAACCCCTCGAAGACCTGCTTCGCGGCCTGGGTCTCGGCGTGACGCTCGGGCGTGATCCCGGCGAGAAGCGCGTCCACGCGCTCGTCGGACAACTCCTCGCGTTTGTTCTCGACGACCCAGCGGGCCGTCTCGATATCGTACTCGGGGTGGAACTGCACGCCGAGCGCCGACCCGGCACGAAACGCCTGGATCGAGCGGTCGGACGTCGCGACGACGGCCGCGTCCGGCGGGAGATCGACCACCCGATCGCTGTGACTCTCGAACGCACAGAACTCGTCGGGCAGGTCGAGGACTGGATCCGTGGCCACGCGGTCGATCGTCGTATACCCGAGTTCGTACTCGCCCATCGGTTCGACCCGCCCGCCGAGCGCGCGAGCGAGCAGTTGGTGGCCCCAGCAGACGCCCAGAACGGGCACGTCGCGGGCGACCGCGTCGGCCACCCACGCGGCCGTGCGATCGATCCACGCGCGATCGTCGTCGACCGCCGTCTGGGAGCCAGACACGACCACGGCGTCGCCGTCCCAGTCCTCGACCGGCGGCGGGAGATCGCCCTCGCTGACCGGCCAGACCCGGATCGGCAGATCGATCTCGCGGCGGAAATTCCGCTCGGCGGGCGTCGAGCCAAGCGAGGCGTCGACCAGCGCGACACGCGGTGTGGTCATCGGCGGTGATAGGGGCAGGACCGCGAAAAGCGCCCGGCGATCGTGTGCGATCGGTGAGACTGGCCTCGGTCACTCCGTCTGGATCGCGCGGAGATAGTAGGTCGTCCCGCCGTACTCCCGTTCGAGCAATGCGCCCGATGCGATGAGGTCCTCGACGACCGCCCAATCGGCGTCGTCCCGGTCGAGCATCTCCCGGACATCTGCTTCGCGCATCGGGTGGACCGCCGTCACGCCGAGCAGGTCGGCTCGGATATCGCCGGTCGCTGCAAACGCCGGCCCTTCAGCCCCGATGAGGTACTCGACGGTGTCCAACCGCTCGTCGAAGATCGAATACGCACGGGCGAGTGCCGCCTCCGTTGCGGGGTCAACCCAGTCCTCGTCGGGTGGACGCGTCGGAACGGCGATGTAGGCCGTGTCGGGGTCGATCGCCGCGACGCGATCGACGGTCGCATCGAGGTGGTGGGCCTCGTCGTTGACGCCGTCGACGAGCATCGTCTCGGTCGTGAGCGTCCCGTCGAAATCGGCCGCGAACGCCTCTTTGCCGCGCTGGATCGCCTCGAAATCCAGCCGGCCGTTCGGCCGGTCGACCTGTCGCCAGGTCGTCGCCGTGCCCGCGTCGACTTTGATCGACACCCAGTCCGCGCGTGCCAGGTCGGCCCGCACCTCCGGATCCGCGAGCAGAGATCCGTTCGAGATGACCGCCACGTCCACGTCGAAGTCCTGCAGGCGGTCGATCGTCCCGCCGAGGTTCGCGTCGAGCGTCGGTTCGCCGTCGGGGACGATCGAGAGGTAGTCGACTGACTCGCCGGCCGACCGGACCGCGTCGAGGCGCTCGCGGACCGCCGCCGCGATCTCGTCGGGCGAGTGGAACTCCCGCCGGTCGGTCCCGCTGGTCGTCGTCGGTCCGAGTTGGCAGTACACGCAGGCGTACGGACAGGTCGTCGGCGGAATCGTGTTGATCCCGAGACTCTTGTGCAGGCGACGCGACGGCACAGGGCCGTACGCGAGGTCCATGCCCACCCTCGGGGCGGGATCGCCCTCAATCGATCGGTCGTCTCGGCTGTCGGTGCCCCCGGCAGAAGGCTGGTGGTTCCCCACGCCGAACGGACGATCGTGTCGAAGAACCCGTTCGATCGGCGGGCGGCCGAGTACGACGCGTGGTTCGACACACACGCGGCCGTCTACCGGTCCGAACTCGCCGCGCTCCGTCGCGTCGCGCCCTCGACGATCGGTCGTGGACTCGCGATCGGCGTCGGGACCGGGCGATTCGCCGCGCCGCTTCGCGTGAGCGTCGGCGTCGATCCGTCCGTCGCGATGCTCGCGAGGGCCCGCGAGCGCGGCGTTCGGCCCCTCGTCGGCGTCGCCGAGTCGCTACCGGTCGCCAGCGATCGGTTCGACACCGCGCTCGTAGTGACGACGGTCTGTTTTCTGGACGACCTCGATCGGGCGCTCGCCGAAGCCGGCCGGGTGCTCCGGCCCGGCGCGACGATCCTCGTCGGCCATATCGACCGCGAGAGCCCGCTCGGACGGCGCTATCGAGAGCGAGCGGCGGCCGACTCGTTCTATCGCGAGGCTATTTTTCACTCGACGGCAAATATTCTGGACGCGCTCGAAGATGCTGGCTTCACCGAGCAGGCGACCGCGCAGACGCTGTTCGAGGACGCCGACGCTGACGGCCCAGACCCGGTCGAGGCGGGCCACGGAGAGGGGTCGTTCGTCGCACTCGCAGCGCAGCGGTGAGCGTTGGGTCGATCCGAACACCGAGTCAGCGATTTGTCCACAGTGTCCGATCAATCACGTCTCACCGGCCGTCCACTCCCGACGACCGGAACCATCAAGCGACTGGGAAGCGGAGATTGTTGCGATCCATGCTGATCTGTGTGCCGAGTCTCGACGACGGCGGACTCGACGCGCCAGTCTCGGGCCACTTCGGGCGGGCCCCGAACTACTCGCTGGTCGACACCGACAGCGACAGCGTCGAGGTGATCGACAACGACGGGCGCCACCACGGCGGGAGTGGCTCACCGCCCCAGATCGTGGCCGATACGGGCGCAGACGCACTCGTCTGTGGGAATCTCGGCCAGAAAGCCGTCGAGCGATTCGACGCGCTCGACATCGAGGTCTACTGTGGAGCCGAGGGAAGCGTCCGCGACGCGGTAGAGGCGTTCGAGGACGACGATCTCGACCGGGCGACCCCCGACGGGTCGCACTGTTCGGGCCACGGCGACGGTGGTCATGGCGACGGCGGCGGTCACGATCACGACCACGACCACGGCGACGGACACTCCCACTGAGAGATAAGTCACCACCATGCCCACCGTCACCATCCTCGCGGACAACGAAGTGAAAGGCTCTCGACCGAAAGGCCTGCGCGCCGAGTGGGGCTTTTCCGCGGCGATCGACGACCTCCTCTATGATACGGGCCAGACCGGCGTCGCGGCCCACAACGCCGCACTGCTCGACGAGGGCCCGTTCGAGACGATCGTCTTGAGCCACGGGCACTACGACCACACGACCGCACTGCCCGACTTCCTCGACGACGCCGACGACCTCTACTGTCACCCGGCTGCGTTCGAGGGTAAATATCACGGCGACGAGCCGATCGGGATGCGCTACGACCGCGAGTGGCTCGAATCGCGGATCGACGTGAAGACCCACACCGACCCCGTCGAACTCCGGCCCGGAATCCACGCACTCGGGGAGATTCCCCGCGAGTACCCCGACAGTCGGACGGGCGAGATCCGCGAGGACGGCGAACTGGTCGACGATCCCGTGCGTGACGACCAGTCGCTCGCCGTCGAGAGTTCCGATGGCGTCAGCCTCGTACTGGGCTGCTGTCACGCCGGTCTGCGGAACACGATCGCGTACGCCGAATCGGTCTTCGATCGGCCCGTCCGGACCGTCGTCGGCGGGACCCACCTTCGAGCAGACTCCCGCGAGGCGATCGCGCCGATCGTCGACTGGCTCGACGGCCGGATCGAACGGATCGCGCCGACCCACTGCACCGGGCAGGTCGCCCGGCGCGCCCTCGACGATCGGTTCGGGGAGGCCTTCGTCCGGGTCGGTGCGGGATCGCGAATCGACCTCTGAGGGGCGCTCGACGCGACCGAGCCAGTTGGCAGTACCAATACCGCACCACCAGAAGGATTTTGCTGGTCGGGCGTGAACGATCGGGCATGTCCGATCACGACACCGGCCGATCGAGCGCGCGGACCGGCAAGTCGCGTGGCGGAAAGGTGGCCAGTGGACCCGCCCACGGATCGCCATCGTCGAACCGGGGGCCTGCCGGTCGAAAGCGCGGCGGACCACGGGACGGCAACTGCGACGGGACGGGCCCCCACGGTGACCGAGGCGGGGGCGGTCGGCGCTCGCGCGACGGAAAGGGCCGATACACCGAGGAACTCACCCTCGACGCAGTGCGAGCGGTGTTCGACGCCGTGGACGGCCCGGCCGTGACGACCAGCGACGTCGCTCAGCGACTGGATGTCACCACCCAGTCGGCCCGGAGTAAACTCGACGCGCTGGTCGATCGGGGTGACTGCGAGTGTCGCAAGACCGGCCGGACGATCGTCTACTGGCGCACCGATGAGTAAGTCCACACTCGACGCAGACGATCGGCCCGTCAGTCCGGGGGAAGGACGGTACCTCTGCGGGATTCTCGACCGCCAGTTGCGGTCCGACCCGCCGATCAGCAACGGCGCGCTCGCGGACTCTCTCGGCGTGAGTGCGGCGAGCGTCACCGAGATGGTCGAGGCGTTCGCGGATCGCGGCTTCGTCGCGTACACCCCCTACGAGGGCGTCGAACTCACCGATCGCGGCGAGCGAATCGCCCGGGAGATCCTCTGGCGGCGCTGTACCGTCGAACAGTATTTCGAGCGCCACCTCGACGTCGAGATGGCGGTCCAGCGGGCCTATCGCGTCGGGCGGTCGCTGCCCGCCGCGGCGATCGAGGCGATGCACGGAGAGATCGACCGGACCTGCCAGACAGCCTGTGAGGCGACCACGGCGAGCGACTGCCCGACGCTCGCTCCCTAATCCTCGGGGCGGAACGCCTGCCCGCGGAGGATCATCCGACCCGTGAGCGTCGCGGTGACGATCCAGACGGCCGTCAACAGCGTGGTGATCGCGATCAGCGCGGCCTCGAAGACCACCGTCCCGAACAGGTGGGCCATCACGCCCGAGGCGATGGCGACCGCCGCCGTGGGGAACGTGTACGCCCACCACGTGAAAAAGAACGGGTGGTCACGCCGGGCGACGTAGTGGGCGACCAGCGACAGCGTCAACACGAACCACCACGCGGTGAACCCCCAGAGTCCGAGTGCGAGCAGTTTCAGGAAGGGGACGAGTGGCTCGACGGCGATCGAGAGACCGACCCCCGCCTCCAGCGCGCCGATCAGGCGACCGATCGCGACGACCAGGATCGCGGTCGGCGCGAGGCCGATCACAAAGGTTGGGGCGAGTTTCTCCGGCGGGAGACTCCCGTAGGCGTACCGGTGGAAGACGATCGACCCGACGAACAGGAACATGAACGTTCCCACCCCGATCGCCATCGTCGAGACGGCGAAAAAGAGCGCCCCGGTCGCCGTCCCGGCGTAATACTGTTCGACCAGCCAGAAGCCCAACAGCGGGATGACGAGGTGGCTCACCGGCGGGATGTACCACGCGAACACGCCGTGATCGATCGCGATGTCGTCGTTGGTGAAGAGCAAGACGACCAACAGAAAGCCGAAGGCCACGATCCCGGCGCTCCCCAGCACGAATAGTAGTGTCAGCGCCGGGCGCAAGATCGCCTGAGAGAGGACGCCGCCCATCGTGCGCGCGATACCCAGTCCCAGGACGATCAGCGTGATCGGCATCGTCGGGAAGAACTGACTCCGGATCGGATGCGCGAGGTCCGCCCGAACCTGCTCGGGATGCGTGACCGTCCGGACGAGCCAGGGGATCGTGAACGCGACCGTCAACAGCGCCGTCAGCACGACGAACGCCCGGGCGACGACCTGCACGGCCCCCACGCCGGTCGCCGCGGCCACCATCGAGAGCGCGACGCCGAGCGCGCCCGTCCCCATCGTCGATCCGAACCACTGCGGACCGAACTGTTCGACGACCCGTTCCAGCCTCGGAGAGCCCTTCCAGATGGATCCAGTCTGTGTCGACATAGTTGTGTTTGGTATACCCAATTCTGCACACGACAAATGATAAGCGTTCGGTTCCGCCACCGGGAACGAGACGTCGCCGGCGCTGGCCGGTCGAGTCCCTCAGCGTCCCCGCGGCGACTCACTCCCGAACGCGAACGATGCCAGACCGGAGGACGCGGTGGTTCGGGACGATGTACTCCTCGGTGTCCCGTTCGATGTGCGTGACGAACAGGTCGACCTCCTGGACGATCCCGCGGTGGTCGTCGACGACGACCTCGTCCCCGATACTGTACGGTTCGCTCAAGAGGAGGTACGCGCCGGCGGCGGCCGCCGACAGCGGCACGCGAAAGGCGACCGCGCCGAAGACGACGAGGGCGAACAGATAGCCCGCGAGGACGACCACCAGCGGGAGCGTCGCGATACCGATCTGGGTCAACCCGAGCAGTGCCGCGAGGAAGAAAATCGACCACTTGACGCCGTCAGCGACGATCCGAACCTGCGGGAGTTTGACGCCCTTCAGACGTTCTTCGAGCATCAACCCGGCCTTGTCACCGGCGATCAGGCCGACGACGACGAACACGATGGCGACGAAGACGTTCGGGAACAGGGCGGTCGCGCTCGCGGACAGTTCCGTCCGGAGGAGTTGGGTGGTGTTCAACGCGACCAGCACCGTCAGCGCGTAGATGAACAGGGCGGGCAGGAGCGCGAAAAAGCCGATCGTCGACAGCCCCAGGCGACGGATCGACCGGTCGAAGACCGTCCCCTCGACGCTCTGTTCGATCCCCGCCTCCTCCAGGATCCGCCGGGCGACGTAGCGGACGATCAGCGCCGCCGCCGGCCCGACGATCGCGGCGGCGACCGCGACCACCAGCAGGTCCGCGCCGATCGGCGCCAGGTCGGGGAGGGCGACACCGACGGCGGCCATCAGTATGCCTCCGGATCCAGTTCGAGGACGAGTTCACCCGCCTTGAACGCCCGAACCATGCCGTCGCTCTCGCTCAACACGACCGCGATCGACCCCGTGTCGCGCGTGATCGCGCCCGCGGCCATGTGACGCGCACCCAATCCTTTCGGGATGTCGACGCCCTCGGCGGCGGGTTCGAGATACCGGTACGCGGAGACGATTTTGCCCGAATCCGAGATGACAAAGGCCCCGTCCAGGCGGGAGAACTCCTTGAGCATGACGTTCACGATGGGGTCACCGACGTGGACGTGGGACTTCTCGAAGGGGTTGTAGGAGAGTGGGCGAGACTTGTTCATCACCGTGCCGGCGTCGCCGACGACGAACAGGGCCCCGACGGGCTTGCCTTTCTGGCCTTTCCGCCCGAGTTCGACGGCGACCTCGAAGACGTCGCGAATCACGCTCGGGTCGGCCCGGGAGTTCGCGAACAGGTCGTACACCCCCGAGCGGCTGAACTCGTCGGCGCGCACGCGCACGATGGTGTCCGGAGCGGCGGTGAACATCCCCATGACACAGACCACCACGGCGTCGCCGGCGAGCAGATCGGTCGCGATCGCGCCCTCGAGGCCGAAGCGGATCCGCTCGGTCGGATCGGAGAAATCCAGCGGGAGTTCGACAAAGGTTGCGGCGTCGACCTCGTTGGAGGGGCCGACGACGATCGGCGGGTCGTCTCCATCGGCGGTCACCTCCTCGTACTGATCCTGACTCGGTGAGAAAAGCAAGACCCCGTCGACGTCGGCGGTGATCGACTCGAAAATCGACCGGAGGGAACTCATTGGGATAGATTCGCGCGGTCGGGCAAAAAGGGTTCTCCCCGTCAGGAGTGCGCGATCGGCGCCGCGAGGTGCTGGACCGGGCGGTCGGTCTCGATGCCGAGGCTGTCGGCCAGCGCCGCGACCAGCAGGCCGCGGGCCCAGTCGCGATCCACCACCCCGTCGAGTTCGTCCAGTACCGGCGGGTCCGCCCGCGCGACCGCGTCGGCAACGGCCGCCAGATCCGGATCGGCGGGCAACTCCGCCCGGACCGCCTCCAGCGCCAGCGCGGTCGCGATCGTCGTGATCAGGTACTCACGAGCGCGCTCGGTGGGGCGGGCGACGTCCAGATTCGTCGAGAGGTAGCTCGCGGCACTCGATGCGGAGACGTCGACGGCGTCGTCGATCCAGGACGCGATCGCCGCGCGGTCGGCGTCGTGATCCAGCGCGGTGAGCGCGCGCCGGACGGTCGAGCGCTGTTCGTCAGCGATCTCGTGGAAGACGTTGCCGACGACGACGGCGTCCGCCCCCGCATCGAGGACCGCGCGGGCATCCTCCCGGTTGCCCAGGCCGCCACCGTACCAGATCTGGGGGCGACTCACACCCTCGGAGATGGCTTCGAGGATCGCCGTCGCTTCGGTCCCACCGAACGTCCCCGAGTATTCGAGATAGACGATCTCGCTGTCGAGGTGTCGCTCGGCGGCCATCGCACGTCGTTTGGCCGTCCGGGGGTCGAGCAGGTCGTCGGCGGTGACCCCGGACTCCCGCGCGGCGGCGCTGTCGGGGTTCATCACGATATACGCCTCGAAGGCCGCACTCGCGAGGATCCAGTCGACCGCGGCCTCGGTGAGGGGATCGGCGAGCCAGGGCGGGAGCCACCCCGCGGCCGACTCGACGGCCTCGGGCGCGAGTTCCTCGTCGAGGTACTCG
This sequence comes from Halococcoides cellulosivorans, assembly GCF_003058365.1. Taxonomy (NCBI): domain Archaea; kingdom Methanobacteriati; phylum Methanobacteriota; class Halobacteria; order Halobacteriales; family Haloarculaceae; genus Halococcoides; species Halococcoides cellulosivorans. Next base: position 55,035 of record NZ_CP028858.1, on the reverse strand, counting down.
ACGCCGGCCCCGAGCGTGCCGATCAAACTCTCGACGTCGCCGTTGAGCACCTCCGGGATCGCCATGAACGAGGCGAGACTGCGCGTGCGCTCGGTGATCTGTTTGACCCCCGAGGGCTCCTGGATCGCCGGACGCGGACGGTTCGCGACCAGTTCCAGCGTCTCCTCGGTATTGGCGTCGGTGACGTCGGTCGACCCGCCGACCTCGACGGCACTGGTGTGCTGGAGATACAGCGGAAAGCACAGCGGGAGGTCCTTGCCGCGCTCTGGGTCGATCTTCGTCACGTGGGTCCACTCGTCGGGCACTGGCGAGTCTCGAATCCCGAGGAGCCGGCCGACGATCGTCGCCGTCCGCCCGAGCGTGGCGAGGCCGCGACGAACTGACAGCGTCATCGCTCGCCCAAAGGCGAGGTCGACATATAAACGTGCAGACTCACGCCTGCGGGAGACGGTCGAGGACGTTCAGACGGAATCCACAGATCATCAGCGCGCCGCCAGCGACGATCATGAACACGAAGCCGGCGGCCATGAACTGCTGTGGAGCGGCCGCAAACGTCGCGAGGAACGATAACACCATCCCCGCGGACGCGGTGAGATTCGAGACACCCCGTCGGGGTTTGGCGTACGCCGTATCGTAGACGCCGGCGACGAGATACGCGATCGAGAGGAGGCCCGTCGTGACCAACACGACCGACAGGCCATCACCGGAGGGCAGGCCCCAGATCGCGAAGCCGAGCGCGAGGAACGCGGAGACGATCGCGACCACGCCCAGGCCGACGCCGAGTACCTTGTCGAGGTGTTCGTCCGCGGGATCCGCTGGCATGGCACTACGTTCGACGGGCACCCATTTCAAGGTTCACGGCCGATCGACCGGTCGGACCCCGACCACAGAGACCTGGCCCCGCCATCAGACCAGTCGATAGCTACCGTCCGCGACGACGACCGTCCCCTGTTCGCGCAGCGCCGCCAGCGCCTCGTGGACCGTCTCGGCGTCGAGGCCGTGATCGGTCGCGCGCTCGACGATCGCCGCCTCCGTCGCGGGGTCGGCCCGCTCGATCGCCCGCTGTACGACTTCCAGGCGGCCCAGCGAGGAGCGATCGCGCGACGCGGCGTCGGCAGCGGTCGCGGGGTCGATCCCCGCGGCCGCGAGGAGTTCGTCCGGGTCGGGCCCCGCCGCGTCGGCGGCCGCGTCGAGGCGGTCGAACGACGCCAGGCGGTCGTACAGTTCCTCGAAGCCCGCGTCGGCGGCGAGCATCGCGCCGCGGGCCTCCCGGGCGGCGTCGGCGTCGGTGGTCTCGACGAACCGCTTCAGCCGATCGGTCGGGTGCCGTGTCCCACACCGGGGGCACTCGGTGCTCTCGGGGCGCTCCTCGATCACCCAGAACGCCCCACAGTCCCGACAGCCGACGACGGCGTACATACCGGTGGGCGGGCGGGAGCCACCTTGGAGGCTGCGATCGTGGTGTCGTCAGCGTGCCGGCTGACGTTCCCCTCCCCCCGCCCGTGGTACCGACCACCACACATAATACACACGAAAAACAATGTAGAACTGTATGGACGACCAGCCCCACCCCCGTTTCGCGCACGTCGTGGGCGAGAACGTCGACCCCGGACAGCTCTCGACGGCGCTCGAATACGTCCGCTCGGGACGGACGCGCCGCTGAGCGAACTGTCCGGAGCCCATCGGAAACCGCGAGACGCCTACAGCGAGATGGCGTCGACCGGACACTGCTGAGCCGCCTGCTCGGCCTCCGGCGTGGACTCGTCGCTGATCGCGTGAGCGAGACCGTCGTCTTTCATCTCGAAGACTTCGGGGGCAGTTTGCGCACAGATCTGACAGCCAGTGCAGATGTTTTGATCGACTTCGGGCATTCTGAATCCTCCAGTGGACGTTACACACAGCGGGACTTAACCGGGCGGAGCGTTCCCACCGGATAAAAACGCCGCTTCCGGGACGAGAACGCCGCCATATCAGCGGTGAGCGGCGTGGGCGTCGTCGACCGTCCGCCGGAGGGCGCTCACGTCGCCCGCGTGCGCGAGGTGGCTCTCACAGTCACAGTCACTCGCGCCGAACCCCTGGACGCCGGCGTCGATCGACCGTGCGACCGCACACTCGATGTCCGCCTCGGGGGCCGTGACGACGCTCTCGATGGTCGCAGCGGCATCGCCCAGCAGGTAGTCGACGTGCCAGTGGCGGGTCTCGCGCTCGCCGCTGGCGATCTCACGGTGGCGATCGACGCGGGCCAACCCGCCGGGGCCGAACGCGCTCCCGGTGTAGGCGTACGCGCCGGCCGGGAACGGTCGCTCACCGAGTGCACCGACCGTGATCGTGCGATCGCGGGCCAGTTCGACGATCAGCGTGTAGGTCCCAGGGTCCACGTCCGGCGGTCGGGTGGCCCCGGCGAAGTGGGTTGTGGTCGCGCGGATGCGGCGGGATCGGTCGAGGGACGAGTGCAGTCGATCGTGCCCCCGCGTTCGGGCCCCGATCGAGCGCTCCAAACCGACGCCGCCTTGTCCCGCCCGGCCGACCGACGGCCATGCGCGGTGTCTGCCTGCTCGCTCACGACGCCCCGACCGATCCCGACTTCGCGCTCGACGATCTGCCCGGGACGGGCCGACTCGACCTGGTCTGTCGGGCGATCACGGCGTCGTTGCTCCTCTCACACGACATCCGCGAGGACGCGACCGTCTGGGTCAGCCTCGCGGACGACCTCTGTCTGACCGTCGACGGATCGGCAGTCCGGAACCTCCGGCCGGACGAGCGCTCGACGGCGGCGTTGATCCGGACCGCCCTGGCGGAGCGCGACCAGTTGATCGGCCAGCGCCCGGTCGAGCCAGCACCCGGCCTGACGCTCGAACGCGGCGGTCGCGCGACGGCGCTCGATCACGCCCGTGCGGCGGGGACGCTGCTCGTCTGTCACGAATCGGGCGATCCGATCGTCGACGTGGAGTGGCCCGCCGACCCCGTGATCGTCTGTTCGGACCACCGCTCGTTCACCGAGGCGGATCTCGACGCGATCGGTGACGCGCCCCGAGTGAGCGTCGGGCCACGCGCGCTCCACGCCGATCAGGCGATCACGATCGCCCACAACTACGGCGACACCGAGGGCTACGAGCGCTACTGATCGCCATCCGGAACGGTTAAATTCGCTTGCCCGCTATCGTTCACACGCGGGCCGGTGGGGTAGCTTGGTATCCTTCGGCCTTCGGGTGGCCGTAACCGCGATTCGAATTCGCGCCGGCCCATTTTCACCCCACTTCGCAACGACGGTGAGCTGTATCTTCGGCCTTCGGGTGGCCGTAACCGCGTCCTCGCGAGCGACGCGAGTCTCGGTCAGGTTCGAATATGCGCCGGCCCACTTTTCCCACACCGCACCGACAAGGGTGACCGATTGGGGCCAGTTCGCGAATATGGTAACGCTTTTTCCAGCAGCCAGGGGTGTTCTACCCAAGACGCGAGAGCGTCCGGGGGACAGAACATATGGCTCAACCATCCATTTCGCGGCGTAAGGTATTGATCGGGGCAAGCGCGCTCGGTGCGTCCGCGCTGGCGGGCTGTTCGAGCCTCACGAACGCCATTCCCGGTGGCGGTATCGGGAGACCGGGGTACACGAACTGGATGCCGACACCCTCGGCCATCGGAGTAGGAGAGTTCTATCCCTTCGCCTACATCGACGGAGAAACGTTTTCCAACAACAAGGACCGCCTCGAGGAGTACTTCTACCTGTACGTTAAAGACGACATCGAGGGTACGTTCTCCGAGCCGGACGTGGACTTCGACGACGTACAGGCGTTCGTCGACATGAACATGGCAGGCGTCGCGGAGACCGACCTCGACGCCGAGTACCTGACCGGGGCCCTGGAGGAAGAAGGCGACTTCGAGGAGGCCAGCGAGTACGGCGGGTTCACCGTCTACCTGGAGGACGAGCAGGAGGTTGCATTCGGCGTGCGGGACGGCGCCGTGGCCTACGGCCAAAGCGGGATGTACGGCTGGAGCAACCCCCGGAACCGCCTTAAAGGAGTTATCGATGCGAAAACCGGGTCCGGGAAGCACTACCCCGAGGTCAGCGACCCGGTGGCCCTGATCACCGAACGGCTCGGCAAGCAGACGTTCATCGCGGGCCGCGAACACTCCTCCCATTTAGAGACCGCGCCGGCGAAGGGGCGCTTCGACGGCCAGATCGCCCGGGCCCGGGCGCTGGATCTCACGGGGGAGGAGACGACCGCCACCTTCCTGCGGATCCTCGAGTCGGACGCGTCGATCTCAGAGTCGACGGCCGAGGCCTGGGCCACGAAATGGCCCAAACTCGCTCGCATGGCCGACGTCTCCGTCTCGGTCGACGGGCGGGTGGTGAGTGCCACCGGCATTGCCGACCGGGCGGCCACCGACGAGTTCTACGACTAATCGATCCGGTCGTTACGACCGATCAGCACCCGGCCAGGAACGGGTGATGCCCGGGTATCCCCCTGCGGTCGGTCTCCGGGCATCCGCAGGCGGTCGATCGGGGCTTTGAGCGCTGGTCGTTCGACAACCATGCGTGTCCTGAGGGGCTGCCCGGCCGACGACACGCTTTTTCGCGGTCCGACCGCACCCGAAGACATGACCGAGGATCGCGACGAGTCCGAGGATAGCGAGACGGTGCGTTCGCCCCACGAGCAGGTCGACCTCGACCGGGTCGGCACGGACGCGTCCGACGACCGCTCCGACGATACAGCGTCCGATCCGTCCAGCGACGCCGCTGCAGAGGAGAGCGACGACGCCAACGACGCTGGTGCGGCCCCGGACCCGCCCGCCCAGTCGGTCGACGCTCCCGACCAGCCCACCGAATTCGTCCCCGAGGACGTCGCCGAATACGACCGCTTCGAGAAGATCGACGGCGGGACCTACGAGCGCGCCAACGAGTTCCTCCGCGATCGAACGTACATCACCGCTCGCGAGTGGGCGCTCGCCCGTCTCTGTGCGGACTTCCGGACCGAGACCGGCGTCGAGATGACCAAGATCGGTGAGCACCTGCCCGAGTTGGTCCCCTTCATGACCGACACCTACAGCCCGCAGGCGGTCAACGAAGCGCGGGCCTCCTTCGAGAAGAAAGTCCGCACGGCGGGTGCGACCTTCCTCTACGGCGCGATGAGCGGGTTCTTCACGGCCGACGAACTCGACGATCTGATGTACGAATCGACCGAGGTCGCGAAGTTCCTCCTCGAAGTCGAGGGCGTCGAACTCTCGGTCGAGGACGAACTCGACACCGAAGAGCGGATCTCCTCGGTGATGCGCGACGTCCGCGAGTCCTCGACCGCGCTCCGGCACGACCGGGCGAGTTGTCCCGAGTGTGGCCACGAGTTCGAGTTGGACGCCGAGTGATCGACGGGGTGGGCGCGCTGCTCCAAGCAGCGCCCGGCCGTGAAACGTTTTTGAGCGCGCGCACCGATCGCCCGATCGTGAAGCGGAACGCGCGTGCGGTGACGACGACGCGGACCGTCCAGATCGTCGCGCTGGTCGCGCTCGTCGGCGTGCTCGTGAGCGCGGCGGTGCTGGTCCCGGTCCCCGCGGCGATCGACCCGACCGCGCTACGCGAGTGGCTCGCTGGCCTCGGCCCGCTCGCTCCAGTCGCGTACGTCGGCGTCCAGGCCACCCAGGTCCTGATCGCGCCGATCCCGGGCCAGGTCGTCGCGTTCGTCGGCGGCTATCTGTTCGGGCCGGTCTGGGGGACGGCGCTCAGCCTGCTCGGCGGGGCGATCGGAACGGCGCTCGCGGTGGGGATCGTCCGTCAGGTCGGCCGGCCGTTCGTCGAGCGGTCGGTCCCTACAGCGACGCTCGACCGGTACGACTCGCTTCTCGACCGACGCGGACGGGTGACGCTCTTTGTTCTGTTCGTCCTGCCGGGCCTGCCCGACGACGTGCTCTGTCTGCTCGCCGGCCTGACGCGGATTCCGGTCAGCCACATCGTCGCGATCGCCGTCGTCGGGCGACTCCCCGGCTATCTCCTGCTCGCGATCGCGGGGTCGCGGGCCGCGCGGGCCGACTACGGCGGCGCAGCGGTGCTCGCGGGCGTGCTCGCCGTCGGTGCAGTGCTCGTCGCGTGGCGGCGACGGGCGATCCTCGCGTGGCTGTCCGGTGATCCAGTCCAACGGGTCTAAATGGGCGTGTCCCGTTCGTTGCGCCGAATGGAGTTCGGTCTCGTCGCCGTCTGGCTGGTGACCTACCTCGCACTCCTGGCGGCCGGACAGGCGATCGCCAAGAGCCTCCTCCCCCAGCTTTCCGACGAGGGCGCTGGCGTCGGCCTCCCGATCGCGGCGGGGGTGATCTGGCTGGTCGTCTACTGGGTCGGGCGCGTCTCGATCACCGCGGGGCTGTGGCTGGGCGTCGGCGTCGTCGTCGCCGCGGCGCTGCTCGCTCACCGCCGAACGGGCCCGATCGATCGCCGGGCATTCGCGGAGACCGCCGCGGTGTTCACCGCCGCGTTCCTATTTCTGATCGCGATCCGTGCGGTCGACCCCGCCGTCCACCCCGGCGGTGGCGAGAAGTTCCTCGATTTCGGACTGTTGCGATCGCTCCTGCGGAGTGGGGTCCTCCCGCCCCAGGACGTCTGGTTCGCGGGCGAGACCGTCCGGTACTACTACGGCGGCCACCTCCTGGCCGCGCTGTTCGCCCGGCTGACGGGGACGGCCCCGCGATATGCCTACAATCTCGCGCTCGCGGGCTTTTATGCGATGGTCGTCACGGCCGCGGTCGGCCTCGCGCGGAACATCGCGACGGCTCACGGCCACGACGACCGGCTCGCGGGGGCGTTCGCGGCGTTTTTCGTCGGCCTCGCGAGCAACCTCATGCCCGCCGCCCAGTTGCTCTGGCTGGTGACACCCGGCGCGATCACCGGGGCGCGCGTGCCGTTCTTCGGGGTGACAGTCGAGACGATCGCGAGCGACCTCGGCGTCCCGCTCGACGGGCTCGCGACCGGGATCGGCAGCTTCGGCTACTGGTCGGCGAGCCGAGTGATCGGGGGGACGATCAACGAGTTCCCGCTGTTCGCGTGGCTCAACGGCGACCTTCACGCCCACATGATGAGCACGCCGTTTCTCCTGCTGGGCGCGACCGTGCTCTTCGGGTACTATCGGACGCCCGCCGCCCAGCGCTGGCGGCGGCGCGCACTCCTGTTCGTGGGCCTCCCCGCGGTCGGAGCGATCGTCTCGGTGACCAACACCTGGTCGATGCCGACGATCGCCGGCCTCGCCGCCGTGACGATCGTGCTCGCGCCGGCCGACCCGATAGAGCTGTTGCCCGATCGGGTCCGCCCGCCGCAGCAAGGCTGGATCGATCGCGAACTCGGGCGGTTGGGCGTCGCACTCGGGAGTGCGACGCTGATCGCACTGCTCTCGGTCGTGATCGTCCTCCCGTACTGGCTGGTGGTGTCGAGCGGTTCGGAAGGAATGGGGTTCCTCCCCGATCGGAGCCCGATCGTGCCGCTCGTCCTCGTCCACGGCGCGTTTTTGGTGATCGCAGGGCTCCACTATTCGCGATACGCCGTCGGTCGACTCGGGACAACCACCGATCGGATCGGCGCGACCGACGCCGTGATCGCGGCCCTCGCGCTCGCCGTCGCGGGGTTCCTGGCGATTCGGTTCCGGGTGTCCGCACTCCTGGTGGTCGCGCCGCTGGTCGGGGCAGGCTGGCTGCTCGCCCGCGACGGCAGTGTTCGCGACCGGCCCAGCCCGGGGTTCGAATCGGTGTTGGTCGTCGCGAGCGCGGGCCTGATCGTCCTCGCGGAGTTCGTCTTCCTCGAAGAGAACGCCGGCGGCGGGCGGTACAACACCGTGTTCAAACTGTACATGCAGATCTGGGTGCTGTTCGCGACCGGCGCGGGCACCGCGCTCGCCGTCCTGATCGCGGAGCAGCGCCCCGGACTCGGCCTCTCGGGGCCAGCCTGGCGACGCCGGTTCAAAATCCTCGCGGCGCTGTTGGTGGTCTCGACGTCGATCTACGCCGCGCTCGCGGTGCCCGCGCACTTCGGGTCGCCCACTCACCGCACGGACGACCCCTCTCTCGACGCGCTCGCGTTCGTCGAGACCGACCACCCCGACGAGGCGAGGGCGATCGCCTGGCTCGATCGGCGCGAGGGCCAGCCGACACTGCTGAGTCGGCCCGGACGCGACCCCTATCAGTGGCGCAACGCCCCGTCGAGTCTGACCGGGATCCCGACGGTCGCGGGCTGGGTCCACGAGACGGGGTATCACGGCCCGGACGCCTACTACGAGCGTGCCGGCCACGTCGATGTGATGTTCACCGGCGGTGTGGACCGCCAGCGCGAACTCCTCCGGCAGTACGACGTCGAATACGTCTACGTCGGCCCGAAAGAACGCGAGCAGTACTCACAGATCACGATTCAGCGCCTCGACGCGGTGGAACCGGTCGGGCAGTTCGACGCGGTGACGATCTATCGGGTCGACCAGGGCGCACTCTGAATCGACGCGCGCCGTCGCCTCACTCCAGATACTGTGCGACGGTCTCGCGGTCGGGAATGGCGGCCATCGCGCCCTGTTCGGTCGTCGCGAGCGCGCCGACGGTCGCGCCGTATTGGAGTGCGCTCGCCAGGTCGTCTCCGGCGACGAGATGGGCGATCGCGCCCGCCGTGAACGCGTCGCCCGCGCCCGTCGGATCGACGGCCTCGACGGTCGGTGGCGTCACGCGGTGCTCGGCGGGCCCCCAGGGCGCACGGCCGTCGCTCGCGGCGATCGCCTCCTCGGCCCCGCGGGTGACGAACACCGTGTGTGGGCCGTACCCACGGACGCGCTCGGCCACCCGGATCGGGTCCTCGGCGGCCAGCCAGGGCAGATCGCCCGCGCCGATTTTCACCACGTCGACGGCTTCGAGGGCCGCCGAGACCGTCGGTTCGATCTCGGCCTCCGAATCCCAGAGGTCCGGCCGCGTGTTGGGATCGAACGAGATCGGGCAGTCGGCCCGGTCGATGACGTCCAGGAGTGCCGCTCGCGCCGTCTCGTCGGCCAGCCAGACGCCACCGACGTGGAGCCACTCGATTTCTGCGAGCGCCGCGTCGGTGACGGTCGCCGGATCGGGGCACATCGTCGCCGTCTCGGCCTGATAGAACTGGAAGACCGGATCGCCGGACTCGTCGGTGCCGACGATGGTGTGGGCGGTCGACCGATCGGGATCGACCGACACGAACCGGTCGGGCACGTCGAACGCGGCGAGCGTCTCACGGAGGTGCTCACCGAACGGATCCGCACCGACGCGGGTCCAGAGCCAGGGGCGTTCGTCGAGCGCGGCGAGTCCGACGGCGACGTTCGCGGGCGCGCCACCTGCGCGGCGAGCGTAGCGCTCCACGTCAGCGAGGCGGTCGGCCTCCTCGGCCGGGTACATGTCGATCAGGGCCTCGCCAGCCACGAGCACGCGAACCATGTCGGGCCTTGGACGGAAATCGCCATAAACGCCCGGGCCGCTCGGTCGGTCGCGGACGGCACAATCGCTTTGTGACTGGTGGGCGCGGACTCGGGCATGGTCACCGGCACCGTCTGGACGACGAATCGACGATCGACGCGGTCGCGGCCGTCGGGATCGGTGACCGGGTCCGGACCGACAACCGGACGGTCGAACGGGAGTGGACCCGCGAGGGTGAGGACCGCCTGTAGGGCGTCCGGCCCCCGGAGCGTCGTCCGTCCCGAGTGTATCTGCGAGAAGGTACTTATGAGACCGCGCCGAACACTGCGTCGTGAGCGATCGTGTCAGTTGAACCAGGACAGCAGACGGCCGAATCCGGGGTTCGCCTGGAGACGCTTCTCTCTCCGGCGACGCTTCGCGAGAAGCGATCGCACGTCCTGATCGTCGGCCCGGCGTTGTCGGGAAAACTCGATGTCGGCCTCGAACTGCTCGCGGCCGTCGCCCAGGACGGCGACGCGATCTCTGTCTCGACGACCGACCCCGCCGACCAGGTCCAGGCCGAGTACGACGCGGCGGGCGGCGCGGTCGACGCGTTGAGCGTCGTCGACGCGACTGCGGGCGTCACGAACCGATCTGAGGAGGTGTACTCGGTCTCGACGCCGGGCGATCTGACCGGCATCGGCATCGCCATCGCGCAGGCGACCGATGCGGTCGAGGATCCGGCCCCACCAGTCCTGATCGACAGCCTCTCGGCCCTGTTGATGTACAACGACGCCGAGACGGTCTATCAGTTCGCGGAGAGCGTTCGGACCCAGACCCGGGGCGGCGCGGGCGTGACGATTTCGACGCTGAACACCGACGCCCTGGACGATCCGGACCGGAATCGCCTGCTGGGCCTGGCCTCGGTCGTCGTCGAGACGCGTATCACCGAGGACGGTCGCCGCGAGTTTCAGGTTCGTGACGACGAACGGACCGGCGAGTGGCACTCCCGGACCGGCACATGAATGCCCTCCTCCAATGTCTCCAGCGCACGCGTCGGTCCCTCACGATCCGCCCGGCAGATCGATCGCGGATCGACCCCGTCGTCGGGACCCTGCTCGCCCACCACGTCGTCGTCGAGACCGATCGGTCGGTGGCCGAGGGCGTCGGTCGACTGGAGGGGCCCGATCGGGAGGAGACGATCCCGATCGAACTGATCGTCGAGCGCCTGAACGACGCCTGGATCCAGGGGGCCGACCGGCCGGCGGTGGAATCCGCGGCCGACGCCCAGGTCGCAAAACTGCTCGATGCCCCGGTGAGCCTGATCCGCCACCGATCGCCAGAGGATCTCGTCACGCTGACGATGGAGGTGGGACGGCGGGCGTCCCACACGGGCGACGGGCGGGTCTGTGCGGCCCTGCTCCCCGAGATGGGCGCGTTCGAGGCCGCTATCGGGCGCGCCACCGACCGCCTCGTCGCGGACGGACTCACCGTCACGACCGTCGTCGAGCGTCGGGACACGTCGGTCCCGGCCGGACACCGGTACGTCGACACGGACGGCGCGTTCGACGACATCGCCTTCGTCTGTTTCGACGGTGGGTCCCGGGCGGCCGGGGCGGTCTTTCTCGCCCGCCCCGACGGCGACGACTACGAGGTGCTGATCAGTTTCGACCAACGGGTCGTCGATTCGATCGTGATGATTCTCGACGCGGAGTTTCCGGGCCTGCTCGGTCCGGCCTGAGAACGGTCGCACCGCGCGGTGGCGTCACCCGAACTTATACGAGACGCCCGCGCCGGTCTCGGGGTACTCCCAGATGACGTTGTCGTACGTACACGCCCAGCGACAACTGCCGCATTCGAGGCAGTTCTCGTAGGCGATCGACGGGATCGCGGCGTCACCCTCGGTCCGCCAGACGTCGGCGGGACAGACCGAGATGCAGTCGTAGGTGGTGCATTGCTCCTCGCAGACGCCCGCCCGCTTCACGTCGAGGTGGGATTCGCCCGCGTCCTCGTATTTGATCGTGTACAGGCGGTCCTCCATCGAGGGAGTCTCGACATCTGGACTGTCGGGAACGTCAGGGGTTGCTGACATGGTTAGTAGAACATTTTACGGAACTTCCAGGCCTTCCGGATCGCACCGGTGTAGCCACCGGTGGCGTGCAGGATCCGTTGCTTGGCGGCCTTGAGGTGGTCGGCTTTCGGTACGCGGTCGACACGGAAGTACTCGGCGCTGGCCGAGGCGACCGCTCGCGGCAGGTCGTCGAAGACGAACTCGCGTTCGTCGGCGGCGGCCTCCATCGCCCAGCCGTACTCTTCGAGGTTCTCCATGACGTACGACTCGGCGAGCGCGTCGGCATACGGCTGGAGCGCGGCGGCGTCGGTCCGGCCCTGATCCAGCGCGTCGGCGATCGCCCGGCCCGCGAGGTGGCCGCTCTCGGTCGCCATGTTCGTCCCTTCGAGGTGCAGTCCCGAATTGAGGACGAGGCTCGCGGCGTCGCCCGCGATCACCGCGCCGTCGTGGACGAGATCCGGGACCGCGTCGGGCCCGCCCTCGGGGACGGCGTGAGCGGCGTACTCGACCATCCGGCCGCCCTCGATCAGCGGCGCGACCGCGGGGTGGGACTTGAACCGGTTGAGGACGGCCTCGGGCCCGGTTTCGTCGTCGTTGGCGTCGGCGATCCGGTAGACCACACCGAGTGCGATCGTACGCTTGTTGGTGTAGAGGAAGCCGCCGCCGACGGTGTCGCCACACGCGCCGTCACCGAAGTAGTGGTAGGCCGCGCCGGCCTCACCGTCGAGGTTGAAGCGTTCCTCGATCGTCTCGCGGTCGTACGTGCGAACCTCCTTGACGGAGACGGCGACGTCGTCGCGTGCATCCGGCTCTTTCAGGCCGGCAGCCTCGCTGACCAGCGAATTCGCCCCCTCCGCAAGGACGACCGCGGGCGCGCGCAGGTCGCCGTCCGGCCGGTCGGTCTCGACGCCGACGATCTGTCCGCCCTCGACGATCAGGTCGGTGACGGTCGTGTCGGTGATCAGCGTCGCGCCCGCCTCGACGGCCTGCTGGGCGAACCACTCGTCGAAATCCCGGCGGAGCACCATCCACGAGTCGTTGTGCGGTGGCTCGCGCCAGTCGTGGGGTTGCATCGTGAGGCGGGTCTCGTCGCCTTCCTCGCTGAGCAGGCTGTAGGCCTTCTGGGCGACGTAGCGCTCTTTGGGCGCGTCGTCGATGTCCACGAGATCGCGGATCGTCGGCGTGTACATCACGCCGCCGAAGACGTTTTTCGCACCGGGGGTGTCGCCGCGCTCGATCACGATCGGGTCGTAGCCCCGCTGAGCGAGCGTGATCGCCGCGGACGAGCCCGCGAGCCCGCCGCCGACGACGATGGCGTCGAACGAGTCGTCGTAGTTCGGCGTCTCGGTCATGCCGCCACCTCCTGTCGTTCGAGCGCTTCGATCAACTGCGGCAGGACCTCGTCACAGTCGCCGACGATGCCGTAGTCCGCGTTCTCGAAGATCGGTGCGTTCGGATCGTTGTTGATCGCGATGACCGTTTCGCTATCGTCCATGCCCTCGACGTGCTGGATCGCGCCCGAAATCCCGACCGCGACGTACAGTTTCGGACGGACGGTCTTGCCGGTCTGGCCGACCTGCCGGGCCGGATCGATCCAGCCCGCCTCGACGGCGTCGCGCGTGCCCGCGAGTTCGGCGTCGAGCAACTCTGCGAGGCGTTCGAGCGGGCCGAACTCGCCCTCGACGCCCATGCCGCCCGCGACGATCACTTCGGCGTCGGTGATGTCCGCGACGTCGCCCACTTCGCGTTCGAGCACCTCGCTTTTCGTATCGTTCTCCTCGACGACGACCTCGACCTGCTCGATCGCACCGTCGCCGTCACCACGCGATGGCTCGTCGAACACGCCCGGCCGGACGGTCGACATCTGCGGGCGGTGGTTCGGACAGATGATCGTCGCGAGTGCGTCCCCGCCGAACGCGGGCCGGCGCATCTCGTACTGGTCGGGCGTGATCTCCAGTTCGGTCGTGTCGGCGGTCAGACCCGCGTGGGTCGGCACCGCGACGCGCCCGGCGAAGTCCCGCCCGGTGTGGGTCCCGCCGATCAGGACGATGTCGGGTTTTCGCTGCTCGACGAGGTGGCGGAACTGCTGGCCGTAGGCGTCCGCACGATACGGCGCGAACACCGGATCGTCGGCGACGAGCACGCGGTCGGCCCCGCGGTCGATCGCCTCGTCGGGAATGCCCGACTCCTCGAGGTCCTCGCCGAGGACGAGCGCGACCAGATCCTCGCCTTTCTGATCGGCCAGGTCACGGCCCTTCCCGAGCAGTTCCCAGGAGACCGCCGCGACCTCGCCGTCGTGCTGTTCGATGAAGACCCAGACGTCGGTGTGGGCGTCGAGATCGACGTCTGGCTCGCCAACGGCGGCCATCTAGAGCACCTCCGCGATCCGATCGGCGAGTTCGTCGGCACTGTCGACGGTCTCCTGTTCGCGTGGCACGGGCTCGGCGGTGTCCATCCCGCCGACCTGCGTGGGCGAGACCGCCAGGCCGACCTCGTCTTCGATGCCCAGCTTTTCGGCCGACCACTCCTCGGGGTCGAACTCCGTCTCGGCGTAGATCTTGCGGTGGAGCCCCGCCGTCCGGGGCACGTTCTCGCCGTAGCTCATCGCGACCGACACCGGCAGGTCGGCAGCGACGCGTTCGTACCCGCCCTCGATGTCGCGCCGGGCGATCAGGCGGTCGTTCTCGGGGTCGGGCTCCAGCTCCTCGACGTAGGTGAGTTGGGCCCACTCGTTGTGGGCGGCGATCCCGGGCGGGACCTGCCCCGTCGATGAGTCGGTCGTCTCCTCGCCCGCGAGCACGACGTCGGCGTCGAGTTCGGCGGCCCCGCTCGCCAGCGCGAGACTCGTCGGCCAGGTGTCCGATCCGCCAAAGGCCCGGTCGGTCATGAGGACGCCGTCGTCAGCACCCATCGCGACCGCCTCCGCGAGCACCTCCTCGGCGTTCGGCGGGCCCATACAGAGCGCCGTCACGGTGCCGCCGACCTGTTCACGCAACTCCAGGGCCGCCTCGACGGAGTTGTAGTCGGGATCGTTCATGACCGCCTCGGCGTCCGAGCGATTCAACCGCCCCGTGTCGGGGTCGATCGACACGTCGGCCGCGTCGGGGACCTGCTTCACGCAGACGACGATATTCCAGCCGTCCGTTCCGTTCTCGTCCATGATGTCTGAGGTCTCCGTCCTCCCAGTGAAAAAACGATCGGGTTTGACCTAAACGATCACCGCATTCTCAGCGACCGGGAAGTCAGACAGGCGTATCACGCCCGCTATACGCGTTTTCGTGGCCTATCACGGAATCGTGAAAGTAGGGAGTCTTGCCTGTTCGGCACAAACTTTATATGATGTTTTTGCCAACTGGCGCGAACGTCGCCATTGGGCGGGAGTCCGACCACCGGTCACCAGCTGATCGGCTCATCCGAAAACGTACGTCCGGAGGACGGCGACGACCGTCGCGAGATCGATCTCGTCGGCGAGATAGTCGCCCTGGGCCGCCATGACTTCCGAGGGCGAGAGCGCGTCGGTGGGAGGATCGATGGCGCGATACGTCGCGACACCCGCCGACGGGTCCATCACGAGGACGGCGGTGTCGGTCGCCGGCCCGACCGTCGACGTCACCCGAATCGTGTGTCGCCCCGGTTCGAGCCCCGCGAGATCCGCCACGACCGACCGATTGGGCTCACCGCCGAGCACCACGCCCTCCTCCGTCCGGGCCCCACCGAACGCCGCGTGGAGTTGTGCGGGCGACAGCGTCTCGGACGCGAGGACGATGTCTGACGTCGCCACGTTCGAGCGCACCGTCAGAACGCGGCGCTCCGCCCCGTCGACGCGCTGGGTCTCGATCTGGGCGTCGAGTGACTGGTCGACGACCCCGAAGGCCGCGCGCTGGTTACCTCCCAGCGGGCGCGCGACGCCGTCCTCGAAGTGCCGGTGGTGGTACACCGACGGGCCGACGACGTACGACCCCGGTGGGCAATCGAGCGCCCCGAGATCGATCACCGCCGTCCCGTCGGCCCCGATAGAGACCTCCCCGACGGGCGTCAGGATCGACTCGCCCTCGGGGAGCCGATAGATTCCCCAGGTGGTCTCCGAGGCGTTGGTCGTGATGGCCAGCGTGGTGTCCGACGCGTACGTGGCTCCCGAGGTGAGGTTCGCGTCGGGACCGTCCCCTGTCGTCGCCGTCGTTGCGACCGCACCGCTCGCACCGACAGTGACGATCACGACGAGCGCGGTGATCAGCCACCGCGCGTGTCGATCGGCACTCATCGGTGCTCACGGGGGTGAAGATTGGCGAGGGGTCTCGGTCCGCGGTCGCCCGAGCACTGCACTGGCGCGTGACGCATTTCGTTTCGCGTTGAACGTGCTGAACTGTGAATGTTGGTCCGGCGCTCCGATCGACGAGGTTCGGGGCGACAGAATCCCGTTCGACCGATCCCGACAGTCATTTGGTGCTCGCCCGCGTTGCCCTGACATCGACCGCGAATCACCGGTCTCTGACCGTCCGGCCGATTTCGGACGGACCCCCGCCTTTCAACAATGAGTCAAGGACGCGACGCCAAAGTGTACGTCAACGGTAGCCTGGTCGGGACCCATCCCGACCCCGAACAACTCGCCGACCAGATCCGCGATTCCCGCCGTACCGGCGAGATCAGCGAGATGGTCAACGTCTCCGTGGATCAGCGCACGGACGAGGTGATCATCAACGCCGACGCCGGTCGGGCGCGGCGACCCCTGCTGATCGTCGAGGACGGCGAGGTGCTGCTCCCCGAGGAAGCGATCGAGGCGCTCCACGAGGGCGAGGTCGATTTCGAGGACCTCGTCGACCAGGGCTACGTCGAGTTCATCGACGCCGAAGAGGAAGAGGACATCCTCGTCGCCGTCGAGCCAGAGGATCTGACCGAGGATCACACCCACATGGAGATCGACCCGCAGTTGATCTTCGGGATCAGCGCGGGGATGGTCCCCTACCCCGAGCACAACGCGAGCCCCCGGATTACGATGGGGTCGCGCATGCTCCGCCAGTCGCTGGGCCTGCCCGCCGCGAACTACCGCGTCCGGCCGGACACGCGCCAGCACCTGTTTCACTACCCGCAGTTGTCGATGGTCACGACCCAATCGACCACCCAGATCGGGTACGACGAGCGCCCCGCGGGCCAGAACTTCACCGTCGCGGTGATGAGCTACGAGGGGTTCAACATCGAGGACGCGCTCGTCATGAACCAGGGGTCGGTCGAGCGCGCGCTCGCCCGCTCGCATTTCTTCCGGACCTACGAGGGCGAGGAGCGACGCTATCCCGGTGGACAGGAGGACCGCTTCGAGATCCCCGACGACGAGGTGCGTGGCGCGCGCGGTGAAGACGCCTACACCCACCTCGACGAGGACGGCCTGATCAACCCCGAAGAGCGCGTCGGCGACAACGCCGTGTTGCTCGGGAAGACCTCCCCGCCGCGCTTCCTCGAAGAGCCCGACGACATGGGCGGGCTCAGCCCCCAGAAGCGCCGCGAGACCAGCGTGACGATGCGCTCGGGCGAGGACGGCATCGTCGACACGGTCATGCTGATGGAAAGCGAGGACGGCTCGAAACTCGCGAAAGTCAAAGTGCGCGACGAGCGCCAACCCGAACTCGGCGACAAGTTCGCCTCCCGGCACGGCCAGAAAGGAATCCTGGGCCACATCGCCCCCCAGGAAGACATGCCGTTCACCCAGGAAGGCGTCACCGCGGACCTGGTGCTCAACCCCCACGCCCTCCCCTCACGGATGACCGTCGGGCACATCCTGGAGATGCTCGGCGGGAAGGTCGGCGCTCTCGAAGGACGACGCGTCGACGGGACGCCGTTCACGGGCGAGGACGAGGAGCGTCTGCGCGAGGGCCTCGAAGAGCACGGCTTCAAGTCCTCGGGCAAGGAGGTCATGTACTCGGGCGTCAGCGGCGAGAAGATCGAGGCCGAGATCTTCGTCGGAGACATCTTCTACAACAAGCTGTACCACATGGTCTCGAACAAACTTCACGCGCGCTCGCGCGGCCCCGTCCAGGTGCTGACCCGCCAGCCCACCGAGGGGCGCGCCCGCGAGGGTGGCCTGCGCCTGGGCGAGATGGAACGCGACGTGCTCATCGGGCACGGCGCGGCGCTCGCGCTCAAAGAGCGCCTGCTCGACGAGTCCGACCGGGAGTTCCTCTACGTCTGCGAGGAGTGTGGCATGACCGCCGTCGAGGACATCAACCAGAATCGGGTTTACTGCCCGAACTGCGGCGAAGAGACCGACGTCCACGAAATCGAGATGAGTTACGCGTTCAAACTCCTGCTCGACGAGATGAAAGCCCTCGGCATCGCGCCACGCCTGAACCTCGAAAGCGCGGTCGCGTCCTGAGCGGTGGACTCATAGGGGCCCCGCACCAACGTAGGGGACAGTGAGTGGGGCTCACACAGTCATGATCGAGTCACCGACGCGATGGGAAGGGGCCACGTTCCACGGTGATCGCCCGTGAGCGACGAGCGCGGGCAGATCGCGCTGGATTTCGCCATCGGCGCGAGTCTGTTCCTGTTGGCGCTCGTCTTCGCGGCCATCTTCATCCCGACGCTGATCAGCCCCTTCATCGCCGGCGGCGGACAGGCCAACGACATCGCCGCCGAACGCATCGCGAGCAATCTCGCCTGGCAACTGCAAGAGGATAGTGAACACGTCTCGGCGCTGAACGAGGACTGCACAAATCAATTCTTCAGTGGCAGTGGAGACATTACAGACAGTTGTTACACCACGAAAAACGTAGCAGACCCAAGTTGGGACGAGATCATCACCGAGGGCCCGAACACCCGGGTAAACGTCACACTTCGGTCACCTGACGGAAGTATCTACGACGGGAACGCCGTCGGCCCCGACGCGAGCGTCTCCGGATCAGGCTACGCCTCGCGACCGGTTCGACTGCAGACCGGCTCATCGACGTTCGAACGACTCACCCTCGTCGTGGAGGTCTACTGAGATGGATCGAGCCCAGACGTACACGCTCGAAGGCGTGTTCGGCGCGGCGCTGATCGTCCTCGCGATCATCTTCGCGATGCAGGCCGTCTCGGTGTCGCCCCAGTCGGGATCGCTCGGTAGCCAACAGGTCGCAGAGGACCGGCGCGCGACCGCCGAGGGCATCCTCGACGTCGCTCAAGAAGAGGGCGCGCTGAAAGAGGCGACGCTGTTCTGGAACGAGAGCGACGAGAACTTCCCCTATGTCCCGCCGAACGAAGATTTCTACGCCGGTGGGCGAAACACACACCCGAACGAGGACATCTCGCCTCCGGAAATCGCCCTCGGCGAGATACTGGACGAGTATAGCGGCAACGCCCGGGTGAACGTCAACCTCTACTACATGGAGGGTGGTGAGCGCGAACTCCAGCGCATGGTCTACCAGGGCGCCCCGGCCTCCGGCGCGGTGAGCGCGAGCACGACCGTCGCGTTGATGGACAACGACGAGATCATCCACGCGAACGGAAGCGCCGGTGCCATGACCGTCAAAAGCGTCGACGACTCGTTTTACGCACCGGACGCGGCGTCGGGCGCAGGATCAAGTGCCTTCTACAACACGGTGACCGTGGAGGTGACGCTATGGTGAGTGATTCGCGCGGGCAGGTCATCCTGCTCGCGGCCGTGCTCGTCGCGGTGATCTTCGTCTCGCTGGCGTTCGTCGTCAACGCCGCGATTTCGACCGATACCGTCTCCATCGACGGGATCGACGACGTGCGGGACGACGACGCTTTGCAGATTCAACAGGAGGTCCGGCACGGGGTTCAGGAAGCGATCGTGGAGGCAGGAACTCCAGGAGAGTTCGGGAGTATAATGGGCGACCTCGAATCGTCACTCCGGACGCAGTACGCCCATGGTGACCGATTCATTCGGCTTGATGTCGATTCTGTCGATTTCACAGCCACCCCCTCTGAAGCAGATATAACACTCACCTACGACTCCCCACAGACCCACTACGAGGCCACGATTAACGTGGAGGAACCATGATGGACGACCGTGCGGCCTCGACGGTGTTCGCCCACGCGTTGGTCATCGCCATCGCGCTGATCCTCCTCGTCGTGGCCTTTACCGCCGCGACGACGTATCTCGACAACGAGCGCGACCGCGTGGTCAACACGCAACTGGAGGTCGTCAACGAGCGAGTCGCCGGCTGTCTCCAGTCCGCCCAGCGGACGGTCGACTCGGCAAGTGCTCCCACCTACGAGAAGACCTGTGACCTGCCCCGCCGCATCGCGGGGACGAGCTACACGATCGATATCGAGACCTCACCCGCAAGTATCACCCTCCGCTCGGACCGAGTCCCCCGTTCACCGACGATCGACCTCGGACCGACCGTCTCGCTCGCCGCCGAGTACGAACTGCCCGGCGGGCCGATCACGGTCAGTAACAGCGGTGGCGACCTGGAGGTGACCAATGGATAACCGCGCCGTCAGCGAGACGCTGGGGTACATCCTGGTCTTCGCGATCGTGATCGTCACGATCAGCACGGTCGCGATCGCCGGCGTCGGGAGTCTCGAAGCCTCGCGGGACTCGGCCAGCGCGGCCAACGCCCGGACGAGCATGGAACTGGTCGCCAACGCCGGCGAGCAGGTCCACCAGGGCCAGGCCCCAGGGCGGACCGTCCCGCTCTCGACGGCGGGTGGGACGTTGCGGAGCGGTGAGGAAGTGACGTTCACAGTCAGCGTGGACGGAACCGATCCGGACGACGAGGTCATCAACGCATCGACGACGCCGCTAGTCTACGAGGGCAACGGCGCGACGTACGTCTACGTCGGCGGGGCGCTACTGTACGAGGGTGGCGGCGGCGCGTCGATGCTCCGTGGGCCCGGGTGGAAACTCGACGGGCCGGTAATCCTCCCGATCGTCCAAACCACGGCCTCGGGGTCGAGTTCGGTGAGTGGCTCCTCGGCCATCGTGGAACTGTACCGGACGAACAGCCAGGTCCTGCACAACGGGTCGGCCAGCAGCGTCACGGTAGAGATCGACACCGTGAGTGAGGCGCGGGCTGAGGCGTGGCGGCGCATGCTCAATGAAGACGCCTCCTGTTCGGTGAGTGGCGAGACCGTCGATTGTACGATCAGCACATCGAATGCTATCGTCCGTGAAGTGGTGCTCGACATCTCGCTGTCGGTGTGATCGGTCGTCGTTGCGCGTACTCAGATGACCTCCTTCGCCACGTCGTGATGACCGCCGATCGAGAGCCATTCACGCCACCAGGCCAGTAGCCACTCGTACCGAGTCTGGCCTCGTCACTCGGTGTCGCCCACCGACCGGGGTCGATTTTGGTGACGATGACCAGGTGTGGAGACCGCCGCGGAGTCGGCCATCGTCAGCGAGTGGAGGGTCGGCTGTTCGACGCGGTGATCGTCACCCAGCGAACGAGCGTCGGTCGCCAGACGAATCGAGGTGGGGCCGGCACACAATCTGTTGGGCCGCTGCTGGCCCCATGTCACCGAGGCGATCCGAAGCGATGGATCGTGAGTTCAGTTCGCGACAGAAGGGAGATCCGGTTCGGGTGCGGTTCCTGGCCCGACCGAAAGCGAGAGCGTCCAGCAGAGCGGGTCGATGGTTCGTGATCTGCGCTGGAGTGTGGTGCTTCGACAGCCCCCAGTGCTCAGGCCGACGCTTGCACGTCGGAGATGTACACGTACCGCACTTCGCCCTTCGGGATCGACCCGCTACTCGCGTCTCGTGTGCCGAACCCGAGATCACCGAGGCGGCGGTCGTAGTGGAGTTCAGTATCAGAATCATACTTAGTCACTTTACCCAATACTGCTCCGTTGATCACGGTATCATCCCCGATTTCGACATTGGCTGGATTGGCATCACCCCCACCAAGGCCATAGAGTAGGCCAGTGAAGTTATTGTGATTGTTGAACCGAATATCAGCGTTGGACTCGCCAGAACCATTAACATACAACTTGAATAACCGGGCATCTCGTGATATAGTCCCTACGAACGATTCGGGGTGGTGGGTCGGCTTCATGAAATTGATCCCTTTATTTCCGGTAGCAGTTGAGGCATCGTAATAAATGTGCACCGGGGAGTCACCATCTATATGTTTGATATTATTTTTGAACTTAATGGTCTTTGAATCTTTATTTTCTATGTAGATATTTATGCTGCCATTGCTCGTGTTGAGCAAAATGTCGTCATCGATCATATTAGATTCATGCATATAGTAGTCCCCAGCATCCAAGGTGCAACTTGAAGAAGCAACCCATTCGCCACTTGCGTCCAGACAATTGTCAGAATTGTTGTTGTTCGCCGGGTCTTTGATGTGAGAGTATTTTTCTACGAAATGGCGACCAGAATTCGCATCTTCCGGGTCGGTAGGTGGAGTTTTGACCCCCTTAGCATCTCCTAAATTCGTTACATTAGGACCAAGATTCCCATTCGTATCACCATGTACATATAGATCTCCTTTCAGCTCCGATTCGGTAATGTCATCACCCATCGATAAATCTCCACCGACTACTAAGTCCTGCTCGAACATGGTGGAATCTGATTGAATTTCAGATATATTTCCAGATACGTATACCGTCTCATTGAACGTTGCGCCACCCCCATCGCTCAAATAACCATCGACGTAAGTTTCATTTTTGACCTCAAAGGGATTACCAATTTGGAGGGATCCATTGACCCGAAGGTTCCCCTTTATCACTCCAGAGGATATGTAACCGTGGCCTTTGGTCGGGTCTGGCCCAATCACAACCGTCGGGTTGCCATCCATGTCGTCGGGATACGCACCAACAATATTATCCCCATCAAAATTGCCATTCAGTCCGCCCGTCGGGGAAACGATCGCCCCACTCACAGGCGTGTACTGGGGCCGCTGAATCGTCAGGTCGATCTCGACGGTCTTTGCAGCGTCGTGGTAGGTGATGTGGTCCTCGGGAATCCCCGCCGATTCGTTGAACACCGCGCCCCACGCCTGGTAGTACTCGCTGGTGACGTTGATCTTGAGCGTCGACCCACCGGGCAGTTCGGCGTCTTCGAGCATGTTGCTCATGTTGGTCCCGCCCGAGAGCCGGACGTTCCCACTGCGGGTCTCACCCCGGACCTGAATCACGGACATCGACAGCGTGGGGTACTGGCCCACGTTCGATCGGTAGGACACCGCCGGGCGCTGATCGAACACCGACGCGTCCGAATCGCTACTCTTCACGAAGACGCCGCCACCCTGCATCGCGACCTCGCGATTCCCCTGCTGGTAGACGACCTTCCCGAGCGTCCGGGTGGTCTTGCCGTTCGTCGTCGCCTCGTTGACCGACCCGTTCTCGTAGACGTTCGTGACGTTGAACGTGCCCGCGGACTCGTCGATAGAGAGTTTGCTCGCGGCCTGTGGCCCGAAGTCCACGCTGCCGTTGACGCCGCCACCGGTGGCTTTGGCCGAGTCGGCGAGTTCGCCCATCGCGAGTTTCGCCCGCTCGTACTCGACTTGATCCTGGGAGCTGTTGATCGTACTCGCCCCCACCATCGCGATCATCCCCACTGCGGCCATCACGATACCGACGAGGAGCACGACTCCCAGGACGTGAGAGACCCCGCGGCGATCACCACCGATTGTATCACGGAATAGGGTGTACATGGTAGGAACTAATTATGGACAACTAACGCCCGCGCGTGCATAAAGATAGTGGGTGTCCAGGTGAAACGAAGGGCGCGACACACCCCGATTGTTTTCTGAAAACGAACGATGAATCTACGGTTGGCGCCGTTCTGCGTGGCTGTCTGCAGTCGAAACGCAGGACGGGGGACGGGCGCACTCCGAGGCGGTACAGTCTTCCGAATGGACCCCGAAGAATCGGTATGGACCGTCAACAGATCATCGCGCTGTTTTTCGTGGCCTTGATGATCGGGTCGGGAATCATCTACGGCGCCGTGTTGCTGTAGTCGACCCCTGAATTCTCGCCAGCGGTGGGGTCGAAACTCTCGTCGCGAGCGTCAGCCGACGGTGACCGACCGGTCCTCGCTCTGGAGGTAGACGACCTCCGCGCTGGTGGAGTCGCTGTCGTCCTCGACGGTCGCACTCGCGAGCGTCTCGTCGTAGTACACGGCGCCGTGTTCGACGATACCGGCCATCTCTCCGAGCACCGCGCCGTAGACCGTCCCATCGTCGTCGAGACGGAAGCGCGTGTCGGGCCCGTCGGGGTTGTAGCCGTAGAACACCCCCGTGAAACTGGGTGCGTTCGTGCCCTCACTGCCGACCATGAAGTCGGGATCGTTGTCGATGGGATCGGGCGTCTGGTAGATCCAGAGCTGTCGGGCGCTCCCGGACTCGGTCGTCACGCGCGAGTTGGCCTGGAGGCGGGTCTCGTGGCCCTCGTGGTAGATCGTGACGCGATCGTTCCCCGCGACGTGGATGCGACCGGGGTCGCCGGCCCCGACCTGGATCTCCTCGGTGACGTAGATCTCGATCGGGCCCCCGGACGTGTCCATCACGAGTTCGTCACCCTCAGCGATGTCGATCCGGTCCAGGGCGTACTGGCCCGCAGTGAGCGTACAGGTCCCCGAACAGCCGTTCGTGCTCGCGATCTCGCCGTCCTGGATGATCGGGGAGGTGTCGGGGTTGGTCTGGAGGTGTTCGTGGGCCGCGACGATGTCGTTCACCGAGCGCTTCTCGGAGTAGATCGTCGGTGACTGGGGCGCGGCGGGCGCCTCGGCGGGCAGACTCGGCGGGGGGCTGACCTGCTCGCCCAGGGGCTCTTCCTCGGCAATACAGCCGGTGATCCGCTTGTCGGTGGTCTCCGTCGACGTACACCGGTAGTCGTCGTAGCTGTAGCCGACCTTCACGTTGGTGGCGTCGTGGACGTAGACGTCACCCTTGATCTGGGTCTTCGACCCTTCGAGGTGGACGGCGTAGGAGCCGTCGGCGTTGGCAGCGTAGACGTCGGCTTGCAGCGACGCGGATCGCGTCCCGTAGTACGAGCTCGACTCTTTCAACACGACGTCCTTGTCGGCCACGACGATGCGCTCGACACCGACTTCGTCACCCTTGGGCGTCACGCTCGCGCCCGGGTGGAGGACGACGTCACCGCCGGCCTCGATCCGGTCGAGCGTGCTGTGCTGGCCACCGTAGACGATCACGTCGCCAGCGGCCCGGATCGGGCCGTCGACCGTCCCGGACTTGTGGAGGTGGACGGTACCGCCCGCCTCGACGCTTCCCTTGACGGTGCCGTCGACGACGTGGGCGTCGCCGTCGGTGAAGACGCTCCCGCCGACCGACCCGCCGTCGACGTACACCTCACTGCCGCCGATCACGTCGCCGCCGACCGTCTCGCCCGCAAAGGTCGGGGTGGCCAGCAGCCTGACCGTCCCGTCGGCGGTGAGCGTGCCCCCGATCCGGGCGCTACTGCCGACCTCCATCCCGGCGGCGACCGAAACGTCGTCGTGGGCGTGCGTGTCCGTGATCGGCCGACCGCTCAGGCCGGTGAACGTCCCACCGACGCGAACGGGGCCCTGGAACTCACGGGGATCGTTCGCGCCACCGCCGCTGACGATCAGATCCTCACCGACCGACAGCGAGTCCTCGAAGGTGTTCTCGTTTTGCACGTGTGCGGTCCCGCCGACGCGGGCCGGCCCGGTCACCGAGAACTCCTTGTCGGTGGTCAGATTGCCGTCGATGTGGAGTTCACCGCCGATCCGTGCGTTGTTCGTCAGGCTGATGTCGTCCTCGAAGCGGGCTGCGCCGTTCGAACCGGTGGCGCCCGTAGAGTCGTAACTCCCGACCGCCCCGTGATTCGAGACGCCGCCGAGCGAGGTGACGTTCTGGGAGTACACGCTACTCCGGATCGTGGAATCGGCCACGTCGTCACCGCGGACGAGCGAGACCGTGACCGTCTTCGCGGTCGCGTTGTAGCTGACCGGCGCGCTGCCGAGTTGGCGTTCGAAGACCTGCCCCCAGCCGCGGTAGTATGCACTTTCGACGGTCAAATTCACCGTCGAGCCGGGTTCGAGGGGCACTTTCGAGGACGGAATCAGCGCGGCCGCCGACCCCGCGGATTCGACCGTCAGCGAGTCGCCGGCCTGTGACCCGCCGACGACACGGATTACCGGGACCGAGAGCGTCGGTTCGCCACGCGTCCGGTAGTCGATCGGCGGCGGCGAGACCACACTCACGCTATCGCTGTCTGGCGCTTTCTCCCAGACGCCACCGCCCTGGTAGGCGATCGTCGTCTCGGAACGCTCGTAGCCGACCGATCCGAGCGTGCGCTCGGCCGACCAGGTTTCGGTCCCGTTGTCGATCGCGATCCGGATCGCCCCGTCCGTGGCGTCGATGCGACTCCCCGCGCGCGAGAGGTCGATCTGTCTGCTCCGGCCGTCTTCACCCGCCACCGAGGAAGCCGAATCCGCGAGTTCCTGCATCGAGAGGCGGACCTGCTTGGTCTCGGCCTGCTCTTTCGAGAGGTCCACCGCACTCGCCCCCGCCAGCACGATCCCACCCGCGACGAGAACGACGAACGCGAAGACGAACACCGTGCCGAGAACTGGCGAAACGGCGCGGTCCCCGCTCGCGAATTTATAATGGTTATTCATGTCCCCACGCGTGATCAAATCTAGGGGGCCAGAGCGAATAAGTTCGCCGCCGGTATTCCCACGATCAATAACGAAATAATATAGTTATCACCGATTGAACCGGGGAGAAACGCCGCTAGATCGGCAATATAGTTGAATTAAGCCATCTTCGTGTCTGATCGAGGAGGGGGTATGGACGGTATACCGCGATGTATTCTAGATTTTGGTTCTAATAACGCTGCGAAAGGGGCCAGTCAACCGACTGTCCCCGCGTGGTCGATCGCCCGGACCCACTGGATCCGTCCGTCTCATCCGGCCCCGACCGTCACGGACCGATCTTCGGTCTGAACGTAGACGACGTGTGCCAGACCGGGGCCAGAGTCGTCGTCCTCATCGTCGGCGGGTGGGTCTCTCGTCAGCGACTCGTCGTACGAGATCACCGCGTGGTTCGTGACGCCGTCGACCGATCCGACCAGCGCGCCGTTGACCTCGGAGTGAGAGTCGACCCGGTAGGAGACACCCGGCCCGTCGGAGTCGTAGCCGTAGAACACGCCCGTGAACGTCGAAGGGTACTGCTCGGAGGACCCCGACCCGACGGTGAACCCTGGGCCCAACGCGGACGGATCGGGTTTCTGGTAGAGCCAGAACTGGTCGGCACTGCCGGTCTCGGTGGTGAGCGTCCCGCCCATCTGGATGGTCGCCGGACGGCCGGTCTGGTAGATCGAGACGCGGCCGTCGCCGGCGACGTGGACCTCACCGGCATCTGCCATCGATCCACCCCAGTCCAGCACGTCGAACGACCCGGTCAGGAAGACGTTGATGTCGCCCTCGGAGGTGTCGAATGTCAGTTCGGTGTCGGGCCCGACGCTGATCTGACTCATCGAGTAGTTACCGGCCCCGAGCGTACACGAGGGGTCACAGGTCCCCCAGGCAGGCATCTTCCCGCCGTCGGAGATCAGCGGCGAGCTGTCGGGATCGTCCTGCAGATGACGGTGGTCTTCGACGATGTCGGCGGCGGCAGGCCGGTCGTCGTTCATGATCGGGGCGAGCGGCGTCGCGGGGGCCGACGGCTCGGGGATCGTCGGCTGTTCACTCGGCGGGGACTGTTCCTCGACACAGCCGGTGATCCGGCCGGAATCGCCCGTCGGCTGATCCGTCGGATCGCTCGGGCCGCCGCGGTCCGAGCACGTGTACTCGGCGGCAGTGTTCTCGACGACGACCCGATCCGCCGACGGCACGACGACGTGGCCGTCGAGTTTCGAGGTGTTTCCCTGCAGGACGACCGCGTCGCCGCCGTCGCCGTTGCTCGCGTACGTCGCGGCCTGCAGGAGGCCGTCCTCCTCGACGATCACGTCGTCGCCGGCGATCGCCATCCGCTCGTTCACGCCGGGCGTGTTGTCCGCGGGGCGCAGGGAGGTGCCGTCTTCGACGCGAATGTCGCCGCCGGCCACGACGCGCTCGGGCGTGACCGCCGACGCGGTGTACCCATCACGGTGGCGGACGATCACGTCGCCGTCGGCCTCGATCGTCCCCTCGACCGTCGCGCTGTGGAAGACGATCACGTCACCGCCGGCGACGATGTCGCCCTCGACGTGCCCTTTCACCACCCTGACCGTCTCACCGGCGACGATGTCGCCGTGGACGGTCGTGCTGTCGTGCTGGAGTCGGACCGAATCGCCCGCCGTGAGCGTGCCACCGACGATCGTCTCGCTGCCCAGATCGGCGTCGGTCCCGACATCGAAATCGCCGTCGACCTGGAGGTGGCGAAGCCCGTCCGGTTCGTAGCCCGCGAACCCGCCGACGCGCAAATCCGAGTGCAGGGAAATGTGCTCTGCGCCGTCAGAAGCGTCACTCCCGAGGTTTCCACCGACTGAAACCGGGCCGCGGTAGCTGTTGTTGTTCGTGAAGTTCGCATCGCCCGCGACCCGGGTCTCGCCCGCGACGGAGAAGTGCAGGTCGCTCCGGAGGTCGTTGTCCACGTGCAGCGGCCCGTTGATCCTCGTCCACTGCGTGGAGTTCATCGCGTCTGAGACCCGGACCGTCCCGAGCGGACCGCCACTCACCCCGGCGGGGTTGTAGCTGTTCACCGTCGCGTTGTTCGAGAAGTGGCCACCGGTGGTCGAGACCACGGCCCCGTCGACACGGGCGGCGTTCGTCGCCGCGGGGGCGCTCTCGGGCCCGAGCAGCCGGATCGTCACTGCGTTTGCGGTGTGATCGTACGAGACAGAGGCGCTGGGCAGCTGGTCTTCGAACACCTGCCCCCAGCCGCGATAGAACTCGCTCTCGACGGTGATGTTCACCGACGAATCCGGGGGGAGCGGCACCATCGACGCCGGGATCAGCGACGTGGCCGACCCCGACGACGCGACGGTCAGCGAGTCACCGACGCCCGAGTCACCCGCGATCCGGAGGATCGGTATCGTCAGCGTGGGCGCGGTCCGATTGCGGTACTCGACCGGCGGGGCCGAGACGACGCTCACGCTGTCGCTCCCGGTCTCGGACTGCCAGACGCCGCCACCCTGGTAGGCGACGATTGCACCGTCGCGATCGTACCGCACCGCCCCGAGTGTCCGCTCGGTCTGGGAGTTCCCGCTCGACGATCTGACGTCCACCCGAACGGTGCCGGCCTCCGGGTCGACGGTACGGCCCTCCGCCGACAGTGCGACCTGCGCGCTTCGGCCGGGGTCACCCGCGACCGACGCACTCCTGTCGGCCAGTTCCTGCAACGACAGCCTGACCTGCTGGGTCTCGGCCTCATCACGGGACAGCTCCATAGCGTTGGTCCCCAGCCCCGCCACCACCATCACGGCCACCAGCACGAACGCGAAGATCATCACCGTCCCCATGACGGGCGAAAGTGCTCGACGCGCCGACTCACGGCGGGAAGCGCTGTCGTCGGCTCCAGCGTCGAGGAGGGAGTGCATTCGTACCATCGTGTTCTACGGGAATGACCCGAAAGCGTTTGTCGGGCTCTTTCAGGATTTGAATTACCGATAGCGATAACGTGTTGGCCCCGCCTATCACGGCCTGAAACGCCAGCGCCGCTATTATCCGAGCTAGAACCGTTGTAACCGCCTGACAGCGATGGGGATCGAGCAGCGTTCCCACCCGATAGAAATATCTATCGTGAAAATGGGGGAAGGGGCATGGAGCGGTCGGTCGGTCGTAATCGGCAGTTACAACACGGACCCCGTCGTTCGATCGCCCGTGAACGGAGGTCGTCAGTCCCACAGTGGGCCGTCCGCCATCGGTCGATCGCCCCCGTGGCCGATCAGAACCGACGGCGGGGACCCCGAGGACGACCCACCGCCGGAGAACGGCGACCGCGACCCCACCTCGGACGGCGACGGGCCCGACGACGAACCGGCCGGAGACCGCCCCGGCGAGGAGTCAGACGCCGACGGATCGACCGGAACGGGATCGCCCGACGACGGGCCGAACGACCACTCGGAACAGCCGGACACGCCTCCAGGGTCCGACCGAGCCGACGAGCCCGTCGATCGGCAGTCGGTGATCCGCGATCAGCGCGAGGAGATTCACCGCCTGCGCGAACAGCTCCGGGACCTCGAAGATCGGGTCGACCGCAAGAGCGTCGACCGAGAGGATCTGGAGGGGCGCCTGGAGCGATACGTCCGCTGGCGCCAGCGCCGCGGGTACGCCCGCAACTGGGGGCCGTATCTGGTGCTGCTCTACGGCATGATCCTGACGCTCGCCGCGTTTCAGACGCCACATCTGTACAACGGCTGGACGATCCTCGCGATGATCGTCGTCTGGCTGTCGACCCTCGGCCTGTACGCGCTCATGTTGATCGTCGGGTGGGGCCTGACGACGACCGCGTGGCTCGGGGCCGCCCGCAGCGCCATCGAACGGACTCGCTAATCGAAACGCCTTCCATCGCGCTCACACTGGTTCAGACGATGACCGGCGACCGCACGCGCGTCGACCCTCACGTGAAGGTGCTCGACGAACAGGTCGTCTCCCACGCGATCGACGCCGGCCTCGACGTGCTGGTCTATGCCCCGCATTTCACGCACATCGACGACGCCCGCGAGCGGGCCGCCCGGTTTTCGACCGACGAACTACTCGTCGTGCCCGGCCGCGAGTACTTCACGGGCCACTGGTCGAATCGGACGCACGTCCTCGCCGTCGACCCCGAGGAGCCGTTGCCCGATTTCCTCCCGCTCCATTCGACGATGACCGAACTCCGGGATCGCAATGCGACCGTGATCGCCCCCCATCCCGAGTTCCTGACGGTTAGCCTCTCGGGGGCCGAAATCGCCGCCTACGACGACGTCATCGACGCCGTCGAGGTGCGGAATCCGAAGCTCTGGCCCTGGGATCGCCGCCGGGCCCGGGCGATCGCCGCCGACGTGGACCTGCCGACGGTCGCGAGTTCGTACGCCCACCTTCCCGGGACGATCGGGGCCGCCTGGGTCGAATTCGAGCGATCGATCGACTCCGCAGCGGAGTTGCGCGCCGCGATCGAGGAGGGCCCGTCGTCGATCGGCCACCGGACGGGCGCGCGAGCCTGGGGCCGTCGACGGCTGGAGTTCGCCCATCTGGGCTGGGAGAACAGCGTGAAAAAGGCCGATCGCATTCTCCTGGGGGGCCGCGAGGACACCCACCCCGAGAACGATCGCTACGACGACCACTACCGGAAGTTGAGCGTCTACTGATCGACCCTGGGGCTGGACGGCGCGAGAAACCAGATCGACGCTCGAAAAGGGCCGCGACGATCAGGACGGCGGCCACCGTGCGGCCGGTGGGGGGCGGGTCGAAGCCGTCGAAGACGCTCTCGAAGCGGGTTAGAACGTTTCGAGGTAGCGGTCGAGTTCCCACTGGGAGACGTCGACCAGGTACTCTTTGTGTTCCTGGCGTTTCGCTTCGAGGAACTTCTCGCCGGTGTGGGGACCCAGCGCGTCGAGGACGACGTCGTCGTCTTCCAGCGCGTCGAGTGCCTGGCCGAGGTTCTCGGGGAGCGTGTCGATGCCGTACTCCTCGCGCTTCTGTTCGTCGAACTCGTAGATGTTCTCCCGGACGGGATCGGGGCTGTCGAGGCCCTTCTCGACGCCCTCCAGACCGGCGTGCAAGAGGGCCGCGAAGGCGAGATACGGGTTACACGACGGGTCGGGGAACCGCGCTTCGATCCGACTCGCGGCGGGCACGCGCGCGGCGGGCTTGCGGATCAGCGCCGAGCGGTTGCGGTCCGACCAGGCGACGTAGACGGGCGCCTCGTAGCCGGGGACCAGGCGCTTGTAGCTGTTGACGGTCGGGTTCGTGATGGCCGTGATCGCCGGGGCGTGCTCCAGAACGCCCGCGAGGAACTGCTTGGCCGTCTCCGAGAGGTCGAACTCGTCGTCGCCGTCGTGGAACGCGTTCTCGCCGCCCTCGGTGAACAGCGAGATGTGGGTGTGCATGCCCGACCCGTTGATCTTCGGGATGGGCTTGGGCATGAACGTCGCGTGCAGGTCGTGTTCGGCCGCGATCGCACGGACGACCGACCGGAAGGTCGCGACGTTGTCGGCCGTCGACAGCGCGTCGTCGTACGTGAAGTTGATCTCGTGTTGGCCCTCTGCGACCTCGTGGTGGGAGGCCTCGATGTCGAAGCCCATGTCTTCGAGGCCAAAGATGATGTCACGACGCACGTCGCTCGCGAGGTCTTTCGGCGCGAGATCGAAGTACCCGCCGACGTCGTTGGTCGTCGTCGTCGCGCGGCCGTCCTCGTCTTCCTCGAACAGGAAGAACTCGGGTTCGGGCGCGACGTTGACCTCGTAGCCCAGATCGTTGGCGCGGTCGATGGCGTCTTTCAGAATGCCGCGCGGGTCGCCCTCGAACGGTTCGCCGGTCGAGGTGTTGATCACGTCACAGATGAGGCGAGCGGCGGCGCTCTCGTCGCTGTTCCGCCAGGGGAGGACTGCGAACGTCGAGGGGTCCGGATCGAGGCGCATGTCCGATTCCTGGATGCGCACGAACCCGTCGATCGAGGACCCGTCGAAATAGATGCCCTCGGTGAAGGCCTTCTCGGCCTGATCGGCCGTGATGGAGACGTTCTTGACTGTCCCGAGAATGTCAGTGAACTGGAGTCGGAGGAAATCGACGTTCTTCGCGTCGATTTCGTCCAGCACGTCCTGTGCCTCCGCCGACAGGCCGCCGTCTGTAGCGTTTGAGTTTGTCATATTCTTCGACAGCCAAAGCGTGGAACTGGGGTACAAAAACCTTGCCGCTATACGCAATTGTACCGATCGGGGTCGGAATTGGATATTCGTAAAGCACTAATTTGAGGGACCCAAACCGATCCGCAATGACGTACGAACATCTGGACGAAAAACTGATCAACGCCCTGCTCGGTGACGGGCGGGCCTCCCTCCGAAGCCTGGCCGAAGACCTCGACGTGTCGGTGACGACGGTCTCGAATCACCTCTCGGAACTCGAAGACCGCGGCGTCGTCCGCCGATACACCCCGAAACTCGACTACGACGAACTGGGGTACGACGTGACCGCAATCTTGCAGTTGAAAACCGAGGGGTCGGCCATCCCCGAGGTGACCGAGACGCTCTCGGATCTCGAACAGGTCATCAGCGTCTACGAGGTGACCGGCGACTACGACGTGATCGCGATCGGGAAGTTCGAAGACACCGACGACATGAACGAGCAGATCAAGGGGCTGTTGACCGACCCCGCCATCGTGGAGTCGAATACCAGTGTGGTGCTCAACCCCGTCAAAGAACACGATCAGTTCGAACTCGACGTGGAGTGAGTGCCGCCCGCCCCCGCTAGCCGACTTTCTTCCACTTCCGGCCACACTCGGGACAGACCCGGACGGCACCGACCTCGTCGGGGTCGTTCTCGGTCGCGAGTTGTTCCTCACAGGCCGTACAGGTCAGGCGCTCGTAGGTGTCTTTCTCGATTTCGCCGGCCCGCAGGCCCTTCCGGACGGATTTCATATGTGGGCCTACGCCCGGGACACTCAAAAAGCCACCCGCCGTGTCCGACGCCCGTCGGACGGTCGCCCGCGTCGCGACCTGCGCCCCGGGGCGCTCTGCCGAACGCTTTTGAGGCGGGCCAGCGAACCCCGGTCATGGCCGACGAGGGCGTCGCCTACGAACCGATCAGCGTCCGGGAGGTGCTCACGGAGCTCAAAGACACCGCGGAGCTACTGATCGATCTGTCCTACTCGGCAGTCTTGCTGGACAGCGAGGCGATCGCAGGCGTCGTCCTCGATCTGGAAGACGAACTCGACGTGCTCGGGATGCAAGCCCGGATGAGCCTGCTCGTCGCGGCGCGCAACCCCGAGGACGCCCGGCAACTCGCGCCCGTGCTCGGCGTCGTCGGCGCGACCGAGACCATCGCGAACGCCGCGGGCGACATCGCGAGCGTCGTCCTCGAAGAGGTGGGCCTCCCGCCGGGCATGCGCGGATCACTCCCCGAGGCCGTCGAGTCGATCGTCCGCGCCGAGATCGCGCCCGGGGCCGCGCTCGTCGGGCCGACACTCGGTGAGCGCAACCTCGAAACAGACGCGGGCGTTCGCGTGATTGCGCTCGAACGCGACGGCTCCTGGCATCTCGACCCCGGTGCCGAGACCCGACTGCGGCCGGGCGACGCCGTCCTCTTCCGCGGGCCCGAAGACGGACTCGACGCGGTCTACCCCGAGGCGACCGGCGAGGCCTACGCCCCGCCCGTCGTCGACGACCAGACGACCGAGGACCTCCAGCGGGCGATGGACACGCTCGTCCTCATGAAAAACGTCAGCGAACTCGCCGTCGACCTGGCGTACGGCGCCGTCCTCTTCGACGACGAGGAAGTCGCCCGCGAGGTGCTCGAACTCGAAGCCGAGGTGGACGCGCTACAGTCCCGCCTGGTGGCCTGGACGCTCCGGGCCGCCGCCCGGGTCGAGAATCCGATCGAACTCCGGGGGTTGGTCCAGATCGCCAATTCGAGCGAGGCGATCAGCGACGCCGCCCTCCAGATCAGCGAGGGCGTCCTGCGTGGGATCGACGCCCACCCGGTCGTCGCCGCCGCGGTCGAGGATTCCGACGAGGTGATCGCGCGCGTCGTCGTCGGCCCCGACAGCGCACTCGACGGGACGACACTCGGAGACCGCGAGGTGAAAACCGAGACCGGCATGCGCGTCATCGCGGTCCGGACGGCCGGCGCTCGGGGGACCGACGACGAACCGGACTGGGTCGTCTCACCGGACGCGGACACGCCGCTTGTCGCCGGCGACGTCCTCCTCGCGAAAGGAACGCGATCGGGCGCCGATCGACTCCGCGACCTCGCCGGTCAGACCGACTGAGCCCCGCGATCCGAGAGCGCGACGAGGAGGATCCCCACCGTCAGCGCCGCGGTCCCGACCGCGAGTGTGACCGGGCCCACGGCCTCGACGGCCCGGGCGACCGATCCCACCGCCCCCAGCGTGATCAGGAGCGTTCCCACGGCGAGAGAGTCCACCTGCATGACCCGCAGTACGCTCTCCAGCCGTATTATTCGTGGGATTCGAGGGCGAAATATTCCCGGCGGTCCGACCGTTGGGGCCCCACCGCGCTCGTTCGCGGTCGGAGTCCGGCGTCGGAGCGGTCGACTCGGCCCGCCCGGCGGTGTTCAGATAAGCACCGTCCAAAGGGCTTGTTTCACGCCGCAAATAGGCCAAATCCTGGTGGATCGAAAGGGCGAGCCAGTTCCGGGAACCCCGACGAAGTAAGCACTGCAGGGCGCATGGCGCCCGAAGCGCGCAGCGAGTCGCGGGACCGGAACTGGCGAGGGCTTTCAGAGAAGATCCAGCAAATTCGAACCCTTATCTGAACACTACCGCCCGCCCGACCCAGAGACTTAAGTTTCGGGATCGACTCACCCGCGGACATGCAGTTCTGTGACGATTGCGGGTCGATGATGAAATCCGAGGACGGTGTCTGGGTCTGTTCGAGTTGCGGGGCCGAACAGGCCCGGGGTGACGACGAGGGGATGGTCACGACTACCGACCAGGAGGACAGCGAGATCGTCGACACCAGCGAGATCGACGAGGAAGTCGGCCCGACGACCGACGCTCAGTGTCCCGAGTGTGACAACGATCGCGCGCGCTGGGAGTTGAAACAGATCCGTGCGGCCGACGAGAGCGAGACGCGATTTTTCACCTGCACCGAGTGTGGGCACAAGTGGCGCGAGGACGACCACTGATCGCGAGCGGCGAAGGTCGATCGGACGGTGACGCGGGCGGTGGGTATACGGGCGCGGGCCCCCAGCGATCGGGTGTGGCCACAGCGTATCGATCGGTGATCCCCGGTGAGCGGGCCCGGTTGGCGCTCGTCGTCTGGAGCGTCCTCGTCTCGCAGGTGTTTCTGTATCCCGGCCTCGCGGAGACCGTCACGGCGCTCGGTGGCAGCGGCGTCCTCGACGGGATGTGGTTTCTGGTCGCGGAGTTCGGCGCGTTCGTCACCTTTGCCGTCGCGTGGGGCGTCGCGAGCGACGCGCTCGGGCGGCGCACCCCCTTGGTCGTCGCCGGCGCGCTCGGCGGCGCGGCGACCTACGGACTCGTCGCGGCCGCGCCCACGCTCGGCCTCCCGTTCGGGGCCGTCCTCGCGATCCGCGTCCTCGGCGGCGCGGCGACGATCGGCGCCTTTTCGCTGGCGATCACGCAACTCATGGACCTCGCGGGCGGCCACGGCACGAACATGGGCGCGGCGGGGACGGCGATCGGCCTGGGCGCGGCGCTCGGCGCGGTCGTCGGCGGCCGCCTCGCGACCGTCGACCCCCTCGCGCCGCTGGTCGGCGGGGCCGCCCTCCTCACCGCCGCCGGCGTACTCGCCGCGACGGTCCCCGATCGGAGCGCGGGCGGGCTTCCTGCCGGAGACGTCCTCGCGGGCGTCCGCACGCGTCCGCAACTGCTCGCGCCGTACGCCTTCGGCTTCGTCGACCGCCTGACGGCGGGCTTTTTCGCGCTCACCGGCGTCGCCTACCTCCGGGACACCTTCGAGGTCGACGCCGGCACCGCTGGCCTCGCGCTCGCGGCGTTTTTCGTCCCCTTCGCCGTCTTCCAGTACCCCGTCGGAGCACTCTCCGATCGGATCGGCCGGTATCGCCCGGTCGTCGGCGGATCGCTCCTCTATGGGGTCGCGATCGTGGGCGTGTTGCTCGCCCCCACGTTCCCGATCGCCGTGCTCGCGCTCGTGCTCGTCGGCGGGTGTGGCGCGCTCGTCGCGCCGACGACGATGGCGCTCGTCACCGACGTCGTGCCCGCGAGCGAGCGCGGCGCGGCGATGGGCGGGTTCAACGTCTTCGGCAGTCTGGGCATGCTCGCGGGCTTTCTGATCGGTGGGGTCGTCACCGCCGCAGCGGGTTACGTCCCGGCCTTCCTCGTCGCGGGCGGCCTGGAAGTCCTGATCGCGCTGGTCGCCGCGCGAGCGGTGCGATCGATCACGGCGAGCGGCGCGGACTGACGGGCCCTCGACCGCGAGCGAACCAGAATACAGTTGTTCGACACGATCGAGACCGGCCATATGAGCGAGCGAGCGGCCACCGACGAGCGTCGACCGTCCTCACCGCCGCGTATCGCGGGGCCGACGGCGCTGGTCGCCCTGATCACGACGGTGCTCTCCGTGGCCCCGGGTGGGCCGGTCGTCGGCGGCCTCGTCGGTGGCTGGCGCTCGGGATCGTACGGCTATGCGGTCGGAATCGGAGTTCTCGGGGGCGGAATCGCCACGGTCCTGGCCTGGATCGCCATGATCGTCGTCTTCCAGGGGCCGATCGCGGCCGTTCCGCCCGAGATGCTCCTGACGATCGCGATCTACGTGCTCGGTCAGGTCCTCGTCGGGTCGGTCGTCGGGGTAACACTCGACCGGTGGCTCGATCGGGAGTGATGGGTGGGCCGGCCGCCGCCGGCTGACCGCCCAGATCGGCCCAGCGGGCCGGAGAGACGCTGTTGGACGCCTGCGCACCGTCGATCCCCCCTTCGGAACTGTTTTGGTCGATCCTCGGCCACGTCATGGCAATGAGTGACCTCGAAGAAGAGTATCGACTGTCGTACTTCGAGGATCGGGGGTTCGTCCGGCGGGAGTGTACGGAGTGTGGGGCCCACTTCTGGACGCTCGACGACGACCGCGAGACCTGTGGGGAGCCGCCGTGTGACGCCTACAGCTTCATCGACGACCCCGGATTCGACGAATCGTTCGAACTGAACGAGATGCGCGAGCGCTTCCTCGCCTTTTTCGAAGAGCGCGATCACGATCGCATCGACCCGTATCCCGTCGCGGCGAATCGCTGGCGCGACGACGTCCTGCTCACCCAGGCGTCGATCTACGACTTCCAGCCGCTGGTCACGTCGGGTGAGACGCCGCCGCCGGCGAACCCGCTGACGATCTCCCAGCCCTGCATTCGGATGCAGGACATCGACAACGTCGGCGTGACGGGCCGGCACACGATGGCCTTCGAGATGATGGCCCACCACGCGTTCAACGCTCGCGAGGAGGTCGGCGAGCAGTACGCCTATTCGGGCGAAGTCTACTGGAAAGAGGACACCGTCCGGTACTGCGTGGAGTTGCTGGAGGAGTTGGGCGCAGACATGGACGAGGTCACGCTCATCGAGGACCCCTGGGTCGGCGGGGGCAACGCCGGGCCCGCCTTCGAGGTGATCTACCAGGGCGCGGAGCTGGCGACGCTCGTCTTCATGCAGTTCGAGCAAGACCCCGACGGCGATGTCGAGATGAAAGACGGGAACTCCTACAGCCCGATGGACACCTACGTCGTCGACACGGGCTACGGGCTCGAACGGTGGACCTGGATGAGCCAGGGCACACCGACCGTCTACGAAGCGATCTACCCCGACGCCATCGCGACGATTCGCGACGCGGCGGCGATCGAGATGAGCGACGACGAGGAACGGATCGTCCACCGGGCGGCGGCGCTCGCGGGCGAGATGGACATCGACGAGGCCGAAGACATCGAAGCGGCGCGGGCGGACATCGCCGCGGAGATCGGCGTCGACGTCGAGCGTCTGCGTGACCTGCTCGAACCCCTGGAGGCGGCGTACGCCATCGCCGACCACTGCCGGACGCTCGCCTACATGTTCGGTGACGGAATCGTCCCCTCGAACGTCGGGACGGGCTATCTCGCGCGGATGGTGCTCCGGCGCACCGTCCGCCTGGCCGACGAGATCGACCTCGCGGCGGATCTGGACGATCTCGTGGCTCAGCAGGCCCGCCGCCTGGGCTACAGCGATCGCGAGACCATCCGTGAGATGGTGACCAGCGAGGTCGGGAAGTATCGCGAGACACTCGACCGTGGCGGCCGACGGGTGCGCCAGATTGCCGAGGAGTACGCCGACCGCGACGAGCCGATCCCCGCCGGCGAACTGATCGAGTTGTACGACAGCCACGGCATCCAGCCCGACACCGTCGAGGCGATCGCCGCCGAGCTGGATGTCGCCGTCGACGTGCCCGAGGACTTCTACGCGCGCGTCGCGGATCGGCACGAACAGGCCACCGCCGACCGCCAGGAGTCGGGCCTGCCGTACGCCGACCGACTCGGGGAACTGCCCGACACCGATCGGCTGTACTACGAGGACCAGCAGCGCCTGGAGTTCGAGGCGGTCGTCCTGGAAGTCTTCGAACACGAGGACGACGCAGACGAAGATCGGTTCGACGTCGTCCTCGATCAGACCCGGTTTTACCCCGAGGGCGGTGGCCAGCCCGCCGATCACGGCACGCTCGCGACCGACGACCGGACCGTCTCGGTCACCGACGTCCAGATCCAGGACGGCGTCGTCGTGCACACCTGCGACGCCGACCCCGGGACGGGTGAGTTCGTCCGCGGGCAGGTCGAACGCGACCGCCGCGAGGCGCTGATGGCCCATCACACCGCGACCCACGCGATCATCCACGCCGCGCGTGACGTGCTGGGCGAACACGTCCGCCAGGCCGGCGCCCAGAAAGGCGTCGAATCCTCGCGGATCGACCTGCGGCACTACGAGGCCGTCGACGCCGACGATCGGCGCGCGATCGAACACCGCGCCAACGAGATCGTCCGGGAGAACGCGATCGTCGAGATCAACTGGGTCGACCGCCACGCCGCCGAGGACGAACACGGGTTCGACCTCTACCAGGGCGGGATCCCCGCGGGCGAGGAGATCCGGACCGTCCAGGTCTGTGAGGACGTCCAGGCGTGTGGCGGCACGCACGTCGCCCGCACCGGCGACGTCGGCGCGATCGTCATCCGGTCGACCGAGCGCGTCCAGGACGGCGTCGTCCGGGTGACGTTCTCGGCCGGCCGGGCGGCGATCGACGCGCACCAGGACGCAGATCGGGCGCTGCGGGACGCCGCCGACACGTTCGACGTCGCCCCCGAGAGCGTTCCCGAGACGGCCGAACGGTTCTTCGAGGAGTGGAAACAGCGCGGCAAGGAGATCGACCGCCTGAAAGAAGACCTCGCGACCGCACGAGCGAGCGGCGGATCGGAGGGCGATATCGTCGAGGTCGGTGACGAACGCGCGGTCGTCCGGCGGATGGACGCCGACATGGACGCACTCCGCGCGACGGCGAACGCCATCGTCGACGACGGCGACGTGGCGGTGGTGGGCTCCGGGGCCGACGGCGCACAGTTCGTCGTCGCGCGGCCCGAGGGGAGTGCGATCGACGCGGGCAGCGTCGTCGGCGCGCTGGCCGACCGCGTCGGCGGCGGTGGCGGTGGCCCGCCCGCGTTCGCACAGGGCGGCGGCCCCGACGCCGACGCGCTGGACGACGCGCTGGATTCGGTGCCCGACATTCTCGACGAGCAGATCGCTGCCCAGTCACCGGACTGACCACCCAGCGTCTCGCTCGACAGGATTCGATCGCCTGCCAGCGACGGCTGTCGGCAGGCGACGGACCGCGAGTGGAATTTGACACCACGACTCACGATTCGACCATAACGCGCTTGAGACTGTCTCTCCTAATTCGACTGTGCCGACGACGACACGCGACGGACGCACGATCCGCTTCGCCACCGCGGGAGCGGGGCCGACGGTCGCGTTCGTCGGTGATGCGGGGCTGGGTGCGTGGCTCTGGAGTGCGGTCCAGGGGAAACTGACCGGGCCCTACCAGACCGTCGTCTGGGACGGGCCGGGCGTCGGAGAGAGCGACGTGGGCCCGATCTCGATCGCGACGTTGCGAAAGGACCTCGCGACCGTGCTGCGCGAGAGCGGGGCCGAGCAGGCCCACCTGATCGGCGCTGGCCTCGGCGGTGTCGTCGCCCTGGAGGCCGCCCGGCGAGAGGATCGCGTCCAGTCGGTGATCGCGCTCGGGACGGCACTCGATCCGAACCTCGACGACCTCTGGGCCCCGCCGGACGACCCCGAGGCGCTCGCGGCGGCGACGCGGGCGCACCTCGGGACCGACCCACCCGCAGACTGGCTCGACCGCATCGTCGCGTGGCGGGCCGCGGACGACGCCGAGGAAGGGGCCGCCGACCAGTATCGCGAGGCCTGGGAGGCGGCGACACTCGCCGATCCCTACGAGATCACGACGCCGGCGCTGCTCGGCGGTGCGGTGGCCGATCGGGTCGCCCCCGCCGACGCCGTCGGCGATCTCGCGGCGGATCTGCCGCGTGGCGAGTACCGCGAATTCGCCGGTGGCCACCTGTTTCCGGTCGCCCGCGGGCGGGCGGTGGCTGACGTCGCGGTCGACTGGCTGACCGCACACAGCGATCGCGAGTCCGACCGTCGTTCGGGCGATTTCTGAGGTGGACTGCCAGACTTAAGGCCCTCGACCGCCTGAAAATTAGTCATGACCGCGCCGCGCATCGCCGTGCTCAACGCTGCCGACACCGGCACGCACACGAGTCGGAACTTCCGACGTGAACTGCCCGGTGAGATCCTGGAGTACCAGGTCACCGATCAGGAGTTGCCTGCGACCGACGGGATCGACGGCTGTGTCGTCACGGGATCGCGCGCCTCGGTGTACTGGGACGAGCCCTGGATCGACCCGCTGGCCGACTGGATCGCCGACGCCGTCGCGAGCGGCCTCCCGACGCTCGGCGTCTGTTTCGGCCACCAGATCGTCGCGGACGCTCTCGGCGGTCGGGTCGAACCGATCGGCGAGTACGAGATCGGCTACCGGACGGTCGAGCGTATCGAGGAGTCGGACCTGCTCGCGGGCCTCGACAGCGAGTTCCTGGTCTTTACGACCCACAGCGATCGCGTGACCGAACTCCCCCCTGGCGCACACCCGATCGCCGAAAACGACTACGGCAACCACGGGTTCGCGTGCGGGTCGGCCCGGACGGTGCAGTTCCACCCCGAGTACGACCCACGGACCGCCGCGCTCGTCACCCGACAGAAAGACGAGTTGCCAGCCGCAAAGCGCCAGGCCGCGCTCGACTCGATCACGCGATCGAACTACGAGCGCGCCCAGCGGGCGACCCGGATCTTCGAGAACTTCACCGACCGCGTGGTCGGCGGGCCCACGGCGGGGACGACCTGTGGCACCGTCGACGACGAGTGGTCGCCGGCGGACTAGTATTTCGGGTCCGCGCCGGTGACCTGATAGACGCGGTCGAGGATCCGATCGCGCTCGGTCTGCCAGGCCGCGAGGCCGTCCGGAGTTTCGGGATACGTCTCGTAGTGGTCGAGGAGGTCTTCCGCACAGCCTTTCGTCCGGTAGGCGTCGAGCACCGTCCGCCAGTGGCCGACGCTCTTGAGAGCCATCTTGGCTTTCAGCCCCCAGCCCAGGTCCGCCGACCCCGAGTAGAGTGCCTCCGAGACCGGTTCGACCGGCAGGCGCGCCAGCAGCGCCATCAGATCGTCGACGTCCGCACCGGTCGTGAAGATGTTGTACACGTCGAGGGCGGCGTAGCGCGCGCCGAAGTGATCCATCACCTGCCGATTGTATTCCCAGAGCGTCGACTCGTCGACTCGGCCCGTGTCGAGGGCCTCCAGGACCGACTCGGCGGCGTACGCCCCGCCGTAGGCGGCGCCCGCGATGCCGCCGCCCGTGGTCGGGTTGACGTGACCGGCGGCGTCACCGACGGCGACGAAGCCCGGCGCGACCGCCGAGTCGTAGGGTCGCCGGGTGGGCAGCGCCGCGCCGAGTTTGTCCTCGACGGTCGCCCCCTCGAACTCCGGTCGGGATCGCAGATCGCGTTTCAGCGCGTCGACGAGTTGCATCGGTTCTTCGGTCATCTGGAAGCCGACGCCGGCGTTGATCTCGGTCGGGGTGCGGGGGAAATACCACAGATAGCCCGCCGCGCGCTCGGTCGGCTTGAAGACCAGCGCGTCGGACCACTCGACCGGTTCGTCGACGGTGATGATCTCGCGATACGCCGAGCAGAACTGCGAGTATCGGACCGACGTGTCGAAACTCGTCTCGGTGAGGTCGGCCTCCTGCTGGAGGATCGACAGTGCGCCCGCGGCGTCGACGACGACCTCGGCCTCGTAGGTGACTGGCTCGCCCGAACTGATCGCCCGGACGCCCGTGACGCGCGATCCGTCCTGGACGACGTCCTGGACGACGGTGTCGTAGTGGAACGCCACGCCGGCGTTCTCGGCGGCCTCGATCAGTCGTCGGCCGTACGCGAACCGGTCGAGCACGCCGAGTTCGCCCGGGACGGGGATGTCGAGGACGGTGTCCTCGGTCGGGATCTCGAAGCGCCCGTGGTCGACGGTCTGGTTGGTGATCGCTCCTTCGAGGTCGGATTTCGGGATCGCGTCGGGCAGTTCGGCCGCGCCCTTGATCGCGTCGCCACAGGCGATGTGGCCCGCCTCCTCGGCGGACTTGCGATCGAGGACGACCACGTCGACGCCCTCGCGGGCGAGTGTCGCCGCGGCGTAACAGCCGGCGGTGCCGGCCCCCACGACGACGACCTCACGTGCCGTCGATCGGTCACTCATTATCGTTCGTGTGAGGGCGTCGCTGTTAGGAGTTCCGAACGGGGCGACGGACGGACTGACACCGGGGTTCGCACTCGGAAAGACCTTTGGGGAGACCGCTCGAACGCGTGCTATGGCCACTTACACCGTCGAGTTCGCCAGCGGTGAGACGATCGAAGTCGAGGACACAGACACCATCCTCCAGCGCTGTATCGACGAGGGCATCGCCCAGGAGTACTCCTGTCGGGTGGGGATGTGCCTGGCCTGTACCGCCAAGATCGTCGAGGGCGAGGTCGAACAGCCGGCCGCCCGTGGGCTCACCGACGAGGAGCGCGGGGAGTACGCGCTTACCTGTATGGCCCGCCCCGCCTCGGATCTCGTCCTCGACCGCGGGAAATACCCCCCGAGTATCGAAGGGGACGCGACCGAGACGGTCGCCGCGGCGGACGACTGATCGCGTTCCCGTCGGGCGATTCGCGATCGAAGTGAGTAAAATTATGGTGTCGGCCTCGGTAGAGACTGCTCGATGGGAACATCCCCCACTGGGGATCGATCCGGGCCACCGAGACGGACGCGCCGGCGACGCGTGCTGGTGATCGTCGCCGTCGTGATCACGGTCGCGCTCGCGCCGATCGCCGTGGAGTACGTTCCCCTGCCGACGGGCCAGCAGACGACACCCGATCGGCGGGTGGGGATGGAGGCCGACGTCGGCCCGGGGTCGATTCACGTGTTCGATCCGACCGAGCGGATTCGAGCACCGAGCGACCCCGGGAGGGATCCGACCGTCCAGTCGGTCGAGTGGCAGGCCTCGACGAGCGACATCGACGGTGACGGCCTCGGAGACGTCGAAGAGTTGGTCTGTTCGGAGACCTATCCCGAGGCGGACCTCCTCGAACACGACATCTACGTCGAGGTCGATTCGGTCGAGGGCGTCACCGTCAGCGAGGAGGCGCTCCGGGCCGTCGAGTCGACGTACGCGTCGGCGGAGATCCGAGACCCCGTCGGCTACCGCGGGATCGATCTGCACCTCCGGCGCAGCGACGCGGCCCTGCCGGTCGAGGGCCCGATCTCTGGCGATTCGCGACCGGGCGAGTTGAACGACGTTCACGACTACCGCCGGCAGTTCATGGATCACGACGACGATCGGTACTACTACCTGGTGGTGACCGACGAGGTGCAGGCCCGGGGCGATCCGTACTTCTCGGGGGTGGCCCGGTCCGGCGTGGGCGCGGTCGAAGCCTACGACGACCCCAACGAGACCGCGTCGCTGATCGCCCACGAACTCGGGCACATGTTCGGCATCGACGAGGACGAACCCGGCGTCGACGATCACACCTTCGCGATCGACGAGTATCCCAGCGTGATGAACTACAACGGCCTCTACGAGACGACGAACTACTCCGACGGGTCGGGGGCCCTCGACCGCGACGAGTGGCACCGGATCGCCCACGAGCGACCGATCCCCGAAGGGTCCTGTCTGACCGAGAACGCGACCGGGTGATCGGGGAGCAGCGACGCTCATCCCGTCCGAGCGGCGGC
Source organism: Halococcoides cellulosivorans (assembly GCF_003058365.1). Lineage (NCBI taxonomy): Archaea > Methanobacteriati > Methanobacteriota > Halobacteria > Halobacteriales > Haloarculaceae > Halococcoides > Halococcoides cellulosivorans. The sequence goes on along the minus strand of NZ_CP028858.1, from coordinate 10,704 downwards.
CACCGTCGTCGTCAGGACATCGTTCGTGACACAGGTGCACGAAAAGTAGGCCCTAAATGAGTGGGGGCCCTACTTTGCCGTACGCCCGCCGGTCCGCCGGCCATCTCCGAACCATGTCACGCCGTGTATACAGACTCCACTCGACGCTCGAACTGCCCCTCGAGGACGTGTACGATCACTTCGACGATCCGGACCTCCCCGAGGACATCGCTGCCGTGGACATCACACGCCGGAACAACACGCTCATTTTGAGCGCGGAACCGGCGACCGACAGCATCAGCAAGTACACCCCGACGGCACAACTGAAAGCCAGCGTCACCGAAAATCGGGTGTACGAGGAAGACCCCGACGAGCACCCACCGAATCGCATGGGGGGCGGCCCACAGTGGGGGGCCCTCGAAGACGAAGAAGAGGAGATCGAGTCCGAACTCGTCGAGTACGCCTGCTTCAAGGGGGATCGGGAGACCGTCCTCCAGAACTCCGCGCTGCAGTTCCCGATGTTCGAGGTGCTCGTCGACATCGCACTGGAAGCCGAGAAAGGCCAGTTGACCGCGATCATCGCGAGCGACGGCGACCTCCAGGCCATCCGCGTCGAGGACAGCGAGCGCAAACCCGCCTCGATCAGCGTCGACGAGGACCCGCCCGACCACGACGACGAAGACGGGGTGAACTGGCGGAACAACGAGTTCATCTAATCGCTCGTCGACACCGACCGGCCCACGCTCCGCCCCGGATGGGACTGGCCGGCACCGAAACGCTTTCGGACCGAGGGGTAATTATATCTCATTACCATGCCAGCGACAGAGAACTTCCCCGAGTACGTTGCGGTGGACTACGACGACGGATCGGGTGAGGACCCCGCCGACTACCCGAGTGTCGACCAGAAACTCGAAAAGGCCATCGAGGTCACCCGCGAGGGTCTCGAACAGTACGACACGCCCGCGGTGATGTGGACCGGCGGGAAAGACTCGACGCTCACGCTCTATGTCGTCAAGCAGGTCGCAGAGCAGTTCGACCTGGAGGTGCCCCCGGTCGTCTTTATCGACCACTACCAGCACTTCGACGAACTGATCGAGTTCGTCGAGCACTGGGCCGACGAGTGGGACCTGGAGGTCATCTGGGCGCGCAACACGGACGTGGGCGACTACGTCGACCGCGAGGGCCTCGAACCCGGCGACGACATCCCCGTCGACGCACTCTCCGAGCACAACCAACACCACATTCGAGAGATCCTCGAATACGAGGAGGACACGTTCCCGTTCCTGCTGGATACCTACGTGGGCAACCACCTGCTGAAGACCGTCGCGCTCAACGACGCCCTCGAAGCACACGACATCGACGGCGTAATCAGTGGCGTGCGGTGGGACGAACAGGAGGCTCGCGCGGACGAGACCTTCTTCTCGCCGCGGCACGATCCCGACATCTACCCGCCCCACGACCGCGTCCAGCCGATTCTGCAGTTCGAGGAGGCCGCCGTCTGGGACGCCTACTGGAACTTCGCGGTGCCGGACACGGTCGAGGCCTATCCCGACGAGGGCTACGTCCCCGAGAGCACCGAGGACCTGCCCGAGGGCCTCGACATGGAGGACGTTCCGGTCTCACCGAAGTACTTCGCGGGATTCCGTTCGCTCGGCAGCCAGGTCTCGACCGACAAATCGGCCGACGAACCCGCCTGGCTGCAGGACATGGCGAACACGACCGAGCGCGCGGGCCGCGCCCAGGACAAAGAGGACCTGATGGAGCGCCTGCGCGATCTGGGCTACATGTAGGTCGGCCGCGTCACCGACGCGTCACTCACGCGAGCAGTGGCGCACCGATCGAGATGTCGACCGCCAACCCCGCATTCTCCGCGACGTCGACCGACCAGCCGTGGGCGCGCGCCGTCCAGTCGACCGCCGTCAGCCCATAGCCCGGCCGGTCGGGGTCGGTCGTGTAGCCCGCGTCGAGCACGCGATCCGGGTCGAACGCGCCCGATCCGTCGTCTTCGACGCGCAGCGTCGACCCCTCGACCGTGACGACGACGCAGTCGGCGTCGCCGTGGGTGGCCGCGTTCTCGAACAGTTCGAGTAGCGCTGCTGTCAGCCGATCGGCATCTCCGACGACGTGACGGTCGGTGTCGGGTATATCGACGGTAATCGGCCCGCGCGCCGCCGCCTCAGCGATCAGGTCCGAGACGGCGAGGAGGTCGGGCCCGACGACCGGCCGGGCCGCCGCCGCGAGTTCGCGCAACGCCGTGATGCGGTCGGCAATCCCGGTCGTCGACCGTTCGATCGCGTCGCGGTGTTCACCCGACGCGTCGAGCAGTTCGAGTCGCCCGTCGATGACGTTCAGCGGGTTGCGGAGGTCGTGGGCCATCGCGCTGTCGTACTCGGCCAGCACGTCGGCCCGGTGGTCGCGAGTCCGGTCGACGATCACGGCCTCGACGCCCGCCGCCGCGGGCGCGAGCCAGCACCGCATCCACTCGACACCGTCGTCGGCGGCAGGTCGACAGTCCACGGCGACCGCGCGCGCCAACTCGGCGTCGAGCAGGGCGTCGATCGCCCCACGGTCAGTCTCGTGAATCGTCGCCGCGAACGCCGTCCCTGTCGGCTCCGTCCCCAACAACGCAGTCGCCCGATCGTCCGCCGACTGGACGATCCCCCCGTCGATGTCGAGGTGCCCGATAGGCACCCCGTCGATTCGATCGCTCACGGCTCACCATCACCGTGGATCACCAAATAGCTATTTATTCGGTATCACGTTTGACGCAGTCTCACACGACCGGCGGGAGAGCGTCGTGGGCCGATCAGAGCTGCTCGTCGACGAGGCGGGCGACCTCACCAGGGGTCTCCCCGACCGGGACGCCCCGGTCCTCGAACGCCGCGATCTTCGCGCTCGCGGTGCCCGCACCGTCACCCGAGACGATCGCGCCCGCGTGGCCCATCCGGGTTCCCTCGGGCGCGGTCCGCCCCGCGATGAAGGCGACGACGGGCGTGTCCATCTCGCTGGCGACGAACTCGGCGGCGCGCTGTTCGTCTTCGCCACCGATCTCACCGGTCAGGACGGCGATCTCCGTGTCGGGATCGCGTTCGAACGCGTCGAGCGCGTCGACGAACGAGGTGCCGACGATCGGATCGCCACCGATGCCGATCGCCGTCGACTGGCCCAGACCGCGCTCGGTGAGCGAATCGACGATCTGGTAGGTCAGCGTTCCGGATCGGGAGACCAGGCCGACCGATCCGGCCGCGAAGATGTCTCCCGGGAGGATGCCGAGTTTCGCTTCGCCCGGCGTGATCACGCCGGGGCAGTTCGGCCCGACGAGCGTGGTGTCGACGCGTCGCGCGCGGGCGTACACCCGACTCATGTCCTGGACGGGGATCCCCTCGGTGATCGCGACGACGAGGTCGAGATCGGAATCGAGCGCCTCCATCAGCGCGTCCTCGGCAAAGGCTGGCGGGACGAACACGACCGAGGCGTCGGCACCGGTCTCTGCGACCGCGCGGTCGACCGTGCCGTAGACGGGCAGGCCCTCGACCGATTCGCCGCCGCGGCCGGGGACGACGCCACCGACGACGCGAGTCCCGTATTCGTCCATGAGTCTGGCGTGGAACCGGCCCTCGTCGCCGGTCAGGCCCTGGACGAGCACGCGCGTGTCCGCATCGACGAGGACACTCATGCCGACCCCTCCGCGAACTCGACCCCACGACGCACGGCGTCTTCGAGCGTGGACTGGGTCTCGACGCGATCACCCAGAATCGCCATCCCCTCGCTCGCGTTCGTGCCCGCGAGTCGGACGACGACGGGTTTGGGCACCTCGCCCAGCGCGTCCAGCGCGTCGACGATCCCCTGGGCGACTTCGTCACCGCGGGTGATCCCGCCGAAGACGTTGAACACGACCGCTTCGACGTTGTCGTCGGCAAAGAGCAGTTCCAGAGCGGCCCGGACGCGCTCGGCGTCGGCCCCACCACCGATGTCGAGGAAGTTCGCGGGCGCGCCCCCGAAGTGATCGACCAGATCCAGTGTCGCCATCACCAGGCCCGCGCCGTTGCCGATGATGCCGACCGACCCCTCCAGGCGGACGTAGTCAAGTCCCGCCGCGTCCGCCTGCGATTCCAGCGAATCGTCGCTCTCCTCGGTGTCGAGGGCGGCCAGCGCGTCCTGGCGGAACAGGGCGTCGTCCTCGACGTTGAACACCGCGTCGGCGGCGACGACACCCGACTCGGTGACCATCAGCGGGTTGATCTCGACCTCGCTGGCGTCGCTGTCGGCCCACAGATCGTACAGCGTGGCGACGACGCTCGCGACCTCGCCCGCGACCGCGGGGTCGACGCCCGCGCGCTCGACGACGCGGCGGGCCTGGTAGGGGTAGACGCCGAGATGCGGGTCGACGTGTTCGCGCGCGATCGCGTCGGGCTCCTCGGCGGCGACAGCCTCGATGTCGACACCGCCGCGCGTCGAGACCATGATCACCGGGCGCTTCCGGGAGCGATCCATCGTCACGCCGACGTACAGTTCGTTCGTGAAGTCGACGGCGGCCTCGACGAGGACGCTCTCGACGTGGTGGCCCTTGAGATCCATGCCGAGGATGGTCTCGGCGGCGTCTTCGGCGGCCGCAGGGTCGTCGACGACCTCGATCCCGCCCGCTTTCCCGCGCCCCCCGACGTGGACCTGTGCTTTGACGGCGACGCGCCCGCCGATCGATTCGGCGGCCTCGCGCGCCGCCGCCGGTGTCTCGGCCAGTCGACCGTCCGGGACGGGAATGCCGGCGTCCGCGAACTGGTCTTTGGCCTGGTACTCGTGCAGTCGCATACCGCCTGGGTCGCCGGCCGCGCGCATAAAATCCCCGCCCGCGGCGACCACCGCCGGGGCGAGCGCTCGCCGGACGGGTTCAGGGCTGGACGCCACCGGGGACGAGGCTCCGATCGCGTCGAATCTGGCCCGATTCGTCGTACAACAGGATCGTCCGGGTGTCGAACTCGATCGGATCTCCCTCGATCGGCCTGACGACGACCGCGACGGTCTCGACTCCGCGCTCGCGCGCGGACGTCGTCACGGCCACGATCGCGTCGAGATCGACCGGCGTTTCGAGCAGGTAGGCCCCGGTCGTGGTGCCTGTGATCGCGAGGACGGCAGCGCCTTTCGTCGCGGGCGCGGGCCGGATCGCAACTTCGAGGTCGTCCGGCCCGATCGGCGTGGCGGTCACGCCCTCGACGCGGGCGAGCAGTCGCTCGCGGGGGCCGTCGTACTCGATCGCGACGACGGGTCGGCCCCGGTCGCCCGTCCGCGTTCGGACCGAGAAATCCTCGCGATACATCGGACGTCGAGATAGGCCCGGAGAGAAAATCAACGTGACGGGGCACTATCAGCCGTGATTTTCTGGCAGGCCCTGATCAGGCCCCGAGATGATCCAGCACGGCCTCGGTGTCGGCGGGGACCGGTTCGGGGTCGCTGCCCGCCGCGGCGGCCGCATCCGGGTCTTTGAGCAGGTGGCCGGTCGTCAGGCAGGCCACGTCCTCGTCGTCGCTCACGACGCCCTCGCGGCGGAGTTTTCGCAGGCCCGCGATCGACGCCGCCGAAGCGGGTTCGACGCCGATGCCCTCCTCCGCGAGATCGCGCTGGGCGGTCGTGATCTGTTCGTCCGAGACCGCGACCGCCGTCCCGCCGGTCTCGCGAATCCCCGGCAACGCCTTCGGGGCGTTGACGGGATTGCCGATGCGGATCGCGGTCGCGATCGTCTCGACGTCGTCCCAGCGCTCGATGTGGTCCCAGCCGTTCTCGATGGCCTCGACCATTGGCGCGGAGCCTTCGGCCTGGACGCCCGTGAGTTTCGGGACCTCGTGCTCTGCGATCGCGCCGCTCCGGCGCAACTCCCGGACGCACTTGTACAGCGCCGCGGTGTTGCCCGCGTTGCCGACCGGGAGGACGATCCGATCGGGCAGCGTCCCCTCTTCGCGTTCGAACTGCTCGAACATCTCCAGGCCGATCGTCTTCTGGCCCTCCAGACGGAACGGATTGAGCGAGTTGAGCAGGTACGCCTCGCCGCGATCGGTCAGGTCCTGGACGATGTCGAGACAGCGATCGAAGTTGCCGTCGACTTCGAGGATGCGCGCGCCGTGGAGACTCGCCTGGGCGACTTTCCCCGCCGCGACCTTCCCCGCGGGGAGGAGCACGAGCGTCTCCATGTCTGCGCGCGCGCCGTACGCCGACAGCGCCGCCGAGGTGTTGCCCGTCGAGGCACACGCCAGGCGGTCGACGCCGATCTCCTGGGCGACCCGCACGCCGACGGTCATGCCGCGATCCTTGAAACTGCCCGTCGGATTCATGCCCTCGTGTTTCACTCGGAGGTTGTTCACCCCGATCTCCGCTTCGAGACGCGGGACTGCGTGCAGCGGCGTCGACCCCTCGGGGAGCGTGACGCCTTCCTCGAAAGGCAGCGCCGCGGAATAGCGCCAGACGCCCGATCCCTCGAAGGCATCGAACGTCGGATACTCGTCGTAGCGGACTTCGAGCAGGCTCCCACAGTCGTCACAGGTGTACCGCACGGCTTCGAACGGGGCGAACTGTTCCCCACAGTCGATACAGGTGAGCCACACGCCACGGGTGGCGACCCCGGGCGCGTCGGATTCGAGTGCGAGCGTCATCGTGTGCCGAACTGGGAGACCCATCAGGAAAAGTGGGCCGATCGGTCCGGTCGTCCCGAAAGAGTTTCACCAAGCCCTCTCGAAGCGAGTCCTGTGGGGCCGTGGGGTAGCCTGGTATCCTTCGGCCTTTGGGTGGCCGTAACCCCGGTTCGAATCCGGGCGGCCCCACTGTGTTGTGCGGTTGTCGGATTCGAACCCTATCGAGCGCGCAGCATCGCGAGCACGGTCGATTACGGTTCGAATCCGGGCGGCCCCACTGTGTTGTGCGGTTGTCGGATTCGAGCCCTGGAAACCGAGCAGCGCGAGGTTTCCTCCGGTTCGAATCCGGGCGGTTCCACTGTGCTCTGTGGTATTTTGGATTCGAACCCGATCGAGCGCCGGGGCGAATCTATTAAATCCACCCGCCCCCAACTACTTTGTCGATGACAGAGGGCGACTCCGACGATCATAGTCTGTTGAAGGAAACGGCACTCTTGGTTTACGATCTCTTCAGTGCAGTCGGGATCGTCGTGTTCGTCGTGGCCTTTTTGCTCGCGATCAGCGGCATCTGGCCACCGTTGGTGGCCATCGAGAGCGGGAGCATGAGCCCACACATTCAGAAAGGTGATCTCGCTTTCGTCATGGAAGAGAGTCGCTTCCCCGGTGAGAACGCCGTCGCCGGGACCGGCGTCGTCACCCACGAGACCGGCCAGGAGGGCGACTACCGGTCGTTCCAGCGATCGGGAGACGTGATCGTCTACCAGCCCAACGGCAACGCCGAGAAGACACCGATCATCCACCGAGCGATGATGTATGTCGAGGAGGGTGAGAACTGGTACGACCGGGCCAACGGATCCTGGATTGGAGGCGCCGACGGGTGTGAAGACCTCTCGACCTGTCCGGCACCGCACGACGGATTCATCACGGGGGGCGACAGCAACGGGTATTACGATCAGAAATCACCGAGCAGCCTCAGTACGGTCGTCAAGCCCGAATGGGTCGTCGGCCGTGCGATGGGGAAAATTCCACACCTCGGAAAGATTCGACTTCGCGCGAACGCCCTCGGACGCGAGTTCGTTGGAGCGTAGCGTAGACTGGCGGGGAGCCGTGTGTGGACCGGCGCGGAGACTCGTGGTCGTTCGCTCAGTGCCGCAGTGCACGGTCTACTGATCGAATCGCGCCTGCACGAACGGTTGGGCGTCTTCGATGTCGCCCAGTCGAGAGTCGGACTGCAGGACGGCCTCGGTCTCTTCACGCGGGACCGAGAGGTTGATCTCCTTGGTGCGACCGTACCGACCCTTCGAGACGACGACGGCGTTGACGATACCGAGCATATCGAGTTCGCTGATGAGATCGGTGACGCGTCGCTGTGTGAGAATGTCGGCGTCGATCTCCTCGCACAACCGCTTGTAGATGTTGTAGACCTCGCCGGTGTTGATGTTGTTGACGTTGTTCCGATCGAGGAGGGTGATCGCAAAGAGCACGATCTTCGACTGTGTGGGGAGCGTTCGGACCACCTCGATGACGCGATCGAGTTCGATCTTCTCCTGGGCCTGACGGACGTGGTCTTCGGTGACGCGATCGGTCTTGTCTCGTTCTGCGAGTTCGCCCGCCGTCCGGAGGAGGTCGAGCGCCCGCCGGGCGTCGCCGTGTTCCTGGGCAGCGAACGCCGCACACAACGGGATCACGTCGTCGCTCAGCGCGCTCTCGACGAACGCTTCGCGGGCGCGCGCTTCGAGGATGTCCCGGAGTTGGGTGGCGTCGTACGGTGGAAAGACGATCTCTTCTTCACCGAGACTGGATTTCACGCGGGGGTCGAGGAAGTCGGTGAACTTTAGATCGTTCGAGATGCCCATGATCGACACCCGGGAGCGTTCGAGTTCGGAGTTCATCCGCGAGAGATTGTACAGCGTGTCGTCGCCCGACTTCTCGACGAGTTTGTCGATCTCGTCGAGCATGATGATGACGACGCGTTCGGTGTAGTCGACGGCCTCGAAGAAGGCGTCGTACACCCGATCGGTCGGCCACCCGGTCATCGGCACTTCCTCGAAGCGCTCCTGATCGGCTTCGAGACGGTCGATCTTGGCCTCGAACTCCGACATCGTCTGTGGGACGTCCTCGGGAACATCCTCTCCAGCAGCGACGGCGTCGCGATGAGCGTCGAGTCGGTCGATCCGGTCGGCAACGACGGCCTGGTTTTTCCGGATGAACTTGTTCGCGAGCTGGGCGAGAACGCGGTACTGCGTGTCGGTCACCTCGCAGTTGATGTACTCGACCTCACACGGCACCTCGTACTTCTGGGAGGTCGTCTCCAGTTCGTCGCTGACGAACTTCGCGCTCGCGGTCTTGCCCGTGCCCGTCTTCCCGTAGATCAATATGTTCGACGGCGTATCCCCCCGGAGCGCCGTCACCAGGATGGTCGCCATGGTGTTGATCTGTTCTTCGCGATGGGGCAACGTCTTCGGCGTGTAGGATGGTTGCAGGACGTCTTTCGTGTCGAAGATCGGCTCGCCGCTGATCAGATCGTCGAACAACCCGTCGGACTCGTCCTCGGCGTCGCCAACGCTTTCGATGACTGTCATCCCTCCGGGCCGGACCGGATCGGACGGCTCGTCGCTCGCGCTCTGGTCCGTTTCGTCGATTGAAGTGTGGTCGTCCCTGTCCATAGATTACCCCTCATTTTCGAGTGGAATCGGGCCACCACAACTAATTTCCTGCCGTATTGAGCCTCAGAGAGGCGGATATGGGCGGAAAGTGGTCGTGACCGATTCCAGTTGAAGCACCCGAAACGGGGCGTGTGAATCACTTAATAGTTGCGGTCAGCGACTGCCACCCCACCACCGGTCAAACCGAAATGTAGTGTCAACATTATATCGTGGAGATGAATCCGACGTTCGTCACCGACACGACGAATTGTCACCCACACGGCGACAGATTCGGTCGACCGACGCCGACCCACCGGAGAGATCGATCGGTTCGAGGCTACTACTCCACCATATCACGCTATTTCGTCGCTCCCTGTTCGGGTCGGGATAGATGCTCCGACCGCTCCCACAGGGGTGACGACGCAGTGTGTGTCTCGACGAGGTCCGCCCGCCACAGGGAGACGAGATAATTCCATAGAAACGATCGAAAAATATAATTGGAGAGGGCCTCACAACCCCGAACCCCCCTGTTTCAACTGGAACGATCGTCACCGTCAGGTCCGGATGATGATTTCTGTTCGGTAGGCGATGTCTGAGAGACCCTCGCACAGTGGAATAGTCGCGAGGAGATGGATACAAGTCGAATCGGCCGTCCATCGCTAGCGTCGGCTCGATCGAGACTCACCGGCGGGGACCCCGACTGTCGACGAACCCGCCAACACCCCCACCCCTTCATTTCGAGTGGAACGTGTATTCGGCGTGGTCGCGCATCCACTCGAAGCGAAGGTGGTTTTTTAGAGCGATGGGTTTATACAGACACAACTCAGACCAAACCCGTAATGGGGAGTAGTTGCAGAGCTACTCCCGGACAGCGGACTGTTATCTAGAGCACGCTAGTCGATCGGATCTAGACTCTAGAAGACCAGGATTCTAGCGCTGGTTTCGTGAGAGGTTCCAGGATGATCGACCGCGGCTGACCGATCATTGACTTCGATAGCTGAATTGCCTATATCTTTATCCTCATCCGTTTATTCCCCGCGAAATCGGCTAAATCGGCGGGTCACACTAGACGTTCGGCCGATCGCGTGGACACGGGGTTTTCGCCGTTCCACTCGAAACAAAGGGGTGGGGGTGGTCACGGCGGGTCGAGTTCGACCCGAAATGCGGGGGTTGGGGATTTCTACCGTGACCATGTGTCACACTCACCACTCTGTCGTGGCGAGTGCTCCAGTGTCACCTCCTCTCGTCGATGTGAATCCGAGACACTGCAGTCGTCGCGATTCGAGAATCACCTCTCAATTTAACAATTTGTTTCTCTCGACATCCCGCCCAGTCATTCGTCGCGGAATCTCGTCTCGCAGACGTCATGGTGTCTCGTCTCTGGCCGATCTGTGGGCTAATTCCACCTGTGGGCTAATTCCAACTGCCATCCGAATCCAATCGTTCGATCCGGACTGGCC